>NZ_CP192049.1:4800000-7200000 GCF_050942265.1 Kribbella sp. CA-253562 | reverse complement strand
ACCGCGAGATCCCGATCGTCATCCTCGAACGCGCCTGACGACTGCCGACGAGCGGACCCCGGCCGGGGTCCGCCCGTTCGCGGTTCAGCGCAGTCCGGCGAAGAACTCGCGCACGTCGGCGAGCAGCAGGTCCGGCTCCTCCAGTGCGGCGAAGTGCCCGCCCCGGTCGACGTCGGTCCAGCGCACGATCGTGTGCTGCTGCTCGCAGTACCGGCGGACGCCGACGTCGTGCGCGAAGACGATCGCCGCGGTCGGGACACCGGAGTTCTCCGGCTTTTCGCCCCACGCGCCGCCCTGGGCGTAACCGACGTACGCCGCCGAGCCGGCCGAACCCGTCAGCCAGTAGATCATCACGTTGGTCAGCAGCGTGTCGCGGTCGACGACCTGCTCCGGCAGCGTGGTCCGCGGGTACGTCCACTCGCGGAACTTGTCCATGATCCAGGCCAGCTGCCCGACCGGCGAGTCGACCAGCCCGTACGCCAGCGCCTGCGGCCGGGTCGACTGGATCGCGATGTAGCCGAACTGCTCCTGCATGAACTCGCCGACCCGCGCGACCCGGTCCTGCTCGACCGGAGTCAGCGTCACCAGCTCCTCGTCAGGCAGCGGGAACGGCGGCAGCTCAGGCCCGCCGTTCACGTGAACGCCTACGACGCGGCCGCGATCGACCCGCGCGACGGCCGGCGACACCGCTCCGCCGAGGTCACCACCCTGTACGCCGTACCGCTGATAGCCCAGCCGGCTCATCAGTTCGGCCCACGCGCGCGCGGTCCGCTCGATGGTCCAGCCGCTGCTCGCGATCGGCGTCGAGAACCCGAACCCGGGCAGCGACGGGATCACCACGTGGAACGCGTCGGCCGCTGTGCCGCCGTGCGCGACCGGGTCGGTCAACGGGCCGATCAGGTCGACGAACTCGACGAACGAGCCGGGCCAGCCGTGGGTGAGCAGCAGCGGCAACGCGTCCTCCTCGGCCGACCGGACGTGCAGGAAGTGAATCCGCTGCCCGTCGATCTCGGTCGTGTACTGCGGGAACTCGTTCAGCCGCTGCTCGGCCTTGCGCCAGTCGTAGTCGTCGCGCCAGTAGCCGACCAGTTCGCTCAGCCAGCTCACCGGTACGCCGGTGTCCCAGCCGTCGCCCGGCAGGGGAGCGGGCAGCCGGGCCTCGGTGAGCCGGCGCTGAAGGTCGTCGAGGGTGGCCTGCGGGATGTCGATACGGAACGGAGTGATCGTCATGTCTTCGACTCTGTCACCTGGCTAGGTCAGCTTCGGTCCTAGCTTGGTGGGAGACTGCTGGACATGTTGGAAACCTCGGCACGGCTGCTCAAACTGCTCTCGTTGCTGCAGACCCCGCGCGACTGGTCCGGCGAGACCTTGGCGCGCGAGCTCGGCGTCGGCGCGCGGACCGTGCGGCGGGACGTCGACAAGCTGCGCAACCTCGGCTACCCGGTCGAGGCGGTCGCCGGCGTCGCGGGCTACCGGCTCGGCGCCGGGGCGTCGTTGCCGCCGCTGCTGCTCGACGACGAGGAAGCCGTCGCGGTGGCGATCGGTCTGCGCGCGTCGGCGGCCGGGGGAGTGGCCGGGCTGGAGGAGTCGTCGGTGCGGGCGCTGACGAAGCTGGAACAGGTCCTGCCGTCGCGGCTGCGGCATCGAGTCCGGCTGCTGCAGTCGGTCGCCGTACCGGCTGCTCAGGGTGCGGTTGTCGATCCGGAGGTGCTGCTGGCCGTGGCCGCGGTCTGCCGGGACCATCAGCGGCTGCGATTCGACTATCGGTCCCACGCCGGTACGGCGAGCGTCCGGACGACCGAGCCGCATCGGCTGGTCCACACCGGACGGCGGTGGTATCTGACGGCGTGGGACCTGGATCGCGAGGACTGGCGAACCTATCGCCTGGACCGGATGACTCCCCGCATCCCGACCGGGCCGCGGTTCACTCCGCGCGAGGTCCCGGACCTGGCGGCGACCGGAGCCGGCATCGCGTCCGGGGCCTATCGCTATCAGGCGGTCTTTCGCCTCCGGGCCTCGGCGGCTGAGGTCGCCGACCGGTTGGCGTCGTCGGTCGCCACGGTCGAGGCCGTCGACGACACCACCTGCCTGGTCAGCACCGGCGCCAACTCGCTGGACGAACTCGTGCTCTGGATGGGCCTTGTCGGCTTCCCCTTCGAGGTCGTCTCGCCGCCGGAAGTCGCCGAGCACGTCCGCACTGTGGCGGCACGGCTCGCCGGTCCCTAAGGTCTCACCCCATGGAAGACCAGTACGTCGACACGGTGCTCGGCCGGGTTCGCCTTCGGATCGGGGGAGACGGGCCGGCGATCGTGTTCTGGCCCAGCCTGCTGATGGACGGGACGCTGTGGAACGCCCAGGCGGAGCACTTCGCCGGCCGGTTCCGCGTCGTACTGGTGGATCCGCCCGGGCACGGGGGCAGCAGTCCCTTGCGCCGGGGCTTCAGCTTCGCCGAATGCGCCCAGGTCGTGGTGCAGCTGCTCGATGCCCTCGGCATCGATCGGGCCCACCTGGTCGGCAACTCGTGGGGCGGCATGATCGGCGGAACCTTCGCCGCGCTGCACCCCGATCGAGTCGACCGGGCGGTGCTGATGAACGCGACTGCTTCGCCGGCCGGCCTGCGGCACAAGGCCGAATACTCGGTCCTGGTCGCGGCCGCTCGGCTGCTGGGTGGGATGCGCGGTCTATTGGCCGGTCCGGTCCGCGACGCCTTCCTGGGACCGACCAGCCGGCGCGACCGTCCCGAAGTCGTTGCCTTCGTCAATGATGTGGCGCGACGCGCGGAGGTCGGGTCGGTCCGGCACGCGGTCACCAGTGTGGTGCCGCGCCGGCCCGACCAGCGGGAGCTGTTCGGCGCGATCACGGCTCCCGTGCTGGTCGTCGCCGGTCGTGAGGACGCGACCTTCCCGGTCGCCGAGACGCAGGTGATGGCGGACGCGATCCCGGGCGCGACGTTCGCCGTACTGGAAGGCACCGCTCATCTGGCCGCGCTGGAGAATCCGGTCGAGGTCAACGCGCTGATCGATGCCTTCCTGGCGGGTCAGTAGTCCGTCGACGTGCTGACGTGGGCCCACTGCTCGGCTTCCTCGGCGCGCGCGACCGACGACTTGCGGGCGGTCTCCAGGGCGTCCTTACCGAGCAACAGCCGCAGCGGTGGGTTGTCCAGGGCAACGACCTCGACGATCGCCCGGGCTGCCTTGGCCGGATCGCCGGGCTGCTTGCCGTCGTTGTCCCGGCGGTAGGTGTTGATCGCGCCGACGGTGGACTCGTAGTCCGGGCCGACCGGCGGGATCGTCATCGACGAACCGCCCCAGTCGGTGCGGAAGGCGCCCGGCTCGACGATCGTCACCTTCACGCCGAACGGCTTGACCTCGTTGTTCAGCACCTCGCTGAAGCCCTCGACGGCGTACTTCGCGGTCTGGTAGGCACCCATGCCCGGCGTACCGCCGACCCGGCCGCCGATCGACGAGAACTGCAGGAAGTGGCCGCCGCGCTGCTCGCGGAACACCGGCAGCGCCGCCCGGGTCACGTTGACGACGCCGAACAGGTTCGTCTCGACCTGGGCCCGGAAGTCGTCCTCGGCCATCTCCTCGATCGGCACGCTGTTCGCGTAGCCGGCGTCGTTGGCCACCACGTCCAGACCGCCGAACGCGTCGAGTGCGACCTGGACCGCGGTGCGCGCGGCCGCCGCGTCGGTTACGTCGAGCGCGACCGCGCGCACCCGGTCGCCGTACTTCGCGACCAGGTCGTCGAGCTGCTCGGGGGTACGGGCGGTCGCGACCACGCGGTCGCCCGCCTCGAGGGCGGCCAGGGCGAGCTCGCGGCCGAGACCGCGGGAACTGCCGGTGATCAGCCAGGTCTTGCCGTGGTCGGGCTGGTCCGGCCGGCCGCTCGCCCGGTCGCTGGCCTGGCCGCTCGCCTTGCCGTGGTTGGGCTGGTCCGGCCGGCCGCTCGGCGCCGGCTGCTCGTCACGTGGCCCACCATCGGTCATCACATCGGACATCTTTTGTTTTCCTCGCCTTCGCTAACTAACCATCCGGTTGGATACCTCCAGGAAACACCCCCGCAACCGAATAATCAACCGACTGGTTGGTTGGTAAGCTGAACGGTATGGAGCGTGGCGGACCGGAACACGGGATACGAGCTCGGCAGCGGCCGGAGTACGTGCCGGGCAAGATTCGTGATGCCGAGCGGACCCGGCGGAAGATCCTCGTGGCGGCGACCGAGGAGTTCGCCCAGCTCGGCATCGCCGGGGCGCGGGTGAACCGGATCGCCGAGGTCGCCGGCTGCAACAAGGCGATGCTCTACGCGTACTACGGCAACAAGGACCAGCTGTTCGACGCGGTCTTCACGGCGTACGTCGAGGCCTACCTGGCCGAGGTCGGGTTCAGCGCGGAGGACCTGCCGGCGTACGCGGGGCGGGTGTTCGACTACTTCGAGGAGCACCCCGAGCATCTGCGGCTGGCGGTCTGGTACCGGCTGGAGCGGCCGGGCAGTGCGCGGTTGGAGGTCGTGCTCGACGTCAACGCGGATCGGCTCGGTGAGCTGGAGCGGGTCCTCAGGTCCGGCGCTGTGGCGAGTGACTTCAGCCCGGTCGAGTTGCTGTCGCTGGTGCAGGCCATTGCGACCAGCTGGTCGTCGATGAACCCGGAGTTCGAGTCCGCGGTGCCCGGCCGGGCGATCCGGCGGCGGGCGGTCGTCGAAGCGGTCCGGCGGTTGCTGAAATAGTTGCCGCCGGCACCTGCTTTCGGATGTGTTCCGGAGCACACCCGATTCTCAGCTGATTCCTCTATTCGCCCGATGGAGTTCTCAGGTCGGCGAGGTCTACTCGATCTCAGGAAGAACGAAGCCTGAGGAGGCGCAGGGACCATGGACGAGGGACAGCAGCAGGGGCCGGTGCCGCAGGGGCCCCAGCAGCAGCGGCCGCAGCAGGAGCCTTACCAGGGGCCGCGGCAGCCGTACCAGGGACCGGGACCGCAAGGGCCGCAGCAGCACTGGCAGCAGCAGGGATACCCGCCGCCCGGCTACGTCTCGTACGGGTACCCGCAGCCTGGTCCGTGGCCCGGGCAGCCGTTCCACCAGCCGCCGAAGCGGCGCCGCCGGATGCCGGCGATGATCGGCGCGCTCGGTCTAGCCGCGGTGCTCGTGACCGGTTCGGTGGCCTGGGGCATCGATCAGCACGTCCAGGCCCACTCCTCGCAGCTCGCGCAGGTGTTGAGCCCGGCCGATGTCGCGGCGAAGGTGTCGCCCGGACTGGTGAACGTGAACACCGTGCTCGGCTTCGAAGGAGCCCGCGCCGCCGGGACCGGCATCGTGCTGACGCCGGACGGTGAGGTGCTCACCAACCACCACGTCGTCCAGGGGGCGACGCAGATCAGCGTGGTCGACGTCGGCAACGGGAAGACCTACCAGGCCAGCGTCGTGGGGTACGACGACAACCACGACATCGCCGTCCTGAAGCTGAAGGACGCCTCCGATCTGCAGACGGCCAAGATCGGCGACTCCTCCAGCGTGAAGCTCGGCGACCAGGTCGTCGGGATCGGCAACGCCGGTGGCGTCGGCGGGCAGCCGAGCTACGCGGCCGGCAAGGTGACCGGGCTGAACCAGGCGATCACCGCGACCGACGAGTCCGGGCAGGACCCGGAGAACCTGACCGGCCTGATCGCCACCGACGCGAACATCCAGGCCGGCGACTCCGGCGGCCCGCTGGCCAACACGTCCGGCGAGGTGGTCGGCGTCGACACCGCCGGCTCGGGCGGCTCCGGCAACCAGAACCAGCCCGGGCAGACGGCGTTCGACCCCAGCAATCCCGACCCCAGCAACCCCGGCTTCGGCACCGGCGACCCCGGCTTCGGCAACGGCGGTTTCGGCGGCGGTTTCGGCGGCGGTCAGTCCCAGGGTGACGGGCAAGGAGACGGGCAGGGCAGCCAAGGCGACGGTCAGGGCAACGCGGCGACCCCGACCCAGGGCTTCGCGATCCCGATCAACCAGGCGATGGCAATCGCCGATCAAATCGAGTCCGGTCAGTCCTCGGCCGACGTGCACATCGGCGCCTCCCCGATCCTCGGCATCACGGTGCTCGCGAACGGCACCCAGGGCGCGGTCGTCAACGGCGTGGTCGCCAACGGCAAAGCCGCCCAGGCGGGTCTGGCGGCCGGCGACGTCATCACCAAGGTCGGCGGTACGGCGGTCGACTCGGCCGACGCCCTGGCCACCGCGCTGAACGCGCACCACCCCGGCGACAAGGTCGCCGTCACCTGGATCGACCAGACCGGTCGGCAGCACACCGCCGACATCGAACTCACCACTGGACCGGTCCGCTGACGCCTCCCCCCACGCAGCGGACCGAACAAGCCGGGCCCGGCCGGCGCCACCCCCTCAGGCGCCCCCGGGCCCGGCTGCTGTCTGCGCGAATCCCTCCCGCCACGAACTGTGCAGCGGTGTCCATCCCAAGTTCTTGCGGGCGTGCGTGTTGTCCGCACCCCTGGCCCAGCCGGTCCTCTCCTTCCGCACCACCTCCGGCGCCGGCGCTCCGACCGCCCGCGCGAACACCGGCAGCCACTCACTCGCCGGGGCCGGTACGTCGTCCACCACGTTCACGACGCCGGTCGGCCAGTCGAGCGCCTCGACCGCACTCGCCGCCGCGTCCTCTACGTGCAGGAAGCTGCTGACGTCGGCGTCGGCGACCAGCGAGCCTTCGTGGAGTTGCGTGCTCCTCAAGCCGCCCGGAGCGAACCAGGTGCCGGGTCCGTAGAGAGCGCCGTACCGGAGGACGACCCACTCGGGAAGTTCGCCGGCGATCCGTTCCATCGTCGCGACCGCGTCGACCATGCCGCGCCGGCTCTCGGACTCCGCCGCCAGGTCGAGGGGTGTCTCCTCGCCTGCCGGCCTGTCACCCGGTTCGTAGACCCACGCGATGCTCTGCACCACCATCCGCCGAGCGCCCGCCGCCAGTGCCGCATCCACCAGGTTCCGCGTCCCCACCCGGCGGATCCTCCCGTTCGCCGCGAAGTCGAGATCGGTCAGGTCGGTCAACTGGTGCATCACGATCTCAGGCGCCGCAGCCGCCACCACGGATCGCAAGCCGTCGGCATCGAACACGTCACCCACCACCGCCCGCGCCCCCTGACTCCGCAACCCCTCCGCGTCCGCCGTACGACGCGTCAGCGCGGTCACCTCGTGCCCCGCCGCGACCAGCCGCGGCAGCAGGTGCCGCCCGACGACCCCGGTCGCCCCGGCCAGAAAGATCCGGCTCATCGCGCACGCCACGTCAGCAGCTCGGTCATTCGACAACCGTAGGCGTGGAGTGGCTCCGAAGGATGGGCCATTTCGATCGTGCTCCATTGGGCCATCCGCTCGCGTGTTCGGCGTGGCTGGTGGAGATCGGGCATGCTGTGCGCGTGACCGACGCCGGCCGGACCTCGATCCTCCTGGCGGCGCGGCGCGCGTTCGCCCGGCAGCCGTACGCCGCGGTGACGCTGCGCGGGATCGCCGCCGACGCCGGGGTCAGCGCGTCGCTGATCGTCAAGCACTTCGGCGGGAAGGACCAGCTGTTCGACGTCGTGTCCGACTTCGGCGAAGCGGCCGAGTTGCTGCTGGCAGCGCCGAACGCGTCGCTCGGCCGGCACGCCGTACTGACCCTGGTGCGGTGGCGCCACGAGAACGAGTCGGACCTGCTGGTCCGGGTGGTGTTCGCCGCCGGGAGCGGCGACGAGCGGGCGATGATGCGGGAGCGCTTCCGCAGTCAGGTCGTACAAGCTTTCGCCGACCGGCTCGACGGCGACAACGTCGACGTCCGGGCCGAGCTGATCGTCGCGCACCTGCTCGGCCTGGGCGCGCTGCTCGCCGTACGGAAGACCGGGCCGGCGGCGACAGCGGATCCGGAGCTGGTCGCGGACCTGTACGGGCCGTCCTTGCAGGCCCTGATCGGTTGACGCAAGAGGCTGACACATCGTGGACAGCCGTCTCATTTGTCGAGCAGTGATTCTTTGCCTCGCCGCCCCGGCCGGTAGCATGATCGATCCAGGTCGAGAGGCGCTGCAACGGGCCGGAGGCCCGCCACGCTCGTCCTGAGTCAGTAGACCGCAAGGGCGCCTCCGGAAGATCTTCTGGAGGCCAAGGGTGACCACAAGCTCGTTGCGAGACCTGCTCGACCAGCGCATCGCGGTGCTGGACGGTGCGTGGGGCACGATGCTGCAGGGCGCGAAGCTGACCCCCGAGGACTACAAGGGCGATCGCTTCGTCGACCACACCCATGACGTCACCGGCGACCCGGACCTGCTGAACCTGATGCGGCCGGACGTCATTCTCGACGTGCACCGGCAGTACCTGGCCGCCGGCGCCGACATCACCACCACGAACACCTTCACCGCGACCAGCATCGGCCAAGCCGACTACGGCCTGGAGTCACTGGTCCGCGAGATGAACCTGGAGGGCGCCCGGCTGGCCCGGCAGGCCGCCGACGAGGCCGGCGGCAAGTTCGTGGCCGGCTCGATCGGCCCGCTGAACGTCACGCTGTCGTTGTCGCCGCGGGTCGAGGACCCGGCGTACCGGGCGGTGACCTTCGAGCAGGTCAAGGACGCGTACGCCGAGCAGATCGCGGCGCTGCGCGACGGTGGTGTCGACCTGCTGCTGATCGAGACGATCTTCGACACGCTGAACTGCAAGGCCGCGATCGCCGCCGCCCGTGAGGTCGCCCCCGAGCTGCCGCTGTGGATCTCGGTGACGATCGTCGACCTGAGCGGGCGGACGCTGTCCGGCCAGACCGTCGAGGCGTTCTGGAGTTCGATCGAGCACGCCCGGCCGCTGGTCGTCGGGGTGAACTGCTCGCTCGGCGCGAAGGAGATGCGCCCGCACGTCGCCGACCTGGCCCGGTTCGCCGACACCTACGTGGCCTCGCACCCCAACGCCGGCCTGCCGAACGCCTTCGGCGGGTACGACGAGACCCCCGAGCAGACCGCCGGGATGCTCGCCGAGTTCGCCGAGTCCGGCCTGGTCAACATCGTCGGCGGCTGTTGCGGTACGACGCCCGCGCACATCGCCAAGATCGCCGAGTCGGTCCGCGGGCAGCAGCCGCGCACGGTCGCGCCGGCGGAGACCAACACCCGGTTCAGCGGCCTGGAGCCGTTCAAGATCGGCGCTGACACCGGCTTCGTGATGATCGGCGAGCGGACCAACGTGACCGGCTCGGCGAAGTTCCGCCGGCTGATCGAGTCCGGCAACTTCCAGGCCGCGGTCGACGTGGCGCTGGAGCAGGTCCGCGGTGGCGCGAACCTGCTGGACGTGAACATGGACGCCGACCTGCTGGACAGCGAGCAGGCGATGACCACGTTCCTGAACCTGATCGCGACCGAGCCCGAGGTGGCCCGGATCCCGATCATGATCGACAGCTCGAAGTGGACCGTGCTCGAGGCCGGCCTGAAGTGCGTGCAGGGCAAGGGCGTGGTCAACTCGATCAGCCTGAAGGAGGGCGAGGAGGAGTTCCTCGAACGCGCCCGGCGGATCCGTGACTACGGCGCCGGCGCGGTGGTGATGGCCTTCGACGAGCAGGGCCAGGCCGACACCGTCGAGCGCAAGGTCGCGATCTGCGGGCGGGCCTACGACCTGCTCACCGGGATCGGCTTCCCGCCCGAGGACATCATCTTCGACCCGAACGTGCTGGCCGTGGCCACCGGCATGTCCGAGCACAACGGCTACGCCAAGAACTTCATCGACGCGCTGCCGCTGATCAAGCAGCGCTGTCCGGGCGTGCACATCAGCGGCGGCATCTCGAACCTGTCGTTCTCGTTCCGCGGCAACGACATCGTGCGCGAGGCGATGCACTCGGCGTTCCTGTACCACGCGGGCCAGGTCGGCCTGGACATGGGCATCGTGAACGCCGGTCAGCTGGCGGTCTACGAGGACATCCCGAAGGACCTGCTGGAGCTGGTCGAGGACGTCATCTTCGACCGGCGCGACGACGCCACCGACCGGCTGGTCTCGTTCGCCGAGAACGTGAAGGGCAAGGGCACCCAGCGCGAGGTCGACCTGAGCTGGCGCGAGGGCACGGTCCAGGAGCGGCTGTCGCACGCCCTGGTGCACGGCATCGTCGACTTCATCGAGGACGACACCGAGGAGGCCCGGCAGCAGTTCGCCCGGCCGCTGGAGGTGATCGAGGGTCCGCTGATGGACGGCATGAAGATCGTCGGCGACCTGTTCGGGGCCGGCAAGATGTTCCTGCCGCAGGTGGTGAAGAGCGCCCGGGTGATGAAGCGTTCGGTCGCCTACCTCGAGCCGTTCATGGAGGCCGAGAAGGAGCTGGCCCGCCAGGAGGGCCGCGCCGAGGACGTGCGCGGCCAGGGCAAGGTCGTGCTCGCCACGGTCAAGGGCGACGTGCACGACATCGGCAAGAACATCGTCGGCGTGGTGCTCGGCTGCAACAACTACGAGGTGATCGACCTCGGCGTGATGGTGCCGGCCGGCAAGATCCTCGACACCGCGATCGAGGTCGGCGCGGACGCGGTCGGCCTGTCCGGGCTGATCACCCCGTCGCTCGACGAGATGGTCACGGTCGCCGAGGAGATGCAGCGGCGCGGGATGAAGCTGCCGCTGCTGATCGGCGGCGCGACCACGTCCAAGCAGCACACCGCGGTCCGGATCGCCCCGGCGTACGACCAGACCACCGTGCACGTGCTGGACGCGTCCCGGGTGGTCGGCGTGGTCTCCGACCTGCTCGACGACGACCGGTCCGCGGCCCTTGCCATCAGCAACCGTGAGGACCAGGACCGGCTGCGCGAGCAGCACGCGAACAAGCAGCGCGCGCCGCTGCTGACGCTCGAGCAGGCCCGTGCCAACGCCGAACCGGTCGAGTACGGCGAACTGCCGGTGCCCGCCTTCACCGGTCTGCGCCGGGAGTCGCCCAGCATCGAGACGCTGCGGGCGATGATCGACTGGCAGTTCCTGTTCCTGGCCTGGGAGCTGAAGGGCAAGTACCCGGCGATCCTGGAGCAGCCGGTCGCGCGCGAGCTGTTCGACGACGCGAACACGCTGCTGGACCAGATCATCGCCGAGGGGTCGTTCCGGGCCGAGGGCGCGTACGGTTTCTGGCCCGCGCACAGCGAGGGTGACGACATCGTCCTGGACGGGCTCGGGGTGTCGTTCCCGATGCTGCGCCAGCAGACCGAGAAGCCGGCCGGCCGGCACAACCGCTGCCTGGCCGACTACGTCGCGCCCGCCGGCGACCACCTCGGTGGCTTCGGGGTCGCGATCCACGGCGCCGAGGAACTGGCGGCGGCGTACGAGGCGAAGAACGACGACTACCGGGCGATCATGGTCAAGGCCCTGGCCGACCGGCTGGCCGAGGCGTTCGCGGAGTGGATCCACCTGGAGGCCCGCAAGGCCTGGTTCGAGCCGGACGCCGACCCGGTGCTGGAGGACCTGCACGCCGAGCGGTTCCGGGGCATCCGGCCCGCGCTGGGATATCCGGCGAGCCCGGACCACAGCGAGAAGAAGGAACTGTTCGAGCTGATCGAGGCCGACAAGCTGGGCCTCGGCCTGACCACGTCGTACGCGATGACGCCGGCCGCGGCGGTGTCCGGCCTGATCTTCGCCAGTCCGTCCGCGCGCTACTTCAGCGTCGGCCGGCTCGGCAAGGACCAGATCGAGGACTACGCCAAGCGCCGGGGTCTGGAAGTGGCCGAGATCGAGCGCTGGCTGCGACCGAACCTGGCCTACGACCCCCAGTAGATGCGACGGTGGGGCGCATGAGAGTGCGCCCCGCCACCCCTGCCGACGCAGAGGCCGTCGCCGCCATCTGGCACACGGGCTGGCACGACGGTCACGACGGCAACGTCCCGGACGAGCTGGCGGCGGTCCGGACGAAGGACACGTTCTGGAGCCGGGCCAGGGAGCGGGTCGCCGAGACGACCGTCGCGGTCGTCGACGCCACGGCCGCCTCCTCCGAAACACCGGCCGAGGTGGTGGCCGGGTTCGTGATCGTCGCAGGCGACGAGGTCGAGCAGGTCTACGTCTCGCGCGATCACCGGGGCTCAGGGGTCGCCGGTGTGCTGCTCGCTGAAGCGGAACGGCAGGTCGAAGCCGCCGGGCATCCCGCCGCCTGGCTTGCCGTTGCCACCGGCAACGACCGGGCTCGCCGTTTCTACGAACGCTCCGGCTGGACCGACGCCGGCGCCTTCGACTACCAGGCCGCGGTCGACGGCGGCACGATCCCCGTCCCGTGCCACCGGTACGTGCGGAAGTTCAGCGCACCCGAAGCCGCCGAGTAGCCGGTACGACGAGCAGCAGCGCGGCGCAGAACACCCCGAGGATCGCGGACGACACCATCAGCGGGACCGTGCCGGTGATCCCCGCCAGCGGGCCGGCGAGGGTACGGCCGAGGGCCATCGTGACGAGCGAACCCGCGACGTCGTACGCGTAGACGCGGTTGAGCAGCTCCGGCGGGACCTGGGTCTGCACGGTCGTCGACCACAGCACCGACCAGAACGCGATGCCCGCGCCGGCGACCGCCCAGCCGGCCATCAGGACCGGCAGGCTCGGGTTCAGCGCGGGGACCAGGGGATAGATGGCGAACAGCGCCCACCCGATCGAGCCGGCGGCCAGCGGATGCCGGGGGCGGACGCGGATGGCCACCGTGCCGCCGATCGCCCCGCCGGCGCCGAACGCGGCCAGGCCGAGGCCGAGAGCGGTCGAGTTCAGGTGGTCGATCACCAGTTCGGCACCGATCGGCAGCGAGACGCCGACGACGAAGCACCCGTACAGGCCGAAGATCGCGATCACGGACCAGAGCCACGTGCGGGCCCGGAAGGCCTGCCAGCCCTCCACCAGCTCGCTGACGAAGGATGCGCCGGCGGCGGCCGGGGCGGTGTCGAGCTTCAGCGCGAGCAGGCACGCGCCGCTGACGGCGTACGTCGCCGCGTAGATCGCGAAGACCACGGCGGGCCCGGAGATGCTGACCAGTACGCCGGCCAGCGCCGGGCCGAGCACCCCCGCCATCGACTCGGCGATCCGCAAGGTGCCGTTGGCCCGCTGCACGTCGTCCGCGACCTGCGGGACCATGCTCGCGACGCCCGGCTGGAACATCGCGGTGGCCGCCCCGCTGAGGAATTGCAGCGCCACGATCAGGACCAGCGACGGCGTACCGACCGCGAAGAGCACCGCCGTGATCGCCTGCAACGCGAACCGCGCGAAGTCGGCCAGGACCATCATCCGCCGCGGCGTGAACCGGTCGGCCAGCACGCCGCCGAACAACATGCACAACGCGACCGCCGCGAGCCAGGCGCCGAGCGCGTAGCCGACCCCGGTCGCGCCGTACCCGGCCTGCAGTACGCCGACCGACAGCGCGACCGGGATCATCGCGTCCCCGAGCAGCGACGTCGTCCGGGCCCCGAAGTAGAACCGGAAGTTGGACGACCACAACGGTCGCGCGGGCGCCAGCTCAGCAGCGCAGGTCATCAGCCACCCCTCGAAAGACTCCTGTCAGCACCGGGAAATCTAGCTCGTCGTCTGGCAGGTTTCCGCCGGTCTCAGAGAGTGGATGACAGCGGCCGGCCGGCGGGGCTATTTTGCATTGGTCAGCAATATTTCTCGCGAGAGGCACATCATGGTTCACCGTTCTTGGCGCCGGCTGGTGCTGACCGGGGTCGCGGCCGTCGCCGGTGTCGCGGTCGTCGGTGGAGTCGCCTACTCGGCCGGGGTTGCGGCCCAGCAGCCGGCCATCCAGACCTCGACGCCGCGGACCGAGCGCCAGGTCACCAACATCGACGTCCTGCGGCAGCAGTTGCGGAACTACTACGGCGACCCGCTCGGTACCGGGACGTTCGCGGCGGACAGCAACTACGCCCGGGAGGCGAGGGATGTTGCGGCCGACGGCAAGCGCTGGATCTCGGCCCGGCCGCACACCCGCGGCACGAAGGCGATCCTGCTCGACGTCGACGACACCGCGCTGGCGACCTGGAACTACGAGCTCGCCAGCAACTGGGCGTTCAACCCGGCGACGAACGGCCAGTACGTGCTGGAGCAGAAGTTCCCGGCGGTGCCCGGCATGGTCGACCTGGTGAAGACGGCCGAGCGCGAGGGCTATGCGATCTTCTTCCTCACCGGTCGCGGTGCGGCGCAGGAGCAGGCGACGCTGGGCAACCTGACCGCAGACGGCGTCGGCGTCGACGCGGGCTACCCGAAGCCGACCACCCTGCGCGGTGGCGAGGACGGCCTGTTCACCAAGCCGGCCGTCGCCGACTACCCGGCGTACCTGAAGCAGGCCTGTGCGGGGGACCCGAACGGCGCCTGTACGACGATCCACTACAAGGCCGCGACCCGCGCGCACATCGAGTCGCTCGGCTACGACATCGTCGCGAACTTCGGCGACCAGTACTCCGACCTGAAGGGTGGCTACGCCGACCGCACCTTCAAGCTGCCCAACCCGAACTACTACCTGCCCTAGTCAGCGCGGCAGCAGTCCGAAGATCAGGCTGTCCAGGGCGGTCCGGAGGGCGGGCTCGAACTCGACCCGCAAGGCGGTGAGCTCCGGCGCGGCCTCGTACGCCGCGAGGATCGCCGCCGGTGGCCGGGAGTGCGTCCAGAGCGCCCCGGCCAGCAGCGCCCCGGAGGCGACGAAGTTGACGGTGCCCTGCTCGCCCAGTTCCGGTACGGCGGCCAGGATGGCCGCCGTCATCCGCTGGGAGTGCCCGATGGCGGCCCGCTTGAAGTTCAGCGCGACGTCGGTCGAGATGTTGCGCTCCAGGACGGCCGCCTGCGCGCTGATCAGCTCGCACAGCATCGGCCGCGCGGTCAGCGTCTCCGTCATCGTGCTCGCCAGCGACTCGGCCCGCTCGGCGGCCGGACGTGCCGGGTCGATGCCGGCCAGCGCGGCCTCGAACTCGGTCAGCCAGGCGGCCGTCTCGGCGTTCATCAACTCCAGCAGCACGGCTTCGCGCGACTCGAAGTAGTTCAGCACGTTCGACTTCGCCAGGCCGACCCGGCGGCTCAGCTCGTTCAGCGTGAGCTCGGCGACCGGCTGCTCGGCCAGCATCGCGGTCGCCGTCGCCAGGATCGCCCGCCGGCGTTCGGCCCGCTGCTCCTCGCTGCGCGCTCGCTGGAAGGTCATGCCCGCAGTCTACAGACCGCCGGTCTCTTGTGATCAGACCAACGGTCTGTTAGCGTCGAAGACAACAGACCGGCAGTCTTTTAAGGAGCCCGCCATGTACGAGGTCCCCGATCAGTCCGGCAAGTACTTCGTCGTCACCGGCGCAAACAGCGGCACCGGCAAGGAGGCCGCGCGGAGACTGGCCGCGGCCGGCGCGCGGGTGGTGATGGCGGTCCGCACTCCCGCCAAGGGCGAGGCCGCCCGCGCCGAGATCCTGGCTCGGCATCCCGGCGCACAGCTCGAAATCCGCCGGCTCGACCTGGCCGATCTCGACTCCGTGCGCGCTTTCGCCGACGAGCTGATCGCAGACGGCGTACCGCTCGATGTGCTGATCAACAACGCCGGAGTGATGATTCCGCCGGAGCGGATGCTGACCGCCGACGGCTTCGAGCTGCAGTTCGGGACGAACTTCCTCGGTCCGTTCGCGCTGACGCTGCGGCTGCTGCCGCTGCTGCTCGCGGCGCCGGCGCCGCGGGTCGCGACGATGAGCAGCGGGATGGCGAACTTCGGCCGGATCGAGTTCGACGATCTGCAGTGGCAGCGGCGGTACCGTCGCATCCGGGCGTACTCGCAGTCGAAGCTGGCCGATCTGATCATGGGCCGGCGGCTCGCCGTGATCGCCGCCGAGCGCGGCTGGCCACTGCTGAGCACGATCGCGCATCCGGGCATCACGCGGACCAATCTGCAGTCCGCCGGCCCGAGCCTCGGCCGGGACAGGCCCTCCCTGGCGGATCGGTTGATGATGCGTTTCGACCTGACGCCGACCCAGGACGTCGAGCAGGGGACCGAACCGCTGCTGGTCGCCGCGGCCGGCCCGGACGCGGTGTCCGGCGCGTACTACGGTCCCTCGCGCTGGTTCGAGATGGTCGGGCCGACCAAGCTCGCCAGGATCCCGCGGCGTGCGCTCGACGAGGACGTCGCGGCCCGGCTCTGGACGACGGCCGAGGAGTTGACCGGCGTAACCCTTCCCGCCGTCCGCGCGTGAGCCCTAACCTGCCGGGATGGAGCGATGGGCGAGTGGGGAGCAGTACGAGCCGTACGTCGGGCGCTGGAGCCGGCTGGTCGCGACGGAGTTCGTGGCGTGGCTGGATCAGCCGGCCGGGCGCCGATGGCTGGATGTCGGCTGCGGGACGGGTGCGCTGACCAGCACGATCGTGCGGGACGCCGCACCGGCGTACGTGCTGGGGGTGGATCGGTCGGAGGGGTTCCTCGAGTACGCGCGGCGGACGGTGCCCGGTGCGTCCTTCGAGGTCCGTGACGCCGACGACCTGCCCGGGGCGTCCTTCGACGTCGCGGTGTCCGGCCTGGTGCTGAACTTCGTGCCGGATCGCGACCGGCTGCTGCGCCGGCTCGGTGAGATCGGCGACGTCGTCGCGGCGTACGTGTGGGACTACGCCGAGGGCATGCAGCTGATGAAGTACTTCTGGGAGGTCGCGGGCGAGGTCGATCCCGCGCGGCGTGACCTGGACGAGGGCACCAGGTTCCCGTTCTGCCGGCCGGACGCGTTGGAGGAGATGTTCACCGGCGCCGGGTTCGGCGAGGTGGCCAGCCGCGGGATCGTCGTACCGACGGTGTTCACGTCGTTCGAGGACTACTGGACGCCGTTCCTCGGCGGGCAGGGCGCGGCGCCGGCGTACCTGAGCACGGTCGACGAGACGACTCGGTCGAAGATCCGGGACGCCTTGCAGGAAAGGCTTCCGGTCGAGTCGGACGGGACGATCTCGTTGACCGCCAGGGCTTGGGCCGTGCGCGGGACTACTCGGTAGGCCAGTCCGGGTGCAGGCGGCCGAAGAGCAGGTCGTCGGTCCACTCGCCCTTCCACCAGCTCGCCGCTCGTCGCAGTCCCTCGCGCTGGAAGCCGAGTCGCTCCAGCAGCCGCGCCGACGCGACGTTCCGGGCGTCGCACTCGGCCGACACCCGGTGGAGGTTCCGCTGCGTGAACAGGTGATCGAGCAGCGCGCCGACCGCTTCGGACGCATAGCCCTGGCCTTGGTACGCCGGCGCCAGCGTGAAGCCGAGCTCGGCTTGGCGCAGAGTCTCGTCCAGGTTCAGTCCGATGTCGCCGATCAGGACGCCGTCCAGGTCGATCGCGTACTGGAACCAGCCGGGCTGCTCGGGATCGCCCCCGGCGTACAACCGCACGGTCTCGATCGCCTTCTCCAGCGGGTACGGCGCGTCCCACGACTGGTAGCGCGCGACCTCCGGCATCGATCGGTACGCCGCCAGCGCCGCGGCGTCGTCGTCCCGGAACCTGCGCAGCACCAACCGCTCGGTCGACAAGATCATGGGCCGATGATGTCAAAACCAGCATCGCGGCATCGACTGGTCAGTGACAGCACCTGACGATCGGAGCCGCGCCATGAAGTACCTGGTGATCCTGCACGCCGCCGACCAGCTCGATCCGCCGGATCACACGGCCTTCCGCCGCGCGGCGCAGGAGGCCGGCGAACTGGTCGACGGGCAGACGCTGGCCGACCCTTCGCTCGGCACCGTGCTCGGTTCGCCGGGGGCTCCGATCCATGCCTTCTACCTGCTCGACGTCGACTCCCCGGATCGGGCCGTCGAGCTCGCCGGACTGCTGCCCGAGGCGACCCGGGACGGCGCGGGCGTCGACGTACGGCCGGTCATGTTTTCGGCGGCGGCCGACTACTGAAGGTGGTCGGCGCGATCGGTGAACTTCGTTTCTGGCGGAGGCATCTAACAGTTGTCTCTTAAGGGGGGACAGCTCATGAAATCCATCCGCATCAACCGTCAACCGATCCGCACGCTCGTCGCGATCCTGGCCGTCGCCGCCGTACCGGTGGGCGCGGTCGCTGTGCCGGCGCTGGCCGGCGCGTCCACCACCACCACCACCGCCACCTGCCCGACCGGCTGGGGTTCATTGCCTGAGGCAAGCACCTACCGCGGCGCCGGCACGCTGACCGGCGTCCGGACCGGGCGGCACGCCTGTTACGACCGCGTCGTGTTCGACGTCAAGGGCAAGCCGTCGTGGTTCCGGGTGGAGTACGTCAAGAACGTTTCCACCGTGGGACAAGGCGAAATCGTGCCGCTGCGCGGCGGCGCGAAGCTGCAGATCGTGCTGTCGGTGCCTTCGTACGACGACGCGGGCCGCAGCACCTACAACCCGGGCAACCCGGACGAGCTGACCAACGTGAGCGGCTACCGGACCTTCCGGCAACTCGCGACCGCAGGCAGCTTCGAAGGTGAGACCACGATCGGCGTCGGCGTCCGCGCCCGCCTGCCGTTCCGCGTCTTCACCCTCCCCGGCTCCGACGGCACCAGCCGCATCGTGGTCGACGTCGCCCACAGCTGGTAAACACCGGCGGATCGGCAACTTCGGTGCCCCCCGACGCATCTAGCAAGTGTCCTGAGGGGGCATCGTGAATTCTCTTCACAGCAATCGTCCGACCGACCTCCACCGAGCTGTTCCGGCGCCGCCTGTTCGACGGAACGATCAATCATGACGACGGTCGCCGTGCTGCCGGACGGGTACATCGTCCGGCCGCCCGAGCCCGCTGACGCCGCGGCGTTGTTCGCGATGCTGGCGGACTGCAACTCCGCGTTGATCGGGTCCGCCGACGGCACGGTGACCGAGGTGGCCGAGGGGATCGTTGAGCCGGGGTTCGACCGGAGGACCGACGGGTTTCTGGTGGTCGGTGGGGGAGGGCGGCCGGTGGGATACGGGACCGCCTCCGGCCTGGGGGATCGCCAGGTGGTCGACATCCAGGTGTGGTCCCGCACACCGGAGGTCGCCGCCTGGTTGTACGGGCGGACGATGGACCGCGCCCGCGAGATGGGCCGGGAGAACGGTCATGCGGAGATCACCGTCGAGACCGACGTCTACCGGGCCGACGAGCCGCAGCGTGCTCTGCTGGCCGGCCATTCCTTCACCAACGGTACGACGTACCACCGGATGCGGATCGACCACCATGAACCGGTCGCGATGCCGGCGCCGCCGCCCGGTGTCGTCGTCCGGAGGGGTGCGTGGGACGACACGTCCCGGTGGACCGCGCACGAGCTCATCATCGAATGCTTTCAAGGCCAGTTCGGCTTCGTCGTCCGGCCGCACGAGGAGTGGATCGAGTACCTCGAGCTGCTGTCCACCTTCGACTGGTCCCAGATGACGCTGCTCGAGGTCGACGGTCGCGCGGTCGCGCTGCGCAAGTGCACCGACGCGCACCTCGAGACCGACGACTGCGGGTACGTCGGCATGCTGTGTGTGCTGGAGGAGTTCCGCGGGCGCGGGCTGGCGAGGTTCCTGCTACAGGACGCGTTCGCCCACGACGCGGCCGCGCGCCGCTCCGGCACGATGCTCGACGTCGACACCAACAACCCGACGCCCGCGCTCGGCCTCTACCTGGCGGTCGGCATGGAACCGGTCCTTGTCTCCGAGGGCTGGATCCGCGTCGTTCCGGTCAGCTGAGGACTCTGAACCACAGATTCGTCGCCTGGGGAACGGCGCTGTGGTGCAGGCGTTCCAGCTGGACCGTGCGACCGCCAGGGTGGTGGAACAGCCGTGTCCCGTCGCCGAGGAGGACCGGTACGACGATGGTGAGGACCTCGTCGAGCTGGCCTGCCTCGAGACACTGGCGGGCGATGTCCGCGCCGAGCACGTTGACGTAGCGGTCACCAGCCGCGGCTTCGGCCGCCGCCAGTCCGGTGAGTACGTCGGGCACGAAGTAGACACCCGGGGAGTCGGCGGGTGAGTGATGCGTGACCACGTACTGCGGCCCGTCCCAGCCGCCGCCGAAGGCCTGGCCGGCGTTCTCGTCGTTCTTGTGCGGATCGTCGCCGCGGTACGTCGTGGCGCCGACCAGCAGCGCGCCGATGTCGCCGATCAGCTCGTCGACCAGCGGGTTCGGGCCCAGGTGGGCGGTGAGCCAGGACATGTCGCCTCCGGGGCCGGCGATGTAGCCATCGAGCGACATGGAGACGGAGTACAGGATCTTGGCCATCGAGAACGTCCTTCCGGGGTTGTCTTTCCAATGTTCAGACGAGCAACCCCGGGAGAACTCATCGGTCAGGGGCCTGAACGCCTGCTCCACGTCCCTCGTCGTGCGCCGATCGTGACGAACCGTTGACGAACCGCGTCGGCGACTGCAAGCTTTGGCTACTACGGCGCAAGAAGTTGGCATACAAGCGCAAGTTACGTAGCTCCGACTGCAGTTCCCCGCCCAGACCTGAGGACGTCCATGAAACGGAGTCAGCCCCGCAGGCGGCTGATCGGCGGCCTGCTCTCCGCAGCCCTGATCCTCGCCGGTGCCACACCGGCCATCGCCTCCGCGACCGTCACCACCGAGACCGCCGACACCGCCCAGACCGCCCAGACCGCAGCCGCCGCCCCCGCGGCTGCGCTCCCACGGACTTTGTCCGCGAGCAGCCAACTGGGGGAGTACCCGGCCACGAACGCCGGTGACGGCAATCAGAACTCGTACTGGGAGAGTTACAACAACCAGTTCCCGCAGTGGTTGCGGGCCGACCTCGGCGCCGCGAAGAGCGTCGACCGGCTCGTGCTCAAGCTGCCGTCCTCCTGGGGCGCTCGCACGCAGACCCTGTCCGTGCAGGGCAGCACCGACGGAACGTCGTACCGGGATGTCGTCACCAGCACCGGCTACGGCTTCAGCCCGGCCAACGCGAACACGGTGACGATCACGTTCCCGGCCACCAGCCTGCGCTACGTCCGGCTGAACATCACCGCGAACACCGGCTGGCCCGCCGGTCAGCTGTCCGAGTTCGAGGTGCACGGCCCGGACACCGGCGACACCCAGAGCCCGACCGCGCCCGGCAACCTGACCCTGACTGAGCCCGCGACCGGCCAGCTCCGGCTCGCCTGGACCGCTGCCACCGACAACGTCGGCGTCACCGGCTACGTCGTCTACCGCAACAACACCGTCGTCACGACGGTCGCCGGTAGCGTGCTCAGCTACACCGACAACCAGCCGTCCTCGGCGACCGTCGAGTACTTCGTCCGCGCGAAGGATGCTGCCGGCAACGAGTCCGGTGACAGCAACCGGGTCCGCCGGGCCGGCCAGGGCGGCGGCACCAACCTCGCGACCGGCAAGCCGATCGAGGCGTCGTCCGCGGTGCACAGCTTCGTCGCCGCCAACGCCAACGACAACAACGTCGCGACGTACTGGGAGTCCAACGGCTTCCCGGCCACGCTGACCGTCAAGCTCGGCTCGAACGCCGACGTGAGCTCGGTCGTGGTCAAGCTGAACCCCGACCAGGCCTGGGGCCAGCGCACCCAGAACTTCGAGGTGCTCGGCCGCGAGCAGAACGCGACCACCTTCAGTTCCCTGTCCGGCCGGGCGAACCACGTCTTCAACCCGTCCGCGCAGAACACCGTCGAGATCCCGGTCAGCGGCCGCGTCGCCGACCTGCGGCTGCACTTCTTCAGCAACACCGGCGCGCCCGGCGGCCAGGTCGCCGAGCTCCAGGTCGTCGGGACCGCCGCACCGAACCCGGACCTGGTCGTCAGCGACCTGTCCTGGACGCCGGCCACCCCGAGCGAGACCAGCCCGGTCACGCTCTCCGCGACCGTCCGCAACATCGGCTCGGCCGCTGCTCCCGCGAGCACGGTCAACTTCACCCTCGGCGGCACGGTCGTCGGCAGCTCCCCAGTCGGTGCCCTTGCCGCCGGCGCCTCGGCCACGGTCACCTTCAACGCCGGCACCCGCGCCCAGGGCTCGTACGCCGTCGGCGCGGTGGTCGACCCGACCAACACGGTCGTCGAGCAGAACAACGACAACAACTCTTTCACGGCACCCACGCAACTGGTGATAACGCAGGCGCCTGGCCCCGACCTCCAGATCACCGGGATCACCACCAACCCGGCCAACCCCGCGGTCGGCCAGGCGGTCAGCTTCACCGTCGCGGTGAACAACCGTGGCACGTCGGCGTCCGCCGCCGGCTCGGTGACCCGGGTCGTCGTCGGCGGTACGACGCTGAACGGCAGCACCGCGGCGATCGCGGCAGGCGCCACCAGCAACGTCGCGATCAGCGGCACCTGGGCGGCGACCAACGGCGGCGCGACGATCACCGCGACGGCCGACGCGACCAACGTCGTGGCCGAGACCAACGAAACCAACAACACCTTCGCCCGGGCGATCGTGGTCGGCCGCGGCGCCGCCGTACCGTACACGTCGTACGAGGCGGAAGCGGCGAACTACCAGGGTCAGCTGCTGGTCGCCGACCCGCTGCGCACCTTCGGCCACACCAACTTCGCGACCGAGTCGTCCGGGCGCAGCTCGGTGCGGCTGAACAGCCAGGGCCAGTTCGTCGAGTTCACCTCGACCAACCAGACGAACTCGATCGTGGTCCGCAACTCCATTCCCGACTCCGCCAACGGACAGGGGCTGGAGGCAACGATCAGCCTGTACGTGAACGGCACCTTCAGCCGCAAGCTGACCCTGTCGTCACGGCACAGCTGGCTGTACGGCAACACCGACCAGCCCGAGGGCCTGACCAACACGCCGGGTGGTGACGCGCGCCGGCTGTTCGACGAGTCGCACGCGTTGCTCGGTACGTCGTACCCGCCGGGCACGAAGTTCAAGCTGCAGCGCGACGCGGGTGACACCGCGGCGTTCTACATCATCGACACGATCGACCTCGAGCAGGTCGCACCCGCTGCGAGCCAACCAACCGGTTGTACGTCGATCACCCAGTACGGCGCGGTGCCGAACGACGGGATCGACGACGCCGACGCGATCCAGCGGGCCGTCACCGACGACCAGAACGGCGTGATCGGCTGCGTCTGGATCCCGGCCGGCCAGTGGCGGCAGGAGAAGAAGATCCTCACCGACGACCCGCTGAACCGGGGTCAGTTCAACCAGGTCGGGATCAGCAACGTCACGATCCGCGGCGCGGGCATGTGGCACTCGCAGCTGTACTCGACGATCGAGCCGCAGAACGCCGGCGGCATCAACCACCCGCATGAAGGGAACTTCGGGTTCGATATCGACAAGAACACGCAGATCTCGGACATCGCGATCTTCGGCTCCGGCCGGATCCGCGGTGGTGACGGCAACGCCGAGGGCGGTGTCGGCCTGAACGGCCGGTTCGGCACCGGGACCAAGATCAGCAACGTCTGGATCGAGCACGCGAACGTCGGGATCTGGGTCGGCCGCGACTACGACAACATCCAGGAGCTGTGGGGCCCGGCCGACGGGCTGGAGTTCAGCGGGATGCGGATCCGCAACACCTACGCCGACGGGATCAACTTCAGCAACGGCACCCGGAACTCCAAGGTGTTCAACTCGTCGTTCCGCACCACCGGCGACGACGCGCTCGCGGTCTGGGCGAACAAGTACGTCAAGGACCAGTCGGTCGACATCGGTCACACCAACTCGTTCACCAACAACACCGTCCAGCTGCCCTGGCGCGCCAACGGCATCGCGATCTACGGCGGTTACGACAACAAGATCGAGAACAACCTGATCTACGACACGATGAACTATCCCGGCATCATGCTGGCCACCGACCACGACCCGCTGCCGTTCTCCGGCCAGACCCTGATCGCCAACAACGGTCTGTACCGGTGTGGTGGCGTGTTCTGGAACGAGGACCAGGAGTTCGGCGCGATCACGCTGTTCCCGCAGAACCTGCCGATCCCCGGCGTCACCATCCGGGACACCGACATCGTCGACTCCACCTACGACGGGATCCAGTTCAAGACCGGCGGCGGCCTGATGCCGAACGTCGCGATCACAGGCGTCCGGATCGACAAGTCGAACAACGGCGCCGGCATCCTGGCGATGGGCGGCGCCCGTGGCAACGCGGTGCTGACCAACACCACCATCACCAACTCCGCCGACGGCAACGTCGTGATCGAGCCCGGCTCGCAGTTCACCATCACCGGCCAGTAGTCCGCTCCGAAACCCCGGGCCCGGCGCCACAGCGCCGGGCCCGGGTGGGGCGGGGGGGGAGTCAGCGGCTGCGCTGGGACAGCTCCTTGACGATCTCCTCGGCGACCCGGCGCAGCTTGACGTTGTTGTCCTGCGACAGCCGGGTCAGGAAGGCGAAGGCGCGTTCGTCGTTCAGGTTGTAGCGCTCCATCACGATGCCGACCGCCTGGCCGATGGTGCCGCGGGTGTGGATGGCCTGGGACAGGTCGTCGATCTCCTGGGCGTACGCGATCGCCGTCGCGGCCTGGTGGGCGAACAGCTGGCTGAGCGAGTCGAAGTCCTCGAACGCGCCGACCTCCCGGGAGTACAGGTTCAGCGCGCCCTGCGACTTGGGGGCGTCGAAGATCCGCAGTCCGGCCTGGGCGTTGATCCCGGCCGAGATGGCGACGCCCGCGTAGCGGGGGAACCGCTCGTCGTTGGCCAGGTCGGAGGAGATCACGTGCACGGTGTCGGTGGCCGCGTGGTAGCAGGGGCCTTCCCGCATCTCGTACTGCGCGGCGTCGACGGTCAGCAGCATGTCGTCGGTCGGCGCCACCGTCGCCAGTTGGCCGTCACTGTGCAGGATGGTGATGCTCGCGTAGTCGACCATCGGCAGGACCTGCACCGCGGCCGCCGTGATTTGCCCGAGCGTATGGTCGAGGTCACCCGGGGTGAGCGCCTTCGACAACATCTGCGCGGTTTCGATCAAACGCGAGTCGTTCATGGTTCCGCCGTACCCATTCTCACCCTCCCGCAACCCGATCCGTACGCCGTACGGTCGGATCGGCCCTGCGAAACGCGGCCCGGTAGGCGTGCGGCGTGGTGCCGACCACCCGCTTGAAACGCTCCCGGAAGGCGGTCGGTGAGCCGAAGCCGACCCGGCCGGCGATCCGGTCGACCGGCTGGCTGGTTGCTTCCAGCAACGACTGCGCCCGCCGGATCCGGCTGCGCAGCAACCACTGCAGGGGAGTGGTGCCGGTCTGCTCGCGGAACCTGCGGCTCAGCGTCCGGGGACTGGTGCCCGCCTGGGCGGCGAGCTGCTCGAGCGTGAGGTCGCGAGTGCAGTGCTCCTCCATCCAGCGCAGCAACGGCTCCAGCTCGGAGCCGCGCGGACTCGGCGGCTGGTCGTGCACGATGAACTGCGCCTGCCCACCCTCGCGCTCCAGCGGCATGACCGCGGTCCGTGCGGCGTCGGCGGCGACCGCGGAGCCGTAGTCCCGCCGGACCAGGTGCAGGCACAGATCGAGCCCAGCGGCCGCGCCGGCCGAGGTGAGGAACTGGCCGTTGTCGACGTACAGCACGTTCGGATCGACCTCGATCTCAGGGTGCCGCTCGGCGAGCAGGTCGGCGGCGTACCAGTGGGTGGTAGCCCGGTGCCCGTCGAGCAGTCCGGTGGCGGCGAACACGAACGCGCCGACGCAGATCGAGGCGATCCGCGTCCCCCGGGCCGCGGCGGCGCGAATGGCGTCGAGCGCCTGGTCGGGCGCGGGGCGCAGGTCACGGCAGCCGGGCAGAACGATCGTGTCCGCCTCCGCCAGCGCCTCCAGCCCGTACGGCGGTTGCAGCGCGAACGCGCCGGCCGCGACCGACGGCGTGACGCCACAGACCCGCACCTGGTACGCCGGGCGGCCGTCGGGCAGCCGCGCCCAGCTGAACACCTCGATCGGCGTGGCCAGATCGAACGGGATCACGTCGTCGAGCGCCAGGACCGCCACCGTGTGCATGGCTGGATAGTAGACAGCCAGTCGATTCCCGCCAAAGCGCCGAGTCGACAAATCACCTGGTGAGAGGGTTGGCGAGAATCCGTCGGGATATGGCCATCCAGCCAGTTCCATGAGTCCCGGCACGGCCGTTACCTTCTCGGGGTGACCAAGCTGCTGCTCTCGATTCACGTGATCGCGGCGATCATCGCCATCGGGCCGGTCGCCGTCGCGGCGAGCCGATTCCCGGCGACCGTCCGGCGCCTGCTGGCCGAGCCGGGGCAGGTGAACGACCCGGACGCCGCGGTGCCTCCGGCGGTGATGAACCGGGCGGCCGAGGCGGCCCTCGCCGTGCGGACGGAACGCGACGTGAGTGAGCTGCGGACGCTGCACCGGATCTGCCGCGTCTACGCCGTCGTCGGGATCGCCGTACCGGCGTTCGGGCTGGCGACCGCCCGGAGCCTGGACGTGCTCGGTGACGTCTGGCTGATCATCTCGATGGTGCTGACCGCGTGCGCGGCCGCCGTACTGATCCTGCTGGTGCTGCCCGGTCAGCAGCGGGTTCTGGCCGGCGCGCCCGACCACGCGGCTCCGAGCCGCCTGGCGATGCACGCCGGACTCTTCAACCTGCTCTGGGCCACCGTGACGGTCCTGATGATCGCCCGCCCGGGCTCGACGACAGGAGCCTGAGCATGCCGAAGTGGACCCCGCTCCGCGCCGCCGCGACCGCCGAGGTCGTGTCCCTGGTGATCCTGTTCGCCAACCTCTTCACCGTGCACTGGGCCGCCGTGTCCTCGCTGATCGGACCGACCCACGGCTGCTGCTACCTGCTCGTCGTCATCCTCACCGCTCGGGAGGCGCGCGCGAGCAGGCCGACCAAGCTGATCGCCCTGATTCCCGCCGTCGGCGGCCTGCTGGTGCTGCGACGCCTGGCCGGCGCCGATGTTGCTCTCAGCAACAAAACCCGCTGAGTGGCCGGACAGGCTAGGCGCCGGACAGCTTCACGTCGGTGGCCGTGGCGGTGACGACCAGGGACTGGCCCTGGACGGCGGCCTGGGTGACGGTCGCGCCGAACGGCAGCTCCGGGATCCGGATGCCACGAGCCAGCAGCGCGGTGAGCACGGTCCGCACCCGCGCCGGTACGCCGTCCGGCAGGTTGTCGACGATCAGCCCGATCCGTCCGTTGCGCACCTCGGGCCGGACCGTCGCTACCGCGTCGAACCCACTGACCTTCGCCTGCAGCTTCTCGCCGGCCGCGGTCAGCTTCAGGCCGTCGATACCGCTGGCGCCGGCGGTGAGCCGGGTCAGCGCGTCCGGCGACATCCGCAGCCGGATGTCGGCCTTGCCGATCACCACCGTGGCGCTGGTGTCGCCGGTCAGCAGCTCACGAGGGACCTGGACCCCGGTCATCACCATCGTCAGTTCCTCGGCCGACACCTTCGAGACGCTCGGCCGGTCCATCGCCACGGTGATCTCGGAGAACTCGCCCCGGGCCAGCTGCGGCAGGAACCCGAAGCCGCCGATCTCCGCCGTCGTGCTCGCGGCGGTGACGTCGTACTGGGCCGCCTCGTTGACCGCCTCGGTCGCCAGCCGCTTCTCGGCCACCGACTCCGCGACCCGGTCGCCGACCACGGCGATCAGCAGCAGGATCACCAGGACGATCAACAGCCCGCGGCCCCGCCGGCGCGGCGTCGCGGTGCTCATGCGCGGTCTCCAGGAGTTCTCACGGGCGCGAGCCTAGCGGCGCGACGGCCGAAGCGCGTGCCGCTACCGTGATCCGGATGAACCGCATCGGCTACGTCATCGTGTACGTCGGCGACCTGGACGCCTCGATCGCCTTCTACCGCGACGTTCTCGGGCTGCCACACCGGTTCACCGACGCCGGGTACGCCGAGTTCGGCACCGAGGCGCCCCGCTTCGCGCTGTACGAACGGCGCCGTGCCGAGTGGCTCACCGGCGGCCCGGTCAGCCCGGGCCCGGCCGCCGAGGTGGTGCTGCTCGTGCCCGACGTCGACGCCGAGGCCGCGCGGCTCGCGGCGCACGGCGTACCGATTCTCAGCGGTCCCGCCGATCGGCCGTGGGGTCACCGTACGGTGCACGTCGCCGACCCCGACGGCTTCGTCGTCGAGCTCGCCCAGGAGATCCCGCGGACGCGGTCGCGGCGTCCCTGAGCCGTGCGGTCAGCGGCGGTGGCCGTAGCGGTGCCGGCGGTGGTGCATCGGGCCGCCGAACAAGGCGATCCAGAAGAACACCCACAGCACCCACGGCGCCGCGAACGAGACGCTCGCGATCACGAGCCCGACCATCAGGAACGGCAGCAGGAACAGGAACGCCGGTGGGCGGCCCTGCACCTCCCAGCGCGGCTGACGGCGGACGGCGACCTGGGCCGCCGGGTCGGGCAGGTCGGCGAACAGCGGCGCGAGCTCGTCGTCGTACCGGGCCTTGGTCGCTCGTTCGCTGCGCTCCTCGAACTCGTCCTGGGTCAACCGCCCCGCGACGAAGTGGTCGCTCAGCAACGCGACCGCCTGGTCCCGCTCGGCGTCCCCGATCCGCAGCGACGCGGTGCGCTCCGGGAGACTCATGACCGGTCCTGCTCGTCGTCGCTGAGGATGCCGTACAGCGTGCGGCGCAGCTCGATCAGCGCCTTGCGCGCCTTGGCCTGCTGCTCCGGAGTCCCGGTCGCGAGCACCTGCCACAACGCCGTACCGACTTGGCCGAGCAAGGGCTTCAGCCCGTTCTCGTCGCCGTCGGAGCCGGCGTTCATCGCCTCCCAGGGTGCCGACACCTCGTCGGCGTGCTCGGCGACGTACGCGCGTCCCTCGTCGGTCAGCGTGAACGTCCGCCGTCCGACCGCCGCGTCGGCCGTCACCAGGCCCTCGTCCTCCAACTGCTGCAGGGTCGGGTAGATCGAACCGGGGCTGGGCTTCCAGGCCCCGCCGCTGCGCTCGGCGACCACCTGGATGATCTGGTAGCCGTTCATCGGCTCCTCGGCAAGCACCGCCAGGATCGCCGCCCGGACGTCACCGCGCCGGGCCTTCGCCTGCCGCCAGCCCCGCGGCCCCGGCCCGCCGGCCCACGGAGGCCCGAACATCGGCCCGGCTCCCCACATCCCGCCGAAGCCCTGGTGGTGATGCCCACCGTGCCGCTGCCGTCCGGTCATCGCGGCCAGCAGTTCTTCCTTGATTTCCTCGAACGACGAACAGCCCCGCCCGAACTGCCCGAACGGCCACCCCGCCGCGAATGCCGATCCACCCATCACCGTCTCCCTAGCTCAGAGCTTGCGATAGTTCGACGATATATCGCGAACGGTCGTCACCCAAGAGTTTGCCGCGGCCGGTGTGGGGCGGTGCGCCGACGGGCACCGGAGGACGACAGTTCTTCGTGAGGGAGTGTGCGATGACCAACCCCAGCAACCGGTACGAGAACCTGACGCCGACGCGGTTCGAGAAGACCCACGACATCAGCGACACCGAGATCAACGAAGCGCTCGAGAACGGGCCGGTCGACGAGGCGGAGCTGACCGATCGCGACGTGCAGCACGACGACGGCGCGCCGCCGTACGCGGACCGCAACGACACGCCGCAACCGCCGACGCGCGAGAGTGGCGACTGACAACGTTGAGCGTTCACTTGAACGCGGTCTGTAGGTTTGCCGGACAGCTCCAGGCTCGTCCCCAACCCTCCACGACCGAAGGATTTCGCGATGAGCATCTTCGACAAGTTCAAGGACAAAGCGACCGAGATGTTGCAGGGCGCCGGTGACAAGGTCACCGAAGCGACCGGCATCGACGTCAGCGGCGTCACCGATCACCTGGGCGGTGCCGCCGACGGCGTGACCGACCAGGCGCAGGGTGCCGCCGACCAGGCGCAGGGCCACGTCGACGGTTTCGCCGACCAGGCACAGGGCCACGTCGACAACGCCCAGCAGTACGCCGACGGCGCGGCCGGCCAGTTCACCGAGGCCACCGGCGTCGACGTACCGGTCGACGGGGTCGGCGACCAGGTCACCCAGGCGACCGACGGCCTCACCGAAACCGGCCAGGGTGTCGCCGACCAGGCCCAGGGTCACGTCGACAACGCCGCCGACCGGTTCAAGGACCTCGGCCCGCAGTAGGCACAATCACTGCATGGCCAACCGTTCCGACCGCCGTACGGGCGACTCCCTGTGCCCGTGCGGCTTGGGCATTCCCTACGCCGCGTGCTGCGGCGCGCTGCACGACGGCACCAAGCAGGCGGTGACCGCCGAGCAGCTGATGCGCTCGCGCTACTCCGCCTTCGTCGTCGAGGACGCGCCGTATCTGCTGCGGACCTGGTCGGCGAAGACCCGCCCGCGGACGCTGCGCTTCGAGGCCGGTCTGCGGTGGACCGGCCTCGAGATCCTCGGCACGGAAGGCGGTTCCGCCTTCCACACCGAGGGCACGGTCGAGTTTTGCGCGTCGTACGCCGGCGGCGACCAGCACGAGAACAGCTACTTCACCCGCGAGAACGGCCTGTGGGTGTACGTCGAACCTACGACCGCAGGAACTCGAGCAGATCGGCGTTGATCACGTCGGCGTGCGTCGTCGGCATGCCGTGCGGGAAGTCCGCGTAGGTCTTCAGCGTGCCGTTCTGCAGCAGTTCCGCGGACCGCGGCCCGGAGGCGACGTACGGGACGATCTGGTCGTCCTCGCTGTGCATCACCAGTACCGGCAGGGTGATTTTGCGCAGGTCTTCGGTGAAGTCGGTCTGCGAGAACGCCACGATCCCGTCGTAGTGGGCCTTCGCGCCGCCCATCATGCCTTGGCGCCACCAGTTCTCGATCACCGCTTCGGACGCCTCGGCGCCGGGCCGGTTGAACCCGTAGAACGGTCCGGACGGCAGCGCCCGGTAGAACTCCGAGCGATTCGCCGCGAGCTGCGCCTGCAGGTCGTCGAACACGTCCTTCGGCAGGCCGTCGGGATTCGCGTCGGTCTTCACCATCAATGGCGGTACGGCGCACAGGATCGCCGCCTTCGACGCGCGGTCCTCCCCGTGCCGGGCCAGGTAGTGCACGACCTCACCGCCGCCGGTCGAGTGCCCGACGTGGATCGCGTCGCGCAGATCGAGGTGCTCGACCACGGCCCTGAGATCGTCGGCGTAGTGGTCCATGTCGTGCCCGTCGCCGGTCTGCGTCGAGCGCCCGTGCCCCCGCCGGTCGTGAGCCACCACCCGGTAGCCCTGCTGCAGGAAGAACAACATCTGGTTGTCCCAGTCGTCGCTCGACAGCGGCCAGCCGTGACTGAACACGATCGGCTGCCCGCTACCCCAGTCCTTGTAGAAGATCTCCGTGCCGTCGCCAGTGGTGATCGTCCCCATGGTGTTCCGCCCCTCTTCACGCTGTCGGACAGGTCAGCGTGCCCCCAGCACCAGGCAACGGTAAGCCCCGTCCCGCGCCCGGAGCGAGCCCCGTCTCACTCAGACGTCGACCTATGATCCTGCGGTGCGCGCGAAGTGTGCGCATGAGGAGAACCACTCAATCGGTGACCTTGATGATCGTGCGGCCCCTGGTGCGGGACGAGAGGGCGGCGGGGGCCTCGTCGAGCGGGCGGACCGTGGTGACCAGCGGAGTGAGCCGGCCGTCGCGCAGCCGGGTGACCAGCTCGGTGAGTTGCCCGCGGTCGGGCTCGACAACGAAGAAGATCGACCGCCCGCCCTCGGGGTGCGCGGTCGGGGGAGCGGCGATCGTGACGAGGGTGCCGCCGGGGCGTACCAACGCGGTCGAGCGGTCGAGGACGTCGCCACCGATGACGTCGAGCACCACGTCGACCTGGCCGGCGTTCTCCAGCTTCTCGCTGTCCAGGTCGAGGAACTCGTGCACGCCGAGCTCGCGGGCCAGCTCCCGATCGGCGGCCCGGCCCGTGCCGATGACGCGGGCTCCGGCCTCGCGGGCCAGTTGGGTCGCGAGGTACCCGACGGCGCCGGCGATGCCGTGGACCAGAATCGTCTGGCCGGGCTGCAGGCGACCGTGGTCGAACAGCGCCTGCCAGGCGGTCAGTCCCGAGATCGGCAGGGCGGCGGCGGTCACGTGGTTGACGTCCGCGGGCAGCGGGGCGAGGTTGCGCGCCTCGACAGCGGCGTACTCGGCGAGTGAGCCGTCGCGGGCCCAGTCGGCGAACCCGAACACCCGCTGACCGATCGAGAGCCCGGTGGTGCCGTAGCCGAGTCCGACGACGACGCCGGACAACTCGTGGCCCGGAACACTCGGCGTACGGTCTCGTCCGGCCCGGTCGGTCCAGGTGGCCGGCCACTCCAGCTCGCCACGGGTGAAGCCGGCAGCGTGGACCTGGACGACGACGTCGTTCTCGGCGGCGTGGGGGTAGGGCAGCTCGGTCAGCGACAGCCCGGCGACGCCGGCTTCGCGGTCGTGGACGGTGATGGCTCGCATGAGGGTCCTCGCGGTAGTCGTGGCAGTGGTTCTGTTTCGACGGTACTCATCCGGGGCGCGTCATCCGTGGGCCATTTGCGGGCGCTCTCGATGGGCCGCATCGGGTCGGACTGTCCGTTAGTTGCCTTTGGCTCCGATCGGTGGGATCAGCGCTACGGAGCGTGCGATCGGTGGAAAGACCAGCCGCGAACTTATGCACTTCGAATGCGCACGAATGGCCCGGGTACCTCCGGCCGACCCCAGCGCAGACGTGAGGAGAAACTGATGATCACCAAGGATCAGGTGCAGGAGTTGATCGGTCGAGAGGCCTACGGCAGCGACGGCGACAAGATCGGCAAGCTCGGCCAGGTGTACCTCGACGACCAGACCGGGCAGCCGGAGTTCGCGACGGTCAACACAGGGCTCTTCGGGATGAGCGAGAGCTTCGTCCCGCTGGCCGACGCGAGTGTGTCCGGCGACGGGCTGTCGCTGCCGTTCACGAAGGAGCGCGTCAAGGACGCGCCGAACGTCAGCCCGGACGACGGGCACCTGTCGCCGGAGGACGAGCAGCGGCTGTACGAGTACTACGGACTCGACTACGACGGGTCGGCGGGACTGGGCTACGACCAGTCGGGCGACCTGGGATACGACCGCGACGACACCGCCGGCGCGGTGGGCCGCGACACATCGGGCCCGACCACGGACGACGCGATGACCCGCTCGGAGGAGCGGCTCGATGTCGGCACGCGGAGCGAGGAGGCCGGGCGAGTCCGGCTGCGCAAGTACGTCGAGACCGAGCACGTCCAGACCACGGTGCCGGTGCAGCGCGAGCGTGCGGTGGTGGAACGTGAGCCGATCACCGCCGACAACTTCGACGCGGCGACCTCCGGCCCGGAGATCTCCGAGGAGGAGCACGAGGTCGTGCTGCACGAGGAGAAGCCGGTGGTCAGCACGCACGCCGAGCCGGTCGAGCGCGTTCGTCTCGGCAAGGAGCAGCGCACCGACCAGGAAACCGTGAGTGGTGAGGTGCGCAAGGAGCGGATCGAGACCGACGGTGACGTCGACAAGCGGTAACGACGGGGTCCGCCGCGCTCGCCCGCGGCGGACCGTCTTCACCGGTGGCCGGCGTCACCATGGTGGCGACCAGCCCTACTCATCGGCGGCGAGGTTTGCTCCGTCAACTGATGCGCCGGCAGCTGACTGAGCTGTACGAAGGCGGTGGCGAAGCGGTCGCCGCGCTGACGGCGTCCGAACGTGTGGTCTACGGGCGCTTCGGATACGGCAGCAGGTCGTGGACGTGGCCACCCACGTGGCTCTTTGGCAGTTCCTGCTTGATCAGGACCTTCTCAGTGAGACGAGATATGGACGGCTTCCGTCGGACGACCCACTACTGTCGCTGCTGCTCGATGCGCGAGCTGCCGACGCGAAAACCAGGGACGGGCTCGGGGTGCGACTGGTCGACGTCGGCCGGGCGCTGGCCGAGCGAACCTCTGCGAACGAGGTCGACGTCGTGCTGGGGATCGAGGACGACTTCCTGCCGTGGAACGCCGGCGCGTGGCGCCTGACGGGCGGGCCGGACGGAGCGGCCGGGCGCGCTGGCGGTGACCTCGCGTGCCTTCCTGGGCGACCGTCTTCCCTGGCTCGACACCGGCTTCTGAACGACGCCGGCACCACGCTCCGAGCGACCAGCCGGCGTTGTGCGAAGCGGCATTTTATGTCCTCGCCGGCAGGCCAATAGCGTCGGAAACATGTTCAGGGAGAGAGACTTTCCGACGGCCGAAGAGCTCGCGGCGGCGTTGCGCGCCGGCGACGTGAGCTCGGTGGAACTGACCGACGAGGCGATCGCGCGGATCGAGCGCGACGACAAGGTGATCAACGCGATCTGTGTGCCGGACTTCGACCGTGCGCGGGCCGCCGCACACCGAGCCGACCGGGCGCGCGCCCGCGGCGAGGACCGCCCGCTGCTCGGTATCCCGGTGACGGTCAAGGAGTCGTACAACGTGAGCGGGCTGCCGACGACCTGGGGCATGCCGCAGTACCGGGACTACGTGCCGGCCGAGGACGCGGTCCAGGTGTCGCGGCTCAAGGCCGCCGGTGCGGTGGTGCTCGGCAAGACCAACGTTCCGTTGGGGCTGCAGGACATCCAGAGCTTCAACGAGCTCCACGGCACCACCAACAACCCGTGGGATCACGCTCGTACGGCGGGTGGATCCTCCGGCGGATCCGCGGCGGCCCTGGCGTCCGGATTCGGCGCGCTGTCCATCGGCTCCGACCTCGCCGGTTCGCTGCGCACCCCCGCGCACTTCTGCGGCATCTCCGCGCACAAGCCGACCCTCGGACTGGTGGCAACCCGCGGCATGGTCGCTCCGTCCGAGCCGGCCTTGCCGGTCGATCTCGACCTCGCCGTTGCCGGACCGATGGCGCGCACGGCCCGCGACCTCACGCTGCTGCTCGACGTGATGGCCGGGCCGGACCCGCTGACGTCCGGCATCGCGTACGACGTGACGCTGCCGCTCCCGCGCCACGAGCACCTCCGCGACTTCCGCGTGCTGGTCATCGAGCAGCATCCGCGCATTCCGACCGGGTCCGCCGTACGGGCGGGCGTGAACCGGGTCGCCGACGCGCTCGCCGACGGCGGCGCCCGAGTCGAACGGCACAGCCCGCTGCTGCCCGATCTGGCCGAAGCCGCGCTGCTCTATTTTCGGTTTTTGTTCTCTGGCTCCGTTGCCCGTTTCCCCGTCGACGGGGACGAACAGCTGCGCGCCCGCGCCGCCGCACTGAGTGCGGACGACCAGAGTCTCGACGCGGTGCTGTTGCGAGGCATGGTGTTGAGCCACCGCGACTGGATGGAGGCGAACACCCGTCGCGAACTCCACCGGCACGGCTGGCGGCAGCTCTTCGCCGAGTTCGACGTCGTGGTGTGTCCGATCACGCCCACTCCCGCATTTCCCCACGACCACAACCCGAATCCGCTGGAGCGCCGAATCGACATCGACGGCGTCGAGTACCCGTACTTCGACCAGCTCGTCTGGGCCGGCCTGGCCACGATGCCCGGTCTGCCCGCCACCGCCGTACCATCGGGTCGATCTCCCGAAGGGCTACCGGTGGGAGTGCAGCTCATCGGCCCGATGTTCGAGGACCGAACCGCACTGCGGCTGGCCGAACTGCTCGAGCAGAAGCTCGGCGGCTTCCAGGCACCGAGGTAGACGTACCACCGGCGCCGCCTGGCCGGTGTCAGCGCTTCGAGCGGCTCGGAATGCGGTCGACGAGTCGCTCGAGCAGGCCGTAGCCAGCCAGCACGAAGCCTCCGAAGGCAAGCAGGAACGCACCCACCGCGAAGTCGATGTTCACCGGCCGCAGCACAAGCCCGATGACGGCGAAGACCACGCCGATCACGCTGAACCAGACAATGGCGCGACGACCCATGAACGTGTAGCTCATGGCGGCGATGCTATCGGTCCACAGAGTCATACGAATGCTCAGTACGCCGAACCTGCGTGCGAATGATTGGGTCGAGATCACCACGCCGAACAGTGCCGAACCCTGCGATGCTGTCCAAACGCAGGAAATGCGGGGGAGAACAGGGAGGACCGCCGTGGCACGGCAGATCATCACGACCGCGAACGCACCGAGTTCGCCGCTCTACAGCCAGGGAGTCAAGGCCGGACCCCACGTGCTGCTCTCGGGCATCGTCGGCATCGACCCGAACACCGGCAGCCTCGTCGACAACACCATCCAAGCTCAGACCAGACAAGCGCTGACCAATTGCGAGGCGATCCTCCAGGCCGGCGGCGCGACCCTGGACGACGTCCTCGAGGTCGGCGTACTGCTCACAAACCCGGCCGACTTCGCCGGCCTGAACGAGGAATACGCACGGTGGTTCCCATCCGACCCGCCGAGCCGCTACGTCGCCAAGCTCGGCGTCGACCTCCCCGGCCTGCTCGTCTCGATCCGGATGACCGCCTTCATCGGCTAGCGCACCCAACCGCATCCGAAGCAGGTCGCCGGTGCCGCTGGACCCCCTGCGTATTTCGGGCGGTGCCCGGCAGGATTCGAACCTGCGACGCACGGTTCAGGAATGCAGCGCTGATAGTTCGCACCACGGATGGCCCGACACTCTGGCCGCCTAGGACGCCCGGCGGCAGGCTTACGCCCAGCTGGAGTTGCACACCAGGACAGTCCGGGTGGTGCCCGCGCGCACCGAGAGGTATGCCGTCTTTGGCGCGATCCGGCCGTTGGCGAGCCGCTTCACGATGTATGTTCCGCCCCGGCCCTGGAAGTAGTAGGTGCCGATCGAGTCACGGGCGCTGGCCTGGACGCCGGGGCCGGTGACGGTCACCGTCACATCTCCCACGCTGCCACAGTTGAAGACCAGCTTGAGGTAGGCCTCGTTCTGCACGGCCGCCGCCGCGGGAGCAGTGTTCCCGACGGTGGGGACGAGCGTCGCCATGACAAGCGCGGCAGCAAGCAGGGTGGAACGAATGACGCGGAACATCCTGATTTCCTCTCAGAGGGGGCTACTGCACCGCACTGTAGATCCCAGCCGGCACGCGCCGCTGCCCGTACTCCGCCCGTACTCCCGCTCGTCGAGAAACCGTGATGTGGTTCACCGCATGGGTAGCGCTCGGGACCTGTGCAGTGGGGTCGGACGCTGCGGTCTGCGCGCGGTTGGCAGCGGGTGTGGTGGCGCTCAGACTCAGCGTCGCATGACTCATAGCCCCACATCGGTGCGCGGCGGTGGCGCCTCAACTACGCCGCAGGCCTCTGACCCGCGGGTCGGGCGGCTTCACTGCACGCGGGCTGACGTTTCCTCATGTCGGGCAACGTGGAGCTGGACGCGGTGGTGCAGGTCGTCGCGGCCGACGATGCGATGCAGATCGTGGCTGGCCTGTTCGGCCGCGGCTTGGACCGTGGCAAGGTCGGCGGTCGGTTCGATCGTGAGGTTCAGCTCAGCGACGAGCTGACCCCGGTCGGAGACCACCCGTCCGGCGCAGCTGCGCACGCCGGCGATCTGAGTCAGTGGGTGTCCCGCCGCGGTGGCGGTGGCGTTCGCATCGGCGGTGAGCCGCCCGGTGTGGTCGCTGCCCACCACCTGCAGCCGGCCCACACCGCGGCGGCGGAGGTGCCTGATCAGCCAGATCAGGCCGATCAGCACCAGAAGGACCCCGGCAGCGCCTGTTGCCCAGGGCCACCAAGCGGTCTGGGTGGTGTCGGGTAGCCAGCTGAACCGCAAGCGCGCGGGTGCGTCGGGGATGAGGTCGAACCGCCACCCGAGGGCGGCTGCACCAGCCGCGATCAGCGCGACGCCGAGCACGAATGCGGCCAGACGGTCCAGCGCGATCAATCCACGTCCCATCTCAGTGCTCCTCGACGACTCGCCTGCGGATCCGCGGCGGTGGCGACAAGACGGCGAGCCGTTGACCGACGGTGGTATCCAGATCGGTCGCGACCCGGGCGGTGTCGCCGATGGCCCGGACGGTGATCCTCACCGTCCTCCGTCGGGACTTGGCCCTGGCCGAGATGACGGAGTCGACCTCCTCCGCAGATTCGGCGGCCAGGCGGGCGATGTCGCGGCGCCGGATCCAGATGCCGTCCTGCCCGACGGCAACGTGGGTGTGGCGGCGCGGTTTCAAGGCTGCGACCAGGCACAGAAGCCCGGCAACGACGGCGATGACGCCGGCAGGGATCATCCAGTCAGCCGGCCGGACGGTCTCGAGTTCGCCGGCCAGCCATCCGGTCCACGATGGTCCGCTCACCGCGCCGGCAGCCTGCAGGGTGTCGCGGACGCCGGCCACACCGAGTGCGACGATGGCCACCGCGGTCAGGATTCCGATCGGCACGGCGGCGCTGACGCCGGCCGGCCGCTTGGCGGGTCCGTTGTTCATCTCTCGTCCTCGTCTCCCGTGCCGGGCACGGCAGGTGCCTTCGGGTCGATCGCGAAGGCCACGATGTCAACCGCGACGGCGTCGACGACAAGCCCGGTCAGCTCGGAGACTTGTTCGGCTACCAGCGAGCGGACGGCACCGGCGGTCTCGGGCAGCGGTCGTCCCCAGCGTGCGACGACCGCTACGTCCAGACGGACGTGTCGGCCGGCCACTTTCGCGGTGGCCTTCGGCAGGCCGCGGCCGAAGGTGGCCGACTGCCGCACCACCGCACGCACCCGCTGTGCGGCAACCTCGGCGATGCGTTCCACTGCCCGGGAACTGATCTCCAAGCTGCCCCGTGTGCCGCTGTCAACAGCCGCACCGGCAGATCGGCTTGGAACCAGGTCGCCTGGTGCGGCGCCCACTGCGGCCGGCGGGCCCGCCGATGCCGACGCGTTCATGTGACGGGATCTGTCAGCCACGCCCGCGGCGTGACATCAAGTCGTCGAAGGACTTCGACCCGCCTGCGAACAGGCCGACGGCGAAACCGGCCGCACCCAGAACGAGTGCGAGCAGGAAGCCGATGAACCCGCCGGCCGCAGCCGCGACGGCGACCAGCAGCCCGGCGAACAAGCCGATCACGGAGGTGCTCATGAATTCTCCTTCCGGGGGTGCTCACCCGCACGCTGGACCGCTGGACGCCGTTGTACGAGGTCTTCGACCGTCACGTAGACCGGCTGGTCGACCAACGGTTCGACCGCGGATCGGACGGCGTCGGCGGTGGCACGGACGGGGTAGTCCCAATAGAGCGTGACGTGGACCTCGACCCGCCTGCCGCCGATCCGGATGCCGGCCACTCTGGCGCCGGGAAGGTAGGTCCCGATCTCGCCGAACATCCCACCGTGCAGGTCCGCGACACCCTCCACCGACCGGGTCGCGGCGGCGATCTGCTCGGCCAGTTCGGATGCGTCGGCAATGGTCATTGGACCCGCCGCTCCGGCGGGACCTCGGTCGCGCCGCCGTCGCCTTCGTCGTCACCCTCGAGGTGGATGTCGTGGACGGCGATGTTCACCTCGGTGACCTCGAGCCCGGTCATCCGCTCGACCGCGCTGATCACGTTACGCCGGATGCCTTGGGCGAGGTCGGCGATGCTGACGCCGTAGTCGGCCACGATCGCGAGATCGATTGCGGCCTGGGTCTCTCCGACCTCGACCCCGACACCCTGGGCCATGTTCGTCCGCGATCCCGGGATCCGTTCTCGAAGCATCCCCACGGCACGCGCCGTACCGCCGCCGAGATTGTGCACCCCGTCCACCTCGCGGGTCGCGATCCCGGCAATCTTCGACACCACGGTTTCGGCGATGGTGGTCGTGCCGTGCTCGCTGCTCAGCGCTCCGCTGGCACCAACCGCCGTGTCACCGGAGGTCTTCACGGCGTCCGTACTGGCCTTGGTCTCGGTCATCGGATGGCCTTCTTCCTGTCTCTCCTGATCTCGTTTCTCGTAGGTTGGACGAGACGACCGGCCGGAACCTCACGCTGCGACCCGCGGAAACTTTCTCGTCCGGAGACAGTCGGTTTGAATGACTGTGTGAACGGGGTCACCTCCAGCCCGCGGCACGCCGGACCTGCCGGAGCAGAAGCTTGGGCAGACTCGGGTGACGACACGCTCCGGCGCGCTGCGGCGCTCGGTGACATCGAGGCCTTCGCCGCGATCATCGACCGGCACGGACCGTCGATGTTTCGCTACGCCCGCCATATGCTCAACGACTACGGCGACGCTGAGGAGGCGGTCCAGGATGCCTTTGTCGCGGCGTGGAGAGCCCTTCCCTACTTCCGCGGCGACGCCCCGCTGCGGACGTGGCTGTTCACCGTTACCGGCCGCAAGGCCGTCGACCTGTTCCGTAAGAAGCGCGCCGTCCCGGTCGAGGCGACCACGGTCACCGACGTGCCCGCGGCCGGGACGGATCCGGCGGGCCGGGCCGTCGAGGCCGGACTGCTCGACGCACTCGGCGCGGCGTTGGCCGAACTGCCCTGGCTCCAGCGGGCCGTCTGGTTGCTCCGCGAGGTCGAACAAATGAGTTACGCCGAGATCGCCATCGTGCTGAACACCACTCCCACCGTGGTCCGCGGTCAGCTTGCCCGGGCTCGGGTCGAGTTGCGTCACCGGTTGGAGGCCTGGCGATGACCGACGATGTCCTGAGCCGGGCCGGCGACGCGGCCCGCAGCTACGCCGAACCCGGCTGGGTCGACATCTCTGCCACGATCAAGCAGCGACTCCGGACCGTCACCCAGGGGTCGCGCCCGATCCGCGCCGCAGCCGACAACGGCACCACGCTGTTCGTCACCGACCGCGTGTTGATCAGCGCCCTCCGCGTGGCCATCGCCCCACTGCGCTGCGAACTGGAGCGGGTCCAGCTGACCGGGCCCGGCGACACCTGCACCGGAGCCGTGCTCGATGTAGTCGGTTCGTACGGCCAGGACCTTCAGTACCTCGCCGACCAGATCCGCACCACCGCCTACCGGGTTTTCACCGACCTCCTCGGCCCGATCGATCCACCCTTCGGCACCGACGGAATCGACGTCGTCATCACCGACCTCACCACCGCCCCAGACCACTACTGACGGAGCCACCGCGAGTGATGGTGGCGCATGCGGGCACCTGGTGGTTACGACGCCGGTCTGTCCGGGGCTCCAGCGTTCAGAAGCGACGCCGGGGCTGCCCACGAGGCGGGCTCACCAAGCTTCCACGGGCTCTGGCGCCGGTCTGAGGAGACCATCCAGGGGCGGTCCATGACTTCAACAACTGATTCCGGGGATTCGCTGGTCGTGTGCTACGTGATCACCACGACCGGCATCGGCGTCGGCTACCACTGAGCCTTCACCCATGGCTCCTTCAAGAGCAGGCGTGGCCTCACGATCGCCCTCGCAGTCGCCGGCATGGCGCTCGAAGGACCCGTCATCCGCTGGGTGGCCGACCACCGCAAACATCACAAGTACGCCGATCGGGACGGCGATCCCCACTCGCCCTGGCGCTACGGCACCACCGGTTGGGCAGTGACCCAAGGGATTCGTCTTCGCCCACGTGGGATGGGTGCTCTGGGGCCAGGACCGGGACGACCCAAAGCACTACGCCCCGGACCTCCCGACCGCGACCTGGTGGCGATCGCGCGGCACTTCCGCGCGTCGGTCGCGCTCTCATTGCTGGCTCCCGCGATCACCGGCGGCCTGTGGGACGGGTCGTGGCACGATGCGGCGACCGGGTTCTTCTGGGGGACTCTGGTGCGCATCGCCCTGATGCACCACGTCACGTTCTCCATCAACTCGATCTGTCACGGCACCGGTCTGAATCCCTTCACGGCGCGGGACCGGGCGGGAAACGTCTGGTGGCTGGCCGTACTGAGTCAGGGCGAGTCATGGCACAGACCCCACCAGCGCACGCCACGGTGTACTCACGGGACAGGTCGACATCAACGCCTGGTTCATCAATCGACTCGAACAGCTTGGCTGGGCGTACGACGTCAAATGGCCGGACCAGGAACGCCTCAAGACAAGCGCGCGGCCGCCGCTTGACCTAGTGCGCTCCAGCCGTCGCGCTACGGACTAGCGGCTGCGGTGCGCGAACAGCGCCTCAACTCGTACACGCCTGCCTCCCGTCCACGCCGCTGGGCGGTTTCTGCGGGGGTACTTGCCTGGCATCTACGTGTCCCGCCGTGGAGGTACTGTCGCTGAGGAGGCCACGACATGACAGCACCGAACACCGCCAGCGGCGCGACGAACAGCGCCTCCGTGGCGACGAGCCTCGCACCTGCGCTGAGTGACCTGCGAGAAGCGTCCCTGCGGTACGCCACTGTGAAGGCGTCACGGAAGGTGGAGGACTGGGCTGACGACCTGCGCGGTTTCGCGGCCACCGGAGGGCCTGCTACGCAGGCGGCCTTCGCGGGCCTGCAAGCCAAGCTGCGGGGGAACAACCCTGTCTGGGCTGCGATCAAGGGCGCCTGGTCGGGGGCGAGCCCCTGGCTGAAACTGGCTGTGGTGCTGATCTTGATACTGACGTTGTTGCTGGGCCCTGTCGTACTGCTCGTCCTCGTGCTCGGGCTACTGCTTGCCGCGCTCGTCGCAGGCATTCGAGCCGCCACCCGGTGATCAGGCCCCGAAGCGAGCGCGACACGCACCTGACCCGCAGTCTAGAACGGTGCCCCTGATAGGACGTCTTTCGAACATACAATTCGTCACGGAACTGAGTAGATAATTAACACAGAGTGATGGATCTGTCGAGGTTACCGTCGGGCCGCCGATCGATGCCGGACCACACTGCCGGTGTGGATGTGGTGAAGCCATCGCGCCAAATCGAAAGTTTGTGAACCAGACTCACTACAGCAAGTGGTTAAGCAGCCAACGGTACTTCGGAAAGAATCGCAGGCTGGTCGGACAATGAGGACAACTGTAGGGGCTACGGAGTTGGTAATGGGACAAGCGACGCGACAACTCAACGGTATCGGGCACAATATCCTCCCACGTATACTAGATCTATGGAAAGCGAGCCCTTGAGCAGCGAAACCTGGCCAGATGAGTATAAAGTCGATATCGCGAGCCTAGATGAGGCACAGAGCGAATCACCGTTTCTTCGGGCCTCGTTCGAGCTGCTGAAGGAGGCTACTGGCCTCACCGCTCTGGCCGCGGGACTGACCACAAACCAGTCGGAGACCGGCCATGATCGTAACTGCGCTGTTCTCGTCGGTCATCTCGTACGAATGACCAAGCTGATGAGAACGCTGATCCGCGCGGTTGTCGATGGCCACGGAGGCGACCAGCAAATGCAGCTTGTACGCCAGTTCATCGATTCCGCTTCTACACTCGCATATCTACTAGAAGACGCCGACGATTCTGGCAGATTCCAGTCATACTTAATGGACAGCCTGATCGCCGAGCGCGAGTTCCTCATGGACGTCCGCAGGCAAGTTGCTGACCGTGGGGGTAAGCGACTTCCGATCGAAGAGCGCATTGAGCAGTCTATAGCCGATACATTCGCGTCAGCCGGCCTTGACGAAACCCAGATTCCCTCGCGCAAGAAGAATGGTTGGCCGAGCGCTCAAGAACGCATCGCTCTCTTGGGTCCAGTGGCCTACGTCGCCTTCAGAATGGGTTCTGGCGCTATACACGGCAGCTGGCATGATATTGTCCGCAACCACCTCGAGGAAGTTTCCCCTGGCCTGTATGCTCCCAACGTCGACGCCGCACCTCTCAGGCCTCAGTCGTTCTTCGCGATGGCGCTGCTCGGAGTTGACTGTGCCAGGCGATATATCGAGCGGCGCTTCCCAGACGAGGCGGAGCTTGTAACTCCGAGGTACGACCGCTTCGTTGCCAAGTTGAATGATGCCGATGCAAGACACGAGCGCTACCTTGCGAACCGCACGGGCGCAGCTGCAGAGTAAGTCCTGCCGTTTAGCGACGCAAAGACAACTTAACCCTGGGCTCGATGCCAAGCTCTCGGCATCTGCGAGCCCAGGCCTCGATCTTCTGCTTGAGGATGATCGAGTTTGACTCGGATATCCGGCTGGGCACTTGCTGGAGCTTGAAGCCCAGCCAAAGGCAATAGGCCTTTACATCTTGGTCGAGCTTCTTTACATTCGCGTTGTTCCGGATGATTTCCAGCACGGCAATTGCTTGATCGCATACGTAACCGAGCTTCTGTGCAGTACCAAATTTGACTGCGTATACAGTGTCCCTCTTGTGTAAGTCCCAAGCCTCAATGGGAGTTGACACCTTGGTTTTGATCTTTGAGAAGTCCTTATCAGCAACTGAGTAGCCGAGATTCCCTACCGTCGCCGACGTATTGAATGCGCCTTCATCCGTTTCAATATCCTGAAGCTCTGGTTCTGTCTCCTCAACCACGATCCCATCCACATACTCATTCAGTTGATCGACGTAGTCCTCGTTGAAGCGAACCCAGCGCCCTTGCGACAGCATGACATTCTCGCCATCCACGATGAAGTCAAGCGCCTCCTTAAGCGGCTTCGAATAGGACTTTTGACCCTCATTATCAACGTGAATCCGAATATTTAGGATCTCGTCTTCCTTGATACCTTCCGCAGTGATGTACGACCTTAGCACTCCGAGGTCGAGCTCCTGGTCGCCCAACTCCTGCTTCTTATGGCCTCGGCAAGAAAGTGCGAATCTCTCGTTGCCAGAGAAGACAATCAACACCTACTATATCGTGCCCACCGTGCGTAAACTCGGTTAGCTCCTCATCGCTGGTTATGGCAGCAAGCAATTTCTGGTCATACCTCACTACCTCTGTGTCTTCGGTGATAACTGTGGTACGAGGCAACTTGAACCTCGGGTCTTCATCTAGTAGTGCCACCACTCTTTCGAGCAACTCGGCGATCTCAGTCTTGTCAATGGGAGCGCTCAATAGTACTGACGAACCAACTTACCGGTTGGGCCGAATACTTCTCGAGCGTCCAGACTAATAGCCGCCCGAAGATAGTCGACCGATTCACCGCTCTCGATGTCTAAAGGGGTGTTGCTTGTATAGCTCTTAATCTCTTTCTTCTTCCCCGCAAACTTCTTTGACGCGGTTTGCTTGATGTCGCTCTCATCTGCAATTCGCTTGGCGAGTTCGATACCGAAGTCATGCTCGCAAAACGGCCGCACATAGAAATGACTCTTGCCGTACGTTAGGACGAAGCAGCGGTCGCCCCTCTGAAAAACGTATGCGCCGAAATAGATGAGGTTCAGAAATTCGGTGTCGCCGAAGAACTCAGCAAATGTACTGACCCATGGGATTGGGTTCGGTTCCTCGTCCTTGGAGAAGTAGAAGGTAGTCTTCCAGTCTCCTTGCTCATCGACGTTGATGGGCTCGAGGCCGACCGACGCGAACTTCTCTTCCATGGAGGACACATTGATCGATGGCACTGAAAAGATATTCAGCTTCACAGCTCGTGGCCCACCTGTGTCAGATCACCGCGGAACGCCTTCGCGAGGACAGCCTGCGGGCTGCGCTCGACGCGGAGTACGGCGGCCGCTATCCGACGCTCAAGAATATTTGCAGCCTTGAAGAGCTCGTCGACCCGCCGCCATATTTCCTTCTGCTCCTCGGTTGGCGGCAGAGCAAGAGTTGTCGACAGAATCTTGGCCTGCGACAAGTTGCGCATGGAGTCGCTTGTGCCCGTTGCTCGTTCGGAGAACTGGCCTCGCACGAGCGGAGAGCTAAGCACATAGTTGAGCCACGGTGCTTCGATTCCCGCTCGCGGAACCAGTCGAAGGCTCTTATCGCTGAGCAGAAGACGGGGTCGAATCTCTCCAACCAATACGGTAGCTCCGACCAGGTCAGCCGTGTTGGCTCGCGATAGTAAGAGGTCGCCGCTGCGGACTTCAAAGTCGGGGTTAATGTGCCGCCCATCCGGAACAGCCTTGTTTTCATCTTCGAGAAAACTGCCCCATGACATAGCACTGACTTTAATTACGCCCCATTCGTCAGGGTCGGCCGGTCGTCCAAGTGCACTGAATGACTTGCCGGCTTCGATGTGGTCGATCAAGAGATCGAGTGTCACTATCTCCCAATCAGCTTGAAGCTCGTCGATCAGGTCTGCCTGAGGCTCGGTGGGTGGCCTACGCCTGCCAGTCTTTCTAAGACTCTTCACCAGTTCATCGACGCCTCCCTTGTGCTCTTCCCGCCAATCGGCAGTGAGGCGGCCTAAGGATGCCGCGGCTAGGACTGACCGACGGAAACGCTCGATAGCACGCTGAGCCTGCGCAAGGTGTTTTAGTGCGGATGCCCGGCCCTCGGCGATTTTGGCCACTCGGACGGCGAGCTGGTGTTGGACCGCAAGTGGAGGTGTAATAAGGTGCGACTCATTAAGCTTTCCCTTGGTGATGTGCGCAAGACCAACACCACCCTGGGCACCAGAGATATATTCGTTGAGGTTGAAGTCGAGAGCAAGTTTCAGGAAGTCGCGATCGAAATCCTCCGATGAGAAGTCAACTCGGAAGATGTGCTGATTGATCCAGGCCTCGGGACCGTTCCACACATGGGCACCGAATGATGTGCCAGGCGTGCCCGACCAAGCAAATAGGAGGTCGCCGGGCTCAGCTCGAAAGCGGTCGGGCAGGCTGCCCTCATAATAGTTGTGCCGGGCGGAACCGGATTTGAGGTTCTGAATACGAATGATAGGTATCCCCGACTGACTCCACTCGGACGCCTTGAATGCGTACCCGTTTTGGAGCTTCAGGACATCCCCAACCCGTCGACGCGTCCAACCCAGTGGAAGTTCCTCCGCATTCTCGGTCACGAGTCGCCTCCGTTACCTTCGAGGAGGTGCTGAATGTCCGCGAGGTCGTCCAGGGCGAGCTGGAGCTCTTCCGTGGCCTCGGTGATTAGCTCCTCGGGCTCCGGGATCTCGTCGGGGTCGTCGAGCTCCTTGTCACGGATCCACTTGAACGCGTCAAGCTTGTAGTGATGTGCCTTAATGTCATGAAGGCTGAAGCTACGCCAGCGACCCTCCGAGGAATCACCCTTATCTCGCTTGCTGCGGCCATTGGGGTCGTCGCCGAAGCATTGTTCGAACTCCGTGAAGTGCCTTCCTGCCAGGGGCCGGCTTGTCTTGGTGATTTTGGGGACGTTAGCTCGTGCGTCGTAGATCCAGGTTCTCTCAGTAGGTCGACCCTTGGTGAAGAAGATGACGTTGGTCTTCGTTCCCTCTGTGTACGGGCTGAATGTACCGCGCGGGCAGCGCAGGACCGTGTGGACGTCACAGTCCTGCATGAGCAGCTCGAACACCTCACCGGCCTGGTTAGCGAAGAGGACGTTATCTGGAACGACGACTGCCGCGCGACCGCCAGGCTTGAGCGTCGTTAGGACGTGCTGGAGAAAGTTGAGCTGCTTGTTGCTGGTCGATACGACGAAGTCGTCGCGGACTGGCGCCTGGTTGGCGCCCTTCGTGCCAAACGGAGGGTTGGTGAGGATGACATCGAAGCGTTGACGACTTGGCTCCTCGTATATGGAGTCGCCGAGCGAGATGTGCGGCTCTACCTGGTGGAGGTACATGTTCATGAGCGCCAGCCGCCGCGGCCTGGGCACGAGTTCCTGACCGAAGTAGGTCTGCTTGCGTACACGCAGAGCGGTCTCGCGGTCGAACGCGCCTCCAGTTTCGTCCTTCAGCCACTCATAGGCAGCTACGAGGAAGCCGCCGGTACCACAAGCGGGATCGCTGATGGCAAAATCCTTGCTCGCTCGTGGGTCGGGCTTGATGCAGCGCACCATGGACTGGATTAGGAGCCGTGGCGTGAAGTACTGGCCGGCACCTTTCTTGCCCTCCGCTGCGGCCTTCTCCAGAAGACCTTCGAAGGCTGCCGCTTTGATGTCGACGTCCAGCGATGTCCACTCGGTCTCATCGATGATCCCGATGAGCTTCTGCAAGTTGACCGGGTTCCCGAAGCGGCTCTGCGCCCCGCTGAAGATGTCGCCGAGGATGCCGTGTTCCTTGCCGAGAGTGCGTAGGGCCTCGATGTAGGCGTCGAGCAGGTCTGTCCCGCTCTGCTTGCGGAAATACGGCCAATCAGTCTCGTCTGGTAGCTCGATCCCGCGCTCGTCAGCCATCTTGATGAACAGCAAGTAAGTCAACTGCTCGATGTAGTCGCCGTAGTCCACGCCGTCGTGGCGCAGGACGTGGCAGAAGCCCCATAGTTTTCCAACAACATCTGTCACGCTGCTACAAGCTCCTCATTTAATTCGTCGATCAGCTCGGCGAGTTGGCCCTCGAACACCCGGTTGGCGCGGCCCCAGCCGCCATGGTCGGAGAGTACCGGGATGGCCTCGAAGTCGTCGCGCTCGATGGAGAGGTTTGCGACGAGGTGTTGCCGGATGTACTCGATCCAGGTGGTCTGAGCGTCAGACAGGGTCCGCCCAGCGACCACACGATCAACGGCCTGGTTGACCCGCTCCTCAGCTGTGAGCAGCGGAGAGGTGTCGACCGCGGCACGCTTCACCATGGAGATGATGTCGGCGAGGGCCTTGTGATGGGCGGCGTGGAAGGCTCGTTGCAGGTTGGCTTCAGTGAAGTGCTCGGGCGCCTGCGTGAGCGCCTGGCGCAGCTCGGTCAGCGGTGCCGCACCCCAGTCCTTGGGTCGCGACAGCAGGATCGAGATCGCTTGCACCTGGTCCTGGTGCTCGTGGACGAAGGAGGCGAAGGCCTCCAGGTACTCACTGGGCTTGTACTCCTGCCCGGTGCCGGCTCGGATGAGCCACTCGGAGGACACCTCGTCGGTTACGCCTGGGGCGACGAGGAATGTCCGCTGGGCGCGTGGGTAGTCGAGCAGGAGCTTCTGGAAATCGGGATTGCGCAGGATGCGCATGGTGTCAGCGAAGGTGCGACGCAGGAGCGCGGCGAGGTCCTCGGCGAAGGCAGCGAGGTCGCCGCCCGGGATGAAGCGGGCGAACAGGTCGCGGGCGTCGCCGGACATCTGCTTGTCGATACGCTGGAGGCGTTTGGTGAGCCGGCGGGTGTTGTATGCGCGGTCCTTGTTCTGCCAGATCTCTTCGATGATCTGAGCGATGCTCTTGCCATCGCCTTCAGGCGGTTCGACAGTCATGCCGGTGGTGTTGCGGAAGTACTCAAAGAGCGTGCCATCGAAGCAGTCGAAGACCACGAAGTGTGACTTGTCTGGGTACTTATCGCCCTTGCGTGTGCCCCGGCCGAGCATCTGCTCGAACAGGATGCGGGACTTCACCGGGCGCAGGAAGACGATGTACTCGAGGTCGGGGATGTCAACGCCCGTCGTAAGCAGGTCGACGGTAACGACTACCCCAGGGTTGGGGCGGTTGCGAAACTCTCGGATGCGCTGCAGCGGTCGGTCGACCCGTCCGGTGATCTTGGCAACGAACGATTCGCCGCGGCCGAAGATGTCGCGTGCCAAGTCCACAAGCTGGTCGGCATGGGAGGTGTGAGGCAGGTCGTTGGCAGCGAAGATGAGCATCTTGGGGAAACGGCCATACTGCTCTTCGTGCTCATCCGCGAATGCCTTCAGCTCCTCGATGATCTTGCGGTTCGAGTCTGGTGCAGTGATCTTGCGCTCGACTTCGGTGGCGTCAAAGCTTCGTTCATCCTCCAGCAAGTCGAGCTGTCGGGTTCCGGTCTCGGGGTCGACCTGGTCAACCTGCTCGCCCTCGCCGAGGAAGACGCCATTCATGCGTACGTTCGAGCGGACCCGGACGACGTCGTAGTCGACCAGGTGACCCTCGCGCACGGCGCGGTCGTACTCGTAGCGGAAAACCAGGTTCTCGAAGTACGCGACCGTATGAGCAGCCGGCGTCGCAGTGAGGCCGACTTTGACGGCATCAAAGTGGTCGAGCGTGGTGCGCCATACCGACATGTCCTTGGCAGAGTACCCGCGGTGGCACTCGTCGGCGATGATCAGATCGAAGGCGTGGATGGGGATGTTCAGCTGTTCCACGTCGGCGTCGATCGCCTCGTCGTCGATGCGGAGCGCGCCCTCGCCACCCAACAGGTTCATGGCCATGCGCTGGATCGTGCAGACGTAGACGAACGCATCGCCGAGCTTCGGGTTAGTCAGCAACGAGTTCGGCATGACGTTGGGGTCCCAGGTGCTGCCCTCGTCCAGATCGGACTGCTGGAAACGCTGCGAGTACACCGGATAGATCTTGTCGAACTTCAAGCCCGGCTCGGCCTCAAACGAGGCGAAGGCGCGCACCGCCTGCGCGGCGAGCGCCTTGCGGTCGACTAGGAACAGGATGCGGCGGGCGGTACCGGACTTCATGAGCCGGTAAGCCTCATTGACCATGGTCAGCGTCTTGCCGGTGCCCGTTGCCATGGCGACAAGCATCTTGCGCTTGCGATCTCGGATTGCCTGCTCGATAGCAGTGTTGGCCTCGACTTGGTACGGCCGCATTCGAAGGTTCTGCGGGATGGTTGCGAGAGCCTCAATCTCCGAGTCGAAGTCGCGAGACAGCATCTCATCCAAGGCGGCGGGCGTGTGAAATCCTGAAACACGCCTGGAGCGGTTGAGCTCGTGGCGGACGTCGTGGAACCAGGTCACTTCGCCGTTGGTTGAGTACAGAAAGGGCACGCCGAACTCATCCTGGTATTTCGGCGACTGACCGATGCCTTTCGAATATCGCTCGGCCTGGACGAGCACCCCTTGAGGACCGAGCGTCACCTTCTTGGCTTCGACGACGCCACGGACCTCGTCACCATCACAGAGTGCGTAGTCGGCCGGGCCTGCGCTGGAGGGGTACTCCTCGAACGCTACGCGCTTGTACGGATGTGTGTCGGTGCCGCGAAACGGAACGATCGACCAGCCCGCAGCCTTCAGGCGGGGGTCGATGCGCTGCTTCCTTGTGTGTCGCTCAAGCTCTGTTGCCATTCCGCCCCTTTGTGCCAGCCCACCCCTAAATACAGTTACTCTATGTTACCGAGGATCCATGCGAGCGGCAAGGCTGGAGACTGGATCGGTCGCGCTGTTGGGCCAGGGCATGCTCTGGCAGGATCTTCCTATACGCCTCAGACGACTGCGTAACTTGCTCTTCTGATCGAACAAAGCAAGGAATGGCCGTGGGCCAGGGCTTTAGTAGTATGAACAATGAGCAGCACCACGGTGATGGCAAGAATCAAGAATGCCCACCATGCTCGCTCCCAGACCAGCTCCATGTCTCCAACCATCAAGACTCCCAGACCGAGGAAGAGAGTACCCGACAAGCCCAGAATAATTCCTCGCCGGTGCAAATGCGTGTACTCGGTCAATTTGCCATTTGATCGTCCACAAATGCATTCGGGGACAGAGCGCTTCTTTGTTATGTCAGGTGCAAACTTCATTCATATACCTCTCTAGTTATTCTACAGCATCCCGTATTGGCCGCGTATAATCTTGTCAAGATTGCTCAGCACCTTGGCGTTCGAGCTGACCGCCGGACGTGGAGAGGTGTTGGTGATGCGAGCTGCTGCGCTAGAGAATGAAGCGCCTACGACGGCCTGAGTTCTGGTTTTGGCAGCAACGACCCTCTTGCTAACTGCCTTCTGTGACAATCCTGCTGCTTTGCCTGACGCCGCTATTTTCGGCGCAACTTTGGAGACAACTGCGCCTGTGACGACGGCGGCCCCTAAACCGCCGAACATTTCTGCGCCAACTGACAATACGCCTACCCGGATTGCTGTCCAGCCGCTGCCTGTATTCGTGTATGCCTGTGCAGCTGAGACGCCAGCTCCCAATGCGATCGCGCCACCGCACACCAGAGCGCCGACTATGCAGGCGCCGACGCCGAGTCCAATAAGCGCAACTGTCAGGCCCGATCCCATCGCGTTCGCATTGTCTCCCGCGTTTATAACTATCCCCTTCGCCCAATCTCCTGCCTCACTATTCCCATCAAGGTCAAACGAGTTAATTGGATCGGCTGGATAGACATAGGCGTTAGCCGTGCCTCCTTCTATGGGATCGACCTGGAGGAACCGGCCGAGCGAGGCGATGTAGACACGAGCGCCCATTTGTGTGGGAGCAAGGGCGAAGGCGCTCTCGGTAGCTTTCTCGTGTTGACCCACCCAGCCGTAGGTGGAACCTGTGGCGGTGTTGTCTGGGGTGGTCGAAACGGAGTTGCCGAACGGGTCATAGGTGAAGGTGGATTGGCTAGCTCCCGATGCATCCGTAGTGGCCATGACGTCACCATGGACATTGACCAGAGACCAGGTGGAGGTGCTGGTGCGCTTGGTCAAGAATGTGCCACCAGGAAGCTGGAGGTATCGCTCCTGCACGTTGTTACTGGTGGACTTGCAGATCGAAGGAACGTACCAGGACGCGGTTGCCAGACGGTACCGGGGTGATCACCCTGTTGGGGATCTTCTGCAGTATCGAATCCTGGAGAAGGCCGTTCGGCCTGGAGCGGGATCTGGTTCATCTTCTCGCTCTGACTCTTACGGAGGTCCTTACCAAACCTCCAAGCCTCGAAAACTGAACCATCTAGGCGGCCCTTCTTTCCCTAGATTCTTTGGGGAAAGGAGGGCTGACCTATGAGTGACATCGAACGCTATCTAGGCAGAACCCCAGCCCGTCAACATCGCCGAGCCCTGGATGAAGTACATCGGGGTGAGATCTTCCGCGCGGAACGGATCGCCGCCAAAGGCCGGCTGGTGCGTCGAGCGGTGGGCGAGACCGTTCTTACCGCCCTGGCAGTAGAAGAGGCCGCCCGGATCGCTCCATCCGGCATCCCCGAGTACGGCATGATCGCGGCCATCGGGGCACAAGCCCTCATCCAAGACATCATGGACTTCTGATGTTGAGCGCCGTGGTTGTCTATCTCGTGGGCGGGGGAGCGCTGGTTCTACTGGTCTCGGTGGGCGCGTGGATGATCCGAGCCGAGCAGGACATGACGCCTGAAACTGTTGCTCGGCGAGCTGCCGTGCTTATGGAGAAGCAGACCGCACAGCGCATCGCCGAGACCGGAGAGGCCACTCGCCAGGCAATCCGGGAGGCAGCGGAACGCCGGCGCCGCGACCGCTTCGGCTGACGGCCCGCTAAGAGCGATGTTCGCGAAGCTGATGCACCGGGTGATGGCCGCGGTGGTCGTGCTGCTGGCTGCGGCGGCCGGAGCTCGACTGGCCGCCGAGCTTATGGAGCCGCTTGTGCCGCTCCTGATAGTGGCGGTGACCTTGGGCGTGATCTACGCCCTCCTGTTTAACCGATTCCGGTGACTACCGAGTCGAATACGACACTCGAAGGAGACACGATGAACTTTGGGACGACGGACGCGCAAGCAACTGGTTGGCCGAATGGAAGCTGCCGATCGGGTGGAGCGAGAGCGGGCGTTGCGACGTCTGCGGCGTGAGATCAAGGCCCTCCGGCGCGATGGCTTAGCCGAGCCCGAGGCCGACGAGGCGACGGACGACTCGTGGCTTGGCCGCGCGACTCAGTGAGCATATGGCTCGTCAGATGTAGAGACCGGGCGCCTGTGTTGATTCCCAGGCGCTTCGGCGTCTTGTTCGGTCTTTGTTCGGGAGATTGCCTCAATAATTTGGCCGACGAGATCCGTATAAATAGAGCAAGACATCGCGACGTTTTGCCTGTAGCAAGGCGAAAACATCGAAACTGGTTGCTGGCAAGTTTTGAACAGCAAGCGTTGGGATTGTGCATATCACATTGGGAAGGGGGTTCACGTATGGGACGAAGGATCAGGGGCACAGCAATCAAGAAGGAGCAGCCGGAGGTGCGCCTGTACGTCCTCGCCCTTATCGCGTTAGCGCGCCAGCTTCAGGAGGAAGAGGAACGGACAAGCAAGGCGGCCTCTGAGCCCACGCGGGAGCCGGCCGAATGATGGGCTTAGAACTACTCCTGGCCCTCTGCGCCTGCGGCGTCGCGCCGATCCTCGGCGTGCCGACGGTGCGGCGACGCAACCAACGGCGCTGGCGAGATGAGCTGGTGGTGTACGAGCTGCGATTCCCCCGCGGACTCGACCCGGCAGCAGTGTCGGCCTTCTTAAATGGATTGTCGGGCCTCGTGGCACACCGTCTGGTGCGGCCGTTTGTCGTGCGAGCGGTGATGTTTGAAGTCAGCGCGACGGCGGCCGGTATCCGGCATCACCTGCTGGTTCCGAAGTCGCTGTCGCACGTGGCGCTGTCGGCGCTGCGGGCTGCCATGCCGAGTGTTGGTGCACACCCCGACTCGGACTACCGAGGCAACATACCGGCACTGGCAGCCGAGCTGGGGATGTCCCATCACGGCCGCAGCTTGACTACGGATCAGGCGGTCAACGTCAGCACCGCCCTATTGGCGAGCCTGTCGCCGTTGGAGGCGGGCGAGCAGCTGAGGGTGCAATGGTCACTGTCGCCGCTGGGTCCGGTGGCGCTGACTCCGCGAGTGACCCAGCCGCCCATAGCCGTTGCAGTCTGGGATCTGCTCAACGGCCGAGCCGAGCCGCGATCGGCCGATCCGGAGGTACTGAAGGCTGCGCGTACGAAGGAGCGCGCACCGCTATTTGCTGCCACCATCCGAGTCGGCGTCACAGCCGGCCCTGCCCGCAGCCGGTCACTACTGCTGCGAAGCTTGGCGGCCTTCCATACTGCCAACGCGCCAGGGGCTCATTTACAGCGGCTGGAGCGGTCGAGCCGTCGGGTCGGGCAGGCCTTGCGCGATCACCGGCTGCCGCTGCTGAGTTGGCCGTGCACCCTTAACAGTTTGGAGCTAGCCGGTCTGCTCGCCTTCCCCGCGGGCGCGGTGGTGCTGCCGGGCTTGCGGCTGGGTGGGGCCCGTCAGTTGGCTCCGGCTGCTGACGTTCCCGCGGCGGGTCGGGTGGTGGCACAGGCGACATTCCCGGGCGCGGAGCGACCGGTGGCCTTGTCGGTGGCCGAGTCCATGAAGCACCTGCACGTGATCGGGCCGACCGGTTCCGGGAAGTCGTCCCTGCTGTGTGGCCTGATCGCCCAGGACATGGCGGCCGGACGCGGCGTGCTGGTGATCGAGCCGTCTGGCGACCTGATCTCAGACGTGCTCGACCGAGTGCCAGCCCAACGTGTCAAAGACGTGGTCGTCCTCGATCCGGCGGACGAGACGCGGCCGGTCGGCTTCAACGTCCTGGCTGGCGCGGAGGCTGCGCCAGAGCTGGTGGTGGACCAGGTGGTGGGGATCTTCCACGACTTGTACCGCACCAGTTGGGGACCGCGCACGGATGACATATTGAGGTCGGCGCTGCTGACGCTGGTTAACGAGCCCGGTGCGACCTTGGTAGACCTGCCGCTGCTCCTGACCGATCCAGGGTTTCGCCGCCGCCTGGTCGGACGAGTGAATGACCCGGTGGCGCTGGGTCCGTTCTGGGCCTGGTATGAGGCGCTCAGTGATGCCGAGCGGGCCCAGGCCATCGGGCCAGTGATGAACAAGCTGCGAGCGTTCCTGCTGCGTCGCCGCTTGCGCAACGTGCTAGGGCAGGCTGAGCCTGCGTTCGATCTAGAGCGGGCGCTGGCTGATCGCCGAATCGTGTTGGTGCCGCTGACCAAGGGCGTGCTCGGAGAAGAGGCGGCGGCTTTGATTGGGGCGCTGGTGATAGCCCGCTCCTGGCAAGCGGCGCTGGGGCGAAGTGCTGTCGCGCCTGCCGACCGGCCCGTGACGTTTGCCTACGTCGACGAGTTCCAGAACTATCTGCGCCTGCCGACCAGCATCGCGGACGTCCTGGCCGAAGCCCGCAAGCTGAAATTTGGGCTGACCCTGGCCCACCAGCACCTGGGGCAGCTACCGGCCGAGATGCAGAAGGCTGTGCTGGCGAACGCCCGGTCGCGGGTGATCTTCCAAGCATCGGCGGCGGATGCCAAGGCGCTGGCAGCCGAGCTGAAGCCACACCTGTCCGCCGAAGATCTCCAGGGGCTGGGTGCGTACGAGGTGGCGGTGTCGCTGTCGGCGGGGGCACGAATCGCGCCGCCCCTGACGGGTCAGACTTTGCTGCCGCCTGCTCCCACGGGCAACGCCGCAGCCGCCCGTCACTACTCCCGACAGACCTACGGCCGGGACCTGGTCGAGGTCGAGGCGGCGATCCGGGAGCGTCACGAAGGCCGATTGCCCCGGCGGCGGAACCGGCCGGCGGGAGGTGCGCTCATGACTATCCAAAGCCACATCCTCCCCCTTCCGATCGCTATTCCGGTCGCGTTGAGCTGGCTATCGCCTTCGCGCAGGTCAGGCCGCAGGACCAAGTCAAATCTCGCGCTGAAAACCGTCCTACTCAGGGGGTGACATCATGAGCCGCCCGTATGTCACCACCAAACGACTCGAAGCCCTGAAGCACCGCTTGGTGGGTCGGGACTGGATGATCCTGGCCACCCTCGACCGGGTGCGGCTCGCGACCACCGGACAGCTCGAGCGGCTGTGTTTTGACGACGTCAGCCCTCGTCGTGTCCGCCAATGCCTCGCGTCCTTGGTCGAGCGGGGCGTCATCACGCGGTTGGCCCGGCCAGTGGGCGGCGTGCGGGCCGGATCGGCGGGACACGTCTACACCCTCGACGTCGCGGGATCACGGCTGCTTCACCCAGACCGGACACCCCGGCGGCCCGACGACCCCGGCCGTCGCCTGCAAGCTCATAGCCTGGCGGTCACTGAGCTGTACGTGCGGCTGGTCGAGGCCGACCGTACCCCGGAACTGGACCTGCGCGACTTCACCGCTGAACCGGTCTGCTGGCGGCCGTTCGCCGGGGCCTACGGCCGGTCCATCCTGAAGCCCGATGCAACCGTCGTCATCCGCCAGGGTCGCTTTGAGGATCGCTGGTTCATCGAGGTCGACCGGGCCACTGAGGGCCTGGCTGTGATCGCGAGCAAGTGCGAGCAGTACCGCCGCTACTGGCAGACCGGCACCGAGCAAGCCCGGTTCGACATCTTCCCCCGCGTGCTGTGGTTGGTCCCGGACGAGCACCGCAAGGAAGCGATCGTTGGTGTGCTCGGCCGTCAACCGGCGGTGAGCTGGCCGCTGTTCGTGGTGGCGTTGTTTGACGAGGCGGTGCCGCGCATCGCCCAGGGGGCTCATGTATGAAGGCGGCACCCCGAAACACGATTCTCATCGGGGACGCCGTCGAGCGCCTAGCAGAGCTGCCAAGCTCAAGCGTCGATTGCGTGGTGACCTCACCGCCCTACTTCGGACTGCGTGACTACCACGTCAGCGGGCAACTCGGCGCGGAGCCAACCGTCAGTGACTGGGTGCGGAACCTGCAAGCCGTCTTCCACGAGGTGGCGCGGGTGCTGGTGCCGACTGGCTCGGTGTTCCTGAATCTGGGCGATTCCTTCAGTCGGCACCCCAAGTACGGCGCACCTGCCAAGAGCCTGCTGCTGGCCCCGGAACGCCTGCTACTGGCGCTCGCAGATGACGGCTGGATCGTTTGCAACAAGCTGGTCTGGGCTAAGACCAACCCGCAGCCCAGCTCCGTCCACGACCGGCTGACACTGACTTACGAACCGATCTACTTCCTGGTCCGGCAGCGGTCGTACTTCTTCGACCTAGATGCCATCCGCGAACCTCACCGCACACCACCGGCTGCCCGCCCGCGCAAAACCCGCAACAGGCAGTCTGACTGGGCCGGGCCGTTGGCGACCAGCCGTCGCGGGCTGGAGGCCGGTGCGGCTGGACATCCGCTCGGCAAAAACCCGGGTGACGTCTGGCCGATCGCAACGCGCGGCTTCAAGGGCGCGCACTTTGCGACCTTTCCGCCCGACCTCGTGCGCCGCCCCGTCCTCGCAGGCTGCCCGCAGGTGGTTCGCACCAAGTGCGGCCGAGGACAGCGGCAGCTCCAAGGCACGCTGCGGTGTCAATGCAAAGCGCCGGCGCGGAGGGGCTTGGTGCTCGACCCGTTCTTCGGCACGGGCACCGTCGGGCTGGTCGCGGCCGAGCAGGGACGCGACTGGTTAGGAATCGAGCTCAACCCCGACTACGCCCGGATGGCCGAGCAGCGGCTCGGGCTGGTGCCACGGATCGAGGCGATAACTACCAATCACCTGCCGCCGGAGCCCGGTGGCTGCGAGTCCGGCCGAGGAGTTGGCGTCATGAGGGCGGGGTCCTCGTCGGTGCCGTGCGGCTGCTTGCCACATCCCACTCAGGGATGGGCAGTCGCACTAACACCGAGGAGGTAACCCTCATGGTCGAACCGACCAACGAGGCCTCAGGCGTCAAGACGCTTGGGGTCCGCGTCCCGGGCGAGCTGCACCCGCAGTTCGTCCTCGTCGCCAAACTCGACGGACTGTCGCTCAACGACGCCTGTGTGCGCGGAATTGAGCTGTACGTCGAGTCCCGGCAGTCCGAGCCGGACTTGAAGGCTCGGGTCGCAGCTGTGCTCGAGGAGATCGAGCAGGAGGCCAACAGCCGCCGCAGCGCCATCCAGGCCCTGCTCGGGCCAGCTGCCCCGGCCACGGCCGACAAACCCGCCGCCACCCGGCGGCGTGGCAAGGGGACCACGCAATAGACCGCGCGTGACCCCTGACCGGGTGGAGGGGCGGCCCCTGGCCGTCTCTCCACCCACCCCAACCCATGCAGAAAATCGGCCAGAATTGGGCGTCGGTCGAATAAGGATGGCCTTATTGGAACGGCGCGGACATGAGAATAGAATTGCAATTAAGAAATGAGGCGAAAACAGCTGTGTGGAGCCAAATCTAGAAAGGAGGGTTTGATGAATTTGCCAGCATTGAGTACGGAGGCAGTAGCCGAGCTTCCGAGCTCACCGGCGGGGCGCAGGAAGAAGCGCGCAGTCATCTATCTGCGGGTCTCAACCGCCAAGCAGGCCGCCAAGGACACCGACCCGGACGGCTACTCGATCCCAGCCCAGGAGGATGTCTGTCGTCGCAAGGCCGAAGCGCTCGACGCTGAGGTCGTGGCCGTATTCATCGACAAGGGCGAGAGCGCCAAGACTGCTGACCGGCGCGATTTTCAGCGCATGCTGACCTTCGTTAAAGCGGATGGTGACATCGACTACGTCATCCTCGATAAAGTCGACCGTTTCGCCCGCAATCGGCGCGACGACGCCAACATGATGTTTGAGCTGCAGATGGCCGGAGCGCAGCTCGTCTCAGTCAAGGAAAACATCGACGAGACTCCTTCAGGCCAGCTGCTGCACGCCATCATGGCCGGGATCGCGGAGTTCTACAGCCGCAACCTCGCCACCGAGGCGCTCAAGGGCATGACCCAGAAGGCCAAGGTCGGTGGCACGCCCGGCCGGGCTCCGATTGGCTACTGCAACACCCGCCGAAAGATCGACGGCCGCGAGATCCGCACCGTTGAGCTGGACCCCGAGCGCGCACCGCTCGTGCAGTGGGCATTCGAGGCCTACGCCACCGGCCAATGGACCATCCGCAGTCTGACCGCCGAGCTTGGAGCCAAGGGGCTACGAGCCCTGCCCAATGGCAAGAACGTGCCAGGACCGCTCCACCCCTCCCGCGTCGCCCGTCTCCTGTCCAACCGCTACTACCTCGGCGTTGTCAGCTTTCGCGGCGTCGAGTACGAAGGCCGCCACCAGCCCTTGATCCCGCAATCCTTGTTTGACCGAGTTCAGGATGTGCTCGCCATGAACCAAGCCGGGGAGAAGCAACGCACCCACCGTCACTACCTCAAATCCAGCGTCTTCTGCTTCCGCTGCGGCAGCCGGTTCTGCATCACCAACGCCAAGGGCCAGTACCTGTACCTCTTCTGTGTCGGCCGCCAACAGAAGCGCACCGACTGCGACATGCCCTACCTGCCCGTCACCGAGGTCGAGAAGGCTGTCGAGGAGTACTACCGGACCCTACGACTGCCCACCGAGCTCCAAGAGCAGGTCCGTGCCGGACTGGAGGCCGAGCTGGACCAGCAGCACGCCCAGGCCGAGCCCGAGATCCGCTACGCGAAGCGACGAGTGGACGAGCTGGAGCAGGAGCGCCGCCGGCTGGCCCGCGGCGTCGTCACTGGCGCTATACCCGAGGATCTGGCCCGCGAGGAGCAAGAACGCATCTCCCGGGAGGTGACCCAGGCTCAGCGCCTACTAGACACCGCTCAAATCGTCTTCGCCAAGATCGAGGACACGCTCAACCGGGCGCTCCAGCTGCTTGGGCGCTGCGACGAGCTCTACCGTCTCGGAGGACCCGAGACCCGGCGACTCGCCAACCAGTTCTTCTTCGAGAAGCTGCTCATCGAGGTCGTGGAGGACGAGGTCACCGTCGCCCGGGCCGTGCTGCGCGAGCCGATCGCCACGTTGCTCGCTGAGGACTTCCAGGCTCGCATGGCGGCCAACGCAACGAACCTCGGCCGTCTTTCTGATGACCGAGGTTCGAAAATGAGTTCTTTGGTGCCCCCGGCAGGATTCGAACCTGCGACGCACGGTTTAGGAAACCGACGCTCTATCCCCTGAGCTACGGGGGCGCACGTTGGGACAGCGTAGCGGAATCGGGGGTGGGCTGAGGTGCGGGGATGGGGCGTTGGAGTGGGGGTTGGACGTCGCGTGGGGTCAGCCGGTGAGGGCTCGGACGCCTAGGTGGCCGGTGATGGAGTTGTAGCGTTCGGCGTAGAGGGTGGTGCAGCGGGAGGCTGTGCAGCCGGAGCCGGCGAAGGCCAGGCCTCGGATGGTGGCGGTGGTTGAGGTGGGGCGGGAGTAGACGGGGGCGCCGGAGTCGCCGCCGATGATGGCGGTTTGGCCGTTGCGGGTGGCTCGGATGACGTAGGTGGTGCAGCCGTCGGAGTCGCAGTACTTGGCGCTGAGGGAGCGGATGGTGATGCCGCACAGTGACGTGCTGAAGGAGCCGGACTGGCAGACCGAGGCGCCGACCGCGGGGTCGCCGCCGCCCTTGACGGTGCGGGTGTCGGCGGAGTCGCCGGGGCCGTCGGTCCAGATCTTGGCGCCGTACGCGCTGCCGGTGATCAGCGCCTGGTCGTAGTCGGGGTAGTTGGTGCGGACCGACGTGGTGCCGTAGTAGTTGGAGCCGCTGCGCCAGATCGTGCCGGGGCCGCCGCAGTGGCCGGCGGTGACCGAGGCGCGGGTGTTGGTCGACTTGCGGACCACGGAGAAGCCGGCCGTGCAGTTCTTCAGCGCCGACGTGATCCGCGCGCCGCCCCAGTGGCCGCCCTTGGGGGTGTCGTTGAAGCGGGACATCCGGGCGACGCCGGTCGGGATCGCGTCGACTCCGTCGAGGTCGGCCAGGGCTGCGGCGGCGGCCGGGGAGGTGGTCGCGGGGTCGTACTCGACGACGACGTTCTCGGTGGCCGGGTCGAGGTCGGCGGTGAACGTGGTCTTCGCGGCGTCGGCGGACCAGGCGCGGGCGCCGACGGCTTTCCAGGCGGCCGCGACCGAACGCGCCGAGCGGCAACTGCGCTCGACGGTGAGCATCGGCCGGCCCTCCGCCGGGACGTGCTTCTGGACGGCGGCCTGGTACCGCTTCTCGTCGACGACCGAGTCGTCGACGACGACCTTGTAGCCCGTCTCCTGCGTGCCGAGTACGCCGATGATGCCGGCGCTCAGCCCGTACGGCAGGCCGGACGTCGGCCGGCCGGTCGCGTCCAGCGGCTCGATCGAGCGGACCGCGGCCGAGACGCCTTCGCCGAGGGCCTGGCCGAGCGGCCGGGAGTCCTTCGCGCTGGTCGGCTGGGACAGTCGCTGCGAGTGTTCGGCGGTCGTGATCGGGTCCTCGTGATTGCAGACAGCAACCGACGCGGGCGCCGGCGCGGCGAGCGGGACCGGTGCGGATCCGGCGGGTCCGGCGACTGCGACGAGTGACAACGAGCCGAGAGCGAGCAGCGGGACGGTAGCTGAGAGTCGCACTGAGCTCCCCTTATCGGTGGACTGGCCTGCGTAGATCCTTCAAGCAAGGACTCCGGATAGTCAAGAGCTGACTACTTTCCGCAAGCAAATCCCACTACCGTGCGCGAGCATAGATGGCAACTTCTCGCCCGTCGCCGGCGTAGAACTTCAGCGTCGTCTGGTCGGCCGCGATCCGGCGCGCTGCCTGGAGGACGGCGGTGTGCGGCACGTTGGCGCACTCGATCAGCCGCTGGGCGCCCGCCGTACCGGTGAACTCGCCGCGCTGGCCGATGGTGAACGTGCCGCTGATGCCGTTGCAGCCGTCGGATCCGGTCCAGGTGCCGTCGGAGTTGAAGGTCAGCGTCGGATTGTCCGGGCGGGCCATCTTCAGTCCGTTGAACCCGTCCATTGTCAGTGGTCGCCAGGTGCCTGCCAGTTGCTCCGAGACGGCGAGCGGCTTCGCGCTGGAGACCGCGGGAGCCGGCGTGGTCGCGGCGGGTGGGGGAGTGGTCGATCCGCCCAGGCCGCCGCCGAGTGCGAAGCCGGCGGTGGCGATCACGGCCACCGCGCCGACGGCGGCACCGGTGGCGACGTACGAGCGGCGCTGGGCCCGGCGAGCGCCGTCGGTCGCCCGGGTCATCAGGTCGGGGGCGGGTGGGACGGAAGCGGCGGCGCGGTCGAACGTCGCGCGCAGGTTTTCCTCGAGCTCGGTCTTGCTCACGGCAACCTCTCAACAGGGTGGGTGCTCACGGCAACCTCTGGGAACAGTCGGGTGCTCACGGCAACCTCTCGTCGACTCGGTGGGACTGTCTGGCCTTCCGCAGCGTGCTGAGCGCTCGGCTCGCCAGACTGCGGACCGAGGACGGTTTGATGCCGAGCAGGTCGGCGATCGTCCGGTCGTCCAGGTCCTGGTAGTAGCGCAGCACCAGGACGACCCGCTCGCGCGCCGACAGCGTGGCCAGGGCGCGCCAGAGATCGTCGGACGCGGCGATGTCGTTCGCTGGGTCGGGCACCGTGTGGTCGGGGTCGAGGTCGGCCGCCGGCGCCTCGGTGAACGATCGCCGCCGGGTCATCGACAGGTAGGAGTTGACCAGGATCCGCCGCACGTAGGTGTGCGGGTCGTCGGCCCGCTGCACCTTGCGCCACGACCGGAACGCCTGCATGAGCGCGATCTGGGCCAGGTCCTCGGCGCGCTGGTAGTCGCCGCAGATCGTGAACCCGAGACGCACCAGCTCCTGCCCGCGCGCGGACGCGTACTCCTCGAACTCCACTCGCAACTCCCCGGCTGGGCGTACAACACCTCACGACTATTAGACGCATCGAGGTGTGCAAGGTGCTGCGGACAATCCCGCACAGTTGCGTCTCAGCCGAGCAGGAACTGCCTGACCCGGGCCCGTCCGGTCTGGTCCACCTGGCTGCCCTGGACGCCGTGACCGCTGCCCGGTACGACGACGAGCTGCGCCTGGCGGGCGTGGTCCCGCTCCCACTCCGCCCACGACATCGGGCAGAAGAGGTCGTTGCTGCCGTGCAGGATCAGCGTCCTCGGCAGCAGCTCCTGCCCAGCCGGGTACGTCGACGCGCGGGTCGCGGGCCAGCGCAGGCAGCCCTCGACGACGAGCTGGTTGCGCGCCGTGCGCACGTCGTACGGGTGGAGTTGGGCCGGGTTCAGCCGGCGCAACGCGGCGTCGAGCAGAGTGCGGCGCTGGGCTGCCGGGGTCTCCGGCTTCCAGGGCAGGCGCAGGTCCGAGCAGAGGGTGGCCAGGTGGAGTCCGGCGGACAGTTCGTCGTACGACGCGCCGCGGCTGCTCGCTCGCTGGAACAGCTCCTTCAGCGCGGCGGTGTCACCCTGGCGGGCGTCGTTGAGGACCTTCGGGATGCCTTCGAGGGACGGGTTGACCGAGTTGAGGCTGAGGATCGCCAGGGACTCGATCAGGCTCGTGCCGTTCACCGGTACGCCGTCCAGTTCGCCGCGCTGCACCAGCCAGGCCAGGTCGGCCACGGGGTCGGTCGTACAGGCCGGGTCGCGTTTGCAGGCCGCTCTGAGGACGTCGTCGGTGTGGGCCATCAGGTCGGTGCCGAAGGGATCGAAGCCGCGGTGCGGGACAACCGAGTCGAGCACGAGCGACCGGACGCGCTCCGGGTACTTCAGCCCGTACTGCGCCGCCGTGAAGCTGCCGTACGACGTGCCGTTGAGCGTGAGCTGGTCGCGTCCGAGCGAGCGGCGGAGGAGCTCGATGTCGTCGACGGTGTCGGGCGTTCCGTAGAAGTTGACGTCAGCACCGAGCTGCCGGGCGCACGCGTCGACGGCGTCCGGAGGGGGCGTCAGGAAGTCCGAGCCGCCGACCGCGGTCTGGAGCTCCGGGCAGTCGATGCCGCGCGAGCCGGTGCCGCGCTGGTCGAACATGACGAGCTGGTACTCGCGCAGCACCGCCGGGTCCAGGTACGAGCGGATGCGGTTGAGCAGCGGGACACCGGGCTGGCCTGGGCCGCCGGTGAGCATGAGCAGCACGCCGCGAGGTGCGTCGACGTTGTTCGCCGCGGCGACTTCGAGCTGCAGCTGCCGGCCGGTCGGCTTCGAGTGGTCGAGCGGCACGTCGAGCGTCGTACAGGTGAAGCCGGACAGTCCGGGGCACTGCCGGCCGTCGGGGACCGCGTCGTCGTTGTCAGGTGGATCGGAGCAGGCGGCGGCTGAACAGCTGAGCAGTAGCGCGGCTACCAGTCGGACCAGCCGCATCCGTCCTCCTTCGGGCCCTTGCCGATCAGGGTGCAGCCAAGAAGAGAGCGGGGCAAGGGCTCTGCCACCCACCTTGCGGGTCGACCCGAGGGAGACCCGCAAGGCGGGCGGGATGACCCCGTCCCGGACGGCTTCGGGGGGCGCGTCCGGACCAGGGTCAGCGCAGGCCGAGCGACTTCAGCAGCTCGGGGGTGGTGGACCGCGGCGCGGCGAGGTCACCAGGCTTGCCCTGGCCCTCGAACGAGGTGGCCACCAGCCGGTGGCAGCCGAACGCCTCGGCGGTGTAGGACAGCACTCCGCGGTCGTTGTCGGTGAAGCGCAGGACGTAGGTCGGTCCGAGCTCCTTGGTGCAGAAGTCGGGTTTCTTCGGCTCCGGCTTGGCCGAATTGACCAGCGCGAACAGCTCGGTCGCCTCGGCGCCGGTGCGCTTGGTGGTCACTGTGGCGTAGTCCTGCCCGGACGCCTGGGCGTCGTACTGGCAGATCGTCACGCTGACCGGCTGGAAGGCCGACTTCGCCGAGCCCTTGCCCCAGACGGCCTGGTCGACGGACTTGCGGATCGCGGTGATCGTCTCCGGGCAGTCCGTGCTCGGCGTTCCGCTGGGGGTGGGCGGGGTGGCGCTGACGGTGGGGGTGGGCGTTGGGCTGGGTTGGGCGGCGGGTCCGGCGCCGGTCTCGTCACCGCAGGCGGCGGTGAACAGGAGAACAGCTGCCACTGACGACGCTCCGATCAGGCCCCGTGTCCTTGATGCACTCACGACTCGGTCCTTCCGGGTAGGCAAGGAGCACCATGATGCTGGACAGAGGTCTCGCAGACCGTGGCAGAAGTGTCACGAGGACGCGTCTATCCGGTCACGGGCCGGATCGAACGGCAAAAGCAGCACAGCTGTAACAGCTGCGCGCTGTTCACCCCCGGGAAATGCGATGATGCCGGGTGCAGCCGGAGGAAGGGACGGACGTGGGCAAGAAGAGGGACTCGGCCGAACTCGCTCGCCGGGAGCAGGAGGAGTGGCAGCTCGGGCAGGACTGGGCACGCTTCTTGCGCGGTGGGGGTGTGCCGCAGGCGCTGCCGTTGTACGGGATCGTGCTCGAGCCCGGTGAGGTCGCGTACCTGCAGACCTCGGTGCACTACGCGCGGCTGTACGGCGGCGACGGCCGTTACAACAGCAGTGGTGGATTCTTCTTCGGCAGCACCGGTTTCGTGCTCGGCATGATGGCGGCCAACGCCGCGGTGAACTCCAGCCGGAAGGCGGCGGCGCGGCGCGACATGCAGCTGCTGTGGCGCGACCTGCAGGAGGTGCAGCTGATCGCGACCAACTACCGGCTGATGACACACCTGGCTCAACGTGGGTGGTTGAGCTTCTACTACAACTCGGTGCAGGAGTTCTACCCGGACCCGGCGAACTGGACGGTGACCTTCGGCTTCCAGCAGGCCGAGCCGCTGCAGCTCGGTGGGCTGGCGACACCGACCCTGTCGGTGCTCACCGCGTGGTCGGTGCTCGGCGCCGACCGCTGGCAGAGCGAGCCGGGCATCGCGCCGCTGCTGCACGCGCCGAACCCGCAGGTCACCCCGGGAGCCGGGCCGGGCCAGGGGCAGCTCGAGGGTGGCCGGCAGAACCTGCCGCGCATCCCTGGGCAGGACTGAGCTGGGACGTGGTGACGGACCTCCCGTAATCTGGTGGGTATGACCAGCCCGTACGAGGACGACGAGCCGTTGTTTCCCGAGCAGACCCGGGACGACGACGCCCGTACCTGGGGCGATCGCGACAACGGCAGCGACGACGACGAGCGCATTCTGCGTGAGGTCCCGCCGCACCACGGCTGAGCGGCCCGCGCCTGGCTCTGACCACGCGTCTCCCGGGGGCGCGAGGAGGTGAGTGGTGTGAAGGGTGCTCCAGTGCTGCTGATCCACGGCGGACTGTGGGACGCCACCGACTCCGAGCTGTTCTGGTACCGGCCGGGGATCATGGCGGGGCTCGAAGCAACCGGGCTGACGGTGGAGGCACCGGATCGGCCGCGGCAGCCGGCGAGCTGGTCCCAGGAGGTCACCGAGTTCGGGGCGCTCCTGGCGAGTGGACTGCTGGGGCCGAAGCCGGTGACCCTGGTCGGCGCCTCCAACGGGTGCACCGTCGCGGCGCTGCTCGCGCTGGAGTGTCCGACGGCGATCGGACGGCTGCTGCTCGCGTGGCCGGCGACGGGTGGTGATCCGGAGGTCAACGCCTGGGCGCGAGCGGGGTTGATCGAGCGCGGGGCGACGCCTGAGATTGCTGACGGGTTGCTGTTCGGGGAGACGTTGCGTGGGGTGACCGACGCACAGGTGGCCTCGCTGGAACTGACTGGTGTGCTGGTCGGAGTGCTGCCTTCGGTGCCGGAGAATCCTTCGCACCAAAGGAAAACGGTCGACGAGTTGTTGCGGCTGGTGCCGTCGGCGGTCGAGTTGCCAGGGTGTCCGGAGCCACCGCGGGCCGACTTCGCGCCTTACCGGGATCAGTTGGTGGCCACGCTGCACGAGTTCGCGTCCTGATCGGGGCGGACAATTCGCGGGCGGTCGGGGTGGAATCGGGTGATGCTGGGGCCCGGTGAGGGAGGCGACATGGAGTTGCGCGGGTTCGACGTGGGCAAGGCGGCGGTGGTCGCGGGATGGGCGACCTCGGCACAGGAGGTCTCGTTGTTGTCGGGGCGGACGCAGTTTCCGTTTCCGGCCGAGCTCGCGCGGAGCTGGGCGAAGCCGGCTGACGACGTGCGGTGCTACCTGTACTACGTGAGTGGTGAGCCGGTCGGGTACGGCGAACTGTGGCTGGACGACGAGGAGGACGAGGTCGAGCTGGCCCGGATCATCGTGCGGCCGGGGTCGCGGGGACGGGGGATCGGGACGGCGTTCGTGAAGGCGTTGCTGGGTCCGGCGCTGGAGGCCGGGTACTCCGGCGTGTTCCTGCGGGTCCGGCCGGACAACGACGTGGCCATCCGGACCTATCGGCGGGTGGGCTTCGAGTACGTCGCGGCCGATCTGGCCGACGAGTGGAACAAGGACCAACCGGTGGCCTACACCTGGATGCAGTACCCGACAGCCGCGGGGTGAGGCGACCGCCCGAGCTTCCTGTGCGGCCCTGCCCGGAGCGAGCACCGGATCCCCCCGCTTCCGGGCCGGGCTGCTCGGGCAAGGCGTGAACCCAGGTGGACTACTGCTGACGGGCCTTGAGGGCGTCGCGGATCTCGACCAGCAACTGCTGGTCCATGGTCAGCGGCTCCGGTTCGGGCTGGGGTTCGCCCTTCGCGGCGGCCGCGGCGGCGCGCCGGTCCTGGATCTTCTTCATCGGGACGACGAGCACGAAGTACACGACAGCCGCGGTCAGGAAGAACACGATGAAGGCGTTGATGATCGCGGCGAAGTCGATCGTGGACTTGTCGTTGCCCTCCACGATCGTCCAGGCCAGCCCCTTCACGTTGGTGCCGCCGAGGGAGGCGACCAGCGGGGTGACCAGGTTGTCGACGACCGTCTTCACCACGGTCGCGAAGGCGGTGCCGATGACGACGGCGATCGCCAGGTCGAGCACGTTGCCGCGCATCAGGAATTCCTTGAAGCCCTTGAGCATTCTTTCTGCCTCCACGAGAGGGTCCCGGTGGACCCGCGGCGAATCTGTACCCGGACAAGGTAGGACGCTGTCCGGAGGCAGGCGAGGGACCGCGCCGGGAGGCCTGCGGATCGTGGTCGCGGATGTCCGCTGAGTGACGTTCGCTGGGGCTGGGGCTGCGGCTGCGGGCTGCGGCTGTGGCTTTGGGCTGCTCCTGACACGCCGGCGACCGGCTCAGCTGGTGTCGGGAGTGAGCGCCACGCTGATCCTGGTGTTGGTGGTCGACTGCGCCAGCCGAGCGGCAGTGGCGGGAGACGTGGCGAGCACGACCAAGGCACCGCCGGAGCTTCGGGTCGGCGTCGGCAGCGCGAGAACCGGGACCGCGGACGCCAGCCGGGTGGCGGAGACGTCGGCGGTGGCCGAAGCGGCGTACAAGTCGACGCGGTCGCCGGGGCGGAGCAGGGCCGCGATGTCGGCGTCGTCGAGCCGGAGCGGATAGGCGAGCAGGCCGGATGGGACCGCTGTCGGGGTCAGGAAGCGGGCGTCGGTCAGTGGTTCGCCGGACCGCACAGCGGTGGCGAGGACGCGTTGGGACAGGTCCGCCCCTGGGCGCAGGGTGCCGCTGGGCACCAGCGCCGCGGGGAGCCGGAGCGTGCGGAGGTCGCTCGCCGACGGTGTGACGCCGCCGGGAAGATCACGAGCGGCGGCCAGCACCGGAGTCGAGGCCGCCGGTGGAGGGGAGAAGGTCGCGAGGCCGAAGTAGACGGCGGCGGCCGCGAACAGGCCCGCCAGGAGACGGCGGTGCCAGCGGGCGGCGCGGAGCAGGTCGTGCCAGAAGTTCGTCATGCCAGGGAAAGTACGAGTTTCCCTGGCTGAGCCGATTCAGTTGTCCACAGGCCCGCCCGGAAGGGCGAGGATCAGGCGGCGCTGGTGGTGCTGGAGCCGGTCGAGGACGAGCCCGAGGTGCTCGACGTCGACGAGGACGACTTCGACGAGTCGGAGGACGACGACGAGCCGCCCGACGAGGAAGAGGCCGAGGCCGACGAGTCGGACTTCGCGCTGACCGTGCTGGTGCTCGACGACCGGCTGTCGGTGCGGTAGAAACCGGAGCCCTTGAACACGACGCCCACCGCGTTGAACACCTTGCGCAGCGTGCCCTGGCAGTTCGGGCAGACCGTGAGGGCGTCGTCGGTGAAGCTCTGCCGGACCTCGAGCGCTTCGCCGCAGTCGGTGCACTGGTACTGGTACGTCGGCACGTTCTTCCCCTTCAGGACGTTGGCACTCCTACTACTCGACTGCTAATAATGCGCCAGAGCGCCGAAGTATTCCAACTCGGATCCACACCGGCGGTCCGGAGCGGGTTTCTGCAGGTTCCTGCGAACCTGCAACCCGATCGGCTCCGGCGAGCGTCTCCTCAGCGTGGGGTCACTGGGGAGGGACCAGAACAAGGGTGGGCGCGAGCAGGTCGGCCGGGTGCTGCCGGGAGCGGCGATCTGGGCCGGTGGCGGAGCGCTGCTGGCGGTCTACGACACGCCGTGGAGCGCGATCCTGGCGTACAGCGCGTACCTGAGCCTCGGGATCATGGTGCCCGGAGTTCTGCTCTGGCGCCTGCTGCGCGGCAACCAGGACGGATTCGCCGCCGACCTGGCCTTCGGCACCGGCCTCGGCTTCGCCCTGTCGATCCTGACCTACCTGCCGGGCCGGGCAATCGGCTTCCCCTGTCTCCCGGTCGCGGTCCCGCTGCTGACCATCGCTGCCTTCGCAGCGCTGAAGAACCTCCGCCCGTACTGGCGCAGCAACCGGTCACCGCTACCCCTGTGGTGGGCCTGGTCCGTCGCGGCCGCCGCCGGACTCGGCCTGTGGGTGATCACGCGCAGCGGACTCCAGATCGAGCCGATGACCTTCCCGGACGCCTCCTTCCAGTACAGCGACATGCCGTACCAGCTGGCACTGGCGGCCGAGCTGAAGCACCACCTGCCCGGTCAGATCCCGTTCGTCATCGGTGAGTCGCTGAACTACCACTGGTTCCTCCACGCGGAGGCCGCCGCGGCCAGCTGGCAGACCGGGATCGAGCTGGACGTGCTGCTGCGCCGCCTCATCCCGATGACCGCCGCCCTGGTCCCGATCCTGTCCGTCGCCGCGCTGGCGACCCGGCTGGCCCGCAAGTCGTGGGCCGGTCCGCTGGCGGCCTGGCTGCTGCTGACGGTGACCAGCCTCGACGTCTACGGGTGGGGCGGCCGCGACCAGATCAGCCAGGCGGCGTACTCGAGCGGTGTCCTGATGTACAGCCTCACCCACGCCTTCGCCGTCGTACTGGCGTTCCCGGTTGTCTGGGTGATCGTCTGCCTGCTCCGCAAAGACCCCGGTCGGGGCAACTGGGTCCTGCTCGTCGTCGGACTGGCAGCGCTCGCGGGGGCGAAGGCGTCGTTCGTCCCGATGCTCGCCGCGGCGGTGCTGCTGGCCGTCGTCGTGAAGCTCGCGACCGAGCGCCGCGTCGACCGGACGTCGCTCGGACTCGGTCTGGCAGTCCTCGCAGCGTTAAGTTTCGCGCAGTTCGTGCTGTTCAGTGCCGGCGCGTCCGGGGTCGCCTTCGAGCCGGGCCAAGCCTTCCGGATCGCGGCCGGTCGGCTGGGCTTCGGGAGCCGCTACAGCGATCACTTGGCAGCCCTCGCCGTCCTCGGTACGACGGCCGCCACGCTGCTCGTCTCCTGGTCGCTGGCCGGCCTCGGCATGCTCGGCTTCCTCCGCGACGGCAAGTGGAAGGACCCGGCCGCCGTCTTCCTAGCCGGCTTCGTCCTCACCGGCATCGCGGCGGCCTCCCTCCTGCGCCACCCAGGCCTGAGTCAGCTCTACTTCCTCCGGGCCGCCTTCCCGATCGCCATCGCCGCCTCGGTCTGGGGCCTGACCCTCCTGCTGAGCGGGTTGCGCCTCCGGCAACTCGTGCCCCGCATACTCGGCGCCTTGGTAGCCGGTATGGCCCTGGCGGAGGTCATCGCCACGTTGGCCTCCCGTCGACCGCGCAGGGAGCAGGGCATCCTCGCCGTCAGCGTTCAGTTGCTCTGGCCCTGGGCGGCCGTCTTCCTGGTGGCCGCACTGGTGACTGTCGTGCTCAGACGTACGAAGGAGCGCACGGCAGCGCTCGGACTGGGCATCCTGCTCGTCCTCGGAGCTGCCACGGTCAGCATTCCGCAGACGATGCTGACGACCTTCACCGACCAGGTCTGTGTCGGCGGATCCGATCGGCCCGAGTGCCGCCAGACCAGACGCCAGGTCCCGACCGGCGGTGCCGAGGCGGCCCGCTACATCCGCGAGCACTCCGCGGTCAGCGACCGGCTCGCCACCAACTCGCACTGCATGCCGGTCTACACCGCGAGGAAGTGTGACGCGCGCAACTTCTGGCTCGCCGGGTACGCCGAACGCCGGGTCCTGGTCGAGGGCTGGGCCTACACCCCGACCGCACAGAGCCGGAAGGACAGCGACGCCGCCGTCAACGGCCCGTTCTGGGACCCGGCACTGCTGCAGCTGAACGACCGGGCGTTCAAGCGGCCGACCAAGCGCGTCCTGGACCAGCTCTGGACCCAGTACGGCGTCCGCTGGCTCGTGTTCGACACCAACCTCGACTGGCCGCCCGCCCAGCTCACCAGCCTCGCCGAGCACCGGTACACCGCCGGCGCGGTCGCGGTGTACGCGCTGACCGCGCCGACGGACGGTCCGGTCAGGCCCGGCGAACCGAGAAGTTCCAGCACCCCGCGATGACGTTCCGGACGTGGACGAGCGCGACCTCCGGGTCGTCGAAGAGCTGCTTCAGCTCGCCCTCGCTGGTCCCCGGCTCAGCCAGTACGCCGTCCAGCATCTGCCCGGCCGCGTCGTACGGGCGGAGCACGGCGCGCCGCTCGCGGAAGTCGGCGGGGAAGTCGGGACCGGCGTACCCGGGACACGGGTCGGCGTGCACGAAGACCGGTCCGACCTCGGCGTACGGGCCGCCGAGCGCGGACGGCCGGTAGGCGATCAGGGCGATCCGTTCGCCGTCGGTGGACAGCCGCAGGCAGCAGCGCAGCGGCGCGCCGGCTCCGGACTCGCGGGCCACCAGCGGGTTGCCGTGGTCGTCGTGGCCGTTGCATCGGATCCGGTCCAGATCGGTGGCCGGAACGGGCAGGAACTGAAGTTCGCTGATCATGACTGTGGAACGTCCCGGCGGGCGGAAGTGTGAGTACGCAGCGTTAAGGACCGGTATCAGCATTTGGGGTGCGCGGCGGCATTCTCTACGGTTGGGTCCGTGCGTCGCCTGCTTCGGTTCCTCGTCATCAGCGGAATAGCGCTGGCCACCCTGCTGCTCGTCGTGGCCGGGACCGGCATCTTCGTCGTCCGCCACTCCTTCCCCTCCTACGACGGCACGATCGAGCTGAACGGCCTGGAGGCCGACGTCGAGGTGGTCCGCGACGCCAACGGCATCCCGCAGATCTACGCCGACAAGCCGGCCGACCTGTTCGCCGCCCAGGGCTACGTGGCGGCCCAGGACCGGTTCTTCGAGATGGACTTCCGCCGGCACGTCACCTCCGGGCGGCTGGCCGAGCTGTTCGGCCGGGACGCGCTGGAGACCGACAAGTTCGTCCGCACGCTCGGCTGGCGCCGGGTCGCCGAGAAGGAGCTGGGACTGCTCAGCCCGGCCACCCGGCAGTACCTGGACGACTACGCCCGCGGCGTCAACGCCTACCTGGACCAGCACTCCGGCTCCGGCCTCAGCCTCGAGTACGCCGTACTGTCGCTGAAGGGCACCGACTACCGGCCCGAGCCGTGGACGGCGGCCGACTCGCTGGCCTGGCTGAAGGCGATGGCCTGGGACCTCGGCGGCAACATGGACGAGGAGATCACCCGGACCAAGCTGGCCGCGACGCTGCCGGCCAAGACCATCGACAGCCTCTACCCGGCCTACCCGTACGACCGCAACGAGTCGATCCTGTCCAGTGGCTCGGTCGACGACAAGGGCAAGTTCACCACCGCGCCGGTGAACAGCCAGGCGCCGGCCCGGGCGATGTTCAGCAAGAGCCTGCTCAAGTCGCTGGACAGCGTGGACAAGGTGGCCAAGGGCCTGCCGCTGCTGCTCGGCCGCGGTGACGGCATCGGCTCCAACTCGTGGGTGGTCTCCGGCGAGCACACCACCACCGGCAAGCCGATGCTGGCCAACGACCCGCACCTGGGCGCGACCATGCCGGGCATCTGGACCCAGGTCGGGCTGCACTGCAACAAGTTCAGCCCGCAGTGCCCGTTCGACGTGTCCGGCTTCAGCTTCTCCGGTCTGCCGGGTGTGGTGATCGGCCACAACAGCGCGATCTCGTGGGGCTTCACCAACCTCGACCCCGACGTGATGGACCTGTACCTGGAGCGCCTCAGCGGCAACAGCGCGCTCTACAAGGGCCGGCTCGAGCCGCTGCAGCTGCGCACCGAGGAGTTCAAGATCGCCGGCCAGAAGGAGCCGGAGCGGATCGTGGTTCGGGAGAGCCGGCACGGCCCGCTGATCTCCGACGTCGACGACGACGCCAAGGAGACCGGCGAGCTGGCCGCGAAGGGCAAGAGCACCGAGGCGTACGGCATCGCCCTGCGCTGGACCGCGCTCACCCCGGGCCGGACCGCCGACGCGATCTTCGCGATGAACAAGGCGCAGAGCTGGTCGGCGTTCCGGACCGCCGCGACCCTGTTCGAGGTCCCGTCGCAGAACCTCGTGTACGCCGACCGCGAGGGCCACATCGGCTACCAGGCGCCGGGCAAGGTCCCGCTGCGCCGGGTCGGCACCGGCGACTGGCCGGTCCCCGGCTGGGACCCGCGCTACGACTGGGCCGGCTACATCCCGTTCGACGCGATGCCGACCGAGTTCGACCCGGCCGACGGCGTGATCGTCACCGCGAACCAGGCCGTCGTCCCGAAGTCGTACCGCTACCACCTGACCAACGACTGGGACTACGGCTACCGCTCCCAGCAGATCCTCGAGCGGATCCAGGCGGCCGGCAAGCTGGACGTGGCCGCGATGTCGTCGATCCAGCTCGACACCAAGAACCGCAACGCCGAGATGCTGGTCCCGTACCTGCTCCGGATCGGCATCCCCGACGACTTCGACAAGCAGGGCCAGGACACGCTGAAGGGCTGGGACTTCACCCAGCCGGCCGACTCCGCGCCGGCGGCGTACTTCAACATCGTCTGGCGCAACCTGCTCGCCGACACCTTCCACGACCAGCTGCCCGAGGCGGTCTGGCCGGACGGCGGCTCGCGCTGGTTCGAGGTGATGCGCAACCTGGTCCGCCAGCCGAACAACTCTTGGTGGGACGACCTGCGCACGCCGCAGCGGGAGAGCCGCGACGACATCATGCGCGAGGCGCTGGTGCAGGCGCGGGCCGAGATCACCACCAAGATGGCCCGCGAGCCCAGCAATTGGCAGTGGGGCCGGCTGCACAAGCTGACGCTCACCAACCAGACCCTGGGCACCTCCGGCATCGGTGTGGTCGAGAAGCTGTTCAACCGCGGCCCGTACGAGCTGGGTGGCGGCTCCTCGGTGGTCAACGCGACCGGCTGGGACGCCTCCGAGGGCTACGGCGTGACAGCGACCCCGTCGATGCGGATGGTGGTCGACCTGTCCGACTTCGACAAGTCGCGCTGGATCAACCTGACCGGTGTCTCCGGCCACGCCTTCACCGACAACTACACCGACCAGACCGACCTGTGGGTCAAGGGCGAGACGCTGCCGTGGGCGTTCAGCAAGGGCGCGGTGGAGGCCAGGCGTGAGCACACGCTGACCTTCACCAAGCCGGAGCGCTAGCCGCTAGACCACGTCGTTGGCGAACGGCATCTCCCGCCAGTTCGCCACGAAGGGCTCCAGCGTCTCGGCCATGCCGGCCGGCATCTGGGGCAGCAGCGGCAGGCAGATGATCAGCTGGAAGGCCCTGGCCAGGTCCATCGCGGCCACGGCCTTCTGGTCGAGCTGGGGCCGGCCCAGCTCGGCCGCGGCGTCGTTGTAGACCTTGCTGAACTCCGGACCGACGCTGGCCAGGTCCCACTCCAGAGGGCCGAGACAAACATCCTCGAAGTCGGACCAGAGCACACCGTCGGCCGTCGGGATGATGTTGTAGTACGGCGCGTCGCCGTGCAGCGGCTGGACGTGCGAGCCCGGGAACGCGCGCTCCCAGCCCTCCCGGGTCGTCAGCACCGGCGCCACGGCGTCCCACTCGCGGCGTACCCGGTCCACGTCGGCGGCGGTCAGCAGCGGGGTGTCCGGACCCAGTTGCTCGAGCCCCTCCGGTACGACGGCTGTCACCGGCGCGAACCAGGGCAGCGCGCCGGGGTAGCTCTCCAGCAGCTTGTGAAGCTCGGCAGCGCGAACGAGGCCCTGCACGTAGTCCGGTTCGGTCGACTTGTCGTGCTCCACGTACTCCCAGAAGGACATCGACAGCCCGTCGCGCTGCACCGATCGCAGCGGGACCAGCGGGCTCGGCCGGACGACCAGTTCGCCCTGGTCGAACACCCACTGCGCCACCTCGAGCTCCCGCTGCTGGCGGACGCCTGCCTTCGCTGGGTCGCGCAGAGCGCCCGGCAGGACCACGGGGACGCGAGCGACGACCGGAGACGGCTTGAGGTGGACCACGACCGAGAAGACGTCGTACAGGACGGTCGGCTCGGTCACTTCGAGGCCCAGTTCGCGTCCAGCGGCTGCGGCGGCCTCCACTGCCTGGGCGGTACGTTCCGAAGTCATCCGGACATCCAACCAGTCCGGGCTGGTCAGGTCAGACGAATTAGCCCGCTCGGCGTGAGCGCCGCATGGACCGGCCGGTCGTGCGGGTCACTCGGCAGGTGGTCGAAGATCTCGGTGTCGTACACCGCCGCCCACACCGGTACGCCGGCCGGGACGCGCGCCAGCGCCCGGTCGTACGAGCCGCCGCCGCGACCCAGCCGTACGCCGGTCCGGTCGACGGCCAGGGCGGGGCAGATCACCAGATCCGCCGTCGCGATCGCCTCCGGCCCGAGGTCGACCCGCGGCTCGGACAGCCCCAGCCGCCCCGGGACCAGGTCGGCCGCACCGGGCGCCAGACCCCAGCCGAGGTCGTTGTCGGCGTACAGGATCGGCAGGAGCACCTCGTGGTCGGCGGCCAGCAGCCAGTCGATCAGCGAGCCGGTCTGCGGCTCCGGGCCCATCGACACGTACAGCGCGACCCGCCGGGCGAGCAGGACGCACTCGGTCGCCCGGGCCGCCTCCAGCAGGGGCCGGCTGGCCGGGAGCGAGCGTCGAGCGTCCAGAAGCGACTGCCGCACGGCAGCCTTGGTGGAGATCACCCCCGGATTGTATGAACCACGACACGCCCCCGATCGTCTGCACACCCCTTCGCCTAGGGTTGGCGCATGAGTGAGGCAGGGCTTCAGCAGGCACAGGACAAGATGCGGGCGGCCGGCGCCGCCGAGGTCGCGATCAACGTCTTCTCGCACTACTACCGGCTGCTCGAGGCGGGTCAGCAGGGCACGATCCGCGAGGACGAGATCGAGCCGGTGGGTGACCTGCCTCACCTGGACCACCTGGACACCGACGCCGACGCGATGCGCGCGGCGCTCGCCGAGACCGTGGTGATCAAGCTCAACGGCGGCCTGGGCACCTCGATGGGCGTCACCGGGCCGAAGTCGGCGCTGCCGGTCAAGGACGGCCTGAGCTTCCTCGACATCATCGCCCGGCAGATCCTCAGCACCCGCAAGCAGTACGACGTACCGCTGCCGCTGGTGCTGATGAACTCGTTCCGCACCAAGGACGAGTCGCTGGCCGTGCTCAGGCAGTACGCCGACCTGCCGGTCGACGGGCTCCCGCTGGACTTCCAGCAGAACATGGAGCCCAAGCTGCGCGCCGACGACCTCACGCCGGTGGAGTGGCCGGACGACCCCGAGCTGGCCTGGTGCCCGCCGGGTCACGGCGACCTGTTCACCGCGCTGGTCGCCTCCGGCACGCTGGACAAGCTGCGCGAGCAGGGATTCCGGCACGCGTTCATCTCCAACGCCGACAACCTCGGCGCCACCCCGGACGGCCGGATCGCCGCCTGGATGGCCGAGCACGACGTCCCGTTCGGCATGGAGGTCTGCCGCCGGACCCGCTCGGACCGCAAGGGCGGGCACGTCGCGGTGCGCAAGTCCGACGGCCGGCTGATCCTGCGCGACAGCGCCCAGGTGCACGCCGACGACAACGCGTCGTTCCAGGACATCACCCGGCACAAGACGTTCAACACCAACAACCTGTGGATCGACCTGGACCGGCTGGCCGAGCTGATGGACGGCCACGACGGCGTGCTCGGGCTGCCGATCATCGTCAACCGCAAGACCGTCGACCCGGCCGACCCGGACTCGCCGAAGGTGATCCAGCTGGAGACCGGCATGGGCACCGCGATCGAGACCTTCGAGGGGTCGCAGGCGGTTCTGGTGGACCGCAGCCGGTTCAAGCCGGTGAAAACCACCAACGACCTGCTCGTGCTGCGCTCGGACGTCTACGACCTGGACGACTCCGGCGACCTGACCACCACGCACGAGGGCGACGAGCCGTACGTCGACCTGGACCCGGACTACTTCAAGATCCTGGCCGACTTCGAGGCGCGGTTCCCGGCCGGGCCGCCGTCGCTGGTCCGGGCCGACCGGCTGGAGGTCCGCGGCGACGTTGCCTTCGGCAAGGACGTGGTGGTGGTCGGCGACGTCGAGGTGAGCGCGCCGGACGGCGAGCGGCTGGAGATCGCCGACGGGACCGAGCTGCGCGGCTGACATCTGCATGGACGACCTGCTGATCCGGCCGATGGAGCCGTGGGACACCAACGAGGCGGCGGCGGTGTGGTGGGCCGCCCGGCACGCCGAGGGGTCGCAGCTGCCGCCGGCGATCCACACCGAGGCCGCCGTCCGGAAGTGGTTCAGCGACGTGCTGCTGCCGGACGGGCAGACCTGGGTCGCGCTGGACGACGGGCGGATCGTCGCCGTGCTGACGCTCGACGGCGACGACCTGGACCAGCTGTACGTCGACCCGTCGGCGGCCGGCCAGGGGATCGGCTCGACGCTGGTCGACCTGGCCAAGGACCTGCGGCCCGGCGGTCTCGCGCTGTGGACGTTCCAGAGCAATCTGCGGGCCCAGGAGTTCTACCGCCGGCACGGCTTCACCGAAGTACGCCGTACCGACGGCAGCGCGAACGAGGAGAAGGCACCGGACGTGAGGATGGTCTGGGGCGCGCATCCCGAGCGACTAGAGTCGAGTGCGTGAGACGCAGCGTTGACGAGCACCTGGAAGTGGTCCTCGGCCGGGTGCGGGCCCTGCCGCCGTTCGAGCAGCCGCTGATGGAGGCGCTCGGGCTGGTGCTCTGCGAGGACGTGGTGTCGGGGGTGAACCTGCCGGGCTTCGACAACTCGGCCATGGACGGGTACGCCGTACAGGTGGCCGACCTGGCCGGGGCGTCGCAGGAGGAGCCGGTCACGCTGCCGGTGGTCGGCGAGATCGCCGCAGGTCGGAGCGAGCCGATCGTGGTGACGCCCGGGACCTGCGTTCGGATCATGACCGGCGCGCCGATGCCCCGCGGAGCCGACAGCGTCGTACCGGTCGAGTGGACCGACGGGGGAGCGGCGCAGGTCCGGATCGCCAAGCAGCCGGTCCTCGGTGCCTCGGTCAGGCGGTTCGGCGAGGACGTGAAGGCCGGGGACAAGGTGCTGGACGCCGACACCGTGCTGGGCCCGCGGCAGGTCGCCGTACTGGCTGCTGTCGGCCGGGCCCGGGTGAAGGTGCGTCCGCGGCCGCGAGTGGTCGTGGTGTCGACCGGTGCGGAGCTGCGCGAGCCGGGTACGCGACTGGGCGAGGGACAGATCTACGACTCGAACAGCTACACCCTGGCCGCCGCTGCGCGGCAGGCCGGCGCCGTCGTCTACCGGGTCGGCATCGTCGACGACGACCCGAAGAAGATCATGGACACGCTGTCCGACCAACTGGTGCGGGCCGACCTGGTGGTCACCTCCGGCGGCGTCAGCAAGGGCGTGTACGACGTGGTCAAGGAGGTGCTGACCAAGCTCGGCACCATCGACTTCCCCGAGGTCGCGATGCAGCCGGGCAAGCCGCAGGGCTTCGGCGTGATGGGCGACGACGAGGTGCCGATCTTCACGCTGCCGGGCAACCCGGTGTCGGCGTACGTGTCGTTCGAGGTGTTCGTGCGGCCGGCGCTGCGCAAGCTGATGGGCCAGATGCCCTACCGGCGGCCGACGGTCCAGGGCATCAGCCTGGACGGGTTCAGCTCTCCGGCCGGGCGGCGGCAGTTCGTCCGCGCCGCGGCCACCTCCGGCGACGAGGGGTGGATGGCCAGTACAGTCGGCGGGCACGGCTCACACCTGCTCGGCGGGCTGAGCCGCTCCAACGCCCTGATCGTGGTGCCCGAGGACGTCACCTCCGTCCGGGCCGGCGAGCAGGTCGAGCTCTGGCTGCTGGACGAGGAGACCGGATGACGCAGGACGTGGGCCCCGGCGGGCTGACCCATGTGGACGCCAGCGGCGCGGCCCGGATGGTCGACGTGTCGGACAAGGCCGAGTCCGCCCGGCGAGCTGTTGCCTCCGGCAAGGTCTATGTCTCGGCCGAGGTGATCGCGGCGCTGCGCGGCGACGGCGTACCGAAGGGTGACGCGCTCGCGGTCGCCCGGATCGCCGGGATCATGGGTGCCAAGCGCACGCCCGACCTGGTCCCGCTGTGCCACCCGATCGCAGTGACCGGGGTCAAGGTCGCGCTCGAGGTGGACGACGACGCCGTGCGGATCGAGGCCGTGGTGAAGACCACCGACCGGACCGGCGTCGAGATGGAGGCGCTGACCGCCGTCTGCGTCGCCGGGCTCGCGCTGATCGACATGGTGAAGGCGCTCGACCCGGCGGCCGTGCTGTCCGACGTCCGGGTGGAGACCAAGGACGGCGGCAAGACCGGTCACTGGGAGCGCGCGTGAGAGCCCTTGTCGTCAGCATCTCCAACCGTGCCGCCGCGGGCATCTACTCCGACACCACCGGGCCGCTGATCGCGGAGCGGCTGGCTGCCTGGGGGTTCAGCGTGGACGGGCCGCAGGTGGTCCCGGACGGCGCGCCGGTGGGCGAGGCGCTGCTGGCCGCGGTCGAGGCGTCGTACCAGGTGGTGGTGACGACGGGTGGGACCGGGATCTCGCCGACCGACGAGACGCCGGAGCGGACTGCCGGAGTGATCGAGAAGGAGATCCCCGGCATCGCCGAGGCCATCCGCGCCTACGGCATGGCGCAGGGAGTGCCGACGGCCGCGCTGTCGCGTGGTGTCGCCGGAGTGGCCGGCAAGACCGTCATCGTGAACCTGCCCGGCTCCCGTGGCGGAGTGAAGGACGGCCTGACCGTACTGGAGCCGCTGCTGCGGCACGCTGTCGAGCAGGTCGCCGGCGGTGACCACGTGCGGACGGACGACGACTGATGGCAGTCGTCCACTGGCCGGTGGAACTGCAGCACGGACAGGTTGGGCTGCGGCCGCTGCGAGCCGGTGACGGCGCCGAGTGGAGTGCGGCTCGCCAGCGCAACCTGAGCTGGCTGCGGCCGTGGGACGCCACCCAGCCGCCCGGTGCGGACGACGGAGCGCGCACCTTCCGGGCGATGGCCCGGGACTGGAACCGGCAGGCCCGCTACGGGCGGATGCTGCCGTTCGTCATCACGTACGGCGGTGCGGCCGCCGCCGGTGCCCGGGCGAAGTGGCCGCTGGTCGGGCAACTGACCGTCTCCGGCATCACCTACGGCTCGGCCCGCTGGGCGAACCTCGGCTATTGGGTCGACGAGCAGTACGCCGGCCGCGGGATCGTGCCGACGGCTGTGGCGCTGGCCGCCGACCACTGCTGGTTCACGCTCGGGCTGCACCGGCTCGAGGTGGCGATCCGCCCGGAGAACAAGGCGAGTCTGCGGGTGGTCGAGAAGCTCGGCTTCCGCTACGAAGGCGAGCGGCCGCGGTTCCTGCACATCGACGGCGACTGGCGCGACCACCGGATCTTCGCGCTCAACGCGGAGGAGGTCGGACCCGGTCTCGTGGCGCGATTGCCCTGATCACGCTGCGTGGTTGTTCACACCAGTCACACGAGTCTTCTTGCGACACACCGCCTCACCTGCCCCACCTGACCCGTTCGGGGTCTTAGCGTCGTCGCATGGGGACGACAGGGCTGATCTATGTGGCGATCGTCGCCGCGTGGGCTGCCTACCTCGTCCCGATGATGCTCAAGCGCAACGACGAGGCGAGCAGGCGCCGCTCGGCGGAGGCGTACTCGTCGTCGGCCGCCCGCGTGCTGTCGCGAGCCGACGGCACCCGCGCCCGGTACGTCGTACGGCCGCCGGGCACGGGAGTGACCACACCGGCCGGGACGACAGTGACCGGTACGTCGGCTCACGGCGCGACGGTCACCGCGGCCGGGACGCCAGTGGCCCAGCCGCCACCGCCGCGCTACATCCCCAACCGAGCCCGCCGGGTGGCCGCCATGCGCCGCCGGCGGGTGCTGTCGATCCTGACCCTGTCGCTGCTGTCGATGACGGCACTGGCCGGGCTCGGGATCCTGCTGTGGTGGAGCGTGTCGATCCCGGCCGGGCTCATCGTCGCGTTCATCGTCCTGACACGGGTGCAGCTGCGCCGCCAGGCTCGTGAGCGGGCTGCTCTCGTGGCCGAGCGCCGTGCTCGGGCCGCCGCGCGTCACGACCGCGGGCCGGCGGTGGCGCCGCCGTCGTCGCCCGACAACGAGCTGACCGTCGAGGTGAAGCTGCCGGTGGCCGAGCCCCCGGTGGCTCCGAAGGTGGAGACCAAGCCGATCTCCTCCGAAGGCCTGTGGGACCCGGTGCCGGTGACATTGCCGACGTACGTGCTGAAGGAGAAGGCCCCCGACCGCACGGTCCGCACGATCAACCTGTCCGGCCCCGACGTCTTCTCCTCGGCCCGCATCGTCGAACCCGAACCGACCGCCCCGCCGATCGTGCCCGACGAGGTCACCGAGGAGCCCGTCGTCGAGCCGGAGATCAAGCGCGCGGTCGGCGACTGATCCGGCCGCTCGAGACCCTGCCCCGAGCCCGCGAACGCCCTGCCCGCCGCCTCCCAGCGGCGGGCAGTCGTGTGTCCGGCCCCACCCCGAATCCGATTTCAACTCCACCGCGTCACCGTGTTAGAGTTTCGCGGTCGCAAGGCACCACCGCGACGAAGATCTGGGGCTGTGGCGCAGTTGGTAGCGCGTCTCGTTCGCAATGAGAAGGTCAGGGGTTCGAATCCCCTCAGCTCCACGAGAGCGATGGGCGACTCGTGTCCGCGGAAAGCGCGGACCGGGTCGCTCTCGTCGTTTGTGCGGCTGCGCTGCGCTTGCCGCGAGCGGGGGCTCCGCCACCCGCACCCCCTTGCGCCTTCGCTTCGCTCGGCTCCGTGGCTGGCGCCGCCGAACGGTTGGTCTTCGCTTCGCTCGACTTGGTGGATTCGCCCTCACTGATGGTCGGGATCCTCCCCCGTTCCATCTGGTCATCTCCGACCATCACGGGCGGCGGCCGGCGCCGCCCGGAAAACTTGATGGTGAAGTCTCCGGACTCGCCCGGGCGGGTCGATGCTCGGCGAAGCGCCTAGCGGAGCCCGGCTTCGTACGCGGCGATCACGAGATGGACGCGGTCGCGAGCGCCCAGCTTCGCCAGGATGCGGGCCACGTGAGTCTTGGCGGTCAGCGGGCTGACGACCAGGTCGTTCGCGATCTCCTGGTTGCTTCGGCCCGCGGCGACCAGCCGGAGCACCTCGCGTTCGCGCGCCGTCAGGCTGGCCAGCCGCTCAGGCGTCGGGGCGTCCGGGCGACTCAGCGCACGGGTGATGACCGCCCTGGTCGCGCCGGGCGACAGCAGCGCCTCCCCCGCCGCGACGGTGCGGATGGCGGCCAGCAGCTCGTCCGGACGGGTGTCCTTGGGCAGGAATCCACACGCCCCCGCGCGAAGGCCGCGCAGCACGTTGGTGTCTGTCTCGAACGTGGTCAGGATCAGCACCTTGCTGCCGCTCGATCCATCGTCAGCGATGATCTGCCGGGTCGCCTCGATGCCGTCGGTGTTCGGCATCCTGATGTCCATCAAGACGACGTCGGGGCGCAGGTCCCGGGTCAGCGTCACCGCCTCGTCGCCGGTGCCGGCCTCTCCGACGACCTCCATGTCGTCAGCGGAGTTGACCAGCAGCGCGAACGCGCCGCGCACCAGGGCCTGGTCGTCGGCGAGCAGGACCCGGATCACGACGGCACCCGCCAGCTCTCCGGCAGCGGCAGGCTGGCCCGTACCTCGAATCCTCCGGACTCGCCCGGGCCGGCGGACAGTTCGCCGCCGACGGCCTGTGCTCGCCCTGTCATCCCGGCGATCCCGAAGCCGGCCGGTGTCACGGTCGAGCTCGCTCGCGCGGGCCCGTGATCGATGACCGCGATCCGCAGCCGGTCGCCGTCCTGGTCGAGTCGGACGGTCGCGCGCTTGGCCGTCGAGTGCCGAATGACATTGGTGAGCGACTCCTGGATGATCCGATAGGCCACGACGGACACCGTCGACGGTAACTCGTCCGGGAGCCCGTCAGCTTCCACGTCGACCCGGACATCAGCCGCCTCGGCCATCTCCACCAGACGCTGCAGCTCGCCGAGGTGGGGCGCCGGCTCGGTTGGCTCGGCATCGCCACCATGCAGCACGTCCAGAACGGCACGCAGCTCGTGGAGTGTGGCCCGGCTCGTGTCCGACAGGTTGTGCAGCGTGCTGGACAGCTCCTCCAGCGACGCATCCCCGCGCCTCGGCAGCTGGTCGATCAGGTGCGCAGCGACGGATGCCTGGACGTTCGCGACCGCGAGGCCGTGCGCCAGGACGTCGTGCAGCTCGGCAGCGATCAGGACCCGCTCCTCGGCGACCCGCCGTTCGACCTCGTCGGCACGCTCCTGCTCGACCCGCGCGGTGACGGCGGCCTTCCAGTTCTCATGGAAGCGCACCGCCAGCCCGGCAAAGAAGGCCATGAACAGCCAGCCGACGCCGAGCAGAGCATCGCCAGGTGCCCCCGACGCCTCGTCGGCGAGCACCGGCACGGTCACCGCGGCCACCGCCAGCAGGACGGCGGCGGCCCGCCGCGGTGGCGCGCTGTAGCGCGCCGCCGCGAACGCCGCCACCAGTGAGGCCGGCATCGTGGCCTCATGGGGATAGTCGAGGATGTGGTACGGCGTCGACACGGCGAGGACCGCGAGGACGACGAGGAAGGGCCGGCGCCGGCGGGCCAGCAACGGCGCCGACATCGCGCCCAGGAGCGCGATCGCCCACAGGTCCACGCTTCGCTCGCCGTCGAAATCGACCGCCTGGAGCGTGATCGCGACGACGACGCCGAGCACGAACGCCGCCGCCGTCAGCAGCCGATCGGCTACTGACGGACGGAGCGCCGTCATCGTTCAAACAGTGTCATCGACACAGTCCTATCTCGTGCGCCAGAGCTTGCTGGGCCACCAGATCCGCGAATCCAGCGACATCGTCAGTGCGGGAACCACGACGGACCGCACCAGCAAGGTGTCGATGAGCACGCCGACGGCAACCAGTATCCCAATCTCGACGAGCATGACGAGCGGCAGCGTCGCGAGCACCGCGAACGTCGCCGCGAGCACGACACCGGCCGAGGTGATCACGCCACCGGTCACCGCGAGGCCGCGCTTCGTGCCCTCGACCGTGCCGTGCCGGGCGGCTTCCTCACGGACCCGGGTCATCAAGAAGATGTTGTAGTCGACCCCGAGTGCGACCAGGAAGAGGAACCCGATCAGCGGCACCGACGACTCCAACCCGGCGAAACCGAGCACGTGCTCGAACAACAGGTTGCACAGTCCGAGGGCTCCGAAGAACGACACCACGACGGTGGCGACCAGGACCAGCGGAGCCACGATCGCCCGCAGCAGCAGCCCGAGGATGGCCAGCACCACCAGCAGGATCAGCGGCATCACCAGATTGCGGTCGCTCTTGTTGGTCTCGGCCTCGTCGAGCCTTTCGGCGCTCGGCCCACCGACCAGCACAGCCTCGCCGGCGACCTGGTGAACGCGATCCCGCAGCCGCTTGATCGTTGCCGTCTCACCGGCGCTGTCCGGCGAGTCGGCCGGGATCACGGAGATCTCCACCCACTTGTCACTGGTCCGGCCGATCTCGGCTTCGGCAACCCCCGGCGTGCTTTCGACGGCGGCCAGGACCTCACGGCTCTGGTCCGGCCGACTCATCACGGTGAGCGGCTGACCGCTCTGGTCGGGATAGCGCGCCTCGATCAGCTTCGCCCCGGTCACCGACTCCGGTGTCGAACGGGCGAACTGGTCCAGCTGCGGAAGCGAGCCGCTGGCACCCACTGTGCCCAGCGCGAGACCGCCCAGGATCACCAGCGGCACCACCCAGCTGACGACGCGGCGGCGGGCAACCAGCTCGCCGAGCCGAGCCCACCGAGAACCAGATGCGTGGGCCTCAACCCCGACTCGCGGCACGAACGGCCAGAAGACCCGGCGCCCGAGCACCACCAGCAAGGCCGGGAAAAGCGTCAGCATGACGAGCAGCGCGGACCCGATGCCCGCGGCACCCACCGGGCCGAGGCCGCTGATGCTGTTGAGATCCGCGGCCAACAGGCACAACAGGCCGGCTACCACCGTCGCCGCCGAAGCGAGGATTGCCGGGCCGGCCCCACGCAGCGCCGCCAGCATCGCGTCGATCGGCCGCTCGTGGTGGTGCAGCTCCTCGCGGTAGCGAGACACGAGAAGCAACGCGTAGTCGGTGCCCGCGCCGAAGACCAGGACGATCAGCAGCGCCGAGCTCATGCTCGTCACGGTGATGTCGAAGATCTGGGTGAGTGCGTAGACAACACCCATCGACATGATCGCCGCGACCCCGACCGCCGTGAGCGGCACCAGCCACAGCAGCGGACTGCGGTACGTCAGGATCAGCAGGACTGCCACCACCACGGCAGTAGCGAGCATCAACGTAGCGTCGACGGCATCGAAGACCTCGTCCATGTCGGCCCCCAGCGCGGTCGGGCCGGTGACATAGGCGTTCAGGCCGTCCGGCCGGTCGGCGAGAAGGTCACGCGCATCCGCGGTGGCGCGGGCCTCCTCGTTGCTCGCCTTGTGGTCGAGCGGCAGCGCGTACATCAGGGCTTTGCCGTCCGCGGAGTCGATGATCTCGGGCGGTGCGGCGGTGTCGTTGCCGAATCGCTTCGCCAGCTCGGTGTGGCCGCGTACGACGGCCTCCCGATCGCCCGGTTGGAGGCCGCCCGGTCGTTCGTACACGACCACGAGCAGGCCGCTCTCGCCGCCGGGCAGCTCGGCCTCGGCCAGGAGAACCTTGGTCGACTGGGCGCTGGCCGGCAGGTAGTCGGCCTGGCCGTCGCGGGTCACCGAGTCGAGTTTGCCGGCGAGTGAGAGGCCGCCCACCACCAGCCCGATCCACACAGCCAGCATGAGCCACGGCACCACGGTCTTGGTCCGTGACCTCTTCGGTCTGGTATCGGCGCCGGACTGGTCGGGCGCCCGTAGTTGAGAAGTCATGACGATCACGCTGTCAAGCCGGCGGGGGTTGACGCGTCTGGCCACGGCAGACACTTCGCCGTACTCCGCGCGGAGTACGAGGGGCGTCTGGGGCAGGCGACTCGGACCCGCGGAGAGCGGATCGGGTCGCCTTCGTCGTTTCTACGGCTGGTTGCCGATCGACTCCAGGACCTTCCGGATCTGGCGGCGGGACTTCAGCCTGACGAACGTCACCTGGGCGTACCGCGGGTCGTTCATCGCTTCGGCGTACTCGCGCTTGGTCGGCGTGTAGGTGCGCCAGGACCAGAGCAGGATCGACTTGGCGGGGTCTCGGCTGAGCTGATCCTTGAGAGCGCGCTCGTGGTTGCCGTTCCAGAGTTCGGTGCCGGTTCTCGTGCGGTGGATGGTTCGGCGGAGTAGCTGCCACATGATGACGGGCCGGGGAAGGTCGAGCCAGACGATCGTGTCGGCGGCCGGCCAGGTGATCTGGCGGATCCGCTGGGAGTAGTTGCCGTCGGCAATCCAAGGGCCGGTGGCGGTGGCGGCGGCGACGCGGGCGGCGAACTCGTCTTCGTCGAGCTTGGTCCAGTTCGGTTGCCAGAAGATCGCGTCGAGTTCGATGTGCGGGGCATCGAGGCGTTCGCTCAGGGCGCGAGCCACGGTGGACTTGCCGGAGCCGGCGACACCGATGACCACGACACGACGCACCGGCTGACGCTCTCACGTCGTTGGGTGACGGCGGAAGAGGGTCAGGACTGCAGGTTGATGACGACCTGGCCGGCGGGGACCGTGATGGTGGTGGAGCCGGCGCGGAAGATCGTGGTGCCGTTGGCTGAGCCCAGGCATCGGAGGTCGGGGGAGCGGAGGGCGGCGGGTTGGGTTGTGGGCGCGCCGAGCCAGGTGGCGGTGCAGGGGCGGGACTCGATGTCGAGGACGCGCAGGCCGAGGAAGGTGAAGGGGCGAACGACCTGGCCGGAGGCCGCGGCTGAGGCGGCGTTGTTCACGTTGGACCAGGTGGTGAACAAGATGAGGCCCAGGAACGGTACTGCGAAGATGCCGGCGAGCAGCGCGGATCGTTTGCGGCCGACGCTCAGGGAAGGGCGCTCGATCAACGTGGAGGCGACGAGGGCGCCGAGCAGCGGGCTGCGTTGGCGGATGAGCTCGATGTCGGCTTCGGCGTTCGGCCTGGTACGGCGGAGGATGTGCTGCCCGAGGCGCTGCATGAAGAAGCTGTAGACGAGCATCAGCTGCGAGTACGCGACGCCGACCACGATCAGCGTCGCGGCCAGCGCGATCACGCCGCCGACCGCGCGCGAGATGACCGCCGTACGGTCGAGGCCGACGTCGCCTGGTTCGATGCCGAGGCGGGAGTAGAACCTGTCGTAGTAGATCGACAGGATCACGTACAGCACGGTGGCCGCGGCGCCGCCGGCTTCGAGCAACGCTCGCAGGCTGATTCGGGCACTGGGCCCAGGTGGCGTGGTGCGAAGATCTCGGCGGCCCGCGATCGGGGTCAGCCCGCGGCGACCTGCGGTCGGCGTACGGCGGCCCGCGGTTGTCGCCGGGCCGGAGCCATTGAGCCCGGGAGTCTGGACGTTCATGGTGGATCCCCCTTGTCGCCGGTGACGTCCCACCCCAGGACGTCACCAACAGTCACAGCCGCAGCGTGGCACGCCGTGGTCGTCGGCGGAAAGAGCCAGGTGGCGAAACGGGGTTTCTGTAGAAGGTCTGGGGGTGGGGTGTGCCAGGGTAGGACGCGGTTGGGTGGGCGCGTGGAGGTGAGTGGTGTGAGGCAGCGCGTGGCGGCGGGGTTGTTCGTGCTGGCGTTTGCCATGGCTGGGGTGGCGGCTGGGCATGGGAATGCGGCTGAGGATCAGGCGGAGAGCAGCGCGCGGTGTGAGTTGCTGGTGGAAGGGGCTTCGCCGGAGGCCGGGCGCGGGGACGGCGAGGAGCCGCCGTTGATGGTGACCAAGGAAGCGTCGGGGCTGGTGAAGGGGCATGTGTTCACGCCGGCGGCGTTCCTGATGGCTCGGTCGACGTGTCCCGAGGCGGGGATGTGGGAGAGCTGGCAGGGGAGTCAGCATCTCGACGGGGTGCAGTTCACCGGGTCGAATCTCGCCAAGGTCCACGTGTACGACGGGGATCCGCTCGGGCCGCGGACCTGGCGGGGGCCGAAGGGCGTGGAGTCGAAGCCGTTGGAGATGGACATCCGGCTCGGCACCGATATCCAGTCGATCGCGACCAAGCCGCAGGACGACGGCGGAGTCGAGGCGACGTACGTCGTACTGCGCTACTCGCCGGACGCGAAGGGCCTCGTCCCATACGGCGGGGTCGGCGTGACGGTGGAGAAGCGATGTGGGGGTGACTGGTCAGAGCTGGCGAAGACCACCACCGACGCCGAGCGCGGCGAGTTCACGGTCGCCGTACCGGCTGACGAGTGTGCCGACCTCGAGCTCCGCGCGACCGCCGACGATGCCGAGGACACCTGGGGACGGCCGATCCCGCTCACGCTCTAGAAAAAATCGTAAAATATCCGGCCATAGGTCTGGACACCTGCCGTGCTGTGAACATACTTAAGCGTCTGAAGTAACCCGCCGCCCTGGGAGCAGAGATGACGCTGTCGAGAAGGACGTTCATGGCCGGAACCGGTGGGGTGCTCGCCAGCATCTCGGTCGGATCGGTCCTGCCGGAGCAAGCCGCCGCGGCCGGCGCCGCGAGTACGACCGACCTGGCACTCAATCGGCCGGTGCGGGTGTCCTCGACCGCGTACGCCGCGACGCCCGGCCAGTTCGCCGTGGACGGCCTGGCGCAGACCGGGGTGAAGGGCTCCGGCTGGCGAGCTGCCACCGCCGATCCGCAGTGGATCGTCGTCGACCTCCAGGCGCCCTGCCGGGTCGAAGCAGTCACGCTGACCTTCGAAGGCAAGGCTGGTGACCCCGCCTTCGACCTGTCCGGCGGCAACCCGTACGGCCAGACGCAGGGCCACGAGATCCTCTCCAGCTCGGCCCTGGACTTCCGCGTCGACACCTCCACCGACGGTACGACGTGGCGCACGGTGCACCAGGCGACGAACAGCCCGGGCGGCCAGGTCGACATCGCCCTGACGACGCCGGTGAACGCCCGGTACGTGCGGATGACCGGCACCAAGCAGGCCAACGCCAACCCGCTCGGCCTCAACGGGTTCCAGGTGTACGGCACGGCGACCACCAGCCGACCGCCGGCGACCGGATGGACCTCCTGGGGCACCCACCACGGCACCCCGCCGGCACTGCAGGCAGACCCCGACGGCACCGTGCCGCTCGAGTCCGGCTGGTCGCTCACGATGGACGAATTCGCCGCCACGCAGGACGGCGCGACGCTGAGCCGGGTCGGCCAGGACACCGCCGGCTGGCTGCCGGCCGTCGTACCGGGCACGGTGCTGGCGACGCTGGTCGAGCAGGGGCACTTCCCCGACCCGGTCGAGGGCATGAACAACCTCGAGATCCCGGAGGCGCTCAGCCGGCACCAGTGGTGGTACCGCCGCGCCTTCGATCTGCCGAGAAGCCTCGACGTCAGCGCGGGCCGGCGGATCTGGCTGGAGTTCGACGGCGTCAACCACCAGGCCGACGCGTGGCTCAACGGCGTCCAGGTCGGCACGATGAAGTCGCCGTTCGCCCGGGCGGCGTTCGAGGTCACCGCCGCGCTGAAGGCGAAAAACGCGCTGGCCGTTCGGATCACCCCGATGCCGCACCCGGGTCAGCCGGGTGACAAGGGAGACGCGGGCCAGGCGTTCGTGCAGTCCGGCAAGCTCTGGCAGGACTCGCCGACGCTGCTCTCGGCGTCCGGCTGGGACTGGATGCCCGCGGTCCGCGATCGGGCCGCCGGGATCTGGAACCACGTCCGGCTGCGCTCCACCGGCGACGCCGTACTGGGTGACGCGCGGGTGGTGACGAAGGTCCCCGACCGGACGAAGGCGACCGTCGCGGTCACCGTCCCGGTGCGCAATGCGGCGAGCGCCGACCGGACCGTCAACGTCAAGGCTTCCTTCGATGGCACCACGCTGACCAAGACCGTGACGCTCACGGCCGGCGAGAGCGCGAACGTCGCCTTCGACGCGGTCACGGTGACCAATCCCGAGCTCTGGTGGCCGAACGGGTACGGCGACCCGGCGCTGCACACGTTGACCACGACCGTCGCGATCGGCGGCCGCACCAGCGACACCCGCAGCACGACCTTCGGGATCCGCGAGTTCGGCTACAGCTACGACCTGCCGATCACCATCGATCCGGCCACGAACTCAGCGCCGCAGACCGTGGACATCGCCCGGCAGACCAAGCGGTTCGTCCGGATCCAGGGTCGCCGGCGCGCGACCGGCTGGGGCTACTCGCTGTGGACGCTGGCGGTCAAGGACTCCGCGAGCCCGGACATCGACCTGGCCCGGACGGCGACCGCGACCGCGTCGTCCGACGACGGCAATCCGGCGTCGCGGGCGATCGACGGTGATGCCCGCACGCGGTGGGCCTCGCAGTACACCGACGACCAGTGGATCCAGCTCGACTTCGGGACGGCGAAGACGTTCGACCGGATCGAGCTGCTCTGGGAGACGGCGTACGCGGTGGTGTTCGTCGTGCAGGTCTCCGACGACGGCGACAACTGGACCGACGTGCAGCAGGTCAGCAACGCGCCGGTCCCGTTGAAGATCAGCGTCAACGGCGTCCAGGTCTTCTGCCGCGGCGGCAACTGGGGGTACGACGAACTGCTGCGCCGGGTGACGCCGGAGCGGATGCGCGAGCTGGTCGGCATGCACCGTGACATGAACTTCACGATGATCCGCAACTGGATCGGCTCGAGCACCCGCGAGGAGTTCTACCAGGCCTGCGACGAGAACGGGATCCTGGTCTGGAACGACTTCTGGGAAGCCGGCGAGTTCTCCGACGACCTGCCCGGGTACGTCGAGATCGCGCGCGACACGATCGTGCGGTACCGGACCCACCCGAGCATCGTGATCTGGTGTGGCGCCAACGAGCAGCACCCGCCGCCCGGTATCGAGGCGGGCCTCAGCGCCGCCGTCCGCGAGGAGGACGACGAGATCCTCTACCTGCCCGACTCGGCGGCCGGCTTCGTCTCCGGGCACGGGCCGTACTACTGGGTCGATCCGGCCAAGTACTTCGACGCCAACACCTACGACACCTTCAACTTCGGGTTCCACACCGAGATCGGAATGCCGACGATCCCGGTGGTCGAGTCGATGCGCAACCTGGTCGGCGACGACGACCCGGGCTGGCCGATCGGTACGCCGTGGTACCACCACGACTGGTCCGAGCACGGCAACCAGAAGCCGGCGACGTACCTCGACGCGATCGACGCGCGGCTCGGATCGTCCAGCGGGCTGGCGGAGTTCACCCGCAAGGCGCAGCTGGTGAACTACGAGAACATGCGGGCGATGTTCGAGGCCTGGAACGCGCATCTGTGGGAGGACGCGTCGGCGTTGCTGCTGTGGATGTCGCATCCGGCCTGGCACAGCACGGTGTGGCAGACCTACGACTACGACCTCGACGTCAACGGCAGCTACTACGGCGCGCGCAAGGGGTGCGAGGCGATCCACGTCCAGGCGAGCCTGCCGGACTGGCAGGTTGCCGCGATCAACCACACCACCTCGGCGCTGACCGGGGTGACGATGACGGCCGACCTGTACGACCTGCAGGGCGCGAGGCTCGGAGCGACGCAGCGGCAGACCGTGACGGTCGGTGCCTCGGGCAAGGTGGACGGGTTCGTGGTTGCCTTTGGCGACGAGCTGCCGGCGCTGCACCTGCTGCGGCTGAAGCTGGTCGATGCTCAGGGCAAGGTGCTGTCGGAGAACACGTATTGGCGGTACCGGCAGGCGGCCGACGTACAGAAGCTGAACTCGCTGGCGCGGGCTCGTCTCGGCGTGAAAACGACCACAGGCAAGGGGAAACTGACCGCGACGATCCGGAACGACGGTCCGTCGGTCGCGCCGCTGATCCGGCTCTCGCTGCGGGATCGGGACGGCGAGCGGGTGCTGCCGGCGCTCTACAGCGACAACTACTTCTGGCTGCTGCCGGGGGAGTCGCGCACGGTCACGGTGACGGCCAACACGACCGGCAGTCTGAAGTTGCTCGTCGAGCCTTACAACGGGTGAGTTCGCGGGGAGCCGGGTGTTGTCCGGCTCCCCGTTTCACGCGAAGTCGTCGGGGTCGCCGAGCGTGATGCCGAGCGCGGCGGCCATCGCGAGCGTGACGGCGAGGGCGTCGATCGGGGACGAGTTGGCGATCGTGGCGCCGCCGAGGCTGGCGACGCCGCGGGTGCCGTCCCAGGTGCAGTCGACGAACACCGCGCCTTTCGCCTTCACCTGGGAGAGCTCGGCGCCGGTCAGGTCGCAGTGGCGGAAGACGGTGCCGGACAGGTCGGCGGAGACGAAGTCCGCGCTTTGCAGCCGGCAGTCGGTGAACTCCGCCTTGACGAACTTGGCGAACCGGAACGAGCTGAAGTCGAGCACGCTGTCGCGCACGGTCGTGTGCTGGAGACTGAGGCCGGGGCCGGCGAAACCGGTCAGGCGGGACGAGGTGATCTGGACGCGGGTGGCCGAGGCGTCGGACCAGCGGGCGTTGGCGAGGTCGCAGTGGTCGAGCACGAGGTCGACCAGAATCGGTTTCTCCAGCTCGGACCCGCCGAGATCGCAGCGGGTCAGGCGGCAGCCGCTCAGTTCCAGGTGCTCGGCTTCGAGGTCGCGGAGGTCGACGTCGTCCAGAGCGAGGTCGAGCAGGCGGTCCTCGTCGTCGATCTCGTCCACTGTCGGAGTCGCGGGCTCCAACTCGGTTCGCAGGCGAGGTGCCGCGATCTTCTGTCCGCTCTTGGTCATCCGAGCACGGTATCCGTCGCCGTGGACAACCTGTCATTGGTACCGGATCAGTCGATCGCCCGGGCCGCCGCGCCGATGATCGCGGCGTGCTCGGTGTCCTGCGTGACGGTGACGTCGAAGTCGAACAGTTGCTGGACCAGGTCGAAGGCACCCGAGATCGACCCGCCGAGTACGACGCGGGTGGCGCCGAAGCGGTCGAGCCAGGGGGTGAGGGCTTCGGCGAGCACCGTGAACGCATCGAGCAAGACCTGGTGCGCGCGGGTGTCGCCCGCGCGAGCGGCGTCGGCGACCTCCTTGACGCCCGGCGCTTCGCCGTACGCGGCGAGGATCGCTCGGGCGGAGATCCAGTCCTCGAGGGGCTTGCCGCGATAGGTGGTGCGGTAGAGCTCGCCGCCGGGTGGGACGGTGTCGCCGGTGCGGACGACGCGGCCGTTCAGCAGGAAGGCGGTGCCGATGCCGGTGCCGATGGTGACGCCGGCGCAACGGTCGAGGCCTCGCAACGTCCCGGCGGTCCACTCGCCGACCGCGAACGCCTCGGCGTCGTTGACGAACACGACCCGGTCGAGATCGAGCAGGTCCCGCAGGCTCTTGCCGAGATCGTGCCCGTACAAGGAATCGAACTTCTCGACCCCGCGGTACCAAGCGATCCCGGTCTCGTAGTCGAACGGGCCAGGCAACGCGAGCGCCAGCCCGTGATCCAGGGGCAGCTGCGAAGCGGCCCGCCCGAGCTGCGCGACGATCTCCTCGGCCGAGGTGCGCGAGTCCAGCGGCGTCCGGCGCAGCGCCTCCACCTGCCAGCTGCCCGGCACCACGACCGCCGCCGTCACATGGCTGCCGCCGACCTCCAGCACGGCCACGCCCGCATCGTTGCTCATGACCCCCATCATTCCCGATGGTCACCCACCGCTCGGGACGCGCCACCGCGAGGATCAGCCGGCGCCCCGGCGCCGCGCCTGTGGAACCATGGTTGGAAGGGTTCGCCCGGGGTACCTGGGCGGCCCACCGCCCGAGCGACGAAGGTGATCCGGTTGCACGCCGAGAGCACGGCCACGTCCGGGGTCCTGGCGCTGAGCGTCGGGGTCGCGGTACTCGGCCATGCGCTCGCCGGGGGAGCCGTCGCGACCGCGGTCCTGCCTCAGTTGCTCGCGCTCGCCGCGGCCTGCTGGCTGCTAGGCCCGCACTTGGCGGGCCGGCGCGACTGGGCCGTCGTCGTACTGGCCGCCATCCAACTCTTCGCACACTTCGCTCTGGACGCCGCGCACCCGCCCGCCCCGATGACCTCCGGCCACGCCATGGCCGGCCACGAGACGGCGACGATGGCTCACGGCGGGATCGCCGGTTCGCTGACGATGGCGACGGCCCACTTGGTCGTCCTGCTCGTCGGCGTCGGGCTGATCGACCGGACCCACCAGTGGCTGCTCCGGGTACGGCGAATCGTCGCGCGCCTGGTTCCCGCGCTGCCCGCGCCGGTCGTCGCGCTCCCGGTCGCCGGCCGCGCGCTGGGCGTGACTAGGGCTGCGCCCCGCCCAAGGCAGCGGCGGTCGACCTCGAACGTTTCGCGGCGCGGGCCTCCCGGCGTACGGGATCTGTCCGTTCTGTCCTGAACCGGTCGCGCTCCCGCGGGACCGGGTCCCGTGTGTCCGCGAAAGGCTCACCATGGTGCCAAGAATCGCCCTGCGCGCCGCCGCGATCTCCGCGGCGTCCGCGCTGGTGCTGGTCGGAGCGGCGAACTCCGCCTCCGCCCACGTCACTGTTTCGTCCCCGGACGCCAAACCCGGCGGCTACGCGAAGCTGGTCTTCCGGGTCCCCACCGAGTCCGACACCGCCAGTACGACGAAGCTGGTGGTCTCGTTGCCGAAGGACCACCCGTTCGCCTCGGTCGGGGCGCAGGTGAAGGACGGGTGGAAGGCGGTCAAGACGACCGAGAACCTGCCGTCGCCGGTCAAGGTCGGCGACGTCACGCTGACCAAGGCGATCACCACCGTCACCTGGACGGCGGTCGGCCCGGGCATTCCGGCCAACGACTTCGACGAGTTCGCGCTCTCGGTGGGGCGGTTGCCGGAGGGCGTCGACTCGCTGAGCTTCCCGGCGGAGCAGACCTACAGCGACGGCGAGGTGGTGAAGTGGGCGGAGGTCGCCGCGAACGACTCCGACAAGCCCGAGCACCCGGCGCCGTCGCTGAAGCTGGCCGCCACGATCACTCCGGTCGCCGCGACGACGGGCGACGACGACGAGGCCGGCTCGGACGTGCTGGCCCGATCGCTCGGCGGAGCCGGTCTGCTGCTGGGGCTGATCGCCCTGGGACTGGCGCTTCGCCGCCCGTCGGCAGGTGGACAGGGAAGTGGGGGACCCTCCGGCGCAGGATCGTCCGCGGGCTCGGCATCCGAGGGCAAGTAGCCGTGCGCAGAGCATTCGCGGTCCTGGCCGCGTCGCTGCTCGTCCTGGTGGGATCCACCGGGACGGCGGCGGCGCACGCCAAGCTCGACTCGATGACGCCGGGCGACGGCACGACGATGGCCGTCCCGCCGACGCAGGTGGTGCTCACCTTCAACGAGCCGGTCGGCAGCACGGGCGCCGAGTTGCAGGTGAAGTCGCCGAGCGGCGTGAACGTCGCCTCCGGCGCGATCCAGGTGGTCGACAACACCGTCACGCAGCCGGTCGGCGCGATGGTCGAGACCGGCCGATACCAGGTCGACGCCAGGATCGTGTCGGCCGACGGCCACCCGATCACCGTCACCGGCTCGTTCACCGTCACCCACGCCGGTCACGACCCGAACCAGCCGGTCACCCCCACGGCGACCACCGACGGTGGCAACTCCAACGTGGTCACGATCATCGCGATGTCCCTGGTGATGCTGGTCGTGGTCGCGCTGGCGATCGTCATCGTCCGCCGCCGCCCGGCCGCATGAACAACGCGCCGCCGCGCGAGGGCGACTCCGTCGAATCGGCTGCGTCGGCGGGTCTCACGGGCCGGCTGATGCTCGGGATAGTTGCCTCGGGCATCGTTGTGCTGGTGGTGGCGCTGCTCGCCGCCGGTGGTGCGCCGAAACCGCTGCCGGGCGGACTGGCCGGCGCGAGCATGCCCGTGTCCTGGGCGGTGCCCGTACTGCGGCTGATCGCCGACGCGGCCGCGGTCGCCTGTGGTGGCGCGGTGCTGGCCGCCGTACTGCTGCTGAAGGCGGACGACGGTGGAAAGCTCGGAAAACAAGGGCTTCGAGCGGCTCAGGACGCGGCCGTGGCGGCTGGGGTCTGGGCGGTCGCGAGCATCGGCGGTTTGATCGCCACCGCGTCGGTCATCCTCGGCGTTCCGCTCGCGCACTTGTCGTCGCACGCGGAGTTGGCCGGCTCGCTCGACCAGGTCCGTGCCTTGGCCGTCGCGGTCGCGCTGACCGCCGTACTGGCTGTGGTGCTCAGCGGCTGCCGCACCGTTGCGACCGCACGAGTCGCGTTGGTACTGACCGCCGCGGCGCTGGTCGGCCCGTTGCTCACCGGGCACGGGGCGATCGAGCGGACCAACGCCTGGTCGGTGCTGGCGACCGGGTCGCTGGTCGTCCACGTCTTCGCCGCGGTGGCCTGGATCGGCGGGCTCGGTGCCTTGGTCCGATACACCCGCGACCATGCCGCGATCGACACCTTCAGCCGCCTCGCGCTGGTCTGCGCCGTGACGATCGGCGCGACCGGCCTGCTCACCGCCGAGATCCACCTCGGCGGCCGCGAGGACGGCTGGGGACTCCTCACGCAGTGGGTGACGACCGGGTACGGCGCGCTGGTGTTCGCGAAGGCCGTCGCGTTCGCCGTACTGGTCGCGATCGGGTGGTGGCACCGCCGCGCCACGTTGCCCGCGCTCGCGGACCGGCCCGCGCTGTTCTACCGGCTCGCCGCTGTCGAGCTGCTGGTGATGGCCGGCACGGTCGGCCTGGCCGTCGCGCTGTCCCGGACGCCGTGATCGGCGTTCGACGATCGGTGATCCGTCAACAGCCTCGTATGCTGACTGGATGGCAGAGGTGCGGTGGCTGGACGCGCGCGAGGCGCGGCTGTGGCAGACCTACCGTGACTCGCACCGGGAACTGATGGCGGCGCTCGAGGCCCGGATGACGGCGAACGGCGGTCTGTCCGCGGCCGACTACGCCCTGCTGCACCCGCTGTCGACGTCCGAGGACGGCATCCTGCGGACCCGCGAACTCGGCCGGTCCGTCGGCTGGGAGCGCAGCCGGCTGTCCCACCAGGTCAGCCGGATGGAGAAGCGCGGACTGGTGGTCCGGGAGGAGTGCCCGTCCGACGCCCGCGGCTCGATGGTCCGGATCACCCCGGCCGGGCGCGCGGCGATCGAGGCCGCGGCGCCGGACCATGTCGACGCCGTCCGGAGCTACCTGTTCGACCACCTGTCCCGCGAGGAGCAGGATCTGCTGGCCGACTTGCTCGACCGGGTGCTGCAGGCTCTGCCGCAGCGCGACCCGAGCCGCGCCGACGTCGACGCCTGACCGGTCGGCGTTTCCGCTGCGTCCGGAGCCGATCCGCGCGCGGCGACGGCATCGGTGGGCGCGCTGGGAATACGGCGGACCCTTCCTCCCGTTGGGTTGACGTGTCATCCAAAGATGCTATTTTTGGTGATGCATCACCAACCCTCTCTCTTCGAAGGACCAAACATGCCCAAGATCGCGATCATCCTCGGCAGCACCCGCCCGGGCCGCAACGGCGAGGCCGTCGCCCGCTGGGTGCTCGACATCGCCAAGCAGCGCGGTGACGCCGACTACGAACTGGTCGACATCGCGGAGTACAAGCTGCCGCACCTGGACGAGGCGATTCCGCCGTCGATGGGGCAGTACACCCAGCCGCACACGCTGGCCTGGGCGGAGAAGATCGCGTCGTTCGACGGCTTCGTGTTCGTCACCCCGGAGTACAACCACTCCACCTCGGGCGCGCTGAAGAACGCGATCGACTTCCTGTTCGCCGAGTGGAACAACAAGGCCGCCGGCTTCGTCAGCTACGGCTCCGTCGGCGGCGCCCGCGCGGTCGAGCACCTGCGCCTGGTGATGGGCGAGCTGAAGGTTGCCGACGTCCGCGCCCAGGTGGCGCTGTCGCTGGCCACCGACTTCAAGAACTACAGCGAGTTCGCCCCGGCCGAGTACCACGTCGCCGAGGTCGGCGCGATGCTCGACCAGGTCGTCGAGTGGAGCGGCGCCCTGGCCCACCTGCGCCAGCCGGCCGCCGCCTGACCCTTTCTTCTCGCTCTTCGGTCCCGCACCGAAACGCTCCCCTGTTCGCTGTCGCCGTGGCAGCGAACGGGGGAGTTTCTCTGTTCTGTGGCCCTGTCGAGCTGCGCGCGCCGTACGGTGACCGGATGCCTGACGACATCTGGACCGATGACCTGCGCTATCTGAAGGAGCCCCGGGTGCAAGAGGCGCTGGACGTCGCGGATCTCGTCGGGCTGAGAAGCTGTGTGACCGGCTTCCGGAGCTCGTCCCGGTCGCACCGGCGGTGCTGACCCATGGAGACCTCTGGCACGCCAATGTGATCGCGACTGCTGATGGCACACCGGTGTTCATCGATCCGGCGGTCAGCTGGATGTGGGGTGAGGTCGACCTGATCCGGCGGGTGCTGCGCCAGTGGCAGTGACTCCCAGTATTTGATCATCGCCGCACTGTGACACGCCGTCACGGGCCGCAAGGGGGCGGCTGGGCGGAAAGAATGAGTGCTGTTCAGATGCGCGCTGAATTTGACAACGATTTTCATTAACGGCAGGATCGACGCCGGCGGGGGGAGCTCGCCGGGACCATCGCACCGTGAGGGAAAACTGATGTCCGAAGCGCTGAACAGACGTGGATTCCTGGGGCTGGCCGGGGGACTGGGACTTGCCGCGGTCGCCGGGTGCGGCGGTGGTGGTGAGCAGGCGGCGGCCCAGCCGCAGCAGGGTGGGCGGCTGCGGGCGGTGTTCGCGGGCGGTGGCGCCAAGGAGGTGCTCGACCCGCACGTGCAGAGCCTGTTCGTGGACATCGCGCGGCACAAGGCGATCTACGAGAAGCTGGTCGAGCTCGGGCCGGACCTCAAGCCGGTGCCGCGGCTGGCCGAGAAGTGGGAGCCGGACGCGCAGGCGGCGACCTGGCGGTTCACGCTCCGGGACGTCACCTGGCACAACGGCAAGCAGCTGACCACGGACGACGTGCTCTACAGCCTGGCCCGGATGGCGGATCCCGCGGCGCCTGAGCGGGTCGCACAGTCGTCGCTGGCGTCGCTGGACCTGAAGCGGTGCCGCGCCGTCGACAAGCGCACGGTCGAGCTGACGCTGACCGCGCCGAACGCCGAGTTCCCCGCGCTGCTGGCCGGGATCGGCACGCAGATCGTGCCGGACGGTTTCAAGGATCCGACCAAGCCGATCGGCACCGGGGCGTTCACCTTCGTCTCCTTCGAGGCCGGGCGTTCGATGGTGGCCAAGCGGTACGCCGACTACTGGGACGGCGCCGCCCGGATCGACGAGCTGCACGTGCTGTCCGCCGACGCCGAAGCGCGGGCCAACGCGCTGCAGGGCGGCCAGGCGGAGTACGCGAACGACATGACCGCGACCTTCGCGCGCACCGCGGAGGCCGGCCGGACGGTGAAGATCGTGGCCGCCAAGGGCAGCACGATGCAGGCGTTCGTGATGAAAACCGACCAGGCGCCGTTCGACAACCCCGATGTCCGGATGGCCTTCAAGCTGCTGGTCGACCGGCAGCGCCTGGTGGACGTCGTACTGGCCGGGCGGGGCGTGGTCGGCAACGACCTGTTCGGCAAGGGCTACCAGTACTACCCCGCCGATCTGCCGCAGCGCGAACGCAACCTGGACGAGGCGAAGGCGCTGCTGAAGAAGGCCGGTCTGCTGAACAAGGAGATCGAGATCTTCACCGCCGACGCGTCGGCCGGTTTCGTCGAGGCGGCGACGCTGCTGGCCGAGCAGGCCGGTGAGGCCGGGGTGAAGCTGAAGGTGACCACCGGCAGCTCGCAGACGTACCAGAAGGACCTGTTGACCAAAGGCCTGATCGGGAGCCACCGGTCGGGCGCGATGCCGATCCCGCAGTACGTCACCGACCGGCTGCTGTCGAAGTCGCCGTTCAACGTGACGCACTGGCGCCGGCCGGCCTTCGACGCGTCGTTCGCGGCGGCCCAGGTGCTGACCGACGAGACCGCGCGAGCGGCGAAGTACGGCGAACTGCAGAAGACGCTGCGCGACGAGGGCGGCATCCTCGCCTGGGGGCACCCGGACTTCCTGGTCGCGGTGTCGTCGAAGGTGCAGGGTGTGCAGGCAGTGCCGCCGAACACGGTGGACTCGGGCCGGTTCGACAAGGTGTGGCTGGCCTGAATGCGGGCCTACGCGGCCCAACGGGCTGCTCTCGCGGTGCTCCAGCTCGCCGTCCTGTCGGTGCTGGTGTTCGTGCTGACCTCACTGCTGCCGGGTGATGCGGCGGACATGCGGTTCACCGAGACGCTGACGCCGGAGCAGGTCGCGTCGCTGCGGGCGCAGCTCGGGCTGGACCAGCCGGCGATCGAGCGGTTCGTCACCTGGGCCGGGAACGTGCTCAACGGTGATCTCGGGACGTCGCTGATCAGCGGTGGCCCGGTGCTGGACATCGTGAAGGCCTCGGTCGGAGCGACGCTGGTGCTCACGCTGGCCACGCTCGCCGTCGTCGTACCGCTGGCCGTTGCCCTGGGCATCTTGATGGGGACGCGGGAGAACGGGCGGCTGGACCGGACGATCACCTCGATCACGCTGGCGCTCAGCGCGATCCCGGACTTCGTGATCGCGGTCGTCCTGGTGGCGGTGTTCTCGCTGAAGCTCGGGTGGTTGCCGGCCACCTGGGTCGGCGGCGATCTGCTGGCGAACCCGGTGCTGCTGGTGCTGCCGGTCGGCGTACTGCTCGGGCGGGCGGTGTGTTTGCTGTCGCGCCAGGTACGAGCTGGGACGATCAACGCGCTGCACGCCGACTACGTCGTACAGGCGCGGCGGCTCGGGGTGCCGCGGCGGCGCGTGCTGTTGCGGCACGTGCTGCCGAACGCCGCGGTTCCCGGCGTACAGGAGCTGGCGCGGACCGGCGACACATTGCTCGGTGGCGTGCTGGTCGTGGAGGCGATCTTCGCGATCCCGGGGTTCGCGACCGCGTTGGTGGACGGGGTGGAGACGCGTGATCTGCCCGTCGTGCAGGGATTGACGCTGGTGCTCGCGGTCGCGGCGCTGGTGATCAACCTCGGCGCCGACCTGGTCTGCAACCGGCTCGTCCCGCGGACGGAGCTGCTGCGATGAGAGCCCGTACGCCGATCGCCGTGTCGCTCGTCCTGGTCCTGGTCCCGGTGCTGGTGGCGGTGTTCGGGCCGTTCGTGCCGATCGACGCAGAGCCGGGGCTGCCGTACGAACGGGGTCCGGGGCATCCGTTGGGCACAGACGGCCTGGGCCGTGACGTCCTGGAGTTGCTGCTCGCCGGTGGACGGACGGCGCTCGGCATGGCACTCGGCGCGGTCGCGATCGCCTACCTGGTCGGCGGTTTGATCGGACTGGTCGCGGCGTCGACCCGTCATCGCTGGCTCGACGAGCTGCTGATCCGTCCGCTGGACGTGTTGCTCCCGCTGCCGTCGCTGCTGGTGATCAGCGTGGTCGCCGTCGGCTGGCGGGCGTCGGCGCTCGCCATCACGCTCGCGGTTGCCGCCGTCAACGTTCCGACGGTCGCGCGGCTCGTGCGTGCTGCCGCGCTCGACGCGGCCAGTGGTCCGGTGGTCGAGGCGCTGCGCATGCAACGCGAGAGCTGGGTCGGCATCCATCTCGGGTACGTCGGTCGAGCGGTGCTCGGGCCGGTCGCGGCCGACATCGGGACCCGGATCACGCTGGCGGTGTTCCTGGTCGCGTCGGTCAATTTCCTTGGTCTCGGGCTGAGCCCGACCGCTGCCGACTGGGCCGTCAGTGTTTCGCGCAACCGGGAGGGACTGCTGCTCCAGCCGTGGGCGGTGCTTGCTCCCGCGCTGCTGCTGGTCGCGTTCACCCTGGGGTTCAACCTGCTGGCGGACCGCCTGGTCCATCGGAGCCGCCGGGTAGCGGAGGTGACGCGATGAGGCCGGCTGCTGATCAGCCGCTCGTTCGGGTGCGGGGTCTTGGTGCCACCGCCGGTTCCTCGATTCTCGTCGACCAGGTGGACTTCGACGTCTGGTCCGGGCAGGTCACCGCGCTGGTCGGCGCTTCCGGCTCGGGCAAGACGACGTCCGCTCTGGCGCTGCTCGGGGAGCACGGGGATCGGGTCTCGCTCTCCGGGCTGGTGGAGGTCGCCGGGAAGGTGGTTGTCGACGGCAACGGCGTCACCAGGGCGGCCGATCAGGTCAAGGGACGGGTCGTCGCGTACATGCCGCAGCATCCGGGCAGCGCCTTGAATCCGGCGCGGCGGATCGGAGCCGGGTTCCGCGAGCTGGAGAAGGTGCATCACCCCGGGGAGAGCGTCGTCGCCGAGGCGCTACGCGCGGCACAGGTGCCGGGCGACCGGAAGACCCTGCGGCGGTTCCCCCACCAGTTCTCGGGTGGACAGCGGCAGCGGATCGCGTTGGCCCAGGCGCTGACCTGCCGACCGCGAGTCCTGGTTCTGGACGAGCCCAGTACGGGCCTCGACTCGATCACCCGGCTGCAACTGGTCGGTGAGCTGCACGAGCTGGCGGGCGAAGGGCTCGGGATCCTGCTGCTCAGCCACGATCTCGATCTGGTCCGGGCGCTGGCCCACCACGTCGTGGTGCTGGACGCCGGACAAGTCATCGCCACGGGCGGCCACGAGGTCCTCCCGACAGCGCCCGACCTCCCGCTGGGTCGGCGGCTCACCGGTCACGAAACCCCCTTGCTTCAGGCAACGACACTCTCGGCGCGCGTGCGGGGCCGGGAGCCGATCCTGCGCGAGGTCGATCTCGGCGTGCCGCCGGGCTCCTGTGTCGGCGTGGTCGGGCGCTCGGGGAGCGGGAAGACGACCCTCGCTCGGTGCCTGGCCGGCCTCCATGAGCGGTACTCCGGGGAGATCACCCTCGACGACCGCACCCTCCCCGTATTGCGCAAACGCTCCCGCGAGCAGACCCGTCGCGTCCAGTACGTCTGGCAAGAGGTCCGTGGATCGTTCGACGAACGGCGTCCCGTCGTCGAGCAGGTCGCGCGGACGGCCCGGCGGCTCAGAGGACTGCAGCCGCAAGAAGCGAAGGGCGCGGCGATCGCGACCCTGGCGCGCCTCGGTGTGTCCGCGGCGATCGCCGATCGGCCGCCGAGCCAGTTGTCCGGCGGCGAACTGCAACGCGCCGCCCTGGCTCGCGCGCTGCTGGCCGAGCCCGACGTGCTGATCTGCGACGAGATCACCACCGCGCTGGACGAGCGCGGCACCGGGCTCGTCGTCGAGCTGCTGCTCGAGCTCAAGGAGCAGGGCACCGCGCTGGTCTGGATCAGCCATGACCTCGGGCTGGTCTCGGCCGTGGCCGACGACGTGCTGGTGATCGACGCCGGCCGGATCGTCGAACAGGGACCACCGGTGACCGTGATGACCAACCCGTCCACCGAGGTGGCCCGGCGGCTGGTGAGGGCCGCCCGGGTCGGACACCAACCGCCTCCGCCCGTGCTGACAACGACGGGGTGATGACCGTCTCCCGCGTACTGCGCGGCGCCCGGCACCCCCACGCCGACACGAGGAGCAACCCGTAGTGACGATCCCTGGCACGCCCCGGCTGCACGACCATCTGGCAGAGGCGATCAAGGACCCCGATCCGATCCGCGTCTCCACCGGGTCGGGCGACGACCTGATCTGCCTGCGGTTCGAGACGATGAAGGTGTACTCCGCGCTCGGCGCCGTCCGGCACCTGCTGGAGACCGGCGCGGTTCGTCCCGGCGACACGCTGATCGACAGCTCCAGCGGGATCTACGCGCACGCGCTGGCGCTGGCCTGCCACCGGTACGGGATGAAGTGCCACATCGTCGGCTCGACCACCGTCGACCGGACCCTGAAGATCCAGCTGGAGATCCTCGGGGCCACCGTCGAGCAGGTCCCGTCGTCGAACAACCTGCAGCTGGACCAGAACCTGCGGGTCCGCCGGATCGCCGAGATCCTGCGCGACAACCCGTCGTACCACTGGATGCGGCAGTACCACGACGACATCCACTACCTCGGGTACGGCGCGGTGGCCGAACTGGTCGACCAGGTCGCGCCGGCCGGGCCGCTGTGCCTGGTCGGCGGCGTCGGGACCGGTGCGTCGACCGGCGCGATCGCGGCGTACCTGCGAGATCGTGGGCGGGACGTGAACCTGGTCGGCGTCCAGCCGTTCGGCAGCATCACCTTCGGCGCCGGGCACACCCAGGACCCGGAGATGATCATCGCCGGGATCGGCAGCTCGATCGAGTTCCGCAACGTCCGGCACGAGCTGTACGACCGGCTGCACTGGGTCTCGTTCGACTACGCGATGTCGGCGGCGGTCGACCTGCTGCGGACCTCCGGGGTGTTCGCCGGATTGTCCGCGGGCGCGGCGTATCTGTCCGCCTTGTGGGAACACCACTGCGACAGCAGCCGGCAGCACGTCTTCCTGGCCGCCGACACCGGCAACCGGTACGTCGACTCCGCTTTTTCCCGGCATGCCGAGGCGCGGCCGATGGACAGCATGCGGCCGCGCGAGATCGACTCGCTCGAGCAGCTCGCGGTGCCGTGGTCGGCGATGTCCTGGGACCGCCGGGAATCGGCGCTGCAGCAGCGCGAACAGTTTCCATCTGCGACTCCGTCGCACTAACCTGATGACCATGTCGGGCTATGTGCTGCTGCCGCGGTTGTTCACGGCAACGGAGGTCGAGCGACTGCGGGACGCGGTCGAGCAGGTGCACGCGACCGTCGTGTCCGCCGCCGAGGCGGGCGAGACGTCAGTGACCGTGTGGCCGGACGGCCACCGGTTGGAGACGATCGACGGTACGACGATCCACTGGGAGCCGGACGCGCCCGGCAAGGCGGTCCGGTCGCTGTCGCCGGTCTCCGGGATGTCGCCGGTGATCGACGCGCTGTGGACCGACCAGCGGCTCACCGCGCCGATGGCCTCGGTGCTGAACTCGTTGCCCACCGCACCGTCTCGTCCGCTGGCGGCCGCGGACGTCGGTCCGTTCGTGGCCAAGCTCAACTTCAAGCGGGCCGGGGTCGGGTCGGAGTTCGCCTGGCACCAGGACTTCCCGTACTGGTACTGCTGCGCCGGCGACGCGGCGTACCAGATCGCCACCGCGATCGTGATGCTCGACGACAACGCCGTCGAGAACGGCGCGATGACGCTGGTTCCGGGCAGCCACCTGGCCGGTCCGGCGCCGCGTGACCCGCGGGAGCCGACCGGACTGCTGGTCGATCCGCGGTCCGTCGACGAGGCGGCGGCGGTGACGATCGAGGCCCCGGCCGGGTCGGTGCTGATGTTCCCCGGCCTGATGGTGCACCGTTCCGCGCCGAACCGGACGGCGACCGACCGGCGGTCCCTGCTGTTCTGCTTCCAGCCCGCCGGCCGTCCCGAGTTGTCCGCCCTGACCTACAACGCCGAAAGGCTGGCCGATCTCACATGATTGATTCAGTCACCGCCCTGACCGAATCCGTTCTCGCCGGGGAGCGGGGGCCCGCGCCGTCGACGGTGCCGGTGATCAGCGCGTTCTGGTTGCACAACACGACGCGGCTGCCGGGGGCCGACGTGACGTACAAGAACTACTACGTCCTGCTGCGCGTCGGCGAGGTCTTCGGCGCCTGCGCGTTCGAGGACGGCGAGCTCGATCCGTCGTACTGCGCGGACGTGTCCGGGCAGTCGTTGGACGCCCTGCTGGTTGACGCGCCGCTGCCGGTGCGGATTGCGGCGCTGGACGCCTACCTGGCCTCGGTCGAGCCGCACCACGTGGCCGCCGGTGCCGAAGAGATCGTGCTGCCCGCCGGTACGCCGGACGTCCGGGCCCGGGCGCGTGACGCGGCCGTGGCCGGGCTGCTGGAGGTCGCCGAGGGGTCGAAGGTCGCGCTGATCGGCGTGGTGAACCCGCTGGTGGACGCGATCACGTCACGGGGCGGTATCTGTTTGCCGTGTGACTTCAACCTGCGCGAGACCGCCTCCGGACTGCCGGTTTCCCGCGACATGACGGAGGTTCTGGACGCCGCCGACGCGGTCGTGGCGACCGGAATGACGTTGAGCAACGGCAGTTTCGACGTGCTCGTCGACCGTTGCCGTGAGCAAGCGAAGCCGCTGGCCGTCTATGCTCAGACCGGAAGCGCGGTGGTGCGCGCCTTCCTCGGCTCCGGGGTCACCGCGGTGTCCGCCGAGCCGTTTCCCTTTTCCCAGTTCAGCTCCCGCCCGACGAGCTTGTACCGCTATCACTTCCAGGACGGAGCGTTCCGCACGTGAGCACCGACAGCCGCAACCCAGCTGTGTCATCGTCCACCATCGACCCGCCGGACGTGCACCACTCACCAACCGGTGACCGAGGGCCGGAGCCGGCCTCGGCTTCGCCGGAGCGCGGCGCGGCGCGAGGGTTGGTGAGTGGTGGAGGTCCGCTCCGGCCATCGGGTGATGCAGGGGCGGTGCCGGGTGATCTGGCGATGGCCCGCCGGCTGTGGCCGTTCCTGCTGGCCTCGACGGTGAGCCTGATCCCGTTCACCGTGTTCGGCATGTACCTGGTGCCGATCGCGGACGCGGCCGACGGCAGCGTCGCGGAGATCGGCGGGCTGCGGGGGCTCGGCGGTCTGGCGGCGTTGGTGGTCGGGTTCGCGCTCGCGCCGCTCATCGACCGGCTGGCGCGTGAGCTGGTCGCGGCCGGCGGGCTGGCGCTGCTCGGGCTGTCCGCGCTGCTCGGTGCCGTGGGCAACGTGTTCGCCCTGGCCACCTTCTGCCTGCTGATCGGGGCGTCCACCTCGATCCTCGGGCCGTCGATCGGTGCCGCGGCCGCGGACCGGTTCAACTCGCCGGCGGCCGCCGGTCGCGCCGCCACGCTGGTCTCGGCGACCACGTCGATGATGGCGATGCTCGCGGCGCCGGTGCTCGCCGTACCGGGTCTCCTGTGGGGCTGGCGGGGAAACCTGATCGCCGCCGCGGCGATCTCGCTCGCGCTGTCCGCCGCGTTCTTCTGGCGGGGCCGCGGTCGCAAGGCGCCGATCCGGGCCGAGGGGACCGCGCGGATGAGCTACCTGGCGACGTACCGGGAGCTGGCGCGGATCCCCGGCGCCGTGCCGCTGCTGGCGGTCGCGATGCTGCGGACCGCCGCCTTCATGGGGTACCTGGCCTACCTGGCCGCGTTCTACGACGAGAAATTCTCGCTCGAGCCCGGGTGGTTCGCGCTGGTGTGGTCGCTGAGCGGGGCGTCGTTCTTCCTCGGCAATCTCTTCGCGGGCCGGTTCCTCGCGCTCGACCGGCCGTCGCTCGGCGCTGACAAGCTGCTGGTCGCGGGCGTCGTCGCCGCGCTGGTCAGTGTGACGGCCTTCTACTTCTCACCGACGCTGCCGACCACCCTGGTCCTCACCGCGCTGATGGGTGCCAGCCACGCGACCGTCGCCGCCTGCGTCACCACCCTGCTCGTACGGCGTAGTGGCGACCTCCGCGGCTCGGCGCTCAGCGTCAACGCCGCGGGAATGTCGCTGGGGGTGTTCCTCGGCGCCGCGATCGGAGGACTCGGCCTCGGACTGGCCGGCTACCCCGGCACCGCCGCGGCGTTCGCCGCGATCACGCTGCTGGCCCTCGGGTTCGCCCTCCGCGTCCGCGCCACCGACAGCTGACCGGGTGGGGGGAATCCCCGAGTGGGTCCCTGGAGTGTGGGGTGGCGACCCTGGAACGGGAGATTTCGCGTTCCCGGTGGGCGAAGTGCGGGCTATCGTTCGGGGTTATGGAGAATCTGCCCGAGCGCCAGAATCCGCAGGCGCACCTGCGGGCGTCCGACAGCGACCGCGACCAGGTGGTCGAGGTGCTGCGGGACGCGTTGATGACCGGGCGACTGACCCAGGACGAGCACGCCGAGCGGCTCGAGCAGACGCTGAAGGCGCGCACTCTCGGCGAGCTGGAGCCGATCACGCTCGACCTCGCCGTACCGGGGCAGCCGTTCCGGCCGGTGACCCCCGCGTCGGCGCCGGCGCGGGTGCCGATCGAGGAGCCGGCGAATCCGCAGGACAGCTTCGAGTTGGTGGTCGGCATCTTCGGTGGCGGCGAGCGCAAGGGCCGGTGGCGGGTGAGGCGCCGGACCAACGCGCTGGCGCTGTTCGGCGGGTGCGACCTCGACATGAGCAACGCAGTCTTCGAGGGCCGCGAGGTGACCGTCTACGCGTTCGCGGTCTTCGGCGGCATCGACATCACCGTGCCGCCCGGCGTCGAGATCCGCAACCAGGGCATCGGCATCATGGGCGGCTTCGGCGTCTCCGGCGGCCAGGGCGAGATCGACCCCACCGCGCCGGTCGTCGTACTGAAGGGGCTGGCGCTGTTCGGCGGGGTCGGCGCGAAGGTGTTCAAGCCGAAGAAGGACAAGAAGCGCAACAACGGCCACGGGCACCACGGCCACCTGGGCCACTGACCGGGCGCCGGCTCAGATCCAGGACTTGAACCACATCCGGTTGAGCCAGTCCGGGTGCGGCAGCACCTTGTCGGTCAGGATCGGCCAGATGTAGGCGAAGTTGAGCACGACCAGGACGACGTAGGCGCCGACCACCGCGCTGCCGATCAGGCGGCGTGGGGTGGCGGTCTGGAAAGCCGTCTTGGCCGGGCCGAGGATCTTGCCGAGCACGAGCGCGACCGCCATCACCGTGAACGGGATCATCGTCACGGCGTAGAAGAAGAAGATCGGCCGGCTGTCGAAGAAGAACCAGGGCACCCAGCAGGTCAGATAGCCCACGATCGGGACGCCGAAGCGCCAGTCGCGCTGGGCGATCCACAGCACCAGTGAGGCCAGCAGCGCGAGCGCGCCGCCCCACCACAGCAGCGGCGTACCGACCGCGGAGATCACCGACAGGCAGTTGGTGCCCTGCGGCGCTTCGCAGCCGTTGGTGCCGGGCTTGATGTCGTTGACCGCGTCGAAGCCGATCGGGCGGGCGATGATCGGCCAGCCGGCCGGGTGCGACGAGTACGGGTGGGTCGCGTTCTTGATGTAGTCGCCGGTGTGGAAGGCGAGCACTTCCTGGTGGTAGTGGATCAGCGAGCGGAAGTCGTCGGGCACGACCTTCATCACGCCGTGCGCCGGGTTCTTCGAGGCGTAGTCGTGGTCGTAGGCGTTGTCGTGCAGCAGCCAGCCGGTCCAGGTCGCGGTGTAGGTGACCAGGGCGACCAGCACGATGCTGAGGAACGCCGGGAGCCCGTCGACAACCACCGAACGCCAGAACGGACGCCGTACGCCGATCGCCCGGCGAGCGCCCAGATCCCAGGCGAAGGCCAGCAGGCCGAAGCCGGCGATCACCCAGACCGCCGACCACTTGGTGCCGAGCGCGAGACCGAAGCAGACGCCGGCCGCGATCCGCCACGGCCGGACCAGCAGCAGCCGGCCGACGGCGCGCTCGGTGCCCGGGCCGGTGCCGTCCTCGAGGGATTCGGCGTGCCGGCGGCGGGTCCAGTCCCGGTCGGCGACCAGGCAGGAGACGGCCGCGACCAGCCAGAACGCCAGGAAGATGTCGAGCAGGGCGACCCGCGACATCACGAAGTGCAGGCCGTCGACGGCGAGCAGCAATCCGGCGATGCCGCCGATCAGCGTCGAGCGGGTCATCCGGCGGACCGTGCGGATCACCAGCAGCACGGTCAGCGTGCCGAACAGGGCCGGCATGAACCGCCAGCCGAACGAGTTCATCCCGAACAGCTGCTCACCGGCCGCGATCATCCACTTGCCGACCTCGGGGTGCACGGTCAGGCTCGGGGTGTCCTTGAAGACGTCCAGGTTGCCGGCCAGGATCTGCTTGTCGGCGATCCCCTCGGGCTTGTCGATGAACTGCCGCGCGTAGCCGAACTTGAGCAGCGAGAACGCGTCCTTGGCGTAGTACGTCTCGTCGAAGACGAACTTCACCGGGTTGCCCAGGTTCCAGAACCGCAGGATCGCCGCGAACGCCGTGATCGCCAGCGTCGCGATCCAGCCGCCGTCGAAGTCCCGCGGCATCGGCGGGTACAGCCGCTCCTTGACCGGCGGCAGCCGCCGCCCGAACGCGTCCCGTCCGAGCGTCTCCAGCGCCGGTGCGGAACCCGCGCCCTGGTCATCGATCACGGCAGTCACGCCCGCCATCGTACGGAGCCCCCGGTCACACCGTCTCCCGACACCTCCGGGAGCGGTCGGGCCGTCGCCTGTGGATATCCCCTCGGGGCGGCCGGACCTCCTAGACTCGACCCATGAGCACGCCACGGGCAGAGCTGCACGCTCTCATCGACTCGCTGCCGGAAGAGACGGCGGCCGAGTTGCTGCCGGAAGTCCGGTTGCTGAAGCTGCAGACCGAGGCGCGCACCGAGCGCTCGCGGGGTTCCGGCAGCTGGCCGCCGGCCTGGTTCGGCTCGGTCGAGGGCAGCAGCACCGACGTGTCCGAGCGGGTCGACGAGATCCTGCGCGCGGAGTTCGGACGCCGCCCCGCGTGATCGTCGTCGAAACCGGCCCGCTCGTCGCGGCCGCCCTCTCGGGGGACACCAACCATCACCGTTGCGTCGAGCTCTTCACCTCCCTCGGACTACAGGAGATCGCGACCTTGGACAGGCGTCACTTCACCGTGGCCCGACCCCGTCACGTCGATGCGACTCTCCTCCCATGAGCGGGCGACTGATCTTGGCGGGGACTCCGATCGGGGATCTGGGGGACGCCACGCCGCGGTTGGCGCGGGTGTTGGGGGAGGCCGATGTGGTGGCGGCGGAGGATACTCGGCGGTTGCGGCGGTTGACGTCGGAGTTGGGGATCGTCGTCGGGGGGCGGGTGACGAGTTTTTTCGAGGGCAACGAGCGGGAGCGGACGCCTGAGCTGGTGGCGGCGCTGGGTGAGGGGCAGACCGTCGTGGTGGTGACGGACGCGGGGATGCCGAGCGTGTCTGACCCGGGGTACCGGCTGGTGGCGGCGGCGATCGAGGCGGGGGTGGTCGTGACGGCCGTGCCGGGGCCGTCGGCGGTGCTGACGGCGCTGGCGTTGAGCGGGTTGCCGGTGGACCGGTTCACGTTCGAGGGATTTTTGCCGCGGAAGCCGGGGGAGCGGTTGAAGCAGCTGCTTGAGCTGGCCGACGAGCGGCGGACGATGGTGTTCTTCGAGGCGCCGCACCGGCTGGCCGCCTCGCTCAGCGCGATGGCGGAGGCGTTCGGGACGGATCGGCGGACGGCGGTGTGCCGGGAGCTGACCAAGACCTACGAAGAAGTGAAGCGCGGTCCGGTCGGGGAGCTGGCCGAGTGGGCTGCCGACGGCGTACGCGGGGAGATCACCGTGGTGGTCTCGGGAGTCGACCCGGGGGCGCGCAAGCTCGGGCCGGCGGAGCTCGCCGCGGAGGTGGCCGCCGACGAGGAGGCCGGTACGCCGCGCAAGCAGGCGATCTCCGACGTGGCCAAGCGGTACGGCGTACCGAAGCGGACCGTGTACGACGCCGTACTGGCTGCGCGCGAACCCCGGTAAAAGCACCTGGTCAGGCCCACTACGCTTGAGCTATGTCCGGCGAGAAGGCTTACTACGTCACCACTCCGATCTACTACGTCACGGCCGCGCCGCACATCGGCAGCGCCTACACGACCGTGGCCGGGGACGTCCTGACCCGTTGGCACGCCCAGCGCGGCGAGCGCAAGTGGTACCTGACCGGTACCGACGAGCACGGCGAGAAGGTGCTGCGCAGCGCCCAGGCGCAGGGCATGTCGCCGCAGGAGTGGACCGACAAGCTGGTCGAGGAGGCCTGGAAGCCGGCCTGGATCGACGTCGACGTCGACTACGACGACTTCATCCGGACCACCGAGCCGCGGCACACCGAGCGGGTTCAGGAGTTCGTCCAGGCGCTGTACGACCAGGGCGACGTCTACAAGGGCGAGTACGAGGGCCTGTACTGCGTCGGCTGCGAGGAGTTCAAGCTGCCGGCCGACATCCGGACCGACGAAGACGGCACCCAGCGGTGCATGATCCACGGCACCGAGCTGGAGTCGGTCTCGGAGACCAACTACTTCTTCCGGCTCTCGGCGTACGCCGACAAGCTGCTGGCCCTCTACGAGTCGCAGCCGGACTTCGTCGCGCCGGCCAGCGCGCGCAACGAGGTCGTCTCGTTCGTCAAGCAGGGGCTGCAGGACCTGTCGATCACCCGCTCGACCTTCGACTGGGGTATCCCGGTGCCGTGGGACAAGGACCATGTCCTGTACGTCTGGGTCGACGCGCTGCTCAACTACGCGACGGCCGCCGGGTACGGCGCCGACCCGGAGCGGTTCGCCCGCCTGTGGCCGGCCGATGTGCACCTGGTCGGCAAGGACATCCTCCGCTTCCACGCGGTGATCTGGCCGGCGATGCTGATCGCCGCCGGGATCCCGGTGCCGAAGCAGGTCTTCGCGCACGGCTGGCTGCTGGTCGGCGGCGAGAAGATGAGCAAGTCGAAACTGACCGCGCTCGCGCCGAAGGAGATCACCGACCACTTCGGCTCCGACGCGTTCCGCTACTACTTCCTGCGCACGATCCAGTTCGGCTCGGACGGCTCGTTCTCCTGGGAGCACCTGAGCGCGGTCTACACCTCGGAGCTGGCCAACGGCCTGGGCAACCTGGCCTCCCGGATCGCGGCGATGGTCGGCAAGTACTTCGACGGCGTACTGCCCGAGCCGACCGACCACGGACCGGCCGAGCAGGCGCTGGCCGACAAGCTCGCCGAGGCCGTGGCCACGGCCGACAAGGCGATGGACGCGCTCGCGTTCCACGACGCGCTGGCCGCGATCAACGACCTGGTCGGCGCGGTCAACGGCTACGTCTCCGAGCAGGAACCGTGGAAGGTCGCCAAGGACGAGGCGCAGCGGGAGCGACTGGCGACGATTCTCTACACCGCCGCCGAGGTCCTGCGCGGCGTCGCTGTGCTGCACAACCCGACGATGCCGAAGACCGCCGCGAAGCTGTGGACGCTGCTCGGCGCCGAGGCCAAGCTCGGCCCGCTCGCCGACCAGCGGATCCAGTCGGCCGGCGCCTGGGGCCAGCTCCCGGCCGGCTCCACGCTGACCAAGGGCGACGCGCTCTTCCCGCGGCTGACCGAAGAGGCCTGAACTATTTTCGGGCAGCTGTAGAGAACGGTGTCCGCGACTCCGATAACCGGGTGAAAGCTCACCAAGGAATCGGAGAGAACCGTGAACACCTCAGAGAAACTGCAATCGCTCGCCCCGCTGGTCGGCACCTGGTCGATCAGCGGACCGGGCCAAGGCGGCACCGTGCGGTACGAGTGGTTCGAGAACCAGGCGTTCCTGGTCCAGCACATCGACATCGTCTCCGACGGCGAGCCGACCCGGGGCATCGAGTACATCGGGGTGGACCCGGACACGGCTACGCTCCGGTCACACTTCTTCGGGACGAACGGCAAGATCCTGGAGTACACCTACGAGCTGTCGGGTGACACTCTGACGATCTGGTTCGGCGGCCCGGACTCGCCGGCCAAGTTCGTCGGCCGGTTCGACGCCGCCCGGACGGTGAACACCGGCGCCTGGCAGTGGCCCGGCGGCGGCTACGAGTCGACCATGACCCGGGTGGACGGTGACGCGGGATGAAGTACATGATCATGACCTTCGGGGACTCCTCGGCCTGGGACACGCTCGGGCTGGGCGGCGGTGAGGCGACCTGGTCCGAGGACGAGATCGCGGCGCACTTCCAGGCGATGGGCGACTTCTACGGTGAGCTCGCCGCCAACGGCGAGCTGGTCACCGGGTTCGGCCTCGCCGATCCGTCCCACACGATGACCGTCGAGATCGTCGACGGCCGGCCGGTCACCTCGGACGGCCCGTACGCCGAGACGAAGGAAGTCCTGGCCGGCTTCGGGATCATCGACGTCGACTCGCACGACCGGGCCGTCGAGCTGGCCGCGCGGTTCTCGGCGCTGGTCCGGACGAAGGTCGAGCTGCGCCCGGTGTCGGAGTCCGGCGGCCAGGACATGTGACGATGCCCGACGCCGCGAACGGCATCGAGGGCCTGCTGCGCGAGCACGCGCCGCGGGTCCTCGCCGCCGTCACCCGGCGCTTCGGCCGGTTCGACGTCGCCGAGGACGCCGTCCAGGAGGCGCTGCTCGCGGCGGCCACCCAGTGGAAGCAGGACGGCATCCCGCCGAACCCGCCCGGCTGGCTGATCACGGTCGCCGTACGCCGGATGACGGACCTGCTGCGCAGCGAGCAGGCCAGACGCCGGCGCGAGCAGCTCGACGCGACGCGGCAACTACCGGAGGACCTGCTCGGGTCCCCGGCCGATTCCAGGCCCGCCGAGCAGGACGACACCCTGGTGATCTTCTTTCTCTGCTGTCATCCCGATCTCCAGCCGGCGAGCCAGGTATCCCTCACGCTGAGGGCGGTCGGAGGTCTGACCACAGCGGAGATCGGCCGCGCTCTCCTGCTGCCCGAGGGTACGATCGCGCAGCGCATCACCCGGGCCAAGGAACGGATCCGGCAGTCCGGAGCGAGGTTCCGGATGCCGCCCGCGGCCGAGCTCCGGCACCGGCTGGACGTGGTGATGCAGGTGCTGTACCTGATCTTCAACGAGGGCTACACGGCGTCGTCGGGCGAAGAACTGCAGCGCGCCGAGCTGGCGGTCGAGGCGATCAGGCTGACCCGGATGTTGCGCACGAAGCTCCCGTCCGAGCCGGAGGTCGGCGGTCTGCTCGCGTTGATGCTGCTCACCCACGCTCGCAGGCCCGCGCGATCCGGGCCGACCGGCGAGCTGATCACGCTGGCCGAGCAGGACCGATCGCTGTGGAACCGGGACCTGATCGCGGAGGGCGTGCGGTTGCTCGAGCAGGTGTTGCCCAGTCGCCGTCCCGGCCCGTACCAGCTGCAGGCGGCGATCGCGGCGCTGCACTGCGAGGCCCGTTCGTACGACGACACGGACTGGCGCCAGATCGTCGCGCTGTACGACGTACTGGCGCGACTCTCGCCCGATCCCGTGGTCAGGCTGAACAAGGCGGTCGCCGTGGCCATGGCGCACGGACCGGCGGCCGGGCTGGAACTCGTCGACGAGCTGGCCTCCGATCCGAAACTCGCGGGCCACCATCGGGTCGCCGCGGTGCGAGCCCATCTGCTGGAGGAGGCCGGCGACGTGGATGCCGCCCGCGCCGCGTATCTCGACGCCGCGAAGCGCACGGTGAGCGTGCCCGAGCAGCGCTACCTGCGCGGCCGCGCGGCGCGGTTGACGGCCGGCTGACCGGATGCCTAGGCCGTTGCCGTTGCGAGGTAGAGCGCGGCGGCTTCGGTGCGGCTGGTGACGGCGAGTTTGGTCAGGATGTTGGCGACGTGGTACTTCACCGTCGACTCGGTGATGTGCAGGGTGTCGGCGATGACCCGGTTGCGCTGGCCCTGGGCGAGCAGCGCGAGGACCTCCAGCTCGCGCTGGCCGAGGGTGGCCAGCGGTTCGGCGGTGAGGACCTTGCCGGCGGCGGACAGCGTGGTGGTCAGGGCGCGCGCGGTCTTGGCGACGTCGGACAGGGCGACCGGGAGCATGATGCGCAGCGTCAGACCCCAGCCGGGGACGGCGTCGACGTCGAGGCGGCCGCCCTGGGCGCGGAGGCGTTCGGCGATCCGGCCGAGGTCCAGCCGGTCGTCGAGTACGCCGGGACCGTCGTCGCGCACGGTCGCCTGCAGGCCAGTCGGGTTGAGCCGCCAGCCGACGCGGATCCGCCGCACGCCGTCCTGACCGAGCATCGCCAGCACCGCGGCGCGGACCGCGACGCGGGCGGCGTGGGCGACGTCCGACGGGATCAGGCGGTCGTTGCTGGGGGCATCCAGTTCGAGCTCGACGGGAAGGTGCCGCAGCAGGGTGTGCAGGGAGTCGGCCAGTCGCTGGAAGGCCCGGCCGGCCGGTTCCTCGCCGGCGTCGGCGCGATCGCGCTGGGACTCGGTGCGCAGGTCGGCCAGTGCGTTGAGGGCGAGCTCGACGGCCGTCGTACGGGCCGCGGCGTCGTCGATCCGGTTGTTGCGCAGTACGCCGAGCAGCGCGGCCAGGGTCGCGGTGTGGGTGTCGGTCAGCTCGGCCGCGACCACGTCACGCGCCATCGCGACCGCGCGGGACTGAGCCAGCACGCTCGGCTCGACCTCGAGGGTGAGCCGGTTGAGGTGCGCGGTGACCACGTCCCACAGGGTCTGGACGAGCGGAAGAGTCTGCTCGGGGACCTGAGCGCCGGGGTCGAGCACGAAGGCCAGCACCGAGCCGCGCGGGGCGTGGTCGCTCGCGATGGCTAGCACGGTCTGCTCGACGCCGCCGATTTCGGCCTGGCCCTGCCATGGCCGGCCCGCGGAGACCGATCCGAGGAACGGCGCGAGCTCCGCGCCGGTGATCACGGCGGTGAGCTGCGGATCGCCGGTCGCGCTGAGCGGGGAGCCGGCGCACTGCGGTGAGAGGTGGGCGGCGGCGCGGTGCGGGACGACGGCGGCCAGGACCTCCGAGAGCGCTCCGATCACCTGCGGCGGCTCGACCTGGACCAAGCGGGCCGCGGCGGTCAGAACGGTCACGGCCTCGGAGGACTCCATACCGCCAGGCTACGCGGGTTGATCCATCCACCCACCCGTTCTTCCGGACGGCGGACAGCTGGCCGAAAGGCCAGTCGGGAACAACCGCGGCGGATCCACGCTGGAAGTCGAAGAGGATTGATTGAGAACTCAACTGTCAAGGACGGTGCTGATGGAAGCGATCGTGTTCGAGCAGTTCGGTGGTCCCGAGGTGCTGCGCAGCCGGGAGATCGACGCGCCGCACGCGGGGCCGGGCCAGGTCCGGATCAAGGTCCTGGCGGCCGGGGTGAACCCGATGGACTACAAGATCCGGCGTGGCTGGTTCGAGGCGATGATGCCGACCACGTTCCCGGCCGTTCCCGGCTTGGAGGTCGCGGGAGTCGTGGACGAGGCCGGCGAGGGTGCGGAGTTCGCCGTCGGCGACGAGGTCGTCGGGTGGGCGACCACCGGTGGGTACGCGCAGCACGCGGTGCTTGGCAACGCCGTACGGAAGCCGGCCGGGGTGTCGTGGGAGCAGGCGGTCGCCGTACCGGTTGCTGGTGAGACCTCGCAGCGGGTGCTCGACGCGCTCGGCGTGAAGTCCGGGGAGACGCTGCTGCTGCACGGTGCGGCGGGGGCGGTCGGAGCGGTCGCGGTGCAGTTGGCGGTGGCGGCCGGTGTCACGGTGATCGGTACGGCGTCCGAGGCGAACCACGCGTACCTGCGGTCACTGGGTGCCACGCCGGTCCTGTACGGCGAAGGCTTGGTCGAGCGGGTGCGTGCGGTGGCGCCGGTTGTCGACGCGGTCTTCGATGCCGCGGGCCAGGGCGGGCTGAAGGAGTCGATCGAGCTGCGCGGTGGGACCGACCGGATCATCACGATCGCCGACATGGGGGCGGGGGAGCTCGGCGTCGAGGTGTCGTTCGGTGGGACGGAGCCGGAGGTCGTGAAGGGCTGGCTGAGCGAGCAGCTCCAGCTCGCCGCGGACGGCAAGCTCACTGTCCGGATCGCTGAGACGTTCCCGCTGGCGGAGGCCGCCAAGGCGCAGGAGATCAGCGAGTCCGGGCACGCGAAGGGCAAGCTCGTTCTCGTTCCGTGAGAGCACCGCCCGGGCCGCGATCTTGGATCGCGGCCCGGGCGCCGTGACACGACGATCAGACCGGTGTCACCAGCCCTGCAGCAGCGGTTCCCCGTGGTCGGCCGCGTTCCACCGAGTGGTCGCCCGCTCGAGCTTGTCGGGATTGATCGCGCTGCGGACCGCGGTGACGCCCTCGGGGGTGACCTCGAGCACCATCACTCCGACGACCCGGCCGTCGACCACGGCCACGACCGCCGGCTCGCCATTGGCGAGGTCGGCGTACACGTCGGGGCGGCCGCCGACCATCGCGCGCTTGTGCTCGGCGGGCTTGAACAGGCCGCGCAGGAACTTCGCGACCGCCACGGCACCGGTGAACGGGCTGGCCTTGGCCGGGACCTTGCCACCGCCGTCGCCGACCGCGATCGCGTCGCCGGTCAGCAGTTTCACCAGCGGCTCGGTCCGGCCGCTGGTGGCGGCGGCGAGGAACTCCTCGACGATGCGGCGGGCGGCCGCCTCGTCGACCGCCGTCCGCGTCCTGCCGTCGGCGACGTGCTGCTTGGCCCGGTGGAAGATCTGCTGGCTGGCGGCCTCGGTGATATCGAGGATCTCGGCGATCTCGCGGTGCGGGTAGTCGAAGGCCTGGCGCAGGACGTAGACCGCCCGCTCGTTCGGCGAAAGCCGCTCCATCAGCGTGAGCACGGCCATCGAGACCGACTCCCGCTGCTCGACGGTCTCGGCCGGGCCGAGCAGCGGATCGCCGGCCAGCAGCGGCTCGGGCAGCCACTGGCCGACGTAGGTCTCCCGGCGGGCGCGGGCGGAGGTGAGCTGGTTCAGGCAGAGGTTGGTGAGCACCTTGGTGAGCCAGGCCTCGGGGACCTCGATCGCGGCGCGGTCGGCGGCCTGCCAGCGCAGGAACGTCTCCTGGACGGCGTCCTCCGCCTCGCCGGCGGAGCCGAGCAGGCGATAGGCGATGGCCCCGAGCCGAGGCCGGGCGGCTTCGAACAGGTCGACGTCGCTGACAGTCAAGGACATGCGCCAACGGTAGCCCGCGTAATCCGGCTGCGTGCCGAGATCCGCTCTTCTACAGTCACGGCATGACTCACATCCTGGCCGCGGTGGCCTGGCCCTACGCCAACGGGCCTCGGCACATCGGGCACGTCTCCGGTTTCGGTGTTCCTTCGGACGTGTTCAGCCGGTACCAGCGCATGATGGGTCACGACGTGCTGATGGTCTCGGGCACCGACGAGCACGGTACGCCGATCCTGGTGCAGGCCGAGCGCGAAGGCGTCAGCCCGCGCGAGCTCGCCGACCGGTACAACCGGGTCATCGTCGAAGACCTGCAGGGCCTCGGCCTGTCGTACGACCTGTTCACCCGGACCACTACCCGCAACCACTACGCCGTCGCCCAGGAACTGTTCAGAACCGTTCACCGCAACGGCTATCTCGTGCCGCGCACCGCGATGGGCGCGATCTCCCCGACCACCGGGCGCGCCCTGCCGGACCGCTACATCGAGGGCACCTGCCCGATCTGCGGGTACGACGCCGCGCGCGGTGACCAGTGCGACAACTGCGGCAACCAGCTCGATCCGATCGACCTGCGCAACCCGCGCAGCCGGATCAACGGCGAGACCCCGAAGTTCGTCGAGACCGAGCACTTCTTCCTCGACCTGCCGGCGCTGGCCGACGCGCTCGGTTCCTGGCTGCAGACCCGCGCCGACTGGCGCCCGAACGTGCTGAAGTTCGCCACCAACCTGCTCGACGACGTCCGCCCGCGGGCGATGACCCGCGACATCGACTGGGGCATCCCGGTCCCGCTGCCGGGCTGGGAGGACAACCCGACCAAGCGGCTGTACGTCTGGTTCGACGCCGTCATCGGCTACCTGTCGGCCAGTGTCGAGTGGGCCCGCCGCTCCGGCGACGACGACGCCTGGCGCGCCTGGTGGTGCGACCCGGACGCCCGGTCGTACTACTTCATGGGCAAGGACAACATCACCTTCCACGCCCAGATCTGGCCCGCCGAGCTGCTCGCGTACAACGGCCGCGGCGCGCGTGGCGGCAGCCCCGGCCGGTACGGCGTACTGAATCTGCCGACCGAGGTGGTCAGCAGCGAGTTCCTCACCATGGAGGGCCGCAAGTTCTCCTCGTCGCGGTCGGTGGTGATCTACGTCCGCGACGTGCTCGAGCGGTACGGCGCCGACGCGTTGCGCTACTTCATCGCGGCGGCCGGGCCGGAGGCGCACGACACCGACTTCACCTGGGCCGAGTTCGTCCGCCGCAACAACGACGAGCTCGTCGGCACCTGGGGCAACCTGGTGAACCGGACGGCCTCGATGATCGCCAAGAACTTCGGCGCGATCCCGCCCGCCGGCGAGCTGACCACCGCCGACCACGACCTGCTCGCCCGCACCCGGGCGGCGTACGGCGTCGTCGGGGACCATCTGGAGCACCAGCGGCTCCGGCAGGGCATCGGCGCCGCGATGCGGGTCGCCGCGGACGCGAACCAGTACCTGTCGCAGCAGGCACCGTGGAAGGAGTCCGACCTCGAGCGCAAGGGCACGATCCTGCACGTCGCCGCGCAGGTGGTCTCGGACACCAACCGGCTGCTGGCGCCGTTCCTGCCGCACGCGGCCCAGCAGGTGCACGAGACGCTCGGCGGGACCGGCGCGATCACCGATCGCCCGGAGATCCGTGAGGTCGCGGACCTGGACGGCGGACCGGCGTACCCGGTGATCACCGGCGACTACGGCCGGACGGCGGCGTGGGCGCCGCAGGCCGTCGTACCGGGGACCGCGGTGGCGGCGCCGCGGCCGGTGTTCGCGAAGCTGGCGCCGTCGGTGGTCGACGAGGAGCTGGCCCGGCTGGAATGACGCCTTTCTCCAAGACCGTGACGGCCGACCGGCTTATGGTCGAGAAGAAGGGAGTTGAGGACCATGGCCGGATACGTGGCCACCGCACGAGTCGAGATCGAGGCGTCGCCCGAGCGGGTCTGGCAGGTGTTGCTGGACCCGGTCGCGACCAAGGAGTTCATGTTCGGGTCCGAGGTGGAGACCGACTGGCAGGTCGGGAGCCCGATCACTTGGAGCGGCGAGTACGAGGGCAAGGCCTATCAGGACAAGGGCAAGGTGCTGGCGGTCGAACCAGGCCGGCGGCTGCAGGTGACGCACTACAGCCCGATGAGCGGGCAGCCCGACGTACCGGAGAACTACCACACGCTGACCTACGAACTGAGCGGCGGGAACGGGACGACCGAGCTGTCGCTGAGCCAGGACAACAATGCGTCCGAGGAGGAGGCCGAGCACTCGCGCGGGATGTGGGAGATGCTCGTGCAGGGCGTGAAGAAGGTTGCCGAGTCAGGCTGAGTCAGCGCACGGCCCAGGGTTGGTTAAGCTGCGACGACTTGTTGTCTGGTGGGAGTAGCAGAGACCTCTGATGTCCGTGCGTGTGCTTCGGCCCGCCTTGTGGATCGCCCTGCCTGTGGTGACGGTCGCGACGATGGCGGGGGTCGGAGACCCGGTCACGGAGACCATCAGGTACCTGATCACCTGGCTGCTGGTGGTGCTGCTGCCCGGCGTACTGATCTGGCGTGTGCTGGCCGGTGGGCGGTCGGTGCCGCAGGACCTCGGGTTCGGCGCCGTGATCGGCATCGGCTGGCAGTTGACCGTCTGGGCGGTGTGCACCGGACTGGGAAGGCCAGGTCTGCAGTGGATTCTGGCGCTCGGGTTCTACGTGGTCTTCTTCGCGGTGCCTGGTCTCCGGCGGCGAGCGACCTGGCAACCCGGGCCGAGCTGGTGGCAGCCCGCGATGGCTGTGCTCCTGCTGGTCGCAGTGGTGCGGACCGTCGCCGGGCTGCTCCGGGTGTGGCCGCTGCCGCCGATCGCCTTCGACCGGCACCAGGACTTCTGGTACCAGCTCGGTCTGATCCAGGCGCTCAAGCACGACATCACTCCGCCCGACCTGTCGGTGCTGGGCGAGCCCCTGATCTACCACTGGTTCGCCAACGCCTCGATGGCCGGCCAGTCGGTGATGGCGAGTGTCGAGCCGTCGCACGTGCTCATGCACCAGTGGCAGGTCACCTTCGTGATCAGCCTGGTCCTGGCCGGCTGGGCCGCGGGCGAGGCGCTCACCGGCAAGACGTGGGTCGGTGCCGTGGCGGGCCTGCTGACCGGGGCACTGCCGGGCACGCTGCAGCTCGCCGCCAAGCCCATCGTCGAGGTGTCGCCGGCTCAGGTCGTGCAGGGGCCCACCGGAGCGCTCGCTGTGCTGGTGATGCTCGGTCTGGTCGGCCCGACCGTGCTCATCCTGCGCAAGCAGGCCACGCGCGGCACCTGGCTGGCGATGGCCCTGATGATCGCGCTGGCGACCGGCACCAAGCCGACTGTGCTGCCCATCATGCTGGTGGGCTCGGCGATCGTCGGCCTGTACGCCTGGATCAGCGAGCGGGTGCTGCCGTGGCGGATCGTCGCACTGGGCGCGATGGCCGGTGCGTTCTTCCTGGCGGCCACCTTCGCCCTGACCGGCAGCACGGGCGGCAGCCGGATCCAGATCCTGGCCGCGCTCCGGGTGCAGCCCTTCTACGCCTCCGTCTCGGGTGACCACTCCTACCCGGCGACCGGCGGCTGGGTGCTCCCGTCGATCGCCACCGGCGAGCCCCGGCTGCTGCTGTTCGCCGCGAGCCTGCTGGCCTACTACCTGCTGATCAACGCGGCCCGCCTGCTCTCCCTGCTCGGTACGACGACCAGCCCGGCGCGCCGCGATCCGGCGTACTGGTGGCTGGCGGGCTGTGTCGCAGCGGGAACCGGCATCACGCTGGTGTTCTCGCACACGGGCTACTCGGAGTACCACTTCCTGCGGACCGTCACAGCGATCGGTGTGGTCGGCACGGTCGCGGTGGCGTCCACGCTGGTCGACGAGACGACGCGGTGGCGGCCGATCCTGGTGGCTGGGACCGCGGGCCTGGTGACAGCTCTGCTGATCCGGCTGCTCTGGTTCCACGTGCCCGACGTACCAACGACGGTCGGCCGGGCGATCGTGGCCCTGGTCGTGCCGTTCCAGGTGCTCGCGGTGGTCGGACTGATCGTGGTGGTGCTGACCAGACGACGTAGCCGGTCGCTGATCCTCCTGCAGGTCATCGCACTGGTTCTCGCGGCCAGTCTGCCGAACCAGGTGGCGGTCCTGTCCGGCAACGTCTACCGCTTCGTCACCGGGCAGCCGGTGGTCGCCGATCCGAACGACCGGGTCTACCTGACCGAGAACGAGCAGCAGGCGATGATCTGGCTCGGCGAGAACGCCGCACCCGGCGACGTGGCGGTCAGCAACGTGTTCTGCATGCCACCGCGGTTCCGTACCGGCTGTCCCGACGACGCGTTCTGGACCTCCGGGCTGAGCGGCGTCCAGCAGTACCTGAGCGGCTGGGCCTACGCCCCGAAGAATCTCCAGGCGACCCAGAACAAGACCAGCTTCCTCACCCAGCCGTCGCCGTGGCCGGACCGCCTCCAGCAGAGCCTGGACGCCGTACGCCGGCCGACCCCGGCTCTGCTTTCCCAGCTGCGCAACGAGATCGGCGTCGACTGGATCATCGCCGACCTGCGGGCCGGCCCGGTCTCGCCCGCCCTCGACAAGCTGGCCCAGCGGGCCTACGCGAACTCCGACGTCCGGATCTACCGCCTGCGGTAAGTAGGCTGGGCGCATGTCTACCGAGCGTGTGGAGGTCGATCGTCCGACGCGGGAACGCGCTGCCATCGGGGAGGACGGGCGGTCGCGGGACCGCAGCCGGCCGGCGGTGCCGGACCAGTTGCCGATGAGTGTCGTCGACGCGCACTGCCACCTGGACATCGCCGACGGCGAGGACGGCCACTGGTTGAGTCCGGCCGAGGCGATCAAGCTGGCCAGGTCGGTCGGCGTGACCAGGATCGTCCAGGTGGGCTGCGATCTGCCCGGCGCGGTCTGGGCGGTCGAGGCCGCCGAGCAGTACCCGAACCTGATCGCCGGCGTCGCCCTGCACCCCAACGAGGCGCCGAAACTCAAGCAGGCGGGCGAGTTGGACAGCGCGCTGGCCGAGATCGAGCGGCTGGCAACCAGCTCGGCCAAGGTCCGGGTGATCGGTGAGACCGGGCTGGACTACTTCCGCACCGGCGAGGACGGCCGGGCCGCGCAGCACGAGTCGTTCGCCGCGCACATCGCGCTGGCCAAGCGGCTGGACAAGACGCTGATGATCCACGACCGGGACGCGCACGACGACATCCTCGCGATCCTCGACAGCGAAGGCGTTCCGGACCGGGTGGTGATGCACTGCTTCTCCGGCGACACCGAGTTCGCCCGCAAATGCGTCGAGCGCGGCGCGTTCCTGAGCTTCGCCGGAGTGGTCACGTTCAAGAACGCCCAGTCGCTGCGCGACGCGCTCGCCGTCACCCCGCTGGACCGGGTGCTGGTGGAGACCGACGCGCCGTACCTGACGCCGTCGCCGCACCGCGGGCAGCCGAACGCGTCGTACCTGATCCCGCACACGGTCCGGAAGATGGCGGGCGTACTCAACATCTCGGTCGCCGAGCTGTGCGCGGCACTGTCGAACAACGCCGACCGGGCGTTCGGCGGCCGCTGGTAGTGGAGTTCTCCGAGGTCGTCCGGCGGCGCCGGATGGTGCGCGACTACGACCCCTCGCGCCCGGTCCCTGCCGAGGTCCGCGAGCGGATCCTGGCGAACGGGCTGCGCGGGCCGTCGGCCGGGTTCAGCCAGGGGTGGGCGTTCCTGGTGCTGGAAGGCGCCGATCGGGACCGGTACTGGCGGATCACGGCCGCCGACGTCGACGAGAAGTATGTGCGATGGGTCACAGGGCTGCGCCGGGCGCCGCTGCTGATCCTGGCCTTCGCCGACAAGGCGGCGTACCTCGACCGGTACGCCGAAGCCGACAAGGGCCGGACCGATCGCGACGAGTCGCGCTGGGCGGCGCCGTACTGGTTCGTGGACACCGGGATGGCCTCGCTGCTGATGCTGCAGACCGTGGTCGACGAGGGGCTGGGAGCCTGCTTTTTCGGCGTACCGAGCGGGTTGGTGGGGGCGGTGAAGGCGGAGTTCGGAGTGCCCGAGGGACTCGCCTTCGTGGGGGTGATCTCGATCGGTTATCCGGCCCCGGACCGGCGGTCGCCGTCACTGCGCCGAGGCCGCCGCGGGGTCGCCGAAGTGGTGCATCGCGGGCAGTGGGGTCAGCACACCGCGTAATCGGCCCATTACACCTTTTGCCGCCGCGCCGACGAGTCGATTGGCACTCTCCGCACTTCTTCGTTACTGTCTCGTGATGTTGGCCGGGATCGGGGAAGGTTCCGGATGGCATGCCCCTCGGCACAGACCAAGGTCGCCGGGCCGTTCGCGGCCCGGAGAACCCGGTCTGCGCCAGTGCCGTCGGACCCCGTGCCCGGGTAGCCCTACCTGGGAGCATGAGTGCGTAAGTCCATCATTGCGGCCGTCGGCGCGACGGCTGCGATCGCCGTCGTGGGCGGCAGCGTGGCCTATGCGAGCAAGAGCAAAACGGTGAGTCTGTCGATCGACGGTCAGGTCCAGAAGGTGCACACCTTCGGCTCGACCGTGAGCGACGCCCTGCAGGCGAAGAACATCCAGGTCGGTGAGCGTGACCTGGTCGCGCCCGCGCTGGACGCGAAGCTGCAGGACGGTCAGGAGATCGCGGTGCAGTACGCCCGCCAGCTGACCGTCAACCAAGACGGCACCAAGAAGAACTTCTGGACCACCGCCGACAGCGTGAACGAGGCGCTGACCGACCTCGGACTGCGCTACGACGGCGCGTACCTGTCCACCAGCCGCAGCGCCCCGATCGGGCGCGAGGGGCTGTCGCTGGAGGTCCGCACTCCCAAGACCGTGCAGTTCGTCCGCCAGGGCAAGGTCGTCGCGGTCAAGTCGATGGCGCTGACCGTCGGCGAGGCGCTGAGCGGCGCCAAGGTCGGCTACGACAAGGACGACCGGATCACCCCGGCCGTGACGACGGCGCTGAAGCCCGGCGTCAACCGGATCACCGTGGTCAAGGTCGACGTCAAGAAGGTCAGCAAGACCGAGTCGATCGCCTTCGACAAGAAGGAGACCAAGTCGGCCGAGCTGACCGAAGGCGAGAAGAAGACGACCACCGCCGGCAAGGCCGGGCGCAAGACGGTCGACTACCTGCTCACCTACGTCGACGGCAAGCTGGTCACCACCAAGACCCTGGCGAGCAAGATCGTCGCCGAGCCGGTCGACGAGCTGGTGACGATCGGGACCAAGCCCAAGCCGGAGGTCGCGGACGGCGGGACGTCGGAGGAAGAGCCGGCGGTCGGCAACACCAGCGCCTGGGACCGGATCGCCGAGTGCGAGTCCGGCGGCAACTGGCAGACCAACACCGGCAACGGGTACTACGGCGGTCTGCAGTTCAGCCACGGCACCTGGGTCGCGTACGGCGGTGACAAGTACGCCGAGAACGCGCACCTGGCCAGCAAGGCGCAGCAGATCGCGATCGCCGAGAAGGTCCGTGCGGCGCGCGGCAGCTACGCCGACTGGCCGGTCTGCGGCAAGCGCGCGTGATGTTGTCGAGCAAGCGCCTGCCACACTGACCGGTGTGACCAGCGCTGATTCCTCCACTTCCGCCGGACCGAGGCTTCTCGGTCCGGCGGAAGTGCGTTCGCTGGCCGCGTCGCTCGGGATCCGCCCGACCAAGCAGCGCGGCCAGAACTTCGTCATCGACCCGAACACCGTGCGCCGGATCGTGCGCGCCGCCGAGCTGGACGAGAGCGGCGAGACGGTCCTGGAGATCGGACCGGGCCTGGGCTCCCTGACCCTGGCGCTGCTGGCCGCCGGGCACCGGGTCACCGCGGTCGAGATCGACCCGGTGCTCGCCGCCGCCCTGCCGTCGACGATCGGCACCTACGCGCCGGGGCAGGCCGATCGCTTCTCCGTCGTCGAGGCCGACGCGCTGGAGGTCGGGCCGGACGCTCTTGGTACGCCGTCCGCCTGTGTCGCGAACCTGCCGTACAACGTCGCCGTACCGGTCCTGCTGCACCTGCTGGCGATCGCGCCGTCGCTGCGGCACGGGCTGGTGATGGTCCAGTCCGAGGTCGCCGACCGGCTGGCCGCGCCGCCCGGGTCGCGCACGTACGGCGTACCGTCCGCGAAGGCCGCCTGGTACGCCGACGTACGCCGCGCCGGCCCGATCGGCCGCAACGTCTTCTGGCCCGCCCCGAACGTCGACTCCGGCCTGGTCGCCTTCACCCGACGGGAGCCTCCGGCAACGACCGCCTCCCGCGAAGAGGTCTTCGCGGTGATCGAGGCCGCCTTCTCCCAGCGCCGCAAAACCGTCCGCTCGGCCCTGGCCCGGTGGGTCCCGGACCGCGCGCTGCTGGACGAGGTGTTCGCCGCCGCGGGCATCGACTCGTCGCTGCGCGGGGAGATGCTGGGCATCACCGAATTCGCCGCGCTGGCCGACGCGAAACGCCAACTCATGTCCTGAGCACACGACTGCTCTAGGGTGTGGCCGTGCCACCATCAGCCCAGGTCACGGTGCGGTCGCCGGCCAAGATCAATCTCGGCCTGTCCGTCGGGCCGCCGCGCCCGGACGGGTTCCACCCGCTCGCGACCGTCTACCAGGCCGTCGCGCTGTACGACGACGTGACCGCGACGCTGCGCGACGACGCGGAGATCACCGTCGAGGTGGTCGGCGACTTCGCCGTCGACGTACCGACCGACGACTCGAATCTGGCCGTCCGGGCCGCCCGGCTGCTGCAGGCCGAGTACGACGTCGAGGACGGCGTCGACCTGAGCATCCGCAAGACGATCCCGGTCGCCGGGGGCATGGCCGGTGGCTCCACTGACGCCGCAGCGACCCTGGTCGCCTGCAACCGCCTCTGGGGCCTCCAGCTCACCCAGTCGGAGCTGCAGCACCTGGCCGCCGACCTGGGCAGCGACGTGCCGTTCTGCCTGGTCGGCCACACCGCGCTCGGCCAGGGCCGAGGCGAGCAGGTCACCGAGGTGATGTCCCGCGGCACCTTCCACTGGGTCTTCGCCATCGCCGACGGCGGGCTGTCGACTCCGAAGGTGTACGCCGAGCTGGATCGCCTCCGCCCACTCCGCCGGGTCGAGGCTCCCGAGGTCCGTCCTGAGCTGCTGTCCGCGCTGCTCTCCGGCCGCCCCGCCGCGCTGGCGGTTGCTCTCAGCAACGACCTGCAGGCGGCTGCGCTCTCCCTGCGGCCTGAGTTGGGTACGACGCTCCAGTTCGGCCTGGACCAGGGCGCTTTGGCCGCGATGATCTCCGGCTCAGGTCCCACCTGCCTGTTCCTCGCCGCCGACAGCCGGCGAGCGGTCGACCTCGCGGTCGAACTGGCCGAGTCCGGCCTCTGCCGCATGGTCCGCCAGGCCGAGGGCCCGGTCCCCGGCGCCCGCATCCTCCCGGCCATCGTCAACCGGTAAAGAACAGAGAGAAGAACAGAGAGAAGAACAGAGAGAAGAACAGAGAGAAGAACAGAGAGAAGGACAGAGAGAAGGACAGAGAGAAGAACAGAGAGAAGAACAGAGAGAAGAACAGAGAGAAGAACAGAGAGAAGAACAGAGAGAAGAACAGAGAGAAGAACAGAGAGAAGAACAGAGAGAAGAACAGAGAGAAGAACAGAGAGAAGAACAGAGAGAAGAACAGAGAGAAGAACAGAGAGAAGAACAGAGAGAAGAACAGAGAGAAGAACAGTGTAGTGGTTGCGGTTGGTGTTGAAGTTGCCGTGGTTTGCGGTGCTGTTGAAGACGGCCCCCGCCGGTACCGAATCAGCCTCCGGCGATAGCCTGTTCGTGATGCAGCTCGTGCAGATGAGCCTGAGCTGAGGTAAGCCCGCGTCGAGTAGATCCGCCGCCGCTCCGCCCAACATCGTCGTGCGCTTGCCGAGCCGAGTGCCGACTGCGAATTGGCCGGGATAGTACGACCATGAAAGCTCGACCGGTGATCAGTCCCGAATGAGAGCTGTTGCACAACTGCCCGACCGTCGCTCGGTCAATGCAACGCTGAGGCGACCTCGGTTAGCGAAACTGTCTCGCGGACATCCAGAACTGGTTGCAGGGATTGATGACATCGGATCCTGGGAGTGGCCCTTTGCCAGTGGGACAATCGGCCGTCGTGGGACAACTGGCAGAAGCGCAGGCCTGCGGGGTAATCCGTTGGACGGGGTGCGGGACGTGGAGTCACTGCAGGGCGTGAGGATCGCCGCTGAGCAGGTGGATCAGTTGGCTGCGGCACTGGTTGTCGATCTGGGGATCACGGTCGACGGGAGGTAGCGCCGGGCCGGCCCGGTGGCAGGTGTCACCGGGCCGGTTGGCGTCAGCGCTGGTGGAAGCAGCAGGTGGCCGTGGCGCCGGTGGCCATGTTGACGACGCCGCCGTCGAGTTCCTGTGAGCCGCGGATCAGGAAGCCGCCGAGGCCGTCGGAGACGAGGAATGCTCCCCAGGTCAGCAGCCACTGCTCACTGCCCTCGTCGGTGAGGAACACCTCGGGCACCGGCCGGATGCGGCGCTGGAGGACCCACGGGTTGTCCATCGCCTCGGCGATTCGCGCAGACCAGGTCGCCTCGTCGGTCAGCCAGCCGAGCAGTACGCCGTCGCCGCCGTGCAGCGCTGTCGGCTTGAGCACCAGCTCCTCGCGGTTGGCTAGGGCGTACTGCTCCAGGTCGACCCGCTCGCCGTCGACGGTGACCGGTCCGCTGCGGACCATTCGCGTCCACGGCAGGATGCGGTCGAGCGCGGCGAGCTCGTCGGCCGGATAGCGGTCGCGGTAGGCCTCGTCGGACAGCAGCGCGAGCGCGCCCTTGCTGCCGTACAGCTCGGCGTCCAGCGGGGTGAAGATCGCGACGTGCCCCTGCTCGGCCGCCCGCAGTACGGGCTCGAGGAGCTCGACCGCGCCCGGCTTGAGCACGTCCTCGATCATGAACAGCCGGAACACCACGTCGATCGCGCGGTCGCCCAGCCAGATCCGGTCGTCGCGGTACTCCAGCGCGTCGACCGGGCACGGGATCGCGTCGATGCCGAGCGGTTCGAGCATCTGCGCGCTCTTGTGCAGCTGGCGTTCCAGGTCGGGATAGCTGTCGGGGAAGTCGGCGATCGCCATCACCGGGCGGACGCCGGTCGGCACCTTCGCCTCGGTGATGATGGTGCGGACCACCTCGGTCATCGTCTCGGCGTACGTCAGGTCGTTGGCGGCGACGAACTCGGCGATGAACGGGTGCTCCAGCATCGCCGCGTTCAGCACCGGGTTGTCGACCCCGCCGACGGTGCTGCCCATGTTGATCTCGAGCAGGTGGAAGCCGTCGGCGTCGCGGTACAGGTCCGCGCGGCCCATCCGGCTCGGCGCCGGCCCGCGGCCGCGGCAGATCGCCCGCACCTGCGTCTCGGTCATGCCGACGGTCCGGGCGAACTCGGCGAGATCCCCGCCGAACACTCGTTCGGGCAGTCTGGTCAGGGCCGAGTGCAGCAGGTCGAGATCCGCGACCAGCTGCCGGTACGGCGCGGCTTCCAGGAAGGTCGGCCGGCTCAGGCAGCGGCCGAGATAAGTGGTGGCGTCGAGCTCGGGGGCGGCGGCGGCGAGAATCGCACTCGCCTGGGGCCCGCGGTCGGCGGCGGCGGAAAGATAGTCGTCCGTCAGTGACATCGGAACTCCTCGTGTCCACGACGCCCGAGAACCCTTGTTCCGCGAAGTTTTTCAAACAAGACCTGGGCGGCCGTGTGGGCGGCAGGGTACTTGTCCGGGAAGCGACTTCGGAAGGGCTGGAAAACCACCTGCGCCCGGTGTTGTGCCGGCGTTACGCTCGTCAAACGTTTGTTCCGTGCCGTTGTCCGTGTTGTTGTCAGTGCCGAGAAGGGGATCCCGATGCGCCGAGTTTCGATCCACTCCGTTGTCATCCGATGGATCGAGACTCCGACGAGGACCTTTGAGCACACTGACGATGGGAATCCTGGCGCATGTTGACGCCGGCAAGACCAGCCTGACCGAGCGGCTGCTGCACGCGGCCGGCGTGATCGACCGGGTCGGCAGCGTCGACGCCGGCAGCACCCGGACCGACACGATGGACCTCGAACGCCGCCGCGGCATCACGATCCGCTCCGCGGTGGTGTCGTTCGAGCTGTCCGGCCTGACGGTCAACCTGATCGACACCCCGGGCCACTCCGATTTCATCGCCGAGGTCGAGCGCGCGCTCTCGGTGCTGGACGGCGCCGTGCTGGTGCTGTCCGCGGTCGAGGGCGTCCAGGTGCAGACCCGCCTGCTGATGCGCACGCTGCAGCGCCTGCACATCCCGACACTGCTGTTCGTGAACAAGATCGACCGGATGGGCGCCCGGTACGACGAACTGCTGGCGGATGTCCGGCGATTGCTGACCCCCGCGGCGATTCCGCTCGGCACGGTGCGGGATCTCGGCGTCCGCAGTGCCCGGTTCGTGCCGTATCCGCCGGGGACGGGGACGGTCGACGAGTTGCTTGCCGAGCGCAACGATATGTACCTGGAGAGGTATCTGGCGGACGAGCTGACTGCCGCCGATCATCAGGTGGAACTCGCTGACCAGGTCCGGCGGGCGTTGGTCCAGCCGGTGTACTTCGGCTCGGCGATCACCGGCAACGGCGTACCGGAGCTGATCGAGGGGATTCGTACGTTGTTGCCCCGGGCAAGCGGATCGGCCAGGGATCCGTTGCAGGCTTCGGTTTTCAAGGTGGAGCGCGGGCCGGCGGGGGAAAAGATCGCGTCGGCACGCGTCTTCGCCGGCACCCTGCGGGCCCGCGAGCAGATCGAGGTCCATCGAGGCGATCAGGCTGTGCCGCGTTCGTCCGCGCCGGGCAGGACGTCCCCGACCGAGTCGCCGACGATCACGCCGAGCCCGCCGGGCGCCGGAGGCGGTTCGGCCCGCGGAGCGTCGTACTTCGCGAAACCCACGTCCGTCCAGGTCTTCGCCCGCGGCGAGACCGAGCGGGCGGACGCGGTGGAAGCCGGACGGATCGTCGCGTTGCGAGGCCTCAAGGAGATCCGGATCGGCGACCAGCTCGGCAGTCCGGGCGACCGGGGTGGACAGCTGTTCGCGCCGCCGACGCTGGAGACGGTCGTGCGGGCGGGGGACCGGATCAAGCTCTTCCAGGCCCTGCAACAACTCGCCGAGCAGGACCCGCTGATCCGCGTCCGCAAGGACGACGAGATCTCGGTCAGCCTGTACGGCGAAGTGCAGAAGGAGGTGATCGCCAGCCTGCTCGCCGACGAGTACGGCCTGGAGGTGACCTTCGACGCGACCCGGCCGATCCACAAGGAGCGCCCGATCGGCAGCGGTACCGCCGTACGGGAGCTGGGCGCGCCGGACAACCCGTGGGTGGCGACCGTCGGCTTCCGCGTCTCGCCCGCGCCGGTCGGTACTGGGATCGACTACCGGCTGGAGGTCGAGCTCGGCGGCCTCCCGCGCGCGTTCCACACGGCGATCGAGGAGACCGTTCGCCAGACGCTGTCGCAGGGGTTGTCAGGCTGGGAGGTGGACGACGTACGTGTCGACCTGATCCGGACCGGCTACTCGTCGCCGGTCACCGTCGCCACGGACTTCCGCCGGCTCGTCCCGGCTGGTCCTGCTCGAAGCCCTCGACCAGGCCGGCACCACAGTCGTCGAGCCGGTGAACCACTTCGAGCTCGACCTGCCGCCCGACGCGGTCGCACCCGTCCTGGGCCGTCTGGCCGAGGCCCACGCCACCGTCGAAACCAGCCGGATCGACGCCACGCACGCCCAACTCACCGGCCTGATCCCAGCCGGCCGCGTCCACGCCTTCGAGACCCAACTCCCCGGCCTCACCCACGGCGAAGGCATCCTGCTGAGCACCTTCGCGGCGTACCACCCCGTCCCCGGTACGCCGCCCACCCGCCCCCGCACGGACGGCAACCCGCTCAACCTCAAGCAGTACCTGCTCCACCTCAACCACCAGTAGCCCGTACGCCGCGGCGGTGGGCCTCGTCCCACCGCCGCGGCACCGTCCGGGCCCGCCTGCGTGATCACGTACCCTGGGGCGGTTATGGCTGCCACCCCCGCACCCAATCTGGTCAATCTCGAAGCCGTCTCCAAAGGCTTCGGCACCCGGCTTCTGCTCGACAAGGTGAGTCTCGGCGTCGGCCGGGGCGACCGGGTCGGAGTGGTCGGGCGGAACGGGGACGGCAAGTCGACGCTGCTGCAGCTCCTCGCCCGCCGGGAGGAGCCGGACGACGGCCGCGTCACGCAGAACCGGGACCTCCGCCTGGGCTACCTCGGCCAGAGCGACGACCTGGACCCGAACCTCACCGTCAGCCAGGCGGTGCTCGGCGACGCCGAGACCTACACCTGGGCGGCCGACCCGCGAGCGCGTTCCGTGATGGAGCACCTGCTCGGTGAGATCGACCACGAGGCGCTGATCGGCACGCTGAGTGGTGGTGAGCGCCGGCGGACCTCCCTGGCGAGGCTGCTGCTGACGGATGTCGACCTGCTGGTTCTCGACGAGCCGACCAACCACCTGGACATCGAGGCGGTCAACTGGCTCGCCGCGCACGTGGTCGACCGGGCCGGCGCGCTGATCGTCGTCACCCACGACCGATGGTTCCTCGACGCGGTCTGCACGCAGACCTGGGAGGTGCAGGGCGGCCGCGTTTCGTCGTACGACGGTGGCTACGCGGCGTACGTGCTGGCCAAGGCCGAGCGTTCGCGTTCCGAGCAGGTCAGCGAGGCCAAACGACAGAACCTGCTGAAGAAGGAGCTCGCCTGGCTGCGCCGCGGCGCACCGGCCCGGACGTCGAAGCCGAAGTTCCGGATCGACGCCGCGAACGCCCTGATCGAGAACGAGCCGGCCCCGCGCGACAAGCTCGCGCTGTCGAAGCTGGCGACGTCCCGGCTGGGCAAGGACGTGTACGACGCGGAGAACGTCACGTTGAAATTCGGCGACCGGGTGATGCTCGACCACGTCACGTTCCGGCTGGGCCCGGCCGACCGGATCGGGCTGCTCGGCCCGAACGGCGCCGGCAAGACGACGTTCCTCAAGGTGCTGACCGGTCAGCTGGCGCCGGACGCCGGCCTGGTCAAGCAGGGCAAGACGGTCCGGATCGCGAACCTGTCGCAGACCCTCGACGAGGTCGACGGCATGAAGACCGTGCTCGCGCACATCACCGACATCAAGCGCACGGCCGCGCTGGCCGGGCACAGCGGTGAGCTGACCTCGTCGCAGCTGCTCGAGCGGTTCGGCTTCACCGGCGACAAGCTGACCACGCGGATCAGCGATCTGTCCGGTGGCGAACGGCGCCGGCTGCAACTACTGCGGATCCTGCTGGACGAGCCGAACGTGCTGATCCTCGACGAGCCCACCAACGACCTGGACGTCGAGACGCTGACCGTGCTGGAGGACTTCCTCGACAGCTGGCCCGGGGTGGTCGTGGTGGTCACGCACGACCGGTACTTCCTCGAGCGGGTCAGCGACATGGTCTACGCGATCATGGGCGACGGGAAGGTGCGGCATCTGCCGCGCGGGGTCGAGCAGTATCTGGACGAGCTCGAAACTGGTGCGCCGGGGCGTCGGGTCGTGTCTTCGGGTGGTGGTGTTGCCGGGGCGGCCGCGGCCTCTGAGATGAGCGTTGGTACGTCAAGCGCTGGTACGTCGAGCGCTCCCGCCCCCGCCCCGGTCGACGCTGCCGCGGCTCGGGCCGCGAAGAAGGAGCTGAACCGGCTTGAGCGACAGCTGTCCAAGCTGGCCGACACCGAGAAGAAGCTGCACGACCAACTCGCCGCCCACGCCAGCGACTACGGCCGGCTCGCGGAGCTCGACACCGAACTGCGCAAGCTGAACGAGGAACGCGAAGAGCTGGAGAGCGCTTGGCTGGAAGCGGCGGAGCGGGCGGAGAGTTAGTACGTGGGGGAGGGGTTCTTCCCCACGCGCCGCTCCGCGCGCTCCTTCGTCGCGTGCTACGCGGTGCTCCCGCCCGCCCGATCAGGAGTGCGCGCTGCCGCGCGAGGGCGCGCTGCCGCGCCCGGGTACGCGCTTCGCGCTGAGTACGCGCTGCCGCGAGTGCGCGCTTCGCGCCGGGGTGCGCGCTGTCGCGCTGAGGTATGCGCTGTCGCGCGAGGGTCGCGCTTCGCGCTGAGTACGCGCTGCCGCGGGAGGACGCGCTGCCGCGAGTGCGCGCTTCGCGCCGGGGTGCGCGCTGTCGCGCTGAGGTATGCGCTGTCGCGCGAGGGTCGCGCTCGCGCTGAGCGCGCGCTGTCGCGTGAGGACGCGCAAGGTAACGGGCGCGCTACGGATCTGCAGAAGGGGCGGTCGGCGAGCGCCCGACACGACTCACCGCAGCGAGCCGGTGGCCGGCCGCTTCAGCGGGCGCTGTGGCCGGCGGTGGCCTCCGCGCTCACGGAGTGCATATTCGCCCTCGCGGGATGCCCTGATTGCGCGAGGACACGCTGTGGTCGGTCGAGGAAACGTGGGGATGCGCCCGACGCCCCGAGTACGGGTGTCGCTTCGGCACCCACGCAACTGCTATCCCGCATCGACTGTGGCGCCGCATGCACGCAGTCCTGCCCTCCAGAAGCACCAACTGTGCGCTTCCGCACGGCGCATCGGGGTTACTGGCCGGTTGAACTCAGTAAAACCGCCGGGTAACCACCACAACGCACGGACTCCTGACGCACCGAAATATCCAGCATTCTCGGCTTGTGTATACATGATCAAATTCCCCGACGCCGTGAATCGCGGCGTGCGCTCCCATCCCCTGTGATTGGGAGCGACGCCGCGACCACCACCTGGGTGAGCGGGCCCCGTGCCGGTCCACGTTGTCCGGGCCCCGAGCCCCGGACACCATCGACCTCTCTCGGCGAACCACCTCTTGCCGCCGAAAGACCTTGTTCGCAACGATGCGTAGCCATAAACACACCGACAGTGAGGACATTAGTGCGCATGGTGACTCAGTGTCGACAGTCGTTCGCTACAGCACCTTCACGATCCGGTTGCAACTAGCAACGATCGGGTCGGGTATTAAGTGACGCGCCGTCTTTTCGGATTATTCGAGCGTTATTCGGCCGGTTTCCGGAGGTTGAACCTTCAATGCGTTTCCTGGTCGAAGGGACCGACTAGATCGCGCAGGAGCCGGGCGAGTTTGGCCTGGTCGCGGTCGGTGACGGCGGCCAGCAGGGTGCGCTCGTGGGTGAGGAGATCGGCGAGGGCTGCGTCGACCGCGTCGCGGCCTGCGGTGGTGAGTTGAACCAGTACGCCGCGGCGGTCGGCCGGATCCGGGAGGCGCTCGACCAGGCCGCGCGCAGCCAGGCGGTCGACGCGGTTCGTCATCGTGCCGGAGGTCACGAGCGTCTCCTTGAGGAGCCGGCCGGGGGAGAGTTGGTACGGCGCGCCGGCGCGGCGCAGGGCGGCCAGGACGTCGAACTCCCAGGACTCCAGTCCGTGCGTCGCGAACGCCTGACTGCGGGCGCGGTCCAGGTGCCGGGCGAGCCTGCTCACCCGGGACAGCACCTCCATGGGCGCCACGTCGAGATCGGGGCGCTCCCGGCGCCAGGCCTCGATCAGCCGGTCGACCTCGTCTTTCATGGGATCGAGAGTATCCGTCAAGACTCTTGACATCAAGACACCTCGCGAGCGTAGGGTGAGAGCGTAGGTATCTTGACGTCAAGAGATCTCGCAAAGAGGAGCCGCGATGCGCACGTCCCCGGTGTGGAACCCGCAGCAGTACGGCAAGTACGCCGACGAGCGGGGCCGCCCGTTCGCCGACCTGGTCGGCCGCATCGGCGCGCTCCCCGGGGCTGGGCAGGCGGGTGGACCTGGGGTAAGTGCAGAGGCGCCAGCGGTCGGCGCTCCCGGCGCCGCCGATGCGGCCGCTTGTGGCGTTCCCGGCGCGGCTGCCGCGCCCGCGGCCGGCGCTCGCGACGCGGCCACGGTAGGCGTTCCCGATGCGGCCGCCGTTGGCGCGCCCACCGCGCCAACCGCCGACGCCCACAACCCCGTCGTCCTCGACCTCGGCTGCGGCCCCGGCAACCTCACCGTCGGTCTCCTCGACCGGTGGCCCTCGGCAACGATCCACGGTGTCGACAGCTCCGCCGAGATGATCGCCGAGGCCGAGAAGCTCCGATCCGACCCCGCGATCGCCGCCCGCCTGACCTTCGAGGTCGGTGACCTTCGCGACTGGTCCGCCCCCACAGAATCAATCGACGTGATCGTCACGAACGCCACGCTGCAGTGGATCCCCGAGCAACTCGACCTGCTGCCCGGCTTCGTCGACGCGCTCCGGCCAGGCGGCTGGCTCGCGATCCAGATCCCGGGCAACGGCGACGCGCCCTCGCACGCCATCCTGCGCGAGCTGGCCGGGCGACCGCCGTACGCGGAGTACGCGGCGGGCAAGTCGCTGCGCCCGGACGTTCCGGGGCCGGCGGAGTACGTCGAGGCGCTCAGTGCGCTCGGGTGCACGGTCGACGCCTGGGAGACGACGTACAACCATCTGCTGCAAGGCGACAACGCCGTACTGGAGTGGGTGAAGGGGACCGGTGCGCGGCCGGTGCTGCAGTCGTTGCCCGACGGTCTACGCCAACAGTTCGAGGTCGAGTACGGCGCAAGGCTCGCGGAGGCTTATCCGCGGCGGGAGTTCGGCACGTTGCTGCCGTTCCGGCGGATCTTCGCGGTGGCGCGGAAGGCGGAGCGGTGACGCGGCTCGACCACGTGCAGGTGTCCTGCCCGCCGGGCGGTGAGGAGGTGGCGCGGGCGTTCTACCGCGACGCGCTCGGGTTGACCGAGATCGCGAAGCCACCGTTGCTGGCGGCAAGGGGCGGGTGCTGGTTCAAGCAAGGCGACGCCGAGATCCACGTCGGGGTGGAGGCCGACTTCCGGCCGGCCCGGAAAGCACATCCGGCGTTGGCGGTCGACGACCTGGACGCACTGGCCGCCAAGTTGGAAGCACTCGGCTATCCGGTGACCTGGGACAACGACACCATCCCCGGCCGCCGCCGCTTTCACACCGCCGACGGCCACGGCAACCGCATCGAGATCGTCTGACGACCCGCAGCGTCCGAAGAACCGAGCGCCATAGGCCTCGGTTCTTCGGACGCCAACAGGGGAACTACTCCGAGGCGAGGGCCCCAGCGGGGGCGACCTTCGCCGCGCGACGGGCCGGCAGGACCGACGCGAGCAGACCCGCGACCGCCGCGACGAGCGCGATCGTGACCAGCAGGCCGACCGGTACGGCGTACTGGACCTTGCCGTCGGTCTGCGAACTCATCAGCGCCGCGGTGCCGGTCCAGCCGTAGACCAGGCCGAGCACGATGCCCAGTCCGGCCGCGACCAGGGCCATCAGCAACGATTCGACGGCGAGCATGCCGCGGAGCTGGCGGCGGGTCAGACCCATTGCCCTCAGCAACGCGTTCTCCCGGGTGCGCTCGAGCACCGACAGGCTGAGCGTGTTGCCGACGCCGACCAGCGCGATCAACACCGAGACGCCGAGCAGGCCGACTGCGACGATCAGCAGTACGTCGAAGACCTTGGTGTAGCTGCTGCGCTCGGCCAGACCGCCTTCGACGTTCAGCACCTTCACCGTCGGCAGCGACTGCTGGACCGCGTCGATCACGTCGGACCCGTCAGCCTTGGGATCGGAGGCCAACCAAAAACCGGAGACCTTCGCCTGCGGTGCCAGTCGTTGCAGGTCGGCGTCGGTGAGCGTGATCGGGTCCAGACCGACGGCTTGATGAGCTTTCAGGGTGAGCTTGTTGCCACCCGAAACCAGCGTGAGGTCTGAACCCTCCTGCACGGACAGCATCCGCATGGTCGGCTTGTCGAGCAGGACGACCCCCGGCCGCAACTGGCTGACCAGCTGCGGGTTGTGGACGACCGAGCCGGTCTTGGCCTGGTCGACACCGGTGATGCTCAGCGTCTCCTGCCCGGCCTTCACCTCGACGCTGCGGACCGGAACGACCTGGGTGATGCCCTTGATGTCGCGCAGTTGCTGCTCCGCGCTGGCCGGGAGCTTCGCGTCGTACGTGCGGACCATCAGGTCGACCGGGAACTCGTCGTCCATCGTGACGTCGAAGGTCTTGCGCACCGACGCGATGCCCACACAGGTCAGGCTGATCAACGTGACACCGATCAGCAGCGCGGACGTGGTGGCCGCCGTACGGCGGGGGTTGCGGACGGCGTTCGCCACCGCGATCCGAGCCGGTACGCCGCCCTTGCGGGCCGGCAGCGCGCCGAGCAGCCGGACCAACGCCGGGACGAGCAGCGAACCGACCGCCAGTACGCCGACGAACGAGAGCACACCGCCGCCGACGCCGATCACGACCTGACCGCTCGCAGCGCTTGCTGCCAGCAACAGTCCGCCGCCGGCCAGGAGCAGGAAGCCGAGCACGATCCGGACGATGCCGCGCTTCGACGCGGCCACCGGGGCCGCCTCGGGGCGCAGGGCCGCCAGCGGCGCGACCTTGGTGGCGCGGCGGGCCGGGACGATCGCGGCCAGTACGGTCGCGACGGTGCCGAGCAGCAGCGGCGCGAAGATCGACACCAGGTCGAGGTGCAGGCTGATCGGCGGCAGTTCCAGGTCGAACTCCCGCGACAGCGCGAGGCCGAGCGCGGACAGCGCGATCCCGACCACCACACCGACCGCGGAGGCGACCAGGCCGACCACGGCCGCTTCGGCGAGCACCGAGGAGAACACCTGCCGGCGGGAGGCGCCGACGCAGCGCAGCAGCGCCATCTCGCGGGTCCGCTGGGCGATCACGATCGTGAAGGTGTTGGCGATCACCAGGCAGGCGACGAACAGCGCGATCACGGCGAACATGCCGAACACGCCGCCGAGCACGTCGATGCCGTTGGTCAGGCCCTTCACCTCGTGGTCGATCCAGCCGGTACCGGTGTAGACCTGCAGGCCGGACGCGATCGGCGTGATCGCGGCGACCAGGGCCTCCTGGTCGGTGCCGGGCTGGGCGGCGACCTTGATCTGGTTGATGTAGCTCTGCGGCTCGAAGATCTTCACCGACTGCGGCGTCGCCACGGCCGAGCCGGAACCGAAGCTGGTCCCGTCGTCGAGGATGCCGACCACGGTCACGGTCCAGCGCTTGTCGTCGTACGAGCTGAGCTGGAGCTTGCTGCCGAGGGCGACCTTGTTCTTCTCGGCCGTCCGGGCCGGGAGCGCGATCTCGAGCGTGCTGGCGGGCAACCGGCCCTGCGACGTCGTGGGGCCGGCGATCTTCGAGGTGTCGTAGAGCGCCTTCACCCCGAGGTACGTCGGGCGGACCTGACCGGCCCACTGGACCTGCAGGTACGCACCGGTGTCGACGACAACCGACGCGGCCTGCGGCAGCTTGCGGATCGCGGCCACGTCCTTGGCCTCGACCGAGCGGTCGTTGCTGACCACCACCGCGTCGACCCCGGCGTTGGCCTTGCCGATGGTCTCGTCGATCCCGTGCGACGCCGAGGCGTGCACGGACAGCGCCAGGGTGCCGAAGCCGACCCCCAGCACGATCGCCAGGCAGGCGGCGATCAGGCGGCCCAGATGGGCGCGCAGCGAGGAGAGGATGGAGCGTCGCACGGTCAGGCCCCCAGCTGCCGCAGGGCGCCGAGCACGGTCTCCGGCGTCGGCTCGAGCAGTTCGCCGGCCAGCTTGCCGTCGGCCAGCAGGACCACGCGGTCGGCGTACGAGGCGGCGAGCGGGTCGTGGGTGACCATGACGACGGTCTGGCCGAACTCGCGCACGCTGCGGCGCAGGAAGCCGAGCACCTCGGCGCCGGAGCGGGAGTCCAGGTTGCCGGTCGGTTCGTCGGCGAAGACGACCTCGGGCCGGCCGACCAGTGCGCGCGCGACGGCCACGCGCTGCTGCTGGCCGCCGGACAGTTCCGACGGGCGATGGGTGAGGCGGTCTTGCAGGCCGAGTACGTCGATCAGGGTGGTGAGCCACTCCTGGTCGGGCTTGCGGTTGCCGAGCTCCAGCGGCAGCAGGATGTTGTCCTTGGCCGAGAGCATCGGGAGCAGGTTGAACGACTGGAAGACGAAGCCGATCCGGTCGCGGCGGATCCGGGTCAGCTCGGCGTCCGGCAGCGTGGTCAGCTCGGTCTCGCCCAGCAGCACCTGGCCCGACGTGGGCGTGTCGAGGCCCGCCAGGCAGTGCATCAGCGTCGACTTGCCGGAGCCCGACGGGCCCATGATCGCGGTGAACCGGCCGACCCCGAAGTCGACGGACACCCCGTCGAGGGCCGCCACCGCGGTGTCGCCCTGCCCGTACACCTTGCGGAGCTCGTGGGCGCGGATCGCGGTCCGGGGGGCGGTGTCCTGCGGCAAACGGCCGAGCGGGAGCTCGCCGGTCTGGATGGTCATCGGTCTCCTTGGAGGTACCTCGTGAACGAGCCTGTCCCGCCCACGTCATCGAAGGTATTGATTCGCGGCGCCGGTCTCGTCGGACCAGGGAATGGACTCGGCGTACGACCTGGGTCGTAGCCGAGCGCAACGTGTCTGAGCCGGCAGCTTCCTGGTCAGCGAGGTCGTGCGGTCCGGGGCCGATTGCGGGGCAGACGGGAGGGGTATCGGAAGGGCGGGTTCGGCAGTGAGCCTGAGGGATGCCGTGGCGCGGTCCGCGTCCGGTCCGCACGAAGGGCTTCGGTGCTGCCTGTGATCGACCGGAACGCCGTACCGAAGGCGGCTGCTGCGTACGCCGTACCTGATGCGCACGCCGTACCTGATGCGCACGCCGTACCTGATGGCGCGTCGTTGCGGGCGTTGTTCGCGAGCACGGTGCCGGGGACGGTCGGGTTCGAGGAAGAGCTGGTGGTGGTGCACCGGGGGAGCTGGATGCCCGCCGAGGCTTCCGTGGTGGTCGCCGCCGCTGGTGATCGTCGGGTGAAGCCGGAGCTGCCCGCCTGCCAGCTCGAGATCGCGACGTCCGTGCACGAGAAGGTGACGGAAGCCGTCGAGGAGTTGCGCTCCTGCCGGGCGTTGGTCGCCGATGCCTGCGGACCGGACCTGGCCGTGATCGCCGCGCCGGTTCATCCGCTGCTCGACGGGCCGACCGCGTTGGCGCCCACGCAACGGGCCGCTGGGCTGGGGGATCGCTACCGCGAGGTGATCGGACGGCAGCTGGTTTCGTCGCTGCAGGTCCATCTGGCGTTCGGTGACGCCGATTGCACCTTGGGTGTCTATCACGCGTTACGCGACGTCCTGCCCGAGTTGGCCGCGCTGGCTGGTGCCGCGCCCTTCTTCGCGGGGCGTGACACCGGGTTGTGTTCGGTCCGTCCGGTGATCGCGTCCGAGCTGCCCCGGCAGGGGGTGCCGCCGATCATCAACTCCTGGGAGGAGTTCGCGGACGAACTGGCCTGGATGGTCCGGGGCAGCACCTTGGCCGATGCGTCGGAGTGGTGGTGGGAGCTGCGGCCGCATCTGCGGTACGGGACGCTCGAGCTGCGGGTGCTCGACGTACAGGCGACGGTGGAGCGGACCAGCGCGATCGCTCGCTTCGTCCACGCGCTCGGCGCCCATCTCGCCTACCAGCACCACGTCCGCGAGCTGCCGCCGCCCGCACCGAGCTGGCGGATCGCCGAGAACCGGTGGTCCGCGCTCCGCGACGGCGTCCGGGGCGAACTGCTCGACCTGCGGACCGGATCGGTCCTGCCTACCCGCCGTCGTCTGCACGACTTGATCGACGCCGCCGAGCCGTATGCGCCGGGCGGACTGGACGACGTACGGGCGCTGGTGGAGGACCCACCGGTCGATCAACTTCGCGCGCTCGGACCGGAGCGCGTCGTCCCCTGGCTCGCGGAGGTGTTCACCGCATGAAACTGCTGACCCTGCCCGGCGTCTTCGCCCCGATCTCCGACTCGTGGATGCTCGCCGACGCCATCCGCGCGGAGACACTCGGCCCCGGCTCGCGCGCCCTCGACATCTGCACCGGCAGCGGCGTCCTCGCGCTGACCGCCGCACAGTGCGGAGCCGACACCACCGCGGTCGACGTGTCCCGGCGAGCCCTGCTCACCGTGCGGCTGAACGCGCGCCGGGCCGGTGTGTCCGTCCGGACTCGGAGAGGACGGACGTTCGGACCGGTCGCCGGCGAACGCTTCGACCTGATCGCCAGCAATCCGCCGTACGTGCCTTCGCCGCGGCCCGACGTACCGCGCCGGGGCGCCAGCCGAGCATGGGAGGCCGGGCACGACGGGCGCATCGTCCTCGACGCCATTTGCGACGGGGCTCGCGGTCATCTGACGCCTGGGGGTGTCCTGCTCCTGGTGCACTCGTCGCTGATCGGCACGGAGAAGACCCTGGACCGTCTGCGGAGGGCTGGTCTGGTGGATGTCGAGGTCCGCTCCTCCGTCCGCGGCCCGCTGGGGCCCTTGATGAAGGCCCAGCAGGCCGCCGGGACGATCCCCGCCGACGTCGAGGAGGAGGACGTGGTCATCATCCGGGCCGTCGCTCCGTGACGCTTTGGTGTTTGAATCAGCGGCATGTCCCGTGCGCTCCTGATCGGCCTGTACGTCGCTTGGCCGGTGGTCATCGCGGTTGTGCGTGCTCGGGTACGCCGCCGCTTCGTCGCCGTCGCGGCGATGAGCTGGCTGGGCGCTGTGGTGATCGCAACCACTGCGGAACCGGCTGGCTCAGGGCTCGTTGTGGGACTGCCGGTTGGAGTGGGTGTGTTCCTGCTCGCGTGGATGGTCACCTTCGACGGGGTCAGCTTCGAATGGGACAGTGCCAAGACGTACTGGGAGGACCCCCGACCGGCCCCGGCTGCCGAGAAAGTGGCTGCCCTGCTGGTGACGTTGCTCGGCTTGTCCGGGATCGCGGTCGGTGTGCTCGGGACCTGAGCGGCCTACAGTCTCCGCATGGATCTGAACGACTACCAGCAGGCAGCCCTTCGCACCGCCGCACCGAAGGACAAACACAACGAGCTGTTCCATCTCTTGCTCGGGCTGGTCGGCGAGACCGGTGAGATCGCCGAGAAGGCGAAGAAGATCGTCCGCGACAAGGACAGCGACTTCTCTCAATGGGACATCGAAGACCTCACGAAGGAACTCGGTGACACGCTGTGGTACGTCGCCGTGATCGCGGACTACTTCGACGTCCCGCTCGAAGCTGTTGCCCAGCGCAACATTGAGAAACTCGCCGACCGGCAGAAACGCTCGATGCTCGGCGGTAGCGGAGACAATCGCTGATCTTTCAGCAGGCGATCCCCGCCACGGCTTCGTTCATGGAAACCCGTTCGGACGACTCACCGAACTCCAAACTCCAGAGCGCATCCTTGACCGCGCACGCCTGCACCCACCGCATGACTCGCTCCCGATCCAATTCAGCTGCCTCGGCGAACGCCCCCAGCTGGTACGACAACGTTTTCACCAGTTCCGCCATCGAGGGCCAGCGGTCCCGGAGCAGATAGACCGCGTCATAGGCGGGATCGCCCGCCCACCCCTTCGGATCGATCACCACCCAAGGCTCGCGCTCGCTCCTGAGCACGTTGCTGAAGTTCATGTCCCCATGAACCAGCAGGTTCGGTTGCTCCGCGGCCAGGTGACGACAGGCCTCGACCGCGCGTCCCACAAGCCGACCCGCCAGCGGCGCCCGCAGCCTCCGATGCCGTGACTCGATCTCCTTCGCCCAGCCCTCAGCCACCACCCTCAGCGACGGCACGTCGTCCGGCGCCGCCACCGCCAGCCGACGATTCAGCCGCCCCGCGACCACGACTCGCTCAACCGCATCGGGCACATCCCGCAAGGAGCCTCTACTCGCCTGTTCCAACACCATCGCGAACGCCTGCGCATCGTTCTCCAGCAACCGCACCGCACCACGCCCCGCCCACACGGCCAGTGCCTTCGGCTCCGCGACGTTGCCAGGATGAGGAAACGAGATCTTCAAAACCGCAGCCGTCCCGTCGCCCCGCCGTACCGGTACGACGACGCCAACCCCGCCGTGCATCACCGCACCCGACGGCGTCAGTTCCCACTGCCGCAGCGCCTGATCGACCAGCCCCGGCAGCGCATCAATCCAAGCCCGACCCGACGCGTTCTCCCGCCCACTGATCTCGCGCGCGAACGCCTCCGGAACGTCGATCACCCGCGTCATCTCCTCGCCCCTCGCCGGATCTACGTCACGATAGGTCCCATGCGAGTCGACCTCTCGGAGACCCAGTGGGACGCCATCGAGCAGGGCCGGCTCACCAGTCCTGATGGAGTCCTCTTCCAGAGGCGTGGCACTCGGACCAAGCGTCGAATCTGCGACGAGGTGATCTCGCATGGGGCACCGCTCGTGCTCTTCTACTGGGCCGGCGGTCAGCTGGACTGGCTCTCTGGGGCAGACGCACAGGACGAGTGGCAGTCGGTCCGCGCCGCCGTGACCGCCGAGCCACGAGCAAGTGGAGACCTGGAATGGACGGCCGGACTCTGGCAGTCCGAGACCGACCAGACCGTCGTGGTCCTGACCGGCCACTGCTGAGGCAAGCCTGCATGTCTCGCGTCTTCCCGTCTGCCGTCCAGCCAACCCGTCGCGCTGGAGCGCAGTGCCAAGCGTGAGTGTGAAATCTGCAGATCGTCGGGAATGCTTCGTGCCGGGCCGGACGGCGGCCGCAGTTCCGAGTCGAGGGAGTGAGAATGCTGACCGAACTCCATGCGGAGATCGCGCGCCAGGGCGGATACGACGGGGCCGGCCCCGAGCCCGTTGTCAGTCTGGAGTTGTTCTTCGACGGGAACGACGATCTCGCCTCGATCGGCAGCAATCTGTCCGACCATCCCGGTCCTGCTCACTTTTACGGCGTTCTGAGCGCCATACGCGACCGTCCCGATGTTCACAGCGTCTGGGTTGGCGTGTCCGAGGTGATGGGACCGGACGAGTGGCCGTTCAGCGACCACGTCTACGTGGTGACGACAGCATCTCCAGCCGAAGTCGGGTCCTGGGCAGCCTCGTTGGGTGCGGACATGCCGGGGGACGACTGGTGGAACGACGCACCTCCTCTGCGGGAGATCGAAGTTCCGCCCCAGACTCGTCTGGTCACGCTCTGGTGGGATTGAGCCGAGAGCGCGGTGGCCCCCGATCACGCGATCAGGTCGTCGCCTTGGCCGGCGCGCTCTGTGCAATCGATCCGCAGCTTCTGTTAGCAACGGCGTTAGCACGATCAACTTTGAAGGAGCAGATCATGCCGGGTTCGACGGGCGGGGCACTGATCCACATCAACCCGATCCTGAACGTCTCCGATCTACAGGCCAGCATGAAGTTCTACACAGAGGTCCTCGACTTCGAACTCCTTGGCACCTTCGGAGATCCGGCCGACTTCGGCATCATCCGCTGGGACGAGCACGAGATCTATCGGTGCGTGAATGGCCAAGGCCAGCCCGGTACGTGGCTTGCGTTGTTCGTCAGCGAACCTGCCGCGCTGTACGAACGACTGGCGAGCAACGAAGCCGAAATCCTGATGCCGTATGCGGGTGACGGGGGCGAATTCCGCGTCGCGGACCCGGACGGACATGTGCTCCGGGTGTTCCCGGGTTCTTCTGAGGAATAGCCGATCGGGCACAATGCCGCGGGTGAGCCGCCCTGCATTGACCTCGCTGACGTTTGCTGGCATGGACGACGTGACGAGTGTTGCTGACTTGTTGGGCCGCACCCTCGGGCTTGAGTTCGAGCCGCGCAGCAGCGACTACCGCGGGGGCGACTACTTCCTCGCGGGCGACTGGCGGCGCGATGACTTCCCTGAATTGGTCTACGTCCAGCCCAACGAGGACCTCGAAGAGCCTGCGGAACCGGAGTATGCGGCTTATCCGACGCTGGTGTACGTCGAGAGCACACTCCGCGCGGATCGACTGATACAGGCCCTCGCCAGCACTGATCTCGTCTTCGTGCGACGGGAGGATTGGGACGATCTGCGGGACTCCGCCGCCACAGCTGCCCCGGCCTGCTGATAGGCGGGCGGTAGCCCGTAAACGCGCGCGGGAGCACCGCGCAGCACGCGAGGAGCTCCGTGAGACCGTCGACCGGCTTCGGGAAACCTTCGAGTCGACGGCCAGTTCGGCCGGCCCAACCGGGCAGGGGAGTCCAGGGGATCCAGAAGCGCGCCTGCGGAGGTTGTCCGCGCTCTTCGAAGATGGCGTCATCACTGATCAAGATTTCGAGGACGGTAAGTCGGCGCTACTAGACGAGCCTGCCCCCACAGTTCTGAAGCCACTGCCGCCGGCTCGGGTGCACGACCTCCGGTATGCATCACGCCACGCTGCTGACGGCCGGAATTTCTGTACACGTGGTCGCGGAACGTCTCGGCATCCGGCCCTGCGGTCAGCCCTTCGGGTCTACGCCCACGCCATCCGACAGAACGCCCGCATGAGGAGCGCACAGGCCGGTGGCAGCCCCCGATGCGCGCGGGAGCACGTGCTCAGCGCGATTGGCGCACCCTCGTTCGCCAGCGCGGCACTCCGCGACAGCGCCCAAGCGCGCCACGGTGTGGCAGCCGGCGCGCCAGCGCGAAGAATGGCTTACCCGGGCGACAGCGCGAAAGCGCGCCAAGCGCTCCCCCGCGCCCTCCGAAACGGGCGGCAGCCCGCAATTCGCGCGCCAGCGCGGCACTCAGCGCGCCAAGCGCGCACCCAGCGCGCGCCAGCGCGCCCACGAAGCGGGCGCCAGCACGCGCACCCCTGACCGGGCGGGCGGGAGCACCGCGCAGCACGCGACGAAGGAGCGGGCGTAAGCCGGCGCGTGGGGAAACCACCCCACCGCGCACAAGTTAGCAAGTAGCCAGTTTGGAAGATCGGTCCGAGGTGCGCTCGTGCATGGTCTCCACGCGTGGACCGACGCTCGGTGAGTGTCCTGTTTTGACCTTCGCTGGCCGCCCGTAATAGCACGCTAATCGCACGACGAGCCCAAGGCGATCACGGCGTAACCGTGATCTGCTGCGCGATCTCGACCACCCTGTCGGGGCCTATCAGTGCCTCGTGTATCGATCCCGGCGGCAGCTGAGCACCACTGAACACGAATACCTGAGTTCCGTTCGGTCGGACGAGCCGAACCATGGAGTCGCGGATGAAGGCTGTGGATCCGTCTGCCAGCGTGCGGACCTCTGAACAGCGGTGCTGTGGCGGCGCGTCCATTCCGTCACAAACCGTTGGCACGCGCTCGTTGCCGGTGGCGACCTCAACAGTCAGATCCACCGAGTTGGTCGCGGAGCCGGCGGGATAGCGCCAGGACGCTCCCGCCCAAAGCCAGCCCGCTGGTGTGCCGTCCATCTTCAGGAGTTCAGCGTCGCCACGCACAGCGCCAGGTGTCCGCGTGATCTCCGGTGCAACCTGCGTGAACTGCGCCGCCAGCGCCTGAGACCGGGCGGTCGACACAAGCTGGCCGCTGGGCACAGGACCCATCGGTGTCGACATGCGCCCAGCGTTACGCCACTCACCGGCCCGTGACAAGTCGCCACACTCGCCCCGTCCCCCTGGCCGGACAATCGAGCGGCCAGGGGGACGGGGCTAACCGGCGCTCAGACGCCAGACACGTCGGTCATTGGCAGTCGAGATCACGTAGACGAGGAAGCGTCCTGCTCGTTGGGCCCGGCGAGGACGGCGCCCCGGCGCCGCCCGCAGTCCGGGCACGCGCGCCCTTGATCCATAAGAATTCAACTCGGCAGAGAGCTACAGGAGCCGGGCGGTGTACCCGTGGTCGACCAGGTGCTCGTACGCCCGCTTGACCTCGGACGGCATCGGCTGCGGGCTTGCGAACCCGTGCTCGGGGTACACCTCGATTCGCTGGGTATCGCCGACGAGCATGTTCAAGACGCGGTCGACTTCGCCGATCGACTCGACGTATTCGGGCAGCGCAAGCGGCAGGGAGGCACAGACCGGGTCGGCTCTCCGGCCGTCAGTTCGAGCTGCCCCATGACCCTCCGTCTCTACGCCCAGGTCATCCGGCAGGACGCCGTGTAGCGCACGCGCGGGCGGTAGCCCGCAAAATACGCGCGGCAGCGCGTGCTCAGCGCGAAAGCGCGCACCCCTCACGCGCAAGCGCGGTACCCCGCGCCAGCGCCCAAGCGCGCGCCAGCGCCGCACTCCGCGCGCCAAGCGCGCACCCACCGCGCGCCAGCGCGCCCACGAAGCGGGCGCCAGCACGCGCACCCCTGACCGGGCGGGCGGGAGCACCGCGCAGCACGCGACGAAGGAGCGGGCGTAGCCGGCGCGTGGGAAGGAACCACCCCACCGCGCACAAGAAGTTGCTCCCCCGCCAGGTTTCGATCCTGGTCTTCGAGATTCAAAGTCTCGCGGGCTGCCGATTACCCCACGGGGGACCGCTGGTGCGTTCGGACAGTTTGCCATGGGTACCGGGGCGACACGCGAGGGGTTCCCTACCTACGGTTGCGTAGGTTACGGTTGCGTAGGTAAGTAGTCCTCCACCTCGAGGGAACACGACATGACTCCACCCGCCGTGGCAGCACCGGAGGCGCCGAGCCGCGCCCAGGACGTCGACGAGCTCGACATCGACACCGGAACGCTCGGGGGTGAACGCAAACAGATCTGGGAACAGGTCGCGCTGGCGTTGTTCATCGGGATCCCGTTCCTGGCTGTTCTCGCGGCGGTGCCGATCGCCTGGGGTGGGTTCCTCGGGTGGCGCGACATCGTGATCGCGGTGGTCTTCTACACGATCGCGGGACACGGCATCTCGATCGGTTTCCACCGGCTGTTCACCCACAAGTCGTTCAAGCCGAACCGGGCGATGAAGTACGCCCTGGCGATCGCCGGCTCGCTGGCGATCGAGGGGCCCGTGGTGCGCTGGGTGGCCGACCACCGCAAGCACCACAAGTTCTCCGACCGCGACGGCGACCCGCACAGCCCGTGGAAGTACGGCAACACTCTCGGCGCGCTGACCAAGGGCTTCCTGCACGCGCACATCGGGTGGTTGTTCGACACCGAGCAGACTCCGCAGCGGCAGTACGCGCCGGACCTGCTGAAGGACAAGGACATCGTCCGGGTCTCGCGGATGTTCCCGTTCCTGGTGCTGGTCTCGCTCCTGCTGCCGGCCGTGATCGGCGGGCTGTGGTCCTGGTCGTTCGAGGGCGCGCTGACCGCGTTCTTCTGGGCCAGCCTGGTCCGGATCGCGCTGCTGCACCACGTCACCTGGTCGATCAACTCGATCTGCCACACGATCGGCGACCGGCCGTTCAAGAGCCGGGACAAGTCGGGCAACGTCTGGTGGCTGGCGATCCTGAGCCAGGGCGAGTCGTGGCACAACCTGCACCACTCCGACCCGACCTGCGCGCGGCACGGCGTGCTGAAGGGTCAGCTCGACACGTCGGCGCGCTGTATCTGGTTCTTCGAGAAGATGGGCTGGGTCAGCGACGTGCGCTGGCCGGTGCCGGAGCGGCTCGAGGCACGCCGGGTGAGCGCGGCGGAGCAGGCGGCCGAGAAGGCCGCGGAGAAGGCGGCGCGCAGCCGCCGGACCAAGGTCGCGGCCTGAGCGGGTCCGCGTCGCGATCCCCGGCCGGCGCCCGTTCACCGGGCGTCCGGCCGGAAATCTCCCGGCACGGGACACCGCCGTACGGCATGATGCTGACGTGATCTCGACGTGACGGAACCCAAACCGCGGCGGTCCACCCGGATCCGGATGACGAGTGCGGAGCGTCGCGAGCAGCTCATCACCATCGCCCGCGGGTTGTTCGCCCAGAAGGGCTTCGAGGCGACCTCGGTGGAGGAGATCGCGGCCAAGGCCGAGGTCTCCAAGCCGGTCGTGTACGAGCACTTCGGCGGCAAGGAGGGCCTGTACGCCGTGGTCGTGGACCGCGAGGTCCGCAGCCTGCTCGACACCGTGACCGCCTCGCTGACCGCGGGCCGGGCGCACGAGCTGGTCGAGCAGGCGGCGCTCGCGCTGCTGGACTACATCGAGAACTCCTCCGACGGGTTCCGGATCCTGGTCCGGGACTCGCCGGTCGGCTCGTCGAGCGGGTCGTTCATCTCGATCCTCAGCGACGTCGCCACCCGGGTCGAGCACATCCTGGCCGAGGAGTTCAAGCGCCGCGGGCTGGACCCGAAAAACGCGCCGATGTACGCGCAGATGCTGGTCGGCATGGTCGCGCTGACCGGGCAGTGGTGGCTCGACGCGCGCCGCCCGAAGAAGCCGGACGTCGCCGCGCACCTGGTCAACCTGGCCTGGAACGGCCTGTCCGGCCTGGAAGCCAAGCCGACGCTGTCGACCCGCCCGCACAAGTAGGTCTGCAACGCTGGTAGTACCCCGACATCCGCCCGTGGACTGACCTTTCCGGCGGAAAGTCGCCGTACGCTGACCGGCATGACGGGGTTCTTCACGGCTCGGCGCGTGTCGCCGCAGTCCAGGGCGTTCGACCTGCTGCTGGCGGGTGCGCTGACGCTCTTCTTCGGCTTCCTCTCGCTGGCCCAGGCCGGGTTGGCCGGCGTGATCGGCGTGGCGCTGCTGGTCCCGCTGATCTGGCGGCGCAGCCATCCCGAGCTGGTCTTCTTCGGCGTCTCGGCGATCGCAGTGCTGCAGTGGCTGGCCGCGGTCGAGCTGCAGGCCGGCAACGTGGGCCTGCTCGTCGCGCTGTACACGATCTCCGTGTACGGCGAAGTCCGCTACAGCCGCATCGCCCTCGGCGTCGGCGGGCTCGGCGTCCTGATGGCCACCGCCCGGTACTACGCGAACTCCGACTGGCGGCAGCAGATCACGATGATGGTCGCGTTCGGCGCGGTCGTGTTCGGGGTCTGGGCCTTCGGTGAACGCCGCCGCACCCGCGGCCTGTACGTCGCCCAACTGGAGGAGCGCGCCGCCCAGGCCGAGCGTGACCGGGACCGCGAGGCCGCACTGGCCGTCTCCAACGAGCGCACCCGGATCGCCCGCGAGATCCACGACGTGGTCGCGCACGGCCTGTCGATCATGATCGTCCAGGCCGACGGCGGCCTGTACGCCGCGGACGCGTCGCCGGAGCAGGCGAAGAAGGCGCTGGCCACGATCGGCGACACCGGGCGCGCGTCGCTGACCGAGATGCGCAAGATGCTCGGTCTGCTCAAGCAGGACGAGGCCAACGAGCTCGACCCCAACCAGCCGCGCCCGCAACCCGGCGTCTCCTCGCTGCCCGAGCTGATCGAGAACGTCCGCGAGGCCGGCCTCACCGTCGACTACCAGGTCACCGGTACGCCGCGCGACCTGCCCGCGCTGCTCGGCCTGACGGCGTACCGGATCGTCCAGGAGGGTCTGACCAACACGCTCAAACACGCCGGGCCGGGAGCGCGCACGTCCGTGACGCTGGACTTCGGGCACGAGATGCTGACCGTGGTGGTCACCGACGACGGCCGCGGCGGCGGGGTCGCGCCGAGCAACGACCCGGGCCACGGACTGGTCGGGATGCGGCAACGCGCCTCGATCTCCGGCGGTACGGTGAACGCCGGGCCCAAGGCGGGCGGTGGTTACGAGGTGATCGCCAAGCTCCCGTACGCCGGACCCGTTGACCAGTAAGCGAAAACGAGCCGGAGGAACAACAGCGTGAGCGAGACCGACGACGGCGTGATCCGGGTCTTCCTGGTGGACGACCAGGAGCTGGTCCGGGCCGGCTTCACCATGCTGGTCGACTCCCAGCCCGACATGCGGGTGGTCGGCCAGGCCGGCGACGGCGGTGAGGCGCTGGAGAAGCTGCGGGTGACCGCGAGCGACGTCGTACTGATGGACGTCCGGATGCCCCGGCTGGACGGCGTCGAGGCGACCCGCCAGGTGCAGTCGTTGCCGCAGGCACCAAGGGTGATCGTGCTGACGACGTTCGACCTGGACGAGTACGCGTTCGCGGCGATCAAGGCCGGCGCGTCCGGCTTCCTGCTGAAGAACACACCGCCGGCCGATCTGCTGTCGGCGATCCGTCAGGTGCATTCGGGCGACGCGGTGGTGTCGCCGAGTACGACGCGGCGGCTGCTCGAGCACTTCGCCGGAGCGCTGCCGGACGAGAACCGCGAAGTGCCGAACCTGGCCGACCTGACCGCGCGCGAGCGGGAGGTGCTGGTGGAGGTCGCCCGCGGGCTGTCGAACACCGAGATCGCCCAGCTGTTCACGCTGTCGGAGGCGACCGTGAAGACCCACATCGGCCGGATCCTGGCCAAGACCGGTCTGCGCGACCGGGTCGCCCTGGTCGTGCTCGGCTACGAAACGGGTTTGGTCAAGGCCAACGGCTGAGTTGGTGCCTGACCTCTGATTGGGCGACCATGGGCACGCTTGGTCGAGGGGTGGAGAGGGTCGGGTGTGATGCCGGGGTTGTGGGCGGCGGTACGGCGGTGGGTGCTGTCCGAGGGGCCCGCGCTCTGGCCGGCGCTGGTCGCGATGCTGGTGGTCGGCGGCGGCCTGTGGGTCGGCGTGCCGCCACCCGGACGGGAGATCAGGCTGACCGCCGACGCGATGGCCGGGACCACCCTGCAACAGGTCCGGCCGAGTCCGACCGGTGAGGTCGACCCGCGGCTCGGTGCGGCCGTGGACACGATCCTGGCCCGGCGTGGCATCGCCGTGCGGCAGAACAACCTCCAGCTGTTCCTCAGCGACGTCGCCCCCGAGCTGCGCGACGAGCAGCGCCAGCTCTTCGAGAACATGCGCAAGCTCGGCATGACCGTCACCTACCGCCGCGCCGAGGTCTGGACCAACTACGAGGCTGTACGCCGGTACGGCCTGGCCACCGGCACGTTCCGGGTCAGCCTGCGCTACCAGATCGCCGGCAGCCGCCTCGCGCAGGCGGCGACCGACGTCGGCTACACCTACACCGTGCGCGACGGCCGCCTGTTCCTGGTCGACGACAACGACCTGGACCGCGCGATCGGTTCCGGCCGCCAGCCGTGGGACTACGGGCCGATCGACGTGGTCAAGCGGCGCAACGTGCTGGTCGTGGTCGACCGCGGCCGGCTCGCGTACGCCGAACGGCAGGCCGACGAGACGGTCGCGATGGCCCGCAAGATCCGCGCGCTGTGGAAGGGCCACCTGCAGATCGTCCCGATGGTCGTCGCGATGCGCGAGCCGGGCGTCCTGACCGAGCTCCCGCCGACGCTGCGCGGCACCGAGCCGACCCGGGTGCAGCCGATCCCGAGCCCGGCCGTGGACGGCCGCCCGGTCGGCGGCTGGATCGTCGTCCGCCCGGAGGCCCAGGCGACCTTCGACTCGGCCCAGCTGAGCCACGCGCTGATGCATCTGCTGCCGGTCCGGCTCGGCGAGGAGGCGCCGCGCTGGCTCGTCGAGGGCATGGCCCAGTACGCCGAGAGCCGGCAGCTGGTCGCGACCGGCCGGGCCAAGCAGGTCGCGGCCGCTCGCGAGGACATCACCCGCCGATCGCTCGGCGACCTGGTCCGGCTACCGGCCGACGACGAGTTCCTGGCTACGGACAGTGACGGAATCAGCTGGCTCGCGGTCGAGCATCTGATCAAGCAGGTCGGGCTCAGAGCGGTCACCGACTTCTACGTCCAGGTGGCCCGGCGCGGGTACAACCGGCCGGCCCAGGAGCGGCTGCTGCTGGAGTACACGGGCTTCACCGAGCAGAACCTTGTGGATGCGCTGCGAACCCTCGCACAGTGAGCAAGTAGGCTGACGCGGGCGCCTGTTCCGGTGCCCACGCCCCACACTCGCCTGAACGCGTAGGGAACCCGAGGAGAAGACCGCGTGACTTCCCACCGTCCTTCGGCGGTCATCGTGATGGCCGCCGGTCAGGGGACCCGGATGAAATCCGCGACCCCCAAGGTCCTGCACGAGATCGGCGGGCGCAGCCTCGTCGGGCACGCGGTCGTCACCGCGCGTGCTCTCGCGCCCGAGCATCTGGTCGTCGTGGTCGGCACCGGCCGGGAGCAGGTCGAAGCGCACCTGGCCGCCGTCGACCCGGACGTGCGGACCGCCGTCCAGGAGCAGCAGCTCGGCACCGGCGACGCCGTCCGGGCCGGGCTCACCGCCGTACCGGAAGGCTTCGACGGCACGGTCGTGGTCACCTCCGGCGACGTCCCGCTGCTGACCGCCGAGACGCTGCTGGAGCTGACCGCCGAGCACGACAAGCAGGGCAACGCTGTGACGGTGCTCACCGCGCGCGTGCCCGACCCGACCGGCTACGGCCGGATCCTGCCGGGTCCGGACGGCACGGTCGCCGGCATCGTCGAGCACAAGGACGCCACCGCCGAGCAGCGCCAGATCGACGAGATCAACGCCGGCATCTACGCCTTCGACGCGGCCACGCTGCGCGACGGGCTGAGCCGCCTCACCACCGACAACGCGCAGGGCGAGCTGTACCTGACCGACGTCCTGGCGATCGCCCGCGGCGACGGCAAGCGGGTCGGCGCGTTCGTCACCGAGGACGCGATGCAGACCGAGGGCGTGAACGACCGCGTCCAGCTGGCCACGCTGCGCGCCGAGCTGAACCGGCGCACCCTCGACGCGCTGATGCGCTCCGGTGTCACCGTCGTCGACCCGAGCACGACGTGGGTCGACCAGACCGTCCAGCTCGAGCCTGACGTCACCCTGCTGCCGAACACGCAGCTCCACGGCGCCACCACGGTCGCCGCCGGTGCCACGATCGGCCCGGACACCACGCTGACCGACGTCCAGGTCGGCGAGGGCGCCACGATCATCCGCACCCACGGCTCCGGCGCGCAGATCGGCGCGCGGGCCTCGGTCGGGCCGTTCGCCTACCTGCGGCCCGGGACGTCGCTGGGCGTCAAGGGCAAGATCGGCACGTTCGTGGAGACCAAGAACGCGGCGATCGCCGCCGGCGCGAAGGTCCCGCACCTGACCTACGCCGGTGACGCCACGATCGGCGAAGGGGCCAACATCGGCGCCGGCACGATCTTCGCCAACTACGACGGGGTGAACAAGCACCACACCACCGTCGGCCGGTCCTCCTTCGTCGGCAGCAACTCGGTGCTGGTCGCGCCGGTCGACATCGCTGACGGTGCCTACATCGCGGCCGGTTCGGCCATCGACCAGCCGGTGGCCCCCGGCGAGATCGCGATCGCCCGTGGGCGGCAGCGCAACATCAAGGGCTGGGTCGCGCGCAGGCGGGCCGGAACGACAACGGCGAAGGCCGCGGAAGAGGCACTCGCCGACGCATCGGGCGACACTGGCGAGAAGGCGTAACGGGAGGCAGTGGCGATGAGCGGGATGAAGCGAACCACCGAGAAGAACCTGATGGTTTTCTCCGGCCGGGCCCATCCCGGTCTGGCCGAGGAGGTGGCCGAGCAGCTCGGTGCCGGCCTGGTCCCCACCTCGGCGTACGACTTCGCCAACGGTGAGATCTACGTCCGGTTCGAGGAGTCGGTCCGGGGCAGCGACGCGTTCGTGATCCAGAGCCACACCTCGCCGATCAACGAGTGGATCATGGAGCAGCTGATCATGGTCGACGCGCTGAAGCGGGCGTCGGCCAAGCGGATCACGGTGGTGCTGCCGTTCTACGGCTACGCCCGGCAGGACAAGAAGCACCGCGGCCGGGAGCCGATCTCGGCCCGGCTGATGGCCGACCTGTTCAAGACCGCGGGTGCGAACCGGCTGATCTGCGTCGACCTGCACACCTCACAGATCCAGGGCTTCTTCGACGGGCCGGTCGACCACCTGATGGCGCTGCCGATCCTGTCCGACTACGTCCGCGACAAGTACGGCGACCAGCAGCTGGCCGTGGTCTCGCCGGACGCCGGCCGGATCAAGGTGGCCGAGCAGTGGTCGGCCCGGCTGAACAACGCGCCGCTGGCCTTCATCCACAAGACCCGCGACATCGAGCGGCCGAACGAGACCGTCGCCAACCGCGTCGTCGGTGAGGTGGCCGGCCGGGTCTGCATCCTGGTCGACGACATGATCGACACCGCCGGCACGATCACCAAGGCCGCCGACGCCCTGTACGCCGACGGCGCCGCGGGCGTGGTGATCGCGGCCACCCACGCGATCCTGTCCGGGCCCGCGGTGGACCGGCTGAAGAACTGCCAGGCCAGCGAGGTGATCGTCACCAACACGCTGCCGATCTCCGCCGAGCGCAAGTTCGACAAGCTGACCGAACTGTCGATCGCTCCACTGATCAGCCGCGCGATCCGCGAGGTGTTCGAGGACGGATCGGTGACCAGCCTGTTCGACGGCCGGGCCTGATCAGGTCGGCACGTCCTCCGCGGTCCCAATGAGCCGGCCAGAACAGGAACGGCCACGGAGCCCACATCATCGGACGGCCCGCCAGGCGTAGTACGCGATGCCGAGGGCGGCGGCGGTCATCGGTAGCGCGGTGACCAGTCCGGCCACTCCGTTGCCGGGGACGACGAACGTGAACAGCACGGTTGCCGCGAGCAGCGGGATCCAGCGCGGTACGGCCCGGGACCGCCACAGGCCGACCGCCTGGACGATCGTGCCGAAGGCAACCAGCAGTGCGCCGGCGATCATCGGGCCGAACAGGTGCAGCGAGTCGTCGGCCATCCGGTCCATCACCGAGGCGCCGGCGGCGGGATCGACGCCGGGTGCGGTCGCGAAGTACGACGCGGCGGCCCAGCCGGCTCCGCCCACGGCGTACAGACCGGTGCCGATCCACATCATCGCGCCGCCGGTCGTGGCCCAGCCGGCTCCGCGGCGCCGGACCAGGAGCGTGGTGGCGAGCGCCTGGGCCGGCACGTTGAGGACCAGGGCCACGCTGAGGAACACCAGCAGTCCCCACCACCGGTCGCGCAGCGGCTGGATGTCGGCGTACGTGTAGGTTTCGCCGCCGCCGGCCGGTTCCGGCCACAGCAGGCCGCCGGGGACCGCGGTCAGCGTTGTCACGGAGAGCGCGAGCGCGACCACACCGACCCGGCGACGGGTCGTCGGGTCGCTGCCGAGGCGTGGACTGATCGTCGTGGTGGACATCGTGGACCTCCCAGAACCACGGAGAAATCTGACGCCTTCAGCCAAGCCGTCCGGGGTGGGGTGAGGGATCCGCGCTGGTACGGGAACAGATCTCCGTGCTGACTCGGAGCCGCCGGGGGCGTCCGCGACTTACAGTGACGTCATGCGGTGGCCGTGGGGGCTCGCAGTCGGCACCTCCCTGCTCGTAGCGACGATGCTGGTGGGCGGTGGCTGGCTGCTGCTCGCCCGGGACGCCTCGCCGGGGACCTTCCTGCCGCTGGCGGTGATCGCGGCCGGTCTCGCGGTGATCGGTCTGCTGGTCGCCCGGCGCGAGCCCCGCAACGTCGTCGGCGCGCTGCTCGGGTGGATCGGCGCACTCGTTGCCTTCCTGGCCGTTCGGGCCGCGTACTACGACGCGGTGGCGGCCGAGCCCGGTCGGTTGCCGCTGGACAGCCGGGTCGTGGCGTGGCTCGACGAGAGCGGCTGGTGGCTGCTCGCCGCGGTCGCCTTCTTGCTGCTCTACTTCCCCGACGGACGGCTGATCGGCCGGCGGTGGCGCGTCGTACCGGTGGCGATCGTGGTGTGCTGCGCGGCGCAGCAGGTTTTCGGCGCGTTCGCGACCTCGCCGTTCCTCGCGCCGCTGCAGGATTGGGCGCGACCGTACAAGCCGCTGCCAGCGCCGGTACGGGTGGTCAGTGAGGTCGTCTTCGTCCTCTTCCTGGGCTCAGTGATCGCCGCGGCGGCTTCGGTGGTCTTCCGCTACCGCCGGTCGACCGGCCGGTCACGCGCGCAGATGAAGTGGCTGGCTGTCGCCGGAGTGGTCGCGGTCTGCTACCCGTTCGTCTGCCTGGCCGAGATCCTGGTGACGGGGGAATCCGGCGAGGTCGCCACCGGCACCGGCGTCCTGACCCTGATCAGCCTGCCGACGGCCGTAGCGGTCGCCATGCTCAGACACGACCTGTACGACGTGGATCGCGCGGTCGCCGACGCCGTCACCTACGCGATCGTGCTGGTCGCCCTGCTCGCGACGTACGCCGTGTCGGCGCTCGTGCTCGGGCTCGTGGTCGGTCGCGGATCGGCGGTGGCGGCCGCGTCGGCGACTGCGGTCTGCGCCCTGGTACTCTCGCCGCTCCGCTCGTCGTTACGGCGGGTCGTCGACCGTCGCCTCTACCCGCCGCGGCGGGCGGCGCTGGCCGCGATCGACGAACTGCAACACCGCATCCACGCCGGTCAGGGCAGTCCCGAGGAGCTGGAGCCCGTACTGCGGCAAGCGCTGCGCGACCCGGAGTTGAGCGTTGGCTACCTGGTGCCGGGCTCGGCCGGCTTCGTCGACACCGCTGGTGAACCGGTCCGCGGTGAGCTGGTGCCGGTCATGCTCGGCGGCCGGCAGATCGGCGTGATCGCCAGTGGCGGAAGCTCCGCCGTACTGCGATCGGTGGCGGCCGCCGCGGCCAACCTGGTGGAGGTCACGCGGTTGCGGGCCGAGCTGGCGCAGGCGTTGCGGGAGGTGGAGGCGAGCCGGACCCGGCTGGTCCAAGCAGGTGATGCCGAGCGTCGGCGGCTCGAGCGGGACCTGCACGACGGTGCACAACAGCGGCTGGTCTCGTTGGGGATGAGCCTGCGGCTGGCGCAACGCCACCTGGCCGACGGCACGGTGGACGTCGACGGGCTGCTCGACCAAGGCGTCGCCGAGCTCGCCACCGCGGTCGCCGAGCTGCGGCAGATCGCGCACGGGCTGCGCCCGACCAGCCTCGACGACGGGCTGCCTGCCGCGCTGGCGGCGATCACCCGGAATCTGCCGATCCCGGTCCGGTTGCAGGTCGTCGCGGATGATCTCCCCGAGCACCTGACCACCACGGCGTACTTCGTGGCCGCGGAGGCGGTGGTGAACGCGGCGAAGTACGCGCAGGCCACGACGATCGGCGTGCAGGTGACGCGGTCGCCGTCCGACGTACGGATCAGGGTGGAGGACGACGGCTGCGGGGGAGCACGGCCGCGGCCGGGCTCCGGGTTGAGCGGGCTGATGGACCGGGTGGCCGCGCTGGGCGGATCGCTGACCATGCACAGCCCGGTGGGTGCCGGTACGGCGATCGAGGTGGTGCTGCCGTGCGGATCGTGATCGGTGAGGACTCGGCGCTGTTCCGGGCGGGGCTGGCCCGGTTGCTGGTCGATGCCGGGCACGAGATCGTCGGGCTGGCCGGGGACGCGACGTCGCTGATGACGCTGGTCGCGGAGACGGCGCCGGAGCTGGCCGTGATCGACGTACGGATGCCGCCTGATCTCACCGACGACGGTGCAAGGGCGGCCCGGCGGTTGCGCGACCTGCACCCGGAGTTGGCGATCGTGCTGCTGTCGCAGCATGTGGAGACGCGGCACTCGACCGAGCTGGTCACCGGCGGACGGTTCGGCTACCTGCTGAAGGACCGGGTGCTGGCGGTCGACGAGTTCCTCGACGCACTCGACCGGGTCGCGGCGGGTGGTTCGGCGCTGGACCCCGAGGTCGTCGAGCGGCTGATCGGCCGCTCCCGGGCCGAGGACCGGCTGGCCGCACTGACGGCCCGCGAGCGGGAGGTGCTCGCGCTGATGGCCGAGGGCTGCACGAACGTGGGGATCAGCCGGCGGCTGTGGCTGACCGAACGGACCGTGGAGACCCACATCGGCAGCATCCTGGGCAAGCTCGGCTTGCTGGTCAACGACGAGCAGCATCGGCGGGTGCTCGCGGTGCTGGCCTATCTTGGGCAGCACTGACCGCTGACGAGAGGACACCGCCGATGCGGGTCGCCGTTTTTCATCCCGGAGCGATGGGGTCGCAGCTGGCCGCGCAACTGGTGGCCGCGGGACACGAAGTGCACTGGGTACCCGAAGGCCGCAGTACGGCGTCCGCTGAGCGGGCCGAGGCGGCCGGCTTGATCGGCGGTTCGTTCGAGCAAGTCCTCGGGGCGGCCGAGGTGGTGCTGTGCTCGTGTGCGCCGCAGGGAGCTGTCGGGATCGCGGAGCAGGTCGGGCGGAGTGGGTTCGCCGGGATCTACGTCGAGGCGAACCCGCTGTCGCCGCGGTCGCTCGAGCTGGCCCGAGCGGCGTTGCCTGAGGCAACTTTCGTGGACGCCGGGGTGGTCGGACCGCCGCCGAAGGGTGGGCCGAGTCCGACGCATCTGATGCTGTCCGGAGCGGCGGCCCAGCAGGCGGCCGACCTGTGGGCCGGGACGACGGTCACGCCGATGGTGGTGGGCGCCGAGCCGGGTGCGGCGAGCGCGGCGAAGTCGGCGTACGCGCTGTACAACAAAGGCAAGGCCGCGCTGGCGGTGCTGGCGTTCGAGCTGGCGGCCAAGCACGGGGTGACCGACGCGCTGACCGCCCAGCACACACGGGCCGACGGCGGGTCGCTGAAGGACTCGGGACTGCCCGAGCAGTTGCGGTCGGTGGCGTGGCGGTGGGGCCCGGAGTTCGACGAGCTCGCCGAGACTCTGGACGCGGCCGGTCTGGAAGGCGACGCCGCGCGGGCCTTGCGTCAGGTGTGGACGAAGCTCACCTGAGCCGGTAGTCGGTCAGCACGAACGGCGCGAGCCGCTCCACGACACCGGTGAGACCGTCGAGCTTCGCGGTGACCTGCGGGATCGTGTAGTACCCCGGCCCCCAGGTCACCAGCGCGTCGCCCTCGATGCGCCACTCCAGGTCGGGATGGGCGAGCATCCACTCCATCAGCCGCGGGTTCAGCACGGCCGAGGCGTAGCGGCCGTCGGCGCAGTCGACCCAGAACGTGTCGTTGAACGCGCCGCTCTCCAGTTCCAGATCCGGTACGCCGAACGCGCGGGCGATCGGGTTGTCCTTCAGCAGCACCAGGCCCGGCAGCGGCACCGGCAGGGTCAGCGCGATCAAGTGGCATTTGTGGTGCTGGAACGACTTGCCGCGCACGACCACGTAGCTGAAGTCGAACGCGCAGATCCCGTGTCCGCGGTACTGCCCGGCAACCATCCGCTGAGCCCGTCCGCGCTGGTAGATGCGCTGCGCCACTCCGGCCAGGAACGGGTTCACCGGCGCCGGCTGCCAGCCGAGGGCCGCGGCCTCGGCCGCCCGGGCCGCGAACATCCGCCGCCGCTGCGCCACGACGTACGGGGCCAGCAGCAGGGCGAGCACCAGCAGGAGCAGCACGACGACCACGGCAGCGGTTCCCATCAGCAGACCCCGCGCAGTACGAACACCGCAGCAAACTACTGGACCGCCGGGCCACCCGTGGTTGGGAACGCCCCCGCGTTCCCAACCACGGATCAGTCACGGCTGAACGGTGAAGGTGTACGTCTTCTGGCCGGTGCTGACCGCAGTGCCGGCCGCGGTGGTGGCGGTAGCTTCGAAGACCAGGGTGTAGGTGCCGGCGGCTTCGAAGGCCCAGTTGGCGTGGGCGTGGGTGTTGACGGGGAAGGAACGGTTGTCAGGCAGGCCGTTGCCGCTGTCGTACCAGACGGTCGGCGTACCGAGAGAGCTGGTGGTGTAGAGGCTCACCTGGGCGGGACCGGTGGCCGAGACCAGCCGGACGTTGACCGAGTTGTTCTGCAGCGCGCCGGACGGCACGCCCTCGGTGCTGAAACCGGGCCAGACGATGGCGCCGGCCTGGGACTGCGGCAGGATCCAGACCGGCGACCCCGGCGTACCGAGGAACGAGTACGCCGAACTCGACGGCACGGTCGTCTTGCTCGCCGAGACCGCGTTGAGCACGACGTCGGCCGGGTTGCGGTCCACCGCCGGGGTGACGGTGCCGTCGCGCAGGTCGAGCGTCAGAGCCGTACCGGTCCAGTCGACGTCGAGGGCGTCCACATGTCCTTGCGAGATCGTCGTCGCGGCGTGGGCCGGAGCGACGGACAGCAGGGTCATCAGCGTGGCCGCGGCGGCGCCGATCAGCACCCGGCCCTTCACGACGCGACCTTGAAGCAGTAGGTGGCGACGGCCGAGCTGACCCGCTGGCCGGTGGCGGCCAGCGTGCCGGTGACCCGGACCTTGATCTGGTAGGTGCCGGGCGCCTCGAACGCCCAGTTGGCGTGCAGGTGACCGCCGGCCGTCGTGCTGACCCGGTCCGGCAGACCGTTGCCGCTGTCAACCAGTACGGTCGGCGCCCCGAAGGCGTCGGTGGTGAAGATGCTGACGTCACCCGGGCCGCTGACGCCGACCACGTCGACCTTCAGCGCGTCACCGGTGAACACCCCGGCGGCGACCTCTTCGGCACCGATCCCCGGCCAGAGCAGCTCGGGGTCCTGTACCTGCGGCAGCACCCAGGCCCGGCCACCGGCCGCGCCCAGGAACCGGTACGCCGGGTCGGCCGGCACCGCGATCTCGGCGCCGGGCTTGGCCACCAGCTGCACCTGCGACGGCGAGTACTCGGTGCCGCTGGTGTCGTCGTGCACGTGCAGGTCGAGAGCGCCGTCCTCGTAGGCGATCCCGACGACATCGACATGACCCTGGTCGAGCACGACCCGGGGTGCGGCCTGGGCGGGTACCGCCAGGCCGGCGGACGCGAGCACTGCCAGCACGGGCAGTACGACGCGAGAGGGTTTGCGCATGAACTTTCCTTTCACGGGCGGACGGGAACCACTGCCGTCGCGGCGCTGCCGCGACGGTGGCTGAGCAGGCCGTGCCGGGGCGCGAACACCCAGCAGGCCACGAACACGGCGGTGGCCGTGAGCACGATCAACCCGCCGGCGGCGAGGTTGAACGCGTAGGACAGGTAGAGCCCGGTCAGGCCCGAGCCGGCGCCGATCGCCGGCGCGATCAGCATCATCCGGCCGATCCGGTCGGTCAGCAGCCGGGCGCACGCGGCCGGGGTGATCAGCAGGGCGAGCACCAGGATGTTGCCGACGGCCTGCAACGAGATCACGATCGCGACCGTCACCATCGCGTACAGCGCCATGTCCAGCCAGAAGATCGGCAGGCCGGCGGCGCGCGCGGTCTCCCGGTCCAGGCCGACCGTGACGAGCTCCTTGTGCAGACCGCCGGTGATCAGCAGCAGGGCCGCGCCGGCGACCGCGACCGTGACGACGTCCGCGCTGCCGATGCCGAGCACCGAGCCGAACAGGAACGACTCCAGCGAGCCGCCGTACCCGGGAGCGCTGCTCATCACCACGATGCCGAGGCCGAACGCCGCGGCGAAGAACACGCCGATCACCGTGTCCTCCTTGAGCCGGCGGTTCTGCGAGACGACCGCGATCGCCAGGGCGGTGGCCAACCCGGCGACGATGCCGCCGACGACCAGGCTGGTGTGCAGTACGAACGCGATCGCGATGCCGGGAAAGACCGCGTGCGCCACGGCGTCGCCGATGAACGCCATGCCGCGCAGGGCGACGTGGCTGCCGATCACGCCGCACACGACGCCGGACATCAGGACGACGAGGAACGCGCGCTGCATGAACACGTGCTGCCAGGGTTCGGTGAAGAACTCGATCACCGGGTCACCCCCAGGCTGTGCAGGAGCTGCTCGGACCGGGCGACGCCGAACGCCCGCAGCCAGACGGCGGGGTCGCGCAGCTCCTCCGGCGTACCGTCGGCGACCACGGTTTCGTTCAGCAGGCACAGCCGGCTACAGGTGTCGGCTGCCGCCGGCAGGTCGTGCGTCGTCATCAGGATCGCGATGCCTTCTCCGGTCAGCTCACCGAACAAGCGGGTGAGGATCTCCTGCGTCGGTACGTCGAGCCCGGTGAACGGCTCGTCGAGCAGGAGCAGCTGTGGCTGCAACGCGAGCGCGCGGGCGACCAGGACGCGCTGGCGCTGCCCGCCGGACAGTTCGCCGATCGGCCGTCGGCGCAGAGCGGTGAGGTCGACGCGTTCCAAGGCTTCGGCGACCGCCGCGCGATCTGCCGCGCCGGGGCGACGCAGCCAGCCGATCCGGTGGGTCCGGCCGGTCATCACGGCGGTGGCGACGTCGACCGGGTAGTCCCAGACGAACTCGTGCCGCTGCGGGACGTAACCGATGCTGCCCCGGGCCTCGGCGGGTGTCCGGCCGTTGACGGTGATCGTCCCGGCGCGCACGGCGAGCAGCCCGAGCAGGCAGCGCAGCAGTGTCGTTTTGCCGGCGCCGTTCGGACCGATCAGGCCGACCTGCTCCGCGGCGGCGATGCGGAGGTTCACGTCGTGCAGGACCTGCCGGCCGCCGAGATCCACCGCGACGCCGGAAACATCGAGCACGCTCATCCGCGGACCTTCCTCATGCGCCGCAGGACGACCAGCACCGCGCCGACGAGCAGTACTGCCGCGCCACCTGCGATCGCCCAAGGCGGTACGCCGGTCGACTGCGAGCTGGTCGCGGGGGTGCTCGCCGGGGTCTCGCTCGTCGTCGGCTCGACCGCGAAGGCCGACCGCGCGTCGCCGCTACCGGCGTACAGGCGCAGGGTGCCGTGGTCGGAGACGGTGGTGCCGTCGGTCAGCCGGGCCGACATCGCGACGTCGAGCAGATAGGTGCCTTCAGCATCGAACGTCCAGTTGCCGTGCACGTGGGTGCCGACGTCCACGCCGGTCTGCTGGGGCAACGGCTTGCGGCTGTCGAAGACCGGCGCCGGCTTGCCGAAGTCGGAGTTGAGGAAGAGGGTGAAGGTGCCGGGCCCCTTGACGCCCTGCAGCGACCAGGTCACCTCACGGTCGACCCGCTGGGCGACCTCGGTGTCCTGCGTGTTCCAGCCCGGCCACGGAATGCCCGCCTGCTGGACCTGCGGGATCACCCACACCTTCTTCCCGGCCGTCCCGAGGAACGAGTACGCCGGATCGGCCGGAACGGTGACCTGTGCCTTCGCCGAGGCCTGCAGCACGACCGTGTCGAGCGGCCGCCAGACCGCGGGGTCGACGGTGTCGTCGCGCAGCTGGACGGTCCACCGGCCGTCGACGAACCGCGGGCCGAGGTCGACGTGCCCGTCGGCGATCACCTTCTGCTCGGTCGGTGCGGGCTCGGCGTGGGCCGCGAGCGGAACGAACGCCGTGGACAGCAGCAGCGCAGACAGCGCGAGCGCCTTCATCGCTTCCCGCCCAGGCAGCGCGTGAGCTCGTCGGCGTTGTGCCGCATCATCGCCACGTAGGTCCGGGTCTGCGCGTCGAACGTGTCGCCGTACAGGGAGCAGACCTGGACGCCCTGGTCGTGCGCCACCTGGGTCAGCACGGAGGCGCGCTGGGTCAGGTTCGGTTCGGCGAACACGGCCGGCACCTTCAGATTCCGGATCGTCTCGGTCAGAGTGCGGACCTGCTCCACGCTGGGCTCCTGGGCGGGGTTGGGCACCACGAAGCCCGCCACGTGCAGCCCGTACGCCGCCGCGAGGTAGCCGAAGGCGTCGTGGGTGGTGACGAGCTGGCGCCGGGTGGGCGGAATGGTCGCGAGCTCGGTCCGGACGTACTGGTCCAGGTCGTCGAGCTCGCGCAGGTACGCGGCGGCGTTGTCCTGGTAGACCTGCCGGCCGTCGGGATCGGCGCTCACCAGCGTGTCCCGCATCAGCTGCACGTACGCCTTGGCGTTGGCGACGTCCTGCCACAGGTGCGGGTCGATCTCGCCGTGCACGTGCTTGCCGAGCACGGCTTGCGGCAGTTGGTGGACCTGCGTGCCGGCCGCGCCGAGGAAGGAGAATCGCGCATCGTCCGGCACGGTCTCCAACGCCTTGTTCGGGACGTCGATCACCACCTGCGACGCCGGTACGGCGGTCTGGGTCGCGCCCGGCTTCTTCGAGTCGGAGTACGCGTAGACCTGGCCGCTGTCCAGATCGACGGTGAGATCGGTGTGGCCGCTGTCGAGCACCGTCGCGCGGCCACCAGCGACCGGGGCGACGGAGTGCGGCTCCACGCCGACGGCGAACGTGAACGTGCCCGAGCCCAGCCGTTGTGGGGTGGTCCCGTTGCCGAGGTCGAGTGCGCCCTGCAACGTGAGCCGGTAGACACCGGGCTTGGTGAAGGCCCAGTTGAGGTGGGTGTGCGCGGCGGGCGGCAAGGTCGTCCGGTCGGCCGGACCGAGACCGTCGGTGGAGTCGAAGTACCGGTCGGGTTGGCCGAGCGACTCGGTCAGGTAGGCGACCAGCGCGCCGGGACCAGTGAGCTGGGTGGCCGAGAGTTGCACCGACGATGTTCTCGTCGCGCCTCGGGCTTTGCCGGTGCCGCGCACCCGCAGGCCGAGCCAGAGCACGTCGAGGCCGATGTTCTCGACCAGCGGGATCACGTTGGCGCCGTACGACTCGGCGGCCTCGGCGAGGGACACGTTGGGGCTGTCCTTGGGGGCGTTGGCGTCGACGGCCTTGATCAGCGCCTGCGGTTCGAGCAGAAGGTGGTTGGTGAAGGTGACGTCCGCCTTGGCGACCCGCTTGGCGTCGGCGGGCGTCGGTTCGTACGAGTGCGGGTCACCGCCGGCCGGGACGAGCGACGAGGCCTCGATCCGGTCAGCACCGACGTGCTGGACGAGGTCGGCGAGGATCTCGGTCGTGGTCACCACGGTGACCTTCCCGTCGTCCGCGGACGCGCCGCCTGAGCAGCCGGTCAGCGTGACGGCGCACGCGAGTAGGGCGGCGGTCAGTTGCGTGCGGCGGTTCATGCGTCACCTCGCCGGCGAGCGGCGACGACACCGGCGGCGCCGAGCAGCACGAGGACGATGCCGAGACCGATCCAGCCGAGCCCGACCGGCGCACCAGCCGAAGCCAGCCGGCAGTTGCCCGGCGACGCCGCCGAACCGGCGCCGGCGCCCGCGGTGCTCGCGGTGCTCGCGGTGAGCGAGGGCACTGGCCCGGCTGCCGGAGCACCGCCGCCCGCGGCGCCGGCCGAGCCCACGACAAAGGTCAGCGTTGCCGAGTCGGTCGACTTCGAACCCGACGTCAGCGTCGCGGTGTGGGTGAAGCGAACCCGGTAGGTGCCCTCCTTGGTGAACGCCCAGTTGCCGTGCGCGTGGGTGCCCAGCGGCACGCGGTAGCTGTCCGGCAACCCGTCACCACTGTTGAAGATCACCTTCGGCTGACCGAACGAGTCGAACTCGAACAACGCCAGCGCGCCTGGCCCGGACACCTGGTCCAGCCGCCAGTCCACCCCGCCCGAGACCTGTGCGGCGGAGAGCGCCTCGGTGTTCCAGCCGAGCCAGACCACGCCGTCCTTCTGCGTCTGCGAGATCTGCCACAGCGGAGCGCCGGCCGTTCCGAGGAAGCCGAAGGCGCCACCGGGCGCGGTCGTCTTCGCCGCCGAGGTCAGCTGCACGGTCACCTGGCCGGGGTCGCGCCAGACGGGCTCGCCGGGTTTGGTGCCGTCCTTGATCCGCGACGACAGCGCCCCACCTTCGAGGCGTACGGCGTAGTCCGCGTGGCCGTTGCTCAACGTCACGGTGCTTGCGGTGGAGGTGGTCGGGGACGTCGAGGTCGCGGCAGGAGTGGTGCTGGTGGTGGCCGCGGAGGTTGTTGTTGTCACGCAGGGCTGGAGTTTGGTGGGCGCGTTGCTGCCGCCCGGCGCGGTGGTCCGGGTGGGGTTCGAACTCGGCGGAGAGGGCGAGAGGCGGGTGCTGGGCGCCTGCGTCGGCTGCGTGGTTGGTTGCGTGGACGGTGGGGTCGTCGGAGGCCTGGTGCTTGGCGGAGTGCTTGGTGGCTGAGTGGTCGGGGGAGGACCGCCCGGACACAGCGCCGCGGGATCGGTCGCACCCACCACGACCGGCAGAGTGGCCGTGTCGCTCAGCTTTTGACCGGTCTTGGTCGTCGCCGAGTACGTGAAGGTCAACCGGTAGACGCCCTGCCGGGTGAAGGCCCAGTTGCCGTGGGCATGCGTCGGTCCGGCGAGCTGGATCCGCTGCGGGAGCGCCTTGCCGCTGTCGAACGACACCAGCGGCCCACCGAACTGGTCGAACTGGTACAGCGCGACCTTGCCCGGCCCCTGCACCTTGTCGAGCGACCAGGTGACCGGACCGCTCAGTGCGGCGTAGTCGACGGCCTCGGTGTTCCAGCCGGCCCACAGCAGGTCTTCGCTCTGCGTCTGTGGGAGCTGCCAGATCGTGGTACCGGCCGGGCCGAGGAACCGGTACTCCGGTGCGGCGGGCACGGTCTCGTCAGCCGAGGGGAGGACCTGGAAGGCGACCGAACCCGGGTCACGCCAGACGACGGTGCCGCGCGTGCCGTCCTTCACCTGGAACCGCAGCCGGCCGGCGACGGTCCGCGCGGCCACGTCGACGTGTCCGGCGCTCAGCACGGTCACCGCGCACCCCGGGGGAGGCGTCACCGGCGGAGTCGTCGGCGGCGTGCTCGGCGGCGTGGTGGGCGGGATCGTCGGGGGAGTGGTGGGCGGGGTCGTTGGTGAGGTGGTCGGCGGAGTCGTAGGTGGCGTAGTCGGCGGCGTCGTGGGAGGCGTGGTGGGAGGTGTGGTCGGCGGAGTCGTCGTCGGCGGCTCGTACGGGCCGACCACGAACGTGTACTCGACCGGCCCGCTCGTCACCGGCGTACCGGCCGCCGTGGTCGCCGACGCCTGGAACCGCAGCTTGTACGTGCCCAGCGCGCTGAACGCCCAGTTGGCGTGCACGTGCGCCCCGGTCCGCTGCCGCAGCGTCGTGTACGCCGGATCGGTCGAGCTGAAGACCCGCGTCACCGCAGGGCTGACCCCGTCGTAGTTGAAGAACACCTCCACCCGGCCGGGCCCTTCGGCGCCGACCAGGCTGAGCTCGACCACGTCGTCCTGCAACGCGCCGGCCGGAATCGTCTCCGTGTCCCAGCCAGGCCACAGCAGTTCGGGATCCTGCGTCTCCGGCGCGATCCACACCTGCGATCCCGGCGCGCCGAGGAACGCGAAGAGCGGGACGTCGGGCACCTCCAGCTTGGCGGTTCCTTTGTCCTCCAGGTTGAAGACCAGCCCGGCGGGATCGGCCTCCCGGCCGTCCACCAGTCCGATCCGGGTCTTCAGACCGAGCGCCGATCCGTCGTACGTGGTGTGCAGGACGTCGGCGTGCACGGCCTGCAGGACCTCGGGAGCCGGCGCGGCCGGTACGGCGACGGCAGGCCGCGGGACGAGAGCGGGAACGAGCAGGAGCAGGACGGCCAAGGGCAACGGCAGCCGTCGGCACAAGTGAGTGGCGGTCACAAGGCGGGACTCTAACTGACTTGACAATCATTTTCAGTAAGGCCGATCGATTCCCGCCCGAGTGACGGTGAAAAGTCGTCGTGCTCCGGGCTCGCGGTCGAAGGTCCTGAACGGATTTCCGGTCTGGGGCAGGTGGTGGGTAGACTGTTTTGGTTGCCTCGGCGAGGGACGCCCCCCGGACTGCGCTTGTCAAAGTGCTCTGCTCCGAGAAGTGCAAGGCGGGCGCGGCTCCGTGATCGACGCGGTGGTTCGTTGCCTGACGCCTTCTCCGGAGTCAAGACGTGCCCGCTGAGGCCGCGGCAACCGGTTTCACCACCAGTCAACAGATCACCGCAACAAGCTTGAGGGAGTTCATCTCGTGGCCGAGGTCAAGATCCAAGCCGAGTCGCGCACGGAGTTCGGCAAGGGTGCTGCCCGCCGAATCCGCCGGGACAACAAGGTTCCCGCCGTCCTCTACGGCCATGGCACGGACCCGGTGCACATCACGCTGCCCGGTCACGACACCATGCTGGCCCTGAAGACCGCCAACGCCCTGATGCTGATCGAGGTGGAGGGCAGCGAGAGCCTGCTCGCGCTGCCGAAGCAGGTTCAGCGTGACCCGATCAAGGGCTTCATCGAGCACGTCGACCTGGTGATCGTGAAGCGTGGCGAGAAGGTCCAGGTGGACATCGCCGTGCACGTCGAGGGCGACGCCGCCAGCGAGACCCTGGTCGTGCTGGAGAACGCCAGCATCCTGGTCGAGGCCGAGGCGACCCACATCCCCGACGGCGTCACCGTGTCCGTCGAGGGCCTCGAGGCCGGCGCCCAGATCCACGCCTCCGACCTGCAGCTGCCGGCCGGCACCACGCTGGCCGTCGAGCCGGACACGCTGATCGTCAACGTGACCGCCGCCGCGACCGCCGAGCAGCTGGACGCCGAGCTGGCCGAGGCCGAGGCCGAGGCCGGCATCGAGCGGGCCGAGCCGGAGAGCACTGACGAGCCGGTCGCCGCTTCGGCGGAGTAAGGCATTTCGCCGACACCAGGCAACGAACAGGAGAGGGCCGGGAGATCCGTGGCGGACGACGTGTGGTTGGTCGTCGGGCTGGGGAATCCCGGCCCTTCCTATGCCAAGACCCGGCACAACGTCGGCCAGATGGTGGTCGACGAGCTGGCCGGCCGGGTCGGCGGCGGCTGGAAGCAGCACAAGCAGGCCAAGGCCGAGGTGATCGAGACCCGGCTGAGCGGCTACCGGACGATCCTGGCCAAGCCCCGCTCGTTCATGAACGAGTCGGGTGGGCCGGTGGCCGGCCTGCTGCGCTTCTACAAGGTCGAGCCGGCCAATCTGGTCGCCGTGCACGACGAGCTGGACATCGACTTCGCCGCCCTGCGGGTCAAGTTCGGCGGCGGCGACAACGGGCACAACGGCCTGCGGTCGATCCGCAAATCGGTTGGCACCGGTGACTACCATCGAGTGCGGTTCGGAGTCGGGCGTCCGCCCGGCCGGCAGAACCCGGCGGACTTCGTGCTGAACGAGTTCTCCAGCACCGAGCGCAAGGACCTGCCGTTCGAGCTCGACCGGACCGCCGACGCGATCGAGTCGTTGCTCGCCGACGGACTCGAAGTGACCCAAGGGAAGTACAACTCGTGAAGCTGGCCGGCCTGGTCGACACCCTCGTCACCGATCCGGTGGTCGCCGAAACGATCCGGGACGCCCGCGGCGATCTGCGCACCGACGGCGTCGCCACCCTCGACCTCAGCGCGCCCGGCCCGATCCGCCCTGTGCTGCTGGCCGCGCTGGCCTCGCAGCGGCTCGGCGCCGACCGCCCGGTGCTCGCGGTCACCGCGACGTTCCGCGAGGCCGAGGAGCTGACCGAGGCCCTGCAGTGCCTGGTCGAGCCCGGCACGGTCGCCTACTACCCGGCCTGGGAGACGCTGCCGCACGAGCGCCTGTCGCCGCGCTCCGACACCGTCGGCCGCCGCCTCGCCGTGCTGCGGCGCCTGGTCCACCCCGACCCGGCGGACGAGACGACCGGGCCGATCAAGATCCTGGTCGCGCCGGTACGGTCCGTGCTGCAGCCGCAGGTGGCCGGGCTGGCCGACCTGCGACCGGTCCAGCTGCACGTCGGCGACACCGTCGAGCTGGACGACGTGATCAACCGGCTCGCCGGCGCGGCGTACCACCGGGTCGACCTGGTCGAGCGACGCGGCGAGTTCGCGGTCCGCGGCGGCATCATCGACGTCTTCCCGCCGACCGAGGAGCACCCGCTGCGGGTCGACTTCTTCGGCGACGACGTGGAAGAGATCCGGTACTTCGCGGTCGCCGACCAGCGCTCGCTGGAGATCGCCGAGCACGGCCTGTGGGCACCGCCGTGCCGCGAGCTCCTGCTCACCGACGAGGTGCGCGCGCGGGCCGCCGTACTGGCCAAGGAGCACCCGGAGCTGGCCGAGCTGTTCGAGAAGCTCGCCGAGGGGCACGCGGTCGAGGGCATGGAGTCGCTCGCGCCCGTCCTGGTCGATCACATGGAGCTGCTGGTCGACCTGATGCCGGAAGGCACCCACGTCGTGGTCAGCGACCCCGAGCGGGTCCGAGCCCGCGCGCACGACCTGGTCGCGACCAGCCAGGAGTTCCTGGAGGCGTCGTGGGCGGCGGCCGCCGGGGGCGGCGAAGCGCCGATCGACCTGGGCGCCGCGGCGTACATGTCGCTGGCCGACGTCCGGACCCACGCGCTGGACCGCGGGCTGGCCTGGTGGAGCCTGTCGCCGTTCGTCGCCGCGCCGACCGACAGCCCCGAGCTGCGCGACTCGATGGGCGCGCGGGTCTCGTTCGACATCGACACCGACGCCGGCGCTGTCCGCAGCCGGCAGATCGCCGCGCACGAGGTCGAGGCCTACCGCGGCGAGACCGCGGCCGCCGTCGAGGACGTCCGCCGCTGGCTGCGGGACGGCTGGCGGGTCGTCTGCGTCACCGAGGGTCACGGTCCGGCCCAGCGGCTGGCCGAGGTGTTCTCCGAGGCCGAGCTGCCCGCCCGGACGGTCGACTCGATCGACAGCGTCCCGGAGCCGGGCGTCGTGCTGATCTCCCAGGGCGGGCTCGACCACGGCTTCGTTGCTGAAGGCATCAAGTTCGCGGTGCTCACCGAGAACGACCTGGCCGGTCAGCGGTCGGCGGCCGAACGCCGTTCGCAGCAACGGATGCCGAGCCGCCGGAAGAAGACGATCGACCCGCTGGAGCTCGGCCCCGGCGACTTCGTCGTGCACGAGCAGCACGGCGTCGGCCGGTACGTCGAGATGATGCAGCGCACCGTCGGCACCGGCCAGCAGAAGGCCACCCGCGAGTACGTCGTGATCGAGTTCGCGCCGAGCAAGCGCGGCCAGCCCGGCGACCGGCTGTACGTGCCGACCGACCAGCTCGACCAGGTCACCCGCTACGTCGGCGGCGAGCAGCCCACGCTGGACAAGATGGGCGGCGGCGACTGGGCCAAGCGCAAGGGCCGCGCCCGCAAGGCGGTCCGCCAGATCGCCGGCGAGCTGATCAAGCTGTACGCCGCGCGCCAGGCGACCAAGGGCCACGCGTTCGCCAAGGACACGCCGTGGCAGGCCGAGCTGGAGGACGCCTTCCCGTTCGTCGAGACGCCGGACCAGCTGGCCACCATCGACGACGTGAAGCGCGACATGGAACGCGTCACCCCGATGGACCGGATCGTCTGCGGCGACGTCGGCTACGGCAAGACCGAGATCGCGGTCCGGGCCGCGTTCAAGGCGGTCCAGGACGGCAAGCAGGTCGCCGTACTGGTGCCGACCACGCTGCTGGTCCAGCAGCACTACGCGACCTTCGCGGAGCGCTACGCCGCGTTCCCGGTGAACGTCGCGCCGCTGTCGCGGTTCCAGACCGACAAGGAGGCCAAGGCCACCCTGGACGGGCTGGCCGACGGCTCGGTCGACGTGGTGATCGGCACCCACCGGCTGCTGTCGGGCGAGGTGCAGTTCAAGGACCTCGGGCTGGTCATCGTCGACGAGGAGCAGCGGTTCGGCGTCGAGGCCAAGGAGCAGCTGAAACGGCTGCGCACGGCGGTCGACGTCCTGACGATGTCGGCGACGCCGATCCCGCGCACGCTGGAGATGTCGATCACCGGCATCAGGGAGATGTCCACCATCGCCACCCCGCCGGAGGAACGGCACCCGGTGCTGACCTTCGTCGGCGCGTACGAGGAGGGCCAGGTGACCGCCGCGATCCGGCGTGAGCTGCTGCGCGAGGGCCAGGTCTTCGTCGTGCACAACCGGGTCAACACGATCGAGAAGGCGGCCGCCCGGATCCGTCAGCTGGTGCCCGAGGCGCGGGTCGCGGTCGCGCACGGGCAGATGCCCGAGCACCACCTCGAGCAGGTCATCCAGGGCTTCTGGGAGAAGCAGTCCGACGTGATCGTCTGTACGACGATCGTCGAGTCCGGCATCGACATCTCCAACGCGAACACGATGATCGTCGAGCGCGCCGACCTGCTCGGCCTGTCCCAGCTGCACCAGCTCCGCGGCCGGGTCGGCCGCGGCCGGGAGCGCGCGTACGCGTACTTCTTCTACCCGCCGGAGAAGCCGCTCACCGAGACCGCGCACGACCGGCTGGCCACGATCGCGCAGCACGCGGACCTGGGCGGCGGCATGGCGGTGGCGATGAAGGACCTGGAGATCCGCGGCGCCGGCAACCTGCTCGGCGGCGAGCAGTCCGGGCACATCGCCGACGTCGGTTTCGACCTGTACGTGCGGCTGGTCGGCGAGGCGGTCGCTGAGTACCGCGGCGACACCCAGGCCGAGGAGCCCGAGGTCAAGATCGAGCTGCCGATCGACGCGCACCTGCCGCACGACTACGTGCCCTCGCAGCGGCTGCGGCTGGAGATGTACCAGCGGATCGCGGCGGTCCGCGACGAGGCCGGCGTGGCCGAGCTGGTCGAGGAGCTGCACGACCGGTACGGCGACATCCCGCAGCCGGTGCTGAACCTGATCGAGGTGGCCACGTTCCGCAACCACGCCCGGGCGGCGGGGCTGCACGACGTCACCCTGCAGGGCAATCTGATCCGGTTCGGCCCGGTCGACCTGCCCGACTCGAAGGTGCTGCGGCTGAACAGGCTGTACCCGAAGAGTCTGGTCAAGCCGCAACTGCGTACGATCCTGGTGCCGAGACCTGCCACCCGGCCGGTCGCCGGTCAGCCGCTGCGCGACCAGGAGTTGCTGCAGTGGTGCACCAGACTGATCGACGATGTGATCGCCGAGCCCGTGGGGGCAGAGGCCAAATGAGTTCGACACCGATGAGTTTCAGCTGGAGGAGAGTCCGTTGAGCAGAAAACTCGCACACGTGGCGGGTGCCGCGCTGGCGTCGGTCCTGCTGCTGGGTGGGTGTGCCGCGGGGACCCACCCGGGCGCGGCCGCCGTGGTCGGCGGCACCGAGATCAGCGTGGGCGACGTGGACCAGACCTCGGAAGCGGTCGGCAAGGCGCTCGGCCAGCCGTTCACGGCCGCGACGACGCTCAGCGAGCTGGTCAACAGCGCGCTCGTCGCGCAGGTCGCCGACCAGCGCTCGATCACCGTCTCCGACGCCGAGATCACGCCCGCGATGAAGGCGGTCGTCGGTGACCAGGCGGTCTACGAGAAGTTCGTCGCCGATCCGGTCGCGAACGTGTTCCTGCGCGACGTGGCCAAGGCCGCGATCGGCACCATCAAGCTCGGTGGCGGCACCGGCATCACCGACCCGAACGTGCAGCAGGCCCAGCAGGCCGGTCTGGTCGCGCTGCGGGACGCCTCGAAGAACATCGAGGTGGACATCGCGCCGCGGTTCGGCAAGTGGAGCGACGGCCGGATCGACGGCAAGGTGTCCGGCTCGCTGTCGGAGGAGTCCGCGCAGGCCAAGGCCAAGCGCGAGGCGGCCGAACAGCAGCAGCAACAGCAGCAGCAGCCGCAGGGCTGAGCGCTCGCCTGATGATCAAGGTCGTCCTGACCAGCCCGCGGGTCGCGCCGGGTCTGCTGACCCGCGCGGCCTGGCAGGCGCTCGAGCGGGCCGAGGTGATTGGTGCCGCGGCCGGCGTCGAGAGCCCGACCGTGCAGGCCGTCGTCGGCTCGGGACTGGTCGTCACGTCGGTCGAGGGTGGCCCTGACGAGCAGTGGAGCTGGCTGGTCTCGGCGGCTTCCGAAGGCCGGGCCGTGGCCTGGCTGGTGGGCGAGGACGGTGAGCCCGCGCTGCTGCGGCTGGTCGCCGACCACCTCGCGCGCGAGCCGCGTCCGGCGTACGAGGTGGAGATCCTGCACGGCTCGTACGACGTACCGGGGGCGCGGCTGATCGACCTGGTCCAGGTGATGGACCGGCTGCGGCGCAACTGCCCCTGGGACCAGGAGCAGACCCACGAGTCGCTGGCCAAGTACCTGCTCGAGGAGACCTACGAGACCCTCGAGGCGATCGGCACCGGCGACTCCGAGCATTTGCGTGAGGAGCTCGGCGACCTGCTGCTCCAGGTCGTTTTCCACGCGCGGATCGCCGAGGAAGCCGTCGAGGACCCGGACGGCGACGACGGCCCGTGGTCGATCGACGACGTCGCCGGCGGCATCGTCGAGAAGCTGATCCGTCGCCACCCGCACGTGTTCGGCTCGGTGGACGCCACCGACGTCGCCACGGTCGAGGCGAACTGGGAGACCATCAAGGCGGCCGAGAAGCAGCGCTCGTCGGTGCTCGAGGGGATTCCGCTCGCGCTGCCCGCGCTGGCGCTGGCCGACAAGGTCCTGTCCCGGGCCGCGAAGGTCCTGCCCCCGATGGACACCACGGGGAAGCTCGCCGAGGAGCAGGTCGGCACCGATCTGCTCGATCTCGTCCGCCAAGCGCGGTCCGCCGGTATCGACCCCGAACAGGCCCTGCGCAACGCGGTCCGGCAGTTGGCTGACGAGGTGCGCGCCGCCGAGTAGCGGTTCTTCGAGCAGCCGCGGGTGACTTCCTCGGGTGACATGGTGGGTCCGTGTCAGTGCGACAGGTAGTCCTAGCCGTGGTCTTCGCCCTGGTGGTGGGCAGCGGGTGCACCGTCCGTGTCGGCGACGAGGATCCGGTCGACCCGGTGTTCGGGACCGGGACCACCGTGCGGTGGGATCTGACCCGGCCGCTCGAGGCGAAGCCCCTGGGCCTCCCGGACAACGAGATGGACATCCTCGACGTACCGGACAACGCGACCGTGAGCCTCCAACTCCCCACCGGTACGTGGTCCGGACGCACCGAGCAGATGACGGTGATCACGCGGCACGGCTACGTGGACTCGGTCGACCTCTTCTGGACCGAAGCGAACGGTCAGGCCGCCGAGGACCGGATGGTGGCGGACGCCGGCCTGCTCGGCGTCGACGCCGCGCGGGTCGCCCAATGGGCCGAGACCGCGAAGTGGGCCGAGACCGCCGACCTCAACGAAACCCGGCACAAGGACAACTTCAACGGCTCGAACGGCCGGGTATCCACTGCGATCAAGCCCAGCATGGCCGTGGGCGAGGGGGAGGGGACGCCGGTGCGGCTCTGGTACGTGTTCTACCTGCGCCACGTGGTCGAGCAGACGAACGTCAAGCCGATGAAGTAGCCGGCCTTGGTCCCGCGGGCTCTGCTTGACGCAACCCAATGGTTGCCATACTGTGGATAGCAACTGAAAGGTTGCTATCCATGATTCCTGATCGCATCGAACGTGTTCTCGACCTCGCCCACCCGCCCGCGAAGGTCTGGGCGGCGATCACCACCGCCGAAGGCCTCGGCACCTGGTTCGGCAAGCAGGCCTCGATCGACCTGCGACCGGGCGGCGCCGGCCGGCTGACCTGGCCCGACAACAGCATCGAGCTGCGCGTGGAGCGCGTCGACGAGCCGCGGGTCTTCGCCTTCACCTGGCCGGTCGACGGCCGCCCGGGCGACCAGCGCCGGACGTACGTCGAGTTCACGCTCGAGCCGGCCGGCGACGGGACCCGGCTCACCGTGGTGGAGACCGGCTTCGCCCAGTTCGCCGACGACACGGCGTACCGGGGCAACAGCGACGGCTGGGGGCGCGAGCTCGCCGAGCTGGTCGAGTACCTCGATGCCGCCTGACGCCGAGGCGGTCGCCGAACAGGTTTTCGTCGCGCTCGCCGACCCCAGCCGCCGCGGCATCCTCGCCGAGCTCGCCGCGCACGGCCCCGCCACCGCGACCGATCTCGCCGATCGCCTGCCGATCACCCGGCAGGCGATCGCCAAGCACCTCGCCCTGCTCACCGAAGCCGGCCTGCTGACCGCGGAGCCGGGCGAGCGCCGCCGCATCCGCTACCGGCTCGACTCCGCTCCGATCCAGGTCGCCCAGCAGTTCCTCGCCGCCCTGGCCCGCGACTGGGACGGCCGACTGGATGCCCTCCGCAACTACCTCGACAACTGAGGAAGTGATCACCATGTTCATGCCGACCTCACCCGTCATCGACGCCGCTCGCCGGCAGTCCCGGTCCGCCCTTCCCGACGCCCCGGTCGTTCCCCACACCCCGCGCGATCCCCGCCGTCCTTCCGTCGTACGCCGATCCGCCGCCCGCGTGCTCGCGGCGGCCGCCGTCCGCCTCGACCCCACCCAACGGCCCGCCGCGCTGGAGTGCTGACCTCTCCGGACAGCGAGAATGGGCGGCGTGAACGACGTCGTCCGGACCAGCAAGCGCGTGTCCTGGTTGCTCCGCCACGGCGCGGGGCAGCGGGGACTCGCGATGACCGCCGATGGGTGGGCCTCGATCGACGACGTGCTCACCGAGCTCGGGATCGACCGGGTCGCGCTGGATCGCGCCGTCGAGCGCAACGACAAGAACCGGCTGCAGGTGGACGGCGAGCGGATCCGCGCCTGCCAAGGGCATTCACTCGACGGGATGCCGGTCACCCGGGAAGCTCTGGAGAACAGTTGGGAGCGGGTGCACCCCAAGGGTCCGCTCTGGCACGGTACGACGCCGGCCGCCGTGGACTCGATCCGGCGCGAGGGGCTGCGGCCGGGCCGTCGTACGCATGTCCATCTGGCGCCGAGCGCGGACAGCCACGTCGGCAAACGCTTCAGTGCGGCCGTGTTGCTGCGCATCGACCCGACCGACCTGGTTGTGTTCGAGGCGCCCAATGGCGTCTTGTTGGCCCGGCAGGTGCCGCCGGAGGCCATCGTGTGGGGCAGCTGATCGCGACCAGCCGGGTCGGCGCGAACGCCTTCGACGCGCTCGCTCCTGTGGTCGCCGAGCTGACCGGCCGTTGACCGGCGTACTGACGCTGTCCACCGTGGTGCCGGCGTTGAGGCGGTTGGCCTGGAGGTGCGAGCGCTCAACGAGGCCCTCCTCACGGCTGAAGGCCGGTGAAGCTGTTGGCTCACTAGCCGCGGTGTCGCGTTGACCGCCTGAACGTGCACCGATGAGCGGTAGGCGCTAGACGACGCCGACCACGTTGATGACTACGGTGTGACCGTGCGGCTGGAACCTCGTGTCGGGTGCCAGTTCGCCGGTTCCGATCTCGAACCGCAGTCTCGACTCGTCACTCTCGCTCAGGATCCGGCGTTGGCGGACATAGGTGGCGCTCTCAGCGAACGAGCCGATGAGCGCGAACACAACCGCGCGTGCGTGCCCTACGCCAGTCCGCTCGCCGCGCCACTCGAGGTCGAGGACGAACGTGTGCTGGTCGTCGGTCGAGGCGGTTCGCACAGCAAGTCGCCCGTCGTCCTGACACCATCGTTGGACATGCGGCAGGAGATGGTCCTCGGGTTGCTCAGCGACCCACAGCGGCTCCTGGAAGGCCGCGAGAAGATCACTCGCACCAGGGACCAACCGCTTGGCGTCCCCGACGCCACGGCCGGTTTCGTCATCCTCCCACCGGGCGCGCATGTGACGACGGTACCCGGCCCGCTGATGCCCCAATCCGATCGCTCTACTGCCGGCTGACAAATCCCGTGCCCGCCGGTTTCGTTGACACAGCCGCTCGGCCCCGGCACGATCAATGCACAGCGTTGCCGACGCCCAGCCTCGTGAGGACCTGCCCCAGCCGGGTCCTCGAGAAGGCGAAGGGGATTCTGCCCTCATGGCTGCTGCTGTCCAGGCCTGTTCGAGTGCCACGTCGCTGGGGGCATGGGGCACGTCGAGGAGGCTTGTCATGACCAAAGAGGGCAGTTTCAAGCGCGCCGTTCGCCAGCGGGCGCAAGCGACCGGATTGCGGTACACCGAGGCCCGCGCCGCGCTGGAGAAGGGCCGCACGTCGCCGTTTGCGCGCACTCGCCCCGTCGAGTTCGCGGAACTGAGGAAGCACCTCGAGACGCGATACAGCATTCGCATCACCTCGATCGCGCCCATCGACGACGACCCCGAGACGCGGCCGAGCGGGTCGTGGATCGGCCACTACCCCTGGACGCTGGTCGTCAAGCGCGAGGACGGCTCGCCCTGGATCGCTCGAGTCTTCTCGTCAGCAGCCGACACGGTCGGCCGGGTTGAGGGCGATGCGGAGATACTGCGGTTCCTGGCCTTGCACGACTTCCCCGCCGAGCGGCCCGCGCACGACAGTCCGGTGTCGGTGTTCGAGGGAAGCGGTGTGATCGTGACCGAGTACGTCGAGGGCGGACGCCCCACCCAATCGCCGGCGGTGCTCCACGAACTGGCGCACCTGCTCGGCCGGCTGCACAAACTGCCCGCGACCGCTGGTGCGGTCACGCGGGACGGCGGGTCTGAGGAGCACGACGGCGCCTTCTTCGCGGGACGACCGAAGCAGGACCTCGCAGCGGCGATGAGCTTTCTGGTGAGCGTCGAGGACGCCGTCACTGCCGAAGGTCGCGAGATGTTCGAGTGGCTCCGCGACAAGGTCGAGCACGCCGACGACGCGGAAGGCCTGCCCGAGGCGTTCACCCACGGGAACTACCACGCATGGGCGGCCGTCGGCAGTCCGGGCAACCTCGCCATCGTCGGCTGGGCAGGGTCCGGACGCGGACCCCGCTTGCCTTCCCTCGCCTGGCTGCTGACGACCGCGGGCGAGGGCGGCGGCGAGGGCATCGACGCGGTAGCGCGCGGGTATCGCGAGCACATCCAGCTCACCGATGAAGAGCTCGAACGGCTGCCCGGCGTACTGGCCATGCGACCCCTGTGGCTGGCCTGCCTCGACTACCGGCAATCGATGCGCAACGGGTCCACCCCGCCGATGGAGCAGGGGTGGATCGGCTGGCTCGCGCGCCCCGAGCACGCCGAACAACTAGCTGCCCAGGCGACGGCATCGTTGCGAGGCTGAGTCACGCGCTGCGCGCATGTCACGGGCTCGCGGCATGAGGCAACACCGCCGCGAGCCCGTTCGCGTCTAGGGTGCCGCCATGGTCGCCCGGATTTCGATCGCAGTCGCTGTACTGGTGCGCGACGGTCTCGTGCTCCTTGTGCATCGCCACCCGTCGCGCCGGTGGTATCCCGACAGTTGGAGCTTCTCCGCCGGCGGGCATGTCGAGGCAGGCGAGTCGCCGCACCAAGCGGTCAGCCGGGAATGCCTCGAAGAACTCGGGGTCCGGGTTCACGACCCCGTGCCCGTCCCGATGACGGTCAGCGACCCCACCCTCGACGTGCACGCGTTCCTCGTCACGCGCTGGGACGGAGAACCGGTCAACGCCGCACCGGAGGAGCACGACGAACTTCGCTGGTTCCGGCCCGGTGATCTCGCGGACGTGAAGATGGCCCACCCGGAGAGCCTGCCGAGCCTGCTGAGCGCCATCCGGGCCGCGACCGATTAGCCAGCTGTGCAACCTCTGCTCACCGGCACCTTGGTGAGTCTCGCCCACCGGCCACGGGCCGACGAAGATCCGCGGCTTCGCCGAACGTGCATGTGCTCGACGCCGACCTCAGCCACAGCGGGGTCACCGCGCGGTAGCACGCGTGGGGGACGACCCCGAAGGTGTGTTGCTGACGGAGCAGCGGTTGGGTGGATGGGATCGTTGGAGGTGACGCGGTCCACCCTGTCGGCTGGTCTGACCGTTAGGCTCGGCGGTGATCCGTCATCCGAAACTTGGGAGTAGATGTGGCCACCATCGAGGCCGTCGGCGCCCGCGAGATCCTCGACTCGCGCGGGAACCCCACTGTCGAGGTCGAGGTACTGCTCGACGACGACACCGTCGCCCGGGCCGCAGTGCCGTCCGGCGCGTCCACCGGGCAGTTCGAGGCCGTCGAGCTGCGCGACGGCGACAAGTCCCGGTACGGCGGCAAGGGCGTGCTCAAGGCCGTCACCGCCATCCTGGAGGACATCGACAAGGAGATCGTCGGGTACGACGTCCACGAGCAGCGCCTGATCGACCAGGCCCTGGTCGACCTGGACGGCACCCCGAACAAGTCCAAGCTCGGCGCCAACGCGATCCTCGGCGTCAGCCTGGCTGTCGCCAAGGCCGCCGCCGAGTCGGCCGGCCTGCCGCTGTTCCGCTACGTCGGCGGCCCGAACGCGTACCTGCTGCCGGTCCCGATGATGAACATCCTGAACGGCGGCGCGCACGCGGACAGCAACGTCGACGTGCAGGAGTTCATGATCGCCCCGATCGGCGCGGCGACCTACGCCGAGGCCGTGATGCAGGGCGCCGGTGTCTACCACGCGCTGAAGGCGGTGCTGAAGGAGCGCGGCCTGTCCACCGGGCTGGGCGACGAGGGCGGCTTCGCGCCGAACCTGGCCAGCAACCGTGAGGCGCTCGACCTGATCGCGGTCGCGGTCGAGAAGGCCGGCCTGAAGCTCGGCACCGACATCGCGCTGGCGATGGACGTGGCCGCGAGCGAGTTCCACACCGACGGCGTGTACGCCTTCGAGGGCGGCAAGAAGTCGGCCGACGAGATGATCGCCTACTACGCCGACCTGGTCGCGTCGTACCCGATCGTGTCGATCGAGGACCCGCTGAACGAGGACGACTGGGAGGGCTGGAAGAGCCTCAGCGCCCAGCTCGGCGACAAGATCCAGATCGTCGGCGACGACCTGTTCGTCACCAACGTCGAGCGGCTGCAGCGCGGCATCACCGAGAAGTCGGCGAACTCGCTGCTGGTCAAGGTCAACCAGATCGGCTCGCTCAGCGAGACCCTGGACGCCGTCGACCTGGCGCACCGCAACGGCTTCACCTGCATGATGTCGCACCGCTCCGGCGAGACCGAGGACACCACGATCGCCGACCTCGCCGTCGCCACCAACTGCGGCCAGATCAAGTCCGGCGCCCCGGCGCGCTCGGACCGGACCGCGAAGTACAACCAGCTGCTCCGGATCGAGGAGGAGCTGGACGACGCGGCCCGGTACGCCGGCCGCTCGGCCTTCCCGCGGTTCCAGGGCTGACCTGATGTCGTCCCGCCGGGATGCCGGTGCCCGCCCCGGCTCGCGTCCGTCGAGCCGGACCCAGGCGCGGCCGCCGGTCCGGCGGGGCGGCCCACAGCCCAAACGCCGGACCAGCGGCTCGACGCCTCCGCCGCCACGGACGCGGGGTTCCCGCAACCTGACCGGCCGGGCCGCCGTCGTGCTGCTGGTGCTCGGCGCGCTGATCGTGTCGTACGCGCAGAGCCTGCGGGTGTGGTTCGACCAGCACCAGCAGATCACCGCGCTGCAGCAGGAGATCCACGACCGGGAGAAGCGTGTCGACCAGCTGAACGACGAGATCGCCCGGTGGGACGACGACGCCTATGTCCGGGCCCAGGCCCGGCAGCGACTCGGCTGGGTGATGCCCGGTGAGGTCGGGTACCGGGTGATCGGTGCGGACGGCAAACCGATCGGCGCTCCGCCGGAGCCGGTCGGTCCGGCCGACGCGCAGGCCGACGAACAGAAGCCGACCTGGTACACCAAGCTCTGGGGCAGCGTGGAAGGCGCCGGCAAACCCGCCGTACCGGCGAAGCCGCCGGCCGCCAAGCCGACCCCGAAGCCCATCCTGACCCCCTCGCCGAAGGCCACCCGTTGAGCGTCACCCCCGAAGACACCGCCGCCGTCAGTGCCCAGCTCGGCCGGACCGCGCGCGGCATCCGTTCGATCGCGCACCGCTGCTCGTGCGGTCTGCCCGACGTGGTCGAGACCGAGCCGCGCCTGCCGGACGGTACGCCGTTCCCGACGACGTACTACGTGACCTGCCCGCGGCTGGCGTCGGCGATCGGCACGCTCGAGGCCGGCGGCATGATGAAGGAGATGACCGAGCGGCTGGGCACGGACGAGGAGCTGGCGGCGTCGTACCGGGCCGCTCACGAGTCGTACCTGGCGCATCGGGAGTCGATCGAGCACGTCGAGGAGATCGACGGCATCACGGCGGGCGGTATGCCTACGCGCGTGAAGTGCCTGCACGTCCTGGTCGGCCACTCGCTGGCGGCCGGACCGGGGGTCAATCCCCTGGGCGACGAAGCGCTGAAGTCCCTGGAGGACTGGGGCCGCAGGGGTCCTTGTGTCTGAGCGACCGGAGGAGACCGACGAGGTGCCGGAGTCCGCGGAGGTCGCCGGGGGAGCGGCTGTCGCGTCGTCCTCGGTTGCTCCGAGCGCCTCGGGTGCTCCGACTTCGCCGGTCGGTCCCTCGGATCTGTCCGGCCAGCCCGACGTCATCGGCTCGGCCGAGGCGATGGGCCGGGCGCCGGATGCCGACTTCCCCGATCCCGCTGCCGGCGCCGTCCGCGTCGCGGCGGTCGACTGTGGCACGAACTCCCTGCGTCTGCTGATCGCCGACGTCGCCGACGGCAAGCTGACCGAGCTGGACCGCCGGATGGTCATCGTGCGGCTCGGTCAGGGCGTCGACAAGACCGGCGCGTTCGCCCCGGAGGCGCTGGAGCGCGTGTTCGCGGCGTCCGACGAGTACGCCGCGCTCGTCCGCGCCGCGGGGGTCGAGCGCGTCCGGTTCGTGGCCACCTCGGCGGCCCGCGACGTCAGCAACCGCGACGAGTTCTTCAGCGGCATCCAGGACCGCTTCGGCGTCGTACCCGACATCATCTCCGGCGACGAGGAGGCCGCGCTCAGCTTCCAGGGCGCGACCGCCGGCCTGGCCGACCTCGACGTTCCCGGGCCGTACCTGGTCGCCGACATCGGCGGAGGGTCCACCGAGCTGGTCCTCGGTGACACCTCCGGCGTGATCGCCGCCCAGTCGCTCGACATGGGCTCGGTCCGGATGACCGAGCGCCACCTGGCGTCGGATCCCGCGACCATCGCCGAGATGGCCGCGGCCACCAGGGACGTCGACGCGCTGCTCGACTCCACCTCCGTCCCGCTCGACCAGGCTCGCACGCTGATCGGCGTGGCCGGAACGGTCACCACCGTCGCCGCCGTGGCGCTCAACCTCACCGAGTACGACCCCGAGGCCATCCACCACGCCCGCATCCCCGGCGCCCTGCTGCTGGACACCACCTCGTGGCTGATGGGTTCGACCCGGGTCCAGCGCATGGTGCAGCCCGCGATTCACCCCGGCCGGGTCGACGTCATCGGCGCCGGCGCGCTCATCCTGCAACGCGTCTACGACCGCCTGACGCTCACGCGGGACGAGGTCGTCGTCTCCGAGCACGACATTCTGGACGGCGTGGCGCTAGCGCTGGGGCTTGCGCGCGAGTAGCGCGAACGAGTTCGGCAGCCGCCCTGCCCAGGCGGCTGCTTCGGACCCGTCCTGAGGCTTCCAGAACGGCTCCGCGTACTCCTCGACGACGCGGATCTCCAGCCCGGCCGCGACCACCGCGGTGACGATCTGGCCGAGCGTCCACTGCCATTCCCGCGCGCCGTTGCCGGGGAAGGTGTCGTTGACGTGCGACGCGTCGAAGTACCCGCGGTCCGGCCGGATCCTCGGCTCGTCCTCGTCCCAGGTCCACAGCGGAACGGCCGGATGCGCTTCGTGCACGAAGACGTACCCGCCGGGCTTCAGCAACTCGGCGACTCCCCGCGCCCAGGCGTCGAGGTCACGCATCCAGATCAGCGCGCCCTTGCCGGTGTAAACGAGATCAGCCGCTTCCCGCCGTACCGGTACGCCGGGCACCTCGGCCACCAGGTAGTGCGCCGGTACGCCGAGCTCGCGCGCCCGCCGCTGTGCTGCGGACGCGGCGGTGAAGCTGTAGTCGACGCCCACCACCACCCGCGCTCCCGCCGCGAGCAGCGACACGTCGTCCAGCCCATGCCCGCTCTGCAGATGTACGACGACCGGCCGGTCGCGCAGTACCAGCTCCAGCAGCCGGAGCTCGCTCGCCGTCAGGGAGTCGCGTCGTTTCGCCTCGGCCAGCAACTCGTCGTACTCGTGCACGTGCTTCTGGGACGCCTGCTCCCAGACCGCCCGGTTCTGTGCCACCTGTCCGTCCACCCGCCGATCATCCATCCCGAGCCGGTGACGGGCCATCGGTTTGTTCAGGTGTGGACGCCGTCCAGCGCGATCTTCAGCACGCGGTCGCGCTGGGCTTCGTCGACGAAGCCGGCGGCGGTGAGGCCGCTGATCATCCGGAGCAGGTCGTCGAAGGCGATGTCGGAGCGGGCTTCGCCGGCGGCCTGGGCGCGTTCGAACAGCGGGGTGCCGGCGGCGTACATGGCTTCGCGGGCGGTGGCGAACATCGCGGAGTCGCGGTTGAGGGCTTCGATGATCGCGCGCTTCGTCGCGGCGTACCGGACGAAGGCCTCGAGCCAGGTGGTGAGGGCCTGCCACGGGGGAAGGTCGGCGACCTCGTCGGCGGCGGCGCACAGCTCCTCGACCTCGCCGAAGTAGACCGCGTGGAAGAGGTCCTGGCGGGTGGGGAAGTTGCGGTACAGCGTGCCGATGCCGACGCCGGCCCGGCGGGCGATCTCCTCCAGCGACGCGTCGGTGCCGTGTTCGCCGAAGGCTTCGCGGGCGGCGGCCAGCAGGGCGTCGAAGTTGCGGCGCGCGTCGGCGCGCTGGGGGCGCTTCACCGCGGCGGCCAGCCCACTGCGGGCAGAGTCGGTCACCTCGCTCACCCTATTCCACTAGATACCGGAGGGGTGCCTCCGCTATAGTGGAGGCATGCCTCAACTTTACCGTCGGAAGACGACGTCCCCACGGCTGACGCTGGCGGTGCTGGCGACCGTCGTGGCCGCGTTCTCGATGCTGCAGTCGCTGGTGACCCCGGCGCTGCCTGTCATGCAGCGTGACCTGCACACCACCGCGAGCACGGTCACCTGGGTCTTCACGGCCCTGCTGCTCTCGGTCTCGGTGGCGACCCCGCTGCTCGGCCGGATCGGCGACATGGTCGGCAAGGAACGCACCTTGCTGATCAGCCTGGTCGCGCTCGCCGCCGGCTGTCTGCTCGCCGCCCTCGCGCCGAACATCGGCGTACTGATCGCCGCCCGGGTCCTGCAGGGGCTCGGCGGCGCGGCCTTCCCGCTCTCGTTCGGCATCATCCGCGACGAGTTCCCCGCCGAGCGGGTGCCGTCCGTGGTCGGTGTCGTCTCGGCCGTGATCGCCGCCGGCGGTGGGCTCGGGATCGTGCTGGCCGGCCCGATCGTCGAGGCGCTGGGCTGGCGTTGGCTGTTCTGGTTCCCGTTGATCATCGTGACGATCGCCGCCGTGATGGTCCGCCGCTACGTACCCGAGTCGCCGAACCGCGTGCCCGGCCGGATCGACTGGCTGGCCGCCGCGCTGCTGTCCGGCTGGCTGATCGCTCTGCTGCTGCCGCTCAGCATGGGTCGCTCTTGGGGATGGGCTTCGGTCCCGACGATCGGCCTGTTCGCCGCGGCCGTCGTACTGATGGCTGCCTGGATGACCGTCGAACTGCGGTCGCGCAACCCGCTGATCGACATGCGCATGATGCGGATCCCTGCGGTCTGGACGACGAACCTGGTCGCGCTGCTGTTCGGCGCGGCGATGTTCGCGGTCTACGCCTTCGTCCCACAGTTCCTGCAGATCCCCACCGTCGCGGGCTTCGGCTTCGGCTCCAGCGTGACGCAGGCCGGGCTGCTGATGCTCCCGATGCTGGTCACGATGGCCGTCGCCGGTTCACTGAGTGGCCCGATGGCGCCGCACTTCAGCGTGAAGGCCCAGGTGATCTGGGGTTCGTTCCTCAGCCTCGTCGCGTCGTTGCTGTTCGCCGAGTTCCACAACGCCCCCTGGCAGGTCGGCCTCTCCACGGCGATCTTCGGCCTCGGGCTCGGCCTCGCCTACGCGTCGATGACCAGCCTGATCGTGCAGAACGTGCCCCGCGAGCAGACCGGCGCCGCCACCGGCATGAACGCCAACATCCGCACCATCGGCGGCTCGATCGGTACGGCGATCGCCAGCTCGATCATCACCGGCCACCTGCAGCCCTCGGGCCTGCCCGCCGAGGCCGGCTTCACCGACACCTTCATTCTCCTGTCCGCCTTCTCCGCCGTCGCCGTCCTGCTGGCCCTGGCCATCCCCACGGCCCGCCGCCTCCGGCCCGCAGCTCCGGATCCGCTGCTGGAGGAACTGGTCAAATAGACGAATGACCCTTCGACTGATGGGCGCGAACCCCTGCGTCACCCTGTACGACGACGGCCGGGCCACGGCGTACGCCTCGATCTGGCGGGTGGACTGGTCGCTGCAGGGCAGCGGACACGCGCTGGTCCTCGGGACCCCCGATCGAATCCGCATCATCGGACCGGACGCCGCCCTCAGCACCTGGCTCGGCGCGGAGTTCAACCGTCACCTGAAGTCCGTCAGCGCCGGCATCGGCTGGACCGAGCCGGAGCTGACGGACGCCCCGGTCGAGTTCGACCTCGACCTGGCCAAAGGCTTCCGGGCAACCGCCGCCGACGTCACCGTGGAAATCACCGACCCCATCGACCGCTTCCTCACCCGCAACGACGAGTACGACCTCGGCGGCACCCCGAACATCCTGTCCACGGTCTGGATCCCGTGCCGGCACGGCACCATCTCGGTCGCCGGCACTCGCTTGCCCGGCCAGCCCGAGGTGGACCTCGCCGCCCCGATGTCGACCGCCTTCATCGCCGACGCGGAGGTCTGGTGCACGACAGACCACCCACGGAAGTGACCTTCATTAGTCTGAGGAGATGAAGCTTCCGCATCCGTTGACCGGGGAACTGTTCGACAGTCCGGTGCCGCCGGGGACCGGTTGGCCCGAGGATCCGGCGGTACGGCGTACGCCGGTGGCGCGTGATCCGGGGGAGGTTCTGCAGCTCGCGCAGACGGACAGCTTGGGTGAGCTCGAGGCCAGGGTGTCCGTCTGTTGTGCGTGTCCGCGGCTGGTGGAGTGGCGCGAGGACGTCGCGCGGATCAAGCGGAAGTCCTTCGCGGACCAGCCGTACTGGGGTCGCCCGATCGCCGGCTGGGGATCACCCGAGCCGCGGATCGTCATCGCGGGGCTCGCGCCGGCGGCGAACGGCGGGAACAGGACCGGCCGGGTGTTCACCGGCGATCGGTCGGGGGACTGGTTGTTCGCTTCGCTGTACCGGGTCGGTCTGGCCAATCAGCCGACCAGCGTGCACGCCGGTGACGGGCTGGAGTTGTACGGCACTCGGATGATCGCCGCCGTCCGCTGCGCCCCGCCGGCCAACAAGCCGACCCCCGGCGAGCGCGACACCTGCAACCCCTGGTTCCGCCGCGAGCTCGAGCTGGTCCTGCCGACCACTCGCGCGATCGTCTGCTTGGGCAAGTTCGGCTTCGACGTTTTGATGAACGCGTTGCAGGGTCTCGGCGGCACCATCCCGACGCCGCGCCCGAAGTTCGGCCACGGCCTCGAGTACGTCGTACCGGTGCCCGGCGGCGAGGTCACCGTGATCGGCAGCTTCCACCCCAGTCAGCAGAACACGTTCACCGGCCGGCTGACCGAGCAGATGCAGGACGAGATCCTGGCGCGGGCGAAGGTGCTGGGTGGACTCCAGGCCGCACAATAAGCCCATGAGCTCCCTCTCAGGAGTGAGATCCCGGTGGGCGAGATCACCCCTCCGGGGGTTTGTGAAAGTTTTCACGAGCCCGTAACCTGAAGGGGACATGAAGTCGGATTCGCACTCAGGGAGAGTGAGCCGCATGACAGCCCAGGTACCGCACATCCTTGTCGTCGGAGGCGGTTACGTCGGGATGTACACCGCGTACGGCCTGCGCAAGGCCGCCCGCCGGGGCAAGATCCGGGTGACCGTGGTCGACCCCCGCTCGGTGATGACGTACCAGCCGTTCCTGCCCGAAGCGGCGGCCGGCTCGGTCGAACCGCGGCACGTCGTGGTGCCGCTGCGCAAGACGCTCAAGGGCTGCCGGGTGGTGACCGGGCGGGTGACGAGCATCGACCACGCGCACAAGGTCGCCAAGGTGATGCCCGAGGAGGGCCCGGACTACGAGCTGGCCTACGACCAGATCGTGGTCGCGCTCGGCTCGATCGCGCGCACGCTGCCGATCCCCGGCCTGGCCGAGGAGGCCACCGGGTTCAAGAACGTCGAAGAGGCGATCGCGCTGCGCAACAAGGTGCTGGACCGGCTCGACGTGGCCGCCTCCCAGCCCGACCCGGTGCTGCGCAAGGCCGCTCTGACCTTCGTTTTCGTCGGCGGTGGGTACGCCGGGGTCGAGGCGTTCGCGGAGCTGGAGGACATGGCCCGCTACGCCACCCGTTACTACGACAACATCCAGCCCGAGGAGATGCGCTGGGTGCTGGTCGAGGCGACCAACCGGATCCTGCCCGAGGTCGGCCCGGAGCTCGGCAAGTACACCGTCGAGCAGCTGCGCAAGCGCAACATGGACGTCAAGCTGGAGACCCGGCTGGAGTCCTGCGAGAAGGGCCGCGTGGTGCTCAGTGACGGCGAGGAGTTCGACGCCGACACGATCGTCTGGACCGCCGGCGTGAAGGCCAACCCGGCGCTGGCCAGGACGGACTTCCCGCTGGACGAGAAGGGCCGGATCAAGTGCCGCGCCGACCTGCGGATCGAGGGCCTGGACGACGCCTGGTCGGCCGGCGACAACGCCGCCGTACCGGACCTGACGTCGGACACCGGTGCCTTCACCGCGCCGAACGCGCAGCACGCCGTCCGCCAGGCGCGCCGGCTGGCCGCCAACATCCTGCGCGTGGTCGACGGCAAGGAGCCGCAGAACTACGAGCACAAGTACGTCGGGTCGGTGGCCAGCCTCGGCCTGCACAAGGGTGTCGCCCAGCTGTACGGCGTGAAGGTGAAGGGCTGGCCGGCCTGGTTCCTGCACCGGACCTACCACGTGTCCCGGGTCCCCACCTTCAACCGCAAGGCCCGGGTCATCCTCGACTGGACGCTCGCGCTGTTCTTCCGCCGTGAGGTCACCTCGCTCGGCAGCCTGCAGATGCCGAACGAGGAGTTCCGCCGGGCGACGAAGAGCTAGCGCCTAGTGGTCGACGGGAGCGGTTCCCCAGCTGGTGGGGGCCGCTCCCATCCGGACCGTGATCCGGCCGCCGTGGGTGACGAAGGACTCCGGCAGCCAGGACTCGGTCCGGTTCTCGCCGTTCAGGGTCAGCGACTCGACGTACTGGTTGGAGTCGGACGTCTGCGGAGCCTCGATCGTCAGCCGTACGCCGTTGCTGCGCCGGAGCTCCACCTTCGGGAACAGCGGGCTGCCGACCAGCAGTTCGGCCCGGCCCGGCGTCTGCGGGAACAGGCCGATCGAGGCGAACACGTACCAGGCCGACAGCGTGCCGAGGTCGTCGTTGCCGGGCAGCCCGGACGGGCCCACGCCGTACACGGTGTCGACGATCTCGCGCGTCGTCGCCTGCGTCTTCCACGCCTGGCCGAGCCCGTTGTAGAGCCACGGGGTGTGCAGGCCGGGCTCGTTCGTCGGGTCGTAGCGCAGCGGGCTGCCGCCCTTGACCGCCCAGTTGCCCTGCTCGTCGTGGAAGAACGCGTCCAGCCGCGGAATCGCCTGGCCGTTCATCGCGGCGGCCAGCCCGGACACGTCCTGCGGGACCATCCACGTGTACGTCGCGCTGGAGCCCTGCGCGAAGCCGACATCGGTCGACGGCGTGAAGCCGGGCTGCCACGTCCCGTCGGCCAGCCGCGCTCGCTGGTAGCCGACCGCCGGGTCGAAGGTGTTCTTCCACCAGGTGCCACGGTCGTTCAGCGCGGTCGCGTCCCGGCCCAGGCGCTGCGCCCACTGGCCGAGGGAGAAGTCGGCGAGCGAGTTCTCCAGCGTCTCGGCGGCGCCGCCCCAGCAGTGGCAGGCGTCCTGCGGCGCGTAGTGCTTGGCCAGGTACGTGTTCAGCGCCGGCCGTTGCCCAGTGCATTGCCCGGGGCAACCACCGTCGTTCTCGGCGTCGGCGTTCTGCACGGTTGCCTGGTGCAACAGCGACTCGTAGGCGCCGCGGGCATCGAAGTTGCGCACACCCATCGCGGCGAACGTGGCCAGTGTCGGCGCGGCCGGATCGCCGGTCATCACATGGGTCGGGCCGTTGTTGTGCAGCCAGCGGTCCCAGATCCCGTTGTTCTGCCGGGCGAACTGGTACAGCGACTGCGCGAAGTCGCCCGCGATCCCGGGCTTCAGCAGCGCGAGCAGCTGGATGTGTGCGCGGTACTGGTCCCAGCCGGAGAAGGTCCCGTACTGCGCTCGCTGGCCGCGCGCGAGTCGGTGGATCTTCTGGTCGCTGCCCAGGTACCGGCCGTCGACGTCGTTGAAGATGTTCGGCTGCAAGTATGCGTGGTAGAGCGCGGTGTAGAAGGTGGTCCGCTGGTCGTCCGTACCGCCGGTGATCTTGATGTCCTGGAGTTCCTTGCTCCACTGCCGATAGCCGTCGGCGGCCACCCGGTCGACCGTCGCCCGCGGCTGGAGCTCGGTCGCGAGGTTGCGCTCGGCGCCGGCCAGGCTGACGTACGAGATGCCGATCCGCATCCGGACCTTGGCGCCGGGGACGAAGGTGACGTAGCCGCCCGAGCCCTTGCCGGCCCGGTCGGCGCCGGTCGCGTAGCCCTCGCCGCCGGTGGTGTGGCTGCTGCCCGGGGTGAGGGTGGCGTCCTTCCAGGTGCCGTTGGCAACGATCGGCTGGTCGAAGGAGGCGGTGAAGTACAGCCGGTAGTAGGTCTTGCGGTTGTTGATCCCGCCGTTCGCGCGGCGGCCGCAGAACGCGCCGGTGAGCACCGAGCCGGTGACCTTGCGGCGCTTCGCGTCGATGCTGATCTCGGCGTCCTCGCTGCCGTTCAGCGAGTTCGAGGTGCGGAAGAGCAGATTCGCCTGCTGCTGCGGGAAGGTGAACTCACCGACACCCGCGCGGGTCGTCACCGCGAGATCGGTCCGTACGCCGTTGTCGAGCGCCACCGTGTAGCGGCCCGGCTTGGCCGTCTCGTTGGCGTGGCTGAAGTTGCTCGCGTACTTGGCGTCCTTGGTGTCGGCCGTCGGCGAGGAGTCCACCGGACCGGCGTACGGGAGGATCGGGATGTCGCCGGCCGCGCCGGGGTTGCAGCCGGCGCCGTTGACGTGGGTGAGGCTGAAGCCGCGGACGCGGGTCACGTCGTACTGGTAGCCGTTGGCGGCGCCGGTGCTGGTCTGGTCGCCGCGGGTGCTGGTCGGGCTCCACGAGATCATCCCGAACGGGCGGACCGCGCCCGGCCAGGTGTTGCCGTCGCGGGCGGAGCCGATCAGCGGGTCGACGGACGCGGCGGGGTCGAGGTTCGCGCGGGCTGCGTCAACGGTCGGGGCGGCCGCTCGTAGCCCGGTGATGGCCTCCGGCCGGGATGTCTCGGCGGGCCGGGCCTCGGCCGGGAGTGCGGGCAGGAACAAGGCCAGACCGGTGGCGGCGGCAACAACTCGGCGCATGGGGGAACCTTCCGAGGGCGGACGGACTTCCTCAGGCTAAGCCGGATGGGTGACCGGCGGGTGATCAGCGGCTGTCGTCCAGGAGACCGGCGTCGTGCACCAGCAGCGCGATCTGCACCCGGTTGTTCAGGTCGAGCTTGGTGAGGATGCGGGACACGTGCGTTTTCACGGTCGGGATGCTCAGGTAGAGCGTCGCGCTGATCTCCGCGTTCGACTTGCCCTCGCCGACCGCGACGGCGATGTCCCGTTCCCGGTCGTTCAACTCCGCCAGCCGGGCGGCCGCGCGGTTCTTGCGCAGGTCCTGGCCGGAGGAGGCGACCCGGCTGATCAGGCGCTTGGTCACCGCGGGCGACAGCACCGGCTGACCGTTCGCGACCCGGCGGACCGATTCGACGATCTCGGCCGGGGGAGTGTCCTTGAGCACGAAGCCAGCCGCTCCCGCCCGCAGCGCGCGCAGTACGTGCTCGTCGGCGTCGAAGGTGGTCAGGATGACGATCTCCGGCGCTCCCGGGCGAGACCGCACGGACTCCGTCGCGGTCAGACCGTCGATCCCGGGCATCCGGATGTCCATCAGCACCACGTCGGGCGACTCGCGGTCGATCAGCGCCTGGACGCCGGCACCGTCATCGGCCTCGGCGACGACCCGGATGTCCGGGGCACCGCCCAGCATCAACTTCAGCCCGGCCCGCAGCAACGGGTCGTCGTCGACGATCACTACCCGGATGGTCATCCACGTCCTCGTTTCGCTGCGCTGTCGTCGACGACCTGACTCATGCGGGCCACGGTAGCCAGGCGGAGAGCCGGAAGTCGCCTTCTGGCGTCCTGCCGTGCTCGAGTCGTCCTTCGACCAGCGCTGCGCGCTCGGTCAGGCCTTTGAGTCCTTGGCCGCGATCGCCGGGCCTGCCCTTCGGCGCCGGGTTGCTCACGTCAACGGTCAAACCGTTGCCCGGAGCCCCGATCACCCGGATCCGGACCGGCTCACCCGGGGCGTGTTTCATCGCGTTGGTCAGCCCTTCCTGCACGATCCGGTACGCCGTACGCCCGACATGCTCCGGCAATGCCCCCGGCGCATCCAGCTCCAGCTCCACCGGTACGCCGGCCCGCTGGGCCCCCTCGACGAGGGCCGGGACATCACCGAAGGCCGGCTGGGGGAGTTCGCCGACCGGCGCCCGCAGTACGCCGATCACCTCGCGCAGATCCTGCAGCGCCTGGTGCGCGCTCGACCGGATGATCTCCGCGGCGCCCGCGATCTCCTCGGTCGACGCGTCCGGGCGGTAGGCCAGCGCGCCGGCGTGGACGCTGAGCAGCGACAACCGGTGCCCGAGCACGTCGTGCATCTCGCGGGCGATCTCCTCGCGGGCCCTCAGCTGGCCCTGTTCGGCTTCGAGCTTGGCGACGGTCTCGGCCCGCTCGGCGCGCTCGCGCAGGGTCTGGAGGAGCGTACGGCGGGACCGGACGTAGAGGCCCCAGCCGACGGTCCCGACGTAAATGGGCACGGCGGCGATCAGCACCGCGATGGTCGGGTCCTCGGTCTCGCGCACGATCGAGTACGCCGCGACGCTGAGCACGTTGAGGCCGGTGATCATCATCGTGACCCGGAACGGGAAATGCACGGCCACGGTCATCGTGAGGATCAGCGCGGCGATGCCGCCGGTCTCGGAGTACACCGTCGCGAACGCCGCGATGACCGCGAGCTGCACCGGCCACCGGCGGCGGAACCACAGCGACAGGCACAGCGCGATGCCGGTCACGAAGTCCGCCGCGAAGAGCCAGCGCGGGATCGCGTCCTGGTCGTTCTGGTCGTACAGGATCAGGCCGACCAGCGCCGCGAGCAGGAACGCGACCGAGTCCACGACCCAGTCGCGGGCGCTGCGCTTGCGGCTGAGCGACTGGTCCACGGTGCCGACGATAGCGAGGCGCGAGGCGCCGTACGGGCTGTTGCGGCGGTCCGGATACCGAAGTCGGGCCAAGGAGAGACTTTCGGTTGGATACGGTGCCCGCATGAGCCAGCTCGCCGTCACCGTCATCGGTCCCGACCGCCCCGGCATCATCGCCGACGTCACCGAGGCCCTCGCCCAGGTCGGGGTCAATCTCGAGGACTCCACGATGACGCTGCTGCGCGGCCATTTCGCGATGATGATCGTCTGCACCGGGCCGTTCGGTCCCGTCAAGGAGGCGCTCGAGCCGCTGCGGGGCGAGCTGGTCATCACGGTGCGCGAGATGACCCCGGAGAACGCGCACGCGCCACTCGGCGCGCCGTACATCCTGAGCGTGCACGGCGCCGACCGGCCCGGCATCGTCGCGGCCGTCACGCGGATGATCGCCACCGCAGGCGGAACCGTCACCGATCTGACCACCCGATTGAGCGGTGAGCTGTACGTGATGACCGCCGAGGTCGAGCTCCCGCCGTCCGCCGAGCTCCCGATGCTGATGCGCGCGCTGGAGATCACCGCCGAGGAGCTGGGCGTGGGGGTCAGCCTGCGACCCACCGAGAGCGACGACCTGTGACCGACATCGGTCATCTCAACCAGGCACTGGCCGCCTGGAGCCCGGCCCAACTCGGCCTGGCCGGCGACGTACTGGAAGTCGTCCGAGCGCCCCACCCCGTCCTCGCCACCGAGGGCGCCACCGTCGACCCGCTCGACCCGGTCATGCTCGCCCTCGCCGCCGACCTCGTCGCCACCATGCGAGTCTCACCCGGCTGCGTAGGCCTCGCCGCACCCCAGGTCGGAGTCGCGGCCCAGATGTTCGCCCTGGACGTCACCGGTCACCCGAAGACCCGCACCTGCCACGGCGTTTTCGTCCTCTGCAACGCCGTCGTCGTCGAATCCAGCCGCCAGGAAAAGTCCCGCGAAGGCTGCATGTCCGTCCCCGACCTCACCGGCGACGTCAAACGCCCGACCCGCCTCACGATCACCGGCGTACTCCCCGGCACCACCGACGAGATCACCCTGAGCACGGACGCCTTCGAGGCCCGAGCGATCCAGCACGAGATCGACCACTGCAACGGCTTGCTGTTCCTGGACCGAGTCGCTGGCGCGCACGCGGTGTATCCGCGCAAGGTGTACCTCTGAGCACGCCCCGGATCGTGCGGGACGAGGACTTCGCCGACTTCACCGCCGGCCGGCTCCTCGATCTGATGAAAGCCCTCACGGTGATCCTGACCCTGCCCCAGTCGGCCGCCGATCGTGTCGACGCGCTCGTGATCGCGACCGGTCAGGGTGAAGAGTGGCGCCTCGCCCAGGCGATCCGTGCCTGGGAGGTGAATCCAGCCCTGCGCTACTTCCTGGTGGCCAACGGCAACCCAGCAGAGGAAACCTACGTCGAGATCACCGTCGACTACCTTCGCGGCTTGGGGCTGTGTCGCTTCGACGGCGTACTTCTACAGACCGAGCCGGCCCCCAACACCGGCCTCCAGGCGCGCTGGATCGCCGACCAGGTGCAAGCCCGCGACATCACCAGCCTCGCGCTCACCGTCTCCGCGTACCACCTGCCCCGCCTGTACCTCACGGTCCTCAAGGAGCTCATCAGATCCGGTGTTCGCGTTCCGCTCATCCCTGTCCCCGCGCAGGTCGCCCCGAGCACGTCGATCCCGGAAACCGGAGCCACCACCTACGACCTCGTACCCGGCGAGATGAAACGCATCCTCACCTACATGGACAAAGGATGGGTCGCCACCCCAGAGGAACTGGAGCACTACCTGCGCTGGCTCTGGAGCCACCACGAGACCCTCCTGACCGGATCGTCCCGATAGCTACCGCGCAAGGTCTAGCCGGCGTTCAGACCTCAATCGCTCGCGACGCCACTGGTCGTCCATGGCCTGGATCTGCACCGAGCCGAGTGAATCGGCGTGCTCGCTCACTGAGTGTCTGATTCTGCGTAGCGGTTCAACGTGCTAGCCCAGAGCTGGGAGATCAGGTGGTTCATGGGCCCGCGATGGATCGGGGATACCATCATCTTGTCCCGGGTCCGGCTGGCCTCGCCGGAGCTCCATTCGACGTGAAGCCGACTGCCTCCATCGTCTGCCGGTGCGATCCGGACCGACCCTGTGCCAACACCACCGTAACTGCTCTCATCCTCCGTCCACCGGAGCACCGTGGGGTCGGACCAGTCGTAGCGAACGACGACCCAGAACGGCGAACCGGGCGTGCTCTCTCGAGCCACCGCCCACGAGTCGCCGAGTTCGCGCAGCTCATACGTCTTCGGATCGAGGGTCCGGCTCCAGATCTCGAGACGACGATCCGTGAAGTCCGTCAAGGCACGCAGAACCTGTTCAGGTGACGCGTGCGTCTTCACGTCGAATCGCATGCGACCAGTTGAGCACCCGCTGTTCGTCGCGTCCAGCAGCCCTGGGGGCAGGTGTGCAGGCCGGAGCTGCGTGCGCCCGGGGTCGGATTCGAACCCGTACGCCGTTCGGTCGCGAGGATCAGCGGGACGCCACCTCGGCGTCCCAGTACGGGGGCAGCCTGGCCGGTTCCCACGAGGGATCGGGCCGGAAATCCGTGTACCGGCCGTCGAACGGGAACCTGCCGGCCTCGATGTCGCCGATGATGCGCTCGCCGGCGGCGCGGATGCGATCCGCCTCGGCTGCCGTCCAGTACGCCGGATGATCGACACGCTCGGCCAGCTCGTCCTCGTCTTTCAAGGTCCAGCTGCGATCGGGCGCGACCACGATGTCGAGCGCGTGATCGAGGATGTCGGTCCCGGCCGACCAGCGGCGTACCGGGGACTCCAGGTTCACGTACCAGCCTTCGAACCGCATCTCCAGGTCGAAGAACCACCACACCGAATGGTCGGCCCCGGGTTCGGTGCGGATCAGCACGTGCCGGCCTTCCCAGTGCCGCGGCCAGAGCATGGACGGCGTACGGTCCCGCTCCGCCAGCGACATCTTCCGGATCGACGCGCCGTCCCGAGTACCGCGCAGCATGCAGTCTGATCCGGACGCAGTCCAGGTGAGCAGCGCCTCCGCGTCGTCGCGCACGACCCGCGTGGTCTGCACCGCGGCGATCATCCCGTTGAGGTGCACGTCGCGGCGGGCGATCGATCGACCGGGAGCGAAGATCATCGGGACATGCTACGGGCCTCTGGGCCACGCATCAGCCCGGCCAGAGCTTCAGGAACACGTATCTTCAAGCGCGCGGGCCGGCGAAGGCGCCGGAGGCCCTTGTGGTGGATCCGCAGGGTGACGATGCTTACTGGATGAAGCCGATCGAGTTCGAACTCGAGCGGACGATCCGAGCACCGATCGACCAGGTGTTCGCGCGGATCGCCGACATCGAGGGGCACAACGACTGGATGGCCGGCACAGGAAGCATGCTCAGGCAGACCCGCCAGACATCTCCCGGAGTACCGGCTGTCGGTACGACGTTCGTCGACGAGACGAGTCAGGGCCCGATGCCCGGCGAGATCACCGAACTGGAGGCGCCGCACACGATCGTCTTCCACTGGTGGGAGAAATCGAAGTCAGGCAAGCTCAAGTTCGAGGGCTGGCCGAGCTACCACCTGCAGCCCTCCGGCGCCGGCGAGACGCTGGTCCGCCATCGCGGCAAGCTGGTGCCGTACGGCGCGTGGCGCCTGGCGAGGCCGGTCTTGCGACGGTACGCCGTCAAGGAGCGCACCATCACGGTCGACGCCCTGAAAGCGTCCTTCGAACGGGACCCAGGCGCCTGAGTGAGCCTACGCGCGGCCAGCACGCTGTGCCCGGGACGGCGGCGAGCCCTACGTCTTTCGGCCTCGAGGCGCGATCGCGCCTGGGGTACCCGGAGCGGGTCGGGCCGGGCGTAGTGCGCGCGCTGAGGAGAGGAGCGACGGAGGAACCGTGCGCAGAGCACCTGTGGGTCGGGACGAGATTCGACCCGTACCTCTCTCGGTCGCGAGGTTTGAGGTCGACTCGGACTGTTTCGGGCAAGGCAGTTCGCCGAGTTCGCGCACCAAGGTTGATGGATGGTGCAGCATCGGCGCGAACGCGAATGAACTGCAACCGAAACTGCAACCGCCCCGGCGTGGCCAGCGACCGGGCGGAGAGCGATGCGATACCTTCAATCAGCGATCGTCTGGCTACGGGCCGGGTCGTCCCTCATCTTGAAGGACGTGGCCCATGAACGATCTAATGCTGCACGCGCCCGATGCCGCTTGGCTGGTCATTGGCTGGCTGGCAGTGTGTCGCCTGCGGAGACTCTGCAAGTCCTCACAGCTCGCGTATTCCGGCAAGATCAAGGTCAGCCGCCGTCGACTGTCGATTGAGTTCGATCTAACGGTTACGAGTCGAGGATGCCGCTGACTGGCAGGGTCGGCAGAGGGCAGACCTCCCCGCATCGCCCCGATAGCCGCCCTGAGTCCGGTGCGGGTCGAGGGTCGAGCTTGCTCGATCGCGTAGCGACGCCGAAGGCGCTCTTGACGCGTGCCTGCCCGGACCCCGCCCATTGTTGCTAACGGGACGATGCGGAGGCCAACCGGTAGACGGCTGACGGCGGCGACCATAGCGGCGGCTGACCGGCCTGTCCGACAGCACTAGGTCACAGGGTGCCGAGTAATAGATGGCGAGTTTTGCTGTCTGCGGCCCCGGCACCCTGCTGCACGGTCGCGCCAGGCCAAGGGACGCGCCCAGAACGCTAGCGCAGTGGAGGGCAGGCGGCCCGACCTACGGTGGCGGCGCGCATCTACGGCCCCGAGGGCCCGTCTCGAAGACGTAGCAAAGTTGTCATGTTCGGGAGATGCCAGTCCTGTGTCCTATGCAGGGTGATCTTGACAGTTCTCGTAACCGCCGCGCGATGCGATCAACCTCGCGCGTTTGGTTGGAGACGGGCGGTCAACGCGTGGACGGTTGGATGCGGCGCCCGCTCGGGATCGGCAGCCGCTGTAGGCGCGACCTCCGAGCACTGCAACCGTCGACGCAACCACCGCTCGCCGAAGCCGTCGACGTGATGCGATGTGGCTGGACGTCTGGGTCGAGTCCCGAAGGTGAGCCCGGCGGCGACGTCGGCTGGATCGAGCGAGGAATCGTGCAGCGGTCCCGGGATCCACCCGTGCCCTCGGTTCGGTTGCGAGCTGCCGAGGGGCTGGAGCAGTCGATCGCGCGGTAGCGCGCACCCGGGCGGTAGCCCGGGATCGCGGGCGCCAGCCCGCAGACCGCCGGCGGCAGCTGGCAGCTGGAAGGTACGGCGCCAAGCCGGGGGTGGGTGGGAGCGGGCGTAGTGCGCGCGCTGAGGAGCGTAGCGACGAAGGAAGCGGGCGCGGAGCACGCGTGGGTCGGCCGAGGGGTGCCCGGGACGGGATTCGAACCCGTACACCTTTCGGTCGCGAGGTTTAAGTTCGACTGGGGGCTGTCCGGGGTGGTCCGTGGCCGTCCGTTTGGGCTCCCATGCTTTCGGAGCCGACCCCTGCGAACGACGACGGACGGACCCGAATTGCAACCGCTGGTGCAACCGTTTGGGCGTGGCTGTGGCCCGTTTGGCGGTGGGGTCGGTAACCTAGGAGTCAAGACCGCTGGCTATGGGCCGGGTCATCCTCGATCTGAAGGATTTGACCCCAATGCCAGATCTGGCGCACTACGCACCGAGTCTCGTTTTCCTGCTCATTGGCTGGTCCACCAGCTCTGTTCTCCGTGCGGTCCTGCTGTGGTTGCGAAGCCCCAGGCAGCGCCGTGCTTCCTTCACCATCCGCTTGACGGTTACGTGTCAAACGCGCGGCCAGTCCGCCGGATCGTCCCGATAGCTGCCGCCCAAGGTCCGGAGCGGTGCGCGTCCAGGGGCGAGCTTGCTCGATCGCGAAGCGACGCCGTAGGCGCCCTTGACGCGTGCCGGGCCGGGCCGCACTTCCCCAACATTGCTGTCGGGACGATCCGGTAGCCCACGGTCAGACGGCAGGCGTGTCCAGCCACCTACGGCGGGATGGCCGGTCGGTCCGAGTGAGCGGGTGCACCTGCAGGGTGTCGAGCCGTTGACGGCGAGTTTTGCTGTCTCCGACCCGGCACCCTGTTGGCACGTGCGCGCCAAGCCAAGGGCCGCGCCGGTAGCGAAGCGAAGCGAGAGCGGGAGGCAGGCGGCCCGACCTGCGGTGGCGGCGCGCTTTCGGGCCCTGAAGGGGCCCGTCTTGAAGACGTAGAGAAACTTGTCAGTCGGCCCAAGGGGAGCCCGCGAGCGCCGCGCACGCAAACCATGGATCAACGACTACTCTTCGTCATAGAAACCTAGCCGCGATGAGGCAAGTGGGATACAGTCGGGCGGAGCCGTGGGGGCTAGTCAAAGAATTGGGCACTGGGGGATGGATGTCTTATTACACCGAGGCGCAGGTCCGGACAGAAGGCCGAATAGCTGCGGCTACTTTCGGTAGTGCGCGCGAGGCGCTGCGGAAATCCGCGCAACGTGACATTTACGACATCTTCCTTAGTCATAGCTTTCGCGACGCTGAGTTGATTCTTGGTGTTAAGAGGGTCCTCGAAAAGCGGGGGAACTCTGTTTACGTGGACTGGATTGAGGATGCCGAGCTCGATCGATCGGCCGTAACAGCGGCAACGGCAGCGCGACTCCGGCAGCGAATGAAGCAATCGAGGTCTTTGGTATACGCCTATACCGCTGCCTCTGGCACGTCGAAGTGGATGCCTTGGGAACTCGGCTTCTTCGACGGACATCGATCCGGCGAGTCGATTGCCATTATGCCTCTCGTGGCTGCGAGCGGTGGCCGTCCTCCCGGACAGGAATACCTTGGCTTGTACCCCCTCGTGGAAGAGCTGAAGGAGGGATCGCGGCAAACGCCCTGGGTCACTCGAAGGAGAGGCTCTGGCCTGGAGTACAAGTCGCTGACTGAGTTGGCGCTGGCGTCGAGCAGCTTTAAGTCTCTTTCCTGATCCAGTTTCTGCCGCCTCTGTGCGATCTGCGGCTTTGTTCGGTAAATACGCCGGCGGCCACGTGCGGTGGTGGTGGATTGGCCCATACTTGGTGGCAAGCATGTCGAAATTGCGTCGTGTACTAGAGGCTTTGCTCGAACCTGATGAGCCTGGCCCACCGGCGAGCGAGGACTTCAGTGACGCGCGAATTAAGCATCTGGAGTTCATACAGGGCGCGATCCTTCGAATGGCGGGAAACTCTTTTCTATTCAAAGGTTGGGCGATATCGCTCGCGAGCGGGTTAGCGGCGTTCGCTGCGATCGAATCGCGTCGCGCAGTTCTGTTCGTGGGGATCGTTTCTACGCTCTTGTTCTGGGCAATGGATGGCTACTATTTGTGGCTCGAACGCGGATTCGTTGGGCTGCATGTGCGTGTTGCAAAACTGCCTGCATCTCAGCCGGTGGATTACGCCATGGCTGTCGATAAGACACACGCTCTCCGTCGCTGGTTGCGAACAATGATGCGCTGGCATCTGCTCTTGTTGTATGGGACGATAGTTGTTGTCAATATCGTCGGTGCTCTCTATCTCAAAGAGGTGAAGAATGGCTAGACGTACATTTTTCAGTTTCGAGTACGGTGATGTTAGTCGCGCGATGGTAGTGCGGAACAGTTGGGTCACTCAGGAGCGCATCGCGCGCGGGTTTATCGATGCGGCTGAGCTGGAGAAGCTAAAGAGGGTGGGTGACGATGCAGTGAAACGGTGGATCAATTCTCAGATGGACAACACGACTGTAACCGTTGTCCTTGTCGGTGGATCGACATGCCAGAGTCGCTGGGTGAAGTATGAAATTGACCGAAGCAAAGCTCTTGGGCATGGGTTGATCGGAATCAACATCTCGGAAATCAAGGATCTATTCGGCAAGACTTCCTCCCTCTGCGGCAAGATCCCCGCCGGATACAGTTTCTATAACTGGTTCGGCGACAGTGGATATCGGAACATGGGTACTTGGATTGAACAGGCCGCAATAGCAGCCGGTAAATAGTATGAGTGCCGATCCGGTTGACTGTGCATTCTGTGATGCGGTAAACGGGAATGGTAAGACGGAGACTGTGGCCCAATCCGAAGACTGGGTAGCTTTTTTTCCGTTAGGCCCTGCCACGCTTGGTCACACCTTGGTTGTGCCACGTCTGCACGTGAGCGACTACTGGAGTGCTCCGTCGACGATAGTGTCCGCGTTGTCACGGGCATGCCTGGATGTTGGACGGGCGATCCAGCGAGCTGTGTCATCAGAAGGGATGAACTTGATCACTTCACAAGGAGCTGTTGCAGAGCAGACCGTTTTCCATCTTCATATCCATCTCTTGCCACGGTGGTCGGATGATGAGTTTGGTTCAATTTGGCCGGCAGAGAGCATGGTCGACTCGGGCCGTCAAGCATGGGCGGCCGACCGCATCAGAGCTGAGTGTGCTGGCGAACCACCCGGCATGGGTTAAGACCTGCGATGGGTTCTCCGAGGCGGTGTGCTAGAACAGTGGCGTGGAGCTGCTGCATCGGGGCAAGGTTCGGGATGTGTACAGCGATCGCCCGGGGGAGGTGATCCTGGTTGCGACTGATCGTGTGTCGGTCTACGACGTGGTGTTGCCTACGTCGATCCCTGACAAGGGGAAGTTGCTGACGAGGCTGTCGCTGTGGTGGTTCGAGCAGCTGGCGGACGTGATGCCTAATCACGTGATCTCGGCTACGGACGTGCCGGCCGAGTTTGAGGGCCGGGCTGTGCGGTGTCAGCAGGTCGACATCATCCAGGTGGAGTGCATCGCCCGCGGCTACCTTGCCGGGCTCGGCTGGGATGCCTACCGCGAGACGGGAAAGATCTCTGGGGTGTCGATCCCCTCGGGCCTTCGTGAGGGCGACAAGCTTCCGCAGCCGGTGTTCACGCCGACGACGAAGACGGCGCCCGAGGATGGGCATGACGAGCCGATGACCTTTGATGAGGTCTCGGAGGCTGTTGGGCCGGAACTCGCGAAGACGCTTGAGGCGAAGACGCTTGAGCTGTTCACCAGAGCTACTGAGATCACCGCTGGTCGTGGTGTGCATCTGGCGGACACCAAGTTCGAGTTCGGGCTTGCGAAGGACGGGACGTTGGTCCTGGCCGATGAGGTGCTGACGTCTGATTCCTCGCGGTACTGGCGTGATGAGGACTGGAAGCCGGGGCAGCGGCAGGTCTCATTCGATAAGCAGTACGTGCGTGACTGGGCGCGTGATCTGGGGACGTGGGACAAGACTCCTCCGGGCCCTGAGATTCCGGCTGAGGTCGTTGATGAGACTCGTGCTCGTTACGTTGCGATGTACGAGCGGATCACTGGTCTGAAATGGGAGTGACCATGCCGACCTGGGAGGAGATCCAGGCAGCTCGCTTGGCGGAAGTGCTGGAGCTGCAGAAGGTGCATAAGCGACTGCTTACGGCCAAGGAGCAGGGCATTGAGCCGGACCCGGCTGATGTCGAGGTCGCACGGTCGGTTGCGGCGACCGGACTCGGCGGCATTGACCGGATCAACGCGCGGGACGATTACTAGACCTCTACGAGCGGCACCGCCTATGCTGGCGGTGTTCTAGAACACCGATCGGACTTGAGGTCTAGCCATGCCCCCGAAGTTGGAGCGTCCTGCTCCGCCGTATCAGCAGATCGCTACGGAGATTCGCAACAGGATCTCTAACGGCGATCTCCAGGCCGGCGACTTGGTGCCGTCCGTGCGTTCGCTGATGCGTGATTATGGCGTGGCTCTTGCGACCGCTCAACGAGCGCTCTCCAGCCTCCGCGCTGAGGGGTATATCAAGCCGGAGCGTGGCGTCGGAAGCGTTGTGACAACGCACGATGAGCGAGGTCAGGCGGCGAACGACCGCGCCGACAAGTCTCAGCGAACCGGCAAGATCTATCCCACCGGCTACTACGCGAAGATCACTGACACAGGCCTCGATGTGGCCTCCGAGCAGGTTGCCGACGCGCTTGGTATCAAGGCCGGCGCGCCTGTCATCCGGCGAGTTCGCACGACGTATGCGCCCAACGACAAGGCTGTGTCCGCATCAACGTCGTACTTCAACGGCAAGCTCGCTGAGAAGGCACCACTGCTCTTGAGCAAGGAACGCATTCAAGAGGGCACCTTTCTCTATGTCGCCAACATCCTGAAGCGAAAGCTCGATGGTTGGCAGGACCAGCTCGAACCTGCAAGAGCTACGGCCGAGCAGGCGGATGTTCTTGGCCTCACTGAGGGTGCTCTCATCCTCGTTGGGCGGAACTGGATGTACGACAACACGGGCGATGTGCTGGAGTACGGCGAGAGCATCACGCTCGGCCGGGTCACCTACCGAGGTCACGTCGGGTCTTGACGCTTAAGCGTCAACGCGGAACGGATTGACTCCTACGTGTCAACGCTCAGTCACTAATTCGTTGCAATTAGTGCTTGATGTCAGCGATGAGGTGTTCTAGTATCTGAACTAGAACACCTGCTCAAGGGGAGCGGGTCGGACGCATAGAAGGGGCGATTCCTGATGAAGCTGACCATCGACACCACGGGCAAGACGTTCACGGTCACCAAGGCTGTGGAGGAGAAGAAGGACCAGAACGGCCGGCAGAAGGCGGATCGGAACACCAATGAGCTGCTCTGGTCGGTTCAGGTGATGGCGCTCGACGAGACGGGCGGCGAGGTGATCAATGTGACCCTGGCGGGCAATGCCATGCCGAAGGTTGCTGTTGGCGCCACCGTCGTGCCGGTCGAGCTGGAGGCCATGCCGTGGGCCACCAATGGGCGGAACGGTGTCGCGTACCGGGCCAAGTCCCTCAACGCGCCGGGTAACGCCAAGGCCTGATTCAACTCGTCCCGTGATTCGTGCAACTGCTCAGCAAGGGGTAGTCATGTCGCAACCGATGGAAGACCGAACCATCACCGCGAATCAGGCACGGGCCGAGTACGAGGCCAAGTGCACCGAAGTTCAGATGATCGAGACCGCGAAGCGGTACATCGAAGGCCTCCTGTCGGAGGCACTGCAGCGGTGCGAGCCGCTGGTCACGTTCCACACGGTCGGCGAGACCATGTACGCCGTCGACGCAGTCTTCATGCTGCTGGACCTGTACGCCGAGGCTGAGAACAAGCTCAGCGACACGATCGCCGCCCGCAACTACACGTACGCGGTCTGGCAGTCGGCTTCGGCTGGACCTCACCGCGGCTGACACGTAGGTGTCAAACGCGAAGAACCACCGCTAGAAACCAAGAACGGCCCTCGAAAGGGCCGCTCCCTGGAAACGAGACACCAAGCCGGGCCACTGGCCTAGGAAACCGGTCCTGGCTTGGTGTTTTTCCTGACTCAACCCCCTGATCGGGAGGTCTTGTCATGCCCAAATCTACCCGCAACCGCTCGACTGGTCGAGTATCGGGCCGTCGCGGCCGTGGCACCGCCACTGGTGCTGTCGAAACCATCATCCGGCCACAGCAGACGATGCCCGTCGTCGTCTTGCTCACGCTGTGGCGTTGGCGCTGGGAACTGCTCGTCCTGGCTACTGCCACTTACCTCGTCGTCGCTCACGGCGAGGCGATCACGGACTACTTCGGCTCCAACCCGCTGTGGCTGAACGCGCTACTGATCATCGTCCTGAGTGGATGGATCTTCACCGACAACCTGGTCCGCCGCTTCGCCCGTAACCGAGTCTGGTGCGTCATCACCCGGCACCGTGTCCGGGCCTGCCTCACCGAAATGCGCACCCTGAACTGGTCGGGCAACCTGCCGTTCATCGTCGGGTGCTTCGCCACCAAGACCGGACAGGTCGTCTGGCTGTTCATGCGTCCCGGCCTGTCGGCCGAAGACCTCGAGAACAAGGCCGAAACGCTGGCCTCGGCGTGCTGGGCACGCTCGGCAGTCATCACCCGCTCCACCCGCAATGCCGCACTCGTGCGCATCGACATCGACCGGCGTGACCCGCTGTCCAAGCAGCACATCGTCTCGCCGCTGCTCAACGACACCAGCGACATGCCCGAAGCGGCAGTCGCCGACGACGCGGTCATGGCCTTCCTCGGCCCCGACCCCGCCAACGAAGGGACCACCGAGCAACCGCCGGCCAAAACCGGCAGCGGTGAGACCCGCACCAAAACCGCGAAGACCAAGACCACCGCCGCCGTGAACGACGGCAACACCGTGGTCCTTGGTGCCAACGGAGAAGACGTGTCCGACTATGTCTAGCTTCAACCCACGACAGGTGTTCCCCCGGCGCACGCCGGGGGCCACCCCCACCCGATGGATCGGCCTGTCGATCTACGACCCCATCTACCTGGGGGTCGACACGCGCGGCAAGACCGTGCACGTCACCCTCATGTACCGCAACATCCTGCTCGGCGGCGAACCTGGCGCAGGAAAGTCCGTAGCCCTCGGCAACATCGTCGCTCACGCCGCACTTTGTACCGACGTCGATCTCATCCTGATCGACGGCAAGATTGTCGAGCTTCTGCCGTACGCCCCGGTGGCGAAAGAGTTCGTCGGCAACAACATGCCGAAAGCACTACGCGTGCTGAAGGACCTGCAAACCGATCTCGATGAGCGCTATCTGCACCTGGCCCGTACGGGCCGCAAGAAGATCGTTCCCGACGACGGCTTCCGGGCCAAGCTCGTGGCCATCGATGAGCTGGCCTACTTCACCGTCACTGTCGGCACCAAGGAACAGCAAGAAGAGTTCCGCACTCTGATCCGGGACATTGTCGCTCGCGGCCGTGCCGCAGGCATCATCGTCGTCGCCGCAACCCAGCGGCCGTCGGCAGACATCGTCCCCACCTCCCTGCGGGACCTGTTCGGCTACCGGCTCGCATTCCGCTGCGCCACCGATTCGAGCAGCGACATCATCCTCGGCACCGGCTGGGCCTCCCAAGGCCACACCGCCGTGGACATCGCACCCGAATCCCTCGGTGTCGGACTTCTCCGAGCCGAAGGCGGATTCCCCCGCCGTCTCAAGACGGCATTCCTCAACGACAACCAGCACCGGCAGATCGTCCGCCGTGCCGTGCACCTTCGGAGGGCCGCATGATCACCGTCAAACCCGTCCCCGCGGGGACACTGACCGCCGTCAACGACGGCAAAGGCAACACCGGTTGGCTCCACAACTGCGGAGCCTTCACCTGGTCACCCAACCAGCCCCACCGCTGCGGTGTCTGCTGGTCCGCGATGCGCAACCGCCAAGCCTTCAACGGCACCTGGACCAAGGCCTACACCGTCCGCCAGGAGGCGTCATGACCTTCTACGACGCATCCGGTGGTGACCGCGAAGACCGCATCATCATCGGCTACGACTTCACCGACCACTCAGTGGCCGGCATCAACCTGGCCTGCAACGGCCAAACCCCCAAGGTCGTCATCGACCTCGGAGCGAACCCGATCGAAATCGAACTGGTCACCGGCTCCGTCACCGCGATCAGCCACCTGATCGACGCCCTCTACGAAGCGCGAGCACTGCTCGAAGAACACCAGATCACCCACGCCACCGACAACGCCTCCTGGACCCAAGAACCCCTCTACATCCCCGGCGAATGGACGGGAGAACAGCCATGAGCTACTACCTGCCCAACGACGGGCGATACCCCGTATACGCCGCCGTGTGGACTCCGTACCCCTTGTTCACCGGCTCCACTGAGTTGGACGAACCCGCCAATTGGCCGTGGCTCTACGCAACCATCCTGGGCCAAAGCGGACCCGACGAGTGGCACCTGCTCATCGAAGCTCCCGAACTGATCGAGATCGACGACAACGGGGTCGAATGGCTCCCGACCTGCTGCCGCAACGGAAACGAAATCCTCATCCTCACCTGGACGGAGGAACAGCGATGAGCAACGCCCGCGACGGACTCCAAGAGATCCTGCAGGCCCACCGCCCTCAATTCGATCTAGCGATGACCGGCCTTTTGGCCGACCTGCGGGCGCACGTCAAAACGCTCGAACAGCAAGCCAGCGTCGATCTGTACGAGACCAACGCACTAGGCATCTTCAACGAAGCCCACGAACTCGGCCTCCAGGTCCAGTCGTTCTTCGCGACCTGGACTGATGAATGAAACGCGCGGCAACCAAACGCCGCGTGACACGTAACTGTCAAGGCCAGCAAGCCATCCCGGCCGACCTGGTCTCCACCGACACCACCCCCGCTGCTGAGCCAACCGTCAAGGCTCCAGCCAAAAAGGCCTACCGCTCACAGCGGGCCGACGACTGGGCACACGCCACAGTCGCCAATCCTCAGCCCTGCTTCCTCTGCGGCAACCCGGCCCTGCTGCGCGACCCCTACACCGGCCGCGCCTGCCACATGACCTGCGCCAAGCAAGACGCCACCGAGAAGGGAGAACAGTGGTGACCACCGACACCCTCGCCGCGCCGGCCGCCGCGAAGCCCGCGACCACCACCAAGCTCACCGGCCTTACCAACTCCAACACCAACGCCCTCACCGGCTTGACCGGCTGGCAGGTCACCAAGACCACCGCCACCTACTCCGGCAGTCCCACAGCAGCCCTGGAAGCCGTCCAGAAGCACATGGATCAAGTCCGCGCCACCGAAGGCGGCAGAGCCACCGGCTACCAATCCCTGATCGCGGTCCGCAACAAGCTCCGCGAATGCTCCACCGGAGCAAGCCACCCCGCCGTCACCGTCACGGTCAAGCGAGCCAAGAAGACCGCCACCAAGACCCGCACCGGGTCACCGAAAGCGCGTCTGACACGTAAGCGTCAAGACACCTACACCACCGCACAACTCGTCGCCGCACTCGAAACCGCCTGGACCGCGATCCGCGCCCAGCACCCCGAGATCCCCGCCGTCGTGATCATCGTCGGCTCCGGCACCGCCTCCAAACAAGCCAAGTACGGGCACTTCGCCCCGATCCGCTGGCAACACGGAGACAACCAACTCGCCGAAGTCCTCATCTCCGGCGAAGGCCTCAAACGACCCGTCGAAGAAGTCTTCACCACCCTGCTCCACGAAGCCACCCACTCACTGGCCCACGCCCGCGAGATCAAAGACACCAGCCGCCAAGGCCGATGGCACAACCAGAAGTTCGCCGACCTCGCCAGCGAACTCGGCCTCGACACCACCAAAGATCCCAAGATCGGCTGGTCACTCTGCACCCTGCGCGCCGAGACAGCCACTACCTACAAGGCCGTCCTGGCCGAACTCAAAGCCGCACTCATCGCCTACCGGCACCCCGAAGCCCAAGGCGGCGGCGAAACCAAGAAGAACAACAACAACGCCATCCCCTGCGCGTGCCAATGCCCACGCCGCATCCGCGTCGCCAAAGCAGTCCTCGAACTCGGAGACATCACCTGCGGCGTCTGCGACACCCACTTCGAACCCGACGAGTAACCGCGGCTTCGTTGCTGGCTCTGACCTCCGGGACGAACACCCCGGAGATCAGGGCGAACACCGAACCCCACCAACAGCCAACGACAGAAAGGAAGGACCAGACGTGATCACCGAGCACCGCGCCAACCAAGACCTCGCCGCCTGGCTCACCGGCTCGATCTTCCGTGCCTTCCACTGCAACGGCTGCGGCCGGCCAATCATCGCCGCCCGCACCGAATGGCTCCACCCCGTCTACATCTGGGCCATCACCGCACGGCTCGGAACACCAATCGTTGCCCACTGCCCCTACCAGCACTGCGACAACGGCATCACGCAGCACTCCGAACCCGTCACCTCCCACTGAACGGAAGGAACACCAACCATGAGCATCGACCTCAACGCCTACGCCGAACTCACCGCCCACCGCGACACCGCCACCGACACCTTCCTGTGCGACTGGGTCGCCAACGACCACCTCGGCGGACACGACTGGTGCCCCACCGTCCTCGAACCCGGCGACGAGTACGCCGTCGTCGTCATGGGTGACCAGATCGTCGGCCGCTACTGCATCGGCTGCGGCTACCAACTGTTCGGCACCCCCGAACTCGAAACCGCACCCACGCTCACCGCCTGACACGTAACCGTCAACGGCCCCGGCGCTGGCTGCTCAACGCCGGAGCCTCGACCGCCCAGTACTCAACGAACCCCGAGCGGCCGTATCGCCCGGGTATCCCCAGTAACCGGACCAAAACGTCTCGAAAGGAGGCCACCATGACCACCACACCCACCCCCGACCCACTGGACGTCCTGAGCGGCCTCATGAGCGGCGTCGAGATCATCACCGAGCACAAACACACCCTCGACCCCGGCAACCGCACCAACCCCGCCTCCGGCCTCGAACAAGCCATCGCCCGCGCCGCCACCACCGCTGACTACGGAGCCTGGCTCGACCACACCGCCTCCGCAGGCGGCTGCGTCCGTCCGATCCAGCTACGCGGCGAAGCCCACGTCGTGTCCACCCGCACCGGCCGGATCATCTCCACCCGCCACACCGACGAGATGCCCGACGGCGTCATCTACAAAGCCTGCGGCAACCGCCGCGCCGCCGTCTGCCCCTCCTGCGCCGAGATCTACCGCGGAGACACCTACCAACTCGTCCTGGCCGGCCTCCAAGGCGGCAAAGGCATCCCCACCACAGTCACCCAGCACCCCTGCGCCTTCGTCACCTTCACCGCACCGAGCTTCGGAGCCGTCCACTCTGCCCGCAAGCACCGGGGCCGTGACGGGCAACTCCGCAACCAGATCTGCCGACCCCGCCGCAAGCCCGACCCATGCCCTCACGGCATCGACCAGCGTTGTCAGCAGACCCACCATGACGGGGAGAAGATCCTCGGCACGCCGCTGTGCCTGGACTGCTACGACCACGATCACCAAGTCGTGTGGAACGCCCTGTCCGGCGAACTGTGGCGACGCACCATGGAACGCGTCAAAGACACCCTCCGCCGATGGGGCAAACACCACGGCGTACGAATCAAGCTCTCCTACGGCAAGGTCGCCGAAATGCAAGCCAGGGGAGTAGCCCACTTCCACGCCCTGGTCCGCCTCGACGGCATCAACCCCATCGCACCCCACGCGATCGCCGTACCCCACGCCTCCGCCGACTTCACACTCCTGGCCCACGCGATCCGCCGAGCCGTCGAAGGCACCCGGTTCCGGTCCCTGCCACACCCCGACCAGCCCGACGGCTGGCTCATCGAATGGGGCAACCAACTCGACCTACGCCCCGTCCGGCAAACCGTCGACGGGGTCATCACCGAAACCGCCGTCGCCGGATACCTGGCCAAGTACGCCACCAAAGCCGCCGAAGCGACCGGCCACTCATCCGCACGCCTCACCAACGCCACCGTCCGCCGCTACGCCGTCCTGCACACCCACGCCGGCCGACTGGTCGAAGCCTGCTGGCGACTCGGACGCCCCGGCTCCGACCTCGACGAAGACGAAGCCGCCAAGAACTCCGCACGGCTGTCGTACCGGCGCTTGCAGCGCTGGGCGCACATGCTCGGCTTCGGCGGTCACTTCTCCACCAAGTCCCGCCAGTACTCCACCACCCTCAAAGCACTCCGCGAAGCACGCGCCAACTGGCGACAAGAACGGCACCGCACCGCCGACCACGCCGACGACACCGAAACAACCCTCATCGTCGGCAACTTCACCTACGCCAACACCGGCTGGCGAACCATCGGCGACGCACTCCTCGCCAACACCGCCGCCGCCAAAGCCCGCGAACACCGACGGCTCGTCAAGGAACTGATTGCCGAGAGCACTGAGAACTGACACGTAACTGTCAACCGAGGAGGTAGCCGTATGACTGACGTACAGATCTTCCTGACTGTCGAAGAGGTGGCGAAGGCGCTTCGGATTGGTCGTACCCGGGTGTTCGATCTCATTGCCAAGGGTGAGATTAAGTCGGTGCTGATTGGCCGATCGCGGCGCGTCTCTGTCGAAGCTCTGCGGCAGTACGCGAAGAAGCTCGAATCCACTGCTGCTTAACGGAAGGAGGGCGACATGCCGCGCAAGGCGAACGGGCGATCGTCGATCTACCAAGATGCGAATGGAGTGTGGCACGGCTGGGTCACGGTTGGCGTCAAGGCTGATGGCAAACCGGACCGTCGTCACCGCCGGGGGAGGACTCAGAAGGAGGTGACGAAGAAGGTCGAGGAACTGGAGCGTCAGCGGGTCGAGGGGACCGTCGCGGATGCTGGAAAGATCCCGACTGTCGCTGAGTGGATCGAGACGTGGCTATCCGATATCGCGCCACGAACCGCTAGTGAATCAACCATCGAGTCGGTGTATCGGCCGCGTATGGAGATCTGGGTCATTCCGCGAATCGGCCGGCATCGGCTCGACCGGTTGAGGGCAGATCACCTCGACGCGCTGTACACAGAAATCGCCGATGCGGGGCTGGCCAGCAAGTCTGTGCTCATGGTTCATCAGCAGGTGAGCCGGTGTCTCAAGATGGCGGTCCGCCGGAGGATCATCGGCGTGAACGTCGCGACCCTGGTCGACGCTCCAAAACATCGCGACGTAGAGATTGAGGCATTCGCTCAGGAGGAGGCGAAAGCGATTCTCCAGGAGTCCGCGAAGAGGCGGAACGGCGCTCGGTGGTCGGTGGCCTTTGCGCTCGGATACCGCCAGTCCGAAGCACTGGGCATGCGCTGGTCGTACGTGGATTTGGAGAAGCGGCGGATTCGCGTGTGGCAATTGAAGCGTCGGAGATTCAAGCATGGTTGCGCTGATCCGAGAGAGTGCATCAAGAATCGGCATCGCGACAGTTGTACGGCGCACTGCATCAACCATGCCCGGTACTGCCCTGAGCGGCAGGGTGGCGATTGGGTGTTCCGTCCTCCGAAGGGTGGCAAGACGAGATGGAGCGTCATCCCGGAGGAGCTGGTCCCACAACTCAAGGCCCAGAGGGTCGCGCAGGCGGCGGAGCGGTTGGCTGCTGGAGACCGGTGGGAAGACTGGGATCTTGTGTTCGCCGGGCCTACCGGTAGGCCGATCAATCCCGCACGCGATTGGGCGGAGTTCAAGGAGATGCTGGCGGCGGCCGGCCTTCCGGATGCACGTCCTCACGACGCACGGCACACCGCCGCCACCCTGCTCCTGGAACAGGGCGTAGACGTAAGTGTGGTCCAGGAGATCCTCGGTCACGCCAGCCTCGCGGTGACCAAGCGGTACGCCCATGTGACGAACAAACTGACCGAAGCTGCGGCAGCCAAGATGGGAAAGGCGCTGTGGGCGTGATGGCAACTGCAACCGCCAGTGCAACCATTGCGGTCCTGCTCATGACCCTCGCTGCATTACTCAAGCGGCATGTGCGCAGGTCAGAGGTAGATGTGCCCGGGACGGGATTCGAACCCGTACGCCTTTCGGCTGCGAGGTTTAAGCTCGCTGCGTCTGCCGTTCCGCCACCCGGGCTGGGGTGTTCGCGCAGGGACTGACGATACAAGCTGGTACGCCGCTGTGGGGGTCGTCGCGGCGTTGGGGGAGGACAATCGGCGGTATGACCGAGGGTGAGCGGGAGACGTTGCGGGCGTTGGCCGACGAGGGGAACGAGAAGGCGTTGGATCGGCTCGCGGAGCTGGCGGACGGGCGGGGAGACGGCGAGCTGAGTGAGTTGCTGGACGAGGGGTCCGGGCGGGCGGGGGAGTTGCTCACTCGGCGGGCGGCTGCGGCTGGGGATCTGCTGGAGCTGCAGCGGATTGCTGATGCGGGGTACGAAGAGGCGGGTGACGTGCTGGATCAACTGCTGGAGGGGCCGGCGGAGAGCTAGGGCCGCGAGGCGCGGAGCGGGCTTCCGTCGCGTGGCTCGAACGGGCTTCCGCCGCGTGGGCTTCATGAGGTGCCGCCGCGTGGGCTTCAACGAGGTGCCGCCGCGTGGGCTTGCGTGGGACTAGCCTCGCGAACGTGGCGAGGATCTTGGTGACAGGGATGTCGGGGACCGGAAAGTCGACCGTCTTGCGCGCCCTGGAAGAGCTGGGATTTCAGGTGGTGGACACCGATACCGACCAGTGGAGCGAGTGGGTAACGCTGGAGGACGGCAGCAGGGACTGGGTGTGGCGGGAGGACGCCATGGCCGAGTTGCTCGACACCACGCCGGACCTGTTTGTTGCCGGATGCAAGAGCAATCAGGGGAAGTTCTATCCGCGCTTCGACACAGTGGTGCTGTTGAGTGCGCCGGTCGAGGTGATGCTGGAGCGGATCGCCAAGCGGACGGACAACCCGTACGGGAAGTCCGCCGAGGAGCGGGCAGAGATCATCCAGTACCTCGAGGAGGTCGAGCCGTTGCTGCGGGCGTCGGCTGACGTGGCGTTCGATACGTCCGGGCCGCTGGCAGGAGTGGTGGAGAAGGTCAAGGCACTGGCCGACTGAGAAACCGGCTATTGATCCAGATCTATGGATCGTTCTATGGTTACGGATCATTGGACCAGGAAGGGACGGCTCATGGCCGAGGTGTTGCTGTTTCACCACTCGTGCGGGCTGACGGACGGCGTCCGGGCGTTCGCGGACGAGCTGCGCGCCGCGGGGCACGTGGTGCACACGCCGGATCTGTTCGAGGGGCGCACGTTCGGCTCGATCCCGGACGGGATGGCCTATGTGAAGCAGGTCGGGTTCGGCGAGATCGCCGAGCGCGGGGTGCGGGCGGCGGAGGAACTGCCGGCTGAGCTCGTGTACGCCGGGTTCTCGCTCGGCGTCGTACCGGCGCAGCGGCTGGCGCAGACTCGGCTCGGGGCGCGCGCGGCCGTGTTCCTCGACTCGGCGTTGCCGGCGGAGGAGTTCGGTGCCTGGCCGGCAGACGTCCCGGTGCAGGTGCACGCGATGGACCACGATCCGTTTTTCGTCGACGACGGCGACATCGAGTCCGCCAAGGCGTTGGTCGCGGCGGCCGACGACGGCGAGCTGTTCCTGTACGCCGGCGACCAGCACCTGTTCGCCGACAACTCCCTGCCCTCGTACGACGCCAAGGCGGCCGAGCTCGTGATCGAGCGCGTGCTGAAATTCCTCGAGGGCCGCTAGTCACATTCGTCGATCGGCATCCGTCGCACTGGTGAGACCCCGAAAACAGCGGGGTGCACAAGCGATGAGGAGCCGAGATGACTGCGCCGATTCTGGTCACTGGTGGAACGGGAACGCTCGGGCGGAAGGTGGTCCGGGGCCTCCTGGACGCCGGCCGCGACGTACGGGTGCTCAGCCGCAGCGACAACGCGCCGTACGACGGTGTCGAGGTCGTGGTCGGGGACCTCACCACCGGTCAGGGGGTCGACAAGGCCGTGCACGGCGTCGAGACGGTGGTGCACTGCGCCGGATCCGCGACCGGTGACGACGAGAAGGCCCGCCACCTGATCGCGGCGGCGGTTCCGGCCGGCGTACGGCATGTCGTGAACATCTCCGTCGTCGGTGCGGACACGCTGCCCGTGGTGAGCGCGCTGGACCGCAAGATGTTCGGGTACTTCGCCGGCAAGCGCGGGGCCGAGCTGATCATCGAGCGGTCGGGCATCCCGTGGACCAATCTGCGGGCGACGCAGTTCCACGAGCTGACCTTCACGGTCGCCGAGCAGCTGGCCAAGCTGCCGGTGGTGCCCGCGCCGAGCGGGTTCCGGATCCAGCCGGTCGACGCGGCCGCGGTGGCCGAGCGGCTGGTCGAGCTCGCGCTGGCCGCGCCGCAGGGCCAGGTCGAGGACATCGCCGGACCGCGGACGTACACGTTCAAGGAGATGACGAAGGTCTACCTGCAGGCGATCGGCAAGCGCCGGCTGACGCTGCCGATGCGCATGCCGGGCAAGGCCGCCGCGGCGTACCGGGCCGGCGCCAACCTGTCGCCGGGGCGCGGAACCGGCCGCACCTGGGAGGACTTCGTCGCCGCGCAGGTGGCCCGCTGACGACGTAGCCTCGACCGATCTACCGATCGGGAGGGACAGGCCGATGACCGAAGCAGTGAACGACCTCGTGGTGAACCGGACGGACGGTCGCGAGGACGGCGAGGACTGGGCCGAGAACTACGAGGAGCTGCCCGGCGGCGCGGGCATCTCGCTGATCTTCGAGTCGACCAGCAAGGAAGGCGTCGGGCCGCGGCTGCACAAGCACCCGTACGCCGAGACGTTCGTCATCCGGCGCGGGTCGGCCACGTTCACCATCGACACCACGGTGGTCGTCGGCCGGGCCGGTCAGATCCTGGTGGTCCCGGCCGGCACCCCGCACAAGTTCAAGACCAACCCGGGCGGCTACGAGGCCGTCCACATCCACGAGAACTCGACGTTCGAGACCGAGTGGCTGGAGTAGGTCTCTCCGCCTGCCGACGCCAGGCGAATGACTCCTGGAAATGCATTGGCGACCGATGTGTTGTGTTCTGCAACCTGTTTGAACACCGCGATTTCGGTTGGGGAACAGTAGGTTCTTCCTCAGCAGTTGTTAAGGGTGGGACCGTACTATTTCGGTACGACCCACAGTGGGTCCCATCAGGAGGATGACATGCAGAGCAGTAACCCGGTTCTGAACCGGTCGAGTGCGTTCGCGCCTGGCCAGGGCCAGGCCTACCCCGGGGCCGCTCCGTACGGTCAGCCGGGTCCCTACGGCCAGCCGGGCCAGGGCTACGGCGGGCCGGGTATGCCGCCGCAGCAGCAGTACCAGAGTGCCGACAGCCGGCCGATGACGCTGGACGACGTGATCGTCAAGACGTCCATCACGCTCGGTGTGGTGGTTCTCGCCGCCGCGATCGCGTGGTGGCAGATCCCGACCAGCCTGGTCACGCCGGCCTTCCTGGGTGGCGCGCTGGTCGCGTTCGCCCTGGCGATGGTGCTGTCGTTCTCGCGCAAGATCAACCCGGCGCTGGTGATGCTGTACGCCGCGGCCGAGGGCGTGTTCCTCGGGATCGGCAGCAAGTTCATCGCCAACTGGGTCGGCGACTCGGGCATCGTCGTGCAGGCGGTGCTGGCCACGATGGTCACGGCCGGTATGACGCTGGCGACCTACAAGTACTTCGCGATCAAGGTCACGCCGCGGTTCACCAAGATGGTGATCATCGCGACGATGGGCTTCGCGGGCGTGATCCTGATCAACTTCATCGCCAGCCTGTTCGGCTTCAACTCCGGCATCGGCGGCTTCGGCCCGATGGGCCTGCTGTTCGCCGCGCTCGGCGCCGGCCTGGCGGTGTTCAATTTGATCCTCGACTTCGACATGATCGAGCAGGGCGTGAAGCACGGCGCCCCGCAGAACGAGGCCTGGCGGGCCGCGTTCGGCCTGACCGTCACCCTGGTCTGGCTGTACTGGAACCTGCTGCGCATCCTGGCGATCCTGCGCGGAGACAACTGATCGCAGCGGCGCGGCCGTGAGGCCGTGCGGCAACCGACACGCGGGCCGACCCTCAGGTGGGGGTCGGCCCGTTCGTTGTCGGGCGGAGGCGAGGTTGAGGAGCAAAGGCAACGACCTCAGCGGGGTACAGGCCGCACAATGGTGAGATGGCGAGCCGCGAAGAGATCCTGCTCCGATACCGCGCCTACCTCGACGCCTGCAACCGGCGGGACTGGGACGACATCGGCTCGTTCGTCGCCGACGAGGTGCTGGTCAACGGGGTGAAACGGACCCGCGCCGAGTACGTCGCCGATGTGCGGCGGACGACCCGGATCTTCCCGGACTACCAGTGGGAGCTACGCCGGGCCGTGCACGAAGGCGAGTGGCTGGCCGTGCACCTGTACGACACCGGGACCCGGTACTGGGAGTTCCTCGGCGCGGACGGGGACGGCTCGTCGGTGGCGACCGACGAGTTCGACATGTACCGCATCGTCGACGGGCTGATCGTCGAGGTCGAGGGCACGGCCGACAACGCCCGCCTGCGGGAGAGTGACCACCGCCTGAGCGACTGACCAACCACCGGCGCGGCGACGGTCGAGCGGCTCACCGCGCCGATCGGGTCACCGCGCCGAACACACAGCGAGCCCGCCCCTCCACCTGAAAGGGCAGGCTCGTCGCGAATGTCGGCTCCTGTTCGGCTCGTCAGCCCATTCGCCGGTGTGCTTTGACCAGGTCGTATTCGTGCACGATGGCTGTGGCGTGCCCGTGAGCGAGGGCGTACTCGCTGGAAAGCCATCGCACCCTGTCGTCGAAGCGTGAGAACGACGGTCCGTCGTTCATCAGGCCGAACCACTCGGTCATCTCGCGTCCGGTGCACTCGGGCACCTTCTCCACCAGACGTTTGTGGGTTTCCTCGGAGTGGTTCAGGCCCATCGTCGCCTCCCGTCGTCGGGGTCGTGCGGTTGCTATCGACTGTGCATCAACGAACCCGTACAGGCAAGGGCTACTTGATGAAAGTCGCCGCTCAGCGGACGCGCGATTGTGCGACAGCCCTTTGTCCACAGGGATTCGGGGCCGGCCGCACGATCGAGAAAATCCGGTCAGGACGGGCTGCCGGCCATCGACTTGCCGGCCTCGGGACCACGGTCGCCGGTGCGGTCAGCGCCGGCTGCAACCGAGACACCTTCGTCGACGCGCTCGACCTCAGGCTTGGGATGGCGGCGGCGATGCCGCAGCTGGGCCCAGCGGCCGCGGGGACCGCGCTCACGCCCGGCGACCTCGGTCGCGGCCACCTCCGTACCGGCGGTGCGCACGGCCTGGACCGCCGCCTCGGCGATCGGCAGCACGGCCTCGCCGCGGAACGGCTCGGGATGCACGAACGACTCCGGCCCGACGCCCACCGCGGCGGCCACGGACGGGAGCAGTGCGGCGGCGGCCGCGGCGTACCCGGTCACCGAGGGGTGGAAGCGGTCGGGGCCGAACATCCGGGGGTCGGTGCGGAACGCCTCGTTGAGCAGCGAGCCCATCGAGACCGACCGGCCGCCGGCCTCGACCACGGCGATCGTCTGCGCGGCCGCGAGCCGCCGGCTCCAGGACCGGGCGACCTGCCGCAGCGGCGGCATGATCGGCCGGACCACGCCGAGATCCGGGCAGGTGCCGACGACCACCTCGCAGTTGGCCGCGCGCAACCGCCGGACGGCGGCCTCCAGCAGCCGGACCGAGGTCGACGGCGGCATCTGCGACTTCACGTCGTTGACGCCGATCAGGATCGCGGCGACGTGCGGCCCGGACAGCAGCGCGGTGTCGATCTGCGGCGCGAGATCGGTGGACTTCGCCCCGACCTTCGACACGTCGACGAGCCGGACCGGCCGCTTGGCCAGCTCGGCCAGACCGCAGGCCAGCAGGACGCCGGGGGTCTCGTCGGGCGACGCCGTGCCGTATCCGGCCGCGCTGGAGTCACCGATCATCGCGAGCGTGATCGGATGACCTGGATACCGGCCGTACAGGCCGTCGCCCTTGGCCGGGTGCGCCTTCATCGGGCCGATCACGCGCTTGGCGTACCGCGCTTCCGCGGTCAGGACGCCGTACAGCGTCGCGCCGATCAGTCCGAGTCCCCCGCCACCGAAGGCTGCGGCCTGGGCCAGTCGCTTCGCGGCCCGGGCTGTGCTCATACCCCAAGGATTACACGCAGTAGCGGTGAAGCAAGTGAAATAGGGACAAACACGCCCTGTCCCATACAGTGAGATCTGTGCGCTACGCGAACTCACTCCTGGACCTGGTCGGCAACACCCCGCTGGTACGCCTGACGAAGACGACCGACGGCGCCAAGCCGCTCGTCCTCGCCAAGGTCGAGTACTTCAACCCCGGCGGCTCCGTGAAGGACCGGATCGCGGTCCGGATGGTCGAGGCCGCCGAGGCCTCCGGCGAACTCAAGCCCGGCGGCACGATCGTCGAGCCCACCTCCGGCAACACCGGGGTCGGGCTGGCGATGGTCGCGCAGCAGAAGGGCTACAAGTGCGTTTTCGTTTGCCCGGACAAGGTCAGCGAGGACAAGCGCAACGTGCTCAAGGCGTACGGCGCCGAAGTGGTCGTCTGCCCGACCGCGGTCGCGCCGGAGCACCCGGACTCCTACTACAACGTCTCCGACCGGCTGGTCCGCGAGATCGAGGGCGCCTGGAAGCCGAACCAGTACGCCAACGTGAACAACCCGATCTCGCACTACGAGTCCACCGGCCCGGAGATCTGGGAGCAGACCGAGGGCAAGATCACCCACTTCGTCGCGGGCGTCGGCACCGGCGGCACGATCAGCGGCACCGGCAAGTACCTCAAGGAGGTCTCCGGCGGCAAGGTGCAGATCATCGGCGCGGACCCCGAGGGTTCGGTCTACTCCGGCGGCACCGGCCGGCCGTACCTGGTCGAGGGCGTCGGTGAGGACTTCTGGCCGGAGACCTACGACAAGACGATCGCCGACCGGATCATCGAGATCTCGGACGCGGACTCGTTCGCGGTGACGCGGCGGCTGGCCCGCGAGGAGGCGATGCTGGTCGGCGGCTCGGCCGGGATGGCGGCGGCCGCGGCGATCCGGCTGGCCCAGGAGATCGACGACCCCGACGCGGTGATCGTCGTGCTGCTGCCCGACGGTGGCCGGGGTTACCTGACCAAGGTCTTCAACGACGACTGGCTGGCGCAGTACGGCTTCCTCGGGCACGCACGGCAGGGCACCACGCTCGGTGAGGTGCTGGCCGGCAAGGACGGCAGCATGCCGCCGCTGGTGCACACCCACCCGCACGAGACGATCGCCGAGGCGATCGAGATCCTGCGCGAGTACAGCGTCTCGCAGATGCCGGTCGTGCGGGCCGAGCCGCCGGTGATGGCGGCCGAGGTCGCCGGGTCGGTGTCGGCCAAGACGCTGATGGACGCGCTGTACACCGGCAAGGCCCGGCTGGCCGACATCGTCGAGCTGCACATGGACCCGGCGCTGCCGTCGCTGGGCGCCGGCGAGGAGGTCGCGAAGGCGGTCGCCCTGCTGGAGGACCGGGACGCGCTGATGGTGCTGGACGACGGCAAGCCGGTCGGCGTGCTGACCCGGCAGGACCTGCTCGCGCACCTGACCGTCTGAGCCGACCGCCGACCGCCGACCGCCGACCGCTGGGCCCGGTGACGGTCCTAGCGGTCGACGACGGTGGGAACGATGGCGATCAGGACCGTGACCAGGATGCCGAGCACGATCGCTGCTGTACCGAGGATCTGAAGGATTTCCATACCTTCAGCGTGCGCGCGCGGGCGGCGGTTTCCATCGGTCCCGGGTGTGGTCCCGCGGTCCTCCCGAGGTCGCAGTTGGTTGCCCGCGGCTACACCTTTTGTTGCCCGCGGCAACACGCAGGACGACGCCCGGTGAGCCCCGAAGGCTCTCCGGACGTCGTGGGGCCGGGGTTCAGCGGTCGACGACCGACGGAACGATGGCGATCAGGGCGGTGATCACGACACCGCCGACGATGACGACTGCGCTCACGATCTGGAAGAGGTCCATGCCATCCATGGTGCTCCGCGCGAGCGCCTGGGACATCGGTCCAAGGTCTCCTCTTCGGCTCATCCCTTGGTCGTACGCCGGTCCCCGACCACTACGACCTACGGACGCTAGTGGACCAGCACGAAGTCGGCCGGATCCAGCCGGCGGGTCCGGCGCCAGTAGCCGACCGTGAACTCCGGCCAGATCGTCGAGTTGCGGCCCTGGTCGTCCAGGTACCAGCTGTTGCAGCCCGCCTCCCAGACCGTGTCGTCCAGCTGCTGCTGGACCTCGTCGACGAACCGCTCCTGGACCTCCTCGCGGACCTCGATCGACGCGGCCCGGCCGAGCAGGCGCAGCGCCTGGACGACGTACCGGACCTGGGCCTCGATCATGAAGACCATCGAGGAGTGGCCGAGGGCGGTGTTCGGGCCGACCAGGAGGAACAGGTTCGGGTAGCCGGCCACGGTGATGCCGAGGTGCGCGCCGATGCCGTGCTGCTTCCAGTGGTCGGCCAGGTCGATCCCGTCCCGGCCGAGGATCCGCATCCGGGTCAGGTTGCCGGAGACCTCGAAGCCGGTGCCGAGCACCAGGACGTCGGCCGGGCGCTCGGCGCCGTCGGCGGTGACGACGCCGGCCGGGGTGATCCGGCTGATCGGGGTGGTGACGAGGTCGACGGTGTCGCGGGTGAGCGCCGGGTAGTAGTCGTTGGACAGCAGGATCCGCTTGCAGCCGATCTGGTAGTCCGGCGTCAGCTTGGCGCGCAGGACCGGATCCTTCACCTGCTTGCGGAGATGGCGACGAGCCTGCAGTTCCAGGCCTTTCATCAGCTTGGGGTTGCCCGCGAAGCCGAGACCGCGAGCTTCCAGACCCCAGAAGACGACGTCGCGGATCGCGCGCTGCGCGACCGGAAAACGCTCGTGCAGGGCCCGTTCCCGCGGCCCGATGACGCGATCGGGCTTCGGGGTGATCCAGGGGGCGGTGCGCTGGTAGACGTCCAGGTGCGCCGCCTGCTCGGCGATCCGGGGGACGAACTGAATCGCGCTGGCGCCGGTCCCCACGACCGCGACCCGGCGGCCGGTCAGGTCCTGGTCGTGGTCCCAGCGGGCCGAGTGGAAGGCCGGTCCGGCGAAGCTGTCGAGGCCGGGCAGGTCGGGGAGCTTCGGCTGGTGCAGATTGCCGACGCCCGAGACCAGTACGCGGGCCTGCAGGATCTCGTCGTCGTTGATCGTCACGGCCCAGCGGCCGCTCGCCTCGTCGAAGACGGCCTCGGTCACCTCCGCGCCGTACCGGATCCGGTCGGCGACGCCGTACTTGGTCGCGCAGTGCTCCAGGTAGGCGAGGATCTCGTCCCAGGGCGCGAACATCCGCCGCCAGTGCGGATTCTGCTCGAACGAGAACGAGTACAGGTACGACGGGACGTCGCAGGCGCAGCCGGGATAGGTGTTGTCCCGCCAGGTGCCGCCGAGCCGGTCGGCCTGCTCGAGCACGACGAAGTCCTCGATCCCGGCCGCGCGCAGCTTGATCGCCATGCACAAGCCGGCGAACCCGGACCCGATGATCGCCACCTCGGTCTGCCCCATGACCCGAACGTTACCGGCGGGTTAGGCTGGGTGACAGGGGCGCGGTGGGTTGTCTTCGGGGATGTGCCCTATCCGGTGCCTGATCGGCTCCGAACCTCCCCTGGTTCCCAGGGTGACGGCTTCCATGCGTCGGTGTGAACGGTTTCACTTCTGGTGCACCCTGAAATCGTTAGAATAAAGAACAGCCGTTCTTTATTCTGATGACCCTGCCCACTGTCTCGTGAGGAGGCGGACGTGAACGGTGCGACGACCCACGACGGGACGGTCCGATGAGCAAGGCCGGCGACCTGGACGACCGGCTGACCGAGCACGTCGAACGACTGGCCGACGAGCATCCGCCGATCGACCTGGACAGCGTGGACTACTCGATGAACCGGCCGGGCCTGATCGCGCGCCGGTTCGGGCCGGTGCTCAGCTACATGGCCCGGGTCGAGCTCGAGGTCGAGCGCAACGTGCTGGAGCTGGCCACCCTGCTGCCGGACCCGCCCGAGGTCGACCGGCACTTCTACGCCGACGTCTGGATGCCCCAGGAGACCCGGCACGGCGAGATCCTCGACCGGCTGCAGGCGATGCTCGGCATCGATCCCCTGAAGGCCGACCTGACGTCGGTGTCGATCCGCCTGCGGCTGCTCGGGGCGCTCGGCCGGTTCGGGCCGGTCCAGGACGTCAGCCGGATGCTCTACTACCTGACCGGGATGGCCACCGAGCGGTCCGCGGTGATCGCCTACAGCCAGCTGCACAACGGCTTGCTGAAACTCGACGAACGGGCCATCGCGGAGACCGTGGTGGCGCCGATCCGGCGGCAGGAGCCAGGGCACTTCGCGTTCTACCAGCTGTCGTCGCGTGGGCTCTGGGGTCAGCTGGGCGGCTGGCAGAAGTGGCTGATACGGACGTTGCGGCGGCTGACCTTCACGCCGGTCGGTGTCGAGCACAAGCGGCAGCGGGCCGACTTCGGGCGCGTGATGGACGCGCTGGGGATCTCCACGAAGGACTCCGACGTCGTACGCCACGCGGAGCAGATCGCCCGGGTCGAGCACGAGCTGCTCTGGGCGCGCCGCAAGGGGCTGCGCGTGCCGACGTACGTCGTGGACGCGCTGCGGCAGGCCGTCGAGGCGGCGAAGGCCGAGGCGGACATCGTCGCGATCGGCCTGCCGGGACGGCGGCTCAGCCCGGAAGCCTAGCGTCAGCGCAGGCGGTGCAGGATCTCGCCGGCGTTCGGGATGACCAGGGTCTCCGGATCGTTCTCGTACTCGGCCAGGTCGAACGCGGCCGGGTCGAGGTGGTTCAGGTTGGCACCGCGTACGACGTCCTCGGGGATGCCGGTGCACAGCGTGACCTCGACGCGCAGGTGCTCGCCGGTCGCCGGGTCCCAGGTGCCCGCTCCGCGCAAGTGAGTCGAGTGCGCGAGCACACCCCAGTGCAGGTCGCGGAACTTCTCCCACTGGCCGACGAAGTAGTCGCGGCAGTGGTAGCCGATCTGCTCGATCTCCGGGTGCATGGCGGCCAGCTGGGTGACGTGCGGCGCGTACAGGATCACCTCGCCGCCGTCGGCGACGACCGGCTCGACCTTGTAGAAGCCCTTCGCGGCGGTCCAGATGTCCTGGTAGCGCGAGGGCATCAGCGAAACGATCCGGCGGACCGGGTGGTCGAGGTAGCGGACGTGCGTCTGGGCGGAGATCTCGGCCGCGGCGCGCCAGGACGACACCGTGTCGCCGAACGCGACGGCGTGCAGGTTGTTCGTGCCCGACTCGACGACCAGTGACAGGGCGAGCTTCTCGGCCGGGATCAGCGCTGCCGCCTCGTCGATCAGCGCACGGACCGGCGTGGTGCCCGTCGTACCGATGATGCTCGCGCTGGTGATCAGGGCGCCCAGCCAGTGCGAGAGGTCGATCACTTCCTGGCCCGCAACGCCGGGAAAGAAGTACTTGTTGCCGCCGGAGAAGCCGACCACCTCGTGCGGGAAGACCGGGCCGACGACCAGCGCGACGTCGTGCTCGACGACGGCCCGGTTGAGCTTGACGTCGACGTCCTGGTGCAACCGGCCGGCGGAGATCTCGTTGATCCGATCCGCGCTGATCCGGCCGAGGTCGACGAAGGTTTCGGGCCTCCACCACTCGTGGTTCAGTACGTCGTACTCGCCGCCGAGGTGGACGCGCAACGCGTCCGGCGGCATCGCCGCATGGGTGCCCAAAGCAACGAGCACGGTGAGCTTGCCGACCCGGCCGGAGAGCGCCTGGTGAACGGCCTTCAGCAGCAGCGGAAGGGGACAGCTGCGGGTGGCGTCGGGGACGATCACGCAGACGCTGCGCCCGTCCAGTCCGGCCGAGGCGAGCGAGTCCTGGACGAAGGTGGTGACCTCGTCCTCGCTGAGCGTCCGGGTGGCGTCGCCGAGCACGGCGGCTGGGAGTGCGACCATGCCCTCACCCTAGTCGGCAAGCGATTGCCGCGAGAACGACCGGCGGGTGTTCGCAATCGGTCTACGGCGAGGGTCAGGCCGGCCAGGCGGCGAGGGTGAGCTCGGCGACGGCTTCGAGGTCGGCGCGGGTGGCGCCGTCGCGGGCCTGCTGGGACATGCCTTGGATCGTTGCTCCGACGAAAACCGCCAGCGCCCGCGCGTCGGTGGTGCTCGGCAGGACTCCGGCATCGACGTCTGCCTGGATCCGCTCCTGCAGCGCGCTGACGTTGCCGGCCCGGATCGCCCGCAGTTGTTCGTGCACGTCCGCGGACGCCGGGATCGTGTTCTGTGCCGCGCTGATGATCAGGCACCCGCGCGGATGGCCGGGCTCGGTGTAGGCGACCGCCGCCTCCCGCAGGATCCGCGCGATCGCCGCCCGGGCCGTCGGTTCCTCGTCGAGTGCGCGCTTCGTGAACTCGCCGTACTTCGCCTGGTACGCGGTCACCGCCTCGTCGAACAGTGTGCGCTTGTCGCCGAACGCGGCGTACAAGCTCGGTGCGCCGATGCCGAGCGCGGCGGTGAGGTCGGCGACCGACGTCGAGTCGTAGCCCTGCTCCCAAAACGTCAGCAGCGCCTGCTCCAGCGCCGCCTCGCGGTCGAACGACCGGGGACGCCCGCGCCGGCTGCTGGTGGTGGTCATGCCAATCATTCTATAGCGCTCACTAAAGAATGTGTTACGGTCATTCTGTAGCGATCACTAGAGAAAAGAGTGGCGGATGAGCACGACGGCGTTGGTGACCGGAGGCAGCCGGGGAATCGGGCGGGCGATCGCGCTCCGCCTGGCGCGTGACGGCGTCCGGGTGGCGGTGCACTACGGCAGCAACGAGACAGCGGCGAAGCAGACCGTCGACGACATCCAGGCCGCCGGCGGCGAGGCCTTCGCGGTGCGGGCCGACCTGAGTGAGCCGGACGCGGCCGAGCAGGTCTGGCGGCAGTTCGACGCGGTCGCGGACGGGCTCGACGTCCTGGTCAACAACGCGGCGATCGGCAAGCACCAGCCGCTGGCCGACGTCACGCCCGACTGGTTCGACCGGCTGGTCACGGTGAACGTGAAGGCGCCGTTCTTCCTGGTCCAGCAGGGCCTGGCCCGGCTGCGGGACGGCGGCCGGATCATCAACATCGGTTCCGGGGTGACCCGGATCGCGTTCCCGCGCGACACCGCGTACGCGATGACCAAGGGTGCGCTGAACACCTTCACGCTGACTCTGGCCAAGGAGCTCGGGCCGCGCGGGATCACCGTGAACACGGTCGCGCCCGGCATCGTCGAGACCGAGATGAACGACTGGCTGGCCGATCCGGAGGCGGCCCGCGCGGCCGCGGCGTACTCGGTGTTCGACCGGATCGGGCAGCCGGAGGACGTGGCGGACGTGGTGGCATTCGTCGCCTCCGAGCAGGCGCGCTGGATCACCGGGCAATGGATCGACGCGACTGGCGGCTCCCAGCTGTGACGGGCTGATGCCCCTCGGTACACGAGGGTTTCGAGCCGTTGACCCCAGGTGACGACGGGAGCAGCATCGGCCGTGTCAGCTGGGGACCAAGGTGCGAGGGGGGAGTTCCCATGTCCGACACGATGATCACGCGTCCGGTGGGGTTCGGGGGGCGGCTGTTGCGGGCGGGGGACCCGGACTACGAGCAGGCGCGCACGGTGTTCAACGCGATGGTCGACAAGCGGCCCGCGTTGATCGCCCAGTGCGAGTCGGCGGCCGACGTCTCGGCGGCGGTCCGGTACGGCGTCGAGCAGGGGCTCGAGATCGCGGTTCGTGGTGGCGGGCACGGCGTGGCGGGAACGGGGGTCAGCGACGGAGGGCTCGTCGTCGACCTGCGCCGGCTGAACACGGTCCAGGTCGACGCCGACGCGCGGATCGCGCGCGTCGGCGGCGGGGCGACCTGGGGCGACTTCGACCGGATGTGCCAGCCGTACTCGCTCGGTACGACGGGCGGCCGGGTGTCGACCACGGGCGTGGCCGGGCTGACGCTCGGGGGCGGATCGGGCTGGCTGGAGCGCAAGTGGGGTCTGGCCTGCGACAACCTGGTCTCGGTCGAGCTGATCACCGCCGACGGGGAGTTGGTGATCGCCGACGAGACACGCAACACCGAGCTGTTCTGGGCTCTCCACGGCGGTGGCGGCAACTTCGGCGCGGCGACCGCGCTGACCTTCCGGTTGGAGGTTTTGCCGGTCGTAACGCTGGCGATGCTGATGTGGCCGGCCGACGCGGGGCCGGACGTCATCCAGGCGTGGCGAAACCTGTACGAGGGTGGTGCGCCGGACGAGCTCGGGGGAGGAGCGCTGTTCCTCACCGGACCGCCGGAGGACTTCGTGCCGCTGCACCTGCAGGGCGAGCCGCTGGTCGCCACCGTGGCCGTCTTCATGGGCGACGAGGCACAGACCCGCGAGGTCTTCGGGCCGATGTTCGAGCTGGCGCCGGAGGGCGTGATGGTGGCCGAGCTGCCGTACGCCGCGCTGCAGTCGGCGATGGACGACCCGCCCGGCTTCCGCAACTACTGGTCGGGCGAACACCTGACCGAGCTGCCCGACGCGGCGATCGCGGCGTTCTGCGCTCGGGCGGCGGACATGGTGCATCCGTCGGGGTCGCAGCAGCTGATCGCGCCCTGGGGTGGCGCTGTCGCGCGCGACGCGGACAAGTGGCCGTTGCCGCACCGGTCGGCGGACTGGGTGGTGCATCCGTTCGGGGTGTGGGCCGATCCGGCGGACGACGCACGCGGGATCGCCTGGGCCCGGAACGTGTGTGCCGACGTCCGGGAGTGGTCGACCGGAGCGGTGTACCTGAACTTCATCGGCGACGAGGGGCACGACCGGGTTGTCGCCGGGTACGGCGCCGAGAACTACCGCCGGCTGGCCCAGGTGAAGGCGCAGTACGACCCGGACAACGTCTTCCATCTGAACCAGAACATCCGGCCGGCTTAGGGCATGTCTGGCATGCCCTAGGTGTGGTGTCCAGGGAGGTTGGTCAGTCGGGTGATGGGTGGTTGGCCTCCGATGGCGCTGTGGGGTCGGTGGTGATTGTAGAAGTGCAACCAGCCGGGTAGTGCCGCTCGGCGTTGGGTTTCGGAGGTGTAGAAGCGGGCGTAGGCCCAGCCGTCGGCGAGGGTGCGGTGGAAGCGTTCGATCTTGCCGTTGGTTTGGGGCCGATAGGGCCGGGTTCGTTTCGGGGTGATGCCGAGTTCGGTGCAGGCGTCGTTCCAGGCGTGGGACTTGTAGGCCGAGCCGTTGTCGGACAAGACGCGTTGGATGGTGACGCCGTGGTCGGCGTACCAGGCCACGGCCCGGCGGAGGACGCCGATTGCGGTGGCTGCGTTCTCGTCGGCGTGGATCTCGAGGTAGGCCAGGCGGGAGTAGTCGTCGATCACGGTATGCACGAAGCTGGTGCCCGGGCGCGGTTCGTAGCGGTGATTGCGTTGGCCGGTGCGTTTAGCGGTGGCTTCGCGGTTGCGTTTGCCTTGCTGACGGCCGACGAACCGGTGACCGCCGCCGTCGGGGATGTTGCCGAACTTGGTGACATCGACGTGCAGCAGGGATCCCGGATGGTCGTGCTCGTAGCGGCGTAGCGGTTCACCGGTGACCCGGTCGATGGCCGACAGTCGGTTCAGCCGGCACCGGACCAAAACGGCGTGCACGGTCGAGACCGGCATCCCGAGCCGGCCGGCGATCTGCACCGGCCCGAACCGTCGGCGCCACCGCAGTCTGACGATCCGGCGCACCACCCGCGGTGGTGTCTTGGCGGGACTACGACGTGGTCTGGAGCTGCGATCGGCCATCCCGGCCGCGCCTTCAGCGCGGTACCGCTCAGCCCATTTGCGCGCTGTTCTCGGAGCGACCATGAACATCGTGGCCGCTGCGGAGTACGTCCAGCCCTGCTCGACGATCAGACGCGCCAGCCGCAACCGGGCACGCGGGGTCAAAGCAGCGTTAACGTGGGACACGAAGGCCTCCTGGATTGTGAAGCGGTTCCTCGACAGCTCCACTTCACAACCGGAGGCCTTCACCCGTCTCAACGACCCGCCGACCTACCAACCACCAGGACAACCTCCCTGGACATCACACCTAGGCCGCCGGGCCGATCGCACCGCGGGGCGGTAGGTTCGTCCTCCGGCAGAGGTCGACCCGAAGGCGGTGACATGGCCAGAGCGCCACGGCAGGCGGACATCGCCGCGGCGGCAGGGGTTTCGCAGACCACCGTCTCGCTCGTGCTGTCCGGCAACACCGACGGGCTGCGGCTGGCCGAGGCGACGCGGCAACGCGTGCTGCAGGCCGCCGAGAAGCTCGGATACGTGCCTGACCCGGTCGCCACTCGGTTGGCCTCCGCGAGCAACCGGATGCTCGGCGTCTACACCTTCGCCTCCGCGTTCCCGACCGCGGTGGACGGGTTCTACTACCCGATCCTGGCCGGCATCGAGGCCGAGGCGGCCGCGCTCGGCCAGGACCTGGTGCTGTTCACCGGCACCGGCGGACGCGGCGAACCGCCCGACCACCGGGCCGCGATCCGCCGGACCCGGATCGCCGACGGCTGCCTGTTCTTCGGCCGGCACGTCCCCGAGGAGCCGATCGACTGGCTGCTCGGCGTCGGCTTCCCGCTCGTGTACGTCGGACGCCGCGACGAGCTCGGCGGCCGGATCCCGTACGTCGGCGCGGACTACGTCGCTGCCTCGGCCGCCGTGATCGAGCGGCTGGTGGGCCTCGGGCATCGGCAGATCCGCTACCTGCGGTCCCCGGTGGACGCGCTGTCGTCGACCGATCGCGAGCAGGGCGTGCTCGCCGGGCTGCGAAAGGCCCGACTGCCCGTACGGCGGGCCGTCGTACGGGCGGATGGGGTGGATGCGGCGCTGATCAGGTCGTGGATGGACGAGGGCGTGACGGCTGTGGTGGTTGAGGAAACCGATACCGGAGAACTGTCAGCGGCTGCGTTGGCGGCGGTCGCGGCGGCTGGGGTGTCGCTGCCGGAGGATCTGTCGTTCGCCGTACTGGGGCAGCCTCGGGATCGGCCGGACGTGTCAGGTTTCGAGGTGCCGCGCTGGGAGTTGGGGCGGCGGGCGGTGCGGCTGCTGGTGGACCAGATCAGTGGGGCTCGGCGGTCGGATCAGCAGCTGCTGGAGTGTCGTCCGGTTGCGGGGTCGACGATCGGCCCGCCAGCGACCACTGCACGAAAACGGTGACCACGAGAACGCCCGCGGAGAAGGCGACGAACGGCAACTGCGGTTCCGGGAACTTCGGCGCGATCGCCGCGCTGAGCACGAGCAGCAGCGCGGCTGTTGCGCCCCGGCGCCGGGACTGCCCGGCGGTGCTCGGCAGCGGTCCGACCGACCGGTCCACCGCCGACGCGAGCGCGGCGAGACCGACGAAGCCGATCAGCGAGGCGCTGATCATGCCGGGTGGGCCGCCGAGAAGCAGGCTGACCAGGACCAGGAAGGTCAGCGTGCCGGCGCCGAGCGCGCCGACGACGAGGGCACTGGTCAGATGTGCGAACTTGCGCTGCCGGAGGTTGATCGCCTCGGCGGAGCGGATCACCCCGCCGGTCCGGAACAGGTTCTTGACCCACAGCGCCATCCCGGCGGCCACGACCAACGCGACGAGGACGCCGGTCACGGTGAGGACCGTCGTACGGGTCGGGGACACGAAGTCGTACACCTGCCCGTCGCCGAAGTCGCAGGTGGCGCTCGGCGGGAACCAGGACGTGTGCACCCTCGCGCCACCTTCGGACGCGTCGCCGACGGCCCGCGCGCAGTCCTCGCTCGGGTCGAACCAGTGCGGCAGCGAGGCCGACACCAGGAGCGACCACGCCATCGAGGCGGGAAGACCGAGGATCAGCAGCCAGTTCCGGGTGCGCATCGTGGTCAGCCTCTCATGGTTGCGGGCCGCCTGGGCACTGGGGACAGATGAAGCACGACTGGTTCCTGAGCACCACCGAGCGTGGCAATTCGGCCACGCAGATCGATCGGGACGGTGCCTGGACCGATGGCAACCTGGTCCGGCCGCTGGTGCACGGAGCGACGTACTTCCAGCGGCTGTACGAGGAGCTGTGTGGCCTGAAGAAGGGTGACCGGGTCTACTTCACCGACTGGCGAGGCGACCCTGACGAGGCGCTGATCGAGGACGGGACGTCGGTCGGCGAAGTGCTCTGTGATCTCGCGCGGGCCGGCATCGAGGTGCGCGGACTGCTCTGGCGGTCGCATTCGGACCATGTCAGCTTCAACGCGCAGGAGAACCAGCGGCTCGGCACCGAGCTCAACGAGGCCGGGGCCGAGGTGCTGCTGGACCAGCGGGTCCGGCGGCTCGCGTCGCACCACCAGAAGCTCTTCGTGATCCGGCACCGCGACGATTCGGCGGCCGACGTCGCGTTCGTCGGCGGGATCGACCTGTCGCACCAGCGACGCGACGACGCCGAGCACCACGGGGACCCGCAGCAGGCGCCGATGGATCCCCGGTACGGGTCGCGCACGCCGTGGCACGACGTCGCGGTGGAGATCCGCGGACCGGTCGTCGGCGACCTGCTGCGGTGCTTCGTCGAACGCTGGGACGATCCGCACCCGCTCGACCGGCGGACGCCGTACCGATTGATGGTGCAGCGGATGGCGCGGATGCCCCGGCACCCGTCGCCGTTGCCGGAGTCGTTCCCGGATCCGCCGCCGGCAGGACAGGCCACCGTCCAGGTGCTGCGGACCTACGCGCACAAGCATCCGGGCTTTCCCTTCGCGCCGAAGGGGGAGTACAGCGTGGCGCGCGGGTATCTCAAGGCGTTCGCGCGAGCGCGGTCGCTGATCTACATCGAGGACCAGTACTTCTGGTCTCGTGACGTGGCCCGGGCGTTGCAGGAGGCGCTCGACCGGTCGCCGTCGTTGCGGGTGATCGTGGTGGTGCCGCGCTTTCCCGACGCGGACGGGCGGTTCAGCGGGCCGCCGGCGCTGGACGGTCAGCGGCGCGCACTGGCGTTGCTGCGGTCGGACCGGATCGCCGTCTACGACCTGGAGAACGCTGCCGGGGTGCCGATCTACGTGCATGCGAAGGTGTGCATCATCGACGACGAGTGGTTCACCTGCGGGTCGGACAACTTCAACCGCCGCTCGTGGACCAGCGACAGCGAGCTGACCTGTGCGGTGGTCGCTCCTGACGTCGCGCGATCGCTGCGGGCCGAGTTGTGGGCGGAGCATCTGGGTGGGCCGCCCTCCCTGGATCCCGTCGAGGGCTTCGAGCAGTGGCGTCGTACGGCGTCCGCGCTGGACGCGTGGCACGCGGGTGGCCGGGTGGGAGAACGGCCTCCCGGGCTGATTCGTTGCCATCGGCCCGAATCTGTGCGCCGGTGGCAACGGGTCTGGGCCCGGCCGGTTTTCGATCTGGTCTACGACCCGGACGGACGGCCGCGCGCGATGCGCCGCCGTGGGCGGTACTGAGACCGCGTTGACAGGCCGGGCTCGTGGGAGGTCAGCCGCCCATCATCGCGTGAAGTAGGTCCGGAGTTTGCCGGCGTACGGGGCTCGTTGGGCCGCCGTGGCGTCGGTCGTGAGGTGCCGGGTGTTGTAGAGCAGGTCGCCGTCGTACCTGGGGAAGACGTGCACGTGGTAGTGCCAGGCGTCCTGGTAGCCGGCGGGTTCGTTGTGCTGGCGGGTGGAGACGCCGTCGCAGCCGTAGGTGCTGCGGATGGCGATCGCGACCTCACGGACCAGGTCGTGGACGGCGTGCCCGGCCGGGGACGGAAGGTCGTACAGGTTCTCGTGGTGGTCGGTGGGAACGACCAGGACGTGGCCCTGGTTGTTCGGCCACCAGCGGGACGCGACGAACGCCAGTGCTCCCTGGGTACGCCGTACAACGTCCTGCTGCGTGGTCAGCGCGTCTTCTCCGCCGGCCGCGAGGGTGCAGAACGGGCAGCGGTAGCCGGGTGGTTCGTGGTTGAACATGAAGGCTCCGGAACTGGGTTGCTTCGGCTGGTGGGGTCGGGTTGGGTTGTCGGGTGGACGAACTGCGGACAGTTGTGGTGGACGCCGGCGACGACCGGTTGGTCGAGGACTGGCGGGAGGTGCACAACGCGATCATCCCGACCGCGCCGCTGTCCGGCGACGACGTACGGGAACGGGCCGGGCGCAACCACCTCGAGGTCCTGTACGCCGGCGACGTCGCCGTCGGCTGCTCGACCGTGCGACCGCCCGACGACGAGACGACTGCCGTGACGGTGATCGCGCGCGTGCTTCCGGCGTACCGGCAGCGGGGGTACGGCGAGCGGCTGTACCGGCGCGGGCTTGCGAAAGCCGAGGAGCTCGGCGCGGAACAGGTCGAGACGATCGTGCTCGCCAGCAACGTCGAGGGGCTGCATTTCGCACAGCGGCGGGGGTTCGTGGAGTTCGAGCGGTATGTGCTGCCGGGGGACACGATCCCGTTCGTCACGCTGCGGCTCACCTCGCACAGCTGGCTGTCGGTCGCGGACCTGCAGCACGTCGAGGAGATCCGTGCGAACGCTTCGGCGTACGGCGACGTGCTGCACCACGCGCTCGAGGTGATCGCGTACGCGGTCGACGAGGGCGTCGGCGGTACGACGACACGGGCGCGGGTCGTGCTGCACGCGGACGGGTCGATCGAGGTGTCGGACGACGGGCGCGGGACCGCGACGCGGTTCGACGAGCACGGCGAACCGGTGGTGAAGCCGATCATGGCGACCCGCGACCTGCGCTTCTTCGGCGATCCGTCCGCGCCGACCCTGCCCGACGGACGTCCGCGGCACGGCATGTCGGTCGTCGTCGCGCTGAGCGAGTGGGCGATCCACACCAACCACCGCACCGAAGGCAGCTGGACGCGGCGCTACGAGTACGGCGTACCGCGTGGGCCGCTGGTGTCTCTTCCGGCGGCGCCGTCCACTGGTACGACGATTCACTTCCGGCCTGATCGGGAGCTTGTCGACGGTGAGCTCACGGTGGAAGCTCTGCGTGAGGCGTGCGCTGGCTTCGGGGTGGGAATCCCGATCGAGATCGTCAGCGCCTGACGGAGCCGGTCAACGTGGTCGTCGGGGACCTTGCCCGGGTGCTGATCGGCCGGGCTCACGTGTCCCGGGAGCTGAGCACGCAGAACTCGTTGCCTTCGGGGTCGGCCAGGACGGTCCAACTGGGGCCTTCGGGCTGGCCGACGTCGACGCGGCGTGCGCCGAGCTCGAGCAACCGGTTGATCTCGGCGTCGCGGTCCTGGCTGGTGTGCGGGGCGAAGTCCAGGTGCAGGCGGTTCTTCACCGTCTTGCCCTCCGGGACCGGGACGAACACGATGCCCGGGCCGATCCGCTCCCACGGCGTCTCGCGCATCACCGCTTCGTCCACCCACGACGGGATGATCACGCACTCGTCGTCGGTCTCGTAGATCAGTCGCCAGTCCAGCGCCGTCGCCCACCACCTGGCCTGGGCTTTCACGTCCGCGCAGTCCACGACCACGGAGTACCACCGCAACGCCATTTGTCCTCCTCGACTCGTTGCCCGCGATCCTGCCAGCAGCCTCAGACCAGGTCGAGCAGCTTCCTGGTCGGCGCCGAGCTGATCTTCCAGTCGGCGTACAGGCCGAGCACACCGTCCGCCGTACAGCGCAAGGCGATGTAGACCCATCCGAGCTCCCCGTCCATCCGCTCGGTGAACCCGACGGCGATTTCGAACTCCTCACCACCGCACGGGCAGACCGCCTCGCCGACCGCCCGGAGCTCGCCACCCCCGTGCGCCTCGCCGACCGCTCGCAGCTCGCCGCCCCCGCGCGCCTCGCCGACCGCTCGGAGCTCGCCGCCCCCGCGCGCCTCGCCGACCGCTCGGAGCTCGCCGCCCCCGCGCGCTTCGCCGAGCTCGCCGGCGCCAGGCGTCCGCTCGCCGCCGAGCATCGGGTCCACTCGCCCGCACCCCACGCACCGCCGCTCAGCAAATCCGTCCCCCAGCTCGACCGCGAACACCCCACCACCACACCGCCCACACAACGCCTGCACGACAACCCCGACCTGCCCCTGCGAACACGCCGCCAGATACGCCTCGAGATCTCCGGCCGACGATCCCTTCCACCACGGGCTGTCCCGCTCGATCACCATCCGCAGAGAATGCCAGCCCGGCGCCGCTCGATCCTCCCGCCGGGCCGCGACTCGCTCACAGATCGTCCGGCCCCAGCCCCACCTCCCCGTTGATCAGCTCCCGCGCCGCGTCGAGATGCCCGAGATGCCGCGCGGTCTCCTCGATCATGTGCAGCACCACCACCCGCAGATCCGCCGGCTCCCGCCCGGACCCGTGCACTCCGATCGGTGCCTTCGACAACGAAGTCGACGCCAGTACGGCGTTCGCCCGCGCGATCTGCTCGCGATAGAAGGCGAACACCACGTCCGGCGCCTGCGACGTGGACAACGGCCCACTGCCGTCGTCGTCCCAGGGCAACGGATCCGCCGTCCCCAACGCCACCTCTTGGAACCAGTGCCGCTCCGCATGCCCGAGGTGCTCGACCATCCCCAACGGCGTCCACCCCGACGGCAGCACCGCCTTCAGCAGTTGCGCGTCGTCGAGCCCCGCGAGGACCTCGAACACCCGCTGCCGCTGGGCATCCAGGAACTCGACCAACAGGCGATCCGCTGCGTCCATACTGCAAACTGTTCCACCCGCCATCGACAAAACCCGGTGCCGGATACGTGCCGGGCAACGATGATCGACTCGTGCAGATCCCGAGCTGGTCCGACGTGGCCGACATTTTCTCAGAGGACGACGACGCGCTGCTGGACATCTACGTGTTCGGCACGACCTGGCAGGACTGGGACAAAGCAATCGCAGCCGTCAGGTCCCAAGGCTGGCCGGTCGGCTTCAACTCGACCGGCCGACCGTTGCCGCCGGACGTACGCGAGATCTTCGCGCTGACCGACGAGCTTTCCGTCAGCCTGTCGATTCACCCCGTCGCGGCTCTGCGGATCCCCACGCACTTCTTCGCCGAGGACGAGATCGAGTTCGACCTGTCGCCGACGGACGTGCGGGGTCAAGTGGAGCTCGACGCCTTGTGCACCTTCCTCCGGGTGGTCGCGCGAGCGGTGGACAAGCCGATCGTCCTCACGCCTGAGAGTCTCCCGGCGCAGCACCTTCTGGCCTATGACCCCGCGACGGACGCTTTCGCCGTAGGGGTGTCGTGAACGGCTGCGCCGATCTTTCTTGCTGGATGATGTGCGGATGCGTATCCGTTCGTCCGAGCTGCCGGACTGGTTGCCGGGTGCCTTCACTGGTGTTCTGTTCGGCGCCGCGGCCGTTGCCTTCGTCAAGTACGACGGCGCGGGGTGGATCGAAGCAGCGGGCTGGGGACTGGCGGCCGGGGTCGTCTTCGGCGCCGTCATGGGCCGGTGGGGTGCTCGCTGGAGCCGGACGATGCACACGGCCACGGCGGATCTCCCGCCGGACCAGGTCAAGCTCGCCCACCGCGCGGCAGCCGGAGGACCGGTGCCCGAGGATCCCCGGATCCGATCGGTCGCCCTCGACATCGCGATTGCTCAGCAGGCGATGGAGCCTCGCGGGCGTTCCCGTGTCTTCCTGCTGGTGATGGCGCCGGTGATCGCGGTCTGGTCCCTCTACGGCGCGATCACCGCACCACCGTGAAACCTGGTCTTCCTCCCGGCGCCCGTGCTCATGGCCTACAGCGCCTGGATCACTCCGCGGCGTACTCAGCGCCGGATCGACCTGCTCTCGCAGTCGAACAGCTGACGACACTCAACCGGTCCACACGACGCGCTCCGCGAAAGCACCGCGGGCCTCGGCCTTCGCGGAACGGACCCGCTCCAGGTCCTCCACGGCGTACCCGAGATCCCTGGTCAGCGCGTGCACGACCTCCACCACATCGGCCAACTCCTCGAGGGCATCCGCGTCGTCACCCGCGCCGAGGAACTCTTCGACCTCCTCGGCCAACTTGTCCCGCAACCGCTGTCGATACTCGTCCGGGCCGGCGCGGTAGACGACCGCCTCGTCGCCGTTCGCACGGATGATCTCGGCTATCCGGTCCCGCACCAGTTTCCGCATGGCGCCTATTCCAGCAGGTAGAGCACCTCGACGACCGCTCGCCGCCCAGCAGTCGTGGTCGGCGGTTCGGCCGGCGTACTTCCGTCGTCTCGAGCCACATCACGACCAGCGTCCCGGCGGACGTCCACCACTGACCAACCTCGCGCACCGAGCCTGTCCCACGCTCGATCACGCTTCCGAGAGGCCGTTTCAGCGGCCTTGGTGGGTGGTGGACGTCCGCCAGCCCGAGCTCTCACAACCGATTCCAGTCCCGGCAGACGTCCGCCATGCCTGCATGATCTCAGAGGGGTTCGAGAAGAGGTCAGAACCTGGCCGCTACCAGCCCTACGCTGGTCGTATGACGACGAACGAGAACCTGACCGGTGAGCGGGCCGACATCCTCGACTTCCTCGCGAAGCACCGCTACTTCCTGCGGCACACGGCCGAGGGCCTCACCGACGAGCAGGCGAACACGCGGAGCACGGTCAGCGCGCTGACGGTCGGCGGGCTGATCAAGCACGTCGCCGCGACCGAGAAGCACTGGGCGGAGTTCGCCCGGAACGGCGGCGGCGAGGGAGTGCCCGAGGAGGTCGAGTTCACCCCCGAGGTGATCGCCCAGTGGGAGAACCAGTTCCGCCTCACCGAGACCGAGACGCTGGCCGGCGTACTGGCGGAGTACGAGAAGGTCGCCGCGGAGACCGACGAGCTGGTCAAGACCCTCGATCTCGACGCCAGCTACGAGCTCCCGGCCGCGCCCTGGCAGCCGCCGGGCGTCTTCTGGACGGTACGCCGGGTGTTCCTGCACATCGTCGCCGAAACGGCCCAGCACGCCGGCCACGCCGACATCATCCGCGAGACGATCGACGGCCAGAAGACGATGGGCTGAGCGCCGGTTACGTCAGCCGTCGTCCTTCAGGCCGAAACGGTCGCGGAACAGGGCGGCGGCCGGCGACCCCGCCTGCTCGCGGCGCTGCCCGTCCACGAACACGTCGAGCTTGTCGTCGAGAAAGGCGATCAGCCCGGCGAGCTGGGTGACCCCGTCGAGGGGCTCGGGGTAGCTCCAGGCCAGATCGGTGTAGCCGGCCGCGGAGAAGTACGACGCCCTGCCCTTGTAGGCGCATTCGGTCGTGCGCTCGGTCGGCGTCAGCTCGACGAGCACGTCCTGCGGCGGCAGGTAGTAGCGCATCGGCAGATGCGTCTCGAACACCAGCACCGGATGCTTGCTCTCGGCAATCACCACCCCGTCCGCCTCGAGCCGCACCGCCCGCGAACTCGGCCGCGCGTCGACCCGGTGATAGGGATCCCGCGGATGCGCCACCAACCGCTCGTCCTCCCCGAACCACCCGTCGAACGCCCAGAAATCCAGGACGACGTACTCGCCGAGGTCCCCGTCCTGCGGCCGAAACCCGACCCCAGGGAACCGCTTGCCGTCGACAATCAGATCAACGGCCTCGCCCGCACACGAGTGCGCCACGAACGGCGTCCCAGGATCAAGAATCCGCTCCGGAGCGTCCATCGACTCCACCGTCGACGGCGCCAGCTCGCCCCGCAGATCCCCCACCGGTACGGCGTACGAAGGCACGATCCGCCGCGGCTCCCACACCAGCATCGCCCGAGTCGTGTCCGCGACCTCGACATCCCCGTCGGTGACCCGCACCCGCATCTCGGTCGGCTCGTGCCGCAGCAGCGGAAGACTCCCGAACATCACATCCTGCAGCTTCGTGCTCATCTTCGCAGCGTAGGTTCGAGCCGCCCGGAGCGATACCCCACAGCTGCGGCCTCGCGGAATCCGCCGGTAACGCTTGCCGTGTTCGGTGGGCCTCTAGAGATGTGAAGGAGAACAACGTGCGGCTGGGCGGGGACCTTGTCGGACTCGCCCGTGCCGCAAGAGAAGGGGACGAGGCATCCCGGGACATGATGATGGCAGCAGCCCGGCCGCTGATGGTGCGATGGGCCGCCCGGCTGGTCGACGATCCAGCGATCGCCGAGGACGTCGTCCAGGAGGCGCTGATCGAGGTGCACCGCACCGTCGCCGACCTCCGCGAACCCGAAGCCGTAGCGGCCTGGCTGCATCTGGCCGTGCGCAAGCACGCCGACCGGCACCGCCGCCGGCGCCGACCGGAGCTCGTCCTCGACGTGGACCTGCACGGTGAGCAGGAATCACCCTCCAGCGATCCAGCAGACGTCGCCGAGTGGTCCGAAGATCGAGCCCTGGTACGGCGCGCACTCGCCTTGGCCAAGGACTCCGACCGCTTGCTCCTGATGCTGCGCTACTACGGCGGCTGGCCGGAAGCCGATCTCGCCGTCCTGCTCGGCATCCGCCCGGGAGCAGTGCGCAAGCGCCTGTACGACGCCCGCCGCCGACTACGCGGCGAACTCGCCGACCAGTCCTCCGTCACCCCGCTCGTCGCCGCGACCGACCCTTGGGAGAAGCTCATGACCGATGTCCGCGCCTTGCTCGGCGCCATGTACGACCTCGACGACCCGATGCCCGCGTTGCCACCGGGCAGCCCACCGCTGACTCGTCCGGAGTCACCGGGCCGGTTGGCCACCGGGATCAAAGTCCTGGACACGCTCGTGCCGCTGCCACGCGGTGGAGTCGTGGACGTGTCCGGTCCAGTGGGCACAGGTCATCTCGTGCTCGTCGCCGAAATCCTCCACAACCTCGCGGCCGCAGGTTCCGCCGCCCTCGTCGCCGTCGCTTGTGCCGAATGTTCTCCGACTGGCGTATCGGCCCGGCTGTGGAAGCTCCTCGACGCCCAGGCCCCGGCCGCCGCGCAGACCGCTGTCGTCTGTGCCCCGCCTGGACGCGAAGCCGAGGCGGTGTCCCTGGCGGGACGACTCGCTGCTTGGCTGGCTCACGGCGGTACGACGGTGCTGTTGGCCGTCGACGAGGTCGTGGCGCAGCGGACCGGCCCCGGGCTGTTCGCCAACACCGTCGGCCTTTGCGCCAACGGTCCCGGCGCGGTGACCGGCGTACGCGTCGCAGCCCATGCCGTCGACGCAGGACCCGTCGAGCCGTGGCCCGGCGCGGACGCTGAAGTCCGGCTGGGCACCGCCGAGATGATCGCCGGACAACTCCCGGCCGTCGACGTCCTCGCCTCTCACTCCACACTCCTCGACGGCCCCGCCCTGTCGCCCGAGGACCGCGCCGCCGCCCAAGAGGCCCGCACGCTGCTCGCCCGCGCCGCCAGCATCCGCGCGTACCTCACTCAGCCCCTGCAGGTGACACAACCGGCCACCGGAATCCCAGGCGAGGCCGTCCCGGCCGAGGAAGCGCTCGCGGGCCTGGGCCGCTTGCTCGCCTGACCCAGGGGACCCACGGTGGACCGGGTTCGATGTGGTCCTTCGGGCTTGATCCGAATGAGCGTACGACGAGGCGCTCGCTGAGTTCGACCGGCTCGCTCGACACTGGTTATGGTGCTGGGGTGGGCAGGCACGAAGTCGTTCCGGCGGATCGAGCCCGTACCTTGATCGCTGCGGCTCTGCAGCCGATCGTCGGGGACTTCGAGCATGTTCGTGGGCTTGTCTGGACCACGTGGTTGTCGGACGGGATCCGCGCGGTGATCCACGTTCAGGCTTTGAAGGGCGGGCAGTTCGACATCACGTACGGCGTCAGCTGCCATTGGGTGCCGCACCGAGTCGGCGAGACGTACCGCTGGCATCGGACGCTCAAGCAGACCCGCCGGGATCTGTGGGTGGACCACTTCACCGCGGATGCCGAACCCCGGCAGTGGATCTCGACTCTTGAGGGCGAGAAGCAGCTACGACGCCAAGCCGACAAGGCTGTTCGGCAGGTGACGAACGCCGCGGCAGCCTGGTGGGCCGCCACCCGGACCGAGGCCGGCGTGCTCGCCGAAGCGAACCGGCAGGCTGCGCACGCATTCGACATCCACGAACCCCGAGCCCGTTTCGTCGCCGCCTTCACGCACGCCCGACTGGGCGACCTGGTTGCAGCCCAGCGTCAACTCGCACTCGTTGTCCCCACCTCGCAGGCTGACCACCTCGACGCACTGACCGGCAAACTCTCCGAGATCGTCGCTGAGCGTCCGTCCACGCGGTAAGCCCCGGCGACAGACCTTGTAAGGCCGGGTACGCAGCGGCTACACGCCCTGGCCGGTAGCCAACTCGAACCGGAGGCGGTCGCCGACACCGACAGACGTCGTCTCGTCGAGGTACTGCCGAGTCGACCGGGTGAGGAATCGGAGCTCAGGATCCGTGACCTCCCGGTGCGGCGCTTGCAGGTCGTCGGTGCGGTCGGACGGGGCTTCGGCGCGGAGCCAGTCGGCCACGGTGGCGGCCTGGTTTCGGACGGCGTTCCATCGGGCGCGGGTCAGAGGGCCCATGGAGGCCTCGATCGTCGTGACCACCTGGGACGGCGTCTCCGGCCAGGAGCACCAGTTGCTCACGGCCTCGATCAGGGTCAGCGTGAGGGCCTGGTCGAGGTTGGGATGCAGATCGGCAGCGGCCAGGGCCTCTTCGGTGATCGCGAAGGCAGTCAGCACCGGGGTCGCGTCGCCCTGGTCGATCGCTGGGCACAGCCGGTGCTCGGCGAGGTGCCTGAACTGCGCCTCGGTCGTGGGAGCGTCGGCCAGCGTCGGCCGGAACCATCGCAGCTTCCGGGACAGGCGTCGGAGGACGAGTTCGGTCGGATCGGCCGGGCGGCGGAAGAGGCTCACCGGCGAACCTTAGAGCAAAAAACGAGCCGAGGACCCCACCCAACGGTGGAGCCCTCGGCCTGCCGAAAGATCAGGCGTCAGCCGGGAACGGCACGCCCGTGTTGCTGTGGCAGCGGTAGCCGTTCGGGTTCTTCGCCAGGTACTGCTGGTGGTAGCCCTCGGCGTAGTAGAACGTCGACGCAGGCGCGATCTCCGTGGTGATGTCGCCGTAGCCGCGGGGCTTGATGACGGGGGCGTAGAGGTCGCGGGTGCGCTCGGCCTCGGCGCGCTGGTCGTCGGTGGTGTAGTAGATCGCGGAGCGGTACTGGGAGCCCAGGTCGTTGCCCTGGCGCATGCCCTGGGTCGGGTCGTGGGTTTCCCAGAAGACCTTCAGCAGGTCGGTGAAGGTGGTCTTGGTGGGGTCGTAGACGACGCGGACGGCCTCGGTGTGGCCGGTGCCGCCGGTGCAGACCTCCTCGTACGTCGGGTTGGGGGTGTACCCGCCCGCGTAGCCGACCGCCGTGGTGTAGACGCCGGGCTGCTGCCAGAAGATCTCCTCGGTGCCCCAGAAACAGCCGGTGCCGAACCAGACCTCGGCGAAGCCCTCGGGCGCCGGCGCCGTCTGCGGCGTACCGAGCACGATGTTGTCGGCCGGGACCGCGTAGCCGGGCTCCGGGCGGCCGGGCAGGGCTGCCGACGGCTCGACCAGAGCGGTGTTGCGCTTGAAGAACGACATCTCACGCCTCTCGCAGAATGACTTTCATAGTCTCCCAACACGGAGCCGGAGGCGAACCTTCCCGGCGAGGATTACGCCGCGATGACGTCACGCGATCAACGCCGTACGCCGGGCCGCCGGACCCCGCTCGGTCAGTTGCCCGTACGACGCCGCCAGCAGCTCGACGCTGTGACGCAGCGTGTCCGGGTCCTGCGTGTACGGCAACCGCATGAACGTCTCCAGCCCACCCTCCGGCGAGAACCGCGACCCCGCCACCAGCAGTACGCCGTTGCGCTGCGCCACGCCCACCAGCGAGGACCCGACCGCCGCCGGCAGCTCGCACCACATCGACAGCCCGCCGCCGGGCAGCGTGAACTTCCAGTCCGGCAGCACCGACCGCAACGCCGAGGCCAGCGCGTCCCGCCGCTCCCGCAGTCCGGCCCGACGCTCCGGCAGGATCTCCGAACGATCCCGCAGCAGCCGCGCGACGACCAACTGCTCGAGCACCGGCGCCCCGAGGTCCATCGACGCCCGCGCGTCCAGGATCCGCGCGACCAGCGGCTCCGGAACCCGCAGCCAGCCGATCCGCAGCCCGCCCCAGAACGACTTGCTCACCGAGCCGACCGTGATCACTCCGGCCGGGTCGAACGCGGCGAACGGCGGCGGCATCTCCTGCCCGTCCAGCGCCAGCTCGTACAGGGTCTCGTCGATGATCGCCGTCGTCCGGCTGCGGGCGAACGCGATCGCCAGCCGCTGCCGGTCCGCGGCGGGCATCAGCCGGCCGGTCGGGTTCTGGAAGTCGACCACCAGCCAGGCGGCCCGCGGCGCGGTCTGCCGGATCGTTGCCTCCAGCAAGGGTAGGTCCCAGCCGCCGGGACTCATCGGCGCGGCCACCACCCGCGCGCCGCTGCGCCGGATCGCGTCGACCGAGTTCGGGTGGGTCGGGCTCTCGGTCAGCACCCGATCGCCGATCTGGGTCATCGCCCGGATCGCGATCGACGTCGCCGCCAGCGCTCCGGCCGTGACGATGATCTGGTCCGCGGACGTCGGCAGCCCGCGCGCCTCGTACGACGCGGCGATCTCCTCGCGCAGCGCCGGCAAGCCCTGCGGGTGGTACCCGGGTGTCGCTAGGTGGTGCGGCAAGTCCTCCAGCGCCTCGGCGACCGCCGTACTGATGCCCGGTACGGCGGGCGACGCGGCGCAGGTGAAGTCGTACAGCCCGTCGGTGTCGATCCCCGGCGCGTGATGCCGGCCGAGCTCCGGCTCGATCCGCGACGGCAGCGCGGTCACACTGCCCGAGCCGCGCCGGCTGGTCAGATAGCCACGATCGCGCAACTCCCGGTATGCCGAGGCGACGGTCGTCCGGCTCACCCCGAGCGCGTCGGTCAACTCCCGCTCACTCGGCAGCCGCGAGCCCGGCATGATCCGGCCGTCCGCGATCAGCAGCCGGAGCCGTTCCGCGAGCGCCCGGTACGCCGGTCCGCCGGTGTCCGACCACGCGCCGAGCAGGCCGGTCAGGGTGCTTGCGGGAAGCTGTTGCCCAGTCATGCAGTCCACTATTGCGCAATTGGCTATCGATCACCAGGCCACTGGAGCGGAAACTGGAGTGTGTGACCGCCACCGCAGAATCCACCCCACCCCGCACGCTCGCCGCGCTCAACCCGATCGAGCAGCTCCGGGCCGGCCGCCTGCCGCGCCGCCTGGTCCAGCTCTACGTCGGGCTGATCCTGTACGGCGCCTCGATGGGCTTGATGATCGAGAGCCACCTCGGCCTCGACCCGTGGGACGTGCTGCACTCCGGCATCACCGCGCACCTGCCGCTGACCTTCGGCACGGTGGTGATCGCGATGAGCTTCGTCGTCCTGCTGCTCTGGATCCCGCTGCGGCAGTGGCCCGGGCTCGGGACGATCAGCAACGCGATCGTGATCGGCCTGGTCACCGACCTGTCCCTGGCGCTGCTGCCGACGCCGGACACGCTGTGGGTGCGGATCCTGTTCCTCACCATCGGCGGCATCGCGCTGAACGCCCTGGCCGGCGCGCTCTACATCGGCGCCCAGTTCGGCCCGGGCCCACGCGACGGGATGATGACCGGTCTCGTCCGCCGTACCGGTCTGAGCGTGCGGCTGGTCCGCACCAGCATCGAGGTGACAGTGCTCGCCGTCGGCTGGCTGCTCGGCGGGGTGGTCGGCCTCGGCACCGTCGCCTACGCCCTGGCGATCGGTCCGCTCGTCCACATCCTGCTGCCGATCTTCACCGTCCAGCTCCCGCACCGCGTGAAGTCCTAGACACCGGCGACACCCGCAGGTCAGCCGAATCGAGCCGGCCGGCACCCCTGCAGCTCGGGCGCGGGCCGGCCAGTGAGGATCTCGGACGCGGCGAGCCTGCCGACGGCGGCGGCCAGGGTGATCGCCGAATGCATCACAGCGACGTACAGGCCCTGGGTGCCGGGCGGTACGCCGATGATCGGCTCGCCGTCGACGGGCATTGGTCGCCAGCCGATCTCGACCGAGACGACTTCCGCGTCGCCGGCTCCGCTGAACGCGGCGGCGAACCGGTCACGAACGCGCTCGGCGGTCGCGCGCAGCGCAGCCTGATCGGTCTCACCGCTGTACGCCGTGGGTGCGAGGACCGTGCCGTCGTCGAGTTGCCGGGCCTCCAGCGAGGACGTCGCGACGATCGACCGGACCAGGCCGGGCTTCGCGCGCAGCCGGACGAGGATCGCCGGCGACGGTTCGACAGGCAGGGTGACGCCCATCCCGGCGCAGAGGGCGACGCTGCCGGTCCCGGCAGCCAGTACGACGGTCGTCGCGGGAACGGGGCCGGCGGTCGTCCGTACGCCGGTGATCGTCCCTGCCTCGTGGTCGAGGGCGATCGCCGGCGTCCCCGGCAGCAGCCGCGCTCCTCGCTCGCGTGCGGCCGCGGTCAGGACTTCGACCGCTGCGACCGGATCGAAAGCCCCGTCCTCAGGGCTGTGCGTGGCCTCGGCCGGGGGATCGAGCAGGTGCGGCTCGAGTGCCGGGACGTTGTTGGTGCTCGGCCCCGGCGTGGCGTCGAACCCGTCCCAGTTCAGCGAACCCGTCCAGCGGATCGACAGCGCGGGAAGCTCCGCCTCCAGTCGCCGGTAGTCGTCGAGCGCGAGGTAGCGCAGGGGCGCCGAGGGCAGGTCGCTGGTGACCGGTCGTCCGATCCACGCGAAGGAAGCCTGGGTGGCGCCGGAACCGGGCAGGCCGGCGTCGATCAGCGTGACCGGTCGCCCCTGCCCACTGAGGTGGTAGGCCAGCGACGCACCGACGATGCCGGCGCCGACCACGACAATGCTGGGATCCGTCATCCCGTTGTTCTAGCAAAGCGGGCATCGTCGCGACACCGAATATCCACACCCAGAACGCAGCACAGCCCGGACCACGTTCGGTCCGGGCTGTGCTGTGCAGGACCCCTCAGCCTGCAGACTGTGTGGCTAGCCGACCGGCTCCAGCGCGCGCTCTTCCTCGGCGGGCCGCTGGTTCTTCAGCTTGCGCGGCCACCAGGCCCTGGTCCCCAGCAGCGCCGTCACGCTCGGCACCAGGAAGATCGACATCACGAACGCCGAGATCGCGATCCCGACGGCGACCGAGAAGCCCATCTCGGTCAGCAGGGCCATGCCGGCCAGCATCAGCGACGAGAACGTGCCGGCCAGGATCAGCCCGGCCGCCGCGACGGACGGGCCGCCGTGCTCGATCGCCAAGTCGGCCGAGGTGCGTGGATCGGTGCCCTGCTCGGCCTCCTCACGCAGCCGGGCGATCATCAGGATGTTGTAGTCGGTGCCGATGGCAACAACGAACAGGTAGAGCATGATCGGCAGCGAGAACGACACCCCGGCGTGCCCGGCGGCGCCCTGGAACACCAGCACCGTCGCGCCGGTCGTGCTGAAGAAGCTGAGCACCACTGCGATCATCAGCACCAGCGGCGCCAGCAGACTGCGCAGCAGCAGCGCCAGGATGACGGCGATCAGGCCACCGGCGACCGGGAAGATCACCGCCAGGTCGCGGCTGTTGGCGTCCCGGATGTCGGTGTAGCTCGCGGTCACGCCGCCGAGCAGCGTCGTCGTACCGGCCGGGGCTTCGGCGTGGGCCGTGTCCTTCAGGGCGCCGTCGACCAGGTCGAGGGACTGTGCCGCGTACGGCGCGCCGTCCAGTACGACGTTGATCTGGGCAACGGTCTTGTCCTGGTTCAGCAGCGCGGGGGAGCCGTCGGCCGAGGCGGGCAGGATCGCTCCGACGCCGTCGACCGCCGCGAGCTTGCCGGCGTACTGCTTGAGCTCGGCCGGGTCGAGCGGGCTGCCGTCGGTGCTCTTCACGTAGACGGTGGTCGGGTTCAGCGCGCCGGCCGGGAAGCCGGTCTGCAGATCCTTGATCGCGCGGGCCGACTCGGTGTCGTCGGGCAGTTGGGCGAACGCGTCGTAGTCGATCTTCATCCCGAGCGTGCCGAGCGCCAGCGCGACCATCAGGCCGCCGGAGATCGCCGCGACCACGGCCGGGCGGCGGGCGGTGAACTGGCCGAAGCGCTTGAACATCGCGCCCTTCGGCGCCTTCTGCCACGACTTCGACGGCCAGAACACCTTCGGGCCGAGCAGCGCGACCACGGCGGGGATCAGCGTGATCGCCGCGAACGCCATCACCGCGACAGCGATCGCCAGGCCCGGGCCGAGGCTCTTGAAGCCGCCGAACACCGCCAGCAGCAGCGCGCTGAACGACACCACGATCGCGCCGGCCGCGGAGACGATCACCTCGGCGACCCGGCCGGCCGCGGTGATCAGCGCCTGCTTCGGCTCCTCGCCGGCCCGCAGGCGTTCGCGGTACCGGAAGAGCAGGAACAGGATGTAGTCGGTGCCGACGCCGTACAGCACGACGGTCAGGATCGTCTGCAGGTCCTGGGTGACCTGCAGGTCGAACGCCTTGGCCGCGAGCGCGATCAGGCCGGGTGCGATCGCGCTGACCAGGCCGACGGTGAGGATCGGCAGCAGCGCCGCGACCGGGCTGCGGTAGATGAACAACAGCAGGCCGATGATCAGGACGACGGTGGCGATGCCGACCACGACGAACGCGTTCTCGAAGGCGTCCTGGTTGTCCAGGAACAACGCGGCGTCGCCGGTCACGCCGTACTCCAGGCCGCTGTCGGCCAGCGCCGAGCCGGTCACGTCGCGGACCTTCTGGACGGCGTCGAGCACGGCCTGGTCCTCGGCCAGACCCTTCAGGCCGACGCTGACCAGCTGGACCTGCTTGTTCGGCGAGAGGGCCTGGGGGCCGGTGACCGCCGCGGTGACGCGCTCGATCTTCGCGTCGTTGATGGATTTCGCCAGGCCGGCCACTTCGGCCTGGTCAGCCGCGGACAGCTCACCGCCGCCGGACCGTTTGACCACGATGCTCGCGGTCGCGTCGTTGGTCTGGCCGAACGCGTCGGCCGCCAGCTTCTGCGCCTGCACCGACTCGTAGGAGTCGGGCAGGAAGCTCGCCTGGTCCTTGCTGGTGACGTCGGCGAGCGTCGGCGCGAAGGCGAGCACGGCGACCGCCGCGATCACCCAGGCGGCGATCACCTTCCACGGGTGGTGGACGACGAACCGTCCGAGTCGGTTGAACACGGGACCCCTCCTGCCTACCGGACGACCGATCTCTACCTGCCGGTCGGTTGGTAGACTACCTGCCGCACGGTAGGCTGGCCAAATGAGAAAGTGGTGACATGCAGCAGGCGCGCGACACCAAGGCGGAGATCCACCGGGCGGCGCTCGAGCTGTTCAGCGGGCAGGGGTACGAGAAGACCAGCCTGCGGGAGATCGCCGAGCAGGTCGGCATCACCAAGGCGTCGCTGTACTACCACTACTCGTCGAAGCAGGAGCTGCTGAAGGCGATCATCGGCACGTTCTTCGACGACATCAACGCGGTGTTCGAGCGGATCGAGACCACGCCGTGGTCGCTGGCGGTCGAGCAGGAGCTGCTCAGCGAATACCTGGACGTGGTGATCAAGCACCGGGGGACCGGCCCGACCCTGCTGCGCGACATCGCGGCGGTCCTGGCGGCCTTCGGGGACGACCTCGACGACCTGATCGCCCGCAGCCGCAACTTCCAGTCCTGGCTGGCCGGCCCTGACCCCGAGCCCCGCGACCGGGTGATCGCCTCCGCCGCGGTCGAGGTGGTCGGCGCCGTCCTGTCCTCAGGCCTGGAACCCGCCCAGCTCAGCGACGCCGAGCTCCGCCAGACCCTGCTGGAAGCCGCCACCGCCGTACTGTCCGGGCGCCGCAACATCCCGTCCTGAAGGGTCGCGGCATCGTGTCCTGAGCGGCGCGACATCCCTGCCTGAAAACACAGCGGGCGAGCCCGAGCAGTTGCTCGGACTCGCCCGCTGCTGATGTAGCTCAGTCTCGGCTCGGACCGCTCTGGCTCGGGCCCTCCTGCTTGCGGTGCTGAGCGGGCTTCTGCTGGCCGGTGGCCGCCGACTCCTGGCCGGTCGGTGCCGTGGGGGAGTGGATCCCCGACGGTGGTGCGACGCCGGTCAGCGCCGAAGCCATCGCCTGGGACGCCTCCAGGTTGCGGTCGCCGGCGACGGCTTGCCGGCCTTCCGCGGTCTGCTGCGGGGTGCCGGTCTGCTTGGTGTCGTACTGGTTCTCGATGTACGCCGCGAGCGCCGCTGCCTTGGCCGGGCGCTGCTCCTCGGGCGAGGCGAAGTAGTCGGCCGCGAGCTGCGCCATCACCAGTTCGGGCTTCTGCAGCTTCTGGTCGGGCGAGAGCGTCGGGTCCATCCGGGCCGCGGCGAGACCGGCCAGAGCCGCGCTGGCCTTCGCCGCGCCCTTGCTGATCTGGTGGTTGACGAAGGCCGCGGACCGGTCGTACTTGTCACCGACCCAGGCCGCCGACTTGTCGACCTTGTCGTCCACCCACTGCTCCACCGGTGCGAGCTTCTCGTCGACCCACTGCTGCACGGGCTCGGCCTTCTCGTTGACCCAGTTCTCGGCCCGGACGGCCTGGACCTGGGCCCACTGGTTGGCGGCGCTCAGGCCCTCGCGGCCCTTCGACCACGCCCAGCGGCCGCCCGCGGCGATTCCCCGCGCGGCACCGCGCGCCATCGCCAGGCCGGCGTCGCGGGCGAGGCTCACGGCCGTGTCGCGCGCCTGGACGACGGACTCCCGCGTCGGCATGCTCAGTCCACGCGACTGCTCGGCCCGGTGCCGGCCACCCTGCGTCTGGTTGAGCGCACGGTCCGTACCGGCCAGGCGCTGCGCGAGCTGGCTCAGCCGGGACATCGTGTTGCGAATCCCGCGGATGCACCGGGCGACGCCGTTGATGATCGGGCCGACGGACGCCGCGACCCGGATCACCCGGCCCAGGGCCTGCTGCTCGCGGGTGCTGAGCGCGGACAGCGAGCGGGCGGCGCCGTCCACGTCACCGGGCGTCCACGGCGTCAGTCCCCGACGCTCGGGTCCTTCGTTCGGTGTGCTCATCGGATCTCCTAGTCGATGTAGACCGCGTAGTTGACGCCCACCGCCGGAGTCAGCGGGTCTTTGGTCGGCTTGTTGCTGAACAGGTGGAACTGCGCGCCCGGCCGCACCCAGACGGCCAGGTGCCGCCGGTCCGCGCCGGCGCCCGGGCCCCACGCGTCGAGGAAGTCGGGATCGGTCTCGTCGCCGAGGTAGTCCGGTTCGCCCCAGTGCTTGCGGGCCAGCGCGAGGTGCGCGGGCCAGTGCTCGTCGAGCCCGGCCTCCGCCTCGGCGATGTCGTCCGGCCCGATCTGGTACGCCGACCAGCCGGAGTTGCGGCAGTCGGAGAACACCAGCCCGTCGAACACCACCATCGTCGTCCCGCGCCGCGTGGTGAACCCCCACGACGCCGACCCGTCGTCGATCGTCTCGCCCGGCTCCAACGGCCACGGCGTCCACCCGGTCGCCGCCATCACCCGGTTCACCAGCGCCGTCACCACGGCCGGACCGGTCGCGTCGCTGTCCGGACCCGCTACCGCCGTCCAGTCCCGAACCTCGGCGAAGTCGGCCATCGCCAGGTCGTCCTCGTCCAGCGCCCTGTCCTGCGTCTTCATCCGCATCCCTTTCACTAACCCCTGGCGCGGCCTGCCCGGCAAACCTAGGCCGAAACCAGGGTCAAAACCCCCCGCACAAGAACAGACCGACAAGGAGAGCACAAGAACACCCCAATGAGGAGGGCGCCACCACAACCCGACAAGGAGGGCACAAAGGTCATGGGGCCTCCCGATCTGGACTGAGGAGGGAGGGAGCGCAGCGACCGACCGACGAGGGAAGATCGGGAGACAAAGCCCCATGACCACGCCGAGCCGAAGGCGAGGCCAATAACACAGCGACGGCTGGTTTCCCGACGGCTGGATCCGCGAGGCCCGGATCACCGACGGCTGGTTCAGGCCCCAATAAGACCAACACGTACATTGGTCCGGTGGACATGAGCAACCAGTACGGCTTCGAGACACTCGCCATTCACGCCGGCAACGAGCCCGACCCGACCACCGGCTCGGTGGTTCCCCCGATCTACGCGACCAGCACCTACAAGCAGGACGGTGTCGGCGGGCTGCGCAACGGCTACGAGTACTCCCGGTCGGCGAACCCGACCCGGACCGCGCTCGAGGAGTGTCTGGCCGCGATCGAGGGCGGCAAGCGCGGGTTCGCGTTCGCCAGCGGTCTGGCCGCGGAGGACACGCTGATCCGGTCACTGTGCGTGCCGGGCGATCACGTGGTCTTCCCCGACGACGCGTACGGCGGCACGTTCCGGCTGTTCTCGAAGGTGCTGGGCAACTGGGGTGTCGAGATGACGCCGGCCGCGGTCACCCACCCGGAGGCGATCCGGGCCGCGATCCGCCCGGGCAAGACCAAGGTGGTCTGGCTGGAGACCCCGACGAACCCGCTGCTGAACGTCGCGGACATCGCGATCGTCGCGCAGCTCGCGCACGACGCGGGCGCGCTGCTGGTGGTCGACAACACGTTCGCTTCGCCGTACCTGCAGCAGCCGCTGGAGCTCGGTGCGGACGTGGTCGTGCACTCGACGACGAAGTACATGGGCGGCCACTCGGACGTGGTCGGCGGTGCGCTGATCGTCCGGGACGCGGAGCTGGCGGACAAGATCGCCTTCCACCAGAACGCGATCGGCGCGGTCGCGGGGCCGTTCGACTCCTGGCTGGTGCTGCGCGGGATCAAGACGCTCGGGGTCCGGATGGACCGGCACAGCGACAACGCCGAGAAGGTGGTCGAGTTCCTGCAGCGCCACCCGGCGGTGACCACGGTGCTGTACCCGGGCATCGAGGGTCACCCCGGCCACGACACCGCCGCCAAGCAGATGAAGCGGTACGGCGGGATCGTGTCGTTCCGGGTCACCGGCGGCGAACAGCACGCGCTGGACATCTGCAACAAGGCCGAGGTGTTCACGCTCGGGGAGTCGCTCGGCGGCGTCGAGTCGCTGATCGAGCACCCGGGCAAGATGACGCACGCCTCGGTGGCCGGCACCCCGCTGGAGGTTCCGGCCGACTTGATCCGGCTCAGCGTCGGCATCGAGACCATCGACGACCTGCTGCACGACCTCGACCGCGCGATGGGGTGAGCCGGGCCGCGGTGTGACTCGTTGCTGACGTCGCGAGTCGCGCCGTCGTTCCCGGTGCCGGGCGAGGCCGGCGGCGATGCGGCCGGTGAGGTCGCGGGAGCTGAGGCTGCGGCGGCCGGAGGAAAGCGGAGTAAGCAGAGCACCTGGGGGTTGGCCAGCGCCCGGGCGTTTCCGCCTACTCTGCTTGGCAGGATCCGCCAGCGATCCCCAGGTCCAGGACCGGCTGCTGCCCGACGAACTGCAGGTTGTCGTCCCACAGCCGGGTCAACGGCACCGCCCCCGGCACCCGCGCCGACGCCTACTCCAGGCAGCGACGTACGGGTGCCTGCCGCGGCAGTCCAGCTCCCCGGGGGCAGGGCGGGTCCGCACCGACCGCGTGAAGTCGTTTCTCCGCGCGGATCTCGTAGTCCGGCGTGTCGACGGTCGCGACGGCCAGGGTCGCTGGGCCGACGTCCACCGCGTACGTCGTACCGTGTCGGTGAGTGGGTGGCGGGTGCTGGTGGCGGCGGTTGCTGATTGGGCGGTGTGGGATGGGGCTGGTGGTGGCGGTCGACTTCGGGTCGACGTTCACGAAGGCGATCGTGGTCGACGCGGGGTCGGGCGACCTGGTGGCTCGGGCCGAGCATCGGACCACGATCGGCACCGACGTGCTGGATGGGTGGTTTGCTTGCCGTGAGCAACTGCTTGCGGTGGACCGTGGCGTGCGCCAGGCCGAGGTGCTGGCCTGCTCGTCCGCGGGCGGCGGGCTGCGGATCGCCGTGGTCGGCAACGAGGAGCTGGTGACGGCCGAGGCCGGTCGTCGGGTCGCGTTGTCGAGCGGCGGTCGGGTGGTCGCCGTGGTGAGCGGCGGGCTGACGGCGTCGTCGGTGAAGGCGTTGCGGGCGGAGAAGCCCGACGTGGTGCTTCTGCTGGGCGGGACCGACGGTGGGAACTCGGCGGTCCTGACCGGCGCGGCCGGGGTTCTGGCGAAGTACAAGTGGCGCAAGCCGGTTGTTGCGGCGGGCAACGTCGACGCGCGCGACGAGGTGGCCGGTCTGCTCGCCGCGGGGGGAGTGCCGTCGGTGCTCGCGGACAACGTGGTGCCGGAGATCGGGGTGTTCGCGCCGGACTCGGCGCGGGCGGCGATCCGGGAGATGTTCCTGGCGCACGTGATCGGCGGCAAGAACCTGTCGAAGGATCCGGCGTTCGCGCGGATGGTGCGGGCGGCGACGCCGGACGTCGTGCTGCGGGGCGTCGAGGTGCTCGCGCGGTTGCACGGTGACGTCGCGGTGGTGGACATCGGCGGCGCGACCACCGACGTGCACTCGGTGATCGAGCTGGACCCCGAGGACGCGAACCTCGGACGCGAGGTGGTCGCGACGCACCCGGTGACCCGGACGGTCGAAGGCGACCTGGGGATGCGCTGGAGCGCGATCCCGGTGGTTGCGGCGGGCGTCGAAGCAGGGTTGATCGAGGCGGCGACCGGCGCCGGCGCTTCGCGCGGCGCAGACGGCGACGGCGCAACGAGCGGCGCAGACGGGGCCGGAGCATCAAGCGCCTGGGCACCGGCTGACTCGGACCTGGCCGAGGCCGCGCGGCGGCGGCACGCGGACCCGGCGTACCTGCCGGACGGTCCGCAGGAGGCGGCGTACGACGAAGTGCTGGCCCGAGTGGCGGCGACGGTGGCGTTGCGGCGGCATGCGGGGCGGCAGCGGGTGGTGTTCGGGCCGGGCGGGCGAGTGGTCGAGCGGTCCGGCAAGGATCTGCGCGAGGTGGACCTGCTGGTCGGGTCCGGGGGAGTGCTGCGGCACAACGGGCCCGAGGTGGCCGAGCGCATCCTCGGCTCCGTCGCGGTCGGCGCGCAGGAAGAGGGCTGGCTGGTTCCGTCCGGCGCCCGGGTCTGCGTGGACCAGGACTACGTGCTGGCCGGGGTCGGTCTACTGGCCGAGACGAACCCGGCGGCGGCCGAAGGTCTTGCGCGCCGAGTCGGTGCCGACATTCATGGAACGGTCTCCACGGGGCACTAGGGTCGGGAACCGAGACCCTGGGGAGGTGCCATGAGCAATCCGGACCAGCCGGAACGGGGAGAACCGGTCGGCGTACCGGACGTCGGGCGGGACGCGCCGAGTCCGGTCGCCGACAACGAGGTGGTCGACCAGACGAGCCCGACGGTCATGGACGACGACTCAGGTGAGCACCACCTCGTGGTGGCCTCCAGCCGCGGCCGGATCGACACCGGCGTCACGCCCGGCATGCAGATCGCCAGCGCGTGGGCCTGGCGGTTCCTGGTGGTCGTCGCGGCCGGTCTGGTGGTCGCCTACGCGATGCGGTACCTGTCCGAGGTCGTCGTCCCGGTGACGGTCGGAGTCCTGCTCACCGCCCTGCTCGTCCCGATCACCAACGCGCTGCAGAAGCTGAAGATCGCCCGCGGGCCGGCGGCCGGCATCACCGTGCTCGCCACGCTCGTGGTGGTGGCCGGGCTGCTGACGCTGGTCGGCGCGCAGATCGCGACCCAGTTCGAGAATCTGTCCACCCAGGTCGGCGAGGGCGTGCGGGAGTTGCGCGACCTGGCCCGGATCAACCTCAACGTCACCGACGCCGACATCACCGACGCGCTGAACCGGCTGCGCGACACGGTGATGTCCGGCGGCGCGATCGGCCAGCGGGCCGCCGAGGTCGGGACCACCGCCACGCACGTCGTCGCGGGCCTGTTCATCTCGCTGTTCTGCCTGTTCTTCTTCCTCTACCAGGGCGACCAGATCTGGGCCTGGCTGGTCCGGCTGTTCCCGCTGCAGGCGCGCGAGAAGGCCGACTCGTCCGGCCGCAAGGCCTGGGTCTCGCTGACCGCGTTCGTCCGGGCGACGATCATCGTCGCCGCGGTGGACGCGATCGGGATCGCCCTCGGCGCGGCCATTCTCGGGCTGCCACTGGTCAGCGCGATCGGCATCCTGGTGTTCGTCGGGGCGTTCGTGCCGGTGGTCGGCGCACTGGTCAGCGGGATCGTCGCGGTCCTGGTCGCACTGGTTGCCAAGGGCCCGCTCGTCGCGGTGATCATGCTCGCGGTGGTGATCGGCGTCCAGCAGCTGGAGGCCCACGTCCTGCAGCCGTTCCTGCTCGGCCGCGCGGTCAGCGTGCACCCGCTCGCGGTGATCCTGGCGATCGCGACCGGTGTGATCATCGCCGGCATCGTCGGTGCCCTGGTCGCCGTACCGACCGCGGCGGTGCTGAACACGATCATCAACCACCTGGCCGGCAACGACGTCGATCCGGAACCCCCACGACCGTTGCCCCGCAGACCACCCAGACGCCGTCCCCCGGCCGACGCTCCCGTCACCGACGCCTGACCGTACGCCGGCCAGGGGACCGCCAGGCAAGAGCGACGATCCGCTCAACACACGCGGCGGCGTACGGACTAGCGGTCGCGGTCGTCGCGCCCGCGGTCCTGCTCGTACGACGGGGACCGGCGCGCCGCCTCGCCGGTCTGGCCGGAACGCCCAGGAGCTTGCCGGGCCGAACCGGTCTGCATCAGGCGGAGCGCGTTGTCGAGGTCCGGGCTCTCCGCCCGGGTCCGCAGCTCCCGCGCCCAGCCGCTCATGTCCTGCTTGAGCGTCGCGATCTGCTCAGGGCTCAACCCCTGCTGGGCGTAGTCCCGGTCGGGAATCCGCGCCGCGAAGTCGAGCTGCTCGGCGAACATCCCGCGGTCCATCGGCGAGGCCTCGCGCTCGTCGGCGAGCGCGAGCAGCTCGTCGTGCGTGTACCGCCCGGACTGCGCCGCGGCCTGCAGGTCGACGTAGTCCTTCGCCTCGCCGCGCTGGTAGACCGTGCCGACCTTCGAGCCGACGGCGTCCTGGACCGAGATCACCGGGCCGATGGACGATTCGACCGCCGGCCGGCTGCGATAGTCGCGCCCGAGCTCGAGCTGCGTCGTGCGGCCGTCCTTGGTGAGCTGGAGCTGCGCGTACTCGTCCGCCTGACGAGTGACGTTCACGCTGTAGCCCTGCTCGCCGTACGCCGTCTGCAGCCGCGCGACGGTCTGGCCGAAGTCGGTCTGCTGCTGGTCGGTGAACAGGTCGACGTCCTTGGACGGACGCGATCCGATCCCGTGCATCGCGAGGGCATGCCCACCCGCGAGCGCGTAGCCCTGGTCCCGCACAGCGGTCAGCCCGATCCGGGCCACCTGCTCGTGGTCGGGATCCATCACTGCCACACTCCGCCGGCTCCGATCGCCGCGAGCTGCGGGAAGGCCGTGTGCCACCGGCGCACGCAGTACCGGGGGAGGCGGAGCTGGGGCCACAGCGCGATCAGCAGGTCCTTGTTCAGGAACCGGACCAGGTCGTCGACCGTCGAGGCTTCGCTGATCACCGTCGTGTAGAGCGAGATCCGGTCGTCGGGATCACCCAGGTCGTAGCTGCGCCGCGGGCTCCAGTCGATCGGGATCGGAAGCTCGACGACCCCGGTGCCCGGACCGGTGAGCTGGTCGAGGGAGTCCGGTACGACGTACGGAATCCGCGTGGCGTGCAGGTCTCCCGGCTGGGTCCGGCGCTGGTCGTTCATTCGTCCATTGTCGATGACCACCGGTCCAGCCGCGTCGCGCGGTGTGGAGTCATGCCGCGCGTTCCAGCTGGTCGGCCCATTCGGCGGCCGTCTGCCGGATCCGGGCGATCAGGTCGGCCGGGGCGCCGTACCGGGTGAAGCCGGCGTCCGGGAGCCGGCTGCCGGCGCGGAGCTGGCCGGCGAACGTCGGCCGGTCCAGCGGCGTCACCTCGCGCTGGTCGGCGAGAGCCAGCGCCGTGTCCCGGTCGTAGCGGCCGCTGTCGAGGATCGCCTGGACGTCGATCAGGTCCCGCGGCTCCAGGCGTGAGTACACGGCGCCGACCTTGCTGCCGACCGCGTCCTGCTCGGACAGCACCGGTCCGATCTTCATGACGACGGGCGGGAACTGCCGATGGTCCACCCCGAGATCGGCCTTGCCGGTGGCGCCGTCCGGACCGGTGACCACGATCCGCGCGAACGCCGGAGTCTGCCGGGCCACGTCGGCTCGCAGCCCCTCGGCGTCGTAGGCCGCGATCAGCCGCTCGACCGCACCCGCGAAACGTTCGGCGTCCAGCAGGTCGGTGAACAGGTCGATGTCGTCGGAGTCCCGGTCGCCGAAGCCATGCGCCCGCAGCGCGTAGCCGCCGGCCAGCACGAACCCGTCGCCGGCGACGGCCTGCAGCCCGACGGTAGCCATCGTGGTCTGGAGCGGATCCATGCGGACAGTCTGCCGAGCGGCCGTACGCCGTACTCGAGCAGGGCCGGGCCGACGAACGACAGCCGCCCCCGGGCAATCCCGGGGGCAGCCGTCAGGTGGTGCGGATCAGTGCATCGCGGCGGCCGCGGAGGCCTCCAGGTTCGGCTCTTCGCCGTCCTTGGGGGCGTCGTCGCGACCGGCCAGCCGCTGCTCCGGGGTGATGATCGCCAGCACCAGCGCGATGACGAGGAAGGGCAGGGAGACCAGGAACACGTCGCCCATCGCCTCGACCAGGCCGAGCAGCGCCCAGCCCTGCATCGGCTCCTTGAGAGCGTGCAGCGCGTCGACGCTGTTGGCCGCCTTGGCCAGCATGCCGACCATGTTCTGCGCGGAGCTCGGGACGATGTCGCCCAGGTGCTCGGTCAGCCGGCTGGTCAGCACCGCGCCGTACACGGCCGTGCCGATCGCGCCACCCATCGAGCGGAAGAACGTCATCGTCGAGGTCGCGGTGCCCATGTGCTTGCGGGGCACGCTGTTCTGCGCGGCGGTGACGGTGATCTGCATCGACAGGCCCAGCCCGGCGCCCATCACGAACATGTAGATCGCCAGCTGCCAGTACGGCGTGCTCATGCTCAGCGTGGACAGCATCACCATCGCGCCGCCGACCAGGACCGCGGAGATGATCGGGTAGATCTTGTACCGCCCGGTCCGGCTCATCAGCTGGCCGCTGGGGATCGAGGCGCTGAAGATCCCGATGATCATCGGCAGCAGCGCCAGCCCCGAGCGGGTCGGCGACAGGTCCTTGACCGCCTGCAGGTACAGCGGCAGGAAGATCAGCGCGCCGAACATCGCGAAGCCGAGCAGGAAGGCGAAGCCGGCGTACCCGGAGAAGATCCGGCCCTTGAACAGGTCCATCGGGATGATCGGCTCGGAGACCCGCAGCTCGACGAAGACGAAGGCGACGGCGAGCACGACCGCGGCGACCAGCAGGCCGATCGTCGTGACCGAGCCCCAGCCGTTGTCCGGACCGCTCCACGAGATCGCCAGCAGCAGGGTGGTCACCGCGCCGGTGATCACGGCGGCGCCGAGGTAGTCGATCTTGTGCGACCGCTTCACGTGCGGCAGCTTCAGCACCGCGGCGACGATGCCCAGGGCAACCAGACCGATCGGCAGGTTGATCCAGAAGATCCAGCGCCAGCCGGGACCGTCGGTGAGCAGACCGCCGAGCAGCGGGCCGGCCACCGAGGACAGGCCGAAGACGGCACCGAAGTAGCCCATGTACTTGCCGCGCTCGCGCGGCGGGATCACGTCACCGATGGTGGCGAAGGCCAGCGACATCAGACCGCCGGCGCCGAGGCCCTGGACGGCGCGGAAGCCGATCAGTTCCTCGATGTTCTGCGCGAGGGCGGCCAGCACGGAGCCGGCCAGGAAGGTGACGATCGCCGCGATGAACAGCGGGCGGCGGCCGTACAGGTCGGAGATCTTGCCCCACAGCGGGGTCGAGGCGGTCGAGGTCAGCAGGTAGGCGGTGACCACCCAGGACAGCTTGTCCAGGCTGTTGAACTCGCTGACGATCTGCGGCAGCGCCGTACCGACGATGCTCTGGTCGAGCGCGGCCAGGAACATGCCGGCCATCAGGCCGCCGAGCACGACCAGGATCTGCTTGTGGGACAGGTAGCTCGGGGCGTTCGGATCCGGCGGGGCTCCGCCGGCGACGGCGGGCTCGGTGGTGCTCATCTGGTGCTCTCCACGTTCTGTTCGGTGTTCAGTCGCGCCGCGGCGGCCCAGCCCTTGTCGGCCCAGGCCTTGTCGTCGCGCGCGTCGGTGAGGTTGGCGACGCCGTCGGCGAACCGCGTCATCAGCCCCTCGAAGGTCCTGATGTCCTGCTCGGACCAGCCCTCCATGGCCTGGGTGAGCAACGCCATCCGGCGCTTGGCGTTCTTCTCCCACTCGGCGGTGCCCTGCTCGGTCAGCTCGACCCGGAAGGCGCGGCCGTCGTCGGGGTCGACAGAGCGCTGGACCAGGCCCGCCTGCTCCAGGGACCGCACATGCCGGCTGGCGGTGGAGGCGTCGATCTCCATCTTGTTCGCCAGGTCGGACAGCCGCAGCGCGCCGTTGCACCGCAGGACGAAGAGCACCAGGTGGGCGCTCTGGTCGAGGGTGTCACCGGGCTGCTTGGCCTTCAGCCGCCGCCCGATCCGGGTGAACGCGTGCAGAACCCCCTCGACAGGGGTCTGCGGAACGTACCCGTCATTTACATGCATGGTGCAAGCATATACATGCATGCGTGATACATGCAAATGAGTTTCCTAAGATGTCTGCTGAGGTGCCAGCGACTTACCGTTCGTGGTCTGGCGGTCACACAGTGCGTCGGAAATGGGGTCTGGATGCAGAAATTCGCGGTGGTCACGGGTGGCGGGTCGGGGCTCGGACGGGAGATGGCGCTCGCGCTCGCGGCCGCCGGGTTCCAGGTGACGGTGACCGGGCGGACGGAGGCGAAGCTGCTGGAGACCGCCGCGGCCGCCGAGCCGGTGGACGCGGTCGGCGATGCCGGGGTCGGTGAGGTGCGGACGGCGGTGCTGGACGTGACCGACGGCCGGGCGGTGCGCGAGTTCTTCGGCGGATTGCCGCGGCTGGATGTGCTGGTCAACAACGCGGGCACCGGGATGCCGGCCGCGCCGATCGAGCAGGTCGGAGAGGACGACTGGCGAGCGGTGGTCGACACCAACCTGACCGGCTCGTTCCTGTGCGCGCAGGCGGCGTTCGCGCTGATGCTGCGCCAGGACCCGAAGGGCGGCCGGATCATCAACAACGGCTCGCTGTCGGCGCACGTCCCGCGGCCGCACGCGATCGCCTACACCGCGTCCAAACACGCGATCACCGGGCTGACCAAGGGCCTGGAGCTCGAGGGCCGGCCGCACGGCATCACCGCCGGCCAGATCGACATCGGCAACGCGGCGACCGCGATGACCGAGCGGATGGAACAAGGCGTGCCGCAGCCGGACGGCTCGACCGCGATCGAGCCGACCTTCGACCCGAAGATCGTCGCCGACTTCGTCGCCCGGGTCGCACTGCTGCCGACGTCGGTCGCGGTGCCGACGTTGACCGTGATGGCCGCGGGCATGCCGTACGTCGGCCGCGGCTAGATCCGCAGGCCGACCACGGCTGGCCCGTACGCCGGCCGCCGGGGGCCGGCGTACGGGGACGGTCAGTGGATCCGGTTGACCGTGGGCGCCGAGGCCGGGCAGATGATCAGCAGGCAGCTGTCGACCTTGACGTCGTCGATCACCGCGCCCCAGGCCTGCGGGGACGTGCCGGCGAACTGCACGGTGGCCGAGGCGTTCAGGAGGTTGGTGAAGTAGAAGCTGCGGTAGGTCCAGCCCATGTTCGCGTTGGACTTGCCGGTCACGTCGAACGTGAACGTGTCGACCTCCTGGCCGTTGACCGTGACCCGGCCGCTCTTCACGGCCGGCGGGCCCTCGGAGTTGCCGGCCAGGGCGAACGTCACCTTGTACGTCGTCAGCAGTTGGGTGGGGATCGTGCGCGCGACCGCGCCGGGGCTCGAGCCGTTGAGGTCGAGGGACTGGCGGCCCTCGGCGTCCTGCCAGTCGGTGGTGAGGTCCACGCCGCCCGACGTCACCGTCCAGCCGTCGAACTGTTGGCCCGGGCCGAAGCTCTGGAACTCGACGGCCAGGACTGGGTCCTCGAAGCCGCTGGCGACAACCGGTGCGGCCGAGGCGGGTGACGCGGTCAGGGCGACCAGGGCGGTGGACAGGGCGAGCAGCAGCGTCGTACGGCGGAACTTCACGAAGCCTCCCCAGGCAGACGGACGGACGGGTCCTTGCTGTCAGCGTACGGTCACTCTCCGCAGTCGGCGCGGTCCGGCGGCGTGGGGGCAAAACGACAAGAGCTTTGTCGGCGCGTGCGTCTAGGGTCGGGGACGTGAGTGAGCAGCGGGAGTCCCTCGTCCATGCACGTGGACTGACCAAGGCGTACGGCGCGTTCGAGGCGGTGCGCGGGATCGATCTGGACGTCCGGCGCGGCGAGGCCTTCGGATTCCTCGGGCCGAACGGCGCGGGCAAGTCCTCCACGATGCGGATGATCGGTGCGGTGTCGCCGGTCAGTGGCGGGACGCTGCGGATCCTCGGGATGGACCCGGCGACCGACGGGCCGGCGATCCGTGCGCGGCTCGGGGTCTGCCCGCAGGACGACACGCTCGACACCGAGCTCTCGGTCCAGGAGAACCTGACCGTCTACGGCCGGTACTTCGGGCTGTCGCGGGCCGAGTGCCGGGCCAGGGCCGAGGAGTTGCTGGAGTTCGTCGCGCTCACCGACAAGGCCAAGGTCAAGGTCGACGAGCTGTCCGGTGGGATGAAGCGGCGGCTGACGATCGCGCGGTCGCTGGTCAGCAAGCCCGACCTGCTGCTGCTCGACGAGCCGACGACCGGGCTGGACCCGCAGGCGCGGCATCTGCTGTGGGACAAGCTGTTCCGGCTCAAGCAGGCCGGCGTCACGCTGATCATCACCACCCACTACATGGACGAGGCCGAGCAGTTGTGCGACCGGCTGGTGGTGATGGACGGCGGGCTGATCGCCGCCGAGGGTTCGCCGTACGAGCTGATCCGGGACTACTCGACCCGCGAGGTGACCGAGCTGCGGTTCGGGCCCGAGGTGATGTCGACCGACCACGACGCGCTGGCCGGCAAGGTCGAGGACCTGGCCCAGCGGATCGAGGTGCTGCCCGACCGGCTGCTGCTCTACACCGACGACGGTGAGCGCGCGGTCGCCGCGGTGCACGAGCGCGGGTTGCAGCCGGCCGCCGTGCTGGTCCGGCGGTCGACGCTGGAGGACGTGTTCCTGCGGCTGACCGGACGGACGCTGGTCGACTGATGAGCCTCGTCCTGGAAAACGGCCGCCGCCAGTTCGACTACTGGGCGACGGTCTACAAACGCACCTGGAAGGGCAGCCTGGTCAGCAGTTTCCTGCTGCCGCTGCTCTACCTGGCCGCGATGGGCATCGGTCTCGGCTCGTTCGTCGACGGCACCGGCACCGGTGCGCTCGGCGGGATTAGCTACCTGCAGTTCATCGCGCCCGGCCTGCTCGCGGCGACCGCGCTGCAGATCGCGGTCGGCGAGTCGACCTACCCGGTGCTGGGCGGGATCAAGTGGCAGAAGTTCTACTTCTCGATGATCGCCACGCCGCTGCGGCCGGCCGACGTGATGTACGGGCAGCTCGCGTTCATCGCCTTCCGGGTGCTGTCCACCTGCGTGGTGTTCCTGGTGGTGATCGCGCTGTTCGGCGGGCTGGCGACGCCCTGGGGCCTGTTCGGGCTGCCGGTCGCGCTGCTGGTCGGGATGGCCGCGTCGGCGCCGGTCTGCGCGGTCGCCACCCGGCTCGACAACGACTCCGGCTTCGCGATGATCTTCCGGTTCGGCGTGATCCCGGCGTTCCTGTTCTCCGGCGCGTTCTTCCCGGTCTCCCAGCTGCCGAACTGGATCGAGTGGCTGGCCTACCTGAGCCCGCTGTGGCACGGCGTCGAGCTGTCGCGTGACCTGAGCCTCGGCACGGTCGACCCGCTGGCGGCGCTGGGCAACCTGGCGTACCTGGCCGCCTGGTTCGTTGTCGGTACGTGGTTCGCGGTCCGCGGCCTGACCCGGAGGTTGATCAGCTGATGGCGACTCTCACCGCGCGCGTGCTGCCGCTCCCGCTCGGCAACGGCCGGCACCTGGTCGAGCGCAACTTCCTGGTCTACCGGCACGCCTGGGTCGTGTTCGTCTCCGGCTTCTTCGAGCCGGTCTTCTACCTGCTGTCGATCGGCGTCGGCGTCGCCCAGCTGGTCGGCGACTTCCACCTGGCCGACGGCACGGCGATCGGCTACGCCGCGTTCGTCGCGCCGGCGATGCTGGCCAGCTCGGCGATGAACGGCGCGGTCTTCGACTCGACGTACAACATCTTCTTCCGGATGAAGTACGCCAAGCTGTACGACTCGATGCTGGCCACGCCGCTGCGGCCGTGGGACGTCGCGACCGGCGAGGTGACCTGGGCGTTGCTGCGCGGAGCCTGCTACTCGGCGGTCTTCCTCGTGGTGATGCTGGTGATGGGGCTGGTCGAGTCGTGGTGGGCGCTGCTCGCGCTGCCGGCCTCGGTGCTGATCGGGTTCGCGTTCGCCGGCGCCGGCATGGCGATGACGACGTTCATGCGAAGCTGGCAGGACTTCGAGTTCGTCCAGCTGGCGACGATGCCGATGTTCCTGTTCTCGGCGACGTTCTACCCGATCGAAACCTATCCCGGCGCGATCCGCTGGCTGGTCGAGATCACGCCGCTCTACCAGGGCGTCGCGCTCGAACGCGCGCTGACCACCGGCACCGTCGGCTGGACGCTGGTGATCAACGCGCTCTACCTGGTCGCGATGGGTACCGCCGGCATGTACGTCGCCTCACGCCGGCTGGGCAAACTGCTGCTCAAGTAGGCCCTACCAGGCGAGGTGCTGGTCGCCCAGGCGGTCGGCGTACCAGGTGCGGATCGCGTCGACGGTTTCCGTGGGCAGCGGCTCGGCGGCCGAGGCGATGCTGGTCTCCAGGTGCTCGATCGAGCGGGTGCCGGGGATGACGGTGCAGACGCCCTCGTTCGCGAGCAGGAATCGCACCGCCGCGTCGACCAGGCTTGTGCCGGACGGCAGCAGGGCCCGGAGCTCGTCGACCAGACCGGCGCGGTGGGCCACGTCCTCGGGCGACCACCGCGACCGTACGTCGTCGAAGGTGCTGCGCGCGTCGTACCGGCCGGACAGCCAGCCGGACTCCAGCGGGACCTTGACGATCACGCCGGCGCCGTACGCGGGGGCTTGGGAAACGCTCGGCCAGGTCTCCTGGAAGAGCGCCGACATCCGGACCTCGAGTGCCTGCGAGCTGGTGTTCGCCAGCACGGTCCGGACGTCCTGGTCCCAGTCCACCGAGGCGCCGAACGCACGGATCAACCCCTTGTCCCGCAGCGTTTCCAGGGCGGCGTAGTGCTCGGCGCTGTTCAGCACCTCCGGCGGTGGGCTGTGCAGGACGACAACGTCGATGTGGTCGACGCCCATCCGCCGCGCGCTGCCCTCGACCGAGGTCGCGACCGCGTCGACCGACCAGTCGGCGCGGCCGTCGTGCGTCGGGCCGACCTTGGTGCAGAGCACAACCTGGTCGCGCGGGACGCTCTGCAGCGCGGTGCCGACGTTGAGCTCGCTCTGGCCGTCGGCGTACGCCGGGGCGGTGTCGATGAAGTTGATGCCGGCGTCGACTGCGGCGTGCACGATCCGCACCGCTTCGTCCGGGTCCGGACCGGTCGGCCAGCTGGACGACCTGCCGAGCTGCCACGCCCCCAGCCCGATCGTGCTGACGTCGATGCCGGAGGTGCCGAGAGGGCGCATCTGCAAGGTCATAACGCTCAACCTAGTCGAGTGGGGCGCTCCGGTCCGCCAGGATTTTGCGCAGCCACCACACTCCGCCGCTGAGCATCGATGCGCGGCTCGATCCGGTGAGGTTGTCGACCAGGTGGAGGTAGGTGACCGCCTGATAGACCTCGCCGACCTCGCCGGCCAGCTCGAGCGCGCGCCGTAGGTCGGGGAGCGGGGCGTAGTCCTGCCACTCGGCGAGGTACGCGTCGATCACCCGGGGTTCGCGCGACAGCGGCGAGCGGCCTTCGACGAAGGTGACCAGGTCGAGGAACGGATGCGCCAGCGCCGCGTCGGTCCAGTCGAACGCGAGCGCGTTGCCGTCCCGTACGGCGACGTTGCGCGGATGCAGGTCGCCGTGCAGCAGGGTCTCCGGTACGCCGATCGACGCCAGCTCGGCGGTCGCGTCCTGCAGGGCCTTCGAGCGATCGGGCAACCGGTCGCGTTCTTCGGTGGTGAGCTCGCCGGTCAGCGCGTTCGGACCGAGGACGTGCGGAACTTCGAGGGCGAGGCGGTCGAGACGCCGGTCGGTGCAACTCATCTCGAGCAGGGTTTCGGGGGTGTCGGCGTAGCTGCGCTGCAACCGGGCGTGGGAGGACAGCGCCTTGGTCCAGAGACCCACGTCGGTCTGCGCGGCGAGTGGCTCGCCGAGGTCCGGGAGCAGCATCCAGGCGCGCTGCTCGTCGACGGCGATCGGCTCGACGACCAGGCCGGGACGCTCGGCGGACAGCCGCCGCAGAAAGGCGGGTTCGTGGGCGAAGAGGAGGGGAAGGGCGTTCGGGTCAGCCGGTACGACGGTCGAGGCGTGGGCGATCGCCTTGAAGTAGGCAGTGCCTGTGGTGGTGGGGACGCGGAAGACGTTGGACAGCCCCCAGGAACGAACCTGTTCCGGCGGCCCGGTGCGCTCGAGCTGCTTGTCGATCCAGGGCAGCGCGTCGGCGTACCAGCCGGGTTGTGTCCAAGCAAGGGAAGTTCCGGAAAGGTGTTTGCGGGCGGCCACGACCAGTGGTTCGTCCAGGGACGTCACCCAGTGCGCGTCGACCGGAATGTTGCCTACAGCCACCATCAGGTACGCCGGCCCGTCGGCGTCGAGGCACTCCAGCACGTACGCCTCGATCCCGTGCTGCTCCGCGAACCCGCGCACGACGGCGTCGACGTCCGGGAACCAGTGCTCGCCCGCCAGCTCGATCCGCGGCAGTCCCGACGGCAGCACGAGCACCGCCTCGTCCTCCGGGCGTACCACCACAGCCGTCACGGTCACCGCCGCATCGTAGGCGGCAACCGTCTGCACGGCGTACGGGTTTTCGCGGAAATGAGCGCCGAGCGGGCGCCGATCGGCTTAGTGTGAACACGTGAGCATCAGTGCGGCGGAGATCGCCCGGGCAGCCGACCTCCTGCACGACGTCGTGGCGCCGACGCCGTTGGAGTACTCGCGGTGGTTGAGCGACCTGGTCGGCGGCGACGTCTTCCTGAAGTGCGAGAACCTGCAGCGGACCGGGTCGTTCAAGTTGCGCGGCGCGTACGTGCGGATGGCGCGGCTGTCGAAGCGGGAGAAGGCGCGCGGTGTGGTCGCGGCCAGCGCCGGTAACCACGCGCAGGGCGTCGCCCTGGCCGCGCAGCTGCTCGGGATCAAGTCGACCGTGTTCATGCCGCACGGCGCGCCGATCCCGAAGGAGAAGGCGACCCGCGCGTACGGCGCGGACGTCCGGTTCGTCGGCACGTCGATCGACGACTGCCTGCGCGCGGCGCGGGCGTTCGAGGCCGAGACCGGGGCGATCCTGATCCACCCGTTCGACCACCCGGACATCGTCGCGGGCCAGGCGACCGCGGGGCTGGAGATCGTCGAGCAGTGCCCGCAGGTCCGGACCGTCGTCGTACCGACCGGTGGTGGCGGACTGGTCGCCGGGATCGCGACCGCGATGCAGCGCGACGGGATCCCGATCAGCGTGGTCGGCGTCCAGGCCAAGGGCGCCGCGGCGTACCCGGCCTCGCTGGCGGCGGGGGAGCCGGTCGCGCTGGAGCGGATGAGCACGATGGCCGACGGGATCGCGGTCGGGCTGCCGGGCCAGGTGCCGTTCGCGGCGATCCAGGCCTACGTCGACGAGGTGCTCACGGTCGGCGAGGACTCGTTGTCCAAGGCCCTCTTGCTGGTGCTGGAGCGCGCCAAACTCGTGGTCGAACCGGCCGGCGCGGCCGCGGTTGCCGCCGTACTGGACGATCCCAAGCGGTTCAAGCCGCCGGTAGTCGTGGTGCTGTCGGGCGGCAACATCGACCCGGTGCTGTTGATGCGCGTCCTGCGGCACGGCATGGCGGCGGCCAACCGCTACCTGTCGCTGCGGGTGCGGATCCCGGACACGCCGGGTGGGCTGGCGAAGCTGCTGACCCGCCTGGCCGAGGTCGAGGCCAACATCATCGAGGTGCTGCACGAACGCATCTCCGAGACCCTGGACCTGGACGAGGTCGAGGTCGCGTTGCAGCTGGAGACCCGGGGTGAGGAACACCGGATGCGGGTATTGAACAGCCTGAGCAGCCACGGATACACCTACACGCTGAACTGATCGACACTGAACCGAGGAGCCCCCAAGTGAAGGTCGTCGCCCTAGCGGCAGCAGCTTTGTTGTTGACCACCGCCTGTACGCCGGGGTCGGACGCCCCGGAAGGTGGTGCGAGCGCGCCGAGCTCGGTGAAGACCGACGCGGCCTCGCTGGGAGACGTCACCCTGACCGTGTGGGACCAGGAGGTCCGGGGCGGGCAGGCGGCGCAGATGGCCGAGCTGAACAAGCAGTTCGAGGCGAAGTACCCGAACATCAAGCTGAAGCGCGTGTCCCGGTCGTTCGACGACCTGAAGACCACGCTGCGGCTCGCGCTGTCGGGCAACGACGCCCCGGACGTCGTCCAGGCCAACAACGGGCGCTCCGACATGGGCGAGTTCGTCAAGGCCGGTCAGCTCGTCCCGCTGGACGAGTGGGCCAAGGCCTACGACTGGGGCAGCCGCTACCCGGAGTCCGTGCTGCAGTACTCGCGCTACTCCGCCGACGGCAAGACGTTCGGCGAGGGCAACCTCTACGGCCTGCCGCAGGTCGGTGAGGTGGTCGGTCTCTACTACAACAAGGAGAAGCTGACCAAGCTCGGTGTGCAGCCGCCGGCCACCTGGGCGGAGTTCGAGGACGCGCTGGCCAAGGCGAAGGCGGCCGGCGAGGTCCCGATGCAGCTGGGCAACCTGGACAAGTGGCCGGCCATTCACGTCTTCGGCACCGTGCAGGACAAGACCACGCCGGCCGACCAGATCACCACGCTCGCCTTCGGCCGCCCCGGCGCGTCCTGGAAGACGCCGGAGAACACGAAGGCCGCCGAGAACCTGGTCTCCTGGGTGGACAAGGGCTACTTCAACTCCGGCTTCAACGGTCAGGGCTACGACCCGGCCTGGCAGGCCTTCGGCAAGGGCAGCGGCGTCTTCCTGATCGCCGGCACCTGGTTGCAGGCCGACCTGCAGAAGGCGCTCGGCACCAAGGTCGGCTTCATGCTGCCGCCCGGCCCGGACGCGAACGCCAAGCCGGTGGTCACCGGTGGCACCGGCCTGCCGTTCGCGATGACGAACAAGGCGAAGAACAAGGACGCCGCCGCGGCGTACATCAACTTCATCACCAGCCCGGACGCGATGAAGGTGCTCACCGCCACCGGCAACCTGCCGATCGCCGACACCGGCAAGCAGCAGGCGCCGGCCGGGCTGGCCAAGGACGTCTTCGCCGCCTTCGGTACGGCGGTCGACCAGGAGGGCCTGGTGCCGTACCTGGACTACGCGACGCCGACGATGTACGACACCCTCGGCGCGGCGCTGCAGGACCTGATGGCCAAGAAGGCGACACCGGAGCAGTTCCTGGACAAGCTGGAGGCCGACTACAGCAAGTTCGCCGGCAAGTGAGTTCACCGCCCGGCGAGCCCCGCAAGATCGGGTACCTCTACATCCTGCCGGCCCTGGTCGTCTACGGACTGTTCCTGCTCTACCCGCTGGGCCGGGCCGTGCACCTGTCGCTGTTCGAGTGGGACGGCATCTCGCTCGGCAAGTTCGTCGGGCTGAGCAACTACGCCGACGTGGTCGCCGACGCCGGCCTGCGGGCGGCGTTCGGGCACGCGCTGGTGCTGATCGTGTTCTACTCGGTGCTTCCGGTGGTGATCGGGCTCGCGCTGGCGTCCGTGCTGCAGCGCGCCCGGGTCCGCGGGCTGGCGTTCTTCCGGACCGTCGTCTTCCTGCCGCAGGTGGTCGCGATGGTCGTGGTGGCCGTTGCCTGGCGCCACATCTACGCGCCGGACGGGCCGCTGAACGACGTACTGCGGGCGGTGGGGCTGGACGGTCTGGCCCGCGGCTGGCTCGGGGACTACACGTTCGCGCTGCCCGCGGTCGGGGTGATCGGGACCTGGTTCGAGACCGGGCTGGTCACCGTGCTGCTGCTGGCGGGCATGGCGCGGATTCCGCGTGAGCGGTACGAGGCCGCCCGGCTGGACGGTGCCGGATCGGTGGCCGAGTTCTTCGCGGTCGTGCTGCCCGCCGTTCGAGGCGAGATCGCGGTCGCCGTGACGCTGACGGTGATCGCCGCGCTGCGCACCTTCGACCTGGTCTACGTGACCACCAGCGGCGGACCGGGGAACTCGACCAGCGTCCCGTCGTACGAGGTGTACCACCGGGCGTTCGAGCTCGGGCAGGTCGGCTCGGCGGCCGCGATCGGGGTCTGCCTGACCGTGCTGATCTTCGTGATCACGCTCGGCGTCAACCGGATCGCCGATCGGAGTACGGCGTGAGGGCGCCGGCGGCCGAGCGGTTCGGCAACTACCTGCTGCTGATCGTGTTCGGGTGCTTCGCGCTGGCACCGATCGTGTCGATCGTCGCCGCGGCGCTCGGGCCGGACGACGGCGGCAGCGGGTCGAGCGGGCTGGGCAACTTCGGCAAGGCGTGGGAGATCGGGCACTTCGGCACGTACCTGCGGATGAGCCTGCTGGTGTCGGTGTCCGTGGTCGTCGCCAGCGTGCTGCTGTCGATCCTCAGCGGGTACGCGTTCGGCACGATGCGGTTCCGCGGCGCGGGCGTGCTGTTCTACCTGTTCCTGCTGGGCATCATGATGCCGACCGAGGCGATCGTCGTACCGCTGTACTTCGACCTGCGGTCGCTCGGGCTGACCGACACGTACTGGGCGGTGGCGTTGCCGCAGGTCGCGCAATCCGTTGCCTTTGGCACCTTCTGGATGCGGGCCTACTTCCGGTCGTCGAGCCGGTCGCTGGTCGAGGCGGCGCGGCTGGACGGCGCCGGGCACTGGCGCACGCTCTGGCAGGTCCTCGTCCCGCCGGCCCGCCCGGCGCTGGTGACGCTGATCGTGCTGGTGTTCATGTGGACGTGGAACGAGTTCCTGATCCCGCTGGTGATGGTGACGAGCGAGTCACTGCGGACGGCGCCGCTCGGGCTCGCGTTCTTCTCCGGCCAGTACACGTCGGGCTTCACGCTGCTGGCCGCGGGCGCGGTGATCGTCGGGCTGCCCGTCGTGCTGGTCTACGCGTTCCTGCAGCGGCACTTCATCGCCGGCATGCTGGAAGGCGCCGTACGGGAGTAGTTATAGGTCGAGTCCCTCGACCTACTCGCAGGACTTGAGCAGGGGAGCGTGCAGCCGCTCGGCCAGGACCCGGCGCTGGGTCGGCTGTGCCTCGCTCTGGCGGCTGAGCCCTTCCGAGGTCAGCCGGACGTTGATCGCGCGCCGGTCCTCGGCGCACATGTGCCGCTCGACCAGCCCGGCGGTCTCCAGCCGGGCGATCACGCGGGACAGCGCGCTCTGGCTCAGGTGCACCGACTTGGCGATGGTCTGGACCTTGGCGGACTGCTCCGGCAGCTCGGCCAGGCGCTCCAGCACCTCGTACTCACTCATGCCCAGCGCATGGCCCGCCTGCAACTCGCGGTCGAGCGCGCAGCTCAGATCCGCGTGCCGGGCGAGCAGTTCGCGCCACTCTCGGACATCGGCGGTGGCCTCACCAGGACCAGCGCTGACCTTCGTCTCGGTCATGGCGTGACGTTATCATGCATGCGCATTCAATGCAAACACAATTAATGCCTAGACATTAGATGCACATGCATGCAAAGCTCTGTGCTTGTGACACAGACAACGCACACACCAGCACCGGCCCGGATGACCTGGGACGCCCGCCTGTGGGGCGCCCTCCTGGTCGTCTGCGGCGTGATCTTCCTCGACGGCCTGGACGTGTCCATGGTCGGCATGTCCCTGCCCTCGATCGGCGCCGACCTCGGCGTCTCGCTCTCCTCGCTGCAGTGGGTCGTCACCGGCTACGTGCTCGGGTACGGCGGCTTCCTGCTGCTCGGCGGCCGGACCGCGGACCTGCTCGGCAGGCGCCGGGTCTTCCTGGTCGCGCTGGCCGTCTTCGGCGTCGTCTCGATGCTGAGCTCCCTGGCCACCAACCCCGAACTGCTCATCGCCGCGCGGTTCGTGAAGGGCATCGCCGCCGCGTTCACCGCGCCGGCCGCGCTCTCGATCATCACCACCACCTTCCACGAGGGCCCGGACCGCAACCGCGCCCTCAGCATCTTCACCACCTGCGCCGCCAGCGGCTTCTCGATGGGCCTGATCCTGGGCGGCGCGCTGACCGAGGTCGGCTGGCGCTGGACCTTCCTGATGCCCGGCCCGGTCGCGCTGATCGTGTTCCTGTTCGCGCTCAAGCTGATCCCGAACAGCCCGCGCGACGACACCGCCGGCGGGTACGACGTGCCCGGCGCGGTCACCGTGACGGCCGGCATGCTGTCGCTGGTGTACGCCGTGGTCGGCGCCGAGCACGCCGGCTGGGCCTCGGTCCAGACGATCGGCCTGTTCGTGCTGTCGGCGGCGCTGCTGACGGCGTTCGTGCTGATCGAGCAGCGCACCAAGCACCCGCTGGTCCGGCTCGGCATCCTGCGGGCGCCGTCGCTGCGGCGGGCCAACCTGGCCATCCTGACCGTGTTCGGCGCGTACGTCGCGTTCCAGCTGGTCGGCACCCTCTACCTGCAGAACCTGCTTGGCTGGTCGTCGTTCGAGACCGCGCTGGGCTTCCTCCCGGCCGGCCTGCTGGTCGCCACGCTGTCGCCGAACGCCGGCAAGCTGGCCGACCGGATCGGCACCGAGCGGATGATCGTCGCCGGAATGGCGCTGTTCGTCGTCGGCTACGCGCTCTCGCTGCGGATCGGGCCGGAGTCGGCGTACTTCGCGACCGTCTTCCCGACCATCATGCTGATCGGTCTCGGCTTCGCGATCGCGTTCCCGGCGCTCAACATCCAGGCGACCAACGGCGTACCGGACCACGAGCAGGGACTGGCGTCCGGGCTGTTCAACACCTCCAACCAGGTCGGTGGCGCGATCGTGCTCGCCATCGTCACCGCGGTGATCAGCGGCCAGTCGGCCGGCGTGACCACGCCGGCGGGCATGCTGTCGGCGTACAAGCCGGCACTCGCGGTGGTCACCGGGATCGCGGCGCTCGGGCTGATCATCGGGCTCACCGGACTGCGCGGTCTCAAGGCCCGGCGCGCGGCCGCGGCCGCCGAGGCGTCGGAGCTCGAGTCGGTCCAGCGCGAGCTGGCCAAGGAGGAGATGGAGCCGGTCGTCTGATTCCGGCTGCAACCGGCTCCGCACGGAGCCGCTGAAGGTATATGCCGCAGTGCGGGTCCCGGGCTACTCCGCCGGAACCCGCACTGCTGTGTTCGGAGGGCCGACCGGTTGTTTGCCCGCCGGGTTGGGCACTTGAGGGGACATCCCGCCACCGCCCGATCGGAGTTCGCCGTGGTCTGCTGCCTGCTCGACGCGTCGCGCGCCGGAGAGGTGGGCTGACGATGGCCGGCCCGATCCGGAAAGGCAGCCTGCTGGCGAAGCGCTACCGGCTGCTCGATTCGCTCGGTCGCGGTGGCATGGGTGTGGTCTGGCACGCCCGCGACGAGGTGCTCGGCCGGGAGGTCGCGGTCAAGGAGGTGCTGCTGCCGCCGGAGCTTCCCGAAGAGGAGCAGGCGGTGATGCGCGAGCGGACTCTGCGCGAGGCGCGCTCGGCGGCGCGACTGAGTCACCCGAACGTCGTCACCGTGTACGACGTGGTCGAGGAGGACGGGCGGCCGTGGATCGTGATGGAGCTGGTCCGGTCCCGCACGCTCGCCCAGGCGATCCGCGACGACGGCCCGCTGCCGTGGCGCAAGGCCGCCTTGATCGGCGTACAGGTGCTGGAGGCGTTGCGGGCGGCGCATGCTGCCGGGGTCCTGCACCGTGACGTGAAGCCGAGCAACGTGCTGCTGGCCGAGGACGGGCGGGTGGTCCTGACGGACTTCGGGATCGCCAGCCTGGAGGGCGAAACGACGCTGACGAGGACCGGGATGCTGGTGGGTTCGCCGGCGTTCATCGCGCCTGAGCGGGTGCGGGCTCGGGGGGCTGGTCCGGAGTCTGATCTGTGGTCGCTGGGTGCCACGCTGTACACGGCGGTGGAGGGTCGGCCTCCGCACGATCGCGGTGCGGCGCTTCCGACGCTGACGGCTGCGGTCACGGAGGCCCCTGATCCGGCACCGTCGGCTGGTCCGCTGTGGCCGGCCATCGACGGGCTGCTGCGGAAGGAGCCGGCTGAGAGGATCACCGCCGGTGAGGCGAGCCGGCTGCTGCGGCGGGCGATCGGGTCGGCTGCGGTTCAGCCGGCGCCACCCGCGGCCCCGGCTGCTGGCTCGGCGGGGGACAGTGGTCAGCGGACCCGGGTGCTTCCGGTGCCGCCGGTGCCCACGGCCGACGGCACGCCTTCCGCTCGCGCCGAATCCGCGAGTGCTGGTGGAGCTGTGCCTCCCGGTGCGCCGTCCGTGACCGGTGCGCCGTCTGCGGCCGGTGCGTCCGCCGGTGCTGCGGCCGCGGCTGGTGGAGCGTCTTCCTCCGTCAGCGAGGCGCCGCAGGCGGGTGCCGAGCCGAATGCGTCTGCTGCCGGGGCTGCCGGTGTGGGCATGCCTTCGGCACCCACCAACGCCCCCGCCGCTGCGGACGCGCCCGCCGGCGCCGCTCCGCCGTCCGCCGTTGCGGACGCGCCTGCCGGCGCCGCTCCGCCGTCCGCCGGTTCCTGGGCGCAGGAGTCCGCGCTTGCGGGCGCCGCAGCGCCGTCCGGTTACTGGCCGCAGCAGTCCGCGTCTGCCGGCGCTGCTGCTCCGCAGGTCGATTCCGGGGCGCCGCAGTCTTCGCCTGCTGCAGGCGGCTCGTCTGGTCCTCCCACGAAGACCGGTACGCCCGCTCGGCGGGTAGGGCTGGTGGTGCTGGCCTGTGTCGTGGTGGTCGCCGCCGTGGTGGGCTGGGCGCTTTGGCCGAACGACGACGATCCCGGCACCGAGACGCCACAGGCAGGTCAAAGCAGCAGCACGACGCCTCGCAGTACCGGCTCGAGCAGCCCGGCTCCGTCGGCAGCTACGACCAAGCCCTCGGCTACGCCCGCGCCGACGACGAGCAGACCGGCCGCGACCACCAGCAGGCCCTCGACGACCGCGCCGTCGACGACCGAGCCGTCGACCCAGCCGACGGCGACCGGCGTACCGGCTGGGTTCCGGCGGCATACGGACTCGTCCGGGTTCTCGCTGCTCGTGCCGGCCGGGTGGTCCGTCGGGCGCGACGGGCAGCAGGTGTCGTTCCGCGAACCGGACGGGTCGCGGCTGCTGCTGATCGACCAGACCGACCAGCCGAAGGCGGACCCGGTGGCGGACTGGCGGCAGCAGGAGCAGGCGCGCCGTGGCAGGTACACCGACTACCAGCGGATCCGGATCGAAGCGGTCGACTACTTCGACAAGGCGGCCGACTGGGAGTTCACCTACGCGGCCGGCTCCGGGCGGCAGCACGTGCTGATCCGTGGAGCGGTGACCAGCGACGACCAGGCGTACGGGATCTACTGGTCCACGCCCGAGTCGCAGTGGGACGCCAGCCGGGCGCTGTTGCGCACGATCACCGACTCGTTCCGGCCGGCGTCCTGACCCTCAGCGCGGGGTTCGGGACAGTTGGGGGCGATCCCTTATTGGTTTGAACCCGTCCGGGTGCTGGACTGGAGGACATGAGCAACCAGAGCGATTACGACCGCCGGGTCAAGGACATCCTCGACCGGGTCGCCCAGGGCCACCTTTCCAGCGACGAGGCCGCGACGCTGATCGCCGCCCTCGCCCCGACCGCTCCGGTTGCCGACCAGGCCGCCACCGACCAGCCTTCGACCGGTACGGCGACCGGCCGGTCGTCCGCCGGCACGGACCAGCCTTCCGCCGGTAGCGATCAGTCCTCCACCGGTACGGCGAACCAGCAGCCCGCCGCGGACGACGTACCGTCCGCCTCGGTCTGGGCCGAGGTCGTCGACTCCCCGGACGCCGCCGACGCGGTCCCGGGGCCGAAGCACGCGGCCGACGGCGGGACGCAGGAGCGCACGGGCTCCGCCTCGACCGGCCCTGCCCCGACAGGCCCCGCCCCGACCGGCGCCGCCTCGACGGGCTCCGCCCCGAGCGGCGCCTCGACGGGTTCCGCCCCGACTGGAGCTGCCTCGACGGGCTCCGCGACCGGCTCGGCCGCGGGCGCATCTGGCGAGGCGACCGGGAACGACCAGACCGGCAGCACCGGCGTACAGGACAGCGTGGTCGACGAGGCCCCGGCCGGCGAGGCCGAGGAGGAAGAGGTCGAGCACAGCAACGTCCCGGTGCCGTCCGGCGTCCGGCGGGTGACGATCCGGGCGGTCGGCCGGCGGGTGCGGCTGATCGGCGAGCCGGCCATCAACGGCGTCGCGGTGGACGGTCCGCACGTGATCAAGCGGGACGGCGACACGCTGTCGATCAACAGCGAGGGTGACATGGGGGTGTCGCTGGACGGCTTCAGCATGCTGCGCAACCCGACCGACCTGAAGGCGCACGTGAACGGCTTCGCCAAGGAGCTGTCGATCCGGGTCAACCCGATGCTCGAGGTCGAGGTCGAGGTGACCGGCGGCAGCGTCGCCGCCGAACGCCTGCCAGGGCTCACCCGGGTCCGCGTGACGGCCGGTACGGCCAAGGTGACCGACGTCGACGGCCCGATCGACCTGCTCGTCCAGGCCGGCTCCGCGCATCTCGACGCCCAGATCACCAAGGGCCGCTCCCGCGTCCGCGTCGAGTCCGGCGCCGCCACGGTCAACCTGCGCCGCGGTTCGGACGTCCGCGTCCACACCGAGTCCCAGCTCGGCCGGGTCACCTGGACCGGCGCGGTCAACGGCCACTCCAAGGACGTCGAGATCGGCCGCGGCCGAGCCGCCCTCGACGTCGAGGTCCTGGTCGGCACCGCCCAGATCACCTCCGACTGACCCACACGCCGGACAGCGGCGCCCACCCCTTCGCGCCGCCGTACGGTCCGTCCTCGCCAAACGGCTCGAACGGATCGGCTGGGACAACGAGGCTGGTGCACCTTTGAGGGGTGGGGCGAGCGGCGGTGTGTTGAGGCGGCGAAGGTTGCCGAGGCCATTCGGACAGGGAGCGGTTCAGGCTTCGGTGGTTGTTGGCGTGGGGATGTTCCGGAGCGTGCGGAACGGGGAGAACAGCAGCCAGCCGGTTCCGAGCAGGGTCGCGGCGCCGGCGATCCAGAGGGTGGGGCGGAGGCCGAAGAGGGTGCCGAGGGTGCCGCCGAGCAGGCTGCCGACGGGCATGGCGCCCCAGCTCACGAACGACATCGTGGCGCTGACCCGGCCCTGGAGTTCGGGTGGGCAGACGCGTTGGCGGGTGCTGACCTGGAGGATGTAGCCGACGATGATGCAGATTGCGGCCAGCAGCGTCGAGGCGACGTACCAGGTCAGGGCCCAGCCGGGGTTGGTGAGCGGCTGCACCAGGAAAGCGATGCCGAGGCCGATCGCCGCGATGAGCTGGGCGCGGGCGTCGCCGAGCCGGCGGCTGAGGGGCTCGGTGAACGCGGAGGCGGCGATCGCGCCGAGCAGGCCGATCATGCTGAGCAGGCCGATGGTGGCGGGGGAGAGGTGGACCTCGCGGACCAGGAACACGACCATCACCGCCGAGTTGGCGGCCTGGAAGAGCATCGTGGTCGCCGTGTTCAGGGCCAGCGGGCGCAGGAGCGGATGACGGAAGACGTAGCGCAGGCCCTCACCGATCTCGCGCCGCAGGTTGCGGTGCTCGGGCGCGGGCGGGCGCGCTTCCGGCGTACGGATCGAGCGCAGCCACAGTGCCGACCAGAGGAATCCGACCGCGTTGAGCCCGATCGTCGCCGCCGCCGACAACCACTGCACCAGGATGCCGCCCGCCCCCGCGCCGACGACCGCGGCGACGGAGTGGTTCGCCGCCAGCCGCGCATTGCCCGGCAGGAGCTGATCAGGCGCCAGCAAGCGCGGTGGATACGAGCTGTGCGCGACGTCGAACAGCACGGTCAGCATCCCGGCCAGCGCCAGTACGACGTACAGCTGCGGCAACCCCAGTACGCCGAACGCCGCCGCCACGGGGATCGACCCGAACAGCACCGCCCGCCCGAGATCCGCCGCCACCAGTACCGGCAGGCAGCGCACCCGATCGACCCACGCCCCGGCGAAAAGCCCCAGCACCAGCCACGCGGCGGTCTCGCAAGTGCGCAGCATCGACACCTGGAACGTCGACGCGTCGAGCGTGAGCACCGCCAGCAGCGGGATCGCCATCATGCCCAGCCGGGCGCCGAGCTGACTCAGCAGATCGGCGATCCACAACCGGCGGAAGTCGGGATGACTCAGGATTCCTCGGCCCATGCGGGGACGGTAAACCCCGAAGTTGAGCCCTGTCGACTCAATGTCAACAAAGTTGAGCCCCAGCGACTCAACTCCAGACTCAGCTGGAATAGTTGCATTGACTTATATAGCTGCTAACGTATTTAGCCAGCGAGAAAAGGCTCGAAATTTGTCGGCGGTGTCCGCCAAGATGACCTGCATCACACCTAGGAGGGGGCGGCTCTGATGGCTGCTGTCGAGGCGACCGGCCTCGTGAAGACGTTCAGATCGCGCAAGAACACGGTCAAAGCGCTGGACGGGATCGATCTGGAAGTGCCCGAAGGCACCGTGCTCGGCCTGCTCGGGCCGAACGGCGCGGGCAAGACGACCACGGTCCGCGTGCTGACCACACTGATGGCGCCCGACGCCGGCAGTGCGCGCGTGCTCGGGCACGACGTGGTGAAGGAGGCCGACACGGTCCGGCAGCTGGTCGGGCTGTCCGGGCAGTATGCCGCGGTCGACGAGCTGCTCACCGGCCGGGAGAACCTGTGGATGTTCGGCCGGCTCTACCGGCTGACCAGCCAGCAGGCCAAGCAGCGGGCCGACGAGCTGCTGGAGATCTTCGACCTGACCGACGCCGCGGACCGGATCCTGAAGACCTACTCCGGCGGCATGCGGCGCCGGCTCGACCTGGCCGGTTCGCTGATCGCGCACCCGAAGGTTCTGTTCCTCGACGAGCCGACCACCGGGCTCGACCCGCGTAGCCGGCTCGACCTGTGGCAGATCATCCGCGACCGGGTCCGCGAGGGCGTCACGATCCTGCTCACCACGCAGTACCTGGAAGAGGCCGACGAGCTGGCCGACAGCATCGCCGTGGTCGACCACGGCTCGGTGATCGCCCGTGGCACCGCGGACGAGCTCAAGGCCAAGGTCGGCGGCGAGCGGATCGAGGTCGTCGTGCACGAGCCGGGTGACACCACCCGCGCGCTCGAGTTGCTGACCACCGCGCTGGAGGTGACCGATCCCGAGGCGACCACGCTCGACGAGCACAGCAAGCGGGTCACGCTGCCGGCGCCGGGCGGATCGGCCGCGCTGGTCGAGGTGATCCGCACGCTCGACGCTGCCGGCGTCCGGATCGCCGACATCGGCCTGCGCCGGCCGACCCTGGACGACGTGTTCCTCTCGCTGACCGGGCACGCCACCGACAACCACGACACCGTCACCGACGAATCCACCACCGCTGGAAGGAAGGGCCGGGCATGAGTACGACGTACGCCGCGCAGACCGCCGGGAGGCGCGCGGGGCACGAGCAGTCGGGCGACCTTGTTGCCGTGGTGGCGGACGAGGCCGCGAAGCGGACGGAGGCCGCGCGATGAGCGTCGAGGCGTCGCAGGGCAAGCCGGTGGAAGCCCAGCAGAGCTCGTTCGCCCGGGCCGTGTCCGACGCGGGCATCCTGGCCTGGCGGACACTCAAGCGGATCCCGCGGACGCCGGACATGCTGATCTACGCGACCATCCAGCCGATCATGTTCGTGCTGCTGTTCGCCTACGTGTTCGGCAACGCGATCCCGATCCCCGGCTTCCCGGGGGCGCGCGCCTACCGGGAGTTCCTGATGTCCGGGATCTTCGCCCAGACGATGGCCTTCGCGGTCGCCTCGGCCAGCGTCGGGCTGGCCGACGACATGTCGAAGGGCCTGATTGACCGGTTCCGGTCGCTGCCGATGGCGCGCTCGGGCGTGATCGCCGGCCGGGTGATCGGCGACGTGGTGTTCAACGCGTTCGTGATGCTGGTGATGGTGATCTGCGGCTTCATCGTCGGCTGGCGCTGGCACAACGGCTTCGGCCAGGCGCTCGCGGCGTTCGGGATCCTGCTGCTGTTCGCGTTCGCGATGCTCTGGGTGGGCGCGCTGATCGGGTTGTCGGTCGGCAGCCCGGAGGTGGCCGCGTCGGCGGGCCTGATCTGGCTGTTCCCGCTGACCTTCCTGTCCAACGCGTTCGTGCCGACGCCGAACCTGCCGAGCGCGCTGCAACCGGTCGCGGAGTGGAACCCGATCTCCTCGATCGTGGCGGCCTGCCGGCATCTGTTCGGCAACCCGTCGCCGTTCGCCAGCCCCGACGGGTTCCCGGCCCAGCACCCGGTCTGGCTCAGCCTGATCTGGTGCGCGGTGATCATCGGTGTGTTCGCGCCGCTGGCGGTGCGCAAATACCGCCGTACGACCGGGCACTGACCGCAACAGCAGCACAAACAACAACCCCAGCGAAAAACAACAGTGCCCCGGTGGTTTTCCACCGGGGCACTCTTGTGCGTTTTCGGCGGTCAGCCCTTGAAAGGCTCCGCGGCGACGATCTCGACCGTGACGTCCTTGCCGTTCGGGGCCTCGTAGGTGGCCTTCTCGCCCTTCTTCTTGCCCAGAATGGCGGAACCGAGCGGGGACTGCGGGGAGTACACGTCGATGTCGACCGAGGCGTCCAGCGCCAGCAGCTCCCGGGAGCCGAGCAGGAAGGTCTCCACCTCGTCGTCACCGGCGAACTTGATCGACACCTTCATGCCGGGCTCGACCTTGCCGCCGGGCTTGGGGGTCTCGCCGACCTGGGCGCGACGCAGCATGTCCTCCAGCTGGCGGATCCGGGCCTCGATCTTGCCCTGCTCGTCCTTGGCGGCGTGGTAGCCGCCGTTCTCCTTCAGGTCGCCCTCGTCGCGGGCGTCGCTGATCCGTTGGGTGATCTCGGCGCGGGCCGGACCCTTCAGGTGCTCGAGCTCGGACTTCAGCTGGTCGTAGCCATCCTGTGTCAGCCAGACAACGCTGTCCTGAATGTTCTGCGTCACGGGCTGCTCCTTTGTCGATGGGATGGGTCGGAAATACTCAAGGCCGCCGTCGTCGACGGCGACCAATCCTCCGAGCGTAGCAAGAACAGGGCCGGAACCCCACAGTTCTTTGCCCCCACAAGCACTTGGCGAGCTGGCGGGCAATCGCTTGCCCACGCTCGCGATGGGATACCGGTCCGTACTCCGGACGCTCCGGTACCCGGTCGGCGGCAGCACATGCGGTGTGCGGCGCGATCAACGCTGCCCGATCGTGCGGCCCGATCGTGCGCCCGATCGGTGCGCGGTCAGTGGCGCCCGGTCCCGGGAGCCCGGTCAGCGCCCCGATCAGTGCGGGCGGGCCGTGTCGGCCGTCGTACACCCGATCAGCACCACCGAGGTCGCCGCGCGCTGGGTGGTCAGCTTGGCCGGCAGTGTCTGCTCGCGCGGGGAGTCGGCCGGCACCGTGAGCGTCAGTTCGCCGACGATCGAGAAGTCGGCGGCCTTGGCCTGCAGCCGGCACGACGCCTCGACCGATTTGCGCCGCTCCACCTGGATCGTCGCCGTCGCCGTGGTCTCCGACGGGATGTCGAACGCCAGCAGCCGCGACGACACCGGCGGCGTGGACTGGACGAACGCGACCCGGACCAGCCAGACCAGTGCGGCCACCGCGAGTACGCCGATCACCGCCATCAACAGCAGGGGGCGGCGGCCGCGCGGCGTACGGCCGTAGCGGGCGTCCAGGTCGGTCGCGGCTGGGTCGGTCAACGGTTCTCCTCGGGCTTGGAGGACCATTGTGTCTTGTGACCGAAGATCTTCGCCTGCTGCATGTCCATGCCCACCCCGACGACGAGTCCAGCAAAGGTGCCGCCTCCACCGCGAAGTACGTGGCCGAAGGCGTCGACGTGATGGTGGCCACGTGCACCGGCGGTGAACGCGGCTCGATCCTGAACCCGAAGATGGACCGGCCCGACGTGCTGGCGAACATGACCGAGATCCGCCGCAAGGAGATGGACGCGGCCCGGGAGATCCTCGGCATCCGGCAGGAGTGGCTGGGCTGGGTCGACTCGGGCTACCCCGAGGGCGATCCGCTGCCGCCGCTGCCGGAGGGCTGCTTCGGGCTGATGAAGGTGGAGGACGCCGCCGCACCGCTGGTCAAGCTGATCCGGGAGTTCCGCCCGCAGGTCGTCACGACGTACGACGAGAACGGCGGTTACCCGCACCCGGACCACGTGATGTGCCACCAGATCAGCGTCGCCGCGTTCGAGGCGGCCGGGGACCCGGACGCCTACCCGGAGCTGGGCGAGCCGTGGCAGCCGCTGAAGCTGTACTACCACCACACCTTCCACTTCGAGCGGATGAAGGCGCTGCACGACGCGATGCTCGCGCGCGGCCTGGAGTCGCCGTACGCCGAACGCCTGAAGGAGTGGAAGCCGGACCCGGAGAACGAGCGCCGGATCACCACCCGGGTCGAGTGCGCGCAGTACTTCGGCGTCCGCGACCGGGCGCTGCTGGCGCACGCGACCCAGATCGATCCGGACGGCTCCTGGTTCAGCGTGCCGCTGGAGGTGCACCAGGCGGCCTGGCCCACCGAGGACTACGAACTGGCCCGCAGTCTGGTCGAGTCCGAGCTCCCCGAGGACGACCTGTTCGCGGGGCTGCGCTGACGGCGGGTGGGGACGGTGAGACACTGGCCTGGTGACCGCGACGACCCTTCTTCAGACGACCGCACCCCTGGCGGGCGAGATCGACCCGAACACGGTGCGGCCGGGCTGGGTCGCCCTGCTGATCGTGCTGGCGCTCGGTGCCGCCACGGCGTTGCTGATGCGGAACATGGGCAAGCAGCTGAAGCGGATCGACTTCGATCCCACCGATGGGCAGCCGACCCGCTCCGACGACGCTGCGGACGGCCCAGCACCGTCCGGCGACCAGCCGACCAAGGACACTGGGTCGGCGGCCGCTGCCGAGCCGGCGACGACTGAGCCCGAGGCCACGAAGTCACCGGGCGACGTCAACCGCTGACTGCTGACCGGTGACTGCTGACCGCGGCCCGGCGGTCGGTGCCCAAGGCAACGGGTCGGCGACGGTCGGTGACACCACGGCAACGATTCGTCGCTGACCGTGTCACGAGATGGTGTCGCTGACCCTGATCGTGAGGTAGCTCACCCTATAGTGAGCGCGTGTTCAACTGCGCCCACGGCGGGAACGCTCAGTGACCGCGACCCGCGCCGCCCGGCACCGGATGCCCGGACGCCTGGTCGCGGGTGGCCTGGCGGCGCTGGTGATGGCCTCGATCGCCTTGGTGGTGGGGCTTTTCGCGGCCGGCAGTGAACCCACTGAGAGCGCGCTCGGCATCGGCGGCCCGGGGTTGTTCGTCACCTGGCTGCTGCCGTTCTTCCGGCTGATCTCCACTCTGGCCACGGTCGGCTGCGCCGGCGCCCTGCTCGCCGCCGTCGTGCTGCTCCGCACCGACGGCGGCCCGCTCGGCACCCAGGGCCGGCGAGCTGTCCGCGACGCGAGCAACGCCGCGATCATCTGGGCCGTCGCCTCGTTCGCCGGGGCGGTGGTGTCATCGGCGATCCTGCTCGACACCCCGGTCCGTCTGCTGCGCTACCGCGTCGACGAAGCGCTCGGAGTGCCCGAGATCAAGGCGCTGCTGATCACCGGCATCCTGGTGGTCGCACTGGCCGTCGGCATCCGCCGCGTCCAGACCGCGGCCGCCGCGGGGCTCGGCGTACTGGTCGCCATCGCCGCACTGCTTCCGCCGGTCCTGACCGCCTACCCGCGCAACGAGGCGTACGTCGTCCTGGCGGGCGCGGCCCTGGTCCTGCACGTGATTGCCGCGACGAGCTGGGTCGGCGGACTGGCCGGCCTCGTCCGCTACGGCCGGGCCAGCCGCGACGGCCTGCCGTACGTGCTCGAACGCTTCAGCCAGGTCGCGCTGATCTCGTCGATCGTCGTCCTGCTCAGTGGTTTGCTCAGCGGCGCCGGGCGTCTCGCCGCCCAGGCCGGCGGCTTCGGCGAGGTCCTCGACGCGGCCACCACAGCGCCGTACGGGGGACTGATGATCGCGAAGACGGTGGTCTTCGCGATCCTCATCGTCGGCGGCTGGATCCACCGCCGCCAGATCGTCACCAATCTGATCGAGCCCGGTCCCAGCTTCTGGCAGTTGGTCGCCGTGGAGCTGCTGATCATGGCGGCCGCGCTGGGGTTGTCGGTCGCGTTGTCGCAGACCACCTGACGACCCGAACGCTCAGCGAACAGTTGTCAGTTGCCCACGCCGAGGCGGGGCATGTGGGCCGTGGGATACCGATCCCCGCGGGCCGCGTTGGGCGGAACGGTTTGGCGGATCACGGCGAGGTCGTCCTCGGTCAGCTGCACGTCGGTCGCGCCGAGCGCCTCGGTCAGCCGCTCGCGCGATCGCGCGCCGACCAGCGGGACGATGTCGTCGCCTTGCGCTGCCACCCAGGCGATCGCCAGTTGCGCCATCGTGCGGCCGTTGGCCTCGGCGATCTCGCGCAGGGGCTCGACGAGGGCGAGGTTGTGCTCGACGTTGCCCGGCGCGAACCGCGGGCTGAGGACGCGGTGATCGCCGGGTCCCGCGGAGTGCCCGGCCGACCAGTGCCCGGAGATCAGCCCGCGGCCCAGTACGCCGTACGCCGTCATGCCGATCCCGAGCTCGCGCAGGACCGGCAGGACCTCCGACTCGACCGCCCGTGAGATCAGCGAGTACTCGATCTGCAGATCGCTGATCGGGTGGACGGCGTGGGCTCGGCGGATCGTTTCCGCGTTCACCTCCGACAACCCGACGGATCGCACGTATCCGGCCTCGACCAGCTCCTTGATCGCTCCGATCGTGTCCTCGATCGGCACCCGCGGATCGAGCCGGGCCGGCCGGTAGATGTCGACGTGGTCGGTGCCGAGCCGGTTCAGCGAGTACGTGAGGAAGTTCTTCACCGCCTCGGGGCGGCAGTCGATGCCGCCGATCCCACCGCCTGGCTGGGTCAGCATGCCGAACTTCACGCTGAGCTGGTAGCTGTCGCGGTCCCGGCCCCGCAGGGCCTCGGCGAGCAGCAGTTCGTTGTGGCCGCTGGCGTAGAAGTCGCCGGTGTCGATCAGCGTGACGCCCGCGTCCAGCGCGGCGTGCACGGTGGCGATGCTCTCCGCGCGGTCGGTGGCGCCGTACGCGCCGGACATGCCCATCGCGCCCAGGCCCAGTTGGGAGACGACCGGTCCGTTCTTGCCGAGTTCTCGTGTCTGCACAGCTCTTCCCCTTCGTCGTTGCTCTTGGCATCAGCCTGGCCGGGTGCGACCGGCGGCGGGAGAGGAGAGTTCATCGTGGGAGCGGCGCTCCCTGGATCGGCGTGCGGCGGCGAGGGAGGATGGCGCCATGCAACGCGACGAGCTGGCGGATTTCCTGCGTCGTCGGCGGGAGGCGATCCGCCCCACCGACGTGGGAATCGCCGCGGGACCACGCCGCCGTACGGCGGGACTGCGCCGCGAGGAGGTGGCCATGCTCGCCGGCATCTCGGTCGACTACGTGATCCGCCTGGAGCAGGGCCGAAGCAGTCAGCCGTCGACGCAGCTGCTCGCCGCGCTGGCCCGGACGTTGCGGCTGTCCGACGACGAACGTGACCACGTGTTCCACCTCGCGGGGCATCAGCCGCCACCCGCCGAGGGGGCCGGGCGTCTGGCGCGGGCCGGCCTGATCCGGATGCTCGATCTGCTCGGCGACACCCCGGCCGCGGTGATGTCCGATCTGGGCAAGGTCCTGGCGCAGAACCGGACGTCCGTCCTGCTCACCGGAGACCAGACCCGCTTCACCGGAGACCGTCGCTACCACGTGTACCGCTGGTTCACCGAGCCGGAAGTCTGGGCGACCCATCCGGCCGACGAGCGCGAGCACCACGCGCGGGCCGTGGTCGCCGATCTTCGCGCCACGGCCGGCCGGCGCGCCGGCGACCCCGTCGTTCAGGGACTGGTGGACCGCTTGCTCGCGGCCAGCGAGGAGTTCGCCCACCGCTGGTCCGAGCACGAGGTCGAGGTCCGCCGCGCCGACCGCAAGACCTTCGTGCATCCCCGGATCGGCAGCCTGCTGATGGACTGCGAAACCCTCGTCACGCCCGACCTCGGCCAGCAGCTGATCGTGCTCACCCCGGCCGACGCCGAGACCCGGGAACGCCTCGATCTGCTCCGCGTCGTCGGTGTCGAGTCCTTCAGCACCGAGCCGACGCAGTGACCGAATTTGTTGCCCAACGCAAGAGGCGGCCGGTGCGTCGAGCACCGGCCGCCTCCGCGAGCGTCACTTCAGGCCGAAGGCCCGGGTGATCGTCTGGCTGACGCCGCCGCCGTTGCGCTGCGTGGCGGTCACGCGGACGGACACGTGACCGGCGCGAGCCGGAGCCTGCAGCCGGGTCTGCCAAAGGCCCTTGTTCTGCTTGACTTCCTGCCGCTGCCAGGTCGCGCCGTCGTCGTAGGAGACCTCCACCGCGACGCCGGTGACCGTGTCCTCCCGGGCATCGCTGCCGAGCACAACAGGCTTGACGGAGAAGACCGAACTGCGCTTCGCCCGCCCCGCGGCGTCGACCTCGGTGGTGTAGTCGAGCTGCACCAGCGGCAGCGGCTGGTTCTCGGCCTCGCTGGAGGTGAAACTCCACTCGGTGTGCGTCGCGGTCGAGTACGGCGTCAGCTCGGGCTTGCCGACCGTATCGACGACCAGCCGGTACGGGCGCTTCTCCGGGGCCAGACCGCCGACACCGAAGTCCGGTCGCGGTCCGTTCTGCATCAGCAGCTCGTCGCCCTGGTAGAGCTTGAAGCTGCGCGTCATCATCGAGTCGCCGCTGTGCGCGGAACCGCCGTCACCGAAGCCGGCGATCATGCCGCCCATCGCGTTGCCGACCCGGTGCGGGACCTCGAAGTTGACCATCCGGGGCCGGACGACGGGACCGAACCAGCGCTCGTTCTGCACGCTGCGCGGCTGGTAGCTGACCACGTCGGTGAAGGTCGACCATCCGTCGATGCTCGCGTACTGCTGCCACTTGGCGCCGGCCGAGACCCAGTCGGTCCGGTGCCCGGCGGCGACCTTGCGCGGGAACTTCGGCGCGCGAACCATGCCGAAACCGGCGTACGGGTAGGCAGCCGGCCAGTGCTCGTACGCCGGACTGTCCTCGCGGCTCTCCAGCACCTGCTGGCCGAGCGGCGGAGCGAAGTCGTTCTCGATCCGGGCGAGGCTGCCGGGGTCCGTCGCCGCGGACGGGTCGTCCGGCACCAAACCCTGGTGGTAGTCCGCCAGGTCGTACAGGTACGACGGCACCGGATGGGCCTCGACGGTCAGGTCGGTCCGGCCGGCCTTGATCTTGCTGATCAGGGCTTCGCCTTCGTCCACCGTCAGCGACGCGGTTCGGATCGGTCCGGCGGTCCGGCCGTCCGGGTCGCCGTACCAGTCGCTCTTGCGGCCGTCGGTGTCGTTGACCACCAGCAGCATCGCCGCGCCCGCGGTGTGCGCTGCGGTGGCCTGCTCGAACGGGGTGACCTCAGTGCTGCTCCGAACCACCACGGCTTTACCGCGGGCGGACAGGCCGTTGTACCCGGCCGACGATCCGGTCCCGGCGAAGACCGCGTTCACCCGTGACTTGCCCGCCTGGAACGCAGGCGATCCGGGCTGTACCAGCAACGTGTCGTCGAGGCTGCGGCCGCCGTACGTGATCTTCAGCGGCGTCTGTTCGGCGCGGAACCGGGTGGTGAAGAAGAAGCTGCCCTTCTGCACCTTGGTCTTGGTCGGCAACGCCCAGACGCTGTCGTACGCCGGCGGCGGCAGGTAGATCTGGTGCAGCGCCTGCCTGTCGTTGGGATCCGGCGTCGCGGAGCCGAACGAACGGAACAGATCGATCCGGCTCGTGGTGACGGAGGTCGGCTGGGGAGTCGCGACCTTGACCTCACGCAGCCGCGAGCCGTCCAGTACGACGGTCCGGTCGGTGGTCAGGTCGACCTCCGGAGCCATCAGGAAGGCGAGTCCGAGCGAGTGCGGGCCGTTACTGCCTTGGACGTCGAGCGTCGCGCCGACGGTGTACGAACCGGGCGCCCACCGGCTGGTGATCTTGCCGTCCGGCGCCCACAGGATGTTGGTCTTGCCGTCGGCGCCGGTGATCTCGACCTCACCGCTGACCGGCTTGCCGGCCTTGTCCTTCAGCTGAACGGTCAGCGAGCGCTTCTCCGCCTCGACGGACAGCCCCACCGCCGTGTGGACCGTGCTGGTTGTGGACTTCGCGACGACCTGGGCGGCGTACTGGCCGGGCGTCAGGTCCTTCGGGTTCGCCACGAGACCGACCGTCGAGGTGCCGCGCGCGGGCACGGTGACCTGGTTGGCCGCCAGCGTGAACACCCCTGCAGGCGTGGCGCCGCGTTCGGTGGACAGCTGAAGTGTGATGGCGCGGTCGGTGGTGTTGCGGTAGGTGATCTGGCGCTTGATCGGCGTACGGTCCGGCCGCGGTGACCAGGCGACGAGCCCGGCGTCGACCGATCCGGTGGCGACGATCTGGCCGCGGAGGTAGGCCGCGGCGACGTCCAGCCGCCCGGTCCCTCCCTCGTACGGCGTGTAGGCGGGCGTCAGCGCGGTGGTGCTCATCAGCGCGTCCTTGATCTGCTGCCCGGTCCAGTCCGGGTGTTCGCCGGCCAGCAGCGCGGCGGCCCCGGCGACGTGCGGAGCGGCCATCGACGTACCGCTGTCCGATCGGTAGTAGCCCTCGCTACCGTCGTTCATCTGCTGCGAACGCGCGGCCAGTACGTCGACGCCCGGCGCGGTCAGGTCGGGCTTGAGCCCGTCGTCGAGCATCCGCGGCCCGATGCTGGAGAAGCCGGCGAGCTGGTCGGACGTGTCCACGGCACCGACGGTGAGGGCGGCGTCGGCGGTGCCGGGCGCGCTCACGGTGTAAGGGGTGTTGCCCGAATTGCCCGCGGCGATGACGAACAGCGCGCCGGTCTCGGCGCTCAGCCGGTTGACCGCCTGGCTCAGCGGATCGTCCTGCGTGTGGTAGGCCGCCGTGCCCAGGCTCATGTTGATCACCTTGGCGCGCTCGGTCCGCACCGCCCACTCCATCCCGGCGATGATGCCGGAGATCGGGCCGGAACCGTTGTCGCCGAGTACCTTGCCCACCACCAGATCGGCGCCCGGCGCGACGCCGCGCTCCTTGCCGTCCGAGGCGGCGCCGGTCCCGGCGACGGTCGAGGCGGTGTGCGTGCCGTGGCCGTTGCGGTCGACCACCTCCTCACCGGCGACGAAACTCCGGCTCGCCACGACGCGCTGCGCCAGGTCCGGATGTGTGGCGTCCACACCCGAGTCCAGTACGGCGACGCGAACGCCGGCGCCGGTCGCTCCTGTCTTCCACACCTCCGGGGCACCGATCTGCGCGGTCGTGTCGGCGAGCAGCGCCTTGGCCTTGCCGTCGAGCCAGATCCGGTCGATCCCGGCGGCGAAGGCCGGGGTCGTACTGGTCCCTGGCTGTGCCCGGCGGGCGGCCGACGCGCTCGTGAGGGTCGACCACAACGAAGCGGCCTGCGAGCGCTCGGCCCGAACCGCCGCGCCGCCGACGGAACGGAGCTCACGCCCGACGCGCACTCCCGGCAGCGCGGGACCGGCCGACCGCGAACGGCCCGCCGCGTCCGGTGCGAGAGTCGATCCACCCGGCGCGCTGGTGACGATCAGTGGGAGGTCTTTCATCCGGGCGTTGTCGTAGCCCTGGGCGACCAGTTCGCTGATGTTGAACAGCTGCTTGTCGAGCAGTCCGGACGCCACGTACGCCATGGCCTCGTCCGGCAAGACGAAGGTGTCGCCGGCTTCGACGGTGACCTTCACCGCCCCGGTGGTTCCCGGAGCGCGCTGAACGTCCTGCACGGACACAGCCCGGCCGGACCCCTTGGCGACCGTCACCTTGTCACCGGTGATCAGGGTCAGCTCGAGCGGTTCGTCAGCTGAGACCGCGGCTTGGTCAGCCGTGGGTGGTGGAGGCTCGGCGCCGGCCGGTACGGGGGCGGCCACGCCGACAACCAGGAGAAGTGCTGCGACCGGCATCAGGTGCCGGCGGGCAGAAGAACGGCGCACGGTGTCCTCCGGGGGAGCTGGGGTGACCGCATCCGATCAGCATTAAGCTGACGTGTAAACGAATTGGCCATTTTGGTCAGGATCCGGGGGTGCTCTGGCCGGACTGGTCACGGAGGCCCTGAACCGACCGCCTACCGTGGAGGCATGGCCACCAACGAGCTGAGCACCTCGACCTCGCCGTACCTGCGCCAGCACGCGGACAATCCGGTCGCGTGGAAGCAGTGGGGCGAGGCGGCGTTCGCGGAGGCGCGGGAGCGGGACGTGCCGGTGTTCTTGTCGGTGGGCTACTCGGCGTGTCACTGGTGCCACGTGATGGCGCACGAGTCGTTCGAGGACGAGGCGACGGCGGCGTACCTGAACGAGCACTTCGTCAGCGTCAAGGTGGATCGCGAGGAGCGGCCGGACGTCGACGCGATCTACATGGAAGCGACCGTGGCGATGACCGGGCACGGCGGCTGGCCGATGTCGGTGTTCATGACGCCGGCGGGGGAGCCGTTCTTCTGTGGCACGTACTTCCCGTCCGAGCCGCGGCACGGGATGGCCAGCTTCCGGCAGGTGCTGGAGTCGCTGGCCGACGCCTGGCGGACCAAGCGGGAGCAGATCGACGGGATCGGCGAGAACGTGGTCCAGCAGCTCGGCGCGCGGCAGCAGCCGGCCGGGGGAGTGATCGACGCGGCGACGCTGGAGCGTGCCGCCGGTCTGCTGAGGAAGGACTTCGACCCGGTCGACGCGGGCTTCGGCCCGGCGCCCAAGTTCCCGCCGTCGATGGCGCTCGACTTCCTGCTGCGGCACCACCGGCGGACCGGGTCGGCCGACGCGCTGGCGATGGTCGAGGCGACCTGCGAGCGGATGGCGCGCGGCGGGATGTACGACCAGCTGGCCGGCGGCTTCGCGCGGTACAGCGTGGACAAGCAGTGGATCGTGCCGCACTTCGAGAAGATGCTGTACGACAACGCGTTGCTGCTCGATGTCTACACCCACTGGTGGACCGTCACCGGGTCGCCGCTGGCGCAGCGGATCGCGGTCGAAACGGCGGACTTCCTGCTCGCCGAGCTGCGGACGCCGGAGGGCGGCTTCTCCTCCGCGCTCGACGCCGACACCGAGGGCGAGGAGGGCCGGTACTACGTCTGGTCGCCCGACGAGCTGCACGAGGTGCTCGGGGACGACGCCGACTGGGTGATCGAGTTGTGCGACGTGACCGGCACGTTCGAGCACGGTACGTCGGTGCTGCAGCTGCGGCGCGATCCCGACGACCTGGAGCGGTGGCAACGCGTCCGCGGCCGACTGCTCGAGGCGCGGGCCCGGCGGACCTACCCCGGGCGAGACGACAAGGTTGTTGCCGCGTGGAACGGGCTGGCGATCACCGCGCTGACCCGGGCTGGGCTCGTGCTGGACAAGCCCGAGTACGTCGAGGCGGCGGTGCGCGCGGCCGAGCTGGTCCGGGACGTGCACGTCGATGCCTCCGGGCGGTTGCACCGGACCTCACGCGACGGCGTGGTGGGGTCGGCGCATGGCGTACTGGAGGACTACGCGGGGTTCGCGCAGGCCTGCTTGACGTTGCTGGCGGCAACTGATGATGCCGGATGGCTAGACCTGGCGAAGGGCTTGCTGGACAGGGTTTTACAGCAGTTCGTTGCTGACGGCTCCTTCTTCGACACGGCGGCCGATGCCGAGGCGCTGGTCTGGCGGCCGCAGGATCCGACGGACAACGCGACCCCGGCAGGGGTGTCGCTGGCGGCGGAGGCGTTCACCACCTTGGCGTCGGTGACCGGCGAGGCCCGCTACGAAGAGGCGGCCGAGCAGGCGCTCGCGGCGTCCGCGACCTTGGCCGGCCGGGCCCCGCGCTTCGCCGGGCGGGCGCTTGCGGTCGCGGAGGCCCAGGCCGGCGGCCCGCTGGAGATCGCGATCGTCGGCGAGGCGGTTGCGTCGGGGGACGCCGGCGAGCTCGTCCGCACCGCGCTGAAGCACGCGCCGTGGGGTACCGCCGTCGTCCGTGGCCGGCCCGGCTCCGACGTACCCCTGCTGGCCGGCCGTGGCCTGGTCGACGGGCGCGCCGCGGCGTACGTGTGTCAGAAGTTCACCTGCAAGCTCCCGGTCGTGTTGCCGGAAGACCTTCGGGCGGAGTTGACGACGCGCCGCTGACAACGCGGGCCAACGCGGGTTTTCCCTGTCGTTTCGGGACTTTCCCTTGACTCCCGCCCGGCTGAGGCGGAGAGTCCTCCCTCAGTCGGATGTAACAGGATGCGCATGTCCTGACACATAGTGTCACAACTGAGGCAGTGGCACTGGTGGGTCAGTTGCGTCCGGCGTCCCCAACTGAATTGGTCGCTGCGCCCAAACAGCGGCCACACCGTGAGGAGATGTTGTCTTGAAACGACTGACATCAGCAGGGGCGGTGGCCATCGTCGCGACAGCGGGACTGGCCGCGTCCGTCACCGGCACCACCGCCGGCGCCGCCACCCGTACGGCGCCGCTCCCAGCGTCCGGCTTCAACGAGCCGGCCGCCGTCCAGGCCGAGAACGCGCTGACCGCGCGGACCGCCGCCGCCCTCGGACTGGCCGGAGGTGAGCAACTCGTCGCCCGCGGGATCGCCGCCGACCCCGACGGTACCGAGTTCGTGCACTACGACCGGACCTTCAACGGCCTGAAGGTGGTCGGGGGTGACCTGATCGTCAAGCGCAAGGGCGACACGATCGGTGGTGTCACCTACAACCGCGGTGCGAAGACCATCGGCGTCGCGTCGACCAAGCCGGCCCTGTCCCAGGCCGCCGCGCTCGGCACGGCCGCCAAGTCCGCGAAGTTCAAGGCCACCAGCAACAAGGGGGCGCTGATCGTCTTCGCCGCCACCGGCAAGCCGGTGCTGGCCTACGAGGTCGTCACCACCGGCACCAAGGCCGACCAGACCCCGTCGGTGCTGCACACCTACGTCGACGCCAAGTCCGGCGCCGTCCTGGCCCAGGACGACGAGATCAAGACCGGCACCGGCAACTCGATGTACTCCGGCACGGTGAGCATCGGCACGTCGGGCAGCTTCACGATGAGCGACCCGAGCCGCGGCGGCAACCACACCACGGACCTGAACGGCGCGACCTCCGGCGCCGGCACCACGTTCACCGACGCCGACGACACCTGGGGCAACGGCACCACCTCGAGCCGGCAGACCGCCGGTGTCGACGCGCACTTCGGCGCCCAGCTGACCTGGGACTACTACAAGAACGTGCACGGCCGCAGCGGCATCTTCAACAACGGCCAGGGTGCGCGGTCCCGCGTGCACTACGGCAACGCCTACGTGAACGCGTTCTGGGATGGCAGCCAGATGACGTACGGCGACGGCGCGGGCAACGCCCGTCCGCTGACCTCGATCGACGTGGCCGGCCACGAGATGAGCCACGGCGTCACCGAGGCAACCGCCAACCTGAACTACTTCGGCGACGCCGGCGGCCTGAACGAGTCCACCTCGGACATCTTCGGCACCGCGGTCGAGTTCTCGGCCAACAACAGCGCCGACCCGGGTGACTACCTGATCGGCGAGAAGATCAACATCAACGGCAACGGCACGCCGCTGCGCTACATGGACAAGCCGAACAAGGACGGCCGCAGCTACGACTGCTGGAGCAGCGCGGTGAGCGGTGCGGACCCGCACTACTCCTCCGGTCCGCTGAACCACTGGTTCTACCTGGCTTCCGAGGGCACCGGCAGCAAGGTCATCGGTGGCGTCACGCACACCAGCACCGCCTGCAACGGAGCGACGATCACACCGGTCGGCCGCGACGTCGCCGCCAAGGTCTGGTACCGCACGCTGAGCACCAAGCTCACCTCGGGCAGCACCTACCGCGACGCCCGCGAAGGCGCGATCAACTCGGCCAAGGAGCTGTACGGCGCGGATTCCGCGCAGTGTAAGGGCATCGAGGCCGCGTTCTCCGCGATCTCGGTCCCGGCCGGCGCGGCCGCCTGTGGCGGTGGCACCGAGCCGCCGACCGGTGACAACCTGATCAAGAACCCGGGCTTCGAGTCGGGCGCGACCAGCTGGACCGGCACCACCGGCGTGATCACCAACAGCACGTCGAAGCCGGCCCGGACCGGTTCGTACAAGGCGTGGCTGCAGGGCAACGGCCGGACCACGACCGAGAACATCGCTCAGTCGGTCGCGATTCCCGCGGCGGCGACCGCGGCCAGCCTGTCGATGTGGATCCGCATCGACACCGCGGAGACCACCGGCTCGACGGTCTACGACACGGTCAAGGTGCAGGTGATCGACGGCGCCACCACCACGACGCTCGGCACCCTGTCGAACCTCAACAAGTCGACGTCGTACGTGCAGAAGACCTACAACGTGACCGCCTACAAGGGCAAAACCGTCACGGTGAGGTTCCTCGGCCAGGAGGACTCGTCGCTGCAGACCAGCTTCGTGATCGACGACGTGTCGCTGGTCGCCGGCTGACCGGTCCCGCAGTATCGCTGTGATCCCGTCCGGGGCGCACACCTCCCGCCCGAGGCTGTGCGCCCCGGATTCTCTGTGTGAGGCAAGGGAGTTCGCCATGTCCAAACCCCTCCTGTCCGGCGTGCTCGGCGCCGCACTCGTCGCCGCCGCCCTGGCGCCGAGCGCGCCCGCCACCGCGAGCGGCCCCACGGTCGTTGCCGCGTCGCCCGACATCTCCGTCACCAACGTCAAGGCCTATCTCGACCAGCTCCAGTCGATTGCCACCAGCAACGGTGGCAACCGCTACACCGGCCGGCCCGGTTATCGCGCATCGGCCGACTGGGTGAAGTCCAAGCTCGACGCGGCCGGTTACACCACCTCGTTGCAGTCCTTCTCGACGTCAGCCGGTACGTCGTACAACGTGATCGCGGAGTGGCCGCACGGCGACGCGAACCACGTCGTGATGGCCGGTTCGCACCTGGACAGCGTCAGCTCGGGTCCGGGGATCAACGACAACGGTAGCGGCAGCGCCGGTGTGCTGGAAACCGCGCTGGCCTTCGCCGCCAGCGGCCAGACGCCACGCAACCGCGTGCGCTTCGGCTTCTGGGGCGCCGAGGAGCTCGGCCTGGTCGGATCGAAGTACTACGTCAACAACCTGCCCGCCGCCGAGCGGGACAAGATCGAGCTGTACCTGAACTTCGACATGACCGGTTCGCCGAATCCCGGCTACTTCGTCTACAACGACAACCCGGCCGGCAACGGCGCGCGGGACGAACTGACCAGCTACTTCACCAGCAAGTCGATCCAGACCGAGTACGTCGACGTGCAAGGCCGGTCGGATCACGCGGCCTTCCGGGCGCTCGGAATCCCCACGGCAGGGACGTTTTCCGGTGCCGAGGGCATCAAGACGTCGGCGCAGGCGAGCAAATGGGGTGGGACGGCCGGTCAGGCCTACGATCCCTGTTACCACCGCTCGTGCGACACGATCAGCAACCTGAACCTGACCTCGCTGGACCGGCACAGCGACGCGATCGGCCACATGGTCTGGACCTACGCGCAGAAGGACTACGGCGGCACGAACCCGCCGACCGGCGGCAACCTGCTGCTCAATCCCGGCTTCGAGTCCGGGGCGGTGAACTGGACCGGAACCACCGGCGTGATCACCAACAGCACGTCGAAGCCGGCTCGCACCGGTTCGTACAAGGCGTGGCTGCAAGGCAATGGCCGCACCAGCACCGAGAACATCGGCCAGTCGGTCGCGATCCCTGCGGCGGCCACCGCGGCGAGTTTGTCGCTCTGGATCCGGATCGACACCGCGGAGACCACGGGTTCGACGGTGTACGACACGGTGAAGGTGCAGGTGGTCGACGGTGCGACCACGACAACGCTCGGCACCTTGTCGAACCTGAACAAGTCGACGTCGTACGTGCAGAAGACCTTCAACCTGACCGCCTACAAGGGCAAAACCGTCATGGTGAGGTTCGCCGGCCAGGAGGACTCGTCGCTGCAGACGTCCTTCGTGATCGACGATGTAGTGCTCGGGACCAGCTAGACCGGCTTGCAGAGCTTGCCCGGCGCGGCGGCTTCGGTCAGCAGTTGGCTGACCGGAGTCGCCAGCGGCTTGAGACGGGGGTCTTCCAGGCGGGCCATGCCGGTGCCGGTGGCGACGGCGACGATCATGTCGTCGGGATGCCGGATGGTCGGCTTGGTCGAGCCGACACCGGTCCAGTCGACCTGCTGCACGGCAGCGGTGAGGGAAGCGAGAAAGCCGGGCTCCAGCTTGCATTTGGCGGTCTGCTTGCCGCGCTGAGTCACGGTGGTGAGACCGTCGGGGCCGATCACCACCTTGTCGTCGAAGCCGGCGAAACCTCCGGTCCGGGTGACGGTGATCGGGAGGGCGTCACCGCCGCTAGGCGTGCTGGGCGTCGGCGTACTGGTGCTCGACGTGGTGGACGGGGTGGGGCTCGGCGTGCTCCCGGCGTCGGAGTCGTCGCCGCAGCCCGCCAGGAGCAGCGTGGCGGCGGCGGTGGCGGAGATGGCGGTCAGACAAAGGTTCCTCACACCCTCATGCATACCCACTTCCTCCTGGACGGCAGACTTCGTGCATGGGCTGGTACACGAATGTCATCCGGCTGTTAGGGCACCGGCCCTGGTTCGCCACCGTCGGTCGCGCCGCCGTGCCTGTCGATCGCTGGCTGCAGCAAAGGACCGGTGGCCGGGTCAACATCCTCGGCCGGAGCGCGTTGCCCACGCTGCTGCTGACCACCACCGGCCGCAAGTCGGGGGAGCCGCGGACCGTCCCGCTGCTCTACGCGCCCGACGGCGACTCGTTCGTGGTGACCGCGTCCAACTGGGGACAGCAGCATCACCCCGCCTGGTCTGCCAACCTGCTCGCCAACGCCGAGGCGGTGGCGGCGTTGCCGGGTGGCCGCGAGGTGCCGGTTCACGCCGTACTGGCCGAAGGCGCGGAGCGCGAGCGGGTCTGGCCGCTGGTGACGAAGGTGTGGCCGGCGTACGACACCTACGTCGAACGCAGCGGCCGGCACATCCGGGTCTTCGTCCTGACGCCTAGGTGAGTTGCTTGGTCAGGTCGACCAGGGCTCTGGTCAGCAGCACCCGGTTCTCGAACAGCACCGCGTCGCTCTCGGTGGCGGGCGCGCCGAGATTCTCCAGGGGAAGCGCGGTGAACGTCGCCCGGGCCAGCAGCGACCCCAGGTACCCGTAGCGGACCTGCTCCAGCGAGACCTGCATCCCCTCGACGGCCAACCCCTCCGTGAACGCCTCGAGGATCACCTTGTGCACGGCAGGCAGCGCGGTGGGCGACAGTTCACCGGCGTGAGCGAGCCCGACCAGGAGCTGCCCAAGATCGAAACCGACCGCCTGCGGGCAGTCGAAACCCCAGTCGATCACCACGAACTCGTCCGGACTGCCCAGCGGGACCAGCAGGTTCTGCGGACTCGCGTCCCCGTGCTGGTAGCACTGCGGCAGCGCATCCAGCGCATCCAGTACGCCGGGCAACTGCTCGCCCAGCTCGAGCAGATCGTCGCGGAGCCGGTGGTCGCCGGTGTTGCAGACAGCAGCGGCCAGCAACGGGTGCCGCCAGGTCTCAGGGCTGGCGAGCGCGGGCAGTGCGTTCACCATGACCCGGCCGAAGACGTACTGCCGCAGCCCGATGCCCGGCGTCTCCACGTCCGGCCGCGGCACCAACGGCGTCACCAGGTGGGGCCGGCGCCGAGCGGACAGCCGGCCGAGCAGGAATGCCGCCCGGCCGAACCGCTCGAGCCCCCAGATCCCCGGCTCCTGGACGACGTGTTCCATCCACAGCGTCGCCCGGTCGTCGTCGTACTCGTCGATCCGGTACGCCGTCGGCAGCCGCAGCCCGTCGGGCAGCAAGGTGGCGATGTCGCTGGAGTGGACCGCGAGCTCCAGCCGCCAGGGGATGTTGCGGACCAACTCCTCACGGAACTGCTCGGGGATGAGCTCGATCAGCGCCCAATGCCGAGCCGACTGCAGTTGCTTGACGAAGCAGCACCATTCGGCGGTCGCGCCGTCGGCCAGCCGGGCCGTGCCGAGCACCCGGGTCAGGGCGGCGGTGGTCGGCGTACCGATCGGATACGGGAACGGTTCGGCCCGGGTGCTGACCGGGACGGCCTGCGGGTCGCCGGTGACAGCCCGAACCAGGTCGGTGAGCTGATCGGCGTCGAGCGCGGCCCGGCCGAGTGGTTCGAGTGCGGTGACGGACATCGGATCCCCCCGAGGAAAGCAAAGCAGCTTTACCATTCGGATAGTAAAGTTGCCTTATGACTTCCGTCAACGGCCTTTCCGGTCTGGAGACTCCGGCGCACATCGCGAACCTGCTCGGTTTCGTGCTGGGCCGGCTACGTGAGCAGATCCTGTCGGGTGCCGAGCTGCCGTTCCCCGGGTTGCGGGTGTCGCACTATCGGCTGCTCGACCTGATCCCGCCCGAGGGCGCGCGGATCACCGACCTGGCCGCGCACGCGGGGATGACCAAACAGGGGCTCGGGCAGCACGTCGACTACCTGCAGGAGCGTGGGTACGCCGAGTCGGCCCGGCTGGAGGGCGATCGCCGGGTGCGGCTGGTCCGGCGTACGGAGAAGGGGGACGAGGCGACGGCGTTCGCGCGCGCGGCAATCGCACGGGTCGAGCAGGACTGGGCCGAGCAGTTGGGCGCCGAGCGGTACGCCGACTTCCGGCAGGCGCTGTTCGAGCTGGGGCTTGGTCAGCCGGCGCGGTAGGTGGCGATGCTGACCGCGATGTAGTGGCAGATGAACGCGGCCACGGTGCACGCGTGAAAGATCTCGTGGAAGCCGAACCACAGCGGCGACGGGTTCGGCCGCTTGGTGCCGTAGATGACCGCGCCGATCGAGTACAGCCCACCGCCGACCGCCAGCAGTGCGACCACCGAGGCGCCGCCGAGGTGGTAGAAGTCGCTCATCCAGAAGATCGCGACCCAGCCGAGGGCCAGGTAGATCGGCGTGTAGAGCCAGCGCGGCGCGCCGACCCAGAAGATCCGGAAAAGGATGCCGATCAGCGCGCCGCCCCAGGCCGTGCTGAGCAGGAGGACCCGGTCGCTGCCGCTGAGCAGCACCATGCCCAGTGGGGTGTAGGTGCCGGCGATCAGCAGGAAGATGTTGCTGTGGTCGAGCCGGCGCAGGATCGCCTCGCCGGTCGGGCCCCAGTAGAACCGGTGGTAGAGCGCCGAGATGCCGAACAGCAGCATCGAGGCCAGCGTGTAGACGGCCGCGGCCCAGCGGGCGCTCGCGCTCGGGGCCAGGCAGATCAGCACGATGCCGGCGGCGGTGGCCAGCGGGAATGTACCGGCGTGCAGCCAGCCGCGCAGCTTCGGCTTCAGCGCTCGGGTCAGCCGGTGGTCGTGCCCGTGGTCCGACGGGTCGGTGGGGGTGGTGTCGTCGGTCACGGTCTTGGCCGCCATGCGCCAACCTCCTCGAAGCGTCGGGGGAAATTCTTACCTACGCAACCGTAACCTACGGTCGCGTAGGTTCAACCGTCCTCAAGGATGAAATGTAGGCCACTTCACGCCGTGAACCGAGCCGGTCCGGAGTGTTCCGTACCACTGCCTGAAGTGTCTGATGCGATCGAGAGTCGATAAGTTCGATGTTCGTCACGCCCTCCGCGAGAGCGCCGATCTGGGCTAGCCTCGTTGGGGCACGCCTGCACCTTCGACCCCGCAGACGGCCCGGTCGAGGACTCGAGGAGAACACCTGCCCATGCGGACACCCGGCAAGCAGCGCCTGCGCAACGCGGTGTACGGACTGTACGAGCGCCGGCTGGCGCGATCCCTGTCGCCGGACCGCATGCCGCGGCACATCGGCGTCATCATCGACGGCAACCGGCGCTGGGCCCGCGCCTCGGGCGACCCGGTGTCCCGCGGCCACGAGGCCGGCGCGAGCAAGATCTCGGAGTTCCTCGGCTGGTGCGAGGAAGTCGGCGTCAAGGTGGTCACCGTCTGGATGCTGTCCACCGACAACTTGAGCCGCCCGGCCGACGAGCTGGAGCCGCTGCTGCGGATCATCGAGCAGACCGTCGAGGAGATGGCCGCGGTCGGCGGCCGCCGGATCCACCCGGTCGGCGCGCTCGACCTGCTGCCCGCCGCGACCGCCGAGGTGCTGAAGAGCGCCGAGACCGCGACCCAGCACGCCGACGGCCTGCTGGTGAACGTCGCGGTCGGGTACGGCGGCCGTCGCGAGCTGGCCGACGCCGTCCGCTCGCTGCTGCTGGAGGAGGCCGCCAAGGGCATCTCGATCGAGGAGCTGGCCGAGCGCGTCGACGTCGAGCACATCGCCGAGCACCTGTACACCAAGGGCCAGCCGGACCCCGACCTGGTCATCCGCACCTCCGGTGAGCAGCGGCTCGGTGGCTTCCTGCTCTGGCAGAGCGCGCTGTCGGAGTTCTACTTCTGCGAGGCGCTGTGGCCCGACTTCCGCCACGTCGACTTCCTCCGGGCCATCCGCTCCTACGCCCAGCGTGAGCGCCGCTTCGGCACCTGAGCCTCACCGAACCGGCTCCGGCGTGAGCAGATCCGTGGCCGGCTCTCCGCGGTGGCAGCGAGTGCAGGTCGTACGGCGGCGCAGGTAGTACGCGTACGTCGCCGCGCCCAGCGCCGTACCCCAGACGACCCAGAGCATCCCCGGGAACGCCAGGCCCCACAGCGAGCCCGCGTTGTCGCCGGGTAGCCGCACGTTCATCAGGCCGGCCGGGATCAGCACCAGCGCCACGATCGTGGCCGGGACGATCGCCCGGGACGGCGGGACCCGGCGGCCTGCTCGCCACCAGATCCAGCGCGGATAGAGCTCGCCCCAGCGCTGCACCAGCCCGTGCGTCAGCACGCTGCCGCCGACGCCGAGCAGCGCCAACCCGAGTCCCATCTCCAGCATGCCCGGCGTGTCCACCATCATCTGGTGGAACTCGTCGGTGATGCCCAGCGGCCAGCCGAAGTACCAGGCGACCCGGGTGAACTCGTAGGGCACGTTCGACACGACTGCCACCAGCACTGCTCGCCGTCCCCAGCGCAACGCCGCCTCGGGGGTCGTCCAGGCCGCTGGTGGGCCGTGCCGGCGTCCGCACGACACACAGGCCTCCCGGGCCCTGCGGTGGTACGCGATCGTCGTGGCGGCCCACAGCAGCCCGCCCAGGAACATCAGCAGCACGTTGACGCGATGCCAGTACAGGACGTCCTCGAGCCCGCCCTGCGCGCCGGGGATCCCGGTGAACGCGAACACCAGCAGTGCGGGGGACAGGGCAAGGATCGCCAGCGGGGTGTAGTCGGGGACGACCAGCGCGAGCCCGACCGCCGGCACGGCTCCGAATGCCTGCAGCAACCATCCGCGGGGCCGGCGTACGGTCATCAGCACCGCGACCACCGCGCCGGCGAACCCGAGCACCGCCAGCACCGGCGCGACGACGTCCACCGGAGCCCCTTCCAGCAGCGACGCGGTCGCCCGGTCGTCCTCGACCTTCGCGAACGGGTACCCGCGACCGCCGCTCGCCCAGAAAACACCCAGTACGCCGTACGCGAGGGACCACAGGGCTGTCGCGCACCCGGTCCAGACCGGCCAGTTCTTCCGCATGGATCCAGGCTGGCCCCGACGCTGCGTGAGCGGATCCCTCCTCCGGGCGATCGGCCTCCCCCGAGCGGGTGAACGGGCGGACGGCTACGTGTAACAAGCCGTTAACCCCGCGGGCTGGCGTGTCGGGCTGCGTGGTTTCACCGACCGACCTACGCTCGTGGTGACGGTCGGAGGGGAAGCCGGCTGTCCGGGAGGCCCGATCAGATGAGAGTCGTTCTCCAGCCGGTTGCCCCATGAGGGGCAGAACGGAGTACCCGAGACCCACGGTCTCGATCCTGCTGATCCTCGGCTACGCCACGGCGTACCGGAGGGGGTCTGCACCAGACCTCCGGGCCCGATCCCGGTCCATCACCTAACCACTGGTGGGCCGGGCGTGGTGCACGCTGCGGCCCGAGAGGACGTGCGACATGGCTGCCACCCACGCCAAGGCGTCAAGCACCTCATCCACACCGGCCCAGCGCACCTACGTGCTGGACACCTCGGTCCTGCTCAGCGACCCGCACGCGATGGAGCGGTTCGACGAGCACGAGGTGATCATCCCGGTGGTCGTTGTCACCGAACTGGAGGGCAAACGGCATCACCCCGAACTCGGCTACTTCGCCCGCACCGCGCTGCGACTGCTGGACGAGTTCAGGATTCTGTACGGACGTCTGGACGCACCCCTGCCAGTGGGGGAGAAGGGTGGAACCCTCCGGGTCGAGCTGAACCACACCGACCCCGAGAGTCTGCCGGCCGGTTTCCGGCTCGGCGACAACGACAGCCGCATCCTCGCGGTGGCCTGCAACTTCGCCGCCGAGGGCCGCGACGTCACGCTGGTCTCCAAGGACCTGCCGATGCGGGTCAAGGCGTCGGCCTGCGGCCTGGTGGCCGAGGAGTACCGCGCGGAGCTCGCGCTGGAGTCCGGCTGGACCGGGATGAGCGAGCTCGAGGTCGAGACCGCCGACGTGGACGCGCTGTACGAGGACGGGGTGCTGGAGCTTCCGCAGGCCGGTGAGTTCCCGACCCACACCGGTCTGGTGCTGCTGTCCGACCGCGGCAGCGCGCTCGGCCGGGTGATGCCCGACAAGCGGATCCGGCTGGTCCGCGGCGACCGGGAGGCGTTCGGCATCCGTGGCCGGTCGGCCGAGCAGCGGGTCGCACTCGACCTCCTGCTCGACCCCGACGTCGGCATCATCTCGCTCGGTGGCCGCGCCGGCACCGGCAAGTCGGCGCTGGCACTGTGCGCCGGCCTGGAGGCGGTGATGGAACGGCGGCAGCACAAGAAGGTGGTCGTCTTCCGCCCGCTGTTCGCGGTCGGCGGCCAGGAGCTGGGCTACCTGCCCGGTTCGGAGTCGGAGAAGATGCAGCCGTGGGCCCAGGCGGTCTTCGACACCCTCGGCGCGCTGACCAGCGCCGACGTGATCGACGAGGTGATGGACCGCGGCATGCTCGAGGTGTTGCCGCTGACCCACATCCGCGGCCGGTCGCTGCACGACGCGTTCGTGATCGTCGACGAGGCCCAGTCGCTGGAGCGCAATGTGCTGCTGACCGTGCTGTCCCGGGTCGGCGCGAACTCGCGGGTGGTGCTCACCCACGACGTCGCCCAGCGTGACAACCTGCGGGTCGGCCGGCACGACGGCGTCGTCGCGGTGGTCGAGAAGCTCAAGGGCCACCCGCTGTTCGCCCACGTCACGCTGACCCGGTCGGAGCGCTCGCCGATCGCGGCGCTGGTGACCGAGATGCTGGAGGACGTGCAGCTCTGACCGAAGTCTCTGTAAAGCCAATTTAAAACTTCTGCGGTACCCGGTGCGGCCACAGCCCATGTGGCCGCACCGTGTGTTGTGACCTGCTTGTGATCACGGTCTGTTTAGGTCAGAGTATGTTCCTGTTGCAGCCGACGGGGGTCGGGTATCTCGGAAGGACAGATGAAAGCGAAGCGCTCCGTCGCGGTCCTCGCGGTCAGTGGGATCGCCGTCGTCACGGTCGTCGCAGGTATCGATCTCTTCAGCTCCCCCGGCACCAGTGCCGCCTCCGACCCGGTTTCCGGGCGCGCGGAGATGGCGGTCCTGAACAGTGAGAAGGGCCGGCAGGTCAAGACGCCGACCCCGAAGCCGCCGACCGCCGAGGAGCAGGCCGCGGAAGTCACCCGGCTGCGCAACCAGATCGAAGCGGTGGAGAACGCCCGCAAGGCCCTGCAGGACCAGGCCGCCCTGCGCCGCAAGGCCAAGAACGCCGCCCTGGCCCGCTACCAGGCGCTGCAGAAGACCAACAACGACTCCCGCAAGGAGCGCGCCAGCCGCGACGCCGCCCGCAAGGAGCTCGAGGGCACCCCGAAGGAGATCGCCTTCAACCTGCTCGACAACCACGGCTGGAGCGAGAGCCAGTTCTCCTGCCTGGACAAGCTGTGGACCAAGGAGTCCCGCTGGAAGGTCAACGCCGACAACCCGACCTCCAGCGCCTACGGCATCCCGCAGGCCCTGCCCGGCCGGCGCATGGCGGCGTACGGCTCCGACTGGCGCACGAACCCGGTCACCCAGATCAAGTGGGGCCTGGACTACATCGAGGACGCTCACGGCTCCCCCTGCGAGGCCTGGGCCCACTCCAAGGCGAAGAACTGGTACTGATCGCGCTGTGACTTCTGAGGTCGCGCGCGCCGTGAGCGAGCGTGGGGAGATCGTGCTCCGGCGGCGAGACGACGACGGGGCGCTGGAGTTGCGGGTGAACGGCGTGTTCGTGATGGACGACCGGGAGACCTCCAGCGAGGAGTTGCTGGCTCAGGTTGCCTTGTCAGGGAGTCCTTCGCGCGTGCTCGTCGGTGGGTTGGGGCTGGGGTACACCGTGCGGGCGTTGCTGGCCGACGCGCGGGTGCGCGAGGTGGTGGTGGCCGAGATCGAGCCGGCGCTGATCGAGTGGATGCGCGCCGGGCTGGTGCCGTCGGTGCTGGACGATCCGCGGGTGGTGGTTGCCGTCGGCGACGTTCGCGCGGTGGTCGCCGAGCAGGCGGACGCGTCGTACGACGGGATCCTGCTCGACGTCGACAACGGCCCCGACTTCCTCGTGTACGACGGGAACGCGGTGATCTACCAGGACGGGTTCCTGGCGGTCTGCCGGTCCAAGTTGCGCGCGGGTGGAGTGCTGACGGTGTGGTCCTCGTCCGCGTCGGCCGCTCTGGAAGGGGCTATCGGCAACGTGTTCGGGGCGTGCGTGGTCTCGCCCGTCCCGGTGCGGTTGCAGGGACGGGACGAGACGTACTACGTCTACCAGGGCTCGGTTCAGGCCAGTTCGTAGTCGACGGTGAGGCGCGGGCCCTGGTCGTCGTGCTCGTAGACGACCGTGCCGGTCAGGCCGGTGAGGTCGCCGGCCGCGGCGACGATCCTGCCGTGGGACGCGGTCTCGTCGGCGGTCGCGCCGTGCACCATCACGAACGTGCCGTCGCGGCCGTCCAGCGTGCCGGTGAAACGCTCGACCGCCGTGTACGCCGCGGGGCCGGCCGGCGTACCGACCATCAGCAGCTCGGCCGAGCTGGTGCCGACGAGTTGGCCGTCGGCGAACGACTTCGTGACCGTCGCGCGGCCGAGCTCGACGCCGTCGCTCTCGTCGTAGGTCGACTGGTCCCACTTGGTGATCTCGAACGACTGGGTGAACGGCATCGGGACTCCTCGGGAACGGGGCTCGCGGCGGGTGTGGCGTTGTCCACAGACGTTCTACCAGTCCCGGCCGACAGGGCGGATCCACGTACTCTGCTAGGTATGGGTGACAACGTGGAATTCAGGATCGAGCACGACACGATGGGCGAGGTCAAGGTGCCTCGCGACGCGTTGTGGCGGGCGCAGACCCAGCGTGCGGTGGAGAACTTCCCGATCTCCGGCCGGCCGCTGGCGCCGGCGCTCGTGCACGCGCTGGCCCAGATCAAGGCGTCGGCCGCGGTGGTCAACGCCGAGCTCGGCGTGATCGACGCGAAGCTGGCCGAGGGCATCGTCGCGGCCGCCGACCGGGTCACTGCCGGCGAGTTCGACGCCGAGTTCCCGATCGACGTGTTCCAGACCGGGTCCGGCACGTCGACGAACATGAACGTCAACGAGGTGCTCGCCACCCTGGCGACTCGCGCCTTGGACGCCGACGTGCACCCGAACGATCACGTCAACGCCAGCCAGTCCAGCAACGACACATTCCCGTCGGCGATCCACGTCGCCGCCACCGCGGGCGTCGTTCAGCAGTTGCTACCCGCGCTGGACCACCTGGCCGAGTCGCTGGCCCGCAAGGGCACGGAGTTCGCCGAGGTGGTGAAGTCCGGGCGGACCCACCTGATGGACGCCACGCCGGTCACCCTCGGCCAGGAGTTCGACGGGTACGCCGCGCAGATCCGCCGCGGCGCCGATCGCGTGCGGGCCACCCTGCCCCGGGTCACCGAGCTGCCGCTCGGCGGGACGGCGGTCGGCACCGGGATCAACACCCCGCCCGGCTTCGCCGCGAAGGTGATCACCGAGCTGAACCGGCGGACCGGTCTCGAGCTGAGCGAGGCCGCCGACCACTTCGAGGCCCAGGGCGCTCGGGACGGCCTGGTGGAGCTGTCCGGCCAGCTGAAGACGATCGCGGTCAGCCTGACCAAGATCTGCAACGACCTGCGCTGGATGGGGTCCGGGCCGCGGGCCGGCCTCGGCGAGATCGCGCTGCCGGATCTGCAGCCCGGCTCCAGCATCATGCCCGGCAAGGTGAACCCGGTGATCTGCGAGGCGACGCTGATGGTCGCCGCCCAGGTGATCGGCAACGACACCACGATCACCCTGGCCGGTGCCGGCGGCAACTTCGAGCTGAACGTGATGCTTCCGGTGATCGCCCGCAATCTGCTGGAGTCGATCGAGCTGTTGACCAACTCGTCCCGGCTGCTCGCCGACCGCTGTGTCGACGGCATCACCGCGAACGTCGAGCACGCCCGCGCGCTGGCCGAGTCGTCGCCGTCGATCGTCACCCCGCTGAACCGCTACATCGGCTACGAGAACGCCGCCGCGGTGGCGAAGAGCGCGCTGAAGCAGGGCAAAACCATTCGCGAGGTCGTGATCGAGAACGGCCACGTCGAGAACGGCGACCTGACCGAGGCCGAGCTCGACGCCGCGCTCGACGTGCTGTCGATGACCAGACCAGGCAAGCCGTGACGGCGGCCGCCGTACCGGAGCCGGACGTGTACTGGACTCCGGGGACGACGATCGAGTGGGTGTACGAGGGCGCGGGGCGGCATCCCGGCCTGCCCAACATACGGCCGATGACCGTGGTGCAGGACGACGCAGATGGGCTGGTCGCGTGGCTGGCGCCGGGGACTCCGCTGATCAAGCCGGTGCTGGCCGACGGCCGCGAGGTGCGGCACGCCGGGCCGACCGGCATGTTCACCGAGCCGCGGGTGCTCAAGCTCGACATCTGGCACGGCACCGGCATTCTCAAGGTCGCGCCGGCCGGCAAGCCGTGGTCGGTCTGGCACTTCTGGAACGAGGACGGCAGCTTCCGCGGTTGGTACGTGAACCTCGAGGCCGAGCACCGCCGCGAGTTGGGCGCCCGCCGGACCAGCACGACCGACTACGTGCTCGACCTGTGGATCACACCGGATCGCGTGATCGAGTGGAAGGACGAGGACGAGCTGGAGGGTGCCGTCGAGGCGGGCCGGTTCACGCCCGCCGAAGCCGAGCGCATCACCGCCGACGGCCACGCCGCCGTACGGGAGATCGAGGCCTGGACCAGCCCGTTCGCCGACGGCTGGGACACCTGGACCGCCCCACCGACGTGGCGCGTGCCCGAAGCTCCGACGGGCTACGAGGTCACCCACATCACCGAGGAGCTGCTGAGCTGACGAAACTCAGTGGGTGAACGCGGCTCGACGTGCTGAGCTGTCCCGCATGGAGACGACGCAGCACGCCGAGCAGCTGGCGCGGGTCTACGGCCCGACGACTTGGGACCTGTACGCCGAGCTGGACCGCAGCCTGGAGCCGCGCGGGCCTGACTGGCTGCTGGCCAAGGCCGCCGAGTATCTGCAGCCCGGTTCCACCGTGCTGGACGCCGGCTGCCGGGACGGCGCGCATCTTGTCCGCCTGGTTCGCGATCACGACCTGGCCGGGTTCGGCGTCGATCCGGTCCCCCTCCACATCTCGCAGGCCCGCGAGGCAGTCGAGGCCGCCGGGCTCACGGATCGCATCACGCTGCGGTGCACCGGCATGGAGGACGCTGCTTCGCTCGGACAGCAGTTCGATCTCGTCTGGTGCCGGGATGTGCTGGAACAGGTCGCCGATCTTCCCGCGGCGATCGCCGGCGTCGCCCAGGTCCTGAAGCCGGGCGGCCGTCTGATCGTGTTCACCCAGGTCGCCACCGACCTCCTGGACTCTCGCGACCGGGCAGTGCTGAGCGCCCATCTCGGCAACGTCCTCAGTAACCTCGACGCCGCAAACCTCGAAGCGGCCTTCAGCGCCGCCGGCCTGGTGATCGAGGAGACGGACGTGCTCGGCACCGAGTGGCGCGAGTACGCCGAGGAACGCACGCAGCCGGTGTCCCGGGCACTGCTGAGACTCGCGCGCCTCCGCCGTACCCGGGACCAGTTCGTCGCCGTTCACGGCGAGGACGTCTGCGCCCACGTCGAGGCCAACCTGCACTGGGAGCTCTACCAGTTTCTCGGCAAGCTGGCCCCGACCGTCTACGTGTTGCGCCGGCGCGACAGGTGACGGACGAAGAAGCGGACCGCGCTGTCGAACTCGAACCGCGGCACGTCCTTGTGCGCCCCCGCGTTCGCGTGCAACGACTTCTCCGCTGAGGCGAACGCGTCGAACAGCGCGAGGCTCGACGTGCGGGGGATGTGCTCGTCGTTCCACTGGACCAGGAACTCCACCGGCACGGTGATCTGCGCGGCGGCCTTCGCCAGCGCGTCGTCGTACCAGAAGATGCCGAGCACGGCGGCGCTGATTCTCGGCTCGGCCGCGAGCAGCGGTACGCCGATCGCGGTGCCCAGGTTCAGCCCGAAGTACCCCACCGGTCCGTCGGCGAGATCCGGCAGTTGCTGCAGGGCATCGAGTGTCGCTTGCCATTCCGGGACGGCGCGCTCGGCCAGGTCGAGGTTGTAGCGGACGACGATCGGGCCGACCGGTTCGCCGGTCGCCATCGCCTGTTGCATCGCGGCGATCTCCCGCTCGTCGATCGCGCTGCGCGGCCGGCCTCCGTGGCCCGGCGCGTCGATGCAGGCCACGCTGAATCCGGCATCGCTGACGAGCCGGTGCGCGCGGCCGACCATCGGCGGCGCCTTGCTGTCCCGGCCGCCGCCGTGCCCGAGCAGGACCAGGGGAGTGGGGCCTGCCGAGGACGCCGGCGACCAGAGCACGCCGGCGATCTCACCCAGGGCGAACGAGCGGGTGAGCACACCGTCCGCCGAGGTCTGTGCAGTGAACTGAAAACTCACAGGTGTTGCCTTTCGGGAGTGCCTTCGAAGTCCTGGCGCTCCCGGCGAGACCTACGTCAATCGCCCGACCGTGACGAAGCGGGGAGCACCCACGCGGTGACAGCGTTCACGGGGCTCACCTCCTTCGGCCAGACGGTCACCGGGAGATTAGCAGCGCCCCCGGACCCGGCCCAACCGATTAGTTTCCCCCGAACCAGCCGGCCCGCACCAAGGTCTCCTCAGCCACCTCGGCGAGCGGACGATCGTTGACGACCACGAAGTCCTCCAACCCCGCCCGCTCGACCCGCTCGTGCGAGGCGAGCGCCGCGTCGAGCTCCCACTCCGGCCCCCGCACAGCTCCCGCCGTACGCCGCTCGACCAGCTCCAGCGGAGTGGCGACGCGAACAACCTGCACGGCGCACCCCGCCAAACACTGGCCGTACGCCGCCCGCTGGGCCGCCGACTCTATGACGCCCGACACCACGACGTACTGCGCTCCGGCCCAACGGTAGTTGGCCCAGACCGCGGCGAGGTTTCGGCGGCGCAGGTCTTCGTGCGCCGGTGCGCCGCCGCCGAACTGCGCCAGGGCGTCCAGGTCGATCACGGCGGTCGGCAGCGAGCGGTCGGTCAGCAGACGCCCGATCGCCTGTCCCAGCGACGTCTTGCCCGCTCCGCCACCGCCGGTGAGCAGCAGGGCTTGGGTCACTGGACGCAGAACTCGTTGCCCTCGGGGTCGGACAGCACGACGTGGTCGGTGCCCGGCTCCTGGACCCGTTGCAGGACGGTCGCGCCGAGGCCGCGGAGGCGGTCGACCTCCGTGTCGCGTCGTTCGGGGCCGGCGTGCAGGTCGAGGTGCAGGCGGTTCTTGACGGCCTTCGGTTCCGGGACCTGCTGGAACAGGATCCGCCGGCCCTCGCCGATGCCGGTGAAGTCCTGCACCGGGTCGTCGGGGTGACGGACGGCTTGCATCGTGCGGAAACCGGGACGTCCGTCGACCGTGACCACCGCCTCCGGCGGGATCGCGCCGGAGGTCAGCAGTTGGTCGATCAGGGCCCGGTTGTCCTCCACGACGTAGCCGAGGGCGTCGGCCCAGAAGGCGGCCTGGGCCTGCGCGTCGGCGCAGTCGACAACGAGTTTCCAGTCCAGTGTCATCTGCCCAGGATGCCCGTCCGGGCCGCGGAAGTCAGCTACGCGGGCGCACCGTCAGCGGGACCGGCTTGGCGGTCTCGGTGAAGAAGTCGTTGCCCTTGTCGTCGACGACCACGAACGCGGGGAAGTCCTCGACCTCGATCTTCCAGACCGCTTCCATCCCGAGCTCGGCGTACTCGATCACCTCGACGGACTTGATGCAGTCCTGCGCCAGCCGCGCCGCGGGCCCGCCGATCGAGCCGAGGTAGAAGCCGCCGTGCTGCTTGCACGCCTGCGTCACCTTCGCCGAGCGGTTGCCCTTGGCAAGCATCACGAAGGATCCGCCGGCCGCCTGGAACTGGTCGACGTACGCGTCCATGCGCCCGGCCGTGGTCGGCCCGAACGAACCCGACGCGTAACCCTCCGGCGTCTTGGCCGGCCCGGCGTAGTAGACCGCGTGATCCCGCAGGTACTGCGGCATCGGCTCGCCCGCGTCCAGGCGCTCCTTGATCTTGGCGTGCGCGATGTCGCGCGCGACCACCAGCGGCCCGTTCAGCGACAGCCGGGTCTTCACCGGCAGCTTCGACAGCTCGGCGCGGATCTCGCTCATCGGCCGGTTCAGGTCGATCCGTACGACGTCCGCCGCGTCGTCAAGATGGTCGTCCGTGGTGTCCGGCAGGAACCGCGCCGGGTCCCGCTCGAGCTGCTCCAGGAACACACCCTCCGGCGTGATCTTGGCCAGCGCCTGCCGGTCGGCCGAGCAGGACACCGCGATCGCGACCGGGCATGACGCGCCGTGCCGCGGCAGCCGGACCACGCGCACGTCGTGGCAGAAGTACTTGCCGCCGAACTGCGCGCCGATGCCGAACTGCTGGGTGAGCTTGAAGACCTCTTCCTCCAGTTCGAGGTCGCGGAACCCGTGCCCCAGCGGCGATCCGGAGGTCGGCAGCGCGTCGAGGTAGTGCGCGGAGGCGTACTTCGCGGTCTTCAGCGCGTACTCCGCCGAGGTCCCGCCGACGACGATCGCCAGGTGGTACGGCGGGCAGGCGGCCGTACCGAGCGAGCGGATCTTCTCGTCCAGGAACTTCATCATGCCGGCCGGGTTCAGCACGGCCTTGGTCTCCTGGAACAGGAACGACTTGTTCGCCGAGCCGCCACCCTTGGCCATGAACAAGAACTTGTACGCCGGATCCGCCGTCCCGGGCGTCGAGTACAGCTCGATCTGGGCCGGCAGATTGGAGCCGGTGTTCTTCTCGTCCCACATGGTCAACGGCGCCATCTGCGAATAGCGCAGGTTGAGCTTGGTGTACGCGTCGTAGACGCCCCGGCTGATCCACTGCTCGTCCACCGCGCCGGTCAGCACGCCCTCGGACTTCTTGCCCATCACGATCGCCGTACCGGTGTCCTGGCACATCGGCAGCACGCCACCGGCCGAGATGTTCGCGTTCTTCAGCAGGTCGAGCGCGACGAACCGGTCGTTGCCGGACGCCTCGGGGTCGTCGATGATCCGGCGCAGCTGAGCCAGGTGCGCGGTGCGCAGGTAGTGCGAGATGTCGTGCATCGCCTCGGCGGTGAGCTGCTGCAGCACGGCCGGGTCCACCTGCAGGAAGGTCCGGCCACCCGCGGTGAACGTGCTGACTCCGTCGGTGGTGAGAAGCCGGTACTCCGTGTCGTCCTGGCCGAGCGGGAGCAGGTCGGAGTAGCTGAAATCGGCGGACACGCGGGCGTACCTCCAGGGCAGGTGGTCTGAGATCCCACCAAGCCTAGAGCCGTCGCTCCGGCCTTGTCCCGCCGGGCTCAGGGGTCGAGTCAGGGTCGGATGGGGGAGGTAACTCCTGTTCGGCCACGTCGCCGCACGCGTAAGGTTTTCCTGTGGCTCAGGACGAGGTACCCCAGGACCGCCCGCAGGACGTGCCCGCGCAGCCGACCGGGGACGAGCTCGCCCTGCGCCGCCGGGTCTCCGACCTCGAGCGGGAGGACGTCGCCGAACTGCTGCGCGAAGCGGCCGGCGAGGGCCGGCTGAGCTATGCCGAGCTCGAGGACCGGCTGGGAGAGGTGTACGCCGCCAAGACGTACGGCGAACTGGTCCAGCTGACCAACGACCTGCCGAACGGTCTCGCGGTGCCGAACCCGCACCCCGCCACCGCGCCGTACGACGCGCAGCCGCAGTACGGCACGGACGCGGTCGCGGTGGCGCCGACGCTCAACGCGTTCCTGTCCGAGTCCAAGCGGACCGGCAACTGGCTCGTACCGCAGCGCCAGGAGGTCAACGCCGTGCTCGGGGACGTGACCCTCGATTACACCGAGGCGAACATGCCGCACCCGGTGATCTACATCGACGTGAAGTCGATCCTCGCGGACGTGAAGATCCGCGTCCCGCAGAACGCGATCGTGCACCTGGACAGCAACCCGATCCTCGGCGCGGTGACCGAGCAGGAGGCCGGCCTCGGCGGGGTCGTCGAGCCGAGCACCGCGCCCCCGAAGACGTTCTACATCCGCGGTACGGCGATCCTCGGTGAGATCAAGATCAAGCGCGGTCCGCGTCTCAGCAAGCGCCTGCGCCTGCACTGACCCGTCCGGCACCGCGTACGGACCGCGCGGCCCAGCGGTCACCGGTGTGCTCGATCTCGATCGGATGACCGAAGCACTGCGACACCAGCTCCGACGTCAGTACGCCGGTTGCCCGGCCCGCAGCGTGCACGCGTCCACCGCGCAGCAGCGCCGCGTGCGTGGTCGACGACGGGAGCTCCTCCAGGTGGTGCGTCACCAGGATCGAGGACAGCGTCGGCCGGGACGCGTGGACGAGGTCGATCGTGTCGAGCAGTTGCTCGCGGGCGGCGACGTCCAGGCCGGTCGACGGTTCGTCGAGCAGCAGGAGTTGCGGGTCGGCGACCATCGCCCGGGCGATCAGCGCGCGTCCTCGCTCGCCCTGTGACAGCGTCGTCCACGGGCTGCGGGCGCGATCCGCGATGCCGAGCAGGTCGATGAGCTCACCGACCCGGGTTCGCTGCGCGGCCGTGGGTTGCCAGCGCGGCATCAGCTCGATCGTGCCGGTGATCCCGGTCGACACCACCTGCTCGATCGTCAACGCCGAACGCAGCGGATGCCGCGGATCGACATGCCCGATGGACTCGCGCAGCTCCCGGATGTCCACCCGCCCGAGCCGCTTGCCGAGCACCTCGACAGTGCCCCGGGTGGGATGCTCGAGCGCGCCGCACAGCTTGAGCATCGTGCTTTTGCCGGCGCCGTTCGGGCCGAGCAACGCCCAGCGCTCGCCCTCGCGCACGGTCAGGTTGACGTCCTGGAGCAGTGCTTTGCCGTCGCGGACAAGCGTGACGTCACGCAGATCGAGCACGGGCAGCGGCAGGTCGTCGACGGTCACGCTTCGACGGTAGCAACCCAACTCCTCAGACAAGCTGAGGGGTCATCGTTCAGCTCCACCGCGACGCGTGCTCGGCCGCCGTGGGCGGGTCGGCGCCGTGCCGGGTGCAGGTGATCGCCGCGGCCTTCACCGCGTAGTCGACAACCTCACGGAGCGCCTTCTCGTCGAGCCCTTCCAGCCGGGTCTCGCCGAGCAGGCCGCGTGCCTGCAGCCCGGCGATCAGCGCGGACATGAACGAGTCGCCGGCACCGACCGTGTCGACCACCTCGATCGCCGGCGCGGCCACCTCGACGCGCCCGGTCCGGGTGACGCCGATCGCGCCGTCGCCGCCGCGGGTGATCACCACGCACTTCGTCCGGTCCACCGACAGCAGCTCGGCCGCGACCTCGTCCGGCGACGATCCGGGCCGCAGGAACTCGCAGTCCTCGTCGCTCAGCTTCACCAGGTCCGACAACGCGGCCAGCTCCCGTACGGCGGACCAAGTGCGGTCGGCGTCGGGCGTGATCGTCGGTCGCGCGTTCGGGTCGAGGGTGACGGTGACCGGCTTGGCGGCCAGACCGGTCAGGAACTCGCGGATCGCGTCCGCGCCCGGCTCCAGCACGGTCGCGATCGAGCCGGTGTGCACGGCCGGGCAGCCTCGGTTGAGGGTGAGCGCCGGCGGCTCCCAGCTGATGTCGAACTGGTACGACGCGACTCCGGCGGCGTCGAGCGTCGCGGTCGCCGTACTGGTCCGGAAGCTGGGGTCGACCGAGCCCGGAGCGAGCTGGACCCCGTTGCCGAACAGGTGCGCCCCGAGCTGGTCGCCGTACGGATCGGTGCCGAACCGGGTCACCAGCTCGGTCGGCACGCCGAGCCGCGCCAGGCCGACCGCGACGTTCGCGGGGGAGCCGCCCGGAGTGGCTTTGGCCCCGTTCTTGGAGCCGTTCCGCGGCTTGCCGCTGCCGACGATGTCCACGAGCGCCTCGCCGATGACGAGGACGGGGGCGGTCATCTGGCCTCCCGGACCGACTCGACCGACTCGACCGACAACACCTTCACCGCGCGTGCTCGAAGTCGATGGCGGAGTAGGCCCGCAGCTTCTTCAGCTGGTGCACGCTTTCGATGCTGCGGATCGTGCCGCTGCGCGAGCGCATCACCAGCGAGTGTGTCCGGGCCGTCGAATTGCCGTACCGGACGCCGCGCAGCAGTTCGCCGTCGGTGATGCCGGTGGCGACGAAGAAGCAGTCGTCACCGCCGACGAGGTCGTCGGTGCTGAGCACGCGGTCCAGGTCGTGGCCGGCGTCGAGCGCGCGCTGCCGCTCGTCGTCGTCGCGCGGCCAGAGCCGGCCCTGGATCAGCCCGCCGAGGCACTTCATCGCGCAGGCGGCGATGATGCCTTCCGGCGTACCGCCGATGCCGACCAGCATGTCCAAGCCGGTGTCCGGCCGGGCCGCCTCGACCGCGCCCGCCACGTCGCCGTCGCTGATGAACTTGATCCGGGCGCCGGTGGCGCGGATCTCGGCGGCCAGTTCCTCGTGCCGCGGACGGTCGAGCAGGACGACGGTGACGTCGTCGACGCTGGAGCCCTTCGCCTTGGCGACGCGGCGGATGTTCTCCGCGACCGGGAGCCGGATGTCGACATGCTCGGCGGCCTCGGGCCCGACGACCAGTTTCTCCATGTAGAACACCGCGGACGGGTCGTACATCGTGTGGCGCGGCGAGACCGCCATCACGGCGATGCCGTTGGCCATGCCCTTCGCGACCAGCGTGGTGCCGTCGACCGGATCCACCGCGACGTCGCACTCGGGCCCGTCGCCCGCGCCGACGCGCTCGCCGTTGTAGAGCATCGGGGCGTTGTCCTTCTCGCCCTCGCCGATCACCACCACGCCGTTCATCCCGACGGTGCCGATCAGCGTGCGCATCGCGTTCACCGCGGCACCGTCGGCGCCGTTCTTGTCACCCCGGCCGACCCAGCGACCGGCCGCCATCGCGGCGGCCTCGGTGACCCGGACCAGTTCCAGAGCCAGGTTCCGGTCGGGCGCGTGCTCGTCGACCTCGAGATGGGCGGGTGGTGTGGTGGGGTCGCTCATGGCACGGATCGTAGCCAACGCCCGATGGTGGTGATCGGGCGAGATCGGACCCGCGAGACACTGGTGCCATGAGTCCGACAGGTCACGAGCCGGCGCACCCCGGGGCCAGCGCCCAGGAGAACGCTTCCCAGCAGCCCGCCGTCGACACCGCCGGTGGACCGGACGCGCCGGTCGATCCGGTGACACGGGAGCGGGCGCGGGCGCGCGCGGAGGCGATCGCCTACCGGGAGCAGGACCGGGCGAACCGGGCCAAGGCGCGCACGTTGACCAACATGTTCTGGGCGTTGCTGGCGACGTTCGTCGTGGTGGCGTTCCTGATGATCGTCACCTGGCGGCCGAAGGAGGAGAAGGTCCGCGCGATCGAGTACACGGCGCAGCTGGCCGACGCGCGCAAGGCCGCCTCCTGGATCCGCGGTCCGGAACCGCTGCCCGAAGGGTGGGCGGCGACCAGCGTCGAGTTCCGCGCGCCGGAGCAGCGCCCGATCACCTGGCACCTCGGCACGGTGACCAGCGAGAAGAAGTACGTCGGCCTCGAGCAGTCCAACCAGACCAATCGCGCGTACCAGAACGACGAGCTCGGCAAGACCGAGGACGACGGCACCTCGACCGTGCGCGGAGTGGTCTGGCAGCGCAAGACGCTGCTCGAACGCAAGAACGAGAACGCGCTCGTGCTGGTCGGTTCCGGCGTCACCACGATCGTGGTCGGCAACGCCGGATATCCCGCCCTTGAAACGTTTGCTGCAACGCTGCGCTGAGCCGCCGTGCTCACCTGAGCAGGAATTCCCTTGCAGGGTTGAAAAAGTCGTACACCTGTTGACAGCGTGCCGCTGTTCGCGGTTCGATCGGGAATCGACGTCGGCGAAGGAGCCTGGTGTGACTCTCACGATCCAGGTCGAGGGCTGACGCGGCATGTTCGTCACCGGGTTGCTGCTGGCCGCTGAAGGCTCACCGCGACTCGGTGTCCCTCGCCAGTTGCTGGCCTACCGCGGCGAGACCCTGCTCGGCGCGACGCTCGACACCGCGCGGGACTGCGGTTTCGACCAGCTCGTCGTCACGCTCGGCACGGCCGCCGACCAGGTCCGCGATCGCATCGACCTGGACGGCGTCCGCGTGGTCGACACCCCGCACGCCGACACCGGCAGCTCGTCGATCGTCCCGGCTCTGGACGTGATCGACCGTCGTACGGACGGTCTGGTGATCCTGCGCGGCGACCAGCCCAGCGTCACCTCGGCCGCCGTCTGGTCGTTGGTCGCCGAGGCCGCCACCCCGATCGGCGTCACCCGGTACGACGACGGCCGCGGCTGTCCGTGCTGGTTCGGCCGGGAGACGTTCGGCTCGCTGCGTTCCCTGCGCAGCGACCACGATCTGTGGTCCCTGATCGAGACCGGCCCGCATCCCGTCACCGATGTAGATGCCGTAGGCAACGTTCCGGTCACCGTCGACACCTGGGACGATTACCAGACCCTGGTCGGCCACTACTCCGCCGCGCCGGCCGACCCGCTCATCCCACCGGCCGCCGTACCGATCCGGACCCGCCGCCCCAACCACACCCGCACCACCACCTGAAGCGCCGGCCTCGGTCAGTGCGAGCCGGACAGGTGAAGGCCGATGACGCCGGTGAGGATCAGCGCGATACACGCCAGGCGCGTCGGCGTGACCGGCTCGTGCCAGACGATGATGCCGAGCGTCACCACGCCGACCGAGCCGATGCCGGTCCACACCGCGTACGCCGTACCGACGGGGAGGCGGTCGAGGGTCTTGGCGAGCAGCACGACCGACGTGATGCCGAAGACCAGGACGGCGAGGGTCGGCCACAGGCGGCTGAAGCCTTCACTCGGTTTGAGGCTGAGGGCGAACGCGATCTCGAAGGCGGCGGCGGTCAGCAGGACGAGCCATGCCATCACGCGGCCAGGGAGCCGCGCAGGTGGCGCAAGGTGACGGTGGCGACCCGGCTGCCCAGCGCGGCGGCGGTCCGCAGGTCGGTCTCCGGCGGCGCCTTCTCGGCGGACAGGTCGGCGTCGGACTGGGCCATCGCGCCCAGCCAACTGCCGAGCCGGTTGAGGTCCTCGATGCTGGCGGTCGACTCGGCCCAGCCGGGGTAGAGGTCGAGGCCGACCCAGATCATGCCGTGCTGGGCGGCGAGCACGGCGATGTCCACCAGGCTGTTGAGCTTGTCGCCGGACATCGCCTTGGAGTTGGTGAACCCGGCGGCGATCTTGTCGCGCCAGCCGAGGTTGTCGGCCCAGACCGCGGCGCTGGCCTCGGCGAACGCCTTGAAGACCGCGCTCGGGCTGCCCATGTAGGTGGGCGCGCCGAAAACGATCGCGTCGGCGGCCGCGAGCCGTCGCCAGACGTCGTCGGTCAGCTCGTCGAGCGGCACGAGGTCGGCGACCGCGCCCGGTACGGCGGAGGCGCCGGCCGCGACGGCCTCGGCCTGACGGGCGGTGTGGCCGTAGCCGGAGTGGTACGCGATGGCGATCTGGGCAGGACGAATCGGGGGAACGGTGGGCATGGGTGCTACCTCCAAGCGGTCAATCGGACTACAGTCCGTCTTATGAACGAGAGTAGCGGACCGCAGTCCGCTTCACAACGCGATCTTCCGCTCCTGGGCGAACCGCGCCCGGAACGCGCCGACGCGCGGCGGAACCGGCTGAAGGTGCTCGAGGCGGCCGACCGGCTGTTCGCCGAGCACGGGGTGAAAAACGTGTCGCTGGACGCGATCGCGGCCGAGGCCGGGGTCGGGAAGGGCACGGTGTTCCGGCGGTTCGGCGACCGCGCCGGACTGGCGGTCGCGCTGCTGGACGAGCGCGAGCGCGAGCTGCAGGGGCGGATCCTGTCCGGACCGCCGCCGCTCGGGCCCGGAGCTCCGCCGGTCGAGCGGGTGGTTGCGTTCGTGGACGCCTATCTGGAGTTGCTCGATCGGCACGTCGAGCTGTTCATGGACAGCGAGAACGCATCGGACGGCGCGCGCTACCGCATTGGTTCGTACTGGTTGTGGCACCAGCACGTGGCCTTGCTGGTCGAGGAAGCGAGACCGGAGTTCGACGCGGAGTACGTCGCGCACGTCGTACTGGCGCCGCTGGCGGCGGACCTGCACCACGCGTTGCGGACCGGGGGCTTCGAGCTGTCGCGAATGCGCGCCGGAGCGGCGTCGGTGGTGGCGCTGCTGCTCGGACCGGGGGAGTCAGCCAGCTAGGTCCTTGGTGCACCGGAGTTCGGGGAGGTCGCCGAGGGAGGAGTAGGTGCGGTCGGCGGTCTCGGTGAAGCCGCGGCGGCGGTAGAAGGCGCGGGCTCGGGTGTTGGCGTCAAGAACCCAGAGGTTGACGCGGTCGCAGCCGTGCGCCCGCAAGTCGGCGAGGGCGGCGTCGGCGAGTGCTCGGCCGACGCCGGTGCCCCAGACGTCCGGATGGGCGAAGAGCGCGTAGAGCTCACCGGCGGTGGGCGCCGCCGAGGGGTCGCGTTCGGGGCCGACGCCGGCGTACCCGACGATGCGGCCGCCGAGGTCGGCGACGTACAGGCGGGAGCGGCCGGCGGCGATGCTGTCGCGCCAGGCGGAGGCGATCGCCTCCGCGTCCATGCTGTCGAGGAAGTCCTGCGGGACCAACCCGGTGAAAGCCCCGCGCCAGCTGGCGATTCGGGCCTCCGCTGCTCCGGGCAGGTCAGCTGCGCGGGCTGCGCGCACCTGCACTGTCAGTCGGTCTTCTTCTGGTCGCCGCTGGTGTGGGCGGCCTGGGCTTCGGCCAGGCGGGTGCGGGCGCCGTCCAGCCACCGCTGGCAGGTGGTGGCGAGTTCTTCGCCGCGTTCCCACAGGGCCAGGGACTCTTCGAGGGTGGTGCCGCCGGCTTCGAGTTTGCGGACTACTTCGACCAGTTCCTCGCGGGCCTGCTCGTAGGAGATGTCCGGTCGGGGGTCACTCACTTGCTGGTCTCCTTGCCGGTGTCACGGGAAGTCACTTCAACGTCGAATCGGCCGTCGGTCACGCGGGCGTGCAGCGTGTCGCCCGGTTTGACCTGGGCGATTTGGCGGACTGCGGTGCCGTCGGCGAGCTGGAGCACGGAGTAGCCGCGCTCGAGGGTCGCCTTGGGGGACAGGGCGCGGACGCTGGCCAGCCGGTGCGCCAAGTCGTCGCTCGCTCGGTCGAGGCGGTGCAGCAGGGTCCGGCGGTTGCGCTCGACGAGTGCGGCGATCTCCTCCGAGCGCCGCTGCAGGTCGGTCGCGGGGGAAGCCAGCGCGGGCCGGCTGCGGATCGCGGCGAGCGCGTGCGCCTCGCGGTCCAGCCAGCTGGTGATCGCGCGCAGTCCGCGGTCGCGCAGCTGGCGCACGCCGTCCAGCTCCTCCCGTACGTCGGGCACGATGCGCTTGGCCGCGTCGGTCGGGGTCGAGGCGCGCAGGTCGGCGACCAGGTCGAGCAGCGGGGTGTCCGGTTCGTGGCCGATCGCGCTGACCACCGGCGTACGGGCTTGGGAGACCGCCCGGATCAGGCCCTCGTCGGAGAACGGCAGCAGGTCTTCCAGCGAACCGCCGCCGCGAGCGATCACGATCACCTCGACGGACTCGTCGCCGTCCAGCTTGCGCAGCGCGGTCATCACGTCGCCGGCCGCCGCCGGTCCCTGGACCGACGCGTACTCGACGCGGAACGCGACCGCCGGCCAACGGCGCTTGGCGTTCTCCAGGACGTCGCGCTCGGCGGCCGAGTCGCGTCCGCAGATCAAGCCGATGGTGTGGGGGAGGAACGGCAGTCGCTTCTTGCGGTGCGCCGCGAACAGGCCTTCGGCGCCGAGCAGTTGCTTGAGGCGCTCGATCCGGGCCAGCAGTTCACCGATGCCGACGTGCCGGATCTCGCTGACCGCCAGCGCGAGCGTGCCGCGCTTGGGGAAGAAGTTCGGCTTGGCGTTCACGACGACCCGGGAGCCGTCGGTGACCGGCGGGTCGACCGCGTCGAAGATCCGGCGGTTGCAGGTGAACCGCAGCGAGATGTCGGCGTCGGTGTCCCGCAACGTGCCGAACACCGTCGACATCCCTCGCCCGGCCGACACGTCCGTCAACTGCCCCTCGACCCACACGGCCCCGAGCTGGTTGATCCAGCCGGCGATCCCGTTCGCGATCGTCCGGACAGCGGCCGGCGCGTCCGGCGAGGTCTCCAATGCCACCCCCAGACCCTACGGCCCCGCGCCGACAATCCCACGCACCCGTCCCCGGGCTCAGTTAGTGGCCTGGCTGGAGTAATGCGCGGACGACCCGGTCGAGTAACTGGTCGGCTTGCTCGGGCAGGACGGCCGGGAGGGTGAGGTGCTCGAGCATCAGGCCTCCGACGGCGAAGTAGAGCAGCAGGGGATCGCCTGGCAGGCCGTGGGACTGGTGGAGGCGGATGGTCTCCACCAGGTTGGCGCGGACTCGCTCGGTGAGGGCCTGCTGAAGTGCGGGGCGGCGAGTGGCTTCGAGGCGTAGCTCCAGCAGGGCCAGGTAGCCGGTGCGGTCGGCGGCCAAGCGGTGGCGGAGCAGTTGGGCCAGCGCGGTGAGGAACTCGGCCGACGGCGGCTGATCGAGGTCGGCGGCGTCCGGGCCGAGGCGGTCGTGGATGCGCAGACCGGCCTGGGTGAGCAGGTCGTCGCGGTTGGCGAAGTAGTTGGACGCGGTCCCGTTCGGTACGCCGGCCGCGGTGTCGACCGCGCGGAACGTGAGCCCGCGCGCGCCTTCGGCGGCCAGGACCTCGATGGCCCCGTCGATCAGGGCGGTACGGCGTTCCGGGTTGGTGCGCATCGGTGTTGCCTCCTTAACCACTACACCTAGAGTACTACTGGCAGAGTGGTTTCAGAGGAAGCGAGATCCGTGGCTGGACGCGGAGAACCGGGTCTTCGACACCGTCGCTGATGGGCCGGCGGACCTGGGAGGCCGGCCGCGACACCGGCACGACCAATCCGTATCCCCGCCTGCACGGCTACGTCTTCTCCACGACGAAAGCCCCGACCCGGCGGTGAATTTCGTCGCCGACGATCCGCTCGCGACGATGCGAAAGCTCAAGCAGGACGACGGTCTGGGCCTCTGGCTGTGCGACGGCGGGAAGCTCGCGGCAACGCTGTGGCCCGAGATCGACCGCCTGGTGGTGAAGGTCAACCCGGTCGTGATCGGTGCCGGAGTCAAGCTTTTCCACACCAGCCAGTTCGACGTCCGGCGGCTGCGGCTGACCGATCACCAGGTCTACGCCTGCGGCGTCGCCGTCCTGACCTACCGCAAGGCCTGAAATACCTTTGCGCAAACAGTTTTCCGGCTCGCATCCTGGGGGCAGTTGAATCACCTCCTAGGGGAGCCGCCCGGACAGGGCAGGCGGCTCCTCGACTTCCTTGCCCGCGAGCGTGAGCTGCGCCACGGGCGTCCGGGTCGCTGCGGTGCGCCCCGTACGATGGGGTGCGTGACTGCCCAGCCTGAGACCACTGGTTCGACCGCCGTGAAGACGAAGCGGGTGCTGCTCGCCGCGCCGCGGGGGTACTGCGCCGGCGTGGACCGGGCGGTGGTCGCGGTGGAGAAGGCCCTCGACCTGTACGGCCCGCCGGTCTACGTGCGCAAGGAGATCGTGCACAACAAGCACGTCGTCCAGACGCTGCAGGCGCGCGGCGCGATCTTCGTCGACGAGACCGACGAGGTGCCCGAGGGCGAGACGGTGATCTTCTCCGCGCACGGCGTCGCCCCGGTGGTGCACCAGGAGGCGGCCGCGCGGCAGCTCAAGACGATCGACGCGACCTGCCCGCTGGTGACGAAGGTGCACCACGAGGCGAAGCGGTTCGCGGCCACCGACTACGACATCCTGCTGATCGGCCACGAGGGCCACGAAGAGGTCATCGGCACCAGCGGCGAGGCACCGGATCACATCCACCTGGTCGACGGGCCGAGCGACGTACCGAACGTCGAGGTCCGTGACCCCGACAAGGTCGTCTGGCTGTCGCAGACCACGCTGTCGGTGGACGAGACGATGGAGACCGTACGCCGCCTGCGCGAGCGGTTCCCGAACCTGCAGGACCCGCCGAGCGACGACATCTGCTACGCCACCCAGAACCGCCAGGCCGCGGTGAAGAAGCTGGCGCCCGAGGCCGACTTGATGATCGTCGTCGGCTCCCGCAACTCGTCGAACTCGGTCCGCCTGGTCGAGGTCGCCGTCGAGCACGGCGCGAAGGCCGGCTACCTGGTCGACTACGCCGACGAGATCGACGAGGCCTGGCTGGAGGGCGTCGAATCGGTGGGGCTCACCAGCGGCGCGAGCGTGCCGGAGATCCTGGTCCGCGACGTGATCGACTGGCTGGCCGCGCGGGGCTACGGCGAGGTGCAGGAGATCAGCACCGCGGAGGAGAGCCTGGTGTTCGCCCTCCCCCGCGAGCTGCGCACGGACCTCAAGGCCGCCGGCATGGCGACCACAGGGACCTCCGACCACGCCTGAGCGGTACTACGGCTTCGGTGAGGCCGGCGGTGCGGTGACGGTGATGTCCGTCGAGCGGGTGACCTTCTTCGGACCCGTCGGCGTGCAATAGGTGGCGCTGTAGGTGAGCTTGTAGGTCCCCGCCTTGGCGTACCGGTGGTCCAACGGCCGGTTACCGCCGCCACTGACCTTCTTCATGGTGTCGGGCCGGTCCGGTTGCGGGCAGAACACCCCGCCGAACCAGTCGTCCTCCACGTGGGTCCCGTCACCCCACCAGAACTCGGAGTACAGCAGGTTGTCCTGGAACTTGCTGCTGCTGAGCACGCCACCTTCTTCGAACGTCGGTGCCAGAACGCTGCCCGACGCGACGACGATGAGCGAGACTCGCAAGCTGTCCGCGGGATCTGGGTCGGGCTCCGTCAACGTCTCGAAGCGGAACGACAGCTGGTACGGACCGGGCGGGGCGGCGATGCCCGTGGTGGCTGGGGACGTCGGCTTGTCCGTGTTCGACGGCGGGGGCGGCGTCTTGCTCGCCGGTGGGGTGTCGGACTCCTGCCCACCCGGCTCCAGGGTGGTCGCCGATGCTCCGATCGACGTCTTCGTCGGCGTGTGGGTCGGCGTCGCCGTCGGCGGTCCGGTGATGATCGGGGTCGGACCGTTGGGTGTGTGCGTGACCGGCGGTGCGGAGTCGATGCCGGTCAGATTGCCGGCGGCCAGCGCGATCGTGGCGACCGCGGTGGTGGCCAAGCCGGCGACCAGGCCGGTCGTCCGGCGGCGGCGTACGGTCTTGATCCGGGCGAAGACGGCGTCGCTGGGCAGGCCGTCGGGTTCGGGGGCGTCCTGGACGAGGGCCTGGAACTTGGCCTTCAGCTCATCGGTCATAGGTCAGCCCTCCAGTGGGGCGGGGGGCGGGTGTCAGGGGATCGGACTCGTCGAGCAGGTGGTGTTCGCGGAGCTTGGCCAGGCCGCGCGACACGGTGCTCTTCACCGTGCCGACCGAGCAACCCATGATCTTCGCGACCTCGGCGTCGGGCAGATCCTCGAAGAACCGCAGCGCCAGCGCCGCCCGCGTCCGGCGAGGCAGTGTGGCCAGCGCCCGCAGCAGCCGGTCGCGTTCGTCGACGGTGCCGAACTCCGACGGAGCGACCGGTTCGGGCAGCGTTTCGGTCGGGGTCTCGCCCTTCCACTTGCGGCGCCACCACTGCGTGCTGGTGTTCACCATCACCGTGCGGGTGTAGCTCTCCAGGGCGTTGCCGCTGCGCAGCGACTTGCGGTGGAACCACACCTTGGTCAGCGAGGTCTGGACCAGGTCCTCGGCCAGGTGCCACTCGCCGGTGAGCAGGTAGCCGAACCGCTGGAGCGCGGTGAACCGCCCGTTCACGAACTCGGCGAACTCCTCGTCACGCCCTGGATCCATCCCGTTGTCCCCTGCCCCCAGTGGTCGACGCCGGCGGCGCCGACCTGTCAGCAGTGTGATGGCCGGGCGGGTCCGAAAGGTTGAGTGATCACAGGAATTGCTCGAACTGACGCAGAACCACGACCCAGCCGGTGTCGTAGTTCTGGCGCGCCGCGGCGCCGTCCGGGCGGCGTTCCCAGCCGGTGTGGGTGAGTTCGACCTCGGTGTCGCCGCCGCGCGCGGCGAACCGGACCGTGACGTGACCGGCCTGCTTCGGGTCGGTGCCGGGGTGCCAGGTGAAGCTGACCGTGTGCGGCGGATCCCAGTCGGACACCGTGCCCCAGGAGCCGACCGGTCCGCTGGCGTCGTACTCGATGATCTGGCCGCCGACCGCGCCCTCGAGCCGTACGTCGGTCGCCTGCTCGCGGGCGACCGAGTGGGTGGCGAGCGGCCACCACCGGCCCAGCTCCGCCGTGAACAGCGTGAACGCCCGGTCCGGCGTCGTCGGTACGACCACCGTCTTCACCAGCGGCGCGAGTCCTTGCTCGATGCTCATGACTGTCCCCTGTCGTCAGCTTCGGTACGCCGTACGTGGTCGGCGAACGCGTCGAGGGCCTCGGTCCAGAACTGGTCGATCCACTGCCGTACGGCGTCCAGCCCGGCCGGGTCGACCCGGTAGATGTTGCTGGTCCCGCGCGGCTCGTGGTCGACGAGCCCGACCCGGCCGAGCACCTTGAGATGCTGCGAGATCGCCGGTCGGCTGACCGGGATCTGCCCGGCCAGCTTGGTCACCGAGCTCGGCCCGGATCGCCGGAGTGTTTCCAGGATCGTCCGCCGGGTCGGGTCGCCGAGCGCGTCCAGGATCGGAGCGGCTGCCTCGAGTGTTCCGTAAGTCCCCACGAACGGTAAGTTGCCACTAACCAACTGTGGAGTCAAGAGCGGACCCGCACGAAAAGACCCCGGGTCCCGCCGCGGCAGCTGCGTGGGACCCGGGGGAATCGGGGTGGATCAGTTGAACGGATCGAGCGTGATGCCGGCCTGCTGCGGGTTGCCGTCGTGCACCAGCGACTCGTGCGCGCCGACGTCGTCGAAGGCGAAGCCGTACGCCTTGCCGTCGGCCATCTGCTCGTGCACCAGCCGCGAGTAGTGGTTGGTGACGTTGTCGCGGTAGAAGTTCGCGTTGTTCGCGTCCGGCTGGTTGGGGTTGATCAGCAGCGTGGACCGGTTGAAGCCGGCGCACAGCGTGCGCGAGATCGGCCCGCGGACCAGGTCGTTCGGTGCGTCGAGCAAGCCGGCGCAGCCGAAGATGCTGGCCGAGTTCGGCTTCTGGAACGACGTCACCACCTGGCCGGAGGTGTTGGTGAAGTTCATCGTGTTGCCCGAGACCCGGCCGAAGTACTTGATGTTCGGCTGGTCGGTGAACGGCGTCACGGTGAGCGTCTCGTTGCTGTACTTCGACCAGACCCGGTTCACGTAGTCGTCCATCACCGAGCCCGGCAGCGCACCGGTCTCGACGCCGTACGACGGAGCGAGCGCGCGCAGCACCGAGCCGTCCGGAGCCGTCTTGATCAGGTTCGACCAGCCGCCGCCCTGGCCGCGCAGCGCGTTGAAGAAGTTGTTGTACCCACCGGGCTTCAGATGCCCGGTCGTTTTCGTGCCGGCCGCGGACTGCACGCTGACGGCGTACGGCGCGGAGAACATGTCGACCTGCGTGCTGTTGATCCACAGGCCGGAGTCGTTCAGCGTGTACTCGGTCCAGTTGAACAGGATGTTGGCGTTGGGGTCGCTCGGGTTCTGGACCGCGGGCTGCACCAGGCCGCCGGTGGTCAGCTTGAAGACCAGTTTCTGGCCGTAGGAGAAGTAGACCCGGCCGGAGAACTTCGGCATCTGGATCGTGATCGACTGGCCGTTGCCCGGTCCGGGGATCGACGCGTCCGGCGCCGGGGTCGGCGGGTTGCCGCCGGCCGGCCAGGCGTGGAACGCGCCGTTCGCGTCGGCCCAGCCCTGCTGGCCGGTCGCGAGGTTCGTGCCGAGGTTGTAGACGTAGATCGCGTCGCCGCGACCCGAGTTGTTGGTGATCTTCAGCGGAATGGTCGCCGGGACCGCTTCGGCGGGCGCCGAGACGGTGGCGGTGAGTCCGGCCGCGATGGTGGCCGCGGCGGCGAGCACCGCGAGCAGCTTCGGTTTGATGCGCACAACTCCTCCTCAGGTCTGTCCCAGTGCGAGAGAAGGTGGAGCACCGGCCGGTCGGTGGGACGGCTGCGTTACCAGGGCACAGCCGCGCCGGACCACGCGCAGAAACACCGGTGCTCGCAGGCCCGTGCGGTGAGGGACGGTAGACCACCGAACGGGTGAGAGCGCTCTCATCGTTCGACAGCGGTGCAACGATGTCAATGCCGAACCGCAGACAGTTTTCGTTAAGTCAGCACTGACGGCTGATCGCTCGTGACTGTGCGTGTGGGTTCTAGTGGTTCTGCTGCCGCTGTTCGCGGCGCTCCAGATGATGTGCCACGGCCTCGGCCAGCGGGGTGTCCGGCCACTTGCTCCAGCGCTTCGGCCGCTTTCCCTCCGCGCGCACCTGGACTGCCTCGGGATCTGGTGCGCCGACAGCGCCGGCCAGAGCCTTCTGGATCTGGTGACGGTTGGCACGGTTGACCAGCCGCTTGCGGAGCGGGATCGCCTTGCGCGACGACTTGTCGTTCTCGCCGTACAGGTTGCGGCGGTCCTTGGCGTACGAGAGCGCCTTCTTCTCCTGCGGGGTCTTCCGGGTCACCGGCTCAGTGTCCACGGGCAGCTTGCTCGAGCACCACAGAATTAGCCGGTTTGTGAGTCCATGCCTGGCAGGGGTGGTGGGGTGTCGCGACGGGTTCGGTCGACGGGTGGGGTGGGGACCCAGCGGCGGGTGGGGTCGTCGGGGGTGGTCTCATCAAGGGCGAGCAGTTCGGGGGCGGCCAGTGGGCGGACGGAGGCTTCGATGGTCTCCATGGCTTCGAGCTCGGCCTCGGTGACGTGCAGGTCGCGGAGTTTGCGGGCGGTGATGAAGACGCGGCTCTCGAACGAGCCGACGGTCCGGTTGTACGCGTCGACCGCCGAGGTGAGTGACCGGCCGACCCGGCCGAGGTGGTCGCCCATCGTGCTGAGCCGCTCGTACAGCTCGCGGCCGAGCTCGAAGACCTGCTGGGCCGACTCGGTCAGGGCCGACTGGTTCCACGCGTACGCCGCGGCGCGCAAGGTTGCGATCAGGGTCGTCGGCGTCGCCAGGATCACCCGGCGCTCGGCGGCGTACTCGAGCAGGCCGGGCTCGACGTCGAGCGCGGCGGACAGGAAGGACTCGCCGGGCACGAACAGGATGACGAACTCCGGCGTGGACGGCAGGCGCGACCAGTACGCCTTGGCGGAGAGCTGGTCGACATGGGTGCGCAGGTGGCGGGCGTGGGCCCGCAGCCGGTCCTCGCGGAAGTCGGCGTCGTCGCTCTCGGCCGCTTCCAGGAACGCGGCCAGTGGGACCTTCGAGTCGACAACGAGATTCTTGCCCTCGGCAAGTCTGACCACCAGGTCGGGGCGGAGCAGTCCGTCGTCGGTGACGGTCGAGGTCTGCTCGGTGAAGTCGCAGTGCGCGACCATGCCGGCCAGTTCGACGGTACGCCGCAGATGCAGCTCGCCCCACCGGCCACGGACCTGCGGCTTGCGCAGCGCGGTGGACAGCGACGCGGTCTCCCGGCGCAGCGCCTCGCCGCTCATGCGGACCTCGTTGACCTGCTGGTGCAACTGGGACTGCCAGGCCGCGCGGCCCTTCTCCAACTGGCTGAGCTCGGCGTGCAACCGGTCCAGCGCCTCCTTGACGACGGCCTGGCCGGACATCTGCTGACCGACCGAGTGCCGCTCCTGGGTCAGCTCGACCACCCGGTCCTCGGCGGCGTCGCGCTCGGCGGTGATCCGCGCCAGCTCGGCGCCGTCGCGGCCGCGTGACCAGAGCACGCCGAAACCCGCCCCGAGCAACAACCCGATGACGAGGAACAGCAGCACCAAGAGCAACGTCGTACCGGTCATGGCACAGACAGTGACACATGGGTCCGACAGTTTTGTCAGCAGTCCATCGCGGGGAAGCTGTAGCCCTGGGCCTTGAGCAACGGGAGGACCTTGTCCAGCGCCGCGACGGTCTGGGCCCGGTCGCCGCCGCCGTCGTGCAGCAGGACGATGTTGTGGCGGTGCGCGTGGGTCATGATGTTGGTCACGATCGCGTTCACGCCGGGCTTGGCCCAGTCCCGCGGGTCGACGTCCCAAAGGACCTGGGCCATCCCCGCGGCCTTGATCTCCGCGCGCACCTTCGGGTTCGTCGCGCCGTACGGCGGCCGGAAGCACTTGGACTGCGGGCCGTCGAAGATCTCGTGGTGCCGCTTGGCCGCGGACAGCGCGGTCAGTTGCGGGTGGGTGATCGAGTGACTGCCGATGGTGTTGCCATCGGCAAGGATTTGCTCGCGCAGTCCGGGGTGCTCGGCCTGGTTCTGGCCGAGCTGGAAGAAGGTCGCGTGGGCGCCGTGTTTCTTCAGCACCTGCAGGACTTTCGGCGTCCAGACCGGGTCGGGGCCGTCGTCGAAGCTGAAGAACAGCACCTTCTTGTTGCCGGCGACAAGTGCTGCGGTCGGGTCGGCGACCGGCGTACCGGGCGTGTGGTCGACGGTCTTCGGTGTCGTGGTCGGCGTGACGGGCGGTGGCGCCGAACCCGTCGTACTGCTGAAGGCGGCGGTGGGTTTTGGGGCGGCGGAATGTCCCAGCGCTACGGCGAACAGCCCGCCGAGTACCAGTGCGGCGGCAGCGGCGGTGCCGAAAACGGCAGCAAGCTTTCGGGACATGATGCTCCCTCACGGATCAGGCGGATGGTCCCCAGTCGCTCCCCCTCAGGAGCTGTCACCAGGGAGACGCGTCGATCGCCACGGTGGTTGGCGTTCGCCGTGTTGCAAGGAGATCTCGGTCGCTTCCGCGTCAAGCAACAACGGTGTGGTCACGCTTGTCCCGGATCGCTTGCCGCGCCGCTGCTGGGCCGGGTAGATCAACGGTCAAGCGAGGGGAGACGCGATGAACGCCAAGGTGGTCTTCGAGACCGAGCGGCTGGTGGTCCGTGACTGGGCCGAGGCCGACGGTGACCGGGTCTTCGACATCTACCGGCGCTGGGAGGTGTCGCGGTGGCTTGGCGCGACTCCGCGCGCGATGACGGACCGCGACGCGGCGACCCGGACGATCGAACGGTGGAACGCGCGCAACACCGATCCCTTACACGGCGTGTGGGCGGTGGAGGAGAAGGCCACGGGAACGGTTGCGGGGACGGTGCTGCTGGTGCCGCTGCCGGAGCCGTCCGACGGGGTGCCGAGTCGCGGTGAGGTGGAGGTCGGGTGGCACTTCCATCCGGACGCGTGGGGGCGGGGGCTGGCGACCGAGTCGGCGCGGGGTGCGATCGCGCACGGGTTCAAGGCGGGGCTGGGGGAGATCTACGCGGTGGTCCGGCCGGGCAATCAAGCGTCGCTCGCGGTCTGCCGGCGGCTCGGGATGCGGCCGCTCGGGCTGACCAAGCGGTGGTACGACGCGGAGCTGGAGTCGTTCGTGATCTGAGCCACGGCGCGCGGGTACGGCGTACGGGCTTCGCCGGCGGGCGGCGTACCGGCTGTGGATTGGGGTCCGGCGGGGCGGGCGCGTACCCTTGGCGTCCGTGGCACTCACCATCGGAATCGTCGGGCTCCCCAACGCGGGCAAGTCCACGCTCTTCAACGCGCTGACCAAGAACAACGTGCTCGCCGCGAACTACCCGTTCGCGACGATCGAGCCCAACGTCGGCGTGGTGGGGGTGCCGGACGCGCGGCTGGGCAAGCTGGCCGAGATCTTCGGATCGGCCAAGCAGCTGCCCGCCACCGTGCAGTTCGTCGACATCGCCGGCATCGTGCGCGGCGCGTCGGAGGGTGAGGGGCTGGGCAACAAGTTCCTCAGCCACATCCGCGAGTCCGACGCGATCTGCCAGGTCACCCGGGTGTTCCGCGACGACGACGTCACCCACGTCGACGGCAAGGTCTCGCCGGCCGACGACATCTCCACGATCCAGACCGAGCTGATCCTGGCCGACCTGCAGACCGTCGAGAAGGCGATCCCGCGGCTGGAGAAGGAGTCCCGGCTGAAGAAGGAGAGCGTCGCCGTCCTGGAAGCGGTCCGCGAGGCGCAGAAGCACCTCGAGGCCGGTACGCCGATCATCGCGACCGACGTGGACCGCGACGCGATCCGCGAGCTGATGCTGATGACCGCCAAGCCGTACCTGTTCGTCTTCAACTGCGACGCCGACGAGCTGGCCGACGAGTCGCTCAAGCAGCAGATGCGTGACCTGGTCGCGCCGGCCGAGGCGATCTTCCTGGACGCCAAGTTCGAGGCCGAACTGGTCGAGCTCGGCGACGAGGACGAGGCCCGCGAGATGCTCGCCGAGATGGGCGTCGAGGAGCCCGGCCTGGACGTGCTCGCCCGGGTCGGCTTCGAGACCCTCGGCCTGCAGACGTACCTGACCGCGGGCCCCAAGGAGTCCCGCGCCTGGACGATCAAGAAGGGCGCCACCGCCCCCGAGGCCGCCGGCGTCATCCACACCGACTTCCAGCGCGGCTTCATCAAGGCCGAGATCGTCTCCTTCGACGACCTCGTCGAAGCCGGCTCGATGGCCGCCGCCAAGTCCGCCGGCAAGGTCCGAATGGAAGGCAAGGACTACGTGATGGCCGACGGCGACGTGGTCGAGTTCCGCTTCAACGTCTGATCGCTCGTTGATCCGCTTCCGGTTCGAGCTCCGCCCGTTGGCGGAGATCGCACCGTGGGGCGGTGACCAGCCGAGCCTGAGCTGGTTCGGTCTGACCGACGGCTGGTACTGGATCGAGCTGGGTGACGTCAGCCTCCTGCGCTATTGCCTGAGTACCGCGATAAGCGCCCGTACGTCGACTACTACGTCGGCCGCCTGTGGGAAGACTTGCTCGAACTGCTGCCTGCGGTGGCCGAGGACGTGCCCGCAGACCTTGTCGAGCTGCTTGAGTCCGACGTGCCTGACTGGTTGGAGCTCGACGTCGCCGACGCGGTGATCGACGCCTTCGGCACCTGGTATTCAGATCATTTCCTCGACGTCGGCTATCTACGTGACGCGCCCAAAATCCGCTGCTGGCGCCACCGTGACCAGGTCACCATCAGTTGGCAGAACTCCGACGCGAACCTCTTCACCGCACCCCCGACCGGTCAGCTCATGGTCAGTCTGCGCGAGTTCCTCGCTGCCGTTGAAGACTTCCATCGGGCCCTTATTCGTGCAATGGAACGCCGAGTGGCCGAAGTCATCGTTGCCCCGCCATCCGGCGTAAGCACCGACCTCATCCACCTGCGAGCTGAACAAGCCGACCGCGCAACCTGGCTCTCCCGTGCCAAGGCCCGCGAAACAGCGACGGATTGGTCCCCCATCCGCACCGCTGCCGATCGCCTCCGGTCCTGAACTCCTTCGGCGACCTCGTCGAAGCCGGCTCGATGGCCGCCGACAAGTCCGCCGGGGAGGGCCGCATGGGAGGCAAGGACTACGTCATTGCTGATGGCGTGGTCGATTTCGCTTCAACGGCTGGTTCTTCTTTTGAACAAGGGCTGGTTGAGCAGTTGATACTGCGGGACCAGCCTTTCGGTCGTCAGCTCGGCTATGGACATTTTCCTGGATCATGGCAATGATGTGCGCTGTGGGCGACGAGAATCAAAAGCATGTAGAGAAAATTGTGGCGGGCGACTCTTCGGAAACCGTCGACGTCGAGAACGAGAACCTCAACGTCGACGAAGAAGCCGATCCGAGTATCAACTCCATGCTGGACCAGCAGGATCGGGAGGCTGAGCAGTTCGCCATAGCGTTCCTCAAGAAGGTCGTACGACTACGCGGTGTCCGTATCGACCGGGTGCAGTTCCTCAGGGCAGAACTTCACAAACGTGGTGTCGGTGCGGCGGTAATAGATCGGGCAGTCAGGAAGAATCCCGCAGTAGCCGGCATTTCGCCGACCATGCTCGACGACATCGCCCGAAGCGTGATCGAGTTCGAGACCGGGAAATCTACGGCATTGTCGTTTGCCGCCGGCTTGCCTGGCGGGTTCGCGATGATCGGAACGGTGCCTGCTGACATCACTCAGTTCTATGTCCATGCTTTCAGGGTCATGCAGAAGATCGCCTATGTGTACGGTTGGCAGTCTTTCTTGGACGACATCGATGAGATCGACGACGAGTCTTTGGGCATGCTTGCAGCGTTCCTGGGCGTGATGATGGGGGTCGGCAGTGCATCGGTCTCGGTAAGTGTCTTCGCTGCTCAGGTTGCCCGCCCCGCCGTGCAGAGGAAAATCACAGGTGTGGCGCTGACCAAAACCGCCTGGTACGTTCCGATGAAGCAGACTCTGCGGGTTGTCGGAGTGCAAGTCACCAAGCAGAGCTTCGCCAAGACTGTGAGCAAGGTCGTTCCGGTGGTCGGCGGAGTGGTGTCGGGTGGCCTGACCTTCGTTACTCTTCGCATCCAATCGAAACGACTTATGGAGCACCTCAGAGAGCTACCGCCTCCGAATGTCGACGCGGAGGTTTACCTGGCAGCCGTGAAGCAAGCCGATGAATTGGCGCAGGGCAACGCCAAGAGCATAGGTGGCGCGATCGTCGGAACAGCGGGCGCAGTTCGTGCCAATGTGGCGGGGTTGTTCAAGTCGAAAAAGAATGAGGAATCACGCACGGAAGGCTCGCCAAGCGAAGATTCGCCAGGCGATGATGATGTTGTTGACGTGCATGTTTGAGCCTGGGTCTCAGGCTGACGCTGTGTCGTTCTGTCGGCGGACGATCTCGGTGATCCAGGCCGGGGCGTACGGGGACGTGCAGCCTGGGGGAGTTGGGTAGTCCTTGAGGACTTCGAGGCGTTCGCCGATGGCGAGGGCGCGGGCGCGGTGGTCGGGGTGGTCGATGCCGATTTGGGCGAGGGTGTGGTTCATGGCCCATTGCAGGCGGTCGGGGGCGGTCTTCATCTCGGCTTCGATGGTGTCGAGTAGGCCGGAGAGGTCGAGGCCGTCGGGGTTCTTGGTGACGCGTTCGGTGGTGAGGGCCCAGCCGGCGCTGGCGACCACGGGGTCGGGGTCGGCGGACCAGGTCAGGCGGAGGTCTTCGGCGTACGGGCTCTTCTTGACGACGTAGTTCACCAGCCAGTCGTGGACCTTGGGTGCGCGGGCCTCGCGGAGCATGGTGTCCAGCTCGTCGCGTTCGAAGTTCTTGGGGCGGCAGATGAGGAGGGCGAGGAGTCGCGCCGCGGTGTCGCCGGTGTTCCAGAGGTCGCGGGCGAGGTCGTGCTGGGTCTTCAGCCGCTTGGCGATCGCACGCAGCTTGCTGAGGTTCACGCCGTGGTCGTCGCCGTGGCGCTCGTTCACCGCACGAGCCTTGGGGTCTTCGAGTGCGGCGAGTTCGGCCATCAGTTCGGGCACCGTTGTCTCTGTCACCGTCGCCTCCTTGCTCGGGTACGACGGTCAGCCTACGAGTTGGGGGTTCAATTCAGGTCGAACGTGTCTTCGTCGACCAGGCCGGCGATGTAGCAGGAGTTCGTTTTCGTGGCGCGGATGGCGTGATGTCGGGCACCCGCTGATATTGGTTGGCGCGGTGACCGTCACACTTGGTTAGCTAGAGGCGTACGCCTGACGGTTTGTTAAGGAGACGGTATGAGCGACAAGCCCAGCAAGCCGGCGCAGGACGATCTGCAGAAGAAGTTCCGCGAGGCGCTCGCGAAGAAGAACGCCACTCACGAGTCGCACCCGGGCAGTGGCCCGCGGCACGAGGGTGTCGGCGAGGCGCACAACGACAAGCAGAAGCGCCAGTTCCGGCGCAAGTCCGGCAGCTGATTCCGCCGCCCATCCATCCATCTGAGCCCCGGGTTGCCGCCCGGGGCTCGAGTTTTTTCCGGGGCTGGGGGTCGGAACGCCGGCCGGCGAGCACCGGACCCGAGTTGCCGGGAACGCCGATCGCCCGCCGAGCACCGAGCATCGTGCGGCGACCGGCGACCGGCGACCGGCGACCGGCGACCGGCGAGTGGCGAGCGGCAACCGACGCGCGCCGGGACGCCGAGCGCACCCACGCCGGGCTCGTTCGGCCCTCGGGTGCCGGCGCACCCGCCGCGGCTCGACCTCCACCACCGAGCAAGTTGCCGAAACGACCCCGGCACGAGCAAGTCGGAGCGTCGGTCGAATCCGCCGCGACACGTTGGTCAGTGGTGCACGTCGGCCGACGAGCAGAAGGCCACGCGTCGACCGGCGAAAAGGAGACCGAGCTCCGACCGCCGAGCGACCACGCGCCGGAAGAAGGCGGGAGCCGCGACCCCGCCGTCCGAGGGGGTCGCGGCTCCGCGGATCCAGGGGACGACTGATGCCCCCATCGTCGTACCCCGGATCGGTCAGGCGGCCCGGCCGGTCAGCGGGCGGGGATAGGCGAGGGTGGCTTCGATCTCGCCGGACGGGTTGTGGAAGGACGTGGTCACGAGGTTCTCCTGGGCGGGGACCACCTGCGCCCGAGGTGGTCCGACGTGGGCGGGTCGGTGGGCGCTGTTCCATTGACGCCGACTTTTTTCACGCCGTAAACCGTTGAGGCCGAGCTGTGATCAGACCTGGAAATTTAGCGCTACAAATGACAATCGGAATCGACTACCACTTTTGCCGGCTCCCGGATCAGAGCAGGTCGGCGAGCAGGTGAGCGGCCCGGGAGGCGCCGTCGGTGGGCACCGCGAGGTAGTCGACCGGATCGGTCAGCGCCTTCGCGACGGCTTCGGCGAGGCGATCGGGCTGGGCCGCCTCGGAGTACTCGAGGCGGTGCCCGGCACGGTGACGGTCGAGGCGGGCGGTGACGTGGAAGTTCTGCTCGAAGTGGTGCTGGAGCGGGATGTAGACGAACGGGACGCGCTGGGCGGTTAGTTCCATGCAGGTGGTCAGGCCGCCCTGGGTGATCGCTACGTCGGCCTTGCCGAGCTCCAGATGAAGGTCAGGAAGGTAGCCGTGCACCCGTACGCCGGGCAGGTGCGGCAGCGACGCCGGGTCGATGCGCGGACCGGTGACGACGTCGAACTCGATACCAGGGATCAGGCGCTGAAGAGCCGGTACGGCGTCGAGGACTCGATGCAACAAGCTGGTCCCGACGCCCGAACCACCGACCGTCACCAGGCAGCGCGGTGGCCCCGCAGCCGGCCGCGAGCCAGCCGGCTCGAAGCCCGTGATGTACCCCGTGAAGGTGTAGTTCTGCTGGGTCCACTCGCGGATGTCCGGTAGGCCGGGGCCGAAGGATTCCTCGACCACGTCCTCCGGATCGCCGACGAACAACGAGCAGTCCCGCAGCCGCCGATACCGCGAGCGTTGCGCCAGCATCTCCGCGTTGTAGTCGGCGGTCAGGGCGGCCTCGTCCGGACCGCCGTCAGGCATCGGGAGCCAGCCGACGAAGTCGGTCAGCCAGGCGTAGGCGAAGCGTTTCAGTTCCGGGTTCTCGTGCAGGAAGTAGTCGACCTCCCAGGCCTCGTCGCCGATCACCAGGTCGTAGTGCCGGTCCTCGACCACGTCGGTGAAGGTGAGGAAGTTCGCGACCAGGATCTCGTCCATCCGACGAACCGCCTGGAACGCGTGCAGGTCGTGTTCGCCTGCCTCGAACTCCACGTGCGCCGACTCGCTGAGCAGCCAGTCCGACGCCGGGTGCACGACCTCACCCGCGTCGGCCAGCACGCGCGTCACGGGATGCTGCGCGAGCCACTCGATCTCCACGTCCGGCTGCACCGTTCGCAACTCCCGCGCGATCGCGAGATCCCGGCGAGCATGACCGAGCCCGATGGGCGACGACAGGTAAAGCACCCGCCGCGCACGCCGAGCCGCACGCACCCACGTACGGCGTACCGGCTGCGGCATCACCTGCGACACAAACTGGCGAAGCAGATGATTCACGACCACCGGATCGCGCGCATGCGGCGCATGCCCGCCGCCGACGACCGTGACGAGCGACCCGCCGGTCAGCTCGGCGAGCCGAGCCCCCTCGGCCGGCGGGCGGATCTGATCGTCCGACCCGTGCACGATCAGCACCGGACACGTCAGGTCGGCGAACCGCGCCGGATCCAGATGCTGCGACCGCGCGGCCTCCGTGTCGACCAGCAGCGACGGGCTGATCTCGTGCGCCCACCCGATCCCGTCCTCGATCTGCTTGCTGGAGTGCGGTTCCGGGAACATCCGGTCGAAGAAGAAGGTCAGGAAGTCGTCGTACCCGCCTTCGACCCAGTGGTACCGGTTGTACTTCGCCCAGCCCTCGCTCGTCTGGTGCCGCTCGTGCCACGTCCACCGGGTGCGTTCCTCGAGCATCGGCGTCAGCCGGGTCGCCGACCCGATGCAGACCACCCCCAGCACCCGCGAGGGCTGCCGCAACGCGACCTCCAGCGCCCACGGGCAGCCGCGGGAGAACCCGACCAGCACGCAGTACGGCGTACTGGTCGCGTCCAGCACCGCGATCGTGTCGGCGACGAACTCGGCGTCCGCGTACGCCGCCGCCCCGGTCGGCTTGTCCGACGCGCCCGAGCCGCGGCCGTCGAACGTGATCACCCGGAAATGCCTGGCCAGGTAGGGCACCTGGGCCTTCCAGCACCGGGAGGGCACGAGCGACCAGGTCGGCAGCAGGACCAGCGTCGGGCCTTCGCCCTCGACGCGGTAGTGGATCGTCACGCCGTTGCGGGTGACCGTGCCCTCCATGGTGCTCACTGTCTCAGGGGCGGACTTCGTAGACCAGGTTGAACGGCGTCTGCGCCGCGACCCGGAACCGGGTGAAACCGGCCGCGGTCGTCACGTCGCGGATCCGCGCCGGACCGGCCTGGGTGCCGAGCCCGAGCCCGACCTCCTGCGACAGCGACGCCGGCGTGCACAGCAGGGTGGAGAAGCCGTAGTACGCGCGGCCGACCGGGTTCAGGTTGTCCTCGACGTGGTCGCCGGCCATCGGCTCGACCACCATCCAGGTGCCGTCCGGGGCGAGCGACTCGCGCACCTGGCGGGCGGCGCCGACCGGGTCGCCCATGTCGTGCAGGGCGTCGAACGTGGTCACCAGGTCGTAGTTCTCACCGCCGTACGACGTGGCGCCGGCGACCTCGAACTCGGCCTCGACGCCCGCCTCGGCGGCACGCTTCCGGGCGGTCGCGATCGACTCGGGATGGTAGTCGGAGCCGCGGAAGGTGGACCGCGGAAACGCCTGGGCCATCAAGATCGTCGAGGCGCCGTGGCCGCAGCCGATGTCGGCGACCTTCGCACCGCGCTGCAGTTTGTCCACGACTCCGTCGAGCGCGGGCAGCCAGCTGTCGACGAGGTTCGCGTGGTAGCTGGGACGGAAGAAACGCTCGCAGCCGAGGTGGACGTCGGAGTCGTGCTCGTGCCAGCCGATCCCGGCGCCGCTGCGGGCCGCGTCGACCATCCGGTCGGTGTCCTGCACGGTGCCGAGCGCGATCTGGAAGAAGCCGGGCAGGAACGCCGGGCTGTTCTCGTCGGTGAGCGCGACGGTCTGCTCGGGCGGCAGCGTGTACCGCCCGGTGGCCGGGTCGTAGGTGACGAAACCGCCGGCTGCCTGGGCGTTCAGCCACTCGCGGACGTACCGCTCGTGGGTGCCGGTGCGGTCGGCCAGCTCGGCCGGAGTGAGCCCGCCGGCGCCGGCCAGTGTGCGGTAGAAGCCGAGCTTGTCACCCATCACGACGAGTGCCGCGTTGAGTGTCGCGCCGACCTCGCCGACGGCCTGGAACACGAACTGCATGAGCTTGTCGCCGTCGACGGTGACGGGCTGGTCGATGGTGGTCATGACTTCCCTCCCTGGGACAACTTGTCTGCGCCGACGCTAGGAGCGGGCGATCGGCCATCGCATCAGGTGGGCCCCCTGGTCCCGGCGCCCCAGGGCGTGTTGATCAACTCCCTGCGTGCTGCAGGGAATTGATCAACACGTCCTAGACTCCGAAGATGCTGATCGGGCGGGAGGCCGAGCGGCGGGCGATCGGGCGGTTGGTCGCGGGGGCGCGGGTGGGCACCAGTGGGGTGCTGCTGATCACCGGGGAGCCGGGGATCGGCAAGACCGCCCTCCTGGACCAGGCCGCGGCCGAGTCCGCCGGCTGCCGCCTGCTCCGGGCGCGAGGAACCGAGACCGAACACGAGGTGCCGTTCGGTGGGCTGCTGCAGTTGCTCCGTCCGGCGTTGGGTGAGCTGGACCGGATCCCTTCCCCACAACGGGATGCCTTGGCCGCGGCGCTGGCGCTGACCACCACCACTGATCCCGCCGGCCGGTTCGCCGTGGGCGCGGCGACACTCAGCTTGCTGTGCCGGTACGCCGAGCAGGCACCCGTGGCGGTCCTGGTCGACGACGCGCAGTGGATCGACCGGCCGTCGGCGGAGGCGTTGGTGTTCGCGGCCCGCCGGTTGGTTGCGGATCCGATCGTGCTGGTGGTGGCGGCGCGGGCCGGGGAGACGCATCCGTTGGCGGAGGCAGACCTGCCGCTGCTGCGGCTCGACGGACTCGGGCTCGACGACGCGCGCGAACTGGTCGGCCGGCGTACGACGGACGTGGCGCAGGTGCATCGGATGGTGGCCGGGAACCCGTTGGCCCTGCTGGAACTGACCCGCGAACCGAACCGGCTGCAGCGCGTCCCGCCCGGCGCTCCGATCCCGGTCCCGCGCCTGCTGGCCGAGGCCTTCGCCGCGCAGGCGCACCGCTTGAGCGAGCCGGCTCGCATCGCCTTGCTGGTGGCGGCTTCCGACGACGGCGAGCTCGGCGTGGTCGCCCGTGTGTGCGAGCAGCTCGGCGTGGAGGTCGGCGCGCTGGGGGAGCCGGAGCAAGCCGGGCTCGTCCGGATCGTCGACGGGCGGGTGGAGTTCCGGCATCCGTTGGTCCGCTCGTCCGTGTACGCCGACGCGGCGCCGGCCGTACGCCGTACCGTCCACCAGGCGATGGCCGGTGTGCTGGCCGACCACGACCGGCGGATCTGGCATCGGTCCGAAGCCGTGCTCGGGTCGGACAGCGACGTCGCGGCCGGATTGGAGGTCGTCGCCGGGCACGCGGTCGAGCGGGGTGCGCACGCGGTCGCGGCGACGGCGTTCGAGCGAGCAGCACGGCTGACCGGCGACGCGTCCGAGCAAGGCCGCCGATTGGTCGCGGCGGGGGAGGCGGCCTGGTTCGCCGGCTTGCCGGACCGGGCCGAGGCGCTGCTCGTGGATGCGCTGCGCCGGGACCTCTCGCCCGCGGTCGGCCTCCGCGCCCAGGAGTTGCGCGGCGACATCGCCGTCAGGTGCGGGTCGCCCGGCCAGGCCCGCGACATCCTCCTGGCAGCAGCCGCGAGCGCCGACGACCTGCCGACCCGGATCCGGCTGCTGAGCGACGTCGTGAATGCCTGCTTCCACGTCGGGGACACCAGGACAGCCCTGCGCGTCGCCGAGGACCTCGACGCGATTCTGCCGGACGTCGACCCGCCGGAGAGCCGGCTGCTCGGCCTCCTCGCGAGTGGGGTGGCCCGCGTGCTGGCCGGCCGAGGCGGCAGTGACCAGATCCGTACGGCGGTCGCGCTCTCAGGAGCAACGGGACATACCGGAACGCCGACGCTCGACCCGCGTCACCAGGTCTGGGTCGTCCTGGCACCGCTGTTCCTGCGGGAGCGCGACGCCGGTCGCGAGGTCATCGAGCAGGTCCTGCGCGACAGCCGGGACGGCGTCGCGCTCGGTCTGCTGCCGGGAGTGCTGTTCCACTTGGCGAGGGATCAGGCGACCACCGATCGCTGGGCGGACGCGGCCACGTCGTACGACGAGGCGATCCGGTTGTCGCGCGAGACCGGGCAGACCACCCAGTTGGCGATCAACCTCGCGGGTCAGGCGTGGCTGTCCGCACGCCGGGGCCGGGCCGACGAGTGCCGGGCGCAAGCCGCCGAGGCGATCGCGATCTGCACCGACCGGGAGATCCGGCTCGGGCTCGCCTGGGCGTCGTTCGCGCTGGGCGATCTCGCGCTGGGCCGGGGCGAGCCGGCTGCCGCGCTCGCGCCGTACGAGAGGTTGGTGGAGTTGCTCGCGACCGGTGGCATGCTCGATCCGGATCTGTCGCCGGCGCCTGAGCTGGTGGAGATCTATCTGCGTCTCGGCCGTACTCAGGACGCTGTGGCGACGGCCGACGCGTTCGCTGAGCGGGCCGCCCGCAAGGGTCTGCCCTGGTCGCTGGCTCGGGCGGCCCGAGTGCGCGGTCTGGTCGGCGACGACGAGGGCGCGTTCGCCGAGGCGCTGATCTTGCACGAGCGGACGCCCGATCTCTTCGAGACAGCCCGCACCCAACTGGTCTACGGCTCCTGGCTCCGCCGGGTACGACGCCGCGTCGACGCGCGCGTCCAGCTGCGCTCGGCCGTCCAGCTCTTCGACCAGTTGGGAGCTCCGACCTGGGCCGACCAAGCCGCGGCCGAGCTGAACGCCACCGGCGAAACCGCACGCCGGCGCGAGCCAAGCAGCGCCGACGACCTCACGCCTCAGGAACGCCAGGTCGCGCAACTCCTGGCCGCCGGTCACAGCACGCGCGAAGCCGCCGCCAAACTCTTCCTCAGCCCGAAGACGGTCGAGTACCACCTCCGCAAGGTCTACACGAAGCTCGGCATCCACAGCCGCGCCGAGCTCGCGGTCGAGCTCACCGACTGAGCAGCTGCTCCAGCCGGTCGATCGTCGGCTCCCACGCCTGCAAGTGGTTGGCGGCCTCCTCGGCGCTGCCGAAGCCGGTGTGCACCAGCAGCATCCGCGTACCCTCACCGGCGTCGCTCAGCTCGATCGACACCGTCGACGGTCCGTCGTCGTCCTCGTCCCACTTCCAGTCGAAGACCAGCCGGTGGGGTGGATCCACCTCCCTGTACGTCCCCCGGACGACGTGCGGTCCCATCGCCACCACGTACGCCCCACCGACCTCGACCTCGGCATCGACCGTGAGGTCGAGCGCGGGATTGGGGCAGTACCAGTGCCGCATCGTGTCGGCCCGCGTCCACGCGGCGTACACGGTGCTCACCGGTGCCTTCAGCACCCGCTCGATCCGGACGTCCATCCAGCTCCCTCCGCCAGGTGGGGCCGACTCCATCAGTTGGCCGCGGCGCCGGTCAACCCCGCGGAACGTACGGTGGTGAGGTGACGTCGCCATTCACCGAGACCAGCGGCCAGGCTCGATTCAAGGGCTTCGCGGAGTTGGCCGCCCAGGGCCCGTTGCAGTACCTGACCTTGTTCACCGGAGTGCCGGTCTGGCTGGTCACCGGGTACGCCGAGGCGCGGGCCCTGCTGGCCCATCCGGACGTCGTCCGGTCGCCGCTGGACGGGCCGCACCGCGACCACGTGTTCGACAGCCTGGTGAACTCGATGGACCGGCATATGCTCAACGCCAATCCGCCCGACCACACCCGGCTGCGCAAGCTCGTGTCGGGGGCGTTCACGCGCCGGCGGATCGAGCTGCTGGAGCCGCGGATCCGGGAGATCGCGGCCGGGCTGCTCGACGACATGGCCGCCGCGGACGGGCCGGTCGATCTGGTCAACGCCTACAGCTATCCGCTGCCGATCACCGTCATCTCCGAACTGCTCGGCATCCCGGCGATCCGCCGCGACGACTTCCGCCGCTGGTCCTCGGTGGTGGTGAACGCGTCCGTGCACCCGCCGGAGGTGTACGTCGAGAGCGCGCTGGCGATGGTCGGGTTCATCCACGAGCTGATCGAGGACCGCCGGGTGGCCGCGCCGTCCGACGATCTGCTCTCCGCGCTGATCGCGGCCCGCGACGGCGGCGACCGATTGAGCACCGACGAGCTCACCTCGATGGTCTTCCTGCTGCTCGCCGCCGGCCACGAGACCACGGTCAGCCTGATCACCAACGGCGTGCACGCGCTGCTCACCCATCCCGACCAGCTCGCGCTGCTCAAGACCGAGCCCGAGCGGCTCCCGGCCGCCGTCGAGGAGCTGATCCGGTACGACGGCCCGCTGCAGGCCGCGATCCCGTACGTCGCGGCGGCGCCGATCGAGATCGCCGGGCGGACGATCCGGACCGGCGAGGTGATCGTGTTCGCGCTGACCGCCGCCAACCGTGACGACGCGCGGTTCGGGGACGGGGCCGGACTCGACCTCACCCGGACCGAGAACCAGCACCTCGGCTTCGGTCACGGCATCCACCACTGCCTCGGCGCGCCGCTGGCCCGGCTCGAGGGCCGGATCGCGCTCGGCCTGCTGTTCGACCGGTTCCCCGACCTGCGGCTGGCCGAGCCGGGCGCGGATCCGCACCGCAATCCGGGCCTGTTGATGAACGGCATTTCCGCGCTGCCGGTGCTGCTGTGAACACCTGGTGAATTCCTCGCCGAACGAGCCGAATCACAGCGCTGGGATTGGGAGCGCCTTGACACCGGATGGCATGCTCGGGGGCGTGACAGAGTTGATGGAGGCCGCCCGAGAGCTGCTCAGCATCGCGATGGCCTCGCATTGGCTGCTGCTCGTCCTGTTCCTCGCGGCCTTGATCGACGCCGTGTTCCCGGTGGTCCCGAGCGAGGGACTGATCGTCACCGCCGGGATGGCCGCCGCGGCCGGCCACCAGAACCTGCTGCTCGTGATCGTGCTGGCGATGGTCGGCTCGGTGATCGGGGAGTGCGTCTGCTACTTCCTGGGCCGCGGCTCCGGGCCCGCCCTGCGCCGCTGGATGCGCCGCCGCGACGCCCGCCAGGCGATGTACGAGAAGGTCAGTACGGCGCTGCACACCCGCGGCGGGCTGATCCTGATGACGGTCCGCTACATCCCCGGCGCCCGGATGGTCGCCACGCTGACCGCCGGCGCCACGGCGTACTCGTTCCGCAAGTTCGTGCTGTTCACCGCGGCCGGGGTGACCGTCGCGTACACCTACGTCGCGCTGCTCGGCTACCTCGGCGGTGACGCGTTCGCGCACGATTCGCTGAAGGCGCTCGCGTTCAGCCTGGGGCTGGCCTTCACGATCGGTCTGGTGCTGGAGACGACCCGGCGGATCGTCGCGCGCCGCAAGGCCGTCAGGGTCGCGGCCGAGTAACGAAGTATCGGACGCTTCCGACCCGGCCGCGTGTCCTTGGCCAACCGGATCACCGGATCATGCGTCAGTAGGGGTATGACGGGGGCGCGTAACTGGGGAACGGTCCGGACCGTGGTCGAGGCATGCTGAGGCGCCGGCGACTGATCGCAGCGACAATTGTGGTGGCGGGACTGGCCGCCGGGTGCGCGGACGTCGCGCCGCAGGCCTCGTCCGGCCCGCCCGGAACCTCACCGTCCGGTACGCCGACGGCGACGCCGAGCGAGCCCGACCCGACCACGACGCTCTCGCCGAGGGTCAAGCCGCCGTCCGCCGCGCCGGTGACCAGGTCCTTCCCGGCCAAGCTGCCGAACGGCAAACCACCGCTGTTCGTGGTTGTCTCGTTCGACGGTGCCGGTGATCTCGCGCTCTGGTCGCACTGGCGCCGGGTCGCCCGGCAGGTCGACGCGCGGATGACGTTTTTCCTGTCCGGCCCGTACCTGTATCCCGAGGCGCGCAAGACCGACTACAAGCCGCCGTACCACAAGCCCGGCGCGTCCGACATCGGCTGGGCCGTGCCGGACAACGCGGTCAAACGGGCCACCGTGCTGCGCCAGGCGATTGCCGAGGGCCACGAGATCGGCACCCACGCGAACGGCCACTTCTGCGGCGCGAACGGGATCCAGCGCTGGTCGGTCGCGCAGTGGAAGGCGGAGTTCGACGCCTTCGACACGATGGTCGAGACCGGGCCTTCGCTGGCCGCCGGGAAGCCGCTCGCGGCGCCTTTCGATCCGTCGACGGTCAAGGGCTTGCGCACACCGTGCCTGGAGGGCAAGCGCCCGGCGTACCGGCAGGTGATGCGGCAGCGCGGCATGCTGTACGACGCCTCCGAGCCCGGCTACATCGCCTGGCCGAAGAAGAAGGACGGCGTCTGGGACCTCCCGCTGCAGTCGGTCGAACTGGCCGGGACAGGCAAGAGCACGCTGACGATGGACTACAACCTCTGGTACAGCCAGACCAAAGCCCGCAAGGCGCCGCTCGCGCATGCGCCGAAGCTGAAGGCCCAGGTGCTGGCGACGTACCGGCAGGCGCTGGCCCGGTCGCGCGCGGGCAACAACCCGCCGTTGTTCCTCGGCAACCACTTCAACCGGTGGAACAACAGCGTCTACTCCGACTCGCTGACGACCTTCGTCCAGGAGACCTGCAAGCAGCCCGACGTGCGCTGCGTCAGCAACGTCGAGCTGATCGCCTGGCTGACCAAGTACGGCGTCCCTAAAGGCTGAGGTGACCGAAGGCGGTCTGCCACGTCCCGCCGGCCTTGATCCGCTCGACGATCAGCCGCTGCAGCGCGGTGTCCTGCGGGAACTCGTCCAGCTTGCCGAGGTCGTGGCTGCGGAAGGTGAAGAAGATCGCGCTGTCCTGGGAGTCCCGCGGTTCGCCGTACGGGGTGAAGCGGCGGCCGAAGCGGACCATGTTCGACTCCTGCGGCAGGTGGTCGAGCAGGTAGGGGTCGATCAGCCAGGAGTCGAGCGTCGCGGTCCGCACCGGCTGGTCGGGGAAGTGCTCGGCGAAAAACGCGCGGGCCTGGCCGAAACTGTCGTCGACGGCCTCGGGCGTCAGCGGCCCGGTCTCGGGGATGTGCACGCCGAGCACCCACTCACCGGGGTCGACTCCCGGTACGGCCTTGCCGGCGGGAGGCTGGTGGAGCTGGAACTGCAGCCGGCCGAGCGCGTACAGCGTGCCGGTCCAGTACGTCGTGACCCACCAATGCGTCTCCAGCCCGAACGTCCCGTGGGTCCGCCGGTGCACCTTCAACTGCTGACCGAGATCGGCCAGGCTGGCCCAGCTGATCTCGTCGCTGATCCCGCGCTCCTGGTGGAAGCGACGGATGTCCGGCAGCGTCTCCAGGTACGCCGCCAGCGAGGCCATCGGGTCCTCGGGAGCCGTCAGCTCGCCCTCTACCGGGGACCGGTCGATCGCCTTCCGCAGCTGCGCCGCGAAGTCGGCGACCTGGACCGGGTCGACGTCCAGCTTCTCGGTCTCGGCCTGGTCCTCGGCACTGAATCCCAGCAGGCGGTACTCGTCAGCAGTTGTCACGCGTCCAGCATGTCAGATCTTCACGGCGTACCGTCTCCGGCCGGTGCCGACTGCCACCGGCCGGAGCGCGGGGTCAGCGCTGGTACTTCGCGTCGACGTACACCAGGGCGTCGCCAACGGCACGTTCGGCACCGGCCGGGTGGTTGACCAGGGCACCGTTGACGGCCATCGCGGTGGAGCCGCCACCGTCGAGGTTCATCGCGTTGTGCAGGCCGAGCGCCTTGGCCAGGGCGGCGGACTCGGCCATCGTGGTGCCGACACTCGTGGTCTGCCGGCCGTCGACGGTGACGAACACGAGCTTGCCGTCCTTGGTGGTGCCGGCGATGGTCCGCGGGTTGCGGTCGTTGAAGCTGCCGCCGGTCGGCTGCTCGACGACCTTGCCGTCGCGGACCAGCAGGCCGCGGCCGGTGACGCCGTACAGGCTGTTGCGCAGGGCAACCTTCTTGCCCTGCTCGTCCCGGACGGCCAGCGTGGTGCTGACGCAACCGCCGGCCAGGGTCTGGAAGAGGGCGACGGTGTCGTGGCCGGTGGCCTGCACCGAGGTCTGGCCGGCGGTCAGCGCCGTGCCGCGGGTGGTGGCGGTGCGCACGACGCAGCCACGCTGGTCGAGCACGACCTCGATCCCGGCACCGGCCGGCGTCGAGGCGGCGAACTCGGGCGTGAACAGTACGACGTCACCGGCGGCGGTGCAGTCGGTCTGGTCGGCCAGCGTCGCGCAGGCGGCGGGCACGACCGGCGGGTGGTTGACAAACTCCAGCGGCAGCACGGCCTCGGTCTTCTTGTTCTTGAGGCTGCCGGTCCAGCTGAGGTGCCCGATCAGCGCCTTGCTGGTCTTCGCGTCGATCACGAAGTTCGTCTCGGCCGGGTCGGTCAGCGGCTCGCTCAGCAGCTTGCCGCCGAAGATGCCCAGGCCGACCGGGTCACCGGGGTACTGCTGGCTGGCGGTGAAGGTGAAGAACGAAGCGTTCACGCCCGCCAGCGCGCCGGCGCCGCGGACCAGGTCCGTGGTCTTCTCGGTCCGAGCCAGATCCGGGCCGTACGTCGCCTTGACGTGGCCCTTGGCCTCGTCGGGGTCGACGGTGAGCACCTGGATCGACCACGGGCCGCGGGTGGTGGTGTTGATCTGGTCCGCCGGCGCCGGCTCGGTGCCGCGCACGATGCGGGTCAGGCTGACCCCGTCGGTCAGGGTCTGCGAACTGCGGGTCTCGGTGAGGTTCTGGTCGCCCAGCGGCAGCGTGAGGCCACCGGCGGCGCTGGCGCCGGCCGGGGCGATGCTGAGACCGGCGATCGCGGCCAGCAGCACAGCACCGGCCGCGGCGACGCGCGGTCGTACGGAAGAAGTCATGTCGTGGACTCAACTCGACCGGGAGGAAACTTTCGGCCGATCTAGTTGACCGGTGAGCAACTACCGCATGACGGTTCGGGGGCGTCAGGCCGCCGCGGTGTCGATGTGCCGGGCGAGCACCAGGTCGTCGTCGGTGATGCCACCGGCGTCGTGGCTGGAGACGCGGAAGGTGATCGTGGTGTAGCGGATGTCGATGTCGGGGTGGTGGTTCATCGACTCGGCCAGCTGGGCGACCGTGGCCACCAGCCGGATCCCGTCCAGGAAGCTGTCCTTCCGCACGCTGCGCACCAGCGCGTTGTCCGCCACCTTCCACTCCGGAAGCAGGTCGCGGATCGCCGCGTCGATCTGATCGTCGGTCAGCAGCTCAGCCATGCGGCACACTCTAGCGCTGTCCGCGCGGCACTCTGGCCGAGGTGAGCAGGGCGGCCAGCGCCAGGGCGGCGGACGTGGTGATGATGGCACCGAAGACCCAGCCGGTCGGGTGGTCGGCGTTGACGGCGAGCAGAGTGCCGAAGAGTGCGAAGACGGCGGCGATGCTCATCGTGCCGGCCATCTGGGCGGCGCTGCTGTTGCGGCCGGAGTTCGTCGCGTCGGACAGGTCGAGGGTGAGGACCGAGACGCTGGACGAGTTGAGGCCCATGCCGATGCCGGCGATCGCCCAGCAGATCAGGCCGGGCCAGGTGGTGGAGGTCCACGCCAGCAGCGACGTTCCGGTGATGCCGAGGGTCATCAAGGCCAGGCCGGTGCGCAGGACGGTCAGTCGTGCGAGGCCGTGGTCGCGGCCTTGCAGCCAGGAGCCGAGCGCCCAGCTGACGCCGGTGATCGACAAGGTGACGCCCGCGCGCGACGGGCTGAAGTCGTGCAGCAGCGTGAGGAGCAGGGGGAGGTAAGCGCCGGCGCCGGCGAACGCCGCACCGCCGAGCCCGCGGACGGCGACGACCGCTGGGAAGCCGCGCCGGGCGGCGAACGTGCCGGCCGGCATCACCCGGACGGCGGCGACGCCGAGCACGAGCAGGCTGACCGGGATCGCCACCCAGGCTGTCGTCGGATGCGCCTCGAGTTGGTCACCGGCCCAGCTGAGAACGAAGAGCGCCACCGAGGCAGCGAGTGCCCAGGGCAACAAATCCCGCGCGTCGGCGCCACGCTCGGGAGCGGGATCGACCGGACCGGTCGTGGTGGGCGTCTCGGGGGCGCTCGCGTCGGCCGGAGTCCTCAGCATCCGCAGCGCCGGACGCAGGCAGAGCCAGCTCGGGACCAGCAGCAGCAACGCGCCGAGGAACACCCAGCGCCACCCGACCTGCTCGGTCACCAGACCGGTCAGCACCGGACCGACCACCGAGGGCAGGATCCACATCGCGGCGAACAGTGAGAACATCCGCGGCCGCAGGGCAGCGGGAAGCGCTCGCGCGACCAGGACCATCAGTGCGACGTCCAGCAGTCCTTCGGCGAAGCCGCTCAGCAGCCGGCCGCCGATCACCATCGGCATCGACTGCGCCGTACCGACCAGGAGTTGCGCCAGCGCGAACGTGATCGCGCCCGCCCGCAACGCGGCGACCGGGCCGCGCCGGTCCGCCCACAACCCGGCGATCGCGAGCGACACCAGGTACGACGCGTTCGGCGCCGCGTTCGCGAGCCCGAAACTGCCGAGCGCGTCGAACTCGCGCACCATCGTCGGCAGCGCCGTACCGACCGCGCGGTTCTCGAACGCGGCCAGCGTGACCAGGCCGACCACGCCCAGCACGAGCGCGAGGTGCTCGCGGCCGAACAACCGGGGCGGGGCGTGCACTGCTTGCTCCGAAGACATGCGCCCGATCCTCAATGCTCAAGCCCGCTTGAAGTCAAGTGCGTTGTGCCTCGGGCAGCCGGAAGATCAGTACCAGGACCCGGAGGACCAGAACCGCGCAGATCACCAGCAGGTTGTAGCCGAACAGCTGGAACAGCGTCATCGTCTCGGTCACCCGCGGGCCGCCCGGCGTACCGAGCAGGAGGACGGCCATCACACCGGCGGTCGCGCCGAGAATCGCGAGCAGCGCCTGGTGCAGCATCGCGGTGACGTGCCGCCGGTCGCGTTCGTCGGCGAACAGGCGGACGTTCAGGCCGAGCCGGCCCGACTCTGCGGCCGCGGCGATCCGGTCGATGCGGCGGGGGAGCCGGCGCAGCATCGGCAGCAGCGTGGCGAGCTCCTCGGTCGCCGTACGGCGGAGGGCGTCGGGAGCGAGCCGGTCCGTCACGTGCGCGGTGGCGAACTGGCGGGAGGCGGCGATCAGGTCGAAGCCGGGGGACAGCCGCGAGATCGTGCCCTCGATCGTGGCCAGGGCGCGGAAGACGGCCGCGACCTCGGGCGGGACGCCGAGCCCGTGTGCGGTGATGATGCGGAACAGGTCGTTGAACAGGGCCGGACCGAGCGCGGCGCCCGCACCGAGATGCCGGGCCATGAACTGGCCGACCGCGCGTTCGAGCGCGTGCTCGTCGACGACGTCCGGCCGGTCGACGATCTCCAGCAGCGCGTCCGTGGCGGAGACCGGGTCACCGTGGTCGACGCCGAGCAGGAACCGCTGCAACGCCTCACGCGTGGACGGATCGAGGCGGCCGACCGAGCCGAGGTCGAGCATGCCGAGCCGGCCGTCGGCGAGCAACATGAAATTGCCCGGGTGCGGGTCCGCGTGGAACACGCCGTCGATCGCGACCTGGCTGAGCAAGCAGTCGAACAGCACCCGCGCCAGCCGCGCGCCGTCCTGTCCCCGCTCGGCCAGTACGGCGGCCGCGTTGCCCAGCCCGACGCCGTCGAGCCGTTGCATGGTGAGCACCCGGTGGGTCGACAACCGCGGATACAACTCCGGTACGACGACGTCGGCGTTCGCGGCAACCGCCCGGCCGGCCGCGACGGTGGCCATGTTGCTCGCCTCGACGGTGAAGTCGAGCTCCTCCATCATCGCGTCGGCGAATCCCTCGGCCAGCGCGCGCACACCCATCGACCGGCCCCAGTCGGTGTTGCGCTCGAGCATCCGGGCCAGCCGGCGCACGATGTCGAGGTCGCGCTGGACCAGGGCGGTGATGCCCGGGCGCTGGACCTTCACGACGACGTCCGCGCCGGTGTCGGCCAGGCGGGCGGTGTAGACCTGCGCGACCGACGCGGCGGCGAGCGGCTCGGTGCTGAACTCGGCGAAGATCTGGTGCGGGTGGGCGCCGAGCTCCTCGGTGAGCGCCAGCTCGACCTCCGGCCAGGGAGCGGGGGAGACCTGGTCCTGCAGGCGGCTGAGCTCGGCCGCGACCGACGCGGGGATCACGTCACTGCGGGTGGACAGCACCTGGCCGAGCTTGACGAACGTGACTCCGGCTTCGTCCAGCGCCAGGCGCAGCGATCGGGCCAGGTCGGCCTGACCGGCGGCGTCCTCGCGCCCGGGACGACGGCGGCCGCGCAGGTACGGGCCGAGACCACGGCGTACGGCGATGCGCAGGATCTGCAGGTACCGGCGGGTGCGGGAGATCCGCCCGCCGACGTCGCGGCGCAGATCCCGCACCCGCGGCAACGAGCCGGTCGGGACGAGCGCCTCGGACAACACGAGAAAGATCAGCCCGGTGAGCATCGAGCAGATCGCGGTCAGCCCCAGGTACGCCGCGGCGGCGCCGGTCGAACCGGTCCAGGGCAGCGGGCCGACCAGGGCGTTCATCACCGGGCTGAAGATCACCAGCGTGAGGAACGCGCCGATCGCCAGCCGGCCCAGCCCGAACCGCACTCCGAGCAGGCGTTGGGACACCGGCACGAAGATCACCATGAAGATGACGAGGTTGACCAGACCGATCAGCAGGACGTCCATGCCGAGCACCCTAGAAGAGACAACGTGGCGAATGTCTCACCCGCGCAGGTGAAGAAGGTCCCCCACAAGAGTGAACCGCCCCCGAGCCGGCGGGCTCGGGGGCGGTTCACGGTCGATCAGGTCAGGCGCGGCGGCGGATCTTGTTGCCGAGCCAGACGATCGGGTCGTACTTGCGGTCGGCGACGCGCTCCTTCATCGGGATCAGCGCGTTGTCGGTGATCTTGATGTGCTCGGGGCAGACCTCGGTGCAGCACTTGGTGATGTTGCAGAAGCCGAGCCCGTGCTCCTCCTGGGCCGCCTTCTGCCGGTCGGCCGCGTCCAGCGGGTGCATGTCCAGCTCGGCGATCCGCATCAGGAACCGCGGGCCGGAGAAGGACTCCTTGTTCTCCTCGTGGTCACGGATCACGTGGCAGGTGTCCTGGCACAGGAAGCACTCGATGCACTTGCGGAACTCCTGCGAGCGCTCGACGTCGACCTGCTGCATCCGGTACTCACCGGGCTTGAGGTCGGCCGGCGGCGTGAAGGCCGGCACCTCACGCGCCTTGGTGTAGTTGTACGACACGTCGGTGACCAGGTCGCGCAGCACCGGGAACGTGCGCATCGGCGTGACGGTGACGACCTCGTCCTCGGCGAACGTGTTCATCCGGCACATGCACATCAGCTTCGGCTTGCCGTTGATCTCCGCGCTGCACGAACCGCACTTGCCGGCCTTGCAGTTCCACCGGACCGCGAGATCCGGCGTCTGCGTGGCCTGCAGGCGGTGGATGACGTCGAGCACGACCTCACCCTCGTTGACCTCGACCTCGTAGTCCTGCAGGTCGCCGCCCTCGGCGTCACCCCGCCAGACCCGGAACTTGCCTTTGTACGTCATGAGGCCTCCCGGCCTGGACTGAGGAGTGGAAGGAGCGAAGCGACTGGAGCGACGAGGGAAGGCCGGGAGTTGGGCCTCATGACCCGCCGTGCCGGAGGCGCGGCCAAAAGCAGAGTCATGCCGGCAATTCCTCCTCGGTCAGGTACTTCTTCAGCTCGTCCAGCTCGAACAGCTCGAGCAGGTCGTCCCGCATCGGGATCTGATCCTTCTTCGACACGTCCACGCTGCCGTCGGCGTTCAGCCGGCAGACCAGCAGCAGCTTGCGCCACTCCGCGTCCATGCCCGGGAAGTCGTCGCGGGTGTGACCGCCGCGGGACTCCTCGCGCTCCAGCGCCGCCTTGGCCACGCACTCCGACACGGTCAGCATGTTGCGCAGGTCCAGCGCCAGGTGCCAGCCCGGGTTGAACTGCCGGTGCCCCTCGACGGTCATCTTCGCGATCCGGCCGCGGAATTCGGCCAGCCGCGACAGCGCCTGCTCCATCTCCTCGGCCTTGCGGATGATGCCGACCAGGTCGTTCATCGACTGCTGCAGTTCCTGGTGGATGGTGTACGGGTTCTCGCCACCCTCCAGCTCGAACGGCGCCAGCGCCTCGGCCGCCGCCGCGTCGATGTCGGCCTCGGAGATCTTCGGCCGGTTCGCACCGAGCGAGTCCAGGTACATCGCCGCGCCCATACCGGCCCGCCGGCCGAACACCAGCAGGTCGGACAGCGAGTTGCCGCCCAGCCGGTTCGAGCCGTGCATGCCGCCGGCAACTTCCCCGGCCGCGAACAGCCCTGGTACGACGGACGACGCGGTGTCCGGATCGACCTCGACGCCACCCATCACGTAGTGACAGGTCGGTCCGACCTCCATCGGCTCGGCCGTGATGTCGACGTCGGCGAGCTCCTTGAACTGGTGGTGCATCGACGGCAGCCGGCGCTTGATCTCCTCGGCCGGCAGCCGCGTCGACACGTCCAGGAAGACCCCGCCGTGCGGCGTACCGCGACCGGCCTTGACCTCGGAGTTGATCGCGCGGGCGACCTCGTCCCGAGGCAGCAGCTCCGGTGGGCGCCGGTTGTTGTCGGCGTCCTTGTACCAGCGGTCGGCCTCTTCCTCGGTGTCCGCGTACTGCGCCCGGAACACGTCCGGCACGTAGTCGAACATGAACCGCTTGCCCTCGGAGTTGCGCAGCACGCCGCCGTCACCGCGGACCGACTCGGTGACCAGGATGCCCTTCACCGACGGCGGCCAGACCATGCCGGTCGGGTGGAACTGGATGAACTCCATGTTGATCAGCGTCGCGCCGGCCCGCATCGCCAGCGCATGCCCGTCACCGGTGTACTCCCAGGAGTTCGAGGTGACCTTGAACGACTTGCCGACGCCGCCCGTGGCCAGGATCACCGCGGGCGCGTCGAACAGGATGAACCGGCCCGACTCACGCCAGTAGCCGAAGGCACCGGAAATCGCGTCGCCGTCCTTGAGCAACTCGGTCACCGTGCACTCGGCGTACACCTTGAGGTTGGCCTCGTAGTCGCCGGTGGCCTGGAAGTCCTCCTGCTGCAGGGAAACGATCTTCTGCTGCAGGGTGCGGATCAGCTCCAGCCCGGTCCGGTCGCCGACGTGCGCGAGCCGCGGGTAGGAGTGGCCGCCGAAGTTGCGCTGGCTGATCCGGCCGTCCGGCGTACGGTCGAACAGGGCGCCGTAGGTCTCCAGCTCCCAGACCCGGTCGGGGGCTTCCTGCGCGTGCAGTTCGGCCATCCGCCAGTTGTTCAGGAACTTGCCGCCGCGCATCGTGTCGCGGTAGTGGACCTGCCAGTTGTCGTTGGAGTTCGCGTTGCCCATCGCCGCCGCGCAGCCGCCCTCGGCCATCACGGTGTGCGCCTTGCCGAACAGCGACTTGCACACGATCGCGGTGCGCTTGCCCTGCTCGCGGGCCTCGATCGCCGCCCGCAGCCCGGCGCCGCCGGCACCGATCACGACGACGTCGTAGGAGTGTCGTTCCAGCTCAGTCATAAGGTCACAACGTCCGTATCAGTTGATGAAGCGCAGGTCGGAGAACCAGCCGGCCGACAGCGCCATGATGTAGAAGTCGGTGAGGATCACGGTGAACAGCGAGATCATCGCGAACGTGCCGTGCTTGGGGTTCAGCTTCGACACGAAGGTCCAGTACCGGTAGCGCAGCGGGTGCTTGGAGAAGTTCTTCAGCCGGCCGCCGACGATGTGCCGGCAGGCGTGGCAGGACAACGTGTACAGCCACAGGAAGACCAGGTTGATCCAGATGATCAGCGTGCCCAGGCCGATGCCGAAGCCGCCGTCCTCGCCGTGGAAGGCGAGCACCCCGTCGTACACGTTGAGCACGCCGAAGATCAGCGCGCCGTAGAAGAAGTAGCGGTGCAGGTTCAGCGCGACCAGCGGGAACTTGCGCTCACCGGTGTAGCTCTTGTGCGGCTCCGGTACGGCGCAGGCCGCCGGCGCGAAGAACAGCGAGCGGTAGCCGGCCTTGCGGTAGTAGTAACAAGTCCCGCGGAACCCGGCCAGCACCGCGAAGGTGATGATGCTGAACGGGATCACCCGCGGGAACTCGCCGAACCAGGTGCCCAGGTGACTCGATCCCGGCACGCACGACTCGGTGATACAGGGCGAGTACAGGGGAGTGAGGTAGTGGTGCGCGTCGACCCAGTACCACTTGTTCATGAAGATCCGGACCGTCGCGTAGACGACGAAGAAGGCCAGGATCACGCCGATCCGCAGCGGCGCCAGCCACCAGCGGTCGGTCCGCAACGTCTTCTGCCCGATCGACGCACGACCGGGACTGTTCACACCAATGGACATCAGGGCGCGCGCCGGTCCGGTGCTCCGAAGCCTTCGTGCTCCGCGCCTGTCCACATGGACGCGTCATACTCCACGTCGGGGATCTCCTCGAGTTCCTCCGGAACTGGTCCGGTTCTGTGCCGTGGGTCGGGCGGGCCGAGCTCCGCGAGGTCGTCGCTCAACCGGGCCACGTCGGACACCAGCCGGCGGATGCCGAGGGTGTCGCCGTACTCCTGGCTGAGCTTGCCGACGCACCCGTGCAACGCTTCGAGTGCGCGCTGCACAGCGGCCACGCTGCTGCTGCCGTCGCCCATTCCGACTCCAGTAATGGTTTTGTCGCTGTCAGTATGGGCACACTTTGCCCCCGCTCGGCGCACAACGGAAGACCCGTCGGTACGGCGTGTTTCTAGTTAGGTTGCCCTTTCTTGCCGACCGCGCCCGAGGTGGAGTAAAGGGACGTGTCCCGCCTTCAGTACAACGCGATTCCGGCCGCTGTGTCCTGTTTGTGCGCGCCCTGGCCACGGATCCCGGATCGGCTGGCACAGTCACCCCATGAACAGACAGGTGGTCGTCGGAGTGGCGATCGTGAACGACGGGCGGGTGCTGGCCGCGTTGCGGCCGGGCGCCGAGGGCGGGTGGGAGTTTCCGGGCGGCAAGGTCGAGCCGGGGGAGTCCGACCAGGCCGCCGCCGTCCGCGAGATCGAGGAGGAACTCGGCGTGCGGATCACCGTCGGTTCAGCGCTGGACGGTGAACAACCCATTGGGGACAAATACGTCTTGCGCGTCTACCTGGCCGAACTGGCCGGTCACGACTGGTCACCGACCCTGCGCGAGCACGCCGAGATCCGCTGGGTGCGCGCCGCTGACCTGCGAACTCTCAACTGGCTGCCCGCGGACCAGCCGTTTCTCGCCACGCTGCGTGACCGACTGGTGGCTGCTGAGTGATCAGTCACGATTCAGCGACAGGCTGGCCCGTCCCGTGGCGTCCACACTGCGAGATTTGTAGGGTTCCGGCCAGGCCGCGAAAGACATTTCGCTCGACCGGGAAGGCTTGGGGAAACACATGACTCTGGGAGCAACCGAAGCTTCCCCGCCCGACGGCGGACTCCCCGCTGATCACATCGCCGAGACGGCCGAGGCGAAGCAGATCGAAGGCCGCTCGCTCGGGCAGATCGCCTGGGCCCGGCTGAAGAAGGACAAGGTCGCACTGATCAGCGCGATCATCATCCTGCTGATCATCGCGATGGCAGTGCTGGCGCCGCTGATCGTGAAGATCTCCGGCTTCCCGCCGGACCAGCCCAACTTCAAGGACAGCAACGGCAACGACCTGCTGGACAACTCGCTGGGCGGTATCCCCGCCGGTGGTCTGTTCGGCAGCGGGATGAGCTCCGAGCACTGGCTCGGCGTCGAGCCGCAGAACGGCCGCGACGTGTTCGCCCGGCTCGTGTACGGCGCCCGCGCGTCGCTGCTGGTCGCCCTCGGTGGAACCGTCGTCGCGGTCGTACTCGGCACCGTCGTCGGCATGGTGGCCGGCTACTTCCGCGGCTGGGTCGACGCGGTGCTCAGCCGGGTGATGGACATCCTGCTCAGCTTCCCGACTCTGCTGTTCATCCTGGCGCTGACGCCGGTGATCGCCGACCGGGCCCAGTCCACCTTCGGCATCCCGGACAACAACACCCTGCGGATGGGCGTGCTGATCTTCGTGCTCGGCTTCTTCGGCTGGGCCTACCTGGCCCGGATCGTGCGCGGCCAGACGCTGTCGATCCGCGAGCGCGAGTTCATCGACGCGGCCCGATCCCTCGGCGCCGGCCCGGGCTACGTGATCTTCCGGCAGATCCTGCCGAACCTGATCCCGACCCTGCTGGTCTACGCGACGCTGATCATCCCGACCTACATCACCGCCGAGGCCGCGCTGTCCTTCCTCGGCGTCGGCGTCAAGGAGCCGACCGCGTCCTGGGGCCGGATGATCTCCGACGCCTCGAACTGGTACGAGGGCAACCCGCTCTACCTCTTCTTCCCTGGCGCGATGCTGTTCATCACAGTGCTCGCCTTCAACCTGTTGGGTGACTCGGTGCGCGACGCGCTCGACCCGCGAGCCGGACGGAGCTGACCGAAGCCGTGTTCAACTACATCGTCCGCCGTCTGCTGCAGATGGTGCTGATCCTGTTCGCGATCAGTGCGATCACCTTCTTCCTCTTCTGGGCGACGCCCGCCAACCCGGCCTTGCTGATCTGTGGCAAGGACTGCAACACCGAGCGGATCGCCGAGGTCAACGCGTCGTACGGGTTCGACGACCCGCTGATCGTGCAGTACGGCCGGTACATGAGCGGCCTGGTCAACCCGAGCGGGCGCGAGCTCGGCACCGAGGGTTCCCAGGAGCACTGCTCGTGGCCGTGCCTGGATCGTTCGCTGCAGAACGGTCTGCAGGTCACCGACTCGATCGCCGACGCGATCGGCCCGACGTTCTGGCTGGCCACCGGGGCCGCCGTCCTCTGGCTGGTCTCCGGCGTGCTGCTGGGGTTGCTGGCGGCACTACGCAAGGGCAAGTGGCTCGACAAACTCAGTGTCGGATTGGCGTTGTTCGGTGTTTCGTTCCCAACGCTGGTCCTGGGCTATCTGCTGGTGTTCGTTTTCATCGTGAAGGGCGGAGTGCTGCCCTATCCGGACCAGGCGAACTCCAGTCCGTCGGCCGGGCTGGTGCCGTTCTTCCAGTTCTACATCCTGCCCTGGGTGACGCTGGCGCTGGTGAACGCCGCCCTCTACACGCGGCTCACCCGGGCCAACATGATCGACACGATGAACGAGGACTTCATCCGCACCGCCCGGGCCAAGGGCCTGGGCGAGCGGCAGGTGGTCTTCAAGCACGGCCTGCGCGCCGCCCTGACCCCGATCGTGACGATCTTCGGACTCGACCTGGGCGCCCTGCTCGGCGGTGCGGTGATCACCGAGCGGATCTTCAGCATCCAGGGCCTGGGCAAGCTGTCGATCGACTCGGTGCTCGGCAACGACCTGCCGGTGGTGATGGGCGTCGTCCTGGTCGCCGCGTTCTTCGTGGTCTTCGCCAACATCGTGGTCGACGTGCTGTACGCCTTCATCGACCCCCGGGTCCGGCTCTCATGAGCAGGCACGTGAACAGCACCGACCCCAGCATCCGGATGGAGCCGACACTGTGAGCACGACCGCATCCACCGAGCCGGCGCGGCCGTCCGGCGCGCGGGACGCCAGCGCGTTCCTCGAGGTCCGCGACCTGCACGTGCGCTTCCCCACCGACGACGGCCTGGTCCGCGCGGTCAACGGGCTGAGCTTCTCGCTCGCGCCCGGTGAGACGCTCGGCATCGTCGGCGAGTCCGGCTCGGGCAAGAGCGTCACCAGCCTGGCGATCATGGGCCTGCACAAGGGCAGCCGGGCCCAGGTCGAGGGTGAGATCTGGCTGGACGGCGACGAGCTGGTCTCGATGCGCGTCGAGGAGATGCGCCGGCTGCGCGGCAACAAGCTCTCGATGATCTTCCAGGACCCGCTGTCGGCGATGCATCCCTTCTACCGGATCGGCGACCAGTTGGTCGAGGCGTACCTGGTGCACAACGACGTGTCCAAGGCGGTCGCCAAGAAGCGGGCGGTCGACATGCTGGACCGGGTCGGCATCCCGTCGCCGGCCAGCCGCTACCACGACTACCCGCACCAGTTCTCCGGCGGGATGCGGCAGCGCGCGATGATCGCGATGGCGCTGATGTGCGACCCACGGCTGCTGATCGCCGACGAGCCGACCACCGCGCTCGACGTCACCGTGCAGGCCCAGATCCTGGACCTGATGAACGATCTGCAGAAGGAGTTCAACTCCGCGATCATCATCATCACCCACGACCTGGGCGTGGTCGCCCAGATGGCCCAGAAGCTCGTGGTGATGTACGGCGGCCGGGTGGTCGAGGCCGGCGACGTCCGCGACATCTTCTACCGGCCCGAGCACCCCTACACCTGGGGCCTGCTGGGCTCGATCCCGCGGATCACCGGCGGCGGCGACCGGCTGAAGTCGATCAAGGGCGCACCGCCCTCGCTGATCAACCTGCCGACCGGCTGCCCGTTCCACCCGCGCTGCGACTTCCGCGACAAGGTGCCCGGCGACGCCTGCGTCACCGAGGTACCGGAACTGCTGCAGATCGGCGCCACCCCGCACGCGGCCCGCTGCCACATCCCGAGCCCGGAGCGGCAGCGGTTGTTCACCGAGCAGATCAAGCCGGCCCTGTGAGCCTGGCCAGTCGAGGAGACGACGTGACCACCACCTCCATCCCGAAGTCGACCGGGCGGGCGACGGCGTTCTCCGGGCGCACCAGCCCGGTCCGCGGCGAGGTGCTGCTCGAGGTCGAGGGCCTGCAGCGGCACTTCCCGGTCACCCAGGGCATCGTCTTCCAGCGCCAGACCGGCGCGGTCAAGGCGGTCGACGGGATCGACTTCCAGCTGATCGCCGGTGAGACGCTCGGTCTGGTCGGCGAGTCCGGCTGCGGCAAGTCGACCACCGGGCGGCTCGTCACCCGCCTGGACGAGCCGACCGGCGGCAAGATCACCTTCCAGGGTGCGGACATCACGCACCTGAACCGGCGCCAGATGCGGCCGTTCCGGCGCGACGTGCAGATCATCTTCCAGGACCCGTTCTCCTCGCTGAACCCGCGGCAGACGGTCGGCACGATCATCGCCGCGCCGTTCGACATCCAGGGCATCAAGTCCGAGGGCGGCACCAAGAAGGCGGTCCAGGACCTGATGGCCCGGGTGGGCCTGAACCCCGAGCACTACAACCGCTATCCGCACGAGTTCTCCGGCGGTCAGCGGCAGCGGATCGGCATCGCCCGCGCGCTGGCGCTGCGGCCGAAGCTGATCGTCTGCGACGAGCCGGTGTCGGCGCTCGACGTGTCGATCCAGGCCCAGGTGGTGAACCTGCTGGACGACCTGCAGGACGAGTTCGACCTGACCTACCTGTTCGTCGCGCACGACCTGTCGGTGGTCCGGCACATCTCCGACCGGGTGGCGGTGATGTACCTGGGCAAGATCGTCGAGATCGCGGCCCGGGACGAGTTGTACAACCACTCCCGGCACCCCTACACCCACGCCCTGCTGTCGGCCGTTCCCGAGCCCGATCCCGACGCGGTCAAGCGCCGCGAGCGGATCCGGCTGACCGGTGACGTGCCCAGCCCCCTGAATCCGCCGACCGGGTGCCGGTTCCGCACTCGCTGCTGGAAGGCGCAGGACGTTTGCGCCGAGCAGGAGCCGCCACTGGTCCAGATCGGAGCCCCCGGCCACTCGGCCGCCTGTCACTTCCCGGAGGAACGCGACGTCGTCTGACAGACACAGACGGTTACAAACGGTCTCTGTATCGCGTGGAAGTCGTCACGATCCGGTGACGGCCCCGAAGAACCGTTGAAGAGATGTCGAGGTCATGAGTAGATGACCGGCATTCCAGTCACCAGGGCAGCCGTGACCCGGCGTCCCGATGGAGGAAACAGAAAGAAGGATGGCATGAGACACGCCAAGCGCGCCGGATCCGTGATCGCCACGGGTCTGGCCCTGACCCTCACGCTGGCGGCATGCGGCGGGGGAAACAACAACGATGACGGCGCCGGCGGCGAGAGCTCGGAGCAGGGGGCGAAGGGTGGAATCGTCACCGTTTACCACGCTTCGGACTTCGAGCACCTGGACCCGGCTCGCGCGTTCGTTACCGACACCGGTATGGCCGGTCAGCTCCTCTACCGCACGCTGACCGCGTTCAAGTGGGACGGCGAGACCAAGAAGGTCGAGCTGGTCGGTGACCTCGCCGACAAGTGGGAGAAGTCGCCCGACTTCAAGACCTGGACCTTCACGCTGAAGGACGGCCTGAAGTACGAGGACGGCTCCCCGATCACGACCAAGGACATCAAGTACAACGTCGAGCGTTCGTTCTCCGCCGACCTGTCCGAAGGTGCGCCGTACGGCAAGAACTACCTGGACTGCAAGGGTTACGCGGGTCCGTACACGCCGGCCGGCAACAACGGCGGCAAGGGCTGCACCGCGATCACGGTTCCGGACGACAAGACGATCGTCTTCAAGCTGAACCAGGCGGTCTCGGAGTTCGACATGACCGCGTCGATGAAGATCTTCGCGCCGGTGCCGCAGGCCAAGGACACCAAGACCCAGTACGACAACCGGGTGTGGTCCTCCGGCCCGTACAAGATCAAGACCTACACCCGCAACAAGACGCTGGTGCTGGAGCGCAACACCAACTGGGACCAGGCCACCGACCCGATCCGTACCGCGATGCCGGACGGCTTCGAGTTCAAGTTCGGCGACGACGAGGCGATTGTCGACCAGCGCCTGATCGCCGGCACCGGCCCGGACGCCAACGCGATCAGCTTCTCCGGCGTCCAGCCGCAGAACCTGGCCAAGCTGACCCAGGCCAACGTCAAGGACCGGGTCGTCGAGGGCCGGGACACCTGCACTCGCTACATCGCGTTCAACCAGCAGAAGCCGCTGCTGAAGAACCAGAAGCTGCGGGAGGCGCTGACCTACGCCTTCGACAAGACCGCGTACATGACCGCCCGCGGTGGCGACAAGCTGAACGTCCCGATCGACTCGATCGTGCCGGAGAGCCTCGAGGGCTACCGGAAGAACACCGCGTTCGAGGTGCCGCTGACCGGCGACATCGAGAAGGCCAAGGCCGCGCTGGCCGAGGCCGGTTACAAGGGCGAGAAGCTGCAGCTGGGTGCGTCCGACGCGACCGACATCTCGATCAAGGCCGCGGAAGCCGCTCAGGCCGCCTGGAAGAAGATCGGTGTCAACGTCGACATCAAGAAGATCCCGGGTGACAACTACTACTCGACGCAGCAGAACGACGCGTCGGCGACGGACCTGATCACCGCCGGCTGGTGCTACGACTGGCCGTCGCTGTCGACGATCGTTCCGTCGGTCCTCGGACCGGACAACTCGGCGCCGGGCAAGGCGGCGCAGAACAACTACAGCCGCTCGCCGGTCGGCTGGGACCGGATGAACGAGATCCCGACGATCGCGGACCAGAAGGAGGCCGCCACCGCGTGGGCCGACGTTCTGGACGAGGCGATGAAGACGTTCCCGTTGATCCCGATCTCGGCGGACAACAACGTCTACGTCTTCGGTGGCAACATCACCGGCGCGACCGCCAACTCCGACGTCGGTGGTCTGCCGGACCTGACCAAGATCGCCCTGAAGAAGGTCGGCTGATCTCGAGCAGGTAGCAACTAGCTGAACCCAGGGGCGGCACCGGACCACCGGTGCCGCCCCTGGCACGTTCCCGGCGGATTCAGGCCTAGGAGATGCCGAGCAGTTCGCGCAGTTCGGCGGTGCCGTGGGCGTTGTGCTGCTCGCGGATGGACAGGGCGATCCGCCACTCGCGCCGGGCCTCCGGAAGCCGGCCCTGCAGGCTCCGGACCTCGCCGAGGGATTTGCGGATGTCGGCCTCGCACAGCCAGTCGCCGTACTGGCCGGCGATCGCCAGGCCCTCGCTCTGGTGCGCGACGGCCGCGTCGAGATCGCCCTGGGCCAGGCGCAACTTGCCCAGCTCGTTGAGAACCTCCGCCTGCTGTACGGCGGCGCCGGCCCGGCGGTAGAGGTCCAGGCTCTGCTGGAGGTTGTCGGCGGCCAGGTCGTACCGGCCGGCCTCGCGGTAGGAGACGCCGATGTTCTGGGCGATCATGCCGCGGTAGCGCTCCTGACCGGGCTCGACCAGCAGGTCGAGGGCTTCGGCGAAGTGGCGCTGGGCGGTCTCGGTGGCGCCGGTCTTCAGGTAGAGCATGCCGAGCGCCAGGCAGGCCCACGCCGCGCGCGGCGGGATGCCCAGGCGCAGGCCGATCTCGCGCGCGCGTTCGGCGTACGGGATGCCGTCGGCGGTGCGGCCGGTGCGTTCGAGGACGTGGCTGAGGCTGCTCAGACAGAGCGCCTGGAGGTTGCCGTCGCCGGACGCGTCCGCTGCCTCGATCGCCCGGCGCAGCGGCGTTACCGCCTGCTGGTACTGGTCCAGCTCGGCGTGGGCAGCGCCCAGGTCGTGCAGGACGAGACCCTCGGCGACCCGGTCGGGACCGCCGCTGACCAGGCGGAGTACGGCTTCGTTGACCTGTAGCCAGTCGAGCCACGCGCGGCGAAGGGCGTAGTACGCGTTGAGACCGATGGCCACCTGTACGGCGAGCTCCGGCTGCTCGGTCGCCGCATGCTGGATGGTGGTGACCAGGCCGGAGCGCTCGGCGTCCAGCCAGCTGAGCACGTCCTCCTGGGTCAGCAGGTCGTCGGCGCCCTTCAGCCACTCCTGGTCGAGCCAGCGTTCGCGGGTCACCCCGTGCCCGGCGTACTCGCTGGCTCGCCAGACGACGGCCGAGATCCGCTTGATCCAGCGCGTTGTCGCGGCCAGCCGGTCCTCGCGGGAGAGCGTCTGCTCGGCGAACTCCCGGGCGGCGACCCGTACCAGGTCGTGCAGCCGGTACACCCTCGGTGCGGGAGTGGTCAGCAGGTGGACGTCCACCAGCCGCTCCAGCACGATCTCCGCCTCCGGCTCGGGACTGTCCGACAACGAAGCGGCCAGCGCGGACGTCAGGTTCGGGCACTCGGCCAGACCGAGCAGCGCGAACATGGAGACCGCCTGTACGTCGATCGGGTCGTCGCTGCCGGCCAGCTGCTCGATCGAGAGCACCAGCGTCGCCCGTACGCCGGAGTCGTCGAGCTGGAGCTCGTCCAGCCTGCGCCGGCCGTCGGCGAGCCGGTCAGCCAGGTGCGCGACCGGCCAGGACGGCCTGGACGCCAGGCGAGCGCCGGCCATCCGGATGGCGAGCGGCAGACCGCCGCACTGCCGGACGACCTCGGCGCACTCGTCCTCCGGGGCGTCGGGACGGCCGGAGATGCGGCGCAGCATCTCGATCGACTCGTGCAGGGGTGGCTCGCCCAGCTGGTAGTGGCGACCGCCGAGCCCGGCCATGCTGCGGCGGCTCGTCACGACAGCGGCGCAGGCACCCGCTCCGGGGAGCAGGTGCCGTACCTGCTCGTGGTCAGCGGCGTTGTCGAGCAGGAGGACGAGCCGACGCTCGGCGAGCGCCGTACGGAAGCGGGCAGAGGCAGTCGGGAGGTCGGCGGCTGGAGTCTCGCCCAGGTCCTCCAGCAGGTAGGTGAGAGCCTCCAGAGGGTCCAGGGGCGGACCCAGCCCGAACCCGCGCAGGTCCAGGTACAGCTGGCCGTCCGGGAAGTGAGCGGCCACCTCGTGGGCCACGTGAATGGCCAGAGTGGTCTTCCCGATGCCGCCCATGCCGGTGATCGCCGTGACACTCACACCCGGGCTGTCGATCAGGTACCGGCTCAGTTCGGCCAGCTCCTGGACCCGGCCGGTGAAGTCACCACTGGCGAACGGCAACTGCCGCGGTGAGACCGCCGGGAGAGCAGGCTCGGCCGGCGGCAGACGGTCGGTCTGGCCGCGGCGGGAGGCCGCGGCGACCAGTGCGGCCTGCTGGTCCTGGTCCAGGCGCAGAGCGTTCGCCAGGGCGCGGACAGTGGCCGGCTGCGGGTATTTGCGGGTCCCGCGCTCCAGGGTGCTGATGGCCTGCACGCTGATCCCGGACACCGTCGACAGCTCGTCCTGGGTGAGGCCGGCCGCCGTCCGATGCCGGCGCAGCAGCGCCGCGAACTGCGACTCCACGCTCGCCTCACCCCTCACGATCGGCACTTTGTATGGGTGAACTGTATGGGTTGTACCTGGTGAGCGGTCTGGACCGGCAGAAGAATGAGCTGCGCTGGACCGATCTGGGGAGGAGATACGGATGTCCGTTTACCAGGCTGTCCCTGTGGTGCGAATGGAGGATTTCGCGCCGGAGGTGGTCTGCGAGGTGTACGAGCTCGGATCGCGGCGGCAGGCACCGTCCGCGGCCAAGGAGCTGACCACCCGGCAGGTGACGATCGGCCGGTTGATGGCGACCGGCGCCAAGGACGCCGCGATCGCGCGGCAGCTCGGCCTGTCACTGCGTACCGTCCGGTCGGAGATCAGCGCGCTGATCGCCGGGCTGGGGGCGCGGTCGCGGTTCCAGGCCGGGTGTCTGCTGGTCCGCCGCTTCGGCTGAGACCGGCCGGTGACGGGTCGCGATCTGGTGGTGGCGGCCCGGCCCCGGCGGTCGGCCTCCGTCGCCCGGAACTGTCCGGAGCCCGACGTAGGCTGACCGCATGAGCGACCTTGCTGACCGCCGGCTGTTGCTGGTGCACGCCCATCCCGACGACGAGACGATCAACAACGGCGCCACGATGGCGAAGTACGTGGCCGAAGGGGCCCACGTCACGCTGGTCACCTGCACCCTCGGGGAGGAGGGGGAGGTGCTCGTGCCGGAGCTCGCGCACCTGGCCGCCGACCAGACCGACGCCCTCGGCCAGCACCGGATCGGTGAGCTGGCCGCCGCGATGCAGGAGCTCGGCGTCACCGACCACCGCTTCCTCGGCGGCCCCGGGCGGTACCGGGACACCGGGATGATCTACGACGAGTCCGGCAACGCCGCCGTGCCGCCGGACACCCGGCCGGACAGCTTCTGGCGGGCCGATCTGGTCACCGCGGCCAACGACCTGGTCCAGATCATCCGCGAGATCCGCCCGCAGGTCCTGGTCACCTACGACGAGTGGGGCAACTACGGTCACCCCGACCACATCCAGGCCCACCGCGTCGCGACGTACGCCGCCTCCCTGGCCGCGGCTCGCTCGTACCGCGAGGACCTCGGCCCGGCCTGGGACGTCGCCAAGATCTACTGGACGGCGATCGCCGAGACCCCGATGCGCGAGAGCCTGCGGCACCTGCGCGAGTCCGGCGACACCACCACGTTCGAGGGCATGGACCCCGACGGCCCGATGCCCCCGATGATCACGCCGGACCGCCTGATCGACTGCGTCGTGTCGGCCGAGGGCTACCTGGACCGCAAGATGAACGCGATGAAGGCGCACGCCACCCAGATCACCGTCGACGGGCCGTTCTTCGCGCTGTCCAACAACAACGGCCTGGAGATCTGGGGCGACGAGGCCTACCGCCTGGTCAAGGGCACCGCGGCGCCGGGCCCCGACGGCCTGGAGACGGACCTGTTCGCCGGGTTGTGAGTGACCGGAGCCACACAGTGGGTTGAGACGTCAGCCATCGGCGGGTCTTAGGCTGCTGTGGTGACCCCGGACTCCAGTCGCAGTGTCGTGCCGGAGGAGTTCCGTGCGGTGCTGGGGCGGTTCGCCTCCGGCATCACGATCATGAGCACGCTGCAGGGCGGTGTCGCGCACGCGATGACCGCGAACGCGTTCACCTCGGTGTCGCTGGAGCCGCCGCTGGTGCTGGTGTGCGTGGACAAGGGCGTGCGGATGCACGAGGCGGTGCTGTCACGCGGCGATTGGGCGGTGTCCGTGCTGGCGGCCGGTGACCAGGCGGTGGCGGAGCGTTTCGCCCGCTCGGGGCGGGACCTGTACAGCCAGTTCGACGGGATCGACACGGTGCCCGGACCGAAAACCGGCTGTCCGGTGATCGCCGGGGCGCTGTCGTGGCTGGAGTGCCGGACCTGGGCGACCTACGACGGCGGCGACCACACGATCGTGGTGGGTGAAGTGCTCAGCTTGGGGACCGGGGATGACCCCGGCGCTTTGATCTACTACGCGGGGCAGTACCGGGACCTCCGGGGCAACTAGGGGCAGCTAGGGGCATCAGGGGGCAGATCCGACGGCGGAACCGGCGTGCCCGGTCGCGTAGGATATGCCGTCTGTCGTCTGGTTCGAGCAGGAGGACTCTGTCCGGTGGGGAGAAAACAGCTCGCGGGGATCATCGCCGCGGCCGGGTTCGGAGTGCTCGTCGTCGGGTACGGCGTGGCGTTCGCGCTGACCGGCGACAAGGTGCCGAGCAACACGACGGTGCTCGGCATCGACCTCGGCGGTCTGTCCGAGGGCGACGCCAAGGCGAAGTTGCAGGCGGGGATCAAGGACCGGCTCACGGTGCCGATCAAGCTCAAGGCCGGCGGGTCGACGTACCAGGTGAAGCCGGGCGACGCCGGGCTCAGCCTCGACGTGGACGCGACCGTCGCCGAGGCCGGTGCGGGCCGCAGCCTGAACCCGGCGCGGATGTGGCAGGTGATGACCGGCGGTGACGCGGTCGAGCCGGTGGTCACCCGCGACGAGGGCAAGCTGAAGGCGGCCGTCGAGCGGCTGGCCCAGCAGGTCAACCGCCCGGCCACCGAGGGCACGATCACCTTCCCCGACGCCAAGGCCGTGCAGCACGCGCCGGCCGACGGGCTGCAGCTCGACAACGCCAAGGCGACCGAGACCGTGGTGTCCGGTTTCCCGTCCGACGGCAACCCCAAGGACCTGCCGGTCAGCGTGACCAAGCCGCAGGCCGGGACCGAGGCGATCAGCAAGGCGATGAAGGAGTACGCCGAGCCGGCGATGTCGGGCCCGATCCGGCTCACCGTCGGTGACAAGGGCGTGAACCTGACCCCGGCCGAGCTGGCCCCGGCGCTCAAGCTGGTCGCCAAGGACGGCAAGTTCACCCCGAGCCTGGACGCGAAGAAGCTCGAGCCGCTGTTCAAGAAGCGGTTCAAGGACCTGGAGACGCTGCCCAAGGACGCGAGCATCCAGATCGTCGGCGGCAAGCCGCAGGTGGTGCCCGCGGTCGACGGCGAGGTCGTCGCGCGGGACAAGGTCGTGCCGGCCATCCTGTCGGTGCTGCCCAAGCCCGAAGGCGAGCGCAAGGCGGCGGTCGGCCTGGCCAAGACCAAGGCCGAGCTGACCACCGAGGCCGCGCAGGCGCTCGGGATCAAGGAGGTGATGGGGCAGTTCACCACCAAGTTCCCGCACGCCGAGTACCGCAACGTCAACATCGGTACGGCGGCCCGCAAGATCAACGGCACCCTGCTCAAGCCGGACGAGACGTTCAGCCTGAACAAGATCGTCGGTGAGCGGACCAAGGAGAACGGCTTCACCGAGGGCAACATCATCAACGGCGGCAAGTTCGTGCTGGACCTCGGTGGCGGTGTATCCCAGTCGGCGACCACCACGTTCAACGCGGCGTTCTTCGCCGGCCTGAAGGACGTCGAGCACAAAGCGCACAGCGTCTACATCAGCCGCTACCCGGTCGGCCGCGAGGCGACCGTGGCCTGGCCGTCGGTGGACCTGAAGTTCAAGAACGACTCCGGCCACGGGGTGTTCGTGCAGACGCTGTTCACCGCCTCCACGCCGGGCAACCAGGGCAGCATCACGGTGAAGATCTGGGGCACCAAGGTCTGGGACATCACCGCGGGCCAGTCCGCGCGCTACAACTTCCGCGCCCCCGGCCTGGTCTACAGCCAGGAGCCCGGCTGCCGCCCGCAGGCGCCGACCGGCGGCTTCGACATCAAGATCTACCGCTACTTCGCGAAGAACGGCCAGCGGGTCAAGACCGAGTCGTTCACCACGAACTACAACGCCGCCGACGACATCCGCTGCGGCCCGAAGCCGGGCACCACGCCCCCGCCGAACACGCCGGACACTCCGCCCACCCCGGGCCAGGGCAAGCCGTCCACGACCACCCGCCCGCCCAGCTGAACTCAGTCCACGACGAAGGCCGCCTGGATCGCTCCAGGCGGCCTTCGTCGTGTCAGGCGCTGTGGAGTTGGTGCAGTTCCTCGGCGATCTGGTGGAAGAGGACCTCACCGATGACGGCTCCCTCGCGCCGTACCTCCGACGGCGTCACCCGCAGGACCCGATCCAGCCGGACCTCGCTGTTGCGGCCGTCCTTGTCCCACGGCCCACTGCCGATGTCCAGCCACACGCGCCCCCACCGGGCCTCGTCGGCGGCGTCGCGGTCATGGTCCTTGCTGGTCAGGATCAGCGCCAGCAGATACGGCCCGTCCGAGCCGACCACCAGCACCGGCCGGTCCTTGCCTCGCTGGTGGTCCTCCTCGAACGGCACCCAGGTCCACACCACCTCGCCCGGATCCGCGACCCCGTCGTCCGGGTGCGGCGTGTACTCGACCCGCACGGTTCCCTCGTAGTCCCCGGGATACTCCGGCCGCTCGGCCACGTGATCCGCCATGCGCCCGACGATAGGCGATCGCCCGCGTACGCCGCTGCCCTCACACGCCAGCGGCCGGGCCCGTTCCACCCCCGACACCGAAGGGGTGACCGTGCGGACCACCACACACCACAGCCGCGGCACGATGCTCGCGGTCCTGCTCACCGGCCAGTTCATGGCGAACGTCGACACCGCGGTCGCCAACATCGCCGCACCAGCCCTCCAGGCCGACCTCAACGCGACCGAGGGCCAGGCTGCCCTCGTCGTGTCCGCGTACGTCGTCGCCTTCGCCGTCCTGCTGGTCACCGGCGCGCGCCTCGGCTCGTCGCTCGGCTATCGCCGGGTCTTCCTCACCGGCCTGCAGCTCTTCACGCTCGCCTCCCTGGCCTGCGGCCTCGCTCCCGACGTCCGCACGCTGACGGTGGCCCGGTTCGTCCAGGGCGCCGGAGCCGCGCTGATGGTCCCGCAGGTCCTCAGCGGCATCCAGCTCTCGTACGCCGGCCGAGAGCGCGTGAAAGCTCTCGGCTGGTTCTCGATCGCCCTGTCCGGCGGTGCCGTCGCCGGCCAGGTCCTCGGCGGGGTCCTGATCTCCGCCGACCTCTTCGGCACCAGCTGGCGGCCGATCTTCCTCGTCAACGTCCCGATCGGCATCGCCCTCACCGTCGCGGGCCTGCGCCACCTCGACTCCGCCCGCGGCGTCAAGCAGCCACTGGACGCGAGGGGAGTCGTCACCCTGTCGGCCACCGTCCTGCTGGTGATCGTGCCGCTCCTGCTCGGCTCCGAGCGCGGCTGGCCGGCCTGGTCGTGGATCTGCCTGGCCCTCAGCCTGCCCATGCTCGCCCTCTTCGAGTACGGCGAACGCCGCGTCGCCGGATCGGGCGGCCGCCCCCTGATCGCCCGCCAGGTCCTGCGCAACCCGAGAGTCCGAGCCGGACTGCTCGCTCACGGCGCCACCACCGGCTCGTACTTCGCGCTGCTCTTCGTCCTGGCCCTCTACCTCCAGCAGGGCCTGGGCAAGAGCCCGGCGTACTCCGGCCTGGCCATGGTCGTCTGGGTCGCCGCGTTCGGTATCGCGGGCCCGCTGCTGCCGAGAGTGCCCGAGGGGATCCGCTGGCTTCCTGTACTCGGCTGTGCGGTCCTGGGGACGGGCTACCTGGCCGTCCTGGTCTACCTGCTCGGTGGCGGAACGTCGGGCCCGCTCCTGTTCGCCCTCCTGGGGATCGGAGGCTTCGGCCTCGGAGTCAGCGCCAACACCCTCATCGGCGGGATCACCTCGAGCATGCCCACGCAGTACGCCGCTGACCTGTCCGGAGTGGTCGCGACCAACGCCCAGCTGGCAGGAGCCTTCGGCGTCGCGGTGGCCGGAGCCGTCTACTCCGGCCTGAGCACCGATCCGCAGTACGCGCTCAGCGTCGTACTGGCGGGCTTCGTGGCGCTGAGCCTGGTCGGCGTCGGTGCGTCCTATCGCTTGGTCAGATAGCGGTAGCGGTACGCCTCGACGTAGCCGAGACCGGTGTAGGTGGCCAGAGCCCCCGCGTTGTCCTCGACGACCTCCAGATAGGTCCGCCGGCCGCCCAGGGGCCCGGCCCAGCGCGCCAGGCCTTGCAGCACCGCCGTCGCCAGCCCCCGACGCCGGTACGCCGGCGCGACCCGGACAGCGTCGACACCCAGCCAGTGACCGGTCATCGAGCCACGCCCGACGGCCACGATGCGCCCGTCCAGCTCCACCGAGGCGAACCCGGCCCGCGGGGCGCCCTCCATCACAGTGGGCGCCGCAGCAGGCACCGGGCCCTCGAAGGCCGCCTCGTACCACTCCGCGTCCGGCCGGTCCGACACCAGCACCTCGTACGCCGGTACGCCGTTCACGTGGTCCAGGGTCGTGTGCAGCACCAGGGGGTCCGCCTGCTCCGGCCTCGCATCGGTCCAGCCGTGACGGCGGAACTCCTCGGCCTCCGGACTGCCCAACCGCACCAGTACCAGCGGCGGCAGCCCCCGCTCCTGGTAGAACGCCTCCGCCTGCTTCGCGGCGTCGCTGAACGGCAGCCCCGGGTCACCGGCGGGCAGCACCGAGTTACCCCGGCCGGTCCAGCCGCCGGACGCCCGGAGCAGCCACTCGCCGACGTACTGGGTCTCCACGGCCGGGCGACCGAGCGCCGTGGTCAGGAAGAGTTGCTCGACGTCCACCCGGCGCAGCGGCATCGGGGGGATCGGTTTGGCCGCGACCACCGCTGTCTGGCGGATCCGGTACGGCGTACTGTCGGCATGACGGACCACGAGGGTCTCCGCGTCGTACGACTCCAGCACTCCGATGACGTCGGTCGCCTGGCCGCCGTCCAGCCGGTGGCGGACCACGACACGGTGGCCGATATCACGGGGACTGACGCCTGACACGATGCGGACTCCTGGCAGAGTGGGCGGGGTACTACCGTGATACTAGAGAACCGAGCACTACCGCACCGCAGCATTTCCCAGACCGCTGCGCTTGCTGGCCATAGGAGGAGTACCAGTGACTTACGTCATCGCGCAGCCGTGTGTTGACCTCAAGGACCTCGCGTGCGTCGAGGAGTGCCCGGTCGACTGCATCTACGAGGGCAACCGGATGCTCTACATCCACCCCGACGAGTGCGTCGACTGCGGAGCGTGCGAGCCGGTCTGCCCGGTCGAGGCGATCTACTACGAGGACGACACGCCGGAGCAGTGGAAGGACTACTACACGGCGAACGTCGACTTCTTCAACGACCTCGGCTCGCCCGGCGGCGCGTCGAAGCTCGGCAAGATCGACAAGGACCACCCGTTCATCGCGGCCCTGCCCCCGCAGGAGCACGACGAGTAATCGGTCCCCCACGAACCACCGTCACCCGCTGCGGGGACGGTGGTTCGTCGTGTCTACAGGTTGTCGTACGGCGCTCAGTTGGGTCGCCGGCGGGTCGCGGTTCAGCGGGTTGCTCGTTCGTTCTCGTGCGGCGGCACGTACTCGACCAGCGCGAGGCCCGGCCAGGGACGCGCGCGCAGCACGTCCGCGAGGCTCACCACCCGCTCGGCCTTGCGAAGCCCGAAGCTCGCCGAGGCCTCGTCGCCGAACTCACCGCGACCTCACCTATTCGTCGACCACGTCGACATGCACGTGGTCCAGGTGCCGCAACGTGTCCCGGTTCCCCGGCCGGTCCGGCGCCTGGTAGTCGCGCCAGCCGCTGTCCGAGCGCCCGCCCGCGGTCCAGATCTTGTCGCTGAAGATCACGGTCTTGATCTTCAGCCGGTCCGCCTGCGCGACCAGGTACTGCGCGAGCGCCCATCCGCGGGTGGTGTTCGCCGGCGAGATCGGCTTGACGAAGATGTCGACCGCTCGCCCGTCGTAGTGCGCCGAACCCTCCATGTGACCCGAGCGGATCCCACCGGCGGCGTACCCACCGGTGGAGAGCTTGCCGAACGTCTTGGCCAGGTCCCTGCGCACCGCCTCGGCCCGCGGGGTCAGACCGTTCGCACCGATCGTCTCCAGCGAGCCGGTCGGGTTGTCCAGCGTGCAGCTGAACGCCGCCTTCGACTGGCCGGTCAGCGCCGAGGCCAGGATCCGGGCGTCGGCCTCGTGGTCGGCGTACGCGTTCGGGAAGGCGCTGCGCTGGACCCGGTCTGCGGCGACCGTCACCGCGAGCTGCTGGTAGTTCTTGATCTTCACCAGCGCGTCGTAGAACTTCGAGGCCGCGTAGTGCGGGTCCTGGACCTGCGCGGGCGTGCCCCAGCCCATCGACGGTCGCTGCTGGAACAACCCCAGCGAGTCGCGGTCGCCGTGTGCCACGTTGCGCAGCCCGGACTCCTGGTACGCCGTGGCGAGCGCGATCGTGGCCGCGCGCGGCGGCAGTCCACGCCGTACGGCGACGCCGGTGATCACCGCGGCCCACTGCGCCTGCTCGAGGTCGAGCGTGACCGTGGTCCCGTTCACCGTCGCCTCGCACTGCTCCCGCGGCGGGATCAGCGGCCCGATGCCCTGCCCGCCGACCCAGGAGATCGCCGCGCCGACGGCCAGCGCGAGCGCGCCGATCGCCCCGACAGCGACGATCACTCCACGATTCACCGGCATACCGCTCCCAACGTTCGGGGGACCGGCGCGGGTTCCAGACGCCGGGTCACGAACTGGTTGACGTGCGATGGCCCCGGTTGGTTCGCGGCCGACCGGGGCAGTCCGACGTTCGACGGGGGAGAATCGTCAGAAAGTAGGATCACGCGTTGGCGTGCAGGGCCTCGTTGAGCGTGATGCCCTCGCCCTGCCGCGGCCGCGCCTCGACCGCACCGGTGACCGAGTTGCGCAGGTAGAGCAGTCCCGGCTGGCCGGACAGCTCACGCGCCTTGACCACGCTTCCGTCCGGCAGCGTCACCTTGGTGCCGGCCGTCACATACAGTCCGGCCTCGACCACGCAGTCGTCGCCGAGCGAGATGCCGATGCCGCCGTTGGCGCCGAGCAGGCAGCGCTTGCCGATCGAGACGACCTGCTTGCCGCCACCGGACAGCGTGCCCATGATCGACGCGCCGGCGCCGATGTCGCTGCCGTCGTCGACCACGACCCCGGCCACGATCCGGCCCTCCACCATCGAGGTGCCCAGCGTGCCGGCGTTGAAGTTGACGAAGCCCTCGTGCATCACCGTCGTGCCTTCGGCCAGGTGCGCGCCCAGGCGGACCCGGTCCGCGTCACCGATCCGGACCCCGGACGGTACGACGTAGTCGGTCATCCGCGGGAACTTGTCGACACTGGTCACCGACAGGTGCAACCCGGCGGCCCGCGCGCGCAGCCGGACCTGCTCGACCTGGTCGACCGGGACCGGGCCGTGCGACGTCCAGGCGTTGTTCGGCAGGGCGGCGAAGATACCGTCCAGGTTCACGCCGTGCGGGCGGACCAGCCGGTGCGAGAGCAGGTGCAGGCGTAGGTAGGCGTCCGCCGTACCGGCCGGGGCGGCGTCCAGCGCGATCTCGGCCTTGACCACCTCCCGGCGGACCTTGCGCAGATCGTCGTTGCCCTCGGCAGCGATCAGCTCGGCCGGCGCCTTCACGTCCTCCGGCGCGGCGCCCAGCGCGGGGGCCGGGTACCAGACGTCGAGCACCGAGCCGGACTCGGTGACGGTGGCGAGGCCGAAGCCCCAGGCGTGCGCGGCAGTCTCAGTCATGCCGCAAAGCCTGCCAGACCGGCCCGGCGCGTTCTAATTGGTGCGCGAGATGCGGACACCAGGTGGTCTACTGGCTGGCTGAGCGGAAAGGAGTTGTGGTGCTGCCGGTATGGATCGAGGCCGTCGAACCGGCCGTGCTGAAGGCGACCGGGGCCCCGGCGCGGGACGAACTCGGCGCGGAGGTGCTGCGGCGCTGGGGATCGTCGGAGGTCTGGCGTTTGTCGTACGGACTGCGCAGCGTGATCGTGAAGCGGGGGAGCGACGCCCAGAGCACCGAGGGGGCGGCGTACGAGCGGATCGTGCGGCCGTTGCGGCTGCCGGCGCCGGAGCTGTTCGAGCTGGTCCGGCTGGACGGCGCGGTGCTGCTGGTGCTGGCCGACGTCGGCCGGGTGACCCTGGAGCAGGAGCCGAGCCTGGACGGCTATCTGGCGGCGACCGAACTGCTGGCGCGGATCCGCGCGGTCGAGGTCGAGGGGGACAGCGAGTTCGGCCCGGAGCGGTTGTCGGAGCTGGCGGCCCGAGTCGCTGCACGGGCTCCGGCGGGATTCGAGCAGAAGGTCGAGCGGCGGTTGCGCCCGGCGCTGGCCGAGCTGCATCGCACAGTCCGGCCGGGTGTCGTCCACGGCGACTACGTCGGCAAGAATCTGGTCACCGACGGCAGCCGCTGGACCGCGATCGACTGGCCGCTGACCTACCTGGCCCCGCAGCTGCCCGACCTCTACACGCTGATCCGCGAAGCCGTTGCCTTCGGCCACGATCGCGATCTGCTCGTCAGCCGGTACTGCGACGCGGCCGGCGCGGACCGCGAGCTGGTCGAGCGCCAGGTGCTGATCGGAGGCTGCGGTTTCAGCCTGCGCGCCCTGGCCTGGGTGATCGAGGAAGGCGTGCACACCGTGCCGTCGTCGAAGGACTGGATCGACCCGCTGCTCGAGGAGCTCGACGGGCTGCTGGACCAGCTCTCGTGAAGCTGCTCGTACTCGGCGGAACCAAGAACCTCGGCCGCCACGTCGTCGAAGCCGCCCTGGGCGACGGTCATCAGGTCACGCTGTTCAACCGCGGCCTGACCGCGCCGGAGCTGTTCCCCGACGTCGATCGGATCGTCGGCGAGCGAGCTGATCCCGCTGCCCTGGGCTTGGGGGAGTGGGACGGCGTGATCGACATGTCCGGCTTCCTGATCCGCGACGTACGCCGCAGCGCCGAAGTCCTGCGCGACCGGGCCGGCCACTACACGTTCATGTCGTCGATCGCGGTCTACGCCGACCGGCGTACGCCCGGCCAGACCGAGGACGCCGAGTTGTTGCCCTGGCCATCGAACGCCCCCGAGGACGAGTTCACGATGGACCTCTACGGCCCGTCGAAGGTCCGCTGCGAGCAACTCCTGACCGACCTGTACGGCGAACGCACCGCCGCGATCCGCTCCGGCTTCGTCGTCGGCCCGTACAACCCCGACTTCGGCAACTGGGGCCAGGCGCTCGCGTCCGGTGGGACCTTGGAGTGCGCGGCGCGGCCCGATCAACCGATCCAGTGGCTCGACGCGCGCGACCTGGCCGACTTCCTGCTGCTGGTCACGGCGAAGCGGCTGGCCGGACCGTTCACCGCGGTCAGCGAGACGTGGACGATGCGGGACCTGCTGGACGCGTGGCGGTCCGTCGTACCGGGGGAGCCGGCGGTGGACTGGGAGCCGGAGGTGGACCGCTTCCACCTGCCCCGCGACGGCTCGAACGACGGAACCTTCCAGCTCGCCAACGACCGGGCCATCGCCGCCGGGTTGCAGGTCCGGCCGCCGGCAGTGAGCGCTCTCGACTACGTCCGGTGGATCCGTGCCGGCCACACCCCGCCGCCGCCTCCGCACTGACACACTCTCTCGCCCTCGTGTATCTTGATGTCGAGATACTTCGAGGAGGGCAATGCCAGGCTTCAGCCTCTGGCGGATCGCGGTGCCGGCGTTCGGGCCGACCGTGCTCAACGCCGTCGGTCAGGGCGCGGTGCTGCCCGTCGTCGCGTTGTCGGCGCTGCACCTGGGCGCTTCGGTCGGCTTCGCCGCGTTCCTGGTCGGAGTGCTCGGCATCGGGCAGTTCGCCGGCTCACTGCCGGCCGGCGCGCTCGTCGTACGGATCGGTGAACGCCGTGCCTTGCTGGTCGCAGCCGTCGTCAGCGCGCTCGCGTGGTGCGCCGCCATGGTCGTCCGTACGCCGTGGCTGCTCGGCCTCGCCCTGCTCGTCGCGGGCCTGGCCGGCGCCGTCTTCAGCCTGGCCCGGCAGTCGTACGTCACCGAAGTCGTCCCGGTCGAACTGCGGGCCCGCGCCCTGTCCACGCTCGGCGGCGTGAGCCGGATCGGCCTGTTCGTCGGCCCGTTCCTCGGTGCGTTCGCGGGTCACCACTGGGGCATGACCGGCGCGTACGGCGTCGGCGTCGCGGGCTCGGTCGGCGCGGTCGTCGTCCTGCTCGCCGCGGGCGAACCGCAAGGCGCGCACGCTCCGCTGCACGTCGAACGCCTACCCCTCAAGCAAGTCCTCTGGGATCACCGTCGCACTTTCCTCACCCTCGGCACCGGCGTCTTCGTCATCGCCGTCGCCCGCGCCGCGCGCACCAGCCTGATCCCCTTGTGGGGCGAGCATCTCGGCCTGTCGGCCACCGACACCTCGATCGTCTTCGGCATCACCAACGGCATCGAGATGCTGCTGTTCTACCCCGCCGGCGTCGTGATGGACCGCCTGGGCCGAGTCTGGATCGCGGTCCCCGCCACCGTCGTCCTGGGCCTCGGCACGCTCACCCTGCCCATCTCCACCAGCTTCGCCGGCCTGCTCGCCGTCGGCATCCTGATGGCCGTCGGCAACGGCCTCGGCTCAGGCATCGTCAAAACCCTCGGCGCCGACGCCGCCCCACCCGGCCACCGCGCCCAGTTCCTGGCCGGCTGGACCTTCTGCGCCGAGTTCGGCAGCGTCATCGGCCCGGTCCTGATCGGCGCCATCACCCTCGCCTTCCCCCTGACCGCCGCCGCCCTCACCCTCGGCACCGTCACCCTCACCGGCAGCACCTGGCTGGCCCGCTGGGTCCCCACCTTCGACCCCCGCCACGCGAAGCCGGTTACTTCTTCTTCTGGGGTTTCTTCGGGGCCGACGTAGCGCGGATGTGGAGTTCGGTGCGGAGCGTCACGGTGGACGGGGGGCGGCCGGGGGCGGCGATGCGGTCTTTGAGGAGCAGGCCTGCGGTGCGGCCCAGTTCGTAGGTGGGCTGGGCGACGGTGGTGAGGCTGGGGACGACGAGGTCGGCCCAGGGAATGTCGTCGAAGCCGACGACGGCGATGTCGTCGGGGGCGCGCAGGCCCTTCTTGGCCAGGCACTCCAGGGCGCCGACGGTCATCAGGTTGTTGGTGACGAACAGAGCCTCGGGTGGTTCGGGCAGGTCCAGCAGGCTTTCCATCGCGGCGTAGCCGCCGGCCTCGCGGAAGTCGGCGTGCCGGACCAGGTCCTTGTCGTACCGGATGCCGCCGCTGCGCAGGGCCGCGCGGTAACCGGCGAGGCGGTCCATCGCCGTACTGACGCGGCGGGGGCCGGTGATGCAGGCGATCCGCTGGTAGCCGCCGTCGATCAGGTGCTTCACGCCCTCGGCGGCGCCGTGCTCGTTGTCGACCAGGACGGTGTCGGCCTCGACGCCCTCGACCCGGCGGTCGATCAGCACCAGCGGGGTTTTCGCCTCGGCCAGCTGCCGCACGCCCTCGGCGGTCGACGTCGGCGAGATCACCACGCCGGCCATCTGCTCGGTCAGCACCGCCGACGCGTACGCCGCTTCCTTGGCCGGGTCCTCGTCGGAGTTGCACAGGACGACGTGGTAGCCCTCGGTCTGCGCGACGTCCTCGAGTCCGCGCACCAGCGAGGTGAAGAACGGGTTCTCGATGTCGGAGATCACCACGGCCCACAGGTTCGTGCTGGCCCGGCGCAGGTTGCGCGCGACGCCGTTGGGCCGGTAGCCGAGCTCGGCGACGGCGGCCCGGACCTTCTCCGACAGCTCGGGGTCCACGTTGCGCCGTCCGCTCAGCACCCGCGACACGGTGGCCGGGGACACGCCCGATCTACGCGCGACGTCGTAGATCGTCGTCATACCCGCTCCCCGCCGCTCAATCCGTAGCTGCCGTCTGGACGGCATCTAGGGTCTCACGGCTGAGGCGGCGCGGCGGCGAACGTCTGCGAATCGATCTCCAACGCGTCGGACGACGACGCCAGCAGGGCCAAAGCCGCGTCCCGGTCCGGCGCCGAAGCAGCGGCTCCGTTCAGCGTGGTGGACAGCGCGCCACAAGCATTCGCCAGCCGTACGGCGTCCGTCAGCGAAGCACCCTCGGCCAGCGACGCGGCGAGCGAGCCGCAGAAGGCGTCGCCCGCCCCGACGGTGTCCACGGTCGCGACGCGATGCGGCGGCACCCGCAACTCGACCCCTGCGTGACGATCCAGCACGTAAGCACCGCGCGATCCCAGCGTCACCACGCATCCGCGCAGGTCCCACTCGTCGGCCAGCTTGCGCGCGATCATCGGGACCTGCGACTCGTCGTCGCAGTCCAAACCGGTCAGCGCGGCGGCCTCCACCTCGTTCGGCACCAGGATGTCGACGTACGCCGTGAGTGAGGGATCGACCGGCCCGACCGGTGCCGGCGTCAGGATCGTGGTGACGCCCGCGGCCGAGGCGAGCCGGAGGGCAGCGCGGCTCGCCTCGACCGGGAGTTCGAGCTGGACGCTGAGCACTCGGCTGGCGGTCAGCACGTCGCCGGCCGCCTCGATGTCGGCCGGGGTGATCGCCGCGTTCGCGCGGGACACGATGATGATCGAGTTGCTGCCGTCCGGCAGCACCAGCGGCAGCCCGACCCCGGTGCCGAGCTCGGGGTGGCGGATCACCCAGTCGACGTCGACGCCGTCGGCCACCAGCAGGTCCAGGAACTCCTCGCCGTACCGGTCGTCGCCGATCGTGCCGACGATCGCCGTCCGCGCACCCATCCGGGCCGCCGCGATCGCCTGGTTCACGCCCTTGCCGCCGAGGAACTCCGCGAACCCGGTGCCGTGCAACGTCTCACCCGGCAACGGCCGGCGCTCGGCACTGGCGACCAGATCCTTCATGAACGAGCCGAGCACGCACACGTCGTACCGGCTCATGCCTCACCGCCCAGCAGCCGCCGGCCGAGTGCGCCCGAGGGATGGAACCGGGCGAAGTCGTGGTGCGTGAACTCCCGGAGTACGACGAGCGCGCACGCGAGCGCATCGCCCATCACCAGCGCGGCGGTGGTCGACGCGGTGGGCGCCAGGTTCAGCGGGTCGGCCTCGCGCAGCACCATCGTGTCCAGCGTGTACGTCGACAGCCGCGCCAGCGTCGACTCCTCGTTGCCGGTCATGGCGATCACCGGGATCTGCCGCTCGGACAGCATCCGGGCGAACGCGCACACTTCGGCCGTTTCACCCGAGGCCGACAACGCCAGCACCAGATCGCGCGGCGTCACCGCGCCGGAGTCGCCGTGCAGCGCGTCGCCGGCGTGGATGAAGGTGGCCGGGGTCCCGGTCGAGGCCAGCGTCGCGGCGATCTTGCGGCCGACCAGCCCGGACTTGCCGAGCCCGGTGACGACCAGATGCCCTTCGCAGCCGGCCACCGCGGTCAGTACGTCGAGAAACACCCCGTCCAGCCGGTCGGCCAGCGCGGAGACGGCTGCCGCCTCGGTCTCGATCGCGCTGCGGGCCGCGGCCAGTCCCCGGGTGACCAGGTCACGGGGGAGTTCGGTGCTCTCCGCGCCGACGGTCGCGACCTGCGCGGCCCCCGGATCCTCGTCGGCGAGCTGCTGCCGCTCGGCGGTGGGGCGGTCCGCACGGTTCGGCACTACTGGCATCCTCGACCCGCTTTCCGGTCTCGTGTCAGAAATCGATTTCCGAAGCGTAGGCAGCGGCCGGACGCAGTGTCAACGCCTGCAACCCGAGCAAAACAAGGCCTGTTGTCATGTCCGGTCAAACTCACCGGCGCCGTGGTCTTGACCGTTCCGGCCTCCGCTCGTAGATTGCGAGAAATCGATTGCCCATTTCCTGATGATCGCCCCCGGTGCGCTACCCCTGGAGCCCGTCATGCCCGCAAACCCCTTCCCGCAAAGGCCGCTCAGCCGGCGTTCCGTGCTGCGCGGCGGTCTCGGCGCCCTGGCCGCGACCGCGATCGGCGGCCCCCTGCTGACCGCGTGCGGAGGTGACGGTGGCAGCGGAGGCAACGGCAAAGAGATGTCGTTCTGGAACTTCTACGGTCCCTCCGACGACGGCGGTCCGCAGAGCAAGTGGTTCGTCGACGTGGCCGAGCAGTGGAACGCCAACAACGACGTGAAGGTCAAACTGCGCTACATCCCGGGCAAGGACTACCTGAACGGGACCACCCTGCAGACCGCCTTCCAGTCCGGCGAGGGCCCGGACATCTTCCTGATCAGCCCCGGCGACTTCCTGCGCTACGCCAACGGCGGCGTCCTGCAGGATTTGTCCCCGGCGCTGCCGGACGAGGCGAAGGCCGACTACCTGCCCGGTCTGCTGGAGGCCCGGTCGGTCGACGACAAGGTCTACGGCCTGCCGATGGAGATCGAGCCGCTGGCGATGTACTACAGCGAGGCCGCCTTCACCAAGGCCGGCCTGTCCGAGGCGGACCTGCCGAAGACCTGGGAGCAGACGCTCGCGGTGGCCGAGAAGCTCACCGGCAAGGACCGGTACGGCGTGATGTTCGAGACGCTGCCCGGCTACTACCAGAACTTCACCTGGTACCCGTTCCTCTGGCAGGGCGACGGTACGCCGATCAAGGACGGCAAGGTCGCCTTCGACTCGCCGGCCGCCGTCCAGGCACTGAAGTTCTGGAAGGACACCATCCAGAACAAGGTCGCGCCCCGCAAGGCGCTCGGTGACGGCGGCGGTGACGTCGTGTCCAACCTCGGCTCGGGCGCGGTCGCGCTGCAGCAGAGCGGGATCTGGGCGGTCGCCGACATGCGGGCCAAGGCGCCCAAGTTCAAGTACGGCATCATCCCGCTGCCGACACCGCCCGGCGGCAAGCCGGCCACCGACCTCGGCGGCTGGGCGTTCGTGGCCAATTCCAAGGGCAAGAACCCCGAGGCGGCGGCCAAGTTCATCACCTGGGCGCTCGGCTCGACCGATGCCGAGGGCATCGAACGGCAGCGGCAGTGGAACACCGTGGTGAAGACCAACGTGCCGCCGCGCAAGTCGGTCCAGCAGGCCGCCGACGCCAAGGGCGCGTTCGAGCAGGGCGTACTGAAGAAGTTCGTCGACGAGATCGCCCCGACCGGCCGGCCGGAGCCGCGGTTCCCACCGGAGGTCTACCAGCCGATCGCCGACGCGATCCAGGCCTGCCAGCTGAACGGGTCCGACCCGGGCAAGGCGGCGGCTGACGCGGCCGAGCGGATCGACACGTTCCTGAAGACCTACCAGGGCGCGCCCATCAGCTGATGGCCACCACGACAGCGCCCCCGTCCAAGCCGCCGGTGCGCAGGCCACCGGCGGCTCCCAAGACCCCGATGACCCGGAAACGGCGCGAAGCGCTGGCGGCGTACGCGTTCCTGGCGCCGGACCTGCTCGGGCTGCTCGCCTTCGTCGCCATTCCGATGGTGCTCGCGCTCGGCGTCGCGTTCTTCAAGGTCGACGGGTTCGGCAACTACCAGTACGTCGGCCTGGCCAACTACCGGCTGATGGGCAGCGACGACCAGCTCTGGGCGTCGCTGAAGATCACCGCGATCTACGTCGTGAGCTTCGTGCCGATCGCGTTCGTGATCAGCTTCGGGCTGGCGATGCTGGTCCGCAACCACTTCCGCGGCATCGGCTGGGTCCGCTCGGCGTTCTTCCTGCCGCACGTGGTCAGCCTGGTCGTGGTCGGCCTGATCTGGCAGTTCTTGCTGGTCGACAAGCGCGGCGCGGTCTCGAAGCTGCTGGCGCCGTTCGGGCTGGGGGACGTGTCGTTCCTCGGTACGCCGTCGCTTGCCCTCGGCACCTACGTGGTGATCAGCGTCTGGTTCGTGATGGGCTACCAGATGCTGGTCCTGCTGGCCGGGCTGAAGGACGTGCCGGCCGAACTCGAGGACGCCGCGCAGATCGACGGCGCGTCGGCCTGGCAGCGGTTCCGGTTCGTGATCTGGCCGTTGATGCGGCCGACCAGCTTCTTCGTCGTGGTCAACTCGACCATCGGCGCGGTCACCGGGCTGCAGGCCTTCGACCTGGTCTTCGTGCTCACCAAGGGCGGCCCGGCCCGGGCCACCAGCACGGTCGTGCTCTACATCTACGAGCAGGCCTTCACCTTCAACAACCTCGGGTACGCCGCGGCGCTGACCACCGTGGTGGTGGCGATCCTCGTGCTCTGCACCGGCCTGATGTTCGCCTTCACGAAGGGAGGCCGTTTCGATGAGGACTAGAGTCGTGCCGATCATCGCGCACATCCTCGCGATCGTCGCCGTCGCGCCGCTGCTCTGGGTGCTGCTCAGCGTGCTCAAGCCGGCCGAGGACGTCTTCTCGTTCGGCTGGCCGTCGAGCTGGACGCTGGACAACCTGCAGTACGTGCTGCTGAAGTTCCCGCTGCCCAGGTTCTTGCTGAACTCCGCAATCGTGTCGGTCGCGGTGACCGTGATCGCGCTCTTCTTCCACTCGATGGCGGCCTACGCGCTGGCCCGGCTGCGCTTCCCCGGTCGGGGGATCATCTTTTCCGGCATCATGTCGACGCTGCTGGTGTCGCTGCCGGTGATCCTGGTCCCGCTGTTCCTGGTCGCCAAGCAGCTCGGCCTGCTGGACAGCTACGCCGGACTGATCGTGCCGAGCATCTTCCATGCCTTCGGCATCTTCCTGCTGCGCCAGTACTACCTGAACATCCCGCGCGAGCTCGAGGAGGCCGCGGACCTGGACGGCTGTGGCTACTGGCGCCGCTACTGGAGCGTCATCCTGCCACTCAGCCGCCCGGTTCTGGCCTCGCTGTCGGTGCTGTTCTTCCTGGCCAACTGGAACGCGTTCCTCTGGCCGCTGACCATCACCCGCAACCCGGACCTCCGGGTGGTCCAGCTCGGCATCTCCGGCCTGCAGGGCCAGTACGCCTCGGCCTGGAACCTGATCCTCGCCGCCGCGGTGATCGCGGCGATCCCGACCGTCGTCGTGTTCGTCGCCGGCCAGAAACGCCTGGTCGACGCGATGAAGACCACCGGCCTGAAGTAGGAGATCCGTCGTGAAACGTGGGGCACTGCTCGCTGTTCTGCCGCTGGTGTTCGGGTCCGCCGCCGTCCTGACCTCCGATCACGCAGCGACGTCCGCACCGGCCGGAGGTGAGAGCACCTACGTCGGGACGGCGACCGTCGAGTCCACCGGTACGGCGAGCCGCAGCGACGGCGACCTCTGGCCGTCGTGCTGGGCCGGCAACGGCAACCTGTACTCCGCGAACGGCGACGGCAAGGGGTTCAGTCTCGACGGCGAGTTCGCCGACATCGCGGTCAGCGAGATCAAGGGCGAGCCCGGATCGCTCACCGGTACGACGATCTCCCGCGGCGACCAGGTCGGCTCGATCTGGAGCGGCGCGGGCTACAACCGCAAGCCGACCGGCATGGTCTGCGTCGGCGACACGATGTACCTGGCGGTGCAGGACCTCGCGCTGGACTTCAACGACGTACCGGCCGCGACGATTCTCAAGTCGGTCGATCACGGCCGGACCTGGACCTGGGACCGGCGCAAGCCGATGTTCTCCGGCCACGCGTTCACCACGATCTGGTTCGCCGACTTCGGGCAGGGCGGAGCGGCGGCGCCGGACGGCTACGTGTACGCCTACGGGCTGGACGGCAACTGGCGGGACTCCTTCGACGACACCGTCGCCGATCCGCAGAGCGTCTTCCTGGCCCGGGTCCCGAAGCAGAAGGTGCAGGACCGCGGCGCCTGGGAGTTCTTTGCCGGTAGCAACGATCGCGGCAAGCCGGAGTGGTCGCGCGAGGTGGCCGACCGGCGTCCGGTGCTGACCGACCAGCGGCGGCTGTACGCGCAGACCTACGGGACCAACGCAAGCAACCTGAGCGTGATCAGTCAGGGCGGTACGACGTACCTGCCGCAGCAGAAGCGATATGTCTACACGTCGTGGACCGAGTACACCTTCGAGTTCTACGAGTCGCCGACCCCGTGGGGACCGTGGAAGCACTTCCTCAGCAAGGACTTCGGCGGTTATCCCTGGTCGACGTCCAAGTACGGCGGCTACGGCGTGACGATCCCGTCCAAGTTCGTTCAGCCCGACGGCAGGACGATGTACCTGCAGGCCAACGTCTGCCCGTGCGGCGGCGGTGGGATCGGGACGTCGGTCTACAACTTCAACCTGCGCAAGCTGGTGCTGACTCCGTCGACCGGGACGTCGGCCACGGATCTGCCCGGCGACACGAACCTCGCCGCGCCGTCGACCGGCGCGGTGGCGATCTCCAAGTCCTCGAAGTCGGGCAGCCTGGCGTTGCTCAACGACGGGGCGACGACCGGCAGCGAGAGCGACTTCGACGACGAGGTGAAGGGCGCGTCGTGGTGGGGCTACACCTGGCCGGCCAAGCACAAGGTCAACCGGGTCGACTTCACCTCCGGCGCGGTGTCGGCCGAGGGCGGGTACTTCACCGGACGGCCGCGAGTCCAGGTGAAGCGCGACGGGTCCTGGGTCGAGGTAGGCGCGCAGGCCGTCAGCCCGGCGTACCCGGGTGATGTGTCGGCCGGTGCGAACAAGACCTACACGTTGACGTTCCCCGCGGTGGAGACCGATGGCGTCCGGGTGATCGGCCTGCCGGGCGGGACGCGGAGCTACACGTCGGCCGCCGAGGTCGCCGTCCGGTACGCCGTTCAGCTGGCCGATGGGGGATTCGAGGCGTTCGGCAGCGGAAGGCCGGCCTGGCTCTCCGAAGGGCCGGCGGCCAACGGGGTCGACCGCGGCCTCGGCTTCGCCCACTCGGGCGCGAACAACGGCTGGATCCGGACGTCCGGGACCGGGTGGAGCGCGCTGACCCAGAAGGTGCCGGTGGTCCCCGGCACGCGCTACACCTTCGGTTCCTGGATCAACGCCTCCGCGGGGCTACCGGCCGGCCAGGGCCGCTTCGGCGTACGGCTCGGCGCCGACGGGTCCACGGTGCTCGGCGAGAAGACGTTCGGCCCCTCGACCGGCTACGTCCGTCACGAGGTGGCCGTGACGATCCCGGCGGGAGTGTACGAGGTGACGGCGTACGCCGGCTTCGACGGACCGGGGACCGACACCTGGATCCAGGTGGACGACTTCACCGTCGACTGATCGGCACCCCGGCCCCGCCCGGCCGGGGTGTCACGGCCAGGGCGACAGCTCCGGGAGCTCTCCCACCAGGGGGCCTCGGGGCTGCCGGCCCGCCATCCAGGCAGTCAGGTCGGTGACTTTGCCCTCGATCACCCGCTCGTCGCCCTCGCCGTGTTCCCAGCGGACGCCGGGCGCCTGCAGGACCAACCGCGTGCCCTCGGGCACGCGCGGGCGCAGGAAGTCGAGCAGGTGCAGGCAGAAGTCCTGTGACCAGTCGTCGACCGTCGCGTGGTCGAGCCCCAGATCGGCCGTGTGGATCGTGATCTCGCGCCAGCCGGTGTAGACGGTGTCGGCGAGGGTGCCGTTCCGGTGGGTCACCGGGCGGCTCCAGTCGTCGACCTTCTCCCACGCGGCCAGCAGACCCGCTGTCGCCCGGCCGACCTGCTGCTTCAGCTCCTCGGCCGATCGGGTCGAACCGGCCTCGATGCCTGCGTTCCGCGCCGGCATGCCGCCGTCGTAGAACTCGACCAGCCGGCCTTCGCGTGCCTCGTCCACCTGCCGCGTCATCGCGTCACTGAAGTTGGTGAGGTGCGCGATCACGTGCGCCCGCGACCAGCCCGGCAGGCCCGACGGTTCCCGGACCGTCGCCTCGTCGACTCCGGCCAGTACGTCGTTCAACCGCGCGACCGCGGCCGGTACCTCGGGCTTCAGCATGGCACTCCCTAACGGCAGATCGGGTGTTTGTCGTTAGGACCCTAAAGGACGGGTTCACATGGCAGCAACCGGAAATCCCATTAGACTTCCGGTGTGCTCGCCCTAGAACTCGCCGCCTCCGTGCGCCACGACGGCCACGGTGGTCTGCTCGACACGCTCGCCGACGACGCGGGCGTGCAGGCGTGGCTGGAGCGCGCCGCACCGTCTGTGACCGAGATCCTTGGACGGTCTGCCGTTCCTTCACCCGCAGCTGCCGGGCCGGCGCTGGTCGACCTGCGGGTGGTGGTGCGGAACCTGTTCGCCCGGGCTGTTCGGCCCGCGCCTCCGCAACGGGCCGAGGTCGCCGCGCCGCTGGATCCCGACGCTGCGTTGCGGCGACTCAACCGGACGGCCGACTACCTGGGCGCGCCGCAGCTGAGCTGGCTGGACGACGCGACTGCACCGACGACCACTTGGTCGCCGCGCGGCTCCGATCCGGTGCGCCTGCTGACCGGGGCGGTGGCGCGGTCGGCGATCGACTTCCTCACCGGACCCGACCTGGTCCGCCTGCGCGCCTGCCCGGCGGCGCGATGCGTGCGGTACTTCCTGCAGGCCGATCCCCGCCAGACCTGGTGCTCACCGACCTGCGGCAACCGCGAACGCGTCAACCGGCACTACCGCAGAACGAACCACTAACCTGAAGCGATGAGTATCGCTCGGTTCAAAGACTTGTGTGTGGATGCGAACTCCGTCGGTCCGATGGCCGAGTTCTGGGGCACGGTGCTGGGGTTGGCGGCTCCGGCGGATCACCCGGCCGGCGAGCCGGTGCCGCTCCGCGGGGACTCACCGACGCAGACGGTCTGGATCAACCCGGTGCCCGAGCCGCGCACGGTGAAGCAGCGGGTGCACCTGGACGTGCACACCGAGTCGATCGCCGCGCTGGAGAAGCTCGGCGCGACGATGCAGTCGCCGATCACCGACGAGCAGAGCTGGGCGGTGATGGAGGACCCGGAGGGTGGCGAGTTCTGCGGGTTCCCGCGCGACAGCGTTCCGGCGTACCGGTTGATGGAGATCGTGGTCGACTCCGCCGATCCCGCGCGGCAGGCGCGGTGGTGGGCCGACCTGCTCGGCGCCGAGTTCAAGTCCAGCGAGGGCAAGCCGTACTGCTGGCTGGAGAACGTGCCGGGGCTGCCGTTCGAGTACTGGGTGTTCATCTCGGTGCCGGAGCCGAAGACGGTGAAGAACCGGATTCACTGGGACGTCACCGCCGACGCGCTGCAGCCGGTGCTCGACGCGGGTGCGACACTGCTGCGCGCCCAGGACGACCAGATCGGCTGGCATGTCTGCGCCGATCCCGAGGGCAACGAATTCTGTGTATTCCTGCAGAGTTGAATTGCCTCGCCTCCGGCTCGGCGCGGTCATGGGGCCTCGGCTCCCGGCCTTCCCTCGTCGCTCCGGTCGCTTCGCTCCCTCCACTCCTCAGTCCAGGCCGGGAGGCCCCATGACCGTGCTCGATCTGACCGCAACCAGCCCAGACCTGGCCGAGGCGCTGGTGAACATCTCGTCGGTGAGTGGGACCGAGGAAGAGATCGCGGACGCGGTCGAGGCGGCGTTGTCGGCGTACGGGCATCTGAAGGTGTTCCGGCACGGCAACACCGTGGTCGCGCGGACCGATCTGGGCCGCCACGAGCGGATCGTGATCGCCGGGCACCTGGACACCGTGCCGCTGAACGCGAACCTGCCGACGCGGCGCGCGGACGGGCTGATCCACGGGCTCGGTGCCTGCGACATGAAGGGCGGCGTGGCCGTCGGGCTGCGGCTGGCCGCGACGCTGGCCGAGCCGAACCGCGACGTGACCTACGTGTTCTACGACTGCGAGGAGATCGAGGCCGAGCGCAACGGTCTCTACAAGCTGTCGCAGTCGAACCCGGAGCTGCTCGAGGGCGTGTTCGCGGTCGTGATGGAGCCGTCGAACGCCGTCGTCGAAGCCGGCTGCCAGGGCACGATGCGGATCGAGATCAGCACCCACGGCGAACGCGCCCACTCGGCCCGCTCCTGGATGGGCACCAACGCGATCCACGCGGCGGGCGACGTGCTCGCGCGACTCGCGGCGTACGAGCCGCGCCGGGTGCCGATCGACGGGCTGGAGTATCGCGAGGGACTCAGCGCTGTCGCGATCAGCGGCGGCGTCGCGGGCAACGTCGTCCCGGATCTGTGCACGGTGACCGTCAACTACCGCTTCGCGCCCAGCCGGTCCGAGGCCGAGGCGGAAGCACACCTGCGCGAGGTCTTCGAGGGGTACGACGTGGTGGTGACCGACTCCGCGCCGGGTGGTCTCCCGGGGCTGCAGCGGCCCGCGGCGGCGGCGTTCCTCGAGGTCGTCGGGGGAGAGCCGCAGCCGAAGTTCGGATGGACGGACGTGGCGCGGTTCACGCTGCTCGGTGTACCGGCGGTGAACTACGGGCCGGGCGATCCGTTGCTCGCGCACAAACAGGAGGAGTACGTGCCGGAGGCGGAGATCGAGCAGTGTGAACAGCGGCTGAGGACCTGGTTGACAGCCTGAGTCCGCGGCGCGGTGGCGCCCGCCGGTGTCCGTGGCCCGCACTAATCTGGAGCCATGGCAGATTCGATCCATCCCGACCGTCCGCAAGAGCGGGCACAGTCCCAGCAGCGGGGACCGGTGGTGATGCGGCGCAACCAGGTGCAGCACTCGACCTCCGAGCAGCGCCTGCTGGACAGCCGTGGCCCGTCGGACTGGGTGCACACCGACCCGTGGCGGGTGCTGCGGATCCAGTCGGAGTTCATCGAGGGCTTCGGCATGCTCGCCGAGCTCGGATCGGCGATCTGCGTGTTCGGCTCGGCGCGGACCAGGCCGGACGACCCGATGTACGCCGCGGCGGAGGAGTTCGGCCGCAAGCTGGTCAGCGCCGGCTACGCGGTGATCACCGGCGGTGGGCCGGGCGTGATGGAGGCGGCCAACAAGGGCGCGTCCGAGGCCGGCGGGGTGTCGGTCGGGCTCGGCATCGAGCTGCCCTTCGAGAACGGCCTGAACGAGTGGGTCGACATCGGGATGAACTTCCGGTACTTCTTCACCCGCAAGACGATGTTCGTCAAGTATGCGCAGGGCTTCGTGGTGATGCCCGGCGGCTTCGGCACACTGGACGAGCTGTTCGAGGCGCTCACGCTGGCCCAGACCCGCAAGGTGACGTCGTTCCCGGTGGTGCTGTTCGGTACGTCGTACTGGGGTGGCCTGGCCGACTGGCTGCGCGAGACCATGCTTGCCGACGGCAAGATCTCGGCGGCCGACCTGGACATGTTCACGATCACCGACGACGTCGACGAAGCGGTCAGCTACATCGTCAAGGCCGGTGAGATGGCCGACGCCGCCGCCGAGGAGGCCGCGGCCGCCGCCGCGCACGACGTGGCCCAGGCCGACAACCCCGAGGCGCGCGAACGGCGTGAGCAGCACCGGCTGGGCTCGGACGGCAGTTGACGACCGGCGTCGCGGCGGTGGAAATGCCCGCCGATTGTGCGCGGGTACACCCCGGCGTGGCACGATCGGTCCCGTGATGTGGTTCTTCGGGCTGGTTGTCGTCGTACTGATCGGGGCTGTCGCCGTGGTCGCCTCCGGGCGCTGGGGCGGGATGAGCACGGCGTACGACGACCGGCCGGACGTGTCCGTACCCGCCCGCCAGGCGCTGTCGTCCGACGACATCGCGACCACCCGGTTCGCGGTCGCGCTGCGCGGCTACCGGATGGACGAGGTCGACAACCTGCTGGAGCGCCTCGGCCGCGAGGTCGCCGAACGCGACCGCCGGATCGCCGACCTCGAACGCGCGGTCACCCCGATCCTGCACGGCCCCGAAGGTGCCGGCTTCACGTCGCGGGCCGAGTACGACCTGTCCGACTTCGACGACACCGGCTACCAGAAGCCGATCCTCGTCGGCGGCGACTTCCCGGCCCCCGACCCCCAGCCGGAGCCCGGGCTGCCGGCGGGAGCGACCGCGGATCTGCAGCCTGAACTGCTGCCGGAACCGCCCAGCGCGCCCGCGTACGTCGACACCGCACCACAGGCCGACGTCGGGGCCGATGGGTCCCAGTCGCAGCCCGAGCCCGTGCTGCCGCCCGACCCGGTGCTGCCGCAGCCCGAGCCCGGACTCCCGCGCGAGCCCGAGCCGGCGCTGCCCCCAGAGCCCGAGCCGGAGCCGATCCTTCCGCCTGACCCCGTCCTGCCGTCACCTGACGAGACCTCGAAGGACGCGTCGGCCGAGCAGTACCCGATCCGCGAGGTCGACGAGTACTCCGCGACCTTGGACCAGCTCGGGACGCAACAGGCCGCCGCACCGGACCCGACGCCGCAGACCGAGCCCGAGCCCTGGTTCCAGCACACGCCGCCGCCGGCTCCGCTGGGTGATCAGAGCGAGCCGGTGGAAGACAGAACTGCGCCTGTGAGTGCCGAACCTGAAGGCGCCGGAGAGGGCTCCACCGAGCCCGAGACCGCCCAGCAAGACACCGAGGCAACCGACGAAGCAGGCACCGCCCCCCGCGGTCGGCACAGCGCGGCGCCCGACGTGGTTCCGCGGCAAGCCCGGTGAGTGTGCTGGGGGCCGACGGGCGGCCCCGGTGTGACTGGGCGGTGTCGGCGCCGGAGTACGTCGCCTACCACGACGACGAGTGGGGCCGGGAGATCCGCGACGACCGCGGGCTGTTCGAGCGGATGACGCTGGAGGGCTTCCAGTCGGGGCTGTCGTGGATCACGATCCTGCGCAAGCGGGAGAACTTCCGCCGCGCCTTCGCCGACTTCGATCCACTGGTGGTCGCGGCGTACGGCGAAGACGACAAAGCCCGCCTGATGAGCGATGTCGGCATCGTCCGGAACCGGGCGAAGGTGAACGCGGCGATCACCAACGCCCGGGCGCTGCTGGAGCTGGCGCCGGGGGAGTTGACCGAGTTGCTCTGGTCGTTTCGGCCCGACCACCAGTCGGTGCCGAAGACCCTGGCCGACGTCCCGGCGACGACGCCCGAGTCGATCGCGATGGCCAAGGCGCTCAAGAAGAAGGGCTTCGTGTTCGTCGGCCCGACGACGGCCTACGCGCTGATGCAGGCGACCGGGATCGTCAACGACCACCTGGCCGACTGCATCGCGCGCTGACCGGAGTCACTTCCCTTCGAACACCGGCTTCTGCTTCGCGACGAAGGAGGCGACCGCGTTGCGGTGGTCCTCGGTGCTGCCGGTCGACTGCATCTTGCCGGCCTCGAACGCCAGCGACTCCTCCAGCGTGTGCGACGCCGAGTACGCCAGCGACTGACGCACAGCGCCGTACGCCTGCGTAGGACCGGCGGCCAGCTTCGACGCCAGCTCCGCAGTAGCCGATTCCAGCTCAGCAGCCGGTACGACGCTCGTCGCCAACCCCAGCGTCAACGCCTCGGCGGCCGGAATCGTCCGCGGGAAGTACAGCAGTTCCGTCGCCTTCGCCTGCCCGATCAGCCGGGGCAGCGTCCACGAGATCCCCGTGTCGCAGGACAGTGCGATGCCGGTGAAGGCCAGGTTGAAGCCGGCCGTGTCGGCCACCACGCGGAAGTCACAGGCGAAGGCCATCGACGCGCCCGCGCCGGCCGCCACGCCGTTCAGCGACGCGATCACCGGCTTCGGCATCTCGGCCAGCGCCATCGCGATCGGCGCGTAGTGGTCGGGCACGGTCGACCAGAGCGCGTCGAGGTCGTTGGCCTGCAGCAGTCCGATGTGCTCCTTCAGGTCCTGCCCGACACAGAACGCCCGGCCGGTGCCGGTCAGCACGACGCACCGGACCGCCGGGTCCTCGGCGGCCGCCCGGACCGTGTCGCGCAGCGCGACCTTCGTCGCGGTGTCCAGCGAGTTCATCGCGTCCGGTCGGTTCAGCCTGATCGTGCCGACGCCCTCGGTCACGTCGTACACCACAGAGTCACTCATCGTTGCCGGCTCCCAACGCTCGGTACGGAAAAGGTCAGTGAACAGTCAGGCAGTTGTCGACGAAACGCCCGGCCGCGTGGCTCAGCCGCGCGGCGTGAAAATCGAAGAACGACGCCGCCCGCGCACCGGCCCAATCGGCCGGCAACAGCTCGGCCGGAAGGCCCGGATCGACGAACAGGAACTTGCGCCACTCGTGCACCAGTTCCGACCGTACGGCGAACGCCTGCTCGTCGTTCACCTCGCCCTCGGCCTTCGCCACCAGAGCCGTCGCCTCGACCAGCCAGGCGTCGTACGCGGCGCCCAGTTCGTCGAGCTTCCAGACCCGCCGGGCGAAGGCCACCGCGTCGTTGTCGACCGGCGCGCGGAACCGGTCGGCGGCGATGCCCTCGGCGGCCAGGATCTGGTCGACCTCGGTGTCGTTGCGCAGCCCGACCCAGGCGCCGTCGGACAGCGGAGCCCAACCCAGGAAGGAAAGTTGGCTCACCAGTTGCTCACGGCGACGAGCGTTCGGCACCTCGCGCAGGATGCACAGATGCCAGTGCCGATCCCATCCGCCGGCCGCCACCGGGGCCGTGTCCGGACCGTCGGCGGCCTGGTCGGTCCGGTAGATCCGGGCCGCCGCGTCGTCGAGCCGGCGACGCGCCCGGGTGGTCAGCGCGTATCCGGGCTGGCCGTCGGTCCGGACCGGTTCCAGCCAGCCCTGCCGGACCATCCGCGACACGGCCGTGCGGACCGCCGGCGGTTGCACGCCCAGCGGCGCGAGCAGCCGGACCAGGGCAGCCACGGGAGCCCGCGCGCCGCGGGCGCGCAGGTGGTCGCCGTAGAGGTCGAAAAGGGCTGATCGGGCGTGCACGAGACCTGAGTCTGCCGTATGGTGCGCGGCTCTGGCCTCGGATCGGGGATAATGGGTCCTGATACACACACTGCGATAACGCGCCGACGGCGCATCACCGCGTGGCGCCGGCGACGGACACCGCGCGGTGTCGTCGCTCAAAACCGATGAGGACAGTATCCGATGAGGGAAGGGGTGCGCGCATGGCGGCGATGAAGCCGCGGACGGGCGATGGTCCGCTCGAGGTCACCAAGGAGGGCCGGGGCATCGTGATGCGGGTTCCGCTCGAGGGCGGCGGTCGGCTCGTCGTCGAGCTGAACGCGGATGAGGCGACCGAGCTGGGGAACGCGCTGAAGGCCGTAGTCGGCTAGCTGTCCCCGGGGTGCCGCCTGGCACACCCTATCGATCGACAACCCCGGTGGGTGCCGGATCCCGGCACCCACCGGGGTTGTTACTTCCGCCTGGGAAGTAAAGTCCGGAAACATCTGACAGGCTCGTTGATCAAACCCAGTGAGGTCCCCTGTGGCTCGCCGAAGCGCCAAGAACGTCTTTCCGAACCTGCCGGCCGTCGCCTGGCAGCCCGGGCTCCCTGTCCACGGTGCGCCCAGCTGGGTCGTCGTGGTCGGCGAGGCCGGTCTGCCCGCCGCCGCGAAGGAGGCCGGTGAGCGGCTCGGGATCGATCTGGAGCGGCTGCTCGAGGTGCAGCGCGACACCGGCTTCAGCCCGACGGCCGGCGCCACCGCGGCGTACCCGTTGCTGTCCGGTGAGGTGACCGAGGTGCTGCTGGCCGGCGCCGGATCCGGTACGCCGGCCGAGCTGCGGCACACCGGGGCGGCAATCGCCCGGTTCGGTCGCGGCAAGGACGAGCTCACCACACTTGTTGCCGAGGGCATCGACAGCGCGGGGCTGCAGGCCTTCGCCGAAGGACTCGTGCTCGGCTCGTTCACGTTCCACCGCAAGACCGTCGACCCGGGCCTGCCGGTGGCCGGCCGGATCACGCTGACCGACGGCTCGGAGGCCGACCGGTCGGCGCCGATCGACCGCGGCCTGGTGATCGGGCGGACCGGCTGGCTGGCCCGCCAGTACGCCACCACCCCGTCGAACGAGAAGGACCCGGCCTGGCTCGCCGCCCGGGCGACCGAGCTGGCCACGCACGGCGGGCTCGAGGTGACGGTCTGGGACGAGAAGAAGCTCGCCGCCGACGGCTTCGGCGGCATCCTCGCGGTCGGCCAGGGCTCGACCCGCCCGCCGCGGCTGATCCGGATCGACTACACCCCGGACGGCGCCGGCCCCGACACGCCGTACGTCGTCCTGGTGGGCAAGGGCATCACCTACGACACCGGCGGCCTGTCGCTGAAGCCGCGCGAGTCGATGGTGTCGATGAAGCGCGACATGACCGGCGGCGGTTCGGTGATCGCCACGATGTCCGCGCTGCGCGAACTCGGCGCGAAGGTCCGGGTCACCGGCCTGGTCTGCGCCGCGGAGAACATGCCGTCCGGTACGGCGTACCGGCCCGACGACGTGATCCGCCACTACGGCGGCCGGACCACCGAGGTGAAGAACACCGACGCCGAGGGCCGGCTGGTCCTGGCCGACGGCCTCGCGTACGCCGTGAAGGAGCTGAAGCCGGACGCGCTGGTCGACATCGCGACGCTGACCGGCGCGATCAAGGTCTCGCTCGGCTCGATGCTGTACGGCGGCCTGTTCGCCACCGACGACGCGCTGGCGGCCCGGCTCGGCGCCGCCGGTGAGGTCTCCGGCGAGCGCCTGTGGCGGATGCCGCTGCCGGCCGAGTACGCCGACCTGATCTCCACCCCACTCGCCGACTCGGTGAACAGCTCGAAGGGCCCAGGCTCGATCACCGCCGCGCTGTTCCTGAAGAACTTCGCCGGCGGCCTGCCGTGGGCTCACCTCGACCTGTCGAGCATCGCCGAGTCCCCGCGCGACGAGTACGAGTACTCGCTCGGCGCGACCGGCGCGGGCGCCCGCCTGCTCACCACCTGGCTCACCTCGGACGACCCGCTCGCCGGCATCGTCTGAGCGGCGTCTGACAGCGCCCGCTGCGTGGCACCTCGTCCGACCGCGGACGCCCACCACTGACCAACCTCGGTCCAAGCCTCGCTCGTACGCTCAGCCGGGCGCCGATCCGGCCTTCGGAGCCGGGTTGGTGGGTGGTGGGTGTTCAGTCCCCGATCGTGTCCAGCTCGGCGATCGCGTCGGCGGGCAGAATCAGGTCGGCGGCGGCGACGTTCTCCCGCAGGTGCGCGACCGAGGACGTGCCAGGAATCACTACGCTGGTCGCTGACCGCTGCAGCAGCCAGGCCAGCGCGACCTGCTGCGGCGTGGCCTCCAGCCGCTCGGCGACTGCGGTCAACGTGCCGGACTGCAGCGGGCTGAAGCCGCCCAGGGGGAAGTACGACGCGAAGGCGATGTTCTCCGCCGCGCACAGGTCGACCAGAGCGTCGTCCTGGCGGTTGGCCAGGTTGTAGAGGTTCTGGACGGTGACGACCGGCGCGATCGCCTGTGCCTCGGACAGTTGGTTCGCGGTGACGGTGCTCAGGCCGAGGTGCCGGATCAGGCCTTGCTTCTGCAGCTCCACCAGCGCGCCGAACTGTTCGGCGAGCGGCTCCTCGACCGGTCCTTCGGGCGAGCCCAACCGGAGGTTCACCGCGTCCAGGGTGTCGACGCCGAGGTGCTCGAGGTTTTCGCGGACCTGGGCCTGGAGGTCGGCGGGGTCGCGGGACATGTTCCAGCTGCCGTCGGGGCCGCGGCGCGCGCCGACCTTGGTGACGATCTTGAGCTCCGCCGGGTAAGGATGCAGGGCCTGCTTGATGAGTTCGTTGGTGACGGTCGGGCCGTAGAAGTCGCTGGTGTCGATGTGGGTGATCCCGAGCTCGACCGCGGTGCGCAGGACGGCGATCGCCTGGCCCCGGTCCTTCGGCGGACCGAAGACACCGGGTCCGGCCAGCTGCATCGCGCCGTAGCCCATCCGGCTGATGACGAGATCGTCGGCGAGCCGGAGGGAGCCGCCGGGAACGTTGTTGCTCATGGTGTGCCTTTCGCTGGATCTGGCTGTCTGCCCACCTCCACTCTTCGTCGGTCCGGACCCAACTGGGAGTGCCCTGCCGGTCCTGGGACTGGCAGGGCACAGGCTGTTTCAGGAAGCGCGCCGGCTCAGGCCAGCAGTGAGCGGTAGAGCTCGACGGTTCGGTCCGCGACCGCGTCCCAGCCGAACTCGGAGACGGCGCGTTCGCGGCCGGCCTTGCCCATTGCTTCGGCCTTGGCGGGGTTGGCGACCAGTTCGTTGATGCCTTCGGCGAGCTGGCGTTCGAAGGTGGGTACGTCGTTCTGGTCGTACCGGACGAGGGTGCCGGTGACGCCGTCGTCGACGACCTCCGGGATGCCGCCGACCGCGCTCGCGACGACCGCGGTCTCGCACGCCATCGCCTCGAGGTTGACGATGCCGAGCGGTTCGTAGACCGACGGGCAGCAGAACGCGAGCGCGTGCGTGAGCACCTGGCGGACGTCCTCGCGCGGCAGCATCTCCGACACCACGAACACGCCGTCGCGGGCCGCCTTCAGCTCGTCGATCAGGGCGTCGGTCTCGGCCTTCAGCTCCGGGGTGTCCGCCGCGCCGGCGAGCAGCACGAGTTGCACCGACGGGTCCAGCTGCAGCCCGGCGCGCAGCAGGTGCGGCACGCCCTTCTGCCGGGTGATCCGGCCGACGAACGTGACGTACGGCCGGTTCAGGTCGACGCCGAGCCGGTCGAGCACGTGCGTGGCCGGATCCGGGTGGTAGAACTCGGCGTCGATCCCGTTCGAGATCACGTGGACCTTGGCCGGGTCGACACTCGGATAGCAGTCCAGCACGTCGTCGCGCATGCCCCGGCTGACCGCGACCACCGCGTCCGCCGCCTCGTACGCCGTCCGCTCGGCCCAGCTCGACAGCCGGTAGCCGCCGCCGAGCTGCTCGGCCTTCCACGGCCGGCGCGGCTCCAGTGAGTGCGCGGTCACGACGTGCGGTACGCCGTACAGGAGTTTGGCCCAGTGGCCGGCCATGTTCGCGTACCAGGTGTGGGAGTGCACCAGCTCGCTCTCGCCGACTCCGGCGGTCATCGTCAGGTCCGTCGACAGGACCCGGAGCGCGGAGTTAGCTCCTGCGATCCGGTCGTCGTCCTCGGAGTGCGCGGTCGCGCCGGCCCGGGGCTCGCCCATGCAGTGCACGTCCACGTCGACGAGCCGGCGCAGTTCGCGGACCAGGAAGTCCACGTGCACCCCCGCCCCGCCGTAGACGTCCGGTGGGTACTCACGCGTCAGGATGCCGACCTTCATGCCCCCGACCATAGATCAGGTGAGTCTTGTGGGCACCCAGAAACGCAACTTGCCGTGGCGTTCGTCCTCCAGCTCGCCACCGGCGGCTTCGATCACCTTGCGGGAGGCGTCGTGGCCGGCGTCGCAGGTGAGCAGGGCGGGGTCGATGCCGAGCTTCGCGGCGATCGGAAGCGCTTGGCTCAGCATTTCGGTGGCGTGCCCGCGGCGCCGGGCGGACGGGCGGACGACGTACCCGATGTGGCCGCCGAGCTCGAGCAGTGCCGGGGTGAGTTCGTGGCGGATGGACAGGCGGCCGAGCCACTCGTCGCCGTCGGTGAACCAGAGCACGGTCTGGTGGACCAGGCCGGGCGGCAGCAGGGTGCTCTCGTCCGCCTCCGACTTGATCGCGTCGACCAGCCGGCTGAACTCGGCCGGGTCCTCGGCCTGGGCCCTCGTCCAGTCCTCGTTGAGCGCGTGCGCGCCCATCCACCGCTCCTCTTCCGGCGCCAACTCGTCCCACGCTGCAAGGAAGGAACGGTGAACGGCGGCAGTCGGTTCGACAAGGGTTGGCATGTACTCAGTGTGGCGACACTCGCAAGCGTCTATTGCGAAGGAGGAAGCACGGCTAAGGTGCGGACATGGCGAAGGCTCCCAGAGTTCTCGGAATCGTGCTGGCCGGTGGCGAGGGGAAGCGGCTGATGCCGCTGACGGCGGACCGGGCCAAACCGGCCGTGCCGTTCGGCGGGAGTTATCGCCTGATCGACTTCGTGCTGTCCAACCTGGTCAACGCGGGCATCCGCAGCTTGTGCGTGCTGACCCAGTACAAGTCGCACTCGCTGGACCGGCACGTCACGATCACCTGGCGGATGTCGACCTTCCTGGGCAACTTCGTCACCTGCGTGCCGGCCCAGCAGCGGCTCGGCCCGCAGTGGTACCAGGGCAGCGCGGACGCGATCTACCAGTCGATGAACCTGATCGACGACTTCCAGCCCGACATCATCGTGGTGTTCGGCGCCGACCACGTGTACCGGATGGACGCCTCCCAGATGGTCGCCGCGCACATCGAGCGCGGTAACGGCGTCACCGTCGCCGGGATCCGGGTGCCGCGGGTCGAGGCCTCGGAGTTCGGCGTGATCAAGACCGGCGAGGACGGGCACACGATCGCCGACTTCCTGGAGAAGCCGGCCGACCCGCCGGGGCTGCCGGACTCGCCGGACGAGACGTTCGCCTCGATGGGCAACTACGTGTTCAGCGCCGACGTCCTGGTCGAGGCGCTGCGCAAGGACGCCGCCAACCCGGCGTCGCGGCACGACATGGGCGGCGACATCGTCCCGATGCTGGTTGCCGAGGGCAAGGCCGGCGTCTACGACTTCAAGGACAACGACGTCCCGGGCGCGCTGGACCGGGACCGCTCGTACTGGCGGGACGTGGGATCGCTGGACTCCTACCACGAAGCGCACATGGACCTGGTCTCGATCCAGCCGGTGTTCAACCTCTACAACTCCGACTGGCCGATCTTCACCTCGCACCCGCAGCTGCCCGGTCCGAAGTTCACCGACAACGCCACGGTCGGCGAGTCGATCGTCTGCCAGGGCTCGATCGTGTCCGGGGCGTGCGTGGACCACTCGGTGCTCGGGACCAACGTGATCGTCAACGCCGGCGCCACGATCGAGCGCTCGGTGATCATGGACAACTGCCGGATCGGCAAGAACGTGACGCTGAAGAACGTGATCCTGGACAAGAACGTCGTGGTGCCGGACGGCGTCCAGATCGGGGTCGATCCCGATCACGACCGGCAACGCGGGTTCACCGTGTCCAAGGGCGGTGTCACCGTGCTCGGCAAGGGCCAGGTGGTCGAGCCGGTCGCCGCCGACGCGCCGGAAGAGGTCGCCGAGGCGTGACCGCCGAGGACACGGGCCGTACGGTGCCAGGCAGCGAGGCCGAGGCGCTGGCGCTCGACGCCGCGGACCCAGGGCAGCGGGAGCTGTTCGACGTACCGCCGGCGGACGGTGGCGACTATCCGGAGGTCGCGTACTTCGCGGGCAACTCGCTGGGGCTTCGGCCGAAGGCGACCCGGACCGAGCTGCTCGCCGATCTCGACGCCTGGGCCACGCTCGGCGTCGAGGGACACCTGGAGGCCGAGCGGCCCTGGCTGCCGTACCACGAACTGCTGACCGCGCCCGCCGCTCGTCTCGTCGGAGCATTGCCGAGCGAGACGGTCGTGATGAACTCCCTCACCGTCAACCTGCACCTGCTGATGGTCTCGTTCTACCGCCCGACCGCCGAGCGGTACCGGATCGTCATCGAGGACTCGGCCTTCCCGTCCGACAGCTACGCCGTCCGGTCGCAGGCGCGGTTCCACGGCCTGGACCCGGACGACGCGATCGTCCGGCTCCGGCCCCGCGACGGCGAGGACTGCCTGCGGACCGAGGACGTCGTCGACAAGCTCGGACCGGACGTCGCGCTCGTCCTGCTCGGCGGTGTCAACTACCTGACCGGCGAGCTGATGGACATCCCGGCGATCACGGCCGCGGGGCATGCCGCCGGCGCGGTGGTCGGCTGGGACCTGGCGCATGCCGCGGGCAACGTTCCGCTGCGCTTGCACGACTGGGACGTCGACTTCGCCGCCTGGTGCTCGTACAAGTACCTGAACTCCGGACCAGGCGCCCTCGCCGGCGCCTACGTGCACGAACGGCACCACGGCGGCGACCTGCCGCGGTTCGAGGGCTGGTGGAGCACCGAGCCGGCCACGCGGTTCGAGATGGCGCCGGAGTCCCGGCCGCCGCGCTCGGCCGACGCGTGGCAGGTGTCGAACCCGCCGATCTTCGCGATGAGCCCGGTCCGTACGTCGCTGGAGCTGTTCGACCGGATCGGCATCGACGTGCTGCGGGAACGCAGCCAGCGGCTCACGGCGTACCTGGAAGGGCTGCTCGCGGGGATCACGCCGACGCGGCCGCTGAACGTGATCACGCCGTCCGAGCCGGCCCGGCGCGGTGCGCAGCTGTCGATCCGCGTCGGCGGCGGCCTGCGTGCGGGCGAACTGTGCAAGACCCTGCACTTCGAGTACGGCGTGATCGCCGACGCGCGCGAGCCGGACGTCGTACGGCTCGCGCCGGTGCCGTTGTACTCGCTCCACCACGACTGCTGGCGTGCGGCGCGGGCCCTGGCGGCCGCCGTACCCGAGACCGACTGACGGAGGCCAGATGACTGTCGCGATCGTTGGTGCCGGGCTGACGGGCAGTTTGCTCGCCTGCTTCCTGGCCCGGCGCGGCCTGCCGGTCACCTTGTACGAGCGGCGGCCCGATCCGCGCACCGGCCAGGCCGAGCGCGGCCGGTCGATCAACCTGGCGATCTCCGAACGCGGGCTCGACGCGCTGCGGCGGATCGGCCTGGACGGCGAGGTGATGGCCGACGCGCTGCCGATGAAGGGCCGGATGATCCACCCGGTCGAGGGTCCGCTGGACTTCCAGGCCTACAGCGCCTCGCAGGACCGGGCGATCAACTCGATCAGCCGCGGCGCGCTGAACAACGCGCTGCTGGACGCGGCCGAGAAGGCGCCCGGAGTGGAGATCGTCTTCGAGCACAAGCTGGTCTCGCTCGACTCGGCCGCCGGCGTGCTCGGCTTCGAGACGCCGGCCGGGCTGGTCGAGCTGCGGGCGGACGTCGTACTGGGCGCTGACGGGGCCGGGTCGGCGGTGCGCGGCCAGTTGGTGGCCGACGGGTCGGTGGTGGACGACGTCGACTTCCTCGACTACGGGTACAAGGAGCTGTCGATCCCGGCGGCGGACGGGAAGTTCGCGCTGGATCCCGGCGCGCTGCACATCTGGCCGCGCGGGACGTCGATGATGATCGCGCTGCCGAACCCGGACCGGTCCTTCACCTGCACGCTGTTCTGGCCCGCGGGATCGTTCGACGCGCTGACCACGCCGTTGCAGATCGAGCGGTACTTCGGCGAGCACTACCCCGATTTGTTGCCGATGGCCCCTTCTCTGGTGGACGACTACCTGAACAACCCGGTCGGCGTGCTCGGCACCGTGCACACCCACCCGTGGCAGGCGCACGGCCGCACCGCGTTGATCGGCGACGCCGCGCACGCGATCGTGCCGTTCTACGGGCAGGGCGCGAACTGCGCGTTCGAGGACGTGGTCGCGCTGGACCGCTGCCTGGACGACACCGGCGGGTCCTGGGCCCGGGCGCTGCCGCTGTTCGAGGCCCGCCGCCGGGACAACACCGAGGCGATCGCCGAGATGGCGCTGGCCAACTTCGTCGAGATGCGGGACAAGGTCGCCTCGCCGGTCTTCCGGTTCGGCAAACAGTTCGAGCACGCGGTGGAACGGCTGCTGCCCGGCCGTTACGTCTCCCGGTACGAGCTGGTCAGCTTCACCACCACGCCGTACGCCGACGTCCGGCGGCGGGTTCGTCGCCAGCACCAGGCGCTGGGCGCGGCCGTGGCGCTCGGCCTCGGCGCCGTCGTCGCCACCACCAGAGCACTGACCCGGAGATCACGATGACCACCCTCTGGCGGCCCGAGCTGCTCACCGGCGACCCCGGTGAACCCGGTCTGCTGCGCAACTTCGTCGACGGTTCGTTCGTCGAGAGCACCTCGACGTTCGCCAAGTTGAGCCCGGTCACGGGCGCGCACCTGTTCGACGTCTGCGAGGCGGACGCGTCGACCGTCGACGCGGCGGTCGGTGCCGCGCGAGCTGCTCTGAACGGCCCGTGGGGGCGGATGAGCGAGCAGGAGCGGGCTGTCGTCCTGCGCCGGGTCGCCGACGAGCTGGAACGCCGGTTCGACGACCTGGTCGCCGCCGAGGTGGGCGACACCGGCAAGTCGATCAGCCAGGCGCGCACGCTCGACATCCCGCGCGGCGCCGCCAACTTCCGCGCCTTCGCCGACTTCGCGACCACCACGCCGACCGAGTCGTACACGACCACGCTGCCCGACGGCCGGCGCGCCCTCAACTACGCGGTGCGCAAACCGGCCGGCGTGGTCGCGATCATCGTGCCCTGGAACCTGCCGCTGCTGCTGCTCACCTGGAAGGTCGCCCCGGCGCTTGCCTGCGGCAACACGGTGGTGGTCAAACCGTCCGAGGAGACCCCGGCGTCGGCGACCGTGCTCGCCGAGGTGATGGCCGCGGCCGGCGTACCGGACGGGGTGTTCAACCTCGTGCACGGCTTCGGGCCGTCGTCGGCGGGGGAGTTCCTGACCACGCATCCCGGCGTCGACGCGATCACGTTCACCGGCGAGTCCGCGACCGGCTCCGCGATCGCCAAGGCGGCCGCCGACGGCGTGAAGGCGGTCTCCTTCGAGCTCGGCGGCAAGAACGCCGGCCTGGTCTTCGCCGACGCCGACCTGGACGCGGCGATCGCCGGTTCGGTCCGGTCGGTCTTCACCAACGGCGGCCAGGTCTGCCTGTGCACCGAACGCCTGTACGTCGAACGCCCGGTCTACGACGAGTTCTGCACCCGCCTGGCCGACGCGGCCGACGCGTTGGCGTTCGGCTGGCCGTCGGACGAGGCAACCGTGAACATGCCGCTGATCTCGCACGAGCACCGGTCGAAGGTCTTGTCCTACTACGAGCTGGCCCGGACCGAAGGCGCGACGGTTCTGGCCGGCGGCGGCGTCCCGGCATTCGGCGACGGTCGCGACAACGGTTGCTACGTGCAACCAACGGTGGTGACCGGACTGCCCGCGAACGCGCGCACGAACACCGAGGAGGTGTTCGGACCGATCTGCCACATCGCGCCGTTCGACACCGAGGAGGAGGCGTTCGCCCTGGCCAACGACAGCAGGTACGGGCTGGCGGCAACCGTCTGGACCCGCGACGTCGGCCGCGCCCACCGCTCCGGCTCCGCGCTGGACGTCGGGCTGGTCTGGGTCAACACCTGGTTCCTGAGGGACCTGCGTACGCCGTTCGGCGGCATGAAACTGTCGGGCCTGGGCCGCGAGGGTGGCACCCACTCGATCGACTTCTACTCGGACCTGACCAACGTTTGTGTGGAGCTGACCTGAACGACGTCAGGTCGTCGTGCCGGTGAGTTCTCGCAGCAGGTCCTGAACCTGGTCGGAGCCGATCTGTTCACCGAGCTCGACGAGATCGGCCACTCCTTCGGCGACGACCTCGTGAATCGCCCCGGCGGCCTTGACGCGTCGAAGGTGCTGGAGCGCTGCCTCGCGGTCGCCGGCGGCCAGCAGATAGACAGCGAGGTTGCAGGCATCGGAGTCCAGGGGCGTCAGGCTCAGAGCGCGCTGCTCCAGCTCGATCGCGGACCGCAGCAATGCCTCGGCTTCGGCCCACCGGCCCTGCTGACGCCGGATCATCGCGCGGCGGTACTGGGTCCAGCTGCGCGGCCGCCCGATCGCGTCGGCCCGGTCGAAGTCCGCCAGCGCCTCGTCGTAGCGGCCCATCGCGAAATACGTCTCGCCGCGGGCGACCAGCGTCCAGTCGTCGTCGGGGTCGAGTCCGAGGGCCTGGTCGAAGTCGTCCAGCGCCTCTTGATGGCGACCGACGACGCGCCGGAACTCGCCGCGGCGAGTCACGACCCAGTCGTTGTCGGGCGCGGCGGCCATCGCCTGGTCGAAGTCGTCCGAGGCCTCGGCGATCGACCCCATCGCGTGCCGGACCATGCCTCGAGTGACCATGGCCCACGCGGAGGTCGGGTTCTTTCGCAGCAACTGGTCCAGATCGGCGAGCGCGCCCGGGTATTGCCCGAGCGCGCGACGTGACGTGACCCGGTTGACCCGGGCCCAGTCGTAGTCGGCATCGATCGCGAGCGCCGCGTCCAGATCGGCCAGGGCCCCGGGATGATCCCCGGCCTGCTGCCGAGTCTCGCCGCGGACCGCCAACGTCCAGTCCGAACGCGGGGCCAGCTCGACAGCCCGGTCGAGATCGGCGAGAGCGGCCGTCAGGTTGCCCGACTCGGCGTGCAGCTCACCTCGGACGGTCAACATCCAGCTCGACCCGGGCTCCAGGGCGACCGCACGCTCGAAATCGGCCAGGGCCTCCGGCAGCCGATCCAGAGCGTGCAGCACCTGTCCGCGGGCGGCGAGCACCCAGGCGTCGCCGGGGTCGAGCTCGACCGCCCGGTTCAGGTCCAGCAGTGCTCGGTCGTGCTGCTCCAGCTGCGAGTGGATCTCGCCGCGCCGGACCAGGGCTGCCACGTCCCGCGGCTCGACGGCCAGCACCCGGTCCAGGTCCGCCAGTGCCTGGGGGTAGCGCCCGGCCCGCTCGTGCAGCATCGCCCGGACGACCAGACTGTTCGGATCGTCCGGGTCGATCGCCACGGCGCGATCGAGGTCGGCGAGCGCTTCCTGCGGGTGGTCGAGATCGTGGTGCACGGTGCCTCGCACCAGCAGCGCCCAGTCGTAGTCCGGCGAGAGGTCGATCGCCCGCGTCAGATCCGCCAGCGCCTGCTCATGATGTGCGAGCTTGGCGTGGACGGCCCCGCGCCAGGCGAGAATCCACGCGGTGTCCGGATGTAACGCGTCGGCCTGGTCGAGGTCGGCCAGCGCGGCGTCGTAGTCGCCCCGCCGTTCGTGCACCTGACTGCGTTCGGCCAGAGCGTTGCCGCGATGTGGTGCGTCCAGCGACGAGTCGGCGGCCAGGTGGGTCAGCAGTAGCAGCTCCTCCTCGTCACCGCCCTGCAGCCAGGCGCTCAGCCGCTGGCCCAGGGCCCGGACGTCCTCCTGCCCGGCGTCCGTACCTGCCTGGTGGATCATCTGCGCCCAGCGCGCCGCGCTGTCCGACGTCCTGCCGTAACTGTCCAGGAGGTCGTGCAGCGCGCGGGGCAGCTCGGTCGCGCCTCCCGCGCAGAGCAGGTGGTAGCTCTCCTCGAGCCGGAGATCACGCCAGGTCTGGTCCCTCCAGCCGGGGTCGCCGGACTGCCGCAGCTCCATCTGGCGGGCGCGATAGTGGTCCGCCAGGGCGCGGTGCCGACTCACCCAGTCGTGCGGCGAGTCACGCCGCAGCGACCGCAGCATCGGTCCGCGCACCACGTCGTGGTACCGGTGACCATCGGTCTGGCTGACGACGAACGGGAGCCGGCGCAACCACTCGAAGTCGGCGGACTCGCCGGCCGCGACGGCGAGGACGTCGCGGTCGAGGCGACGCGGCAGCGCTCCCGCGACGGCTGCCTTCTGCCGATCGGGATCGCTCTCCCACTTCAGGAACCGGGCGACGGCCGTCTCGTTGGGATCACTCGCGATCGCCGTCCCGCTGGCCGCCGACTCGGCGAGGGTTGCCAGCAGCACGGGCAACCGCCCGGACAGCTCGAGCAGGGTTTCGACGGTCGTGAGGTCCTCGACGCCTCGCGAGCTGAGCAGTTGCCGCGCCTCGGCGTCGGTGAACACGTCCAGGGCGATGTCGGTGCGGATGCCCAGGTAGTCGGCCCACTGGTTGGCATCCAGAGGGCGCTGGCCCGACACCACGAAGACCAGCTGAGGTGGCAGGCTGCCGTGCCGCCCGGCCAGAAGCTCCAGCAGCCAGTCGTTCAGGAACTGACCGGTGCGCTCGAAGGTGTCGAGCAAGATCGCGATCGGCCGTTTGACCGCGATCGTCCGCAGGTCCTTGACGAACGCCGCGGTGAGCTCGGCGGCCGGAGACAGCAGCAGCTCGATGTCCTGCTGCCGGGCGAACCGGCGCGCCAGGAAGGCCCGCGCCTGGTCCGCCTGCAGCGCGGCGCCGTCCTTGTCGATCTCGCCGGCGAACGCGCCCAGCAACGGGACGTCCTCGGCGGCCCGCAAGCCGATCCGGACCGCCGACCTGGTCAGCAGCGAGGACATCCCCGACGGCGCGCCCGGGTCGGAGTCGACGGTGTGGCGGTGCTTGCGGTACTGCGCCAGCTTCGCGGTGAACGTGCCGCACTCCGTGCCGGCCTCGGCCAGCCCGGCCGACAGCAGCTCGAGCGTGGAGGGGATGTCCAGCGCGGCTTCGTCGACGTACCCGGTGGCGTGGCCGTGCGATCGGGCCACCCGCTGCCACTGCCGGACCAACGTGGTCTTGCCGGTGCCCGCGTCACCGTGGACCGTGAAGACGAACCGTCGGCGCGGGTCGTCCACCGCCAGCGCGAGGTTCTGCTCGAACAGCCGCAACGGCTCGGTGCGGCCGACGAAGACACCGGCCTGGCGGCTGCGGATCAGGTCCTGCAACGAGAAGGTCTGGTCGGGCATCGTGCACCTCTCCGGCCGGGCTCGGCTCACCTTAACCGACCTGCGGCGCGCGGACGCTTGGCGACCGGCGGTCCGGACAGCGAGGATGCTGCAGTGAGCGACGCGAAGGTGGTTCCGGGCAAGGCGGTTCCGCGCGGGCGGTTTCCGCACGTGAAGGTCGCGGGTGGGTTCGCGTACGTGTCGGGCACGTCGAGCCGGCGGCCGGACAACACGATCGCCGGGGCTTCGGTGGACGAGCTCGGCACGGTGTCGCTGGACATCCGCGTGCAGACGCGGGCCGTGCTGGACAACATCCGGGACATTCTCGCGTCGGTCGGTGCCGGGCTCGACGACCTGGTCAGCGTCACGGCGTACCTGGTGTCGATGAACGACTTCGGCGGGTACAACGAGGTGTACGGCGAGTTCTTCGACGAGACCGGGCCGGCCCGGACGACGGTCGCGGTGCACCAGTTGCCGCATCCGCAGCTGTTGATCGAAATCCAGGCGGTGGCCGCCCTTCCCGACCAGCACAGTCCGCAGAGGAGCTGACGATGGCGAACTTGGAGTCGACGAACTTCCCACAGTGGGTCGAGCAGAACAAGCACCTGCTGAAACCGCCGGTGGGCAACAAGCAGATGTTCCCGACCGGCGACGACTTCATCACGATGGTGGTCGGCGGGCCGAACCAGCGCACCGACTTCCACGTCGACCCGTACGAGGAGTTCTTCTACCAGATCTCGGGTGAGCTGCAGGTGTTCGTGATGACCGAGGACGGACCCGCGACCGTCGAGGTCAACGCGGGGGAGATGTGGGTGCTGCCACGGAACATGCCGCACTCGCCGCAGCGTGGGCCGGACTCGATCGGCCTGGTGATCGAACGCGTCCGCGAGCCCGGGGTGCTGGAGAAGTTCCGCTGGTACTGCGCCAACTGCAACGCGATCGTGCACGAGGTCGAGCTGCAGGTGACCGACATCGTCGCGGACCTGCCGCCGGTCTTCCAGGCCTTCTACGACAGCGAGGACGCCCGGACGTGCCCTGAGTGCGGCACGCTGCATCCCGGCAAGGCCTGATGGCGGTCGACGTCCACACGCATCTGGTGCCGAAAGGCTGGCCGGATCTCTCGGTCGCGTGTGGCGGCGAGGGCTGGCCGTGGTTGCGGATCGACTCCGAGCGGGCCGCGATGATCATGATCGGGGAAACCGAGTTCCGCCCGATCGGGCCGCAGGCGTGGGATCCGGCGGTCCGGCGTACCGATATGGATGCCGATGGCATCGATCTGCAGGTGGTGTCGCCGACGCCGGTGTTCTTCGGGTACGACCGGCCGGCCGATCAGGCGGTCAAGCTGGCCAGGATCTTCAACGACCTGACCCTGGAGACGCTGGCGGGCCAGGAGCGGTTCGTGCCGTTCTGCCAGGTCCCGCTGCAGGATCCGGACGCGGCCTGCGAGGAGCTGGATCGTTGCCTGGACGCCGGTCACGTCGGCGTCGAGATCGGTAACCACGTCGGCGATCGCGACCTCGACGACGACGGGATCGTTGCCTTCCTCACGCATTGTGCCGAGGTCGGCGCCCCGGTCCTGGTGCACCCGTGGGACATGCCGGGCGGGCCACGGCTCGATCGCTGGATGGCCCGCTGGCTGACCGGGATGCCCGCGGAGACGCATCTGTCCCTGCTGGCGATGATCCTCGGTGGCGCCTTCGACCGCCTGCCGCCGGAGCTGCGAATCTGCTTCGCGCACGGCGGCGGCAGCTTCGCGTTCTGGCTCGGCCGGCTCGACAACGCCTGGCACCGCCGCGGTGACGTCGTCCGCGGCCGGTCGATGCATGCCCCGAGCCACTATCTGGACCGGTTCTTTGCCGATACCGTGGTGTTCGGCGAAGCCCCGCTGCGGCTGCTGGTCGACACGCTGGGCGAGGACCGAGTGATGGTCGGCAGCGACTACCCGTACCCGTTGGGTGAGCGGCCGGCCGGAGAGGTGGTGCGCAAGGCCGACTTCCTGTCCGACGGGCAACGGCACAAGCTGCTGTCCGCGAACGCGATGCGTTACCTGGGGAGGTCCGGATGACCGAGGACCGCAGCATCCTGTCCCGCGAGGCGGGCGAACCCGACGACCAGCTCCGGTACGGCGCCGACGCCGACCAGGTGATCGACGTGTGGCACGCCAAGGAGTACCGTCCGGCCGTCGTTTTCGTGCACGGCGGTTTCTGGCGCCCGGACTACGACCGGACCCACGCGCGCCCCCTCTGCGAGGCCCTCGCCGCGGAAGGCTGGCCCGTGGCGTCCCTGGAGTACCGGCGGGTCCCCGGTCAGCCCGACCTCACCACCAGCGACATCCGCGAGGCGCTGGACCGCCTGCCCGGCCTGATGGATCTGCACGCCGGCTACGTCCTCGTCGGTCATTCAGCCGGCGGCCACCTGGCCCTGTGGGCCGCCGCAACCCTCAACCCGGTCCAGCTCCGCGGCGTGGTCGCCCTCGCCCCGGTCGCCAACCTCTTGCTCGCCGACCAGCTCCTGCTCGACGACGGCGCCGTCCAGGACTTCATCGGCTCCGGCGTCCGCAACGACCTGGACCCCACGCACCTCCCGGCGCCGATCGCCCCGGTAGCCCTGATCCACGGCACCCGCGACCAGCGCGTCCCGCTGTCGCTCTCGGAGTCGTACTTCACCGCGCACCCCACCGCCAGACTCGACCGCCTGGCCGGCGTGGGGCACTACGAGCTCATCGATCCCGAGTCAGAGGCTTGGCACACGGTGACCAACGAGATCACCCGGTTCACAGGCCACCACGACTGAACAACCTGCTAATCCGGCCGTGGATTAGCAGGTTTGTAGGTTCTCTTGGGTACTTCTTGTGGTGCGCCGGCCGCGGCGCACAACTCAGGCCTCCGCGCGTTTGACGGCGGCCAGTAGGCCGTCGCCGCAGGGGAGGAGGGCGGAGACGAGGTCGTCGTCGTCGCGGATGGCGCGGATCAGGTCGCGGACGGCGGTGGTGTCGGGGTCGCGGTGGGACGGGTCGGCGACGCGGCCGCCGTGCAGGGCGTTGTCGAAGGCGACCACGCCGCCGGGGCGGAGCAGGCGCAGGGCCTCGTGCAGGTACGCCGTGTACTCGCGCTTGTCGGCGTCGCAGAAGACCAGGTCGTAGTGGCCGTCGGTGAGGCGGGTGACGACGTCGAGCGCGGAGCCGGCGATCAGGCGGAAGCGGTTCGCGGGGACGCCGGCGTCCAGGAAGGTCTTGCGCGCCAGGCGCTGGTTCTCGGCGTCGATGTCGACCGTGGTCAGGGTGCCGTCGGGGCGCATACCGCGCAGCAGCGCGAGGCCGGACACGCCTGTTCCGGTGCCGATCTCGACCACCGCCTTGGCGCCGACGGCCGCGGCCAGCACGCTCAGCGCGGAGGCGGCGCCGGGCCCGATCGCGGACACCCCGCTGTCGGCGGCGCTCGCCCGGGCACCGGTGACCGCCTCGGTCTCACCGGTGTAGTCCTCGGCGTAGGCCCAGGACGCGGGATCGATGCCGGTGGCGATGATGCCCTCCCATTGTCTCGCCGCTGCAGTCCTCATCTCTCGAAAGCCTAGCGTCCCCGAGTCTCGCTTCCGCGTCTCCCGCGCTGGGACTGCGCAGTCTTGCTCGTAAGCATGCCACTTGAGTCAGATATGATCGTGCTGACGGCTCAGGGATCACCCTCGGGAGGTGGCAGTGCGGTTGTTCAGCCGATCAGGACCGGATGACGTCGATGCCGGCTTCCTTGAAGACCGTGAGCTGGGACTCGTCGGCCTGGGCGTCGGTGACCAGGGTGTCGATCTCGCTCAGCTCGCAGATCCGGGCGAAGGCGCGCTGCCCGAGCTTGCTGGAGTCGGCCACCACGACGACCTTGGCGGCCCGGCTGACGATCAGCTGGTTGATGTTGGCCTCGCCCTCGTGATGGGCGGTGGCGCCGGTCTCGTCGATGCCGTCGACGCCGATGAACGCGATGTCCAGCGACAGGTCGGCCAGGATCCGGTGCGACAGCGGCCCGATCATCTCGTACGACTGCGGCCGGGCGACGCCGCCGGTGAGCACCATCTTCACGTGCGGCCGGACGATCAGCTCGTTGGCGATGTTCAGCGCGTTGGTGACGAGCGTGAAGGCAGGTTCGCCGTGCTCGGCCGACAGCTCCGGCCGGGTCGCCAGCGTGCGCGCCACCTCCGAGATCGTCGTGCCGCCGTTCATGCCGATCACCATGCCGCGGCGGACCAGAGTGGCCGCGGCTTGCGCGATCCGCTGCTTTTCCGACGCGAAACGCGCAGTCTTGTAGCGCAGCGGCAGGTCGTAGGACACCGCGTTGGCGACCGCGCCGCCGCGGGTCCGGGTGAGGAGCTGCTGCTTGCCCAGGTGGTCCAGGTCGCGGCGGATGGTCGCCGCGGAGACGTGCAGCTGCTCGGCGAGCTCGTCGACGTCGATCGCGCCCTTTTCGGCGAGCGACTCGAGCAACGTGTTCAGCCGTTCATAACGCTTCACCCGGGGCTCCTCCTTTACACGATCGGTCAGCCGGGCGGCTGCCGGTTGGCGCCATTCGATCACGTTCGAGCAGTTTCGACCATTACATCTCCGGAGACGACATGACCGACACCCCGTTCGTGAGCACTGAGATCGCCACCCAGCCCGCCCTGTGGCGACAGGTCGCCGCCGGTTTCGCGCAGTACGGTGGCGCACTCCCGCAGCCGGGTCAACGGGTCGCCGCCGTGGGCTGCGGCACCTCGTGGTTCATGGCGATGGCGTACGCCGCCCTGCGCGAGGACCTCGGCCAGGGCGAGACCGACGCGTTCGCCGGGTCGGAGTTCGCCTTCGGCCGCTCGTACGACGCGGTGGTGGTGATCAGCCGGTCCGGCACCACCACCGAGGTGCTCGACCTGATCCGCCGGACGTCGGTCCCGACGATCGCGATCACCGCGACGGCCGGATCGCCGATCACCGAGCTGGCGGATCAGACGATCCTGCTGGACTTCGCCGACGAGCAGTCCGTTGTGCAGACCCGGTTCGCCACCACGACGCTGGCGCTGCTGCGGCTGTCGCTCGGCCAGGACCTGACCCAGGCCGCCGCGGACGCCGAGACCGCGCTGACGATCGACGTCGACGAGCTGGCCAAGCTCGAGCAGGTCAGCTACCTGGGCACCCGCTGGACCATCGGCCTGGCGCACGAGGCCGGCCTGAAGCAGCGTGAGGCCGCGTCGGCGTGGACCGAGGCGTACCCGGCGATGGACTACCGGCACGGCCCGATCGCCATCGCTCAGCCCGGCCGCGGCGTGTGGATCTTCGGCGAGGCGCCCGAGGGACTGATCGAAAACATCACCGCCACCGGCGCCACCGTCGTACACCACCCGGACCTCGACCCGATGGCCTCGCTGGTGGTCGCTCAGCGGGTCGCCGTGGCCAAGGCGCTGGCCCTCGGCCTCAACCCGGACCAGCCGCGCAGCCTCACCCGCTCGGTCATCCTGGACTGATCCAGGCCACCCGCACAGGACTCACCAGCTCCCAGCCGAGCCGGCTGTAGAGCGCGCGACCGGCGTCAGTCGCCACCAGTACGCCGGTCCGCGCGCCCTGCTCGACAGCTGCTTGGGTGAGTCCACGCATCACCACTGACCCCAGCCCCTGCCGCCGGTACGCCGGTTCAGTGACCACCTGATCGATGACGGCGTAGTCACCCCAGACGGCGACCTGCCCGCGCGCGGCGACAACTCCGTCGATCTCGGCGGTCACGTGGATCAGGGGGCCAGTGCTCTCCGTTCGGAGCACGTGGCGTGGCGGATCAGTGCTCTCGGTTCGGAGCGCGTGGCGTAGCGGATCGGTGCTCTTTGTTCGGAGCACGTTGGGCGTTGGGTCGACAGGCTCCAGGTCGACCGCCATCAAGTACTCCGTCCGCTCGACCTTCCAGCGGTCGTCCAGCTCGGGTAGCTCGCCGCAGGTCTTCAGCCACGTCCCCGGCGCCTGCAGCTCGTCAACCAGCGTCTGATCGACGCTCGGCGTGACGTAGCGGACCAGGTGCCGCGGAAGACCCACCTCGATCCGGTGGCCCCCGGCGGCCGGGACCGGTGCGGGACTGCCTCGGGAGATCGACCAGCCATGGACCCAGGCGGTCAGCGTGGCCTCAAGCATGGGCAGCCTGCCGGATGGTGGAGAGTTGGCCAAGGCCTGCCGCGGCAACCAGGGAGAGGGCCACGGCCAGTAAGGCGGTGTGCGTGCCCACCACCGGAACGAGCAGACCGCCGGCGGCCTGGCCCAGGGCAGCAGCACCCACTCGGAGGCTGGCGGCGGTCGTGCTGACTCGGCCCTGCAGTTCGACAGGGGAGTACTGCTGGCGGGCAGCGAACATCGCAGGCAGCATCGGACCTTCGAGCAGACCGGTGGCGGCTGCCAGGAGCAGCAGGACCGGGAACGTCGAGGCGAGCGGCCAGGTGCTCATGCCCAGCCCGTATGCGGCCACGGCGACCATGACGATCAGCTCGGGCCGCCAGCGCGTTTGCAGCCGGCCGAGCAGGACCGCGGTGGTGACGCTGCCGATCTCCAGGGCCGTCCACAGGTAGCCGGCGGCTGAGCGAGGAGCGCCGAGGGTGGTCATGTGCAGCGGCAGCGTGATCAGCAGTACGCCGACCGAGCCCATCAGCAGCGTGCTGGTGATCGTGGACGCGCGCAGCGGAGGTGTGCGCACCAGGTGGACCAGACCGCCGATGACCGATGCCAGGAAGGGCTCGCGGTCGTCGGCGACTACGGCCGCGGGCAGCGCGGGCAGCCCGGCGATCGCGACGATGCTGAGCGTCGCGGTCACCGCGATGACCACGACCGCGGCCTCCACGGACGCGGCGGCGGCAATGGTGGCCGCAGCGGCCGGACCGGTGATCGTCGCCGCTCCGAAGCTGGCAGCCTCCCAGCTGTTCGCCTTGGCGAGCCGGTCTGGTGGGACGAGCGTGGGCAGCATGCTGGTGAAGCCTCCGCTCACCATGGGCAGCGTCAGGCCGGCCAGGGAGGCCAGGGCGGGCGTCACCCAGTCAGGCGCATGGCCGGTGGCGAAGAGCAAAGACAGCATCACCGCGCCGAGCAAGGCCTGGTTCAGCCCCAACGCGGTCCGCCGGTACGCCGTACGGTCGAGCCAGGTGCCCAGCAGCGGACCGGTGATCACCGCAGGCAAGGCGTAGGCCGCTCCGGTGATGCCGGCGAGCGCCGGGCTGTCGGTGCGGTCCAGGACGAGCAGCACCAACGTGAACGCGACCATCTCGTCACCGACCCGCGCGAGCGTGGCCGCGAGGTAGTACGCCGCCATGTCGGGTCTCCCTGTAACGCGGTCTTGCGGGTTACGCGTTACGCTAGCAAAGCCGTTACATTGGTGCCAATGGAAAGTTTGCAGACCCCCGACCGGCTGGTTCGGCTCGCGGTGGACCTGGTCAACACCCGGACGCTGGAGCCGGAGAAACTGGTGAAGCCGGCGGACGTCCGGCGGTTCTTGCTGGACCACGGCGAGGCCGAGCCGGTCCGGATCGACGAGCACGACCTGGCCGAGGTGCGCGCCGTGCGCGAGCTGATCCGGCCGGTCTTCCACGCCGAACCGGCCGAGGCCGCGCGGATCCTGAACGAGCTGCTCGCCGAGTACGCCGTACGTCCGTATCTGTCCGACCACGACGGGTCGCCCTGGCACCTGCACGTCGCCAAGCCCGGTGCGACCTGGGGGCAGTGGCTGGCCGCCGGTACGGCGCTGGGCCTGGCCGGGTTCGCCGCCGGGCACGGGTTCGAGGCGGTCGGGGTGTGTGCCGCCGGCGACTGCGAACGAGTCTTCGTGAACCCGGCCGCCCGACGGCCACGACGGTTCTGCAGCCCGACCTGCGCGAGCCGCACCCGGGTCGCGTCCCACCGCGCCCGCCGCTCCACCAGCTAGAACCCACGCTCCACCAGCCAGAAGCCACGCTCCACCGGCCCGAACCCCACGCTCCACCGGCCCGAACCCCACGCTCCACCAGCCAGAAGCCACGCTCCACCGGCCCGAACCCCACGCTCCACCAGCCAGAAGCCACGCTCCACCAGCTACAGCCAGCGCTCGGCCGGCTACAGCCCACGCTCCGCCAGCTAGCACCCAACCGACTGCCGCGCCCTCCCGAACGCCGGTCTGGGCGCCGGGCGCTCGGCCAACGCCTAGGATCGGCAGCCAGGATCCCGGCGATGAGGAGTGCACGTGAGTCACACCGTGGTGGCAGAGCTCGTGGCGAACGTCCAGAAGGTGACCGTCAAGGCCGGGGACACGGTGGGGCCGCAAGACACCCTGGTGATCCTGGAGTCGATGAAGATGGAGATCCCGGTGCTGGCCGAGGTGGCCGGCACGATCACCGAACTGAAGGTGGTCGAGGGCGAGGTCGTGCGCGACGGCGATCCGATCGCCGTGATCGAGGAGAACTAGGCCACACCGGCCATCGAAAGCCGTCTGTGAAGCGTCTATTGAGCGTGCAGATCACCGGGAACTTCCCGTCTCCGCCCGCCGTTGGACCGTCGTACCGGCATCTCAGGGTTCGGCCCGGGTGTCCCCGACGTGCGCGAAGGACGGTGAACACGGCACCATGGTGGTCACGCTCGTTGCCGAGAGGACCCAGGGAGGCGTTGCCGTGAAGCCGGTCGACACCTCCGTGGTGCCTGCCCTGGCCCCCCAGCAGCAGCCCGCCGAGACCCCGCAGCCGGACGTGCTGCCGTCGTGGGACGAGATCGTCCGGACCCATTCCGCGCGCGTCTACCGGCTGGCCTACCGCCTGACCGGCAACAAGCACGACGCCGAGGACCTCACCCAGGAGGTTTTCGTCCGGGTGTTCCGGTCGCTGTCCAGCTACACGCCGGGCACGTTCGAGGGCTGGCTGTACCGGATCACCACGAACCTGTTCCTGGACGGCGCCCGCCGCCGGCAGCGGATCCGGTTCGACGGGCTGCCCGAGGACGCGCACGACCGGCTGCCGGCCAAGGGCAGTGGCCCGGCCGAGAAGCTCGACTCCGACCAGTTCGACCACGACGTGCAGGACGCGCTGGCCGCACTGCCCGAGGACTTCCGCGCGGCCGTGGTGCTGTGCGACATCGAAGGCATGACGTACGACGAGATCGCCGAGGTGCTGGACGTCAAGCTCGGCACCGTCCGGAGCCGGATCCACCGCGGCCGCTCGATGCTGCGCAAGCACCTCGAGCACCGCGCGCCGCGGTCCGGCCACTCCCGAGTCAGCGGCCCGCCCGCGGACGGGCCCTTCCCCGGTGGAGGTGACGACCGGTGACCGTGCAGCATCCGCTGGACAAGCTGAGCGCCGCGGTTGACGGTGAGCTGGACCACGACTCGCGGGACCGGGTGCTGAGCCACCTGGTCTGCTGCGACTCCTGCCGCGCCGAGGTCGAGGCGCAGCGCCGGCTGAAGGCGCGGATGTCCGCGCTGGAGGCTCCGGAGCCGTCGACCGACCTGATGCAGCGCCTGATGGGTGTGCCGTCGTTCTCGCCCGAGCCGCGCGAGGAGGTGCGGCCGGTGCTCACGCCGTCCGTCACGCTCAGCCCGCAGCGTTCGGCGTTCCCGGCCGCGCGGACCGGCGCGACCCGGCCTGCTGCCCGTACGGCGACCAGGTCGCGGCGGCGGGCCGGCGTACTGGGTGCGGCGGGGTCTGCTGCCGCGGTGGCGTCGTTGCTGGGGACGGCGTTCGTGCTGGGAGACCCGGCGCGAGGCACCGAGCAGCCGCCGGTGCTCACGCCCCCGGTGGCCAGCTTCTCGGCTGATCACGCCGCCACGGTCGGCGGGAGCCCGTTCGGCGACCCGGTGGCCTTCTTCAACTCCTACAACGGGACTGGGTACGCCGGGCTGGACCCGACGCTGCAGCCGGTGGCTCTGACGGGACGCTGAGCTGTGAGTCCTCCCCGGCTGGTTGGTCCCGCTGGGCTGGCTGTGCTGGTCAGCACCGTGCTGATCGGCATCGGCCTGCCGCTCCCGGCCGTAGCCGCTCCCGTTCCGGCGACTCCTCGCGAGGACGCGCCGTCCGCGATCAGCTGGCTCGAACGCGCCGCGGCCGCGCCGGACCACGTCTCGTACCACGGCACCCAGATCATCACCGCCTGGGGACCGCAGGGCTCGACGTCCGCGATGCTCGACATCGTGCACGCGGCGTCGCAGGGCTCGGAGATCAGCGTGGTCGGCTCCACCTCGCCGGACGCCAAGTCGTTCGTCCAGCGGGCCACCGACGGTGAGCGGCCGACGGTCGACGGCGGTCCGCTCGCGCTGCTGAAGGCGACGTACGAGCTGGTCTACCGGTGCTGCACGGACACGATCGGGCGGGCCGCCGTCCTGGTCGAGGCGCTGCGTGGCGACCGGACGCTGGCGGCGCGGTTCTGGATCGACCGGACGACCGGGCTGCTGCTGCAGCGACAGCTGTTCGGTGCGGACGGCAAGGCGCTGGTGCGGGCGACGGTGTTCACCGACCTGGAGATCGAGAACGGCGAGTTCCTCGGCCACCTGCCGCCGATGCTGCCCGGTGGGGTGGAGTCGATGGGGCTGAGCGGGGTCGACGGGCTGCGGACGCAGGGGTGGACCTGCGCGAGCGAGCTGCCGGGATCCCTGCGGCTGTACGACGTGCACCAGGACTCCGCGGCCGGGGTGCTGCAGTTCTCGTACTCCGACGGGCTGTTCAACGTGTCGCTGTTCCAGCAGCGCGGCGCGCTGGACCCGAAGGCGGTCGCCGGGTACGCGACGACCGGGACGCCGGGAGTGCACGTGCGCTACGGGATGCCGTCGTACGCCGTGTGGTCGTCGGGTGGGATCGTGTACACCTTGGTCGGGGACGTGCCGGCCGAGCTGCTCGCGCAGGTGGTGGACGCGTTTCCGCACGAGGTGCCGGCCCGGGTGACACCGGTGCAGCGGATGGGTACCGGACTGGCCCGAATCGCGACGTGGCTCACTCCGATGAGTGCGCTCTCGTGGAAGCTGGGATAATCAAAACCGGGAGTGTTTTCTGCGGCTCCCACCACGAGACAACGACGACGTGAGGCGGCCACCGTGAGCTGGGACGACGCCGAGCCGACAATACGAACCCCACAGGACGCCGAACCGACCCGTCCTGTCCCCACCGCGGGTCCGGTGGCGCCCCCGCCCGCCTCGGCCGACAACTCGACTGCCGCGCCTCCGGTGCCCGCCAATCCGGCGGTGTCCGCGTTGACGCCTCCTCCGGTGCAGGCGGGCAGCGCTCCGTTGGCGACTCCGGGTGGCGACGCGGCGTACCGGCAGGCCGAGCGGTCGATGACGCAGCGGAGCTTCGGGCGGCCGGAGACGGGGGACCAGGGCTTCCGGCAGGTGTACCCGGGGCAGGCCTGGCCGACGGCCCAGCAGCAGAGCTACGTGCCGCCGCCGCCGCTCGACTGGCACCAGCAGCAGGCTCGGGCCTACACCCCGGCGCCGCCGCCGAAGACCGGCGGGAACCGGACGATCCTGATCGCGGCGCTCGTGTCGCTGATCGTCGCGCTGATCGCCGGTGCGGGGGCCGCGGCGACCGTGGTCGCGCTGGACCGCCCGGACCCGATCACCGAGGAGCCCGGTCCGGCGATCGGCAACGGCGCCGACCCGAAGATCCGCAGCGGCAGCGTCTCCGCCGTCGCCCAGACCCTGCTGCCGAGCGTCGTCCAGCTCAAGGTCGAGGGCGCCGACGACAGCAACGCGACCGGTTCGGGCTTCGTGATCGACACCTCCGGGCACATCCTGACCAACAACCACGTCGTGTCCGCCGCGGCCAGCGGCGGCTCGATCCAGGTCGTCACCCAGAAGGGCAAGTCCGCGACCGCCCGTCTGGTCGGCCGCTCCCCGGCCTACGACCTGGCGGTCGTGCAGGTGGTCGGGATCGACGCGCCGGCGGTCCAGTTCGGCCGCTCCGACCTGGCGATCGTGGGGCAGGACGTGGTCGCGATCGGATCGCCGCTCGGCCTGGCCGGCACCGTCACCTCCGGCATCGTCTCGGCCAAGAACCGCCCGGTCACCGCCGGCGGCGAGGGCGAGACCTCCTACATCAACGCGCTGCAGACCGACGCCGCGATCAACCCGGGCAACTCCGGCGGCCCGCTGGTCGACATGAACGCGCGGGTGATCGGCGTGAACTCCGCGATCGCCACCGTGCGCGGTGCCGAGGAGGGCAGCAGCGGCAACATCGGGCTCGGGTTCGCGATCCCGATCGACCAGGCCCGGCGGACCGCGCAGCAGTTGATCGCCAACGGCAAGGCGTCGTACCCGGTGATCGGTGCCGAGGTCGACATGCGGTACGAGGGTGGTGCTCGGGTCTCCCGGGTGAACGCCGGGTCGCCGGCGGCGCAGGCCGGACTGAGGATCGGCGACGTGGTCACCTCGATCAACAACCAGCCGGTGGACAGTGCCGAGGCGCTGATCGTCGCGATCCGCACCCACCGGCCGGGCGAGAGCGTCCGGCTCGACTACCAGCGCGCGGGCAAACCCCGCCAGGCCACGATCACCTTGGGTCAGCAAACCGGCTGACGCGAACCCCGTCCGGGCGACCAGGAGTCGGCCGGGCGGGAACGGGGAAGGAAAGTCGGCGGGTGTCCGCCGAATCCAGGCTGACCCGCCCTCCACCGCAACCGGCGGCGGGCTACCCTGTCTGCGGACTGGGGAACGACCGGAGAAGGTGGGGACATGTTCGGCATCGGGCCGCTCGAGCTCGTCGTGATCGCCATCGTCGCCGTGCTGCTGTTCGGCCCGGACCGGCTGCCGGAGTTCGCCCGGACGGCGGGCCGGCTGCTGCGCCAGGTCCGCCAGATGGTCAACAACGCGCAGAACGACCTGCGCAACGAGCTCGGCCCGGAGTTCGCCGACCTCGACGTGCGCGACCTCAACCCGCGCAGCTTCGTGCGCAAGCACCTGCTCGAGGGCATGGACGACGACTACGACGACAAGCCGGTCGCGTCCTCGACGGACCTGATGGACACCACCGTGCAGCGGCTGCCGGCCGGCCAGCGCGCGCCGTACGACCCCGAATCGACCTGACCGCCACCGCCCCGCCGTCCCGCAGGACGAGACCTGTTGAACGGTCCGCCGGCGGCGACCTCTAGGCTGGGCGCGCGATGAAGACGTTTGAGGAACTGTTCGCCGAGATCGGCGAGAGGGCGCTGACCCGGCCGGAGGGCTCCGGCACCGTGGCCGCGCTGGACGCCGGCGTGCACGCGATCGGCAAGAAGCTGGTCGAGGAGGCCGCCGAGTCCTGGATGGCCGCCGAGCACGAGAGCAAGGACCGGGCCGCCGAGGAGCTCAGCCAGCTGCTCTACCACGCGCAGGTGATGATGCACGCGCTCGGCCTGGACCTCGACGACGTGTACCGACATCTGTAGAAGCCGCTACGGAGTCCGGGACCACCTCTTCCGAAAGGCCACAGACCCATGCTGCGCGTCGCAGTACCGAACAAGGGCTCGCTGAGCGAGGCCGCCACCGCCATCCTGACCGAGGCCGGCTACAAGCAGCGCCGGACCACCAAGGACCTCGCGCTGACCGACACCGCGAACGAGGTCGAGTTCTACTACCTGCGCCCCCGCGACATCGCCGTGTACGTCGGGGAGGGCACACTCGACGTCGGCATCTCCGGCCGTGACCTGGTGCTCGACTCGCACGCCGACGCCGACATCGCGATGGAGCTGGGCTTCGGTGGGTCGACGTTCCGGTTCGCCGGCCGGCCCGGAGTGGCGAACTCGGTCAAGGACCTGGCCGGCAAGCGGATCGCCACGTCGTTCGCCGGGATCCTGTCCGACCACCTGGCCGAGAACGGCGTCGAGGCGTCCGTGGTGAAGCTGGACGGCGCGGTCGAGTCCGCGGTCCAGCTGGGTGTGGCCGACGTGATCGCCGACGTCGTCGAGACCGGTACGACGCTGCGCCAGGCCGGGCTCGAGGTGTTCGGCGAGCCGATCCTGACGTCTGAGGCCGTGCTGATCACCCGGCACGGCGTCGAGCAGCCGCCGGGCCTCGAGCAGCTCGTCCGGCGCTTGCAGGGCGTCCTGGTCGCCCGGAACTACGTGATGATGGACTACGACATCCGGGCCGAGTCGGTGGAGGCCGCGAACGCGCTCACCCCGGGCCTGGAGTCGCCGACGGTGTCGCCGTTGCATCGGGAAGGCTGGGTCGCCGTCCGCGTGATGGTGCTCCGAGCCGACGCACAGAAGATCATGGACCAGCTCTGGGACGTCGGCGCCCGGGCGATCCTGACCACCGACATCCACGCCGCCCGGATCTAGCAGATGGCCACCCCGGAGTCGCTCGTGACCGGTGTCACCCCGCTGTTCACCTTCCACCCGCGCATCATCGCGGCGGTGACGGCGGTGATGGCCGCGTCGATGGTGGCGGTCTTCGGGGTGATCTGGTTCCGGCTGCCGGACGAGTCGCGGGCGACGTTCACGCTGTTCCAGCGGCTGACGCTGATCGCCTTCTTCGGCACCGTGCTGTACCTGCTCTACCGGATGGCCACGGTCCGCGTCACGGCGTACGCCGACGGCCTGCGGGTGCGCAACGTCTTCAAGTCGTACTCGTACCCGTGGACCGACGTGAAGGTGCTGCGGTTCACGCCCGGCGATCCGTGGCTGCAGATGTTCGACACCGACGGCAACCGGCTCGGAATCCTCGCGATCCAGGCGTCCGAAGGAGCCCGGGCGTCGGCGGCGGCCAAGCAGCTCGCCGCCGTCGCGCGGGCCCACGGAGCCGGGACCCAGACGGCCTGAGCCTCAGACGCTCACCCGGAACGTCGTACTGTGCTGGTCGCCCGGCTCGAGCACGACCAGGTCCTCGCCGGTGACGAAGCTGTCCGGCGGGCAGGTCATCGGCTCGACGGCCAGCCCGATCCGGCCGATCGCGCTGCCGGTGTAGAGCTGCATCCACCGGGTGTCGCCGCTCAGTACGGCGCGGTTGCCGCTGTCCGGGTCGGTCAGCGTGACCACCCAGTTCGCCGGCAGCCCGGTGAACGCGTTGTCGATCTCGAGCGCGCCGATCCGCCGGGCGGTCGTGAAATCGAAGTCGGATCCGGCGACCGGCTTCAGTCCCACCGGCGTCATCCGGTCCGGCGTGACCTCCAGCCACTGCTCGGCCCGGAACTCCAGCTCGCACTCGTCGATCTGCCGCCCGACCGACAGGTACGGATGCGTCCCGTACCCGTACGGCGCCGCGCTCGCTCCCACGTTCGTCGCCGTGGCGGTGACGGTCAACCCGGTCTCCGCGTCGAGCCGGTAGGTGAGGGTCAGGTCGAGCTGGTGCGGATAGCCGGGCTGGCCGTGCAGCCGGTAGGCCACCTCGACCAGCGACTCGTCGAGCCCGTCGTCGACGCGCTCCCAGTTCGCCCAGCGGGTCAGGCCGTGGATCGCGTTCGACCGGGCCGCTTCGCTGAGCGGAAGCTGCTGCTCGGTGCCCTGGAAGGTGTACTTGCCGTCGGTGATCCGGTTCGGCCAGGGGATCAGGTGCTGGCCTATCCCGGCGTGCGCCGCCTCGGTCTCGCCGTAGCCGACGAGCACCTCGCGGTCGCCGTACGCGAGACCGCGCAGGCCGCCGCCGACGCTCACCACGGTGCCGGCGTACGCACCGGCGCGAATGGTCCACTGCTCCCCTGATGGCAATACGCTCATGCGACCATCCTTACCCACTGCTGCGCATTGCCGGACGGCGTCGCGCCGACGGGTTCCTCACAGTCGCTCAGGACGCGGCCGAGTCGTGGTCGAGGTGGACGGACTTGGTGACGATCTCGGTCTCCGGGTCGTGCGGGATCGACGGGTTGCCGTCGACGACCACGTGGGCCCGGTCGCGGGTGCGCTGTACGGCGAAGTGGTCGCGCTCCCAGCGCATCCAGTCCAGCCAGCGGTCGCGCAGCGCCTCGCCGTCGCGCTCGATGCCGCGGTCCAGGCGGACCTCGTTGCTCGTCTCGATCCACAGCCGCAGCGACTGCCAGTGGTCGGCCTCGCGGTCGCAGGAGGTGACTCCCTCCACGATCAGCAGGTCCAGCGTGGTCGGTACGACGTGCAGTTCGGCGTACGCGCCCTGGACCCAGTCGTAGCGCCGGTAGCGGCCTTCGCGGCCGTCGGAGATGCGCTGGAGCACGTGGTCCCGCAGCAGGCCGAAGCCGCGCACGGCGCCGTCCCAGCCGTCGTACAGGTCGTCCATGTGCAGCACCTGGCACCGTTGGCCGCGCGCCTCCGCACGCGCGGCGAAACGGGCGGCCAGGGTCGTCTTGCCGGAACCGGCGGGGCCGTCGACGCCGATCAGGCGGGTCCGGCCGAGGCGCGGCGGGCCGGCTTGGACGTGGTCCAGGAGGCTGTCGACGGTCAGCGTGGCAGGGGTGTCCGGGACTGCGGTCTCAGTTGATTCCATGGCGCTTCAGGATGTCCTCGATCTCGTCGAACTCCGACGACTCCTGCTGGCTCGCCTTGGCGCCCTTCGGGGCCTTGGCGGGCTTGGCTGGGGCGGAGGCCGAGGCGGGGGCCGGTCCGGTGCTGGTCAGCTCACCGGGTGCGGCCGTGGGCTTCGTCTTGGCTGCCTTCTCCGGGGTCGGCCGGCCCTTGGCTGTGCGCGATACAAGGCCGGACACGACGTACAGCACGACCGAGACGCCGAACAGCGCGACACCTGCCCAGACGGTGGGCGAGAAGATCAGGTGCGTGACCCAGCTGACGGTCGAGCGCACGACGTCCCACACCAGCTCGAGCAGGCCGGTCAGGTAGAGCGAGACCGGCAGCAACGACCAGGCCACGCCCCGCACGCCGGCCGCCGCCCCGCGGCGCCGCCAGGCGAGCCACGAGCCGATCAGGCCGAGCAGGGTGAGACCCGCACAGAACGGCAGCAGCGACAGATCATTGAAGTCAGGCACACACCCAGGCTCGCACAGACCCGTGCGGATCCAAGCCGGGTAGAGCCCTGACGCCACCCTGAAAGACCGCTCCGGGGACAATGGAGATGTGCAGCCCGACAAGCGTTTGGCCTTTACCGGATTCGACAACGACGACGGCTCGGCGGACCCGGCGTTGGCTCAGGCTCTGTCGGCCCGCGACCAGGGTGCGATTCTGCACGCCTTGACAGCCGCCCGCCTGCTCGTGCCGGTCGTCGCCATGCTCGGCGAGGTCGAGTACGACGACCAGGGCCTGGCCCACGACAAGACCTCCGACATGGCCGTCGCGTTGCTGCGAGGCCAGGACGGCCGCAACGCGCTGCTCGCCTTCACCAGCACCGAGTCCCTCGCCCGCTGGAGCCCCGAGGCCCGGCCGATGCCCGCCCAGGCGCAGCTGGTCGCCACCGCGGCTGTCCAGGAAGGCGCGGCCGCCATCGTCATCGACGTGGCCGGCCCGGCCACCGGCGTGATCGAGACCGACGACGTCCAGCGCCTGGCCGCCGGCCTCCAGGTGGTGCGCCTGGAAGACGGCGGATTCGGCTGGATCCACCCGGTCAGCTGATGAACTCCTTGGCGAACCCGCGGATCGCCTCCGGATCCAGACCGTCGTGGAACCCGATCACCAGCTCCTGCACCCCGGCCTCCTCGTACGCCGCGATCCGGCGGCGGACCGTGTCGGCCGTTCCGTACAGCAGGTACGAGCCGAAGTCGCCGGGATAGAACAGGCCCGTCTCCGGTGCCAGCGCCCGCTGCGCCTCCTCGTCGCTGCCGGTGATCAGGCAGGCCGTGGTCACCGTCCGGCGGATGCGGTCGAAGTCCGCCCCCACGGCGGCGCAGTGCTTGCGGAGGATGCCGAGCTTGCGTTCGACCTCGGCCGGTGAGGCCATCAAATTGCAGGCGTCGGCGTACTCGGCGACGATCTTCAGCGTCACCTTCTCGCCGCCGCCCGCGATCATCAGCGGGATGTGCGGCTGCTGGACGCCGCGGGGCCGGTTCACCGCCTCGACGAGTTGGTAGTAGGTGCCGTCGAAGGTGGTGACGTCGTTCGTCCACAGAGACCGGATCACTTGGACCGCCTCGCGCAACTGGCGAAGACGCTCGGGGCCGTCGGCGTACGGATAGCCGAAGGCGTCGTAGTCGCGCTGGTACCAGCCGGCCCCGATCCCGAAGGTGAGCCGGCCGTTCGACAGTACGTCGACGGTCGAGGCGGCCTTCGCCTGCAGGGCCGGGTTGCGGTAACCGTTGCCGGTGACCAGGTGGCCGAGCCGGATGCGTTCGGTGCGGGCCGCGAGCAGCGTGAGCAGGCTCCAGGACTCGAACAGGTACGCCTGGGACGGCGGCACGGTCTGCAGGTGATCGGGCAGGTAGACCGCGGCGAACCCGGCCTCCTCCGCCGCCTGCGCCACACCGGTCACCGCCGCGAGCGCTTCGGCCGGGTCGTCGTACGCCGCGAGCTCGCCGCCGAAGCCGGTCGGCAGGAAGAGGCTGAAGGTCAGGGACATGATCGATCCTTCCGGGGAAACGTGACTACCCCGATAGACCGCCGGCGGCGCGGAAAGGAATCGGCGCATTGGCTCGGACGGTGACCGAGCCGAGCGCCGACCCCATGTCTCACCCTGTCGGTGCGGTCACGGCGTCGATCGGCTTGGCCTTCATCGCCAGGCGACCGGTGATCGCCGTGGTCGGGACAACCAGCAGTCCCACGATCGCCACCCAGCCGAGCAGCACCCAGGCCGGCCCCGACGGGATCGGCCATCCCCGCGTGGCGACGGCGATCGGCAGAACGCTGAACGCGGCCGCGACCACCCCGAGCGCGAGACCCAGCGCCGCGATCACCAGGTGTTCCAGGTAGAGCATCCGCATCACCTGCCGCCGCGTCGACCCGGTCAATCGCTGCAGCCCGAACTCCCGCCGCCGGTCCAGCACCGCCACCGTGATCGTGTTGACCGACGCGATCGCGGCGTAGGCGATCGCGATCCCGGCCAGGAGATACGCGATCCACGCGTCCACTCCCAGCCCGGCGTCGTAGTCGGCCGCCAGCAACTCACGATCCCCAACCGTTGCCCCCGGCCACTTTCCGAGATCGAGTCCGGCCGTCACCTGCTCCGGCGACGACGTCCGAATCAAGAGCTGCGAAGGCAGACCGGAGGTCGTGTGAGCCGCCAGCAACTCCGCCGGCAGCAGCAACGACTCGTACCCCGCCTTGCCCTCGACCAGCGCCACCACGCGCACCTTCACCAGCGCGTCGTCCCCGAGCCGCAGGCCGATCGTGTCGCCGACGGCGAGCTCCAGCTTCTTCGCCACGCCCGGCGGCAGCGCGACCGTCTCCCCGCGCAGCTCGTCCAGCGATCCCGCCTTGACCTTGCCCTTGTAGACCGGTCCACTCAGCCCGAGCAGCGGCCACGGATCACTCGTGTGCGAACTGTCGTACGGCTCCTCGATCCACCCATTGCTCCGGACCAGCGCGGAAACGGCCGACACGCCCTCCGTACGCCGTACCTGCTCGACCAGCTCGGCCGGCACCACACCGGCGGAGCTCGTCACCACGACCTCGCCGTCGAGATTGTCCGTGTACGCCTCCACCGCGGCCCGCTGCTGGGTCGTCTGCGCATAGACGTTGCCCAAGGCAATCGCCGAGGCGAGCACGAGCGGCACCAGGATCGCCGCGAACTGCACCGCCCGGACGCGCAGGTTGATCGCCGCCAACGTCCCGGACGTGCCGCGCGTCGACAGCCACCCCGTGACCCGGGTCGTCAGCGCCGCCCGCACCACCAACGGCCCCAGCACCGCCACCGCGATCGACCCCGTGAGCACCGCCGGCCCACCGATCGCCGCCGCGTTGGCCGGGCTCATGAAGATTGTCGAGATCCCGACACCGACGGTCAACGCCGCGAAGACCAGACCGATGAGCATCCGGACCCGACCGATCACCACCGGCGGTACTGCGGCCTCGGCCAGCGCCTGGATCGGCCGGATCCGGGCCGCCCGGCCGGCCGCGATCCCCACCGTCACGCGCAGGATCACCAGCGCCAGCACCGACGCACTCGCGAACGGCAACGGCCCCTGGTCGAACCGCAGCGCCGCCGGAACGATCCCGCCCTCGGTCAGCATCCCGAAGATCCACGCACCTGCGGTCCGCCCGAGCAGCAGCCCGATCACCAGCGCGACACCGGACACCAGCATCGTCTCGGCGATCACCAGCTTCTTCACCTGCCCGGGCGTCGCACCACTGGCCCGCAGCAGCGCCAGTTCCCGGCGTCGCTGCCGAACCGACAGGCCGATCATCGCCGACACGACCAGCGCCATCACCACCGCGACCATTCCGCCGAACACTCCGGACAGGATGATCAGCGGCAGACTCGTCGCGATCCCGGCGAACTCCGCGGCGCCCCGGTCGTCGCCGGTCAACGCGGTCACACCCGCCGGCAGTTCCAGCCGCTTCGCCAGCTCCACTCCGGCTGCCGGAAAGACCCCGATCGCGTCGACCATCCCCGGCCGCGGCGACAGCTCGCGCGCCTCCCGGTCGGCGAAGAAGATCGCCGGCGCGTCGACGGCGGTGTCCGTGACGGCGATCCCGCCGAGCACGAACGCCCGCGGCACCCCGTTCACGATCACGCTGACCGAGCTGCCGACCCGAGCCCCGCCGACCAGCCGCTGGTCGAGCACCACCTGCCCTGCCGCCGGTTCCCGTCCCGCGATCAACCGGTACGGCGTCAGAGCGGCCGAAGCCCAGCCACGCCCGGTCGAGCGATCGCCCGGCGTCATCATCGCCGGAACCGACACGTCCGCGACCGCCTTCGCGACTCCCGGCGTACGGGCGAGTTGGTCCACCAGCGACGCCGGGACCGCGTGCCGTTCGGGATACGCCACCGAGCCGCTCCCGTTCGGTGGTTGGTACGCCGGCCGCCCGGTCACGACGATCGGTGCGTCGGCCAGCCGCTGCGGTGCCGCGTTCAGCCGCAGACCGGTTTCCAGCAGACCGCCGGCGGCGGCCATCAGCGAGCTGCCGAGCAGCACGGCGACGAAGATCGCCAGGAACGCCGCGGTCCGGAACCGCAGGCTGGACAGCGCGAGCCGGATCATCGGGTCACCTTCAGCCGGGACAGCGCGGCCAGTTCGGCGGCGACGGACGAAGCAGTCGGGGACAGCAACTCGGACACGATCCGTCCGTCCACCAGGAACACCACCGTGTCGGCGTACGACGCGGCGACGGGATCGTGGGTGACCATCACGACGGTCTGACCGACAGCCCGGACCTGATCACGCAGCAGCGCCAGGACCTCCGCGGCCGTGTGGGTGTCGAGCGCGCCGGTGGGTTCGTCGGCGAAGGTGATCGCGGCCCGGCTGGCCAGCGCGCGAGCGATGGCGACCCGCTGCTGCTGGCCGCCGGACAGTTCGCCCGGCCGGTGCCCGGTCCGCTCGGCCAGTCCGACCCGGCGGATCACTTCCGCGGTCCACTCCTGGTCGGGCGTCCGCCCGGCCAGCGTGAGCGGGAGGACGACGTTCTGCCGCACGGTCAGCGCGGGCATCAAGTTGAACGCCTGGAAGACGAAGGCGACGTGCTCGCGGCGCAGCTTGGTGAGCGCGGTCTCGTCGAGCCCGCGCAACGCCGTACCGGCTAGGTGGACTTCACCGGCGCTGGGTGCGTCCAGTCCGGCGGCACAGTGCAGCAGGGTGCTCTTGCCGGAGCCGGACGGGCCCATCACCGCGGTGAACGAACCTTCGGCGAAGTCGTAGCTGACGCCGTCGAGGGCTGTGACGGCACTGGGACCGGTGCCGTAGACCTTGCGGACGTCGGTCAGCTGAACCGGGGCGGCCATCAGAGGACCTTCAGCTGGGTCTTGCGGTGGTAGGACTCGTTGGTCCACCACAGGATTGCGACGGCCGCGCCCAGCCCCAGGTCGGACCAGAGCCACCACGGCCCGTCGAAGTGGCCGAAGACGGCCAGCGTCAGCCACACGACGAACTGGATCACGCAGACGGCCAGCCAGCCGACCGTGGCGATCCGCAGCGCCAGCGTCAGCCCGTACGGCGGTACGGCGTCGGCCAGGCCGTCGAAGGCCTGGCGCAGCTCTCCGCGGGTCCGGGCGGCGCCGACCAGCTCGTGCCGGTCGGCCGCCTGCTGCGGCGCGAGCCCGCCGAGCCGGAGGGCGCAGTCGACCTTCCGGTGCGCGGCGTCCCGATCGGTGTCGGTCAGCGCCAGTTCGTCGGGGGAGAGCAGCGGGCCGAGGGTTGCGGTCACGGTGTTCATCAGCGGGTTCCTTGTCTTCGAGGGGACCGGGGATCGGCCCGACAAGAAACAGCGTAAGGATTGAACAGTTAAGCTCCGAGGGTTCTGGATCCCGTGCTCACGGTGGACCTAGCACCCCTGTTCGGCGCTGAAGCTCGGCCCGTCGCCGGATCTGGGCCAGGATGGTGCTCGTGACCGAGGACCGGACCCAGCAGGGGCCTGCGGGCGACGGACGCCGAGCGCTGCCGCCGGGGCTCGCCCTGTCCTGGGGTGTGCTGCCGGTCCAGCGGCGGGGGCCCAAGCCGGGACTCAGCGTGGACCAGATCGTGGCCACCGGCATCGAGTTCGGCGACCGGCAGGGTTTCGAGGCGATCTCCCTGCAGAAGATCGCGGCCCACCTCGGCGTCACCACGAACGCCATGTACCGCTACGTGAGCTCCAAGGACGAACTGCTGGTCCTGGTCCGCGACGCCGCCTGGGGCCCGCCCCCGGACCTCGCCGGCGACGACTGGCGGGCCGGCGCGACCGCGTGGGTCAAGGCCCAGGTCGCCCGGTACGCCGAACGCCCCTGGCTGCTAGACCTACCCATCCGCGGCGCCCCGATGACCCCGAACCTGCTCAGCTGGGCGGAGGTCCTCCTGCAGGCACTGGACCCCACCGGACTCAGCCAGCACGACAACCTGGGCTGCGTGCTCCTGCTCGACGGCTACGCACGCAGCTACGCCAACCTGGCCCGCCAGCTTGGCGCCAGCGAGCAGCCACCGGTCCAGTCCGAGCACGTCGGCGCCTTCCTGGCCCCGCGGCTGGCGGCGGGCAACTACCCGATGCTCACCAAGCTCTACACAAGCCAGGAGTACGAGGACGAGCTCAACGACGACCTGGACTTCGGTCTGACGAGGATCCTGGACGGCATCCAGGTGCTGATCGACCAACAACGCTGACCACCCGCCAGGCCCGGGCGCCCACCCTTCCGCGCGCCACGCGCGCCACGCGCGCCACGCGCCACGCGCGCCACGCGCCACGCGCGCCACGCGCCACGCGCGCCACGCGCCACGCGCGCCACGCGCCACGCGCGCCACGCGCCACGCGCGCCACGCGTGCCACGCGCGCCACGCGCGACGCCCCGGCGCCGTACACGCGACACCTCCGCGACGCGCGGACCACACCCATCGCGCCCCGCTCGGCCCGTCCGCATTTGCACGGTTAACCCCTCAAATTGTGGGTTCTACGTCTGCATGCGGAGGTAGAACCCACTCCCGTGGGGGTTAACCGTGCAAAATGCGGATGGGCTCGACGGGCTGGGGCGGCGGGACAAGGCGAGGCGGGGCGGTGCAGCGGGGCCGAGGCGAGGTGGTGCGGGCGGTGCGGGCGGTGCGGCGGTGCGGGCGGTGCGGGGCGGTGCGGCGGGGCCGAGGCGAGGCGGTGCGGCGGTGCGGGCGGTGCTGTGCGGGCGGTGCGGGGCGGTGCGGAGCGGTGCGGAGCGGGCGGTGCGGTGCGGGCGGTGCGGCGGTGCGGGGGGTGCGGTGCGGGCGGTGCGGCGGTGCGGGCGGTGCGGTGCGGGCGGTGCGGGGCGGTGCGGCGGGGCCGAGGCGAGGCGGTGCGGCGGTGCGGAGCGGTGCAGTGCGGCGGTGCGGCGGTGCGGAGCGGTGCGGGCGGTGCGGCGGTGCGGGCGGTGCGGGCGGTGCGGCGGTGCGGGCGGTGCGGTGGTGCGGGCGGTGCGGTGGGGGCGGTGCGGTGGTGCGGGCGGTGCGGTGGGGGCGGTGCGGTGCGGGCGGTGCGGCGGTGGGGGCGGTGCGGCGTGGTCGCCTGGTGTGCGCCCCGCGGGCGGGAGTGAGTCAGGCCGGCAGGACGATCCGGACCGGACCCCGCGCGCGAGCCGCGACCCACTGCAGGTGGAACTCACTGCCCGGAGCGATCTCCGCGCGGCGGTGGAGATCGGTGCGCAGGTTGTACGGCGCGGTCAGCGTCGTCGCCTCGGTCGGGTGGACGCCGGCGGACCGGACCTCCGCGATGATCTCGGCCAGCGCGATCGCAGCCGGCTTGCGCTCGTGGTCGACTGTGAACAGACCGAGGTCGTACTCCCGGTCCGGGAAGTCCAGCAGTTTGCGGTCGATGTCGTGCGACGACCACCAGGTGATGCCCCACAGGGCCGGGTTGCGTACGACCTGCTCGACCGTACGTCGTACGAACTCGCCCTGCAGGTCCACCGGGATGTCCGGCCCCGGTACGCCGATCTCCTGCAGCCAGACCGGGCGCGTCGGGTCGAGCGACGTCGCGGCGGCCAGTTCGACCAGGTAGTCGGCGTGCGTCAGGGTCGCCGGGCCGAGCGGGCCGTCCACTCGTGAGACCCCGTTGAACACCCACGAGTGGACGGTGCTCAGCTCACCGAGGTCGGTCACGTCGACCGGGCTGAACGGATGGTCCGGCCGGTACCAGGCGTCGTCGAAGACCGAATGCAGCGCGAGCACATTCGGCGCGGCCTTCTTCACCACGGCCAGCAGCTCCTGCGCCCAGGCGGTCGACGTCTCCGGAGTCGTCGTGCTGTCCGGCCAGAGGTTGTTGACCTCGTTGCCGAGGGTGATCGCGAAGACGTTCGGCTTCGTGGCGACCGCCGCGGCGACCGCTTCGCAGTACGCCGTCAGGCCCTCCCGCACCGTCGGGTCCTCGAACAGGCTCGCCTTGTGCCAGGTCAGCGCCCACGACGGGAGGAAGTCGAAGCTGGACAGGTGGCCCTGGACCAGGTCGACCGCGACGGTCAGCCCGTGCTCGGCGGCCGCGTCGATCGTGTCCAGCAGGTCCGCGATCGCCCGCTCGCGGATGATGCCGCGGTTGGGCTGGATCCACGGCCAGATCGGGAACACCCGGACGTGGTCGAGCCCGAGCCCGGCCAGGTCGGCGAAGTCCCGCCGGACCGCCGCCGGGTCGTGGTCCAGCCAGCTGTAGAACCAGCCGGCTGACGGGACGTAGTTCGCGCCGAACCGGGGCGTGGCGGGATCCGAGAGCATGATGCTGATGCTAAAGCGGTTTAGAATCTCAGGCAAACAGCGTCTGCTGGCTGGTCGCCGCGGTCCCGCCGGGGTGACGTCGCCGGAACGTCCCGCCGCTGCCGGCGGAGGAGGCCGCGAGAGCCGGTCTCAGCTTGGAAGAGCGATGGATCAGCTCGGGAAGCCATGGATCAGCTTGGGGGAGCGGTGGATTCCCGGACCGTCAGTACCGGGTCGGCGGTTCGCCGGTTGACCGTCGTCGCGGGGTCGGCGATCACCTCCAGCAGCACCTCCGCGGCCTGGCGGCCGAACTCGAAGGTGTCCCGGGACAGCGCGGTCAGGGCCGGGTGCATCAGCTGGGTCAGGATCGAGTCGTCGAAGGCGACGATCGACAGCTCGCCCGGCACCGAGACGCCCATCTCCATCGCGACCCCGAGCCCGGCCACCGCCATCACGTCGCTGTCGTACACGATCGCCGTCGGCCGGACCGCCTGGGACAGCAGCTTGCGCGTCGTCGCCGCACCCTCGGCGTCGCTGAAGTCCGTCGGCAGCGACGGCGCGTCCACCAGCCCCAGTCGCGGCGCCGCGTCGCGCAGCGCCCGCATCCGCCGTTGCGTGTGCTGGAAGTTCGGCGTACCGGCGACGTGGGCGATCCGCCGGTGCCCGAGCGCGGCCAGATACTCCACCACCGCCAGCATCGCGTCCCGGTCCGACGCCCACACCGACGGCAGAGCGCCCTTGCCGCCCCGCCCGCCGATCACCACCGCCGGCAGCTCGAGCGCCTTGAGTTCGTCGATCCGGGGGTCGCGCACGGTCAGGTCCACCAGGATCACGCCGTCCACCCGGTGCTCGGAGTGCCATCGGCGGTAGACCTCGATCTCGGCCTCGGTGTCCTCGACGATCAGCAGTTGCAGCGAGATCGAGTGCGCCGACAGCCCGGACTGGAGCCCGGACACCAGGTGCGCGAAGAACGGCTCGACGCCGAGCGTGCGGGCCGGCCGGGCGATCACCAGCCCGACCGAGTCGACTCTGGACGCGCCGAGCGCGCGAGCGGCGCTGTGCGGCCGCCAGCTGAGCTGCTCGGCGATCGCGAGGATCCGCGCCCGGGTCGCGTCGCTCACCCCCGGCCGCCCGTTCAGCGCGAACGACACCGCGCCCTTGGACACGCCCGCGCGGTCCGCGATGTCCGCGATCGTCGGTCTGGCCATCGGCCACCTCCTGGTCGGTCCCCACCCTTGACAGCGGATTCTACGATGTGGATAGTGCAGGAGCTATACCGGTTTATCACTTCAGGAGAATTCCATGCGTAGTCGTCGATTGACCCCGGTGGCGGCTCTTGCCGTCGCGGCCCTCACCCTGGCCGGCTGCGGTCTCGGATCATCCGAGGAGTCCTCGTCCGGCGCGCAGCCGACCGTCGACGCGAACGCGAAGGTGACCGGTGAGGTCAGCTTCCAGACCTGGGCGCTGAAGCCGAAGTTCACCTCGTACGTCGAAGGCGTGATCAAGGCCTTCGAGGCCAAGTACCCGGGTACCAAGGTGACCTGGCTGGACCAGCCGGGCGACGGGTACGACAAGAAGGTGCTCAGCCAGGCCTCGGCCGGTCAGCTGCCCGACGTGACCAACCTGCCGCCGGAGTTCGCGCTGCCGCTGGCCAAGCAGAACCTGCTGCTCGACGTCGCCGCCGCCGACCCCGCAGTGAAGACCGACTACGTCGAGGGCGGCGTCACGGCGTACCAGTACCAGGGGCTGAACGGCACGTTCGGCTACCCGTGGTACCTGAACACCGACATCGACTACTGGAACGCGACCAAGTTCGCCGCGGTCGGCCTGGACGTGAAGAACCCGCCGAAGACCTTCGACGAGCTGCTCGCGGCCGCGAAGGTGATGCACGACAAGTCCGGCGGCAAGGAGTACCTGATGAGCCGACTGCCCGGCATCGAGGACTTCACCAACGCCGGCGTCAAGATCCTCAGCGACGACGGCAAGAAGTTCACCTTCAACACCCCCGAGGCCGTCGCGCTGCTGGACAAGTACCGCGACGCCTACAAGAACGGCTACCTGCCGCGCGACATCCTGACCCAGGAGTACCTGGGCAACAGCAAGCTGTTCACCCAGGGCAAGGTCGCCTGGACCACCGGCGGCGGCAACTCGATCGTCGACTTCCAGAAGGACAACCCGTCGCTGAAGGGCAAGGTCGTCCCGTCGCCGGCGCTGGACACCCCGCCGCTGTACGTGCAGGGGCTGTCGGTCTCGGCCAAGTCGAAGAACCAGGCCGCCGCGATCGCGCTGGCCAAGTTCGTCACCAACGCCGAGAACCAGGCCGCGTTCGCCAAGATCGTGAACATCTTCCCCTCCACCAAGGCGTCCGCGAACGACCCGTACTTCTCCAAGAGCGACGGCACCGTCGAGAGTGACGCCAAGGTGCTCGCGTTCGAGTCGCTGGCCAAGGCCAAGTCGCTCAAGCCGGCCGTGATCAGCGGGGCGACCAACGACTTCATCAACCAGCAGATCTCGCTGGCGATCGCCGGCAAGGTGAGCTCGCAGCAGGCCCTGGACGCCGCGGTGGCCAAGGCCGACCAGCTGCTGGCCCAGTAACGCGATGCGCTACCACCGGTGGTTCTCTCCCTGGGTGCTGGTCGTCCCGGCACTCGCCTGGTTGCTGGTGTTCAACCTGTGGCCGTCGATCAACACCGTGATCCTGTCGTTCACCAACGCCAAGCCGATCGGCGGTGGGACCTTCGTCGGGCTGAAGAACTTCGAGGCCCTGCTGCACGACGAGCAGCTGCGCTATGCGTTGCTGAACAGCGTGATCTACATGATCGTCTGCCTGCCGTTCCTGACGATCGTGCCGTTGGCGCTGGCGGTCCTGGTCGAGAAGAAGCTGCCCGGGATCACGTTCTTCCGGACCGCCTTCTACACCCCGGTGGTGGCGTCCGCGGTCGTCGTCGCGCTGATCTGGCAGTGGATCCTGGACGACCGTGGTCTGGTCAACGGCATGGCCGAGAAGCTCGGCGTGATCTCCGGGCCGTTGCCGTTCCTGTCCGACCAGTGGCTGCTGCTGTTCAGCGCGATCAGCCTGACCATCTGGAAGGGCCTGGGCTACTACATGATCATCTACCTGGCCGCGCTCGGGAACGTCGGCCGTGAGCTGCACGAGGCGGCCGCGGTCGACGGGGCCAGCGCGTTCCGGCGGTTCACGAACATCACCATCCCGGGTGTGCGGGGCACGATGATCCTGATCGCGATCCTGATCTCGGTGTCGGCCCTGCGGGTGTTCTCCGAGCTGTTCATCCTCAGCGGTGGCAACGGCGGTCCCGGTGGTCGCGACTCGTCGGTGGTGATGCTGATCCAGCAGTACAGCCAGGGCTTCGAGGGCAACCTCGGCTACGCCTCGGCACTGTCGATCGTGCTGTTCTTCGTCACGGTCGTCCCGATGCTCGCGCTGGCGCGACTGAACCGGAAGGCGGCGGACGCATGAGTGTCGTCACCGATCCCGCGCGGCCGATCGCCGTACCGGACGACCCCGGTACGCCGGTGCGCAAGCGCAAGCGCAAGCGCGGCACGTTCAGCTTCAACTCGATGTCGCCGGGCGAGAAGGCGGTCCGCTACGTCCTGCTCGTGTTCGTGCTGCTGATCACGATCGGGCCGTTCCTGTGGCAGCTGTCGACGTCGCTGAAGGGGTCCGGCGAGGACATCTACACCCGGATCCCGCGGCTGCTGCCGTCCCAGCCGACGCTGGAGCACTACGGCGCGGTGGCCGACACCATCCCGGTCTGGGACTACATGCGCAACTCGCTGCAGGTCGCCGTACTGGTTGTCGGCGGCAACATCATCGGGTCGTCGCTGGCCGGCTTCGCGCTGTCGCGGCTGCAGTTCAAGGGCCGCAAGCTGGTGCTCGGCCTGTTCCTGGCGACGCTGGTGCTGCCCGGCGAGGTGACGATCATCTCGCAGTACGTGACGGTGCGGGAGTTCGGTCTCGCGAACACGTTGTTCGGCGTCGCGCTGCCCGGCATGATCGGTGCGCTGAACGTGCTGCTGATGTACAACGCGTTCCGCTCGCTGCCGATCGAGGTCGACCAGGCCGCGATCGTGGACGGCGCGAACGTGTGGCAACGCTTCCGCTACATCGCGCTGCCGAGCGTGCGCGGCACGATCAGCGTGGTCGCGATCTTCGCCTTCATCGGCGCCTGGGACGACTTCCTGTGGCCGCTGATCGTGCTCACCGACCCGGACAAGTACACGCTCACCGTCGGCCTGCAGTACCTGTCCGGCACGTTCACCAACAACCCCCGGCTGATCGCCGCCGGCACGATGATCGCGTTCATCCCGATCGTGATCGTCTTCGCCACCCTCCAGCGCTTCTTCTTCAAGGGCGTCGAGGAAGGCGCGGTCAAGGGGTAGTACGCCGTACGAACAGCAGCCCCGGCCGAATCCGGCCGGGGCTGCTTTCGTGGTCGGTCAGGTTCCGGCGCGGCGGTCAGCGGCGGCGGGACGCCTTCGGGTGGACCTCGCCGGTGTACTTCTCGCCGGGGCCCGCGCCGGGCTCGTCGGGGATGGTGGAGGCTTCCTTGAAGGCGAGCTGCAGCGAGCGCAGGCCGTCGCGCAGGGGAGCGGCGTGGTGGTGGCCCAGACTGGGGGCGGCGGCGTCGAGCAGGCCGGCCAGGGCGTCGATCAGCGAACGGGCCTCGTCGAGGTCCTGGTGGTCGGGCAGGTCCTCGGCCAGACCGAGGTTGACGGCGGCGGCGCTCATCAGGTGCAGGGCTGCGGTCGAGATGATCTCCACGCTCGGCACCTCGGCGATGTCGCGGGAGACGGTCGACATCGGGTCCACCCGGGGCTGCTCCGCGACGGGGGCGGCGGTGGCTGGTTCGGGTGAAGTGGAGATCGGGTCGGTCATGCTGCTACTGTTGCATGGCGACCGACCCGGTCCGAAGGTGACCCCTGAGCGGAATACTCGAGGGACGCCAACGGTTCGAGTCTAAGCGGAGGGCCACCTCCCACCCAGTCGATGAACAGTCGGCGGGTCCCGGTCACACCGAGATTTCCGGCTTCACCGCCGGATCGTCTGGGTGATGCGTACGACGTACCGAGTCCTTCGGGGTTTCGGTGGGTCGTCGATCTGGGAATTGGGCCTTCGTGTGGATCGCACGGAGGCCTTTGTCGTTCCCCGACGAGATCTCCGGGCGATTGCAAGGGTGGCACCAGTAACGAACAACCCAGGAGGACCCATCACCATTGAACTGCGCGTCAACGAGCGCATCCGCGTTCCCGAGGTGCGTCTGGTCGGACCGAACGGTGAGCAGGTAGGCATCGTCCGGATCGAAGACGCTCTTCGGTTGGCACAGGAAGCCGATCTCGACCTGGTCGAGGTTGCGGCCACGGCCCGCCCGCCGGTCTGCAAGCTGATGGATTTCGGCAAGTACAAGTACGAGACCGCGCAGAAGGCGCGCGAGTCCCGCCGGAACCAGACCAACACCGTCATCAAAGAGATGAAGCTGCGGCCGAAGATCGACCCGCACGACTACGAGACCAAGAAGGGTCACGTCGTCCGCTTCCTCCGTGCCGGTGACAAGGTGAAGATCACGATCATGTTCCGTGGTCGCGAGCAGTCCCGCCCCGAGCTGGGGTTCCGGCTGCTGCAGCGGCTGGCCGAGGACGTCAGCGAGCTCGGCTTCGTCGAGTCCTCGCCCCGTCAGGACGGCCGCAACATGATCATGGTGCTCGGACCGCACAAGAAGAAGTCCGAGGCGCGCGTGGACGTCGAAGCCGAGAAGGCCAAGAAGCTGGCCGAGCACGAGGCCGAGCAAGAGGCCGAGCGCCTCGAGCGGGCCGCGCAGCTCAAGCAGTTCGAGGCCGAGAAGGCCGCCGGCGCGACCAAGAAGCCGAAGGGTCCGGCCGACAACCTCGACCCGGAGTGATCCGTCGCTCCGGCCGCCCACGAGGTCACTGCCGGAGCACGGACACCGGATCGAGACGACGAAACAGAAACGAGAGAACACTGCCATGCCGAAGATGAAGACCCACTCGGGGATGAAGAAGCGCGTCCGGATCACCGGTTCGGGCAAGCTGCGCCGCGAGCGCACCGGCCGTCGTCACCTGCTCGAGGTGAAGTCGAGCCGCCGGACCCGGCGTCTGGCCGGCACCACCGACGTGGCGCCGTCGCACGTCAAGAAGGTCAACAAGCTGCTCGGTCGCTGACTCAAGGCTTCCCCACCCCCGAACATCCCGCCGAGTGGATCGACTTCTCCGGCGCAGAAATACAAGGAGTAACACCTCATGGCACGCGTGAAGCGGGCAGTCAACGCCCACAAGAAGCGCCGGGTCGTACTCGAGCAGGCCAGCGGCTACCGCGGTCAGCGCTCGCGGCTGTACCGCAAGGCCAAGGAGCAGGTCACCCACTCGCTGGTCTACGCCTACCGTGACCGCAAGGCGCGCAAGGGCGACTTCCGCAAGCTGTGGATCCAGCGCATCAACGCTGCGACCCGCGCGGAGGGCCTGACCTACAACCGGTTCATCCAGGGCCTGCGGCTGGCCGAGGTCGAGGTCGACCGCAAGATCCTGGCCGACCTGGCCGTGAACGACCCGGCCGCGTTCAGCGCGCTGGTCGTGGTCGCCAAGGCTGCGCTGCCGGCGGACGTCAACGCGCCGTCGACCGCGGCCTGAGCACCACCGTTTCCTGAGTAGCACTCGAGTGGCGAGCCCTGGTCTGCTGACCGCGCAGTCCGTGCGGATCAAGCAGGCCCGCAGGCTCGCCACTCGTGCGTTCCGGCGCAAGACCGGCCGCTTCCTGGTCGAGGGCCCCCAGGCCGTCCGGGAAGCCCTCGAACACCGGATGCGCGTCATCGAGGTGTACGCCGAACCCGACGTCGCCACCCGGCACCGCGATCTGCGGGACCTGGCGACGGTCGCCGACGTGCCCTGGTTCGAGGTGAACCGGGCGGGCGTCGAAGCGCTCAGCGAGACCGTCACGTCCCAGGGCGTGGTCGCCGTCTGCTCGCTGGTCGACGTCACGCTCGACGAAGCAGTACGTCGTACGGCGTCGCTGGTGGCCGTCGGCGTCCAGGTGCGCGACCCGGGCAACGTCGGCACCCTGATCCGTACCGCCGACGCGGCCGGCGCGGACGCGGTCGTGCTGTCGGGGGAGTCGGTCGACCCGCACAACCCGAAGGCCGTCCGGGCCAGCGTCGGCAGCCTGTTCCACCTGCCGATCTCGCTGGACGCGGACATCCCCGCGGCCGCGAAGGCCTGGCGGGACCAGGGCATCCAGGTGCTCGCCGCCGACGGCTACGGCAGCGTCGACCTGGACGAGTGCATCGACGACGGCACGCTGGCCAAGCCGACCGTCTGGTTGTTCGGCAACGAGGCGCACGGCCTGCCCGACGGGTACGACGCGATCGTCGACCGGTCGGTGAAGGTGCCGATCTACGGCCGCGCCGAAAGCCTCAACCTCGCGACGGCCGCCGCCGTGTGCCTCTACGCCTCGGCCCGCGCCCAGCGGATCAACGAGCCGCGCTGAGCCTGGCCGCCAGCCCGTCCAGCAGGCTGTCGAGACCGTAGGCGAACGACTCGTTCTGCAGTTGGTCCATGCCGACCACGCGCCGCCGCTGAACCGACTCGTGCATGGCCGGGTCCATCGCGGTGAGTTGGTCGACCTCGGCGAGGACCTCCTGCGTGCTCTGCTCGACCGAGCGCCCTGACCGGCGGACCGACGCCTCCCAGGAGGCCTGCGAGTTCGCGCTGCCGAACACGAACGACATCACCGCACCCATCGCGTAGTCGATCTCGCGACCGGTGAACCCCGCGGCCGTGAAGAGCTTGAGTCCCCGCGAACCCATCGTCACCGCGTTCGGGCCGATGCTCGGGCGTTGGTAGATCACCTCGGGCAGCCAGCCGTGCCGGAGGACGGCGGCCCGCAGGCTGTGGGCGAACAGCAGCGCCCCGGCGCGCCAGCCGGCCAGCTCCGCGTCGGGGAGGTCGATCTCGCCGTACACCTCGTCGATCACCAGGTCGATCAGGTCGTCCTTGGTCTGCACGTGCCAGTACAGGCTGGTGGCTCCGGAGTCGAGGCGGGCGGCCAGCTTCCGCATGCTCAGCCCGGCCACGCCCTCGGTGTCGAGCAGTTCCATGGTCGCCTTGACGATCTGGTCGCGGCTGAGCGTCTCCCGGGCCGGGGAGGCGGGCCGCTGCCTGGTCCAGATCGAGTCCATACCCGGCATTCTACTCGGACTCGCACACTGTTCGAGTTCGTCGTACAGTGTGCGAGTGACTAGTACATCGTTCGAGTCGAGCCAGGCCGGGCACCCGCGGCGCTGGTGGATCCTGCTGATTCTGTGTCTGAGCGTGATGGTGCTGGTGGTCGACAACACCGTGCTCAACCTGGCCATCCCGTCGCTGATGCGCGACCTGTCCGCCACCCCGGCCGACGTGCAGTGGATCATCGACGCCTACATCCTGGCGTTCGCCGGTCTGCTGCTGACCGCCGGAAGTCTGTCCGACCGGTTCGGCCGGCGCCGGATGCTGGTGATCGGGCTGGTGCTGTTCGGCCTGGCGTCGCTGCTGGCCACGCTGGCGACCACGCCGTGGCAGCTGATCGCCTGCCGCGCGCTGATGGGCGTCGGCGGCTCGCTGCTGATGCCGAGCACGTTGTCGCTGCTGTTCACGGTCTTCCCGCCCGAGGAGCAGCGCAAGGCGATGGCCGCGTGGTCGACCGTCGCGATGGTCGGCGTGGTCGCCGGTCCGACGATCGGCGGCGTCCTGCTCGAGCACTTCTGGTGGGGCTCGATCTTCCTGATCAACGTGCCGATCGCGGTGGCCGCGATCATCGGGTCGATCGCGCTGATCCCGGAGTCGCGAGGACCGGCCCGGGCCGTCGACCCGGCCGGCGCCCTGTTCTCGATCGTCGGGATGGGCGCGGTGGTCTGGGCGATCATCTCGATCCCGGCCGACGGTCTCGGCTCCGGACGTGTGCTCGGCGGGCTGGCCGTAGGGGTCGCCGGCTTGGCCGCCTTCGCGTGGTGGGAACGGCGCACGCCGCACCCGATGGTCCCGCTGGCCCTGTTCAAGGACCGCAACTTCAGCGGGACGAGCCTGTCGATCGTGCTGCTGTCGTTCACCGCGGGCGGACTCCTGCTCGCGCTCACGCAGTACCTGCAGTTCGTGCTGGCCTACAGCCCGCTCGAGGCCGGCCTCGCCCTGATCCCGTACGCCGCGTCCGCGATGCTCTTCAATGGAGTCGGCGCGACGCTGGGCAAGAAGCTCGCCGACCGCACGCTGATCGCGACCGGGCTGCTGGTGATCGCCGGCGGGTTCGGCATCCTGACCCAGGTCACGACGGAGTCCGGCTACGGGCTGCTGATCGCCGGGCTGATGGTGATGGGCATCGGTGGCGGTCTGGCCGGCCCGGCGGCGTACACGCTGTTGATGCAGTCGGTCCCGGCCGAGCACCGTGGGGTCGGCTCGGCGATGAACGACACCGTCCAGCAGACCGGCGCCGCGCTGTCGGTCGCCGTACTGGGCAGTGTCCTGGCGGCGGCGTACTCGGCGGCGCTACCCGACTCGGTGCCCGAAGCCGGCCGCGAGTCGATCGCCGAAACCCTCGCCCTCGGACCGCAGTTCGCCGCGGTCGCCCAGGAGTCGTTCACCGACGCGATGTCGATCGCCATGACCACCGGCCTGATCGGCGCGGCCGCCGGTGCCCTGGTCGCGGTCTTCGTCCTGCCACGCCGCTCAGCTCGTGCTGCCGAGTCCGACGAAGCCCTGGAGGCCGAGCGCACCGGCTGACACCTGATCGGCAAGGATGTGGCGGTGAGTGCCAGTGGGCCTCACCGACCACTTCCGCGCCGAGTACGGCTTCCCGGTGACGGACACCCGGTCGCTGCGATCGGACGGGTTCACCACGCTGGTGGGCGCCGAGCTCCACGCGCCGCGGACCGAGGCGGGACCCTCCTGGCACATCGTGACGGTGGGGCTGCCGCTGGACTTCAAGCCGCCGACCGACGACGAGACCGGCCCGGAGCTGGCGCGGCGAGCTCGAGCGGCCGGGGCGTTCGTCGGTATGGCGCACCCGTCGGCCTCGCTGCTCACGGCCGACGACGCCGCGAGCCTGGACGCGGCGCACTCGGTCGAGGTCTACAACGCGCTGGCCGACCGGGAGAACCGGGGCGACAGCTGGCACCTGACGGACGTACTGCTGAACCGTGGGCACCGGCTGACCGCGTACGCCGCCGACGACGCGCACCTCCAACCGCAGGACCCGCCGCCGTGTGCCGCGTGGGTGCAGGTCCGCGCGGAGACGCTCGACCCGGAGGCTCTGCTCGCCTCACTCAAGGCCGGCTACTTCTACTCCAGCACCGGCCCCGAGCTGTACGACGTGAGCGTCGCCGACGGCGTGGTCACAGTGCGCTGCTCACCCGCCGTCAAGGTTCTCCTCACCGGCGGTGTGCCCGGCGCCCAGGTCGTCCAGGGCACCGACCTGACCGAGTGCTCGCTGCCGCTGGACATGTTCCGCGGCAGGTACTGCCGGGTCACCGTCGAGGACGCCGCCGGCGGTCGGGCCTGGACGAACCCGATCCACCTGTCAGCCGTTGCCGAGCCAGAAGCGGGTCAGGATGATGCCGAGCACGAACAGGGCCCAGGCGCCGATCACGACCGTGTGGTAGCCGGTGAGTGAGCGGACCCAGCGGGTCCGGCGGAAGTTGTAGAGCGTGACGTACCAGAACATCGGGATCGTCACCGCCCACACCACCATGCAGTACGGGCAGAGCGCGCCGATCGTGTAGATGCTCTGGTAGATCAGCCAGTGGATCAGGACGGCGGCCGCGGTGACGCCGGCCTGCAGGCCGAGCCAGATCCAGCGCGGCAGCCGTGCGCCGGCCAGCAGCACGACGCCGAGCGTGGTGACGATCGCGAAGCCGCCGATGCCGAGCAGCGGGTTCGGGAAACCGAAGATCGCGGCCTGCGGGGTGACCATCACCGAGCCGCACGACAGCACCGAGTTGATGCTGCAGCTGGGCGTGTAGTTCGGGTCGGTGAGCAGGTGGAAGCGCTCGACGGTGAGCACGAAGGCGGCCAGGAAGCCGATCGCGCCGCCGGCCGCCAGCAGCCACCGCAGCGCGGCCGGCGGGCCGTCGATCGGGGCTGTCGACTCCGCGGCCGCGGTGGTCAGGTCGGCGTTCGTCATACGGGCTGCTTTCGGCTCGGCGTCGTCGGGAGGGCAGGGGAGACTGCACCGATTGTGCCTGCTGTGGACAACCGATTCACGCTCCGGCGCCGTGGGTTCCTAGACTGCGAGCAGCAGTTTCTCGAATTCAGCAACCCGAGAGTGAGCCATGTCCGGTCCCAACAAGAACTACGACCCCGTCGAGGTGACTCCGTTGCACGCCGACGAGGTCGAACGGACGCGGGACGAGGCCCTCGACGCCTTCCGGACCGCGGCCGACCTGAGCGCGTTGCAGGAGGCCAAGCTGGCCCACCTCGGTGAGCGCTCGCCGATCGCGCTGGCCAACCGCGAGATCGGCGCGCTGCCGCCGCAGGCCCGCAAGGAGGCCGGCCAGCGGATCGGCTCGGCCCGCAAGGCGATCAACGACGCGTACGCCGCCCGCCTGGCGGTGCTCGAGGCCGAGCACGAGGAGCGGATGCTGGCCACCGAGCAGGTCGACGTGACGCTGCCGTCGAGCCTGCTGCCCGGCGCGCGGCACCCGCTGTCGCTGATCTCCGAGCAGATCGCCGACGTCTTCACCGCGCTCGGCTGGGACGTCGCCGAAGGCCCCGAGGTCGAGGCCGAGTGGCTGAACTTCGACGCGCTGAACTTCCAGCCCGACCACCCGGCGCGGCAGATGCAGGACACCTTCTTCGTCGAGCCGGCCGGCTCAGGGACGGTCCTGCGCACCCACACCTCGCCGGTGCAGGCCCGCTCGATGCTGACCCGTACGCCGCCGATCTACGTGATCTGCCCGGGCCGCGTGTTCCGCACCGACGAGCTCGACGCGACCCACACGCCGGTCTTCTACCAGGTCGAGGGACTCGTCGTCGACGAGGGCATCACGCTCGCGCACCTGAAGGGCACGCTGGACCACTTCGTGGTGTCGATGTTCGGCGAGGGCCTGGAGGCCCGGCTGCGGCCGAACTTCTTCCCGTTCACCGAGCCGTCGGCCGAGGTCGACCTGAAGTGCTTCGTCTGCCGCGGCGCCTCGGTCGGCAACCCCGACCGCCCGTGCCGCACCTGCGGCAGCGAGGGCTGGATCGAGTGGGGCGGCTGTGGCGTGGTCAACCCGCGGGTCCTGCAGGCCTGCGGCATCGACCCCGAGCGGTACTCGGGGTTCGCGTTCGGAATGGGCCTGGAGCGGACGCTGATGTTCCGCAACGGGGTGGAGGACATGCGGGACATGGTCGAGGGTGACGTGCGGTTCAGCCGCCAGTTCGGGATGGAGATCTGATGCGGGTCCCACTGTCGTGGCTTCGCGAGTACGTCGAGCTGCCGGACGGCGTGACCGGCCGCCAGGTCGCGGAGAAGCTGATCCGGGCCGGGCTCGAGGTGGAGACCGTCGTCGAGTCCGACCTGACCGGCCCGCTGGTGGTCGGCAAGGTGCTCAGCTACGAGCCGGAGCCGCAGAAGAACGGCAAGACCATCCGTTGGTGCTCGCTCGACATCGGCAAGGACGAGCCGCAGTGGGTGGTCTGCGGCGCGAGCAACTTCGAGGTCGGTGACCTGGTCGTGGTCGTGCTGCCCGGTGCGGTGCTGCCGGGCGGGTTCGCGATCTCGGCCCGCAAGACCTACGGCCACGTCTCGGCCGGGATGATCTGCTCCAGCTCCGAGCTCGGCCTGGGCGACGACGGGTCGGGCGGCATCGTCGTCCTGCAGCCGGGCGAGGGGACGCCGGGCGACGACGCGATCGAGCTGCTCGGGCTGCGCGACGACGTCCTGGACATCGCGGTCACGCCCGACCGGGGCTACTGCCTGTCGATCCGCGGGGTCGCTCGCGAGGCGGCCACGGCGTACGGGGTGCCGCTGAAGGACCCGGCCGGGCTCGACGTGAACGGCTCGGGTCAGGGTGGTTACCCGGTGCGGGTCGACGACGCCGCCGCGTGCAGCGTGTTCGTCACCCGGACGGTGAGCGGGATCGACCCGAAGGCGCCGTCGCCGCGCTGGCTGCAGCAGCGGCTGGTCGCGGCGGGCATGCGGCCGATCTCGATCGGCGTCGACGTCACGAACTACGTGATGCTCGAGCTCGGGCAGCCGATCCACGGCTACGACAAGGCCCGGCTGAGCGGCGAGATCGTGGTCCGGCGCGCGACGGCCGGCGAGAAGCTGGTGACGCTGGACGACCAGACCCGCGAACTGGACCCCGAGGACCTGCTGATCACCGACGACTCCGGCCCGATCGGCATCGCCGGCGTGATGGGTGGCGCGTCGACGGAGATCTCCGACGCGACCACTGACGTCGTGATCGAGGCCGCGCACTTCGACCCGATCGTGGTCGCCCGCGCGTCGCGCCGCCACAAGCTGTCGTCCGAGGCGTCGCGCCGGTTCGAGCGCGAGGTCGACCCGGCGCTGCCGCGCTACGCCGCCCAGCGCGTGGCCGACCTGCTGGCCGAGCTGGCCGGCGGCACGATCCTGCCGGACGAAACCGTCATCGACACCCACCCGGCGGCGCCGTCGGTGACCTTCCGCGCCGAGCACGCGGCCCGGGTCGCCGGTGCTCCGATCACGGTGGAGGAGAGCACGCGTCACCTGGAGTCGGTCGGTTGCCAGGTCGCCCCTGCCACAGCGGACGCCACGGCGGCTCCGTTTGCTGTTGGTGCCAAGGATTCCGACGCTGAGCTGATCACAGTGACGCCGCCGTCCTGGCGGCCTGACCTTCGCGACCCCAACGACTTCGCCGAAGAAGTGATTCGGCTGTTCGGGTTCGACAACGTGCCGTCGGTGCTGCCGCCGGCTCCGGGTGGGCAGGGGCTGACGGTTTCGCAGCGGCGCCGCCGGCGGATCGCGACGGCGCTGGTCGGGGCGGGGCTGACCGAGGTGGTGTCCTACCCGTTCGTCGGCGAGGCCGACTTCGACGCGATGGGGCTGCCGGCCGACGACTCCCGCCGTACGACGGTGAAGCTGGTCAACCCGTTGTCCGACGAGGAGCCGTCGATGCAGACGACGCTCCTGCCGACCCTGCTGCGGACCGCCGAGCGCAACGTCGGCCGCGGCTCGACCGACCTGGCGATCTTCCAGACCAGCCTGGTGTTCGTCCCGCGCGCGGACGCGAAGCCGGCGCCGTTGCCGACGGTGGCCCAGCGCCCGACCGACGACGAGCTCAAGGCCCTGTACGACGCCCTGCCGGACCAGCCGCTGCACATCGGTGTCGTGCTCACCGGCTCGCGCACTCCCACCGGCTGGTGGGGCAAGGGCCAGCCGGTCAGCTGGGCGGACGCCGTCCAGGTCGCTCGCGCGATCGCGGCGTCGGTCGGCGTCGAGCCGACCCTGCGCAACGTCGAGCGCGCGCCCTGGCACCCGGGCCGCTGTGCCGAGCTCACCGCCGGTGGCACGGTCATCGGGCACGCCGGCGAGCTGCACCCGAAGGTGTGTCAGGCGTTCGGACTGCCGGCCCGGTCGAGCGCGGTCGAGCTGAACCTCGACGCCCTGATCGCGGCCGGTCCGGCCTCGATCACCGCGCACCCGTTCTCGTCGTACCCGGTGGCCAAGGAGGACGTCGCGCTGATCGTCGCCTCCGACGTACCGGCCGCCGAGGTCGAGGCGGCGCTGTCCGAGGGAGCCGGCGAGCTGCTGGAGTCGATCCGGCTGTTTGACGTCTACACCGGCGAGCAGATCGGTGAAGGCAAGAAGTCGCTCGCCTTCGCGCTGCGTTTCCGGGCTCCGGACCGCACGCTCAAGGAGAACGAGGTCGCCGAGACGCGCCAGGCGGCCGTCCAGGTCGCCGTCGACCGCTTCGGCGCCGTCCAGCGCGTCGGCTGAGTTCCGGAGATGAACAGCACCGGCCGCAGGCCGCACCATCCAAGGTGTGTCGCCTGATGGCGTCGCACCCGCGGGTGGCCGTCGCTGCTCCCAACCGGACCGCCGCCGACGCGGGCGTCCGGTTGGCGGCCGAGGGCGGTAACGCGGTGGACGCCGCGATCGCCGCCACGCTGGTCACGATGGTGAACGAGATCGGCGTCGTCTCGCCGGCCTCCGGCGGGTTCGTCACCCTGCAGGTGGCCGGGGGTGAGCCGGTCACGATCGACGGCTGGGTGGAGATGCCCGGCCGCGGCCTGCCCGACGAGCGGTTCGGCCGCGGGGTCTGGGACGTGACCACCGACTACGGCGGCGGCACGACGACCACCGTCGGCCACGGCTCGGTCGCCACCCCGGGCGGCCTGAAGGCCCTCGACCTCGCGCACCGCCGCTCCGGCCAGGCACCCTGGCGCGAGGTCGTGAAGCCGGCCATCGAGGTCGCCCGGCAAGGCTTCACGCTGAGCCGCACCTCCGGGTACTACCTCGGCTACACCCACGACATCATCTTCGGCTGGCACCCGCCGAGCCACGGCGTCGTGCACCACGACGACGGCGAGGTGATCAAGGCCGGCACCACGGTCGTGATCCCCGAGCTGGCCGACGCCCTCGAGCTGATCGCCGAGGCCGGCGCCGAGACCATGTACACCGGCGAGCTGGCCGCGCTGCTGGTCCGCGACATGGCCGACAACGACGGCATCCTGACCGCCGAGGACCTCGCGGCGTACGAAGCCGTGGTGCGTCCCGCGCTGGTCGTGAAGCAGAACGGCTGGAGCCTCGCGACGAACCCGCCACCGGCCGTCGGGGGCGTCGCCGTCGCGGCGATGCTCGCCCTGCTGGACGGCGTACCGTCGCAAGGCGGGTGGAATCCGGCCGAGCTCGAGCGCCTGGTGGAGGTCCAGCACGCGGTCTTCGGCCGCCGGCTGGCCGAGCTCGACGAGGAGGACGTCCGCCGGTTGGCCGGGCAGCAGTTGCTCGACCTCGCCTCGGCCGGCGATCTGCGCGCGCTCACCTCGCCGAGTACGGCGACGGTCTCGGTGGTCGACGACGGGGGCGACGCCTGCGCGATCACGGTCTCGTCGGGTTACGGCTCCGGCGTGATGACTCCGGGCACCGGCATCTGGCTGAACAACGCGCTCGGCGAGCAGGAACTGTTGCACGGCGGCCCGCACAGCCTGGCGCCCGGCACCCGCCTCACCTCGAACATGGCGCCCAGCGTCGCCCGCCGCGACAGCGACGGCGCGGTGCTCGCGATCAGCTCGCCCGGTTCCGACCGGATCCCGACGGCGATCGCCCAGACCTACGCGCTCCACACCCACGGCGGGCTGTCGCTCGAGGAGGCCGTCGAGCATCCCCGGCTGCACGTGCGGGTTCGCGCGGACGTCGTGGTCGACTACGAGGACGACCTCGAGGTGACCGGCGCGACGACCAGTCTGCCGATCCGCCCGATGCCGCCGCACTCGATGTACTTCGGCGGCGTCGCGGCCGCGTTCTGGGAGCCGGAGACCGGTCTGCAGGCGGTCGGCGACCCCCGGCGGACCGGCGCGGTGGCGGTCTCGCCGTCGTGATCCGGCGCCCGCGCACCGACGGGTGTTACGGATCACCTGCAAGTAGCTGCCAATTCAGCGACAAAAGCATCTTTTTCGCCGTTTCGGGCGTTCTTACCTGATGTGGATGCAGATCAGCTGGGGGTGGGTGCGATCGAGCAGGTTCCCGACCTGACCGTCGTCGTGCCGATGTACGACGAGCAAGAGGTGCTGCCGATCTTCTTCGAGCGGATGCGTCCGGTGCTCGACGGCCTCGGCGTCAGCTACGAGCTGCTGGTCGTCGACGACGGCAGCCGGGACGCGACCGCGTCGATGCTGCTCGCCGCCGCGACCGACTGGCCGCAGCTGCGGCTGGTCCGGCTGCTGCGCAACTCCGGCCACCAGGCCGCCATCTCGGCCGGGTTCCGCCGGGCCCGGGGCAACTACCTGGTCACCATCGACGCCGATCTCCAGGACCCGCCCGAGGTGATCGCCGAGCTGCTCGCGACCGCCCGGGACACCGACGTCGACGTCGTGTACGGCGTCCGCTCGGACCGTTCCAGCGACACCTGGGCCAAGCGCACCACGGCGCGGCTGTACTACCGGCTGATGTGCCGCCTGGTCGGCAAGGACATCCCGTTCGACGCCGCCGACTTCCGGCTGGTCTCGCGCCGCGTGGTCGACGCGGTGAACGCGCTGCCCGAGGACGGCCGGGTGTTCCGGCTGGTGATTCCCTGGCTGGGCTTCCCGAGTGCCGAGGTGAAGTACGTCCGGGCCGAGCGTGCCGCCGGCGTGACGAAGTACAACCTGCGCAAGATGCTCCGGCTCGCGTTCGACAGCGTGACCGCGTTCTCCGCGGCGCCGCTGCGGCTGGCCACCTGGCTCGGCCTGTTCGGCGGGCTGTTGTCGGTGGCGTTCGTGATCGGCGCGCTGGTGATCAAGCTGACCGGCCAGTCCATCCCCGGCTGGACCTCGACCGTGCTGGCGGTGGCCGTGATCGGCGCGATTCAGCTGCTCTGCCTAGGCCTCTTGGGTGAGTACGTCGCCCGCTTGTTCCAATCGAGTCAGAAGCGGCCGCAGTTCCTGGTCGGCTACGACAGCCTCGACGACAGCGGGCACCAGGTCCTCGAACGGGGGACCGTCCGCACTTGACGCTCGTCGACCTTCCGCCCACCGGTCGATCGGAAACCTCCGTCCGGCCGATGACCCGGCTCCTGCCGTGGTTGCTCCCGCTGGCCGTCGCACTCGCCGGGCTGCTGTCCGTCGACGTCCCGGTCACCGCGATCCTCCGGTACGCCGTGTACTTCGCCGCGGGCGTCGCGCTGCCCGGCGTGCTCCTGCTGCGTGCGCTGTGGCGCAGTACGGGCAACTGGGCCGAGGACATCGGTCTCGGCACTGTTGTCGGCTTCACCTATCAGCTGCTCGGCTGGGCCCTGTTCACTCTGGCAGGCTGGCAGCAGGCGCTCGTGGTCTGGCCCCTGCTGGTGCTGGCCTTGTTCGCCGCCGTACCGCGACTGCGCGGGCACTGGCGGATCACGGAGCCCAAGTCACTGCCGCTGACCTGGACCTGGGGGCTGGCCGGAGCCGCGGCGGTCATGCTCGGCGGAGCGACCTTCGGCGTCTACGCCTACCACCCGATGCCCCCGGCCGGTACGGCGTACTACCCGGACCTGCTGTTCCACCTGTCGATGGTGAACGAACTGACCCGGTCCGTGCCGCCGCAGCTGCCGCAGGTCGCCGGGCTACCGCTCGACTACCACTGGTTCGCCAACGCGGACATGGCCGGCGCGGTCGACATCACGCGCTTGTCACCGATCCTCGTGCTTTACCGGCTTTGGTTGCTCCCGATGCTGGTGGCGGGCCTGCTGGTCTTCGCCACCTTCGCCCGGACGGTCAGCCGCGCCTGGTGGACCGGCGCGCTGGTCGCGCTCGCCGTCGCCGCGCCGCAGCTCGCCCTCTGGGTCGACAACGGGGTCGACCTGGCGCCGCCGTTCAGTCTGATCAGCCCGTCGCAGACGTTCGGCATGCTGGCCGGTACGGCGGCAGCGGTCTTCCTGGTGGAGCTGCTGTTCCGCGGGCGCCAGCCGAAAGGGCTGTGGGTGCTCGTCGTGACGGTGGCGGTGGTCGGCGGCGGCTCCAAGCCGACGGTCCTGCCGATCCTGGTCGGTGCCGTCGGTTTGTCCGCACTGTTCGTTCTGGTGCGGGACCACAAGCTCCCCGCCCGCTTCGTCGCAGCCGGGGCTCTGCTGGTGGCGTCGGCCGTCGGCACGCTGCTGACGGTTGCCGGGAGCACCAGCGGCTCCGGCCTGCAACTGCTCGCCGTGGTCAAGCTGCAAGGTGGCTACCGAGCGGCGACCCAGGACGCGACTCCGGCCGGTGGTGGCGGACTGATCCTTCCCGCACTGACGTCGGGCCGGTTCCTGTCGGTCATCGGCGCGCTGGTCGTGTTCGCTCTGATGCTGGTCGCCCAGTCGGTCGCACTGGCTGGGTACGGCCTGCTGGGACGGCGTGAGCTCAGGCGCGACCCGCTGGGCTGGTTCCTGCTCGGCGGGCTCGTCGCAGGGTGGGCCGGATTCCTCCTGGTAGACCACCCGTCGGCCAGCGAGTCGTACTTCGTTCGCAGCGTCGTACCGTTCAGCCTGGCCGCGATCGCGTGGATGACCGCGCTCTGGTTCAAGCAGGTCGCGGACCGGCGGCGTGCGGCCGTCACCGTCGCAGTACTGGCCGCCGGAATCGGGCTGGTTTACGCAGCAGCGCTGACGGTGGCCAAGTCGAAGCCGACCGGCGATCAGCTCGACCGAGTCGTCCTGGTGGCTCGTCCACTGGTCGCAGTGCTGGCAGTCACCGTCGTCCTGGTCCTGCTCTGGCCGCTCGCGACCAAGCGCTGGATCCAGCTGGCCGGGCTCGGGGGAGTCGTTGCGCTGGCAACCATCCTCGCGGTCCCGGCCGCCACCACCTTCGCGCTCGGCGTTCGCGCGACGCAGAGCCACCAGGCCAAGTCGTTCACCTCGGAGCACTGGCGAGTCCATCCCGACGAAGCGGCCGCGGCGCTCTGGCTGGCCCGGAACTCACGGCCCGACGACGTTGTCGCGAGCAACACGTACTGCCGTCCGGCCGGGCCGCAGCATCCGGGATGCGACGCCCGTGGGTACATCGTGAGCGGTATCGCGGGCCGCCGGACGGTGATCGAGGGTTGGGCCTACACCCAGCAGGCGATGAGCCGGCAGGGCGTCAACGGTGTGCGCTACACGAACCAGCCGTCGCCCTGGCCCGACCGCGTCGCCCTCACCGACCAAGCGATCGACGATCCCACGCCGGAGGTCCTGCGCCGGTTGCGCGACCAGTACTCCGTCCGCTGGCTGTACGCCGATTCCTACGACGGCCCGGTCTCGCCGGAGCTCGCCAGACTCGCGCATCTCAGACACCGCGAGCAGCACGTCCACATCTACGAACTGACCCGCTGATTTCCGCGTAACATCTCCTCCGCGTGGAGCGTTAGCTCTACGCTGGCCCGTTCGCCCCGGTGCCGACGCGATGCAGGACATGCGTTTTCCGGGGAGGGGGCGGCAGTGGGCAGGATCTCGGGTCGGGCGCGTCCGGTGCTCGCCGCCGCGCTGACGTTCGCGGTGCTGCTCGCGGTGATTCCTGCGGCCGGCTACCAGGTGCCCTCGGCACCTTTCACCCAAACCAGTACGGCGACCGCCGCGATGCCCGGCTCCGGTCTGACCCAGACGATCAGCGCGAGCGGCCGGACCGAGTTGCTCGACGCAACGACCGCGGGGGACCGTGGCCTGACCACCGGCACGTATCAGCCGGCCCTCGCCGGGACCACGCCGGCCCAGGACGTGCTGGTCAACACCGGTGACTGCGCGGCGATCGGCAGCTGCGACCAGCGCGGCACGCTGACGGTCACGTTCTCCCAGCCGGTCCGCGACCCGGTCCTGCACCTCGCGGGCATCGGCGGCGCGTCCACCCAGACCGTCAACGGTCAACCGCGCGCACAGTCCGAGCTGCACGCCGTGCTCCGGCTCACATCGGCCGGTCTGAGTCTGCGCAAGGTCGGCCAGGGCAACAACCTGGCCGTCACCAGCGACACGATCACCGCCGCGAACCACGACGCCGGACCGAACTGCGCCAGCAAGGACACCGGCGCCGGGCCGGACTCCACCGCCACCGCGGCCTGCGGCTCCGTGCAGGTGAACGGCGTCGTCACGACGGTCAGCTTCGACCTGACCGCCGTGTTCACCAAACATCCGAAGCTGCCGGCCTTCAACACCAAGACCTCCGCCGACGCGTTCTCGGTCGTCGCCTCCGTCGGTGAGGACTTCGGTGACGCCACCGCGTCGTACGGCGCGGCCTGGTCGGTGCTCAGCGACCTGCGCCTCGGCGCCGAGGCGACGCAGGACAACGCGACCGTCGCCAACGCGACCACCGGTCCGGCGACAGCCGACCAGGCCGACGACGGGGTCACCTTCGGTCCGCTGCTCACCAGCGCCACGTCGTACTCGGCGCCGGTGGTGCTGACCGGCGCGTCGAAGCCGGGGCAGGTCTGCGGCTGGATCGACCTCGACCGGGACGGTGCCTTCGAGGCCGCCGAGCGGGCCTGCTCGACCTTCGCGGCCGGTCAGGGCCAGACCACGCTGAGCTGGACCAAGTTCGCCCGGGCGGCGTCGGCCGGTCCGACCACCGCACGGGTCCGCGCCGGGTACACCGCGACCCAGGTCGAGAAGCCGACCGGCGCGGCCGACTCCGGCGAGGTCGAGGACCACCCGCTCACGATCACGCCGCCGCCTCCGCCGATCGCCGTGAACGACACCGCCAGTACGGCGTACGACACCGGAGTGACGACCGATGTTCTCGGCAACGACAAGCCGGGTGACCCGAGCGTGCCGTTGCGGCCGAGTTCGTTGTGCCTGCTCGACGCGGCCACCTGCCAGCAGATGGTGATCGTGGTGGGGCAGGGCAAATACGTCGCCACGCCGGACGGCCGGATCGACTTCGACCCGGTGCCGGGCTTCGTCGGGGTGGCCGAGCCGATCACCTATCGGGTTGCCGACAGCAACGGTGCGACAGCGCGCGCGACGCTGACCGTGACGGTCGCACTGCCGGCCAAGCCGGTCGCCGCGCCCGACACCGCGACCACCGCGCAGAACGTCAGTCTCGGGCTGACCCCGCTGGCCAACGACAAGGCCGCGCCCGGCGTCAGTCTCGACCCGAAGTCCGTGCAACTGCGCGACCCGGCCGGCGGCAACGTCACGAGGGATCTGGCGGTCGGCGCGTTCAAGAAGAAGATCATTGTTCCGGGCGAAGGCAGCTACACGGTCAAGCCGGATGGCGGTGTTGACTTCGTGCCGCTGCCGCGCTTCACCGGCGTCGCGACCACCATCGGTTACCGGGTTGCCGACAGCACTGGCCAGCTGACCGAGTCGACGCTCGTCGTCACGGTCACCCCGGTCGTCCCCAAGGCGCTGGGCGACTCGGTGAGTACGCCGTTCGACACCAACGCCGTGGTCTCGGTGCTCGACAACGATGTGCCCGGTTCGCCCGACGCGCCGCTCGATCCCGCGTCGCTCCTGCTCGTGGATCCGGTGAGCGGCAAGCTGGTGAGCAAAGTCGTCGTCCCACGGCAGGGCGAGTTCCAGGTTGCCGAGGGCAAGGTCGTGTTCGCGCCCGCCCACGGGTTCCAGGGCGTCACGACCCCGCTCGGCTATCAGGTGCTCGACAAGAACGGCACACCGACGCGGGCCCAGCTCGTGGTCAGCGTCGACGCCCCGGGCCCGCCGGTCGCGAACCCGGACACTCTCACCACGCTGCAGGGCACCCCGGCGTACTCGTCGGTGCTGGACAACGACAAGCCCGGCCCGACCGGTTCCGCCCTGGTGGCCGACAGCGTGCGGCTGGTGCCCGCCGAGCGCGGCGAACCGGGGAACTCACTGGAGATCCCGGGACAGGGCAAGTACTCGACGCGACCGGACGGCCGGATCCTGTTCGAGCCGGTGCCGAAGTTCCACGGCAAGGCGACCCCGGTGAAGTACCAGGTGGCCGACGGCAACGGAGCGATCGGCACGGCCACGCTGACCGCCCAGGTGACCCGGGTCCAGCCCGACGCGACCGACGACACCGCGAGTACCGCGTACGACACGAACGTGACAGTCCGGGTGCTGTCCAACGACTCCGCGGGCGATCCGACGCTGCCGCTGGTGCCGACCAGCCTGAAGCTGATCGACCCGGTCGGCGAGGTCGCGCGTCAGGTGGTCGTTGTCGACGGCCAGGCCACGTTCACGGTGAAGCCGGACGGTTTGGTGGAGGTCGATCCGCTGCCGTCGTTCACCGGGGTCGTGACGCCGCTGGCCTACACGGTCACCGACGTGAACGGTACGCCGGCCGGCGCGAAGCTCACCGTGACGATCGCGAAGCCGTCGCCGCCGGTCGCCAAACCCGACACCGTCCGGACCCTGCAGGACGTGACGGTGCGCATCGATGCCCTCGCCAACGACACCGCCGGGCAGAGCACCGGGCTGGATCCGGTCAGCGTGGTGCTGATCGATCCCGCGGACGGTTCGCTGAAGAAGATCGTCACGGTGCCCGGGCAGGGCCGGTGGCACGTCGACCCGGACGGGACCGTGGTGTTCGACCCGATCCCGGCGTTCACCGGTCCGGTGACGACGCTGACGTACCGGGTCTCGGACTGGTTCGACCAGGCGACGCGGTCCACGCTCGCGGTCTCGGTCGCGCCGGTGACACCGGTCGCGGTGGACGACAACACGACCACGCCGTACGACACGGTGGTGCGGGTGCGGGTCCTCGGCAACGACAAGGCGGGTGACCCGACCGCGCCGCTGGTGCCGGGCACGCTGCGCCTCGAGGATCCGGCCGACGGGGTGTTCAAGCCGTCGGTGACGGTCAAGGGGCAAGGTGTTTTCACCGCGCGCGACGGGGTGGTCGTCTTCGACCCGGCGCCGGGGTTCAGTGGCTCGGCGCCGGAGCTGACCTACCAGGTGGCCGACGACAACGGGACGTACGCGACCGCGGTGGTGCGGATCACCGTCGGGGCGCCGCCGGTCGCGCGGCCGGACCTGGCGTCAACGCCGCAGGACGTGACGGTGACGATCGACGTGCTCGGCAACGACAGCCCGGGCACGGGGGCGAAGCTGGACCCGGCGTCCGTCGTACTGCGGGATGCCGCGGCGCGGGCGGGCTTCGCCCGGACGGTGACCGTGGCCGGACAGGGCACGTACACGGTGCAGGACACCGGGGCCGTGGTGTTCGATCCTCTGCCGTCGTTCCGGGGCAAAGCGCGGCCGATCACCTACCAAGTTGCCGATAGCAACAAGTCGGTCGCGACCGCGACGCTGGTGCTGACCGCGACGCCGATCGATCCGTTCACCGTCGACGACGCCGCCATCACGCCGTTCAACCGCGCGATCACCGTCGACGTCGTGGCCAACGACAAACCGGGCGATCCGAGCGCGCCGCTGGTGCCCGCCAGCCTGCTGATGAAGGATCCCGCCGACGGTGCCTACCGCGCGACGGTGACGCAGCCCGGCGAGGGCACGTACGTCGCGGACAAGACCGGGCGGATCACCTTCACGCCGGTGAAGAACTATCAAGGCGTGACGACGCCGGCGACGTACCGGATCACCGACGACAACGGGACGACCGCCGAGGGGCTGCTGTTCCTGACCGTCGGCAAGGGGCCGGAGGCCAAGCCGGACAGCGTGACCACCAAGCAGAACGGCGCGATCACCCTCGACCCGCTCGCGAACGACCAGCCCGGCACGGCAGCGGAGCTGGAGAAGGCGTCGGTCCGCATCTTCGGCACCGCGCCGGTCCGGACCTGGGACCTGAAGGCGAAGATCGCCGGCCAGGGCAGCTTCGCGGTCGACGCGACGACCGGCAAGATCACCTTCACGCCGGTGGCGTCGTTCCGCGGGACGAGCTCGATCGCCTACCAGGTCACGGACACGAGTGGGAACAAGGCGGCCGCGACCGTCACCGTGACCGTGACGCGCATCGATCCGGCGCCGGTCGACGACACCGCGACGACGCCCTTCGACACCGCGATCACGGTGCCGGTGCTCGGCAACGACAAGCCGGGCGATTCGACCGCTCCGTTGGTCCCCGCGTCGGTCCGAGTGGTCGATCCGACGACCGGTGACGCGGTGTCCTCGCTCCGGGTCGCCGGGCAGGGCGTGTGGACCGCGCAGCCCGACGGGGGAGTGCGGCTGATGCCGGAGAGCGGTTCGACCGGCTCCGTCACCCCGCTGACGTACCAGGTGAGCGACAGCAACGGCAGCACCGGTACGGCGACCCTGACGGTGACCGTCGAGGCCAGACCGGTCGCATCGCCCGACCGGGTCGAGACCAAGCAGCATCAGCCGATCACCGTCGATCCGCTGGCCAACGACAAGCCCGGGCCCGGCGCGAAGCTCGACCCGGCGACGCTGCTGCTGGTGGAGCCGGACGGTGACCTGGTCAGCCGGGTGACGGTGCCCGGCCAGGGCACGCTGGTAGTTGCCGAGGGCAAGGTCACGTTCAGCCCAGTGGCGCGTTTCACCGGCACCACCCGGCCGGCGCCGTACGAGGTGAAGGACAGCAACCGCAATGCGGCCCGCTCGACCGTCTCGGTAACCGTGCTCCCGGTCCGGCCCGTCGCGACCGACGACACCGCGCGGACGGCGTACGGGAAGGCGGTGGTGGTCCCGGTGCTCGGCAACGACAAGGCAGGTGATCCGTCGGCGGCGCTGAACCCGGCGTCGGTGGTGGTCCGGGATCCGGCCGACGGCAAGGACAAGAAGACGGTGACGCTCCCGGGGGAGGGCACGTTCACGGTCGCGGCGGCCGGGACGATCGGGTTCACCCCGGCCCGCGGCTTCAGCGGCACGACGCGCGCGGTCGGCTACCGGGTCACGGACGCGAACGGTACGTCCGACACCGCGCAGCTCGAAGTCACCGTCGCGGCCCCGGCGGGTGCGCAGGCGACCCAGGACGACGGGACCGCGAGTTCCGGCAATCCAGCGGTCGTCAATCCCCTGCTGAACGACGCGGCGACCGAAGGGGCGTCGTGGGTGCGGTCGAGCGTCTGCTTGGTCACCGGCACGGCCACCTGCGCGTCGCGGGTCGTCGTGCCGGGGGTTGGGGTGTGGACCGTCGGCAGTGACGGGACGATCCGGCTGGTGCCCGAGCGCAGCTTCGAAGGCCTCGCCAAGGCGGCGTACCGGGTCACCGACACCGGCGGCAGGACGGTGGACTCCCAGGTGAAGGTTGTCGTCGGCGCCAGTCCGCCCATGTCGCCTGAGCCGTCGTCCGGCGGGGCTCCCGCCGCAGCGCTTCCTGACACCGGCGGCCCGTCCGTCTTCGTCCTCACCCTCGGCGGACTGCTCGCAGCCCTCGGCGTGACCCTGCTCCGCCGACGCCGCCCCTGAACGAGCCAGGCCGGGCCCCGCTGAGGAGCGGGACCCGGCCTCGCTTCACTTGGCCCGGTAGCGAGTGAGCACAACGCCGGAGTCGAACGGCCGCGCCTCGACCAACTGCAGCCGAAGCAGTCCCTGTCCGTCCGGGAACAGCTTCCGCCCCTGCCCGACCACGACGGGGTAGACGAACAACCGGTACTCGTCCACCAGCCCAGCGGCCTCCAGTTGGTGCACCAGCTCGATGCTGCCGGTCACCACGATGTCCTTGCCCGGCGACTCCTTCAGCGCAGCGACCTCGTCGAGTCCCCGCAGCACCGTCGTCGGTTCCCACGCGGGATCTTGCAGCGTGGTCGACACGACGTACTTCTGCACCGTGTTCAGGTACTCGGTGACGCCGGTCCGGTCGTCGGTCTGCTGCGGCCAGTAGCCGCGCATCGCCTCGAAGGTCTGGCGGCCGGTGAGGAACGCGTCGGCGGCCGCGCTGTGCTGCCGGGTCACCTCGAGCAGGTCTCCGGTGTCACCGTCGAGCACTTGGAACCAGTCGTCGGATGCCTCGACAACCCCGTCGAGGGTGATGTTCTGGGTGACGATCAGATCGCGCATCGCCGAAACCTCCTGGTCGGTCGGATGCCGGGACGTCGGTGCCGGCCCGCGTTCCTCGACATCCGGTACTCAGCGAGTACCCAGGTCGGTGACCAGCATGATCTCGTCGCGGTAGTCGTCGGCGGCGACGCGGACCGCGCGGGGGTGCCGGCCGACGACGCGGTAGCCGAGCTTGCCGTAGAAGGCGTCCAGGTTGCCGCCGTCGCGGATGGTGAGCATCAGTTGCTCCAGGCCGAGCTGTTCGGCCGACGTGCGCAGGCCGTTCATCAGCAAGCGACCGGCGCCGTTGCCCTGGTACTTGGGGTGCACCATCACGCGCAGCACCGTCCGCCAGTGCGAGCTCAGCTGGCCGCCGTTGGCGACGAGCAGGCCCATGCCGACGTACCGGTCGCCGTTGTGCAGTACGCCGAGCAGGTCCTGGCCGGATCCGACCCGCTCGAGCGCGCGGTCCAGCGTTTCGGCGACCAGGTCGACCGGTGCCGGCGCGGTGAACCCGACGCTGCCGCCGGCGTCGGTCGCCGCGACCCAGGTGTCCAGCAGGTCCGCGCGCAGGCCGGGCTCGGAGACCCCGTCCGGTTCGATCACGACGTACTCCACAGTGGTCCCTTCTGCGACTCGGTTGCAGGAAGGAGTCTAAATCAGCCGGTTGGGTACCAGGCGGCAAACCCGGGAAGGAGCACCATGCCGAGCGTTCTGCACCGCACTGTCGACCTCGACGGAGTCGAGATCTTCTACCGCGAAACCGGTCCGTCCGACGCGCCCGTCCTGCTGCTGCCGCACGGCTATCCGTCCTCGTCGTTCCAGTTCCGCGGGCTGATGCCCGCGCTCGGTGACCAGTGGCGGGTGCTCGCACCGGACTTCCCGGGCTTCGGCTACAGCGCCGCCCCGGACGACTTCGAGTACACCTTCGCGAACTACGCGACGCTGCTGCAGCGGTTCCTGGACACGCTGGGGGTCGGGCAGTTCGTGCTCTACCTGTTCGACTACGGCTCGCAGGTCGGCTTCCAGCTGGCACTGCGGGACCCGGCCCGGATCGCCGGGCTGATCATCCAGAACGGCGACGCGTACGAGGAGACGCTCGGCCCGAAGTACGCCGCGCTGAAGGAGTACTGGGCAGACCCGACCGAGGAGCGGCGGGCGGCGCTGGCCGAGGCGGTCAGCTTCGACGGGTTCCGCGAGGAGGTGCTCGGCGAGGTGCCGCCGCACACTGCCGAGCGGATCAGCCCCGACCTGTGGCAGCTGTCCTGGCCACTGCTGCGGGATCACCGTGACATCATGTCCGGCTTCTTCCTGGAGATCCGGGAGAGCGTGCGGCAGTACCCGGCGTACCACGAGTACCTGCGCGAGTGGCAGCCGCCGACGCTGATCCTGTGGGGTCCGCAGGACGGGTACATGCCGGCCGAGGCCGCTCGCGCGTACCTGGCCGACGTACCGAAGGCTGAGCTGCACCTGTTCGAGGACGGCGGGCACTGGTTGCTGGAGAGCCACCTGGACGAGGTGGTGCCGCTGGTGCGGGACTTCCTCAGCAGAGTTGGTTTCGCCGCGGCACCCCGGTGAGCTTGTCGGGATTGCGGACGACGTACAGGTGGCTGATCAGGCCGTCGTCGCCGACCTCCAGGAAACCGGCGGTGTCGACCTCGTCGCCGTCGTAGGCGATGTAGGCGATCTCGCCGTTGAGTTCGGTCGTGCTGAACTCCATCCGGGCGGTCTCCTCGGAGGCGATCACCGCGATCAGCCAGCGCGCGACCTTGTCGGCGCCGTACATCGGCCGGAGCGCGGCCCGGCGCTTGCCGCCGCCGTCGCTGACCAGCTCCACGTCGGGCGCCAGCATCGCGACCACCTGCTGGTAGTCACCCGACGCGGACGCCGCCATGAACCGGTTGGTGAGCTCGAGGTGCCGCGCCTTGTCGACGCGGTGCCGCGGCTGCCGCGCGTGCACGTGCTCGCGGGCGCGGTGCGCCAGCTGCCGTACGGCGGCCTCGGACCGGCCCAGGGTGTCGGCGATCTCGCTGAACGGCAGGTCGAACACCTCCCGCAGCACGAACGCGGCCCGCTCCAGTGGCGACAGCGTCTCCAGCACGACCAGCATCGCCATCGACACCGAGTCGGCGACCTCGGCGACCGCAGCCGGGTCCTGCTCGCCGGGCGTCGCCGCGATCGGCTCCGGCAGCCACGGGCCGACGTACTGCTCCCGGCGGGACTTCTGCTGACGGAGCCGGTTCAGCGCGAGCCGGGTGGTGATGCGGATCAGGTACGCGCGGACGTCGCGGACGTCGGTCCGGTCCGCGCTGGACCAGCGCAGCCAGGTCTCCTGGACGACGTCCTCCGCGTCGGCCACACTGCCGACCACCCGGTACGCCGCGCCGACCAGGACCGCGCGGTGCTCGGCGAACTCCGCCGCCAGCTCGTCGCTCATGCCGGCCTCAACTCGCAGGTCTCCTTGAACCCCTGGCTGGTCAGCCCGAGCGCGGCGTTGGTCCGCGAGCGGTAGTTCTCCAGCGAGATCTGCGCGGTGAGCTCGACCAGCTCCGCTTCGGACAGGTCCTGCCGCAACCGCTCGACCTGCTGGTCGGTCACCGTCGGCGGAGTCGCCGTCGCCGCTGCCGCGTAGCCCATCACCGCGCGCTCCAGATCCGTGTAGACGTCGCTGTCCCGCCACTGTGGCACAGCGCGCAGCTTGACCGGGTCGACGTTGCGGTGATGGAACTCCCAGAAACCGAAGTCCATGCACCAGCTGCAGCCGATCTCCGCACTGACCACCATCGTGGCCAGCGCCTTCAAGGTCGGATCCAGTCGCTTCCACCGCGCTGCCGACCCCTCCATCACCAGCATGGTCGTCAGCACGCCCTTGTGGTGCAACGCCACCTTTCCGGGATCCAGCACCTCGCCGTACTTGCGCCGGCTGTACCACTCCATCGCCCGCACGAACGCCGTTCGCCGGTGCACCAAGCTGATCCGAGCCATCGTCGCGCCTCCTCGTCAGTGGTCGTCACGCTCACAGACACGCGCGGGCGGCCGACTGTGACATGACGTGCGTCACCGATCGTGCGTAGGCTCGAAGCAGGTATCGGGGTTGGATATTCATGCGTTGTCTGACATACTCATTCACATGACGCTGAGGGTCGCGGTCGCAGGGGCCAGTGGATATGCCGGGGGAGAGCTGCTCCGGCTGCTCTCGACGCACCCGGAGGTGGAGATCGGGGCGCTGACCGCCGGTGGCAACGCCGGATCGACCCTGGGGCAGCACCACCCGCACCTGACGCCGCTGGCCGGCCGGGTGCTCGAGGAGACCTCCGTGGCGACGCTGGCCGGACACGATGTCGTGTTCTTGGCCCTGCCGCACGGGCAGTCCGCCGAAATCGCCGAGCAGCTCGGCGACGACGTCACCGTGATCGACTGCGGCGCGGACTTCCGGCTGGTCGACTCCGAGGCCTGGGTGGAGTTCTACGGCGGCAAGCACGCCGGCCACTGGCCGTACGGCCTGCCCGAGCTGCCCGGTCAACGCGACAAGCTCCGCGGCGCCAACCGGGTCGCCGTGCCGGGCTGCTATCCCACCGTGTCCACCCTTGCCCTGCTCCCCGCCGTACAGGCAGGTCTCGTCGACAGCGCCCAACTGGTGGTGGTCGCTGTCAGCGGGACGTCGGGAGCGGGCAAGGGTCCCAAGCCGAACCTGCACGGCGCCGAGGTGATGGGCTCGGCCTCCGCGTACGGCGTGGGCGGCGTCCATCGGCACACCCCGGAGATCGAGCAGAACCTCGCGCCGCACACCGACGGCCCGGTCAGCGTCTCCTTCACCCCGGTGCTCGCGCCGATGGCCCGCGGCATTCTCGCGACCTGCAGCGCGCCGGTGGCCGAAGGTACGACGTACGAGCAGCTCCGAGCGGTCTACGAGCAGGCGTACGGCGACGAGCCGTTCATCCACGTACTGCCCGAGGGGCAGTGGCCGCAGACGCAGGCCACCCTCGGGGCGAACACCGTGCACCTGCAACTCGCGCTCGACCAGCGCACCGGCCGCGTCGTCGTCGTGGCCGCCCTCGACAACCTGACCAAGGGCACCGCCGGCGCCGCCGTGCAGTGCATGAACCTGGCCGCCGGTCTCGACGAGACCCTGGCCCTTCCCCTCGTAGGAGTCGCCCCATGACAGCTCTGGGGACCGTCGCCGTCACCCCGCACGCCTCGGTCGATCGGAGCGCCGGGGTCACCGCGCCGGCCGGCTTCCGCGCGGCCGGGGTGACCGCCGGGATCAAGCCCGCCGGCAAGCCTGACCTGACCGTCGTCGTGAACGACGGCCCGGAGTACGCCGCAGCCGGCGTCTTCACCACCAACAAGGTGAAGGCCGCGCCGGTGCTGTGGTCCCAGCAGGTGCTCACCGCGGGCAAGCTGAAGGCCGTCGTGCTCAACTCCGGCGGCGCCAACGCGTGCACCGGTCCCGAGGGTTTTCAGGACACGCACCAGACCGCTGAGGAGCTGGCCTCGATCCTCGGCGTCGGCGCGATCGAGATCGGCGTCTGCTCCACCGGCCTGATCGGTGAGCGGCTCCCGATGGACAAGCTGCTGCCCGGCCTGTCCGCCGCGGTCGGCGCACTCGGGTCGACCGCGGAGCACAGCCTGGCCGCCGCGACCGCGGTGATGACGACGGACAACGTGCCGAAGCAGGCGGTGCTCACCCACGAGGGTGGCTGGAGCATCGGCGGCTTCGCGAAGGGCGCCGGCATGTGCGCGCCGAACATGGCGACCATGCTGAGCGTGATCACCACCGACGCCGTCCTGGACCAGCCGCATCTCGACCACGCGCTGCGCAACGCGGTCGGCAAGACCTTCAACCGGCTCGACGTCGACGGGGGAACGTCGACCAACGACACGGTGCTGCTGCTCAGCTCGGGCGCCTCGGGCGTCACCGTGACGCCGGAGGAGTTCGAGGTGGCGCTGACCGCGCTGGCCGCCGACCTGGTCAAGCAGCTGCAGGCCGACGCCGAGGGCGTCACCAAGCACGTCAGCATCACCGTGCTGAACGCCGCCACCGAGGCCGAGGCGGTCGCCGCCGCCAAGGTGGTTGCCGAGGACAACCTCTGCAAAACGGCGTTCTTCGCCAGCGATCCGAACTGGGGACGGATCGCGATGGCGGTGGGCAACGCGCCGACGGCGTTCGACCCGCAGCTGCTCGACATCACACTGAACGGCGCGGCGATCTGCGTGGCCGGCGGCAAGGGAGTCGACCGGTCCGAGGCGGATCTGTCCGGGCCGGAGATCGACGTGGTGATCGATTTGCACGCCGGGGACGCGTCGGCGACGGTGCTGACGACCGACCTATCGCACGCGTACGTAGAAGAGAACTCGGCGTACTCCTCATGAGCTGTACTTTTTGCCTCGCCTCCGGCTCGGCGTGGTCATGGGGCTTGGTCTCCCGGTCTTCCCTCGTCGCTCCGGTCGCTTCGCTCCCTCCACTCCTCAGTCCAGACCGGGAGGCCCCATGACCGACACGATCCATTCCTCGACCGCGCAGGCCAGCGCCGTCGAGAAGGCGGCCGTGCTGACCGAGGCGTTGCCGTGGTTGAAGCAGTTCCACGGCAAGACGATCGTGGTGAAGTACGGCGGCAACGCGATGGTCGACGACGAGCTCAAGCAGGCGTTCGCCTCCGACATCGTGTTCCTGCGGCACTGCGGCGTCCGGGTGGTCGTCGTACACGGTGGTGGTCCGCAGATCAGCGAGATGCTCGGCCGGCTCGGCATCGACAGCGAGTTCCGCGGCGGGCTGCGAGTGACCACACCCGAGGCGATGGACGTGGTCGGCATGGTGCTGGTCGGCAAGGTCGGCCGCGAGCTGGTCGGCCTGCTGAACGCGCACGGGCCGTTCGCGGTCGGCATGTCCGGCGAGGACGCCGGGCTGTTCACCGCCGAGCGGCGCGGACTGATGATCGACGGCGAGACGGTCGACATCGGCCTGGTCGGCGACGTGGTCGACGTCCGGCCCGAAGCCGTGATCGACCTGATCGACGCCGGCCGGATCCCGGTCGTGTCGACGATCGCCCCGGACGAGGACGGCCAGGCCCACAACGTGAACGCCGACACCGCCGCGTCCGCGCTGGCGGTCGCGCTCGGCGCCGAGAAGCTCGTCGTACTGACCGACGTCGCGGGGCTGTACCGCAACTGGCCGGACAGCGAGGAGATCATCACCCAGATCGACGCCGCCGAACTGGCCGAACTGCTGCCGACGCTGGCCTCCGGCATGGTGCCGAAGATGGAGGCGTGCCTGCGCGCGGTCCAGTCCGGCGTCTCCCGCGCCACCGTGATCGACGGCCGCGTACCGCACTCGCTCCTGCTCGAGATCTTCACCGACGCCGGAAGTGGAACCCAGGTGATCCCGTCATGACTCTACGATTTGCCGGCCTCCGGCACGGCGGGTCATGGGGCTGGAACTCCCGGCCTTCCCTCGTCGCTCCAGTCGCTTCGCTCCCTCCACTCCTCAGTCCAGGCCGGGAGGCCCCATGACCGAACTGATGCCACCCGAGCTGAGCGGGCTGTCGACGACCAGCAGCACCGGCGCCGCGTTGACCGAGCGCTACACGCACTCGCTGATGAACACCTTCGGTCCGCCGAAGAAGGTCCTGGTGCGTGGTGAGGGCGCCTACCTGTGGGACGCCGACGGCAAGAAGTACCTCGACCTGCTCGGCGGACTCGCGGTGAACTCGCTCGGCCACGCGCACCCGTTCGTGGTGTCCGCGGTGACCAGCCAGCTCACCACGCTCGGCCACGTGTCCAACTTCTTCGCCTCCGCGCCGCAGATCGCGCTGGCCGAGAAGCTGCTCTCGCTGATCGACGCCCCCGGCGGCAAGGTGTTCTTCACCAACTCCGGCACCGAGGCGAACGAAGCGGCGTTCAAGATCACCCGCAAGACCGGCCGGACCAAGATCGTCTCCACCGTCGGCGCCTTCCACGGCCGCACGATGGGCGCGCTGGCGATCACCTGGAAGCCGGCGTACCGGGAGCAGTTCGCGCCGCTGCCCGGCGACGTCACCTTCGTCCCGTACGGCGACGCCGCGGCGCTCGAGGCCGCCGTCGACGACGAGACGGCCGCGGTGGTGCTCGAACCGATCCAGGGCGAGAACGGGATCGTCGTCCCGCCGGCCGGCTACCTGCAGGCCGCGCGGCGGATCACCTCCGAGCACGGCGCGCTGCTGTGGATCGACGAGATCCAGACCGGCGTCGGCCGGACCGGCGACTGGTTCGCGTTCCAGGCCGAGGGCATCGTGCCGGACCTGGTGACGGTGGCGAAGGGACTCGGCGCGGGCATCCCGATCGGCGCCTGCCTCGGCTTCGGTGCCGCCGCCGAGCTGCTCCAGCCGGGCAACCACGGTACGACGTTCGGCGGCAACCCGGTGGCCTCGATCGCCGGGCTCGCGGTGCTGACGGTGATCGAGCGCGACGGCCTGCTCGCCAATGTCAGTGCCGTCGGCAACCACCTCGCCGCGGCGGTCGAAGCGCTCGACCATCCGCTGATCGCGGGGGTGCGCGGTCGGGGGCTGCTGCTGGCGATCGAGCTGACCCAGCCGGTGTCGGACCAGGTCGCGGCGCTCGCACTGGAGGCCGGGTTCGTGATCAACAACCCGATTCCCGACGCGTTGCGCCTGGCGCCGCCGTACATTCTGACCAAGGCGGACGCCGACAGCTTCGTCGCGGCCCTCCCTGGCCTTCTGGAGAAGGTGAAGACGCCATGACCAGGCACTTCTTGCGGGACGACGACCTCAGTCCGGTCGAGCAGGACGAGGTGCTGACGCTGGCGCAGCAGTTGGCCGGCGACCGGTTCGGGCACAAGCCGCTGGCCGGGCCGCAGACCGTAGCGGTGATCTTCGACAAGACCTCGACCCGGACCAGGATCTCGTTCGCGGTCGGCATCGCCGATCTCGGCGGGACGCCGCTGATCATCGACGCGCAGACCTCGCAGCTCGGCCGGGGTGAGCCGATCGCCGACACCGCGCGGGTGCTCGACCGGCAGGTCGCCGCGATCGTCTGGCGGACCTCGGGGCAGACCCGGATCGAGGAGATGGCCGGCGCCTCGAAGGTCCCGGTGGTGAACGCGCTGACCGACGAGTTCCACCCGTGCCAGATCCTCGCCGACCTGCTGACGGTCCGGCAGCACAAGGGCGCGACCGCCGGGCTGAAGCTGACCTACCTCGGCGACGGCGCCAACAACATGGCGCACTCGTACTTGCTCGGCGGCGCGACCGCCGGTATGCACGTGGTGATCGGCTCGCCCGCGGAGTACCAGCCGGACGCCGCGATCCTGGCCAAGGCCGTCGAGATCGCCGCGAGCACGGGTGGTTCGGTCGCCTGGACCGCGGACGCCACCGAGGCGATCTCCGGCGCGGACGTCGTTGCCACCGACACCTGGGTCTCGATGGGCCAGGAAGCCGAGGCGGAGCTGCGTGAGGCGCCCTTCGTCCCGTACGCCGTCACCGAGCAGCTGCTGGCGAAGGCGAAGGCCGACGCGATCGTGCTGCACTGCCTGCCGGCGTACCGCGGCAAGGAGATCGACGCCGCCGTGCTCGACGGCCCGCAATCCGTCGTCTGGGACGAGGCCGAGAATCGCCTGCACGCCCAGAAGGCCTTGCTTTCCTGGCTGCTGGCCCGAAACTTCTCCTCATGACCACGAACCCGAACAGCTCGGAGCGACCGGAGACCCGCACGCTGATCGCGCCGACCACCAAGACGGCTCGGCAGCAGCGGATCGTGGAGCTGCTCGGCCGCCAGCCGGTGCGCTCGCAGACGGAGCTCGCCGAGTTGCTGGCCGGCGCGGGGCTCGGGGTCGGTCAGGCGACGCTGTCGCGCGACCTGGTGGAGATCGGCGCGGTGAAGGTCCGCGACGCGATCGGCCAGCTCGTGTACGCCGTACCGGGGGAGGGCGGTGATCGGAGCCCGCGCGCCGGTGAGGCCGCCGCGTTCGAGGCGCGGCTGGCTCGCGTCGCGTCCGAGCTGCTCGTCTCGGCCGAGGGCAGCGCCAACCTGGTCATCCTGCGAACGCCGCCCGGCGCGGCGCAGTACTTCGCTTCCGCGATCGACCATGTGGGTCTCGACGATGTGCTCGGGACCATCGCGGGTGACGACACCGTGATGGTTGTCTCGCGCAACCCGACCGGTGGTGAGGCGCTGGCGGCCCGGTTCCTCAACCTGGCGGCCCGGACCGAGAAGGACCACACCTGACACTGTTGCTATCAGCAACTGATCGGGCCCCGGAACCGCTGTTTGTCTTGGCTAGTGAGAGGATCGTCGGATGAGTACGGGAGAGAGCGCGGCCCTGTGGGGCGGCCGGTTCGCCGGCGGACCCGCCGACGCGCTGGCGGCGCTGAGCAAGTCGACCCACTTCGACTGGCGGCTGGCGCCGTACGACATCGCCGGGTCGAAGGCACACGCCAAGGTGCTGCACCGCGCCGGGCTGCTCACCGACGACGACCTCGCCGCGATGCTGCGCGGCCTCGACGAGCTGCTCGCCGACGTACTGTCCGGCGCTTTCCTGCCCGCCGAGGACGACGAGGACGTGCACACCGCGCTGGAGCGCGGCCTGCTGGAGCGGCTCGGTGCCGAGCTCGGCGGCCGGCTGCGGGCGGGCCGGTCTCGCAACGACCAGGTCGCCACCCTGTTCCGCAGCTACCTGCGCGAGCACGGCCGGATCATCGCGCGCCTCGTGCTCGACCAGGTCACCACGCTGGCCGACCAGGCCGAGAAGCACCTGGGCGTCACGATGCCCGGCCGGACCCATCTCCAGCACGCGCAGCCGGTTCTGCTCTCGCACCACCTGCTGGCGCACGCCTGGCCGCTGATCCGCGACCTCGAGCGGCTGGCCGAGTGGGACGCGCGCGTCGCGGCCGACTCGCCGTACGGCGCGGGGGCGCTGGCCGGTTCGTCGCTCGGGCTGGATCCGCGATTCGTCGCGACGGAGCTCGGCTTCACCGACTCCTCGCCGAACTCGATCGACGGGACCTCGGCGCGGGACTTCGTCGCCGAGTTCGCGTTCGTCACGGCGCAGATCGGCGTCGACCTGTCCCGGCAGGCCGAGGAGGTGATCCTCTGGGCGACCAAGGAGTTCGGGTTCGTCCGGCTCGACGACGCGTTCTCGACCGGGTCGAGCATCATGCCGCAGAAGAAGAACCCGGACATCGCCGAGCTGGCCCGGGGCAAGTCAGGCCGCCTGATCGGCAACCTGACCGGCCTGCTGGCCACACTCAAGGCGCAACCGCTGGCCTACAACCGCGACCTGCAGGAGGACAAGGAGCCGGTCTTCGACTCCGTCGACACCCTCGAGGTTCTGCTGCCGGCGTTCACCGGCATGATCCGCACGCTGGTGTTCGACACCGCCCGGCTGGAAGAACTCGCCCCGCAGGGCTTCTCGCTGGCCACCGACATCGCCGAGTGGCTGGTCCGCCAGAAGGTCCCCTTCCGCGTCGCCCACGAACTGGCCGGCGCCTGCGTCCAGGAGTGCGAGAAGCGCGGCATCGAGCTGTGGGACCTCACCGACGAGGACCTGGCGGCGATCTCGCCCGAGTTGACGCCGGAGGTGCGGTCGGTGCTCACCGTCGAGGGCTCGGTCTCCTCCCGCAACGCCCGAGGCGGTACCGCCGAGGAACGCGTCACGGAACAACTCGCCGAACTCCGCACCCGAGCAGCCCAGCACGCCGAACGCCTCGCCTGAAGGGTGCACGGGTGGTCTCCGCTGAGCGTGGTCGGCCGGTCCTGCTCATCGGCTGACCAGTAGGGTCCAGACATGCCCGTACGCCGTACCCTGCTGGCCGATCCCGTCCTGGAAGTCGCGCCCCGCCTCCTCGGCATGGTCATCCGCCGGACCACCGACGAGGGCACCGTCGCCGTCCGCCTCACCGAGATCGAGGCGTACGACGGGCCGAACGATCCGGGGTCGCACGCCTATCGAGGTGAGACGGCGCGCAATGCGGTCATGTTCGGCCCGCCCGGGTTTCTGTACGTGTACTTCACCTACGGCATGCACTACTGCATGAACGTCAGCGCAGGCCCCGACGGCCAACCGTCGGCGGTGCTCCTTCGCGCCGGCGAGGTGATCGAGGGCGTCGACCTGGCCCGCAGCCGTCGCGGTGCCCCGCAACCGGTGGACGGCAAGTTCAACCAGGTCACACCCGGGACCGTCGGCGGAGCACGCGCGACCGCCGCGACGGTGCTTCCCAGCCGAGGCGGACGTCGAACCGGTGCGCGCAACCCCGACTGGGATCTCGCCCGGGGTCCCGCCCGCATGTGCGTTGCCCTAGGCATCGACCGCGAAGCCAACGGCACCGACCTGCTCTCACGCGGGTCTGCCGTACAACTCCTCCCCGGCCCAGGCTTCGACGGCGAACCCTCCACCGGTCCCCGCGTGGGCTTGCGCGAAGCCGCTGACAACCCCTGGCGCTTCTGGATCCCCGGAGACCCCACGGTTTCGCCGTACCGGCCGCACGTGCCGAAGCGTCGCGGATAAGACACCCCGTCCACCCCCCCAGCAGGTCGACGGTTTTGGTCCAGACGAACGTCGGTGCCCTTCGCGGTGAGCCAGCGGCCGTCCGGGCAGTCGCTCCTCTAACGTCGGGCTGGTGTTTGCCGCTGGTGACGTCTGAGCACGCGGATGAGGAACACCAGCATCGTCGGGCACAGCACCAGGAAAAGTACGCCGCCGACCAGCGAAAATCTCCAGCTGTGGTCTTTGGTGTAGGCAACGGATTCGCCGGCGTCGTCGTGCAGGCCCACATCGGCGATCTGGACGGGCATCGGGTCGGTGCGGGAGACGCGTACCCCGTCGCGCAACTTGATGCCTGTGCGGGTGATCGTGCCGTCGTGGCTCACGAAATCACCGATCCAGGTACAGCCGCCTTTGCCGCAGGTGCGGTCGGTTGGGGCGAAGCTGCCGGACGGGCCGTTCACGAGGGCGGACCGGCCATCCAGGCCGGCTGTGATCCCGGCGATGCCACCGAGAAGGCCCATGAGAGCAATGCAAACGATCATGAACCAGAAGAACGCCAACCCACCCCGTGTCATCGGCTTCGGTTGCCTCGCTGCAGTCATGGCGCACAGCCTGCCACGAGCTCGCGCTACGCCCCTGCCAGGACCAACCGGTGGGAGCTGGATCGGACGGCACTGGCCGCGCCTTGGGCGGGTGAACGAAGAGAACCCGTCCCCTGCACGTGAACTGTGCAGAGGGCGGGTTCTGCCCGCGGGCTTCAGAAGCCCAAACGCTGCGCGATCAGGATGTCGGTCTTGCGGACAGGGGCTCCGTCGAGGCCGTCGGGGTTGTCGGCGGTGAGGACGGTGCCGCCGGCGGCGACTCGGTCGAGGACCTTGAGACCGATCGGATCGATGGTGCCGAAGATGGTGTAGTTCGGGCGGAGGCGGGAGTCTTCGAAGGTGAGGAAGAACTGGCTGCCGTTGGTGTTCGGGCCGGCGTTGGCCATCGCGAGGGTGCCGCGGGCGTAGACCTTGCTGGTGCCGGTCGGGTCGGTGGGCCAGTTGGGGAGGCCGACCGGGAGTTCGTCCTTGTAGGAGTAGCCGGGGCCGCGTTCGCCGGTGCCGGTCGGGTCGCCGCACTGGAGGACCCGGAGCGTCGGGTAGAGCGTGAGCCGGTGGCAGGTGGTGAAGTTGTAGAACCGGCTCTTCGCCAGGTGCAGGAAGCTCTGCACCGTGCACGGCGCCTTGGCGCGGTCGAGGGTGAGCAGCATCGGGCCCTGGTTGGTGGCCAGGATGACCCGGACCACGCCCTTGGACGGCGTCGGCGTCGGGTCCGGCGGCAGGGACACCGGGCGCGGCGACGGGTCGTCGGGCGTCGCGGTGTACCGGCATGGGCCGGTGGTGGACTGAGCGCCCGCGGCCTGCGCCGAGGCGAGCCGGTCAGGCTGCGTCTGCACGACCTGGGCGGGCTGCGCGTCGGCCGGTACAGGTCCCGGTACGGCGGCCAGCGCCGTACCGGTGGTGGCGAGCAGGCCGGCGACGCTCAGGGCGGCGCAGGCGATAACGCTGGTGGCTCTCATCGAGGGTCTTCCTCCAGGGCGGTCGGGATCATCCGGTGGCCAGCGTGAAGATCCGCAGGTCGCGGTTCTTCGGCAGCGTCACGCTAACCGGAACCCGGCCCGCGGCGACAGGGATCGGCGCGGTCGCGAAGAGGTGCGTCGCCACGTTGTCGCGTCCACCACCCGACTCGTTCCGGTACGGCGTGGAGGCGACCACCAGGTTCCCGAAGTGCACGGTGTCGCCCCCGCCGCCGAGCGTCCAGTCGCTGAACGACAGGTCGATCTCGCTGGTCGTCCCGTCGGCGTACCGCAGTGTCGCCGTGCCCTGCTGGTTCCCGTTCACCGCGCTGCCGACGAACGAGAGCTTCGTAGTCCCAGCCGGCAGCGACAGGTCGAGCAGTTGCCCGTCGGCCGGCACGTTGTCCGGCTCACCAGCCGGTACGCCGGGCCACACGAACGTCAGCCCCTCCTTCGTCACCGTCCCGCCGGGAGTCAGACCAGCCGCCGCCAGCGCCTGCCGCGAGTAGCTGACGCCACCACCGTCGTAATCCGCCTCGGTGTGGTCGCCGGCGTCGTCCGACGCCGCCACGCCCTCGCGTAGTACGGAGAACGAGTTCGGCAGCCCGACCACCACGGTGAACCCCAGTCGCGGCAGGGCAGTCCCGTCGGCGGACTTCAGCGCCACGGTGACGGGATAGCGCCCATCCGGCGTACCGGGTGCCGCCGTGACCCGCAGAGCAGCGCCGCCGGACTGGTCCACCGTGAACGAGCCACTCGCCGGTGCCGCGGTGAGCCCGGCCGGAGTGGTCACCGTGTACGACACGCTGGTCGCCGTACCGCTCAGCCGGTGCGCCTTGATCGTCACCGGATCCGAGGTCGTGCCCGGCGCGACGACAACCCGCCCGATGTCGGTCGAGGTCTGGAACGGGATCTCACCGGTCCGCCACGACGGCGGCGCGTCCTTCGCCGACGACCCCCACACCTTGTTGGCCGTCGTACCGACCGTGAAGTCGAGCGTGCCGCCGCGCTGCACGAACGACGCGCCGAGCCACGGCTTCGACGACGACCGCCCGTCCACCCGCAGGCTTTGCACGTACTTCGTCGCAGCCGTCGCGCCCGGCGCGTTGATCCGGATCGTCCGCCCCTTGTCCCGGTGGATCACCGCGCGCGGGAACAGCGGAGCCGCGACCTGCAGCTCGGCCCGGCTCGGCACCTCCGGGTAGAGCCCCAGCGCGGTCCACACGTACCAGGACGACATCGCGCCGAGGTCGTCGTTGCCGGGGATGCCGCCGGTGGTGGTGTTCCACAGCTGGCTCATCGCCTGCCGCAGCGTCTCCTGCGCCTTCCAGGGCTGACCGCTGTAGTTGTAGATCCAGGGCGTGTTGATCGACGGCTCGTTGTCCATCTCGGCGTGCAGATCACCGGACTTCGTCAGCGCCCAGTTGCCGTCGGCATCCTTGAAGAACGCGTCCAGCCGCTGGTTGACGACGTCCCGCCCGCCCATCGCGTCGAACAGCCCGGCCCGGTTGTGCGGGATCATCCAGGTGTACTGCGCGCTGCTGCCCTCGGCGAACCCGTCCTGCGTGCTCGGCGTGAACGCCGGCCAGGCGCCGTTCTCGTCGCGGTTCTGGATGTAGCCGCCGTTCTCGGGGTTGAACACGTTCTGCCAGTACTGCGAACGCTTCACGAACGTGTCCGCGGTCTTCCGGTCGCCGACCGCCGAGGCGAGCTGAGCGAGCGCGAAGTCCGCGGTCACGTCCTCCAGGGTCTCGACCGCGCCACCCCACGCGTTGGACTTCGTCGGCACGTAACCGAGCGCCAGGTACTTGTCGAGCGACGGCCGCTGCCCGATCGACATCACCGGCTTGCCCGCCGAGCTCAGGTCCTTCGCCGTCGGCACGGTCGCCGCCTTGACCAGCGACTGCAGCGCCGTCCGTACGTCGAAGTTGGTGCCGCCGAACGCGTGGATGCCGGCCAGCGCGGGCGCCGACGGGTCGCCGGTCATCACCGCCGTACTGCCGGACGCGTGCGTCCAGCGATCCCAGATGCCGTCGTTCTGCTGGGCCTGGTTGAGCAGGGACTGGGCGATGTCACCGGCCCGCTGCGGTTCCAGCAGCGCGAGCAGCTGCACCTGCGAGCGGTAGACGTCCCAGCCGGAGAACGTCGCGTACTGGTTCTTCTGGCCGCGGCTGAGCTGGTGCGGCTTCTGGTCGAAGCCCCAGTACTGCCCGTTGACGTCGTTGAAGACGTTCGGGTGCAGCAGAGCGTGGTAGAGCGCGGTGTAGAAGGTCGTACGGTCTGCTGTGGCGCCACCGGTGATCTCGATCCGGTTCAGCTGATCACGCCAAGCCTGCTTGGCGCGCGCGGCCGTGGTGGCCAGCGAGGTGCCGCGCGGGTTCTCCTGAGCGAGGTTGGCCGCCGCGTTGGCCTTGCTGACGTAGGAGATGCCGATGCGCATGTCCACCGTGCTGCTGTCGAAGCCCAGGTAGGCGCCGGAGCCCTTGCCCGCAGGCATCCAGCCATCGGTCCCGTACGTCGTACCGCCGGTGGCTGAGGTGCTGCCCGGGCTGACGGTCGCGTCCTTCCAGGTGCCGTGGTTGGCGAACGGCTGGTCGAACTGGGCGACGAAGTGCAGCGTGTAGTAGCTGCGCTGACCCACCGAGGCCAGGTAGCCGCAGAAGTTGCCGCTGGTCACCGAGCCGGTCACAGTGCGCTTGACCGGGTCGATGGTGACGTCGGCGTCGCTGGAGCCGACCTCGGAGTTCGCCGTCCGGAACAGCAGCGACTTGGCCTTGTCGGCCGGGAAGGTGAACGTCGCGGCACCGGTCCGCGTGGTCGCGGCGAGCTCGGCGGTCGCACCGGAGTCCAGGCCGACCTTGTAGTAGCCGGGCTTCGCGATCTCGTTGGAGTGCGAGAACGTGCTGGCGTAGACCTCGTCCTTGGCGTCGGTCTGCGGGGACGTGGTCACCGCACCGGCGTACGGGAAGATCGGGATGTCGCCGGAGCCGCCCGCGCAGCCGGTGCCGGACATGTGGGTCAGGCTGAAGCCGCGGATGCGATTGGCGTCGTACAGGTAGCCGCCGGGAGCGGCGGTCCGGTACTGGTTGCCGCGACTGGTCTCGGGGCTGAAGGAGAACATCCCGAACGGCATCACCGCGCCGGGGAAGACGTCGCCGAGGTTGGACGTGCCGATCAGCGGGTCGACGTGCTCGGTCGGATTAGCTGAGCTGCTGGTGATCCGGCTGTGCCCGACCGCCTCCTGCGCTCTCAGCCCGGGTGGTGCCGTGCTCGGTGGGGCGGTGGTGGGCCGGCCGTCGTACTGGGGAGACGGGCTCGGTGCGGCGACGGCCAGCGACGTGGAGACCAGTGCGGTGATCAGGGAGCTGGTCAGGACGGCAGCGGTACGACGGCGAGCGGGGAGCTTCTTCACGGGCGGTCCTTCGACGTCGGGACAGCACCGTGATCCCACGCGGCCACACCCCGGCCGGCGAACGTCGCCCAGGGCGGCGGACGGCGTGCGCTCGAACGGGGTGCAACTGCGGTGAGAGAGGCGGTGCGGTCACGGGCGGTGTGACATCGTTGTCAGCAAGAAATACCTGACTGTCACACCCCACGTCAAGGTTTTCGGCACGTTCCGCAACCAGACCATCGCGTTTCGCAACTCAGCTGGACAACAGAAAGGGTCGTCCACTCTCGTGGACGACCCTTTGAGTCAGTGCGTCAGCGGCCGACGGGGGACAGGCCGAGTTGCCGGCCCAGCAGGCCGCGGGGGCGGCCGCCGAGGCGTTCGGCGATGTCGATGATGACCTTCGACGCAGGCGTGGCGGCGTCGGCGATCGCGAGCGGGGTGCCGAGGTCGCCGCCGCTGCGGAGGCGCTCGTCCAGCGGGATCTCGCCGAGCAGCGGGATCGGGTAGCCCAGGCGGGCCGACAGGGTCTCGCTGACGCGCAGGCCGCCGCCGGTGCCGAAGATCTCGATCCGGTGCTCGGGGCCGCAGTGCGGGCAGGGCAGGAAGGACATGTTCTCGATCACGCCGGCCACCCGCTGGTGGACCATCTGCGCCATCGTGCCGGCCCGCTCGGCCACCTCGGCGGCGGCCTCCTGCGGGGTGGTCACGACGATCACCTCGGCGGTGGTCAGCCGCTGGCCGACCGAGATCGCGATGTCGCCGGTGCCCGGCGGCAGGTCGAGCAGCAGCACGTCCAGGTCGCCCCAGTAGACGTCGGCCAGCATCTGCACCAGCGCGCGGTCCAGGATCGGGCCGCGCCAGGCGACCACCTGGTCGCGCTTGGGCTTGAGCATGCCGATCGAGATCACCTTCACGCCGTGCGCGGGCACCGGCATGATCATGTCGTCGACCGCGGTCGGCCGCTCGTCGGCGACGCCCAGCATGGCCGGCACCGAGTGGCCGTAGATGTCGGCGTCCAGGACACCGACCGACAGGCCCTTGGCGGCCATCGCGACAGCCAGGTTGACCGTCACCGACGACTTGCCGACACCACCCTTGCCGGAGGCGATCGCGAACACCTTGGTCAGCGAGTCGGCGCGCGAGAACGGGATCTCCTTCTCCGCCACACCGCCCCGCAGCTGGGTCTGCAACGCGGCCCGCTGCTCGGCCGACATCACCCCGAGCTCGATCTCGACGCCGGTCACGCCGTCCAGCGCGCTGACCGCCGCGGTGGTGTCGCGCCGCAGGGTGTCCTTCATCGGGCAGCCGGACACGGTCAGCAGGATCTTCACCGCGACCACGCCGTCGGTCCGCACCACCACCGACTCGACCATGCCCAGATCGGTGATCGGTTTTTTGATCTCGGGGTCCATCACGGACCCGAGCGCAGCGGTCACCTGGTCAGCAGTGGGAGCCATGTCTACAGGCTACGTGCTCACGCACGGGCACCCCACCACGGTCCACTGTGACGTAGCTCCGGCAAGGCACACCTAACCAAGTGCCCCGGCGGCTCAGACCCGGTCGTCCTCGCGGTCCTTGTCCAGCTCGGCCAGCAGCGAGCGCAGTTCGGAGCGCAGGAAGTCGCGGGTCGCGACCTCGCCGACCGACATCCGCAGCGAGGCCATCTCCCGGGCCAGGAACTCCATGTCGGCCCGGCTCCGGGCGTCGACGTCGCGGTCGCGCTCGTACTGGACCCGGTCGCGGGCCTCCTGCCGGTTCTGCGCGAGCAGGATCAGCGGCGCGGCGTACGAGGCCTGCAGGCTGAGCGCGAGGGTGAGGAAGATGAACGGGTACTCGTCCCAGCGCAGGTGCTCGGGCGCGAAGATGTTCCACACCACCCAGAACACGATCGTCGCGGTCATGTAGACCAGGAACTGCCCGGTGCCGAGGAACCGCGCGATCCGCTCCGACAGCCGCCCGAACGCGTCCGCGTCGTACGCGCGCCGCCGGACCAGCGTCCGGCGCAGCTCGCGCGGAACGTCCAGCCGGTCGGCGGCCGGGCGGGTCAGCCGGCGTTCCTCGGAGCGGCGCTCCTCCGGCCGTGCGCCGCGACGCTCCTCCGACCGGGAACCACGGCGCTCGGTGGACTGGGATCCGCGCCGGTCGTCCGGCCGGCTGCTGCGGCGGTTGTCACCGGGCATGCGCGTCCCCCTCCTGCGGCGCGGAGCCACGCCAGTCGTCGGGCAGCAGATGGTCCAGTACGTCGTCCACGGTGACCGCACCGAGCAGCCGGCCCTCGTCGTCGAGCACCGGAGCGGCGACCAGGTTGTACGTCGCGAGGTACTTGCTCACCGCCTGCAGGCCGTCGTCCGGACGCAGCCCGTCCAGATCCGTGTCCAGTACGCCGGACACCAGCGCCGACGGCGGCTCGCGCAGCAGCCGCTGGATGTGGCCGATCCCGATGAACCGGCCGGTCGGCGTCTCCAGCGGCGGGCGGCAGACGTAGATCATCGCGGCCAGCGCCGGACTCAGCTCGGCGTTGCGCACGTGCGCGAGCGCGTCCGCCACGGTCGCGTCGGCGGGCAGGATCACCGGCTCGGACGTCATCAGTCCACCGGCCGTGCGTTCCTCGTACGTCAGCAGGCGCCGGACGTCCTCGGCCTCGTCGGGCTCCATCAGCGTGAGCAGCCGTTCGGCGGTGTCGGTCGGCAGCTCGGCGATCAGGTCGGCGGCGTCGTCCGGGGACATCTCCTCCAGCACGTCGGCGGCGCGCTCGGTGTCCAGGCCGGCCAGGATCTCCACCTGGTCGTCCTCGGGCAGCTCTTCCAGGACGTCGGCCAGCCGTTCGTCGTTCAGCGCGGACGCGATCTCCTTGCGCCGTTTCGGCGACAGCTCGTGCAGTACGCCGGCCAGGTCGGCCGGCTTCATCGTGTCGAACGCGGCCAGCATGTGCGTCGCGCCCTGCCCGTGCTCGGTCTGCGCGAACCCGCTGACGTCGGCCCAGTCCAGCACGTGCGACTGCCCGCGACGCCGGAACCGCTTGGCCCCCTCGGTCACCGCGACCTTCGACAGCATCCAGTCCCGGGTCCGCCACTGCTCCATCGCCAGGTCGAACACCACCGCGGACGCGCCGGTCTCGCGGATCGTCACGGTCCGGTCCAGCAGTTCGCCGAGCACCAGCACCTCGGTCGCCCGCTGCTCGAAGCGGCGCATGTTCAGCAGTCCGGTGGTGATCACGTGGCCGACCTCGATCGAGGTCACCCGGGTCATCGGCAGGAAGATGCGCCGCCGGGTGAACACCTCGACCACCAGCCCGAGCACCCGCGGCGGCTGGGTGTCCTGCCGCAGCGTCACCACGACGTCGCGCACCTTGCCGACCTGGTCCCCGTTCGGGTCGTACACGGGCAACCCGGCCAGCCGGGCCACGTACACACGTGCCGGTGATCCGCTCATGCTCGAAGGCTAACCGCCCGAGGCGGTCGCGGCCCCCACGGCGTCGCTGTCGCCCGCCTGTGTCGACGCCTCCGTACGACGTCCCGCCCGTCCGGCAGAGCCGAGCGGGCGGGAGCAGGACAGCGGCCGGTCAGCCGGCGGTGTCCAGCGACGGGTCGGTGACCGTGGCGATCAGTTCGGCAAGGGTGACGCTGGGCTCCTCCACCGGGTTCTGCGTCGGGGGCTCGGCTCCGCCGAAGCTGCCGGGGTCCGCTCGTCGGCCGTCACCCTCGACCGTGGCGATCGCCAGTTGCCCGTCCGGGCGCACGTAGCTCGCCCAGTACGCCTGCTTGCCCCGCGTACCGACCCGCACCTGCTTGCCGTCGTCCGTGGTCGTCATCCAGCAGGCGGAGAAGGTCGAGCGGTCGTCGGCCAAGCCGCAGGTGTCCGCCCGCGGGTGCGGGATGCCCCCGTCGTTCGGCTGCTCGTGCACGGCCTTCGGCAGCACGATGATCTCGGCCCACCCGATCCCACCGGCCTCGCTCCAGTCCGATCGAGCTCCCGCCCACCCGGCGCGTCCGCACAGACCGCTCTCCCTCGGATTGACCCCGCCCGCCGCGCGCCCGACCAGGTGCCGGCGGTCCGGGTCGGCGTACCTGGCGAAGACGTCGAGATGGTTCGCCTTCGCCGTGCCGGCAGCACCGCCGGCGGGTGGGGTGAAAGCCCGGCCCCGCGGCGGACAGGTGTACGACGGCCCACCCGGCGTCGGCTGGATCACGTAACTGCCGTCCGGACGGATCTCGACACTCCCACCGGGGCCGACGGCGTGCCGCTCCACCTTCGCCTGCGGCTGCCCAGCCACCCCGGCCGGGTCCGTCGAACCCCCCAGGTGAGCAGTCGCCAGGCTTCCTCCGGTGGCCACCAGGGCCACGGCGAAGGCACTCACGGCTCCGACCCCTGCCCGGCGTCGCCGCAACCGGCGACGGCCGCGGGCCAGGTCCTCGGCCGGGTCGACGGTCAGGTCCTCCGTCCACGAGGTACTGCGGGCCAACTGCTCGTGCAGGTCGTTCTCGTTCATCGGGCGTCCTCCATCAGTTCCGCGAGTCGGGAGTCGGCCAACTGACCCCTGAGGTTCTGCAAGGCCTTCGAGGACTGGCTCTTCACCGTGCCGACGGTGATCTGCAGGTCGGCGGCGGTCTCCTCGACCGACAGGCCCAGCCAGAAGCGCAGGACGATGACCCGCCGCTGGCCGGCTGCCAACGTGCTCAGCGCGGCCATCAGCTCGTCGCGGTCCTCCAGGCCGAAGCCCTCGTCCACGGCCTGTTCCGGGAGTTCCCCGGCCGTCTGCTCACGCCGCCAGGGCCGCCGGCTGGCGTCGATCCCGGCGTTGACCAGGATCCGCCGGGCGTAGGCGTCCGCGCCGTCCGAGCGCCGGATCCGCGGCCAGGCGACGTACAGCTTGGCGAGCGCGGTCTGGACCAGGTCCTCGGCCAGGTGGCGGTCGCCGCAGAGCAGGTAGGCGGTGCCGACCAGTCGCGACCGGCGGGCCGCGACGTACTCGGAGAACTCCTGGTCGCGCCGTTGCCTGCCGAGCATCTGTTCGTCCCGTCGTCGCCGGATCAGTTGACGATCACAGATACGGGATCCGGTCCGAACAGGTTGCCCCGGCGGCGGGGTCAGCCGGATTTTCCTAGACTGCCTCCGACCGTTGCAACGTTGTCATCGGTGGTGGAGGGGGCGAGCATGCTGAGATCGACTGGGCTGGGGGCCGAGAACGAGACGGTGTACCTGACGTTGGTCCGGCAGGGGCCGGCGACCGTGCTGGAGCTGGCCGACCGGGCCGGGCTGCCGGAGCCGGACGTGCTGCGGGCTGTCGACGCGCTGCAGCGGGAAGGATTCGTGCACCGTACGCCGCCACCGCGCGAGCTGGTGGTCCCGGTGCTGCCGGACCTGGCGGTGGAGCAGTTGGTCCGGCGCCAGGAGGAGGAGCTCGAGCGGGTCCGCGAGGCGGCGTACCGGTTGACGGCGGCGGCGTACAACCAGGCCAGCGACCGGCGGACCGAGGAACTGATCGAGATCGTGTCCGGGCAGACCGCGGTCGGGCTGGCGTTCGACCGGGTGCAGCGGACGGCTCGGCAGGAGATGCGGGAGCTGGTGGCGCCGCCGTACGCCGCGTCGGCCGAGGTGAACCGGACCCAGCTGGACCGGCAGGCCGACGGCGTCACCTACCGGGTCGTGTACGACAGCTCCGCGTTGAGCGACGAGGTGCTGTCGGCCAGTGCGGTCAGCCATGTCCGGGCCGGTGAGCAGGCCAGGATCGTGGACGCGCTGCCGACGAAGCTGGCAGTCGCCGACCGGGAGCTGGCGCTGCTCCCACTGGACTGGGCGACCCCCGCGCGCGACGCGGCGTTGCTGGTCCACCCGTGCAGCCTGCTCGACGCGCTGGTCGCGCTGTTCGAGACGGTGTGGGCGCGGGCCAGCCCGCTGGTGGTGACCGCCGAGGAGTCGCTGACGGCGGAAGGCACGATGTCGGCCGACGACAGGTACCTGCTGTCGCTGCTGGTCGCCGGTCTGACCGACGAGGCCGCGGGAGTCCGGCTGGGGATCAGCCGGCGTACGGTCGCCCGCCGGGTCCAGCTGCTGATGGAGCGGACCAACTCCCGGTCCCGGCTCCAGCTGGGCTGGCACGCCCGGGACCGCGGCTGGCTCTGACGCGTCCATTCCTTGGACAGCCTGTCCGAGTTGGCCGTGTCAGCTTTGCGCCAGCGAGATCGATGGCCGCCGGCGCCGGGCCCGCGTGTAATGCGGGGAACCCCTGTGAACCCTTGGAGTTCCCTTGTCCCAGACTTCGCCCCGCGGTCGCGCGCTGGTGGCGGTCAGCGCCGCTCTGGCGCTGCTGACCACTGCCTGGCCGGTCCCGGCGGGCGCATCGCCGGTCGCCGCGGCCCAGCCCGCCCCGACGGCCACGACCAAGACCAAGACCGTCACGCTGATCACCGGCGACAAGGTCACCGCGACGGTCACCGCGGACGGCCGGACCACCGCGACCGTGCGCAAGCCGACCGGCGGCCCGGCCGGCGCCCACATCATGACCGTGGGCGAGGACACCTACGTCTATCCCGACGCGGCCATGCCGTACGTCGCCTCCGGCGTGCTGGACGAGGGACTGTTCAACGTCACCGACCTGCTCGAGGACGGGTACGACGACGCGCAGACCCACCGCCTGCCGCTGATCGTCTCGTACGCCGACGCCCGCAAGCAGGTCGTGCCGACCGGCTCACGCCGTACGCGGACGTTGAGCAGCATCCGGGGCGCGGCGTTGGAGGCCGACCGCAACGACTCGTTCTGGTCGTCCGTGACCAACCGGTCGAGTGGGATCGCCAAGGTCTGGCTGGACGGCAAGGCCAAGGCCACCCTCACCGACACCACCGCGCAGATCGGTGCCCCGCAGGTCTGGCAGGGCGGCAACACCGGGCAGGGCGTGGCCGTCGCGGTGCTGGACACCGGCATCGACGCGGCGCACCCGGACTTCACCGGGCAGATCGCCGCAGCGGCGAGCTTCGTGCCGGGGGAGGAGGTCACCGACCGGAACGGCCACGGCACGCACGTCGCGTCGACCATCGCCGGGACCGGTGCCGCGTCGGGTGGCGCCGAGAAGGGCGTCGCTCCCGGAGCGGGCCTGCACATCGGCAAGGTCCTCGCCGACGACGGCAGCGGTCAGGACTCCTGGATCCTCGCCGGTATGGAGTGGGCCGCCAGGGACCAGCACGCCAAGGTGATCAGCATGAGCCTCGGCTCGGACCCCACCGACGGCACCGACCCGATGAGCCAGGCCGTGAACAGGCTGAGCGCTGAGACCGGTGCACTGTTCGTCGTCGCGGCGGGCAACGCCGGCCCGGATCCGTTCAGCGTGGGCGCACCGGGTGCTGCCGATGCGGCCCTGACCGTCGGGGCAGTGGACTCGGCCGACCGGGTCGCGTCGTTCTCCAGCCGCGGTCCGCGACTGGGTGACACCGCGATCAAGCCGGAGCTGACCGCGCCGGGCGTCGACGTACTGGCTGCACGGTCGCAGTACGCGCCGGAGGGTGAGGGCTCGTACCTGACCATGAGCGGCACTTCGATGGCGACGCCGCACGTCGCCGGCGCCGCGGCCCTGCTCGCCCGTGCACACCCCGACTGGACCGGTGCCCAGCTCAAGGACGCACTGGTCAGCACCACCAAGCGGACCGTCCAGTACAGCCCGTACGTCGGCGGCAGCGGCCGGCTCGACGTGGCGGCCGCGGTCAAGAGCTCGGTGTTCGCCTCCGCGTCGGCCTTCCTGTTCGCGAAGTGGCCGTACCCGTCGAGCGGTGTGCTGAGCAAGGACGTCGTCTACACCAACACGGGCGCCGAGCCGGTCACGCTGGACCTCGCCCTCAGCACCCAGGGCATCCCAGCCGGTCTGCTGACGCTGACGTCTTCGCAGGTGACGGTGCCTGCGCACGGCACCGCGACTGTCGGCGTCCAAGGGCATCTGGACCTCGCGGCCGACGATGCCGGCTACAGCGCCATCCTCACGGCCACCGGACCCGGCGGAGCGCTGCACACTCCGGTCGGCGTGAGCAAGCAGAGCGAGCGGGTGAAGCTGTCGGTCGCGGCCAAGGGCCGGGGCGGTTCCGCCCTGCCGGGTGTCGTCGTACTGAAGGACATCGCGCGGGACACCATTCCGCAGGTCCACCAGGTCGACGAGTCCGGCCGGGTCGACATCATTCTCCGCCCGAGCACGTACGCCGTCTGGATGTACGCCGACGTGCGTGGCCTCGACAGCCAGCACTCCCTGAGCCGCGCGGTCCTCAGCGAGCCCGAGGTTGTCGTCAGCAAGGACCGGTCGCTGACCTTCGCCGCGTCGACGCTGCGCAAGGTCAGCGCGATCACGCCGCAGCCGACCGTCACCGACGACCTGCGGATCGACCAGTACCGCAGCTACCGCGACCTGCACCGCTTCGTCGACTCCTACCAGCTCGAGTGGTGGCTCTACGACAGCCTCTGGGCGACGCCGACCCGTCCGGTCACCCAGGGGTCGTACACGTTCGCGGCCCGCTGGCGGCAGACCCAGCCGGCCGTGATGCTTGCCCTGGGCAAGGATCTGTGGACGCCGCAGGTCCAGAGCCTGTCGCCGAAGCTGCCGGCCGGCACCAAGGCAGCCGCGCTCGTATACGCCGGCGACGGGTCGAGTGCGGACTTCGCCAGGACAACGGTGCGCGGCAAGATCGCGGTGGTGCTACGGAACGACCGGGTGGCCGCCACCGAGCAGGCCAAGGCAGCTGCGAAGGCCGGTGCCAAGCAACTGCTGATCGTCAACGACGGCTACGGTCCGCTCGATGCCTGGGCCGACCTGCCGCAGGAGGAGGCTCCGCAGCTGCCGGTGGCTTCGCTGGACTCCGACCAGGGTCCGCGGCTCGTAGCCCAGCTTCGGCACGGTTCCAGGACGCTGAAGCTGACATCGCACCCGTACCCGCAGTACCTGTACGACCTGGTGCAGCACCACGACGGCGCGATCCCGCGGGATCCCAGTTATCGGCCCGGTCCGGGTGACCTGGCGAAGATCGAGCAGTCGTTCCGCAACACCGCGCAGGGTGAGGCGCTGGACATCCGCTACGACCTGTCCACGGACTTCGCCTGGGCCGTCAGCTCGGCTGCCACCACAGTGCTCGCGCAGGGCGACCACACCGTCTGGGTGACCGCCGGGCCGACGGTGAAGTGGCTCAGCCAGGCCGCGGTGCCTGACTTGTCCCTGATCGGTTCGTCGCAGTCCTACCAGCCGCGCAGCACCACCAAGGAGACCTGGTTCGCCGGGATCCAGCGGCCGCGGTTGCTGAGCGACAACGCGATGTCCACACCGCCGTCGAGAGTCGGTGACATCATCAGTGTGTTCGGCATTCCCGGCTGGGGTGACTCCGGCCGGCACGAGGGCACGGTGTTCGGCGGGGTCACACTGAACACGGCGCTGTACCAAGGCGACAACCTCGTTGCCGAGGGCGCCGACTTCCTGTCGGTGGAGGTGCCACCGGAGCGGCTCCCGTACCGACTGGTCGCGGACACCACCCGCGACATGCCCGGCCGGCCGTACTCGCCGCGCACCCGCACCGAATGGGGCTTTGTCTCCGACCAGGCCCACTACAACGAGCTGGAGTCGCTCCCGTTGATCCAGCTGGACTACGGCGTCTCCACGGACCTGGCGGGTCGGGCGCAGCGGCGTACTGGGTTGTCAGTGACGCCGTCGCACCTGCCGGGCGCTGCAGGCCCCGGGCGGATCAGCACCGTCACGCTGGAGGTCTCGTACGACGACGGTGGCACCTGGCACACCCTGAATTCGTCCCGTTCGGGCGCTACGTGGCAGGCCCGGCTGGACGCCCCGTTGAAGGCCCAGTACGTCAGCCTGCGCACCACCGCTCGGGATTCCGCAGGCAACAGCGTTGTCCAGACCGTGGATCGCGCGTTCGGCCTGCGCTGACTCCGCCGGCCGCCGCCTCAGCTCAGCTTGGGGCGGCGGCTGGACCGGCGGTGCAGGGTGATCGGGCGCTTGCCTCGGGTCGTCGCGGAGGTCTCCGGCGGAGTCACCGCGGGATGGGCGTCGTCGTACGCCGTGGTGACCGCGCCGGTCGGCTCGAGGACGAGCACGTCGGCTTGGGTCTGCCAGCGGTCGAGCTGGTTGCCCAGTCCGGCGGCATTGAGGCGCTCGGTGCGGAGGACCAACGCTGCGGCGGTCCACTCGTCGCTGCCCGGCTCCAGGCGTCGTACGGTCGCGGTCCAGGAGGCCAGTCGCGCAGTAGCAGGCTTCGCCGGTACGACGACCTCCACAGCGCCGGTATCGGCCAGTCCGGGCAACGGCTGCTCGGCGCTGCCGTCACGATCCGCCAGGACGACGTACGAACCGTCGACCGTGGCGAACCAGGCCGGCGCCGGCCGGCGTCCGTCCCAGGACAGCCACACCAGTCCGGCCTTTTTCATCACCGCGGCGATCTCGGCCGTGATCTCGTCGGTCGTCACGGACCAAGACTGACACAGCCAACCGCCGGACCGGTGAATCCGGCCACATCGGGTCTCGACGTGAGCCGGGTCACCGGCGGGTCAGGCGTTTCGCCGTACGCTGCCGTGAAACTGGTGGGTAACCAGGTTCCGAGGAAGGGGTACGGCGATGGGCGACGAGACGGCGACCAAGGCGCTGCGGTCCAGGCGGTCCTGCCTGGCGACACCGGGGTCGAACCCGCGGTTCCTGGCCAAGGCCAAGGGGCTGGATGCCGACCAGGTGTTTCTCGACCTGGAGGACTCGGTCGCGCCGATCGCCAAGGTGGATGCCCGCAAGAACATCGTCGCCGCGCTGAACGAGGGCGGCTGGGGCTCGAAGGTCCGCGTGGTCCGGGTGAACGACTGGACCACCGAGTGGACCTACGCCGACGTGATCGAGGTCGTCGGGGGCGCGGGCGCGAACCTGGACTGCATCATGCTGCCGAAGGTGCAGACCGCCGAGCAGGTGGTCGCGCTCGACCTGCTGCTCACCCAGCTGGAGAAGGTGCACGGCTACGAGCCGGGGCGGATCGGCATCGAGGCGCAGATCGAGAACGCGCTCGGCCTGACCAACGTGAACGCGATCGCGACCGCGTCGCCGCGGGTGGAGACGATCATCTTCGGCCCGGCCGACTTCATGGCCTCGATCAACATGAAGTCGCTGGTCGTCGGTGAGCAGCCGCCCGGCTACGACGTCGGCGACGCCTACCACTACATCCTGATGCAGATCCTGATGGCCGCCCGCGCGCACGGCAAGCAGGCGATCGACGGCCCGTACCTGCAGATCAAGGACGTCGACGGGTTCCGCCGGGTGGCCGGCCGCTCGGCCGCGCTCGGCTTCGACGGCAAGTGGGTGCTGCACCCGGACCAGATCGCCGCCGCCAACGAGGTCTACTCGCCGCGGCAGGACGACTACGACCACGCCGAGAACATTCTCGACGCCTACGACCACTTCACCTCCGCGGCCGGCGGCGCCCGCGGCGCGGTGATGCTCGGCGACGAGATGATCGACGAGGCCTCCCGCAAGATGGCCCTGGTCATCTCCGCCAAGGGCCGCGCCGCCGGCATGACCCGCACCGACGTCTGGCAGCCCCCGGCCGACTGACCTACTCCGGCGGCGGCACCTGCGCCATGATCGCCAGCGGGTGCCCGTCGGGGTCGGCGAAGAACGCCATCCACTCCTCGACCCCGTCGGCGTGCCGGTGGATCAGGCGCGGTGCGTCCTCGAAGACCGCGCCGCGCTCCCGCAGTTCGTCGTAGGCCGACTGGATGTCGTCCACACGGAAATAGAGCACCGACGGCTCGCCGACCGGGCCGTCGGCCGCGCTGAGGAACAGCCGGGTCCCGGCGCAGTCGAAGAACGCCAGGTTCCCGAACGTGTAGAGATGCGGGAGCCCCAGCACCGTTTCGTACCAGGCGACCGCGGTCGGGATGTCCCGAACCGGTCGCGAGATCTGCCCGATCACACTCAGCCGCAACCCAGACACGGTCCCAGCTCCTTCCACGTCACTCGGGCTGGTCATGCTTCACAAGCTAGCGCCGTGGTCGGCGAATTGCCCTCCCCCGAGAGCGGGGAGGGCGATCGGGTGTCAGCCGAGGGTGACGACCTTCAGGATTCGGACCGGGTGGGTGGGCGGGCCGTCCAGGTCGGGGTCGGCGATGCCGGCGGCGACGATGCGGTCGAAGGTGGACATGCCGAAGACCACCTTGCCGAGCACCGTGTAGTTCGGCGCGATGTTGGCGAACGAGTGCACGACGAAGAACTCCGAGCCGTTGGTGCCCGGGCCTTGGTTGCCGTAGGCAACGGTGCCGCGCGGGTAGGTCTCGGCGCCGGTGACCTCGTCGGGGAACTTGTAGCCCGGGCCGCCCTCCTCCTGGCGGTAGATGTCGCCGCACTGCAGCACGCCCAGGCGGGCCGAGTTGGTCAGCCGGAAGCACTGGGTGTGGTCGTAGAAGCGGCTCTTCACCAGATGCACGAAGTTGTGTACGCCGCAGGGCGCGTTCGCCCGGTCCATCCGGACCACGAACGGGCCGTAGTTGGTGAGGAAGTAGACGTCGACGGTGCCCTTGGCCTTCGCGGTCGCCTTCGGCACGGTCACCGGCTTGGCCGCCGGGTTCTCCGGCGTCGGGGTGAACTCGCACTTCACGGTCGGCTTGCCGTGGCCGGCCGGGCTCATCGGGGCGGCCGACGCGGTCGTGGTCGTCAGGGTCGCGGCGAGCAAGGTCGTCGCGATCAGAGCAGGCAGAATTGATCGCTTCATGCGATCAACCTAGTACGCGGCGTGGCGATCGGCACCGGCTCGAGGCACAGGAGCAGGTAAAGACCGTCCGGCCTGCAGTCCGACGGCTCGCTCTCCGGCGCTGCGGCACCTAAGGTGGACCGGCGATCGGGCCCGAAGCTGACTGTTGTGGGGTGTTGTGTGAACGGCGAGGTACTCGCGGGGCGATACCGGCTGCTGAGCCTGCTCGGGCGCGGTGGCGCAGGTGAGGTCTGGCGGGGTGAGGACACGGTCCTGGCGCGCCCGGTCGCGATCAAGCTGCTGCGCGCGCTCGACGGTGACCCGATGGACGCCGTCCAGCGGTTCCGCATCGAGGCCCAGGCCGCCGCCCGGCTCCAGCACCCCAACGTCGTCGCCACGTACGACGTGGGCGCTGCCGACGACCAGGTGTTCCTGGTGATGGAGTTGGTGACCGGTACCGACCTGGCTCAGCTGATGCGCGCCAAGGGCCTGCCGGCCACGAAGCTGGTCGCGGACATCGCCGTCCAGGGAGCCCGCGCGCTGGACGCCGCGCACGGCGCCGGCATCGTCCACCGGGACGTGAAGCCCGGCAACCTGCTGCTGGCGGCCGACGGCACGCTGAAGATCACCGACTTCGGGCTGGCGCACACCGGCGGGCTCAACGGCGCCACCGGCCAAGTCCTGCTCGGCACAGCGGCGTACATCTCCCCGGAGCAGGTCACCGGCGGTCAGGCGACACCGGCCAGCGACTGGTACTCGCTGGGCTGCGTCCTGTACGAGTTGCTCGAGGGCGTCCCGCCGTACGTCGCCGACTCCGTCGAAGGCGTGCTGCGCCAGCACCTCGAAGCCCCCATCCCGGCCGTACGGCGTACTGACGACGTGCCCGGCCTGGCCGAGCTGGTCCAGCGGATGCTGGCCAAGGACCCGGCCCAGCGCCCGTCGTCCTCCGCGGCCGTGCTGGCTCAGCTCAACGCGCCCACGCCTGTCCAGCCGGTCAGCAACGAGACCCAGGTGCTGCCGTTCGCTGCCACGCCAGTTGTTCCGCTGCACGAGGAGTTGCTCGGCCAGCCCGTCGACGACGAGCCGGAGAAGCAGCCGGCGAGTCACGCCGCCCCGAGGCGACGGCTGCCGTTCGCGAAGGTGCTGGCGGGAGCCGGTGTGGTGGTGGCCGGTGTGGTCGCGGCCATCCTGCTGCGGGAAGGCGTGTCGCAGGAGCCGCCGGCGGTGGCGGGCGGCACGCCGACGGTGGCGCCGACCGTCGTGACGAAGACGACCGCGAAGCCCAAGCCGACGCCCACCCCGACGCCGAAGCCGAAGGAAACGCCGACCCCGAAGAAGACGCCCAAGAAGTCCCCGCCCCAGCAGACCGAGTCCCGGACGGCGAACCAGCTCAGGACGTTGGCCCAGTTGCTGCGCCAGGACCAGCAGGGCGACGGGAGCAAGGCGGTGCGCGAGGCCGCCAAGGACCTGGACGAGGCGGCCAAGGCGCTCGGCGAGGGCAAGGAAGGCCAGGCCTCGGACCGGTACCGCAGCGCGCTGCGCCGGCTCGGCACGGCTCAGCGGACCCAGCAGTGGCAGCCGACGCAGCAGGAGTTCGTGCTGATCGCCGCGATCAACCGCGACCTCGGCCGCACCGCCTGGGGCGACAACAACGACGAACGCGACTCCGACTCCGACGAGTAGGCGGCCGGGGTAGTACCAGTCGGCGTACTGGGCGTGAGCCACCTGACCTGGATCTGGTGGCCGGTGTCACAGCGGGTGTCGCGGTGTACCGGGATGCTGGGACTCGCGATACTCGCGGGTAAGCACCTCTGAGCCAAGGAGCCGCCGGATGAGCAGGTTGCAGCAGACCGAGGGACTGACCGACGTCCAGGAGGAGATCCTGAAGACGGTCCGGGCCTTCGTCGAGGCGGAGATCCTGCCGGTCGCCACCGAGCTCGAGCACAAGGACGAGTACCCGACACAGATCGTCGAGGGGCTCAAGGAACTCGGCCTGTTCGGCCTGATGATCCCCGAGGAGTACGGCGGTCTGGGCGAGTCGCTGCTCACCTACGCGCTCTGCGTCGAGGAGATCGCCCGCGGCTGGATGAGCGTGTCCGGCATCATCAACACGCACTTCATCGTCGCGTACCTGCTGCTGCAGCACGGCACCGACGAGCAGAAGCGCAAGTACCTGCCGCGGATGGCCACCGGCGACGTGCGCGGCGCGTTCTCGATGTCCGAGCCGGGCTGCGGTTCCGACGTCGCGGCGATCAAGACCAAGGCGGTCAAGAACGGCGACCGCTACACGATCAACGGCCAGAAGATGTGGCTGACCAACGGTGGTTCGGCGAACCTGGTCGCGGTGCTGGTGAAGACCGACGAGGGCGCCGGCTCGGTCTACAAGAACATGACCACGTTCCTGGTCGAGAAGGAGCCGGGCTTCGGCGAGGTCGACCAGGGCCTGACCGTGCCGGGCAAGATCGAGAAGATGGGCTACAAGGGCGTCGACACCACCGAGCTGATCTTCGACGGCTACTCGATCGACGCCGCTCAGATCCTCGGCGGCGTTCCGGGCCAGGGGTTCTACCAGATGATGGACGGCGTCGAGGTCGGCCGGGTGAACGTCGCCGCCCGCGGCTGCGGGGTGGCCCGGCGCGCGTTCGAGCTCGGCATCTCCTACGCCCAGCAGCGGGAGACCTTCGGCAAGAAGATCGCCGAGCACCAGGCGGTGCTGTTCCGGCTGGCCGACATGGCGGTCAAGGTCGAGGCCGCGCACGAGCTGATGGTCAAGGCGGCCCGCAAGAAGGACGCCGGGTCACGCAACGACTTCGAGGCCGGCGTCGCGAAGTACCTGGCCAGCGAGTACTGCTCGCAGGTGGTGGAGGACTCCTTCCGGATCCACGGCGGCTACGGGTTCTCCAAGGAGTACGAGATCGAGCGGCTGTACCGGGAGGCGCCGATGCTGCTGATCGGTGAGGGCACCGCCGACATCCAGCGGATGATCATCGGCCGGCGCCTGCTCGAGGACTACAAGCTCTGACCACCCGCACGCCGCGGGTCCCGGCCTGGTCATCGGGTCGGGCCTCCGGAGCCGTCGAGCACCATCCTGCCGAGCACAGTCAGGTCGTGGCGGACGGCCTGCCCGGCGCGGCGGGTGGTGATCAGCCCGGCCTCGCGCAGGATGCCCGCCTGCCGGCTGGCTCCAGCGAGCGAGACACCGCAGCGCTGGGCCAGTTCGGTCGTGGTGCAGCCGTCAGCGATCACCTCCAACGCGGAGGCGCGAGTGCTACCGAGCAGTGCGGCCAGCGGACGTGACCTCTGCTCGGCAGTCCCGCGGTGGAGTGCGCCAGGGCTGTGCCTGACCGGGTAGACCAGAACCGGCGGCAGATCGGGATCGCGCAGCTTGGTCGGCGTACGCCAGCAGAAGACCGATGGCTGCAGTCGGAGTCCTCGGCCGTCCAGGTGGAGGTCTGTGTCGGGCAGCCCGTCGACCGTGAGCACGGGGGACTCCCAGCGCACCGCCGGGTGGATGCGGCCGAGCAGGTGCTCCACGCCGGCGCCGGACAGGTGGCTGACCTTCTGCTGGTGGTCCGCGCGCACCATCGTGCGCATCGACTCCCAGTACGGCGCGACGGCGTACTGGTGGTAGGTGTGCATGGCCTGTCCTAGGCTTTTGACCGCCTCACGGCGGCCGACGACCAGTTCGCGCGTCCAGCTGGGTCCGGGCCGGCGTACGGCGAGCAGTTCGATCTCGCGCTGGAATCGGCTGCGGGAGGTCGACAGGACCCGCTCGACACCACTCTCGAAGCCGCCCGTGTGCTGTGCCGGGGTCAGGAAGTCCGGCGAGTACCCGCGCGGAGGAGCCAGGTGCAGCAGCCGTGCGGCCGATCGGGGCAGTTGCCGCCGGGTGCGCTCACGCCAGTGGCCGTACTGGGTCGTGCCGTCCTGGACCTGCAGCTGGTGGAGGCTGAGCAACACCTCCCAGAGAGGGTCCGGCTCCTCCGCGAGCGTGGTCCGGGCGAGGTCCTGGCTGGTGAAATGAATCCGCAGCACGACAGGTGCTCCTTTCTCCACCTCCATCGTGCAAGCAGCGCCTTTCATCTCGCTGTCACCGGCCTCGCTGTGCACACTCCGTGCACGATCGGGCAGCACCACGAGGAAGCGGCGATCACGCGGACTCGCGCGAACCTCCGGAGCCGTAGCCGGAGAGCAGCCAGATGCCCAGCTGGGTGACCTCGTGCCGGACCGAGGCGCCGTCCCGGCGGGTGGTGATCAGTCCGGCCTCACGCAGCACCGTGGCCTGGTGACTGGCCGCCGCGGGGGAGATGCTGCAGCGCTTGGCGAGCTCGGTCGTCGTACAGCCCTCGACCGCTGCCTCCAGCGCCGACGCGCGTGTGGAGCCGAGCAGGGAGCTGAGCGCGTCGGACGGCTTGCCTGCGTCCGGCGACGACTGCCGAAGGATGCCGGGCGCGTGCTGAATCGGGTAGACCAGGATCGGCTTGAGCTCCGGGTCACGCAGCTTGGTTGGCACCTGCCAGCAGAACGCGGACGGCTGCAGCTCGATGCCCCGGCCGTCCAGGTAGAGGTCCCGGTCATGCATGCCGAGCACCTGGAGGACCGGCGCCACCCAGCGGACTCGCGGATGCAGAGACGACAGCAGCCGGTCCACACCATGCCGGGCGAGTGCCTCGCCCCGGTGCGCCTGGTCAGCGGTCACGTGCGTACCGATCGACTTCCAGTACGGCGCGATGGCGGCGGCGTGGTAGGTCCGGATCGCGTGGCCGAGCTTGCGCATCGCCGTACGGTCGCCTTGGGCCAGCTCGCGCGTCCACGGCGAGACCGGCCGGTACTTGCTCAGCAGGTCGAGCTCGGAGCGGATCTGCTGGCGTGGGGTCGACAGGGCCAGCTCCAGCGCGCTGTCGAAGTCGGACGGGCAGTCGGCGGGCGTCAGGAAGTCGGGGGAGTAGCCGCGCGGAGGCGTCAGTTCCAGCAGCAGGCGCATCTGGTCCGGGGCGACCTTGGCCCGCACGTGCCGGCGCCAGTCGTCGAACACCAGCCGCCCGTCCGAGTGCTGCAGCATGTGCAGGCTGAGCAGGACCTCCCACAGCGGCGCGGGCTTCGTCGAGAGCGTCACCCGGGCGAGGTCGCGGGGGGTGAAGTGGATGCGGAGCACGAGCCCTCCCGGCGCGCTGATCGTCGCGACATCCCCGATGCCGCCCGGTAGCAGACCGTGCCGGACCGCTGACCGAACGCGATGCTCGCATTGAAGCAGTTGCCGTCGAGCCCGCACAACCACTGGCCTTCCGGTACGCCGGACCACTCGCGGCCATGGCACGAGGTTGCCAACTCACCGGCTCCGCGGCCGGCGGGGTGAAAAGCTGACCGGCGCGAGAGACGCCCGTGCGGGTCTCGCTGAAGCCTGCTGGCGATCGCCGCGAGCTCCTGCTTGGCTGGCCTGATGATGTGGTCGGACGAGCTCACCACCCGCGCTGCGGCGATCCACGCGCGGGTCGAGCGCACGCTGCGCGCCGCCGGCGTACCGGGCGAGCTGGAGTGGACCGGCGCGTCGAGCGTGCCCGGCACGCTCACGAAGGGGGACGTGGACCTGCACCTGAGGGTGCCGCCGGAGCTGTTCGCGGCGACGGTCGAGCAGTTGAAGGCGTTGCTCCCGGTCGCCGTACCGGACGCCTGGGCGCCGACGCTGGCGGTGTTCGACGTACCGGACCAGGAGTTGCCGACCGGTCTTGCGGTGACGCCGGCCGGATCCGAGCACGACCGGCGCTTCACGCGGGCCTGGCAGCGGATCGCGACCGAGCCTGACCTGCACCGCCGCTACAACGAGCTCAAGCGCGAGCCCGGCCACGAGGACCGCAAGTCCGACTTCTTCTCCGAGCTGACCGGCACCTGACTACAGCCAGCGGTTGCGCTTGAACAGGCGGTAGAGCACCGTGCAGGCGACCAGCATGGCGCCGAGCACGACGGGGTAGCCGTACTTCGTGGTGAGGATCGGCATGTGGTCGAAGTTCATCCCGTAGACGCCGGCGATCAGCGTCGGCACCGCGATGATCGCGACCCAGGCCGAGATCCGCCGCATGTCCTCGTTCTCGGCGACCTGCACCTGGGCCAGCCCGGCCTGCAGGATCGAGCTGAGCAGCTCGTCGAACGAGAGCACCTGCTCCTTGACCCGCAGCAGGTGGTCGTCGACGTCGCGGAAGTAGTTGCGGGTCTCGTCGCTGATCAGCGGGTGCCGCAGAGTGGCCAGCGCGCGCATCGGCCCGGCCAGCGGCGCCACTGCCCGCTTCAGCTCCAGCACCTCGCGCTTCAGCTGGTAGACCCGGTCGATGTTGCGCCAGCCGCGCGGACTGAACATCTCGGCCTCGATCACGTCGATGTCGGCCTGGACCGCGGCGGCCACCGCCAGGTAGCTGTCCACCACGTGGTCGGTGATCGCGTGCAGCACCGTGCCCGGGCCGGCCGCCAGCCGCTTCGGGTCCTTCTCCAGGGTCTGCCGCAGCCCCGCCAGCTCGCCGTGGTCCCCGTGCCGCACGCTGATCACGAAGCCGGGCCCGCAGAACACCATCACCTCGCCGGACTCGACCACCTCACTGGTGGCGGTCAGGTCGTCGTGCGGCACGTACCGCACGGTCTTCAGCACGGCGAACAGCGTCTCGCCGTACCGCTCCAGCTTCGGCCGCTGGTGCGCCTCGGTCGCGTCCTCCAGCGCCAGCGGGTGCAGACCGAACTGCTGCCCGACCACGGCCAGCTGGTGCTCGGTGGGCTGGAACAGGCCGATCCACACGTAGCCCTCGCCCCGCCGGGCCCGCTGCAGCGCGTCGACGTAGTCGCCGTGGCCGGTGTCGCGCCGGCCGTCGCGGTAGTAGGCCCAGTCGACCAGTGCGCCGTCCAGCTTGCCGCTGCCGACCAGATCGAACTCCGCCGCGGCGGTGACGGCCGGACGGCGGCCGAACGCTCGTCCGACGCGCCGTGACGCGCCCAAGTCCCACCTTCGTCCGGTCATCGACGCGAGGCTATCAACGCACCCCCGGTGTGGCTGCCGCGCTGTCGTTACCACGCGTCGGCAATGATGGGATGGAAGCAACAGCGGAGAGGAACGACGATGACCACCCAGCGCATGCCCTCGATGGACCCCCGGCCGACGGGGTTGACGATCGGCACGTACGACACCTACCTGCAGGCGCAGCGCGCAGTCGACTACCTCTCGGACGAGAAGTTCCCGGTGGAGCACACCACGATCGTCGGCAACAACCTGCGGCAGGTGGAGAAGATCACCGGGCGGCTGACCTGGGGCCGGGCGCTGACCGCCGGACTGGCCAGCGGCGCGTGGTTCGGCCTGTTCGTCGGCGTGCTGCTCGGCCTGTTCACCACCGACGGGGGCTGGCTGGCCGCGCTGGTCACCGGTGTGGTGCTCGGCGCCCTGTTCGGGATGGCGTTCGGTGCGATCGGCTACGCCCAGCTCGGCGGCCGCCGCGACTTCACCTCGCGTACAGCGGTCGTCGCGACGACGTACGACGTGCTCTGCGACTTCAAGTACGCCGAAGAGGCCCGCAACCACCTGGCCAAGCTCGCGCTCAAGGGCGAGGTCAGCCCCCGGCTGCCGGAGCAGTCCAGCTAGGGCGATAACCCGTCTCCTCCTGGAGCGCGGCTGCTTCGGCAGCGTGGCCGGCTGCCGGTTCCAGGACGGCGAGCAGCAGCAAGGCACGGCAGGCGAGGATGCGGTGCCCGAGCCGGCGCGCAGCCAGCAGGGCCTGTCTGGCCAGGTCGCCCGCTCGCTCGCCCTGCCCCTGGCCGAGATCCGCTGCGGCCAGACCGAGCACCGATTCCGCGACGGTGGCTCGGTGCCCGTTGCTTCGAGCGATCCCGCCGGCGGCCTGGTGGAACCGGACCGCGGCGTTCCAGCGGCCGCGGCGGCGGTAGATCGTGCCCAGCGCGTTCAGCGACGCCGCTTCGTGCCAGGGCTGGCCGTTGCCGCGGCTGCGGGTCAGGGCCTGCCGGGCCCAGCTCTCCGCTTCCTCCAGATACCCGAGATCCGCGTACAGCAAAGCGGACTCGTACTGCAGCGGCAGTGCGTCGTCGACGGACTGTGCGGCCTCCGCCAGGTCCCGCTCGGCCTCGTGCAGCTCGCCCAGCAGACGTAGCGCGACACCACGGTTGAACAACGAGATCGTGCGGCTGCGTTCGTCAGGTGCCGTTGCGACGGCTTCCTCCGCGGCCGCCAGGGCGGCCTCCAGATCGCCCAGGTTGCACTCGACGTTGCTCAGGCTGTTCAGCGCGTTCACCAGCGCGGCCGGCTGGTCGTACTCGCGGAGTGCGTCGACGCCTCGCCGCAGCAGCTCGGCGGCCCGCTCCGACTCGCCCTGGTCGTCGTGCGCCATGCCCAGGTTGCAGAGCAGAGCCGCGTAGCCGAGACCGAAGCCGGCTCGGTGGTAGAGCTCGGCAGCCTGCTCGCCGGAGGCGATCGCCGCCGCGTTGTCCCCGCTGATGAACTGCAGGGCTCCCAGGCTGTGCAGCATCGCTCCCTGACCGCCGAGGTGGCTCGTCGTACGGGCTGCCGCGAGCCCGGCCATGACTGCTGTCCGCCAGGGATCCACTCGGTGCTGGAGCGTCAGGTACTGCCGCAGTACGTCGGCAAGCCGCCACGCTGTCTCGTACGGCCCACGCTCCGCCGCCCGCTTGATCACCGCGACGAGGTTGGCCTCCTCGTCCTCCAGCCAGTGCGCGGACGCTGGAGCGGATCCGCCGAGCGGCGGAGTCAGTCGCACCGACGGCATGTACGCGTGCTGCGTCGCCGCGTCGGCCGTGCGCAGGTACCACTCGCAGAGCCTGGCCCACGCGTCGTCGACATCGTCCGCGACGGCTGCCCGCTGTTCGGCGTACAGGCGGAGGAGGTCGTGCATGCGGTAGCGGTCCTGCTGGCGGACCAGGAGGTTCGCGGTGACCAGTGTGTCGAGCAGCCGGCCCGCTACGACCGGTGTCGTACCGAGCAGCGCCGCAGCGGCCTCGGCAGTCACGTCAGGCCCGGGAACGACACCCAGCAAGGCGAAAAGCCGCTGCGAGTCCGGGGTCAGTGCGACGTACGAACGGTGGAAGGCGACCTCTACCGCGGCGTCGGGCTCACCGATGAGCGACAGCGCGAACAACCGGTCCCCGCCGCGCAACTGTTCGGCGTACGAGGCGATGGACTCCTCGGGTCGCCCGGCCAGATGGCTGGCCGCGATGCGCAACGCCAGTGGCAGGTGGCCGCACAGCCTGGCCAGCTCGGCGGCGGCCGCGGGCTCTCGGTCCACCCGCGCGGCGCCGATCACGGCCCGCAGCAGGTCGACGGCCTCGTCCTCCTCCAGTACGGCGACCGTCGTACCGAGTGCGCTGTCCAGCACGCTCAACCCAGCAAGGTCGTTCCGGCTGGTCACCAGTACGGCGCTGTCCCGCGACCCCGGCAGCAACGGCCGGACCTGCTGCGAGTCCTTGGCATCGTCCAGCAGGATCAGGACGCGTCGACCGGCCAGCAGCGACCGCAAACGAGCCGAGAGCGTGTCGACATCGCCAGTCAGGACTTCGGCACCCGCCAGTTCGAGCAAACCGCGCAGCACCTCACAGGGATTCTTCTCCGAGTCCCCGGCTCCCTCCAACCGCACGAACCACTGTCCGTCCGGGTACTCGTCCCTCAACCTATGCGCCACCCGTACGGCGAGCGCCGTCTTCCCGGCGCCGGGTGGTCCGCTGATCGTCACCACCGGAACGCCGGACGGACTGGTCAGCCGGTCCACGATCGCGTCCGCCTCGTCGTACCGGCCGACGAAGTCGCCGATGTCGATCGGCAGCTGCCGGTGCACCTGCCAGTCCGGCCCGCGCGCCTCCTCACCCGACAGCACGAGCTGGTGCAGCCGCCGGACCTCTTCGCCCGGGTCGATTCCCAGCTCCTCGCGCAGCAGCTCGGCAAGCTCCTGGTACGCCGCGAGCGCGTCGGCCTGCCGGGACGACCTGTGCAGCGCCAGCATCAGCTGGGCCCAGAACCGCTCCCGCAGCGGGTACTGCTTCGTCAGCGCGGTCAGGTCGGCGATCAGCTCGTTGTGCTCGTTCTGCTCGAGTCGAGCGTCGATCAGCTGCTCGGTGACCCGCAGCCACTGCTCGACCAGGACCGCCCGCTGGTCGACGACGACCGGGTGGTCCAAGGCGCCGGTCAGCGGTTCGCCGTTCCAGAGCCGGAGTGCCTTGGTCAGACTGTCGGCGGTTCCGGCGGCCACTAGCTGCCGGAACCTGTCCAGGTCCAGCTGGCCGGATTGCAGCCGCAGCCGGTAGCCCCCTGCGACGGTTTCCAGCTGGGTCGTCGGACCGAGCAGACCGCGCAGCCGGAACACGGCGGTGTGCAGTGCGCGCTGCGGCTGCGCCGGCGGCTCACCACCCCACAACCAGTGGACCAGCTCGGACGCGGTCACGGTCTGGTTGGCGTTGACCAGCAACGCCGCCAGCAGGGTCCGCAGCCGCGGCGCCCCGATCCGGATCTCCCGCCCCTCTTCAAGGACCGCGATGGGTCCCAGAAGGCGATAGGCGGTCGTCATGCGGGTCAGTGTCCCCTGACCAGGGGTCGAGCCCGTTCAGCAGCGCACGGCCGAGACCGGTCACCTGATGCCGCACCGACTTGCCGTACCGCCGCGACTCGATCAGCCCCGCATCACGCAGTACGGCGGTCTGGTGGCTGGCGGTCGCCAGGGTGATCTTGCAGGCCCTGGCCAGCTCGGTCGTCGTACAACCGTCGACCGTCAGGGCCAGCACATTCGCCCGCGTCCGGCCGAGCAGTGCGGCCAGGCTCTGCTCGGAGTCGCTCGGCGATCGGTCCAGCTGCAGGCCGGCGGCGTTCCGGATCGGGTAGACCAGTACGGGCGGCAGGTCGTGGTCGCCCAGCTTCGTCGGGGCCCGCCAGCAGAAGTACGACGGCTGCAGCCGGATCCCGCGACCGTCCAGCCGGACCTCCTCGTCCGGGAACTTCGGGATCTCCAGCACCTGGTTCCGCCAGCGCACACCGGGGTGCAGCTCGGCCAGCACGGCTCCGACGCCACCCGTCGACATCCGCTCCAGCCGGTGCCGCTGGTCGGCCCGCACGGCGCCGCGCAGCGACGACCAGTACGGCGCGAGCGCGGATCGGTGGTAGACCCGGACGGCGTGGCCGAGTCGGTTCAGCGAGTCCGGCCGGGCGTCGGACAGCTCCCGGACCCAGCTCGAGGCAGTCCGCCGGGTCGCCAGCATGGACAGGTCCTCCCGGACGCGGTGCCGCGGAGTCGACAGCAGTTGGTCCAGCGCGGCCTCGAACCCGCCGGTGGAGTCGGGCGGGGTGAGGAAGTCGGGGGAGTAGCCGATCGGAGGCGCCAGCGCGGCCAGCGGGCCGATCGTCTCGCGCGGGAGTCGCCGCCGCATCCGTTGCCGCCAGGCGCCGTACGGGACCGGACCGTCCTCGACCTGCAGCATGTGCAGGCTGAGCAGTACCTCCCAGAGCTCGTCCGGTTCGGCCGCGAGGCTGGTCCGGGCCAGGTCGTCGGCGGTGAAATGGATCCGCAGCATGGTGTCCTTCCCCCAGAAGTCCAGTGGCACCTGCCAGGCAAACACCTGCCGCTCACCGATCGCTCACGTCCGGTGAGACGAACGCCACTCGGCCTTCGAGCGGGCGTGAGAGCAAGGCCACTGGGCGTGGGGGCTGCGCGGCCCCGCGGCGACCGGGCAGCATGGGCCGGAACGGAAGGAGCACGGATGCAGTTCGGGCGCAGTTACGAGGAGTTCGAGGTCGGCGCGGTCTACAAGCACTGGCCCGGCAAGACGGTCACCGAGTACGACGACCACCTGTTCTGCCTGCTGACGATGAACCACCATCCGCTGCACCTGGACAGCCACTACGCCGAGCAGACCACCCAGTTCGGCAAGAACGTTGTAGTCGGCAACTACATCTACTCGATCCTGCTCGGCATGTCGGTGCCCGACGTCAGCGGCAAGGCGATCGCCAACCTGGAGATCGAGTCGCTGCGGCACATCGCGCCCACCTTCCACGGCGACACGATCTACGGCGAGACCGTCGTCCTGGACAAGTGGGAGTCCAAGTCCAAGGACGACCGCGGCGTCGTGTACGTCGAGACCAAGGGCTACAAGCAGGACGGCACGGTGGTCTGCCTGTTCAAGCGCAAGGTGATGGTCCCGAAGAACTCCTACCTGGAAGCGCGGGGCGGCGAACAACCCGGCCGCCCCACGCCACTCAGTTAGACCGGCCGGAACTCCACCAGTACGGCGGACGGCATGGTCAGCGTCAGCCGCACCGCCTCGCCGTCCCGAGCCAGTCGCTCACTCTTCAGCGTCGAATGAGCCGCCAGTTGTGTCCACTGCTCGTCGGTCGGCCAGTCACCCACGCCCAGCTCAGCGGCTGCGGCAGCCAGGTCACCTGATCCGTTGGGGGTCAGGTACGTCGCAGTCGCGGCCCAGCCGGCGTCCACTCCGGGCACCGACAGCTCCACCGTGCGGGTGAGTGCCGGGTCCCCGTCGGCCTTGGTCTGGTCGAGGGTCAGGTTCCACAGCAGGACGGCGACCCGGTCCCGATCGCGCGAGGCCCAGGTCTCGACCAGGCTGCCGGCGCCGTCGCCCTCCGCGGCGACCGGGAGCTGGACCGGGCCGAGACGGCTGAGCAGCGACATCGCGTGGAAACGCGGCTTCGGCAGCCCGCCGACCGTCTGCAGGCCGAAGCCGCCGTGCAGCAACCGCGGCGGCCGGCCGAGCTCCTCGAAGTGGTCCGAGGCCACCCAGTACGCCAGCGCGTCCACCCGGCCGGCGGCCGATTTCATACCGCGTAGCAGGAAGATCCCGGAGAACACCGAGTCGTTGATCGGGTTGAAGTGGGTCGGCGTGACGCCCCACTCCGTCCACAGGATCCGCGCGTCGCCGAACCCGTGCCGCTCCAGCGAGGCCCGGACGTCGAGCGGCGGGCTCCCGTAGGTGTGCGTCGTGACGAAGTCCACCGGGGACCCCACGGAAGCGGCGTGCGCGAGCAGGTCGTCGACCCAGCCGGCCGCGGCCGACGAGGGTCCACCGACCGCCAGGCGCGGGTCGACCGACTTCACCGCGGCCGCCGACACGTCGTACAGGCGCATCCACTCGGCCTTGGTGCCGGACCAGAACACCTCGAGGTTCGCCTCGTTCCAGACCTCGAAGTCCCAGCCGAGCACCTCATCCAAGCCGTAGCGGTCGATCAGGTGCTGCACCAGTGCGCGGATCAGCTCACCCCAGCGCTCGAACGAATGCGGTGGCGAGATGATCGCGCCGTACTCGAAGACGGTCTTCGACGGGTCCGAGGCCAGATCGCGCGGCATGAACCCGAGCTCGACGACCGGCCGCAGGCCGAGACCGAGCAGCTTGTCGTAGATCGCGTCCACCACGGTGAAGTCGTAGACCGGCTCTCCGTCCACCTCGGTGTAGACCCGGGTGTCGTCGTGGAAGATCGCGTGCGCCCGCACGGTCCGTACGCCGATCTCGTCGTGCATCCGGCGCAGCGCCTGCTCCAGCTCCGGCCCGATCTCCCGGCCGCCGCTCAGGTCCGTGCACAGCAATTGACTGAGCCGCTCGCTGCCCACCATCGGCACCCACGGGCGCGGCAGCTCGACTCCCTCAGCATGTGCGTCCACCTCCACCCGCACGACCGGTACCGAGCCGTCAGCCAGCAGCGGCACGGCCCCGACGACGTCGCTGGCCCGGCCGGCCACCGTCACCTCCGGCACACTCGCCACGGCGTACCGGTACGGCGTACCGGGCGTGCAGGTGGTGTCGACGTACGGCGGCGCCGGCACCGACAGCACGTCCCCGCTGTGGTGGTCGACCGGCTCCAGCGGCCCGTCCTCCGGTCCGCGCAGGATCAGGTACCCGACCGCGCCGGGCACCGGCGACCAGTTGATCGTCACCTGGCCGACGCCACCGACCGCGCTCACCTCCTTGGGCGGGTCCAGGTCGGGGAACGCGAACTCCCGGTCCTCGTCGCTGCGGATCGCGATCCGGGCGTCCCAGTCGGCCTTGGCGTCACTGTGCATACTCGTCGATTCTCCCGTGGTGGTCGTGTCAGTCGAGCCCGGCGGTGAACTGCTCCATCGCGATCAGCGGCTTCACCCGGCGCTCGACGGCACCGCGGCTGAAGTTGCGCCGGATCACGTCCTGGCCGAACACGTTGCCGATGGCCCCCATCACCATCGCCTGGTCCAGCGACAGGTACCGCTTGGCGATCAGCCCGGACTTCACCGCGACCGAGTCGTAGAACCCGCCGCCGGCGTAGGCCTGCAAGCTCGACTCGATCTTCGCCAGGTTGTCGATCGCCTGCCGCGGCGCGTACTGCATCGCCAGGAACGCCGCGTGCGGGGTGACCACGCCGTCGCCGTACGCCGGGTTCGGATTGGTGCCCTCGCGGCAGCCCTCGAAGCCGGCGTCGTAGTTGGTCGCCTCGAGGTCCGACGGGTAGCCGCCGGGATCCATGCCGATCGCGTCCACGCCGTACACGCTGTAGCCGCCCTTGGGGTTGGAGGCCGGCGAGAAGCCCCAGTACCCGTACTTCGCCTCGTCGAGCCCGTGCTCGATGTGCGCCCGCACGGTCAGCGGGTGGTTGATCGCCCAGCTCTTCGCCGCCCAGCGTCCCTCGGGCACGAACAGGTCCGGCATCAGCGACTCGAACATGTCGCCGCCCCACGACGGCACCAGCCGCATCCCGCGGTAGGAATAGCTGCCCTCGAAGACGTCGATGCCCAGATATGTCCGGTGCACACCCTTCGGGCGCTGCTCGACCCACGACCAGTCGCACGAGTCGGGGAAGGTCCGGTACGTCGCGAAGTACTGCTCCGGCGGCACCTGACCGAGCGCGATCCCGATGTACGGCGCGATCCGGGCCTCGGTGTTGCAGGTGTCGTAGTGGAACTTGCGGTAGTACACGTCCGGGCCGGTGCCGGCGTGGTTGCCCTTGTCGGTCTCCTCGTCCGGCGGCGGCGTCTCGAAGAAGCCGCCGCGCATCAGCCCGGCGCCGACGCCCGGCCGCGCGTTCGGGTTGTAGTAGTAGGCGAAGTTCATCTTGCCCAGCAGGGAGTCGGCCAGCCGGCGGACCCGCGGCTCGGCGTTGCGCACCACCATCAGCGCGGCCGCGAACCAGCCGTTGTCCACGCTGGACACGAACGGCGTGATCGCCTTGGTCCCGTCGGGGTCGACGCGCAGCACCTCACCGGTCGACTCGTCGTACCAGTTGAAGTACATGCCGCTCGGGTCGTGGTGATCGACCCTCGTCATCGTGGTGAGGGTCTGGGTGAGCCGGCGCAGCGACTCCTGCGGGGAGATGATGCCCAGCTCGCGGGCGACCACCGTGCTCCACAGGTAACCGCCGATGTTGGTCGGCGAGGTGTACCTGCTGCGCACCGGATCGGTGACCGATGCCCCGATGTTGTCGGCGGGCAGTCCGGTCTTCTCGTCGGTCATCGCGACCAGACTGCGCCAGGTGTCGCGGGCCCAGCGGCCGACCAGGGCCTTGTCCTGACGACTCGGCTTCCACCCGCCCTTGAGCAGCTCGGCGGGGGAGCGGGGTTCGGCGTACGCCGGAAGCGCGGTCCCGACGAGTGCGGCGGTTCCGGTGGCGGCTAACAAGGTGCGGCGACTGATGTTGGCGGTCATCGTGCGTCTCCTTCTATTTGAGTCCGGTGATCGCGATGCCTCTGGTGACATGACGCTGGAACACCACGAACATCACCAGCACCGGTACGACGACCACGACCGCGCCGGCCATCAGCAGGCCGTAGTTCTGCGCGTTCTGCCCGGTCGAGTACAGCGCCAGGGCGACGGGAAGGGTGTACTTGTCCTCGGTCTGGGCGATCACCAGCGGCCAGAGGAAGTTGTTCCAGGAGCCGAGGAAGGTGAGGATGCCGAGCGTGGCCAGCGCGGGCCGGGTCAGCGGCAGCATGATCCGGGCGAAGATGCCCAGCTCGCTGGTGCCGTCCACCCGGCCGGCGTCCATCAGGTCGTCCGGCAGCCCGGAGAAGAACTGCCGCATCAGGAAAACGCCGAACGGCGAGACCAGGAACGGCAGGATCAGGCCGGGATAGCTGTTGGCCAGCCCGGCGTTGGTGACGAACACGAACAGCGGCACGAAGGTGACCATGCCGGGCACCATCAGCGTCGCCAGCACCAGCACGAACAACGCGTTGCGGCCCCGGAACCGCAGCTTGGCCAGCGCGTACCCGATCATCGAGCAGAAGATCAGGTTGCCCGCCGTCACCACCAGGGCGACCACGGTCGAGTTGAGGAAGTAGCGCGGGAAGTTGGCCTTGCCGAACAGGTCGTCGTAGTTCTGCGTGGTCGGTGCCTCGGGCAACCACGTCGGCGGCACCCGGAGCAGTTCGCCCTGGGTCTTGAAGCTGCCCAGCAGCATCCAGACGAACGGCGCGGCGACCGCGACCAGCCCGAGCACGGCGATCAGGTAGATCCACCAGGTACGGCGCATCACTTCTCCCTCAGCAGCCGGAACTGGATGAAGGTGATCACGGCGATCACCACGAACAGCAGGTAGGCCATCGACGTGGCCAGGCCGTAGTTGCCGAAGCCGAACTGCTGGTAGGTGTACATCGACACCGAGATGGTCGAGTTCAGCGGTCCGCCCTGGGTCATCACGAACGGCTCCTCGAAGAACTGCAGGTAGCCGATCCCGGTGGTCACGCTGGTGAACAGCACGGTCGGCCGCAGCAACGGCAGGATCAGGTACCTGAACCGTTGCCACGGGCCCGCACCGTCGATCTGGCCGGCTTCCTCGACGGTCTGCGGGATGCCCTGCAGCCCGGCCAGGAAGATGATCATCGCCGAGCCGAAGTTGCGCCAGACCGCCATCGCGATCAGCGACGGCATCGCCCAGGTCTTCGAGGCCAGCCAGTTCGGCCCGTCGACGCCGAACCAGCCGAGCACGGTGTTCAGCAGCCCGGCCTCCGGCGCCAGCACGAACCGCCAGATCACCGCGATCGCGACGATCGAGGTCACCACCGGCAGGTAGTAGCCCACCTTGAACAACCCCTGGAACCGCTTGATGCCCCGGTCCAGCAGCACCGCGGCCGCCAGCGCGACGACCAGCGTCAGCGGCACCCCGATCAGTACGAAGTACGCCGTGTTGAAGGCGGCCTTGCGGAAGGTCTCGTCGGACAGCGCCTTGACGTAGTTGTCCAGCCCGACGCCGTTCACCGCGAACGGCGTGCGCAGGTCGCGCTGCTTGATGTCGGTGAAGCTCATCCCGAACGAGCCCAGCACCGGCCCGGCCGTGAAGGCCAGGAACAGCACCACGAACGGCAGGACGAGGATCCACGCGGCGGCCGTCTCGCGCCTGTGAGATCGCATCCTCGATCAGCTACCGGTGCCGATCGACGAAGCCTTGGTCTGGATCGCCTTCGCGGTCTCGGCGGGGGACTGACCGGCCTTGGCCATCTTCTCGATCTCGGCGTCGAACGCGGTCGCCACCTGCTCCCAGCTGACGATCGACGGCGGTGCCTTCGCGGTCTCCAGCTGCTTGCCGAACACCGGCAGCAGCGGGTCGTTGGCGATGCTCGGGTCCTGCCACGCGCTCTGCACGGCCGGCAGGTCGGTGGACAGCTTGAACCAGTTCGCCTGGGTCTTGGCGTCGGACAGCCACTTCACCAGCTTCCAGGCGCTGTCCTTGTTCTTGCTCGCCTTGAACACGACGAAGTTGCTGCCGCCGACGAACGACGTGGAGGTCTTGTTCTTCGGCAGCTCGAACACACCGATGTTCGGCTTGATCTTCTCGCCGCCGAGCTTGGCGATTGACCCGGCCATCCACGGGCCGGAGATGAACATCGGCACCTGGCCGCTGACGAACTGCGCCTCGGTCTGGTTCGGCGGCAGGTCGGTGCCGGCCAGCTTCTCGGTGAAGAAGGACTGGTAGTACTTCAGCCCCTCCTGCATCTCCGGGGTGTCGAAGGTGAACTCCTTCTCGTCGTCGGTGGTGATGTTCGCACCGGCCGACCAGGCGAACGGCATCACCGTCTGCCAGGAGCCCTGACCACCGGGCTGCAGGTTGATGCCGTACTTCGCGCCGGCCTTGTCCTGCATCGCCTTGGCCATCGCCTTCAGGCCGTCCCAGTCGGTCGGCGGCGTGGTGATGCCGGCCTTGGCGGCCAGGTCCTTGCGGTAGTAGACGACCCGCGTCTCGACGTACCAGGGCACGCCGTAGCTGACGTCCTTCACCTTGGTGGTGTCCAGCGCGCCGGGGTAGAAGCTGCTGGTGTCGATCCCGGCCGGCGTCGGGTCGAGCGCGCCGAGATCGGCGAACTCGCCCATCCAGGTGGTGCCGACCATCGCGGCGTCCGGCAGCGACTGCGCCGTGATCGCGGTGGTGAATTTGTTGTGTGCGGAATCCCAAGGGATCGGCGTCACCGTCACCTTGGTGCCGGGATTGGCGGCTTCGAACTCCTTGGTCAGCTTGGGCAGGTTCTCGCCCTCGGTGCCCATCGCCCAGACGGTCAGGTTGCCGGTGGCCGGGTCGCTGCCGATGCTGGTGGTCGCCTGCGGTGCCGCCTCGGGGGAGTCCTCGGACCGGCCGCAGCCGGACAGGGCCAGTGCCGCGGCGGTGAGTACGGCGCCGCCGGTCACCAGCCGGCTGCGGGTGCTCTGGGTGATCATGCTCGTCTCCTCAGTCGGTTACTGCTGTCCGTGCCGTCCCCCGGGTGCGTGCCGCAACTCGCGCGCAGCACGAGCTCTGTGGGTAGTACGTCGTTGCGCGCGCGGGTGCGTTCCCCGGTCACGCGTTCGTGCAGTCGTAAGGCGGCCAGCCGGCCGAGCTCGGCCATCGGCTGCCGGACGGTCGTCAGCCCCGGCGACACGTACCGCGCGGCCATCACGTCGTCCCACCCCGTCACCACGACGTCGTCCGGTACGCCGACGCCGCCGTCTCGCAGCGTCTGGACGACCGCCAGCGCCAACTCGTCGTTGGCGCAGATCAATCCGTCGGGCATCCTGCCGCCGGTCCCGTTCCCGCGGGCGGGTCCCGTCCGGGTCCGGCCTCTCGTCGCCGCACCGTTTGGAGTTGCTGCAAGCAACTTCGTCGCCAGGCCGGCCCCCGCGTCCTCCGTCAGTGGCACGCGCTCGGGCTCCGGGACGTCCAGCTCGCGGGCTCGCAGCGCCGTCGCGAAACCCGCGTAGCGCTCCGACACGTCGTACGAGCTGGCCGGATCGCCGACGAACAGCAGGTCCCGCCGCCCGTGGTCGAGCAGTCGGGTGGTCAGCCGCTCGGCGCTGGCCGCGCTCTCGGTCCGGACCGAGTCGCAGCCGGTCACCGGCGGGTGCGCGACCAGGACCACCGGCACCTTGGCGCGGCGCAGGTCCTGGATCACGTCCAGCCCGAGTGCGTTGCCATGGACAACGATCCCGTCCACCCGGCCGGCCAGGTCGCGCACTGTTCGCTGGGGTTCGGGGTTTCCGTGCGTGACGGTCAGGATCACGCTCTGCCCGTGCTCGCCGGCCCAGCGCTCGTACCCCATCAGCAGGTCGCCGTAGAACGGGCCGGCCAGGTCGGGCAGGACCAGTCCGTGCGCCTCGTGCCGTTGCACCGCGAGACTGCGGGCGGCCCGCAGCGGAACGTAGTTCAGCTCCTGCGCGGCCTGGTCGACGCGGGCTCTGGCCTTCGCCGACACCGGTCCGGTGCCCTGCAGGACGCGCGAAACCGTGGCGATCGACAACTGCGCGAGCGCGGCGACGTCATAGATCGTCGGCGGCCTGCCGGTCGGTCCGGACGGCATCGCGAGCCTCCTTCGGCAAAAGTGGAAGCGCTTACAGTTTTCGACCCTGCCCTGTGAACCGGTGGTTGGTCAAGGGTTCACGGCCGCTGCGTTCGTGGTCTGAGACGATGGATCGGTGACCACACACGCAGAGTCAGCGGAACGCAAGGACCAGCTCTGGCTGGTCCGGCACGGGGAGACCGAGTGGAGCAGGTCGGGCCGGCACACGTCCACGACCGACCTGCCGCTGACCGCGGAAGGTGAGCGGATCGCCGGCGAACTGCGCGAGCGGCTGGCCGGCCACGACTTCGATCTGGTGCTGACCAGCCCACGCCAACGCGCCCGGCGGACGGCGGAACTGGCGGGCTTCGCGAACGCCGAGGTCGACGACGACCTGGTCGAATGGGACTACGGCGACTACGAAGGCATCACCACCGCGCAGATCCGCGAGACCGTGCCCGGCTGGACGGTCTGGGCGAATCCGGTACCCAACGGCGAAACGCCCGACCAGGTCGCCGCGCGCCTCGACCGGGTGAACGCCCGGATCGCCGCCGTCGACGGCGACGTGCTGGTCTTCGGTCACTCCCACGCCCTGCGCGCGCTGACCGCCCGCTGGCTCGAGCTCGACGTGACCGAGGGCCGCCACTTCGTGCTGAACACCGCCACGATCTCGGTGCTCGGCTGGGACCGCGGCTCGCCGGCCGTTCACCAGTGGAACGCGTAGAGCGCGATCTCACCCACCTCACGAAACCCGATCCGCCGGTAGACCGGCTGCCCGGCCGCCGAGGATTCCAGGACGGCGTACCGCGCGACGTCGGCCGCCGCTCGTACGGCGTACTGGGTGATGGCGGCGCCGATGCCCTGCCGTCGGGCCTCGGGCACGGTCATCACGAAGTAGAGTCCGGCGACTCCCGGAGTCAGGAAGACGGTTGCCGTCCCCACCGGTTCGCCGTCGAGTCGGGCGAGGTAGTGCCGCCACGGGTCGTCGAAACCTTGCTGCCGGTAGATCCGGCCGACCCACGCGGCCTCAGTGGGGCCTTCGCCGAATCCGCGGCCGAGCGTGTCCACCCAGACGGCCAGGTCCTGTTCGGTCCGGACTCGGGCGATCTCCAGACCGGGCGAGGTCTGGGCGGTGACCTGGGCGATCTCGACGGCCATCGCCGGCTCGCGGCCGTCGTCGGTGAACCCTGCCGCCAGCAGCCGTTCGGCCAGGTTGTGCGGTCGCATCGACGGACCCACGTGCCAGGTACCGGGCACGCCGTGGGCCTTCATCAGTTCGACGGACTCGGCGATCACGTGGTCGGCCTTCGACAGGTCCGCCGCCACGACCGCGTTGTGGTAGTCGATCGGTGACCCGCCGATCGTCCAGCGGACCTCGCCGTCGTCGCGCTGGGTGCCGCCACCGGCCGCGCCCATCCGCATCAGCAGTTCGGCCGCGTTGTGCTCCACTGCTTGCGCCAGATCGTCCATCGGCTCATTGTCCGCCCCCTGGCGGGGACCGGCACCGGGATTTCAGCCGGGCAGGGCGTTCCACTGGGCGAGGGTGGAGGCGAGCAGGGTGGCGGTCGGCAGGTTCTCGAACTCGTCGCGGCTGACGAACCGGGCGTCGTCGGCGTCGTCGCCGGCGCGCAGTGTGCCGCCGACCGGCTCGGCCTCGTAGTCGCGGATCACGTACAGCCGCCGGCCGGGCGCCTCCCGCTCGACCTCGCCGACCAGCTCGCCGACCCGCACCTGGAGACCGGTTTCCTCCGCGACCTCGCGGGCCACGGCGGTCGGGTCGTCCTCGCCGGGCTCGACCCGGCCGCCCGGCAGCGACCACAGGCCGCGACCGGGTTCGTTGGCCCGCTGGACCAGCAGCAGGCGGCGCTGGTCGTCGTACACAAGGGCTCCGACACAGTCGACCCGGTCACGCTCCATGTGGATAACAGTAAGGACCAGGGCGCGGTCCGGATAGCATCTCTGTCGAGACTTTGTCCAGAGAAGGGATCCCGATCGCTCGTGCGCATCGACCTGCACACCCACTCGAACCGCTCGGACGGCACCGACCCGGTCGACGTCCTGATCGCGCACGCGAAGCGGGACGGCCTGGACGTGATCGCGCTCACCGATCACGACACGGCCGACGGCTGGGCCGAAGGCCGGCGCGCCGCGGAGGAGCTCGGCATCGGGTTCGTCCCCGGGATCGAGATCTCCTGCAAGCTGCAGGGCATCGCCGTGCACCTGCTCGGCTACCTGCCCGACCCGTCGTACCAGCCGCTGGCCGAGGAGCTGCGGATCGTGCGCGACGGGCGGACCGACCGGATCCCCTCGATCGTCGCCCGGCTCAACGGCATGGGCGTCCAGCTCACCGTCGACGAAGTGCTCGCCCAGGCGACCGGTACGCCGTCGGTCGGCCGGCCGCACGTCGCCGACGCCCTGGTTGCCAAGGGCACCGTCGCGGACCGCGGTGAGGCGTTCGACCGGTTCCTGGCCGACGGCCGGCCGGGTCACGTGTCGCACTACGCGATCGAGCCGGGCCGCGCGATCGACCTGGTCCGCGCCGCCGGCGGCGTCCCGGTGATCGCGCACCCGTGGGGCCGCTCCAGCCACAAGGTCGTCACCGCGGAGACGATCGCCCGCCTGGTCGCCGACCACGGGCTGGCCGGCATCGAGGTCGACCACCAGGACCACTCGCCGCGGTCGCGGGAGACGCTGCGCGGGATCGCGCAGGATCTCGGCATCATCTGGACCGGTTCGAGCGACCACCACGGCCTGGGCAAGATCAACCACGATCTCGGCGTGAACGGCACCGACCCGGAGCAGTTCCAGCGGCTGCTCGAGGTCGCCAAGGTCAACGCCGCGGCCAGTGGGGCGCACGCGCCAGAGGTCTACCTGCCGTGAACTCCGTGATCAACTTCGGCCTGCTCAGCGAGGTCTTCGTCACGCTGTTCGTGATCATGGACCCGCCCGGCACGGTGCCGGTGTTCATCTCGCTGACCGCCGGCCAGTCCCGGGCGGTCCGCAAGAAGGCCGCCTGGCAGGCCGTGCTGGTCGCCTTCGGCGTGATCGTGGTGTTCGCCGCGTTCGGCCAGCAGATCCTGCACAACCTCGGCATCACCCTGCCCGCGCTCCAGGCCGCCGGCGGTCTGCTGCTGCTCCTGATCGCGCTGCAGTTGCTGACCGACACCGCCGAGGACCCGGTCCAGACCAAGAACGTCAACATCGCCTTCGTCCCGCTCGGCACCCCGCTGCTGGCCGGCCCCGGCGCGATCGTCGCCACGATGGTCTTCGTCCAGCGCGCCGACGGATCGCTGCCCGAGGTCGTCGCGATCTCGGTCGGCATCGTACTGATCCACCTGGTGATGTGGCTGACCCTGCGCTTCTCCGGCCTGATCATGCGCGTCCTCGGCGAGAACGGCGTCCTGCTCGTCACCCGCATCGCCGGCCTCCTGCTCAGCGCCATCGCCGTCCAGCTCGTCGCCGACGCGGTCGCGGACTTCATCAAGGCCGGCTGAATCAAGGCCGGCTGAATCGAGGCAGGCTGACCGGCGCCGTGCCAGCGCCGTGTGCGTGCCGTGCCAGCGGGGTGCCGGAGGCTGGGGTCACCGAACCACAGAGGGGTGACCATGACCACGAAAACCGTGAACAAGCTGGCCGTGCCGGGCGCGACGTTGCACTACGAGGTGACCGGGAGCGGTCCGGTGCTGCTGCTGATCGCGGGCGGTCTCACCGACGGGGGCGTCTTCGACCTGGTGGTCGGGCAGTTGGCGGCCGACTACACCGTGGTCACCTACGACCCGCGCGGCAACTCCAGGAGCCCGTACGACGGTCGGCCGGCTGACGAGCGGGTCGACTGGTCGGCCGAGGACGCGCTGGCGCTGATCGACGCGGTGGGCGGCGGCGAGGCGGCGTACGTGTTCGGGAGCTCGTCCGGGGCTGTCACCGGGCTGGAGCTGATCACGCGGCACCCCGATCGGGTGCGGATGCTGATCGCACACGAGCCACCGGCGGTCGGCGTACTGCCGGATGCCGCGACCGCGCACGCGTTCTTCGAGGACGTGCACGCCACCTACGCCGAGGACGGTGCGATGGTGGCGCTGCGCCTGTTCGCCGGCGGGCTGGGCCTGGACGAGGACGACCGGCCGGCGCTGGAGGATCTGCGGCCGGAGTACCGGCAGGCCGTGGAGCGGATGCTGGCGAACGCCGACAACTTCTTCGCCCACAAGCTGTTGCCGTTCACCCGCTACCGCCCGGACCTGGGTGCGCTGCGCGAGGTCGCCGCCAAGATCGTGCCCGCGGCCGGCGCCGACTCCGCCGAACACTTGCCCGCCCGCGCGATCGCCGTCATCGCCGACGAGATCGGCTGGCCGGTCGTCACGTTCCCCGGCGGCCACACCGGCTACGCGACCCATCCCGTCGCCTTCGCGACCCTGCTCAGCCGGCTGCTCGAATCGGATCTGACCGGCTGATCCCGGCACGGTTGCGGGCAGCCGCAATAGCAGTTGACGCCCCGCGGCGGCCCGGCGTACCGTCACTGTCCTTCCCTTGACAACGGCGTGCTTCGGCGCGCCGCCACAGTGGTGTCCGAACCCCCGGGTCCTTCTGGATCCGGGGCAGTTCAGCGTGCCGCTGTGTCTCGGACACCACCTTCGCGACAGTGTTAGGAGGTTGCCGTGGGCGTCTACTGGGCGATCGCGGTCCGGTCGTTCCGCCGGTTCTCGACGTACCGGATCGCCACCTTGTCGGGCGCGTTCACCAACACGGTTTTCGGCTTCATCTTCTGCGGCGTGTACCTGACGCTGTGGGACCAGCGGCCGAATCTCGGCGGGTACGACGTGACCGACGCGCTCACGTTCGTCTGGCTGCAGCAGGGACTGCTGTCGCCGATCGGGATCTTCGGCGCGAGCACCACCGTCGAGCTCGGCGAGCGGATCCGCACCGGTGCCATCGCCGTCGACCTGTACCGGCCGACCCATCTGATGCTGTGGTGGTTGTCGGTGGACGCCGGCCGGGCGGCGTTCGAGTTGCTGGCTCGCGGCGGCGTACCGCTGCTGGTCGGCTCACTGGTCTTCGACCTGCGCTTCCCGACGTCCGCGGTGCAGGGGCTCGCGGTCGGGATCGCGCTGACGTTCGGGATCCTGGTCAGCTTCGGCATCCGGTACCTGGTCGCGTTGTCCGGGTTCTGGATCACCGACTCGCGGGGGTTGGAGGGACTGGCGATGGTGCTGTCGCTGTTCTTCTCCGGCACGATCCTGCCGCTGGTGGTGTTCCCGGGCTGGTTCGGTGAGTTCGCGCGAGCGACACCGTGGGCGGCGACGATGCAGGTGCCGATCGACGTCTGGCTCGGGCAGGACCTGCCGTCGCGGGCGCTCGCGTTCCAGTTCGGCTGGATCGTCGTGCTGCTGCTGATCGGGCGGTTCGCGACCGTTCTGGCGACCCGGAAGGTGGTGATCCAGGGTGGCTGACCTGTCGTTGCGCAGGGCAATGGTCTGGCCGGGTCAGTACTGGATGCTGGTGTTGATGTGGATCCGGTCCTCGCTGGCCTACCCGGCGTCGTTCGTGTTCCTGTTGATCGGCTCGGCGCTGGTCACGGTGACCGACTTCGTCGCCGTGCTGCTGATGTTCAGCCACATCGAGAGCTTCGGCGGCTTCGATCTGGGCCAGATGGCGCTGCTGTACGGGACCGCCTCGATGACGCTCGGCATCGCCGACCTGGTCACCGGCTCGATCGAACGCGTCGGGCAGCGGATCCGCTCCGGCGACCTGGACGTCTGGCTGGTCCGCCCGGTCCCGGCGTTCGTCCAGGCGGTCGCGGACAACTTCGCGTTGCGCCGGCTCGGCCGGCCGCTGCAGGCCGGACTGATCCTCGGGCTGGGCATCGGTGCCGTCGACATCGACTGGACCGTCGGCAAGGTGCTGTTCCTGACCCTCTCGCTGGTCAGCGGCGCGCTGATCTTCGCCGCGATCTTCGTGCTCGGCGGCGCGTTCCAGTTCGTCTCGATCGACTCCGCCGAAGTGGCCAACTCGTTCACCTACGGCGGGCAGCAGCTCACCCAGTACCCGCTGTCGATCTTCGGCCAGGACATCGTGCGCGCCGTCACGTTCGTCGTACCGCTGGCCTTCGTGAACTACTACCCGGTGCTCTACGTGCTGGGCAAACCGGCCCCGCTGGGCCTGCCGTCCTGGATCGGCCTGCTGGCCCCGGCCGTCGCGGTCGTGATGACCGCGATCGCGTCGCTGGCCTGGCGAGGCGGTCTCCGTCGCTACCGCAGTACCGGGAGTTGATCGTCGTGCCCGTCATCGAGCTGGACCAGGTGTCCCGCGCGTTCACCGTCTCCACCCGCACCGGCCTGCGTCGCACCCGCCGCGAGGTCCGCGCGGTCGACGCTTTGTCGTTCACCGTCGAGCCCGGCGAGGTGATGGGCTACATCGGCCCGAACGGCGCCGGCAAGTCCACCACGATCAAGATGCTCACCGGCATCCTGGTCCCCACCAGCGGCACCATCCGGGTCGCCGGCGTCGACCCGTCCCGCCACCGCACCCGGCTGGCCAAACGCATCGGCGTCGTCTTCGGCCAACGCACCACGCTGTGGTGGGACCTGCCGCTCAAGGACTCCTTCGCCGTGCTCCAGAAGATGTACGGCGTCCCGCGCGACCGCCACCGCGAGAACCTCGCGACCTTCGTCGAGCTCCTGGACCTCGGCGACCTGCTCGACGTCCCCGTCCGCCAACTCTCCTTGGGCCAACGCATGCGCGGCGACATCGCCGCCGCCCTGCTGCACGACCCCGAGATCGTCTACCTCGACGAACCCACCATCGGCCTGGACATCGTCAGCAAGGCGCGCCTCCGGTCGTTCCTGGCCCAGCTCAACAAGGACCGCGGCACCACCGTCATCCTCACCACCCACGACCTCGACGACATCGAGGCCCTGTGCTCCCGCGTCATGGTCATCGACCACGGCCACCAGGTCTACGACGGCACCCTCGCCGGCCTGCGCGCTTCCCAGTCCGCCCCGCGCACGCTGGTCGTCGACCTGGCCACGCCACACCCGCCGATCACCGTCCAAGGCGCCACCGTCACCCGCACCGACGGCCCGCGCCAGTGGCTCTCCTTCCCACCCACCACCTCAGCCGCCCCACTCGTCGCCGAAATCGCCGCGACGTACCCGCTGGTGGATCTGTCGGTCCAGGAACCCCCGATCGAATCCATCATCACCAAGCTGTACGCCGGCAGCTGAGCGCTACCCGAGATCCGCGGCCAGCGAGGCGAAGACGACGTCGGGGTCCATCGGGCTCGGGTCCTGACGCCACCGGCTGACCGAGTCAGGCCACCGCTGCTCGTCGACCGTTCCGACGCCGGCCGCGATCAGTCGCCGCGCCTCGGCGATGCCGATGTCGGAGAACTCCAGCTCGTTGCGGAAGAAGAAGTCGTCGCTGGCACCTTCGTTGCGGTGGAACTTGCCGGTGTTCGCGACGTAGGTCCACACGTCCTGGTCGATCACCGCGGCCACCCACAGGTCGCTGCCGTCGTCGTTCTTGATCACAAACAGCCGCGTCATCGTGACATCCCATCCTGTCGGTCCTGCTGCCGGTGGTGCTCTCGGTGCTGATTGTCCCGGACGGTGGGGCGATCGGTCTCGACGGGCCCGCACCCCCTGGAGTTCGCGGCGTTCCGGTCGCCGTACCGTCTGGGGACGACCGGGACCCCGCCCAATGTCTTCAGGCCCGCCAGGCCGTCCGGTTCGGTCATCGCGGCCGAGATGGCGACCGCGTCCCGGCCCGCTCGAGCGCGAGCTGCTGGCGATTGGGTGCGATCACGCTGTACGGCGTACAGCTGGGTGGTTGCCTCTTTCACCTTCAGCGACTCGCGGGAGTGCACCTGGAGTTCGACGATTTGTCCCCTGGTGCGGAGGACGACGTGCACGCCTTTGTACCGGCTCCGGTCGACGTACGACTGACGGGCGGCTTGCGTCGTCCAGCCTTTGGCCAGCAGCCGGTCCACGGTCCTGATCGCGGTCTCGACGAGCTGATGCGGATGGTCCGTGCCGACCGTGTAGCGCAGGACGTCCTCGGGCTGCTGCTGTCCCTTGTCCCGGCGGTAGTCGGTCTGCGTGCTGATCTTGCGCGCCAGCGACTGCGGGGACTTCAGCCGGTTCTGCAGGCGGTAGGAGAACCCCTCGGAACCGATCGCGTCGAGGATGTCAGCGGTCACAGCAGGTTCGACCTGCGCGGAGCGGGCCAACAACCTGGCGCTCTGCGCCGTCGCGTCCGGCCCGTACGCCGCGCCGATCTCCGCCCACGTCGGCAGCGGGTCGCCCCAGTCGAGCTCCCCGTGGGTGCTGAGCCGGGCGTGCAGCTCCGTGGGCTCGGGCAGGTCGGGTGGTGGCGTGGCGGCTGGCATCGTGGTCCCCCAGGTGGTCGTGGTCCTTCGACGGTAGTTATTCGCGACGTGGCTGTGGGGTGGAAATCCGGATCTGTGGATAACCCCGCGGACCGGCGGCGTGTGACCTGGTGGGAACGGGGTCGTTGCTGTTCTGGAGGGTGGGACCCAACCGGGTGGGGGGTGGAGAGGGTAGACAGGGTGTGGCTGCGACGGTGATCGAGCGGGGTGGGGTGGTGGTGCCTCCGGAGGACGGCGCCGGATTCGTCGCGTGGGTGCGGCCGCATCTGCCGGCGATGGCTCGGGTGGCGGCTCGACTGGCGGTGGGGGCGGATCGCGACGACATCGTGCAGGAGGCGCTGGCGCGGGCCTGGATGAAGCGCCGGCAGTACGACGCGGCGCGGGGATCCGCGTCGGCGTGGTTGTTGGCGATCACGGCCGATCAGGCGCGCAAGGCGGCCCGGCGAGTTCGGCCGGTGGCTGAGCTGGCAGAGGGCGACGTGGTCGAGGCGCGCGGGGATGTCGAGGGCCGGGTCGACGTCGGGCAGGCGATGGAGGCGCTGTCGGCGCGGCAGCGGCTGGCGGTGGACTGTTTCTACTTCGCCGACCTGTCGGTGGCCGACACGGCGGCGGTGATGGGGTGCTCCGAGGGCACTGTGAAATCAACTCTTTCCGATGCGCGGGCTCGCCTGCGGTCCTTGCTGGAGGTCAGCGAATGACACCGACCGACGAGATCGACGAGCTGCTGCGGCAGGCGGGTTCTCGGTGGCGGGCCGGGCAGCCGTCGGCGCCGGAGCCGGACCTAGAGCGGATCACTCGCGGCCGGAAGCCGCGGCGCTGGGTGGTCCCGGCGCTGGCGGCCGCGAGCGTGGCGGTGATCGCGACGGCGGCGCTGATCTGGCTGCCGAGCGGCGACGATCCAGTGGTTGCCCCTAGCAACGACAAGGCACACCCCCTGGAGGTGCGGGACGGCGACCGGGTCGAGGTGAGCGGTCGGGTGGTCGCGGCGCCCGGCGTACCGGTCCGGTACTGCCTGCCGTTGCCGACGACCGCGGAGCTCGGCCCCGGCGGAATGCCGCCGGCGTGCCCACCGGGTGCAGCGGTGGACCTGACTGGGGTGGACCTGAGCCGCCTGGTCGGTCTGAGCGTGATCCAGGGGGTGAAATCGGGCCAGGCTCGCCTGGTGGGCACGTGGAAAGCAGGCTCGATCGCCGTCGAGCAGCAAGGGCCGCCGACTCAGGCGCAACCCGAGGAACCGGCGCCGGGTGTGCCGTGCGCGGCTCCGGCCGGAGGCTGGAAGCCCGGGGACGCGAGTCAGTCGATCACTCCCGCGGTCGAGCAGTTCGTGAAGGCGCGGACCAGCCAGTTGCAGAACCCGTGGATCGGCTGGCCCGAGGGCTTCCCGACCGCGATCGAACCGGGAGCCCCGCCGAACAAGCCGAGCGTGGTGATGATCGGCGTCGCGCACGGAGACGTCGCGACGGTACGCCGGGCGCTGGAGCCGCTGGTCGCGGGCAACCTGTGCGTGACGCAGGTGAAGGTGAGCCAGGCGGAGGCGGCCGAGCAGCAGAAGGCCGTCGAGGCGCTGCCGGCCGCGGAGTACGGGATCACCGCGGTCGGTCTCGGCCCCGGCGACCGGCCGGTGCGGGTCGAGTTGCGGGTGGTGGACGAGAAGACCGTGGCCGCGCTGCAGCCGATCGGACTCGACACGCTCGATCTGAAGCCGTACATCCGGCCGGTTTCCTAGAGAACGAGCCCTCCGGCCCAAGCGGGCCGGAGGGCGCCTGGATCAGCTGGTCGCTTCCGGCCCGGTCAGGATCTTCAGATCGCGTACCGAGTACGACAGGCTGCCGCGGAAGCCGATTCCCTTGCGGATGATCTTCAGGTCGGCCAGCTCCTCGCCGGGCGCCGGCAGGAAGGTGAGATCGCTGGTCCCGGACCACGCGTTGGCGACGGTCGGGTTCTCCAGGATCGACTGGGTCAGCTCGTGCACCGCCGGGTTGTCGAAGTTGCCGGCCGTGAGCCGCGGGAAGTGGCGCAGGTTGACGATCGGCCGGCCCAGCGCGGGAATCGTGCCGCTCGGCTTCTCCAGGGTGACCCGGGCCTCGGCGAGGCGGCGGCCGGCCGACGACATCGCGGCCGCGAAGGTCCCGCCCGGGCCGACCACCGGCGCCGCGTGGCCGGCGACCGGGAACGCCCGGGTCTGCTTGATCACCCCGAGCTTCTTCGGGAAGCCCTGGAACCAGCCGCGGGCCAGCGCCGCGTCGTTGTCGACGTAGATGTACGGGCACCACGCCACCGGCGCGCCCTTGAACTGCGCGTCGAGCAGGACCAGGAACTCCGAGTACAGGCTGCGGTCCGGATCCAGGTATTCCTGGTGGTCCCCGGAGAACTGCCAGTCGATGAACAGCGCATAGCCGTGGCCGGCTGTCACCGGGTCGGGCGTCAGCCCGGCCGGCAGTGCCGCGGCGGCCGCGTCGGCGGAGGTCCAGAACTCGGCGCCGATCAGGTCGCCGACGTAGTGCCAGGGCGGGGCCCCGACGATGTTGGCCGTACCGCGCGCGCTCAGCGGAAGGCTGTAGCCCTTGAGCTCGCCGGGCGGCAGCGCGGTGTCGGTGGCGGAAGTGGTGCCGGAAGTGCCGACCGCGGAGGCGGGCGAGGTCAGAGTGGACGCCGCGACCGTGGCCGCGAGTCCACCACCGAGCAGGCTACGGCGATTGACCGAGCCCGTACGGTCTGTGCTTTCGGTTGTCATGCGCGCAACGCTAGGCAGCGCGAATAGACGTCCGATCGCCACCGGATCGTCAGATCGATGCCGTTGGCAACGACCAACCTGTCGCCGGTCAGCGGTCGTGGAAGAAATCCACCAGGATCCGCGCGGTCGCGGCCGGCTGATCGATCGCGGGGGAGTGCCCGGCGTCGGCGATCACCTGCGGCTTCACCCCGAGGATCCTGGCCATCCGGTCCTGCACCGCCAGCGGCCAGCCGTCGTCGCTCTCGCCGTACGCGACCTGCACCCGTACGCCGGACTCGGCCAGCTGCTCGGTCCGGTCCTCGGCGTCGATCAGCCGCTTGGTGATCTCGGCCAGACTGGCCGGCACGTTGCCGGTGAACCGCTTGCGCAGGAACGCCGCGATCTCGGTCGCCGGCGCGACGTACCGCGGGTCCTTGCTGTCGTGCTCGAGCTTCAGGTCGTACACCTGCTCGATCGGCAGGTTGTCGAGGCCGAAGGCCAGCATCTGCAGCGCCTGCACCTTCGCCTCGTCGCTGAAGCCGCCCGGACCCGAGCAGAGCAGGGTGACGGTGGAGAACACCGACGGGTCGGCCAGCACCGCCTCCCGCGCGACCAGACCGCCGAACGAGTGCCCGACCAGCTGGCTGTAGCCGCCGAGCTCCTTGCTCATCGCGACCACGTCGAGCGCGAGCTCCGCCAGCGTGTACGCCGACGGATCGGCCGGGCCCGGCGTCTCGAACTGGCCGCGCTGGTCGACCGCGACCGCGCGCCAGCCGAAGCGCGCCAGGTGGTCGACCAGCGGGGTGAAGTCCTCCTTGCTGCCCGTCCAGCCCGGGACCAGCAGCACGGTGCCGAGCGGCGTACCGACGTCCGGAACGGCCTGCAAGGTGGCGAAGCTGCCTCGGTCGGTGTCGAGGGTGACGGGACGGACTCCGTCGGGCAGGGTCAGGGTGCGCGGCGTACTCACGACTCCACGGTATCCCGCTGCCTGGTCCGCAACAGGGTGGCGGTCGCCACAGCCAGCACCACGATGATGCCCAGGCTGACCAGCGCCGCGAGCTGTACGCCGTCCGTGTACGCCGCTCTGGTGAGCTCCAGGACCTCTCGGGCGAGCGGCTGCGGCAGGTGCTCGGCGACCGCGACCGCACCGCCCAGCGTGTCTCGTGCCTCGCTGGACACTCCAGCGGGAAGGCTTTGCTCGGTCACCTGGCCGCGGTAGACCGCCGTCACCAGACTGCCGGACACCGCCACGCCCAGCGCCATCCCGAACTCGGTGCCGGTCTCACCCATGCCAGAGGCGACTCCGGCGCGCTCGGGCGGAGCACTGCCGACCACGAGGTCGTAGGTGAGAGCCAGCACAACCTGGATGCCCAGACTGGCGATCGTCAGGCCTGCAACCACCGCTGCCCGGCCGGAGAGCGCCATCAGCGCCAAACCCGGCACCGCGATCAGGAAGCCGAGCGTCATCGCCGTACCGGCGGGCAGCCGGCGTACGACGAACGGCGCGCCCAGTGTGCCGACGATGCCGGCCGCGGCGATCGGCAGCATCCACAGGCCCGACTCCAGCGGGGACAGGCCGAGCACGAGCTGGAAGTACTGGACCGCGAGGAACTGCATGGCCGCCAGGACGTAGAGGCCGAAGGTCTGTGCACCGAGCGACACACTGAAGGCGGTCCGGTGGAACAGTCGCAGGTCCAGCAGGGGTTCGGTGAGCGTCAGTTGACGCCGTACGAAGGCGTAGCCGGCCACCAGCCCAGCAGCCAGTACGGCGAGCGTCGTGACGTGCAGGCCGTCCTTGGCCGTCTCCTTCAGCGCGTAGACCACCGCGACGATCGCGCCCATCGACAGCGCGACGCTGGCCAGGTCGATCCGGCCGGAGCCGGGGTTGCGGAACTCGGGCAGCAGCGGGCGGGCCACGGCCAGCAGAAGCAGCAGCGGCGGGACGCCGATCAGGAACACCGAGCCCCAGTGGAAGCGCTCGAGCAGGACGCCGCCGACCAGCGGACCGGCGATTCCGCCGAGCATGAAGTTCGTCATCCAGATCGCGATCGCCAGCTGGCGCTGCCGCGGATCGCGGAACATGTTGCTGATCAGCGACAGCGTCGACGGCATCAGCGTTGCGCCGGCCAGTCCGAGCAGGGCCCGCGCGGCGATCAGCAGTTCGGCGCTGGTCGCGAACGCCGCGAGCAGTGAGGCGCCGGCGAACCCGGCCGCGCCGATCATCAGCAGCCGGCGGCGGCCGATCCGGTCGCCGACCGTGCCCATCGTGATCAGCAGCCCCGCCACCACGAAGCCGTAGACGTCGATGATCCACAGCAGCTGCGAACTGCTCGGACCGAGATCCGCGCTCAGCATCGGCGCGGCCAGGTGCAGCACGGTCATGTCCAGGCCGAGCAGGATCGTCGGCAGAGCCAGTACGGCGAGTCCCAGCCACTCGCGGCGGGTCGCCCGTGGTGTCGTCTCCAGGGTCGTCGTCATGCCGAACATCCTGAAACTTCAACAATGCTTTAAGTCAACAGGCGCCCCGGCAGGCGGTGTGTTCCACCGTGCGGCACAATGGCCGGGTGCCGCGGACGCTGGCAGTCGCCAATCAGAAGGGCGGGGTGGCCAAGACGACCACCGTCGCCTCGCTCGGTGCTGCCCTGACCGAGCTCGGGCAGCGCGTGCTGCTGGTCGATCTGGACCCGCAGGCCTGTCTGACCTTCTCGCTCGGCGTCGATCCCGAAGACCTCGACACCTCGCTGCACCACGTCCTGCTCGGGGCGGCGAAGGTCCGCGACGTGCTCATCGCGCTCGACGAGGGGCCGGACCTGGTGCCCGCCACGATCGAGCTGGCGACGGCCGAGGTGCGGCTGTCCCGCGACAGCAGCGCGGAACAGGCGTTGCGCACGGCGCTGCGGCCGCTGGCGTCGTCGTACGACTGGATCCTGATCGACTGCCCGCCCACGCTCGGCCTGCTCACCGTCAACGGGCTGTCCGCCGCGTCCGAGGTGCTGATTCCCTTGCAGTGCGAGACGCTCGCGCACCGCGGAGTCGGCCAACTGCTCGACACCATCCACGACGTCCAGCAGCTGACGAATCCCGGCCTCGAGATCCTCGGCGTGCTGCCGACCCTGTACGACGGCCGGACGACGCACGCGCGCACGGTGCTGGAGACGATCGCCGGGACCTACGAGCTGACGGTGCTGCAGCCCGCGATCCCGAAGTCGATCCGCTTCGCCGAGGCGCCGGCGATCGGCCAGACCATCCTGGCCACCGCGCCGGCGACGCCCGGCGCGGCGGCGTACCGGGAACTGGCCAAGTCGCTGCTCTGAGGTTCAGGACCGGTCGGGCGTCGACGGCGCGGCGACCGGCGTACGGCGCAGGCGGTGCCGGAACCGCCACAGCGGGACCACGATCAACGCCAGCACGATCAGGAACGGCAGCAGCGCGCCCAGCACGGTCGCGAGCGCGACGAACGTTGCGGTGAAGGCGTTCCAGCCACCCGCGAGCCCGGCGAGGAATCCCTTGTCGTCCTTGGCCTCGACCGGCGCCTTGCCCGGCTCGGCGATGACCAGGCTGAGCGTGGCCAGTTCGGTCTGCCCGGACAGCGCCTTCTGCTTGGCCAGCAGGGCTTCCAGGTCGGCCTCGCGCCGGGTCAGCTCGGACTCGACCGAGACGATCTCGGCGATCGTGGTCGCCTTCGCCAGCAGAGCGCGCATCCGTTCCAGGCTGGCGCGCTGGGAGGCGATCCGGCTGTCCACGTCCACCACCTGCTCGGTGACGTCGCTGGACTCCTGGTGGATCGCGGTTCGCGTGCCGAGCGCGGAGAGGCGCTCGATCGCGGTCTCGTACGCCGCGGTCGGCACCTTCAGCACGAGGTTCGCGCGGGTGATCCGGCCGTCGCTGTCGCTGCCGGTGTCCTCGGAGGCGACCTGACCACGCAGGCCGGTGACGACGGAAATCGCGGCCTGGCGCTGCTTGTCGACGTCCTCGTTCTCGATCGTCAGCGAACCGGTCTTGACGATCGCCCTGGTCAGCGCGGGCTGCGCCGGGGCCCCGCCTTTGTCCTTCGGCGCGGCCTGGCCGGTCGATCCCGCTTCGCCCTGCGGCTGTGCGTCGCTGAACTGCGGGGCCGCGGCGTCCCCGGCCGACGAGCTCGATTCGTTGCCACTGCCACTGCAGCCCGACAGCACCACGGCCGCCAGCACGACCCCTGCCGCCACGGCGGTGATTCCTGTCTTCGCCATCGCCCACACCTTTCCCCTCGACGATCTGTCCACCTAGGACGGCCGGGCGGGGGTCCGGCGTTGCGGCGTGCGGTCACGGTCCGGCAACAGAAAACCCCGCCCAGCCTGGTGGCTGGACGGGGTTGCTGTTCGTTCGGTGTTACTCCGGTGCGGTGAAGGTCGGTGTGGTGGCGGCCTTCTTGCGGGTCCGCTTGACCGGCTTCTCCTCGGCCGCTTCCGCCGGGACGTCGGCAGCCGGCTTGGCGGCCGCCTTCCGGGTCCGCTTGGCCGCGGCCTTCTTGGCCACCGGAGCGTCCTCGACGGCCGGTGCCTCCTCGGCCGGCGCCGGGGCAGCCTTCTTCCGCGTCCGCTTCGGCTTCTCCTCGGCCGGGGCCTCAGCCGCTACCGGAGCAGCTTCGGCCGCAGCCGCGGCCTTCCGCGTCCGGGTCCGCTTTGGCTTCTCCTCGACGGGTGCGTCGACGGCCACCTCAGCAGGAGCTTCGGCCGCCTTGCGAGCCCGCGTACGGCGCGCCGGAGCCTCAGCCGGTACGTCGGCCGCAGGGGCCTCGGCAACGACCTCGGCGGTGGCAGCGGCCTTGCGAGTCCGCGTCCGCTTGGGCTTCTCCTCGGCAGGCGCAGCGGTCCCCGGAGCGACAGCCTCCGAGGCGGCGGCCTCCGGGGCAGCAGTCTCTGTGGCTGCAGCCTTGCGGGTGCGAGTCCGCCGGGCGGGCTTGTCCGCCGGAGCGGCTTCCGCGTCAGCGGTCGGCGCCGCGGTTGCCTTGGCGGACCGGGCCTTGGTGACAGCTGGAGCCTCGGTCGCCGCGGCAGATGCCGGTGCGGCCTCCGCCTCGGTGGCCGGTGCCTCCGTCTGGACGGAGGTCTCGGCGGTCGCCGACTCCGTCTGGACGGCGGACGTTTCGGCGGTCGCCGACTCGGTGCGTCGACGCGTACGAGTCCGGCGCGGCTTCTCGTCGACCGGCGCGGTCGCCTCGGCAGCAGCCGGCTCCGCGGTGGTTGCCTCGGCAGCGGTCCGCTCGGCGGTGGTTGCCTTGGTGGTACTCCGGTCCGCGGTGGTCGCGTCGGCAGCGTTCGCCTCCGCGATCGGCTGCGGGGACAGCGACTCTGCGCTCTCCCCACGGTCGCCTCCACGGCGGCGACGGGTGCGCTGGCGGGGCTTGCGCTCCGACGGCGTGTGCTCGGCGGCCTCGGTCGACGTCTCCGGGGTCGGCGGGACCAGCGTCTTCGCGGTGACGTCCTGGTCGGTCTTCTGCTCGACGTTCTCGACGTTCTCGACGCCCTCGACGGTCCGGCCGTTGCGGGTCCGGCGGCGGTTGCGGTTGCGCTTGCGGCCCGGGCGCTCGCCCGAGGCCGGCGCCGAACCCGACTCGCCCTCGCTGCGCCGCGGCGGACGGTCGCGCTCCGGCTTGTCCTGGGCCGGCTTGATCCGGCCCTTGGCGTCGGTCGGGATGCCGAGGTCGTGGTAGAGCTCCGGCGAGGTGGAGTAGATCTCCTGCGGCTCGTCGTACGGCAGGTCGAGCGCCTTGTTGATCGTCTTCCAGCGGACCAGGTCCGGCCAGTCGACGAAGGTCACCGCGATGCCGCTGGCCCCGGCGCGGCCGGTCCGGCCGATCCGGTGGATGTAGGCCTTCTCGTCCTCGGGGCAGGTGTTGTTGATGACGTGCGTGACGCCCTCGACATCGATGCCGCGGGCCGCGACGTCGGTGCAGATCAGCACGTCGACCTTGTCACCGCGGAACCGGGTCAGCGCCCGCTCGCGGGCCTGCTGGTTCAGGTCGCCGTGGATCGCGGCGGCCTTGAAGCCACGGTCGATCAGGTCGTCGGTGAGCCGGCCCGCCTCGCGCTTGGTCCGGCAGAAGATCATCACCCGGCCGCGGTCGTCGGCCTGCAGGATCCGGGCCACCACCTCGGGCTTGTCCAGATCGTGTGCCCGGTAGACGAACTGGGCCGTGGTCGGCACCATCTGGGTGTCCTCGTGCGACTCCGCGCGGATGTTCAGCGGGTGCCGCATGTGGGTGCGCGCCAGGCCGATCACGGCCGACGGCATCGTTGCCGAGAACAACATTGTCTGGCGCAGCTCGGGCGTCTTGCGCAGGATCCGCTCGACGTCGGGCAGGAAGCCCAGGTCGAGCATCTCGTCGGCCTCGTCCAGCACCAGCACCTTGATGTGCGACAGGTCGAGCACGCCGCGGTTGGCCAGGTCGAGCAGCCGGCCCGGCGTACCGACGACGACGTCGACGCCGCTCTTCAGCATCTCCAGCTGCGGCTCGTAGGCGACCCCGCCGTAGATGGTCAGGATCCGCACCGAACGCACGGTGGACGCGGTGGTCAGGTCCTTGGCGACCTGGATGGTCAGCTCACGGGTCGGCGTCACGACCAGGGCCTGCGGCTTGCCGGGCGCGGCCAGCTCTTCGTAGTCCGGTTCGCCGGGGGAGATGGTGCGCTGCAGCAGCGGGATGCCGAACCCGAGGGTCTTGCCGGTCCCGGTCCGGGCCTGACCGATCAGGTCGGTGCCCATCAGTGCGACGGGGAGCGTCATCTCCTGGATCGGAAACGGCTCCACGATGCCGACGCGGTCGAGCGCGTCACAGATCTCGGGCAGGACCCCGAGCTCTCGGAAGGTGGTCAGGCTGATCGCCTCTCACATGCTTGTACGGACAGAATGCACAGGGCCGGCGCCAGGGTTGGAGTGTCGTGACGACACTCGGTGCCCTTCATCGTGAGGCGCGGGACACTGTGCAAGCGGCTCGCACCAGCTGCCCATCTGGGCGCGTCACCGGCGAAACACCGTCCAGTGTAACCGTAAACGGCGTCAGCACCGCCCAGCCCGGTTTTCACCTCCGGGTACCGGTGGGCCGATATGGTGCGGACCATGACCGAAACGACGGCCTTCGACGATCCCGCCTACCGGGCCGCGGCGGTGGATCTGCTGGGTGTGCTGGCCTACGGCGAGCTGACCGCCTTCGAGCGCATCGCCGAGGACGCCAAGCTCGCGCCGACGCTCAACGACAAAGCGCAGCTGGCCCAGCTCGCGACCACCGAGTTCGGCCACTTCGTGCAGCTGCGTGACCGGCTGGTCGCGCTCGGCGTGGACCCGATGGACGCGATGCAGCCGTTCGTCACCCCGCTGGAGGCCTTCCACGACCACACCGCGCCGTCGGACTGGCTGGAGGGCCTGGTCAAGGCGTACGTCGGGGACGGCCTGGCCAACGACTTCTACCGCGAGATCGCGTCGTTCGTGGACGGGGAGACGCGGGCGCTGGTGCTCGAGGTGTTCGCCGACTCCGGCCAGGCCGAGTTCGTGGTGGACCGGGTCCGGGCCGCGATCGCGGAGGACCCGAAGCTCGGTGGCCGCCTGGCGCTCTGGGGCCGCCGGCTGGTCGGCGAGGCGCTCAGCCAGGCGCAGCGCATCGCCGCCGACCGCGACTCCCTGGCCGCCCTGCTGGCCGGCTCCGTCGACCGCCCCGGCCTCGACCTGGCCGCCATCGGCCGCATGTTCACCCGCCTGACCGAGGCCCACACCGCCCGCATGACCGCCCTCGGCCTCCAGCCGTAGTCGGGCGCGGCAACTGACACATCGATGGACCGCCGAGCGGGGACGGTTGCCGGACCCGGCTCGATCCCCGATGCGCCGACCCATGCAAGTTTGCATGGGTGTCTGTATCAGTTGTATCTGGTGACGCCGAGAACGCTGATCGAGAATCGAGCCGTCCAGTCGATTCCGGAGTCGGCGAATTTCGATCACACGTGAGGCGTCATGAGAATCAGCACGAAATATGCGCGCGGAATTGTGGCCGCAGCCACAGTGGCCGCAGCGGTCGTCTGTGCGCTACCCGCCACCGCTCAGGCGGCGGATCACACCTTTCAGCGGGCGCAAACCTTCAACCTGAACAGCTTGGGGGCAACAAAGAACACGGTGTTCGTGAGCGCTTACGGCGACGAATCGACCACCTGGTACGGGTACCAGAAAATGGCTGTGAGCAAGTACTACGCGTCGGTCTACACGTCGGCGGGCATCAAGGCCAGCCGCAGCCGAGTGACGCCAGAGATCAAGATCTCCGGTGTCAGCCTTTCGGTATCGGCCAGCGGTGGCTCGTTCTCGGTGGTATCAAACGCGTGTGTAGCCGCGACTTCCTACAGCGCGGTGAACTCTGACTACGCGAAGTTCCAGCACGATGGGGTCGCCTGCACCGGCGATTCCGTTGATCTGACCTCCATCACGGCCACCAACCGGGCTGCCGTCCAGTACGGCGGCGGATGGTACGGATACACCGTCACTGCCAGCTTCTACTGATGAACAGGGGCGCGTGCCGCTACGGCACGCGCCCCTCCCATTGGACCGGGTGGAGTGCTGTGAAAAGACCGATAGTTCTTACTGCGATTTTGCTGTTGTTCATCACCGGCTGCGGTCGCGCAAATCCAGTGGACCCGACCGTGGCCTGGCGGCAGCGAACCGTTGCCGTGCTGGAAGGCGGGCTCCAGAGCGCCGGCGGAAAATTGCCGGACTTGTGGCTTCCGCATGGGCGCCGTTCCCTAGTCGAGCAGGCATCAGCGATCATCGCGCTGTCGGCCGCGGGGGCCCGGCTCGACGGCAGCGCGCTCGCCGCCTGGCGGGCTGACCGGGATGCCGGCTGGAATCCGGCCTCCTCGATGTATCGGGAGTCCGGCGAGGACGACTTCGAGGTGACACGTCTCACAGTGGAGGCTTCGCGGCGGGTTGGTGACGTTCCACCGGCGGACCAGCTCGCCGCGATCGCGTCCGCCGTCGAGCGCGCTGCCGGCGAACTGACGGACAACTACCGAATCATCGCAGCGGCTTCGTTGCTCGCTTCGGTCCAATCGACAGCGGGCGGCGCTGGAGCAGTGCGCTTCCCTCGCGTCGATCGGCGGTGTAAGCCGGTGACAACGGTCGAGGAGTTGGGGGCACGTGCCGAGTTGAGAGCCGTGATCGGCGAACGCCCCTGTGAGTTCACCAATGCAGAACGGCAATTGTTCGACCAGGCCTGGGCGACCGCATCGAGCTGGACCAAGGGAACGGGCCACAGTCTGCAGGCTCTGCAGGTCGCCCAGCTTCGTGCGCTGGTAGCAGCGGCCCCTGGACGGCAGTACCGGAGTTCCGACCCCCGCTTGCGTGACAAGTTGGTCGCCGTGAGCCAGCAGCTCGCGATTGCCGCCGGACGCGACATGATCGAGCAGCATCCTGTAGCCCTCCGGGTCTACGACGAGATCCTCGCTACGATCGACCAGCGCCCCCCGCTGCTGGGGCCGCGGAGCGAGGGCATTCTGCGTGACATTCTGGTTTGGGGTGGTTTGAGGTCGATCTGGCAGGCGAATCCGGGTGTCTATGCGGAAGTCGCCGAGACGATCGACCTGCTGACCGGCGGGACGCTTGACTATCCGCGGCCGCGATTGGCCTCGTTGTCGCCTGGTGATCGGGTACTGCTGCAAGTGCGGCTTCGGGGGTGGGTGGTGGAACCGAATGATGTGCAGGCAGCGGCCCAAGCATTGATCCAGGCCGGCACCATCAGCGACCGGCACGACCTGCAGCGACTGGCGGCAGTCGCTCAGGCGGCGAGGCGCCTGAATCTGGCGTGCACCGGCTCGCTCAGAACGGCGCTGCGGATCGGGGTGACGCAACTGGTCGAGAAACCGCTCCCGCCAGCACTTCAAAGACTCGACGGCGATACGTACGCGGTACTCGAGTACTACAGCGGCAAGTGCCCATCGGTCGCGCCGGCCGCTGAAGCACGGTTTGCGCAACTCGAAGCGAAACTCTCGCGGGAAGTCTCGGATCCCGCCGGCGCGCACCCCGGTAAGACGTCGGATCTGAAGGCGCTTACTGACGCCGTCCGCGTCAAGTGCGCGGCCCACCCCACAGAGATGCCGCTGGGTGATGCACCCATCTGGGAGAACGTTCAATCGATTGCCCAGCCGGAGGGCGGTGCGTCGACCCGCCGGTTCGACGTTGATCCCGCCCTCACGCTAGCCGTCGCCTACTTGGTGCAGGTTCGATACGGTGGGTGCCCCGCCGTGGATTGATCGTGAGGCCGAACGCACAGCGGCCGCCTGCCCCGGGTGGGGTGGCGGCCGCTGGGATGGTGCGGTCGGACTGTGGTCAGACTCTGGCTCGGCCGCTGTTCCGCGACGAGATGACCGCGACCACGATCGCGGCACAGACGATCTGGATCAGGTACTGGATCCAGTCCGGGCCGGAGGTGTCCTTGACACCGAGGAAGTAGGCGATCAGGCCGCCCAGGAAGGCGCCGATGCCGCCACCCAGGATGGTCCAACCGAGACTGATGTTCTGCTTGCCGGGAAGCACCAGGCGGGCCAGCGGCCCGAAGATGATGCCGGCGATCAGACTGACGATGATCATCCAGACCCAAAATCCCACGGTTCCTCCTCGAGAGGGATGAGTGACCTGCGCCTGTCCAGTGCCCGCCGTCAAACGGGGGTACGTCGTCAGACCACCTGAACGCAGGTCTCATCCCTCATCGTGCCCGGATCGGCGCGCTCCGCAACCAGGACACGCGGTCGAGTCCGGACCGATCCCGGACCGTGGCCGGGCAGTGTCTCAGACCGCGCCGAAGCCGACCTTGCGGATCGCCGTCTCGCCGATCTCGACGTAGGCCAGCCGGTCGGCCGGGACGATCACCCGGCGGCCCTTCTCGTCGGTCAGCGTCAGCAGACCGGTCTCACCGGTCAGGGCCTCGGACACCGCCGACTGGACCTCCTCCGGGGTCTGCTCGCTTTCCAGCACCAACTCACGATTGGCGTGCTGCACGCCGATCTTGACCTCCACGGAACCCTCCCGGGCACGTTCCGACCGGCGGCTCTCGCCGGTACCTCGTCGAGCCTATCCGCTGGCGGCGGGCGGCTCTCACCAGTCCGCCGAGAGCAGAACCGCCCGGTCCGCCACGGGCGGTGCGCCCGGGTCAGCTCTCGGTGCGGGGGAAGCCGCGGATGCCGCGCCAGGCCAGGCTGGCGACCAGGTCGGCGGCCTGCTGCTGGGCCAGCGTCGGGTTGTCGGAGGCCAGCCAGTAGCGGGCGCTGACCTGGGCCATCCCGACCAGGCTGACCGCGAGCACCATCGACTGCTCCTTGTTCAGCCCGGCGTCCGCGCTGATCACCTCCGAGCAGGCCTCGGCGCAGGCCTGGGTGACCCGGTCGACCCGCTCACGCACGGCCGGCTCGTTGGTCAGGTCGGACTCGAACACCAGCCGGAACGCGCCCTGGGCGTTGGCGACGTAGTCGTAGAAGGCGTGAATGGTCGCCGCGACCCGCTGCTTGTTGTCCTCGGTCGAGCGCAGCGCGTCGCGCACCGAGGCGACGATCGCCTCGCAGGAGCTGTCCAGCAGCGCGAGATACAGCTCGAGCTTGCCGGGGAAGTGCTGGTACAGGACCGGCTTGGAGACGCCGGCGCGGTCGGCGATGTCGTCCATCGCGGCGGCGTGGTAGCCGTTGGCGACGAAGACCTCCTGGGCCGCCTCGAGCAGCTGCGCGCGGCGTGCCAGCCGGGGCAGGCGGCTGCCGCGTTTCGGTGCGGTCTCCGGTGTCGTCGACACATCGGCTCCTTACGGTGATGCGGCACCGGACGACGTCAGCCCCCGGTGTATACCGTCCGAATCCTACCTAGCGGTAGTGGTTCGCGCCCCTAGCGGTAGTCGTCCTCGCCGCCGTCCCCGACGGATCGGCGCTGCTCGTCGACGTCGGCCGGGTCGGCCTCGGGCGGCACGGTGCCGGCCGGTTCCTCCTCGGCGTCCAGACCAGCGGGCGACTGGTATTGCTCCAGTACGTCGGCCTCCGGGGCCTCGGCGGGCAGATCGACCTCGGGCTCGGACATCGGTTCCTCCATCGGTTCGGTACTGCGGATCCGTACGGTCAGGTCGGCAGCGGCTTGGGGTCGTCGTACAGGCCCTCGAGCACGTCGCCGTACTCCTCGACGCGGGCCAGCACCTCGTGCGGCAGGAAGGTCAGCTCGGCCTGGTTCGTGGCCGCGGCGACCTCGTCCCAGTCGATCGGGGTGGAGACCCGCGGCTCCTCGGCGCCGCGCAGCGAGTACGGCGCGAGCGTGGTCTTGGCGCTGTTGTTCTGGCTCCAGTCGATGAACACCTTGCCAGGCCGCAGCGCCTTCGTCATGTTCGCGGTCACGTTCTCCGGCAGCGCCTCGGCCAGCTGCTCCGCGAGCTGCTTGGCGAACGCACTGGTCGCCCGGGACGACGCCGGCTCGATCGGCACGTACAGGTGCATGCCCTTGTTCCCGGACGTTTTCGGCCACCCCTCCAGGCCGTAGTGCCCGAGCAGCTCGCGCAGGGCGAGTGCCACGTCGCAGCACTCGACGATGCTCACGCCGGGCCCCGGGTCCAGGTCGAACACGATCAGGTCGGCCTGCGGGTCCTTGCCGTCGTCGGACAGACCGATCCGCCACTGCGGGACGTGCAGCTCCAGTGCGGCCAGGTTCGCCAGCCACACGATCGTCTGCACGTCGTCGGCGATCACGAAGTCCGCCTCGTCCCGGCCGGTCGAGCTGCCGGGGGTCGGCAGCGTCACGGTGCGCACCCAGTCCGGCGTACCGCGCGGTGCGTTCTTCTCGAAGAAGTACGACGCGCCGGTGCCGTCCGGCCAGCGCTTGCGGGTCAGCGGCCGGTCCGACAGGTGCGGCAGCAACAGCGGGGCGATCTGGTGGTAGTACTCGATCACCTCCGCCTTGGTGAAACCTGTCTGCGGGTACAGCACTTTGCCGAGGTTGGTGAGCTTCATCGTCTGCCCGTCGACCTCGGTGGTCAGTTGTGTCGGTCCGGCCGCCATGGCTCCCAGTGTCCAGCCTCGCGGGGGTTCTAACATGGCAAGATGGACAGTTACGCGGGAGTAACCGGCGCTTCGGTGCCGTTGGGGACGCAGGAATGGCCGGCCCGCACCGTGCCGGTCGCCGGTGTGGACGTCCTGGTCCGGGACACGCCCGGAGGTTCTCCGGACCTGCCGCCGGCCGTATTCGTGCACGGCCTCGGCGGTTCCTCGCTGAACTGGACGACGCTCGGGCACCTGCTCAGCGACAGCGTCCGCGGCATCGCCCCCGACCTGCCCGGCTTCGGCCGTACGCCGCCGGCCGCGCGCGGCGGGATCAACGACCAGGCCGACGTCGTCGCGCAGCTGTGGGACAACGAGTTCGGCGACGAGCCGGTCCACCTGTTCGGCAACTCGATGGGTGGCGCGATCGCGGTGCGGCTGGCGGCCAGCCGGCCGGAGCGAGTGGCGTCGCTGACGCTGATCTCCCCGGCGCTGCCGCATCCCCGGGCGTCGGCGATCGCGCTGTGGTTCGCCGCGCTGTCCACCCCGCGGCTGGGTCCGCTGGTGCTGGAGCGGAGCAAGCGGCTGCCGTTCGAGCGGCGGCTGCAGGCGGCGTACGCGATGATCTTCGGCGAGCCGGATCGGCTGCCGCCCGAGGTACGGCGGGCGTACGAGGAGGAGTTGCGGGCGCGCGACGAGCAGCCCTGGGGTCCGCAGGCCACGCTGGACGGAGCCCGCAGCATCCTGCTGTCGTACCTGGCTCCGCCGAGCCGCTCGCTGTGGCTGGACGCCGCGAAGGTCACCTGCCCCGTCCTGCTCGTGTACGGCGGCCGCGACCGGTTGGTGAACGCGGGCATCCGCACCAAGGCGCAGCAGGCTTTCCCGGACGCGCGGCTGCTCTATCTGCCACGGACCGGACACGTCGCCCAGATGGAGAACCCGCAGGAAGTCGAGCAAGCCTTCCGGCAGCTTTGCAGGTCCGTGCAAAGGTGACGCAGCCGTGCAACGTTTTGGCCCCGCCGACGTCTCAGTAGGGGAGGGGCCCCGCATGCGCGGGGCCACACGTCGGCCGAGGGGGCAGTTGTGCGGTTGTACGCGAGGCTGGGGGTGGTGCCGGCGCTCGCGCTGGCCCTGCTGATCCCGGCAGGTCAGAGTCAGGCAGTACCCACCGGGGCGACCACCCAGCAGGTGGAGCCGTCCGAGAACAAGGACTGGGCCATCGACCCGGTCGCCACCGGCTACCGGGTCACCCTCCGGCTCAGCACGCCGACACCGATGCGGGCCGCGCTTCCGATGCTGGCTGTCGACGGACGGGTGATCGGTGTCGCGCAGGAGTCGGCGGACCGGCGTACGTTGACCGTCGTCACGCAGGACAGGTCTGTCAGCACAGGCACCCGGGTGACGCTCGTTTGGTCGACCGAGGTCAACCGGGGGAAGCCGGGGCGGTCAGCTGGCGACTCGGCCCTGGTCAAGGAGTGGCTGGAGCGCCCTGCGGGCCCCGCGACCTCTGTCGATCCCGGTGCCGTCGGCCGGTACGGCGTGGGCCTGTCCGAGTACAACCTCGGCGACGAGGCGATCAACCTGCCCGACCTGGGCCACAAGGCCGAGCTGCGCGGCCGGGTCTACACCCCTGTCGGTGCGACCGGGCCCAGACTACTCGTGGTGTTCCTGCACGGCCGGCACGAGGTCTGCTACGGCGGCACCGGACAGTTCCCACCCACTGGCGACAAACCGTGGCCCTGCGCGGCCGGTGAGAAGTCGATCCCCAGCTTCCGGGGCTACGACAGTCCCGCGTGGGCTCTGGCCAGCCACGGCTACCAGGTGGTGTCGATCAGCGCGAACGCCGTCAACGCCTGGGACAACAACACCTACGACGGCGGTGCGATGGCCCGCGCCCAGCTCATCCTGGCCCACCTCGACCTGTGGAAGCAGTGGTCGACGAGCGGCGGCGGTCCGTACGGCAGCCAGTACGTCGGCAAGGTCGACCTCGGCACCGTCGGCCTGATGGGTCACTCCCGTGGCGGAGAGGGCGTCGTCCGGGCCGCGCTGCTCAACCAGCACCTCGGCGGCAAGTACGGCATCCGCGCGGTGCTCCCGCTCGCACCGGTCGACTTCTCCCGGCCGACCCTGCCCGGCGTGGCGATGAGCGTCCTGCTGCCGTACTGCGACGGTGACGTCGTCGACCTGCAGGGCCAGAAGTTCTACGACGACACCCGGTACGCCGTGACACCGGACCAGGCACACCGGTCGACCGTGCTGATGCTGGGCACGAACCACAACTTCTTCAACCGCGAGTGGACGCCCGGTCAGTCGGTGGCGCCGTCGTTCGACGACACCTGGGACAACGGCTCGGCGCAGAACCCCTGCTCGTTCAAGAGCGGGCTGCGGCTGACCGCCGTCCAGCAGCAGGCCGTCGGCCGGGCGTACATCGCCGGGTTCTTCCGGCTGGAGCTGGGCCGCGAGCAGGCGCTGCTCCCGCTGTTCGACGGCTCCAGCACCCGGGCCGCATCGGCCGGCAAGGCCGTCGTACGGGTGGTGTCCCAGGCACCGGCGGCTCAGCGCCGGGACGTGCACCGGCTGGACCAGGCGCTGCCTTCCGGGGTTGTCACGGGAGCCGCGAAGGCCGAGGTGTGTGCCGGTCTGTCGCAACCGTCGTCTGCGCCACCGGTGCAACTGCCGCCCTGCTGGACCTCCTACGACGGCTGGCGGATGCCGCACTGGGTCTCGTCGGCGGTCGCCAGAACCGCTCCGACCACAGCGGTCACCCGAATGCGCTGGACCGGCACCACCGGCTCGCTGCGGTTTGACCTCCCAGTAGGCCAGCGGGACGTGACCAAGTACGACGCGCTGACGTTCCGCGCCTCACCCGAGCCGACAGGGCTGGCCAAGCCCGACCTGTCGTTGCGGATCACTGACGGGCGAGGCCAGTTCGTCAACGTGCCGGTGTCGGCGATCAGCGACGCGTTGCTCCGCCTGCCCGGCCAGGACGAGTACTCGCTGCCGAAGACGCTGCTGCGGACAGTCCGGCTGCCGCTGTGGTGGCTGGGCAAGCTCGACCGCAAAGACATCCGCTCGGTGGAGCTCCGGACCGACCGAACGACCACCGGAGCGGTCTACCTGTCCGACCTCGCGTTCTCCGCGGGCGGGCTGGGTACGCCGACTCCGCTCCGGGTGCCGAGTGTGTCGGTGTCGGACGCCAGGACGACGGAAGGCGACACCGGAACCGCCTCGCTGGACTACTGGGTCTCGCTGTCGCGGCCGTCCGCCGTACCGGTGACGGTGTGGGCCGAGACCAGCACCGGAGACGTGTTCGAGGCGAACGACGGCGACGTGAGCCGGCGGCTGGTGTTCGCGCCGGGGCAGACGAAGCAGAAGGTCAGTGTGGTGGTCAAAGCCAACACGGTGGACGACTACGACCTGCAGAGCACGCTGCAGTTGTCCGTGCCGACGCAGTCGATCGTCGGGGACGCCCAGGCCGACGGTGTGGTGGTGGACGACGATCCGTCGCCAGTGCTGACGATCAGCGACGGAGTCGGCTTCGAGGCGTCGGGCAGGCTCCGGTTCCCGGTCCGGCTGTCCGCGCCGACCGGCAAGTACGTCGAGTTCGACGCCCAGCTGATCAGCGGGACGGCCAAGCTCGGCAGCGACCTGCAGGGCTACGCTCCCGGGATTCACCGCGCGTTCGGCCATGTGACGCCGGGCCAGGTGGTCGGCTGGATCCACGTCGACCTGCTCAACGACAAGGCCGCGGAGCCGGCCGAGTCCTTCACGCTACGGGTCGACGAGATCGAGGGGGTGGAGTTCAACGGGCCGGTGGTGCGGTCCGGGCTGATTGTCGACGACGACCGGTGACGGGCCCCAGCACAGATCACTCACTGCCGCGTCAGACTCCGGCATGACATGGCGTCGAACCGTGGTTTGATCTTCGTCGCAATCCGTTGACCAGGACAACCAAGGGGCAGCTCCGGGGGTCTGACGGACGACCTTGTTCGTCGACGAAGGGAAGCTCGTGCGGTTGATCGGCAGGACCACACTGTCGCTGGGGACGGTCGCACTACTGGGGGTGGGGTTGGTGCCGGCGGCGTCGGCCGCACCGACTCCGCCACCACCACAAGCAGTTGCCAGCAGCAACGATTGGCGCATCGATCCGGTCGCCGGCGGCTATCGGATCACGCTGCGGCTGGACCAGCCGGTCCCGCTGCGGGACGCGCTTCCGATGCTCTCGGTCGACGGTCGAACCGTCGGCGTCGCGCGGGAATCGGCCGACCGGCGCAGCGTCTCGCTGGTCAGCAAGGACCCGGCCGTCCTGCGGGCCCGGAACGTCCGGCTGGTCTGGTCGGGCGATCCCACCGGCGGCGCCAAGCGCTCGAAGGCCGCCGCGGGGCCGACCGATGCCGACTGGTTGAAGGCGAAGATGGGGCCGACGCTCGCGGACGACCCTGGTGCCAAGGGCAAGTACCAGGTCGAGACCGCGGAGTACGACCTCGGTGACGAGGCCGTCTACCTGCCGGGGCTCAAGCACAAGTCCGAGCTGCGCGGCAAGGTCTACTCGCCGCGCGGTGCGACCGGCCCGCGGCCACTGGTCGTCTTCCTGCACGGCCGGCACCAGGTCTGCTACGGCGGCAACGAGAACGGCCCGTTCCCCGACCAGCCGTGGCCGTGCACCGGCGAGTGGAAGCCGATCCCGAGCTTCCGCGGGTACGACGGCCCGGCCGAGGCGCTGGCCAGTCACGGCTACCAGGTCGTCTCGATCAGCGCGAACGCCGTCAACGCCTGGGACGCCGACGCCTACGACGCCGGTGCGCAGGCTCGCGCCGAGCTGGTGCTCGACCACCTCGACCTGTGGAAGAAGTGGTCCACGGTCGGCGGTGCGCCGTTCGGGACCAGGTTCGTCGGCAAGGTCGACCTGCGCAACGTCGGCCTGATGGGCCACTCGCGCGGCGGTGAGGGCGTGGCGCGCGCCGCCGTACTCAACGCCGATCGCGGCGGCAGGTACGGGATCCGCGCGGTCCTTCCACTCGCCCCGACCGACTTCGCCCGGGCGACCGTGCCCGGCGTCGCGATGAGCGTCGTGCTGCCGTACTGCGACGGCGACGTCTCCGACCTGCAGGGCCAGAAGTTCTACGACGACACCCGGTACTCCGTCACCGGCGACAACGCGCCGCGCTCCACCGTGACGGTGCTCGGCGCCAACCACAACTTCTTCAACACCGAGTGGACGCCGGGACAGTCGGTCGCACCGTCCAACGACGACTGGTGGGAGGAAGGCGCCGAGTCGCCCTGTGGGCCGAAGTACGCGGGCCGGCTGAGCGCCAAGGAGCAGCAGGCCGTCGGTACGGCGTACGTGGCGGGATTCTTCCGGCTGCAGCTCGGCCACGAGAAGCAGCTGCTGCCGTTGCTCGACAGCTCGAACGCACAAGCCGCTTCGGCTGGTCGTGCCGTCGTACGGGTTGTGGCGCAGGCTCCTGCGGCCGATCGGCGTGACCTGTCCAAGCTGGACAAGCCGCTGCCGGCCGGGGCGGTCTCCGGCAAGGCCAAGGCGACGGTCTGCTCGTCAGACTGCGTGCAGACCGAGGACCAGAGCCAGCTGCCACACTGGGTTACTTCGTGGTTCGCGGAGAAGACACCGACACTTCCGGTCACCAAGCTGAGCTGGACCGGCAAGAACGGCGTACTGCGGATCCCTGTTGCCGCCGGTCAACGCGACGTACGCCGGTACGCCGCTCTGACGTTCCGCGCGGCGCCGGACGCCGCCGGAGCGCCTCGGACCGACCTGAGCGTCCGGGTGGTGGATGGCCATGGCCGCGCCGCGTCGGTGCCTGCCTCCACTCTCGGCGACGCGCTGGTGCGGATGCCCGGCTCGGGCAATGGCGTGCCGAAGCACCTGCTCCGGACCGTGCGCGTACCGATCGCGTCGCTGAAGGGGATCGACCTGCGCGACGTCCGGGCGGTGGAGCTGCGCACCGACCGGGTGGCGAGTGGCTCGGTGCTGCTGAGCGACCTGTCGTTCTCCCGGCCCGGTGTCGGGACGTCGGCGCCCGCGGTGCTGCTGCCGAAGCTTTCCGCGTCGAGCGTCAAGGTGCAGGAGGGGGACACCGGGACGCGAAACGTCGACTTCACCGTAGCGCTGTCGCGGCCGAGCATCCGCCCGGTCACCGTGTACGCCGAGACCAACGGCGACCTCGGCACGGTCGTCGGCGCGGTCGCGCGCCAGGTGGTCTTCAAGCCCGGCCAGACCCGGCAGAAGATCACCGTCCCGATCAAGGCGAACACCCGTGACAGCGCCGACATGCACTTCAGCCTGGTGCTGTCGGCCCCGCACGACGGACTGCTGGACGAACCGTTCGGACACGGGCTGGTCGTCGACGACGACCCGACCCCGACGCTGACGATCGGCGCGGCGACGGCCAAGGAAGGCTCGACGCTGCTGGAGTTCCCGCTGACGCTCTCGGCGGCCAGCGACCAGTTCGTCTCGGTGCAGGGCGAGCTGAACGACGGCACCGCCGTACTGGGCAAGGACTTCAGGACCTTCGACGAGGAGCCGCCGTCCCGCTCGTTCTACGGCTACCTCGAGCCCGGGAAGACCACGGGCGTGATCCAGGTCCGGCTGGTCGACGACAAGGTCAAGGAACCCACCGAGACCTTCACCGCCCGGATCACCGAGGCGATGGGCGCGGACGTCAAGCTGCCGCTCACTGTGACCGGGACGATCACCGACAACGACTGACACCGGAGTCTGCGACAGTCCGACCATGCGGCGGCGCGAGATGTGGGGTGCTCTGTCGGGCCCCGCGCGCTTCCTGATCGTCAACCAGTTCGGTGTCTGGCTCGGCTTCTTCCTGGTCGTCCCGCTGCTCGCGACTCGCGGCACGGTCGAGCTGGGAATCAGCAGCGCGGCGGTCGGGCTGGTCCTGGGCTGGCGGACGTTCTCCCAGCAGGGACTCATGTTCGGCGCCGGGCTGTTCGCCGACCGGATCGGACTGAGGGCGGCACTGCTGATCGGCAGTGCCGCCCGCTCCGTCTCGCTGGTGATGCTGGCCTTCGCCGAGCAACTGTGGAGTCTGCTGGTCGCGATCACCGTGTTCGGACTGGCCGGCTCGCTGATCGCTCCGTCGACCCGGGCTTACCTCGGCGTGGCCGCCGGTGCCCGGCGCAGTGAGGCGTTCTCGCTGTTCAACAGCGCCTCGGTGCTGGGCTCCGCGGTCGGCCCGCTGGTCGCCGTCGCCGCGTCTCCGCTCGGCTTCGAGACCACCTGTCTGTTGGCGGCCCTGGTCTTCACCGCGATGGCGGTCGGCCAGTTGCTGGTGCTTCCACCGGCGCCGCAGCCGACCGCACCGTCGCTCGGCCGCGCCGTACTGGCCATCCTGCGATCCCGCCGGCTGCTGCTCTTCAGCGCCGCCGCCAGCGGCCAGTACGCCGTCTGGAACGGCGCGTTCCTGCTGCTGCCGCTGGAGGCGACCCGGCTGACCGGTCACGCGGCTGTCGGCACCGGCGCGGTGTTCGTGCTGATCGCGGTGACCACCGTTGTGCTGCAGGTCCGGTTGCTCACGGTCCAGCGCCGGCTGGGCTCGATCCGGGCTGCCGCGGCCGGGATCGCGCTCACCGCGGTCGGCTTCGGAGCGGTCGTGCTGACCCGGGCCGGGTGGCCGGAGGACGTCGTACCGGTCGGGTCCGGATGGCCGGGCGCCGCTGTACTGGCGCCGGTCGGGCTGCTGCTCGCCGGGACCGTGGTCATCGCGGCCGGGAACGCGCTTGCGGTGCCGCCGATCCAGGACCTCACGGCGGCGCTGGCCCCGCCGGGGCAGGTTGCCGCGGCGTACGGGATCAACGGGCTGTTCGCGGGGACGGTCTCGGCCGTGGTGGTGCCGCTGGTCGGGCGGGTGGACGACTTCGGCCAGGTCAGCGGACACCGGTGGACCGCGCCGGCCCTGGTCTGCCTCGTCGCGCTGGGCTCCGCGCTCGCAGTGAGACAGATGTCCCGGGATCTGGACTCCTGACCGGGTGCTTGGACCGGTACGGGAACATGGAGGAGGGAAGGACGGTTGAACCCGGAATCCCCCCGATATTCCCGCTGACGAGGAGCTCCACGTGTCACTGCCCCCGCTGGTCGAACCGGCCGACGAGCTGACCATCGACGAGGTCCGCCGGTACTCCCGGCACCTGATCATTCCCGAGGTCGGGATGGCCGGGCAGAAGCGGCTGAAGAACGCCAAGGTGCTGGTGATCGGCGCCGGCGGTCTGGGCAGCCCTGCGCTGCTCTACCTGGCCGCGGCCGGTGTCGGCACGCTCGGCATCGTCGAGTTCGACACCGTCGACGAGTCCAACCTGCAGCGCCAGATCATCCACGGCCAGTCCGACATCGGCAAGTCCAAGGCGCAGTCGGCCAAGGAGTCGATCCTCGAGGCCAACCCGTACACGAACGTCGTCCTGCACGAGACCCGGCTGGACAACGACAATGTGTTCGAGATCTTCGAGCAGTACGACCTGATCGTCGACGGCACCGACAACTTCGCCACCCGGTACCTGGTCAACGACGCCGCGGTGCTGCTCGGCAAGCCGTACGTGTGGGGCTCGATCTACCGCTTCGACGGCCAGGTCAGCGTGTTCTGGGCCGAGCACGGCCCGTGCTACCGCTGCCTCTACCCCGAGCCGCCGCCGCCCGGCATGGTCCCGTCCTGCGCCGAGGGTGGCGTGCTCGGCGTGCTGTGCGCGTCGGTCGGTGCCGCGCAGGTGACCGAGGCGATCAAGCTGCTCACCGGCATCGGCGACCCGTCGCTGGGCCGGCTGAACATCTACGAGGCGCTCGACCTGAACTGGCGCGCCCTGAAGGTCCGCAAGGACCCGAACTGCGCGATCTGCGGCGAGAACCCGACCGTCACCGAGCTGATCGACTACGAGAGCTTCTGCGGCGCGATCACCGAGGAGGCGGCCGACGCCGCCGCCGGCGCGACCATCTCGGTCAAGCAGCTGAGCGAGTGGATCAAGCTCAAGGACAACGGCGAGAAGGACTTCGTGCTGATCGACGTCCGCGAGCCCAACGAGTACGAGATCAACCGGATCCCCGGCTCGGTGCTGATCCCCAAGGCCGACTTCCAGACCGGCGTCGCCCTGGAGAAGCTCCCGCAGGACAAGCAGCTGGTCTTCCACTGCAAGTCGGGCGTGCGCTCCGCCGAGGTGCTCGCCATCGCCAAGGGCGCGGGCTTCTCCGACGCCGTGCACGTCGGCGGCGGCGTGGTCGCCTGGGTCGACCAGATCGACCCGTCGCAGCCGTCGTACTGAGTTGCCGACCGGCCCCCGTCGTACTTCGGTACGGCGGGGGCTTCGTCATGTGATGAGGGACCAGTCGCGACCGCTTCGGTCAGAACGGCATTCGGCAGGTCGCGACGGCATCGGCTCCTGACGGGTCGCCGGTGATCAGCTCCACCACCGGCTCGTCGTCGCGGCCGGACACAGTCCGCATGTAGCCGACGGCGTCCGTGCGTACCGTGGCGACCGGATCGCCGACGCCCAGCTCGTAGACCCCGCCGCCTTGCCCGCTGAGCTCGACGACCACCGCCGGACGCGAACCCCAGAACGGGCCGTCCATCAGGTCGCGCATCACCTGCGCGATCAGTTCCTCGGCATACGGGCCCGCGTCGAACGGGCGGCCGAGGGCTTGGCAGACGTCGTCGCGGTGCATCCACAGGTCCCGCGCGAGCAGGATGTCCTGGACGTAGCCGAGATCGATCGACTCGAAGCCGGGGATGCCCTCGATCGACATCGTCATCCGGCGCAGCAGGGCCGGGTTGCGTGAGATCGTCCGGGTCGCCTTCGTCCACAGGCGGTCGAAGCGTTCGCGCAGCACGTCGGGCGGCGTACCGCGGTGCTCGTCGGCCTGGACCATCATGTGCGCGTCGAGCCGGACCACGTCCGGGTAGACCCGCTTGGCTTTGCGGTAGCGGCGCGGGAACGACCACAGGCGGATCACGTCCTCGGCCTGGCCGCACAGATGCCCGACGACATCGGCGACGTCCCACTCGTCGCAGACGGTACGCCGCTGCCAATCGCTGCCGGCGATGGTCGCCAGCAGGTCCCGCCATGCGGCGATCTCGGCGTCGCGGTGCTCGCGGCAGCGCTGCCGGTCGGCGCGTGCTATCTCTTGTGCGCGAACGGCGATCATGGTTACCCCCTGGGTGGTGCGTAGCGTTGGTGGAACATCTCCAGGACGACGGGCAGCAGCCGGGTGTACCGGCCTTGCTCGAACGTCGCTTCCGGTTCGTTGGCCAGTTGCTGGGACAGCACGCCGGCCGTGATCGAGGTGTAGAGCGCCACGCCGTCCTCGGTCGCAGCGTCCGGATGCAGCAGTCCCGCGTCGACGGTGGCGCGGAGGTGGTCGCGTAGCTCCTGCATGACCTCCAGTGCCGGCGCGAAGGCCTCGGGGGTCGGCTCGAAACCCGGCACCGTCCGCCAGAACAGCAGTTGCGAGTACACCGGGTTGGCCATCGCCCAGCGGCTGACGGCGGTCAGGCAGATCAGGTCGAGCTCCAGCAGATCGTCGGTGTCCGCGGTCCGCGCCGCCTCCCGGCGTACGGCGAGGACCTGCTCGGCCCCGCGCCGGAACAGCGCGTCGTAGATCGCCATCTTCGACGCGAAGTACTGGTACAGCGAGGGTGGCTGCATGCCGACCTCGCGCGCCACCGCGGACAGGCTCAACGCGGCGACCCCCTCGGCCTCCATCAACCGCAATGCGGCGTCGAGGATCTCGTCGATCGTCTGCCGGCGCCGGCGGGCCCGGCGGTCGAGCGAAGCGGCTGTGCTCATGGTCTGAGGAAAACCTAAGACCATTAGGGAAGTCAACAGCTCGTAGATCTTCTGCAGTGTCCCCGCCGCCGCGTACCGTCGGAGCATGTGCCGAAACATCACTGTCCTGAGAGGCCTGGAGCCGTCCGCGACCTCCGAGGAGATCTACGCGGCGGCGCTCCAGTACGTCCGTAAGGTGACCGGCGTCGGATCGCTGAGCGCGACCACCCGCGAGCCGATTGAGCGCGCCGCGACCGAGATCGCCCGGATCACCGAGGCGCTGCTGGAGGAGATGCCGGCCCGTCGCGTGCCGCCACAGACCGTCCCGCCGCTGCGCCGCCCCGAGGTCAGGGCACGCCTCGGCCTCGACTGACCTTTACCCGCGCTTCGCGGGCCGTAGCAGGTCGAGGGCGGCCAGGATGTCTTTCCCGTCGGGGGTTTGACCGGGATCGAGCAAGGCCTGCAGGGCCAGCCCGTCGATCAGCGCGAGCGCCAGCGAGCCGACGCGGTGGGCGACCTGCGGATCGAGGTCGTCCACCTCCGCACCCAGGACCGCCGCGGCCATTTGCCGACGGTACTGCTGATACACCGCCGCCAGCCTCTCCTTGACCTCGGGGGAGTGCGGCGCCCGGGCGAACGCCTCGATGCTCGCCGTCGTGCGCCGCGGATCGGCGCGGAAGACCTCGGCGAGTACGTCGAGCAGATTCGCCAGGCGCTCGCCGGGATCCCGTCCGGCCAACTGATGGGCTGCGCCTCCACCGTCTACCGCCGCGCCGACCAGTCTCTCGATTCCTTCGTCCTCATGCCCGAAGGAGTCGAGCATCGCCTCGGTCAGCAGGCCTTCCTTCGACCCGAAGTGGTACCCGATCGAGGCCAGGTTCGTGCCGGACTCGTTCACCAGGTCGCGCGCGGTGATGTCGCCGTAGCCCTTCTCCGCGATCAGGCGCTTGGCCGTCGCCAGCAACTTCTCCCGGTTTCCCACCCTGGCAGTCTACGCCGCCGGTAGACGATCGTCGTATACGCTTGTCATAGACAAACGTATACACAGGAGGTTGGAGATGCTCGCACTGGAAGTCACCGGCAACGTCGCCGTGCTCGGCTACGGGCTGGCCGCGATCGGTTCGGCGATCGGGGTCGGGATGATGTTCAGCGCCGTGATCAACGGGACCGCCCGGCAACCCGAGGCGCGGGAGACGTTGCAGTCGATCGCCTGGATCGGCTTCGGCGTGGTCGAGGTGCTGGCGGTGATCGGGATCGCGCTGGCGTTCGTGTTCCGGGTCTGATCCCCTGCGCCGAGCCGGCGAGCGGGTGTAGGTTTCCTGGTGGCGGCAAGCCCTTACCAGTGGAGGCGTGCGATGCGGTTCGCGATCAAGACCCGGCCCGAACACACCAGGTGGCAGCAGATGCGTGACGTCTGGGTGGCCGCGGACGAGTTCGAGATCTTCGAGTCCGCCTGGCACTGGGACCACTTCTACCCGCTCACCGGCGACATGGCCGGGCCGAACCTGGAAGCCTGGACGACGTTGGCCGCGCTGGCCCAGGCCACCTCCCGGATCCGGGTCGGCTGCCAGGTCACCGGGATGATCTACCGGCATCCCGCCGTCCTGGCGAACATGGCCGCGACCACCGATATCATCTCCGGCGGCCGGCTCGAGCTCGGTGTCGGCGCCGGCTGGAACGAGATGGAGACCGCGGCGTACGGCATCGACCTGCCGCCGTTGAAGGAGCGCTTCGACCGGTTCGACGAGGGTGTTGAGGCGATGATCGCGCTGCTGACGCAGAAGGTCGCCAACTACGACGGCCGCTACGTCAAGCTCACCGACGCGTACTGCGAACCGAAGGCCGTACAGACCCCGCATCCGCCGATCACGATCGGCGGCAAGGGCCCGAAGCGGACTCTGCGCGCGGTCGCCCGCTGGGCCCAGCAGTGGAACGTGATCGTGCAGAGCCCGCAGGAGTGGACGCCGCTCAAACAGATCCTGGTCGACCACTGCGACAAGCTCGGCCGCGACGTCAACGAGATCACCTGCTCGGTCAACGTCCGGATGGACCCGGACAAGCCGCTCGACGACGCGGTCGCCCTGGCCGCGGCGTACGGCGAGGCCGGCGTCGACCTGGTCATCATGAACCTCCCGCTCGACGCTTCCCCGTCGGTCCTCGAGCCGCTGGCGAAGGCACTCGCGCCGCTCTCCTGAACGTCCACCACCCACCAACCCCCGGTCGGGCCCGGTTTCCAGGCGGCAGCAGGCGTGGCGCTGCCCGCGTCGGGCTGCTTGGTGGGTGCTGCACGTCCGCCCGGGCGCTAGCGTTGGCGCCGTGGACCGGGAGGAGTACGTCGAGGCAGTGCTGCAGGCCGTCGAGTCGATCCCGCCGGGCCGCGTCGCGACGTACGGGGACATCGCCGCGTACGTCGGTCAGGGCGGCCCGCGACAGGTCGGCGCGATCATGCGGGAGTACGGCGGCGGCGTGCCGTGGTGGCGGGTGATCCGCGCCAGCGGCGTGCCCGCCGACGAGGTCGTCGACGACCAGCTCCAGCTGCTGCGCGGCGACGGCGTCCGCGTCACCAACGGCAAGGTCGACCTGCGCAAGGCCCGCTGGGAGCCGAAGGACTGACCGGCCTCGTCAGGCGGCGCGGCGGGCCTTCGACTTCGCCCGAGCCATCTTGAACAGGTAGAGCGGTGTCGGCGGGACCCAACCGAGCTGACTCGCCTGGCCGAGGTCGTCGCGGTTGGCCCAGTGCTCGATCACCAGCCCGTCCTCGATCCGCAGCCAGTGCGACTGGGTGACCGCGAACGTCCGCCCGGTCGGCGGAAACACCGTGTCGACCGACCCGTCCTCCGCGTGCACCACGAACGGCGCCACGTGCCGCCCGCTCATCGTCGTCCGCACCGCCACCATGTTGCCCTCAGCAACTACATCGTGGACCTGGTAGCTCAGGTCGGCGAACGCGGATCGCAGCCAGGCGGCCGTCGCCCAGAAGCCGTCCGGCCCGGGCGTGCGGGCGGCCGGCGGCTCGACCTTGTCCTCCCGGTTGACGGCGGCCGGATGCACCACCTCGTCGAAGGTCGCGCGGTCCCCGTCCGCCATCATCAGGATGCTCCGGACCGCGAGGGTCCGCGGATCGCTCGCCACGGTGCTGTTCATGTCCCCTCCAAATTAGATACAGTGCGACTGTCCCCAAAATCAGAGTGGAACCGGCGATGGCAGAAGTCAAGAGGTCGTACGACGCGTCCGGCCGGCGCGAGCAGGCGGCTGCCCGGCGCCGGGCGGTTGTGGCCGCGGCCCAGGAGTTGTTCGCGCGAGACGGTTTTCGTGCCACCACGATCGCCTCGGTGGCCCGGACTGCGGGGGTCTCGGCCGAAAGCGTCTACAAGGGGTTCGGCACCAAAGCCGCACTGGCGAAGGCTGTGTTCGACCGGGTGATCGCCGGCGACGACGAGCCGGTCCCGGTGGCGGAGCGGGCCGATGCGAAGGCGATCCAGGCCGAGCCCGACGTACGCGCCAAGGTCACCCTGTACGCCGAGGCGGCGGCCGCGCGCCAGGTCCGGTCGGCCGGCGTACAGATCCTGATCCGCGACGGCCGGCACGTCGACGAGACGCTCGAAGAGGTCTGGCAGAACCTGCTCACCGAGCGCCTCACCGGGATGACGATGCTCGCCACTCACCTGCATTCGACCGGCCAGTTGCGCGCGGACCTGGACGTCGACGAGGTGCGCGATCTGCTGTGGACCTACATTTCCGTCGAGCTCTACGAGCTGCTCGTGCTCAACCGCGGCTGGACACTGGATCGCTACACGACCTGGCTCACGCGGACCCTCGTCTCGGCTCTCTGCGATTGACCACGGCTGTCCGCTGAGCGACCGACCTCACCAACGCGGCGGGTGTGTTTCGCGGTTTGTCGGTGGCGTCTGATGGGATGTGTTCGTGGTCAGCAGAACAGGGTCCCGGTATCGGCTGGTGAAGCCGGAAGGGCGAGTGGTGGGGCCCACTCCTGCGCCGGTGCTGGATGCTGATCAGCAGGCCGTGGTCGATCATCCTGGTGGGCCGTTGCTCGTGCTCGCCGGGCCGGGGACGGGTAAGACGACGACGCTGGTCGAGGCCGTTGTCGACCGGGTGGCCAATCGCGGGTTGAGCCCTGACCAGGTGCTGGTGCTGACGTTCGGGCGCAAGGCCGCGACCGAGTTGCGGGACCGGATCACCGGGCGGCTGGGCAAGACGACGCGGGTGATGCCGTCGATGACGTTCCACTCGTTCTGTTACGCGTTGCTGCGCAGGTTCACGCCGGCCGACGCGTTCGACGTCCCGCTGCGGCTGCCGTCCGGGCCGGAGCAGTCGTTGCGGTTGAGCGAGGTGCTCGGCGGGAGCCGCGAGGTCGGTGTGGTGCACTGGCCGAGCAGCCTGCATCCGGCGCTGAAGACGCGCGGATTCGCCGACGAGGTGCAGGCGGTGATCGGCAAGGCGCGGCAGCTCGGGCTCGACCCGGAGGACCTGTCCGCGATCGGCCAGTCGGCGAGCCGGCCGGAGTGGGTGGCGGTCGGCGACTTCTTCGAGGAGTACCTGCAGATCCTCGACCACGAGCAGGTGCTGGACTACTCCGAGCTGATCCACCGGGCGGTGATCCTGGCCCAGCAGCCGCAGGTCCGGGCGAAGCTGCGCGAGGAGTTCAAGGTCGTTTTCGTCGACGAGTACCAGGACACCGATCCCGGCCAGACCAAGCTGCTGCAGGCGATCGCCGGCGACGGCCGCGACCTGGTCGTGGTCGGCGACCCGGACCAGTCGATCTACACCTTTCGCGGCGCCGACGTGCGGGGTCTGCTGCGCTTCACCGAGGAGTTCCCGAAGGTCAACGGTGAGCCGGCCGACCAGATCGCGCTGGCGACGACCCGACGCTTCGGTACGACGCTGCTGCGCGTCTCCCGCAACGTCGTGAACCGCCTCGGCGTACCGGGCACGCTCGACCGCGACACCTTCGACCGGTTCCGCAATCCCGACGCGAGCGGCTGCGTCTTCGGCCCGGGCAAGGTCGAGGCGAACCTGTACTCCACCAGTGGCGCCGAGCTCGAGCACATCGCCGACATCCTGCGCCGGGCGCACGTCCAGGACGGCGTCGGCTGGCACGAGATGGCGGTGCTGGTCCGGTCGGGCAGCATCTCGATCCCGCCGTTGCGGCGCGCGCTGCCGGCCGCGGGCATCCCGGTCGACGTCGCCGGTGACGAGTTGCCGCTGTCCCGCGAGCCCGCCGTACGGCCGATGCTGCTGGCGTTGCGGGCGGTCGCCGATCCGTCGACCTTGACCGTGGACGTCGTCCGGGCGCTGGCGTTGTCGCCGCTGGGCGCGATGGATGCCGGGCAGTTGCGCCGGCTCGCGCGGGTGCTGCGCAAGCGGGACCGGGAGGCCGCGGGGGGTCAACGGCTGCCGCGGTCGTCGGACGAGCTGCTGCGCGAGGCGCTGCTGGATCCGCTGATGCTGGACGAGCAGGCCTCGCCGGCCGAGGCGCGGTTCGTGGCGCTCGGCGAACGGTTGCTCAAGGCAAGGAACATCGTGATCGCCGGCGCCGCGCCCGACGAGGTGATGTGGTCGCTGTGGTCGGAGTCGCCGTGGCTGCGCCGGTTGCGCGGCCAGGCGAACAGCGGCGGCGAAGTCGCGCGTGCGGCGAACCGGGATCTCGACTCGTTGTGCGCGCTGTTCGACGCGGCCGGACGGGCCGAGGAGCAGGTCGGGTTCAAGGGCGTCTCGGCGTTCCTCAGCGAGCTGGAAAACCTCGACATCGCCGCCGACAACCGGTACGACGCGACGTACCGGGAGGCGGGGGTGCAGTTGATGACCGCGCACCGGTCGAAAGGGCTGCAGTGGCGGCTTGTTGTGGTCGCGAGCGTGCAGGAGGGGCAGTGGCCCGATCTGCGGCGGCGTGGATCGCTCCTGGAGCCTGACCGGCTCGGTCCGGACGGGTTGGTCGAGCCGCTGTCGGCCGGGGCGATCCTGGCCGAGGAACGGCGGTTGTTCTACGTCGCGATCACCCGGGCGCGCGAGCGGCTGATCGTCACGGCGGTGCAGGCGCCGGAGGCCGACGGGGAGCAGCCGTCGCGGTTGCTGGCCGAGCTGGACATCCCGTTGAAGCTGGTCGCCGGCCGGCCGCGACGTCCCTTGTCCTTGTCCGGCCTGGTCGCGGATCTGCGCTGCGTGCTGGCGGATCCGGCGTCGTCGCCGGCGTTGAAGCGGGTCGCGGCGGATCGGCTCGCCGTACTGGCTGATGCTGTCGACGAGCGTGGCTACGCGCTGGTGCCGACGGCTGATCCGGAGCGTTGGTGGGGTGTGCGTGAGCGGACGAAGTCGGAGCGGCCGATCGCGGTCGAGGACGAGCCGGTGCCGCTGTCCGGCAGCGCGCTGTCGACGATCGTGGACTGCCCGCTGCGCTGGTTCCTGCAGCGGCGAGCGGGTGGGGAGACGCCGAGTACGTCGGCGATCGGGTTCGGCATGGTGCTGCACACGCTGGCCGACGCGGTCGCGACCGGCACACTGCCGCCGGACGCCGACGAGCTGAACGGCTGGCTCGACAAGGTCTGGACGCAGCTGGAGTTCGAGTCGACCTGGATCTCGGACCGGGAGCGGGTCGAGGCCGAGCAGGCGCTGCGTCGGTTCGTCGCGTGGCACCAGGGCCGCCCGGACCGCAAGCTGATCGGCAGCGAGGTCGACTTCAGTGTCCTGCTGCCGGACGAGGAGAAGCCGGGCGTACAGGTCAAAGGCCGGATGGACCGGATCGAGCAGGACGGCGACGGCAAGATCCGGGTGATCGACCTCAAGACCGGCCGCACGGTGCCGACCAAGCCGGCGCTGGAGCGACACGTACAGCTGGCGATCTACCAGCGCGCGATCGCGTCGCGGCAGCTGAAACTGCTCGGCGAGGACGCGGAGAGCGGCGGCGCCGAGCTGGTCCAACTGCGGCACGACGACATCGGCCTGCCGAAGGTCCAGGCGCAGGCGCCCTTGGAGCCGGACGACGACGGCCGCACGTGGCTCGACGAAGCGGTCGAGAACGCCGAGGCGATGGTGCGCTCGGAGGAGTTCACCGCGAAACGCAACGACGGCTGCAGCCGCTGCGACGTCCGAGGTCTGTGCCCGATCCAACCGGAAGGACGGGAGATCGTCTGATGCGATCCACGACCGCCGACCCCGGCCGTGTCTTTCTTGGTCCCTCCCGTCCTCCACAGTTCACACCTCCGCGGTTCGTGCCGGCTCGGCTTGCGTCTGCGCGTCCTGTGCCGGGCCCGGACTGCCTGTCTGTCCTTTCTTCGGAGATCTGCTGATGGCCGCCAAGCTGGAGAGCACCGCCGACCTGGTCGACCTGCTCGGGATTCCGTTCAGCGACCAGCAACTGGAGGCGATCACTGCGCCGCTGGCGCCGGGCGTGATCGTCGCGGGCGCGGGTTCCGGCAAGACGACCGCGATGGCGGCTCGGGTGGTCTGGCTGATCTGCACCGGGCAAGTGAAGCCGGAGGAGGTGCTCGGGTTGACCTTCACCAAGAAGGCGGCCAACGAGCTCGACGTCCGGATTCGCGAGGACCTGACCAAGGCCGGTGTGCTCGGGTCGACGCTGCCACCCGACCAGCATCCGATTCTGGCCGCGCACCTGCGCAAGAACGTGCCGAACTGGGAGCCCGAAGAGCCGGGCGAACCAGTCGTCTCGACGTACCACGCGTTCGCGGGCACGCTGATCGCCGAGCACGGGCTGCGGCTCGGGCTCGAGCCCGACGTCCGGGTGCTCGCCGACGCGACCAGGTACCAGTTGGCCGGCCGCGTCGTACGCCGGTCCGCCGGGCCGATCCGGCACGCGTCGCATCACGTCCCCACGCTGGTGAACAGCCTGCTCGCCCTCGACGGCGAGCTCGCCGACCACCTGCTGCGCGCCGACGACATCCGCGACCACGACGAGGCGGTCCGGCAGGAGGTCGCCGCGGCGCGCAAGCAGACCGTCGAGGTCAAGAAGCTCGCCGAGACCGCGCTGAAGCGGAGCGAGATTCTGCAGCTGGTCGAGGAGTACCAGGCGTACAAGGTCGAGCGGGGCGTCGTCGACTTCGCCGACCAGATGGCGCTCGGCGCCAGGCTGGCCGAGGAATGCCCGGAGGTGCCGGCGATTGAGCGCGGACGCTACAAGGTGGTGCTGCTCGACGAATACCAGGACACCTCGGTCTCGCAGCGGCGCATGCTGACCGCTCTGTTCGCGGGCGCGGATCCGTCGTCCGGTCGCGGCCACCCCGTCACCGCCGTCGGTGACCCGTGCCAGGCGATCTACGGCTGGCGCGGCGCCTCGGTCGCGAACCTGGACGAATTCCCCGAGCACTTCCGCAACGCCGACGGTACGCCGGCCCGCCGGTACGTGCTGAGCGTCAACCGGCGCTGCGGGAGCCGCATCCTCGCCGCGGCCAACCAGCACGCGACCGAGCTGTACCAGCAGCACCCGGGCGTCATCCCGCTGGAGGCGCCGGACGGGGCGCCGGAAGGCGCGATCACCGTCGGGCTCTTCGAGACCCGCTCGCAGGAGATCGAGTGGATCGCCGACTCGATCGTCGCGGCGCACAAGCTGCCAAATCGCCGCTGGAAGGACATCGGCATCCTGATGCGCACCAACGTCGACCTGTCCGCGGTGCACGAGGCGCTGATCGCGCGCAAGGTGCCGGTGGAGGTGGTCGGCCTGGGCGGTCTGCTGGCGTTGCCGGAGATCGTCGACGTCGTCGCGACCCTGCAGGCGGTCAACGACCTCACCGCCAACGCCGCGATGCTGCGGATTCTCACCGGCCCGCGGTACCGCATCGGCCACCGTGACCTGGCCCTGCTGGCGAACCGGTCCCGCGCGCTGGCCGACGGCGGCGAGCGGCCCGCCGCCGACGACCTGGTCGCCGCGCTGGACGCGGCCGTCGCGGGGATGGACTCGACCGAGGTCATCTCGCTCGCGGAAGCCGTCGACGATCCCGGGCCGGCCGGCTGGGGATATTCGCCCGAGGCGCTCGAGCGGTTCCAGGAGTTGTCGGCCGAGCTGCGGGAGCTGCGCGCGCACGCGGGGGAGCCGCTGCTCGACCTGGTCCGCTGGGTGATCAGCACGATCGGGCTGGACGTCGAGCTGACCGCGACGCCGGATCACGTAGACTCCGGCCGGCGCGACCACCTCGCCGCCTTTTTGGATGCCGTGGGCAACTTCGTCTCGACCGAGTCGGACGGGTCGCTGGACGGACTGCTGGCGTATCTCGCGGCCGAGGAGGAGTACGCCGCGGGCCTCGACCTCGCCGTACCGAGCGAGGCGGACTCGGTGAAGCTGCTCACCACGCACCGGTCGAAGGGCCTGGAGTGGCCGGTCGTGTTCGTGCCGACGCTGGTGAACAAGGTGTTCCCGTCCGACCGTGGCCGGGACAAGTGGACGACGAACGCCAAGGTGCTGCCCTGGCCGTTGCGCGGAGACGCCGACACGCTGCCCGACTTCCACGACCTGTCGAACGCCGGGCTCAAGGCGTTCGCCGACGAGTGCAAGCAGGTGAACTCGCTGGAGGAGCGCCGCCTCGGGTACGTCGCGTTCACCCGGGCGAAGGAGGTGCTGATCGCGACCGGGCACTGGTGGGGCCCGACGCAGAAGCGCCCGCGCGGCCCCTCGGCGTACCTGGAGATGCTGAAGCAGCACGCCGGCGAGCGCGTGGTCGCCTGGGCCGAGCAGCCGGACTTGAACGAGGAGAACCCGGAGCTCGCCGAGCAGACGCAGGCGGCGTGGCCCGCGCCGTACGACCTGCCGGCGTACGAGCGTCGGTTGGAGGGTGCGGCGCTGGTGCAGCGGGCGCGTGCGGAGGGGCCGTCGGCCGAGGCGGAGGAGTCGCTGTTCCTGGACGAGCAGGCGACGGTCGCTCGCTGGGACTCCGAGCTCGAGCGGCTGCTGAGCGAGGCGCGGGAGAGCCGGAGCCGCAAGGCGTACGACGTGGAGCTGCCGCGCACGTTGTCGGCGACCCAGGTGATGCGGCTCGCCAAGGACCCGGACGGCCTGGCCTCCGAGCTGGCCCGCCCGATGCCGCGCAAGCCGAACCGGGCGGCCCGCTTCGGGACGCGTTTCCACGCCTGGGTGGAGAGCTACTTCGGCCAGCAGTTCCTGATCGACCCCGACGACCTGCCCGGCGCCGCCGACGAGGGCATTGTCGACGACACCGACCTGACCGAGTTGATGGACGCGTTCCGCACCGGCCCGTACGGCGAGCGTGCGCCGTACGGGATCGAGGCGCCGTTCGCGCTGTCGATCGGCGGACGGGTGGTGCGCGGGCGGATCGACGCGGTCTACCAGGTCGTCCGCCCGGACGGCTCGCGCGGCTACGACGTGATCGACTGGAAGACCAGCCGCTCCGAAACCGCCGACCCGCTGCAGCTCGCGATCTACCGGGTCGCCTGGGCCGAACTCGTCGGCCTCCCGCTGCACCAGGTCGGCGCCGCGTTCTACTACGTACGCACCGGCGACGTGATCCGCCCCGACAACCTGCCCACCCGCGAGGCCCTGATCGAGCTGCTCAACGAGTGACCAGCTTGCCCGGCACCACCTCCACCGAAAACGGGCGCGCGGCCTGGAAGCTGTCGCCGCCGGTGACTACCGCCGCCTCCACATACTTGCCCTCGGCAAGCTCCAGGACGGTCAGCGCCTGAGTCTCCGGATCGAGGATCCAGTACGCCGGGACTCCCGCGCGCTCGTACAGCGCGCGCTTCAGCACCTGATCGGTCGTCCGCGTCACATCCGACGTCACCTCGACCACCAATTGTACGGGCCCGGTCACCGGACCGCGGGGGAGCGCACCGGCGTGGCAAATCAGGACGTCGGGCTGCAGCAGAGTCCGCGTACCCAGTTGATACTCCACCGGCCCGACCATCACCTGGAACTGCGCCGGACTGTTCCGGCGCAGGAGAAACCCCACTTCCAGCACCACCGCCTGCTGCGCCGGCCCGCCGCGCGGCGCCGCCAGCAGCACGCCGTCCACCAGCTCACAGACCAACCGTCCCGGCAACTTCCCCAGTTCAGCCACCGAGAACCCGTCACCCGCAGGAACCCATCCACACCCCGAAGCGTCGCTCATGCGTCAACGCTCGCCGGAGGAGAAGGCCCAAGGGAGGGCAGACCGTCATCTGCCCGTACTTGCCCCGCGTGCCCCCGCGCGTGCGCTCGGCCTCCGGCGGGGGCGCGGTGTCTCGGCGTCTCAAGGCGTGTGCCGGCGACGAGCGCGTGTCACCGCGTGTGGGCTTATCGCCCGCGTGTACCCGGTGCCTGGGCGTCCCCAGGCGTGCCTCGGCGACCAGCGCGTGCCTCGCGTGTCACTCACACGTGTGCGCTCATCCCCGCGTTTGCGCGTGCCCGCGATGCGCCCGCTCCCCGCGCCCGACGCCTTGACGATCAGCACCGCTGTCGCGAACCCCATGGGCCTACGTCGTCCTCAGCGGCGCCACGACCGACCAACTCGGAGCAAATCTGGCCGCCACCACGGGTCGAACCGCTCGGCGAGTCGGCCCAGACCCAGCCGAGTACTGGGCCGACGCTCAGGTTCGAGTGTGCTCGCGTGCCTCGGCACGCGCGGATGCCTCGGCGTTCCCGCGCGTCTTGGCATCTGCGGTGTGCAGCGCTTGCCTCGGCGACCAACTCTCGCTCAGGCGACCCAGGGCGTGAACCGGCCGACCTACGGCGTGAACCTCGCGCCATTGACTTGAAGACATGTCGGCAGCCGTGGCTGGTGTTCGGGCTGGCTGCCGACGTCGGCCGGTGTCTCGCCGCGGACGACCAGCGGCGAGGTGACGACCAGTAGGTCGCCGATTGCACGTCGTCCACCTGCGCTACGCCGAGCGCACCAGATCACTCGGAACCAACGGCACGACGAACGGCAGCTCCGCCGCGAAGACGTCGTTGCCCTTCACAACGGCTCGCTCGACGTACGCGCCGTCGAGCAGTTCGAGCACGGTCAACTCCTCCGCCTCGGGATCGAACAGCCAGTACGAGGTGACGCCCGCGTCCTCGTACACGGCGCGCTTGAGCAACCGATCCGTCGTCCGGGTGCTCGGCGAGAGCACCTCGACGGCCAGCAGCAGGCGGCTCACCCTTCGGGCACCAGCATCCTCTCGGCGGCACGCCAGCAGATCGGGTAGCAGGACATGCCCGGTCGATGGGCGGAACTCCAACGGCCCAAGGATCACCTCCAACTCGTCAGGGCAGTTGTCGTACAGCAGCACCAGCAGGTGTCCGACGACCCGATGATGGTTCAGCAGCGGCGGAGGCGTCACGAGCAGTTGACCGCCGATCAGCTCATAGCGCATCCCCTCCGGCAGCGTCTCCAGATCGGCAGACGTGAAGCCGCCGGGCACGCGCGTCCGAGGAAGCACGAGGGATCCTTCGCTGGTCACCGATCCAGGATCGTCCGGAATGGCAACTGTTGAAGGGCATCAGAGGATCTGCCCCGAGATGCCCCGTCAGCCCAGGAGTTCCGTGGGGGAGAGGTCGAGCGGGAACGGCAGGTCGACATGGTGATACTCCTCGGCTTGGACGACGGCTTGGCAGGTGTAGTGGTTGTGCTCGAGCTCCAGCACGGTGAGCTCCTCCCGGTCCGGATCCAGCAGCCAGTACGACGGAACGGCGAAACCCTCGTACAGGCTGCGTTTGTGGACGACGTCGGTCACGCGGGTCGAAGCCGAGAGGACCTCGACGGCAAGCAGCAGCCGAGGCGTGAAGAGCGGTCCCGCGTCGTCGGTGTGGCAGACGAGCAGGTCGGGACGAAACGTGTGATGCGGAGTCGGTCGGAAGTCGCAGGGAGTCGACGGCGACGCGGAAATCGGGTGGGCAGGCGAGCTTGAGTTTGACCAGGAGGGCGGTGACGGCGGCGTGGTGGGACGGTGGTTGGGGGCCGGTGACCTGCAGCCGGCCGTCGACGATCTCGTAGCGATCGCCGGGGTGGGTGCTCTGCGGGGATCTCACACCTTCAGGTTGCCCGAAAGCCGTGATCCGGCGCGGACGTTATCCACAGGCGGGCTGATCCACCGGGTACGCCGTGCGGCGGATGTCGCGGGACGCATCGGCGTTCTAGGTTGGCAGACATGTTGATCGCAGAGGACCTGCTGTTGCTGCTGTACGACGACGAGAGTGGCAAGCCGCTCGCCGGCTCGCCCGGGTTGGACTACGCGCTGGCCGGAGCCGTCGTGGTCGAGTTGACCCTGCTCGGCAAGGTCGACATCTCCGGCGAGGGTGAGGACGTGAAGCCGGGCCGGCTGAAGGTGCTCGACGCCTCGCCGACCGGTGACCCGCTGCTCGACGAGCGGCTGGCGATGCTGGCCGAAAAGACGGGCAAGAAGCCCAAGGACGTGATGGGCAAGCTCTCCAAGAAGCTGCGCGACCCGCTGCTGCGGCGGCTGGCCGAGCGCGGCATCCTCGAGGAGTCGGAGGGCAGGGTGCTCGGGCTGTTTCCGGTCACCCGCTGGCCGGCCAAGGACGCGCAGCACGAGGGCGACGTCCGCGCCGCGCTGGAGAACGTCCTGAAGCTCGGCACCCGCCCCGACGAGCGGATCGGCGCGCTGATCGCCCTGCTCAGCGCGCTCGACGTCGTCCCGAAGATCGTCACCGACGCGGTCGACCGCAAGGCCCTCAAGCGCCGCGCGAAGGAGATCGCCGAGTCCGACTGGGCCGCGGCCGCCGTACGCCGGGCCGTCCAGGACATGCAGGCCGCGGTGACCGCCAGCATCGTCGTCGCGTCCACCGCCGGAGCGACGTCCGGCGGTTCCTGACGTACGACACCGGCAGCGTCCGCTTCCTTGACGCGTGCCGGCGAGCCGGGAGCCCTGAACCGGATGCGGGTTAGCCTGCCGGGCGTGAGCACGGTGAAGCGAGTTCGGTCGGAGCCCGGCGGGCTGGTGGATCTGGAGTTCACCGCGGACGGCTGGACCTCCCGGCAGATCCAGGGGTCCAGACCTGACCTGTCGGTGTGGTGCGTGATCTGGATGGTCGTCGCGCTCCTGCTGGCCTTCCTGGCGAACCAGGCGGGACTCCTCCTGGCCAGGAAGATCCTGCTGATCGTCGCCGGGGTGCTGCTGGCAGTGGCGGTGTTGCTGGTCGCGGCGGAGTTCGTCGCGACCGTGATCGGCGCCGCCTGGATGACCGGCAGCGCGCTGACCCGCGGCGGCCGCCGGAAGCTGCGGGCCGAGGCCATGGGGATCGTCGACGACCTGCTGGAAGTCAGCAAGGGTCCGGAGACGATTGCGGCCGTCCGCGTTCGATCGGCCCACGTACGGCGCGAGGCGAGGGGGACCGCCGTCGAGCTGCTGCTCGACGACGGCACCACCCGTCGCTACTTGCGCCGGCGTCCCGGCCTCGCCGAAGCGTTCACCCAGTTGCTCGGCGACCGAGTCAGGTCGGCCTGATCACTCGGCAACGCAGTCGGTCTTGCACAGGCGGTCCATCAGGCTCAGGTGGGCACCTGGTTCCTCGGTGTCCACCTCGACCGACAGCTCGACCTGCCAGTCGCCTTCGGTGACCTTGGCCGTGGTCTTGCCGGCCTGCTGGCCGAACCACTCGGTGATCCGCTGGGCCGGAGCCACATGCGCGATCTCGAGTGCCTGCGGGAGGACCTTGGCGATGTCCGCCGTGGCCTTCTCCGCGGTGCCGAGTGAGTGCAGGGACACCACCGGCGGGCGCTTGTGGTCGCCGGTCAGCACCCACACCGCCACCGGACCCGTCGTACAGATCGCGTAGTCGCCGTCGCGGGCGCACTTGTAGCCCGCGCCGGTCAGGCCCGCCACGACCTGGGACGCGGGGATGTCGGCCGGAGCCGACGAAGTCGTACCCGACCGGTCGGCCGCGGACTGCGCGGTCGACGGAGCCGGAGCCTCACCGGACGGGTTGTCGTCGCTGGAGCAGGCCGTGGTACCGATGAGCAGGGCAGTGCTCACCAAGGTGACGGCGTACCGGTTCAGACCGGCACCTCGACGGCCGCGTCGAGCGCGATCGTGATCATCTCCGAGAAGGTGGTCTGGCGCTCCTCGGCCGACGTCTCCTCCTTGGTGATCAAGTGGTCCGACACCGTCATGATGCCGAGCGCGCGCCGGCCGAACTTGGCCGCCAGCGTGTACAGCGCCGAGGCCTCCATCTCGATGCCCAGTACGCCGTACTCCGCGGTCCGCGAGACCAGGTCGGGCCGGTCGTTGTAGAACAGGTCGCCGGAGAACACCTGGCCGACGTGCACGTTCAGCCCGGCCGCGGCGGCGGCGTCGGCCGCGGCGCGCAGCAGCTGGTAGTCGGCGGTCGGCGCGTAGTCGATGCCGTGGAAGCGCAGCCGGTTCATCTGCGAGTCGGTGCTGGCCGACATCGCGACGATCACGTCGCGGATCTTCACCTTCTCGGTCAGCGCCCCGCAGGTGCCGACCCGGATCAGCGTCTGGACGTCGTACTCGGCGAACAGTTCGTTGGCGTAGATCGAGGCCGACGGCTGACCCATTCCGGAGCCCTGGACGGAGACCCGCTCGCCCTTGTAGGTGCCGGTGAAGCCGAACATGTTCCGGACCGCGTTGTACTGGATCACGTCCGACAGGTAGGTCTCGGCGATCCACTGGGCCCGCAGCGGGTCGCCGGGGAACAGGACGCGCGGCGCGATCTGCCCCTTCTCGGCGGCGATGTGAATACTCATGCCGGGATGCTCTCACGGTTGCCGGTCGGGATAGTTTGACGCTGTGGCATATTCGATCGTTCCCGGTTCGCTCGCGCTGTCCCGTTCCGTGCTCGACCGCGCTGCTGACCGCAGACGGGACGAGGAGTGGCTGGCCAAGGCGTGGGCCGCGCCGGACACGCAGGTCGCGCTGCTGATCGGTGACCAGCTGGCCGTCGACGAGTCGCGCACGGCGTTGCGCTTCGTGGTCCCGGAGGAGGCTCCGGACGGGTTGCGGGTGTTCCTCGGGATCGACCGGGAGGCCGGCGCCGGGCGGACGGCCGAGGGGCGGGCCGTGTTCGGCGTCATCCTCCCCGGCGAGCCCGATCCGTCGTACGGCGGACTGCGCGAGCTCGGCGGCGTGCTGAACGACCGCGAGGCCGGCATCGCGGTGAACCTGGTCGGCCTGGCCAATTGGCACGCGATCAACACGCACTGCTCCAACTGCGGCACCCACACCGTGGTGGTCGACGCCGGGCACGTCCGCGACTGCCCCAACTGCGGGATGCACCACTTCCCGCGCAGCGACCCGGCGATCATCGTGCTGGTTACCGACGACCAGGACCGCGCGTTGCTCGGCCGCAACGAGAACTGGCCCGAGGGCCGCTACTCGACGCTGGCCGGGTTCGTCGAGCCGGGCGAGTCGCTGGAGGCCGCCGTACGGCGGGAGGTGCTGGAGGAGACCGGCGTCGTGGTCGGGCCGGAGGTCGAGTACGCCGGGTCGCAGCCCTGGCCGATGCCGCAGAGCCTGATGCTCGGCTTCTACGCCAAGGCCACCGGCTTCGCGATCGAGGTGGACGACGACGAGATCGTCGACGCCCGCTGGTTCAGCCGCGAGGACCTGGCCGCCCAGATCGCCAGCTCCGCCGTCGCGCTGCCGGGCAACATCTCCATCTCCCGCCGCCTGATCGAAGGCTGGTACGGCGAGGAGCTCCCGGGCAGCTGGTGAGGCAAGGACGCGGCGCCCGCCCTCAGGGGCGCGGCGCCGCGTTCGTCGTACTGGGGGGTCAGGCCGCGAGCTTCTCCGCGACCTGCGCGAGGCTCGGGTTCGTCATCGACGTGCCGTCGGGGAAGACCACCGTCGGCACGGTCTGGTTGCCGTTGTTGATCTTCTCGACGACCTCGGCCGCGCCCGGGGTCTGCTCGATGTCGACCTCGGTGAACTCGATACCGGCCCGCTTGAGCTGGCCCTTCAGGCGGTGGCAGTAACCGCACCAAGGTGTCGAGTACATCGTGAATGCCGCCATCGTGGCTCGCTCCGTCTCTGTTCGTGGCCGACTTGTCCGTCGGCCCGTCTAGGGTTGACCCGTCCTACGAAAGAACCACACCGTCAGGGGTCCTGTTCCCGCATGTCTCAGCGCGTGAGTGACATCACACGAGCCGCCGCGAGCCGCTCCGCCGACGAGCTGCTCGAGGCCCTCGACCCCGAGCAGCGGGCCGTCGCCACCGCCCTGCACGGGCCGGTCGTGGTGATGGCCGGCGCGGGCACCGGCAAGACCCGCGCGATCACCCACCGCATCGCGTACGGCGTGCGCACCGGCACCTACGACCCGGTCCGGGTGCTCGCCGTCACCTTCACCCAGCGCGCCGCCGGCGAGATGCGCGGGCGGCTCGGCCAGCTTGGCGCCGAGGGCGTCCAGGCCCGCACGTTCCACTCCGCCGCGCTGCGTCAGGCCCGGTTCTTCTGGCCGAAGGTCTACGGCTCGGAGCTGCCGCCGATCGCCGACCGCAAGTTCCCGCTGCTCACCGAGGCGGCCGGCCGGTGCCGGGTCCGCGTCGACACCCCCGCGCTGCGCGACCTCGCCGGTGAGGTCGAGTGGGCCAAGGTCAGCAACGTCCGTCCCGACGACTACGCGCGGATCGCCCCGCAGTCCGGGCGCGCGCTGGCCTCGTTCGACCCGGCGACGATCGCGCGCGTCTTCGCGGCGTACGAGGACGTGAAGCTGGAGCGCGGCCGGATCGACCTCGAGGACGTGCTGCTCTGCGCGGTCGCCCTGCTGGCCGAGGACGAGCGGGTGGCGGCCGAGATCCGCCGGCAGTACCGGACCTTCGTCGTCGACGAGTACCAGGACGTCAGCCCGGTCCAGCAGACCCTGCTCGACCTGTGGCTCGGTGGCCGCGACGACGTGTGCGTGGTCGGCGATCCGGCGCAGACCATCTACTCGTGGGCCGGCGCCGACCCCGAGAACCTGGTCCGCTTCGCCTCCAAGCACCCGAACGCCACCGTGATCAAGCTGGTCCGCGACTACCGCTCGACCCCGCAGATCGTCGACGTGGCGAACAAGATCCTCGACGCCGCCGGGCCGGCCGGACTGCCCGGTCGGGTCACGCTGCGCTCGCAGCTCGAGCCGGGTCCCGCGCCGACGTACCGGGAGTACTCCGACGAGGTCGCCGAGGCGGACGCCGTCGCGCGGGCCGTCCAGCGGCTCAAGGACGAGGGCACGGCGCTGCGCGACATCGCCGTGCTGTTCCGGACCAACGCCCAGTCGGAGAACTTCGAGCAGGCGCTGGCCGAGCGCAAGATCCCCGCCGTACTGAAGGGGGCCGAGCGGTTCTTCGAGCGGCCCGAGATCCGCCAGGCGGCGATGCTGCTGCGCGGCCAGGTGAAGGCGGGCGATCCGGGCGACGACCTGCAGGAGACGGTCCGCGGCGTACTGGCCGGCGCGGGCTGGAATCCGGAGCAGCCGACCGGCAAGGGCGCGGTCCGCGACCGGTGGGAGTCGCTGAGCGCGCTGGTGACGATGACGGCGGACTTCGCCGCCGCGCACCCCGAGGCCGGACTGGTCGAGCTGATGGCCGAGCTCGATCGGCGGGCCTCGATCCAGCACGCGCCGCTGGCCGAGGGCGTCACGCTGGCGACGTTGCACACGGCCAAGGGCCTGGAGTGGGAGTGCGTGTTCATCGTCGGCGCCCACGAGGGCACGCTGCCGATCAGCTACGCCCAGACTCCGGCTCAGGTCGAAGAGGAGCGGCGACTGTTCTATGTCGGAGTGACACGGGCCAAGCGGCAGTTGTTCATCAGCTGGTCGACGTCGCGTTCACCGGGCGGGCGCGGTCAGCGCGGGCCGACCCGGTTCCTCGACCCGATCGGGGTCCGCGGCTCGTCCCGCCCGGCCCAGGAGTGGCAGCCGTCGGGCCGGACCGGCCGCGAGCGGACGGACAAGCCGATCCCGAAGTGCCGGGTCTGCGGCCGCGGCCTGCTCGACGCCGGCGCCCGCAAGCTCGGCCGGTGCGAGGACTGCCCCTCGACGATGGATCAGCAGTTGTACGACGCTTTGCTGGAGTGGCGCGCGGAGCGGGCCGCGGAGGAGAGCGTGCCGGCGTTCGTGATCTTCACCGACGCGACGCTCACGGCGATCGCTGAAGCCCGGCCGACCGACGAGCGCGAGCTGCTGCGGATCCCGGGCATCGGCCGTACCAAGCTGACCAAGTACGGCGAACCGGTGATCGTGATCTGCACCCGCCGGTAATTGAGCAAGAAACCTGTTGCCTGCTTGGGGGTTCGGGCCGCACTCTGGTCAAGAGGCTTCTGCGGACAGCAGACGGTCTGGCAGTTAGATGACAGAGGCAACGATTTCGCAGCGTACCGGCGATGCGCCGGAGCGTGCCGCAACCGCGAGATCCCGCCGTCGCGGCGGCAACTTCCGGCCAATGTCGGAAACTGCCAAGAAATAGTTTGCGGCCCTCGCGCGCCTCGGCGTACTGTTCTTTCTGCGGTCACCGGTGTGACCGAAAACTTCAAACTACAGCGATCGAGCTTGCCGCCCGTTCGCGACAACGAGAGGAGGTGCCTGGGAAATGATGACGAACATGACGATGAAGCCGAAGTTCGCCGGCGCTGCGCTGCCGTGCGCCCTGATCCCGGGTGCCGTCTCGCGTCTGCACGTCGAGACCGTTGTCCTCACGGCCACTGCTGTCGCCCCGATCCAGGGCGGAGCTGTCGGCGATGTGAAGCGTGGCGGTTCGGGTTCTCGATCTTGGAGTCCACCGGTCTGACTCTCGAAGTCAGCCGGCACCTCCGAGGCCGCGGAACCCACCAAGGGTCCCGCGGCCCTTTTGTTTGTCAGCCCACAGTTTGCCGGCCACCAAACCGGGTGGTCGGTTCGGACGACAAGAGATCAGCAAGACAGTCACTAGGAGGTGACCGGAATGAGCGTGAGCTTCCTCGACGCATTCACCGAGGTGGCCGCGTCACAGGACCTGCCCTGTCGGTCCTACGCGCCAGAACTTTTCTTCGCAGAGTCCCCGTCGGACGTCGAGTACGCGAAGTCTCTCTGCACGACCTGCCCGTTGCAGGCCGAATGCCTGGCCGGAGCGCTGGAGCGCGCCGAGCCCTGGGGGGTGTGGGGAGGCCAGCTGTTCGTCCAGGGAGTGGTGGTGCCGCGCAAGCGTCCCCGTGGACGTCCCCGCAAGAGCGACACCGTGACCGCTGCCTGATCCGCCCATCCGAATCGAGACTCGAGCCATGAACCCGAACCGCACTCACAGGAGCACTCAAATGAACTTACTTCAAGAAGATCTCGCCCGAGCTCACTGTCAGTCCTTGCTGATCGACGCCGAGCAGAACCGGCGCTTCCGCCTCGCGACGCAGTTCGCCCGGGCGCAGAAGCAGGCCGAGCGGGCCACCCGTCGCGCGGAGAGGGCCAGCGCAAAAGCGCGCCTCACCCTCGCCCGGCTGGTCTGATCCACCCGGACGCCGATCCACCGGCCGGACCACAGGTCCGGCCGGCCGGCGCCCCGGACGCGCCGCCCGAGTGCCCCTGAGGCACCCGGTCGGCGCGCCCAGCACAACCGGCTGACGCGACCGGAGCAGATCTCCACTACGTCGCGTCAGCCCGACCAGCAGCTGTCCGCGGTCTCGGAGCAGGGGCCCAGACCAGCGAAGCTGCAGCCCGAGGGGCGGCATCCACAGGATGCCGCCCCTCGGCGCGTTCCCGGCCGAGCAGCCGGTCGAGCGGATCGGCGCCGATCGCTGGCCGTCGGTGACCACTACGACCGCACCCGCTCGGTGACCACGATCTCCACCTGGTTTGGCCAGGCGCGGGTCAGCTGCGCGTCGGCAACCGACCGGGTGGCGGCACCTGTTCGGCGCCTCTGCGCGCGGGCTGCCTCGCTCCGGGCCGACCACCGCCTGCGGGTCGACCGGCCCCCTGCGTGCCGACCGCCCGCTCCTGCCGACCGCCGCCTGCGGGTCGCCCACCCCCGCTTCGGGCCGACCGCCGCCTGCGGGTCGACCGCCGCCTGCGTGCCGACCGCCTCCCGCGTGCCGACCGGCCGCGCTCCGGCCGACCGCCTGCGGGTCGACCGGCCCCTTGCATGCCGACTGCCCCGCTCCTGCCGACCGCCGCCTGCGGGTCGACCACCCCCTGCGCGCCGACCGCCCACTGCCGGCGGGTCGACCGCTCCGGCCGACCGCCTGCGGGTCGACCGCTCCGCTCCGGCCGAACGCCCTCTGCGGGTCGACCACCCCGCGTGCCGACCACCCCTGCGTGCCGACCGCCCCCTGCGTGCCGACCGCCCGCTCCGGCCGACCGCCCGCTCCGGCCGACCGCTCGCTCCGGCCGACCGCTGCCAGCGGGTCGACCACCCCTGCGGGCCGACCGCCATCACCCCTCTCGGCCGGCCGCCCTGCCGCCCCCGCTGCCTCCGCCGCCTCCGCCGGGCCGGGCCGGCCTCGGAGCAGCCGCTTGCGGCGTGCGGCCCTCGGCCAGCTCGCGCTGCTGGCCCACCGCGTACCCAGTCGCGCGCAGCGTCTGGGCGCCGATCCCCGCGCCGGCCCGGCCGGCCTCGGAGCAGCCGCTGGCCGCGTGCGGCCCCGGTCAGCTCGCGCTGCTGGCCCATCGTGTTCCCGGTCCGCGCGCAGCGTCTGGGCGCGAATCCCCGCGCCGGCCCCGGCCGGTCGGCCCTCGGTGCAGCCGCCGGTTGCTCGCGGCCCGCAGCCGGCGGCGGGCGCCGGGCTGCGAGTCCCCGGTTCGGCCCGAGGACCCAGTTGGAGTCCCGATCGTCTTCAGAGTCCTTCGAGCAGCGCCTGCTGCAGACCTACCAGGCTGATCCCACTCACGATCTCGCGCCGGCGGATCAGCCCCGGTACGTCGGCCAGCGGGATCCATTCGATCCGGTCGGACTCGTTCAGCTCGGTCGGCTCGCCGATCCGCACCGCCGATGTCGCCCGGAAGACGTGGTGCATGGAGTCCATGATCCCGGCCGCGGGTTCGGAGTACACGAGCTCGCGCAGCTCACCCGGTCGCCAGCCCGTCTCCTCCTCAACTTCCCGCGCCGCCGCCTCGGCCGGTGACTCGCCGGGCTCGATCAACCCCATCGGCAGCTCCCAGGCCCACCGGTCGGTCAGAAACCGGTGCCGCCACATCAGCAGCACCCGTTCGTCGTCATCGGTCACGACCGCCGCCGCGACATGCTTCAGCCGCACCGCGTGATAGTCGATCCGCTGCCCGTCAGGCTGCTCGACGTCGAGCCTGCGCACGCTGAGCCAGGGATTGCCCCAGGCCTCGGTCTCCGCATGGATGTGCCACCGCATGCCCTAGTCGTACTCGATCGTGAGGCCACGGTCACCGCATGCCCCGCGACGCGCCGTGCCGCGGAACGCCGATCCGTGCGCTCTAGCTTCAGCATCCGACCAACCTCCGCGCCGGATCCGCGTGCCCGTCCTACAGGCAGCGAGCCGCTTGCCGTCTTCGATGTCGGCGGAGGATTCGCGTGCCCGCCGTACACGCAGCAAGCCGCTTCCCGCCTCTGACCGCCACCTTGTGCACCGGCCAGTCACTCCAGACCTCGAAGTTCGGCTGGGCGGTACTCAAGGACGCCACGGGGTGGCTGAACGGTGCACAACGTGGTGGTTGAGGTTCGGGGTGTGGGTTCGAGCCACGGGGTGGGCGTCCGAGGTGTCGGACGGCTGGCGTCGAGGCGCAGTTGCCGGTGGGGAACCTCGTGAAGCCGCAAGGACAACTCGTCGCGGCGGGCGTGGTCGCGTGTGCAGAATGGGTCGTATGAGCAACCCGACCTGCGCGCGGTGCGGGACACCGGCGCCGAGTGAGGATCTGCCGCTGACCTGGGTCACCTCGGTGGAGAAGGGGCGCAAGCTCGTCTACTGCGACCGCTGTGCCCGGGAGAACGTCCGCAGCATCGAGAGCAAGCTCGACAGCGCCTGGTGGTAGCTAGGGCGCGTCGTCCGTGAATCCCGGCAGGAACTCCTCAAGCACCTCGCGGAACGGTGCCTCGGCCTCGAGTTGGGACAGCACCGCGATCCCGCCGATCCACACGCGATGGATCAGCAGGTACGACGGGGGCAGGTTGAGCCGCAGCGCCAGGGAGGCGTTGGGGGAGCGGAAGTCGCCGGTGCGGTTTGCCTGTTCGCGCATCCAGGCGCGGCTGAACTGGAACGTCTCCGCCCGAGCCGGCTCCGCGAACGGCGCCAGGTAGTCCATCAGTTGCTGCGGGTCGATCTCCATCCGCGGCTTGACGAAACCCTCGGCCCGCAGCCCGGCCAGCACCTGTTCGCCGTCGCCCTCCAGCGAGATCCGCAGCAGCCGCCCGATCGCCGGCGGCAGTCCATCGGGGAGTCGCGCGCACAGCCCGAAGTCGACCACGCCCAGCCGCCCGTCCTCGAGCACGCGGAAGTTGCCCGGATGCGGGTCGGAGTGCAGCAACCCGGCCAGCCGCGGCCCGCTGAACATGAACCGGACGTACTTCAGGCCGAGCTCGTCGCGCTCGGCCTTGGTTCCGTTCGCGATCACGCCGGACAGCGGCTTGCCCTCGATCCACTCCGACACGATGACGGTGGGGGAGTGCTTCACCACCCGCGGTACGACGAACTCCGGATGGCCCTTGAACGCGTCGGCGTACTGCTGCTGGGCCTGGGCCTCGCGGTCGTAGTCGAGCTCCTCGCCGATCCGCTCCTGCAGCTCGGCGATCAGCGGCTTGATGTCCAGGCCGGGGACCAGCGTGCCGAAGGTCCGGCCGAACCGGCCGAGCTGGCGCAAGTCGGCCCGCAGCGCCTCCGCGGCGCCCGGGTACTGCAGCTTCACCGCGACCTCGCGGCCGTCCTTGAGCACCCCGCGATGCACCTGCCCGATCGACGCGGCGGCGGCCGGCTTGTCGTCGAACTCGGAGAACCGGCTGCGCCAGCGCTTGCCCAGCTCGTCGGACAGGATCTTGTCGACGGTCGCGGCCGGCATCGGCGGGGCGGAGTCCTGCAGCTTGGTCAACGTGGCCCGGTACGGCGCCGCGAGCTCCTCGGGCATCGCGGACTCCATCAGGCTCAGCATCTGCCCGAACTTCATCGCGCCGCCCTTGAGCTCACCCAGGACGGAGAACAGCTGCTCGGCCGTCCGGCGCTGGAACTCGGCCATCACCGCCTCGGCCGGCGCACCACCGATCCGCTTGCCGAGCCCGACCGTCGCGCGCCCGGCGGCACCGAGCGGCAGGCTGGCCAGCTTCGCGGTGCGGCTGAGCGCCTTGCGGGGGAGGTCGGACACGCTCCCATTCTGTCGGTCGACGCAAACCCGGGTCGCGCCGGGGTCCGGCGCGTCCCGGGATGTGTCGAGGCGGTCGCGGCCGGGCGGGCCCGAGCGTCCGGGGTGCGGCGGCCGGGTACGGCGTCCGGTGTGCGCCGGGGGCGTCGGACGGGTGGAGCATGGGCCGTCGGACGGGCGCCGGATGGGCCGTCGGGCGGGTGGGGCATGGGCCGTCGGACGGGCGCCGGATGGGCCGTCGGGCGGGTGGGGCATGGGCCGTCGGACGGGCGCCGGATGGGCCGTCGGGCGGGTGGGGCATGGGCCGTCGGGCGGGTGGGGCATGGCCGTCGTACCGGTGCCCGGACGGCCGTCGTACCGGGCGCCCTGGACGTGCCGTCGTGTGTGCGGGCGCACTGGCCGTCGGTCCGGGGGCGTACCGGCGCGGGAACGACGGAGGGGCGGTGACCCGGCCGAAGCCGGGTCGCCGCCCCTACGACTTGGTGCGTCAGGCCTTGCCGAGGATCCGGTTCAGGTTCGTACCGCACTCGGGGCACTTGGCCTTGGCCATGCGCGTGCCCTTGTCGTTGACCTTGACCTCGCCGTCGGCGGTGCGCTTGGCCTTGCACTTGACGCAGTAGAACTCGCCGCTCCAGGTCTCTGCCATGAGGGCCCTCTCCTTGCTCTAAATACCAGCCGGGGCTTGCAGCCCCAGGCCGTCGTGGATGCTAACGGCAGACCGTCCTGCCGTAGGCCGTTCGGCCCAGTCGGGAATCACCCTACGGCAGGCTGAGCGTGGCTCAAGCGCACCTCCCGGTCCGCGTGCCGCGTGGAAACCCCTTTCCGAGATTGCTCCCGGCACGGAACAGGCTCCCGGGAGTCCGCCTTCGGAACCACCCGGCTTCCCCTCCGAGTGGCCCCGGAAGCGATCCGGGAGCCTGCTGGACCCGACGCTAGAAGCCGGGCGTCCCGCTGGCAAGACCGCGTTGTCCACCCCTGTGGATAACTCTGTGGGCAACCTGTGGGGCGCGCCGACGAGCGCTGTGGACGGGCGGGGGAACAGGGTGTGAACAAGATCTGTTCACGAACCCGCGAAAACCCGTCTGACCTGCGAAAACGTCTGTGCACAGGATGTGGACGCAAGAAAGTCGCCGGATTCGGGCGCTACGGTTTGCCTCATGGCCGACTCTCCACCGCGCCCGATCCCGCCGTACGTCGACATCCGGCGCAGCAAGCGGCGTAAGCGGACCGTGAGCGCCTATCGCGACGGCGAGCGGGTGGTCGTGCTGATGCCCGACCGGCTGTCCGCGGCGGAGGAGGCGCGCTGGGTCGAGACCATGCTCCAGCGGCTCGATCGGCAGCGCAGCCGGTCTCGCGTGTCGGACGAAAAATTGTTGGCCAGAGCACACGATCTCGCGTGTCGCCACCTCCCGGAGGTGCCCGAACCTGCGTCGGTCCGCTGGGTTTCGAACCAAAACAGACGGTGGGGTTCCTGCACTCCGGCGGACCGATCGATCCGTCTGTCCACCCGTTTGCAGTCGATGCCGGCCTGGGTCGTCGACTACGTCCTGGTCCACGAGCTCGCCCATCTGATCGAGCCGTCGCACAACGCGGCGTTCTGGGAGCTGGTCCACCGCTTCCCCAAGGCCGAGCGCGCCGAGGGCTTCCTCGAGGGTGTCTCCGCCGCCGCGAACCTCACGCTCGACGAGTTCTGACGGCCTTTCCGTACGGCGTACGGAAAGACCCGTGCATGGGGTCGGGTGTGGTTTTCCCCAGGGGTGGGGTGGGGCTTACCCCAGGGTGAACTCGGTGGTCTCCTGCATGGTGGTCACCCCCTGCCGACCGCCAGGCTGATGGGCATCGCAGCGGTGGCGGAGGGGCCCCGCTGGCAGCGGTGCGCCAGGGGCGCAGAGGGGCAGGGAAGCCAGATGACTGGCCAGACAACAAGCCGGGCCGAACGCAGATCGAGGGGGCCGCTGACGGTCCGGGCAGCGCGCTGGAGCGCCACACACCCGTGGCGGGCGATCGCGCTGTGGGTCGCGGTGGTGGTCGCGTGCTTCGCGCTCGGCAGCATGACCGGGACCAAGGAGTCGACCAACGAGGGCGACATCGGCGAGGTGACCCGGGCCGACGACATCGTGAAGTCCGGCAACTTCGACGACCCCGACGTGGAGAGTGTGCTGATCACGCCGACGTCGGGCAGCTTGAACCAGGCCGAGGCCAACCAGGTCGCCAAGGTCGTGACGGAGCGGATGCGCGCCCTCGGTGGGGTCGCGGACGTCGCCCAGCCGATCCTCGCGCCGAACAAGGACGCCCTGATCGTCCGGGTCGAGCTGACCGACGGCGACGACGAGAACCGGGTCCAGCCGCTGCTCGACACGACCGCCAAGGTCCAGCAGGAGTACCCGGGACTCAGGGTCGAGCAGGTCGGTGGCGAGTCGATCGGCAAGGCGCTGAACGAGACGCTCGGCGAGGACTTCAAGCGGGCCGAGATGTTCAGCCTGCCGATCACGCTGGCGATCCTGCTGGTCGCCTTCGGCGCGCTGATCGCGGCCGCCGTACCGCTGCTGCTCGCGCTGTCCGCGGTCGCCGCCGCGATCGGGCTCGCCGCGGCCGCCTCGCAGTTCGTCCCCGCGGTCGACGCGGTGAACAGCGTGATCCTGCTGATCGGCATGGCGGTCGGCGTCGACTACTCGTTGTTCTACCTGCGCCGGGAACGTGAGGAACGCGCCAAGGGCCGCGGCCACGTCGACGCGGTCGAGATCGCCGCGGCCACCTCGGGTCACGCCGTCGTGGTGTCCGGTACGGCGGTGATCATCTCGATGGCCGGGCTGTTCCTGGCCCAGGACGCGGTGTTCTCGTCCTTCGCGGTCGGCTCGATCCTGGTCGTCGCGGTCGCCGTCGCGGGTTCGCTGACCGTGCTGCCGGCGGTGCTGGCCAAGCTCGGCCGCTGGGTCGACCGCCCGCGGATCCCGCTGCTGTGGCGCCTCACGGCCCGGACATCGGCGCCGCGGTTCTGGCCCGCCGTTCTGAAGCCGGCGCTCAAGCACCCGGTCGCGACGCTGATGGTCTCGGTCGTCGCGCTGCTCGCGGTCGCCTCCCCGGCGCTCGGCATGACGCTGAAGTTCCCCGGCACCGAGGACCTGCCGCGCGACACCGCGGTGATGCAGGCCTACGACCGGCTGACCGCGGCCTTCCCCAGCACGGGCACCAGCCACGAGGTCGCCATCAAGGCGCCGGCCGACCAGCAGCCCGCCGTCCAGGCGGCTCTCACCGAGCTGGCCAAGCGGACCCAGGGCGACTCGCTGTACGCCGAGGACGGGCTCGAGAAGCCGCGGGTGTCGAAGGACGGCACGGTCACCGTCGTCGAGGTCGCCACGCCGTACGAGGGTGGCAGCGACCAGGCGCGTGACTCGCTGGCCAAGCTGCGCAACGAGCTGATCCCGCAGACGGTCGGCAAGGTGCCGGGCGTCGAGCACGCGGTCGGCGGGTTCGTCGCCGCGGACGTGGACTACGCGGCGCACACCCGGTCGAAGCTGCCGCTGGTGATCGGGTTCGTGCTGCTGCTGACGATGGTCGTGATGATCGTGACGTTCCGCTCGGTGGTGGTCGCGGTGACCGCGATCCTGCTGAACCTGCTCAGCGCCGGCGCGGCGTACGGGGTGGTCACGGCGGTGTTCCAGAACACCTGGGCCGAGGGGTTGCTGGACTTCCGCTCGAACGGCGCGGTCGTGTCCTGGCTGCCGTTGTTCCTCTTCGTGGTGCTGTTCGGGCTGTCGATGGACTACCACGTGTTCGTGGTGAGCCGGATCCGCGAAGCGGTGCTGCGCGGGGTGCCGACCAAGCAGGCGGTGGCCGAGGGCATCACCGGCTCGGCGGGTGTGGTGACGAGTGCGGCGGCGGTGATGATCGGGGTGTTCGCGGTCTTCGCGACGCTGAGCACGCTGGACATGAAGCAGCTCGGCGTCGGCCTGGCCGTCGCGATCCTGATCGACGCGACGATCATCCGCGCGGTGGTCCTGCCGAGCGTGATGACGCTGCTGGGCGACGCGAACTGGTGGGCCCCGAAGTGGATGCGGCGCACGCCGCCGAAGCACGCGGTCACCCAGGCACCGGAGGAGGAGCGTGAGCTGACCCCGGTCGGCTGATCTGATGAGAGAAGTCAGCTGACCTGAAGAGAGAAGGAGGCACTGTCCCCACGAGCGACGTGGGGACAGTGCCTTGTCACGTGGGGGCAGAGTCTCAATCAGTCGGGGACTGGCGGGCCCGGTGCGCGGCCGCCTTGACCCGGCTCTGGCACTGCGGCGAGCAGAACCGGCGCTGACCGTTGCGCGAGACATCGACGAACACCCGGTCGCACAGCGGCGCCGCGCACACACCCAGCCGACCCGCCAGATCGCTGCCCACCGCGAGCGCCAAACCCGCCGCGCACCCCGCGGCCCAACCGTTGACGAGCCCGTCGTCCGGACCGTGGAAGTGCAGGCTCCAGCCCTTGTCCCGGCGGTCCAATTGCGGCCGAGCGTTGGTGTCGAGCAGCAGCGAGTTGATCTCCTCGGCCGCCCGGTCGAGATCCCCCGAGTGAGCCGCCTCGAAGACGATCCGCATCCGTCCCGCCAGCACCGCGAGCCGCCGCGCGTCGGCCGCCCGGACCGACGGTCGCGGATAGCCGATCGCCTCCAGCGCGTCCATGACGGCTTGCGCCTCGTCTGCCGGCCCGTCGAACGGTACGCCGCCGGAGTGGCCGGGCGTCAGCCGGTTCACGTACTCGACGGAGGCCGCCAGCACGTTCCGGGTATGACTATCAAAAGACACTTGACCAGTCACGGCACTCCTCCGTAGGGTCGAACTCGCGTGACCGACCATACCCGTTTAGACAGTCATGGAGTCGGCGATGAGCACAACAAGCACCCTGGCCGGACCGTGGCGCGGACTGTCCCCGGCGGTCTGGATCCTGGTCGCCGCCCGGGCGGTCAACCGGATCGGCGCGTTCACGCTGCCGTTCCTCGGCGTCGTGCTCACCGTCGAATTCGGCGCGACACTCGGCCAGACCGGCCTGATCTTGGCCGTCTTCGGCGCGGCCACGATCCCGTCCCGCTTGCTCGGCGGCTACCTCGCCGATCGCCTCGGTCGTCGCCGCACGATCGTGCTCGGTCTGACGGGCTGCGCCGCCGCTCAGACCTGGATCGCGCTGAGCTCGACGCTCTGGTCCGCGGTGTTCGCGACCGTGCTGCTCGGCCTGGCGTTCGAGATCTACGAGCCGCCCAGCCAGGCGACGATCGCCGACGTCACCGAGCCCGCCGACCGCCCGGCGGCGTACGGATTGCTCGGCGCGGCGATGGCGGCGGCCGGCGTACTGGCTGGGCTGCTTGCGGCCGCGGTCAGCAACTGGGACCTGCGCTGGCTGTTCGCCGCGGACGCCGTCACCTGCTTGGCCTGCGCTGTCCTCGTGGCTGTCGCGCTCCCACTCGACGTACGACGCGAGCGGGCAGACGTAGCGCGGGTCGCAGTGTGGAGAGACCGCCGACTGCTGCTACTGCTCCTCAGTGGCACGGTCTTCGCCACGCTCTACATGCAGGTGATCATCGGTCTCCCGCTCACCCTGCTCGAGCACGGCCTGCCGGAGTCGGGGACCGGCTTCATCCTCGCGGTGTCGGCAGTCACCCTGATCCTCGCCCAGCGTTTGCTGCGCGTGAAGCAGCTCGACGACTTCCGGTCGATCGCCATCGGCTACGGCTTGCTCGCCGCCGGCCTGGTCGTCACGGCCTTCGGGCACAGCCTGGCCGTGTTCCTGCTCGCCACGGTGCTGTGGAGCCTGGGTGATCTGTTCCTGCTGACGCGCTACCTCACCCAGGCGTCCAGTCTGGCTCCCGAGCACGGCCGCGGCCGCTACCTGGCGGTCTTCGGCCTGAGCTGGGGCGTTGCGACGACCGTCGCGCCGCTGACGGTGACCCAGCTCCTGGGGTCGTTCGGCGCCGAAGGACTGTGGCTGACCAGCGCCGCGGTGGCCGCGGCGCTGGCTCTGCTCCAGCCGTGGTTCAGGAAGCGACTGGCTCCAGCCGGACCGTGAGGCCCTTGGCGACCGGGGTGTTGCTGCCCTTGGCGACGTCGTCGGCCGCCATCAGGACATTGGTCTCCGGGTAGTACGCCGCGACGCAGCCGCGCGCGGTCGGATACGACACCAGCCGGAAGCGCGGAGCCCTGCGCTCGACACCGGCGAACTCGCTGACGATGTCGACGTACTGGCCGTCGGTCAGGCCGAGCTCGGCCAGGTCGGCCGGGTTCACGAAAACCACCTCACGCGTCCCGTGGACGCCGCGGTAGCGGTCCTCGAGGCCGTAGATCGTGGTGTTGAACTGGTCGTGGCTGCGCATAGTCTGCAGCAACAGGCGTCCGGGCTCGGTCGGCAGCCAGGTCAGGTCGTTGGCGCTGAACTGCGCCCGCGCGTCGGAGGTGTGGAACTCGCGGTGGTCCCGGGCGGCGTGCGCGAGCAGGAAGCCGCCTTCGTTGGCCCGGAGCCGTTCCTCGAAGTCCTCGTAGCCGTCGCAGACCCGGCCGATCCGCTGCCGGATCAGGCTGTAGTCCTTGGCGAAGTCGGCCCACGGGATCTGCCCGACGTCCGGCACCAGCAGTTCGGCGAGCGCGCAGATGATGCCGACCTCGGACTTGAGGTCCGGCGACGGCGGCACCAGGTTGCCGGTCGACAGATGGACGGCCCCCTGAGAGTCCTCCACTGTCACCGACTGCGGGCCGAGCACGGTCCGGTCGTGATCGGTCCGGCCCAGCGTCGGCAGGATCAGCGCCTCCTTGCCGGTGACCGTGTGCGAACGGTTGAGCTTGGTCGACACGTGCACGGTCAAGTCGCACGCCCGCAGCCCGCGATGGACGACGTCAGTGTCCGGGGTGGCCATCGCGAAGTTGCCGCCCATCGCGAAGAACACCCGGACATCGTTGTTCCGCAGTCGCTGCACGGTCTGGGCTGCGTCGACTCCGTGCTCGCGCGGCGACGTGAACGCGAACTCGGCGTCCAGCTTGTCGTGGAACTTGGCCGGCATCTGCTCCCAGATGCCCATGCTGCGGTCGCCCTGCACGTTCGAGTGGCCGCGCACCGGGCACGGGCCAGCGCCGGGCTTGCCGATGTTGCCCTGCAGCAGCAACACGTTGACGATCTCGGTGATCGTGGCAACCGCCTCGCGGTGCTGGGTGAGGCCCATCGCCCAGCAGATCACCGTGGCCTTCGACTTCAGGAACCGCTGGGTGAACTCCTCGATCTCGGTCCGGGTCAGGCCGGTGGCCAACTCCACGGCCGGCCAGTCGAGCTCGGCGTTGTGCTTGGCGTACAGGTCGTACCCGCTGGTGTGCCGCTCGATGAAGTCCTTGTCCAGCACGGTTCCCGGCGCTGCCGCCTCGGCTTCCAGCAGAAGGTGGCCGACGGCAAGGAACAACGCCTGGTCGCCGCCGATCCGGATCTGCAGGTGCTGGTCGGCCAGCGTGGTGCCCTTGCCGACCCAGCCCGACGGGCGCTGCGGGTTCTTGAAGTTCATCAGGCCGGGCTCGGGCAGCGGGTTCACCGAGACGATGTCGGCGCCGCGCTTCTTGGCGATCTCCAGGTGGCTGAGCATCCGGGGCGCGTTGGTGCCCGGGTTCTGGCCGACCACGACGATCAGCTCGGCCTGCTCGAGCATCTCCAGCGTGACCGCACCCTTGCCGCTGCCGATCACGCGGGTCAGCGCCGTACCGGAGGACTCGTGGCACATGTTCGAGCAGTCCGGCAGGTTGTTCGTCCCGTACGCGCGGACCAGCAACTGGTAGAGGAAGGCGGCTTCGTTGCTGGTCCGGCCTGAGGTGTAGAAGACGGCGTCGTTCGGGTCGTCGAGGGCGCGCAGGTGCCGGGCGACTACGTGCAAGGCCTCGTCCCAGCCGACCGGCTCGTAGTGGTCGGCGCCGGCCCGCAGCAGCATCGGCTCGGTGATCCGGCCGAGCTTGCCCAGCTCGAACTCCGAGATCCGGAACAGATCGTCGATCGAGTGCTCGGCGAAGAAGGCCCGCGGGATCTTCTTGCGGGTCGCCTCCCAGGCCACCGCCTTGGCGCCGTTCTCGCAGAACTCCGCCGCGTGCTTGCGTTTGTGGTCGGGGTCCGGCCAGGCGCAGGACGGGCAGTCGAAGCCGCCGTCCTGGTTCATCTTCAGGAAAACCTTGCCGGTCCGCGCCGGGCCCATCTCGCGGAACCCGAACTTGAACGACGAGAGCACGGCCGGAACGCCGGCCGCCTTCTTCTTCGGCTGTTCGATGTCGACCATGGTTCAACCATAAATCTCTTCGATGAGAACGACTGCCGGTGATAGCCGTCGCCGCGGTTGCGGTCAGATGACGGCCGATAGCGGACAGATCTCTCGACAGGTGCTCGCCGGGCTGTCTAGCGTGCGATGGAAAGCGTTTGCCGCCCACGTCTCCGAGGAACCGCGCATGCTTTCTACCCTCCGATGGCGAACAGCCGCCGTCCTCCTGACCACCCTGGCGCTGGCCGTCCCAGCGACCCAGGCCACCGGTGCCCCGCCCGAGCTGAGTCATTCAACGCCGCAGCTGGAGAAGCTCGACCGCGGACTGGTCGCCACGACCACCAGCGAGGGAGTCTTCCTCAGCTGGCGGTTGCTCGGCCCGGAGGCGACCGGCCACTCCGCCCAGGGCCTGACCGGCACCGACTTCGCCGTCTACCGCGACGGCCGGCGGATCGCCACCGTCACCGACAGCACCAACTACGTCGACCCGAGCGGTAGCCAGACCTCCCGCTACCGGGTCGTCTCACTCGTCAACGGCCGGGAGCGGGACCGCAGCGCCACGGTCACGCCCTGGACCAACGGCTATCACGACCTGCCGCTGCGCAAGCCGGCTGACGGTGTCACCCCGGCCGGTGAGGCCTACACCTACGCCGCCAACGACCTGAGCGTCGGCGACGTGGACGGCGACGGCCAGTACGAGTACGTCGTGATCTGGAACCCGTCGAACGCCAAGGACGTGTCGCAGGTTGGCTACACCGGCAACGTGTACGTCGACACCTACGAGACCGACGGCACGTTGCTGCACCGGCTCGACCTGGGCGTGAACATCCGGGCCGGCGCCCACTACACCCAGTTCCTCGTCTACGACTTCGACGGCGACGGTCGGTCCGAGACGATGCTCAAGACGGCACCTGGCACCAAGGTGATCACCTACGACCGGTCCGGCGCGGTGAAGTCACAGCGGTACATCACCATGCCCGCGGCGGATCGCCGAGCGGGCTACAGCCACCAGGACGACTACCGGGTCAGCAAGGCCGGCTACTACGACCACCTGGTCGACCTGTTCCTCCAGTGGCACGAGCAGCCGGAGGTGAAGAGCGGTCAGTGGCCTGCCACGCTCGAGGCCGCGTTCGGCATTGCGAACCAGTACAGCTATCCGCTGTCACGTGCAGACGCCAGTGCGCTCGTCGACCACTTCATGGACGTCTACGCCCCGGCCCGCAGCGCCAGGAACCAGCTGCGCGCCTTCGAGGGCTTCATCCTCAGTGGACCGGAGTACCTAACCCTCTTCCGCGGCTCCGACGGCAAGGAACTCCAGACCATCCGCTACGAGCCCGGCCGGACCGACGACGGGCTCCGCTGGGGTGACTACGCGATGGCCCGGATCGAGCCGGGCAACCGGGTCGACCGCTTCCTGGCCGGAGTGGCCTACCTGGACGGCAAGCACCCGTCGGCCGTCTTCGCCCGCGGCTACTACACCCGTACGACGCTGGCGACGTACGGGTGGAACGGGCACCGGATCACCAAGGGCTGGGCGATCGACAGCGGCTGGACGCCGATGAGCAATCCGTTCAACGACAGTCCACACGGCCGCGACGGCACCGATCCGACGTACGGGTCGATCACCACGCAGGGCTTCCACTCGCTCAGTGCCTCCGACGTGGACGACGACGGCCGGCAGGAGATCGTCTACGGCTCGGCGACCATCGACGACGATGGCAGCGTGCTCTACAGCTCGAAGGACGTGCTGCCACCGGGCAGTGCGAACCCCGGAGCGGTCGCGCGGCTCGGGCACGGCGACGCCATGCACGTGACCGACATCGACCCGCAGCGGCCGGGCAAGGAGATCTTCACGGTGCACGAAGGGGCCACCTCCGCGCCGTACGGGTACGCGCTGCGGGACGCCCGGACCGGTGAGGTGCTCTACGGCGAGTACTCCGGTCGCGACACGGGCCGCGGCATGGTCGGCGACATCCTGCCCGAGCACCCGGGGCTGGAGACCTGGGCAACGCGCCTCCGTACGGCGGACGGCGACCCGCTCGGCACTGCGATGCCCGGCACCAACCAGAGCATCCGCTGGGCCGCCGACATGACCACACAGATCGTGGACGGCGCCGGCACCGTCACTCCGACCGTCAAGGACTGGCGGCGCGGCACTCTGCTCACCGCGACCGGCACGCTCACCAACAACGGCACCAAAGGGAACCCGTCGCTGGTCGCGGACATCTTCGGCGACTGGCGCGAAGAGCTCTTGCTGCGTACGGCGGACAGCAGCGCGATCCGGATCTACCTGAGCACCGAGCGCACGGATCGCAAGCTCTACACGCTGATGCACGACCCGCAGTACCGCGTCGAGGTGGCGCGGCAGCAGACGGCGTACAACCAGCCGTCGTACACCGGCTTCTCGCTCGCCTCCGACCTGGACTGGGCGCGGGTGCCGTTGGTGCGGTGAGTGCGGGGGTGCGGCAGTGGGTACTGCCTGGCGATGAACAGCACGCCGATGGACCCACTGCCGGACCCCACCCGCGCCGGGCAGGACGAGTCGGTGAACCCGCCGCACCGCGACGACGACCCGCCGAAGCGTGAGCGGTCGGCGTACGTGTGGCTGGCGGTCATCGCCATCGTGGTGGTCGCGATGGTCGGCCTGTTCCTCGCCTACGCCGTGATCGTTGCCAAGTAGCCGCACGGCACATCTCTCGCCGCGCAGTTGTGTGCGGCCAGCCCATGGTTGAGCGCTGCCCGGATTCCTAGAGTCTCCGCCATGACTCTCTTGATGCCTCGCCTCCGGCTCGGCGGGTCACGGGGCTTCAACTCCCGTCCTTCCCTCGTCGCTCCGGTCGCTTCGCTCCCTCCACTCCTCAGTCCAGGACGGGAGGCCCCGTGACCGGACCACGTCGTGCCCTCGTCACCGGCGCAGCCTCCGGGATCGGCGCCGCCTGCGCCCACCGGCTCGTCGCCGAGGGTTTTCACGTCGTCGCGGTCGACTACGACGCCGACGGCCTGGCGGCGGTGGCCGGCGACGGTATCGAGGCCGTGCAGGCCGATCTGGCCGACCTGGACCGGCTGGCCGACCTGCCGACTGACGTCGACGTGCTGGTGAACAACGCCGGCGTCCAGCTGGTCGCTCCGGTCGAGCAGTTCCCGCCGGAGCGGTTCGGCTACATCCTGCGGCTCATGCTCGAGTCGCCGTTCCGGCTGATCCGCCAGACCCTGCCGCACATGTACGGCCGGGGCTGGGGCCGGGTGGTCAACATCAGCTCGGTGCACGGCCTGCGGGCCAGCCCGTTCAAGGCGGCGTACGTCGCGGCCAAGCACGGCCTCGAAGGCCTCAGCAAGGTCGTCGCGCTCGAGGGCGCCGCGCACGGCGTCACCAGCAACTGCGTCAACCCGGCGTACGTCCGGACTCCGTTGGTCACTGCCCAGCTCGCCGACCAGGCCGCCCTGCACGGCCTGTCCGAGGCGGAGGTGCTGGACAAGATCCTGCTCGAACCGGTCGCGGTCAAGCGGCTGATCGAGCCGGCCGAGGTCGCCGAGCTGGTCGCGCTGCTCTGCGGTCCGGCCTCGGCCTCACTCACGGGGAGCTCGTTCGTCCTCGACGGCGGCTGGACCGCCCATTAAGGAGCCCTGCATGTCCACGTCCACAGAACCGGTCCAGAAGCGGACCCCGATCGCCCGGGTGGTCGGTGCCAGCCTGGTCGGCACCACCGTCGAGTGGTACGACTTCTTCCTGTACGGCGTCGCCGCGTCGGTCGTGTTCGGCGACCTGTTCTTCCCCAAGGGCGAAGAGCTCACCGGGACCCTGCTCAGCTTCGCCACCTTCGCGGTCGGCTTCTTCGCCCGGCCGATCGGCGGCGTGGTCTTCGGTCACTTCGGCGACCGGATCGGACGCAAGAACCTCCTGGTGCTGTCCTTGCTGATGATGGGTCTGGCCACCTTCGCGATCGGCCTGCTGCCGACGTACGCGCAGGTCGGTGCGCTGGCCCCGATCCTGCTCACCGTGCTGCGGCTGATCCAGGGCTTCGCGCTCGGCGGCGAGTGGGGCGGTGCGGTGCTGATCGTGTCCGAGCACGGCGATCCGGCCCGGCGCGGCTTCTGGGCGTCGTGGCCGCAGGCGGGTGCGCCCGCCGGGCAGCTGCTCGCGAACGGCGTACTGGCGGGGCTCGCGGCCTTCCAGAGCGACGCGGCGTTCGACTCGTGGGGCTGGCGGATCCCGTTCCTGCTGTCGGCCGTCCTGGTGTTCGTCGGGCTGTGGGTGCGGCTGCGGATCGAGGAGTCGCCGCTGTTCAAGCAGGCCCGCGCCAAGCAGGAGCCGGGCGAGCGGATTCCGTTCGTCGAGGTGATCACCAAGTACCCGCGCGAGATCCTGACCGCGATGGGCGCCCGGATGGCCGAGAACGTCAGCTACTACATCTTCACGATCGTGATCGCGACCTACGCCAAGGAACACCTGGGCCTGGGCAAGTCGTTCGCGCTGAACGCCGTGCTGATCGCGGCGGCGATCCACTTCTGCGCGATCCCGCTGTGGGGTGCGCTGTCGGACAAGGTCGGCCGCAAGCCGGTGTACCTGTTCGGCGCGGCCGGGGTCGGGATCTGGGCGTTCGTGTTCATCGCCTTCGTGGACACCAAGAACTTCGCGCTGGCCACGCTGGCGGTGACCGTCGGCCTGATCCTGCACGGTGCGATGTACGGGCCGCAGGCATCGTTCTTCACCGAGCTGTTCGGCACCCGGGTCCGGTACTCCGGGGTCTCGGTCGGCTACCAGCTGGCCTCGATCGTCGCCGGCGGGCTGGCGCCGTTCATCGCGGTCGCGCTGCTCAAGGCGTACGACTCGGGCTACGCGATCTCCATCTACGTGGCAGTGTGTTCGGTGATCTCGCTGATCGCGGTCACCAGCTACGGCGAGACCAGCAAGCGGGACCTCGCACAAGTCTGAGAAAGGGGTGGGCATGGACGCCGGCCGGAAGCGTGAAGCCGAGCTGACCGCTCTGGTGGACATCGCTCTCGAGCTGGCGTCGGCCCGCGACCCCGGCCGCGTCCTGAACACGATCGTGCACCGCGCCCGCACCCTGATCGGCACCGACGTCGCCTACCTCACCCTGTACGACGCCTCGCGCGGTGACACCTACATGCGGGCCACCGACGGCTCGGTCTCGGCCGCCTTCCAGCAGCTCCGGCTGCCGCTGGGCGCGGGTCTCGGCGGCCTGGTCGCCAAGACCCACAAGCCCTACTGGACCACCGACTACCCCAGCGACCACCGGTTCCGGCACACCAGCCCGATCGACAACGCGGTCGGCGAGGAAGGCCTGGTGGCGATCCTCGGTACGCCGCTGATCGTGGACGGCGCGTTCGTCGGCGTGCTGTTCGCCTCCAACCGCACCGCGCGGCCGTTCAGCCCGACCGAGGTGTCGCTGCTCGGCTCGCTGGCCGCGCTGGCGGCGGTGACCATCGTGCAGGTCCGGGCGGCGGCCGAGACCGCGGCGGCTTTGGAGCAGCTGTCAGAGGCCCATGCCGGTGTCGAGCACGCGGCGGCCGCGCACGACCGCTTCGCCGAGATCGTCCTGTCCGGTGGCGACGTCGACGCGATCGCCGCGGCGCTGGCCGAGCTGCTGGGTGTCTGGGTCGTGCTGTTCGATGCACTGGGCAACGAACTTGCGGCGGCCGGTGAGGTCGACCGCGATCTGGCCGGCAAGGCGGCCGCGGCGTCGGACTCGGGGCGGCTGGTCCGCGCCGGGGAGTGCTGGATGGTCGCCGCCACAGCCAAGGGCGAGCGGCTCGGTGCTCTGGTGATCGGGGGAGTGGCCGAGCTGTCCGCTGCCGACCAGCGGATCGTGGAGCGGGCAGCCGTCGTCACGGCCTTGGTGCTGCTGTTCCGTCGCCAGGCCGCCGAGCAGTCGCAGCGGGCTCAGGCCGACATCCTGTCCGACGCCCTGAGTGGCAACGCCGATCCGCGCGCACTGGCCGACCGGATCCGGCTGCTCGACTCCACGCGTCGCCTGCCGGCTCAGTTGGTCGTGGCGGTGTGCCGGGGCGACCACACCGGCGTACTGGCTCGCTTGTCGGCTCCGCTGCAGGAGCGCCTCGTCCTGGTCGGCCCGTACGCCGGTGACCTCGTGCTGCTCCTCGCCCTGCCGGACCCTGTCTCCGCCGCTCGGGCACTGACCGAAGTGGCGCGCCGGTGCGGTCTGGCGATCGGAGTGACCGGCCCGGCGCGCTGGGGCGAGCCGCTGGTCGAGGCGCATCAGCAGGCGATCCGCCTGGTGACGACGATGCTCCGGCTCGGCAGATCAGGTCAGGCAGCCACACCGGACGACCTGGGAGTCGCCGGGCTGGTCGGCGCCCCCGAGGTGGACGTCAAGGCGCACGTCGCGCACGTACTCGGGCCTGTCACCGACTACGACTCCCAGCGGGGCACCGACCTGGTCGGCACCCTCGACGCCTACTTCGCCGCCGGACAGAGCCCGACCCGGGCCGCCACCGCCCTGCACATCCACCCCAACACCGTGCAACAGCGACTCGACCGGGTCACCGCCCTGCTCGGCCCCGGCTGGCAGCACCCAGAGAAGGCGCTCGACATCCAGGTCGCCCTCCGACTGCTGCGTGCCCTGCACGACCCGATGACCTGACGGCCTTTCGCGAGTGATGTGGTGAGGTGTCCGCATGACGATTGATCGCCGAGTGGTCGTGCTGGTGGTACCGGCGGCCGGCACCTGGGCACCGCCTGGCCGGGAACCCGACGCCTGGCGACTCGCGCTGGCCGAGGACACGTATGAGGTGCTGGCCGCGCTGGACCTCGTGGAGGTCGCCGTCGCGGTGGCCGGTGGAGACGACGATGCCGTCGCCGAGGTCGCCGCGCTCACCTGGCCCGGGACACCGGTCTACGCCGTGGACGCCGAGCGGCCGGTGCTCGACGCGGTCGCCAAGGCCGGAGCGGCTGCGGCGGTGGTAGCCGTCAGTCACGACGTACCGGATCTGCCTGGGCTGCTGATCGGCAAGCTGTTCAGGGCGCTGTCGTCGGCGGACATCGCGGTGACCCCGGCGGAGGACGGCACGCTCGCCGCGGTCGGCGTCCGCCTGCCGGTCGCGCCCTGGGTCGCCGCGGCGGCGCCGTCCTTCGACACACCGCTGGCCACGCTCGAAGACCTCAAGCCCCGCCGCCACGCCGTCGCCCTGGGACCCGGCTGGCACCGGCTCCGCTCGAACGCCGATCTGGCCCGGCTCGATCCGGGCCTCGAAGGCTGGGACGCCACCCGGGCGCTGCTGCGCGGAAGATAGTTCACTTTTCCGGAACCTGACCCATCACCTTCTTGCCGCTGGCTCGTTTCTCCAGTCAGCGGGGACATGGGGGTGTCCGCCAGGGCTGTTCGCCGCGACTGGCCAGCCCGTCGGTGCCGTTCAGGGGCGGTGCGACCGGCGGTGGTCAGGGAAGGGGGGAGCGACGGACCCCGGACAGACGTGTGCGGGCCGGATCACAGGGACCGGCCCGCACACCCGCGTACAGCAGCGGCCGGGGGGCCGCCGCAGCGGTCCTCAGCCGAGTCGTCCCACCAGCGCGGCGACCGTCGCGTCCAGATCGGCCGGCAGCGCGTCGACGCCGAACCACGCCAGGTCGTGCGACTCCTCGCTGACCACGTAGTCCGTGCCCGCCGTCGCCGTCACCAGGAACTGCACGTCCAGGTGGTAAGCGCCCTTGCAGCCACCGGCTTCGAGTAAGTGCCGGGACAGCTGCAGCGGTTCGGGATCGATCTTCAGGTCGGTCAGACCGGACTCCTCGGTCGCCTCCCGGAGCGCGGCACCGGCGAGCGTGGTGTCGCCCGGCTCGCAGTGCCCGCCGAGCTGCAGCCAGGCGCCGACCAGGCGGTGCAGGGTGAGCAGCACGCGCTCCTGGCCCGCGTCGACGACCAGCGCCGACGCGGTGATGTGCTCCGGCCGGCTGCTGCGCCACATGCCGTCCGGGTGCTCGGCCAGATGGCGCAAGTAGTGCTCCCGGAGCGCGGCCTGTTCCGCGTCCGGGGGAGTCCAGCCAGTCAGTACGGCGGTGGCGTCGGCGTGCAGCGTCACTTCTCCCCGTCGCCGTCCGTGCCGGTGTCCTGGCCGGTGTCGTTGCCCGTGTCTTTGCCGTCGGCATCCTTCGGCGCGTCGCCGTCGGTCTGGTCCAGGAAGTCGGAGATGTCCAGGTCGGACATCTCACCGGAGTGCCGGGCGAAGCCGATCGGGTCGTCCAGGTCCGCCGTACCGGGCAGGAGGTCCGGGTGCGACCAGAGCTCGTCCCGGCCGTCAGCACCCCGGGCGTCCCGGACCGCGGCCCACAGGTTCGCCGCGTCGCGCAGCCGGCGCGGCCGCAGCTGCAGACCGACCAGCGTCGCGAAGGTCTGCTCGGCCGGACCACCCGCCGCGCGCCGGCGGCGTACGGTCTCAGCCAGCTGAACAGCCGCGGGCATCCGGTCCTTGGTGGCTTCCCGGACGACGTCGTCGACCCAGCCCTCGACCAGCGCGAGCGCGGTCTCCAGCCGGATCAGCGCGGCCTTCTGCTGCTCGGAGTCCTCGGGCTCGAACAGCCCACCGGCCAGCGCGGACTGCAGGGCCTCCGGGTTCTGCATGTCGACCTCGGACATCGCGGACTCGATCTTGCCGGTGTCCACCTGGATCCCGGCCGCGTAGTCCGCGACGTGGGAGAACAGGTGCTGCCGCAGCCACGGCGCACCGGCGAACAGCCGCTGGTGGGCGCACTCGCGCAGAGCCAGGTAGAGCCGGACGTCCTCGTCGGTCACTCCGAGGCCCTCGGCGAACTTGGCCACGTTGTCCGGCAGTAGAACAGCCTGGCCGGACGGACCGAGCGGGAGACCGATGTCGGACGAGCTGACGACCTCACCGGCCAGCTCACCCAGCGCCTGGCCCACCTGCGCGCCGAAGACGGAGCCGCCGAGCTGGCGCAGCATGCCCGCCATCGGACCGGCCAGCTGCTGCGCCTCAGGCGGCAGCGCCGTGCCCATCGCGCCGGCGACGTGCTCGGCCACCGGGTCGACCACGGTCTGCCAGGTGGGCAGGGTGTTCTCCACCCACTCCGCACGGCTCCAGGCCGCGGACGTGGTGGAGGCCTCGGGCAGCGTGGTCGCCTGGTCCAGCCAGTGCTCGGCCAGCCGGACGGCGTCGGCCACGCGGTCGTTGTCGGTCGGGGTGACCGAGCGGTCGCCGTTCGCGGCGACGGTCTTGCGGGCGATGTCCTTGGCCAGGTCCCAGTTCACCGGCTTGCCGTCGGTCGAGCCGCTGAGCAGCTGCTGGACCTGGGCGAAGATCGCGTTCAGGTCAGGGGTGCCGCCCTGGCCGGCCGCACCGGAGAACTGCTGGAACATGGCCTCGAACGGAGTTCCCTTGAACGGGTTGTCCGGTTCGTCGCTCATCGGGTTGGCCTTCCTGTGCAGACGGGGCGTACGACTCCAACGTACCGGTGGCGGGCTACCGTTCCTCCACAGGCGAACGGTTCGGCCCGTCCGCGGGGCGCGGATGCTGGAATACTGTGCGCACATCCCGGAGGCGAGGAAGGTCATGAGCGACGCGATCAGGCTGCTGGACATCCGCGACACAGCGCTGTCCAGCGACGAGGTGCTGGCCGCGGTCGCCGACCCGTCGGCCGGCGGTACGGCGCTGTTCATCGGCACGGTGCGCAACCACGACGAGGCGCGCCCGGTCGACCAGTTGACGTACGAGGCCCACCCGGAGGCGCTGGCGCACCTGCGCAAGGTGGCCGAGCGGGTCTGCGAGGGCGCGGAGGTCACCGCCCTGGCCGCGGTGCACCGGACCGGCCCGCTGGCGATCGGGGACGCCGCGGTGATCGTCGCGGTGGCCGCCGCGCACCGCGACGCCGCCTTCGTGGCCTGCCGCCGGCTGATCGACGATCTCAAGGCCGAGGTCCCGATTTGGAAACACCAGCACTTCACCGATGGTGCGAGCGAGTGGGTCGGCGCCTGCTGACCCGTACGCTGGGGCGTATGACTGCGAAGGTGACCGGATGAGGGTCCTGGCCTGGCTGGCCTTCCCCCTGGCCGCGACCGTCCTGGCGATGGGCTGGGCGGCCTGGCGCGGCCGGACGCGCGGCCCCCGGCGTACGGGTGGGGCCTTCGCCTCGGTCGAGGACTTCCGCCGGTTCACCGACGCCCTCGCCGCGCCCGGCCCGCGGTCCACGCCCGCCGCCCGCACCGGGCTGCGCGGGCTCGTCCACAAGTTCAGGATGGCCAAGGTCAAAACCGTGGGGCAGGGTTCGTGACACGTCGTACCGCCACGCTGGTCACCGCGATCATCGTGCTCGTCTTCTCGCTCGGACTGGTCACGGTGTTCCCGGTGCCGTTCGTCTCGTTCAGCCCGGGGCCGGTCAAGGACACCCTGGGCAGCGCGAACGGCAAGCCCGTGATCGGGATCACCGGCCACGAGATCTTCCCGACCACCGGCCAGCTGGACCTGACCACGGTCTCGGTCACCTCGCCGGACCGTGACCTGACGCTGCCGCAGGCGATGCGCAACTGGCTCGACCCGCACCACGACCTGTTCCCGCGCGACGTCATCTATCCGCCCGAGCAGAGCGCGGACGAGGTCGAGGAGCAGAACACGGCCGAGATGACCAGCTCGCAGGACAGCGCGGTCGCCGCCGCGCTGCAGGCCGCCGAGGTTCCGTACCATCCGAAGGTCGCCTCCGTGGGTAAGGGCAGCCCGGCCGACGGCAAGCTCAAGCCGGGTGACGTGGTGCTGAAGGTCGACGGCGTCGCCGCCACCAAGGTGCCGCAGGTCGGTGAGCTGGTCCGCAAGAACAAGGTCGGCGAGAACGTCAGCTTCCTGATCCGCCGCGGCGGCGCCGAGCAGACCGTCGTCGTCAAGTCGGCGGCCACTCCGGGTGAGCCGACCCGCCCGATGGTCGGCATCACGATCGGCGTCGACTCGCCGGTCAAGGTGAGCGTCAACCTGGGCCAGGACATCGGCGGCCCCAGCGCCGGTACGGCGTTCGCGCTGGCGATCTACGACAAGCTCACGCCGGGCCCGCTGCTCGGCGGCAAGCACGTGGCCGGAACCGGCACGATCGACGCGCTCGGCCAGGTCGGCGCGATCGGCGGCATCCAGCAGAAGATCGCCGGCGCCAAGGACGACGGCGCCACGGTCTTCCTGGTCCCCGCCCCGAACTGCGAGGCCGCCCTGCACGCCGGCGTGGACGGCATCCAGCTGGTCAAGATCAGCACCCTGAACGACGCGATCGGCGCCCTCGAGGCCCTGGCCGCCGGAACTGGAGACGTCCCCGCATGCACGCGATAGACAACCTGCCCGCCGACGCGCTCAGCCGGGCGGTGGTGGAGATCGAGAAGCACGTCAGCAGCGCGGGCTGGGACCAGCCCGCGCAGCTGTTCGCGCTGGTGCCGACCGAGGAGCTGCTGGCCGCCGAGCCGCAGCTGGCGGCCGAGCTCGGCGCCGACGACGCGGCCCAGCCGCTGACTCCGGTGGCCCAGGGTGAGCTGCCCGGCGGGGTCGACGACAGCAACCTGGCCGACGTACTGGGGCAGATCGAGTGGCCCGAGGGAGTGTCCGGCTGTGCGCTGGCGCTCGAGCGGATCCTGCTGCCGCCCTCGGTCGAGTCGGGCCTGTCCGACGCGGAGTCCGACGCCGAGCTGGCCCGGATGGCGGGCAGCGACCCGCGCCGTCACGAAGTCCGGATGGTGGCGGCCGTGCTGCGGGACGGAGACCGCTTCGGCGCCGTCCGGCTGCGCTCCCACGACGAGGACAGTGCCGTGCTGACCGGTGCCGACTTGGTCCCCACGCTGTGCGAAGTACTGTCATTGACATTCGAGCCGTCGACCGGTGCCACGCCGGCCGACGGTGATCGGGCCGACGGCTTGCACAGCGACGGTCCGATCGACGGCACCTCGGCCGGCCACGTCCGGGGAGTCCGCCAAAGTACGGACGAGGAGAAGTAACCATGAGCGACGGCGTCTACGACCTGCCGGAGGAGCCGCGCCGAGCGCGGCGAGCCCCCGGTCAACGCCCCAAGGCGTTGCTGCCCACGATCGCCACGCTGATCGTCCTGCTGATCTTGTTCAGCGTCTTCACCGACGTCTGGACGTCCCGCCTGTGGTATCGCTCGGTCGACCTGGGCTCGGTGTTCAGCACCGTGCTCGGCACCCGGGTGATGCTGTTCGTGGTGGTCGGCCTGCTGATGGCCGCGGCCGTGGTGGCGAACGTGATCGTCGCCTACCGGACCAGGCCGCGGGTCGCGCTAGCCCCGTCGCCGAGCCCCGGCTTCGAGCGGTACGGCGAATTGCTGCAGTCGCGCGGCAAGATCGCGATCGGCGTGCTCGGCACGCTGATGCTGATCTTCGGCGGCTCCGCGGCGTCGGGGGAGTGGAAGGTCTTCCTGGCCTGGCGCAACCGCACGCCGTTCGGGGTGACCGACAAGCACTTCAACAAGGACATCGCGTTTTTCGTGTTCGACTACCCGTGGCTGCGCGTGCTGCTCGGCTTCGGCTACTCGATCGTCCTGCTCTCGCTGGTCGCCGCGATCATCACGCACTACCTGTACGGCGGCTTCCGGCCATCGGCGAAGGGGCAGAAGGCCTCCGGCGCCGCGCAGGTGCAGTTCTCGGTGCTGCTCGGTCTGCTCGTCCTGCTCAAGGCGTTCAGCTACTGGCTCGACCGGTACGGGCTGACCACGTCCGACAGCCGGCTGTTCACCGGTATCTCCTACACCGGTGACAACGCGGTGCTGCCGAGCAAGGAGATCCTGGCCGTCATCGCGGTGCTGTGTGCCGGCCTGTTCTTCGCGAACGTGGTCCGCCGGACCTGGCTGCTGCCGGGCGTCGGGACCGTCGTGCTGATTCTTTCCGCCGTTCTGCTCGGTGCGCTGTGGCCGGCCGCGCTGCAGCAACTGCGGGTCCGGCCGAGCGAGCCGGTCCGCGAGGCGGCGTACATCACCAAGAACATCGAGGCCACCCGGCAGGCGTACGGCCTGGAGAACACCAAGGTCGAGAACTACGCTGCCAAGACCACCGGTGCCACCGACGCGGAGCTGAAGGCCGACGCCGACGTGCTGCCCGGCATCCGGCTGATCGACCCGAGCGTGGTCGGCCCGACGTTCGAGCAGCTGCAGCAGGTCCGTGGTTTCTACTCGTTCCCGACCGACCTCGACGTCGACCGGTACAAGATCGGCAACGAGGTCCGCGACACCGTGATCGCGGTCCGCGAGGTGCAGGTCGACCGGTTGCCGGCCGGCCAGCGCAACTGGAACAACGACCACACCGTCTACACCCACGGCTACGGCGTCGTCGCCGCGAACGGCAACCAGCGCGCCGCCGACGGTACGCCGGTGTTCTCCTCCAAGGACCTGCCGCCGACCGGTGACCTCGGCGAGTACGAGCCGCGGATCTACTTCGGTGAGCAGTCCCCGGACTACTCGGTCGTCGGTGCGCCCAAGGGTGCTCCCGCGGTCGAGCTGGACACGCCGGAGGGCAAGAACGGCGGCGACCCGACACTGAACACCTACGAGGGCAAGGGCGGCGTCGAGATCGGGTCGTTCTTCAACCGGTTGCTCTACGCCACCAAGTTCCGCGACGCGAACCTGCTGCTGTCCCAGCGGGTCAACGCCGAGTCGAAGATCCTGTACGACCGCAACCCGCGCGAGCGGGTCGAGAAGGCCGCGCCGTGGCTGACCCCGGACGGCGACCCGTACCCGGCCGTCGTCGACGGCCAGGTGGTCTGGATCGTCGACGGCTACACCACCTCGGCGAACTACCCGTACTCGCAGAAGGTCGCGCTGGACGACAGCACCCGCGACACGACCACCGGGCGCGGGGCGATCGCGACGCAGCCGAGCGAGGAGATCAACTACATCCGCAACTCGGTCAAGGCGGTCGTGAACGCCTACGACGGCTCGGTCGAGCTGTACGCCTGGGACGAGAAGGACCCGGTGCTGAAGACCTGGATGAAGGCGTTCCCGGGCACGGTGAAGGCGCGCTCGGAGATCTCGCCGGCGCTGATGTCGCACCTGCGCTACCCCGAGGACATCTTCAAGGTGCAGCGCGACCTGCTGGCCAAGTACCACGTTACCGACGCCGGCACCTGGTACCAGAACAGCGACCTGTGGCGCGTCCCGGCCGACCCGACCGCGTCGGGCACGGCGGACTCGCCGGCGCAGAACCAGCCGCCGTTCTACCTGTCGCTGCGGATGCCCGGACAGGACTCCCCGAAGTTCTCGCTCACCTCGGTGTACGTGCCGAACGCGGAACGGGAGAACCTGACCGCCTTCATGGCCGTCGACGCGGAGGCGTCGTCCGCGGACTACGGGCAGTTCAGGATCCTGCGACTACCCGGCAACGTGCAGATCCCGGGTCCTGGGCAGGTGTACAACAAGTTCCAGACCGACGACGGGATCAGACAGGCGCTGCTGCCGATCAACCAGCCGAGCAGCGGCGCGCGGGCCCAGTTCGGCAACCTGCTGACCCTGCCGCTGGGTGGCGGTCTGCTCTACGTCCAGCCGGTGTACTCGGTGCGAACCAGCGGACCGGGTAGCTATCCGGTACTGCGGTACGTGCTGGTGTCCTTCGGTGACCGGGTCGCGTTCGGATCGACGTTGTCGGAGGCGCTGACGAAGGTGTTCAACACCTCCGTGGACACCCCGAACGAACCGGATACGGACCCGAACCAGCCGCAGCAGCCGCCGGCGAACCAGACGATCAAGCAGGCGCTGGCGGACGCGAACAAGGCGTTCACCGACGCCGAGGCGGCGCTGCGACGTGGCGACCTGAACGGGTATCAGGTCAACGTCAAGAAGGCGCAGGCAGCGGTGGCACGGGCGGTGGCGGCCGGGGCGCAGCTGCCGAACCCGACCCCCACACCGACAGCCACTCCGGCACCGACAAGCCCACCGACCTCACCCACCGGCTGAGCCTCGCGAACGGCGGCCTTCCCCTGCTGGGGGAGGCCGCCGTTCGCTTTGTCCACAGCCTGCTGATTGATCCTCTGTGTGCGGGACTTTCGCGGCACCTTCTCTGGCAACAGACCTTTGGAGGCGCCCCGTGTTCCGTATCGTTCTGATCACCCTGCTGGCCGGCCTGTTCGCGCTCCCCGCACAGGCCAGAGAGGCGTGCACCTTGGACGGCTTCACCATCACCCACCTGCCGGAAGGCCTCGGCACCCCGAGCGACTTCGAGTACGAGTGGGAGGACGTCACCTTTCACAGCCGAGTCTGGGAGACCACGGCCGGCGACGCCACCACGGTCGATCTCACCCTCAAGACCGTCCGCGGCGACCGCATCGCCGATCTGGAGTCACTGCGCGACTTCCTCACCGAGTACCACGAGAAGGACCCAGTGACCTGGGACCTGACGCCCACCCGCCTGGGCAGCTACGGCGGCTACGTCACCGACGGCCAGGCCTTCTATTTCGTCTCGCCGGGCGTCGCCGCCGAACTCACCATCGACCGCTCCCGCTATCCGCAGGAAGCCCTACTCGCCACTGCCGAGGGCTTCCGTCCCGCCTAGTAGCCGATCAGCCGGTGCAGCCGCTGGAACGTCGGCACGAAACCCAATCGCGGCCAGGTCCGCGACGACAGCAGATTGGTCACCCGCCAGTCCGTCACCACCGAGTCGTAGCCGACGTCCGCACACCACTTCAGCACCGTCTCACCCAGCACGCGCCCGGCACCGTGTCCCCGATCCTCCGGAAACACCGCCGCGAACCCGAGGAACCCGGCGTTGTCCGGCCGAGCCACGCCCTGATGCGTACTCGACTTCTCCAGCGAGCATCCGATCGCCGACCCGACCACCCGACCGTTGACCTCGGCAACAAACGTCGCGAACTCCGGATCGTCGACCGACTCATCCCAGTCCGCCACCGCCTCCTCCAGCGAAGGGACCTCACCGGCCGAGAACACCGGCGACAACCCCTGATGCCGGGGCAGCACCAGATCCAGCTCGGCCAGTGCCTGGACGTCGCGCCGCTCGGCCCGCCGTACGGTCAGGCCGGCCGGCACCTTCACCTCTGCGTCGAACGGTCCCCGCAGCGCATGTGCGTGCTGGGCCCCGAACCCCAACCGGAAGAAGGCGTCGATCAGCCGCGCGTCGTCCGGCACCACCACGTACTGCGCCGTCCTGCCCTCGTCCACCCATCGCGCAGCAGCCACCCCATACAAGTCCCGCACCACTTCGGCATCCCGAGCCGCCACCCCCGCCGCCTCGACCCAGACGTTCGGTCCCCACACCTTGCCCTTGGGTGCCCCCAGCAAATACCCGACAATCTCGCCACCCCGCTCCGCGACCGCTCCCGAGGCGCCTTCCAGCTCCCACGCCTCGGTCACCGCCACCCGCGCGAGCTTCACGTCCTCGAAGTCCCACCGCAACAACGGGTGCCTCCGCCGATGCTCCACGTGACGCTCCACCAGCAACCGAGCAGCCCCGTCCAGATCACCCGCGCCGAACGCGCGAACCCCCACCTCTCCCATGGCTCGCACCGTACTCCCGCCCCCTCCCACACCACACCCGATTTCCCTCCCCACCCCCGATTTGGTTCTACCGCCATCCATCCCCTAAACTAAAGACACAACGACGCGGGGTGGAGCAGCTCGGTAGCTCGCTGGGCTCATAACCCAGAGGTCGCAGGTTCAAATCCTGCCCCCGCTACGGAAGAAGGCCCGGACCATTAGGTCCGGGCCTTCGCTTTTCTCTGGGGGAGTTGGCTCGCCATGAAGCTCGAGCACATCCAGGTCCTGCACCGCACCGGCCAGTGGTGCCCCGACGTGCGAACCACCGACAACGTCCTGGCCTACGACGTACCGATCCTGCCTCAGTGGCAGGCCCCCGGCCGCCCCACGACGGACCGCTGCTTCGTCCTCCCCGACGAGGGCGTCCAGCTCACCAAACCCAACACCTTCACCGGCGCCTACGAAGGCGGCTGTACATCGACCTGGTGCACGTCGAAGAGCCGACCCCGAACACCCTGGTCATCCACGACCGCGGCGTCGACATCCTCATCCCACCCACATCCCTCCGCTACGACGTCCTGGACCTCGACGACTTCGCCGACGCCCTCGAGTCAGGCACGCTCGACCTACCGGCCGCGACCCGAGTCCTGCGCGACACCCAACGCTTCATCGACCGGCACCTGCGCATCCCAGGCCAAGCACCACCGACCGCGTGGCCCGACTTCCCGCCGGCGTCCATCCAGCCGTTGATCGAGCTCCCGCCCTTCGCCGCCGCGTAGGTCTTGCCATCCGGTCTGCATCAGCGGCGTGTGTTACCGGGTCAGGCGACCACGGTCGCGCGGATGCCGACGTGGTCGGACAGGTGGGTCCGTCCGCGGGGGAGGTCGACCTTGTCGGTGAAGATGTGCTCGGCTGACGTCGCCTCGACCCCGCGCAGCAAGACAAAGTCGATGCAGTGAGCCGTCTTGTTTGCGTCGAGGTACTCGCTGTGAAACGTCGGCGGGCAATGCCCCGCGAACGCGTCGACGAGTCCGGTCCGTCGGCAGAAGTCTGTGAACGGCGAGCTCGCTCGCGCGACGTTGAAGTCGCCGCACAGGATGATGGGGTCGTCGAGCTTCTGCATCACTCGGGCCAGCGATTCCAACTGCCCTCGATGCACGGGAGTGAACCGGCTGCTGTCCGACCAGTCGCCGTCGTAGTTGGCGAGCAGGTGAGTGTTCGCCAACCACACCCGAGGCCGGTCGAGCCGAGTCAGCAGCACGCCCTTGAAGGGTGCTTTAGCTCTTGACCAGCGGGGCACTTCTCGACCCGCACCGATCGGAAGCCGGTGGTAGCCGCGCGCCGCGACAGATCGGCGTACGAAGGTCACCACCCCACCCGCGGGCCCGAGCAGCGACGGCCGATAGCTGACCTCGCCGTACGACGGCATCGCGGTTCTCAGCAGGCGCAGATGGTAGTAGCTGTGGATCTCCTGCACGTTGACGACGTCGACATCCGACGCCTCGAACGCCGCCCCGATCGCGCCGTACCGGCCGACCAGCTGCGACCGTCGTACGGGCGTCCCGCGGGTGTTCAACGTCGCGACCACCAGCCGCTCACGAGTCTGCATTCCCACCGCCCTTCCCGTCCGCGACAGCCTAGGTGCGTTGGCTCTTGTGCGCCCGACGACAGCGGAGTTAGATGAGCGCCTTCCGCCTGCTGTATCCCGTTAAGGAGCACGAATGTTCGCGATCATCGCCGCAGTCATCTTCGGCCTGGCCCTCATCCTCGACTGGGCCAACGCCCGCGTCAGCGACGCCTTCACCCCGCAGACCCTGCTGATGGCCGGCCTGCTCTGCCTCGCCCTCCACCTGGCCGGCCTCGGATCCGCGACGAAGTGGGGCCGTCGCCGCTGACGGAGACTACGGCCAAAGGCGCGCGCTGAGCGTGCGGCACCACAACAGCATGTCGTCGTACCCACCATGAACGAGCTCGAGCTGGTCCTCGCCGTACTGGTCGCGGACCAGCTCAGCCATCGCCGTCGGCTCGGTGACACCAAGTGCATCGGCCAAGAGCTTGATGTCCGGCACATCGCGGTTGCGTGAGGCAACAAGTTTCATCGCCAGCAGCGCCTCCGGGGAAGCGATCTCGACCTGCAGACCCCTCGAGGACGCGGCCGGCAGTGACGGCCCCGCACGAGGAGGGATCCACGATTTCGCGTCGGCGTTGAGCCACGTCGGCGGCAATCCCTCCGACTCCGCCACTGCAGCGGCAGCCTCGAGGACCGAATCTTCCGGAGACAACTCGGCGTCGACGTCTTTGGTCCGGCGGCCGGTGTCGTACGTCAGTGCGATTGCTGCTCCGCCGACGACGTAGATCGATGCGGCGACACCGCGACGGGAGAGCTCGGCCTCCAGCAGGCCGAGGAGACGGGTGATGTCGGCGGAGCTGAAGTCATCGGTTGGCGCGGTCATGCGGTCATCAGGTCACGGTCGGCGATGAAGATTCCGCGCCGGGCGAGCCAGTCCGGAGTGTGCATTCGGGTCCACTCTTCGCCGCGGCGAAGATTGGTCTGCGTCCACGTTGTCTCGAGGTGCGGGTCCTCCGCCCATTCCGGGCGGAGCGGATGGTCGCTCTGATCGAACTCGTGCTGGATCAGCGCCGCCAGGAGCGCGTCGTACCGGGGATCCGAGATGGGCCTCGATCGGAGGAGCCAGGCGTCGCTCGCCGGATCGTTTCGTTCGAGCATCGCACGGAGCTGATCGCGGGCCTGGACGACGAGTTTGAAGGCCCAGTCTTCGTCCCCGGAGCGGAGCGCTTCGTCGACCTCTTCAGCGGTCCGATCCGGAGTCATCCAGCCGTGCCGGCGTGCGCTCGCAAGTCCGGCGGCAGTGCGCAGGATCCTCTGGTACAACGCGGCCGAGGGCATCGTCCGGGCGTTGAGGTAGGCCGACAGGCGGGAGCGAGACGTCCCGATCAGGTGGGCGAACGCGTCCTGCGTCAGTCCGCTGCGGGCAAGGGCCGACCGCAGCTCTCCGGCGATCTGCTCGCGTTCCGCGGCGCTGAACTCCATGGAAGCAGTGTATCAAATTTGATACGTCGGATCAGTGTGAAGGCGATGAGGGGACGACGCGCCGAGGATCTGTTCGGTGCCCATCAACGGCTCCGTGACGCTCGATTCCAGAACGGGCGCGAGTCTCTGACCAATGCAAGAGCGGTATGGCAGGCATGCTGGAGAGTTGTTGGTGCCGGCTGGGAAGGCTGCCTACGTTGGGGTTATGGACAACAACAGCAAGGTGGCGTTCCTCGGGCTGGGAGCGATGGGGGCGCCGATGGCTCGGCGGGTGGCGGATGCCGGGTACGCGTTGACGGTGTGGAACCGGTCGGCTGGTAAGGCTGACCGGTTCGAGAACGTGGCCGGTTCGGCGGGGGAGGCGGTGCGGGGCGCCGATGTGGTGGTGACGATGCTGGCCGATCCGGACGCGGTGCGCGCGGTGGTGGGGGAGATCGCGGCGGAGTTGAAGGCGGGGACGGTGCTGGTCGACGTGTCGACGATCGGGCCGGAGGCTGTGCGGGAGGTCGCGGAGTTGTTGCCGGACGGCGTGACGTTGGTTGACGCGCCGGTGATGGGAAGTGTCGACAAAGCGGCTCGCGGTGAGCTCAGCTTGTTCGTCGGTGGTGACGCCGACGCGGTGATGCCGTTGCTCGAGACCTTCGGGACAGTACGGCGTACCGGAGTGGTCGGGTCGGGAGCGGCGCTGAAGATCGTGATGATCAATGCGGTGGTCAACGGCGTCGCACTGGTCGCAGAGGCGTACCAGTTGGCTGACGCGTTCGGGGTGGACGAGGCGCTGGTGCGCGACTCGTTGGCGGGCTCGCCGCTCGCCGGGCTGGCGGGGCGAGCTGCGGCTGAGGGTGCGTACTACCAGGTGAAGTTGGCGGCGAAGGATGTGGCACTGGCAGCTGATGCTGCCGAGTTGCCGATCGCTCGCGCGGTGCACGACCGGCTGGCGGCGTACCCGGAGGCGGCTGGTGAGGACATCGGTCAGATCGTCAAGTACTTCAGAGGATCGGGGTCGGGTCGCCCGGTCTGACCCGTACGGCGTACTCGTCGTGGATCGGTGGTTCGAAGGTCGCGAGGTGCTCTTCGAGTACGGCGTCGGAGACGTCGCGCCGGTGCGGGCTGGTCTGGTTGGCCGCTCGGCGCCGGCCGATCGTCTCGTGGTCGACGTCCAGGTACACGAGGTTGAACTCGGCCCCGAGAGCTGCCGCGAGAGCGCGCCAGCCGTCACGGAGAAAGCGGAGCGAGCTGGTGTCGTCGAGGATCACGCTCGTCCCGGACGCGAGGTGTTCGCGGACCTCGCTGGTCGCGATGGCGTGAGTGGCCTTCCATTGCTCGACCGGGATGCCGTCGCCGCCCCACAGGTCACGGCGTTCGTTGATCTCGTCGAGGCTGACGATCCGCGCGTCGAGTTGGCGGGTGAGCTCGGCGGCCAGCGTGCTCTTGCCGGAGTACGCGGTGCCGCAGAGTACGACCAGTCGAGGGCTCATCAAGGGATGACACCTGATCGGGTCCGGGGCGTCAACGGGAATATCCCGATGCGCAGGGCAACGATCGGCGGCTACCGTCGCGGGATGGTGGCTGGATACCAGGTGTGGATCCACGATGCCGGGCTCGAGCTGCAGGAGCCCGTGGCGCGGACGATCTGCCCGGTCGAGGACCACGACGGTCCGTGCGAGGTGCCGTGGGGATTCACGCTCGCTGACGAGACGGACGCGCTGATCCTTGGGCTCTACGCGACGGCCGACAAGGCGGACGAGATCGTACGCCGTCTGCCGGCGGTGGTCGGTGATCGCCAGGTCGAGCTGCGCCCGGGGCGCGCGGGCGCGTTCGACGAGCTGCGGATCCAGTACGAGATCGAGAATCGCAGTTGACCTCAAGAGCACTTCAACTCCGAAGATCGTTGCCATGGACATCACCGGAACGATCCCCAGCCAGAACGACGTCGACCAGATCCTGGAGCTCGTCACGACGGTCGACCGTGCCCAGCGAACCGAGGACGCCGACGCTTTCCTCAGCCTGTTCCGCGCCGACGCGGTGTGGGTGACGGGGCACGGCAAACGCCTGTACGGGCGCGACGTGATCGCCGAGTTCACCCGGCGCGTGCTGCCCGGCGCGACGGCCGAGACCTATGCAACGTACGAGGCGGACCATCTGCTGTTCGTGCGGCCGGACATCGCCGTACTGAACGTCAACCAGACCTATCTCCAGCGCGGCGACGACAAGGTGCTCGACCATGGGAGCCCGGTCTATTTCCTTGCCAAGGAGGACGGGGTCTGGCGGATCGCGGCGGCGCAGAACACCGTGGTTGTCGCTGAGTAACGAAACCGACAAGGTTTCCCGCCCGACTTCGGCGAACTGTCGCGCACAGTGACGGGCGAGTGGTAGGCATGGTCGCGCCTGGCCGATTCCGGCCGGGCGACGACTACCGCCATCGGGGGGCCGAGGGCGGATTCTTGGGGGGATCATCGATGGACTGTGGCCGCGCCGTGCTCGCACTCGGCACTGGACTCGTTCTCACACTGGCCGGCGCCTGCGCCGCGCCCGCAACTGAACCGGCCGCCGCGCCGGTCGCGATCACCACAACATCTGCCGCGACCACCACAACCCCGGCGCCGACGAAGCAGCCGGCCGCCAAGCCGACGAAACCCGTCGGGCTGCTCTCCGTCCCGCCCACCACCAAGCCGAAACTCCCGCCCGTCACCAAGAAGCCCACCGTCAAAGCGCCGACCAGGAAGCCGACGGTCAAGCCGACCACTCGCCGTACGACGACCAAGCCGCCTGTTGCCGACGTCTTCTACGCCAACTGCACCGAGGTCCGAGCCGCTGGCGCCGCCCCGATCCACCGTGGCGATCCCGGCTACTCCAGGAAACTCGACCGCGACGGCGACGGCGTCGCCTGCGAGAACTGATGCCCGGCGTTGAGGCGCGGCAGACCAACCAGGAGCGAATCCTGACCGCGCTCCACGGGCGAACGATCCCGTTGAATGACGATGAGTTGTCCGCGGTCACGGGGGTCAAACCGCGTCAGGCGGTGAACCAGATCTGCCGCGCCCTCGCCGAGGCCGGAGTCATTGCCCGCGGTGTGGGAGCTGGTGGAAAGCTGGTCAACTGGATCGCTCAACCGGTGGCCGAGACGGCTCTGAGCGCCGAGCCGGAAGCGGTCGGCGCAGCTACAGGGCAGCCCGCGGCGGAAGGACTGACAGTCGAGGAGCCGACAGCAGACGGATCAGTACTCGGAGGCCACGCACCCGAGCTGCCGAAAGCTGAAACCGCCGTCCCGCCGCCGACCCAACCGGGGAGTTCGGCAGAGCAGCGGATGGCCGAAGGCGTGATGCTGCGGGAACTCGGCAGCAGACTCGGCGTCACGCTGACGCCAACCTGGATCCGCCATCCCACCGGAGCACGCGTTCAAGTGGACGGGATGGACGTCGACCGGACGGTGCTGGTCGAGTGCTGGGCTCACCAAGGGCCGGCGAAGGTCGCGCAGAAGTCCAAGCTGGTCAACGACGCGGTCAAGTTGCACTGGATCGCGCAGTCCCTGCCGCCGGCCGCCGCTCGTCGACTCATCCTCTGCGTCACCGATGCGCTCGCGGTTAGCCATTTGACCCAACGGTCTTGGCAGCGTCACGCGATCGCAGAACTCGGAGTCGAAATTGAAGTGGTACAGCTCCCGGATGACCTGGTGCAGGCGATCCGCGCCGCTCAGGTGCGGCAGTTTCGTTGAGTCAGCGGTTGACCGCGAGTTCGCCGAGTTCGGACCAGTTGTTCTGGTCCAGCTTGAAGTTGACGATCTTCGGGGTTTCGACCAGGTGCGGCGGGAGCGTCTGCTGCGCCGCCTTGAAGTGGGGCGACGTGACGTGGGCCGATGCGGCGTCGTCGTCGGCGAAGGCCTCGACCAGGACGTACTCCGTGGGGTCGTCGAGCGACCTCGACCAGTCGAACCACAGGCAGCCGGGTTCGGCTCGGGTGGCGGTGGTGAAATCGTGGGTGATGCCGGCCCAGTTGTCGGCGTCGTCGGGCTGGACGCGGAACTTCGCGGTGATGAAGATCATGGGCGCGATGTTACCGACGTCGGACGCGGCCTGAAGGCGAGCCGAGCGAGGTCAGAAGCCCAGTTGCTGGCGGATCGTCGCGAGGGTGTGCGCGGACTCCAGGGTGTGTTCGGTGTCCGCGGCGGCGACGGCCTGGGCGAGCGCGTCGGCGACGACGATCGAGGTGAGGACCTCGGCGCTGATGCCGGTGACGGTGTTCGGGACGTGCATGGCGACGGTGACGTCGTCGGTCAGGCGTTCGGCGACGTCCTGCTCGCTCAGCAGGATGGTCTCCGCGCCGACCGCGCGGGCGCGGGCGATCACGGACTCGGCGTCGAGCGTCAGCCGGCCGGGGGAGATCACCACGACGACGTCGCCGCGCTGGATCGCGAGCAGGTCGTCGGCCAGCCGGAAGCCGGACGTGGTGATCGAGCGGGCGGGCCGGCCGAGGCGGCGCAGTTTCAGCGTGAGGTGCTCGGCGGCGACGTAGTTCGCGCCGAACCCGTACGTCGCGATCTCGCGCGCGTCGAGCAGCAGCCGCACCGCTTCGGCGTACGCGTCGAGCGGGAAGCTCTCGTTGAGGAACTCCATCCGCTCGATCACCTCGGTGATCACCTTGTCCCAGACCTGCTTGGGATCGCCGCCGGTGGAGTTGATCCGGTCCCGCAGCCGCTGCTCGCGGTGGACGGCGCCGAACGGCGAGGCGACCCGGTCCTTCAGCTCGGCCAGCCCCTTGTAGCCGAGCGACTGCAGGGTCCGGATCACGGTCGCGTTGCTGGTCCGGCTCTCGACGCCCAGGTCGGCGGCCGACAGGTAGAGCAGCCGCTCCGGTGAGATCTCGGCCAGGGACCGGCAGACTGCCTGCGCGGCCGGGGTGAACTCTTCCCAGTGCTCGCGGATCCGGGCGCGCAGCTCGGCGATCGCGGGATTCTTGGCCGCAGCCCCAGCTACCTGATCCGTCATCTGCACATCATCCGATCGCGTCGACCCGTACCGGACCGTCGAGTCCGGCCCGTCGGCCTATGATCGCGGACGGCGGCCCGGTCGCGCAGCCGCCGAGTCCCCGAAGTCGTTCACGCGGCGGCGCGGGTCCGGTTCTGCTCGGCCCACACGGCCCGGCGCAGCTTGGCCTTGTCCGGGTAGCCGGCGGCCCGGCCGATCATGTAGACGTCGTGGCTGCGCATGTTCACCATCGCCGCGACGTACCAGACCGGGTTCCCCTCGGCCAGCATGGTGATGATCATCCGGCTGGCGTTGTTCTCGTTCATGCTGACCCTCTCCTTTGTCTGTCTCGCTCTTACTGGTACGTCGGACCAGAACCGGCCGAATCGACATCCCGGGACAAGAAATTTCAGCCGATTGGTGTCACGGCAGGCAGCGACCGTTGGGCGCACGGATCGACCGCTCACCGAAACGACTTACGAGAATCGCCGTATCCGCTTCGGGCTGACCCGTCGGAGGGGCTAGATTCGAGGTCCCCCCACGTGTGGAGGTCCCACTCCCCCCGGGACCCGCACGGGCGAGTGCCCCGATCCAAGGTCGGGGCATTCGTTTTTCAGCTGCTGTTGCGGCGGCGGTAGAGCAGCGACGCGAAGGTCACCGAGAAGATCAGCAGACCGCCGCACCAGGCCAGCGCGATCCAGCCGGAGTTACCGAGCGGCGTACCGGTCAGGAAGCTGCGGACGGTCTCGATCACCGGCGTGATCGGCTGGTGTTCGCTGATCGGACGCAACCAGCGCGGCATCGTCTCGGGCTGGACGAACGCGCTGCTCAGGTACGGCAGGAACAGCATGAAGAAGCTCAGCGTGCTGGCCGACTCGACGGTCTTCGCGATCACGCCGAGTCCGGCGGCCAGCCACGAGAGCGCGATCACGTAGAGCGCCAGCAGCCCGATCGCGCCGAACCACTCGCTCACGGAGGCGTTCGGCCGGAAGCCCATCGCCAGCGACGCGAGCAACACGATCGCGGTGGACACGGCGTTGCGGACGACACTGGCAGTGACGTGCCCGGTGAGTACGGCGAAGCTGCGGACCGGCAGCGACCTGAGCCGGTCGATCATGCCCTTGGTCATGTCGTCGGCGACGGCCATGGCGGTGTTCGCCGCGCCGTACCCGGTGGTCAGCAGCAGGATGCCGGGCACGACGTAGTTGATGTACCGGGTGCCCGTCTCGATCGCGCCGCCGAAGACGAAAACGAACAGCGTCATCATCAGCAGCGGCAGCAGGATCGACACGAACAGGGTGTCGACGTTGCGCCGGGTCAGCCGGACGCTGCGGTCGATCATCGTCGCGGTGTCGCTCATCGCGGCCGCGAAGCTGTCGTGGCTCATGCTGTCTCCTTGGCGGTCAGGGTCAGGAACACGTCGTCGAGGGTGGGCCGGTGCGACGAGACGCGGGCCGGCTGCAGACCCTGCGCGCGCAGTTCGTCGAGCACCGAGTGCAGGTGCGCGGCCGTCCCGTCCGACGGCAGATTCACCAGTACGCCGTCCGCCACGCCGCCCACCACCCCGACCGACTTGAGCGCGTCCACGGCGTCGGTGAAGTGCAGCTCGATCCGCTCGCCGCCGATCCGGCTCTTCAGCGCGTCGGCGGTCCCGGACGCGGTGATCCGGCCGCGGTCGAGCAGCACGATCCGGTCGGCCAGGCGGTCGGCCTCCTCGAGGTATTGGGTGGTGAGCAGGATCGTCGTCCCGTCGCGAACCAGTTCGCCGATCGCCTCCCACATCGTCAGCCGGCTGGCCGGGTCGAGCCCGGTGGTCGGCTCGTCCAGGAAGATCACCCGCGGCCGGCCGATCAGGCTCATCGCCAGGTCGAGGCGCCGGCGCATGCCGCCGGAGTAGGTCTTCACCCGCCGGTCCATCGCCCCGGTGAGGCCGAACCGTTCGAGCAGTTCGCCGGCGCGCTGCCGGGCCGGTCCACGGCCCAGGTGCATCAGCCGGCCGACCATCACCAGGTTCTCCCGGCCGGTCTGGTTGTCGTCGACGGCGGCGTACTGGCCGGTCAGGCTGATCACGCCGCGGACCTTGTTCGCCGCGCGCACGACGTCGTACCCGGCGATGGTGGCGTGCCCCGCGGTCGGGCGGGTCAGCGTGGTCAGGATCCGCACGGTGGTGGTCTTGCCCGCGCCGTTCGGGCCGAGCAGTGCGATCACCTCACCCTCGCGCACGCTCAGGTCGACGCCGGACAGCACCTCGGTGCCGTCGTAGCTCTTGGTCAGGCCGGTGGCTTCGACGATCATGGACATCTCCCTTACTGCGTATCGAGTACGCTAAATAGCGTAGCATCTACGCAGTAGGCGTTTCTAGACTGAGGTGGTGGAGATCAACGAGCTGCCGGCCGACGTCGCGCTGATGTGGGGCCTGCGGGACGGATCCCGCCGGGGCCCGAAGCCGTCGCTGACCGTCGAGGACATCACCCGGGCGGCGATCGAGCTCGCGGACGCCGAAGGGCTCGCGGCCGTGTCGATGGCGCGGGTGGCCGAGCGGCTCGGCAACTCCACGATGGCGCTCTACCGGCATGTGAAGAGCAAGGACGAGTTGCTGACGCTGATGTCGGACGCCGCTCTGGAGCAGCCCTCGCCGATGCCGGACGACCTGGACTGGCGGACCGGGCTCACCTTCTGGGCCGACAACGTGCTGACCGTGCTGCGGCAGCACCGCTGGTACGCCCAACTCCCGATCTCAGGACCGCCGGCCGGGCCGAAGAACCTCGCGTGGTTCGACGCGGCCCTCGGCGCGCTGGCCGGCACCGGCCTGAGCGAGGAGGGCAAGGTCGGTGTGGTGATGGGCCTGATGACCTACGTGCACGGCCAGATCCGCCTGTCGATCGACCTGGGCCAGGGTTTCGCGGAGAACCCTGACGCCTTCAAGCAGTACGGCGAGGTGCTGGCCAAGGTCGTCGACCGGCAGCAGTTACCGGCGTTGGCGCGGGTGCTCGACGCCGGGGTGTTCGCGACGGAGATCGCTTTCGACGACGCCGATGACCAGGACTTCGACTTCGGCCTGCAGCTGTTCCTGGACGGCGTCGCCGGCTTGATCGAACGGACCTGCACCTAACCCAGCCGCAGCACCGCGTCGGCGGCCGGCTTGGTCGACGCGATCAGCCGGGCGTTGCGCTCGTCGGACCCGTACGTGCGCTCGTGGGCTTCCTCCGGCGAGCGGCCGAAGCGGCGGTGCCGCGCTTCGAGGCGGGCGTGCCGGACGTCCTCGGGCAGGTCGATGTACCAGACCTCGTCGAGCAGCCGCCGCCCCGTCGCCCAGGGTTCCTGTTCCAGCAGCAAGTAGTTGCCTTCGGTGACCACCAGCTCGACCTCCGGACCGACCCCGATGGTCGCGGCGATCGAGTCTTCCAGTTCCCGGTCGAAGCGCGGCGCCCAGACCGTCTCGTCGCGCTCCTTCAGCCGTCGCAGCAGCGTGACGAACCCGCCTGCGTCGAACGTCTGCGGCGCGCCCTTCACCTCGGCCAGTCCCAGCGCCTCCAGCGCCGACTGGGCCAGGTGATACCCGTCCATCGGCACGAGCGCGACCCGGTGACCTTCCGCGACCAGCTCCTCGACCAGGCCTTCCGCGTACGTCGACTTGCCGGCCGCGGGCGCACCGGTGATCCCTAGGATCGCCCGCTCCGGCCGCTTGACCAGCTCGACGGCACGTTCACGGGCGGCAGCCGGGTCGAGTGAGCGCATCCCCAGATCCTAGGTGCCGACCTCCACCACCGATCAACGTTCGGAGCACCCGTCGTCTCCCGCGGGCAGCGCGCTGCTCGACCGCCGCAGACGGAGGTTGATCAGTGGTGGACGTCGGCCCAGAGCGCGTTGAGATCGCTCATGTGCTGCTCAGTGACCAGGCGGCGGGCGATCGAGCCAGGACCTTCGAGCTGGAGGATCTGTGGTGCTTCCGGCAGGCGGTGCCCGAGTGCCGTGACGCTGTCGAGGCACCGGGCCTCGCCGAGCATCGCCCAGCCGGAGCGGAGCCCGGGGGAGAGGTCGAGGTCCTCGACGAGCAGTTCGCCGGCACCGACGGTCGCTGTGGTTCGCGTCCGGAGCCGACCACCGGCTTCCCCGTGACGGCCGAGGACGAGCGACTCACGAAGCAACGCCCGGCAGTCGTGGTCCAAGGTGAGCGCCGTGGACCGCTGTACGTCGGCGCCCTCGGCAACCACGAACGGCTCACCGTGCCAACTCAGCTCGGCGCCGTCGGTCAACGTCACGTCCACGTCCCAGCGGGCCGAACCGCCACGCATGGCGTAAGCGACGGTGCCGGCGGTCTCCACCACCTCCAGCCGGACTTGGCCCTGGGCAATCACTTCGATCCGTACGTCGTCCCCGGCGAGCAGCAGCGCTCCTGCCGCGACCAGCGCCACCCGGACCACGCCGGGCGGCGCCGGCAGCCGCCGCGGTGAGAGGTCGCCGGTCCGGAGGAGGCAGCGATCGCGCACCGGATCGGCGACGACCTCAATGCGAGTGAGCATGCGCGCCCACAACAGGGTCCGCCCCAGGGAGTGCACCGGTGCCGGGCGCGGACGGGGTGGCGTGGACGTGCGTGAGCACCTCGCCGTTCTCACCGACGTGCGAGTGCGGTGCCATCGGCCCCGGATCGACGGGGGTGTGCGAGCCGCCTCGAACAACGGCCGTCATCTCCAGCACCCAGCGCTTCAGCGCCGCTACCGAGGCGGGATCCGTCCGCGACAACGCCAGGACGGGCTTGCCGTCGCGGGCTGCCTCGGCGTCCGCGACCATCCGCGGGACATCCACGCCGACGTACGGCGCGAGGTCGGTCTTGTTGACCACCAGCAGATCCGCACGGGCGATGCCCGGACCGCCCTTGCGAGCGACGTCCCCTCCGCCGGCGACGTCGAGCACGAAGATCTGCGCGTCGACGAGGGCGGGCGAGAAGGTCGCGGTCAGGTTGTCGCCGCCGGACTCGACCAGGACGACGTCGAGCGGGGCGAAGTCGCGTTCGAGGTCCTCGACGGCGATCAGGTTCGGCGTCACGTCGTCCCGGATCGCGGTGTGCGGGCAGGCGCCGGTCTCGACCGCGCGGATCCGTTCGGCATCGAGTACGCCGGCCGAACGCAGCAGCCGGGCGTCCTCGTCGGTGTAGATGTCGTTGGTGATCACGCCGAGGCGCAGCTCGGCGGCCAGTTCGCGGCAGACGGTGGCGATCAGCGAGCTCTTGCCGGTGCCGACCGGTCCCGCGACCCCGAGCCGGAACGACCTGCTGGATTCAGGCATGGAACAACCTCATTCTCTCGATGGAGTGCTGTTGCGCGAACAGGTCGACCAGCGGGGCGCCGTACGCCGGTACGTCGCCCGGCTGCGTCAGCCCGGAGACCTCGGCGACCAGGTCCTCGATGGCAGGATGCAGCGCGGTCAACCAGCCGGCCGCATCGGCCGGGTCGACCGGCAGCAGTTTGAGCGAGGCGGCAACAACCGTCTGCGCGTCGTCGTAGCCGACCAGCCGGGCGGTCTGATCGGCCGACAACCCGTTGACGGCGGCAACCACACCAACGACAACAGGCCGAGCGATCTCACTGTCGGCCGGGAGGAAGTCCGTCACGCGCGGCCAGACTCGGGCGGCGAGTCTCGAGTAGGCCCGCCCCTGCCGCCGGGATGCGGCACGCAACGCCTGACTCGGCACCCGAGCGGCCCAGGCGGCTTCGGCGGGTCCGATCTCCTGCCCGGACGAAGCGAGCTCACGGGCGACCACCGCGATGCCGGCCTCGACCCGCGTGACCGTGCGCAGCCGGTCGCGGGCGTACTGCCCGACCTCGTGCAGTTTGTTGCCGTCAGCCCCCAACCCGGCACGGACGGCGGCTTCGAGGCCGGCCGACTGGGTATGGCCGCCGGTTGGCAACCGGGCGTCGGCCAAGGTCATCAGAACCAGCTCGGTCGTCGCCATCAGAACATCGAGTAGAGCTGAGCCAGCGGCAGGCGGTCCGCCGGGGCGGGTTCGATCAGGTCGCCGTCGACGGTGATCGCGAACGTCTCCGGGTCGATCTCGATGCTCGGCAGCGCGTCGTTGTTGCGCATCTGGGCCTTGCCGACGTCGCGGGTCGGCCGGACCGCGGCCAAGCTCCGGCGCAGCTCGAGCCGATCGGCCAGCCCGTCGTCGAGTGCGGCCGGCGCGACGAACGAGTACGACGTACGGGCGCCGATCGCGTCGCCGAAGGCCGGCCGCATCAGTACCGGCTGCGGGGTCGGAATCGAGGCGTTCGGATCACCGAGCGCGGCCCAGGCGATCGTGCCGCCCTTGATCACCAGCGCCGGCCGGACCCCGAAGAACGCCGGTTCCCACACCGTCAGGTCGGCCAGTTTGCCGGCCTCGACCGACCCCACCAGGTGGTCGATCCCGTGCGCGATCGCCGGGTTGATCGTGTACTTGGCGACGTACCGGCGGACCCGGTCGTTGTCGGCCGGGGATCCCCGCAGGTCGAGCTGGCCCCGGCGGTCCTTCATCACGTGCGCGACCTGCCACGTGCGGGTGATCACCTCGCCGATCCGGCCCATCGCCTGGGCGTCGGACGAGGTGATCGACAGTGCGCCGAGGTCGTGCAGGACGTCCTCGGCGGCGATCGTGGTGGCGCGGATCCGCGACTCGGCGAAGGCGAGGTCCTCGGGCACCTCGGGGTTGAGGTGGTGGCAGACCATCAGCATGTCCAGGTGCTCCGCGACGGTGTTGACCGTGTGCGGCAGCGTCGGGTTGGTCGAGCCGGGGATGACGTGCGGGTGCGCGGCGATCGAGAGGATGTCGGGGGCGTGCCCGCCGCCGGCGCCCTCGACGTGGAAGGCGTGGATCGAGCGGCCGCCGATCGCCGCGAGCGTGGACTCCACGAAACCCGCTTCGTTCAGCGAGTCGGCGTGCAGTGCGACTTGCAGCCCCCAGTCGTCGGCGGCCCGCAGCGCGGCGTCGATCGCGGCGGGCGTCGAACCCCAGTCCTCGTGCACCTTGTACCCGGCGGCGCCGCCCAGTGCCTGCTCGGCGAGCCCTTCGGCGCTGACGGTGTTGCCCTTGCCGAGCAGCAGCACGTTGAGCGGGAAGTCGTCGAGCGCACGGTGCAGTTGCTGCAGGTGCCAGCTCCCGGGGGTGACGGTGGTCGCCTTCGAACCCTCGCTCGGCCCGGTCCCGCCACCGACGATCGTGGTGATGCCCGCCGCGCTCGCCTCGTGCAGCTGTGAGGGTGACAGCAGGTGCACGTGCGAGTCGATACCGCCGGCGGTGAGGATCCGTCCTTCGCCCGCGATCACGTCGGTCGACGGTCCGATCCGCAGGTCCGGGTGGACGCCGTCCGCGATGTCCGGGTTGCCTGCTTTGCCGAGGGCAACGATCCGGCCGTCCCGGATGCCGACGTCCGCCCGGACGATGCCCCACCAGTCGATCACCAGGACGTTGGTGATCACCGTGTCCGGCGCTCCTTCGGCACGCGTCGTCGTGCCCTGCGCCATCGACTCCCGGATCGACTTGCCGCCGCCGAACACGACCTCCTCCCCACCCACGGTGAGGTCCTGCTCGACCTCCACCCACAGATCGGTGTCGGCCAGCCGCACCTGATCGCCGACCGTCGGCCCGTACAGCGCGGCGTACGCGGCGCGCGAGATCTCAACCATCGCTCGGCTCCTTGAGCTGCAGACCCGGTACGACGCGGCGGCCGCGCAGCGCGACCGCGGCGACCTCGCGGGAGGCGCCCGGCTCGAAGCGCTGCGAGGTGCCGGCCGGGAGGTCGAGGCGGAACCCGCCGGCGGCTTCGCGATCGAAGGCGAGAGCGGAGTTCGCGTCGGGCAGATGGAGATGCGAGCCCACCTGGACGGGACGATCGCCGGTGTTGACGATCACCAGTCGCAGCCGTTCGTCGGGGGTGCGATCCGCGTTGAGCTCGATGGTTCCCGGGCGGGTCCGTACGGCGCCCGGGGCACTGCTCGGTGGAGTGGCCGGCATGGTTCTCCTGCCTCAGACGATGGGGTTGTGGACGGTGACGAGCTTGCGGCCGTCGGGAAACGAGGCCTCGACCTGGACGTCGTGCAGGAGCTCGGCGACGCCCGGCATGACGTCGTCGCGGGTCAAGACGGTGCGGCCGGACTCCATCAGCTCGGCGACCAGCGCGCCTTCGCGGGCTCGCTCGATCACCCAGGTGCTGAGCAGGGCCACGGCTTCGGGGTGGTTGAGCGGGACTCCGCGAGACAGCCGGTCGCGGGCGACCATGCCCGCGACGGACAGCAGCAGCTTCTCGACCTCGCTGGGCGTGAAGTTCATGGCTGCGCCGGCAGGACGTGGTCGGCGACCTTGTCGGTGCTCAGGCACAGCGAGCAGACGTGGGCGTCGTGGGTCAGGCAAGCGGTCATGTCGGGACGCTCGTAGTCCTGTCGGCAGACATGGCAGTTCAGTACGGCGCCGGACGGGTTGCCGTGCTCGTCCAGCATCGGCAGGTCGATGCCGTCGTCGCTGCGGCGCAGGTAGTACTTGCCGCGGGTGGCCACGGCCAGTACGGGCGGCAGGACGAGCGCCAGGCCGATCGCGACCAGCGGGGAGTACGGCTTGATCGCGTCGCCGAGGCCGCCGAAGAAGACCAGGATCGAGACGCCGGCCGCGACCGCCATCGAGACGAAGCCGACCGGGTTGACGGCGTACAGCATGCCGCGGCGGAACTCCGGCTGCAGCGGCGACAGCTTCAGCAGGTACTTGTTGAAGACGATGTCGGAGGCAACGACCACGATCCAGGCGATGCCGCAGTTGGCGTAGAAACCGAGAATGGTGTTGAGGAAGTCGAACATGTTCGCCTCCATCAGCACCAGCGCGATCAGCAGGTTGAGGCCGAGGAAGACCAGCCGGCCGGGATAGTGCCGGGTCAGCCGGGTGTAGGAGTTGGTCCAGGCCAGCGATCCGGAGTACGCGTTGGTGACGTTGATCTTGATCTGGCTGATCACCACCAGCACGACCGCCAGCGCCATCGCGAGCCAGCCGGGCAGGAAGCCGTTGTAGATCTCCAGGAACTGGTGCACCGGCTCGTTCGCGACCGCGGCGCCGTCGGCGACGTTCGCGATCAGGTACACCGCGAGGAACAGCCCGATCGCCTGCTTCAGCGCGCCGAAGATCACCCAGCCGGGTCCGGCCAGCAGCACCGCCGACCACCAGCGCCGCGCGTTGTCCGGCGTCTTCGGCGGCATGAAACGCAGGTAGTCGATCTGCTCGGCGATCTGGGCGATCAGTGACAGGCACACACCGGCGGCGAGCAGCATCGAGCCGACGTCAGTGGCGCCCTGGCCGTTCTCGCCCTGGTAGTCGAAGAACGACGACACCGATTCGGGATGCGAGACGACCAGGTAGCCGAACGGCAGCACCATCAGGACCAGCCACAACGGCGTCGTCCACACCTGCAGGGTGGACAGCACCTTCATCCCGTAGATCACCAGCGGGAAGATGACCAGTGTCGACACGGCGTACCCGAGCCAGAGCGGTACGTTCAGCCCGAGCTCGAGGCCCTGGGCCATGATCGATCCCTCGAGCGCGAAGAAGATGAAGGTGAACGACGCGAAGATCACGTTGGTCACCACCGACCCGTAGTACCCGAAGCCACTGCCGCGGGTGATCAGGTCGAGGTCGATGTTGTACCGCGCCGCGTAGTAGGCCAGCGGCAACCCGGTCGCGAAGATCACCACCGCGAAGATCGCGATGCCCCACAACGCGTTGGTGGTGCCGTAGGAGATGCCGATGTTCGCGCCGATCGCGAAGTCGGCCAGGTAGGCGATGCCGCCGAGCGCGGAGACGCCGACCACGCCGGTCGACCACTTGCGATAGCTGCGCGGCGCGAACCGCAGCGTGTAGTCCTCGAGCGTCTCGCGGGTCGCCGTACTGGCGGCCGGGGGTGGTGTGCGCTGGTCGAGCGAGGGTTCAACGGTCATGACGAACTCCTGGCGGGCACCTTCAGGCGGGCGGTGCAGTCGATGCACCCGAATGGAAGGAACCTAGGAACCGTCTGTTACCGCTGTGTTGCCGAGCCGCTACGTTCGTGTATTTCCATCTGGAAGTAATTCCGCGAGGTCCAGCGCGCGCTCGACGCGGTGCTCGGCGGCTCGCAGCCGGTCGGCCACGGTGGTGCCGACCGGGGACAGCGCGGTGACGATCCGCCGCTTGTCACCGGGGTGGATCCGGCGCAACACCAGGCCGCGCTCGACCAGTTTGTCCACGTGCCGGGTGAGGCTGGCTGCCGGCAGTACGGCGGTCTCGGCGAGCGTCGTCATCGGCAGACCGGGCTCGTCGTGCAGCGCGGACATCACCCGCCACTGCTCGATCGTCAGCTCGAACTCGTCCAGCTCCGGCAGCAGCCCGAGCTCGATCCGGCGCTCGGCCTGCTTGAGCAGGAGGAGCAGGCTGGCTGACATGGTCCTCCCCGAATCGGCGCGGCGTCTCACGGTGCGGCGAATATAGCTCAGCGCTCGGAGAACCGGTGCTCGTTGGCCCACACTGGTCGGCATGCCAGGGACCGCGGAGGTGATCTCGATCGCCTTCGTCGTGCCCCGGCAAGGCCCGACCGGGATCTACGGCCCGTCCTGCCTGGCCTGTGGTCAGCTCGCCGTCGAGCAGCTCAACGCGCGCCGCGGCATCGCCGGCCGCCAGGTCGAACTCGTGCACGTGGACGCCGGCCGCTCGCCCGAGGTGGTCGCCGAGGAGGTCGGCCGGCTGGTCGACACCGGCCGGGTCGACGCGGTGGCCGGCTGGCACATCTCCGCCGTCCGGGTCGCGCTGACCCGACGGATCGGCGGCCGGGTCGTCTACGCCTTCGCCGCGATGCACGAGGGTCACGACAACACCCCGGGCGTCTTCATGCTGGGCGAACGCCCGGTCAACCAGTTGCTGCCGGCCGCGCACTGGCTGCGCGACCACCACGGCGTGCGGCGATGGGTGGTGGTCGGCAACGACTACGTCTATCCGCGGGTGACCGCCGACGTGGCGGCTTCCGCCTTACGGGGTTCGGGATCCGAGGTCGTCGGAACGTCGTACGTCCCGCTCGGCACGTCGGACTTCGGTGACGTGTTGCCCGCGCTCGAACGCGGTACAGCCGACGGCGTGATCATGCTGCTGATGGGCCAGGACGCGGTGCACTTCAGCCGTCAGTTCGCCCGCGCCGGGTTGAGTGAGCGGCTGGTCCGGCTGAGTCCGGCGGTCGAGGAGAACACGCTGCTCGGCGCCGGAGCCGGCGCGAACGACGGCCTGTACGCCGCGGCGGCGTACTTCGACGGGATGGCAACGGTCGAGAGCGGCGAGTTCGCGCGGGCGTACTACCAGCGATTCGGAGCGTGGGCTCCGGCGCTGAACGCGGTCGGCGAGTCCTGCTACGAGGCGATCCAGTTCCTGGCCCGGCTCGGCGAGGTGGCGGGCTCGGTCGCGATCGAGGATGTGGCGGCGATGGGCAGCGGGCAGTTCTACAGCAGTCCGCGCGGGCTGCTCCGCCTCGACGGAAACCTGCTCGACCAGGACGTGTATCTGGCGGCCGCCGACGGTCTGGAATTCAGGGTCCAGGACCGGATCGCCCGCAGTACTTGAGCATTCGGCGCAGTTGAGATGTGACACTCCGGTCGGTTCGCGGCGTTGGAGAAGACAGAGGCGGATCGCGAACGTTTCGCGCGTTGCCTCCGTCTTTGTCGGTAAGGGATGCCGATCACGTCGACCCGGAGGTGCGCTGTGCTCGCCACGACTCTGAGTCCCACTCGACGAACCCGGCTGACAGTCGGAGCTGTCGACTCGGCGACGTACCTGGCCGCCGGTGATCTGTACGGCGGCCGCAGCTTTCTGCAGAACCCGTCGTGGGCGCAGGTGAAGCCCGACTGGCGGCCTGAGTTGCTCGCCTGGCGCGACGCGGACGACGAGATCGTCGGGACGGCGCTGGTGCTCTACCGCAGTGCGCCCGGTCTTCGCCGGTACTTCGCCTACTTGCCGGAGGGCCCGGACATCGACTGGACAGAGCCCTCGCTGAACCGCTGGCTCGGCCCGCTGATCGAGCATCTCGTTGCCGCGGGAGCGTTCGCCGTACGGATCGGGCCGCCGCCGGCGTTGCGGCGGTGGAAGGCGGCGACGCTGAAGGCGGCCGCGGGTCCTTCGCTGCGGATCGGGGACGTGCTGCCGGATCTGGTCGAGCCGGTGGGGTCGTCGGTGAGCGATCGCTTGCGGTCGCTGGGATGGGCGCGGTGCGGCGAGGACGGCTCCGGTGGCGATGCTCAACCGCGGTTCGTCTTCCAGGTCCCGCTGCGCTCCCTGGACGAACTGCTCACCGGGATGAACAGCGAGTGGCAGCGGAACCTGAAGAAGTCCGTGCGATCCGGGATCGAGACCCGGATCGGGGCCGAGGGCGATTTGTCGACGTTTTACCAACTGCTGCAGGTGACCGAGCAGCGCAACGGGTTCCGGCTCGGGCGGTCACTGAGCTACTACCAGCGGCAGTACCGGGCGCTGAACGCCGAAGCTCCTGGGCGGATGCGGCTGTACCTGTCGTCGTACGAGGGTGAGGTGCTGGCCGCGCACACGATGAATGTGGTCGGGCGGGTCTGGTACCAGACGGGCGCGTCGGCCAGCCATCGGCGCGACGTACGGCCGAGTCATGCGTTGCAGTGGCGGATGATGCAGGACGCGTTCAAGCACGGTGCCGCGTACTACGACATGCGCGGGGTGTCGGACTGTCTTGATCCTTCGCGACGGGAGTACGGGCTCCTGCGGTGGAAGCTCGGGACGGGTGGTGAGGTGGTCGAGACGCTGGGGGAGTGGGAACTGACGCTCCCCGGCCTCGTCAACCAGACCCTGCACCATGCGATGCGGCGTTACCGGGCCCACTGAACCCGGCAACGCTGATCACTCCTCCGGTGGAGGGGGCGGTTCGGCGCCTTCGCGTTCGTCGCGCTCGGCCCACTCGAGCAGCGTGTCGAGCGTGTAGGGGTTGTCGTCGATCGTCTCGTGCAAATCGCCGAGCTCGGCGAAGCGGGCCGGGACGGTGGCGATCGTGAACTCACGCGGCTCGACGTCGTCGATCTCGTCCCAGCGGATCGGCGTGGACACCGTGCCCTCGGGGTTGCCGCGCACCGAGTACGCGGCGGCGATCGTGTGATCTCGCGCGTTCTGGTTGAAATCGACGAACAGTTTCGCCGGATCACGGTCCTTGCGCCACCAGGTGGTGGTGACGTCGTCGGGCGCGCGCCGCTCCACCTCGCGGGCGAACGCCAGCGCCGCGCGGCGTACGTCGGTGAAGCCGTGCTCGGGTTTGATCCGGACGTAGATGTGGATCCCGGAGCCGCCGGACGTCTTCGGGTAGCCGTCGGCGCCGAGCTCGTCGAGGACCTCGTGCGCGACGTGCGCGACCCGGCGGACCCGGTCGAACGGGCAGTCCGGCATCGGGTCGAGATCGATCCGCCACTCGTCAGGCTTCTCGGTGTCGGCGCGCCGGCTGTTCCACGGGTGGAACTCGACCGTCGACATCTGCACCGCCCAGGCCACGTGCGCGACCTCGGTGACACACAGCTCGTCGGCGGTCCGGTTGTAGCGGGGGAACTTGACCTGCACGGTCTCCATCCACGGCGGCGCGCCGTGCGGCAGCCGCTTCTGGTGCACCTTCTCGCCCGCGACGCCGTCGGGGAACCGGTGCAGCATGCACGGCCGCTCCCGCAGCGCCCGGACGATCCCGTCGCCGACCGACAGGTAGTACTTCACCAGGTCGAGCTTGGTCTCGCCGCGGGCCGGGAAGTAGACCCGGTCCGGGTTGGAGATCCGGACCGTGCGCTCACCGACCTCGAGCTCGATCGCCGGGCTCTTGCTCTTGGCGGCCTTCTTCGCCGCGGGCTGCTTTCCTGCGGCGGCGGTCTTCTTCGCCGCTGACTTCTTCCCCGCAGCCGCAGTCTTCTTCGCCGCACCCTTGGACCCTGCTGACGATTCCGCCATACCGCCAACCTAACCGCCCGAGGGGACAACCAGCACTCAGACCAGCCGGGTGAGCCAGCCGTGCGTGTCGGGAATCCGGCCGTACTGCAGGTCGAGCAGGGTCTTGCGCAGGGTCGCGGTGACCGGGCCGACGGAGTGGTCGCCGATCACGACCTCGCCGTCGGGCCAGGCGAGGCGGCCGATGGGCGTGATGACGGCCGCCGTACCGGAGGCGAAGACCTCGGTGATCTGCCCGGAGCGGACGCCGTCGCGCCACTCGTCGGCCGAGACCCGGCGCTCTTCGACCCTGTGGCCGAGGTCGCGGGCCAGGTCGAGCACCGAGGTCCGGGTGACGCCCTCGAGGATCGAGCCGGACAGCTCGGGCGTGACGATCGTGCCGTCGGCGTGCACGAAGAACAGGTTCATGCTGCCGATCTCCTCCAGCCAGCGGCGCTCGACCGCGTCGACGAAGGCGACCTGGTCGCAGCCGTTGGCGACTGCCTCGGCGAAGGCGGCCAAGCTGGCGGCGTAGTTGCCACCGCACTTGGCGGCGCCGGTGCCGCCCGGGGTGGCGCGGATCGACGACGTGGTCAGCCAGATCGACACCGGCTTCGGGCCGGTCTCGAAGTACGCGCCGGCCGGCGACGCGATCACCCCGAACAGCACCTCGGTGGCCGGGCGGACGCTGAGCGCCGCCTCGGTGGCGATCATGTACGGCCGCAGGTACAGGCTGCTCTCACCGGAGCCGGTCGCCGGCACCCAGGCCTCGTCGACGGTCAGCAGCGCGCGCAGCGCCGCGATGAAGTCCTGCTCCTCCACCTGGGGCAGAGCGAGTCGCCGTGCGCTCCGGCGGAAGCGGGCCGCGTTGAGCTCCGGACGGAACGACCAGACCGAGCCGTCCTCGTGCCGGTAGGCCTTCAGTCCTTCGAAGATCTCCTGCGCATAGTGCAGTACGGCGGCCGCCGGGCTCACCTTGAGCGGCGCGAAGCCGGTCACCTTCTGGTCGAACCAGCCGCGCTCGGCCGACCAGGACGCGACGACCATGTGGTCGGTGAACGCCTGGCCGAAGCCGGGCTTGTCCAGCACCGCTGACCGCGCCGCCGCGCTCGCCGGATCGCTGCGCAGCTCCAGCTGGAAGTCCCACGCGTCTGTCATCGCCACTCCATGGTCTGCCGTCGTCACGCTCGGCACGCTACCCCTGCCCCTCGCCCGGACTCGACCCGCTGCCCACACTGCGGCCCGCGAAGGGCCGCCGCCGCAGCAGCTCGCGGTAGTCCCGCACTGCCGGTCTGGTCAGCTCTTTGCCTTGTACGGCGGCCAGCACCCGCCCGCCCGCGTCGTACAGGCTCGGGCTGTGCCACTGGTCCTCCAGCTCGACCAGAGTGCGCATCGCCATCGCCAGACCGGTCGACACGTCGCCGTCCAGGACCAGGCACTCCGCCAGCAACAGGCGAAGCTCAGCGCCCTCCCGCCTCCGCTCGGCCGGGCACAACCCGAGCGCACGATCCAGCGCCACGTACGCCGAGGCTGTGTCGCCCAGCACGGTGTGCACGAAGCTCGCCAAGCTCACCGGCTCGTACGACGCCCAGCCGAAGACCGATGGCGGACTGTCCTCCGCAGGCGGCAGCAATCGCACGGCCTGCCGAGCTTCCTCGGGTCTACCGAGTACGGCGAGCAGCCGAGCCTGAGCCGCCAAGGCACGAGCCCGGTCGTGCGGCTGCTCTGCCAGCGTGAGCGCCTCGATACCGGCCTGCAGCAGGTCGGCTGCTCTTTTTGCGCCTGCTCGGTCGACACCGGACTCAGCCGTCCAGCTGATCACCTGCCAACTCCTGGCCTGGCTGGCGATCCATGGCGTGGCGGAACTGTCAGCAGCCGCCCGGGCGGTCCGCCACCACCGCTCGGCGGCCCGGCACCGGCCGAGCGTCGACAGCGTCAGTGCGATCAGTACGGCGAACTCAGCCGCCGGTGCCGCGAGCTCGGCTGCCGGTCCGGGCGTCCGGTGCAGGAGGTCGAGGTCAGCCGTCAGCTCAGGCAGCAGCTCGGCCGCTGGGGTGACACCGAAGTCCCGCGCGTACGCGCCGGTCGCGGCACACCACTCGACTCCCACCGCCGACTGGCCGAACGACCCGGCCACCCGGTGCCGCACAGCCTCCAGCAGGTCCGCGCCCACCAAGCCCATGCCGTCGAGGGGCACCGCGCCGAGGCGGGCGGCCGGCGCGGTGTACCCGCCGGGCTCAGGTGCTGGACGGCGTAACCGGTCGAAGGCCTGCGTGAGGGTGCCGGTGGTGCCCAGCTCTCGGTCACACAGGCGCGCCAAGTGAAGCGAGCCCGGGCGGCGGCCTCGCTCGACCTGGGACAGGTAGCTGTGGTCGTAGCCGACCCGGGTTGCGAGCTGGCGCAGGCTCAGGGCGGCTGCCTGGCGGCACCTCCTCAGCTGGACGCCGAACGGTTCCAGTGCTGCCTCAGCCACAGGTCCTCCCCCACTGCTCACGCCCGGTGGTTGCGGTGCGTGTCTGGAACGCTACAAGGGCCTACCGACAGAAAGTGGGGCAGTGGCTCCCACGCAGCCCCCAACGAGTGGCTGGTGGCTGTGGGCTGTTTGGAGAGCCCACAGATCACACCTGGTAGGGCAAGTGACCGGTGGTGACGATTGCTGGTGTGGACCGACAGGGGATGACGCAGCAGGGGCCGCCGCGCGCCTTCTGGCTGGTGCGGTCCGACGGTGGTGGCGCGGTGGCGGAAGGGGTGCTGTGGGCGGATGGGGTGGTGGCCGTGCGGTGGTGTGGGCAGGGGACTGCTGTCTCGGTGTGGTCGGGCGGACTGGACGCGTTGCTCGCCGGGCACGGCCGGGACGGCAGTACTGAGGTGCGGTGGAGCGAGGGCCGTGCCGCGGCCGGGAGCCCGTCAGCGGAGCGGCGTACGGACGAGCCGCCGGAACGGCGTACGGACGAGCCGGCGGAGCGACCGGCAGGGCGGCCGGGCCCGTACCTGCCCGCTCCCGGAGCGGACGGGCGGTGCGTGCGGTGTGGACAGTGGTGGCCGTGCCTGCGGTGCGGCTTGTGACGAGACGACGCTGCCGGCCGGCGAGGCCGAGGTTTAGTCTGAGCTGTTCGATCGATCGTGCACGATATCGGGAGGCTGGGCGGTGCAGGGAGAAGTGGAGGGGCCGGCGCAGCCGGCGACCGGCGCCGATCCGCTCGATGAGCTCGACGCTCAGCTGGCTCGGCTGCGCAGCGTGGCCGACGAGCTGCGCGGGTCCCGGGGCAAGCCGGTGCTCACCGGCAACCAGGTCGAGCTGATCGAGGACGGGCCGACCCTGCTGCGCGCCTACGAGCAACTGCAGGAGGACGCGACGCGGGAGGTCCGCGTGCTCGACCGCCCGCCGTACGTGACGCCGCCCTCGACGCAGCAGGCGCTGGAGCTGGAGCGGCTGCACGCGGGGGTGACCTACCGGGCGATCTACGGCACCGAGGTGTTCGAGAGCGAGGACATCATGGGAGTGCTGCCCGAGCTGCAGGCGGCGGGGGAGCGCAGCCGGGTGCTCGCGCAGGTGCCGCTGAAGATGGCGGTGGGCGACGACGACACCGCGCTGATCGGGCTGACCAAGCGGTCGCCGTCGGAGCAGCATCTGCTGATCCGGTCGTCAGGGCTGCTCGACGGACTGATCGCGACGTTCGAGATGCTCTGGGCGCTGGCGGTCCCGATGCCGGCGCTGCCGTTCGACGGAGACTTCGCCGGACTGCGGCCGCACGACCGCGACGTGCTTCTGCTGCTGGCCGGCGGGGCGACCGACGACATGATCAGCCGGCGGCTCCGGATCAGTCCCCGGACGACCCAGCGCCGGGTCCGCGCGCTGATGGAGTCGCTCGGCGCCCAGACCCGGTTCCAGGCGGGCGTGCAAGCCGCGCGCCGCCGCTGGATCTGAGTAGGGTGACGCAGATCACCGCTGGAGCTGGATAGCATTTCGCTACCCAGGTGTTCTGATCATCATGAGCACTCTCCAGCTTCCGGTCGCCATCGCGCGCCACAGGAAATCCCGGCCCCTGAGCCGCCGGGCCAGCTTCTGGACGGCGGCCGCCGTTGCGGCGGTCAGTCTGTGGACCAGCGCGGCGCCGACCACGACGTACCCGCTCTACGCCTCCACGTGGATGCTGTCACCGACCGCCACCACCGCGATCTTCGCGGTCTACCCGGTGGTCCTGGTGGTCTTCCTCCTCGTCTTCGGTCAGGTCTCGGACTACATCGGCCGCCGCGCGACCATGCTGTACGGCGTCGGCGCCATGCTGCTCGGAGTCCTGCTCTTCGCCGTCGCCCCGTCGGTCGGTTGGGTCTACGCCGGCCGCGCGCTGATGGGCGCCGGCGTCGGTCTCGCCCTGACGGCGGCCACCGCGGCAGCGGTCGAATTCAGCGCCGAGGGCCGCGCGTCCCGCGCCTCCTCGGTCGTCACCGCGTCGACCGCGGCCGGGCTGGCCTTGGCCACGATCGTCGGCGGCGGCCTGGTCCAGTACGCACCGCTCCCGCTGCACCTCGACTTCTGGGTGCTGCTCGGCGTGATCGTCGTCGTGCTCGGCTTCGTCTGGCGGCTGCCCCCGCACACCAGGGACGAGAGCCGCGGCAAGTGGCGCCCGCGCCCGATCGTCGTACCGAAAGGCATCCGAGTCCTGTACGCCGGTGCCGCCGCGGCCGTGACCACGGCCTACGCGTTCGGCTCGGTGTTCCTGGCGCTGGGAGCCGAGATCGCCCAGCAGTTGATCGGCACCGCGAACATCTTCACCATCGGCCTGATCCTGTCGATCACCTCGGTGATGATCGGCGTGACCGCGGTCCTGGCCCGGCGCTTCCCGCCCCGCCGGCTGGTCCTGATCGGGGCCGCCATCACGCTGGTCGGACTCGCCCTGCTCGAGTACTCGGCCCAGGCGCACTCCCTGCCGGTCTTCCTCGTCACCACCGGGCTGAGTGGCATCGCGTACGGCCTGCTGTTCTCCGGCGGTCTCGGCCTGATCAACGCACACGCCCCGGCTCACCACCGTGGCGGGACGATCTCCGCGGTCTACCTGGTCGCCTATGTCCTGCAGGGCGCCATCGCGCTGACCCTGGGTATCGTGGCGACGGCCTCGGGTCTGAGCACGGCGTTGCTGCTCGGCACGATCCTGATCGGTTCCCTCGGGCTGCTCGTGCTCACGGTCGTGGGCGTCGCCCCGGCGTTGCACAGGAGTTGAGATGACGCAGACGAAGGCCACCACCGAGCCGCACTGCTCGATCGCCCGAACGGTGAACATCGTCGGCGACCGCTGGGCCTTCCTGATCCTGCGCGAGGCGCATGTCGGCGCCACCCGGTTCGCCGAGTTCCGCGACGTGCTCGGCATCGCGCCGAACATCCTGACCAGCCGCCTGGCCACGCTGGTCGACGCGGGCATCCTGGAGAAGCGCGAGTACCGGGACGCCGGCGAGCGGGCCAGGTCGTCGTACCACCTGACGCGGGCCGGCCAGGACCTGAAGATCGTGCTGGCCGCGCTGCAGCAGTGGGGTGACGAGCACGTCCCGCCGGCCGACGGGCCGACCGTGCTCCGGCGCGACACCCGGACCGGCGAACTGGTCTCGGTCGGTTTCGTCGACCGGTCCGGTGCCGCCGTACCGGACGGCGAGGTCGTGTTCGAGCCGGTGCCGGGCGGCCGGGCTGATCGCCGTACCTGGCGGTGAAACGCCAGTGGCGGGCCGGTCGAACAGACCCGGCCCGCCACTGTGCTGTCAGGTGATCAGTTGACGGTCACGACCGTGCCCACCCCGTTCGGGTACTCGACGTACCCGGTGGAGCGCCGGTCGGTCGGGACACCGGCCCACGACGCGGTCACGGGGAACGGCGTGAAGGCCGCAGGTGCCTGGCCCGGCGTGACGCTGAGCGCCCGGCCCGAGTCGGCCGTCACGACGTTCGTCTGCATGCCGTACTCCGTGGTGGAGGCGCCAGGCGGGTTGCTGAGGGTGATGGTCAGCACGCCCCAGACACCCGGCGTCGGTGCTGCCACCGAGGCGGTGGCCTGGCTGGAGCCGTTGCCCTGGAAGGACAGCAGCTGCATCTGGCCGTTGACCACCTTGTAGAGCACCATCCAGATGCTGGCGTTCGGTTCGGTGGCCTTGACGTTCCACTGGATCGCCTTGGTGCTCGCGGTGGCGGTCACCGGGTAGTTCGGCAGCTCGGCGTCCGGCGTACCGGCCGCGACGGCACCCGGTACGGACGGCGCCGACACCATGCCGTAGCCCAGCAGCGGTGACCCGGCCTTGCCCGACGTGGCCTGGAAGGACACGCTGCCGGACGCGCCGGAGCCGGACACCTCGCTGGGAGCGAGCGTGGAGGTCGGTACGACGGCGATCGGGCTGCGGACCGAGGTGTTCGCGCCCTGCCAGGTCAGCCAGCCGCTGGTGGTCTGGTTGGAGGTGGCGGTGTCCTGGGTCAGCTGCACTGTGAAGGTCTTGGTCTGGCCGGCCTCGCTGAAGTTCAGGATGGACGGCGAGACGACGGCCTTCATGCCCGGCACCGAAACGGTGGCGCGGTACAGACCCGGCGTGACGGCCGTGACCCGGCGGGTGATGGTCTGCGTGCCGACCAGCTGGCCGACTGCGATCGACGGGGCGTTGTAGTCGCTGGGGTCGATCGCGGGAGCACCGGTGCCGGTGTTGACGCCGTTGCCCTCCAGGTAGCCGAGCCAGTCCGCGTCACCGGAGTCGTAGACCAGACCGGGGTCCAGCATCTTCGACGGCTGCACCTCACCGGCGCCACGGGCGTACGGGTTCGGGTCCAGCTTGCCGTCGGATCCCAGTACGTCGCTGGTGGTGGTCATCAGCGCCGACTTGACTGCCATCGGCGACCAGTCCGGGTGCTTGGCGAGGTAGAGCGCGGCCAGCCCGGCGATGTGCGGCGCCGCCATCGACGTACCGGAGTAGAAGGCGTAGCTCTGACCGCCGTTGGTCGGCGGCGCGACAGCGGCGAGCACGTTGACACCGGGGGCCGCCAGGTCGGGCTTCAGCAGGTCGCCGTGGCTCGACAGCGACGGGCCACGCGAGGAGAACTCGGCCATCTGCGGGTACGGCGTACTGACGCCACTCGTGTTGCCCGGCACGAGCTGTGCGGTGGCGTTGTCGGTGGCGGCGTACGCCTGGACCGTCAGGGAGTCCGGCGCGTCCAGGTGAACGGTCGGAACGGTGTGGGAGTCGCCCAGCGCGTCCTGGTGGAACAGGTTCAGCAGAACCATGCCGATGCCGCCGGCCCGCTTCACCTCGGCCGACTTGTCGACCCGGGCACCGACGCCGCGCTCGCAGACGACGATCTTGCCGGCGGTCTTGGCCGGGTCGAGCGTGTTCGGCAGGCAGTTCGTCGCGTCGTAGTCGGTGACGCCCGCGAGCTTGGCGCGCGGACCGTTCAGCAGGCCGACCGTGGCGCTCTGGCGGCCCAGGGTCGTGCTGACGCCGGCGAACTTCTGGCCGTTGCCCAGCACAACAGTTCCGGCGTACGGCGCGACCGTGCTGGCGCCGACCGTGGTCACCCACGGGGAGGTGTTGTCCAGCGTCGAGGGGTCCGGGCCTGAGTTGCCGCCGGCGGCGGATACGAAGATGCCGGCCGACGCGGCGGAAAGGAAGGCCAGCTGGACCGGGTCGACGTGCGACGACTCGAAGATCGAGCCGACCGAGTAGTTGATCACGTCGACGCCGTCGGCGACGGCCTGGTCGATCGCGGCCAGGATGTCGGAGGTGGCGCCGCCGGAGTTGACGCCGTCCTTGCCCTCCCACAGCGCCTTGTAGACGGCGATCTTGGCGGCCGGCGCGACGCCGGAGACGGTGCCGAAGTTGATCCCGCCCTCGGCCACGTCGATGCCGTACTTGCCGGCCGACGTGGTCGCGGTGTGAGTGCCGTGACCGTTGCCGTCGCGCGGCGACACGTAGTCCTCTCGGCCTTCCGGCGGCACCATGCTCAGCCACGCGTCACCGAAGTACCGGGCGCTGATCAGCTTGGTGTTGCACTGGTCGGCGGTGAAGTCCTCGCCGGTGGCGCACTGTCCGGTGAAGGTGCTGCCGTCGGCCTTGTGCATGATCGTGGTCGTGCCCGAGCGGTAGGGCCGGTACGGGTCGCCGGGGGTCGCCTTGGTGCCGAGCTTCGGTCCGGCCAGCGACGCGCTCTCCGGCCAGATCCCGGTGTCGATGATGCCGACCACGACGCCCTTGCCGGCGTCGGCCTGGCCGCCGAGCTTCTTCCAGACGCCCTGGCTGCCGGACAGCTTGAGGAAGTCGGCGGGCTTCTTGTCGTCCAGGGCCTTCCGGAGCTGGTCCGGGACCACCGAGACGACACCGGCGGTCTTGCTGAGCTGAGCGGCCTGCTGGCCGGTCAGGTCGGCGACGAACGCGTTCAGTGCGGTGGAGTAGTTCCGGGTGACCTTGGCGCCGACCTTCCCTGCGACTTGCTGGTGCCGCCCGGTCAAGTAGTTGCGGTAGCGCTGCCCGTCGGTGCTGCCGGTGTCCACCTTGCGGCCCTTGGCCGGCTTGGTGGCCTTCAGCCCGGCCACGCCGCCCTGGTACGTCGCGACCGGCTTCTCGGCCAGCGTGACGACGTACTTGCCCGGGACAAACGTAGGCAGCTTGGCTGCGAGCCCGGAGCTGGGTGGCGAGCCGGGTGGCGGCTCGGTCAGCGCCGCGTTACCGGCGGGTGCCGCGAAAGCGGTCAGGCTCAGGACGGCGGCCGCTGTGAGGGCGGTCCGTCGACGCAAGGACAGATGGTTCACTCAAGGCCTCCAAGGGTGCGGCTTGGTCGGCGAAGAGCTTCCCAGCTCGTCGGCGCGAACACACTGTTTTGGCTCGATCTAGCCAGTGACGGGAAACTGCCAGCGACGCGTCGGCTTCCGGACAGCGTCGGTTAGCCGACAGCCGCGGTGCCTTGACGGCGAGTTTCGGAGCTTCTCTACTTAATGGACCCGCCCCAGGAGGTCCACTCATGCGTGCACGGTTGCTGGCCGCCTTGCTGCTCGTCGTCGCCGGACTGGTCGCTGTCCCCTCTTCCGCCCAAGCCGCGAACCTGCTGACCAACCCCGGCTTCGAGAGCGGCTCGCTGACTGGCTGGACCTGCTCCGGCGGGTCGGTGGTGTCCAGCCCGGTCCGGACCGGGAGCCACGCGCTCAACGGAGCGGTGACCAGCTCCGACACCGCCCAGTGCAGCCAGACCGTTGCGGTGCAGCCCAGTACGGCGTACACGCTGTCGGCCTGGGTCCGTGGGTCCTACGTCTACCTGGGTGTGACGGGCGGCGCCTCGACCTGGACGCCGTCGGCCAGTAGCTACACGCAGCTCACCGTGTCCTTCACCACTTCGGCGTCGCAGACCTCGGCACAGATCTACCTGCACGGCTGGTACGGGCAACCGGCGTACCAGGCGGACGACGTGAACCTGGACGGTCCTGGCGGCAACCCGCCGACGCAGGGAGCGCCGAGTGTCCCCGGCGCTCCCTCGGTGACCAGCACGACCAACAGCTCGATCGGACTGAGCTGGGGGGCCTCCACCGGCACAGTGACCGGCTACCGGGTCTACGAGGGCTCCACGGTGGTCAAGACCGTCACCGGCACCAGTACGACGATCGACGGCCTCGGTGCCTGCACCAGTCACAGCTACTCGGTTGCCGCCTACAACAGCAACGGTGAGTCGGCGAAGTCGGCAGTGGCCTCGGCAACCACCTCGGGCTGCACGAACACCGGTCTGCCGAAGCATGCGCTGATCGGCTACCTGCACGCCAGCTTCGCCAACGGCTCGGGCTACGTCCGGATGGCCGACGTACCCGCGGCCTGGAACAGCATCAACCTGTCCTTCGGCGAACCGACGACGGCGACGTCGGGCGACATCCGGTTCAACCGCTGCCCGGCGGCGGAGTGCCCGAACGTCGAGAGCGACGCCGAGTTCCTGGCCGCGATCAAGGCCAAGCAGGCGGCCGGCAAGAAGGTCCTGATCTCGATCGGCGGTGCCAACGGTCAGGTCCAGCTGACCAGTACGGCGGCCCGCGACGCCTTCGTCAGCTCGGTCAGCGCGATCATCGACCGCTGGGGCCTGGACGGTCTGGACATCGACTTCGAAGGCCACTCGCTCTACCTCAACGCCGGTGACACCGACTTCCGCAACCCGACCACCCCGGTGATCGTGAACCTGATCTCGGCCCTGAAGACGCTCAAGGCCAAGTACGGCGCGGGCTTCGTCCTGACGATGGCCCCGGAGACGTTTTTCGTCCAGGTCGGCTACCAGCACTACGGCGGCTCGAGCGGCGGCGACAACCGGACCGGCTCGTACCTGCCGGTCATCCACGCCCTGCGCGACGCGCTCACCGTCCTGCACGTCCAGGACTACAACTCCGGCCCGGTGATGGGCCTCGACAACCAGTACCACACGATGGGCGGCGCCGACTTCCACATCGCGATGACCGACATGATCAAGGCCGGCTTCCCGGTCGCCAACACCGGCCACACCTTCCCCGGCCTGCGCCAGGACCAGATCGCCTTCGGCCTCCCCGCCGCCGTCAGCGCCGGCAACGGCTACACCGCCCCCGCAGCCGTCCACCAGGCCCTCGACTGCCTCGTCAAAGGCCAGAACTGCGGGGGCTACACCCTCCGCGGCGGCGCCAGCCCGTCGTTCCGGGGCTTGATGACCTGGTCGATCAACTGGGACAAGTACTACAACTGGGAATTCCAGAACAGCCACGCGCCGTACCTGGCGGCGCTGCCGTGATCAGCCCTTGAGGAGTTGCTCGCTCAAGTCCCAGAGGAGCTGGGCCGAGTCCGGGTCGACGGCGTGCGGTACGACGTCGGCGACCGGGATCGGTTCGGTGCCGAAGGCAATGGGTTTCGGTGCGGAGTCGTCGAGCGGGGAGACCTCGTTGTCTCTCAGGTAGACGCCGCCGATGTCCGCGAGCAACGGGCTGGTCGCCGCGAAGACGCTGGTCGCGGCGCCCTGCTGGGGCGTCTTCTGGCCGCGAGCGGGATCGATGATCGGGTGGCCGGAGTCGTCGATCAGGCCCATGGCGCGGAGCTGGTCGTCGGTGGCGGTGCCGAGGTTGGTGCCGACGATGATGCCGGGGTGTACGGCGTAGCCGCGGATGCCTTCGTCGGCGAAGCGACGGTCGAGTTCCACGGCGAACAGGACGTTGGCGGTCTTGGACTGGCCGTAGGCGAGCATCGGGTCGTAGCCGGTGTGGAAGTGCGGGTCGTCCCAGCGGATGCCGGACAGGCGGTGACCGCCGGAGGAGACGTTGACGACGCGAGCGCCGTGGGCGGCGCGCAGGGCGGGCAGGAGCGCCAGGGCGAGCTGAAAGTGGCCGAGGTGGTTGGTGGCGAACTGCGATTCGTAGCCGCGGGCGTCGCGGTGCAGCGGGGTCGCCATGATGCCGGCGTTGTTGATCAGGATGTGCAGCCGACGATCGAGGTGGCGGTCGGCGAAAGCGTCGATCGACGCGGGGTCGAGCAGATCGAGCGGCGCCACCTCGACGCGGTCGAGGCCGGACAGGGCTTCGGCAGCGCGGTCAGGACTGCGGGAGCCCACGACAACGCGGGCGCCGGCTTTCGAGAAAGCGCGGGTGGTTTCCAGGCCGATGCCGACGTGCCCGCCGGTCACGACGACATTCTTGCCGGACAGGTCGATGCCGGCGAGCACGTCGTCGGCCGTCGAGGCCGCGGTGAAGGGAGAGCCGATGGTTTCTGAGTCATGCCGCCACGCTAGGCACACTCGGCCGTACGCTGAATGGTTGTCAGTTCGGATTTCTTGCGCGAGAGTACGGAGATGGACCAGCTGTCACAGGTGTTCGACCTCGTCGAGGTGCGCGGGCTGGTCTCGGGTGGGTTCGCCGTCCGAGGGCCGTGGGTGTCGCGGGGGCCGATCGAGGAGCAGCTCAAGTTCATGGCGCTGGTGAGCGGGCGGGCCCGCCTGACCACGGACGGCGGCGACGCGGAGCTCGAGCCGGGCGACGTCGTGATTCTCAACCACCGGAAGTGGCTGCGGCTCGAAGGCGGCACCGGCGACGGACCGCGGCGCGAGATCGTCCCGGAGGAGAACGCCCGGCTGCTCGAAGCCGACCTCACCGCCGACGACATCGTGGTCGGCGGCCGGATCGACCTCAACCCGGCCGGTCAGGCGCTGCTGTTCCAGGCGCTTCCGCCGGTGGCCCACGTCCGGGCGACGGCGGCCGCCGCCAACCTGCGCGCCACGGTCTACCGGCTGTTCGACGAGGTCAGCGCCAACCGGATGGGCTCGACCTTCGCGATCCGCCAGCACGGCCAGCTTCTGCTGCTCGAAGTACTGCGCGCGTACGTCGACCAGACCGACCTCCCCGCGGGCTGGCTCCGGCTGCTGACCGACGAACGGCTCGAACCGGCGCTCAGCCTGATGCACGCCGAGCCGGGCAAGTCCTGGCACCTGGACGAGCTGGCCCGGATCGCGGCGATGTCGCGGACTTCGTTCGCCGAACGCTTCCGCCGCGTGGCCGGCGTGCCGCCGCTGACCTATCTCAACCAGTGGCGGATGCTGCTCGCGCAGCGGGCCCTGCGCGACGGCGACGCCCGGGTCGGCGAGCTGGCCAACGACCTCGGCTACGGGTCTGAAAGTGCCTTCAGTACGGCGTTCAAGCGTGCGGTCGGAGAGTCACCGCTGCGCTACCGGTACCGGGTGCGCTCTGAAACCGCTCCCGGAGTTGGCCGGGCGCTGGTATGAAGGAGCCATGACAGCGTCGACTTCCCGCCCGGTGATCATCACCGTGGACGACGATCCGGGGGTGTCCCGGTCGATTGCCCGCGATCTTCGCCGCCGGTACGGCGAGCAGCACCGGATCGTCCGGGCCGAGACCGGGCCGCAGGCGCTGGAGGCGTTGCGCGAGCTCAAGCTGCGCGGTGAGCCGGTCGCGCTGCTGCTGGCCGACTACCGGATGCCGCAGATGACCGGGATCGAGTTCCTGGAGCAGGCGATGGACCTGTTCCCGCTCGCCCGCCGGGTGCTGCTGACGGCGTACGCCGACACCGACGCCGCGATCCAGGCGATCAACGTGGTCGACCTCGATCACTACCTGCTCAAGCCGTGGAACCCGCCGGAGGAGAAGCTCTACCCGGTCGTCGACTCGATGCTCGAGCTGTGGCGCTCGACGCCGGAGCCGTCCACCGACGAGACCCGGGTGATCGGCCACCGCTGGTCCGCGCCGTCGTTCGCGGCCCGTGACTTCCTGGCCCGCAACGCCGTGCCCTACCGCTGGTACGGCGTGGACGACGACGAGAGCAAGCGGCTGCTCGAAGCCGCCGGTGTCGACGGCTCCACCCTGCCGGTCGTGATCACCCCGGACGGCACGGTCATGGTGGCGCCGACCGAGGCCGACCTGGCCGCGAAGGTCGGGCTGTCGACCGCGCCGGCGGAGAACTTCTACGACCTGGTCGTGGTCGGCGGCGGGCCCGCCGGCCTCGGCGCGGCCGTGTACGGCGCGAGCGAAGGCCTGCGGACCGTGCTGGTCGAGCAGTTGGCCACCGGCGGTCAGGCCGGCCAGTCGAGCCGGATCGAGAACTACCTGGGCTTTCCCGACGGAGTCTCCGGCGCCCAGCTGACCGACCGCGCCCGGCGGCAGGCGCAGCGCTTCGGTGCCGAGCTGCTGACCGCTCGTCAGGTGGTCGGGCTCGACACGCTCGGCTCCGCCCGGCGCCTCAAGTTCTCCGACGGCAGCGAGATCTCCGCCCACTCGGTGATCCTCGCGACCGGCGTCTCGTACCGGACGCTCCAGGCGCCGGGCGTCGACGAGCTGTGCGGCCGCGGCATCTACTACGGCTCGGCGACCACCGAGGGCCCGAGCTGTGCCGGCCAGGAGGTCTACATCATCGGCGGGGCGAACTCCGCCGGCCAGGCCGCGGTCTACTTCAGCAACCATGCCAAGCGCGTGCATATGCTGGTGAGAGGTCCGTCGCTCGAGGCGACCATGTCGTCGTACCTGATCAACCAGATCGACGCCATCGACAACATCGAGGTCCACACCTGTACGCAGGTGCTGTCCTGCAAGGGGTCGGAGCACCTGGAGCGGCTGACCCTGCAGAACAGCGCGACCGGCGAGACGCGGGAGGTGGACACGGAGTGGATGTTCGTGTTCATCGGCGCCGCACCTCGGACCGACTGGCTGCCGGGCGACCTGCTGCGCGACGACCGCGGCTTCGTGCTGACCGGTCCGGACCTGCGCGGCAAGCCGCCGGGCTGGTCGCTGGAGCGGGAGCCGTACCACCTGGAGACCTCGATGCCGGGCGTCTTCGCGGCCGGCGACGTCCGGGCCGAGTCGGTCAAACGGGTCGCGTCGGCGGTCGGCGACGGAGCCATGGCCGTGACCTTGGTGCACCGATACCTGGAGATGTTGTGAACGAGGAGACGGTCCGATGAGTGCCGCGGAGACCACGGAGCGCGAGCCGCAGCGGATCAGCATCGACGAGCTGCGCACGCTGTTCCTGTTCGAGAGCCTGACCGACGAGCAGCTCGGCTGGCTCGCGCGCGAGGGCACCGTCGAGTCGTACGAGGACGGCGTCGTTTTCACCGAGGGCGACGAGGCGGCCTGCTGCTACATCCTGCTGACCGGTGGGTTGCGGATGTGCAAGCTGTCGCACGGCGAAGAGGTGGAGATCAACCGGAGCACCCAGCGTGGTGTGTACGCCGGTGCGGTGACCGCGTTCCTCGGCGCCGACGAGCGCAAGTCGTACAACGCGACCATGCGGGTGCTCGAGCCGTCCACGTTCTTCGTGATCACCGCCGAGACGATGGCCACGATGATGAACCAGTGGTTCCCGATGGCGGTGCACCTGATCGACGGTTTCGTCCAGGGCATGCGGCGGACCAACGAGACGATGGGGGAGCGCGAGCGGCTGCTCGCCCTCGGTTCGCTGTCGGCCGGTCTGACCCACGAGCTGAACAACCCGGCCGCGGCCGCCGTCCGGGCCTCGGCGACGCTGCGGCAGCGGGTCGCCGGGATGCGCAGCAAGCTGGCGATGCTTGCCGACGGCACCCTTGACGCCACCAAGCTGCACCAGATCGTCGAGCTGCAGGAGGCCGCGGTCGAGCGGCTGGCCAAAACGGTCGGCAAGGAGGTCTCGCCGCTGGACCTGTCCGACGCCGAGGACACCCTGGCCGACTGGCTCGACGACCACGGCGTCCAGGCCAGCTGGGACGTCGCGCCGGTGCTGGCCGCGGCCGGCCTGGACGTGCCGTGGATGGAGGACGTGCTGACCGCGGTCGGACCGGCGTACCTGGAAGGCGCGGTGCGCTGGCTGATGTACACGATCGACACCGAGTCGCTGATGAACGAGATCGACGACTCGGTGACCCGGATCTCGACGCTGGTCGGCGCCGCCAAGCAGTACTCGCAGATCGACCGGGCGCCGTTCCAGGTGGTCGACCTGCGCGAGCTGATCAAGTCGACGCTGGTGATGATGTCGGGCAAGCTGCAGGGCATCGAGGTGGTCAAGGACTTCGACCCCGACCTGCCCGCGATCCCGGCGTACGCCGCGGAGCTGAACCAGGTCTGGACCAACATCATCGACAACGCCGTGAGCGCGATGGACGGCTCCGGCACGCTGACCCTGCGCACCCGCCGCGACGGCGCGTACGCCGTGGTCGAGATCGGCGACACCGGTCCCGGCATCCCGCCGGAGATCCGCCGCCGGATCTTCGAGCCGTTTTTCACCACCAAGCCGATCGGCGAAGGCACCGGCCTCGGCCTGGACATCTCCTGGCGGATCGTGGTCAAGAAGCACCACGGCGATCTGCGCGTCGAATCCGAGCCGGGCAACACCGTCTTCAAGATCGTCCTGCCGCTCGACCCGCAGCAGGAGATCGAGGCCCAAGCCGCGCTGATCTGACGGCGGGCGCCGGTACGTCGTACCGGCGCTCACCGCCGCGGTCGGCGGGCCTGTCGTACTGGCGTCCGCGGCTCACCCGCCGAGATCGGCGACGACGCCGAAGTGGTCGCTGCCGTGCACGCCGTCGACCGGCTGGGCGAGCAGGCGATCGCAGGACCGGATCCGCAGCGTCGGCCCGCGGTCGTCGCAGCGGACCATCAGGTAGTCGATCCGCCGGGGCGGGATCCGGGACCAGTCCGACTCGGCGACGATCAGCGGGTTCTCGATCGTGAACGTGTGGCCCGGATCGCCGGGGTGCGCGAACTCCCAGGCGTCCTGGTAGTTCACGCTGAGGCCGCCGAGCGACTGCCGACCGGTCCAGAACCGGATGCTGGCGGTCTCGGGCCGCGCGTCGAAGTCGCCGGCCAGCACGACGTGGAGGTCCGGCCGCCCGTCCACCGCGCGCTCGACCGCCCGGGCGGCGTCGACCGCCTGCAGTTCGCGTTCGCGCTCGTACGGGATCTGCCAGTTCGGCTTGTGGTGGGCCAGCAGGACCCGGCCGACGGGAGTGTCGAACTCGGCCAGCGTGCTGCGCCCGACGAAGTCCGTCGGATTGACGCGGTCGGTGACGAGGTGGTCGACCTCGTGAACGTCCTGCGGCTCCCACCGGGCGGCGATCGAGCAGCCGACTCCTTCGCGGGCCCGGCGGCCCTGGTGGATCACGTGGTACTCGTCGCCGAGCAGGTCCCGTACCTGGTCGTACTCGTCGTTGACCACGGTCTCCTGCAGGGCGATGAGGTCGGGCCGGAGCCGCTCGAACTCGGCGCGCAGGACGTCCCGCCGAGCCGGCCAGTCACCGTGTTTGCACCAGATGTTGAGCGTGGCAACCTTCAGTGTCGACGCCATGACACCTCCTCGCCGGACCGCGTACCCAGCGGCGGCGCGGTGAATCAGGCGACCTGGTCGGTGGGGCGGACGAGCAGTTCGTTGACCGCGACATGGCCGGGCTGCGTGACGGCGTACAGGACGGCGTTGGCGATGTCTTCGGGCCGAAGCGTGCGGACGGACGCGTAGAGCTGCTCGGCCATTGCCAGCATCGTGGGGTCCGTGACGTGGCTGGCGAGTTCGGTGTCGACCATGCCGGGTTCGATCAGCACGACGCGGACGCCTTGGGTGGTGACCTCCTGGCGAAGGGCTTCGGCGAAGGCGTTGACGCCGAACTTCGTGGCGGCGTAGGCGCCGCTGCCGGCCGAGGCGGACCGGCCCGCGGTCGAGGACGTCTGGACGAGCGTGCCCTTGCTTTCCAGCAGGTACGGCAGCGCGGCGTGGGCGACGTACATGCTGCCGAGCAGGTTGGTGTTCACCATGCGCGTCCAGTCCGCGGTGTCGGCGCCCTGGACCGGGCCGACGAGCATGACGCCGGCGTTGCTGACCACGACGTCGAGCCGGCCGAAGTGCTCGACGGTGGTGGCGACGGCGTCCCGGACGGACTGCTCGTCGGCGACGTCGAGTTTCACCGGCAGGATCTCGCCCGCGGCTCCCGCGGCGACGCGAGGCGCGAGTTCGGCCAGTCGATCGGTACGCCGTGCGCCCGCCGCGACGTGAGCTCCGGCGTTCGCCAACGCGACGGCGACCGCGGCGCCGATGCCCGACGACGCTCCGGTGACGAGCGCGACCTTGCCTTCCAGTGACTGCATGGGATTCCTCTCTCGAATCTAACCTGACCGGGTGGTCCGTTTAGCAACCGTAGCACTCAACCGGACCGGGTGGTCAACTTAGGTATGCTGGCGGGTGTGAACCCGAGCGAGGCAACCGACCGGCCGCTGCGGGCGGACGCCGTCCGGAGTCGCGCACTGCTGCTGTCTGCGGCCCGGGCGGTGTTCGCCGAGCGCGGGACCGAGGCGTCGGTGGCGGAGATCGCGCAGGCCGCGGGACTCGGCAAGGGCACCGTCTTCCGGCACTTCGCGAGCAAGGACGACCTGGTCGCGGCCATCGTCGACGAGATGGTCGACGACCTGATCGCGACCGCGGAGAAGCTGCTGACCGCCGACGACGCCGCGGCGGCGCTGCGCGAGTTCATGACCGCGGGCATCGACCTGCAGGTCCACAATCAGGCGTTCTGCGACGTCGCCGCGGGTGCGTCCGTACGGCGTCACCCGCTGGTGCGGGTCAAGATCGAGCGGCTCGACGCGGCGGTCGGCGCCCTGGTCGATCGGGCGCGCCGCGAGGGCGCCGTCCGCGACGACATCACCGGCCAGGACGTGATGTTGCTGCTCACCGGGGTTTACCAGACGGCGGCCCCGCTGCTCGCGGAGTCGCCGGAGCTCTGGCAACGGTACCTGGCGCTGACCTTCGACGGCCTGCAGCCCCAGGCGGCCAGACCGCTGCCGCAGGCCGCGCCGAAGGTCTAGCGCAGTGCAGTGCCGTGGGCGTGGCTGATGAGCGTGAGGTCGTCGCGGGTCGGCAGGGACTCCCAGTCGCCGTATGCGCCGACGCAGAAGGCACCTGACGTCGCGGCGCGGGTGAGGCGGGCTTCGGGGGACAGGTCGTCGAGAGTGGCGGAGAGGTAGCCCGAGACGAAGGCGTCGCCGGCTCCGATGCTGTCGACGACGGTGACCTGGAGGGCCGGCTGGTGCAGGCTGCCGGCGCTGGAATGCGACCAGGCGCCCTTGCCGCCGGCGGTGACGACGACCTCCTCGACCCCGCTGCCGAGCAGAGCGGCGACCGGATCGGTGGCGTCGGTGAGCAGGTCGAGTTCGTCCTCGGAGGCGAAAACCGTCCGCACCTGCGGAAGAAGTTGCCGCAGGCAATCAGCTGCAGCCGATCGGGACCAGAGGCGGCCGCGGTAGTTGACGTCCAGCGACACCCGTACGCCGATCCCGGCGGCGGCCTCGGCGGCCGCGATCGTGGCGGCGCGAGCGGTGTCGGACAGCGCTGGCGTGATGCCGGTGAGGTGCAGAAGTTTGGGGCCGGCGGCGGCAATCGCGGCCGTGCACTCGGCCGGCGTCAGCGTCGATCCCGCCGAGCCGCGCCGGTGGTAGCTGACTCGCGTGATGTCGTGCGCCGGCTGGTCGAACGCGATGAACCCGGTGAAGTCGGTGTCGGAGAATCGCACGTACGACGTGTCGACGCCCTCGGCGCGCAGAGTCCGCTGGATCAGCCGTCCCGGCTCGTCGTTGCCGACAGCACCGATCCACGCGGCCTGATGACCCAGTCGGGCGAGCCCGATCGCGACGTTGCTCTCCGAGCCGGCGACGGACAGGTGGGCTTCACCGCCGAGGCGCAGCGCGGCCTTCGTCCGGATCGAGACCATCGCCTCGCCGAGCGTCAACACCTCCGGCCCGCCGGCGTCCGACTGGTCAGGCATCGGCCACCGCCTGGAGGAAGTCCTTCGCGCGCGCGGCCAAGGCTTCTTGCGAGCCTCCGGTGCCGGCGTCGCCGAGCAGGGGAGAACCGACGCCGACGGCCAGCGCTCCCGCGGCCAGGTACTCGGGGGTGACAGCCGCGTCGACGCCGCCGACCGCGATCAGCGGAGCGTTCGGCAGCGGAGCGCGCAGTTCGCGGAAGTAGCTGGGCCCGTAGACCTTCGCGGGGAAGATCTTCACCGCCAGCGCGCCCAGGTCGAGCGCCGCGACGACCTCGGTCGGGGTGAGGGCGCCGCACAGCAGCGGCAGTCCGAGCTCGACGCTGCGGTGAGCGCCGCGCGTGATCGCCGGGGTGACGGTGAAGGTCGCGCGGGCGGCGGCGACCTCGTCGGCTTGTTCGGGCGTGATGACGGTGCCGGCGCCGATCAGAATCGAGGGGTCGAACTCCGACCGCGCCTTGGCGATCGCCTCGGTCGCGCCGGGCGTGGTCAGGGAGACCTCGAGCGCGGTGATCCCGGCGCCGACCAGCGTCCGGATGCACGCCAGGGCGCGGTCCGGCCCGTCCGCGCGAATGATCGCGAGCACCTTGCGACGGCTCAGTTCGGTCAGCAGCTCCATGATTCCTCCACGCTCGAAACGCTAGTCGATCCGGTGCAGGGTCTTGCAGTTGTCAGATAACTGGAGAAAAGTTACCTGAGTAGGCATCCGCCCCGTTGTTCACTTTCCGTTTGCTCTCGGAAGGCAGGACCTCATGCCCAAATCCCTCCGCCTGCTCGCGATCGCGCTGCTGCTGCAAGCGGCCACGATCATCCCGCCGGCCACCGCAACACCGGCCCTGGCGAACCGTCACTTCGTCACCAACCCGACGGCCGCGACCGGTCAACCGGCAGCGACCAATCAACCCGCCGCGATCACGCAGACCGTGCTCTTCGACAAAGGCGGAGCCGGCTACGGCTGCTACCGGATCCCCGCCATCGTCCGGACCAAGGCCGGGACCCTGCTCGCGTTCGCCGAAGCCCGGCGTACCTGGTGTGGCGACTCCCAGGAGATCGACCTGGTGATGCGCCGGTCCACCGACAACGGCCGGACCTGGTCGCCGCAGAAGATCGTGCTGTCCGGCACCGACACCGACCCGAACGCCGTCGCGACCCGCGGCAACCCGACGCCGATCGTCGACCACGAGACCGGCCGGATCGTGCTGCTCACGACGATGGACCCCGGCACCGGGACCGATCGCCCGCGGACGCCGTACGTGCAGTTCAGTGACGACGACGGGCTGACGTTCAGCAAGGCGCGCAACCTCGGCGGCCAGATCGACGACCCGGCCTGGGGCTGGTACGCGACCGGACCGGTGCACGGCATCCAACTGACCCGCGGCGCGCACAAGGGCCGGCTGGTGGCCGGGACGAACTACGACGTCGGCGGCAAGCACGCCGGGCAGCTCGTCTACAGCGACGACCACGGCGAGACCTGGCACAAGGGCGCGACCGATCTGCGGTCCGACGCGCTGGTCCCGCAGGAGATCAGCGTGGTCGAGAGAGTTGACGGCAGCATCTATGCCGGTGCCCGCAACAACGGCGGCAGCGCGGGCAACAACCGGGCTTTCGCGGTCAGCAACGACGGCGGGCAGACCTACGTCGCGCCGTACGCGTCGATTCCCGAGCTGACCACACCGACTGTCCAGGGCTCGCTCCTCCGGTTGCGCGCGACCGACCAAGGCGCGAAGTACAACCGCATCCTCTTCGCCGCCCCGGCCGATCCGGAGCGGCGGCGCTACCTGACCATCCGGTCGACCTTCGACGAGGGGAAGACCTGGCAGACCGTTGCCCAGGGCACTCGAATCACCAGCGACTGGTCCGGATACTCCGACCTGACCGTGCTCGGCACCGGAGAGATCGGTCTGCTGTACGAGGGCGGCGCGGTCGACGCCCGCGACCAGATCCGGTTCGCGCGGTTCACCGAGACCGACATCGGTCACCCGGACGGCGCGATCGGTCCGACCACTCCAGACGTGTCCGGGCTCGGCAATCACAGCTACCTGCGCGGCGGTACGACGGCCGTCACCGGCAAGTTCGGTCAGGCCCGCGACCTCGACGGCACCGACGACGCGATCCAGCTCCCGTACGCCGAATCGCTGGCGCTCGGCGCCGGCGACTTCACCGTGATGAGCTGGATCAGGTACGGCGCGAGCACGGCGCCGCAGGCCATCTTCTGGGGCTACGGGATGAACGAGTTCTCCCAGTTCTGGCTGCGCGCGGAGCCGGCCGACCAACGCATCCGCGGCCTGATCACCACCAACGGCAGCACCGCGGCGGTCGCCTCCACCAGGGCGTACAACGACAACGCCTGGCACCACGTCGCCCTGCAGCGCAGAGCCGGGACGCTGTCGCTGTGGGTCGACGGCACACAGGTGGGATCGGTCGCCGCGCCGGCCGGATCGATCAGCCCCGCCCGCCCGTTCAGGATGTACGTCGGCCAGCGGCTCGACGGACTGCACCACTTCGATGGCGCGCTCGACGAGGTCCGTGTCTACCGGCGTGCGCTCACGGCCGCCGAGCTGACCAGCATCCGCACGACCAACTCCACCGCCGTACCGAACGCCGTACTCGACCTGCCGCTCGGCTGACATCAGACTGGCCTGGCGGACACGACCAGCCGCCAGGTCAGCCGTCCGCTGTCCGGCACGACCGCCGCGTCGTCGGGTCCGGCCTCGGCCAGGTCGAAGACCCGGCCGAGCATCGGTTCCACGCCCAGACTCCGGTACGGCGCTCCTTCGGGGAAGCCCTCCAGGTTCCGCCACAGCGCCGTCGAAACAGGTTGCCCCGGACAACTCAAGTCGAAGGTCAGCTCCAGCCCTCGATCCCGGACCGACGCTGTCGGAGAGTCGAGAATCGCCCCGACGGCGCTGCCGTCGGAGGGGCCGAAGGTCCCGAGGTGGATGCCGCCCGGCGCGGGCCACCTGCCTTCCACCCACGGGGCATCGGGCCAGGGGGTGCCGAGCAGGGGAGCTGCCTCGGGATAGAGCCGGCAAACAGTCCCGTGCGGAACGTTGACCGAAGCACCCACCGCACAGTCGAGCAGCGCATGCGCGGCCCACACGAACCGATAGCCCGGGGGAGCGGTGAGCTCGTAGTCGGCCCAGACCACACCGGTGTCGGCACGCGGGACAGCGGCGTCCGGGCGAGTGCCACCGTTCATCCGTCGCCGCAGCACCACGCCGTCCCACCGAACCGTGTCCCACTCGCTGTCGTCGGTCCACACCTGATTCCACAGACCGCCGTGATCAGGAGTCCCTCGGACCGTCGGAAAGCACTCGTCGAGTCCACCGGCGTCGGTGAACACCGCATGCCCGGTCCGCGGCCCCGACACGAGCCCGGGCCCGGCCCACAGCCACTCGCGGCCGCCCAGCCGCAACGACGTCCACCGCCCACCGTCGCCGAGGTCGACGCCGACTGTCGCGCTCACCATTCCGCGAACGAACCGTCGTCATGCGTCCACGACGGATTGCGCCAGGCGTGCCCCTTCTGATCGGCAGCCCGGACGGCGGCTTCGTCCACCGTGATGCCGAGCCCCGGCAGGGGATTCCACTCCGCGTGCCCGTCGACCCAGGTGAACGGCGCCGGATCCACGACGTACGCCGTGAGGTCGCTCGCGACGTTGTAGTGGATCCCGCGGCTCTGCTCCTGGATCAGGAAGTTCGGCGTCGCGAACGAGACCTGCAGCGAAGCGGCCAGCGAGATCGGTCCGAGCGGGCAGTGCGGCGCGAACAGCGCGCCGTGCGTTTCGGCCAGCGAAGCGATCCGCCGCAACTCGGAGATCCCGCCCGCATGGGACACGTCCGGCTGGACGACGGCGACTCCGGCATCCAGCGCCGGCAGGAACTCCGAGCGGCTGTAGAGCCGTTCTCCCAGGGCGATCGGCACGGTCGTGCCGTCCACGATCGACGGCAGGTGACGCAGGTGCTCCGGCAGCACCGGCTCCTCGACGAAGAGCGGATGCTGGTCCTCGACCGCGCGGAGAATCCGGCGAGCGCCTGCGACCCCGACCCGGCCGTGCAGGTCGATCGCGACGTCCAGCTCGTCGCCGAGCGCCGAGCGCGCCGCGGCCAGCCGGTCGACGATCGCGGCGATCTCCGCCCGGGACGGCGACGGCTGGATCCGCCCGCTGGCGTTCATCTTCACGGCCGTCATCCCGGCCGCCACCTGCTCGGCGACCTGGTCCGCGATCTCGGCCGGTTCGTCGCCGCCGACCCACGCGTAGACCCGCGCCCGGTCCCGGACCCGGCCGCCGAGCAGCGACGACACCGGAGCGTCGTACACCTTGCCGGCGATGTCCCACAGCGCGTGGTCGAGCCCGGCGACGGCGCTGCTCAGCACCGGGCCGCCGCGGTAGAACCCGCCCTTGCTGAGGATCTGCCAGTGCCGCTCGATCTGCAGCGGGTCCTGGCCGATCAGGTACTCCGACAGGACGTCGATCGCCGTCCGCACCACCTCGGCGCGGCCCTCGACCACCGGCTCTCCCCAGCCGACGACCCCGTCGCTGGTCTCGATCCGGCAGAACAACCATCGGGGCGGGACCAGGAACGTCTCGATCCGTTCGATCTTCACCGGCGGCCCCGCGCCTTCGACGTCCGTACGCCGGTACTGCGCACGTCCGACAGGTCTTCGGCCGCCTTGGCCAGCAACTCCCGCATCGCCAGTTCGGCGCCTTCGGGATCACCGGCCCGCACCGCCTCGACCACGCGCTGGTGGCTGGGCACCGGGTCGTCGGACGGTTTCGCCTTGTGCACCAGCCGATCGCGCCCGGCCAGGCCGGTCTCCATGATGACCTCCATCTTGGTCAGGAGCTCGTTGCCGGTCGCGGCCAGCAAGGCCTTGTGGAACGCGAGGTCGGCGTGGGCCGCGGCCAGGTCGTCGGTCGCCGAGGCCATCGCCGCCAGTGCCGTGTCCAGCGCGGCCAGGTCGGACTCCGCGGCCCGGATCGCGGCCAGCCGGGCAGCGGCCGGTTCGACGATGCCGCGCACCTCGTGCAGTTCCTCGAGCAGCTCGGGCCGCACGTCGTCGTCGAAGTGCCAGCGGATCATGTCCGCGTCGAGCAGGTTCCAGTCCGACCGCGGCCGGACGAACGTGCCGCGCTTCTGCCGGGCGTCGACCAGTCCCTTGGCGGTCAGCACCTTCAGCGCCTCCCGGACGGCGGTCAGGCTGACGCCGAGATCGGCCTGCAGGTCGGGCACGTTGATCGTCGCGCCCTCGGGGATCTGCCCCGACAGGATGCGCTGGGCCATCACCTCGACGATCTGCCCGTGCAGACCGCGCGACGTCCCTCGTTGAATCCCCGTCACGTCGCTCTCCCCATCACTGTGCTGCCCGTCGCTGTCCGGTCCGCCGCGATCCAGCGTGCCGCGGCCCTGTCCCGTGTTCTTGTACCCGTGCGGATCCCGCTCACCGCCGTCACGCCGAGTCCTTGACCGCGGACCAGCCGCCGTCGACGGCCAGTGTCGCCGCGGTCACGAACGACGCCTGCTCCGACAGCAGGAAGGCGACCGCGGCCGCGACCTCGTCGGGCCGGCCGAGCCGCCCGACGGCGGTCGCCCGCGCGCTCTGTTCCTTGCCCTCGGCACTGACCCGGTCCCAGGCCGCGGTGTCGACCGGGCCCGGCAGCACAGTGTTCACCCGGATTGAGCCGCCGTACTCAACCGCCAGCTGGCGACCGAGCGAGACCAGGGCGCCTTTGGTCGCGGCGTACGCCGGATGGCCGGGGATGCCGGCGAGCGCGTGCACCGACGACACCAGCACCACTGATCCGCGGGCGGCCGCCAGGTCGTCGTACAGGGTCTTGAAGGCGAGGAACGCGGCGGTGAGGTTGACGTCGAGCTGTCGCTGCCAGGAGGCCGGGGTGAGTTCGTGGGCCGGCCGTACGTCGACGGTGTACGCGTTGCTGACCAGGCCACTGATCGGGCCGAGCTCGTCGCGTCCGCGGGACAGCACCTCGGCCCACGTGTCGGGGGAGGAGACGTCACCCAGTACGGCGATCGCGCGGCCCGGGATCTCCTTGCAGGGCTGGATGTCCACCTGGACGACGGCGTCGCCGTCGGCGAGCAGCCGCTCGGTGCACGCCGCACCGATCCCGGTGGCGGCACCGGTCACCACGATCACGCGCACGCAGCTGTCCCCTTCCAACGATGAACGAGTCCTCAGTTGATCGTGAGCACGGGGTCACGTCAAGCTATTTGCTCGTAATTTACGAATTAATATTGACACCTTCGTGGTCGCCGCCGCAAGATCGTCCGCAGCAAACACAACCGGACCACTCAGCGCACTGGAGCAGTGATGGCACCTGATCGGCGGACCTTCCTCAAAGGCCTCGGAGTCCTCGGGGCCGCGGCCCTGGTTCCCGGGTGCGCCACCTCGACGACGAGCAGCGGCGGCGGTGGCGGCTCGGCCACCGGTGAGATCGCGCTGCAGTCGAACCTGTCGGCCGAGCAGGCCAAGGCCGCGATGGAGAAGCTGGTCGAGGCCTACAACAAGACCGGCGGCGGCACGGTCAAGCTGAACACGGTCGCCTCGGAGATCTTCCGCACCCAGCTGCCGACGTACCTGACCTCGGCCAACCCGCCGGACGTCTACACCTGGTACGCCGGCTCGGTGGCGAACTCCTACGCCGAGAAGGACCTGCTGCTGGACGTCACCAGCGTCTGGGACTCGATGAGCAACTACCCCAAGTCGATGCAGACGCTGTCGACCAGCGCGGCCGGCCAGAAGATCTTCGTGCCGACCAGCTACTACTGGTGGGGCATGTTCTACCGCAAGTCGAACTTCGCCAAGTGGGGCGTGACCCCGCCGAAGACCTGGGCCGAGTTCGTCGAGGTGTGCAAGAAGATCCAGTCCCAGGGCATCCCGCCGATCGGCATCGGTCTGGGCGACACCCCGTGGGTCGCGTCGGCCTGGTTCGACTACCTGAACATCCGGATCAACGGCGCGCCGTTCCACCGCGACCTGCTGGCCGGCAAGGGCGACTTCACCGACCCGAAGGTGAAGGCGGTCTTCACCAAGTGGCGCGAAGTGCTGCCGTACTTCGACCCCAAGGGCAAGTCGTTCCCGTTCCAGGAGGCGACCTCGGCGCTGCTCGGCGGCAAGACCGGGATGTTCCTGATCGGCACGTTCTTCGCCGACAGCGCCCCCAAGGACGCGCTCGACGACATCGACTTCTTCCAGTTCCCGATCATCGACCCGAGCGTGCCGGTCGCCGAAGAGGCGCCGACCGACGGCTACTTCGCCAGCAAGAAGGCCAAGGACCCCGAAGCGGTCAAGAAGTTCCTCACCTACCTGGCCACGCCCGAGGCGCAGGAGCTGTACGTGCAGAACTCCTCCGGTACGGCGATCCCGGCCAACCCCGACGGCAAGGCGGCCGACACCCCGCTGGTCGCCAAGGGCAAGGCGATGGTGAACAGCGCGGCCGAGCTCACCCAGTTCTTCAACCGTGACTCCAGCGACGCGCTGCAGCCGACCGCGGACGCGGCGCTGACCAAGTTCCTGGACAAGCCGGACCAGATCGACCAGATCCTCAAGGACTGGCAGGCCGCGGCGAGCAAGGTCTTCCAGGCGTGACTGCTTCAGCCATCGAGGTGAAGACGCGCGCGGGATCGGCCAAGCGCCGGTCCCCGCGGGTCTCGCCGCTGATCCTCGCCTTCGTTTTCGTGCCGTTCGCGGTCGAGGCGGTCTGGGTGTTCTGGCCTGCCCTGCAAGGCTTCTGGTTGTCGCTGACCGACTGGGACGGCCTGTCGGCCCCGACGTTCGTCGGCTTCGGCAACTTCGGCGACCTGGTGTCGGACCCGATCTTCCGGACCGCGCTGAAGAACACCGCGATCTGGCTGGTGCTCTTCGGTGGGCTGAGCGTCGCCGGCGGTTTCGGCATGGCGCTGCTGCTGCAGAAGGAACGCCGCGGCGTCGGCATCTACCGCGCCGCGCTGTTCACGCCGGTCGTCTTCTCGCTGGTCGTCACCGCGCTGATCTGGCGAGTGTTCTACCAGCCCGACGGCCTGGTCGACTCGGTCCTGCGCGGCGTCGGCCTCGGCGACCTGGTGCGCCCGTGGCTGGCCGACCCCGACACCGCCCTGTACGCCGTGATCGTGCCCGCGCTGTGGCGGCAGATCGGCTACGTGATGGTGCTCTACCTGGCCGGCCTCAAGGCCGTCGACCCGGCGCTGTACGAAGCGGCTCGGATGGACGGCGCGTCGGCCTGGCAGCGCACCCGGTACGTGACGATCCCGCAGCTCAAGGGCGTGAACTCGGTCGTGCTGTCGGTGATCGTGATCGACTCGCTGCGGTCTTTCGACATCGTCTGGTCGATGACCAAGGGCGGCCCGTACCACTCCTCGGAGCTGCTCAGCACGTACATGTACTCGACCGCGTTCCAGTCCACCCAGCTGGGCTACGCGTCCGCGATCGCCGTGGTGATCTTCCTGCTCGCGCTCGCCGTCATTCTCGGCTACCTGATCCGTGCCTTCCGGGAGGAGACATGAGCAACCGTCTGAAGACCGGCGGCTACCACCTCGCGATGGGGCTGGTCTCGTTCCTGTGGGTCGCGCCGATCCTGTGGGTGGTGGTGATCTCGTTCCGCAGCTTCGACGACGTCGCGGCCAACGGGCTGGGCTCGCTGCCGCACTCGTTCACGATCTCGACCTACGTGCAGGCCTGGCAGGACGCCGACGAGTTCCGGGCTCTGGTCAACAGCCTGCTGGTGACGATCCCGGCCGTGCTGCTGAGTCTCGGGCTGGCCTCGATCGCGGCGTACGGGCTGGCGCGGTACAACATCCCGTTCCGCCGGACCGTGCTGCTGCTGATGCTGATGGGCAACCTGCTGCCACCGCAGATCCTGCTGATCCCGATCGCGCGCTTCGTCGAGCTGATCGGCTACTACGACACGCTGGTCGCGCTGATCGCCGTGCACGTCGGCTTCGGCCTCGGCTTCTACACCTTCGTGCTGCACGGCTTCATGCGTGACCTGCCGAAGGAGATCCAGGAGGCCGCGACGATCGACGGTGCGGGGCCGGGCAAGATCTTCGCGAGCGTGATCCTGCCGCTGACCCGGCCGGCGCTGGCCGCGCTCGGTGCGCTGTCGTTCACCTGGATCTTCAACGACCTGCTCTGGTCGATCACGGTGATCCGGTCCGGCGACAAGATGCCGGTGACGCCCGCGCTGCTCGGGCTGCAGGGCCTGTTCGTGTCGTCGTGGAACGTGATCGCGGCCGGCACGGTGATCGCGGCGGTGCCGACGGTCGCGGTGTTCCTGAAGTTCCAGAAGCACTTCGTCGGTGGGCTGGCGATCGGAGCCGTCAAGTGAACCGCTGGACGCTGCGCGGCGCCAGTACGGCGTACGTGGTCGGCGTGCCGGAGCACGGTCAATGGGCCTCGCTTGTTGCCTGGGGCCCGCAGGCCGTTGCCGACGGCCCATCGCTGACCGAACCGGTCGGCACCGAGCACTTCCTGCCGCGGGCCGACGTGGAGCCGCTCGAGTACGCCGTACGGGGTGTGCGGTACACGAGTCCGACCGAGCTGGTGGTGAGCGGGCCGGACGGGAGCGACGAGTGCCGGCCCGTGTTCGCCGGTGCGGTCCAGGACGAGGACCGGCTCGAGCTCACCTTCGCCGATGCCGTACGGTCGGTGCGCGTTGTACTGCACTATCGGATGCCCGCCGACCTCGATGTGGTCGAGCGATGGGTTGCCGTGCACAACGACGGCTCCGACGAGCTGAGGTTGCACGAGCACGACTCGGCCGGGTTCGTGATCCCGACGACCGGCGGTGCGGTGATCCGGTCGCTGTGGGGCGAATGGAACAGCGAGTTCCAGCAGGAGTCGATCACCCTGCGGCGTGGGCGGTTCACCGTCGACAGCCGTCAGGGCATCACCGGCCACTCGTACTCACCCTTTCTGTCCGCAGCCGACGCCGGCGACCCGGACGGCACCACGTACGGCGTTCAGCTGGCGTGGTCCGGAGACTGGCGCCTGAGCGCGGACGTCGACACCACCGGGCAGACCCGGATCCAAGCAGGCCGGGCTCCGTCCAGCTTCGGCCTCGCCCTCCGTCCCGGGGCGTCCTGGGTCTCCCCGGTGGCCGTCGGAGGCTGCAGTACTGACGGGCCCGACGGGCTGGCGCGCGTGTTCCACGCCTATCAACGCTCGTTCGCGCGGGATCTGCCACGGCGGGTGCTCTACAACTCGTGGTTCGCGACCGAGTTCGACATCCGGGCCGAGCACCAGCTGGAGCTGGCGCAGCGGGCCGCGTCGATCGGAGCCGAGCTGTTCGTGGTCGACGACGGCTGGTTCACCGGCCGGGTCGACGACAAGTCTGGGCTGGGGGACTGGGAGGTCGATCCGACGGCCTTTGCCGCCGGGCTCGACACGTTCATCGCCGACCTGGGCGAGCTGGGACTGGACTTCGGGCTGTGGGTCGAGCCCGAAGCGATCAGCCCGTCGTCGAAGCTGGCGGCCGAGCATCCCGAGTGGGTGCTGCGGACGCCGGGACGCGAGCCGGTGCAGATCCGGAACCAGTGGCTGCTCGATCTCAGCCGCGACGATGTCGCCGAGTGGATCTGGTCGACTTTGGACCGGTTGCTGACGACGTACGACATCACGTACTTGAAGTGGGACGCGAACCGGGCGCGGCTCGACGCGGGCGACCGGCGACGCGACCTCGACGGCCTGGTGGTCGGCCACCTCTACACGATTCTCGACCGGCTGCGGGAGCAGCATCCGCGGGTGTTCGTCGAGGGGTGTGCGGGCGGTGGCGCGCGCGTCGATCTCGGCATGGCCGCGCGGGTCGACACGCTCTGGCCGAGCGACAACACCGCACCGCTGGACCGGCTGAAGATCCAGCGCGGATTCCTGACCGGCTACTCGCCGCATCTGATGAGCTCGTGGGTGACCGATGCCGAGGGCACTCACGACGGCCGGGAGCGCTCGCTCGACTTCCGCTTCCACGTCGCGATGGCCGGCGGGCTCGGGATCGGCGCGGACCTGTCGCGGTGGAACGACGAGCAGCTGATCGTTGCCCGGCGCCACGTTCTGCAGTATCGCGAGATCCGTGAGGTGATTGCTCGCGGCACCGTGCACTGGCTCGACGGCGGAGTCCAGTACGTCGGTGCGGATCGCTCGGTCGTGTTTCTGTGGAACACCGGCGACGCCAACGTCCGCGGCACCCTGCCGACCCGGCCGCGCCGGGTCCCGCTCGTGGGTTTGGACCCACACCAGAACTACCGGGTGGGCGAAGAAGTCCTCCCGGGGAGCTACCTGCTGGAGGTCGGTGTCCGCCCCGGCGACACCGACTCGCACTGCCTGGTCGTCGACCCCGTCGGCTGACCCGCCCGTCACATCCACGGCAGCAAAGGACACAGCGTGAAACGACTTTCCGCCTTGCTCGGCGGTCTCCTGACGGCGGCCCTGGTGTCCGCCTCACTGGTGACCGCCACCGTTCCGGCCGCGGCAGCGCCCGCGGCCCCGGTGCTCAGCCCGACGCCGTACCAGGGCTGGAACACCTACTTCGGTCTCGGTGGCGACTTCACCGAGGACACCATCAAGTCCGTCGCCGACACCCTCGTCAGCCGTGGGCTGGCCAAGGCCGGCTACGACATCGTCTGGCTCGACGGCGGCTGGCAGGCCGACCAGTCCCGGAGCCCCGAGGGTGATCTGGTGGCCAACCCGGCCAAGTTCCCCAGCGGCCTGAAGTCGCTCGTCGACTACATCCACGGCAAGGGCCTGAAGGCCGGCATCTACACCGACGCCGGTCCGTTCATCCCGGGCAAGTGCGGTCTCGGCAGCGGTGGCGGCTACTACCAGCGCGACGCCGACCAGTTCGCGGCCTGGGGCTTCGATGCGGTCAAGGTCGACTTCCTGTGCGGGATCGCCGCTGACCTTGACCCGAAGACGGCGTTCACCGAGTTCGCCAAGGCGCTGCGCAACAACGCCAGCAAGCGCCCGATCATCTTCAACCTGTGCAACCCGGTCACCTCGCCGGACTGGGGCAACTACCCCGAGTCGCAGCAGTCGATCAACTCCTGGACCTACGCGCCGGAGATCGCGCAGTCGTGGCGGACCTACACCGACGTCGGCTTCGTGTTCGACATCAAGTACAAGGACGTCCTGCGCAACTACGACGCGAACGCGCGGCATCCGGAGGTCGTCAGGCCGGGAGCGTTCAACGATCCCGACTACCTCGCGCCGGAGCTGGGCATGTCCGACGAGGAGTTCCGCACCCAGATGACGCTGTGGGCCGTGGCCGCTGCGCCGCTGGTCATCGGCAGCGACGTGCGCAAGCTGAGCAACACGTCGATCGCGACGCTGACCGACCCCGACGTGCTCGCGATCAACCAGGACAAGGCGGTTGTCCAGGCTGTTCGTGTCGGTCCCGCCGGTACGACGGAGACCTGGGTCAAGCGCCTCGCCGACGGCGGCCGCGCGGTCGTCCTGCTGAACCGTGGCGACAGCGCCAAGACGCTGACCACCACCGCCGCGGCCGTCGGGCTGAGCGGTGCTCGGTTCACCCTGAAGAACGCCTGGACCGACAAGGTCACCGAGAGCGCGGGCACGATCAGTGCCGCGGTTCCGGCACACGGCACGGCGCTGTTCCGGGTCTCGCCGGCCACCGGTCTGCCGGGCGTCCCGCACGTCACCGCGGGCATCCCGGCGGTGACGAAGGTCGGTAGTGCTGCCCAGCCCGTGGGCGCTGCGCCGGTTGTTGCCGGTGGCGACGAGCTTCGGGTCGAGGTTGCCGTTCGCAACGACGGGCTGTTGCCGGTGCTGAAACCGGCCGTGACGCTTGCCGGTGGCACCGGCTGGACGATCAAGCCGTTGACGAAGGCCCCGACCTTGCTCGCGCCGGGCCAGCGGACGACCTTCGCCTTCACGGTGACGCTGCCGGCCGGCGCCCCGACGGGCAACGCCACGCTGACCGGGCGTACGTCGTACGAGGCGATCGGGTTCGGTGTGCAGCAGCAGACCACCGTGTCGCCCGTCGTGGTCGCGCCGGAACCGCCGACCGGCAGCGCAGCGCTGTCGCACCACCCGTGGATCACCGCGACCAGCGGGTGGATGTCGCCGACCGTCGACGAGGCGGTCGGTGGCGGATCGCCGATCAGCCTGGTCGGCCAGACCTACCCGACGGGCATCGGCGTCGCGTCGCCGTCGCTGATCCGGTACTACGTCGGGCAGCAGTGCAGCCGCCTGACCGCGACCGTCGGGATCGACGACGCCGTCCGCAACGTCGGTCCCGACGGCGGCACCTCGACCTTCCAGGTCGTTGGCGACGGCAAGGTTCTGTACGACAGCGGAGTCGTCGACCGGGACAACCCGAAGCAGGTCGACGTCGACCTGACCGGCGTCCGGGTGCTCGACCTGGTGGTCGGTGACGCCGGCGACGGCGGCTACAACGACCGCGCCGACTGGGCGGTTCCGACCGCCACCTGCTGATTCGTTCCGCGAAGGGGCAGACCGCGACTGGTCTGCCCCTTCGTTGTGTTTGGGTGGTGCTCGATTCATCCGCCTGAACGTCGTGAGGACCCCTGCATGAAACTGCGTCACCGCTGGAAGCTCGGCACCGCCGCTGTCGTCAGTGTCGGACTGGTGGTGGGCGGCGTCGCCCACATGGCGACCGCGGACACCGGGGCTCCGGGGGCTGCCGGAGCTGCGGGCACCGGGGCGACCGGCTCCGTGGAGACCGGGGCGCCTGGTTCCTCGGTGACTGGCTCCGCGAGGACCGGCGCTGCCGCCGTACCGCCGGTCGGAGGGGCGGTCCCGCTGACCGCGGCTGAGGCCGCCGCCTTCGCTCCGCGGGCCGCCACGCGTTCCAGCACCGCCGGCCCGGCCGTTGCTCCGCGCCCCCAGTCGTCGCAGGAAGTGACCCGTGCGGTCGCCGCGGCACCGACCGCCGCGAAGCTGGCGATCAAGGGCGTGTACCAGAGCACCAACTACTTCTGCGTTCCCGCCTCGAGCCAGGTCACGCTGGCGACGTACGGGGTGAACGTCACGCAGCAGACGCTGGCCAAAGAGATGGGCACCACCACGGCCGGGACGTACAGCAGGACCTCGCTGCCGGTGGTCAACAAGTACGTGAACCCGCTCGGCTACTCGATCTGGAACGCCGACACGACCGGCAACGCGGCCAATCTGCTGAACTGGGCGGCGTACGATATCGGCACGCTGAAGCGCGCGCCGATGATCGGCGTCTGGATGGAGAAACTGCCCTGGAACAAGGGCATGACCGGCCACTTCGGGCACGCGATCCTTGTGTACGGCTACGACCAGACCGCGAAGACGCTGACCGTCTGGGACCCGTGGAAGGCGACCGGCGGTACGCACACCATCGCGGCGTCGACGCTGAACGCGGCGATGCAGAGCTACGGGCTCTCGTACGTCGCGGGGCACTCCGACGCGGACCTGACCAACGCCGGCGACCTCACCGGCGACGGGCTGCCGGACATGATCGCCGTGCACCGGCCGACCGGCGATCTCTACCGGTACGCCAACAACGGCAAGGGTGCGTTCGAAGGCGGCGCTGCTGCCGTCAAGATCGGCACCAGCTGGAACGGGATGACCGAGCTGACCGGCGTCGGCGACCTGACCGGCGACGGCAAGGCCGACGTGGCGGCAGTGGAGAAGTCGACCGGCAAGCTGTGGCTGTACCGGGGTCCTTCGCTGTCCGGTACTTCGCGGCTGCTGATCGGGAACTCCGGCTGGAACGGCATGCGCGACCTGATCGGCATCGGCAACATCACCGGCGACTCGCGCCCGGACCTGGTCACGATCGAGAAGTCCACCGGCAAGCTGTGGGTGTACCCCGGCAAGACCGGCGGTCTCGCGACGCGCAAGCAACTCGGCACCGGCTGGACCAAGATGACCAAGCTCGCCGCGATCGGCGACCTGTCCCGCGACGGCAAACCCGACTTCGTCGCCGTCGACTCCTCGACCGGCAAACTGTGGCTGTACAAGGGCCTCGCCTTCGCCGGCGGCACGTCCCGCGTGGAGATCGGCACCGGCGGCTGGAACGGCATGCGCTCGCTCGCCGGCTTCGGCGATCTGACCGGCGACGCCGTTCCGGATCTGATCACCGTCGCCAACACCGGCGGCGACATGTACCTCTACCCCGGCAAACCGAACGCGCTCGGCACCCGGGTGAAGCAGGGAAGCGGCTGGAACGGCTGATCTTCGGGGTGGTGGCCGGTGACTTCGCGGGAACACCGGCCACCACTGCGTCCATTTGATCAGAGTTTCAACTCATGGTGAATGGTGGGGGGCCGGTTGTTGTTGTTCCCCACGCCGCCCCTCCGCTCGCTGGCGCTCGCTGCGGTGGCTGCTCCCGCCCGCCCGGTCAGGGGTGCGCGTGCTGGCGCCCGCTTGGTGCGCGCGCTGCCGCGCGGTTGACCACTCGGTGGTCGGCCGGGATGTCGGGCCCGGGTGGTTTGCCCCACGCCGCCCCTTCGCTCGCTGGCGCTCGCTGCGGTGGCTGCTCCCGCCCGCCCGGTCAGGGGTGCGCGTGCTGGCGCCCGCTTGGTGCGCGCGCTGCCGCGCGGTTGACCACTCGGTGGTCGGCCGGGATGTCGGGCCCGGGTGGTTTGCCCCACGCCGCCCCTTCGCTCGCTGGCGCTCGCTGCGGTGGCTGCTCCCGCCCGCCCGGTCAGGGGTGCGCGTGCTGGCGCCCGCTTGGTGTGCGCGCTGCCGCGCGGTTGACCACTCGGTGGTCGGCCGGGATGTCGGGCCCGGGTGGTTTGCCCCACGCCGCCCCTTCGCTCGCTGGCGCTCGCTGCGGTGGCTGCTCCCGCCCGCCCGGTCAGGGGTGCGCGTGCTGGCGCCCGCTTGGTGTGCGCGCTGCCGCGCGGTTGACCACTTGATGGTCCGCCGGGATCTCTCGCTCGGGTGGTTCGCCCGCGAAGGCGCCCTCCTCTTGGGGTTGCAGGTCGACCGGGTTGTTCGCCGCGTCCGGTCTGCTGCCATGGACGCGTTCGACGGTTTGCCGGCGAATGATCCGTATATGCTTCTCAGCCCCGAGCGTTGAGACGGCCACAGGGGGAGGCAGCAGCGTGATCTCGGAAGGCAGTCGTCGCGCGCGCGTCGATGCGTGGGTGGACGCGCACAAGCCCCAGGTCCTGTGCGCGCTCAGAATCCCCGGAATAGTCATGCTGGTCTGGTGGCTGGTCAGCTCCGACGGGCGGATCGTGCCTTGGCGCGCGGCCATCGTGCTCTGCTTCGTCGTGTGGTTTGCGATCGCTCAACTGAAGATCCGTCGCCGTGTACGCCGCCCAGCGGAGCGGGGGACCAGTGGCAGCTGATCTGGTGAACCTCCTGATGAGCCGCACGATGCCCTCGACGACGTACCGGGGCTTCCCGAACAAGCTGCACGGTGACGAGATCGTCGCGTCCGACGGGACGGTGTTCACGGAGCAGGGCGACGGGTGGATGGAACCGGCGGATGTCGAGCGCCTCCTCCGAGAGCGCCCGCAGATCCCATTGCTGCTGGTGGCCAACGGCTTGCGCGAATTCACCGGCTCGTCGCAAGCGTCCTGGCGCACCACGGTGAAGCCTCACTACATCACCCCCGAAGGACTGCCGCCGACCGAAGACGGTCTCTGCTTGATGGGGTACCTGTGGGCGGCCTCGAACGGCGAGGCATTGCTGCTTCTCGAGCTGGAGTGCTTCTGACCCCGGCATCGGCAGATTCCTGCGGAGTTTGCTGACTCGCCGTCAAGTAGTGACATTCCGTTCGATCTCAGGCAGTCTCCTGTTGCTGGTAAGTGCTTGACTTCGCCCATCAGGAGACACTTATGCGCATTCTTCGCCCCTTGGCGACCCTGCTGACCGCCGCCCTGACCGGTACGGCGCTCGCCTCGCCCGCGGACGCGGGGACCACCTCGGTACCCGTCCAGCTGGTCTCGATCACCGACTTCCACGGTTACCTTCGACCACCATCCCCGGCAGACGGCGGCACGATCACCGGGCCGGACGGGAAGGCGATCACCGTCGGCGGAGCGGCGTATCTCGCGACGCATTTGCAGCGGATCCGCTCCGGCCACCCGAACTCGATCTTCTTCACCGACGGGGACAACTTCTCCGGATGGCCGTTCGAGGTCGACGCGCACGCGGACGAGCCGACCGTCGAGGTGCTCAACGCGCTCGGGGTCGAGTTCTCCTCCGTCGGCAACCACGAGCTCGACGTGTCGAAGAGCTTCCTGGTGGATCACATGCAGCAGGGCAAGTGCTTCGGCACGATCGGGGTCGACAGTTGCTTCACGGACTCGACCGGGCGGCGGTTCCGCGGGGCCGACTTCGAGTTCCAGTCGGCGAACATCGTCGACGCGAAGGGCCGGACGATCGTCGCGCCGTACACGATCCGGTGGGTGCGCGACCACGGGCGCGCGTACCCGATCGGGTTCATCGGCATGACCGTGCCGGACACCCCGGTCGGCTCCACGTCGTACCAGCCTGAACTGCGGGCGCTGGACCCGGTCGCGGCGGCCGACGCCGCGGCGGCCGAGCTGGGCCGGCGTGGGGTGAAGGCGATCGTGCTGAACCTGCACGACGGCGGGACCGACGCGTCCGCGACGTACGACAACTGCGTCAACCCGAGCGGTCCTGCGATCGACCTGGCCCGCCGGGTCAGCCCGTCGATCGACGCGATCGTGACCGGTCACTGGCATGCCGCCTTCAACTGCATGCTGCCGGACCCGGCCGGCAATTCGCGGCCGGTCGTCGAGGCCACGAATCACGGGCGGCTGATCAACGAGATCAACCTGCGCCTGGACCGGCGGACCGGCGAGGTGCTGCGGTCCGCGACGACCTCGGTGAACCACGCGGTCACGCGCGACGTCGCGCCCGACCCGAAGATCCAGAAGATCGTCGACTACTGGACCGCCGCGGGAGAACGCAAGTACGCCGAACCGCTCGCTCAGCTGACCGGCGACTTCACGCGCGCCGCCAACTCCGCCGGCGAGAGCACGTTCGCCGACTTGATTGCCGACGTGCACCTGTGGACCGCGCGGCAGGACGGTCAGGCCGACCTCGGGCTGGTCGCGGCCAAGCCGGCCGTCGGCAGCACGGCCCTTCGCGGTGATCTACTGGTTGCTCCCAGCAACAAGCCGGGCGACGCTCCCGGCCGGGTCCTGCTCGGCGAGTCCTGGGATGCGTACGGCTACGGCAACCCGGTTCTCACCGTCAGCCTGACGGGCGCGCAACTGGACGCCGTACTGGAACAGCAGTGGCAGCCGCAGCCTGACGGCTCGGTGAAGTTCGCTCCGCTCGCGGTGTCGGGGAACGTCCGTTACACGTACGACGCCCGCCGCCCGGTCGGCGATCGAGTCGCCCCGGCGGACGTCACCATTGACGGCGCGACGCTCGACCCCAGCCGGACCTATCGCGTCGCCGCCCTCGCCTACACCGTCATCGGCGCTGACGGCTACCCCGCCTTCAAGACCGCAACCGATGCCGTCCGCAACAACACCGACCACGAAACCTTCGTCGACTACCTCAGGGCCCACCCGACCCTGACCCCCGCACCTCTGGACCGGGTCACGGCCCGCGGGTAGCCCGCCCGCCAACCGGCGCACGAGGCCGACCACAATGGGCCGGTGACCAACCGACCGCGCCTTCAACGGCGCCCAGCGACCTGGATGCGGTTGGCCGCCGGCCTGGTCTTCATCCTGCTCGCGGGGGACTCGCTGGACCTCAGGGATCCGGTCGACCTGATCGTCAACTCGGTGATGGGAGCTCTTCTGTTGACGGCGGTGGTGGCCCCACGCAGTCTGTACGACGGCCGAGCGGACCGCTGGCTACGAGCTCATCGCGTCATCCGCGCCGGGCTGATGGTGGTCGGGGGCGCGGCCTGGGTGCTGATCTTGCTCTCAGCACTCGAAGTCATCTGAAGCTGACGCCGCCCGACGGAAAGGCGCCCGGCGGAGACCGCTGGGCGCCTTGTCCGGTCGCGTGCGCGCTACCTCCTCGCGGGCTCGCGGGCCCGCGACGATCGAGTGAGCGCTTCCTACGGTCGAAGCATGCGACTTCTGGCTGCGTTCCTCCTGCTCCTACCGACCGTCGTACCGGCTGCGGCGGATCCTTGGCACCACTGCCGTTCCGGGCCGGACGACGTGGAAGGCGCCCGGCTCGCCGAGGCGGGGGCGAAGTGCCGGACGGTCACTGTGCCGCTCGACCCGCTGCATCCCGACGGGCGCACGATCGACCTCGCGATCTCGCGGATCGAGGCGAAGTCGGCGAAGCGTCGTGGCGTTCTGCTGGTGAATCCGGGTGGACCGGGCGGCCCGGGGATCAGCTATCCGCTCGACCTCGCGCCACTGCTCGGTGAGGTGGCTTCGCAGTACGACCTGATCGGCTTCGACCCGCGGTTCACCGGGCGCAGTAATCCGGTCGATTGTGGGCCGGTGCGGCTCGCCGACGTCCTTCGGTCCTCGCTCACGATCGCGGACTTCCGCGAGTCGAACCGGCGGGCCGCGAAGTTCGTGGCCGGTTGTCCGCGTGATGTCCTGAAGCACGCGAGCATCCGAAACGTCGCGCGCGATCTGGATGCGATCCGCCGAGCGCTCGGTGAGCAGAGGATCTCGTACTACGGAGTCTCGTGGGGCGCCGACCTCGGAGTGGTGCACAGCCAACTCTTCCCCGGCACGGTCGACCGCATGGTCGTCGACAGCGTGACCGACGTAGAGGGCTCCGAGTATCACCACCTCGCGACCGGCGAACGGACCGAAGCGGCGTTCGACGAATGGGCAGCCTGGGCAGCATGGCGCGACGACAAGTACCACCTCGGCCGCTCGGGCCAACAGATCAGAACCGCTGTCACGCGCCTGCTCACGAAGACGCTCACCATCGCCGGCCATCGCGTCGACTCAGCAGCGCTCCCGTGGCTACTCCAATCGGCCCTCGGAGACGAAAGCGACCGCGACCTGATGGCCCGCAACGTCAGCGCTTTGCTGCGCGGGACAGAGCCGCCGGACGAGCTCAAGGCCTGGCTCGACCAGTACTACGGCCAGGCCCCGATGATCACGCAGTTCCTCGCGGCGTCGTTCGCCTTCACCTGCAACGACCGCGGCTGGCCGAACCACCCGGCGACGTACTGGCGAGACATCCAACGGACCCGCACCACCCAACCACTCTTCGCCACCGCCATCCTCCCGTGCGCGCATTGGACCCAGCACACCGATGAACCGTCGCTTGCCATCGGCAACGACACCTCGATGCTGATCGTCCAGGCGGAACGAGACAACATCCCTCTGAGCTGGGCCCAGAGCCTCCACCGCAAGCTCCCCAACTCGACGCTGAAAACCATCGACCGCAGAGCCCACGGCGTGTACGACGAACGCGTGCCGTCAATGGTCGAGGCGGTGAACGCCTACTTGGCGGGATGAGCCGGAGCGGATGGGTCAGCGGGAGCGAACACCTCGGCCGCGGCGCGGATCTTCGCGACCCGGGCAGTGAGGTCCGTCGAGGTGTCGCGCGGATCCCCAGTGCCGTCGACCAGCTCGCGAACGATGTCGACGTGACCGCCGTGGCGGCACTCTTCGGGGAGGACTCGGATCATCATCGTCGCCAGGGTGGTGGTCTGGTGCCCGGCTGAGAAGTGCTCGACCGAGTTGGGGGAGTCGGGGTCGAGCGACGCGAAGGTGCTTCCGAGGTAGCCGTATCCATGCCGCCGAGGTGTTGAGCACTCCCAGCACCACATTTCCGACCTCCACCACCGACCAACCTACGCTGAGACGCTGTCGGGCGCCGGCCCCAGGCGGGAACTGGCCGCTGATTCTGTGCTTGATCAGTGGTGGAGGTAAGCCGAACCCGGATGACCAGTCCCAAACCGGGCCAAGCAGTGCCAAACCCACTTCAGTTCACGCGCGTCATACCGCCCGAGCGCGACCGCCTCCCCGAGAATCTGCGGCGTGAGCCACCCGTCGACCGCGATCCGGGCCCCGAGATCGACGACCTGCTGACCCCGAAAACCCGGGTACTCCCGCAGCACCTCGACGGACAACGCGAAGCCGCCGTGCCACTCCACCGGACAGGGCAGCCGCTCAGCCGCGCGTTCGACCTCCGTTCCGCGAAAGCTCGGGTCCAGCACCAGCGCCTCGACGTCTCGATCCAGGCGCACCGGGCCGTGCACCTGCGCCTCGACGTAGCCGTCCAGCGCATCTGGGTGGTCCGCCTCGGCCAGCTCGATCAGCGACATCTTGGCCGCGACGCCGAAGGCGGTCGGCTCGAAAGTGCTGTCCGGGTAGCAGAAAGTGGTCCTGCGCAGGACGTCGCCCGTCAACCGCAGATGAGCCGAGCCGAACCGCGGGGCTGCTCCAACGGCTGATCGGCGGAAGTTCAGTGCACCGTAGACGGGACGCTCCCGGGCCGGAGCCGCGTCGTACGCGCCGCCGAAGATCCGGCTCTCCCAGCGCCAGCGGTCCCCACCAGGGTGTGCGGTGAGACCACCGTTGCTGGTGCCGGTGACGAACTGGGACAAGTACGTACCGGTCTCCGCCAGCGCGGCAAGAACGCCGGCGCGGTCGGGATGGAAGTTCAGCGTGACCCGCAGAGCAGGATCGAGGGCTGGACCCGAGGACAGCGCGGCGACGTGACGCAGCGCGTTGTCGCCCGGCGTCGGCATCCGGAAATGGTAGTCGAGCCGGCGGCGATCGGGCCCGCGTCCACCGCCAGAGGACGCGGGCCCGACACAACCTCAGCGGGCCCGATGCTGCTCGGCCAACTCCTTCAGATACAGCGCCGACCGCTTCGGGATTCGCGCTTGGGTGTCGTAGTCCACCCGCACGATGCCGAAGCGCTTGTCGTAGCCGTAGGCCCATTCGAAGTTGTCGAGCAACGACCACGCGAGATAACCCCGGATGTCCGCGCCCTGCTCGATCGCGGAGGCGACGGCTGCCAGGTGCGACGTGAAGTACGCCGTGCGGCCGTCGTCAGCCACGAAGCCCGACTCGTCGGGGACGTCGTCGAAGGCGGCGCCGTTCTCGGTGATGACCATCGGAAGCCCGGGGTAGTCCTGGCTGATCCGGACCAGCAGGTCCGTGAAGCCTTCGGGCACGATCTCCCAGTCCATCGCGGTGCGCGGCCGGTCCAGCGGCAGAGTGCGGCTGATCGGCAGGCCCGCGGCGTCGACTGTGCTGCCGTCCTCGGCGAAGCCGGTGAACTTCTGGCTGAAGTAGTAGTTGATGCCCAGGACATCGATCGGCGCGGAGATGGTGGCCAGGTCGCCATCCTGCACAGGGATCACCACCCCCTGAGCAGCCAGGTCGGCGATGACGTCGGCTGGGTAACGGCCGTGCACCAAAGGATCCAGATACAGCCGCGCGCCCATCCCGTCGGCCCGGCGAGCCGCTTCGAGGTCAGGCTCCAAGTCCGAGGCCGGGTACGCCGTAGCGGCGTTCAGCGTGATCCCGATGTCGAGCTTGCGCGGAGCCGCTTCCCGCATCCGCTCGGTGGCCAGGCCGTGGCCGAGCAGCAGGTGATGAACGGCGGAGACAGCGGCCGGGAAGTCCTGCTTGCCGGGCGCGTGCGCGCCGTACGCGTAACCGAGCATCGCCGAGCACCAAGGCTCGTTCAGCGTCGTCCAGGTGTCGACCCGGTCGCTCAGCGCGTCGAACACCAGCATCGAGTAGTCCGCGAACCGGTACGCCGTGTCACGCACGGGCCAACCGCCGGCGTCCTCCAGCTCCTGCGGCAGGTCCCAGTGGTACAGCGTCACCCACGGGTCGATGCCCTGGGCAAGCAGCTCATCGACCAGCCGGTCGTAGAACGCGATCCCGGCCGGGTTGACGCCGCCGGTGCCGTGCGGCTGGACCCGCGTCCAGGACACCGAGAACCGGTAGGTGTCCAGGCCCAGATCCTTGATCAAGGCAACGTCGGATGGCATCCGGGTGTAGTGCTCGCAGGCGACGTCACCGTTGTCGCCGTTGTGCACCGCGCCCGGGACCCGGCAGAAGGTGTCCCAGATCGACGGGGTGCGGCCGTCGACGTCGACCGCGCCTTCGATCTGGTACGCCGACGTGGCGACACCCCAGCGGAAACCGGCCGGCAGCCGCGCGATCAGGTCTTCCTCGGAGGTGGTGGTGGGGGCAGCAGATGTGTTCATGGTGGACGTGCGGCGGTACGCGCCCAGCCGGTGGGCGGGCGCGGTACGCCGTACTGACTCCCTTCGGGGAAGAAGTTAGGCGACAGGGACGCGGCCGGGCAGCCAGCAGGCCACCGAGCGGCTCGGGTCGTTCCTGGCCTCCGGGACGCCGAGGACGGGGATCTCCGTCGAGCAGCGGTCGAACGCGTGCGGGCAGCGCGGGTGGAACGCGCAGCCGGTGGGCATACCGCGCAGGTCGGGCGGCGAACCCGGGATCCCGCTCAGCTCCCGGCGCGGGCCGCGCAGCGCCGGGAAGGACTTCAGCAGTCCCTCGCTGTACGGGTGCAGGGAGTCCTTGTACAGATCGGCCGAGCGAGCCTCCTCGACGATCCGGCCGCCGTACATGATCGCGATCCGGTCGGAGAACTCGACCAGCAGCGACAGGTCGTGGGTGATGAACAGCACCGAGAACCCGAGCCGCTCGCGCAGCTCGACCAGCTGGGCCAGGATCTGGCGCTGCATCACCACGTCCAGCGCGGTGGTCGGCTCGTCCATGATCACGATCTGCGGCTCGAGCACGAGCGCCATGCCGATCATCACCCGCTGCCGCATGCCGCCGGACAGCTGGTGCGGATAGGCGTCCATCCGGTCGGCCGAGATGCCGACCAGCTTGAGCATTTCCTTGGCCCGGGCGACCCGGGCCTCCGGGCTGAGCTGCGGCTCGTGCGCGCGGATCACGTCGAGCATCTGGGTGGAGACCTTGTGGACTGGGTTGAGCGAGTTCATCGCGCCCTGGAACACGATCGACGTCTCGGCCCAGCGGAACTTGCGCAGCTCGGCCGGCGACAGCGCCATCACGTCGTACGGCTGGTCGCCGGGCGGGTGGTAGATCACCGAGCCGCCGCTGATCACGCCGGGCGGCGGCAGCAGCCGCGTCACGCCGTACGCGAGGGTGGACTTGCCGGAGCCGCTCTCGCCGGCCAGGCCGAGCACCTCGCCGCGATGCAGGGTCAGCGTGACGTCGCGGACCGCGCGGACGGCCTGGTCGCCGAGACCGTAGTCCACGCTGAAGTTCTTGATCTCCAGGACGGGGGCCTTCATGAGACCGTTCCCTTCGCCTCGTCGACGCGAACCACCGGCGTGACCGGGCCGCTCTTGTCAGTGGTGTTCAGCACCGGGGTGAACCCGACCTTCATCCGGACCGTGCGGCCGTCCTTGGTCTTCACCCGCGTGTGCCCGCTGCTGCGCAGCCGCGGGCTGACGAACTCGTCGATGCCGAAGTTGATCAGCGACAACGCGGTGCCCAGTACGGCGATCGCCAGGCCGGCCGGGACGAACCACCACCACGCGCCCTGCGCGAGCGCCTGCTGGCTCTGCGCCCAGAACAGGATCGTGCCCCAGTTCCACTCCGAGATCGTCGAGATGCCGATGAAGGCCAGGGTGATCTCCGACATCACCGCGAAGATCACCGTGCCGACGAAACCGGACGCGATGATCGCGGTCAGGTTCGGCAGGATCTCGACGGTGATGATCCGCCAGGTGCTCTCACCGGTCGCTCGGGCGGCCTCGACGTAGTCGCGTCGGCGCAGCGAGAGCGTCTGTGCTCGCAGTACTCGGGCTCCCCAGGCCCACGAGGTCAAACCGATGACCAGGGCAACCATCAGGTCACCCGCGCCGGGGATCGTGGACGCGACGATGATGATCAGCGGCAGCGCCGGGATCACCAGGAAGACGTTGGACAGGGCGGACAGGCCCTCGTCGGCCGCGCCGCCGAGGAAGCCCGAGCTGACGCCGATCAGCACCGACAGCGCCGTCGCGACGATGCCGGCCAGCAGGCCGACGAACATCACGCCGCGGGTCCCGACCAGGATCTGGGAGAAGATGTCCTGACCCAGGTGAGTGGTGCCGAACCAGTGTTTGCCCGACGGCGGCTGGAGCAGGTCGGCGCTGCGCGCGGACGGGTCGAACGGCGCGATCCACGGCCCGATGATCGCGATCAGGCAGAAGAAGGCGAGCACGATCAGACCGGTGGCCGCCTTCCCGTTCGCGACGAACCGGAGCCGCTGGCGCTTGGCCGGCGCGGCCGCGACCTCCGGGCCCTCCGGCGTGACCGCGGTGATGGTGCTGGCAGGTGCGGACATCGGTCAGCCCTCCTTGCGGGTACGCGGGTCGAGCAGCAGGTACGCGATGTCGGCGATCAGGTTGGCGACCAGCACCGAGATCGTGATCACCAGGAAGACGCCCTGCATCAGCGGGTAGTCCTTCGCGCCGACGGCCTGGAACAGGTTGTAGCCGATGCCGGGGTAGGAGAAGACGATCTCCACCAGCAGCGTGCCGCCGACGATGAAGCCGAGCGACAGCGCGAAGCCGGACACGTTCGGCAGCAGCGCGTTGCGGGCGGCGTAGCTGAGCATCACCCGGCGCTCGGACAGGCCCTTGGCGTGCGCGACCGTGATGTAGTCCTCCGACGCGACGGTGACCATCATGTTGCGCATGCTGAGGATCCAGCCGCTGACCGAGGAGATCAGGATGGTGATGGCCGGGAGCAAGCTGTGCTGGACCGCGCTGCCGATGAACTCGCCGTTCCACGACGGCACCAGCCCCGGCTCGTACCCACCGGACGACGGGAAGAAGCTGCCCGGGCCGGCCAGCAGCGTGATCGCGATCAGGCCGAGCCAGAAGTACGGGATCGACGACAGGAACGTGGTCACCGGGAGCAGGCCGTCCAGCCAGGACCCACGCCGCCAGCCCGCCAGGACGCCGAGGCCGGTGCCGATGACGAAGCTGGCGAACGTCGTGATGCCGACCAGCGCGATCGTCCACGGCAGGCTCTGGCCGAGGATGTCGGAGACCGGCGTCGGGAAGAACGTGAACGACAGGCCCAGGTCGCCCTGGAACACCTGGCCCCAGTAGTCGACGTACTGGCTCCAGAGGCTGGCGTCCTTGTCCAGGCCGAACAGCACGTACAGCGAGTTGATCGCCTCGGTGCTCATCTGGCCCTGGAACTTGTTGATCAGCGAACTGACCGGGTCGCCGGGGATCATCCGGGGAATGAAGAAGTTGATCGTGATCGCCGCCCAGGCGGTGAACAGGTAGAAGGCGATCCGTTGCAGCAGGAACTTCACTTCGCCGCTCCTTCCTCGTAGAGCCAGCAGGCGGCCCAGTGCGCCTGGCCGCTGTCGACCACCGGCAGCTCGAAGCGGGGCGGCAGGTCGGTGGAGCACTTCGGCATCGCGTGCACGCAGCGCGGGTGGAACCGGCAACCGGCCGGCGGCGAGATCAGGCTCGGCGGCTCACCTCCGGCTTCGTCCTCGGGCGCGTCCTTGGCATCGCCGACGCGATCCAGCCGGTCGGGATCCGGAGCGCTCTCGATCAGCAGCCGGGTGTAGGGGTGGGCCGGGTGCTGGGTGACGGTCTCGGAGTCGCCGCCCTCCACCATCCGGCCGGCGTACATCACCAGGGTCTCGTCGGCGAAGTACCGGGCTGAGGCGATGTCGTGGGTGATGTAGAGGATGGCGAGGTTGAGCCGTTCCTTCAGGTCCCGCAGCAGGTTCAGTACGCCGAGCCGGATGGACACGTCGAGCATCGAGACCGGTTCGTCGGCCAGCAGCACCTCGGGGTTGGCGCCGAGCGCGCGGGCGATCGACACCCGCTGGCGCTGGCCGCCGGACAGTTCGTGCGGGAACTTGTCCAGGTAGCGCTCCGGCGGGGTCAGCTGGACCCGGAGCAGCAGGTCCTTCAGGTTCTGCTCGAGTTCGGCGCTCCCGTTGCCCGCGCGGCCGTGGATCTTCAACGCGCGGGTCAGGTGGTAGCGCACGGTGTGCACCGGGTTCAGCGAGGCGAACGGGTCCTGGAAGATCATCTGCACACGCCGGCAGTAGGCGCGGAACGCGCGGCCGCCGTTCACGGTGATCGACTCGCCGTGCAGCCGGATGTCGCCGTCGGTGCGCTTGTACAGCTGCGCCATCAACCGGGCGACGGTGGACTTGCCGGAGCCGGACTCGCCGACCAGGGCGGTGACCCGCCCGCGGCGCAGTGTCAGCCGGACGTCGTCCACCGCGTGCACGGCGTACCGGCCGCGGGTGAACACGTCGCGCAGGCCCCGGCGTACGGGGAAGTGTTTGGTGAGGTTCTCGGCCTCGAGGACCACGTCGTCGGTGGTCGGTGCTGTTTCGGTCGCCGTCATCACTGACTCCTCGCTGGATCGGCACGCCGGACCGCGACCGGGAGCTCCAGGTGGAGAGCTCCCGGCCGCGGTGGGTTGTCAGGCCCCTGCGGGCTTCAGCTTCAGCACGATCTCCAGCGCGTTCTGCTGGGTCGGCTGGGCGGGTCCGTACGGGTTGGTCTCGTCCGGCCACCCCACCCAGTTCTTGGTGCTGTACAGGGCGCCGATGTTCGAGGCACCGGTCGGGATGATCGGCATCTGCTCGACCATGATCTTCTGCAGCGTGTTCAGCGCCGCGGTGCGGGCGGCGTCGTCGGCCGCGTTGGCGTAGGCGTCCAGCGCCTTGGTCGCCTCCGGGTTGTTGTAGCGGCCGTAGTTGCCGCTGACCCCACCCTTGCCGACCGGCTTGAGGATCTTGCCGTCCATGATGTTCTGGTAGATGTCGTACGGCGTGGCGCCGCCGTTGGTCCAGTGCATGGTGGCGTCGAAGTTGCCTTCGTCAACGGCCTTGAACCAGGCGTCCTGGTTGGCCTTGTCGACGGTCGCCTTGATCCCGATCTGGGACAGGTTGTCCTTGATGATCTCCAGGCTGGTGACGTAGTCGGACCAGCCGGCCGGGTCGGTCAGCGTGATCGTGACCGGCTTGCCGGTCGGGTCCTTCAGCGTGTCGCCCTCGAGCTTGAAGCCGGCCGCGGTCAGCTCGGCCTTGGCGCCGTCGACGTCCACGACGTGCTTCTTGTCCTTGAACTCCGGGGCGATGAACGACTCACCGGCCGGAGTCGGGATCCCGGTGACGGACTCGATCTTCGGGTAGAAGTAGCCGGCCTCGGCCTGGGTGAAGATGTCGTCGCGGTTGATCACCTTGTCCATCGCGCGACGAAGCGCCGGGTTGTCGAACGGCTTCTTGGTGGTGTTGATCCACAGGCCGTGGATGCCCAGCGTGCCGGGCGCCCAGACCTTGTGGTTCTTCTCGTCCTTGGCCTGGAAGACCGTCTTCACGTTCGGGACGAAGACGAAGCTCCACTCCGAGGCGCCGTTGGCCAGCGCGGTGGTCTGCGCGTTGTTGTCGTTGTACGACGTGTAGCGCAGTTCCTTGACCTTCGGCAGCTCCTGCCAGTACTCGCTGCGGACCTCCAGCGTGGTGGTCTGCGGCGTGAAGGACTTCAGCTTGTACGGGCCGGTGCCGATCGGCTCCTTGACGGTGTCCTGGCTCGGGTCCTTGAACGTGGACCACTGGTGCTTGGGCACCACGAAGACGCCGAGGATCTTGTTCTGGTTGACGAACTGCGACCGGGTGAAGGTCAGCTCGACCTTGTTGCCGGACTGGGTGATCGTGCCGTACGGGATCGCGTCCTGGTTCAGGCCCTCGTTGCCCTTGCGCAGCTCGAAGGAGTAGGCCACGTCCTCGGCGGTCATCGGCTTGCCGTCGGACCACTTGACGCCGTCGCGGACGGTGAACGACAGCTTCTTGAAGTTGTCGGACCAGGTGTGCTCGGTGGCCAGCCACGGCTTGCCGGGCTCCTGCGGCTTCAGCGGGTTCACCATCACCAGCGGCTCGTAGATCATCCACCGGTAGCCGAGCGAGGCGCCCGAGGACGAACCGAGGAACGGGTTGTGGTTCTCCGTCTGCGGGCCGTTCGGCATACCCACGTTGAGCACCGTGGAGGTGCCGGCGGTGCTCGCGTTCGTGTTGGTCGAGTCCCCGTTACTGCAGGCAGCCAGTGCTGCCGCGAGCAGGCCCGTGAGGGCCAGCGCGACTGTGCGTCGTGCTCGCATCGTTCCTCCTGTGTTCGTCTCACTGCTGGCGGATGACGGTCGGATGACAGTCGGGTGGTGCGGTTGGGCACGCATCGTGCCGTGAAAGCGCTCTCATGGAAAGAGCAGACGCCTTAACGGATCGGTATCGGCGCGCTGGGTGACCGGTGGCGAGGCAGGGGCAGCTACCTCGCCACCGGACGGTTACGAGGGGCGGGCGGGGGCGGTGGAACTGCGCACGATCAGCGTCGTGGGCAGCACCTGGGGAACGTCCGGCAGCGGTTTGCCGCCGAAGTAGTCCATCAGCATCCGGGCCGCGGTCTGCCCCATCTGGCGCATCGGCTGGTGCACCGTGGTCAGCGGTGGTTCGGTGTGCTGGGCGTAGGGGATGTCGTCGAAACCGACCACCGACACGTCGTTCGGCACGTTGCGCCCGGTCTCCCGGACGGCCTGGATGGCGCCGCCGGCGGACAGGTCGTTGTGCGCGAAGATCGCGTCGAACTTGGTGCCGGCCTCGAGCGCCTGCTGGACGCCGCGGCGTCCACTCTCGTGGGTGAAGTCGCCTTCGAAGACGAGCCGTGGGTCCAGCTCGAGACCGGCCGCCGCGTAGGTGTCGCGGAAACCGTCCAGGCGTTCCTGGGTACAGCCGAACCAGTCCACGCCGGTGATCACCAGCGGACGGCGGCGGCCGAGCTCCAGCAGATGCCGTGCGGCGGCCTCACCTCCGGCCCGGTTGGTGGTGGCGACGGACGGGAACATCGGTTGCTTGGCCCGGTCGTCGATCAGGACGACGGGCAGGCCACGCGCGTGCAACTGCTCGATGTAGGACAACGTGCCTTCCGGCTCGATCACCAGCAGGCCGTCGAAGGACTGCGCCGAGACCTGCGAGGCGAACTGCTGCATCGACTCCTCACCGCGGTTGCAGGTGAACAGCAGCAGGCCGTAGCCCTCGGTCTCGACCACGTCGACGGCACCCTGCAGCACCTCGCCCATCCAGGGCCAGGTGAGCGAGGGGACCAGCATGCCGACGATCCGGGTCCGGCCGCGGGCCAGGCCGACAGCCCGGGCGCTCGGCACGTACCCGAGTTCGGCGATCACCTGGCGGACCCGCTCGGCGGTGCGCAGGTCCAGTTCGCCCTTGCCGTTCAGAACCCGCGAGACGGTGGTCTTGCTGACTCCGGCACGGGCCGCCACATCGGCGATCGTGATCGACATTCACAGCTCCCCTCGGGCGGTCGGGGTGGTGCGGGGCGGATGTTGCCGCTTCGTGAACGTTGTGTTCGGAACCGGTTTCGGAAGCGGTTCCGTAGAGTGAAGCGGAGTGGGCCAGGTCACGTCAATCACGACGCGATAACGAAACAGGGCTAAGTTCACGGTTTGTAAGAAGTCCGCCGCGCGGTTCTGCTCAGGCCTTCCGGCCCGGCGCTGCGGCATGATGGACTTCCGGGGAAGATCGATGTCAGGGGCCGTGGTGACGGCCCGGCAGCGCGTTGCAGAGGGCGGGTCGAGAACACCATGGACGGACGCCGGACGACTGTGCGCGACATGCGGCGGTCCAACCGGTCGGTGATCCTGACCAGCATCTACCGCCAGGGCCCGCTGAGCCGCTACGAACTCGGCCGCGAGACGTCGCTGAGCGCGGCCAGCGTGAGCAACCTGGTCGGCGAGCTGCTGGAAGAGGGCATCGTCGAGGAGGCCGGCTCGGTCGAGTCCGACGGAGGCCGGCCGCGGGTGCTGCTGCGGGTCGCGCCGGCCTTCGGTTACGTCGTCGGCGCCGAGGTCGGCGAGACCCGGGTGCGGGTCGAATTGTTCGACCTGGCGATGTCGGTCTTGGCCACCGTTGTCTACCCGATCGAGACGCCGAAACCGGCGCCCGAACTGGTCGTCAAGTACGTGCTGCAAGGACTCGACGCGGTGATCGCGCAGGCCGGCGTACCGGCTGATCGGGTGCTCGGACTGGGTGTTGCCGTCGCTGGCGTGGTCGAAGGTCCGGCCGATGCGGTGGTTCACGCGCAGACGCTCGGCTGGGACGGCGTACCACTCGGCGCGATGCTCGCGGCCGGCACGAACATCCCGATCCAGGTCGACAACGGCGCCAACACGCTTGGCCAGGCGGAGATGTGGTTCGGCGCCGGCCGGGGTGCGACGGATGCCGTTGTCGCCTTGGTCGGCTCTGGTGTCGGTGCCGCGCTGGTCACCGGCGGGACGAGCTACCGCGGAACCCGCAGCAGCGCGGGGGAGTGGGGCCACACCACGATCGTGTACGGCGGCCGGCAGTGCAGGTGTGGTGCCGAAGGATGCCTCGAGGCGTACGTCGGCGCGGAGGGTGTGCTGGATCGGTATCGCCTGGCGGGTGGACCTGCTGCTCGCTCCGACGACGAGGAAGCCGAGTTCGTCGGTTTGCTCGCGGCGGTGAATTCGTCGGAGGTCGCGGCCAAGGTCGTCGAGGACACGATCGGGTACTTGGGCGCGGGCTTCGCCAATCTGGTGAACCTCTTCAACCCCGAGCGCATTGTGCTTGGTGGTTGGTCGGGATTGCTGCTTGGTGAGCGCTATCTACCGCAGTTGCGCGAGGCCGTCGGCAAGCACGCGCTGCACCGGCCGTACGCCCAGGTGACCATCGAACTGTGCGAACTCGGCCGGGACGCGGTTGCCCTGGGTGCCGCCACGCTCCCGGTGCTGCGCATCCTCCGCGAGGGCGGAACGCCCCGCAGGCTCGCGGTCTAGCCGGCTTCGCGCCCGCCGCCCCGCCGCCCCCGCGCGCCGCGCCCCGCGCGCCGCGCCCCGCGCTCCTGCGCGCCGCGCCCCGCGCTCCGCGCTCGTGTTCCCGCGCTCCCGCCTCCCGCCCGCCGCGCCCGCCGCGCCCGCGCGGCGGGCGCGGCGGGCGCGGCGGGTTGAACACGAGACACCGCTATCTCGGGTTCAGGACTTCAACTATGCTTTGAAAAAACCACCTTCCACCACCCTCTGGGGGCACCGATGGTCGAGCTCTCCCCGCTCCGGCAGGACTTCGTCTGGGGTACCGCCACCTCGGCGTACCAGATCGAAGGCGCGGTCGACGCCGACGGCCGGCTGCCGTCGATCTGGGACACGTTCTGCCGCGTGCCCGGCGCGATCGACAACGGTGACACGGGGGACGTGGCCTGCGACTCCTACCGCCGCTGGCCCGACGACCTCGCGCTGATCAAGCAGCTCGGCGTCGACGCGTACCGGTTCTCGATCGCCTGGCCGCGGGTGATCCCGGTCGGCTCCGGCGCGGTCAACGCGGCCGGCCTCGACTACTACGACCGGGTCGTCGACGATTTGCTTGCCGAAGGCATCAAGCCGTTCGTCACCTTGTACCACTGGGATCTGCCGCAGGCGCTGCAGGATCTCGGCGGCTGGGACAACCGCGACACCGCGTACCGGTTCGCCGAGTACGCCGCGGTGGTCGGCGCGAAGCTCGGCGACCGCGTCCGCGACTGGGTGACGCTGAACGAGCCGCTCTGCTCGGCCTGGATCGGCCACTGGGAAGGCCGAATGGCGCCCGGCATCACCGACCCGGCGATCGCCGTCCGCGCGTCGTACAACCTGCTGCTCGCGCACGGGCTCGGCGTCCAGGCGCTGCGCGAGGCGTGCCCGGAGCCGCCGTCGGTCGGTCTGGTGGTCAACCTGAGCGGCTGCGAGCCGGCCAGCCAGAGCGCCGAGGACATCCGCGCGTCGCGGATCGCCGACGGGCACATCAACCGCTGGTGGCTCGACCCGGTCTCCGGCCGCGGCTTCCCCGCCGACATGGTCGAGACGTACGGCGTGGAGCTGCCCGAGCAGCCCGGCGACCTCGAGGTGATCGCCGCGCCGACCGACTTCATCGGCCTGAACTACTACTTCCGCCAGATCATCAAGGCCGACGACTCCGTCCCGGTGCTCGGTTTCAGCCAAGTCCCGGGCCCCAACCCCGAGCACACCATGCTCGACTGGGAGGTCCACCCGGCCGGTCTCGAAGAGCTGATCCTCCGCCTGGCCAAGGAGTACGGCGCGGAGAAGATCTACATCACCGAGAACGGTTCGGCCTGGGTCGACAGGCCGGACGCTTCCTTCAACGTCGACGACACCGAGCGCACGGCGTACTTGGAAGGGCATCTGGCGGCCTGCGTCCGCGCAGTCGAGCAAGGCGCCCCGCTCGCCGGCTACTTCGCCTGGTCCCTGATGGACAACTTCGAGTGGGCGTACGGCTACGCACCCCGCTTCGGCCTCGCCTACGTGGACTACCCCACCGGCACTCGCGTGATGAAAACCAGCGGCAAGCGCTACGCGGAGCTGGTGCAGAGCCACCGCCAGGGGTGACACGAAAAGGCCGGGCCTGGTGAGGCCCGGCCTTTCATGGTGTCACGCCTTTGTGGTCAGACGTTCCACTTCTGGTTGGCGCCGCCGGTGCAGGTCCAGATCTGCGTCGGGGTGGCGTTGGCGGAATTGTTGCCGGTGACATCGAGGCACTTGTTGGCCCGGGGATTCACCAGATCTCGGGCTCCGGAGTACGTCCATTGCTGTGCCGCGTTGCCGTTGCAGGTGGCGATCTGGACGCGGGTGCCGTCGGCGGTGCCGGCGTTCGCGACGTCCAGGCACTTGCCGAGGGCACGGATCGTGCCGTCGCCGGGGCGGGTCCACTTCTGCGCGTCCGTGCCGTTGCAGTCGTAGAGCTGGACGGTCGTGCCGTCGGCCGCGTTGGCGCCCGCGACGTCCAGGCACTTGCCGGCCAGGCCGGTGATCTGGCCGCCGGTGCCGCCGCCGCTGGTCAGGCTGGAGACCCGGACCCAGTCGACGGTCATCGTCTGCGGCATCACCGTGGTGGCGTCGGGGTAGCCCGGCCAGTAGCCGCCGACCGCGACGTTCATGATCATGAAGAACGGGTGGTCGAAGACCCACGGGTCGCCGCCGAGATCGGCCGGGGTCTTGCGGGCGAACTGGATGCCGTCGACGTACCAGGTGACGACGTTCGGCTCCCAGTCGACGGTGAAGGTGTGGAAGCCGTCGGCGAACTGCTGCCCGTTCGGCAGCGTGTAGCGCGAGCTGATCGCCTCGCCGCCGAAGTAGCCCGGGCCATGCAGGGTGCCGTAGGAGTTGCTCGGCTCCTTGCCGATGTTCTCCATGATGTCGATCTCGCCGTTGCCCGGCCAGCCGTTGTTGCCGGTGCCGAGCATCCAGAACGCCGGCCACAGGCCCTGCGTCCGGGGCAGCTTCATCCGCGCCTCGAACCGGCCGTAGGTGCGGGTGAAGGTCGATGCGGTGAGCAACCGTGCCGACGTGTACTCGCAGGGACCGTAGTGGCACTGGAAGCCGCCGCTCTCACGCCGGGCGGTGATCACCAGGTTGCCGTTGCCGTCGTGGGCGGAGTTGCGGGTGCTGTTGGTGTAGTACTGCCGCTCGTTGTTGCCCCAGCCGGAGCCGCCGATGTCGTAGCGCCACTTGTTCTGGTCCGGCGGGGTGCCGGCGGCGGCGTTGAACTCGTCGGACCAGACCACGGGCCCGACCGCCGCCGCGGCGTACGCCGAAGTGGCGGCGGACGCGGCCTGCGGCGCGGTGGCCTCGGTCGGCATGCTCGCGGTGGCCGGGGACTGGAGCAGGGCGGTGCCGAGCAGCGCGGCACCTGCGGAGAGCAGGGCGGCGGCCCGAAACCGGGAACGCGGGAACCTCATGCGTGCCTCATTTCTCGCTCGGCCGGAGGGGCGTCCGGCCGCTGGGGGCGGGGGCGGGACGTGAACGAGACAGGGAGTCGCTTTGGGAGGGAAGCGTGCCGTGAGAACGCTTTCACGTCAAGACCAGGCATAAATCTAAGTCGTGAAAAAAGTCGCGGCGCGGCATTGACTCGACTGCGCACCGATGGTTACCTCGTGATGACCACCAGTTGCGGCGCGGGCAGACGCCGGACCCGGGGTTCGTCCACCCTGTGAAAGCCCTTGAGCAAAAGGGAGATTCCGCCATGCCCAGGACCCTTCGTCGTGACCGCCCCGGACGACGACGCCTGCTTCCCGCCCTGGCGGGGTTCGCGGCCCTGTCGGTGGTCGCCACCGGTCTGAGTCTCGGTAACCCGCAGCCCGCCCACGCCGCCGGTGAGCAGGTCAACGTCTGGCTGACCACCACGAGCGACGCCGGTGGCCGCAACGTGACCCGCGGCCTGCAGCAGCAGACGCCGGTCAACTTCGGCCCGGCCGGCGGCACCGCCAACCAGACCATCACGGTCAACGAGAACACGACGTACCAGACCTTCGAGGGTGGTGGCGCGTCGTTCACCGACAGTGCCGCGTGGCTGCTGAACAGCAGCAACACGATCTCGGCCACCACCCGCAACCAGGTGATGAAGGACCTGTTCGACCCGGTGAACGGAATCGGCCTGGCCTTCACCCGCAACCCGATGGGCGCCTCGGACCTTGCCCGGTTCAACTACTCCTACGACGACACCTGCTGCGACCTGAACGACTTCAGCATCAACCACGACCTGGCCGACGTCGTACCGCTGACCAAGCAGGCCAAGCAGCTGAACCCGGCGCTGAAGGTCAAGGGTGCGCCGTGGAGCGCGCCGGCCTGGATGAAGGACAACAACAAGTTCACCAACCGCGGCTGGCTGAAGTGGGAGTACTACCCGATGTATGCCCAGTACTTCGTCAAGTACGTCCAGCAGAACGAGGCCGCCGGCAACCACATCGACTACGTGTCGGTGCAGAACGAGCCGACCTGCTGCGGCACCGACGACACCGGCTACGCGTCGATGAACTGGAACGGCGCCGGCCTGCTGGAGTTCACCAAGAACCACCTGCTGCCGGCGTTCCGGGCGGCCGGGATCACCACGAAGGTGATGATCCTGGACTACAACTGGGGCAACTACAACGACCTCGGCTCGGTCCCGCTGGCCGATGCCGCACTGCGCAACGACCCGCTGTTCGGCGGCATCGCCTGGCACGGGTACGGCGGTGACGTGAACCTGCAGACCACCGTGCACAACCAGTATCCGGCCGTGAACCACTACATGACCGAGCACTCCGGCGGCACCTGGATCCCGAACCAGCAGGTCGAGGACATGAACAACCTGATCGACTACACCCGCAACTGGAGCAAGTCCTGGGTGAAGTGGAGCCTCGCGCTGGACCAGAACATGCTTCCGTACGTAGGTGCCGGGTGCAACGTGTGCACGGGCCTGGTGACCGTGCAGCGTGGCGGACCGCGGGCCGGGCAGGTGGACAAGACGGTTGAGTACTACACGATGGGCCACCTGACGAAGTTCGTGAAGCCGGGCGCCGCGCGGATCGAGTCGAACGCCAACAGCTCGGTCAAGAACGTGGCGTGGAAGAACCCCGACGGTTCGAAGGCGCTGATCGCGTTCAACACCACGGGCAGCTCGCAGTCGGTGCGGGTGAACTGGGGCTCGCAGTCCTTCGTCTACACGCTGCCGACAAAGACCTCGGCAACCTTCACTTGGTCGGGGACGCAGAGCGGTGGCGGCGGTGGGACCGGCGGCCAGATCACCGGGCTCGGCGGCAAGTGCGTCGATGTCGCCGGGGCGAACTCAGCCGACGGCACGACGGTGCAGCTGTACGACTGCAACGGAAGCAGCGCCCAGCAGTGGACCCGGCCGGGTGACGGTACGGTCCGTGCGCTCGGCAAGTGCCTGGACGTCGCCGGCGCCGGTACTGCGGACGGGACACGCGTGCAGCTCTATACGTGCAACGGATCCGCCGCCCAGCAATGGACGTACACAGCGGCCAAAGACCTGGTGAATCCGCAGGCCAACAAGTGCCTGGACGTCACGGGCAACAACTCTGCCAATGCGACGCCGTTGCAGATCTGGTCCTGCACGGGGGCGGCCAACCAGAAGTGGAACGCCTGACCCCCTGAACGCCCGGGGCCGCACAGAGCCCCGGCCAGAGCAACCGCGCCCGCGTCCCCGGGCCGCGGTCGTTCCGGCTGTCTCCCGGCCTCGGGCTTTCGCGCTCGCGCTCCCAGCGCTCGCGCTCCCGCTTCCGTTCCCGCTCCCCGCACTTCGCTCCCGGCAATCACGCTCCCGCGCTCCGCCCCGCGCTCCCGCTTCCCGCTCCCGCGCTCCGCCCCGCGCTCCCGCTTCCCGCTCCCGCGCTCCGCCCCGCGCTCCCGCTTCCCGCTCCCGCGCTCCGCCCCGCGCTCCCGCTTCCCGCTCCCGCGCTCCGCCCCGCGCTCCCGCTTCCCGCTCCCGTTCGGCCGCCCCTCGTCCGCTCCCGCCTTCCTTCCTTCACGCCCCCGCCCGGCGAAGCCGGGCGGGGGCGTGTGGTTTGACTCTCCGGTTGCCGGAGGGTGCAGAGTTCTGACCATGACGGCTTCGGTGACCATCGGCGAGTTCTCCCGGCTCACTCATCTGAGCGTGAAGACGCTGCATCACTACCACGACATCGACCTGCTCGCGCCCGCGCTCATCGACCCCAGCTCGGGCTACCGCCGGTACGAGATCACCCAGGTACCGACCGCCCAGCTGATCCGCCGGCTGCGCGAGCTCCGGATGCCATTGGCGCAGGTCCGCGAGGTCATCGAAGCCCCCGACCTCTCGTCGCGCGACCAGGCCCTGCGCCTCCATCTCGACCAGATGGAACGCGAGCTGGTCCACACCCAGCAGGTCGTCGCGTCACTGCGCTCGATGCTCACCCTCGCGCCCACTGAACTCCCCGTCGAGTACCGCTTCGTCCCCGCCTTCCGCGCGTACGCCGTGCGCGACCGCGTCGGTCGCGACGACATCAACGCCTGGTGCGAGACCGCCTTCGCCCTCCTCGGCGGCCTGGCCGGCCGCTACGGCATCACCGCCGTGGCCGGCGCGACGTACAGCGACGAGTTCTTCGCCGACGACGCCGGCGAGGTAACCGCCTTCCTGCCCGTCGACCTCGGCCAGCCGGCCGACGACACCGTCGAGCTGCTCGACTTCCCGGCCGGCTTCTTCGCCGTCGCGCTGCACCACGGGCCGTTCGAGGACCTCGACCGCACCTACGGCGCCCTCGGCAGCCACGTCGCCGAGTTCTGCGAGACCGCTCCCGGGCCGGTCCGCGAGCTGTACGTCGTCGGCCCGGCCGACACCACCGATCCGAACACCCTCCAGACCGAGATCTGCTGGCCGATCCAGCAGATCCCCACGAAAGGCTGAACGATGTCCGTCACCCTCGAGCAGATCGCCGTCGACTGCGCCGACGCCCTGGCCCTGGCCACCTTCTGGGCCCAGGTGCTGGAGACCGAAGTCGATGCCGGAGGCAACCAGTACGCCGCGACCGTCAACAAGGCCGGCGGCGGTCCGGCGATGATGTTCCTGAAGGTCCCCGAGCAGCCGTCGGAGATCAAGAACAGGTTCCACCTCGACCTGTCCAGCTCCGACTGGGCCGCCGAGGTCGACCGCCTGGTCGCACTCGGCGCCAAACGGCAGGGCGAGTTCTCCGAGTACGGCGTGCACTGGATCACGCTGACCGACCCCGAAGGCAACGTCTTCGACCTCGCCGAGGCGCACTGATCCCGCGCCCCGTTGCCGGATCGGGCCAGCCCCCCGGCTCCCGGAGTGGGCCTGCGGCCGGTCCTTGACCGGGCCCGAATCGGGCCCGCCCCCGCTCCCGGGCCGGGCCCGCCTCCGCTCCCGGGCCGGGCCCGCCTCCGCTCCTGGATCGGGCCCGCCTCCGCTCCTGGATCGGGCTCGCTCCGCTTCCGGATCGGGCCCGCCTCCGCCTCCGGGTCGGGGCCGCCTCTGCTACCGGATCGCCCGCCCCGGCTCCAGGATCAGGTCGCCCCGGCTGCCGGATTGGGCCCGCGCTGGGCTTCCGGATCGGGGAGGGGTCGACCGGCTCAGTCCATCCGGTCGAGATGCGCCTCGAGAGCGTCCAGCCGGCCGCGCCACAGGTCGCGATATGGCTCCAGCCAGGCGTCGATCTCGGCCAGCGGCGCCGGCCGGAGCCGGTACCACCGTCGCTGCGCGTCCTGCCGGACCTCCACCAACCCCGCGTCCCGCAGTACCTTGAGGTGCTTCGACACCGCCGGCTGACTGAGTTCGAGCGCGTCCACCAACTCGCCGACCGGCCGCTCACCGTCCCGCAACAGGTCGAGGATCTCCCGCCGCCGCGGCTCCGCGAGCACCTCGAACGTAGTTGCCATATGAGGAATATAACCCGTGCCCGACGCCCGCCCGCGCCCGCCTGAGCCCCGGCGCCCGCCCGCGCCCGGCGTCGACTCCGCCCCGGCCTCGGGCCCGGCCGCGCCGGCCCCGCGCGCACTCCGGGCCGACCCCGCATACCCCGCACCCCCGCGCACCCCCAGCACCCCGCGCACCCCCAGCACCCCACGCACCGCGCGCCGGCGCCCGCGGCCACCGCGCCCGCGGCCACCGCGCTCGCCGACCGGTCGACCTCCACCACCCACCAACCTGTCCGCGCAGCGTCTACTCGCGCGGGGACGCCTTGGGCGAGGGGGCTTCCGGTGGGGTTGGTCGTGGTGCCGGTTGGCGGACGTGCAGCACTCAGCAACTACGCGTAGAGCGCCCGATCGGACGGGACGCGCGCCTGGAAGAGCGGGAGATGAGCGGCTTGGTGAGTGCTGCGCGTCCGCTGGGCTCGCTGGCCGGTCGACCTCCACCACCCACCAACCGGTTCCGCGCAGCGCTCACTCACGCGGGGAGCCTCGGTCGAGAGGGCTGCTGATGAGGTTGGTCGGTGGTGCAGGTCGGTGGTGCCGGTTGGCGGACGTGCAGCACTCAGCAACTACGCGTAGAGCGCCCGATCGGACGGGAAGCGCGCCTGGAAGAGCGGGAGGTGAGGGGCTTGGTGAGTGCTGCGCGTCCGCTGGGGCGAGGGCACCTCCGCTCGGTCAGGCGTACGGGTCGGTGATTTCGCGGAGGGAGGTGAGGGCTTCGCGGAGTTGCTTCGTGCGGGCTGGGCCGAGGTGGGTGGTCCATTCGGCCTCGACTTCCGCGACGGCGGCGGCTGCGATCGGGATGGTCTGGTGGCCTCGTGCGGCGATCTGGACGAGGCGGGCGCGGGCGTCGGTTGGGTCGGGGGTGCGGTGGACGTAGCCGGCGCGTTCGAGTTGGTCGACCAGGAAGCCGGCTGTCTGCTTCGTCACCTGGGCCTGCTCGGCGAGGTCGGTCAGCCGGGTTCCGTTCGGGCCGATCCGCTGGAAGATTCGTGCCTGCGCGGGGGTGAAATCGTCGAAGCCGGCCGCGGCGAGCGCGTCGAAGACGCGGGTCTCCAGAGCGCGATAGGGGATGAACAGCAGTACCCCGAGATTCAGTTCGTCCGGCATGCCGACATCTTGACTGGTAGTCAGAGAGGCTGTCTAATCTGGTCAGAGAGGCTTACTAAACGAGGTGGGGGTGGGGTCGATGCGCACCGAGGAGATCTGGCGGTACGTCGACGCCGAGCGAGCGAGTCTGGCCGAGTTGCTCTCCGGCCTGACCGCGGACCAGTGGCGCACGCCATCGATGTGCCCGGGCTGGACGGTGCAGGACGTCGCCGCGCACGTCATTTCCTCGCCGCAGGCGAAGATGCTGCCGGTGATCACCGGGATGGCGCGGGCGCGCGGGGACTTCAACCGTTTCGTCTTCGAGGAGGCGCGTCGCGCGGGCGCGCGGTACAGCCCTGAGGAGATCGTCGCCCAGTACCGCCAGTACGCCGGCTCGCGGCGTCACCCGCTCGGCACCGTGCCGGCCGATCCGTTGCTGGATGTCCTCATCCACGGACAGGACATCGCCGTTCCGCTCGGCATCCCGCGGGCGATGCCGCCCGAAGCCGCTCGGGCCGCGGCTGAGCGGATTTGGGCGAAGTCCTTCCCGTTCAAGGCCCGCAAGCGCCTGGCCGGCCGACGATTGGTTGCCACCGACATCGACTGGTCGGTGGGCGAGGGTGAGGAATTGCGCGGTCCGATCGGGGTGCTGGTTCAGCTGATGACCGGCCGCACGCACGTCACCGCTCAACTCAAGTGAGCAGGGCGACGTACTGCGGGTCGTTCAGCAGGTTGGCAGTGAGCGGTACGCCGGAGTCGCGGCCGAAGGGATCGGCGTCGTGGGCGTTGCCGACCAGCAGCGCGTGGATGGCGCGGTAGACGAGCAATCGAAGCCCGGGTCACCGGCCATGCTCAGCAAGCCGAAGGCGAGCACGCTGACCGGCCGGAGTTGCTCGTCGACCAGGATGTTGCCGGCGGTGACGTCGCCGTGCACGAGCCGGTGGTCGTTCGCCGGCGCGATCTCCCGAAGAAGTCGCTGCAGGCAATCAAACTTGGTCTCGAACTTGTCGACCACCTGGTCGAGTTGGTCCCCGTACGTCGCGACGCGGTGCGCCAGCAGGCTGGAGAGCGCGTCCGTCCAGGACTGGTCGGCGCGGCGGAACGGCTCGGTTTCGTCGAGCACGGTCATGGCGAAGAGAGCAGGTGACGCCTCGGCGGTCGCGAGTTCGGCGAGTACGTCGATCACGCAATCGCGCGCGGCGGGCCAGTCGGTGGTGCCGAAGGCGGGAGCGACGTCGTGCAGCGGCCGGCCCGGCAGTTCTGCCTCGATGGTGACCAGCCAGCGCGAGCCTTCGTGGATCTCGAGAATCTCCGGGGTGTGGAAAGGCAACCGCAGGTCGGCGTACAGGGACTGCAGTCGTTCGAGTTCGGCGCGGGGGGAGTGGAACCAGACCTTTGCGACCCGGTGGTCGCGGAGGCGGAAGACGGCGCCCTGCATGCCGATCGCCAGTAGTTCGGGGTCCTGGTGGCCGAGGGCGCGGACGTGCTCGGGGATGACCTCGTCGGTGTACTGCACGCGCCGAGCCTAGGAGAAGCCGGCTCGTCGGGCGCAGTGGTTCAGGCGAAGTCGGCCGGGAAGGTCGCGGCCAGGGCTTCGCGGATGAGGGTCGGGAGATCCTGCTTGCCGTCGGAGCGTGCCCAGTGCACCAGGGCAATGTGGGTGGCGCCGAGGCAGGCGCCGGAGATGGCGCGGGTCCGGAACTCCTGGTCGGGGTCGGGGTCGTCGCCGCACAGAGCGCTGACGATCGCGTCCTGCGTGGCGTACTGGTTGTCGAGGTGCCGGGCGCGAAGGGCGGGAACGTCGACCATCAGTTGCAGGCGCGCGAGCAGGAGGGCGCGGTGGTCGGTGGTGGCCGCGGTGAGGGTCTCGATCACTGCTTGGCCGATCCGGCGTGCGAGGGGATCGTCGGCTGGGCTGTTGAGCAGGGCCTGGATGCTGATCGACGTGTACTCGTCCCAGATGACCAGGTCTTCCTTGGTGGGGAAGTGCCGGTAGACGGTCATCGCGGAGACGCCGGCTGCTTCGGCGATCGCGTTCATCGTGGTCGCGTCGTAGCCGTCGCGCTGGAACAACCGGATCGCCTGGCGCTGGAGTAGCTGCCGGGTTTCGGTCTTGCGGCGTTCACGGAGACCGGACATGTGGTAGACAGTATCAAACTGTTAGTTGCTACCACTTGAGGGGTGTGGAGATGACCACGAGGATCGCGCTGGTGACCGGGGCGTCGCGAGGAATCGGGCGAGCGGTGGCGGAGCGGCTGGCGGTCGATGGAGTGCACGTTGTTGTGCACTACCACGGGCGGGAGGCTGAGGCGAAGCAAACGGTGGCTCGGATCGAGCGAGCTGGTGGCACCGCGGTGGCCGTGCAAGCTGAGCTGGGTGATCACGATGGAGTGCGGCGGTTGGCCGAGGCCGTGCACGAGGTGGGTGGGCGGCTCGATGTGCTGGTGAACAACGCGGCGGCGCTGCCGGCGGGGCCGATGGCGACGGACACGCCGGAGCAGTTCGACCGGTTGTTCGCGGTGAATGTGCGGGCGCCGTACTTCCTCATTCAGCAGCTGTTGCCGTTGATGGCGGAGGGCGGGCGGATCGTGAACGTGACGTCGGTGGCGACTCGGATGGCCAATCCCACGCAGACCTCGTTCGCGATGGCGAAGGGCGCGCTCGAGGTGATGACGCGGACCCTCGCGTTGGAGCTTGGTGGTCGGGGCATCACCGTCAACGCCGTTGCGCCCGGCGCCACGCTGACCGAGGTGAACGCTGACGCCTTCACCGGTCTGGAGGACCTGATCACCGGACTGACCGCTCTCGGCCGGCTCGGCAAAGCGGACGACGTGGCAGAGGTGATCGCCTGGCTGGCCTCCGAGCAAGCGCGGTGGGTCACCGGCCAGGTCGTCGATGCCACCGGCGGGATGCACCTGGGGCCCAACGCCAGCGCGAAGGCGGCGGCCGTCACCGTCGCCTAGTTGGTGAGGTAGGTCGCGATGGCGAGGCTGCGGCGGTTGTAGCCGGGGTCGTCGGGCAGGCTGAGTTTGTCGAAGATGGCGTACACGTGCTTTTCGACGGCACTCTGGGAGATGTACAGCTTCTCGGCGATGCCGCGATTGTTGTGGCCTTCGGCCATCTTGGCGAGCACGTCCTGCTCGCGCGGGGTGAGTTTGCTGAGCGGGTCGGTGTGAGTGGTGCGGGCGAGCAACTGGCGCACGACGTCGGGGTCGAAGGCGACCCCGCCGGCACCGACCCGCTCGAGCGCTTCGAGGAACTCCTCGACGCGCATCACCCGGTCCTTGAGCAGGTAGCCGAAGCCTTCCTGGCCCGAGGTGATCAGCTGGGTCGCGTACGACTTCTCGACGTACTGCGAGAGCACGAGGACGCCGACCGTCGGCCACTCGGTGCGGATGGTGAGCGCGGCGCGCAGGCCCTCGTCGGTGTGCGTCGGCGGCATCCGGACGTCGACCACGACGACGTCCGGCGCGGCACCGGCTTCGGCGGCGGCGCGCACGGCGGCGACCAGCGCGTCGCCGTCGCCGACCGCGGCCGGGACCTCGTGGCCTTCCTCCTCGAGCAACAGGACGAGGCCCGTGCGGAGCAGGGTGGCGTCTTCGGCGAGCATCACTCGCATGGCAGCTCCGCTCGGATCGTGGTGGGCCCGCCGGGCGGGCTGTCGATGGTGAACGTGCCGTCGTAGGCGGCGACCCGGCCCGCCAGGCCGGTGAGGCCTCGACCGGATGGATCAGCACCGCCGCGCCCGTCGTCGGTCACGGTGACGACGACCGAGGCTGGTTCGGTCTCCGGGGTGAAGCCGAAGGGCGCCGCGGGAACGGCTGCCTGGACGCTGATCCGGATCCGCTGCGCGCCCGAGTGTTTGGTGGCGTTGGTGAGGGCTTCGGAGATGACGAAGTAGACGGCGGTTTCGACCGCGGCCGGTGGACGGGTCGGCAGGTCGTAGGTCAGCGTGACCGGGATGCTCGAGCGCTCGGCCAGCACGGCGACGACGTCACGCAGCCCGAGCTGGTCGAGCACGGTGGGATAGACGCGCCAGGCGACGTCGCGCAGATCGGCCAAGGCCTGCTCGGACTCCTCGTGGGCCTGGCGGACCAGGTCGGCGGCGCGGCCGGGATCGCGGGAACGGCGGGCCCGGCTGAGTAGGAGGCCCAGCGCGACCAGCCGTTGCTGGACGCCGTCGTGCAGATCGCGCTCGATTCGGCGGCGCTCGTCGTTCACCACCTGGACCACCTCGGCGCGGCTCAGGGTCAGCTCGGAGACCCGGCGGGCCAGTACGTCCTCGGCCGACGGGGTCAGATGGCGCCGGGCGAGCGCGACATCGAGCTGGCTGACGCCGGCGATGCCCATCACGTTCAGGTAGAGCAGGACCAGGCCGGGCAGCGCGACGACGGCGATCGTCTCCGTGCTGACCGCGCCGCCGTCCTCCTCGATGAAGCCCCAGGTGCCGCCGAAGATCCACGCCGACAGCATGGAGCCGGCGACCACCACCCCGAAGACGAGCAGCAGCAGGACCAGCCCGCCGAGAAAGCCGACCGGCCAGCGGCGGGCGAGATAGCTGAACGCCTGGCGGTCGCCGTACGGGCCGAGGTCGTGCACGGCGTGGAAGCGGGCCAGCCGGCGCTGCTCCAGGGCCGCGAGTTGCCGGGCGCAACGATGCGTCCAGCCGATCACCGCCCGGCGGGAGCGCGGCACGGCGACCATCGGGATCAGGCCGAGCGCGACGATCAGCAGGAATCCGACCTCGACCAGCACCAGCACGGCGCCGAGCGTGACGCCGGCCAAAGTGAGCAGGCTGCGCCCGATCAGTGTGCTGGAACGTGCGTCGATGGCCTGCATGCAGCCAAGGCTAGTGGGCACCGGAGCAGCGGGGACTGTGGATTTCCACAGTTCTGTACTGTGGAAAAGCCGAGCAATTACGACGGTCGACCACAGGGCGCGAGGGGTGTTCGCGGACCTAGCGTCGACGCCATGAACTCGACGAGCCAGGTGATGATGACCGCGCTGCAAGCAACGCAGGAGCCGACCGGTGGGGTGGCCGGGTGGGCCATCGACATGATGGAGAAGCTGGGCGCCCCGGGCGCCGGCCTCGCGGTCGCGCTGGAGAATCTGTTCCCCCCGCTGCCCAGTGAGGTGATCCTGCCGCTGGCGGGTTTCGCCGCCAACCGCGGTGACCTCGGACTGGTCAGCGCGATCCTGTTCACGACGCTCGGCTCGGTCGTCGGCGCCCTCGCGCTGTACGGCGTCGGTGCCGTGCTCGGCCGCGATCGCACCCGGTCGCTGGCCGCCGCGCTGCCGCTGATGAAGGTCGAGGACGTCGACAAGGCCGAGCAGTGGTTCGCCAAGCACGGGCCGAAGGCTGTGCTGATCGGGCGGATGGTGCCGCTGGTGCGCAGCTTGATCTCGGTGCCGGCCGGGGTGGAGCGGATGTCGGTGCCGTTGTTCCTCGTACTGACCGCGCTCGGCAGCCTGGTGTGGAACTCTGCGCTGATCATCGCGGGCTACCTGCTCGGCGAGCAGTGGCACGTGGTGGAGTCGTCGGTCGGCGTCTTCCAGTACGTCGTGATCGCCGCCGCGGTGGCCGCGGTGACCTGGTTCGTGGTTGTCAAGGTGAAGGCGAAACGTTCGAACTCTGAGAAAGTCAACTAGGCTGCTCGACTTTGGCTACGCTCGAGACCTCACTGCCGAACCGCTGGAGAGGTCCCCGATGCCCTCAGTTGCCGTCGAACCACGCGTCGTTCCCGATCCGCCGGTGTGGCCGCAGTCGGTGGTCACGGTGGTCGGTAACCCGCGCGCCGGGTCCCGGACAGCGGCCGCCGCCGCGTCGGTCGCCGAGCTGCTCAGCTCCGAGCTCGGTACGCCGTACCGGTTGGACGAGCTGGTGGACCTGGTGACGTTTGCGCCGGCGATCTTCCAGGGGGACGCGGCGGTCGGGGGCGAGCGGGCCGCGCTGGAGAGTGCGATCGATCTGGTGTCGTCGGCGTCGGTGGTGGTGATCGCGACGCCGGTCTACAAGGGCAGCTACACGGGCTTGCTGAAGAGCTTTCTCGATGTGCTGCGGCCGGGGGCGCTGGCGGGCGCCGTGGTCGTGCCGGTGACGGTGTCGGCGGCGCCTTCGCACAAGCTGCTCGCCGATCAGCATCTGCGGCCGGTGCTCGCGGAGCTGGGCGCGAGTGTGCCGGTGCCCGGAGTGATCCTCGAGGAGCGTGATCTCGAGGATCTCCAGGTCGTGCTGTCGCCGTGGTTGCGGCAGAACGCGGGCATCGTCCAGGCGACCACCATCGCCTTGCAGCCGGTCGCGGAACCGACCCCGGCGCAGTAACCGGCGGTGTGGCTCGGCAGCTGCCGGACGGTGATCGTCGCGGCCGTCGGCAGCAAGGCGTCGCCTTCGGCTCGCTCAGAAGCGGCGGGCGCGCACTTACAGGACCGGCCGGGACGAGCGGCCGGTCTCCCGGCCGGTCAGTTCCGCGTCGAAGGTTTCCTGCGCTACCCGCATCGCCTCGGCGTACTGCGGGTCGGCCATTCGGGCGCCGACTTCCTCGGCGGGTACGTCCGCGACGTGGGTGAGCACCCACCAGATGTTGCCCCACGGGTCGCGCAGACGGCCGCCGCGGTCGCCCCAGGCGGCGGTGGACAGGTCGGTGACCACCCGGGCGCCGGCCTCGGTCGCGCGAGCGAAAGCTTGGTCGACGTCCGGGACGAAGATCCGCAGCAGCGACGGCATCGGCGGCCACTCCGGCCGCCGGTCGAAGGCCAGCAGGACGGTGTCGCCGACGCGGATCTCCGCGTGGCCGATCAGGCCGTCCTCGGTTGGGACCCGGGCGAGTTCCTCGCCGTCGAACACCGCGCTGACGAAGTCGAGCAGCGCACCGGTGTCGTCGGTGACGATCCAGGGAGCGACGGTGGTGTAGCCGGCGGGCCTGAAGTTGTCGGTCATCGTAGGTCCTAACGCGGAGGAGGAGAGCCTTTCAAACAAGACTCTCCTCCTGGAAGCGGCCAGGTTCTGGCCTCTACTCAGTCCGGCCGGGACGTCGTCTCGGCCGGGTTCGTGCGCAGTACGCCGGTAGCCGGAACGAGAGTGGCCAGATAGGTGAGCGCCGAGGCCGCGCCGATGATCACCAGGTAGACGTACCAAGGACCGTGCGGCACCGCCGAGCCGGCGACCTTGGCGCTGAACGGAATCAACGTGGCCGCGGCAACTGCCGTGCCGAGCAGGATTCCGCTGGTGGCGACCAGCGTGCTCTCGGTCGTCAGCATGCGCAGCACCTGCCCGCGGGTCGAGCCGGTCAACCTCTGCAGCGCGAACTCGCGCCGCCGGCGGATCGTCGCCGAGGCCAGCGTGTTGACGACCGAGACCGCCGTGTAGCCGATCAGCAGACCGACCAGCAGGTAGTTCACCCACGCCTGGGTGTGCGCGTCGGCCCGGTTGCCCTCGATCAGCGCCTCCCGCCCCGTCACCTGTACGCCGGGGTGCGTGCCGGCCAGCTCGGCCAGCGCCGGGCCCGGGTTCGCGCCGGAGGCGTAGCGCACCAGGATCTGCGGTGCGAGCCGCGCGGTCGTGTGCTGGGCGAGCAGCTCGGCCGGCAGGACCAGGTTCTCGTACCCGCGCTCCGCCGCGAAGGTCGCGACCACCCGCAGCTCGACAGGTGCGCCGTCGCCGAGCGTCAGCTTGACCGTCGAGCCGAGGCCCCGGCCGGTCTTCTCGACCATCCGGTCCGGCACGGCGATCGTCGTACCGGTGAGGCCTTCGAGCGAACCCGAGGTCACCAGCACCGGAGCCGGACCTTCGTTGCCTTGGGCACTGACTCCGAGCAGGGGTGCGCCGTCCTCGGAGAAGGGAGCCTTCCGGGGTTCGTCGACGGAGCCGAGACTGGTCACGTACGACGACGCGCCGGCCACGCCGGGGACCTGGCGGACCTCGTCGACGAGCGAGGCCGGTAGACCGGCACCCGCGGCGGAGACCAGGACGGCGTCAGCCCTGAGGTCCCGCGTGAACGCCTCATCGGACGCGTGCACCGACGTCGTCTGCATGTAGAGGTTGGCGGTGGAGATTCCGACCGCGAGCATCACCGGCATCACCGCGGCGGACATCGCCACCGAACGCGCCGACACGTTGACGATCGCGAGCCGGCCGTTGACCTTGCTGACGGCGTACAGGGGCCAGCGGATCAGGGCCAGGGTGAGCTTGGTCCAGAACGGGCCGAGCAGCGCGATGCCGATCGCCCAGCACAGGATCGACGGGCCCGCGGTGGCGGCGGCCAGCGGCCCGGTCATCACGGCGGCGGTGACGATCATCAAGGCGATCGCGCCGCCCAGGAAGAGCACGCCGAGGACCAGGCGGGTCCAGGTGAACCACTTGCGCTGCAAGCCGGATTCGGTCAGCGCCTCGACCGGCTTGATCCGGGCCGACTTGCGGGCGGCGATCAGGGCGGCGCCGACGGCGGCCAGTACGGCGGCACCCGCGCCGGCGGCGAACGGGATCCAGCCCTGGCGATACTCGACGTACGGCGAGGCGACGCCGTGCTCGGCGAGCTGCTCGAAGAGCAATCGGCCGAGCAGCAGCCCGGGGACCAGACCGGCCAGCACGGCCGGGATGGAGACGAGCAGCGATTCGCCGAGGATCATCCGGCGGACCTGGCCGGGGGTGGTGCCGATGCTGCGGAGCAGGGCGAACTCGCGTTCACGGTGCTGGGCGGACAGGGCCAGGGTCGAGGCGACGACGAACATCATCGTCATCGTCGCGATCCCGCCGAAGGACCCGGCAACGGCGATCAAGGCCTCCCGGAACTGCGGCGCGTCGGGATGCTCGGCCAGCCCGCGGTCCGAGCCGCTGTGCACGGTGAGGTCGCCGAGCTCCTTCACGGAGTCCTTCACCGCGTCCAGATCGGTGCCAGGGGCAACAAGTACGGCGAGCGCGGTGAACGAGCCGTCGGTACCGGCGAGTCGGGTGGCTTCAGGCGCCGAGAAGAAAGTGTGGCCGGCCGGACCGTCGGCGATCCCGCGGACGGTGTAGGTGCTGGGCTCGCCGTTGGTGAGCAGGCTGACCCGCGAGCCGACGCTGAGGTTGCCGGACCGAGCGGTGGAGCTGTCCAGCACCACATCAGTCGGAGCTCGCGGCGCAGCGCCGGACACCAGCTTGTACGGCGCGAGTCGCGCCGAGCTCCAACCATGACCCTTGGCCTGAACGAAGTTCCCGTCGAGGTCGAGCGGGGTCGCGAAGGTGAGATCGCCGACGACCTCGGTGACGCCGTCGACGGCCCGGATCTTCGCGGCGGTGTCGGCGGGGACGTGGGTCTGCTCGGTGAGCGGGGTGGCTTCGTCGCGGCCGGCGCGAAGGTGCGAGTCGGGGCCGGTGACGACCAGGTCGGCCGCGGCCAGGCGGGTGGCCTCGACGTTGGAGCGGATGCCGGTCTCCATCAGGCCGCCGCAGGCGAGCACGATCGCGGTGCCGAACACAACGGCGACGAAGGTGGCGACGAATCCGCCCTTGCGGAAACGCAGCGTGCGAAGCGCGAGCTTCATCATCGCGCGACCGCCAGATCCGGCGTACGGCCGCGGGCTCCGAGGTGGGTCAGTCGCTCGGCGACCTGCTCGGCGGTGGGGGCGACCAGGCCGCCGGCCAGCTTGCCGTCGGCCAAGAAGACCACCTGGTCGGCCCACGACGCGGCGACCGGGTCGTGGGTGACCATGACCACCGTCTGCCCCTGGCTGCGGACCGGTTCGCGCAGCAGGTCGAGCACGTCGGCAGCGGTTTGCGTGTCCAGCGCACCGGTCGGCTCGTCGGCGAAGATCACCGCGGGCCGGGCGACCAGCGCACGGGCGATGGCGACGCGCTGCTGCTGACCGCCGGACAGTTCACCCGGACGGTGCTTGTGCCGGTCGCCGAGCCCCACCCGCTCGAGCACCTCGGCCACCGCGGCGCGGTTGGCGCGGCGCCCGTCGAGCTCCTGCGGCAGCGTGACGTTCTGCCAGACGGTGAGCGCCGGCAGCAGGTTGAAGGACTGGAAGACGAACCCGATCCGCTCGCGGCGCAGCTCGGTCAGCTGCCGCTCCTTGAGTCCGGCCAGCGGCTGGTCGTCGATGAACACCGATCCGGACGTCGGCCGGTCGAGCCCGGCGGCGCAATGCAGGAACGTGCTCTTGCCGGACCCGGACGGTCCCATCACCGCGGTGAAGGTTCCGCGGGCGAAGCTGATGCTGATCCCGTCGAGCGCGACCACGGCACCGCCGCCCTTGCCGTACACCCGGCGGACGTCGTTCAGCACGACGGAGTTCGAGCTTCTCTGGATGGCTTCCTGCTTGCGCTTCATGCTGAGAACGCTACGAAGATCCTGCCGCCCGCCCCAGGGAGTTGGGCAGCCGGTGTGGGTGGTGCTAGCCCTACCCCAGCAGGTAGTCCCGGACGCCGCTCGCCACGGCCTTCACCAGCGGCTCGGACCAGTCCGAGCCGTCCCCACTGAAGTGCCCGGCGAGTACGCCGTCCGCCGTCGGCCGCACCCGGATCGCCAGCGCGTCCGCGAGCCCGGTGTCCTTCGGCCCGGCCGCCGCGATCACCTCACCGCGCACCGCTCCGAAGTCGTAGCCACCAGGCCACTGCTGCGGCACGTACTCGAAGAACGGCGTCCGCGGCGGCACCTCGAGCTCCAGGACCGGGTAGCGCGCGTAGCGGCTGCAGCCGACGACGGCGTCCCGCATGGCCGGTACGTCGGTCGCCAGCGAGCCGGTCGAGCGTGGGATGGCCAGCACCGACGGCACGAGGCAGGGGCCGAGCACCCGCTGCCAGGCCGGCCGGTCGCGCTTGCTGAAGAGCGTGTTGAAGACCAGCGTGTCTCCTGCCGACGGTTCCATCGCCGAAGCCAGTGCGGCCAGCAAGGTCACCAGGGGAGTGCTGCGGTGCGAGCGGATCAGCTGATCGACGCGAGCGGCCTCGGCGGCAGAGAGCAGCTCGCTCCGGTAGGCGAACGGAGAGCCCGGAGCGCTGGAGGGCTGCGGGCAGATCTTGGCGTCGGTGACTCGGCTCTGCCACCAGGCGCCGGCCGCATCAGTGTTCCGGCCCACTTGCTCGGCTTCGTCGAGCAGGTAGTCGGCGTACTGGGGCGCGGATGGGAGGTCTTCGCCGGAGTACAGGGCGGCCAGTTCGGTGAGCGCGAGCCACAGGGTGACCGGGTCGGAGACCATGTGGTGGAGGTGCAGGGTCAGTCGGTCACCGGAGAGCTGCAGCCGGATCGGAGCAGCCAGCGGGACCGGGATGTGCAGAGCGGCTTCTCGGACGAGCTCGAGTTCAGCAGTACGAGAGTCGGTGCGGAGGATGTCGTGTCGACGCTGCAAGGTGTCGAAGGCCGCAGCCAGCCGCCCAGCGTCCAGCTCGCCGTCCAGCGCGAGCATCGCGTTCATGGTGAACCAGGGCCCGAGAGCGAAGCCTGGGCGCCGGGCGTCCAACTCGAGCGCGAAGGACTGCCAGAGCGACGTCCTCACAGCAGCTCCTTCGAGTAGTCCGGCACGTCCGCGGCGAGCAAGGCGGTGTGCAGTTCCTCCAGCACCTCCACCGCGAAGTCCTTGCGCTGCCAGTCCTCGAACGAGATGCCATAGCCCAGTGAGATCCACAGGTCCGCGTTGCGTTGCTCGTGGGCGCCGAACGGCTCCAACAGAACAAGCGGTGTTGCCGACCACAACGAATCCAGCAGGGTCCCACCCCCAGGTTTGCTGACCGACGCCACCGCCTGCCGGCACAGGTCGAAGGAGCCGTGGTGACCGGTCCGCCGCACGAACCCCTGGCCCGCCGGGCCGAACGGCGGGTAGCCGTCGTCGAGCCATGGATGCCAGTCGGGGTCGATCATGAAGTAGCGCACGCCACTGGTCGACAGGTCGCGTTGCTCGTAGGCGATGACGTCCAGCTCGAGGCCGGCGGACAGCAGCTCACCGGCGCGCTCCCGGTACGTGCCCATGCCCCAGCCGCCGCCGTGCACGAGCAGCCGCCGGTCGCGCTCGGCCCACGGCACCGGGGCGTCGCGGGTGACCGGGATGCTGCAGGGCACGCTGCCGCCATCGGCATCGGCGAGCCACACGTGCCGGACCGGCAGTGAGGTCCCACCGGCCTTGTCGAACGACGGTGAGCGCACCGAATCGACATGGCACACGTCCACCGCGACTGGGCCGTGCTGTGCGACGTACTGCTCCAGCAGAGTGAGCCAGAAGCCGCTGAAGACGACGAAGCGAGTGATGCCGCGCCGCTGCCAGTCCGCGAAGAGCTGGTCGACCGCGGCGGGGTCTACCGCGACGGCCGCGTTGCGGGCCAGCTTCTGGCCGGCGAGCGCGACGCGGAAGTCCCGGTGGAAGGCCTGCTTCGACCGGGCGGTGGTCTCCAGGGTCTGCGGTGGCATCAGCCGCTCCAGCACCGACACGTACGCCGTACCGCCCTGCTCGCGGATCCGGTCGGCGAGCAGCAGCCCTGGCACGTGGACGCCAAGCGCCACGCCGGACGTGAGTACCTCCACGACGGCGCCTGTCACTGCGCCGCTCCCAGCGCAGCCAGTTCCTTGGCCAGATGGCGCTGGACCAGCTTCACCGTGGCCTCGTGCTCCGGGCCCTCGTAGCCGCGCGGTGTGCCCTCGACCAGCATGATCAGATAGAGGTAGACCCGGTAGAGCGACAGCCGCTCGCGGTCGACGTCGGCGCCGTACCCGGCGAGCAGTTCGTCGTCCAGCGTGCTGAAAAGGCTCAGCGAGACGAACTCCGCGACCGGATCGCCCCAGAACGCGCGCTCCCCGTCGATCAGCCCACTGACCCGCCCGCCGTCGACCAGGATGTTGCCGTCCCACAGGTCGAAGTGGATCAGCCGCGGCGTGCGCACCGTGTTCAGCAGCTCGAACCGGTCGAGCACCAGGTGCCGTGACACGCCCTCCGGCAGCTCCACCCCGAAGCGTTCGGCGTCGGCCAGCACGTCGTCCAGCATGCGCAGGAAGGCGGTCGCCCAGGTGGGCAGCAAGCCACGCTGCGGATACCCGAACCCGTCCGCGCCGACCACCTCGTGCAGACTCCGCACGATCGTGCCCAGCTCCCGCCGGTACGACGAACGCTCGGCCGGAGCGCTTCGCAGCAGCGTCGTCCCCGGCAGCGCGGTCATCAGCATCAGCTCGGCGTCGGCGTACACGACCTCCGGCACCGGCGCTTTGCCGCGCGCCGCCTGGTAGAACTCGGTCTCCGTCCGGATCAGCGCCTGCTCGTGGGTCAGCCCGGGAGAGGACGGGTCCGGCGCGAGCTTGAGCACCAAGTGCCGTTCGCCGACCGTCAGACGGTAGACCGTGTTGTAGGTGCCCTCGGTCAGCTCCTCGTGGTCGAGCAGCTCCTGCGGCGCGAACCCGGCGCGGTCCAGCAGGTCCTCGATCGCCGCGCGGTCCAGCTGTCGTTTCACCGGTTCTCCCTTCGGGACAAGGCGTCCTGGTAGATCGCATCCATCAGCTGGATCCGCGGTACGGCGTGCGCCAGGTCCTCGCCGGTGTCATCGACGATCCGGGCGAGCTGGTGCTCGTAGTACGCGGTGGCCGGGAAGCTGATCACCTCACGCTCGCCGTCAGTTGGGGTGACGACGAGGTTCAACGGTACGGCGCCGAGCACCGGCCGGAGGAAGTTGCGCAGTTTCACCGTGGCCCGGTCGAAGGTGAAGACGTGCTCGGCGACATGGTCCGGACCGACCGCGCAGGTCAGCGTCGCCTCCGTGCCCGAAGCCCAATGCAACGACGCCTCGAAGTCGCGGTCCACGCCGTTCGGGCCGTCGAAGGCCGAGAATCCCTGGTACGCCGTGGGGTCGAGCCCGATCGTTGCCTGCAGCGCCTGGAGCCAGTAGCTCGCGCAGTCGTAGAAGATGCCGCCGCCCAGCTCGGGGCGGTCGCGGTAACCGCCCGGCGCGGGCACGGCGAAGGTCATCCGCGTCCGCACGGACCGCAGTGCGCCGTACCGGGTGTCGGCGAGGAACGAGCGGACGGTGTCCTGCCAGGGGTGGCCGGCGGTGGCGACCGCTTCGACGACGCGGGTGTGTTCGGCGGCGAAGCAGAGTTCCTCGGCCTCGGCGGCGGTCAGGCAAAGCGGCTTCTCGACGATCACGTCCTTGCCGGCGACCGCGGCGCGGACCGCCCAGCGGTGGTGCGCGGAGTTGTGCAGGGAGATGTAGACGGCGTCGATCGCCGGGTCGGCGAGCAGGGCCGCGTAGCTCTCGTAGACCAGCGGAATGTCGTGGCGGCTCGCGAACTCCTTGGCGCGCACCGGGTCGCTCGCCGCGACCGCCCGCACCTCGACTCCGGTCTTCGCGGCCGGGCCGAGCATCGTGCGAACGGCGATTCCGGTGGCCCCGATCAGGCCGATCTCAAGCGGCATCGGACTTCCCTCGCGGTGTCAGGCCGGCCGCGGTCACTGCGGCCAGCAAGCGGTGTTGCCAGTGGCCGATCTCCCCGGCGCGGCAGAAGATCGCGACATACACCCGGCCGCCGGGCGCGGTCAGGTGACTGCCGTTGAGCACCATCACTCCGGTGTGGTCGCCGGTGGTCAGCAAGCCGCCGAAGGCAGTCAGGAGGTCGTGAATTCCCTTGCCGGGGGCAAGGTTGAGCTCCATTTGCCAGAGATGCGCGGCGAGATCCTGGGACCGCCGGTCGAGATGCAGGGCGAGCAGACCGAGCGACTGGCGGGCGTTGATCTCCAGCACCGGCACTACCGAGCCGTCGTCGAGCAGCATCGCGTCGATCCCCACTGGACCCCAGTAGCCGGCGGCGCTGATGGCGGCCACCACGTCGGCCAGCGACTCGGCGTACCAGCCTTCGTCGATCAGTGCGGCGGGCGCGGGGCTGGAGCCCAAGTGCCGAAAGCCCTTGTTGGTCAGCTGTTGCACGCCGAGGAACTGCCACGAGCCGTCTCGCTGTAAGTGCAGGTGACCGGAGAAGTCGTGCGCCTTCGGATACTTCTCCTGCACCAGCAGCTCGACCCGTTTTCCTGTCTGTTGACGCAGCACCCGCTCGATCGCCCGCAGTACGCCGGGAGTGGTGACCTCGAGCAGGGCGCGACCGGAGACGCCGTACGGGTCCTTGACCAAGGCATGGAAGTCGAGATCGGTGACCGCGGCAACCAGTTCGTCGACCGAGCGGACCACTCGTCCCGCGCCCGGGAGACCGAGCTGTCTGACGAGCTCGTTGGACCAGGTCTTCGAGTTGACTTGGGCAACGACCTTGGGTGACGGCAGGCCGGGAAGCGGGGTCAGGACCGCGTAGGGTTCCAGCGGAACGCCGGCCGGCCAGGGCTCGTCGAGCAAGTGGTGTTCGATCGGCCCCGAGCCGGCGCCATCGATCGACTTGTGCTCGAAGGACACCCCGTAGCCGGCGAGGAGCCCGGGATCCATCGGGCGCCGGGTGATCAGGACGTCGCCCGGCGCGCAGAAGCCGGCCAGCAGTTCGTCCATCGTGGCGACGGCGGGATCACCGCCGCCGACCGACGGCAGCTCGGCCAGGTCGTCCGGTCGCCACCACGACTCCGCGTCGAACGTGCCGAATCGGACCGTCATCCGGCCTGGCCGGCCAGACGGGCGACGAAGGTGCTGAACTGACGGACCGAACGCAGGTCGTCGAGCTGCAGCTGCGGGTAGTCCAGCTCGAGGTCGAACTCGTCCTCGATCGCGAGCAGGAACGTGATCGTCTGCAGGGAGTCCAGTCCGTACTGCTCGACCAGGTCGGCCTCGGAGCCGATCTGGTCCGCGGTGGTTCCGTTGTCCAGGACCTTGGCCAGCACGACCTTCACGCGGTCCTCGATCACAGTGGTGGACATGCTCAGACTCCGTTCAGGTAAAGGAGGATGCACTTCGAGCAGACCGGCATCATGCCGTTCTCGGACATGATCCGGCGGACCTCGCGGAACGACCGGCTCTGCCACAGCTCGCCGACCGGCTGGTCGTACAGGTTGCCGACCACGAACTCGGGGAAGAACTTGCACGAGCTGACCGCGCCGTCGGCGTGTACCTCCATCCTGTTCGAGACCGCGAGGCACTTGCTGCGGTGCTGCGCCGGCCGGGACGTGCCGAGGATGAAGTCGGTGACCTCGTCGTCCTCCAGCTGCGGCTGGTAGCGCAGGCGGACGTTCCACGGCCGGGACGCGAGCCGAGCCATCGAGTCCCGCAGGGCGGGCAACTCCTCCGGCGGCAGCTGGTAGGTGTAGCTGTGCCAGGTCGGCTTCTTGGTCTCGGTGCTGGGGTTCAGCCAGGAGAACGTCTTCTCGTACAGGCGGTCCATCGACTCGGCCACCTCGGGGCTGATGTACCAGGGGAACTGGAAGTAGACCGTGTTCACGCCGAGCTCCTCGGCCCACTCCATGAACTCGTACATCTTGTGCACGGTGACGTGGCTGACCATGCACGACAGCGACAACTCACCGTCCCACTGACCGGAGCGCTTGAGGTCCAGCATCAGCTGGATGTTGGCCATCGTGCGCTTGAAGGTGCCGCGGCCGCGCAGTGCCTCGTGGTCCTCGCCCAGTCCGTCCAGGCTGACCAGCAGGTTGAGGTTCTCACCGATCCGCAGCAAGTCGTCCAGCTTGCGCTTGAACAGCAGGCCGTTGGTGCACATGTTCACCGTTCGCGGATACTTCTCCAGCAGCGCGGCGACCTGGTCGAACCTGGTGTGCATCAGCGGCTCGCCGCCCCACAGGAACAGCTTCGAGCGCACCGGGGCCGTCGTCCGCAGCACGTCCTCGACCACCGAGAGGTCGAGCTCGGTCTTCTGCTTGACGGCGCTGAAGTCGCGGAAGAAGCCCTGTTCGTTCCACTGGTAGCAGTGCGTGCAGCGCAGGTTGCAGCGGTAGGTGAGCTGCAGGCTGACCTCCTGCGGCAGCGGGGCGGCGTACGTCGGGTCGGCGAGCAGGTTGCGCCGGGCCCTGGAGCGGATCGACACGGTGTGCTTGATGTCCGCGAATTCCTTGGTGTTCAGCGTTCGGGTGGTGGTGGGACGCATCAGACCTCCTGGTGGGTGGCTGTGGCGACGAGCAGTGCACTGGCTCCGGCGATCACCCCTCCCGTGGCGAGGACGAGGACCAGACCGGTCGCGGCACCGAGCTGTGCGCTCAGTACGCCGCCGGTCAGGCCTCCGGTGATGGCGCCGAGCGGCACGGTGGATGAAGTGAGCGTGCGGGCGGTGGCGTGCACGGTGCTCTGCAGGCCGGCCGGGGTGATCTGCTGGCGGACGCTGGTGGTGACGACGTTCCACACCGGCAGCCAGACGGAGGCGCAGATCCGGATCACCACCAGCGCCAGCGCGGGAGCACTCAGCAGGCAGAGCGGAACGGCCAACCAGCACAGGGCTTCCAGCCCGGTGAGCACCAGCGTTCGCCGTACGCCGATGGTCGCGGCCAGCTTGTTGGCGACGACGGCGCCGAGCAGACCGCCGACCGAGCCGGCCGCGATCAGCAGTCCGCCGGCGAGGCTCGACAGGCCGAGCACCCGGTACGCGAACAGCAGCAGGACGGCGTCGACCATGCCCGAGCCGAAGCTGCGGATCGCGGCCGCGCAGACCAGCCGGCGCAGCAGGTGGTGGTGCCAGACGAAGGCGAAGCCGGTGCGGATGCGGTGGGGCAGTGGTTCGCGGATCGGCTCGGGTGGCGGCTCGACGGTCGTGATGCGGGTGCGGCCGAGAGCCGAAGCCAGGAAGGGGATCGCGCAGAGCAGCAGGCCGGCGTACGGGGTGGTGGTGCGGAGGAGAAGACCGCCGAGTGCCGGGCCGACGAGCTTGGACAGACTGTCGGAGCTCTGGAGCTTGGCGTTCGCGCCGACCAGGTCTCGTGGTGCGACGAGTGCGGGCAGGTAGGACTGGCCGGCGATGTCGACGAAGACCATCGCGGCGCCCGCGACGGCAACCACGAGGCACAGCTGAGGAACGCTGACCCAGCCGGCCAGTGCGGCGAGCGGGACGCTGGCGAAGGCGGCGAAGCGCAGCAGTTCGCCGCCGATCATCACCCGGCGGCGAGGGACGTGGGCCAACGCGGCGCCGGCGACCAGACCGAGCGTGGGATAGGCGACCCAGCCCAGCGCGGACAGCACCCCGACCTGGGCCTCGCTCGCGTCGAGCGTGAGGATCGCGATGGTCGCGACGGCGAATCCGGTCAGCCGGTCCCCGACGAAGCTCGCGGTCTGGCTGCCCCAGTACCAGGACACGTCGGCGCGCGATCGCACCGCGCGAGTAGTTGCTCCCACCCTCGACTCCCCAGCGTCGTCGGTGAAACTCCGCCCCTGCCGTGACCCCCTAAGTTCAAGGCTTGAAATAAGACCTCGGACAACTTAACCGGGTCGCACGCCGGACTCAAGGCCCTGAGTCACCAATTCGTCGCAGAGTGTGGTGAAGGGTCCTCTGAGGACTATGGGCGCGGGGGAGTGGCCGAACCGAGCAGGGCGTTCAGGCCGGCGGTGTACGTCTCGGGGGTGACGTCGCCGAGCATCAGGCGCTGCAGGATGAAACCGGGCAGCATCCCGAACAGGACCTGCGCGATGTGCTCGGGCTCGACGTCGGCGGGCAGCGTGCCGTCGGCCTGGGCGCGGCGGGCGACCGCGGCGTAGTGCGCGCGCAGGATCGTGTACTTCTGCTTGGCGACCGCGGCGATCGCCGGGTTGTGCATCGACTCGGCCCAGGCCTGCAGTCCGACGCGGGTGACGTCGCCACCGGGACGGCCCGCGATCTTCACCACGTGCTCGAGCACGACCCGCATCGCGTCGGCGGGCGACAGCGGATCGTCGGTGGACAGGATGCCCTCGAACAGTTCGTCGACCGTGCTCAACGCGGAGTCGGCGATCGCCGCGATGATCTCGTCCTTGCTCCGGAAGTACCCGTAGACCGCGCCGGCCGACAGCTCCGACTCCCGGATCACGTCGGCCATCGTCGTCTTGTGGAAGCCGTGCTCGGCAACGCAGCGCAGGGCCGCCTGGACGATCTGCTCGCGGCGGGCGAGCCGGTGTTCGGCGGTGACCTTGGGCATACCGCGAACTTAAAACGAATGTCCGTTCTTGACAACTCGTCCCGACCGCGTCACGCTCGGAAGTAATAAAGAACGGTCATTCGTTTTTAGGGGAGTGAGATCATGTCCGCCACATCTGCCACCGCCGGCCCCCGGCGTCCTCCGGTGGTCGCCGTCGTCACCCTGCTCACCGCGGTACTGACGGTGCTGCTGATCGCGTTCGCCTGGCCGGCCGCGCGGTCCGAGCCCCGCGACGTCCCGCTGGCGGTCGCCGGTCCGCAGGCCGCGGTCGGTCAGGTCACCGCCGCGCTGGAGCAGGCGATGCCCGGCGGGTTCGCGATCGAGCCGGTCGCCGACCGGGCGGCCGCTGTCCAGGCGATCCAGGACCGGGACGTGTACGGCGCGATCGTGCTCGACCAGGCCGCGCCCGAGGTGCTCACCGCCTCGGCCGCGGGGCCGGTCGTCTCGCAGTTGCTGACGCAGGTGGCCGGACGGCTGGCGGCGCAGAACCCTGCCGCCGGGCCGAAGGTGACCGACGTGGTTCCGTTGTCGGCCGACGATCCGCGCGGTGCGGGCCTGGCGGCGGGTGCGTTGCCGCTGGTGCTGGGCGGGATTCTCGCGGCCGCGGCGCTGACGAACTTCGCGAAGCCGGGCGCGACCCGGGTGCTCGGCGCGATCGGGTTCGCCGTAGCGGGCTCGCTCGCGCTGGCCGCGGTGCTGCAGTTCTGGCTGGGCTCCTTGGAGGGCAGCTACTGGGCCAACGCGGCGGTGGTCGCAACGGCGATCGCGGCGATCAGCGTGACCCTGCTGGGGCTGGAGTGGCTGATCGGTACGGCGGGGCTCGGGCTGGGCGCCGCGGTGATGATGCTGCTCGGCAATCCGCTGTCGGGGTTGACCAGCGCGCCGGAGATGCTGCCGAGCGGCTGGGGAGCACTCGGGCAGTTCCTTCCGCCGGGCGCCGCCGGTACGGCGCTGCGCTCGGTCAGCTTCTTCGACGGAGCCGGCGCGGGGCGGCCGTTGCTGGTGCTCGGAGGCTGGCTGGTCCTCGGCCTGGTGCTGTGCGGACTCGGCGCCGCGCGCGGCCGGCGCGTCGTACAGGCTCGTCCGCAGGGGTCGCCCGTTACGGTCTGATCGACGGCGAAGCGGTGACCGGATCGTTACGAGCCGGTCACCGCTGACGTCGCTCCGGACGAGGACAACGTTGTCTGTCAACCATTGACTTCACTGGTCTCAGCCTCCTACGGTCGCGGAAAGCCCACGGGGTTTGAGCGGTGGTACCGGGATGACAACGATTGCCCGAAGGTGGACGTGATGGTCATGAGGAAACGTTTCAAGTCGGCGGGTGTTCTCGCCGTGGGCGCGCTCTTGCTGGGGGTCTCGGCCTGCAGTCAGGGGTCGACCACCAAGACGCCGGAGGCGGGCGCTGCCAGCTCCGGCCCGGCGAACATCAAGATCGCCTACCAGCAGTGGGGCCCGGGCACGGTGATGAAGAACTTCCTCACCGGCGCGAAGGCCGAGTACGAGGCGGCCAACCCCGGCTCGAAGGTCGAGATCGTGCCGATCGTGGCCAGCGAGAACGACTACTACACCAAGCTGCAGCTGATGATGCGCTCGCCGAACACGGCGCCGGACATCGTCTACGAGGACACGTTCCTGATCAACTCCGACATCACCGCGGGCTACCTGCGGCCGCTGGACGACTACATCAAGGACTGGCCGGACTGGAACCAGTTCGAGGAGACCGCCAAGGGCGCGGCCAAGGCGCAGGACGGCAAGACGTACGGCATCCCGGACGGCACCGACACCCGGGCGCTGTGGTTCAACAAGCAGATCTTCGCCAAGGCCGGCCTGCCCGCCGACTGGCAGCCGAAGAACTGGGACGACGTGCTGACCGCGGCCCGCACCATCAAGCAGAAGGTGCCCGGCGTCATCCCGCTGAACGTGTACTCCGGCAAGCCGATGGGTGAGGCCTCGGCCATGCAGGGCCTGGAGATGCTGCTCTACGGCACCAAGGACACGCTCTACAACTTCGACCAGCAGAAGTGGGTCGTCGGCAGCCAGGGCTTCAAGGACTCGCTGAACTTCATCAAGACGATCTTCGACGAGGGCATCGCACCGCAGCCCAAGCAGTCGCTGGACCCGAACTGGGGCAACAAGGTCGGCAGCGACCTGCTGCCCAACGGCAAGCTGGCGATCGCGCTGGACGGCTCGTGGCTCTACAACAACTGGCAGAAGACCGGCGCCAAGCCGTGGCCGCAGTGGACCGAGGTGCTCGGCCAGGCCGCGATGCCGACCCAGGACGGCAGCGGCAAGGGCAAGGTCAGCCTGTCCGGCGGCTGGACCTGGGCGATCCCGGCCAAGTCGAAGAACCCCGACGCGGCGTGGAACTTCATCAAGACCCTGCAGACGCAGAAGAACGCGACCAAGTACGCCACCGACGGCGCGCAGATCGCGGTCCGCAAGGATGTCGCGGCCGACGAGGGCTACAAGACCTCGGCCAAGTCGACGCAGTTCTTCACCGACCTGGTGGCGGTGACCGTGTACCGGCCGGCGCTGCCGGAGTACCCGAAGGTCTCCAACGAGATCATCACCGCGATGGAAGCGGTGATGACCAAGCAGTCGTCGCCGGAGGAAGCGGCCAAGAACTACGACGAGGCGGTCGAGAGCATCGTCGGCAAGGACAAGACGACCAACCAGAGTCAAGGCCAGTAAGCGGATCCCGTCCCCTGACGGGCTTTGACGAAGGGACTGCTCTGTGACGACGACTGTCGCACCCGCCGCGTCCGCGCCTGCTCCGTCCGGTCACCAGACCGGGCGGGGCGGGCCCCCGCGCGGCGCCAAGCTGCTCAAGATGATGCCGCTGGCACCGGCCATCGGGCTGATGCTGGTCTTCCTGGCCGGCCCGATCATCTACTGCGTCTACGCCGCGTTCACGAACATGGCGCTCACCGGGACCGGGGCCAACGAGGTCCAGTTCGTCGGCCTGGACAACTTCCGCAAGGCCTTCGGCAGCAGCGCGTTCACGAACTCGATCTGGCTCACGCTGGTGTTCACGCTGATCTCCGCGATCATCGGGCAGAACACCCTCGGCCTCGGCCTGGCGCTGCTGATGAAGCGGTCCACCAAGCTGGTCCGCAACTTCGTCGGCACCGCGGTGATCGGTGCGTGGGTGCTGCCGGAGGTGGTCGCGGCGTACCTGCTCAGCGCGTTCTTCAACGACGAGGGCACGCTGAACGTGATCCTGCACAGGGTCGGGCTGCCCGGCCAGGACTGGTTGTACGCGGCCCCGATCATCGCGGTCTCGATCGCGAACATCTGGCGCGGTACGGCGTTCTCGATGCTGGTCTACTCGGCGGCGCTCAGTGAGGTGCCCAAGGAGATCGAGGAGTCGGCCGAGATGGACGGCGCGGCCGGTCTGCGCCGGCTGATCTTCGTCACGCTGCCGATGATCAGCCGCGCGATCATGACCAACCTGATGCTGATCACGCTGCAGACGCTGAGCGTGTTCGGCCTGATCTACGCGATGACCCGCGGCGGGCCCGGCACCAAGAGCCAGACGCTGCCGCTGTACATGTACGAGCAGGCGTTCAGCTTCTCCCAGATCGGCTACGGCACCGCGATCGCGCTGGTGATGCTGGCGATCGGGGCGGTCTTCTCGCTGATCTACCTGCGTGGACTCAACACGGAGGCAGCATGATTGCCCGGGACCGCGTCAGCAAGGTCACCTCGAACCTGGTGCTGCTGGGGATCGGTGTGCTGTTCGTGCTGCCGCTGCTGTGGGTGCTGTTCGCCTCGATCAACCGGACCGCCGGGCTGACGGTCGAGTTCCCGACCAACCCGACACTGGGCAACTTCAAGGCGGTGCTGAACACCGACACGACGTACCGGCCGGTGCTGAACGGCATCGTGCTGTGCGGCGGCGCGGCACTGCTCACGATGATCTGCGCGGTGCTCGCGGCCTACCCGCTGTCGCGGTTCAAGTCGCGCTTCAACCGGCCGTTCCTGCTGACCGTGCTGTTCTGCACCGGGCTGCCGATCACCGCGGTGATGGTCCCGGTCTACGGCCTGTTCGTGCAGCTCAACCTGGTCGACACGCTCGGCGGCACGATCATGTTCATGGCCACCAGCTCGCTGCCGTTCGCGATCTGGCTGACCAAGACGTTCATGGACGGCGTACCGATCTCGCTCGAAGAGGCGGCCTGGGTGGACGGCGCCGGCAACATGCAGGCCCTGCGCCGCATCGTCCTGCCGCTGATGTGGCCGGGCATCGCGGTCGTGCTGATCTTCACCTTCATCGGCATGTGGGGAAACTTCTTCGTCCCCTTCATGCTGCTGCTCTCCCCGGAACGCCTGCCCGCCTCGGTCAGCATCTTCACCTTCTTCGGCCAGTACGGCGAACCGAACTACGGCCAGCTGGCGGCGTACTCGCTGATCTACACCTTCCCCGTCCTGCTGCTGTACCTCCTGCTCAGCCGCAAACTCGGCGGCGCCTTCGCCCTCGGCGGCGCGATCAAGGGCTGACCCCGATCCGGTTCGTCCACGCCTAGGATGCGACGCGTGGACGAACCGGACTGGTGGCTGGAGGGCGGAGTCTTCTCGCTGACCGACGGAGCCGAGGCAGGCTTCACGGCCGAGTTCGACCGGGTCATCGACCTGCTGGGGGAGGACACTGGCTGGCTGAGCTGGTGGCGCTCGGCAAGCAAAGCGCCGGTGCTGCAGATCGAAGCCGTTGTACTGAAGCCGCTGTCGCCGCTGGGCGCGGAGGGTCTCGCGCGCATCGGCGCCGACGAACGAGTCATCCGTGGACGCAAACGGCACCTGGTGCGGCTGCACGTCGACTTCGAGGCGCTGGAGCAGCTGGAGCCGGACGAGCGCCGGATGTGGGCTTTGCCCGTGGTGCTCGACGGGATCGGGCGGGTGCGGGAGAAACTACGGCTGGCGGGTGACCCGCCGCAGGTTCCTGACGTCGTCCTGCCGTTGCCGTTGAGCGTTGGGACCCTGCGGCGGCGGCGGTTGCGGGAGCTGCTCGACGCACGGAACGGTCAGCCGTTGCGGGATCCGGAGCGGACCGTGTACCGGCCGCTGCGTCCGACGGGCGAGGGCGCCCTGCTGACCGAAGTGCTGCGCCCGCCGGAGCGGTTGCCGGTGCGGGTCGTCCGTGGTCCGGGGGACGGGCCGCTGGTTGTCGAAGTGCAGGTGCCGGTGACCGACGAGGCGTACGGCGACGAGTGGATCGACGAGGTCGACGGGTTTCTGGCGGACGAGGCCAGTGACGGGAGCTTCGTCGTACAGGATGTTTCGACCGGCGAGGGAGATGTCCACGTCTTCGTGCTGTCCGGTGCCTCCGAGGAGGAGTTGCTCGCGGTCGCCGAGCGGGTGGCCGGGTTGCCCGGCGTACCGACAGGTGTGGTGGCCTACGTGATGGCTGACTGAGGGGTGCACAGGGCGCCTCGTGTCGGTTGGGTGGTGCCGGGGTGAGTGCTTAGGGCGTACGGTCGGTGACCATGGGCGATGCCGTGACACGGGGGCGGCCGGCGGCCAGGCGTGGTCCGGCGGCGGCGGTGGTGTTGGCTGTGGTGGCCGGAGTGGTGGTCACGGTCGCGCTGGTTGCTGCGGGCGAGCGGGTGGTGGAGTACCGGAGTCCTGCTTCGCACCTGGTGCTGGAGACGGTCGACGCGTGTGTGGCGGTGCTGCTTTCGTATCTGGTCTACGGGCGGTTTCGGCGGAGCGGTAGCCGGCAGGACCTGTTCCTGCTGCAGGGACTCGCGTTGCTGGGGGTGGCGAACGCCGGACTGGTGCTGACGCTGGCTCGCTCGGAGTCGGTGCAGGCGCTCGGACTCTGGCTGCCGCCGCCGTTGCGGGTGCTGGGGACCTTGCTGATCGCCGCGGCCGCCTTGCTGCCGGCCCGATCGGTCCGTACGACGTGGCAGCGGTGGGTGCTCGCGCCGATCGCCGGGGTGGTGCTGCTGGTCGCCGCCGTGTTGCTCTGGCGGCGCGACGAGCTGCCGCGGGCCGCGGGACTCGGTGGCGACGTCGGTCTGCCCACGGTGACCAGTGGTCACCCCGGTCTGCTGGCCGCGCAGCTGGTCACGCTGGTTAGCTTCGCGGCGGCCGCTGTCGCGTTCACCATCCAGGCCCGCAACCGCGACGACGTACTGCTGCGCTGGCTCGGTCCGGCCTGTGCACTCGGCGCCATGGCTCGGCTGAACTACCTGGTCTTCCCGTCGACCGGTGCGGACTGGATCTACAGCGGCGACGTCCTGCGGACCGGGTGCTACCTGCTGCTGCTCATCGGAGCCGGCCGGGAGATCAGCAGGTACTGGTCGGCGCAGGCCGAGGCCGCGGTGGCGGAGGACCGGCGCAGGCTCGCGCGCGAGATGCACGACGGCGTCCTGCAGGAGCTGGGCTACATCCGCTCCGAACTGGCGGCCTTCGCGACGGTCGACGAGGCACGGGTCGGCCGGATCGTCGGAGCGAGTGAACGCGCGCTGGACGAGGCACGGCAGATGCTGGTCGCGCTGGGCCGGGCCGCGGACGAGCCGCTCGCGCAGGCGCTGCACCGCGCGGTCGAGCAGATCGCCGAGCGGTACGGCGTGAAGCTGGCGCTCGAGCTGGACGACTCCGTCGCCGCCGACGGCGCGCAGCGGCACGCGCTGGTGCGGATCGCGCGGGAGTTCAACGCCGTACGGCATGGTCGGGCGGAGCACGTCCGGGTCGTGCTCGGCGAGAACAGCGAGGGGCGGTTCCTGGAGGTGACCGACGACGGCACCGGCTTCGCGCCGGATCGCCGGACGGCGGACGATCCGGGGTTCGGCCTGATCAGCATGCGGGAACGCGCGGCCGCGTTGCCCGGGACGTTCGGGATCGACTCGCAGCCAGGCGCCGGTACCAAGGTGGAGGTCAGATGGTGAGTGCGGAGCGGTACCGCGTGGTGATCGCGGACGACCACCCGCAACTCCGCGGCCGGATCCGTACGGCGCTGGAGGCGGGCGGGTTCGAGGTGTGCGCCGAGGGCGCGACCGGGCCGGAGGCGGTTCGCCTGGCGGAGGAACACGCACCGGACATCGTCCTGCTCGACGTACACATGCCCGGCAGCGGCATCCGCGCGGCGGCCCGGATCGCCCAGCTGCTGCCCGAGATCTCGATCGTGATGCTCACCATCTCCCGCGACGACGCCGACCTGTTCGACTCGCTGCGGGCCGGTGCGTCCGGCTACTTGCTGAAGGACACCGATCCGGTCCGGTTGCCCGCCGCGTTGCGCGGGGTGCTGTCCGGCGAGGCGGCGATCCCGCGCTCGCTGGTGGCCCGGATCCTGGACGAGTTCCGGGTGCCCGGCCGGGCCCGCTTCGGCCGCCGGCCGAAGGTGGCGGCCCGGCTCACCTCCCGCGAGTGGGAGGTGATGGAACTGCTGGCCGAAGGCCTCAGCACCGACGAGGTGGCGCGGCGACTGTTCCTGTCGCCGACCACGGTGCGGGTGCACATCTCGTCGGTGCTGCGCAAGCTCAAGGTGAAAGGCCGTCAGGCCGCCCTCGACCTGCTGCGGGACGACTCTCCGTGAGGGCGGCCTCCCTCCTGGCCGCCCTCACGTGGAGTCATTTCCGGAGGTCGAACTGAGCTGAGACCGGCCCGGTGAAGCTGCTGTCCGACACCGTCACCCGGTAGGTGCCGGCGCTCAGCGCGGCCCCGGTGTGCTGGCTGAGCTTGCTGGTCAGGTTGTAGATGTACTGCGGGTCCGACCAGCGCATCGCCAGGCCGTTGGTCGAGACGGTCTCCATCGCCGACTCGTTGACCGTGCCGTCGGGCATGCTGTCGAGCCTGGTCAGGGCCACCGACGGGCTGAGCGTGCTGACCGCGGCGCCGTCGCAGCCGGTGACGGTGATCTTCACCGGGATCGTGCTGCCGAGCTTGAACACGCTCCGGGTGCCGGCGGCGTTGATCGGTTGCATGATCGCGCCGGGCGTGTTCTGCGTGGCGAAGCTCGCGGCGGCCGCGCGGCTGTCGCTGCCCGCGTCGTCGTCGGTGACCGTCACACCGACCTGATAGGTGCCGTTGGCACCGAACGTGTGGCTGCCGGCGACCGGAGTGGTCGCGGGATCGACGGTGCTGCTGGTGCCGTCGCCCCAGGTGATCACCGCGCTGTGGGTGTCGGCCGATCCCGGGTCGGTGAACGCCGCGTTCACCGTGACCGCGCAGGCGCCGAGCCTGCTGCTGGAGACCTGCCCGATCGAAGGCGCCACGTTGGACGCCGTCCACCCGAAGCTCTCGGTGGTCGGAGCGTGCTCGCCGTCGGTGGCCTGGACGACGACGGTGCCATTGGCATCGTCGGTGCTGGTGTGCGACCAGGACCAGGTGCCGTCGCCGTTGTCGGTCACGGCGCCGGCGCCGCTCACCTTGCTGACGGTCAGCGTGCTGTTGCCGTCGGCGTCGGTGAACGATCCGCTGGTGGACAGCGCGGAGCCTTCGTCACCGGTGGCGTCGGCGGGCAGCACCGCGGCGACCGGCGGGGACGAGACCTTCACCGGCTGCTCGATCGTGATCGGGATCGCGACGTTGTTGTTGTAGCCGGCCGCCGAGCTGCCGGTCGTGTTCGTGGTGATCGTCGCGGTGACCGTTCCGCCGACCGCACCCGCGGCGGCGGTGAAGCTGACCGGGAGCGTCGTCGCGCAGTTGGTGAACAGCTGCGAGGCCGGGGTGGCCGTCACGCCGGCCGGGGTGACGAACGTGATGCCCAGCTGCTCGCCGTTGTCGATGTTGCAGCCGGGCTCGGTGTCGTTGTTGGCTCCGACGACCTTCACCGTGGCCTGACCTGTCGAGGTGACGTCGCCGGCCACCAGGGTCAGGCTGACGGCGTCGTTGGCGATGGCGTCGTTGATGTTGTCGGCGTGTGCGATCCCGGCGAGGACCAGGCCGGCCGTGGCCGCCAGCCCTGTCGCCAGCACCGCGTGCCGGGTGAACTTGAACATGAGGTGCCCTCCGTGGTGTGGTGCACACCCCTCCGCGTGCACCAGCTGCCGGTAACGCTAAGTAACGCGGGGCCGGTCGGGCTAGGGACCGAAGTCCTCTTGAGCGTTCAAATACCTAAACGCCCGGCGGCCGCTGCGCTGCTGGCGAACGGCTCGTGAGTGGGCCCGGAGGACCCCGTAGGGTGGCGGCATGCCGCTGACGTATCCGCTCGTTGAGCAGACTCTGGACAACGGGTTGCGCGTGGTCGTGAGCATCGACCGCGCCGTGCCCATCGTCGCCGTGAACCTCTGGTACGACGTGGGCTCGCGGCACGAGCCGCCGGGTCTGACCGGGTTCGCCCACCTGTTCGAGCACCTGATGTTCCAGGGCTCGCGCAACGTGAAGTCCGGCGAGCACTTCGCCCTGCTGGAGAGCGCGGGCGCGAGCCTGAACGCCTCCACCTTCTTCGACCGGACCAACTACTTCGAGTCGCTGCCCAGCGGTGGGCTCGACCTCGCGCTGTGGCTCGAGGCCGACCGGATGGGCTACCTGCTCGACGCGGTCAACCAGGAGAACCTGGACAACCAGCGCGACGTGGTCAAGGAGGAGAAGCGGCAGAGCTACGACAACCGGCCGTACGGCGACTCCTACGAGCGGCTGGTCCGGCTCGCCTTCCCGCAGGGCCACCCGTACGCGCACATGACGATCGGGTCGATGGAAGACCTGGACGCCGCCTCGGTCGAGGACGTGCACGCGTTCTTCCGCAAGTACTACGGCCCGAACAACGCCGTCCTGTCGATCGTCGGTGACGTCGACGAGGAAGAGGCCTTCCAGGCGGCCAAGCGGTACTTCGGTCACCTGCCCGCGATCCCGCAGCCGCCGCCCGCGCCGGACGGCACGATCGGGCCGCTGCAAGGCGTGGCCCGTGACGACGTGGTCGAGGACGTGCCGTCGGACCTGATCACGATGATGTTCCGGCTGCCCGTCGACGGCACACCGGAGCTGGACGCCGCGGCGCTGGCGCTCGACGTCCTGGCGGCCGGCCAGAGCGGCCGGCTGAACCGGCGGCTGGTCCGCGACGAGCAGATCGCGCAGTCGGTGTCCGGTGGCGCGCTGCCGCTGATCGGCGGGGTCTCGTTCGGCACGCTGACCGGGATCGCGTCGGACGGCGTGGACCTGCAGAAGGTCGAGGACGCGCTGCTCGAGGAGGTGGAGAAGCTCGCCGCCGACGGAATCACGAAGGACGAGCTGGCCACCGTGCAGGCCCAGGCCGAGCGCGACTGGCTGGAGCAGCTGGCGACCTGCGCGGGCCGGGCGGACGAGATCTCCCACCACGCGCTGCTGTTCGGCGACCCGAACCGGATCAACACCCGGATCGACCAGCTCCGCGCGGTCACCGTCGAGCAGGTTCAGGCCGTCGCGACGCAGTGGATCAGGGCCGAAGGCCGGGTCCAGGTCACCTACCGGAAGAACACCGACGCAACCGAAAGTGGGAACGCATGAGCAGCGGGGCTCTGACCACGCCGCCGGTCGTCGCACCGCCGCGGCCCTGGACCTTCCCGGCCTCGACCACCACCAGCACCCGCGCCGGTACGCCGGTGCACGTGTTCGACCGGCCGGGCCAGTACGTCGCGACCGTGCGGGTCACGATCGCGCTGCCGCTGTTCGCCGAGCCGCGCGAGCTCGAGGGTGTCGCGACGATCATGTCGCGCACGCTCGACGAGGGCACCGAACTGCACTCGGCCAACGAGTTCGCCGCCGCCCTCGAGCGGCACGGCGCGGCGTACGGGGTGGATGTCAGCTCCGACGCGCTGCATGTGGAGATCTCGGTGCCGGTCTCGCAGCTGGCTCCGGCGGTCAAGCTGCTCGCCGAGGCGGTCACCCGGCCCGCGTTCAACGCCGCCGACGTCGGCCGGCACGTCACGATCCGGCTCGGCGAGATCAACCAGGAGCGCGCCAACGCGGGCTATCGCGCCCGGGAGACGTTCGCCGCGCACCTGTTCGACCCGAGCACGCGCCGCTCCCGCCCGACCGCCGGTACGCCGGACACGATCCGCCGGCTGACCAACGCCGAGGTCGCGCAGTTCTACCGCGACAACGTCGGTCCGGCCCGCGCGCAGATCCTGTTCGCCGGCGACGCGACCGGTGTGGACGTGGCCGGCATCGTGGACGACGCGTTCGGCGACTGGACCGCGCAGGCGGGTCCCCCGCTGGAGACGCCCGAGCCGCTGTACGTCGTGGGCGATCGCATCGTGCTGGTGGACCGGCCGGGCTCGGTCCAGAGCCAGCTGCTGATCGGCTGCCCCGGCCCGGACCGCCGCGAGGACATCTGGGGCGCGGCCGCGGTCGCGAACCACGTGGTCGGCGGCACGATCACGTCACGCGTCGACACCGTGCTGCGCGAGGAGAAGGGCTACACCTACGGCACCCGGTCCAGCTTCACCGCGGCGCGCAAGGGTGGCACGTTCAGCCTCGGCGGCGCGGTCCGCACCGAGGTGACCGGCGCCGCGATCACCGACGCGCTGCGGATCCTGCGGGAGGCGCGCGACGGGCTGACCGACAAGGAGGTCGGCGAGTCGAAGGACAACCTGATCCGGACCGCGCCGCTGCGCTACGAGCAGGCCGACTCGATCGCCCAGCAGGTCGGCAGCAACATCGCCGCCGGCGTACCGCTGGACTTCGCCGACACCTACCTGGCCCAGATCGCCGCGACCACCGCGGAGTCCGCCACCGAGGCCTATCGGCGCTATGTGGGAACCAACGGGCTGCTGGTGATCGTCGTAGGGGAGGCCAAGGAGGTTCGCGACCAGCTCACGGGGCTGGGCGACGTGACCGAACTGAGCTGACGGACTGACATCCTCTGCTCAGGCCCTTTCGGCCCTGAGCAGAGGAGCAGTCATGTCGTTCGGTGAGCGACCGCAGGACCGGCCGCAGTACCCGCAGTACGGGCGGCCCGAGCACGGTCACGGTCAACAGGGCTACGGCAACTATCCCCTCCAGCCGGGCTACCCCGATCAGCCCGCATACGGCGTACTGCGGGACAACTCCAACGCCACCGTCGCGCTGGTGCTCGGGCTGCTGCCGTTGATCACCGGACTGCTGTTCCTGTCGCCGATCGCGTGGTGGAAGGCGAATCAGGCCCTGGCCGAGATCGATGCGGCGCCCGGCGTCTACAACAACCGAGGAATGGCCGTCGGCGGCCAGATCGCCGGGATCATCGGGACAGTCCTGCTGATCCTGGTCGTGCTCGGATTGATCGCCCTGGTGCTGTTTTTCGTGGTCTTCGCGGGCGTCGCCTCGACGGCGTAGCGACCCAAGCAACTGTTTGCTGGAAAACCTGACAACGTCGGCCCCCTCCCGCACTGCCCAACGCTGACTTACGTTGTGGCGGTCACACTCACTCCTGGGAGGGGATCCGCTCGTGAGAGACGTCCGCAGATCGTTGTACGCGGCATCGGGTGCGTTCGCACTCGTCGCGGCCGGCTTGGCCGCTCCGTCCGTCGCCGGGGCGCAGGCCGCCGGTGGCAGCACGGAGTACCTGGTGCTGATCGAGCAAGGGGCCGACCGCGCCGAGGCCCTGGCCGCTGTGAAGGCCGCCGGCGGCGAAGTGGTCAAGGAGAACACGAACCTGGGCACGATCACCGTGCGGGCGGCCTCGTCCGGCTTCTCCACCCGGGTCTCGGCGTCGAGCGCGGTCGAGGGCGCCGCCCGGAGCCGGCCGATCGGGCAGTTGCCGCGGACCAAGCCGCGCACGATCGAGCAGGAGAACCGGGGCGCGGCCGCGAAGTCGTCCAAGGCGGCGAAGAAGAGCGCCAAGGGCATGGATCCGCTCGACGCCAAGCTGTGGGGCCTGAGGATGGTCCGCTCCGACCTGGCCCGCACGGTCCAGCCGGGCAGGAAGCAGGTCAAGGTCGGCGTCCTGGACTCCGGGATCGACGCCCGCAACCCCGACATCGCGCCGAACTTCGACTGGAAGCTGTCCCGCAACTTCGCCACCGACGTGCCCGAGTACGACGGCCCGTGCGAGTTCCGCGGCTGCGTCGACCCGGTCGGCTGGGACGACAGCGGGCACGGCACCCACGTGGCCGGCACGATCGGTGCCGCGGTCAACGGTCTCGGGGTGTCCGGGGTCGCGCCGAAGGTGACGCTGGTCGAGATCCGCGGTGGTCAGGACAGCGGTCTGGTCTTCCTGAACCCGGTGCTCGACGCGCTCACCTACGCCGGTGACGTCGGCCTGGACGTGGTCAACATGTCGTTCTACGTCGACCCGTGGCTGTACAACTGCATCAACAACCCGGCCGACAGCCCGGAGGCCCAGCTGGAGCAGCGCACCACGATCCGGGCGATGACGCGCGCGCTCAACTACGCGCACAACCGTGACGTCACGCTGGTCGGCTCGCTCGGCAACAACCACGAGGACCTCGGCAAGCCGCGGCCGGACACCAGCAGCCCCGACTTCGGCGACGTCCCGCCGTACACGCGGCCGATCGACAACGCGACCTGTTTCGACCTGCCGGTCGAGGGACCGCACGTGATCGGCGTGTCGGCGCTCGGCCCGTCGGGCAACAAGGCCGACTACTCCAACTACGGCGTGGAGCAGACCGATGTGTCGGCGCCGGGTGGCTGGTTCCGTGACTACTTCGGGACTCCGCAGCACCGGGTGAACGAGAACCTGATCCTGTCGACCTACCCGGTGAACACGCTGCAGGCCGCCGGTCTGGTCGATGCCAACGGCAACATCACGCCGGAGGGTGTCGCGGGCGGCGTCGAGAAGCAGTGCCCACCCGGTGTCACCGACTACACCAGGTGCGGCTACTACAACTGGTTGCAGGGCACGTCGATGGCGTCGCCGCACGCGAGCGGTGTGGCCGCGCTGATCGTCAGCGAGTACGGCCGTGGCGGCAAGGGCGGCTTCAGCTACTCGCCGGACAAGGTGCGCAAGATCCTGCTCGGTACGGCGCAGGAGCGGGCCTGCCCGAACCCGCCGCTGGTGACCTACATCAACGAGGGCCGGACGCCGGAATGGAACGCGCTGTGCGAGGGCACCCGCAGCTTCAACGGCTTCTACGGCCACGGCATCGTGGACGCGTGGGCGGCGGTGACCAGGTACTGACAATGTGCTGAGCGAGGGCCCGGCCGCGGCGGTTGCCGCGACCGGGCCCTTGGCTGTGAGTGGGGGTCAGCCGGCGATGTAGTTGGACAGCTGTTCCTTCTCGAACTCGAGTTCGCCGATGCGGGACTTGACCACGTCGCCGATGCTGACGATTCCGGTCAGCCGGTCGTCGACGACGACGGGCACGTGCCGGATCCGCTGGTCGGTCATCAGCCGCATCAGGTTGTCGATCAGGTCGTCCGGGCCACAGGTGTGCACCGGCGACGTCATGATCGCGCTGACCCGGACCTGGCCGGCGTCGGGAGTCGCGTTGAGCAGCCGGACCACGTCGCGTTCGGACACGATGCCGGCCACGCTGGAGCCGTCCGGGCTGACCACGAGCGCGCCGACGTTGTGCTCGGCGAGCAGCGCTAGCAGCTCGGTGACGGTGGCTTCGGGGGAGATGGTGACGACTTGGTTGCCCTTGCCGCGCAAAACGTCGTTGATCTTCACGGAGCCTCCTGCTGGATCGAGAGCCCAAGACCCCACGGTAGCGTCAACCGGCCCCGAGCGGCAGATCTGGCAGAATGCGGATGGTGACCACCGCCCGTCCCGCCCGCCGGAACCGAGGTCCGTTCTCGTCACCTTCGGTGACCGGGTGAGCTGGCGGCACGACCTGGCGGTACTGCGGCACCGGGACGTCAGGATCTTCGTCTCGGCCCGGTTCGTCGCGCTGCTCGGATCCTCGATCGCCCCGATCGCGCTGGTGTTCGCCGTCCTGGACGTGTCGGACTCGGCCGGCGCGGTCGGCCTGGTGCTCGCGGCCCGCAGCATCCCGAACGTCGTACTGCTGCTGATCGGCGGCGTGATCTCCGACCGGCTGCCGCGCAACCTGGTGCTGATCGTCGCCAACACGCTCAGCGCCCTGACCCAGGCGCTGGCCGCGATCCTGGTGCTGTCCGGGCACGCGCAGATCTGGCAGCTGGTGGTGATCGAGGCGATCAACGGCGCCGCCGCGGCGTTCGTGATGCCCGCGATGGTGGGCGTCCTGCCCGCGCTGGTGGATCCCGTCGAGCTCCCGCAGGCCAACGCGGTGTCCGGGTTCGCGCGATCGGCCGCGTTGGTCGGCGGCGGCGCGGTGGCCGGGGTGATCGTCGATCTCACCAGTCCGGGAATCGGGCTGGCGGTCGACGCGGCCACGTTCCTGCTGGCCGTCGTCCTGCTCGCCCAACTGACGCTCCCGCCGGTCGAACGCTCGCAGACGTCGATCGTGCGCGACCTGCGCGACGGCTGGACCGAGTTCGCCTCGCGGCAATGGGTGTGGAGCGTGGTCGCGGCGTTCAGTGTGCTGAACCTGATCTTCACGGCTTCGTACTCGACCCTCGGCCCGGTGATCGCCGACGACACTTTCGGGCGGGCCGGCTGGGGTGCGGTCAGCGCCTGCTTCGGCGCCGGGTTGATTGCCGGCGGCATCTTGATGATCCGGCGCCCGCCGCGCTACCCGGTCCGGGTCGGCATGTTCGGCATGCTGTCGGCGCTGCCGATCTTCGCGGCGCTGGCGCTGTGGCCGACCACGCTCACGGTCGCCGCGGCGGCGTTCGTGGTCGGGCTGGGGTTCGAGATCTTCGGCATCGGCTGGGAGACGGCGCTCGGCCAGCACATCCCGCTCGACAAGCTGTCCCGCGTCGCGTCGTACGACATGCTGGGGTCGTTCGTGACCGGACCGTTGGGTCAGCTGACGGTCGGTTACGTCGTCGCGGTGACCAGCGCCAAGGCCGTCGAGCTGTACGGCGCCGGCATCTACCTGGTCGTTGTGGTGCTGACCCTGATGGTGCCCGCGGTCTGGCGTCTGCAGCGCTACGCGACCGACGACCGGTAGAGCCTTGTCCCGCCCGAGACTCGCCCGGGCGGGACTTCCAGGTCAGGGAGTGAACGCCTCGCTCAGCTCTGTCTGCGGAAGGCCTCCGTTGAGGGCTCGGTAAAACGGGTGCTCGGGAGTCAGCTCGGCGCGGTGCACCGGCCGGCCGGTGAGGGCCGAGGCGTAGAGCGCGGTGACGAACTCCATCGTCGGCCGGGTGGCGGCCAGGGTGGTGTCGTGGTTCTGCCCGGTCAGCAGGTCGTCGACCAGGCGGCCGAGCTGGGCTTCGTGGTTACTGGGCACGTCCTCGCCGGCCGAGGCGGTCCAGGGGTCGCCTTGGTCCGGCGCGGGGGAGTAGGTCCAGTCGGCGTCCGCGTAGCCGTACAGGTGGTTGACCTCCAGCGTGCCTCCGGTCGTGTCGATCCGGATCCTGCTCAGCTCCCTGGGAGACAACAGGCTGTTGATCACTGTCGCCACGGCGTTGTTCTCGAAGATCACCGACGCCGTCGACACGTCCTCGAACTCGACCGGGCGGTCCAGCCGGACGGCGGTTGCGTTGATCGTGCGCCACGGTCCGAGCAGGTGCAGCAGCAGGTCGATCTGGTGGATGCCGTGGCCGAGCGTCGGACCGCCGCCTTCGCCGACCCACGTGCCGCGCCACTCCGGGGCGAAGTAGCCGCGAGGCCGGAACCACAGCGTCTCGCAGACCGCGACCTGCGGCGTACCGAGCGCGCCGTTTGCGAGCAGGTCGGCCGCTCGCACCGCTCCGGACCCGTGCCGGTGCTGGAAGACCACGTACACCGAACCCGCACTCGTCCGCTCGGCCGCCGCGACCGCGTCCATCTCGGCCAGGCTCAGCACGGGCGGCTTCTCCAGCAGCACGGACTTCCCGGCCGCCAAGACCTCGATCGCGATCGCGGCGTGGCTGCCCGGCGGTGTGGTGACCGAGACCAGATCGGGGGCTTCCGCGGCCAGGAGTTCGGTCACGCCGGGATAGGCCTTCGTGCCGTGCTTCTCGGCGAAGGTCTGTGCCTTCTCCGCGACGGTGTCGGCGACACCGACGAGCTCGGTCCGGCCGGTACTCGCGTAGCTCTCCGCGTGCCGGTGACTGATGCCGCCGGCACCGACCACTGCCACCTTGAGGAGGTTGCCCGGCGCAACCTGTCCGGCCGTCATCGGGCCGCCCCACGGACGGCGGCGTTCTGCTGGGCGGTCAACGCCAGGCGCATCGTCTCGAACGTGTGCTCCTGTGGTGCCGCCGTCGTGGTCCGCTCCCGTACGTCGCGCACCAGGTCCGGGTAGTAGGTCAGCTCGACGTCGGAGCAGTCGATGTACTCCGTGCTGTCCTGGTTGACCAGGAACAGGTGGTCGCCGCCGTCGCGGCCCGCGATGTCGACGTACTTGCGCATCTCGATGTAGCCGTCGGTGCCGAGAATCATCAGCCGGCCGTCGCCCCAGGTGCCCAGCCCCTTGGGGGTGTACCAGTCGACCCGGATGTAGCCCTGGGCGTGCTCGCTGCGCAGCAGGAGGTCGCCGAAGTCCTGCAGGCCGGGCGTTTCGGGGTTCGCGAAGTTGCCGACCGTGCTGGCCACCACCTCCGCGGTCCGCGACCCGGTGAACCAGAGGAACTGGTCGATCTGGTGGGAGGCGATGTCGACCAGGATCCCGCCGTACCGGCTCTTGTCGTAGAACCAGTCCGGCCGGCCACCGCCACCACCGAGGTGGCCGCGGTCGCCGATCCGGTGGGGGCCGAGCCCGAGCGTCTGTACGACGGTGCCGATCTTGCCGGCCCGGACCAGCTCGCCGGCCTTCTGCACGCACCGGACCTCGAACCGCTCCGAGAACGTCACCGACCAGAACCGGCCGGTCTCGGCCACCGCCTTCTCGATCGCCTCCAGCTGCTCGAAGCTGACGCAGCCGGGCTTGTCGGCGACCACGTCCTTGCCGGCGCGCAGGGCCGCGACGGCGATCGGTCCGCGCCGGTCCGGCACCGCGGCGGTCACGATCAGGTCGATCCCGTCCCGGGCGATCAGTTCGTCGGGACTGTCGACCACGGGGACGTCGGGGTAACGCTCGCGGACCTGCGCCGCGATCGCGGCCGACGGGTCGTCGGTCGCCATCGCGACGAACTCCGCGCCGGCCTTGATCAGGCCGGCGATCTGACCGAGCGCGTGCGCGTGGTCGAGACCGACGGCGGCGAACCTGACGGGCTGAGAGGAAGTCAAAGGGGTTCCTTTCGAATCAGCGTGATGCTTCGAGGGCCTGGCCGAACTCTTCGGCGATCTGGTCACCGCCACCGCTCTTCCACTTCTTGACCGCGCCGGCCCAGGCCGACACCGGTTGGCGGCCCTGGATGATGTCGTTGGTCAACTGCGTCATCGTCTCGGTGAGCTGTGGGCCCTTGCGCACGTTGGTCTCGGAGTACAGCCCGGCCACCGGGTCGGCGATCGCGGTCGGGCACAGCTGCTTCATGGCGTTGAACTCGGCCGCACTGTTGCCCTCCTTCTCCGGCAGGAAGATCGTCCACGGGCTGTCCGCCTGGTACATCAGCCCGAGCTGGGTCTCGCTGAAGCCCTTGGGCGTGAGAACAGGATTGCCGTTGACGACCCGGTGGTGCACACCGGGGAGGCCGAACTTGCGGAACAGGTACTCCTGGGTGCCGAACGGTGCCGCGAGGAAGTTCAGGTACGCCAGCAGCGTCTCGACCCGGGCCTCGGCCTTCTTGCTGATCGCCGTGAAACCGATGGCGGGAGCCCCGAGCCAGATCCGGCCCTGCCCGGAGCCGTCGTGCTTGGGCGGCGGGATGATGCCGATCCGGGTCTGCGGATCCACCGTGGTCTGCAGGTAGCTCGGCCAGGCGCTGAAGGTGTCGACGGCCAGCGCGCTCGTGCCGTTGCCGAATCTCACCTTCAGGTCCTGGTTCTGGCCGCTGAACGCGTCGGGGTGGATGTAGCCGGAGCTCCACAGTTTGCGCAGCAGTTCGAAGGCCTGCTCGTGCGCCTCGTGCTCGAAGTAGCTGACCACGGTCGTGCCGTTCTCGCTCCAGTTGTTCGGCATGTCGAACATGTTCCGGACGAACGCTGTCGGCGCGGCCGCCAGCGCGAAGCGGTTCCGGCGCCGGTCGGTCAGCGCCTTGGACAGCTCGACGAAGTCGTCGGGGTTCTTCACCTGGGCGCTGAGTCCTTGCTGCTCCAGCAGGTCAGCGCGGCTGTAGAGCGCCTGCGAACTGATCGCTCCGCGCGAGATCGGGACGCCGTAGATCTTGTTGCCGAAGATGCACGAGTTCCAGGCGGTCTCGGGCAGGTTCGCGAGGAACGGGTACTTCTTGATCTTGTCGCCGGCCAGGTGCGGGGTCAGGTCGGTGGCCTTGGCCTGGAGCAACTGCGGGACCTGCGGGACGGCACCGACCAGGAAGATGTCGGCGAGTTGGTCGCCCGCGACCGTGGTGGCGAACTTCTGGGTGTAATCCACCGACGGCGTCAGGCTGACCGAGACCGGCGACCCGACCCGCTTGTTGAGTTCCTGCCAGAACAGGTTCTGCTCGACCTTCGGCGGGATCGGCGTGTTGGTGTAGGTGAGGACGTTGATCGGCTTGCCGTCGCCCGGCGGTGCGTCGACGGCCCGGACCGGGTTGGCCGGGTAGCGGATGAACGCGTTCGGGATGTTGTACTCGGCGCCCGCGAGGTCCGGCTCGACCCCGGTGTAGCGCACGTACGCCGGCCGGACGTCCGAGCCGGAGCCGCTGGTGTTCGCGCCACTGGTGCCGCCTCGGCCTTCGTTGGAGCAGCCGGCGGCGCCGGCCAGGCCGAACGCTCCCAGCCCCGCCAGCAGCGTGCGCCGGGTGACCAGCCGTGAATCAGGTGTGTTCATGGTGAAAACCTTTCGTGTCAGCCCTTCACGGCGCCGGTCAGCACGCCCTTGGCGAAATGCCGCTGGACGAACGGGTAGACGCACAGGATCGGAACGATCGAAATCATCAGAATCGCCATCTGGATGGAGGTCTGGGGTGGCAGGGCCTCGCTGCCGCCGCCCAGGTCCTGGGCGCCGATCTCGACGCCGTTCACGACGTACGTGCGCAGTACCAGCTGCAGCGGCCACTTGCTGCTGTCGCTGAGGTAGAGCAGCGCACCGAAGAAGCTGTTCCAGTAGCCGACGGCGTAGAACAGGCCGACCACGGCGACGACCGCCTTGGACAGCGGCAGGCCGATGTGCCAGAACAGCTTCCACTCCGACGCGCCGTCGATCCGGGCCGAGTCGAGCACCTCACCGGGCAGGCCGACGAAGTACGCCCGGACCACGATGACGTTGAACGCGCTCACCGACACGGGGAGGATGACCGCCCACAAGCTGTTCAGCAGCCCGAACTGCTGGATCACCAGGTAGCTCGGGATCAGTCCGGGATTGAACAGCAGGCTGACCAGGACGAGCAGCAGCAGAGGTTTGTTGCCCACGGTTCCGCGCCGGCTCAACGCCCAGCCCAGCGTGCAGGTGAGCAGCAGGGCGATCGTCGTTCCGACCACGGTGATGAACCCACTCACCAGGATCGACTGGGTCACCGTGCCGCCGGACAGGATCGACTTGTACGCCGACAGGTCGATCCCGTCGGTCGGCAGCAGCACGAAACCGCCGGCCCGGATGACTTCCTCGGGACTGGCCAGGCTGGTCGAGATCACGCCGACGAACGGGAACACGACCGCGCCGCAGATCACGGTGAGGAACACGGCCTTGAGAACGCGTTCGGTGCGTCCGGGCATCGGCATACCGCCCACCAGGACCGGTTGCCGCTTGCTGATGCGGTGATCGGGCGCGCTCATCCTCGGTACACCCCTTCCTCACCCAGCCGGTGGGCCAGCTTGTTGGCGGCCAGGACCAGGGCCAGTGCCACGACGCTCTTGACCAGCCCGACGGCGGCCGCGGCGCCCCAGTCGCCGCCGATGATCCCGTTGTTGTAGACGTAGGTGTCGAGCACCTCGCTCGCGCCGATCCCGACGGCCGGCTGCTGCAGGATGATCTGCTCGAAGCCGACGGTCAGCGAGTCGCCGAGCTTGAGGATCAGCAGCAGGATGATGATCGGTTTCAGGCCCGGCAGCGTGACGTGCCAGGTCTGTCGCCACCGCCCGGCGCCGTCGGCGGCGGACGCCTCGTACAGCGACCGGTCGATCTGTGACAGCACGGCCAGGAACAGGATCGTGGCCCAGCCGGTGTCCTTCCACATCACCTGCGAGGTGAGCAGCGCCCGGAACGCCTCGACGTTGCCGATCACATTGATCGGGTCGTACCCGTGTGAGCGCAGCCAGTTGTTGATCATTCCGGTGCCGCCCAGCACCTGCTGGAAGACCGCGACCACGATCACCCACGACATGAAGTGCGGCAGGTAGATGATGGTCTGGACGATCTGGCGGAGCCGGTTCGACAGCAGGCTGTGCAGCACCAGCGCCACGACGATCGGGGCGGGGAACACGATGACGGTCTGGATCGCGGTCAGGATCAGCGTGTTCTTCACGGCGTTGAGGAACTCCGGGTCGCCGTTGAAGACGATGGAGAAGTTCTCGAAGCCGCTCCACAAGCTCTGGCCGACGCCCAGGTAGGGCTGGTAGTCCTGGAACGCGATGACGTTGCCCCACAGCGGGTAGTACTGGAAAGCGCAGAGGACCAGCATTCCGGGAATGGCCAGCAAGAGCACCGGATAATCCCGTCGCAAACGCAGGAAGAGCGAAAGTTTTCGGTCGCTGGAAGTCGTCTCGGAACGGCGGTGGGGGCGAGTGGTGTCACTTGGCGCAGGGGCGAGGTCGGCATCGGTCATAGGCACTCCTCGAGTGGGCCTAAAAAAGTGATCGATCCACTTTTGAGGCGATAGCTAACCTCAGGTGTCAGGGGGTGTCAACCCCTCGGACATCCCCGGAACAACGGCCTGGCGGTCACTCTTCGTGGTGTGTCCTGCCCGAGCCGTGTCGAGAACCGGCCTCGCCGGCGCCTTGTTTCCAGTGGACGTAGCGCCGGGCCGGTCGGTATCGGCTAACCTGTGAGCTCCCGCCCAATGGACGGTTGGGTGCGAGGAGGAAATGTGGCAGAGGCAGGTTCGAAACGACCGGCGACCATTCATGAAGTGGCGCGACTGGCCGGAGTTTCGCATACCACGGTATCCCGCTATTTGCAGGACAAAAACAGCCTGAAACCCAAGACGAGGGTCAAGGTGGAATTCGCGGTGAAAACGCTCGACTACCGGCCGAATTTGGTCGCCCGGTCGATGCGGACGCGGCGGACGAACCGGCTCGCCATTGTCCTTGCCGCAGGCCCCCATTTTCCCGGCCCGTTGCTCGCGGCGGCTTCTGAGACAGCCCATCGCGCCGGTTACCAGGTCGAGGTCGTCAGCGTCGAGGGCGGCCCGCGGGCCCGGTCGGCCCGGATCGACGACCTGGCCCGGTCCGGCCAGGTCGACGGCATCCTGGCCATTTCGTCGATCGACCTGAAAAGCCGCAGATCGCGCCAGGTGCCGATCGTCGAGAACGAGTCACTGGACGAAAAGCTGCACGTGGTCAACGAGCTCGCCGACGCCTCCGAGGTGCGCGAGATCATCGAGTACCTGCGCTCGCTGGGGCACCGCACTTTTCTGCATGTGGCCGGCGCCCAGAACTACGCCTCGGGTCGCAAGCGCAAGAGCGTTTACCTGGAGACGATCGAACGCCTCGGCCTGCGGTCGGTCGGCGCGATCGACGGTGACTGGTCGGCACAGTCCGGATACGACGCGATCACCAGCCTGCCGGACGACTGCGGGGTCACCGCCGTCGTCGCGGCCAACGACGTCGTCGCGATGGGCGTGATCCGCGGCGCGCGGGCGCGCGGCTGGGAGGTGCCGGACGACTTGAGCGTGTTCGGCTGGGACGACGAGGAGATCTGCCGGTTCACGACGCCGTCGCTGTCGACGGTGGCGGTCGACCGGGCGGCGCAGGGGCGGGACGCGGTGCACCGGTTGCTGGCGGCGATCCGGGGTGAGCCGGCGCCCGAGCCGAGCAAGCGCACGCTGAACCGGGTGATCATCCGCGAGTCGACCGCGCCGCCGAAGGGCGTCGTACCGCAGTGATGTGGTCGGTCAGGACAGGCGGGCGAGGACCTCGTCGTGCAGGCGGCCGTTGGTGGCCACGGCGTTCGGGCCGTTCGGGCCGGGGGTGCCGTCGAGCGAGGTGAACTTGCCGCCCGCCTCGTCGACGATGATCGCCAGCGCGGCCATGTCGTACAGGTTGAGCTCCGGCTCCGCGGCGATGTCGACCGCGCCCTCGGCGACGAGCATGTAGGACCAGAAGTCGCCGTACGCGCGAGTCCGCCAGGCCGAGTCCATCAGGTCGGCCCACTGGTCGCGCTTGCCGAGCTTCTCCCAGCCCTTGAGCGAGGAGTACGACAAGGACGCGTCCTCGAGCCGGCTGACGTCACTGACCCGGCAGGGCTGGGCGGACATCAGCGCGCGCCCGGTCCACGCGCCGTCGCCGTAGGACGCCCACCAGCGGCGGCCGAGCGCGGGCGCGGACACGACGCCGACGACGACCTGGTCCTCGATCATCAGGCTGATCAGCGTCGCCCAGACCGGCACGCCGCGGATGTAGTTCTTGGTGCCGTCGATCGGGTCGACCACCCAGCGCCGCACACCCCAGCCGGTGGTGCCCTCCTCCTCGCCGACGAACGCGTCCCGCGGCCGGGCCCGGCTCAGCGTCTTGCGCATCACGTCCTCGACCCGCCGATCGGCGTCGCTCACCGGCGTCAGGTCGGGCTTGGTGGCGACGTGCAGGTCGAGCGCCTTGTACCGGTCCATCGTGGTCGAGTCCGCGTCGTCGGCCAGAATGTGCGCGAGCCGCAGGTCGTCGGTGTGCGAAGGCATGCCGGAAGGCTACCCGCGCGGGGCTCATTCCGTCCGCTGGGTCCGGCGTACGCCGGCGTCCTTGACGAACACGAGGCCGTCGACGCTGCTCAGGTGCGTGGGGTCGAGCGGCCCGTAGCCGTACCAGGGGGAGACCCGGGGCGTGACTGCACCGATGGCCGTGGCCAGTCGGCGCGGGTCGACGACGTACTGGTCCTGCGGTACGGCGTACAGGATTCCTTCGAGGGTGTCCGCGGGTGGGGCGTCGACGCCCTGGTGGGGGATCGTGCCGAGCGCCGTGGCGAGAAAGGCGTAGTCCTTGCCGAGACGGGTGCTGACGATCGCGCCGGCGCTCCACCACTGCGCCGGTACGCCGCCCATGCGGATGGTGCTCTTGTCGCGCTGCAGATGGGAGTTGTGGGCGTTCACCAGCGTCGGTCCGCGCTCGGCGAGAGCGAGCAGGTTGCCGGCCATCATCGAGTCCCGGACCGCGAGCAGCCAGGCCATGCGGCTGGGCGAGGTGTCGGCCATCCAATAGTGGTAGCGCAACAGGCCGGTGGCGGTGCGGGCGTCCAGGCGTGCTTGATACCACTCGTCTTCGGAGGTCGTTCGCAGTTGCGGTTCCTGTGCGTCGAGCAGCGCCACCAAGTCGTCAGCGATCACGCGCAGCTCCTTGGCCTCGGGTGTCCGGCCGACGGACTGCGACGGATCCATCATCGCGGCTGGGTTGGTCCAGCGGTCGTCGGCGCCGAGGAGGTGATCGAGCGTCTCGCTGTTGCACGGCAGCAGGTCAGGGTCGAGATAGCCGTGAAGCCTGGTGATCGCTTCGCGGGGGCTGGCGGCGTGGGTGATCTCCAGCGGTCCGTCGAAGCCGGCGAACCGCACTTGCTCGTCCGCCGGTCGGCCGTCGTTGTACGCCCGCATCCACTGCACCAGCTCGCGGTTGCCCTCGAACGCACCCCACTCGTGACTGAACCCGCGCTCCATCACGTCGTCCAGCGAACCCATGCCGGAGGCAACGTAGTCGTCGACGACCCGGCCCATCAGGCAGTCGCTCTCGATGGCGATCGCCCGGTAGCCGTGCTGCTCGACGAGCTCGTGGAAGAGCTTGTTGCGCAGGTCGAGCAGAGCGTTCTCGCCGTGCGTCGGTTCGCCGAACGCGAGCAGTCGGGGCTTGGTGGTGAGCAGGCGCAGGATGGTGGTGGAGTCGACGACCTGGACGAGTTCTTCGATGGAGGCAGCCATGTCTTCAACGGTATCGTTGAACCTGTCCGTGAAGACTTTTGACGAGTCGTTCGCGTACCGGTGCGCCGAAAGATTCAAACCGGGTGGAGAATCGCCGGTTGACTGGACGTGGACCCGGTGGTGCGCGAGCCCACCTCGTAGCAGGCACCGTAGCGAGCGACAGCGAGCGGAGGAGTCCGCGCTGGGGCGCGGCGGGCACCGCCGGCGGCCGTTGTCGCAGGAAGCGGGCGCCAGCACGCGCGCTCGTGAGAGGGGGTGGGTGGGAGCCGGCACCGTGCGAGCGCCAGCGAGCGGAGGAGCCCGCGTGGGGCTTTTCACCCGCGCGGTGGACTCTCGCCCACTAGTCTCTGGATTGAACCATTTCAGGTGGTTGAACGTGCAGTTAGTGTCAGAGCACCTCGGCCGACCACTGGAGGCGTCATGTTCGAGCGCTTCGGAGACCTTCCTCTGCACGTACTGGTGATTCACGCCGCGGTGGTGTTGCTGCCGGTGGCGGCGTTGCTGGCGATCGCGTTCGCGGTGGTGCCGCGGTGGCGGTGGCTGTTGCGGTGGCCGGCGCTGCTGCTCGGGCTGGGGGCGCTGGTGGTCGCGTACGTCGCCAAGGAGAGTGGCGAGGCGTTCGTGGCGGCGATCCCGGAGCTGGAACCGGCGGTGAAGGTGCACGAGGAGCGGGGCGACCTGCTGTTCTGGTACGTGCTCGTGTTCGCCGTGCTGGTGGTTGCGGCGTTCCTCCTGCTGGCGGGGCCGTCGGCACTCGCGAGCGGGAAGGGTGCGAAGGCAACCAAGAGCCGGCCGCTGGAGCTGGTGATCAGCGCGGCGATCGTGGTGGTCGGCGTGCTGGTGATCTACCAGACGATCCGCACCGGCGACGCCGGTGCGAAGGCCGTCTGGGACGGGCAGTTGCCGCCCAAGTAGAAGCTCCTGGTCGGCACGGTGCCCTCGGCGAAGGGGACCGTGCCGTGTCATCGTCAGGCGGGGTCGGCGCGGCCTTCGCGGCTGGCCAGCAGGCGGCGGAACGACGCGACGCGTTCGACGTCGACGCGGCCCTCGGTGACGGCCTCGTCCAGGGCACAGTTCGGGTCGGACTCCGAGTGGCCGCAGCCGCGGGCACAGTCGACGGTCTCGGCAGCCAGGTCGGGGAACGCGTTGATCAGCTGGTCGGGCTGGACGTGCGCCAGGCCGAAGGAGCGGATGCCGGGCGTGTCCACGATCCACCCGCCACCGGGCAGCCGGAGCAGCAGCGCGCTCGTCGACGTGTGACGGCCCCGGCCGGTGTTGTCGTTCACGACGCCGATGGCCCGGTTCGTCCCCGGGACGAGCGCGTTGACCAGAGTCGACTTGCCGACGCCGGAGTGCCCGACCATCACGCTGGTCCGGTCGCGCAGCTGCTCGAACAACGCGCTGAGATCGCCGTCCCGCTGGGTCGCCACCGACTCCACCCCGAGCGGCCGGTACGTCGACAACAGCGGTCCCGGGTCGGCCAGGTCGGTTTTGGTCAGGCAGAGCAGCGGCCGCATCCCCGCGTCGTACGCCGCGACCAGGAAGCGGTCGATCAGCCTGGTCCGGGGCTCGGGGTTCGCGACCGAGACCACGATCACCAGCTGGTCCGCGTTCGCCACCAGGGGCCGCTCGACCGGATCGTCGTCGTCGGCCGAGCGGCGCAGCAACGTCGTCCGGGGCAGCACCTCGACGATCCGGGCCAGCGTGCCCTCGGCGCCGCTGGCGTCGCCGTCCAGCTTGACCCGGTCGCCGACGATGACGCCCTTGCGACCGAGCTGGCGGGCCTTCATCGCGGTGACGACCCGGTCGCCCTCGCCGACCCAGGTCGTGTAGCGGCCGCGGTCGCGCGTGATCACGAACGCGGTCACCGCCTCGTCGTACGTCGGGCGGTCCTTCGTCCGCGGCCGCGTCCGGCGCTTGGGCCGGTCGTACTTGGCCTCCTCGTCGTACCGCGACATCAGCCGACCAAGGTGGACCACAGCTCGGGGAACTCCGGCAGCGTCTTCGCCGTGGTCGCGATGTTCTCGATCTCGATGCCGTCGACGGCGAGCCCGACCACAGCGGCGGCGTGCGCCATCCGGTGGTCGTGGTAGGTGCCGAACAGCCCACCGTGCAAGGGTTTCGGCCGGAACTCCAGTCCGTCGGCGGTCTGCGACACATCACCACCGAGCGCGTTGAACTCGGTCTCCAGCGCCGCCAGCCGGTCGGTTTCGTGGTTGCGCAGATGCGCGATGCCACGGAAGTACGACGGCCCGTCGGCCAGTACGGCGATCGCCGCCAGCACCGGCGACAGCTCGCCGACCTCGCTCAGGTCCAGGTCGACGGCGGCGATCCGGCCGGTCCCGCGCACGGTCAGCTCGCCGTCGTCCAGCGAGACCTCGGCCCCGAAGCGGGTCAGGAGCTCCGGCAGCTGCCCGCCCGGCTGGGTCGTCGCCGTCGGCCAACCGGTCACGGTGACCGAGCCGCCGGTGACAACGGCCGCGGCCAGGAAGGGCGCGGCGTTCGACAGGTCGGGCTCGATCACGGTGTCCAGCGCGCGAATCGGGCCGGGGGCAACGATCCAGCGGTTCGGCTCGCTGTCGTCGACCTGGACGCCGCGCTCGCGCAGCATCGCCACCGACATGTCGAGGTGCGGCTGGGAGGGCACCGGCTTGCCGTCGTGGCGCAGGTCGACACCCTCGTCGTACCGGGCGCCGGCCAGCAGCAGCGCGGAGACGAACTGGCTCGAACCGGACGCGTCGAGCGTGACCTCGCCGCCGCGGACCGCGCCGGACCCGTTCACGGCGTACGGCATCCGGCCGGTGCCGTGGTCGTCGATCTCGACGCCGAGTGTGCGCAGCGCGCCGAGGATGACGTTCATCGGGCGCTCACGCGCGTACGGGTCGCCGTCGAAGGAGACGACACCGTCGGCCAGCGCGGCGACCGGCGGGACGAAGCGCATCACCGTGCCGGCCAGGCCGCAGTCGACGTCGGCCGGGCCCTTCAGCGAGCCGGGGGTGACGGTGACCAGGCCGTCGTGCTCGGTGATGCCGACGCCGAGCGAGACCAGCGCGGCCCGCATCAGCGCTGTGTCGCGGGCGGCGAGCAGGCCGGAGAGGGTGGAGGGCCCGTCCGCGAGCGCGGCGAGGATCAGCGCACGGTTGCTGATCGACTTCGATCCCGGCACGGTGACCCGGCCGTGAACAGCCCCGGCCGGGCGCGGTGCCGGCCAGCCCTCTGTCGTCCCCATTGCACTCCTTCAGCTCGTTCGATGTCGCCCACGAGCCTAGGGCATGTCCGCCGGACGGTGCGGCGCTCTGTCCACAGGCCACGCGCGCAACAGAAAACCGGCACCCGGACGGATCCGGGTGCCGGTTCGCTGGACGACTCAGCCGAAGGGGAGCTCGGCCTTCGCGGTGCGGGCGACGAGCCTGGCCTCGCGACGGGCCGACCTGGCCAGCTGCTTGGTCTCGCGCTTGGCGAGCTTCGCGCCGCGCTTGGTCTCCCGCTTGGCGGCCTTCGCGCCGTGCGACGCCCGCCAGATCAGACCCGGCTGGCCCTCGGTGTCGACCGCGGCGAGCAGCAGCCCGCCGAGCAGCCCGAGGTTCTTCATGAACTGGACCCGCTGGACCTGCTTGGCCTGCTTGTCGGTCTCCTGCCAGAACGGGTGACCCGCCACCGTGGTCGGCACCAGCGACGCGGCCAGTACGGCGGCCCCGAGGCGACGGCCCTTGCCGGTGGCCAGCGCAAGACCACCGATCACCTGGGCGGCGCCGTTCAGGCGGATCAGGTTGACTGTCGTGTCAGGGATTCGGTCGCCGACCTGGGCCGGCGCGACCCGCTTCGCCAACGGCACCAGGCGGTCGGTGACCGGCTGCGCCTTCGGCACCAACGGCTCCGGGTTGCGCACCTGGTTGGCGCCTTGCACCACGAAGAGAACGGACAGCAACGGCCTGGCCAGTGCGCGCACGACAGTCATGGCTCCTTCTTACATCGTCCGGCAAAGCGATCTGGGCATCAGGTACCCGCGAGTCTCCAGGTCAACCCCCGCCCGGACTCAGATCGGGCAGCCGTCCGGGCCACAAGCGGCGGCGTCGGTGCTGTCGGCGGAGGTGATCAGCGTGACGGGCTTACGCTCGGCGGCCGCGCGGCGGATCGCCTCCTGGAACACCTCGGCGGGCTGGGCGCCGCTGACGCCGTACAAGTTGTCGATGACGAAGAAAGGGACGCCGTTCGCGCCGTACGCGAGGGCCTGGGCCTGGTCGGCGGCGACCTCTTCCGCGTACGCCGTACCGGCGAGCACGGCCCGCACCTGGTCGGTCGGGAGGCCGACCTCGGTGGCGAGCTCGGTCAGCGTCGCGTGGTCGCCGACCGGGAGGCCGTCGGTGAAGTAGGCCTTGAGCAGGCGTTCCTTGAGGCGTTCCTGGGTGTCGGCGGGGACCTCGCGGCGTTCGCCCAGGTCGCGGGCGAGGTGGAGCAGGCGGTGGGCGTCGACGGTGTTGGCCGACTTCGCGACGTCGAAGTTGAATTCCAGGCCCTCTTCGGCGGCGATGCCGGTGACGTGCTCGTTGGCCTGGAGGCCAAAGGCGCGGTCGCGGCCGAACTTCTCACCGAGGCGGGTGGCGAGGTCGCGGTCGTCGTCGTTCGTGGCGCTGGGGTCGAGCTGGAAGCTGTGGTAAACCACCTCGGCCTGCTCGCCGGTGGTCGCCAGCGCGCTTTCGAGGCGGCGCTTGCCGATGTAGCACCAGGGACAGACGACGTCGGACCAGACATCAATACGCATGAACAACAGCAACTGCTGGCGCTCGCCCATGTATTCCCGCCGACCCGCGGCGCTGGGCGCCGCGGGTCGGCGGGGTGGTGTGAAGGAGCGGCGGCCGCCGTAAGCGAGCGGACGAGGCGCTGCCCCACGACCACCGCCGGGGCGGCCCTGGTGGGCCGCCCCGGCGGTCTGGTGGTTCAGCGGGCCGCGCGTTCGATCACCTGGGTGACCTCGGCGGGGTGGGAGAGGGCGACCAGGTGGGAGCCGTCGATCTCCACCGTGGTGGCGTGGGCTCGCTGGGCCATGTAGCGCTCGGCCGCGGGTGGGATGGCCTTGTCGCCCGTGGCGACCACCGCGTACTTCGGAAGGCCGGCCAGGGCCGTCGAGGCGATCTCTTCACCGAAGACCGCTGCGGCGACCGGGCGCTGAGAGGCGCCGAGCAGGGCGGCCTGCGAGCGCGGCAGATCAGCGGCGAACACCTGCCGGAAGGACTCCGGCTTCATCACCAGGTCGGCACCGCCGGGGTAGGTGATGGTGTTCGTGGTGTCCGGTCCGATCTGGCTGCCGGGATACTTGCTGTTCAGCCCGCCCAGGGTCTCTCCGGCCTGCGGGATGAAGGCCGCGACGTAGACCAGCGACTTGACCCCGGCCGTCCCTGCGAGCTGGCTGACCAGCGCGCCGCCGTACGAGTGACCGACGAGCACCTTCGGGCCCGGGATGCCGGCCAGTACGCCGGACAGGTACGCCGTGTCGCCCGCGATGCTGCGCAGCGGGACCGCCGGTACGACGACCTGGTAGCCGTCGCGCTGGAGGCGCTGCGTGACGCCGTTCCAGCTGGAGCCGTCGGCGAAGGCTCCGTGCAGCAGGACGACGGTGGGCTTCGGGCTGTTGTGGTGAGCGACTTCGGACGGCTTGGCGGCGGCGGTGGTGACGCCGGCGGTCAGCAGGGCGGCGGAGGCGACTCCGGCGACGGTGGCGATGAAGCGGCGACGGGTGGTCATCGGGCCGCACCTGCCTCGACCGCGCTCGCGACGAACTCGGCGACGGCCAGCGGCTGCGAGACCGCGACCGCGTGCGAGCCGTTCACCTCGGTGGTCTTCGAGCCGGCGCGCTCGGCCATCGCGCGCTGCGCCTCGACCGGGATCGCGTTGTCGGCGGTCGCGACCAGGTAGTAGCTCGGCAGCCGCTTCCAGCTGGCCGCACCGGACTTCTCCTCGAACGCGGCGGCCGCGATCGGCCGCTGCGAGCGGGCCATCACCCGGCTCTGCCCGGCCGGTACGTCGGCGGCGAAGATCTCGGGGAACTTGTCCTCGACGATGCTCAGGTAGGTCTCGTCGCCGAACTGGTGCGGCGCCAGCGAGGTGCCGAGTTCGTTGGCCGGGAAGCGGCCGAGCAGCTCCAGGATGCCCTCGCCCTCCTCCAGCGCGAACGCGGTCACGTAGACCAGCGCGGTCACGTTGCCGGCGTCGTTCGCGGCCGAGGTGATCACCGCACCGCCGTAGGAGTGGCCGACCAGCACGACCGGGCCGTCGATCTCCCGGGCCAGCGCCGCGACCTTGCGGCCGTCGGCGGCCGCGCCGCTCAGGTCGTTCGGTACGGCGATCGCGGTGATGCCGCGGTTCTCCAGCTCGGCGATCACGCCGGCCCAGCTGCCGCCGTCGGCGAAGGCTCCGTGCACCAGCAGGGCGGTGGGCTTCTTCTCGCTCATTGTCTGTCCTCGATCTCGTTCGCGGTTTTCCTTGTGCCCCTAGAAAACCGCTCGGAGGCGTTTCGCCGGATCGACCGAAAACGGGAACTTCGCACCCCTGCGACCGGGCTCAGCAGGCCCCGGTGCACCCAAAACTCATGCGTTCGGGGGAGAGGCGAACCGCTGCAGCACCAGCCGGGTGAGCTGGACGCGGGAGTTGACCCCGAGCTTGCTGAAGACGTTGCGCAGGTGGGTGCCGACCGTGCTGGCCGACAGCACCAGCTCCTCGGCCGCCGACCGGTTGGTGTGCCCGTCGGCGACGAGCAGCGCGACCTTGCGCTCCATCGGCGTCAACGCCTCCCACCCGGACTCCGGCCGCGTCGGTACGGCGGCCCAGCGGCGCCGGCGTACTCCCGCCGCCTGCAGCGCTGCCTGGACCGGTACGGCGAGCGCAGTCGCGCCCAGCTCGGTGTAGGAGTCGAGAGCCCGCTCCAGCGCGGCGACGCCGGTACGCCGGTCGCCGTGCTCGAGCTCGACCCGGCCGTGCAGCTCCTCGGCTTCGGCGAGCAGTAGCTGGCGGCCGGTCGACCGCAGCTGGTCGACAGCGTCGGCCAGAGCGGTCAGGTCACGCTCGTTGGCAGCAGCGACGAGCTGCGCGGCTCCGGTGGTGGCACCGGTCGGCGTGGTTGCCGCGTGCTCGGCCAGCAGCTTGGCGACGGCGTGAGCGGTGGAGTGGTTCTGGGCGTCGGTGTCTGGAATTCGGGTCGCTGCGTGGACCAGCAGTTCTAGACGGTTCGGGTAGGCCAGTGGTGTGGCAAGGAGCCGGTGCGCTGCGGTTGCGTCGCCGTCGGCCATGGCCAGCAGGGCTCGGAGGGGCTCGTCGGGGGCAGTGCGGGCTGCTGACAGGTCTCCTCGGAGCAGGGCGACCAGCGCGAGGACCTGTCGGGCGGTGGGCTCGGTCGAAGGGTCGTGGAGTTCGGCGGACCAGCGGAGGCTCGCGTTGGCGGCCTCGACCGCGGCCGGGAGGTTGCCGACAGCAAGTTCCAGCTGGGCCCGGAGGACGGCGAGCTGCGGGGCCAGCCACGAGTCGCCGACGCCGAGGCCTTCCTTGACCCCCTGGAGTGCGGCAGCCGGCTCACCGGCCTGAGCGCGGCAGAACAGCTCGGCCAGCTCGACTCGTACTGCGGGCGGAGTGCCCAGCGCGTCGCCGCCTGCGGTCCGCTCGCCCGTTGAGCCGCCGCCAGCCGAGCCGCTAGCCGTTGAGCCGCTGCCGCCGGTCGAGCCGGCAGCCGCTGAGCCGCTCGACGCGCTCGCGCCGCGGCTCCGCGCCGCGGCGTACGCATCCCGTGCCTCCACGAACCGGCCCTCGCCCGCGGCCCGCTCGGCCCGAGCGATCTCCAGCACCGCACGCGCCACCAGGTCTTCGCCCTCGAACGGCTCCTCGGCTCCAGCCAGCACCCGGTACGCCGCCAGTCGCTCGGCCAGATGCTGCGGTGCTCCGTCGACCACCAGCCGACCGGCGTCCAGCAGCCCGAGTGCCCACTCCTGCGGCGCCAGCAAGAGCCGGATCCGCGCGGCCAGCTCCGCAGAGACCAGCCCTTGGTAGAGCGGAGTCCCACCGAGCAGGTCGTCGGCGAAGGCCCGCGCGGCGTCGTACTGGCGGGTGATCAGCAGGATGTCGACCACGTCCCCACCGACCTCGCCCCGGATCGCATGGTCGACCGGCGTCAGCTCGAACGTCTCCTGGATCACCGACAGCGCCGTGATCGACATGGTGGTGAGCAGGTCGCGCGCAGCCGTCCGCAGCGTGCTGATCGCGGCCAGGTCACCGACCGTCGCCGTCGCCAGGATGTGCGGAGCCGCCGCCGACGCGCCCTGCTCCGACCGGAGCAGCTGGTCCGCGATCGCAGAGTGCAGCGCCCGCTGGGCCGACGGCGGTACATCAGCCAGTACGGCGGCCCGCAGCAGCTCGTGCCGGAAGGTCAGGTGAGCGCCACTGTCGGCCAGCAACCCGGCGCGGATCGCCTCGTCCAGCGGCTCGGCCAGCCGTGCGACGCCTTCACCCATCAGTGCAGCGACGTCCTCCAGCCGGAACTCACTCCCGAAGACCGCCGCCGTCCGCAGCAAGGCGCGGCAGAGCTCCGTCGTACCGGCTGTGCGGCGGCGGACGCCTTCCACCAGGCCGTCAGGGAGTGGGCCTTCAGCAACAGGTTTGTCGGCGACGTACAGCCCGGCCACCACCTGCTCGACCAAGAACGGGATGCCCTGGGCGCCACCCAGCCGTACGGACAGAGCGGGGTCGACCGCATGGTTCAGCCGGTCCGCTGCGATCTGCAGGACGGCTTCGGTGTCCAGCGGTGCGAGCTGAACGGCGTGCACCGGCAGCTGATCACGAACGGCGTCCACCAGCTGGTCTGCCACCCCACCGGGCGTCGGCCGAGTCGCCAGCAACCACATGAGCCGAGCGTCGGCCAGCCGACTGATCGCCACCCGCAGGACGAACCCGGTGAGCGGGTCGGACCACTGCGCGTCGTCCAGCACGAGCAGTGCCGCCGTACCGGTCAAGCGCTGACGCATCAGGTCGGCCAGCCGCTCAGCGAGCCACAGCGGTTGGGTGTTGAGCGCGGCCAGCTCCAGGAAGTGCTCGGTGCCGATCAGCGGGTCCTTGCCCGCCCGGAGCGCCGGAGCGAGTGAGGACAACGGACTGATGTTGTCGGTCTGGTGCGCGGCCGCCGTGGCGACCAGGAACCCGTGCCGCTCGGCCTGCTCCATCGCCGCGTGCAGGAGCGCCGACTTGCCGATGCCTGGCTCACCGGTGACGACGGTCACCGACGCAGTGCCCTGATCCGCTGCGCGCATGGCTTCGAGCAGCCGGCCCAGCTCGGCCGAGCGCCCACGCAGCGGTTCCATGGGCACTTTGTACCACTAGGCGCAGCGGCGTACTGCCAGCAGCGCATAGACCCGGGCGCAGTGCAGAACTTCCGCCAGCGCGACGTGCTCGTCGGTCGCATGGGCGTACCGGACGTCACCCGGCCCGTACTGCAGCGTCGGTACGCCGGCCGCCGCGTACTGCCGCAGGTCCGACCCGTACGGTCCGCCTCTGACCTCCGGAGCGGGACCACCCGCGTCCACGACGGCCCGCAACGTGTCGTCGAGCAGAGGATCGCCCTCAGGCAGCAGACCGGAGGCGAACACCCCACCCGGCCAGGTGACCTTCACCGGGTGGTCCCGCAGCCAGTCGTCCTTCTCGCACGCCGCCGCGACGGTCTGCTCGAAGGCAGCCCGCGCGTCCTCGACCGGCTCACCCAGCTGTACGCCGTACCGGCCCTCGGCGATCAGCAGGTCGGGCACCGTGCTCGCCCAGTCGCCGGACCGGATCGTGCCGATCGACAGCGGGTTGGCCAGGTCGAGGTGGTCGAGCAACGGGTGCGGAGCGCGGTTCCGCTCGGCCTCCAACTCGCGCAGCGCGGCGTGCACCGGCTCGAACTTCTCGATCGCGCTGACCCCGCGGGTCCGGGTCGAGCCATGCGTGGCCAGTCCGGCGATCTCCAGCCGGAACGTGAGCGAGCCGGAGTTCGCCGGGATGACGGTCCCGGCGGTCGGCTCCGCGATCAGGCAGGCCGCGCCGGTGTGGCCGCGGCGCAGGGTCGCGAACGTGCCCAGCCCGCCGTCCTCCTCGCCGACCACCGTGTGCACGGCCAGCGGCCGCCGCAATTCGATGCCTGCGGCAACGATCGCCGCCGTCGCGCCGAGGATCGCCGCGATGCCGGCCTTCATGTCGCAGGTGCCGCGGCCCCACATGATCCCGTCGCTGACCCGCGCCGAGAACGGGTCGCCGTCCGGCCAGAGCCCGAGATCTCCCGGCGGTACGACGTCCACATGCCCGTTCAGCACCAGGCCCGGCGTGCCGTCACCGCCGAGCGTGCCGACGCAGCCCCAGGCCTCGGTGCGCGGCACCTCCATACCCGGAAAGGCCGGGTCGGCGGTCACGTCGGCGAGGTCCAGCTGCCAGTGGTCGACCGCCAGACCGAGCCTGCGCAGGCGTCCGGCGACCCACTCCTGGGCCACGTTCTCCTCGGCAGTCCCGTCCACGCTCGGGATCCGCACCAGCTCCCGCAGTTCCTCGACGATCGCCGAGTCGTCGATCGCCGCCAGCACCGCCCGCTCCATGTCAGCACTCATGGCGCACATCATGCACCGGGACGTGCGCGGAGCGGGCAGTGCTTCATGTCACGGCGTCAGCCGGTGCAGGTCCCTGGGGAACAAAGTGACCTCGCGGACGTTCTCCGCGCCGGTGAGGCGGGCCACGAAGCGCTCCAGCCCGATGGCGAAACCGCCGTGCGGCGGCATGCCGTGCTGGAACGCCTGCAGGTAGCTGCTGTACGCCGGTGCGTCGGCCGACTCGCCTCTGGCCTGCAGAGCCGCCACGTAGTCGCTGTAGCGGTGCAGCCGCTGGCCGCCGGTGACCAACTCGACCCCACGGAACAGCAGGTCGAACGAGTTGGACCAGCGCGGGTCCGACGGCTGCGGATGCGTGTAGAACGGCCGCTTGACCATCGGGTAGCCCTCGACCGCGACGAAGTCGCTGCCGTGCTCGCGCAGAGCCCACTCGCCGATCGCCCGCTCGTCGGCCGGCGACAGGTCCGGCTCACTCGGGTCGGCCCCGGCCAGCTTGAGCGCGTCCGCGAAGTGCAGCACCGGTACGTCGACCGGGATCTCCGGCAGCGCCACGCCGAGCCGCTCCAGCGCCGTACCGGCTCTGGACCCGACGGCCGCGAGCATCCCGGCCAGGACGTTACGCAGTACGGCCAGTACGTCGCGGTGGTCGCCGATGAAGCCGAACTCCGCGTCCAGCGAGACGTACTCGGCCAGGTGCCGGACGGTGTCGTGCGGCTCGGCCCGGAACACCGGACCGACCTCGTAGACCCGCTCGAACACCCCGACCATCGTCTGCTTGTAGAACTGCGGCGACTGGGCCAGGTACGCCGGACCGCCGAAGTAGTCGAGCGCGAACACGTTCGCTCCCGACTCGGTCGCCGTACCGACGATCTTGGGCGTCTGGATCTCGGTGAAGTCCAGGCCGTCCAGCGTGCTGCGGAACCCGTGCAGCGCGGCCGCGGCGACCTCCCAGCCGGCGCGGACCGCAGGATGCCGCAGTGCGACCGGCGCGTTGTCGAGCACCACCGGCAGACCAGCTCCGACCGTGGGCCGCCAGAGCTCGATCGGCGGCGTCTTGGCCGGTTCGGTCAGCGGGACGATCACCGGGTCGACCAGCTCGGCCCCACCGGGCGCCTGCGGGTTGGCGGCGACCGTACCGGTCACCTGGACGACGGTCTCCTCACCGAGTCCGTCCAGCTGGGCCTGGGTCTCCGGCGCCTTGACGACGACCTGGCTCAGGCCGGACCGGTCCCGCAGGACCAGGAAGCTGACCGCGGCCAGCCGTCGTCTTCGGTGCACCCAGCCGGCCACCGTGACGGTCTGGCCCACTGCTGAGGGGATCTCGTGGTTGAGAATGCGCATCGCTGTTTTCACCTCCGTCGGATTTCTCGAACCCCGGAGGTGTGGGCGAAGGGGAACTCGCGGTGCCACCACACCTTCACCGGCCTGGTCAGACCCAGTCCGGCCTCTTGCTGTCGCATTCGCTCAGGAGTGTCTTCACGACCGGCCTGTGCGTCGCCTTCCCAGCTACCGGCGACTCTCTGGACCACAGGTGAACGGCGCTACTCGGTTCCGTCAGCGCGAACGGGTCCCAGCCTAGAGCGCGGCACCGGCCGGGACAAAACCGATTTGGCCGGCCGGACCCGTTACCGCTTGCCGTGCTTGGTCGGCGGGATCCGCGCGCTGTCGGTGTCGTACCGGCCCGGCGTGACCGCCTTCACGGTGATCTCGTTCTTGACCCCGGAGCCCGGCCAGGCGGCCCACTCGGTGTTCAGCGCCTTCGTGTAGCGCTCGGTCGAGCACGTGGCCCGCCGGACGTCGGTCGAACGCGAGCAGGTCCAGCCCTTGTCGAAGTACGAGACCAGGGTGACGTTCTTGCCCCAGGAGATGTCCAGCGTGACCGGCCCGTTCGTGCCGCTCAGGTCGAGGAAGCGGTTGTAGACGAACGGGTTCGGATCCTCGTGCGGGTCCGGGGTGAGGATGCGCAGCAGCGACTCGTCCAGGCGGACCGGTGCCAGCGTCTCGGAGTCGGTGTCGTGGAGGAGACCGGCCGTCGCGGTCACCGTGTACGTCCGCGCGGCCGCCGATCCACCGTCCGGTACGGCGAAGGTGGCGGGCAGCGGAGCCGGCCGGGTCGGGGTGACCGCCGTACATGTCCGGGTGGCCGGGGTGCACTTCCAGCCGGGCGGGGCGGCGGCGATCGGCCAGGACAGCTCAGCGCCGTACGAGATCTTCAGCGTGACGCCGGTCCGGTCGGTGCCCGGCGCGACGGTGATCGTGCGGAAGTAGCGGTCCAGGTCGGTCTTGCCGACGGACAGCTTCAGCAGGTTCTCGTCGAGCCGCGGGGGAGCGGTCAGCGTGGCGGAGTCGTCGTCGTACAGGCGGCCGGACTTGCCGGAGACGGTGAACGTGCGGTCGGTCACCGAGCCGCCGGTGGGCTCGGTGAAGATCATCGGGAGCGTCGGCGGCGCCGCGGGATCGACGGCCGTGCAGCTGCCGCTCTTGCCGTCGGGGGCCTTCGTGCAGGTCCAGCCGGCCGGGTTGCCGCTCAGCGGCCACCGCAGGGCGTTGCCGAACTTGATGCCGATGACAACGGGGTTGGTGTTGTTCGCCGGGACCTTGATGGTGACCGTGGCGCGCAGATCGGCGTCCCGCGCGGCGGTGCTGCGGGCGAACGGGCCGAACGCCGCGGGGCCTCCGCCGCTCAAGGCGGGGCTACCGCCACCGGCTGGGCTGCCGCCACTGGTGGGCGGGCTGCCGCCGCCGGTGGGCAGGCTGATGGTCAGCAGGCCCTCGTCCAGGATCGGGGTGGTCGGCGGCGGCGGTGTCGGGCGCGGCGTGGTCGGTGGACTGGTCGGCGCGCTCGTCGGGGCGCTGGTGGGCGCCGTGGTCGGCTGCGGCTCACTGGGCTGCGTGGGCTGCGTCGGCTCGGGCTGGGTCGGCTCCGGCTGCGTCGGCTGGGTCGCCGGCGGCTTCTGCGTGGGTGGCTTCTGCGACGGCGGCACCGGCGGCACCGGCGGCGGCTGAGGCGGCTGCGTCGGCTGGACCGACGGCTGGTCGATCGCGGCCGGTGGCGTCTCGTTGCCGGTCAGCGCGAGCGCGGCCAGCACCGCGGCGACCGCGACCACGACGACCGCTCCACCGCCGACCGCCGTACGGGCGCTGTTCTCGGTGGCCTTCTTCCAGCCGGTGACGAAGAAGCCGACCAGACCGACCTTCGCGCCCGACGCGGCGGCCAGGTAGCCCAGGCCGGCCGTGCCCAGCAGAGCCGGAGCCAGCAGTGCCGGCAGTGCGCTGTTGACCTCGACCAGCTCGAGGTAGACCGCGGTGCACTTGGCACAGTCGTCCATGTGCTCGCGGACGTTGCGGTTCTCCCGCTTGGTGAGGCCACCGCGCACGTAGGCGCCCAGGCGCTCGGTGGTCCAACGGCAACGGTCCCCGGCGACGTCGGCCAGGTGCTGCTGCAGGTACGCCTGCCGCAGCCCTTCACGGGCCCGGTAGGCCAGCGCGGAGACGCCGTTGGCGGTCAGGCCGAGCAGGGGAGCGATGGCGGCGGGCTTCTCGCCCTCCACCTCGGTGTGCCACAGCACGGCCTGCCAGCGCTCCGGCAGCGAGGCGAAGGCCTTTGCCGCCGCGCCGCTCTCGAAGCCGGTCACCGTCGGGTCGTCGAAGCCCTGCGGCTCCCGCTCGTACGCCGCGATGTCGTCGGTCGAGGTGACCTTGCGGCCGGCCCGGATCCGGTCGACGTGGACCCGGCGCACGGTGGTCAGCAGGTACGCCCGGAACGAGACGTCCGGGCCGCCGCCGCCACGCAGCGCGTCCAGCACCTTCGCGAAGGCGTCGCCGGCCAGGTCGTCGGCGTCGTTCGGCGGGACGAGCTGGCGGGCCATCCGCTCGGCCGCCTGGTGGTGCCGGGCGAACAGTTCGCCGTACGCCTCGAGGTCGCCCGAACGCACGCGCGCGATCAGCTCCGCGTCGCTCGGTACTTCCTCCATCGAGGCTCCCCCTGCTGTCATGGCGTCGTCACCGTCTGTCACATAGTTGCCGAGGACAAGACTCCCAGATGGGACGCCCCGGCGCACCTTTCCTGACGACTGCGGCCGGTCCGAGGTTACGAGAAAAAAACTTCGAAATCTGCGTCATGAACCCGTCATGGCGCTGTCTCTCCTGCAGAACGACGCTTCCGGCCACCCGGTCGGGAGGCTGAAAGGGCTGCGAGAAGGAGGGTCATGTCGCTGTACGCGGACATCCGCCGGCGGTTCGACTCGCTGCGCGGCCCGAACCTGGCGGGGTCGCTCGCCCGGGACCGGCCGGAAGCGTCGTCAGCACAGCAACCGTGCGGAAGGAGGGAGCCGCACGGCACAGCAGGTCTCGACCGGAGTGCCTACCTCGCGATCGCCGAGGCGCTCCAGGACGGGGCCGACGTCGTGCCTGCGAGCGACGAGGTCGGCCGCCAGTTGGCGGCCGACGGAGTCTCGCTGCTCGAGGCACTTGATGGGCTGAGTGCGCTGTACCGCTCGATCGCCGGGGGCGAGCCGGCTTTCGCCGCGGTACGCGCACTCAGTTCCAGCTGGGCCGAAGCGTCACTCATCTACCTGCACTCACTGAGCTGCGAGGACCCGCTGACCGGGCTGTCCAGCCTGGCGCACCTACGGTCCCGCCTCGGCGAGATCTACCGAGAGGCCGATCTGCGTGGAACTTCCGTACCGGCGACGCACGCACTGGTGGTGGTCGAGCCGCTCAGCCCGCCCGGCATCACGCCGTTCGACCGCGAACTGCGGCTCATCGACGTCGCGGAGTGCCTGCGGATCGTCTTCGCCGGCGGTGACGTACTGGGCCGCGTCGGCTCACACCGCGCGGCGGCGCTCGTCGACCGCGAGCCGAACCTGCCGGAGCAGGTCGCGACGGTCAGAGCCCTGATCACCCAGTGGCGGCTGGACACCGACGAGCCGCAGCTGGCCCGGATCTGGATCGAGGGCCTGCCGGCCACCGACGCGATGGCCGTGCGGCTGCTGGACGAGTTGACCCGCCGCTAGGACCTGCGCCCGGACGTCTACAGGGGGATGCCCGGGCGCAACGAGCAGGCGGTGGATCGCCTATCACGGGGTAGGCGATCCACCGCCGCTGCTGTCCGGCGTACCGGAATCTGTCGGCGGCGCTGGCTAGTCTTGGTCCCATGTGTGGGCGCTACGCGAGCAGCCGGGACCCTGCTGATCTGGTGGTCGAGTTCGAGATCGCCGCGGGCAACGTGAAGGAGACCGTGCAGGAGCTGCCGGACAACTACAACGTCGCCCCGACCGACCCGGTGATCGCCGTGGTCGAGCGGAAGAACCGCGAGCAGCCCGACCAGGTGGTGCGCAAGCTGACCACGGTCAAGTGGGGACTCGTGCCCTCCTGGGCCAAAGACCCCTCGATCGGCAGCCGGCTGATCAACGCCCGGATGGAGACGGTCGCGGAGAAGCCGGCCTTCAAGAAGGCGTTCGCGACCCGGCGCTGCCTGCTGCCGGCCGACGGCTACTACGAGTGGTACGAGACCGAGCAGAAGAAGAACGGCAAGCCGGTCAAGCAGCCGTACTTCATCCGCCCGACCGACGGCGGTGTCCTGGCGATGGCCGGGCTGTACGAGATCTGGCGCGACAAGTCCGTCGCCGACGCCGACTCCGACGCGGCCTGGCTGTGGACCTGCACGGTGCTCACCACCTCGGCCACCGACGACCTCGGCCGGATCCACGACCGGATGCCGCTGCTGGTCGAGCGTGACCGGTACGACGCCTGGCTCGACCCGCTGTCGTCCGACCCCGACGAGCTGCTCGAGCTGCTGGTCCCGGCCGCGCCGGGCCGGCTCGAGGCGTACGCGGTTTCCAAGGCGGTCAGCTCGGTGAAGAACAACGGCCCGCATCTGGTCGAGCCGCTGCCGCCGGACGGCGACGACCCGGCCGACCAGCCCGGTCCGCCCGCGCAGGCCGAGGACAATCCACTGTTCTGACAACCTGCCTGTGTGGGTGACCGGTCAGGCGCCCACGCAATGACAGGATGGGCCCGTGACCGACGAACGGATTGTGGCGACACCGCACGGTGAGGCGCGGATCGTCGCGCACCGGGCCCGGCGGCCGGTGGCGACGCTGGCCCTCGGTCACGGCGCGGGCGGGGGCATCGAGTCCGGCGACCTGGCCGCGCTGGCGGCCCGGCTGCCGAAGCAGGACATCAACGTGTTCCTGATCGAGCAGCCCTGGCGCCGGGCCGGCCGCAAACTCGCGCCGGCGCCGAAGATCCTGGACGAGTCCTGGATCGCGATCATCGGCCAGCTGCGGATCCGCACCCCGCTGGTCCTCGGCGGCCGGTCCGCGGGTGCGCGGGTGGCCTGCCGGACGGCGACCGGGCTGGGGGCTTCCGGCGTGCTGGCGCTGTCGTTCCCGCTGCACCCGCCGGGCAAGCCGGACAAGTCGCGGGTCGACGAGCTCCAGGCGGCCGGGCTGCCGACGCTGGTCGTGCAGGGGGAGAAGGACCCGTTCGGTACGCCGGACGAATTCCCGCCGCTGACCGAGATGGCCGTCGTACCGGACGCCGACCACGGCTTCAAGGTGCCGAAACGGGCCGAACTGACCCAGCAGGAGTCGTACGAGTTGCTGGTCGAAGCCGTCTTCGAATGGGTGTCGCGGGAAGTGTCGGGCTAGAACGCCACGCCGGGAATGAGGGCGTCGGCGGGCGTGTTGTGACGGGCATGACGGTAACGAGCCTGGACAGAGCGCCGAGTTCTGGGGTCGCCCCGGTATTCTCGATCACGATGCCGACATCGACGACCACCGAGACTCCCGAGCAGCGGACCGAGCGCTTCGAGCGCGAGGCGCTGCCTTTCCTCGACCAGATGTACGCCGCGGCGATGCGGATGACGCGTAACCCGTCCGACGCCGAGGACCTGGTCCAGGACACCTTCGCGAAGGCGTACAGCTCGTTCCACCAGTTCACGCCCGGGACCAACCTGAAGGCGTGGCTGTACCGGATCCTGACCAACACCTTCATCAACGGTTACCGCAAGCGACAGCGTCAGCCCACGCAGTCGCCGACCGAGGAGATCGAGGACTGGCAGCTCACCGCCGCCGAGTCACACACTCCCGGCGGCCTGAAGTCGGCCGAGGCGGTTGCCCTGGAGCACCTGCCCGACTCCGACGTGAAGCAGGCCCTGCAGACGATCCCGGAGGACTTCCGCCTGGCGGTCTACCTGGCCGACGTCGAGGGCTTTGCCTACAAGGAGATCGCGGAGATCATGGGTACGCCGGTCGGTACCGTGATGTCCCGGCTGCACCGCGGCCGGCGCCAGCTCCGCGAGCTGCTGGCCGACTACGCCCGCGACCGCGGCCTGATCCCCGCGGCAGACAGCGCGAAGACCGAGGAGGAGTCGTGAGCTGCGGCGAGCACCACGACGTCGACTGCAGCGAGATCCTGCAGCGCGTGTACGTCTTCATCGACAACGAACTCGAAGACGCCAGCAGCGACGAGATCCGCCACCACCTGGAAGAGTGCGCCCCCTGCCTCGACCAGTACGACCTCGAGCGCTGCATCAAGAAGCTCGTCCACCGCTCCTGCGGCGACGAACAGGCCCCCGACGCCCTGCGCGCCAAGATCCTCCTCCGCCTGACCGAGGCCCGCGTGGAGACCTCCAGCCCGGACTGACCGGGCAACCGGCACACCTGACGACCGCAGCACCCCGGTGCCGCGGTCGTTGTGCGTCACGGCGGGGGTCGGCCGGCGAGCGAGCTGGTCATTCGGTACCAGAAGGCGGTTCTTCGGCTGCTGGGTTGGCGGCGAGGAGGTCGAGGGCGATGGTCTCGGAGGAGATCGCCTGGGAGCGCAGGAGGGTGGCGGCCTGTTGCCAATGGGTGCGGGCCGCGGTGAGATCGCCGTCGGCGTGCTCGATCCGGCCGAGCTGGATCAGGAGCTCTCCCTCGCGCTGGAGATTGCCGATCTTGCGGGCGAGGCGGAGGCCTGTCTCGGCGTACGTTCGGGCGAGGGGCAGCTGGCGCAGGTTGGTGTGGAGTTCGGCGAGGTCGCGGCAGCTGTCCGACTCGCCGTTTCGGTCGGAGACCAGCTGGTAGGCGCTGATGCTCTTGACCAGGTAGTCGGCGGCCCTGTCCAGAAAGCCGGCGTGAAGGTAGGCCTGGCCGGCGTTCTGGTACCGCTTGGCGGTCGAGCGATAGTTGCCGGTGGCCGAGGACAGCGCGAGTGCGCGCGCGAACGAGCGGTCGGCGCGGGTGATGTCGCCGCTGTGCAGGTAGAGGCTGCCGAGGGCGAGATAGCTGGTCCCCTCGATCGTCGTGTCGTCGAGCTGCTGGCTGAGGGCGAGGGCTCGCTCCCCGTGCGCCACGGCTTCGTCCCACCGCCCCATCTGCTCGAGCACTCGGCTCAGTGAGGTGGAGCACCGCGCCTCGCCGATCAGGTCGCCGACCGCCTCGAACAGCTTCTCGGCGGCGCGCAGATGGTCGAGCGCCGGCTCGAGCCGACCGCTCTCGGCGTCGGGTATCGCCAGATCGTGCTCCAGCCACGCGCTCAAGTGCCGGAAGCCCAGCTCGCCGGCGACCTCGCGGCCCACTCGACAGGCGGTCCGCATGTCGTTCCAGCGACCGAGGGTCTCGTAGTACCCGAAGAAGGCGAGTGCGAATTCGGGCACCAGCGCTTGCAGGGCAGGACTGCGCCGGGCCTGCTGGAGAGCCTCTGCGAGATTCGTCTGCTCGGTGTTCAGCCATGAGATCGCCGACAACGAGTCGGCGAAGGGTGTCACACTCCGGCGGCTCTCGCCGGCCAGCGCGAGTCTCGGGTTGTCCGGATGGGTCAGCTCCTGACACCGCCAGGCGACCCCGGTGTAGAAGGTCAGGACGCGGGCCAGTGCGTCGGTCCTGGCACCTTCGGACAGCACCTGGTCGGCGCGCTCGCGGGCGTACGCCCGGATCAGGTCGTGCAGGCGGTAGCGGCCGGGTGCCAGCGAGATCAACAGGTTGAGGTCGACCAGACGCTCGAGCCATTGCTCGGTCTCTGCCTCGGAACTGTCGAGCAAACGGGCCGTGGTCGGGGTCGACAGATCACCACCGTTCGGCAGTCCGAGCAGGTCGAGGGCGGCGGCCGCTTGGCGGTCGACGTACTGGTCGCTCGCGGCGAGAAACTCGACCGACGCGGCGATGTTGGAGCGGACGCCGGCGGCGCCCGTGCCCAGCTCGTCCAGCCGGCGCTTCTCGTCCTGCAACTGGTTCACCATGTGTTCGACCGGCCAGCCCGGCCGGGCTGCCAGCCGCGCTCCGATCAGGCGAACGGCGAGAGGAAGGCGGCCGGTGAGCTGGGCGATCGTCCGGGTGGCGTCTGATTCGGCGGCCACCCGGCTGTCGCCGACGATCTTGCCGAGCAGACTGATCGAGTCGCTCTCCGACAACGGCGACAGATTGACCTGGACGAAGCCGGGCAAGGTCGTCAGGCCCCGGCGGCTGGTCACGAGCACCGCGGAACCGGGTGCCCCAGGCAACAACGGCCACACCTGGGCCGCGCCGTTGGCGTTGTCCAGCAGAACCAGCATCCGCAGGCCGGCGATCCTCGAGCGGTACAGCGCGGCGGCTTCGTCGACGGCATCGGGGATCGAGTGCCCGGCGATGCCCATCGAGCGGAGCAACTGACTCAGCGCTTCGAGTGGTGGGACGGCGTCACCCGGTCCATAGCCGCGCAGGTCGAGGTAGAGATGGCCGTCGGGGTAGGCGTCGGCGGTGAGGTGGGCCGCGTGCACGGCCAGCGACGTCTTGCCGACGCCGCCCATGCCGGTCACGGCGGCCATCCGAACGGTGCCCGTGCCCGCATCCTCGGTCAACGCGGACACCAGGGTCGCCAGCTCGGCTGCCCGCCCGGTGAAGTCGGCCAGGGTGGGTGGGAGCTGCCGCGGTACGACGCCTTCGTGGCTGGTGTCGGCTGCTGGGGCCGAAGTGGCGTGGCGTGATGCCCGAGTGCCGCGGGCTGCCTGCGCGAGCTGTTCCTCGGCGTCCTCGTCGAGGTCGAGCGCCTCTGCCAGGGCCCGCAGCGTGCTGGGCCGCGGACGGCGCCGGGTGCCGCGCTCGAGCAGACTCACCGCCTGCTCGCTCAGACCGGCCTTCTCGGCGAGCGCGCCCTGGGTCAGGTTGGCGGCGATCCGGTACTCGCGCAGCAGTTCGCCGAGCGTCGCCTCGGATGCCAAGCCTGCCCACCTCCTGGTCACGTCCCACAGTTCGCGGTATACAACCGCCATCCACAGCCCTAACTGTAGGAGCCCGCATCGACGTTGTGCTCACGTTGTCCACAGGGCTTCGCGAGGTCCATGGGAGGAACATGTACTACGGAAACTGGACGCGGCCCTAAACGGCTGTTTGAATTATAGCGTTCAGTAGCCGGATATAGACGCTCCGAATACAAGACCTCTTTTGTTGGTGGTCTTGTCGATACATGTGACCAAATTGCAAAGGACCCCGGTTTTCACCAGGGTCCTTGCTGTGCGTAGCCGCCTGAGTCAGGCGTTCGGGCGCTTACCGTGGTTAGCGCCCTTCTTCTTGCGTGCACGGCGCTTACGGCCGGTCTTGCCCATATGAAGCCTCCTTGTAACAACTGCAAAGAGTCACAGTCTCTCATACCACACAGGGGTGCTCTGCACGGTGCGGCGAGTCATGCGCTGGCCTACAGTGTTTCGCGGCGCGCCTGATGAGCAAACTTACGATGAGTCAGCGATGTGCTGTCTGCCCCCCTGTGCCCGCTCGCCGGCGGTCACGAGACTGCTACCGCTGAGCGGAGGTGTACTGGCCATGCCGGATTTCTGGGACTGGTGATCATACTTACGGTATGGACCGGGTGATGTCGTGAGGGCTCGCGTGCTGAACGTGCTCGTCGCGACCGTGACCGCGCTGGCGATCAGCATCCTGGTCCTGTCGTTCGCGCAACTGTCGGACTACCCGACCGTGGCAGCGTTGTGCGCGTTCATGCTGATCGGTGGCATGCTGCGCTTCAGCGTTGGCTCCGCCTATCTCGCGTCGCTGGACTCGATCGTGATCCTCACGGTGTACGTGATGGCCGGTCCCTGGGCGGCCGTGGTGGCTGGAGCGGTCGGTTACCTTCCTCAAATCCGGCGGGACATGCCGCTGGTCAAACGATTCTTCAACGGCGCTCAGCGCGTCCTGGCCGTCGGCGCGGGCGGCATGGCCTACACGTTGGTCGGTGGACCGACCGGCGACCAGGTTCTGGACCACGTGCCGATGGCCATCCTCGCGGCGATCGTGGCGACCGTTGCCCAACATGTGGTCAACGCGGGTCTGGTCTGCTTGGTGATGTGGCTGGACGGCAAGGTCAAACCGATCGAGTTCCTCAAGCGGGTCGTGGTGCCGACCTTCCTCCCGATGGTGGGATACGGCTTCCTCGGCCTCCTGCTCGCCATCGTGTGGCTCGGCGGTCTCGGGCCGCTGGCCGGACTGCTGGTTCTGGTGCCGCTCCTGGTCGCCCGCTGGGCGCTGTCGCAGTACGAGGCGGAGAACACGGCGCAGGCGGCGACGATGAGGGCCTTCATCCAGGTGATCGAAGCCAAGGATCTCTACACCCGCGGTCATTCCGAGCGCGTGAGTGAGGGCGTCGGCATGCTCGGCCGCCATCTGCGGCTCGGCGGTGACCGTCAGGCCGCGCTCGAGCACGCCGGGCTGCTGCACGACGTCGGCAAGGTCGGCGTACCGACCAGCATCATCCAGAAGCCCGGCCGGCTGGAGGACTTCGAGATGGACGCGATCCGGCTCCACCCCGCGCGAGGTGTCGAGCTGATCGGCAACATCCCGTTCCTGGAGGAAGTGAAGTCCGCCGTACTGCACCATCACGAGAAGTACGACGGCAGCGGCTACCCGGCGGGCTTGAGTGGAACCAACATCCCGTATTTCGCCCGGATCATCGGTATCGTCGACGCGTTCGACTGCTTGACCTCGACTCGGTCGTACCGGCCCGCCCGTAGCGTGGAGGAGACGTTGGCCATCCTGGAGCAGGATCGCTACTCGCACTTCGACCCGGAGCTGGTCGACGCCTTCGTCAAGGTGATCCGCACCCAGGGCTGGCGGGCCGTGGCGGCCGATCAACCGGTCCCGGACGCGAGTGTCGAAACCAGCATCGACCACGACGACCTCAGCCTGGGCAGTGGCGGTGGAGCCACCGGGTCCGCCGCCGGACCGCAGTGAGCAGGTCGTCGCAGGCTCCCGACCTGCGGAGCATGGGCAGTGGTGTGGTGATCGTGATGGCCGGTGGCACACTCGGGCTGGCCGCCGTACTGATCACCTCCAGTCGCGGATTGAGCGAGTGGCCGTTCGCACTGGCGTTCGGTTTCCTGATCGCGGTCGGCGAGATGGTCCAGTTCCGTGTCGATCGGAGTCGTAACCGGGCTCCGATCGCCACCAGCGCGGCCCTGGGCTACGCGATGCTGCGCGGACCCGCGATCGGCGTACCACCGGACGTCGCCCAGGTGATCGCCGTGACGTCGGTCGCCACCCTCGCTGGAGTCCTGCCGCGCGCTGTCGCTGGGCTGTGGTGGGACGTCGTCGTCTCCTGCCGACGGGTGATCTCGGTAGCGGCCGCGGCGGTGGTCTTCGCCGCTGTCACGCCGGTCTCCTTGTCCTGGAACGGCACCTGGCACCACGCGCTCCCGTTGGTACTTGCGATGCTGCTCGGCGTCGCGACCGCGGCCGGCGCGGATGCGCTGGTCGGTGCCGGCCAGGCGACAGAGCAGTACAACCGTCCATTCCCGGCCGCGCTGCGCGACGAGCTGGCGGTGGTGACCCGGATCGGTATGGCGATGGCGATCGGTGGCGTCCTGCTGGCGGCAGGCACGTCCGTGGTGGGGTTGTGGGCGCCGCCCTTGGTGCTTGTCCCGCTGCTGCTCACGCAGTTCGCCTTTCGCCGGTTCGCGTCCGCGCAGCGCACGTACCGCACGACGGTGCGGTCGATGGCCCGCAGTACCGAGATCGCCGGTCTCAGCAGTCCCGGTCAGAATGCCCGGACCGCCGCGCTCGCTGTCGCGATCGGCAACGACCTGGGTCTGAAGCCTGATCGGATGGAGGCTCTCGAGTACGCCGCGCTGCTGTCGGGGGTCGGTCAGTTGGCGCTGGCTGACCCCAGCCCCGGCGGCGCCTCCCTGCTGCGGACCCGGGAAGAACGGCAGCGGGCCGCTGAGATCGGCGCTTCGGTGATCGAGCGGTCCGGCGTGCTGGACCACGTGGCCGAGATCGTTCGGCACTCCAACGATCCCTATCGGCACGGACGAGCCAACAACTCGCAGATTCCGGTGGAGAGCGGGATCGTGAACGTCGCGCTGGCTTACGAGCAGCTGGTGGGGGAGGGCACGGGGCAGAGCCCGAACAAGGCGATGGAGTCGATCGGGTTGGGGATCGGGGCGGAGTACGACCCGGTGGTGGTGGAGTCGCTGCGGCGGGTGGTTGGGCGCGGGTTTCGGTTTTAGGGCGCGGGATCAGTGAGCGGGCGGGAGCCTGGCGCTTGAGATCGAGAGCGAGCGGGCGCGTGAGGTCACGGGCGGTGGCCGAGTTCGGCCCACGTGGGTGCGGTCTCGGACGGTACGCGCCCCGTGCCGCCTAAGCCGGCGTACAGGAGTAAGCCTGCGCCGGCGGCGATCAGGACGTCGCCGGGGCTGACGGCCTGGCCGAGCCAGGGGAGGGCGACGGGGACGACGTCGCCTAGCCACGGGAGCAGGGTGTGTGGCCCGGAGAGTTCGTGGCGTGGGTCGTCGACGAAGCTGTCGAGGCCGGCGCGGGACAGGGCGGCGCGGGAGACCGGCATCGCGCCGTTCAGGACGACGACCAGCGCGTTGGCGGTGAAGCCGAGGGCCAGCAGGGCGACGCCGGGGCGGCGGAGGTTCTGGCGCAGGAAGACGGCGATGCAGGCGGCCGAGCCGATCAGGCCGACCGGGTGGGCGATGCCGCCGGTGACCGAGCCGAGCAGTTGGCCGGTCGCGGCGGCCGCGAGCCAGTGCAGGCCGGACAGGGTGTTGTCGGCGAGGGAGACGAAGCGGCCGCCGGTGAGCAACGCCGCTCCCGCGGCCAGCACCATCACGAGGAGGACCAGCAGCACGTTCGCGATTCTGCCGCGCCGGTTGCCCGAATCCGGGCACCGCCGAACTCCTGAGCGTGTCGGGCCCGCCGCGGAACGTCACAAGCGGTCGCCCGTCCCTAGCGCGGCATACCGGCCAGGCGGACCGCGGTGGGCGGCCCCGTGCAGGGAGACCGCCCACCAGACCGCCGGCGGGCGGCCCTCCGTCCAGGGAGACCGCCCCACCAGATCGCCGGTGAGCGGCCCCCCGTCCAGGGAGACCGCCCGCCGGATCGCCAACCAGGTCAGGGTTTCGCGGCCGCCGGGCCGGTCCCGCCCTCGTCCAGCAGCTCGTCCAGGTCCTTCACGCCCGGGTCCCCGGCGTCGGCCAGGTAGTCGCTCTCGTGGGTGAAGTCCTTGCCCTCGGCGACCTTCAGCGCCCGCAGGATCAAGGTCAGCGCGACCGTCACGATCAGGTTGAGCGCGAACGCCGTCAGGCCGATGTAGACCTGCGTGTCGGTGAACGGCACCATCGCCAGCGAGCCGCCGAAGTGCTTGCCGGTCGCCGGGTTCACCACGTTGTACGCCGTGATCGTGCCCCAGACCATGCCGACCGCCCAGCCGGCCAGCAGCGCCCAGTGGTGGAACCACCGGGTGAACAGGCCGACGACGATCGCCGGGAAGGTCTGCAGGATCCAGATCCCGCCGAGCAGTTGCAGGTTCAGCGAGATCGTCTTGTCCATGCCGAGCACGAAGACCAGCGCGCCGAACTTCACCAGCAGCGACGCGAGCTTGGAGACCTTCGCCTCCTGGGCCGGCGTCGCGTCCTTCTTCAGGAAGTCGCGATAGATGTTGCGGGTGAACAGGTTCGCCGCCGCGATCGACATGATCGCCGCCGGCACCAGCGCGCCGACCGCGATCGCCGCGAACGCGATCCCGGCGAACCAGGCCGGGAACTCCTGGTCGAACAGCCGCGGGATCGCCAGCTGCGGGTTGGCCAGGCCGTCCAGGCCCTTGATGTCGACGTTCGCCTTGATCGCCATGAAGCCGAGCAGCGCGAGCAGCCCGAGCAGCAGCGAGTACGCCGGCAGGATCGCCGCGTTGCGCCGGACCACGTTGCGGTTCTTGGTCGACAGCACGGCGGTCACCGAGTGCGGGTACATGAACAGCGCCAGCGCCGACCCCAGGGCCAGCGTCCAGTACGCCGAGTAGCCGGCCTCGCCCGGGATGAACGCCCCGGTCGGCTTGCCGGTGGCCGGCGAGACGGTCTCCATCTTGGTCTTCGCGGCGTCGAAGATGCTGTCCCAGCCGCCGAGCTGGCCCGGCAGGTAGAGGATCGCGGCACCGATCACCAGGTAGATCAGGCCGTCCTTGACGAACGCGATCATCGCCGGCGCGCGCAGCCCCGAGGAGTAGGTGTACGCCGCGAGCACGGCGAACGCGATCAGCAGCGGCAGGTCCTTGGCCAGCAGGTTGTCGCCGCCGAGCCCCATCGTCTCGAAGACGGCCTGCATGCCGACCAGCTGCAGCGCGATGTACGGCATCGTCGCGAGGATGCCGGTGACCGCCACCGCGAGCGACAACCCGCGGCTGCCGTACCGGCCGCCGACGAAGTCGGCCGGGGTCACGTAGCCGTTGCGATGCGAGACCGACCACAACCGGGACATGAACACGAAGATGATCGGGTAAACCACGATCGTGTAGGGCACCGCGAAGAAGCCACTGATGGCGCCGGTCGCGTACATCGCGGCGGGCACCGCGACGAACGTGTACGCCGTGTAGAGGTCTCCGCCGAGCAGGAACCAGGTGATGAAGGTGCCGAAGCCCCGTCCGCCCAGGCCCCACTCGTCCAGGCTGTCCAGCTCACCGGTCCGGCGCCAGCGGGCCGCCATGAACCCCATCACGGTGACCGCGACGAAGATCAGGACGACGATCGTCAGCTGGACCCACTCGACGTCGTTCACCGGTCGTCCTCCTTGACTCCGCCCAGACCCTCGGCGGCGCGGCGTTTGCGTTCCTCACGGATCACCAGCTGGTAGGAGATGCTGACCGCGATCGCGGACAGGAACACCCACAGGAACTGGTACCAGTAGAAGAACGGGAATCCCCACAGCCGGGGTTCGTCCTTGGCATAGGTGGAAACCAGGAGAGGTACCACGACTGAAGCCGCCAGCAGAACACCGGCGATCCAGAACGCGGGTCTCACCGCGGACAGCTTGGACACAGCTACCTCCTCGGGGACACGGGCGGGCGCAACGCTGAACGCTACCGGTCAGTGCCGGACAGCGACTAGACATAGGGGGAGATCGATGGACAACGAAACCGCCTGGCGGGTGCGCAGGGTCGTGCTGTCCACGCTCTTCCTCCTGGTGGTTGCCGTGCCGCTCTATCCCGAGCTGTTCGGGCTGGACGAAGTGACGCCGCTGCCGCAACTGGTCGCGTTCCGGCCGCAGTTGCTGGCCATCGTGCTGGTCCTCGCTCTGCTGATGCTGCTGCGACGCAGCTGGCGGCTGGCCTCGGCCCTCGTCGTCGGGCTGGTGCTGACCGGAGCCGCGCTGACCGCGCCCCGGGCGATCTCCGACCCGCATCCGCCCGAGCCGGGATCGCGGGCGTTGACCGTGATGGTCGCGAACGTGCTCGGCGGTGGTGCCGATCCCGAGCAGGTGGCGAAACTGATCCGGACCCAGCGGCCCGACCTGGTGTCGTTGCCCGAGGCCCAGGTCGACGTCCGGAAGCGGATCGAGCAGGAGCTGCAGGGCCTTGGCTACAACGGGTACACGGTGCAGGCGAACTCCGCGCCGGAGAGTGCGACCAGCGTGCTGGTGTCGGCCACGCTCGGCAAGGTCGAGTTCACCGCCGACACCCTCGACCCCGGCCGGGTGAGCGCCGGCCTGCCCAGTCCGGAGCCGCAGACCGGCAAGCCCGAGCCGGACCAGGCCGGTGTGATCCAGCAGACGACCACGCGCTTCGGGCACATCGTGGTGACCGGTGGCACGCTCGGCGACCTGCGGCTGATCGCGTACCACGGGTACCCGCCGCTGCCGTCCGAGATGGCCGCCTGGAAGCAGGATCTCGTCGTACTGCGCACGTGGTGCGCCTCCGACCTACCGACGATCGTGGCCGGTGACTTCAACGCGACCACCGACCACGCGGACTTCCGGGACGCGCTCGGGCGGAACTGCCGCAGTGTCGGACCGGCCGTGGGGGAGGGGCTGCAGGGGACGTGGCCGGCGAACCGGCCGGCGTTCGTCCGGACACAGATCGACCACGTCGTCGCCGGTGCCGGCGTCGAGCCGAGCCGCTTCAAGACCTACCAACTCGACGGCACCGACCACCGCGCGGTGATCGCCGCGGTCGCCGTCCGGAAGCCGTCCTAACTCGGTGCCGGTGCCGGGCGGTAGATGTACGGCTGGGAGGCGCGGACGGCCTCGGTGACCATCAGCAGCAGGTCGGCGCGGGCCTCGATCGGGCGGCCGAACAGGTCGTCGTCGCCGGGGATCGGGAAGCCCTTCACGCCGATCGCGAGCTGACTGAGCAGCACGTGCAGTACGCCGCGGGCGTTGAACACGTTGGGCGTCGGCCACTCCGGCAGCGTCTCGTGCATCATCGGCTGCTGCGCGGCGGTCGCGGCGATCGGCTTCAGCCAGCGCTCGAGCTCGTCGCTGCTGAGCATGTTGCGGTGCAGGATCGTCATCACCGCGTGCGCGACCCGGTCGTGCTCCTCGTGCACCCAGCGGTACGGCGTGTCCTTGACGATGCGGTCGGCCAGTACGTCGAGCAGCGCGCGCAGCACGCCGGCGTCGCAGTGCCGGGACCGGGCCAGCGCGCCGATCGCGTCGGCGCCGTGGGCGACCGCGTGCGCCCAGCCGCAGTCGGCGACGTACCCGCGCAGGTCGCGCTCGCGCAGCAACCAGGTGGCCAGCCGGTCACCCCAGCGCATCACCACCTCGTCGTGCACCAGGAACTCGGCGTTGTCGCGGTGGATCACCTCGGCCAGCGTCAGCGCGGTGAAGGAGCGCCGGAAGACCGTGTCGGTGCCGTCCTCGCCGAGGCCGTAGTTCAGGCCGGCGCACAGCCCGTCACCGAAGCCGGGCAGCAGGTCGTCGTACACGCCGCGCTCGAGCCAGGTCGCCAGCGTCGGGTACGCCAGGGCGTCGCGGATCTGCGGGTTCGTACTGGCCAGGCCACGGACGAGCTCCTCGGTGAGGTCGGTCAGCGCACGGTCGTGCGGGACCGCATAGTCCGCGGCCATCACGTCCTGCCAGTACGACGTCGACTCCACCGAGACATCCTTTCACTCGACCCTTGGTTCGGCACAGATCAATCAACACCCATTGCGCAAATCTGTCGAGCCGGGACCAACGACTAGGCTCGGCGACGTGCCCTCGCTGAGTGACGTGGCCCGCAACCACACGACCCTGGACCAGGCCGATCTGGACCGGCTGCAACTGCTGGTGTCCGACTGGCAGATGCTGGCCGACCTGTCCTTCGCCGACCTGGTGCTCTGGCTGCCCGACACCGAGGGCCTCGGCTTCTGGGCAGGTGCGCAGATGCGGCCGACCACCGGGCCGACGGCGTACCTCGACGACATCGTCGGCAGCTTCATCCCGCGCGAACGGCGGCCGCTGCTCGACCAGGCCTACGACGGTGGCCGGATCTGCCGCGAGGGCGACCCGGAGTGGCGCGACGACGTGCCGGTCCGGGTCGAGACGATCCCGGTCCGGCGCGGCGACCGGGTGATCGCGGTGATCGCGCGCAACACCAACCTGCTCGGCGTCCGGACGCCGTCCCGGCTGGAGATCGCCTACCTGCAGAGCGCGACCGACCTGGCCCGGATGATCACCGACGGCATCTTCCCGTACGGCGGGGAGCGGCTGCTGTCCACCACGCCCCGGGTCGGGGACGGGTGCATCCGGGTCGATCGGCACGGAATGGTGACGTTCGCGAGCCCGAACGCGTTGTCCGCGTACCGGCGGATGGGACTGGTCACCGATCTGGTCGGCAGCCGGCTCAAGGACGTCACCGGTGAGCTGCTGCACTCCGGGCACAAGGTGGACGACGTGCTGGCGTCGGTGCTGACCGGCCGGGCCGCCAAGGAGCTCGAGATCGAGAACGCCGACGCGACGCTGTTCCTGCGGGCGATCCCGTTGCGGGCCGGGGGCGAGCACGTCGGCGCGCTGATCCTGCTCCGGGACGTGACGGAGCTGCGCAGCCGGGAGCGGGAGCTGGTCACCAAGGAAGCGACCATCCGGGAGATTCATCATCGCGTCAAGAACAACTTGCAGACCGTCGCCGCGTTACTGCGGATGCAGGGCCGGCGGATCACCGTGCCCGAGGGCCAGGCCGCGCTGGCCGAGGCGGTCCGCCGGGTCGGGTCGATCGCGATCGTGCACGAGACGCTGTCGGAGTCGTTCGACGAGCACGTCGACTTCGACGACGTCGCGGACCGGGTCGCGGCGATGGTGGCCGACGTGTCGACCGTCGCCACGTCGGTGCGGATCCGGCGGTCGGGCAGCTTCGGCGTCCTGGACTCGGAGGTCGCGACGCCGCTGGCGATGGTGCTGACCGAGCTGATGCAGAACTCCGTCGAGCACGCCTTCGGAGCCCGCACCGGCGAGGACGCCAGCGGAACCATCGAGCTGGAAGCCCATCGTGCCGTCGGCCGGCTGCACGTGGTGATCTCCGACGACGGCCGCGGCCTGCCGGACGGCTTCGACACCGAGACCTCCGGCAACCTGGGCCTGTCGATCGTCCGCACCCTCGTGCTCGGCGAACTCGACGGCACGCTGGACTTCCGTCCCCGCACCAGCGGTCCGGGGACGACTGTCACGCTCGACATCCCGATCAAGGACTGACCGGCCGGCCCTGGATCGTGACGTCGGAGCAACCGTGGGTGAGGGCTAACTGTTGGTGCTCACCCATAGTTCCTCGGACGCCACGGTGGGGGCCGTCGGCAACCTGGTGGGGCGGAGAACGCCTGGAAATCAAAAGGCCCCGCGGATCCCGCGGGGCCCCATCGTGTTGCTGCGTCAGGCGGTGCGGATGCGGGCCCGGGCGTTCCGGCGCTTCAGCGCACGGCGCTCGTCCTCACTCAAGCCGCCCCAGACACCGTGGTCCTGGCCGGCTTCCAGTGCCCAGGCAAGGCACTGCTCACGCACGTCGCAACGACGGCACACCTGCTTGGCCTCCTCGATCTGCATGATCGCGGGGCCGGTGTTGCCGATGGGGAAGAACAGTTCCGGGTCCTCATCGAGGCAAACGGCCCGGTGGCGCCAATCCATGGCGAATCCCATCTCTCTCGGTAGTCGAATTACGCTGAAGATCGGTCTGTGCCCGATCAGCGTGGCCTTAATCGCACGGGGGGTGGTGCGAGCGTTGTGAACGTTTTCACGAACGACTCCATGTTCCCAATGTCGCGCTGGCGAAACAAGGGTTATGGACTTGTCGATCCGATCACAACGCTTCCTTAACACTTCGAACCGGTGCACAGCGGATCATCACGTCCGCTATCCGAACGTGAGGTTCTGGCTGCGAGCACCCGTTCACTGCAAGTAACCGATCCAACCGCCTCGGGGTTACGCAAAACCTCGAATCCCTGTGGGGAAAGGCTCTCCGACCCTCGGAGCACCCGGGGCAGGGGTGGGCCCGGGCGCGCCGTTGCCCTGCGACGAACTGCTCCTCACAGCAGTCCGCCGGGGCGTGAAGCTGCCACGCGCCGGACGTTCCGCCGTACTGGCCACCAGGACCAGTCCGGCCGAACCTCCGCCGCGTAAGCTGACACGGTGCCGACCGATTCCTCCGCAGCCGTACCGCGTCCGCTCAAGTTAGCCGCGGCTGTGGTCGCTGCGGAAGGCCTCGTGGTCGTCGTTCTCGGATTTGCCGAAGCATTTACGATCGACCGGACCCGCCTGGTGCTGGGACTGACCACGACCCTGTTCCTGCTCGCGTACGGCGCCGGCCTGGTGCTGGTGGCCCGCGGACTGTCGCGTGCGTCCACCTGGAGCCGCGGCCCGGCGGTGTTCACCCAGCTGATCCAGGTGCTGATGGCCTACAGCTTCTGGGGTGGGTCGACCAAGGCCGTCTCCGTCGTGCTGGCGGTCGCCGCGGTGGGCGTGCTGGTGGCGATTTTCCAGAAGGCGTCGACCGAGGTGCTGCGCGACGACCCGAGCCGCGACCACCCTCCGGTCCTGTAGCGGGCGCTACTCCTTCAGCAGGCCCGCCCGCAGCTCGGTCAGGGTCCGGGCCAGCAGCCGGGACACGTGCATCTGCGAGATGCCGATCTCCTCGGCGATCTGCGACTGCGTCATGCCCCGGAAGAACCGCAGCGTCAGGATCCGCTTCTCGCGGGTGTCCAGCTGGGCCAGCAGCGGCTTGAGGGACTCCCGGTACTCCACGCTCTCCAGCGCCTCGTCCTCGCCGCCGAGCCCGTCCAGCACCGTGGTCGCGTCGGCCTCGTTCTGATCGGGGGCGTCCAGCGACAGCGTGTTGTACGCGTTCGCGGACTCCAGCCCCTCGATCACCAGGTCGGGGGCCAGATCCAGCCGGGTCGACAGCTCGGCCACCGTCGGCGCCCGGCCGAGCTCCTGGGTCAGCTCGGCGGTCGCCGCCGTGAGCGACAGCCGCAGCTCCTGCAACCGGCGCGGGACCCGGATCGCCCAGCCCTTGTCGCGGAAGTACCGCTTGATCTCGCCGAGGATCGTCGGCGTCGCGTACGTCGAGAACTCCACGCCGCGCTCGAGGTCGAACCGGTCGATCGCCTTGATCAGCCCGATCGTGGCGACCTGTACCAGGTCGTCGTACGGCTCGCCCCGGTTACGGAACCGGCGGGCCAGGTGCTCGACCAGGGGCATGTGCAGCGAGACCAGGCCGTCGCGGGCCAGCGTGTGGGCCGGGTCGCCGGCCGGGGCAGACCCCATCGCGGCGAAGAGTTCGGCGGTGCGGGTACGCAAGTCGGTGGGTTCCTGGGGTTCGCCCAGGGATCGCTCGTCGGTCACGCCTTCTCCGCGGCGGTGGCGGTCGCCGTCACGGTGATGGTCAAGCGGCCGTCCAGGGTCTCCGCGGCGGCCGACTCGACCAGCGCGGTCAGCACGGTCCACCCGAACGAGTCGGTGTCCGGCATCCAGCCGGCCGGTACGACGGCCGAGGTCCGTACGGTCAGCTGCGGCGGGTCGACGGCGAAAACGCACTCCAGCACGCCGTCGGTCGCCTGGGGCAGCAGCAGCGAGCAGGCCTCGTCGACGGCGATCCGCAGGTCGTCGATCGCGTCGACGGTGAAGTCGTTGCGGGCCGCGAGGTTGCCGACCACCGAGCGCGGTACGGCGATGTAGGCGCTGTCCGCGGGAATGCTGAGGCGGACCTCGGCGGCTGTTCCGGTGCTGCTCACGTGCTGCCTCCCTGGCGGCCTGATCGGCTGGGCGGTCGGCCCACCGCGTACATCTTCCCCGCTCGGAGCCGGCAATGCACAACGGCTGCGGATCGATCTGACCTGCGCCGAGATATTGCGCGTAGATGTCGAGCGTGCTGGGATACCGCACAATATCGCGCACTTCTGCGGACCGGTCCATCCGGTTCTCGCCCGCCCGACGACAGGAGTACACCGTGAGTCCCACCAGTTCGCGCCGGACCGTGCTCGGCGCCGGAGTCGCCGGCGTCCTGGCCGCCGCAACCGGCGCCGGCCAGGCCCACGCCGGGTCCACCCCCGAACCCACGACCGGCACCGTGCCGGCCCGCCGTCCCGGCCAGCGCTCGATGGTCGACGTCCCGTTCCAGCAGTACGGCACCGTCCGGATCGGCCTGATCGGCCTCGGCAACCGAGGCGCGGGCATGCTGTCCGGCTGGGCCGCCGTACCGGGCGCAGTGGTCACCGCCGTCTGCGACATCCGGGCCGACCGGGCCAAGGCGGCCGCCGACAAGCTCGTGCAGCTCGGCAAACCCCGCCCGACCGAGTACGGCGGCTCCGCGACGGCGTACCAGAAGCTGGTGCGCAGCAGCGACGTCGACCTCGTCTACATCGCCACCCCGTGGGAGTTCCACTACGAGCAGGGCAAGGCCGCGCTGCTCGGCGGCAAGCACGTCGGCGTCGAGCTGCCGATCGCCACCGAGCTCGCGCAGCTGTGGGACCTGGTCGACACCTCCGAGCGGACCCGCCGCCACCTGTGGCTGATGGAGAACTGCAGCTACGGCCGCAACGAGCTGGCGATGCTCAAGATGGCGCACGAAGGCCTGTTCGGTGAGATCACCAACGGCCACGGCGGCTACCTGCACGACCTGCGGGAGCTGCTGTTCAGCGACACCTACTACACCGACGCCTGGCGCCGGAAGTGGCACACCCGCAGTACGGCGAGCTTCTACGCGATGCACGGCTTCGCCCCGATCGCGGCGGCGATGGACATCAACCGCGGCGACCGGCTGACCACGCTACGGGCCACGGCGACGGCGCCGCGCGGACTGGCCGACTACCGCGAGCGTCACATCCCGCGCACGCATCCGTCCTGGAACGAGACCTACATCAACGGCGACCTGGTCACCTGTCTGCTCGAGACCTCGAAGGGCCGGGTGATCCGGGCCGAGCACGACGTCAGCTCGCCGCGCCCGTACAGCCGGATCAACAGCCTGGCCGGCAGCCGGGGCATCTTCGAGGACTACGTGCCGGTCGGCAGCACCGGCGGACGGGTCTATCTCGAGCCCGACCACGGTGGTCACAGCTGGCGGGACTTCGCGCCGTACCGGCAGGAGTACGACCACTGGCTGTGGAAGAAGATCGGCGACGACGCGGCGAACAACGGCGGCCACGGCGGCATGGACTACGTGCTGCAGTGGCGGATCGTGCAGCAGATGCGGGCCGGGCTGGTGCCCGACATCGACGTGTACGACTCGGCCGCCTGGTGCTCGCCGGTGCCGCTGAGCGTGGAGTCGCTGAAGCGGGACGGCCAGCCGGTCGACGTACCGGACTTCACTCGTGGGCGCTGGTCGGAGCTGCGGCTCGGACTGGACTCCCGCGAGACCGACATGCCGCCGGTCGGCTGAGCGGGGGAATGACGATGCTGAAACTCTTCGCGAAGGTGTGTGCGGTCGCCGTACTGGCGGCCGGCCTGACCGCTGCTCCGGCGGCTGCCGCCGGTGAGGTCGAGGTCGGGATCTCGCAGGTGGATCTGGCCGGGCCGGTGATCTCGACGGTCAAGGTGACGGTGAAGAACAACAGTTCGACCCGGTTGTCGAAGCTCGCGGTCTCGTTCCGCGGGCCGGTCGGGTGGACGGTCTCGCCGGAAGTCAGGACGGTCAAGGACGCGGTCAAGCCGGGTGGATCGGTGGTGGTCGACTTCCAGATCCGGGTGCCCGAGCCGCGCCCCGGCTTCACCATCCGGACGTTCACCGCGACCGCGACGTACGCCGGTGGGCAGGCGGTCGGGACCAGCTCCCAGCGCTCCGGTACGCCGCTGCCGAACCTGGCCGCGGCCTTCAACAACGTCGGCGTGACCGACGAGTCGAATCCGGCGCCCGGCGACTTCGACGGTGACGGCAACAGCTTCTCCGCGCAGCGACTGGCGGCGGCCGGGGTGACCCCCGGCGCGACGGTCACCGCGCTGGGCGCGACGCTCACATGGCCGAACGTCCAGCCCGGCACCAAGGACAACGCGGCGGGCGGCGGCCAGACCATCGAGTTCGCGGGCCAAGGGCAACGACTCGTCCTGCTCGGCTCCGGCTCCAGCCTGTCCGCGGTCGGCACCGTGACGGTCTGGTACGCCGACGGCACGTCGTCCACCGGCTCGGTCGGCTTCCCGAACTGGTCCTTCCAGGACGCCGGCACCCACGGCGCGACGCTGGCGATCAGTACCCCCGGCCGCAACACGCCGGCCGGCTACGCGAACGCCGAGTACCAGTACCGGGTCTTCGCCAACTCCGTCCCGCTCGACCCGGCCAAGACGGTCGAACTCGTCACGCTGCCGTCCACCGGCAGCCTGCACGTGTTCGCCCTCGCGACCGCGAGCTGACCAGGTGATTCCGGGAGCGCGGCCGTGTTACTTTGCGGAATGGACCTCGATCCCGTAGTCACCAACCCCGACGCGTACCGCGTCATCTTCGAGAACGACCGGGTTCGCGTGCTGGAGTACCGCGACGCTCCCGGCCATCGGACCCAGCCGCACCGGCACCCGGACAGCGTCATGTACACGCTGAGTTCGTTCCGGCGCCGGCTCGGTTCCGGTGAGCGGGAGGTCGAGGTCGAACTCCCGGCCGGTGAGGTCCGGTGGATCGGTGCGCAGGAGCACTACGGCGAGAACATCGGCGACACCGAGACCCACTCGATTTTCGTCGAACTGAAGGAGCCGGCCGCCCCGACCACGGGCGACCGGCCGCTCGGGCCGGCGGACTGACAACAGCGCAACGGCCGGTCCCCAGGCAGGGGACCGGCCGTTCGTCGTACGGCGAATCAGGTCGGTTCGACGTGGGTGGGGTTGAGCACCCGGCGCAGGAAGTCCTGCGTTCGCTGCTGTTGCGGGTTGCCGATCACCTCGGCCGGCGAACCCTGCTCGACGATCACGCCGCCGTCCATGAACACGACCCGGTCGGCCACCTCGCGGGCGAAGGCCATCTCGTGGGTGACGACGAGCATCGTCATCCCGTCCAGGGCCAGCTTGCGCATCACCGTCAGGACGTCGCCGACCAGCTCCGGGTCCAGCGCCGAGGTCGGCTCGTCGAACAGCATCAGCGCCGGGTCCATCGACAGCGCCCGGGCGATCGCGACCCGCTGCTGCTGCCCACCGGACAGCTGGGCCGGGTACGCCGTGACCTTGTCGTCCAGGCCGACCCGGGACAGGTTCGCCCGGGCGATCTGCTCGGCCTCGGACGCCCTGCGCTTGAGCACCGTCGTCTGGGCGACCATGCAGTTCGCCAGCACCGACAGGTGCGGGAACAGGTTGAACTGCTGGAACACCATGCCGATCTGCTGCCGGGCCGCGTCCAGGTGGCAGTCGGGGTCGGTGAGGTCCTCACCGCGGACGATCACCTGGCCCTCCTGCGGCATCTCCAACAGGTTGACGCAGCGCAGCAGCGTCGACTTGCCGGAACCGGACGGCCCGATCACGCAGACCACCTCGCCCTGCTCGACGGTGAAGTCGATACCGCGCAGGACGTGGTTGCTGCCGAACGACTTGTGCAGGTTCTTGATCTCGACCAGTGCCATCAGCGCGTCCTCGCAGCCTTCGCCTCGAGCCGGCGGACCAGCAGGCCCAGCGGCAGGGTGATCACCAGGTAGCAGAACCCGGCGGTGACCAGCGGGGTGAGGTTGGCGTAGGTGTTGGCCAGCTCCCGGCCGAAGCCGGTCAGCTCGTACGCCGTGGCGCTGGTGCCGATGATGAACACCAGCGACGAGTCCTTCACCAGCAGGATCAGGTCGTTGGTCAGCGGGGGCAGCACGATCCGGAACGCCTGTGGCAGCACGATCTTGCGGGTCGCCAGCCCCGGCGGCATGCCGAGCGAGCGGGCCGCCTCGAGCTGGCCCTTCGGCACCGCCTGGATGCCGGCCCGGATCACCTCGGCCATGTACGCCGCGGCGACGATGCCGAGCGCGAGCCAGACCACGCCGTACGGGTCCCAGGGAATCGTCATGCCCTCGAAGGCCAGCGGCAGCAGGCTGAACGCGATGAACACCACGATCGCCGGCAGGCCGCGGAAGAACTCGATGTAGGCGGTGGCGACCCACCGGTACGGGCCGACGCTGCTCAGCCGCATCAGCGCCAGGATCGTGCCGCCGATCAGGCCGATCACGAAGGCGCCGGCGGTGTACTCCAGCGTCTTCACCAGCGCCGAGAGCAGGCCGTCGCGGAACGCGGCCTCGATGAACTCGGGTTTGAAGAAGACGCTGCCGATCTGACCCCAGTCCGCGCTCAGCGCGGCCACGATCACGATCACGACGAGGATCGCGTACTGGATCCAGCGGGAGCGCTGAGCCCGCTGGCGCGGGCTCAGTCCCTTGCGTTCAACGCGGTCTTGAGTCGCACTCACTTCTTCGGCTCAACTCCGAACCACTTCTTGTAGATCTCGTTGTACTTGCCGTCGGTCTTGGCCTGGGCCAGCAGCGTGTTGAACTTCTCCACCAGCTTCGGGCCGCTGCCGTCCTTCAGCGCGGCGAACCCGTACTGCTCACCGGTGTCGAACTCGGTCACCACCGCCGTGTCGGGGTTGGCCTTGACGAAGTCGTAGAGCACGCCGTTGTCGTTGATCGCGGCGTCCACCCGGCCGGACTTCAGGTTGTTGCCCTGCAGCGCGAGGTCGTTGAACGTGATCACCTCGAAGCCGTGCACCTTGGACTCCTTGTCGGCGAAGTCCTTGCCGGTGGTGTCGGCCTGGACGCCGACCTTCTTGCCCTTCAGGTCGGCCAGCGACTTGTACGGCGAGTCCTTCTTCACCAGCAGCACCTGGGTGGCGTCCATGTACGGCGCGGTGATGCTGATCGCGGCCTGACGCTCCGGGGTGATGGTCATCGCGCCCATGCCCATGTCGCACTTCTTGGCCTGGAACGCGGCGCCCGAGGTGACCTGGGCCCACTCGATGTTCACCACTTCCTGCTCCAGGCCGAGGTCGTTGGCGAGCAGGTCGAGCAGGTCGACGTCGAAGCCGACGACCTCGGTGCCCTCCTTGAACTGGAACGGCTTGTACGGCAGGTGGGTGCAGACGGTGAGCTTGCCGGGCTTGACCAGGGTGATCCCGGCGGCCGCGGCCTTGTCCTCACTTCCACCGCTGCCACCGCTGCCCGGCTCGTCACTACCGCAGGCGGACAGGGCGAGCACGAGCGCGGCGACCGTTGCGGTGACGGCCGCGACGCGAGGCTTGCGGAGGATGGAGATGTTCATCGCGGATACTCCTCGACACTGGTTGTAGTCGTCCGACCAGACGTTACCGGTCAGGATGTTCCGCATCCTGACACAGCAGGCAGCCGGCTGTCGGCCGGTAACGGGGGCCGAGACTCGATCGTCACCCGGATGACGCCGTGTGGGGGGCCTCACAGATGAGACCAGTGCGGCCTGTGGTTTACTCGTAGCGACGGGTGACCCCCTGGCACCGGCGACGTTCGACGCACCCTCATCGAACCGCCACCTCGCACACGTTCCGCACACGCCTGCCCGCTCGACGCCGGGCTGATGAAGGGTCTCCGATGGTTGCCGAAGCTTTTCCGTCCGACGTGTCCACCGATTCCTACGCCGGTGACCCGGTCTTCGAGCTGCACCGCGGCGGCAAGATCGAGGTGACGTCCTCGATCCAGGTCCGCGACGCCGACGACCTGTCGATGGCCTACACCCCCGGTGTGGCCCGGGTCTGTACGGCGATCGCCGAGGACCCGTCGCTGGTCCGCACCTACACCTGGAAGTCGAACGTGGTCGCGGTCGTCACCGACGGGACCGCCGTCCTGGGCCTGGGGGACATCGGCCCGGCCGCCGCGCTGCCGGTGATGGAGGGCAAGGCGCTGCTGTTCAAGGAGTTCGGCGGCGTCGACTCGGTGCCGATCGCGCTGGACTGCACCGACGTGGACGAGTTCGTCGAGACCGTGGTCCGGATGGCGCCGACGTTCGGCGGGATCAACCTGGAGGACATCTCCGCGCCGCGCTGCTTCGAGATCGAGCGCCGGCTGAAGGAACGCCTCGACATCCCGGTCTTCCACGACGACCAGCACGGTACGGCGGTCGTCGTACTGGCCGCTCTGCGCAACGCGCTGCGGGTGACCGGCAAGTCGATCTCCGACATCCGCGTGGTGATCTCGGGCGCCGGTGCGGCCGGGGTCGCGTGCGCGCGGATCCTGCTGCAGGCCGGCGTGGGGGACCTCGCGGTCGTCGACAGCAAGGGCGTGCTGCACGAGGACCGCTCCGACCTCACGCCGGTGAAGCTCTCGCTGGCCCGCGACACCAACACCGCGCAGCTGTCCGGCCGCCTGGTCGACGCGCTCGACGGCGCCGACGTGTTCCTGGGGGTCTCCGGCGGCACGGTGCCCGAGGAAGCGATTGCCCGGATGGCGCCCGGCGCGATGATCTTCGCGCTGGCCAACCCGAACCCCGAGGTGCACCCCGACCTGGCCCACCGCCACGCCGCGGTGGTCGCGACCGGCCGCTCGGACTTCCCGAACCAGATCAACAACGTGCTGGCCTTCCCCGGCATCTTCCGCGGCGCCTTCGACGCGAACGCCAGCCGGATCACCGAGGGCATGAAGCTCGCCGCCGCCGAGGCCCTGGCCGACCTCATCCCGGCCGGCGAACTGCGCGCGGACTACATCATCCCGTCGCCGTTCGACGAGCGCGTCGCCCCGGCCGTTGCCGCCGCGGTCGCCGAAGCCGCGCGGCGTGACGGGGTCGCCCGCGCTTGAGAGTTGGGAAGGAGGCCCGGGTGCGGCCGTAGGCCGCCCGGCCGCGGCTCGGGTTGAGCTCCCGGCTCGGGCCATGCCCCCGGCTCGGGTCGAGCCCCGGCCCGAGGCCGCGGGCCCTCCGCCTTCCTTTCTCCAACCCGCTCGTCTTCCGCCGCAGGCGGAGGGCGAGCGGGTGTTCTAGGGTTGCCGGGTGGAGAACCGGCGTGCGATCGAGTGGTCCGAAGCGGCGTGGCTGAATCCGCCCGAGGCGGTGCATGCCGACGGCAACGACCTGGTGGTGACCGCGCGGAAGGGCAGCGACTTCTGGCGGACGACGAGCTACGGGTTCGTGCACGACGACGGGCACGCGCTGCTCACGGACTTCCCGCCGGAGACCGCGATCGAGGTCGGGTTCGTCGCGGCGTTCGAGGAGTTGTACGACCAGGCCGGTGTCCTGGTCCGCGTCGACGCGGAGAACTGGATCAAGGCAGGCGTGGAGTTCACCGACGGCGTACCGCAGCTGGGCGCCGTGGTGACCCGCGAGCTGTCCGACTGGTCGATGGCGCCGGTCCCGGAGTGGGCCGGCCGTGAGGTGACCATCCGGGTCAGCCGCTCCGGCGACGCGGTGACGGTGCGCGCACGGGTCGACGACGAGCCCTGGCGGATGGTCCGGCTCGCGCCGCTGTCACCGGACGCCGAGGCGACCGCGGGCGCGATGTGCTGCGCACCGACCCGCTCCGGGCTGAACGTGCGCTTCACGTCGTTCGCGGTGACCGACGCGGACGCCGGGCTGCACGCGGACTGAACCGTCGATCACGCCCGCCCCGAGCCGGTGACCTTGGTAACTGACTGGGTGCGGACCACCGCCTAGGGTGGGCGCATGCTTGCTGCCTATGCTGCCGAGTTCAATGCCGACGACCCGGTGTCCGCGCTCGTGGTCGGGGAGCGGCCGGAGCCCGAGGCGCCGGACGGGTGGGTGACGATCGACGTCAAGGCGTCGGCGCTGAACCACCACGACCTGTGGTCGTTGAAGGGCGTCGGGCTGGCCGAGCAGAGTCTGCCGATGATCCTGGGCTGCGACGCCGCGGGCATCGACCCGGACGGCAACGAGGTCGTGGTGCACGCGGTGATCTCGGACCCGGCGTGGAAGGGTGACGAGACGCTCGACCCGAAGCGGTCGTTGCTGAGCGAGCGGTATCAGGGGACGCTGGCGGAGAAGGTCGTCGTGCCCGCGCACAACGTCGTACCGAAGCCGGCCGGGCTGAGCTTCGAGCAGGCGGCGTGTCTGCCGACGGCCTGGCTGACGGCGTACCGGATGTTGTTCACGCAGTCGGGGCTGAAGCCGGGCGACACCGTGCTCGTGCAGGGCGCCGGCGGTGGCGTGGCGACCTCGCTGATCACGCTGGCGCGCGCGGCCGGGATCCGGGTCTGGGCCACCAGCCGGGACGACGCCAAGCGGACGAAGGCGCTCGAGATCGGCGCGCACGACGTGTTCGAGTCGGGCGCGCGGCTGCCGGAGCGGGTCGACGCGGTGATGGAGACCGTCGGGCAGGCGACCTGGTCGCACTCGCTGAAGTCGCTCAAGCAGGGCGGCACGCTGGTGATCTCCGGCGCGACCTCCGGCCAGGCGCCGAAGTCGGCCGAGCTGAACCGGATCTTCTTTCTCCAGTTGCGGATCCAGGGCTCGACGATGGGCACGCGGCAGGAGTTGGCCGAGCTCGTGCAGTTCATGGCGAACGCCGGGATCTCGCCGCACATCGACACCACACTGCCGCTGGCCGACGCCCGGACCGGCTTCGCCAAGATGAACGACGGCGACGTGTTCGGCAAGATCGTTTTCACCGTCTAGATGGAACCGGTGATCCGGCGCGCCACGGTCGACGACGCCGAGGCCGGCGCGTGGTGTCACCTGCTGTGCTGGCAGGAGGCGTACGCCGAACTGCTGGACCCTGAGCGGCTGTGCGAGAAGACGGACCCCGCCGGCATCGGCCGCCGGACCGAGCGGTGGGCCGGTGCGATCGAGGCCGGTGTGGTCCGCTGGCTCGCCATCAATCCAGCGCCGGACGTTTCGGTGCGCGACCGCGTGATCGGCTTCTCGTCGCCCGGCCCCGCCCGCGACGACGATGCCCCGACGCCGCTCGAGCTGTACGCCGTCTACACCCGCCGAGCCTGGTGGGGGACCGGTCTGGGCCAGCGCCTGCTGGACGTCGCGATCGGCCGGGACGCCGCCAGCCTGTGGGTGCTGGAGGGCAACGAGCGGGCGATGGCCTTCTACCGCCGCAACGGCTTCGCCGCCGACGGAGCCCGGGCCGACGAGGAGTTCTTCGGCGTGCCGGAGATCCGGATGGTCCGCGGCGCGCAATAGGCCTTGCGACTTGATACATCTCCTATGTTACATTGAGAATGTATCGATGCCGGGAGGTGCTTCATGCACGACACGGACGAGACCGCACGACGCCTGCTCGCCTCGGCGGCGCAGTTGTCCCGGGATCCGGAGACCGAGATCGACTGGGACGCCCCGGTCGGCGACGGCTACGGCCTGAGCCCGGAGTGGAGCACGCTCTACGGCACGCCGTACTGGGGCGAGCTGAGCGAGTCGCAGCGCCGGGAGCTGACCCGGCACGAAGCCGCGTCGGTGGCCTCGACCGGGATCTGGTTCGAGCTGATCCTGCAGCAGTTGATCTTGCGCGACGTGTACGACGTCAGCCCGGCCACGCCCGAGTTCCAGTGGGCGCTGACCGAGATCGCCGACGAGTGCCGGCACTCGATCATGTTCGCCAAGGCCTCGGGCCGGCTGGTCGACGCGCGCTACCGGCCGGGGCTGCTCGCCCGGGAGCTGGGGCGCGGCTTCAAGACCATCGCCACCGGCGCCACGGCGTACGCCGCGATCCTGGTCGCGGAGGAGGTGCTCGACGTGATGCAGCGCGACTGGATGCGCGACCGCCGGGTCGCGCCGCTGGTCCGCACGGTCAACCACATCCACGTGGTCGAGGAGTCCCGGCACATGGTGTTCGCGCGCGAGGAGACCCGCGCCCGGCTGGTCGACGCCGGTCGGACCCACCGCTGGACAAGCGCGCTGGTGATCGCCCTGGCCGCGGACATGATCGTCGGCAGCATGGTCAGCCCGGAGGTCTACCGGAACGCGGGCCTCGATGTCGGGAAAGCTGTCCGGCTGGCCCGCGGCAACGAGCACCATCGCTCGCTGCTGCGGTCGAGCTGCGCCAACCTGATGGACTTCCTCGGCGAGGTCGGGCTGCTGACTCCGGCGGCCCGGCGGGTCTACCGGCGGACCGGGCTGCTCTGAGATGAGCTACGTGATCAGCGGGGACTGCTGCTCGGACGCGAGCTGTGTCGCGGTCTGCCCGATGAACTGCATCCACCCCTCACCGGGGGAGCCTGGGTTCGGTACGACGGACGGATTGTTCATCGATCCGCGCACATGCATCGACTGCGGCGCCTGCGCCGACATCTGCCCGGTGGACGCGGCCAAGCCGGCCGACCGCGCGTCGGCCGTCGACGTCCAGCTCAACACGGCGTACTACGCGGAGCGTCCGGCGCTCGACGGGCTCGACCTCGACAGTTGGGAGCCGCCGAACTTCGACCGCTGGTCGGACGGGCCGCGACGGGTCGCGGTGGTCGGGACAGGTCCGGCCGGGATGTACACGACCCGGGAGTTCCTGCAGCGGAGCACCGCCGAGGTGACGTTGTTCGACCGCCTTCCGGTGGTCGGAGGCCTGGCGCGCTACGGGGTGGCCCCGGATCACCCGGTGACGAAGCAGATCGTGAAGACCTTCGAGCGAATCGCCGCCCACCCGCGGGTGCGCTGGCGGCCGAACACCGAGGTGAACGTCGCCGAGCTCGAGGGCCGGTACGACGCCGTGGTGCACGCGTCCGGCTCGTTCGAGAGTCGCCGGCTGGGGATCCCCGGTGAGGAGGCGGCGCTGACCGCGGCCGAAGTAGTTGCCTGGTACAACGGCCGACCGGGAGCTCGCGCGGTCGCGTTGCGCGGTCCGCGAGTCATTGTCGTCGGCAACGGAAACGTCGCGCTGGACCTGGCCCGGCTGATGACCGCGGACGACCGGCGGCTGGCCGGGCTGGATCTGCCGGCCCAGGTGCGCGAGTCCCTGGCCGGTGTCACCGAGGTGGTCCTCGTCGGCCGCCGCGGCCCGGACGTCGCCGCCTACACCGCTTCCGCGTTCCGTGAAGTCGAGCACAGCTTGGGCATCGTCTTCCGCCACCACGTCACGCCGGCCGCCTGGGATCACCGCGGTCTCACCACGCTCGACGGCGAAACGATCGCGGCGGACTCGCTGATCACCGCGATCGGCTTCACCGGCCGTCCGATCCCCGGCCTGCCCTTCGACGAGGTGCGCGGCGTCGTGCCGAACGTGCGGGGCGCGGTCGTCGGCCGGCCGGGACACTTCGTCACCGGGTGGATCAAGCGCGGCGCTCAGGGCGGCATCGGCGTGAACAAGGCCTGCGCCCGGGAGACCGTCCGCACGGTGCTGACCGCCGACGTACCCCAGCCGGCGTAACGGCGGATACCGCTCCTGGCCGATGCCCTGCAGGGCAGGCGATTGCCACCATCGGCAGGCATGAAACCATTCCGCACAGCAGTAGCAGCTCTCGTCGCCCTCGTCCTGCTCGGTACGGTTCAGCCGGCCTCGGCTGCCACCGGTCCCGTGAGGATCGACACCGGACAGCTTCAAGGCCGTACGACGGCAACCGGCGTCCGCGTCTTCGAAGGCATCCCGTACGCCGCCCCGCCGGTCGGTGCACTCCGCTGGTCGGCTCCACGCCCGGCCAAGCCCTGGACCGGCGTCCGCGACGCGACCGTCCCCGGCCCGAGCTGTCCACAGGTACACCAGTCGGCGTCCGGTCCGACGGTCTCCGGCAGCGAGGACTGCCTGACGCTCAACGTCTGGGCCCCGCGCGGGCAACCAACGCGCCGGTCCTGCTGTTCCTGCACGGCGGTGGCTTCACCGGGGGATCGGGCTCGCTCTACGACCCCTCGGAGTTGGTGGCCCGCGGCAACATCGTGGTGACCGCGAACTACCGCCTCGGCGCCCTCGGCTTCCTCCGTCATCCGTCGATGCGTGACCCCGCCGCCGGCAACTTCGGCCTCGCCGACCAGCAGCAGGCGTTGCGCTGGATCGCGCGCAACGCTCGCGCGTTCGGCGGCGATCCCCGCCGCGTCACGCTGTGGGGCGAGTCCGCCGGTGCCTTCAGCGTCTGCGCGCACCTGGTCTCCCCGTCGGCCCGCGGCCTCTTCGCGCGGGCGATCGTCCAGAGCGCGCCCTGCCTCAACGACTTCCTGCCCGTCCGCGCCGCCGAACACCGCGCGATCAAGACCGCCGCCGATCTCGGCTGCACCGATCCCCGCACGGCCCTGGCCTGCCTGCGGGCCAAGCCGTTCCAGGAACTGACAGGCCTGGGCCAGACCGAGGCCCTGGCGCGCCGTACGACCGATCGCGCCTGGCTGCCCACCGCGGGAACGGCCTTGGTTCCGCTGCAGCCGCGGATCGCGCACCGGCTCGGCGCCGCGGCCGACGTACCGGTTCTGCAGGGTGGCACCAAGGATGAGATGCGCTCGTTCGTGGGCGGCCGGTACGACGAGCAAGGCCGGCCCGTCACCGCCGCGCAGTATCCGCAGCTCGTCCGCGACCTGTACGGCGACAAGGCCGCGAAGGTGCTCGCCGAGTACCCGGCGGCCGGCTATCCGAGCCCGAGCCTTGCGCTCGCGCAGATCCTGACCGATGAAGGACTCCTGCTCGGCGCTTGCTCGCAACTGACGGCGAACGACGTGATGGCCCGCCGGGCGCGGATCCACAGCTACGAGTTCGCCGAGCCGCGGACGCCGGAACCCGGCGAGTTCCCGTACGGCGCGCACCACGGCGTCGACGTCCAGTACTTCCTCGGCAGCACGCAGCCCCCTGGCCCTTGGACACCCCCGCCGCTGACGCCGGCCCAGAAGCAGTTGGCCGGCCGGCTCCTGGACCAGTGGTCGGCCTTCGCCCGGACCGGTGATCCCGGCTGGGCGCCGTACCGGCGGGACGTCGTCCGCTCGATCAGCGTCGCCTCGACCGGACCGGTCGACCTGCGCGCCACGCATCGCTGCGATTTCTGGGAGTCGGTGTCACGGCACTGATGTGACAGCCTTCGGCCGTGACGTTTCATGCCTGAAACATGGGCGTCGCACCGGGGCAACGACTCGGGCGCAAGCTGATCGTGGCGCGGGAAACCCCCGCGCACTCGATCCGCCCGATCGAACGAGGAGCAGGAGTGCCCATGAGGCCGACCTTGACGGTGATCGCCGACCCCGCCGACCGCTGGATGACGAAGGCCGCGTGTGTCGGCATGTCGCCGTCCTACGACGAGACCGCGACCCAGTGGGAGCAGCGCAAGGCGCAGGCGGTCTGCCTGACCGCGTGCCCGGTCCTGGAGGAGTGCCGCGCGTGGGCCCGGCGAACCAAGTTCACCGGCACGGCCGCGGGGGAGAAGTTCCTCGACGGTCGCCGCCGCGGCCGCCCCGGCCCGTCCGAGCGCCGCCGCCCCGAGGTCACCGTCGAGGCGCAGCAGGCCAGCTGATCGCCAGCACGACAAGGGCCCCGCGGAATCCGCGGGGCCCTTGTCGTCGGTGGTGGAACGACCGCGCACCAGCCGGGTCGACTCAGACGCCGACCAGTTCGTCGCTGCGCTCTTCGGCGACCTTCTTCGTCCGCCGGAACGGATCGGTCAGCGTCGGAAGGATCTCGCGCCGGTGGTGGACGAACACCCCGATCGCCAGTACGGCGTACACGGCGCAGAGCACGTAGCGGCCGGTCTGGCCCGGGACGGCGAACTGAATCGCGAACAGCCCCAGCAACGTCCAGGCGGCCCAGCGCGGGAAGCGCAGCGTCAGCAGGATCGCGATGCCCAGCATGGTCTGGGTCGCGGTCAGCAGGAACTCCTCGACCTGCCGTCCGTCCAGGTGCAGCGCGGCCGATCCGCCGCCGATCCCGTACGCGATCGGAAGGCTGCCGATCAGCAGGGTCCACTGGTTCACCTTCGCGGAGATCAGCAGGCCGAGCGCGGCGGCGCCCTTGCCACGCCAGGCGAACAGGAGCGCCACGATGAACTCCGGCGCTTCGGAGGCCAGCGGTGCCAGCCACTGGACCAGCAGGAACTGGTCGATGCCGAGCGCGTGACCGCCCTGGACGAGCGAGTCGGCGAACGGCTCGGCCGAGGCGAGGATCACTCCGGCCGCCAGGGCGAACATGGCGACCACCGTGATCCGGCGCTGCGCCTTCGGCAGGGCGCCGATCCGCGCGGCCGGTCCGACCAGGTCGGGCTCGTCGCCGTGCTCGCTGGCCGCGGCCCGCCAGAGGTAGTAGCCGAAGAAGGCGAGCAGTGCGATGCCGAGCAGCAGGTGGATCTGGCCGGTCAGCGGGATGACGAAGGCGACCACTCCGGCGATCAGCAGGAAGCCGAGCTCCCTCTTGTAGCCCGAGTCGAGCACCAGCGCCTTGACCGAGCGCCCGCTGCGCTTGCCGGCGACGTACAGGCTGAGCAGGACGACGCTGGACCAGCCGAGGCCGAGCAGGAGGCGGTTGGAGCCGGTCATGTTGGCCGCGGCGTACTGGACGTACTCCGGGTTGCTGCCGGCGGTGTGGGCGAAGTAGAGGTCCACCGCGTACTCCGGCAGGACGGCGATCACCGCGAGCAGGGCGATCGCGAGCCCGCCGGAGATGTCCATCTCGGCGGCTTCGGCGGCCCAGGCGAGCACGAACGACGCGGCGACGACACCGAGACCGAACACGACGATGCCGAGCGGAGCGGACGGGTGGGTGCCGGTGAGTCGCAGCGCGACCGCGGGGATCGCCACTGCCAGACACAGCAGCACGGGGCGGAGGGCTCTTGCCATGCCTCCAGGCTGCCATCATTTCGATACTTTCGCAATTGCGAAAGTATGAGACCGTGCTCACCCCCGGCCTGCCGCCTCCCCAGGACCCGCATCACCGGTCACAATGACCGCGAGATGACGACCTTCCCCGAACCGACGAAGGCCCAGCTGGAATCCGCCGCCGGCACCTTCGCGATGCTGTCCGCACCGGTGCGGCTGCATCTGGTCTCGCTGGCGGCCCAGGGCGAGTACGACGTGGGCACGCTGGCCGACCGCGTCGGAGTGAGCATCGCGACGGCCAGCCAGCACCTCGGCAAGCTCCGCCTCGCCGGCATCATCACCGCCCGGCGCGAGGGCCGCCGCCACATCTACACCGTCGACGACCCCCACGTGCTCAACCTGGTCGACCAGATCTTCGAACACATCGCACCCGATGGGTCGCTCGCGCCGGATCCGCCGCTGCGCAGGAGACCGCCGCACACCGACTGACCACTGCGCGGTGGCGGTCCACGGAGTGGATTGGTGAGGTACGCCGGGAATAGCAAGCCGGGGCGGGCCGTTGCCGTCAGCTGGCGACAGCGACGTCGCGCCCTGCTTGTACGCCGATCACGAGGACTCCATGGCGATCTCCGATTCTCCGACGACGCCCGCTGCGATGACGATTCCCACCCGGACGACGAATGCGCCGACGCCGGCCGTCGACGACCCAATTCGCCCAATGGGCCGAGTGCGGCTGGTACTCACCCTCGGCTTCATCGTCGCGCTCGGCCCGCTCACCATCGACCTGTACCTGCCGGCGCTGCCGTCCATCACGACCGACCTCGGCGCCTCCGCGACGGCGGTCCAGTTCACCCTCACCGGCACCTTCGCCGGCCTCGCTCTCGGCCAGCTGCTGGTGGGTCCGCTCTCCGATACCCTCGGCCGCCGACGGCCGTTGATCGCCGGAGCGGGGCTGCATGTGCTGGCCTCCGTGCTCTGCGCGGTCTCTCCGAACGTCGAGATGCTGTCGGTCTTCCGGATCCTGCAGGGTGTCGGTGCCGCCGCCGGGTCCGTGGTCGCGCTGGCGATCGTCCGTGACCTGTACGTCGGACGCGCGGCCGCGACGTTGCTGTCGAGGCTGATGCTCGTCATCGGCGTCGCGCCGGTGTTCGCTCCCACCGTCGGTGGCGCCCTGCTGGTGGCGCTGCCCTGGCAGGGCCTGTTCGTGGTGCTGGCGGCGCTCGGCGTCCTGCTGATGGTTCTGGTGGCACTGACGCTGCCGGAGACTTTGCCGCCTTCCGGCCGACGGCCGTTCGGGCCGGCGCAGATCGCTCGCACGGCCGGACAGTTGGTCCGCGATCGGGTCTTCGTCGGACTCACTCTCGTCGCCGGCCTGGCGATGACCGGCGTGTTCGGGTACGTCGCGGGAGCGTCGTTCGTGTTCCAGGAACAGTTCGGCGTGAGCAGCCAGACCTTCGGACTGCTGTTCGGGGTGGGCGGGCTGCTGCTGGTCGCGGCGACCCAGCTCAACCCGGTGCTGCTGAAGCGATGGGAGCCTGAGCAGGTGCTCACCGCCGGCGCGGTTCTCGCCGCACTGGCAGGGGTCGCGCTGCTGCTGACCGCGTCCCTGAGCCTGGGCGGCCTGGTCGGCATCCTCGTCCCGGTCTGGGCGGCGCTGTTCGCCGCCAGCCTGGCCCTTCCGAACGCGCCGGCGCTGGCACTGTCACGCCACGGCGAGGCGGCGGGCACCGCGGCGGCCCTGCTGGGTGCAGTCCAGTTCGGTATCGGCGCGGTCGCCGCACCGCTGGTTGGTGCCCTCGGCACCGACGCGGTCGCGATGGCCGTGGTGATGTCCGTCGGGTTGGCCCTGTCCTTGGTCACCCTGCTCGTCGTGGTCAGGCCCTGGCAGCGGGACTTCAACCCGGCCTCTTCGGCGGCGAACCAGCCGGTCGCGGTCGTTCACTGAGCAGCCGATCGACCGGGGCCGCGGTTTACAGGATGTGCCGCAGGTACTGCTCAGGGTGCCGTAGGTAGGCACGCCAGTTCTGGACGAGCTCGAGGTCGTCCCAGGCCGACTCGCGGATGCCCCAGTCGCCGACCTCCAGGATCGTCGCGCCCGGCAGGGCGGCGATCACGGGGGAGTGGGTGGCGCACAGCACCTGTGAGCCGTTGTCGGCCAGTTGCTTCAGTACGCCGACCACGGCCAGGCTGGACGAGAAGGACAGGGCCGACTCGGGTTCGTCGAGGCAGTACAGCCCGCGCCGGGTGAAGCGGCTCTCGATCAGCGTCAGGAAACTCTCGCCGTGGCTCATCTCGTGGAACTTCGCGTCCGGCGGCCCGCTCGGGCGCGGGTTCTGCTCCAGGTAGGTGTAGAAACCGTGCATCGTCTCGGCTCGCAGGAAGTACCCGGCCTTGGACGCGCCGGCGCCCCTGGTCAGCTGGATCTCGTCCGACAGTGACGACTCGGTCGCCCGCGTGGTCAGCCGCGCGCCCGTCGACCCGCCTTCCGGCGACATCCCGAACGCGACCGCGACAGCTTCCACCAGCGTCGACTTGCCCGCGCCGTTCTCGCCGACCAGGAACGTGACGCCCGGCCCGAGGTCCAGCCCGTCGGTCAGCAGTTGCCGCACAGCGGGAATCGTGTGCGGCCAGACCCCGGACGGCGAAATGCCCTCCGCCGCGGTTACCCGTCGTACGGGATGGTCGGCGAAGGGCATTCGCTCACACTACAAAACGAACAGGCTCAGTCGTCCTCGTCGTCGAGTCGCGCCAGCCAGGTGGCGAAGCGCTCGATCGGCGTCTCGAACTCGGGGTTCAGGTCGACGAACTCACGCAGCCGCTCGGCCAGCCAGGCCAGCGAGACGTCTTCCTCGCCTCGCCGGCCCTCGAGCTCCTCGATCCCTCGATCGGTGAAGTACACGTCAGCTGAACGCCTGCTTCAGCAGCGTCTGCTGCTCGGCCTGGTGCGCGCCCATCGAACCCACCGACGTCGCCGACATGGCCGGCCGGGACACCCGGTAGAACGGCTTGCCGCCCAGGTGCTCGGTCAGGTTCAGCGCCATGAACGGCCACGGACCCTGGTTGGCCGGCTCGTCCTGCACCCAACGGATCTCGGTCGCGTTCGGGTACTTGGCCAGCTCCGCCTTGATCTCCTCGGCCGGCAGCGGGTAGAGCTGCTCGACCCGGATCACCGCGGTGCTGAGCTTGTCGGTCTCGGTCTTCTTCCGCTCCGCGAACAGGTCGTACGCGATCCGGCCGGACGACAGGATGACCCGGTCGATCGTGCCCGCGGTGGCCTCGGCCTCGGCGTCACCGAGCACCGGCCGGAAGGCGCCGCTGGTCAGGTCCTCCGGCTGCGACACCGCTTCCTTGCGCCGCAGCAGCTGCTTGGGCGTGAAGACGATCAGCGGGTTGTGCTCCTCGCCGAGGGTGTGGCGGCGCAGCAGGTGGAAGTACGACGCCGGCGTCGACGGCTGGGCCACCGTCATCGCGTTCTCAGCGCACAGCGCCATGAACCGCTCGATCCGGGCCGAGGAGTGGTCCGGGCCCTGGCCCTCGTAACCGTGCGGCAGCAGCAGCACGACACCCGACTTCTGGCCCCACTTCGCCTCACCGGCCGAGATGTACTCGTCGATGATCGACTGGGCGCCGTTCACGAAGTCACCGAACTGCGCCTCCCACAGGGTCAGCGCCTCCGGCCGGGCCACCGAGTAGCCGTACTCGAAGCCGAGCGCGGCGTACTCGCTGAGCAGCGAGTCGTAGACGTAGAAGTTCGCCTGGTTGTCGTCCAGGTGCTGCAGCGGGACGTAGTCCTGGCCGTTGACCCGGTCGATGATCGCCGCGAACCGCTGCACGAACGTGCCGCGGCGGCTGTCCTGACCGGCCAGCCGGACCGGGCGCCCGGCCAGCAGCAGCGAGCCGAACGCGGTGATCTCCGCGCTGGCCCAGTCCACCGGGCCCTGGGTGATCGCGGCGGCCCGGCGCTGCAGCTGCGGCAGCACCTTCGGATGCGCGGTGAAGCCCTCCGGCAGCGTGGTGTACGCGTCGGCGATCTTCTTCAGCACCTCGGGCGTGGTCGCGGTCGCGTCCGGGCCCTCCGGCTTGTCCGGGTAGACCGGGACCGTCACGTACGGCGCCGGGGTGTCGGGCTGGCTCTTGGCCTCGCGGACCTCGGTGAACACGCGCTCCAGCCGCTGCTGGAAGTCGCGCATCGCCTGCTCGGCCTCCTCGACGGTGATGTCGCCACGGCCGATCAGCGCCTCGGTGTACAGCTTGCGCACCGACCGCTTCTGCTCGATCAGGTCGTACATCAGCGGCTGCGTGAACGACGGGTCGTCGCCCTCGTTGTGGCCGCGGCGGCGGTAGCAGACCAGATCGATCACGACGTCCTTGTTGAACGCCTGGCGGTACTCGAAGGCCAGGTCGGCGACCCGGACACAGGCCTCGGGGTCGTCGCCGTTCACGTGGAAGATCGGCGCCTGAACCATCCGGGCCACGTCGGTGCAGTACATCGACGAGCGCGACGAGGCCGGCGAGGTGGTGAAACCGACCTGGTTGTTGACGATCACGTGGATCGTGCCGCCGGTGCGGTAGCCGCGCAGCTGGGACAGGTTCAGCGTCTCGGCCACGACGCCCTGGCCGGCGAAGGCCGCGTCACCGTGCACCAGGACCGGCAGTACCGGGAACGTCGGCCCCTGGTCGAGGATGTCCTGCTTGGCCCGGACGATGCCCTCGAGCACCGGGTCGACGGTCTCCAGGTGCGACGGGTTGGCCGCCACCGACACCTTGATCTTGTCGCCGAACTCGGAGACGAACTCGCCCTCGGCGCCCAGGTGGTACTTGACGTCACCGGAGCCCTGGACCGTGCGCGGGTCGATGTTGCCGTCGAACTCGCGGAAGATCTGGCCGTAGGACTTGCCGACGATGTTGGCCAGCACGTTCAGCCGGCCGCGGTGCGCCATGCCGATCACGACCTCGTCCAGGCCGGCCCCGGCGGCCTCCTCGCAGATCTCGTCGAGCAGCGGGATGGTGGTCTCGCCACCCTCCAGCGAGAACCGCTTCTGGCCGACGTACTTGGTCTGCAGGAAGGTCTCGAACGCCTCGGCCTCGTTCAGCTTGGCCAGGATCCGCAGCTGCTCCTCGCGCGGCGGCTTGGTGTGCGGCCGCTCGATCCGCTCCTGCAGCCACTTGCGCTGCTCGGGGTCCTGGATGTGCATGTACTCGATACCGGTGGTGCGGCAGTACGAGTCGCGCAGGATGCCGAGGATCTCCCGCAGCTTCATGAACTTGCGGTCGGTCGCGGCGCCGAACGAGCCGGTGGCGAACTCGCGGTCCAAGTCCCACAGGGTCAGCCCGTGGGTGGCGACGTCGAGGTCGGGGTGGCTGCGCTGCTTGTACTCCAGCGGGTCGGTGTCGGCCATGATGTGGCCGCGCACCCGGTAGGCGTGGATCAGCTCCAGGATCCGGGCCTGCTTGCTGATGTCCTCCTCGTGGCTGTGCGGGAGGTCGGCGGCCCAGCGGATCGGCTCGTACGGGATCCGCAGGCTCTGGAAGATCTCGTCGTAGAAGCCCTCCGCGCCCAGCAGCAGCTGGTGCAGCCGGCGCAGGAACTCACCCGACTGCGCGCCCTGGATGATCCGGTGGTCGTAGGTCGAGGTCAGCGTCATCACCTTGCTGACCGCGAGCTTGGCCATCGTCTCCTCTGCCGCGCCCTGGTACTCGGTCGGGTACTCCATCGCGCCGACGCCGATGATGCAGCCCTGGCCGCTCATCAGCCGCGGCACCGAGTGCTGGGTGCCGATCGTGCCGGGGTTGGTCAGGCTGATCGTGGTGCCCTGGAAGTCGGGCAGCGCGAGCTTGTTGTCCCGGGCCCGGCGCACGATGTCCTCGTAGGCCATCCAGAACTCGGCGAACGTCATCGTCTCGGTCGCCTTGATCGACGGCACCAGCAGCTGGCGGGTGCCGTCCGGCTTCTGCATGTCGATGGCCAGGCCGAGGTTGATGTGCTCGGGCTGGACCAGCGTCGGCTTGCCGTCGGTCTCGTCGTACGACGCGTTCATCTCCGGCAGCGTCTTGAGCGCCTTGACCAGCGCCCAGCCGACCAGGTGGGTGAACGAGATCTTGCCGCCCCGCGCGCGCTTGAGGTGGTTGTTGATGACGATCCGGTTGTCGATCAGCAGCTTGACCGGCACCTGGCGGACGCTGGTCGCGGTGGGGACCCCGAGGCTGGTCTCCATGTTCTGCGCCGTCCGGGCGGGCGCGCCGCGCAGGATCTTCCGCTCCGCGTCCGTGCTGGTCGCGGGGGCAGGCTTGGGCTGCGCGCTGGGCGGTTGGTTCACCGTTCCTCCGGTCGGGGCGCCGCTCGCGGCGGGCGCGGTCTGCTGGGCAGACGCTGCGGGCTTGGTCTGGGCAGGCTGGCTCTGGGCGCTCGACGCGGTGGTGGCGGCGGGCGCGGCCGGGGCCGGCGTCGCCGCGGCGGCCTGGGCGGCCGGCTTGCTTGCGGCCGGCGCGGTGGCCGTCGTCCCGCGGCCCGCGGCCTCCGGGGTCTTGTTGTCGGACACCGCATCGGGCCGGGGAGCCTCGGCAGGCTTCACCTGCTGCGCGTCACCCGGACTGTCCCCCTGGAAGCTGCCGTTCTCGAAATAGGCCGACCACGCGGGATCTACCGACTTGGGATCCTGGCGGTACTTCTCGTACATCTCGTCGACCAGCCATTCGTTCGCTCCGAAGGCTGCAAGGGGATTGGTGTCTGATGGCTCGGTGGCCACTTGGCAGTTCGCCTCTTCCGATTTGCGGGTCCGGTACCACTGTGCTGACTACGGGAGTTATGGGGGTGCTCCCGAGCCAAGGCTAATAGCACCGGCAACACATCTACAGCCCGGGACCACCGGACCAGTGTGTCGAGTGGTTCCGCCGCCGCGCGTCGGCCGATCGGCCCCTGGAACACCTGCGTTTCGGGTGTTTCAGGGTTGTTGCCCTCGGCTCCGCCCTTGACAGCCGCCGGACGGGTCGGCTGGACTGCCGGACTCGTTGCAGAGGTGGGGATCCGGCGGTGTCCGAGGGCCTTTCCGGAGTGCTCGCTACGCCTGAGTGCCCACAGTATGCAGCGGTGCGTTCGCCGGCTGTGATCACCCAGGGTGGCCAAAAGTGTGGTGAAGCTCACGCAATGGATCAGTCCAGTTCTGCTCGATTGGCTCTCCGGCGGACTCACCGAGTCACAACTCGGGTGTCGGCACGGTCGATGACCCTGCGCCGGGACGGACCGGCGGCATACTGATCCGATGGCGTTGACGGATGAGGCGATCGTCAAGATCAAGGAGATGATCACCTCCGGCGAGCTGGGCCCGGGCGACCGGCTGCCCAAGGAGGCGGACCTGGCGGCCAGGCTCGGGCTGTCGCGCAACTCGCTGCGCGAAGCGGTGAAGGCGCTCACGCTGGTGAACGTGCTCGACGTCCGGCACGGCGACGGCACGTACGTGACCAGCCTGAGCTCCGCGCACCTGCTCGACGCGCTCAGCTTCATGGTCGACCTGCACCGCGACGACTCGGTCCTGCAGTTCTTCGAGGTACGCCGGCTGCTCGAGCCCGGTGTCGCGGCCCTCGCGGCGGCCCGGATCTCGGCCGAGCAGCTCGCCAACCTCCGGCTGCTGACCAGCGACCTGTCGCCGAGGGCGGACGTCGACGAGCTGGTCACCAACGACCTGCGCTTCCACCGCGGCATCGCCGAAGCGACCGGCAACGCGGTCGTCTGCTCCCTGCTCGACGGGGTTTCCGGCGCCACCCAGCGGGCCCGGATCTGGCGCGGGGTGACCCAGGCCGGTGCCGTGGAACGGACTCTGGCTGAGCACACGGCGATCCTCGACGCCCTCGAGCAAGGAGACGCCGAGGCCGCTCGGGCCTGGATGACAGCTCATATCGCCGGCGTCGAGTCCTGGCTCCGCAAGGCGCCGTAACCGCGGTACGCCGAGCCGTCGCTGTTCGCGGCGGCGCCGGCTCCTCGGCCGCGGCTGGACCGGCACGCGAGCCGGTGTCACCCGGTTATTTCGTTGCCCTGGCTGTCGCGGGCTGGCTACCCTTGACGGTGTCTTGTCGCCGATGTCAGGGGGTGCGGGTTGTCGAACTGAGGTCTCTCTTCAGCAGCGGTTGATCGCCACCGTTCGGTGCGCGGTCTCGTTCGAGATCTCGGAGTACACCCTGATGACTGCCTCTTTGACGTGCAACGACCTCTTTTTCGCCTGGCCGGACGGTGACGTCCTGTTCGACGGGCTCTCCTTCGCCGCGGGGCCGGCCCGATCGGGACTGGTCGGCCGCAACGGCACCGGCAAGTCGACGCTGCTCCGGCTGATCGCCGGCCGGTTGACCCCGCAGCGTGGCTCGATCCGGGTCAGCGGCGAGCTCGGTTACCTGCCGCAGGACCTGACCCTCGACACGACGCTGCGCGTCGACGCCGCGCTCGGCATCGCGGCGGTCCGGCGGGCGATCACCGCGATCGAGTCGGGCGACGCCTCCGAGCGGAACTTCGCCGTGGTCGGCGACGACTGGGACGTCGAGGAGCGGGCCGAGGCGCTGCTCGGCAAGCTCGGGCTCGGCGCGATCGAGCTGGACCGGTCCGTCGGCGAACTGTCCGGCGGCGAGACGATCCTGCTCGGCCTGGCCACCGAGCTGCTCCGGCGTCCCGACGTCCTGCTGCTCGACGAACCGACCAACAACCTCGATCTGCGCGCCCGGCGCAAGCTGTACGACGCGGTCGACACGTTCCGGGGCGCGCTGCTCGTCGTCAGCCACGATCGGGAGTTGCTCGACCGGGTCGACCAGATCGGCGAACTGCGCAAGGGCGATCTCACCTGGTACGGCGGCAACCTGACGGCGTACGAGGAGGCGGTCGCGATCGAGCAGGAGGCGGCCGAGCGGACGATGCGGTCGGCCGAGTCCGACGTCCGGCGGCAGAAGCGCGAGCTGATCGAGGCGCGGATGAAGATGGACCGCCGCCGGGCCGCGGGGCAGCGGGCGTTCGAGGCCGGGGGGATCCCGAAGATGGCCGCGGGGGCACTGAAACGGTCGGCGCAGGTGTCGGCCGGCAAGCACCTCGGCATGCACAGCGACCGGCTCGAGGCCGCCCAGGACGCGCTGGCCGAGGCGGAGGAGAAGGTCCACGACGACGACCACATCCGGGTGGATCTTCCGGCCACCGCGATCCCCAACGGCCGCGTCGCGCTGCGGCTGCGGCACCTGGAACTCCGCACCGGCCTGATCGCGGACCTGGAGATCCGCGGGCCCGAACGCATCGCGCTGACCGGGCCGAACGGCGCCGGCAAATCGACGTTGCTGCACGCGATCACCGGCCAGTCGTTGCCTTTGGTCCCCTATCGGTTGTTGCCCCAGCGCCTGGATCTTCTCCAGGACGAGCTCTCGATCGCCGACAACCTCGCCGAGCTCGCGCCCGGCACCGACAACAACGACCGCAGAGCCCGCCTGGCTCGCTTCCTGTTCCGCGGCCGGGCCGCCGATCAGCCGGTCCGCACGTTGTCCGGCGGCGAACGCTTCCGGGCCACCCTGGCCGCCCTCCTGCTCGCCGAACCCCCGCCTCAACTCCTGATGCTCGACGAGCCGACCAACAACCTCGACCTGGCCAGCATCGCCCAGCTCCGCGACGCGCTCGCGTCGTACGAGGGGGCGTTGCTGATCGCGAGCCACGACCTGCCGTTCCTGCGGGAGATCGGCATCACCCGCTGGCTGGCGATCGACGACAACGAACTCACCGAGATCGGACCCCTCTGAGATGCGAAGAGCAGGCCGCCTCCGCTGCCTCCCGACCGCCTTCCCCACGGCGCCCCGGACCTCTGAGTCCCTCCGCGCGGACCCCAACCACACCCGCCGTACGCCGTGGCCCAGGGTTCCGCGACGGGGCCCGGACCCGCGGTACACCCACCGGGGAGCTCGCTGAAACCGTACGCCGATGAGGCGACCTCGCTGAGACCGCGCGCCGACGTGGTGACCTCGCCGAGACCGTACGCCGACGTGCTGACCCCACCGGCCACCGTCAGGGCCGCGGGTTGATCCGGCGCCAGCGCGGGCCGAGGTCCGAGGCGCGCTTGCCCGCGACGGCGGCGCAGCGCGGACACTGCCGACGGACCTCGTCCGCCGCGCCGCCGGTCTCCACGAACGTGTCCTCCCAGGCCACGTTCGCGAAACCGGCGAAGCCGAGCCCGGTGCAGCGGCAGACCGCACACGGTCTGGTTCAGCCCCTGCTCCCAGGCATGCACTTCGCCACCGGGCAGGCGAGCCCCGTCCTCGTCGATCCACTGACTCGACGCCGCCACGGCGTACCGTCTGCGCGCTGCCATCCCGCCGCCTCCCTCCGCGAACCTGCCGGCGGACCTGCGGTACCCGGTTCGGCGGCTTGTTACCCCGGCTCACACCCGACGGCTCGATCGTGGTCCGTCCAGGCCCCAGGAGACGATCGTGGTCGGGGTGATCGTGATGACCTCGCGGGAGAAGTACGGGAGCGGGGGATCGTGGTTGGTCAGCGCTTCGGCCGTGCCGCGGAGTTCGATGCCTCGCGCCAGCCATGGCTCCACCGACGCCAGGTCGTCCACCACCAACGACACCGTGCTGCCGCGCTGGATGTTGCGGAACTTCTTGGACGCCCCGAGTGCGTGCCCTCCGATCGTCACCGTCCCGGCGGCGGCGTCGACGAAGAATCCCACTGGGTTGTTCTGCACCTGGCCGGCCGGCGAAACAGTGGCCAGCCGGCCGATCCGCTGGCTCACGAGATAGTCGAGTTCTGCGTGTGTGAAAACCATGTCGGCAGTCTGCAACCCTGCCCCTGGGGGCAAGCCAAATCGGTCAGCCGGTGAGCATCAGCTCGGCCGGGAGGTCCGGGTGAACACCTGCTCCAGACGCGCCAGTGACTTCTCGGCGTACGCCGTCCGGCCGGTTTCCAATCCGTAGTGCAGGTCCTCGAGCAGCGAGCAGCGGGCGTAGAACCAGGCGCGGTCGCGCAGGTCGTCGGGGCACCGATCGAGTGCCGCGTCCAACGCCGCCGGACCCAGGTCGCGAAGAATCAGCCCGAAGTCCCGCGCCGGATCGCAGACGGCGGCGTCGGACCAGTCGATGACGCCGGTGACCTTGCCGGTGCCCGGAGCAACGAGCACGTGCTCGATGCCGAGGTCGTTGTGCGAAAAGACCAGCCGGTCGGCCGGTTCCGGCAACGGGCTGTCGAGGAAGCTCTCCACGCTCTGCTGCTGGCCGGTCGTCAACGTCTCGGCGACGTCCGCGTACTGCTCGGCCGCCTCCTCAAGCCAGTCGGTCAACGGGGCGTCGTCGACGTCGACCAGGTCGGTCCGTCGCTCGAGACCCGACGTGTGCAGGGCGGCGAGCAGGATGCCGAGTTCGGCGCCCACGGCAACGGCGTACGCCGCGCGTTCGGCGAGCGGGACGTCGATCAACGGAGTCCCTGGCACCTTCCGGTACGCCAGGCAGTTGTGCTCGCCGAGCACGAACACCGGTTCGGGAACCGGCAGCGGACTCACCCGCCCGACCTCCGCCAGCAGCGCGGCCTCCCGCACCACCGTGCCGGCCTCCTGCGCGATCCGCACGACCAGCTCGCCGTTGACCTCGTACGCGACGTTGTCCAATCCCGCGCCGAGACGTTCGGCACTACGCACGACATAGCCCGGCAACCCGATGCCGACCAATTGTTCGATGTCCACGGACCCGACGGTAGCGGGTGAGACCAGGCTGGACCCTTTCGTTCCTAGGCTGTACGCCGACCGGTTGTTCGAGCCGGCGTAGCCGTCGAGGAGCCGAGTTTGTCCGACCAGCAGTGGGGGCCTCCCGGTCAGTACCCGCCTCACCAGGGTCCGCCTCCCGGCCAATACCCGCCACCCCAGGGTCCGCCGTCCGGTCAGTACCCGCAGCAGTCCGGCCCGTACTACGGCGCCCCGCAACCTGGTCCCCAATACAACGCGCCGCCGCCCGGGTACTACGCCCCGCCGCCCACCCAGTACGCCGCACCGCCCTACGGCCCAGGCCAGCAGGGATTCGGCTGGGGCCCACTCCCGACGCAGCCGGTCAAGAAGCGCGGAGGGGCGCTGGTGCTGCTCGCCGTAGTCGGCGGGCTCGCCGTACTGGCCGCTGTCGTCGTCGGATTCGGCTTCGCTGCCGGCGGGGACGACTCGACCGCCACCCCGCCGGTGGCCCAGCCGAGCACCGAGCCGACCTTCATCGACACCCCTACGGCATCCGTGCCGACGGCAACCACCGCGCCGCCGGCGACCCGTCCTGCGACGACGCGGCCGCCGACCACCAGGCCGTCGCCCAAGCCCGCGCCGGTGCTGACGCCCTGGCAGATCGCCTCCGGGAACAAGCTCTACCGCGTCGGCACGCAGCCCTCGGTCGGATGCCGGGAGTCGAGGGCCGGGCTCGGCAACCAGGCCAACTCCACGGCGTACTACCGGTCGCTCAAGGCGTGCATGGACCGAGCGTGGCGCCGGCAGGTGACCGCGGCGGGTCATCGGTTCCGCTCGCCGGGGCTGCTGACGATCGCCACCAACGGCACCTCGCCCTGCGGAACCGCGCTCGACGCGCTGGCCTTCTACTGCCCGATGAACCACACGATGTACATGAAGTCCGACCTGGACATCCAGTACTGGCGCCAGTCGCAGACATTCAGCCGTGCGGTGGCCTCGCACGCGGCGGCCCACGAGTACGGGCACGCCCTGCAGGAGATGACCGGGATCCTGCGCGCGTCCCGGCGGCTGAGCTACAACGCTCCGACGAAGGCGGCCGCACTCGAGACGGCCCGGCGCAAGGAACTGCAGGCGTCCTGTTTCGGCAACCTGTTCCTCGGCGCGAACAAGAACAGCTACGGGATCCGCGGAGCGCTGCGCACCCAGTGGCTGTACGTCGTCAACAACACCGGCGACCGGGCCGGGAACCCCCGGGACCACGGAAGCCCCCGCAACCACGGTTTCTGGTCGCGCCGGGCCTTCGACCGTCCCAACCTCGCCGTGTGCAACACGTTCACGGCCCCGTCGTCCCAGGTCAGCTGAGCGTCGGCGCGTCCTCGCGCAGCAACCCGGCGGACTTGAGGTCGGTCCAGAACGCCGCCGGGATCTCGACGCGGAACAGCGCGGCGTTGGCGTGGACCTCGGCGGCGGAGCGGCACCCGACGGCGATGCCGGCGACGGCGGGGTGGAACAGCGGAAAGGCGAGCGCGGCCGACGGCAGCGTGATGCCGTGGGACTCGCAGACGTCGGCCAGCTGGTTGGCCTTCTCGATCAGCGGCTGGGCCGCCGGGGCGTAGTTGAAGGTCGCGTCGGACGACGGGCGCGGCTGCGCCATCAGGCCGGAGTTGAAGACGCCGACGGCGATCACCTGGGTGTCGTTCTCGACGCAGGCCGGCAGGACGTCGTCCAGCCCGTCCGGGTCGATCAACGTGTAGCGGCCGGCCAGCATGATCACGTCGACGTCGACCTCGCGGACGAACCGGGTCAGCATCGCGCTCTGGTTCATGCCCGAGCCGATCGCGCCGATCACGCCCTGGTCGCGCAGCTCGATCAGCGTCGGGAACGCGGTGGCGACGGCCTCCTCGTAGTGGTCGTCGGGGTCGTGCACGAACACGACGTCGAGCCGGTCGGTGCCGATCCGGCGCAGCGAGTCCTCGATGCTGCGCAGCACACCGTCGCGGCTGAAGTCCCAGCGGCGCCGGCGCTTCGTCGTCACCGCGAAGCCCTGGTCGTCGGGCGCCTCGGTGTCGGCCTCGTAGATGATCCGCCCGACCTTGCTGGACAGCGTGTACTCCGAGCGCGGCTTGCCGGCCAGCCCGGCGCCGAGACGCTCCTCGGCCAGCCCGAGCCCGTAGTGCGGCGCGGTGTCGAAGAACCGCCAGCCCTCTTCCCAGGCCGCCTCGACCGTCGCGATCGCGTCGGCGTCGGTGATCGGCGTGAACAGGCCGGCCAGCGGAGCGCCGCCCAGCCCGATCCGCAGGTCCGTGGGGAAGATCTTCACGACGGTGTCACCTTTCCGACGAGGAACGAAGCGAACAAGACAGTACGCGGTCAGTTCCGGGCCGCGGGGAGGCGGAGGTTCTGCATGCCGCCGTCGACCGCGAGTGCCGTACCGGTGGTGGAACCGGACAGCGGGCTGGCCAGGTAGACGATGGCGTTGGCGACCTCGTCGGCCGACACCAGCCGGCCCATCGGCTGGCGGGCCTCCAGCGCCGCGCGCTCGGCCTCCGGATCGGCCGCCGCGTCCAGCAGCCGCCCGACCCACGGCGTGTCCGCCGTACCGGGGTTCACGCAGTTGACCCGCACGCCTTCGCGCACGTGGTCGGCGGCCATCGCCATCGTCAGCGCCAGTACGGCGCCCTTGCTCGCGCTGTAGACCGCCCGGTTCGGCAGGCCGGCCGTCGCCGCGATCGAACAGGTGTTGACGATCGCCGCCGCCGAGGACCGCCGCAGGTACGGCAGCACCGCGCGCGTCACCCGGGCGATTCCGACCACGTTCACGTCCAGGACCCGGTGCCACTCCTCGTCGTCGTTGACCGTGACGTTGCCCTGGGCCCCGATTCCGGCGTTGTTCACCAGCACGTCGATCCCGCCCAGGCGCAACGCCGCGGCGGCGACCGCGTCGCGCACGGACCGGTCGTCGGTGACGTCGGCCGCGATGCCGGTCAGCGGCGCGGGCACGTCCGGCTTCAGGTCGAACACGACCACCTCGGCACCGCGCGCGGCCAACTGCTGGGCCGCGGCGAGGCCGATGCCCGACGCGCCACCGGTCACCACGGCCTTCAGGCCGGCGAAATCCGTCACTTCGGCTGCTCCTTCGATTCGGTCCAGACCTTGCCCTCGGGAAAGCGGAAGTCGCGCAGTGTGTCCGCGGACATCTCCGCCCCGAATCCCGGCCGCACCGGCGCGACGTAGTGTCCCGCGTCGATCACCACCGGGTCGAGAAAGTGCTCGTGCAGGTGGTCGACGTACTCGATCACCCGTTGGTCCGTACTACCACTGACCGCCACCAGGTCGAACATCGACAGGTGCTGGACCAGCTCGCACAGCCCGACCCCACCGGCGTGCGGGCACACCGGTACGCCGAACTTCGCGGCCAGCAGCAGGATCGCGACGTTCTCGTTCACGCCGGCGACCCGGGCGGAGTCGAGCTGCACGAACTCCAGCGCGCCGGCCTGCAGCAACTGCTTGAACACCACCCGGTTCTGCACGTGCTCACCGGTGGCGACCCGGATCGGCGCGATCCCGCGCGCGATCGCGGCGTGCCCGAGGATGTCGTCCGGGCTGGTCGGCTCCTCGACCCACCACACGTCGTACGGCGCCAGCGCCTTGATCCAGCTGATCGCGTCGGCGACGTCCCAGCGCTGGTTGGCGTCGATCGCGATCCGGATGTCCGGGCCGACCGCCTCGCGGGCCAGGCGCATCCGGCGCACGTCGTCGTCGAGGTTCGCGCCGACCTTCAGTTTGATCTGGGTGAAGCCGTCGGCGACCGCCTCGCGGCACAGCCGGACCAGCTTCTCGTCGTCGTACCCGAGCCAGCCGGGCGTCGTCGTGTACGCCGGGTAGCCCCGCTCGCGCAGTTGCTGCTCGCGGTCGGCGCGACCCGGTTCGGCCTTGCGCAGGATCTCCAGCGCCTCCTCGCGGGTCAGCGCGTCGGTCAGGTAGCGGAAGTCGACCAGGTCGACGATCTGCTCCGGCGTCAGGTCCGCGAGCAGCTTCCACAGCGGGACGCCGGCCCGCTTGGCGGCCAGGTCCCAGACCGCGTTGACGACCGCGCCGATCGCCATGTGCATGACGCCCTTCTCCGGGCCCAGCCAGCGCAGCTGCGAGTCGTGCACGAGCGACTTCCAGAAACCGCCGAGGTCGGCCAGCGTCGCCTCGACGTCGAGGCCGACGACGTGGTCGCGCAGCGCCTCGATCGCGGCGGTCTGCACGTCGTTGCCGCGGCCGATGGTGAACGCGAAGCCGTGGCCCTCCAGGCCGTCGCCGGCGTCGGTGCGCACGATCAGATACGCCGCGGAGTAGTCCGGATCGGTGTTCATCGCGTCGGAGCCGTCCAGGTCCCGCGACGTGGGGAAGCGGACGTCGTACGTCTCGAACTCGGTGAAGCGCGGCATGGAGGACCCGTTCTGTGGTGCGGAGGCGGAACGCAGTGATGCTGCTTGTCAGAGATCCTATAGGATATGTGGCTCACTCGTCACGGGTTTGCCGAGCCCGCTGTGGGCGACCGACTAGAGTCGGCGTCGTGGCGGACGAGCTGACCGGACAAGGCGTGCTGCGGCTGGGCCGGCGCGAGTTCGGGCCGGGGCAGTTCGCGCTGATGGCGATCGTGAACCGGACGCCGGACTCCTTCTACGACCGGGGCGCGACGTACGCGACCGACAAGGCCTACGACGCGATCGCGCGGGCGGTCGAGGACGGCGCCGACCTGGTCGACATCGGCGGGGTCAAGGCCGGGTACGGCGAACCCGTCAGCGAGGTCGAGGAGCTGCGCCGGACCGTCGACTTCGTCGCGGGGATCAGGGCCCGGCATCCCGACCTGGTGATCAGCGTCGACACCTATCGCAGCGGGGTCGCGCGCCAGGTCGGCGCGGCCGGCGCGGACCTGATCAACGACACCTGGGCCGGCGCCGACCCGGAGATGGCGGCCGCCGCGGCCGAAACCGGCGCCGGACTGGTCTGCAGCCACGTCGGCGGGCTCACGCCGCGTACCGACCCGCACCGGATGGCGTACGACGATGTGGTCGCCGACGTGATCCGGACGACGACCGCGCTGGCCGAGAAGGCGGTCGCCGCCGGCGTCCGGCGGGACGCGATCGTGATCGACCCGACGCACGACTTCGGCAAGAACACGCTGCAGTCGCTCGAGCTGACTCGCCGGCTGGACGAGCTGGTCGCGACCGGCTGGCCTGTCTTGGTCGCGGTGTCGAACAAGGACTTCATCGGCGAGACGCTGGACCTGCCGCCGGGGCAGCGCGGGAACGGTACGTTGGCCGCGCTGAGCGTGTCGGCCTGGTTGGGGGCCCGGTTGTTCCGGGTGCACGACGTACCGGCCGCTCGTCAGGCGCTCGACCTGATCGCCGTACTGCGCGGTGCCGAGGAACCCGCCGGAACCCGAAGGAGCTTGGCCTGATGCAGCGTCCGATCCTGGGGTTGTCCGACCTCACCGAGGCGGAGGTGATCGCGGCGTACCAGGTCGAGGACCGGGCGATGCCGCACCTGCGCAGCAACTTCGTCACCAGCCTCGACGGCGCGGTGGAGATCGACGGGAAGTCGAAGGCGCTGTCGGGGCCCTCGGACCAGGAGGTCTTCGGCAAGCTGCGGATGCTCAGCGACGTCGTGCTGGTCGGCGCGGGCACGGTCCGGATCGAGGGCTACCGGCCGCTGCGGCTCACCGCCGCGCGCCGGGCCTGGCGGGTCGAGCACGGCCTGGCGGAGAACCCGACGCTCGCGATCGTGTCGTCGCGGCTCGACCTGGACCCGAAGGCGCCGTTCCTGGCCGAGGCGCCGGTCCGGCCGATCGTCTTCACCCATCCGGCGTCGCCGGTCGAGGCGCGGTCGGCGCTGGAGGCGGTGGCCGACGTGGTGGTGTGCGGTCAGGCCGGGGTCGATCTGCACGCGGTCGTGAACACGCTGGTCGAGCGCGGCTTGCCGCAGATCCTGACCGAGGGCGGGCCGCATCTGCAGGGCGCGCTGACCGAGGCCGACCTGATCGACGAGATGTGCCTGTCGATCGCGCCGATCCTGGCCGGACCGGGTTCGGGCCGGATCACCGCGGGCCCGACGGCGACGGGCACGAGGTCGTACGTCTTGCGCTCGGTCCTGGCAGGCGACGACGGGTTCCTCTTCTTCCGCTACCTGCGCTCGGACGGTGCCGGAGTGGAGGCCTGAGATGTCCGTCGTGGCCGCTGCCGTCTGTCCGCACCCGCCGTTGTTGGTCCCCGAGGTCGCCAGCGGCGCTGCTCCCGAGTTGGACGACCTCCGCGCCGCCTGCCTCACCGCGATCGACCGCTTGGCCGACGCGGACCGGCTGGTGGTCGTCGGGTCGGGACCTTCACGGGGCCAGTACGACGCGTCCGCGGGCGGGAGCTTCGCGCCGTACGGCGCTCCGGGGGTCCGCTTCGGCGCCGGTGATCCCGTGCTGCCGTTGTCGCTGGCTGTCGGCGGCTGGCTGCTGGAGCAGTCCAAGGCGGCCGCTGTGCCGCGGACGTATCTGTCGGTCGCGCCGGACGAGTCCCCGGCGCAGTGCTTTGCCCTCGGTCAGGAAATTGCCCAGGGCAACGACCGGGTCGGTCTGCTGGTGATGGGTGACGGCTCGGCACGCCGCAGTGAGCACTCGCCCGTCCATCTCCACCCACGCGCCGAGATCTTCGACCACACCGTCGCCGCCGCCCTGGCGCTCGCGGACGCGACCACCCTGGCCGCGCTCGACCCGGACCTCGCGACCGAGCTGCACGCCGCCGGCCGCGCCCCCTGGCAAGTCCTCGCCGCCACCACCGGCCTGACTGGCGAGCTGCTCTACCACGCAGCCCCGTACGGCGTCGGCTACTTCGTCGCTACGTGGACCTGACGGGCGGCTAGGCGGTCGGCGCCTGCTCCACGGGGACCGGGGCCCAGCGGGGTTCGGTGGTGGCGAGGTCTTCGTGGCCGCCGGCCCTCAGCTGCTCGGCGAGTTCGGCCCGGGCGGCTCTGACTGCGGCGACTGCTTCGTCGGCGGTGGGATACGGGCCGGACCAGTTGCACACCGCGTCGCCGGCGTACCAGTCGCCGGTGCTGGAACGGCGGACGTGCGAGGTGGCGAGGCGGTCCGCGGGGAAGGCGTCGCCGCGGTCGGCGGCGAGCTGGACGACCGCGTCGACCGCGACGACCTCGGCGGTCAGGTCGAGCTTCGGCTGGAGCCGAACGGCGTCGGTCAGTACGAACTCGTAGCCGGCCGGGGCCAGCGCGCTGAGCCACGCGAAGGCTTCCTCGGCGCTCTGGCGCAGCAGCTCGGAGTTCTCCGGATCGGCGAGCGTGTGCACGCCGACCAGCCGGGTGTGGGTCGGGCGGAGCTCGTTCTGCCAGAGGCGGACCTGGAGCTCCGCGCGCCCGTCGAGCCGGCGACCGAGGATCCGGGCCAGCCCGACGACGTCGAAGTTCAGCTCGTCAGGAGTCCGGCGCCGGCCCGGCTCCAGCGGCGCCCCGGCCGCCGTACCGGACGTCGTCCAGGGCCCCACATGCCAACGTTCCAGCTTCGTCACCCGACCGAGGTTAGCCCTCGCCCGGCGCCGCCCCCGCGAAGGTCACCGGGGTCAGCTCTTGACCGGCGCCGGTACCTCGAAGGTCTTGGCCAGGTCGGTGAGGATCACCCAGGCGCCCTGCAGGCCGACGGCGGTCATCCAGGTCATGTCCGGGACCTCGTGCACCTTCGGGGCCAGCGGCTTCCACAGCGGGTTGGCCTTGAACTGCTCCGCGGTCTTGGCGCTCAGCCCCTTATCGTCGGCGTAGGTGGCCACGAAGATCGCGTCCGCGTCGGCGTCCTTGATCCGCTCGGCGCTGATCTCGGCGGCGAAGTCGTTCACGTCCTGCGACTTCGGCCGGCGCAGCCCGGCGTCCTTGAGCACGATGCCGGAGAAGCTCGCGTTCTGGTACAGCCGGGTCGGCCCGTCGACGAACCGGACCACCGAGATGGTCGGGTTGTTCGCCTTGGCGTTGATCGCGTCGCCGACGGTCTTGGCCGCGTTCTGGTACGCCGTGAGCTCGGTCTCGGCGAGCTCCTCCTGGCCGAGCGCCTTGCCGGCCAGCCGGATGTTGTCCTTCCAGGTCGGGCCGGTGGTCTCCGACATCACCGTCGGCGCGATCGCGGACAGCTGCTCGTAGAGCTTCTCGTGCCGCACCTTGGCCGAGATGATCAGGTCCGGGTCGAGCGCGGCGATCTTCTCCAGGTTCGGCTCGGCCAGCGTGCCGACCGACTGCGAGTCCTTGCCGTACGTCGTCCGGTCCTCGCCCAGGTACTCGGGCAGTTCGCCGTTGATCGTGCGGTAGTCGGTGTAGCCGACGACCGGGGTGTCCAGGATCAGCGTCGCGTCGACGAAGCTGGCGTCGAGCGCGACCACCCGCTGGGGCTTGCTGGGGATCTCGGTCTTGCCCATCGCGTGGTCGACGGTGCGCGGGAAGCCCGCCCCGGCGTCGCTCGTCGCGCCCGCGTCGTCCTCACCGGACGACCCGCACCCGGTCAGCGCGAGCGCCACCACCGTCACCACAGCACCCAGTCGGCGCATCCTCACAGCCACTCCCCACTTCGTCGGCACAGTCGAGCGGAACCCTACCCGACCCAGGTAAGGCTGTCCTCACCTAAGATCGGTCCACCATGGTGAGGGTTCGGATGTCGCGGCCGCTGGCGCTGCTGTTGTTGCTGGTGCTCGTCGTCCTCGTTTTCGGCGCGAGTCTGGCGCTGGGTTCGCGCTGGCTCGGTGCCGACGCGGTGGTGAAGGCGCTGTTCGAGCCGTCCGGCTCCGACGCGGACGTGATCGTCCGCGACCTGCGCTTTCCGCGCACGGTCGTCGCGGTGCTGATCGGCTCCTGCCTGGGAGTCGCCGGCGCCCTGATGCAGGGACACACCCGCAACGCGCTCGCCGAGCCGGGCATCTTCGGAGTGAGCTCCGGGGCGGCGCTGGCCGTCGTACTGGGACTTCAGCTCGGTGTGGTCGAGTCGATCCGGTCCACGGTCTGGTTCGCGCTGGTCGGTGCGCTGATCGCAACCTTCGGCGTCCAGCGGCTCGCGACGCGGGGGAGTGGAGCGACTCCGGTGGGCCTGGCTCTGACCGGAGCAGCGGTGGCCGCCCTGCTCGGTGCCTTCACGTCGGCCATCGTCCTGCTCGACGCGGACACGCTGGACTCGTACAGGTTCTGGGCGGTCGGTTCGGTCGCCGGGCGCGGGCTGGACGTCGCACTGCAGGTGCTGCCGTTCGCGGTGGTCGGTCTGCTCCTGGCGGTGATCAACGCGCGTGACCTGGACCTGCTCGCGCTCGGTGACGACGTGGCGGCCGGGCTCGGCCTGTCGATCCGGCGAGCGCGCTTCGTCGGGCTGCTCGCGATCGGCCTGCTGACCGCCGCCGGTGTCGCCGCGTGCGGACCGATCGGCTTCCTCGGTCTCCTGGCCGGTCACGTGGCCCGCAGGGTCTTCGGCGGCCGCAACATCTGGCTCATCCCCGCGGCCGGTCTCACGGGTGCGGCTGCGCTGATCCTCGCCGACCTGGTGGGCCGACTGGTTGGCGGAGCCGGCGAGGTGCAGGCGGGCGTCGTACTGGGTCTGGTGGGAGCGCCGCTGTTCGTCCTGGTCGTCCGGCGCCGGGCGGTGGCCCTGTGAGCACCGCGACGACCACCACGCTCAAGCCGCGCACGGTAGTCCTGGCAGCAGCCTTCGCTGCCCTGGCTGTCGCAGCCGCGCTGATCTCCCTGAGCGTCGGTACGACGCGACTCCCGCTGGCCGACGTCGTCGAGGTCCTGCTCGGCGGTGGCCGGCGCGCGACGCGGCTGGTCGTCCTGGAACTGCGCATGCCTCGCGTTGCGACCGGTCTGCTCGTCGGAATCGCGTTCGCCGTGTCCGGCGCGCTGCTGCAGACCCTGTCCCGCAATGCGCTGGCCAGCCCGGACATCGTCGGGGTCAACTCGGGCGCCTCGGCCGCGGCCGTCGCAGTGATCGTCCTGGCCGGTACTGGTGGCGGCAACATCTCCGGTGCCGCGGCCAAGGTCGGTGTCCCGCTGGCTGCCGTGCTGGGCGGTCTGCTGGCCACGGCGATCGTGGGGATGTTGTCGATCCAGCGTGGTGTCGTCGACGCCGGCCGGGTGGTGCTGATCGGCGTCGGTGTCGCAGCGGCCGGCAACTCCCTGGTGGCCTGGCTGCTGGTGATCGGTGACGTCACGAACGCAGGGCGGGCCGCAGCTTGGCTGGCGGGCTCGCTCAATGCGAGGACCTGGAGCGACGCGGTTCCGGTCGGCCTCGCGGTACTCGTGCTGCTGCCGATCGCCCTGACCTTCAACCGCAGTCTGGAGGCACTCGTGCTCGGCGACGACGTGGCGTCGTCGCTCGGTGTGCGGGTCTCCCGGGTGCGGATCACGCTGCTGGTGGTCGCGACCGTCCTGGCCGCGATGGCGACCGCGGGCGCCGGTCCGATCGCGTTCGTGGCGCTGGTCGCGCCGCAGATCGCCCAGCGCCTGGCCCGGACGGATCGGCCGCCGCTGATGACCACGGCGATGCTCGGCGCGCTGTTCGTCACGCTGGCCGACCTGATCGCCCGCAACGGTCTGGAACTCTTGCAGGTCGGGCCGTACGAGCTGCCGGTCGGTGTGGTCACCGCCGCGTTCGGAGCGCCGTACCTGATCCAGCTCATCGGCCGTCAGCAGAAGGGGCGCTGAACCGTGTACGTCGAGAACATCACCTTGGGGTACGCCGCCGACGACCCGGTCGTGACCGGGCTCAGTCTGGAAGTCCCGGCGGGCCGGATGACCGCGGTGGTCGGGCCGAACGGCTCCGGCAAGTCCACGCTGCTGCGGGGGATGAGCAGGCTGCTCAAACCGAGCAGCGGCCGCGTCCTGCTCGACGGCAAGGACATCCACCAGTTGCCGGCTCGTCAGCTGGCCCGCCAGCTCGGCGTACTGCCGCAGGGGCCGGTGACTCCGGAGGGGATCACCGCGGCCGAGCTCGTGTCGCGTGGCCGGCATCCGCACCGCGGCATGTTCGCCCGGCTCACCCCGGAGGACCAGCAGGCGATCGATGACGCGCTGGACGCGGTGGAGCTCGCCGAGCTGCGGGACCGTCCGGTCGACCAGCTGTCCGGCGGCCAGCGGCAGCGGGTGTGGATCGCCATGGTCCTGGCCCAGGGCACGCCGCACCTGCTGCTCGACGAGCCGACCACCTACCTCGACCTGGCCCACGCGGTCGACGTGATGAACGTCGTGCACGCGGCGGCGCACACCTCCGGCCGGACCGTGATCACCGTGCTGCACGACCTGACCCTGGCCGCCCAGTACGCCGACCACCTGGTCGTGATGGGGGAGGGCAAGATCGCCGCGCAGGGCCGGCCGGCCGACATCCTCGACGAGAAGCTGCTGGCCGACGTGTTCGGTCTGCGGGCCACCGTGGTCGAGGTCGGCGGGGCGCCGGTCGTCGTCCCCGACCGTACGCTGGCGGTATGACCTACACCGCGAGCCGCCTCGCGGACCTGCTCGACGGAGAGCTGGAGTGGTTGTCGGTCCGGGCCGCGGACCGGGTGCCCGGACCGGAGTGGATCCACTGCGGCACGCTCCTGCAGGACCAGCTGGGCGGCGCCGACCCGACGTACGGGTGGCGCAAGGTACTGCAGGACCAGTACGCGCTGGAGTACGGGATCCAGCCGCCGGTGCAGGTGGCCGCGATGTTCGTGCTGATGTGGTACGTCTCGGTGCCGTCGATCGTGGCCGGTCTGTCCACCGCGCTGACCGGGTTCTCGCCGGACGTGTCACCGGACGCCCTGGCGTTCCGGCGCCATCCGACGGCGCACTACCCGGTGGAGGTCGCCCTGCTCTCCCCGAAGGTCGTCACGACCGTCGAGGCGGCACAGCAGGTCGAGAGCCACACCAGGGCGTTCACCGACAGCTACCGGCCCGGCGTGAAGCTCAGCTCGCGCCAGCGGATCGGTGCGATCACCGACGAGCTGCGGGCAGCGGTCCAGACGCCCGAAGAGGCTCTGTACGCCGTCGAAGCGGCGCAGGCGTTCAAGCTCGACCTCGACCAGAAGCTGCGCACCTCCTGCTGCTTCGTCTACGCACTGCCCAACACCAACCCCTGCAGCACCTGCCCGAGAGTTGCGACCAAGGCCTGACGCGGTGGGAGTAGCCTGCGGTCCGTGTCACCCGACAGACCGCTGACAGCCCGCCAGGCCGCCGCGGAGCAGACGCGGCAGAAGCTGCTCGCTGCCGCGGTGGCTGAGTTCTCGCAGCGCCCGTACGGCGAGGTGACGGTCGGCGGCATCGCCAAGGCCGCAGGCGTCGCGCACGGCCTGGTGTCGCACCACTTCCAGGGCAAGCAGGGCGCGTACTCCGCGGCGGTGGACGCGGTCTACCAGCAGATCCGCGCCGCCGAGGACGGTCCGGTGGCGGTGGCTGTCCGCGACCAGGTGCGACAGCGCTTCCGCGCGTTCCTGACCTTCGTCGCCGAGCACCCGGACACGGCGCTGAACCTGGTTCTGGCCGCCGGGCGGGACGCCGCCTTCGTCACCCAGCGGGAGCACGGACTGCACATGCTGGCCGGGCTTCTCGGACTCGACCGGGACCACCCCGCTGTTGCCGCCGCGCTCGGATCGTTCGCGGATGCCACCGAGGGGTTGACCGCCGGGTGGCTGCGGCAGGGCCGGCCGTTCACCGTCGACGCGATGGTCGAGGCGTTCTGTGCGCTGCTGTCCGGAGCGGTTCGCGGTGCGCGGGAGCTGGACCCGTCGCTCGACGTGGCCGAAGCGCTCGAGCAGCTCTGATCTTGCGGTTGGGCCCGGCCAGGATTCGGCGTACGCTTCTCGTTGACTGTCAATCAATGACTACTGGTCAACAGGAGACTCGATGAAGCTCGGCGTGATGCTGCCGCAGAACTGGAAGTTCGACCCGCGCACCGACCTGACCCGCGCCGCCCGGGAGGCCGAGCAGACCGGCTACGACAGCGTCTGGGTGTCCGAACGGCTGCTCTACCCGCAGGACCAGACCGGGATCCACCGCTTGACCGAGTACGGCGACGGCGCCTGGCCGGACGTCTATCGCAAGGTGCTCGACCCGATCGTCGCCCTGTCGATGGCCGCGGCGGTGACCACCCGGGTCACGCTCGGCAGCGCGGTCATCCTGCCGCCGCTGCACGTGCCGTACCGGCTGGCGAACTCGCTGGCGGCGATCGGCGCGGCCAGTGGCGGGCGCGTGGTGGCCGGTCTGGGGACGGGGTGGTCGGTCGACGAGTTCGCCGCCGCGGCGCCGCGGCCGATGGCCGAGCGGGGAGCCGCGCTGGACGAGTTCCTCGACGTCGCCGACGCGGTCTGGGGACCGGATCCGGCCTCGTTCGAGAACGAGCGCTACACCCTCTGGCCCGCCGAGACCGGGCCGAAGCCGGCCGCCAGGATCCCGGTCTACCTCGGTGGCTGGGGTCCGAAGGCGCTCGACCGGGTCGCCCGGCGCGCGGACGGCTGGTTGCCGGTGATGGTGCCGCCGGCCCAGGTCGGCGCGACGCTGACCGACCTGCGTAAGAAGGCCGAGCAGTACGGCCGGGACCCGGAATCGGTGCGGTGCACCGCGATCGTCGCGCTCGGCGGCGAGTTCGTCCGGGTGGACAGCGCCGAGCGCGCGCCGTACCAGGGCAGCATCGAGCAGATCATGGACGACGTCGCCGAGCTCGCCGCGGTGGGAGTCGACGAGGCGGTCTTCACGCTGCACACGATCGCGGCCGGCATCGAGCAGTACGGCGAGCTGCTCGGGCAGTTCCACGCCGCGTTCCGGGCCGCGGCGAGCTGACCAGAACTGGCCGCCGGGCGAAAACTGTCGGTGCCGCCAGGCACGCTGGACGGCATGAATTTCTTCCCGCAGACCCGCTCGGCGTCAGCCAGACGTAACGCGATATCGGTTGTCCGGTGCGGTGGCCGGAGCTAGGTTCGCAGACGTGACGGAGCCAGGTTCGACCCCGGCGACGACTCCGATCGGCTCCCGGGCCGAGGCGGAGGGTTACGTCGCGATGGTGTGTTTCAAGCACGGCCCTCCTCGGCTGCACGGTGTCGAGCTGGAGTGGACGGTGCACCATGCGGACGATCCGCACCGGCCGCTCGACGCCGGACAACTGAGCAAGGCCCTGGGCGCGCACGCGCCCGCCACCCTGGTCCCGGACAGCCCGCAGCTGCCGCTCGGCCGGGGTGCACTGGTCACGGTGGAGCCGGGTGGCCAGGTGGAGATCTCCGGCCCCGCCTCGGCCTCCGTGCCCGGGCTGATCGAGGACACCGCCGCCGACGCGGCGGAGCTCACCGCCCTGCTGACCGCCGCGGGCCTCGCGCCTGGCGACCACGGCCTGGACGCCTTCCGGCCACCGCGCCGCATCCTGACTGTTCCCCGCTACGCAGCGATGGAGCACGCCTTCCAGCAGCTCGGTCCCCACGGCCCGCGGATGATGTGCAGTACGGCCGGACTCCAGGTTTGTCTCGACGCCGGCGAAGCTGATCAGACCGCTCTGCGATGGCGTGCGCTGCACGACATCGGCCCGGCTCTGGTCGGCCTGTTCGCCAACTCCCGTCACCGCACTGGCGCGGACACCGGCTGGGCATCGGCCCGGACCGAAGCGACCTTCGGCACCTGCGCGCCGTTCACCGAGCCCCCGCCGTACGACGGGGACCCGGCCGCGGCCTGGGCCCGGACGGCGATGGAGGCGCCGGTGCTCTGCCTTCGCCGCGGCGACTCGTGGCGGGCACCATCCGGTCTGACCTTCGGTGCCTGGGCCGAGGGCGCCCTGCCCGGCGACAGACCGACGTACGACGACCTCGACTACCACCTGTCCACCCTGTTCCCACCGGTCCGGCCCCGGGGATACCTGGAGGTCCGCTACCTGGACGCCCAGCAGGGGGACGGCTGGATCGCGCCGACGCTGCTGCTGATCGCGCTGATGTCGGATCCGGCCGTCACCGACCAGGCGCTGGCGGCAGCCGCTCCGGCGGCCGGCCGCTGGTTCCCGGCCGCGCGGGACGGGCTGGACGACAAGCTCGTGCTCGAAGCCGCGCGCGAGCTGGTCGCGCTGGGGACCAGCGTGCTGGACCGGACCGGCGTACCCGCAGAACTCACAGAGCAGGTCGCAACCCGGCTGCACTGCATCGTCGACGACACCCACAGAAGGCGAGCATCATGACCCACCAACTGTCCGACCTGACCGCGGAGGGACTCCGGTCCTTCGTCGCCGGACAGCTCGAGCGTTCCCGGGCCCGGACCGTCCAGCTGACCGACGCGGTCGACACCGACGACCTGGTCCGCCAGCACTCCCGGCTGATGTCCCCGCTGGTCTGGGACTACGCCCACATCGGCAACCAGGAAGAGCTCTGGCTGGTCCGTGACGTCGGCGGCCGCGAGCCGGTCCGGCAGGACATCGACGAGCTGTACGACGCGTTCATGCACGCCCGGGCCGATCGGCCGTCCCTGCCGCTGCTCGGGCCGGCCGAGACCCGGTCGTACGTGGTCGAGGTGCGGGACAAGGTGCTCGACGTGCTCGACCACGTGAAGTTCGACGGTGGCCGCGAGCTGGTCGACAACGGGTTCGCCTTCGGCATGATCGTGCAGCACGAGCAGCAGCACGACGAGACGATGCTCGCGACGCATCAGCTGCGGACCGGGGTCCCGGTGCTGGACGCGCCCGCTCCGCCGGCCGGGCGGCGGCTGGCCGCGGCCGAGGTGTTCGTGCCGGGCGGGGTCTTCGAGATGGGGACGTCGGTCGAGCCGTGGGCGCTGGACAACGAGCGGCCCGCGCACGCGGTGCGCGTGGCGCCGTACGTGATCGACGCGGCGCCGGTGAGCAACGGGGACTACCTGAAGTTCGTGCTGGGTGGGGGCTACGAGGACGAGCGGTGGTGGTCGGAGGCGGGCTGGGCGCACGTGAAGAAGGCCTCGCTGGTCGCGCCGCGCTTCTGGGAAGTTGCCGACGGCAACTGGATGCGGACCCGCTTCGGCCATCGCGAGCCGCTGCCGCTGGACGAGCCGGTGATGCACGTCTGCTTCTACGAGGCCGAGGCGTACGCGAAGTGGGCGGGCAAGCGGCTGCCGACCGAGGAGGAGTGGGAGTTCGCCGCCCGCTTCGACCCGGCGACCGGGCGGACCCGGCGGTTCCCGTGGGGCGACGAGAGCCCCGGCCCGCAGCACGCGAACCTCGGCCAGCGTCACCTCGGCCCGGCGCCGGTCGGCGCGTATCCCGCGGGTGCGTCGCCGCTCGGCGTCGAGCAGCTGATCGGCGACGTCTGGGAGTGGACGTCGAGCGACTTCACGCCGTACCCGGGCTTCCGGGCCTTCCCGTACGACGAGTACTCGCTGGTGTTCTTCGGCCCCGACTACAAGATCCTGCGCGGCGGCTCCTTCGGCACCGACGAGGTCGTCGCCCGCAGCACGTTCCGCAACTGGGACTACCCGATCCGCCGCCAAATCTTCGCCGGCTTCCGCTGCGCCCGCGACCCACGCCCCGAGGAGCGCATCTAGTGTGCCGCCACCTGGCATACCTGGGCCCGCCGGTCTCCCTGGCGTCGCTCATCCTCGATCCGCCGCACTCGCTCTACCGACAGAGCTGGGCGCCCGCTGACATGCGAGGCGGCGGCGCGGTGAACGCCGACGGCTTCGGCATCGGCTGGTACGCCGAGGAGCCGCCTTCCGCCGATGCCTCAGCGTCGAACGGCGCGCCGGGAGCGCCGCTACCGCTAGGCGGCGAAGCGCGGGGTGCTGCCTCCGCATCTGTCGGGCTGGGCGCGGCAGGCTCCCGGCCAGCGATGGGCGACGAAGCGCGGGGTGACGCCTCGGCCTCCGCCGAGCCGGGAGCGGCCGCGGCTCGTTCGTCGGCGGGCAGAGCCCACTCCGGTTCGGGGGCGAGCGCCCCTCTCTCCACCACCGCACCGTCCGGCCCCGAAGGGGGCGGACGGCGCGGGGAGCCCGTGCGGTATCGGCGCAGCGTGCCGATCTGGGCTGACGAGAACTTGCCTGGCCTCGCCCGCTCCATCCGGTCCGGCGCGGTGATCGCCGCCGTGCGCAACGGGACCGTCGGGATGCCCTTGATGGAGTCCGCGGCGGCGCCGTTCCAGCACGGGCGGTGGTTCTTCAGCCACAACGGGAGGATCAGCGGCTGGCCCGCGTCGGTGGCGAAGCTGGCCGAGACGTTGCCCGTCACCGACCTGATGACGATGGACGCGCCGGTCGACTCCGCGTTGCTCTGGGCATTGATTGTCCAAAAACTCGACGACGGCAAACCCGCGGCAGAAGCAGTGGCGGACGTCGTACGGGAAGTGGGCGCCGCCGCACCAGAATCCCGGTTGAACGTGTTGCTGACCGACGGCGAGCAACTGGTGGCGACCACCTGGACGCACTCGCTGTGGATGCGCCAGACCGACGACTCCCTGACGGTCAGCTCCGAGCCCTGGACCCCCGACGACCCCGACTGGCACGAAATGCCCGACCACACCCTGCTCACCGCGACCCGGTACTCCTGCGCCACCACCCCTTTGATGGAAGGACGACAGTGACCCTGATCGACGTTCATCTGACCCCGGACTACACCTCCCGCGCCCTGAAGGAGGACGTCCGGGCCGGACTGACCGCGGACCCGAAGTGGCTGGCGCCGAAGTGGTTCTACGACGCCCGCGGCAGCGAACTCTTCGAACAGATCACCCGCCTGCCCGAGTACTACCCGACCCGTGCCGAGCGCGAGATCCTGCACGCGCGCGCCGCCGAGATCGCCCAGCTGACCGGCGCGCACACGCTGGTCGAGCTCGGCTCCGGTTCCTCGGAGAAGACCCGCCTGCTGCTCGACGGCCTGCGCGACCACGGCACGCTCAGCACGTTCGTACCGCTCGACGTCTCCGAGACCGCGCTGCGTGAGGCAGCCGCGGCAATCAACGCCGACTACCCGCAGCTGACCGTGCACGGCGTGGTCGGCGACTTCACCGCCCACCTCGACAAGCTGCCCGGCGAGGCACCCCGCGTCGTCGCGTTCCTCGGTGGCACGATCGGCAACCTGCTGCCGATCGAGCGAGAGACCTTCTACACCTCGGTCCGCGACGTCCTAGAACCAGGCGAGTGGCTGCTGCTCGGCACCGACCTGGTGAAGAACCCGGCCACCCTCGTCGCGGCGTACGACGACAGCGCGGGCGTCACGGCGGAGTTCAACCGCAACGTGCTGCGCGTGCTCAACCGCCAGCTCGGCGCGGACTTCGACGTCGAGGCGTTCAGCCACGTGGCGGTCTGGGACGCCGAGAACGAGTGGATCGAGATGCACCTGCGCGCCGACCGCGCGATGCGCGTGCTGATCCCGGAGATCCGCCTCGAGGTCGACTTCGCCGAAGGCGAGGAGCTGAGCACCGAGATCTCCGCCAAGTTCCACCGCTACGGCGTCGAAGCCGAACTCGGCAAAGCCGGCTTCACCCCCGGCGCCTGGTGGACCGACTCCGAAGACCGCTTCGCCCTGTCCCTCTGGCAAGCCGTCTGAGCAACGTCCGAAGATCACGAAGGACCCGATGCCAGCGCATCGGGTCCTTCGGTTCGGTGGATCAGCCGCCCGACTTGATCAGGCCGTTGATCTTCTCGACGTAGGTCTGCAGTTCGGTGACCGGCTTCTTGCCCTGCAGGACGGGCAGGTAGTGCGCCGTGGTGAGGTCGGCGACCTGCGCCGCCCACTGGGTGGTGAACCGCACCCCGACCGTCTTCTCCGTCGCGAGGTCGGTCTTCACCGTGTCGACGACCGTGGTCTGGCCGGCCTTGGTGAGCGCGGCGAAGTAGCTCTCCTGCGCCGGCGTGTACGCCGGGGGCGCGACCGGCGAGGCCGGCAGGACGGCGTCCCAGACCTTGGTGTTCAGGTACTCCAGCACCTTGTACGTCGCGTCCTCGTTCGCCGTGTACTGCGGCGTGCAGATGCCGACCGAGTCGTACAGCGTGGTCGGGGTGTCCACCTGCGGGAACGGGGCGAAGCCGTACTTCACCTTCGGCTTGTCGGTCTGGAACCCGGCCGCCAGCCACTGCCCGCCGAACATCATCGGCACCTTGCCCGCCGAGAACAGCGCCTGCACGTTCGACGCGTCGTAGCCGGCCGGGGCGACCGCGCCGGACTTGATCGCGTCGACCAGCTTGCTCACGCCCTCGACGTACTTCGGGTCGGCCTCGGCCTTGGTCGGGTGGTTCACGTTGTCGGTGAACGGCGCACCGCCGGCCGAGACCGAGTACAGGCTCATCGTGAACGGCGCGTCGCCCGAGGTCAGCTGGTCGGCGACCAGCCCGTACTTCGCGCCGCCCTTGTTCGCCAGCTTGCCGGCGGCGGCGTACATCTCGTCCCAGGTCCAGCCGGCCTTCGGCTCGGGCAGTCCGGCGGCCTTGAACGCGTCGGCGTTGTACCAGACGCCGTACGTGTTCATCAGCGACGGCAGGCCGCCCATCTGGCCGTCGGCGGTCTTCCAGTTCTCCATCGCCGAACCGACGAACTTGTCGGCCTTGAACTCGCTGTCGCCCTCACTGATGCGCTTGGACCAGTCGACCAGCAGGCCCTGGGAGGTGTACTGCTGCTCCGTGTCGTTGCCGCACCAGAACAGGTCCGGCAGTTTCTTCGCCTGAGTCAGCGACGCGAGCTTGTCGCCGTACCCTCCGCTCGGGGTGTCGATGCGTTGCACCTTCACCTGAGGGTCCTGGAACCCGGCCAGCGCCTTGTCGATCGCGGCGTTGGTCTCGGCCGACTCCCACGTCATCACGGTGACGGTGACCGGTCCGTCGGCGCTGCCGCCGGAGTCGGAGCCGCTGCACGCGGTCGCCGTGAGCAGGCCGGCGCAGGCCAAGGTGGTGCCGATGATTCTCGTCTTCACGGTGTCCTCACTTCTGGGTGGTGCTGCCGAGCGAGCCGAGGCCCTGGATGAAGTAGCGCTGCGCCGCGAAGAACAGGATCAGCGGCGGCAGCATGTAAAGCAGGTTGGTGGCCATGTAGTAGCTCCAGTCCGGTGTCTGCCCGGCGAACGGCGAGATGAACGACGCCATCCCGACCGACAACGGCCACTTGTCGGCGGAGTACAGGTAGACCAGGGGATTGAGGAAGTCGTTCCACGACGCCTGGAAGGCCAGGATCGCCATCGTGATCCAGGCCGGCCTGGTCAGCGGGAGCATCACCTGGGTGAAGATCCGGAAGTGACCGGCGCCGTCGATCTTGGCCGCCTCGTCGATCGAGTACGGGATGGCCAGGAAGTACTGCCGGGCCAGGAAGATGAACAGCGGGTTCCCGCCGAAGAAGGCCGGCACGATCAGCGGCAGCCAGGTGTCGTACCAGCCGATGCTCTTGTACAGCTGGAACAACGGGATCAGCCCGACCACGCCGGGCAGCAGCATGCTGCCGACGAACAGGTAGAACCAGACCTTGCGGCCGGGGAAGCGCAGCCGGGCCAGCGCGTAGCCGGCCATCATCGCGGTCAGCACGCCACCGAGCACACTGAGCGCGGTGATCACCGAGGAGTTCAGCAGCAGCCGGCCGAAGTTGATCGCCTGCGGTCCCTCGATGAAGTTGCTCCAGTTGAACTCCCGCGGCAGCAACCTGGGCGGAACCTCGAAGACGGCCGTCCGGCTCTTCAGGCCGATGGTGATCATCCACAGCAGCGGGACCACCATCACCGAGCTGACGAACAACGCGGTGACGTACCAGGACGCGGTGCCCAGTGGGCGCCGACGCTTCGCCGGCCGGGACGCGGCAGTGCTGGGGGCCAGCGCCGGGGCGACGGTCTGCGCGGGGTCAGTCGGGAGTGTTGTCACTGTAGGTCCAAAGCGAGGAGAACTTCGCGGTCAGGGCGATGACGGCGATGATGATCACGAACAGCACCCAGACCTGGGCCGAGGCGTACCCGAGCTGCGGGACCCGGCCGAGGTTGGAGAAGCCGTTGTTGTAGATCGACAGCATCAGCACGTTGGTGCTGAAGCCCGGACCGCCGTTGGTCAGGATCTTCGGCTGGTTGAACGTCTGCAGCGCGGCGGTGGTCTGCAGGATCACCTGCAGCAGCATGATCGGGCTGATCATCGGCAGCGTGATCCGCGAGAAGGTCGACCAGGGGCCGGCGCCGTCCACCCGGGCCGCCTCGTACAGCTCGGTCGGCACCGCCTGCAGCGCGGCCAGGAAGATGATCATCGTGCCGCCGACGCCCCACAGCATCACGATCACGATCGACGGCATCGACATGGTCGGGCTGGCCAGCCACGAACTGGTCGGCAGGTGCAGCTTCTCCAGGATCGTGTTCAGCAGGCCGACCTGCGGGTTCAGGATGAACTTCCACAACGTGATCGTCGCGACGGCAGGCAGTACCACCGGCAGGTACGCCAGCGTGCGCACGACCCGGACGCCGGCGAACCGCTGGTTGCAGAACATCGCCAGCGCGAGTCCGAGGGCCAGCGACAGCGGGACGTACAGCACCACCAGGTAGCCGGTGGCCCGCAGCGACGGCCAGAACGCGGGATCGACGGTGAACAGCCGGCGGAAGTTGCCCAAGCCAACGAACACCGGATCGGTCAGCCCGTTGTCCCTGGTCAGCGCCAGCGCGAAGGACCGGATCAGCGGGTAGGCCACGAACACCGTGAAGCCGATGATCGCCGGCGCGATGAACAGGTACGCCGCGCGGACGTCGGACCCCGCGTTGCGGCTCAGCCCGCCGCCGGTCACCCGGGCCATCGCCGGATCCTGTCCCCGGACGAGCGGTGCGAGGGACGAATCATCCTGCCTCCTGGATGGTAACGTTTCCAAGGCTTACTGTCGGGTGACGATGCCGTGTCGTGAGAGGGAAGTCAACCCCGTGTCCGAAACGTTTCCACGCAGAGCCGACCCCAAGCCGCCGACGATGATCGACGTCGCCCGGCGGGCCGGCGTCGGCCTGGGCACCGTGTCCCGGGTGGTGAACGGCGGGGCCGGAGTGCGCGAGGAGACCGCCGACCGGGTCCGGGCCGCGATCGACGAACTCGGCTTCCAGCGCAACGAGGTCGCCCGCGCGCTGCGGCCGGGCAAGAAGTCGTCCAGTCTCGCGCTGGTGCTGGGCGACCTGACCAACCCGTTTTTCGCCACGATCGCGAAAGCCTCGCTGGAGGTGGCCGGGCAGTCCGGGTTCGCGGTCGTGCTGGGCAGCGTGGACGAGGACCCGGAGGGGGAGAAGCGGGCGATCCAGGAGCTGATCGGGCGCCAGGTCGCCGGGCTGATGATCGTGCCGGACCAGAGCGACCACTCGTTCCTGACCGCGGCCGGCGTCCCGGTGGTGTTCGTCGACCGGCCCGCGCACGGCATCGAGGCCGACATCGTGATGGTCGACAACGAAGGCGGCGGCAAGGTGGCCACCGATCACTTGCTCGGCCAAGGGCACCGGCGGATCGCGATCCTGCTCGCGCCGTCGTACTACACGACCGGGCGGCGGCTGCGCGGGTATCGCCGCGCCCACCGCGAGGCCGGCGTACCGGTGGACGAGTCGTTGGTCGTCCAGCTTCCCGAAGGCACCGCCGAAGCCGCCGAGAAGGCGACCCGTGAGCTGATGGACCGGACCGATCCGCCCACCGCCCTGTTCGCCTCCACCAACTTCGTCACCGAAGGCGTCCTGCGCGGGCTCGGCGACAACACTCAGCCCGCGGTCGTCGGCTTCGACGACTTCCGGATGGCCGACATGCTGCCCACCCCCGTCACGGTCGTCGCCTCCGACATCGGCGAACTCGGCCGCACCGCCGCCCGCCTCCTACTCGCTCGCGCCGCCGGCACCGACACCCGGCCTCCCCAGCGCATCGTCCTGCCCTCCGTACTCATCCAACGCGGCTCGGGCGAGCGGCCGGTGCGCTAGCGAGGCCGGACGTGCAGCACTGACCAACCTCGCCATCCACGGCGTGTCGCCTCCGACACGCCGCGCGCGGCGGACTTGGTCAGTGCTGCACGTCCGCCCTGACCGGGCGCCCGGTCGGAGGGGCGGGTGCGACCGGGCGCCTGGGTCAGAAGTTCGGCCAGGCCCAGCCGAGGTAGTTGGAGAAGTACGGCAGCTTGGCCAGGCCGATTTTGCCGCCGACGCTGGTGGCCCAGAAGTAGCCGTCGCCGCGGGCGACGCCGACGTGGCCGTAGGGGGCGGCGAGGTCCCAGAAGACCAGGGCGCCCTTGGGCGGGTTCAGGTCGCCGCGGTGGGCGACGCCGCGGGCGACGGCGTCGTTCCAGTCGGCCTTGGCGGAGGCCCAGATACCGGTTTTGCCGTAGGAGTTCTCGGCTGCCATCTCGCAGTAACCCTGGTACGCCGTGGAGCCGTTGCGGGCGGCGTACCAGGCGATCGCCTTGTCGGCGCGTGGATTGGTCGTGCACAGCGGCGCGACCAGTCCCGTTCTGCCGGTGTTCACGTAGGAGTCCGAGATGAATCCCTTGCCGGGGATGTGGTCCCAGATCAGGCTGCGGCCGTACTTGCCGGTGACCGGTTCGCCGTACAGCTGACAGTCGATCTGGACCGTGCCGTTGGGCTGGGTGCCGACGGCGCCGAAGCTGGTGGCGTTACCGGACCGGATGGTGACGCCGGCCCCGCTGTCGGTGACGACGGTGCCGGTCGCGGCGTGGGCGGGCAGGGTGCCGGCACCGAGCAGGGCGGCACAGCCGAGCAGGGTGGTTGCGGTGAGCCGGGCGGTGATGCGTAGGAGGGCGGTACGCATGGTTGCTCCTTTTCGTTGCGGAGTGGCGCACTGGTACTGACTCACAGAGAATCAGAGCGTTACGGTGTTGTCGCAGGGGGCAACGATCGGAGAGTGCACGGTGAGGCCAGCCCAGGTTCGCTCGCTGATCGGCAGCCGGATGCGCGAGCTGCGCGAGGCGGCCGGGGTACCGCTGACGCGCGCGGCCAACCTGTCCGGCTGGGACAAGGGCCATCTGTCCCGGGTCGAGCGCGGCCACACCAAACCCAGCCGGGAGCTGATCGAGTGGTACGACGAATCCTTCGGCGCCGGCAGCGCACTGGTCAATCAGTTGGTCGAGTTGGACGCCGCCGTCCGCGCCGGCAAGGACGTCTCGCAGCGTGACCTGCGGCGCCAGGTCCAGCCGATGCTGCTCGGCGGATCGGTCCCGGTCGACCACCATCCCGACGACCGCGCCGAGCTGGTCGGCGAGAGCGTGCCGGACGGGACCCGCGTCGCCAGGGATCAGCAGTTCGAGAAGACCTGGGAACTGCGCAACAGCGGTGAACGCCCCTGGCGCGACCGCTGGTTGACCCGGCAGGGTGCCGCCGCGACGCCGGGCTGGATGCGTTCGCCGAGATCCGCGCGCATCCCGGACGCCGTACCGGGGCAGGTGGTGACGGTCCGGATGACCCTGCAGGCGCCGTCGCAGGTCGGCGCCTCCACGGCGTACTTCAAGGTCACCGACGACGCCGGCCGGCTGTACTACCCGGGCCTCGAGTCGCCGCCGATCTACTGCACGATCTTCACCGTCTACGAGTTGTAGGCGCGGGTTTGCCCTTGAGTGGGCGTTCACACCTGGTGTGGAGGCGGCAGGAGACTTAGGTTGCCCTCAATCCTGTCCGCCTGGAAACACGGGAGCCTGAGCGTGAGCAAACCCCGGAAGATCGCGGTGGCTGCACTGACAGCCGCGGCGCTGGTCGTACCGCTGCTGACCGCCACCACCGCGACAGCGGCGGCGCCGAAGCCGACCGACCCGAAGACGCCGTCCATCCCGCAGAAGTACCTCGACCAGCCGATCCAGTGGTCGGTCTGCTCGTTCGATGCCCAGATCAAGCGGCTGTACCCGCAGGCGCCGACCACCGACTGCGCCAAGGTCAAGGTGCCGATGGACTGGGCCAACCCCGACGCGCACCCCGACATCGAGGTGGCGATCTCCTACAGCAAGGCGACCGGTACGTCGAAGGGCCTGATGGCCTCGAACCCCGGCGGCCCGGGTGGCGCCGGCCTGACCCTGAGCGCGGCGCTGGCGACCGAGAAGCCGCAGCTGTTCAGTGACTTCGACCTGGTCGGCTTCGACCCGCGCGGCTTCGGCCAGTCCACGCCGCTGCAGTGCATCACCACCGCCGAGGCGCTGAACGCCCTGCCGGTGACGCCGGACTACAAGGAGCGCACCAAGCTCACCCACAAGGTGGAGGTGGCCGAGGCGAAGCTGCAGGCCGACGCCTGTGCGGCGACCGAGTTCGGCCAGTTCGTCAGCAGCCAGCAGACCGTGTACGACATGGAGTTCATCCGGGCGCTGCTCAAGGCGCGGCAGCTGAACTTCATCGGCTACAGCTACGGCACCTGGCTCGGCGGCTGGTACGCCGACACCTACCCGTCGAAGGTCGGCCGGTTCGTGCTCGACTCGAACATGGACTGGACCCACACCCAGTGGCAGAACGTGAACTTCGACCCGTTCTCCGGCCAGCGCCGCCGCGACACCCAGCTGTTCCCGTGGATCGCCCGGCACGCCGACCAGATCACCGGAGTCGGCAAGACGCCGGCACAGGTGCTCGCGAAGTACAACGGGATCCGCGCCTCGCTGGTCACGCTGGTCAAGGCCGGCGAGAGCTCGGTCCGGGGTGACAACCTGGACGGCAACATCTACAGCGCGATCTACGGCAACGTCCGGTTCATCCGCGCGACGATGGACATCCTGGTGCACGACGAGTACGTGAAGGACCCGTCGGACTCCGGCGAGATCGAGGTCCAGCACGTCGACCGCGCGTGGGCCCGGCTGTCGCCGGAGCTGCAGGCCTTCGACACCCTCGCCGCGATCAGGACCCGGTACGGCGTGACCGCCGCGGCCGCGTCGACAACGGCGGCGGCGCAGGTCGACACCGCCAAGTCGGTGCTCGCCGACGCCCGGGAGACCGCGGCCAAGGCGACGTCGGGTGACCAGCCGGTGAACCTCGGCGCGATCGGCACCACCGTGCGCTGCAACGACACCGCCTGGAACACCGACCCGAACTTCTACCTGCGCGAAGCCGACCGGATGGCCAAGAAGTACTCCTTCTTCGGCTACATGAACGGCGTCCCGATGTGCGCGTTCTGGAAGTACGCCCCGCAGGACCGCAACCTGGACCTGAAGGGGTCGCCGCGGATGCTGATGGTCCAGGGCGAGCTCGACCCGGCCACGGCGTACGAGGGTGCGCTGCGCACGCACAACGACACCTTGCAGTTCACCCGGTTCGTGGCGATCGACGACGAGGGCCAGCACGGCCAGTACGTCGGTTCCGCGTCGTCGTGCGCCGAGGCGATCGGTGACAAGTTCGTGTTCGGCGGGGAGCTGCCGGGCAAGGACCAGGTCTGCGGTACCAGCCCGCTGCCGGCCGAGCTGTCGGTCTACCCGGTCGACGGTCCGGTCGACGGCAACGCGGTGCGGCTGCCGAAGTCGAGGGCGAACACCGGCAAGACGAGCCCGATGCTGCAGCAGGTGCTCGACACGGTGGCGGCCGGCGCGCTGCGCTAGTCGTCGTCAGCGGTGAACCGAGGCCCCGGTGGATTCCACCGGGGCCTCGGTCGCGTTCAGTGCGAGGCGTCGTAGTCGGCGTCCATCTGGGCCTTGTACTTGACCCAGCGCTCGCTCAGCCCCTCGACCTCCGCCTGGATGAACGCCAGGAAGCCGAGCGTCGAGCTCACCCGGCGGTGCGCGTCGCTGCCCGGCTCGAGCTCGTTGATCAGTTGCCCGAGCACGTCCTCCCAGCGCGGCAGGAACCGGTCCTGGCGCATCATCGACTCGTACCAGAAGTTGTCCTGGACGACGTACACGTCGCGCCGGCTGCCGGGCTCGCGCTCGCGGGTGGCCAGCCGCATCTGCAGCAGGTAGCGGACGGCGCCTGACACCGCCGCTGGACTGGCCTGCAGTTGCTCGCACAACTCGGCGGAGGTCAGCCGTCCCTTCTCACTGGCCAGGATGGCGGCGAAGGCGCGGGCCGACATCCGCGGCCAGCCGGTCTCGGCCAGCAGGTTGCCGAAGCCCTCGGCGTACCGCTGGACCGCCTCGTCGTCTCGTTGTGCGCTCACCGGCCCATCATCTCCTCTCGGTGCGCCGGAAACCTGTGGTGTGAGAGACGCGTTAGAAAGATTCACAAAATTCTGAATGAAGTGTAGCTTCTGAAACATGACACCAGCCATCGTGGTCTCCGGACTGCACAAGTCGTACGGCGCGACGCACGCCCTCGACGGTCTCGACCTGGAGGTCGCGACCGGTGAGGTGCACGGCTTCCTCGGCCCGAACGGAGCCGGGAAGTCCACCACCATCCGGGTCCTGCTCGGCCTGCTCCGCGGTGACTCCGGCGACGTGTCGCTGCTCGGTGGCGATCCCTGGCACGACGCGGCGCAGCTGCACCGGCGGCTCGCCTACGTCCCGGGCGACGTCAACTTGTGGCCGAACCTGACCGGCGGCGAGGTGATCGACCTGCTCGGCCGGCTCCGCGGCGGACTCGACCCGAAGAAGCGCGACGAGTTGCTGCGCCGCTTCGACCTGGACCCGACCAAGAAGGGCCGGACCTACTCCAAGGGCAACCGGCAGAAGGTCGCCCTGGTCGCGGCGCTGGCCTCCGACGTCGAGCTGCTGATCCTGGACGAGCCGACCTCCGGGCTGGACCCGCTGATGGAGGAGGTGTTCCGCCAGTGCATCGAGGAGGAACGCCACCGGGACCGGACCGTGCTGCTGTCCAGCCACATCCTGTCCGAGGTCGAGGCGCTCTGCGACCGGATCAGCATCATCCGCAAGGGCAAGGTGGTCGAGACCGGGACCCTGGCCGACCTGCGGCACCTGACCCGGACCTCGGTCCAGGCCGAGCTGGCCTCGTCGCCGAACGGGCTCGCGAAGCTGCCCGGCGTCCACAGCCTGGAGGTCGAGGGCCACCGGGTGCGCTGTGAGGTCGACACCGCCCAGCTGGACGGCCTGATGAAGCAGCTCGCCGCCAGCGGCATCAAGAGCCTGGTCGCGCAGCCGCCGACGCTGGAGGAGCTGTTCCTGCGGCACTACGAGGACGACACGGCCGAGCCCGCTCTGGTGGACGCGCGATGAACGACTTCGTCGGTACGTCGACCCTGGTCCGGCTGGCGCTGCGCCGCGACCGGGTGCTGATTCCCTTGTGGGTCGTGGTGTTCGTGCTGATGGCGGCCGGTTCGGCGCAGGCGTCGATCGATCTCTACCCGGACGAGAAGTCGCGGATCGAGGCGGCGACGACCACGAACTCCTCACCCGCGCTGGTCTCCTTGTACGGCCGGATCTTCGACCCCAGGTCGCTCGGCGAGCTGTCGCTGTTCAAGCTGACCGCCTTCGGTGCGTTGCTGGTCGCGCTGCTCGCGGCGATGCTGGTCGTCCGCCACACCCGCGCCGAGGAGGAGTCCGGCCGGCTCGAGCTGCTCAGCGCCGGCGTCCTCGGCCGGTACGCCGCTCTGACGGCGGCTCTACTCGTCTCGGGTCTGACCGTCGTACTGATCGGGCTGCTGACCGCGCTGAGCTTGATCGGCGTCGGACTTCCCGTGGCTGGATCGTTCGCCTTCGGGCTGGTCTGGACCTCGGCCGGTCTCGCCTTCGCCGGCGTCGGCGGGCTGACCGCCCAGCTGACCGAAGGCGCGCGGGCCGCGAACGGCCTGACCGCCATCGTGCTCGGCGTCTCCTACGTGCTCCGCGCGATCGGCGACTCCTCGGACGGGACGGCGTGGGTGTCCTGGCTGTCGCCGATCGGCTGGGCCCAGCAGATCCGCGCGTACGCCGGTGACCGGGTCGTCGTGGCCCTCGCGCCGCTGGCGTTGCTCGTGGTGCTGGTCGCGGCGGCGTACGCGCTGCTGCGGCGCCGGGACATCGGTGCCGGTCTGGTCCGCCCGCGACCGGGTCCAGCGACCGCCGCCGCATCACTGAGGTCGCCGCTTGCCCTGGCCTGGCGGCTGCACCGGGGCTCCTTGTACGGCTGGGGTTTCGCGTTCCTGCTGCTCGGGCTGGTGGTCGGCAACATCGCCAGTAACGTGGACGGCTTCGCGGGATCGGAGAGCGCCAAGGAGCTGATCCAGAAGCTCGGCGGCGTCGACGGCATCACCGACGCGTTCCTGTCCACCGAGATGGGCATGCTCGGCCTGCTCGCCTCCGCCTTCGGAATCCAGGCCGCGCTACGGCTGCGCTCCGAGGAGACCGCCCTTCGTGCTGAGCCGCTGCTCGCCACTGGCGTCACGCGCAGCCGCTGGCTGTCCAGCCACGTGCTGATGGCTCTGCTCGGCACCACTCTCCTGGTCGTGGTCGGCGGCCTGGGGGCCGGCATCTCCAGTGGCGCGGAACTCGGCAACATGGGCCGCCAGGTCCCGCGTCTGCTGGCTGCCGCAGTCGTCCAGCTGCCCGCCATCTGGCTGGTCACCGCGCTTGTCGTGCTGCTCTTCGGTCTGGCGCCGAAGCTGGTCACTGCCGGCTGGTTCCTCTTCGGTGCCTTCCTGCTGATCGGCCAGTTCGGCGCGATCTTCGACCTGCCGCAGTCGGTCATGAATCTCAGCCCCTACGGCCACACGCCCCGCCTCCCCGGCGGCGACTTCTCGGCCACGCCGGTCCTCTGGCTGACCGCGATCGCCGCGGCTCTGACGGTCAGCGGGTACGCGACCTTCCGCCGGCGGGACATCGGCTGACCGACCTCCACCACCGATCAACCTCCCGCGCGGGGCCACTTCGCGGCACGCTGAGCGGGGGTCGAGCGAGTCGCCGCCCGTTGATCGGTGGTGGGCGTCGGCTGTCTACGATCAGGGGGTGTCGGAACCCCTGAAGCAGCAGTCGCCCGCGTTCGCCGAGTTCTGGACCGAGCGGCATCTGTGTGTGTTGAGCACCGTGCGCAAGGACGGGACGGTGCACGCGGTGCCGGTCGGGGTGACCGTGGACTTCGACGGCGGGATCGCTCGGGTGATCTGCAGCGGTGGCTCCCACAAGGCGCGGTTGATCCGGGCGGCCGGGGCCGGCGGCGCGGCGGTCGCGGTGTCGCAGGTGGACGGCCGGCGCTGGTCGACGCTGGAAGGCCGCGCGGTGGTGAGCGACGACCCCGCCAAGGTGGCCGACGCCGAACGCCGGTACGCCGCGCGCTACAAGCAGCCCCGGGTGAACCCCGAGCGCGTGGTCGTCGAGATCACGGTGACCAAGGTGCTCGGGAATGCGTGATCAGCAATTGACCGTCGTCGGTGTCGGCGCGGACGGGTGGGACGGCCTGTCGCCGCTCGCCCGTCAGGCGGTCGAGGCCGCCGAGGTCGTGATGGGCAGCGCCCGGCAGTTGGAGCTCGTGCCGGAGACGTCCGCGGAGAAGATCGCCTGGCCGTCGCCCTTGTCGGAATCGTTGCCCGGATTGCTGGCGACCCACGGCGCCCGGAAGATCTGCGTCCTGGCGAGCGGTGATCCGACCTTCCACGGCATCGGTACGACGCTGACGCGGCTGCTCGGGGCCGACGCGGTGCACGTGATCCCGCACCCGTCGAGCGTCTCGCTGGCCTGCGCGCGACTCGGGTGGCCGCAGGACCAGGTCGAGGTGATCAGCCTGGTCGGGCATCCGCTCGAGCTGGTCCATCCGCACGTCCAGCCCGGCCGCCGGCTCGTCGTACTGAGTTGGGGATCGCACACCCCGGCGGAGGTCGCCAAGCTGCTCACCGAGCGCGGGTACGGCGGCTCGGAGTTCACCGTGCTGGAGCAGCTCGGCTCGCTGGACGAGACCGTCAGGACCACCGCCGCCCGCGACTGGGACCACCAGGTCAACGCGCTCAACGTCATCGGGATCGTCTGCCAACCGGACGCCGCCGCGCCGCTGCTGCCGACGAGCCCTGGTCTGCCCGACGAGGCGTACGAGAGTGACGGCCAGCTGACCAAGCGAGAGGTTCGCTCGGTCACCCTGTCGCGGCTCGCACCGGTTCCCGGTCAGTTGCTCTGGGATGTCGGCGGCGGCGCGGGCAGCATCGCCATCGAGTGGGCCCGCCACCACCCGAGCTGCCGGGCGGTCGCGATCGAGCGTGACCCGGACCGGGCCAAACGCCTCGACCGCAACGCCGCCGCCCTCGGGGTGATCGTCCGGACGGTCGTCGGCGCGGCCCCGCAAGCACTGACCGACCTGGAGACGCCGGACGCGATCTTCATCGGCGGCGGTGGTACGAATCCCGGCGTGATCCAGACCTGCTGGCAAGCCCTCGCGCCCGGCGGCCGCCTGGTGATGAACGGCGTCACGCTGGAAACCGAGACCCTGATCGCCCGCTGGTACGCCGACCTCGGCGGCGACCTGGTCCGACTGTCGGTGCAGCGCGCCTCACCCGTCGGCGGCATGACCGGCTGGCGTCCCGCGATGCCCGTGACGATCTGGAGCGTGACCAAGTGACTGTCCACTTCATCGGTGCCGGGCCCGGCGCGGCCGACCTGATCACCGTGCGCGGCCGCGACCTGATCGCGAACTCACCCGTCTGCCTGTACGCCGGTGCGCTGGTCCCGGTCGAGCTGCTCGACCACTGCCCGCCCGGCGCCCGCAAGGTCGACACGGCCGATCTCGATCTCGATCAGATCCTCGCCGAACTGGCAGCCGCGCACGAGCAGGGCCTCGACGTCGCGCGGCTGCACTCCGGCGACCCGTCGGTCTTCTCCGCGATGGCCGAGCAGATGCGCCGGCTCGACGCGCTCGGCATCCCGTACGACGTGACGCCCGGCGTACCGGCGTACGCGGCGGCCGCGGCGAGTCTCGGCCGCGAACTGACCGTGCCGGAGGTCGGCCAGACGGTGATCCTGACCCGCGTCGGCGGCCGCGCGACCGCGATGCCGCCGGGGGAGAACCTGGCCACGCTCGGCGCGAGCCGCGGCACGATGGTGCTGCACCTGGCCGTGCAGCAGATCGAGCGACTCGTCGAGGAGCTGATCCCGAACTACGGGGAGGACTGCCCGGTCGCGGTCGTCGCGCGCGCCAGCCGTCCGGACGAGCTGATCCTGCGCGGCACGCTGGCCGGCATCGCCGAGCAGGTCCACGCGGCCGGCGTACGGCGGACGGCGGTGGTGATCGTCGGGCGAACACTTGCCGCCGACAACTTTCCCGACAGCCACCTGTACTCGACGACGCGGACCCGCTAGCCGATCCAGATCACGATGCCGGTCAGCCCGTGCAGGACGCTGGCGACGCCGGCGCGGATCGCCGCGCCGGCGCGCTCGGGCGTGAACGACGCGGGGTCGTAGTTCGACGACATCCCGAGCCCCTCGCCGCGGTACGACGCACCGGTCCAGTCCGCGGCGGTGACGTTGTGCGTGGGCTCGGCCAGTTCGGCGCCGACGACCAGGAACTGCTGGTCGAGATGGTTCGCGGTGAACAGCGCGAGCGGATCGATCAGACTGTTGCCCGCAGCCACGATCAGGTCGGGCTTCAGCCCGAGCGCGTCGGTGATCCGGTCGATCCGGTGCGCGGGATCGTCGGCCGTGATCGTCTTCAGGCTGACCTTCTCGGTCTTCGCCCAGGACGTCACCGCGTCGGTCAGCGTCTTGGTCTGGGCGTCGCCGCCAGCCGACAGCAGCACGACCCGGTAGCCCTTCGACGGGTGCACGCCGTCCCACGACCCGGGCTTCGGCGTGACCGTGGCCTCCGGTGTCGGCGGCGCCTTCGGGTCCACGAAGCCGTTGCCCAGAGCACCGACCGGGCTGGGTGCGACCCGCGGACCGGCCCAGTCGTCGTCCGCACCGCACCCGGTCAGGGCGACGGTGACAGCGAGCACGATCGTCGCGGCGAGACGCGGACGCAAGGGATCCTCCGGGCGGGAACGGGATTGGTCGGCACCCTTCCTACCCCATCGGCGGGCGTTGTCCGGGCCTGGTCGCGAGATGTTCGACCGCGGTCCGCCGGTCGTTCATCCGCGCGGGGCAGCGTGCGGCCGACCAGGAAAGAAGGCCTCATGCCCACCCGCAACCGTCCGTACGCCGTCGCTCGCGCCGCGTACGCCGCGATTCTGCTCGCCGTCCTGGGCCTCGCCCTCGGTGCCGCCCCCGCCGCGGCCCACGGCTTCAGCTCGACCGTGTACGCCGACCTGACCGCGCCCGAGCGCGGGCACGTCCGGGCCGAGCTCGGTCTCGAATACGACCTGCTCGTGGTCTCCACCGCGGACGCCGAGAAGGACGACGCGCTGTTCCGCGAGGGCACAGCCGCGTTCGACGCCCGCGACACCGCACGCCAGGCCGCCGCGCTGACCGGCCATACGGGATCGGTCGTCGGCTATGTGAGCAAGCGTTTCGCCGTCACCGCCCAAGGCCAGGCCTGTACGCCGAGCCAGGACGGCGGCTACACGATGACCGAGCGCGACGGCGTCCCGTACGCGCTGCTCGTGCTCGACTACTCCTGCCCGGAGCACGCCGAGGCGCACGAGATCCGCAGCGCGCTGTTCGGCAACGACGAGGGCTACGTGCGCGACACCAAGACGATCCTCACCTACGAGCTCGACCTGAAGTCGGGCAGTGCGGCGCTCGACACGCAGCGGCCGTCGTTCTCGACGCAGCAGTCCTGGACCGAGCGGTTCTGGGACTTCTTCCGGCTCGGCGCCGAGCACCTGCTGACCGGGCTCGACCACATCCTCTTCCTGCTCGCGCTGATCGCCGGATCGCGGCGGCTGCGCGAGATCGTGCTGGCCGCGACGTCGTTCACAGTGGCCCACTCGGTCACGTTCGTGCTCGCCGCGCTCGGGCTGGTGAAGGTCCCCGCGTCGTTCGTCGAGCCGGTGATCGCGCTGTCGATCGCGGTTGTCGCGGGCTGGCACCTGTGGCGGTTGCGGCAGCGCGGACTGCATGCCGGCGAGCTGGACACGATCCGCAACGGGCACTTCAGCCTCGACCGGGCGGGCTGGATCCGGCTCGGTGTCGTCTTCTGCTTCGGGCTCGTGCACGGGCTGGGGTTCGCGAGTGCGCTGGGCATCGACGCGGCCTGGTCCTGGCAGCTGCTGTGGTCGTTGCTGGTCTTCAACGTCGGGCTGGAAGCGGTCCAGCTGTCGCTGATCGTGCTGGTCTTCCCGGTGCTCGCGCTGCTGCGACGCCGTACGCCGGTCGCGGGGCTCTGGGTGACCGGCGCGCTGTCTGCGGGGGTCGCCGTGACCGGGCTGGTGTGGTTCGTGCAGCGCGTCACGGGTTCCTGAAAATTCAACAATTCCGGGGTGCGCAGCCCAGGGGGAAACAACTGTTCACCACGATTCCACCCGGCCGGACGACGGTGACTGAGCACTTCCGCATCATTTCTCGTACCTGAAACGGACGGACATCGATGAAGTACATCCAGTGGAAGCAGTTCCGCGCCCGCGGAGCTGCTGGACGCCGCCTGGCGCTGGCCGCGGTGGCGGTGGTGGGGGTTTCCACAGCGTTCGGTGGTGGTCTCGCGACCGCCGCCCCCAGCAAGCCCGCCGACGGTGAGGCGGTCGCGGTCTCGCGCATCGTGCTCGGCGTCGGCGCCAAGGAGAACCAGCGGGTACTCAGCTGGTACTCCTCGACCAACGCCGGCCAGCTGGTCCAGGTCGTGCCGGCCTCGAAGCTGGTCAAGGGCCAGTTCCCGAAGAACGTGACCTCGTTCCCGGCCACCGTCACGGCCAACGCCGTCAACGGCGGGTTCAACGCGCACGCCACGATCGACGGCCTCAAGCAGCGGCAGAAGTACGCCTACCGGGTCGGCAACGCCGGGCACTGGTCGCCGACGTACACCTTCCAGACCCAGGACTTCAAGGGCGACTTCAGCTTCCTGTTCTTCGGCGACCCGCAGATCGGCTCGTCCGGCGACACCGCCAAGGACGGCGCCGGCTGGGCCGACACCCTGAACGTCGCGCTGACCGCGAACCCGAAGGCCGAGCTGCTGGTCTCCGGTGGCGACCAGGTCGAGAGCGCGAACGTCGAGAGCCAGTGGGACGCGTTCCTCGGCTCCGACAAGCTGCGCCAGTACCCGTGGGCCGCGACGATCGGCAACCACGATGTCGGCGGCAAGGCCTACGAGCAGCACTTCTGGACGCCGAACACCGACCGCTCCACGCCGTACTACAACGGCGACCAGGCGGTCCGCTCCGGCGGTGACTACTGGTACCTGTACAAGGACGTGCTGTTCATCGACCTGAACAGCAACGCCTACGCCAACGGCTCGGACGCCGCGCACATCGGCTACGTGACGAACGTCGTGAACACCTACGGCGCCAAGGCGAAGTACACCGTGCTGGTCTACCACCACTCGATCTACTCGCCGGCCAGCCACGCGAACGACGGCGACAACCAGCTGCGCCGCCAGGACTTCCCGACCGCCTTCTCCAAGCTCGGCGTCGACCTGGTCCTGCAGGGGCACGACCACAGCTACTCGCGCAGCTACCAGATCAAGAACGGCAAGAAGGCCAACCCGGCCGAGCAGCCGGGCGCGACCCAGGTCACCCAGGGACCCGGCGGCGTCGTCTACGTGACGGCGAACTCCGCGTCGGGCTCGAAGTACTACGACCTGACCAAGCCCGACGTCACCAAGGACCCGAACTACGGTCCGGACCCGCTGAACCCGAAGAACCACTGGGCCAACTCGGTGGAGAACCAGGAGCACGTCCGGACCTACGTCCGGGTGCAGGTCAAGGACGACAAGCTGGTCGTCGAGAACCTGCGCAGCGGCACCTGCGCGGCGCCGAACGCCGCCGTCGAGCTGGGTCAGGAGTCGTGGTGCGGCCCGGACAGCGGCGCCACCCCGGCGGCGCCGGTCGGCTCGATCGTCGACAAGGTTGCCATCCACACCTACCAGGGTGGCAAGGGCAACAACAAGGTTGCCGCTGACACCAACTGGCTCCGCTGAGACCTGAACAACGCGGTCGGCTCGCTTCTGTGAGTTGACCAACCCTGGTGGGGCGGGCGGGGGCCCGCTCCACCTTCCGACTTTCTCGAGGATCACACCGATGCGCCCGACCCGTCTCCTCGCCGCCGTCGTGCTGGCCGCCACCAGCCTGTACGCCGTACCGGCTGCCGCCGCTCCCGCCGCTTCTGTCGCCGACGCTCCGTGGAGCGTGGAACCGGCCGACAACGCCTTCGGCCCGGACCGGCAGAACTACACCTACACGGTCGCACCGGGCGACACGGTGGACGACGGGTTGCTGGTCGTCAACCGGGGGACCACACCGCTCGAGCTCGCCGTGTACGCGGCGGACGGTTTCACCACGGACTCGGGTCAGCTCGATCTGCGCCGCAAGGACGCGAAGTCGACGAGCGTGGGGGCCTGGGTTCGTCCGAGCCGCAACGCGGTGACGGTCCTGCCGGGCAAGGCCGCCTCGGTGCCGTTCACAGTGAGGGTTCCCGCCGACGCGGCGCCGGGGGATCACATCGGTGGCATCGTCACCTCGGTCGAGCAGACCGACCCGGCCTCGAAGCAGCCGGTGGAGCAACGGATGGGTGTACGGATCAAGCTGCGGGTCGGTGGGGAGCTGAAACCTCAGCTGACCGTGAGCGACGTCCATGTGCATCCCTCGCTGGTCGGCGGTGACGCGACGGTCACCTACACCGTGCACAACACCGGCAACGCGACCGTGTCGGCGCGGCAGAAGGCGTCGCTGGCCGGTCCGTTCGGTCAACTGCGGGCCGAATCCGGCGAGGTCGCGGACTCGCCGTCGTTGCTGCCGGGGGACTCGTGGAAGGCCAGTGTTCCGGTCCGGGATGTCGCTGCTGTGGTGCCGTTGAGTGCGGAGGTGACCGTTGTGCCGCTGCTGACGGATGCCGCCGGTTCGACCGCGCCGCTGGCCGCGGTCTCCGGGGAGGCGCATGGCCGGGTCCTTCCGGTGATCCTTCTGGCGGTCCTGCTCGTCCTGGCCGGTGGCGCGGTCGTCGTCCGGCGTAGAAGCCGGCGCGAGATAGTGGGTGGGTGAAGGTCCTCCTGCTCGGCGGAACCGGCGAAGCCCGTCGCCTCGCCGACCTCCTGGTTGCCCAGGACATCGACGTCGTGTCGTCACTGGCCGGCCGTACGACGGACGCCAGGCTTCCGGTTGGCCAGGTTCGGCAGGGTGGGTTCGGCGGGGTGGATGGGCTGGTCGACTGGCTGCGGGACGAGCGGGTCGAGGCTTTGGTCGATGCGACGCATCCGTTCGCGGCCACGATGACCGAGCACGCGGCCGAAGCGGCTCGGCGTACGGGGGTGCCCTTGCTGGTGCTCCGCCGGCCCGGCTGGGACGCCGGTCGGGCGTCTGACCCGGGCGCCGGGGAGCATACTGGCGATCGCCGCCCCGGCTTGGACGTGGACCAGACGACTGCGTGGCACTGGGTGGAGTCCGCCGAGGCGGCCGCTCAACTCCTGCCGCAGGTCGGTTCGCGGGTGTTCCTCACCATCGGCCGGCTAGGTCTCGACGCCTTCGCCGGGACCGGGTTGTGGACGCTCGCCCGCTGCGTCGACCCGCCGGAGCGTGAGCCCGACTGGTGCACCGTGATCCTCGCCCGCGGACCCTTCGCGGTGGAGGACGAGCTGGCGCTGATGCGCGAGCACCGGATCGACGTCCTGGTGACCAAGGACAGCGGGGGCGAGATGACCTCGGCGAAGCTGACGGCGGCGCGGCAGCTCGGCGTACCGGTGATCGTGATCCGCCGCCCGCCGCTGCCGCCCGGTGTGGACGCGGTCGAGTCGGTGGACCAGGTCGTCGAGTGGTTGCGGCGCCGTCGGTAGAATCCGAGGCCTTATGGGAATCCAGATCGCACCCAGCATCCTGTCCGCGGACTTCGCCAAGCTGGCCGACGAAGCGGCGGCGGTCTCGAACGCCGACTGGCTGCACGTCGACGTGATGGACAACCACTTCGTGCCGAACCTGACGCTCGGCATGCCGGTCGTCGAGTCGCTCGCCAAAGCCGCGACGCAGCCGCTCGACTGCCACCTGATGATCGAGGACCCCGACCGATGGGCGCCCGGCTACGTCGAGGCCGGCGCGAGCAGCGTCACCTTCCACGCCGAGGCCTGCCGCGCCCCGATCCGTACCGCCCGCGAGATCCGCGCCAAGGGCGCCCGCGCCTCGATGGCCCTCAAGCCGGCCACTCCCATCGAGCCGTACGAGGACCTGCTCCCCGAGCTCGACATGATCCTGATCATGACCGTCGAACCGGGTTTCGGCGGCCAGAAATTCCTCGACGTCTGCGTCCCGAAGATCCGGCGCACCCGAGCCCTGCTCGACAAACACGGCCTCGACCTGTGGATCCAGATCGACGGCGGCGTCTCCGCCGACACCATCGAACAATGCGCCGAAGCCGGCGCGGACGTCTTCGTCGCGGGTTCCGCTGTCTATGCCGCCGACGACCCGAACGCGATGGTCGAAAAACTCCGCACGCTGGCCCAGAACGCCACCTGACCACCATCCCCGCCCTTCCGGCCTCTCCCGCCCGGGTGGCACTCTGCGTGGGCCGGCGCTCTGCGTGGGCCGGCGCTCTGCGTGGGTCGGCGCTCCGCCCGGCCGGCGCTCCGCCCGGGCCGGCGCTCCGCCTGGGCCGGCGCTCTGCCCGGGTCGGTACCCCGCCCGGCCGCCGGGCCCACAGCCTCCTCGTCTCTTCCCGGCCGGTGCTGCCAGCAACTCGGGGCCTGCTCGGCCGCACGCGCGCCGACCGTCGGGGCAACCTCTGGTGAACGCTTGGCAGAGGACGATCGACTCGCCGGCCGACGCCCACCACCGACCAACCCGCGAATCGGCAGCGCACCGGTCCAGCTGAGCGTTCCTGCCAGCAGACGAACCTGCTTGGTCGGTGGTGGGCGTCGGCCGCCAGCCGTGAGCCTGGACGTTGTTCGATGCGAATGCTGCATCCAGCCGGCCTCAACCACCGCGGACGTTCTCGGCCGCATCGCCGCGGTGGACAAGGGGCACGAACTTTCCGGCTGTGATGCGACACCACGTAGGCAGGAAGTGCGGTTGACCCCCGACGACCGAGCGGCTTCTGCAAGGATCAGGGAGCAACCCCGAGCGCGAGGAGTGCGGTGTGAGTGAGCACAAGCCGGTGGAGAGCTGGCTGACGGACATGGACGGCGTGCTGGTGCACGAAGAGCGGGCGATCCCCGGCGCCGCCGAGTTCATCGCCACGTTGCAGACGTCCGGCCGGAAGTTCCTGGTGCTGACGAACAACTCGATCTACACCCCGCGCGACCTACGGGCGCGCCTGCTCGCGGGTGGGATCGACGTACCGGAGCGCGCGATCTGGACCAGCGCGCTGGCGACGGCCCAGTTCCTCGACGACCAGCGGCCCGGCGGTACGGCGTACGTGATCGGCGAGGCCGGGCTCACAACAGCGCTGCACGAGGTCGGATACGTCCTGACCGACCGGGACCCGGACTACGTGGTGCTGGGGGAGACCCGGACCTACTCCTTCGAGGCGATCACGAAGGCGATCCGGCTCATCTCGGGTGGCGCGCGGTTCCTCGCCACGAACCCGGATCCGACCGGCCCGTCGACCGAGGGTCCACTGCCGGCCACCGGGTCGGTCGCCGCGCTGATCACCCGCGCGACCGGCGTCGCGCCGTACTTCGTCGGCAAGCCGAATCCGCTGATGATGCGCAGCGCGCTGAACCGGATCGAGGCGCACTCCGAGACCTCGGTGATGATCGGCGACCGGATGGACACCGACATCATCAGCGGACTGGAAGCCGGCCTGCGCAGCGTGCTGGTGCTGACCGGCTCGACCGGCGAGCACGAGGTCGACCGGTTCCCCTACCGGCCGACCCGCATCGTCGAGTCGATCGCGGACGTCGTCCCGCTGGTCACAGCCCTCGCCTAGGGCGGCCCGCAGGTCGTCGTACGGAAGCCGAAGCCCTTCGCCTTGAGCGTTTGAAGCACCTTCGGCAACGCCGCCACGGTCTGGCGACGATCCCCGCCGCCGTCGTGGAACAGGACGATCGACCCGCTGTGCACCTTGGTCGTCACGAGGCGCTCGATCGCCGCGACACCCGGCCGAGTCCAGTCGCGGGAGTCGATGTCCCAGAGCACGAGCTGCTTGCCCAGCCCGGCCGCGCGCCGGTCGACGAGCCCGTTCCGCGCCCCGTACGGCGGTCGCAGGCAGCCCGCGGTCCGGCCGGTCCGGGCCTGGATCTGGGCGTCGGTGTTCTTCACCTCGCGCTGGAACGCGGCCCACGACAGCGTGCTCAGATCCGCGTGCGACCAGGTGTGGTTCTGCACACTGTGGCCGCGCTCGTGCAGCGTCCGCGCGAGCTCCGGATGTCGCTTCACCTCGGCGCCGACCACGAAAAACGTCGCCTTGGCGTCGTACCGGTCGAGGATGTCGAGGATCTGTGGCGTGTACTTCGGATCCGGTCCGTCGTCGAACGTCAGTACGACGTACTTCGCGGGCAGCGGCGTTGGCGTCGGTGGTGGTGGTGCGGCGGCAGCCTGTCCGGCCGGCTCGTGGGACCTTCCGACCGCGGTGCCGCCGAGCGCCACGGCCAGCGCGACGACGAGCGCCGCGAGCATGACGGCAGTGGACGGGTTCCGGTCCGGTGGCTGGAGTCCGGACAGGCCGAGTGATGGTGGGCGGCGATCGGGCGGGTGACGCAGGACCATCTGTCCCCCCTGGGCGTTGGTGACCTCACCCGCCCACGATCAGCCGGATCCGCGGCAACACCGGGACCCACGCCGCTTCCGCGTCAACTAACTCGGATAGCGGACGGCCTCCGAACCCCTGCTACTGGACTGCCGCAGCCGCGGCGATCGGCCGCCGTTGCGTCAGAGCACCTGCGACAGGAACTGCCGCAGCCGCGGCGACTCGGCCGCGGTGAACAGCTTGTCCGGCGGACCGGCCTCGACCACCACGCCGCGATCCATGAACGCGACCTGGTCGGCGACCTGCCGGGCGAAGCCCATCTCGTGCGTGACGACGACCATCGTCATCCCGGCGTCGGCCAGATCGGCCATCAGCCCGAGCACGCCCTTGACCAGCTCGGGGTCCAGTGCCGACGTCGCCTCGTCGAACAGCATCACCTCGGGCTTCATCGCCAGCGCCCGCGCGATCGCGACCCGTTGCTGCTGGCCACCGGAAAGGTTGCCCGGTCGCGCCGACGCCTTCTCCTTCAGCCCGACCAGCTCCAGCTGCTCCAGCGCCGCCTCGGCCGCACCCTCCTTGGTCAGCTTCTTGAGCTTGCGCAGCGGAAGCGTGATGTTGTCCAGCACGGACTTGTGCGGGAACAGGTTGAAGTGCTGGAACACCATCCCGATCCGCCGCCGCAGCTCGTCCGGGTCGCTCTTGAGCACCGACTCGCCGCCGAGTTTGATGTCTCCGGCCGCCGGTTCCAGTAACCGGTTGGTCGCCCGCAGCAACGTCGACTTGCCCGATCCCGACGGGCCGATCACACACGCGGTCGACCCGGCCGGTACGGCCAGATCCACGCCGCGCAGCACTTTGTTGTTCCCGAACGCGAGTTCGATCCCGGTCAGCTCCAGGCTGGCCGCGGACTCAACGATGGTCGGCATGAACGAGCTCCTCGACCTCGAGATCAGCGGGACGGCCTTCGCGCAGCCGCTTGTCGAACCAGTTCACCAGGTGCGTCAGCGGCACCGTGATGATCAGGTAGAAGATGCCCGCGAGCAGCAGCGGCGACAGGTTGCCGTTCGTCGCCGCGGCATCCTGCCCGATCCGGAACAGCTCCCGCTGGCTGGCCAGCAGCCCGAGGAAGTAGACCAGGCTGGATTCCTTGATCAGCGCGATGAACTGGTTGACCAGCGCCGGCAGCACCCGGCGTACACCTTGCGGTATGACGACCAGACGCATTCCCGTGCTGTAGCCGAAGCCGAGCGCGCGGGCCGCTTCGAGCTGGCCCTTCTCCACGCTCTGGATGCCGGAGCGGAAGATCTCGCCGATGTAGGCGGCGGCGATCAGCGACAGCGCGAGGATGCCGAGCGGGTAGGGGTTGGGGCCCCACCAGTGCCGGGTGATCGGCGACAGGCCCTGACCGATCAGCAGGATGGTCAGGATCGCCGGCAGGCCGCGGAAGATGTCGGTGTAGACCTTCGCGGGCCAGCGCAGCCAGCGCCGCCGCGACAGCCCCATCACCGCCACGATCATGCCGAGCACGGTGCCCAGCACGACCGAGGCGGCGGCGAGGATGAGCGTGTTGACCAGTCCCACCTTGAGCATCTCGGGCAGGACCGCCTTCATCGACTCCCAGTCGAGAAAGGTGTCGCTGAGGGTGGACCAGATGTCCATCAGCCGGCGGCGGGGGTGCCGCTGGCCTTGGGCGCGGTGAACTTCACGGTGCCGCTACCGGGCTTGAAGTTCGCCGGTACGGCGCGGCCGGGGTAGTACTGCTCGACCAGCTCGGTCCAGGTGCCGTCGGCAATGACCTCGTCGAGCGCCTTGTTCACGGCCTCGCGCAGCTTGTCGTTGCTCTTGGCGACGGCGAAGGCCATCGGCGCGTCGCTCAGCTCCTTGGCGGCCAGGATCACCGTGCCGCCGCCCTGCTCCTTGGCCATCTTCTCGCCGATCTCGGCCGGTGAGACCCAGGCGTCCGCCGTACCGGCCTTGAGCTGGCCGAGCGCGGCGTTGTAGTTCGGGACGCGGACCGGGTTCAGCTGCTTCTCGGTGGCGTAGTCGTCCTGGACGGTGCCCTGGACAACGACCACGCGCTTGCCGGCCAGCTGGTCGAACGAGGTGATGCCGGAGGTCTTGGTGGTGTTCAGGCCGAGGTAGCCGAAGTCGTACCCGTTGCTGAACGCAACGGTCTTCTTGCGGGCCTCGGTGACCGTGATCGACGAGCTGCCGAGGTCGTACTGACCGCCGTTGACCTGCGAGAGCAGGGCGGAGAAGTCGGTCCCGACGAACTCGGGCTTGAGGTTCAGCTTCGCGGCGACCGCGGTGATCAGGTCGTTGTCGAAGCCGGTGAACTTGCCGTCCTTGACGTACACGTTCGGCGGCGCGTCGGTGAGCGTGCCGATCCGCAGCGTGCCCGGCTGGAGCAGGCCCAGGTCGGGGCCCGAGGCATCCGTGGTGTCGTCGCTGCCGCAGGCCGCGAGCCCGACGGCCAGGGTGACGGCCGTGGCGAGGGCGGCGAGGCGGCGGAAGGCGCTGGTGGCGCGCACAGGTGTCTCCTTAACAACAGGGGTGATCTGGAACGGTGGGGATGACCCACCGAACGACGCTAACGCCGCCGGAGCAGGCGGCATTCCGTCGTGACACCGGATGAGACGGCTCCGGAATGTCTAGTCCAGCTGTGGTATATCAGCCGGTACGACGCTCGAAATGTGCCACAGCGTCATCGGTTCGTCCCGCACCGTAGACGCCCAATCGGGTTCGAGTCAGCCGAGATCGAGGGTGCGGGCCGGCCAGTGCGCGCGAAGGTGTCGGTCGTGGGTGGCGAGGACCACCGTGCCGAGGGTGGAGTTGAGCGCCTCCTCGAGCTCGTCCGCGAGGGTGGGGGAGAGGTGGTTGGTGGGTTCGTCGAGCAGGAGGAGTTCGGGCGGGGCGGCGATCACCAGGGCGAGGGCGAGGCGGCGGCGTTGGCCGACGGAGAGGGTGCCGACGGGCCGGCTCAGCTGGTACGGCGGAAGCAGGCCGAGGGAGTCGAGCGGGACGGTCTCGGCGAGTTGGTTGCCTAGGGCGCGGGAGTAGATCTGGTGGGGCGTCTGGTCGGGGTCCTCGAAGGTGGTGTCCTGGGCGAGCAGCGCGACGGTCAGGCCGGGCCGGCGGTGGAGGGTGCCGCGGAAGGGGAGGTGGCCGGCGAGGACGGACAGGAGAGTGGACTTGCCCGCGCCGTTCGGGCCGGTGATCAGCAGGTGGTCGCCGGGAGCGAGATCCAGGTGATCGAGGGCGAGGCGGTGCGGGACCTCGAGTTGGTCGGCGCAGACAAGCGGATCGGCGCAGACGAGCGGATCGCCGCAGACGAGCGGATCGGCGCGGGAGGCCGCTGGGAGCGCGCCCGGACCAGCGTGCCGCTGGGTAAGGGCATGGGGGCGGAAGCGCAGAGACTCCGGCGGTGGCGCGATCTGGTTGCGGGTGAGGGACTCCAGCCGGCGGGCCGCCGCCCGGGTACGGCGGGCGATCTGGTTCTGAACGCGTCCGGTGGTGTGGCCCTGGCCCATCTTCTCGTTGTCGCGCGGAAGCCGGCCGGGCGCGACCTGGTACGCCGTGACCTCGGCGGCCTCGCGAAGGGCGGCCAGCTCGGCCTGCTCTTCGGCGTACTGGCGTCGACGGCGCTCGCGGGCGGCGCGGCGGGCGGCTTGGTAATCGGCGTAGCTGCCGCGGTACCGGGTCGGGCCCTCGAGGTCGAACAGGTCGGTGCAGACGGCGTCGAGCAGGGCGCGGTCGTGGGTGGCGATCAGGACGACGCCGGGCAGGGCGCGGAGCTGGTCCTCGAGGAAGGCGATCGCGGAGTCGTCGAGGTGGTTGGTCGGCTCGTCGAGCAGGAGGGCGGTGGGGCGGCGGATCAGCAGCGCGGCGAGGGCGAGCCGGGCGCGTTGACCGCCGGACAGGGAACCTAGGAGCCGCGATCGGGGGATGTCGCCGAGACCTAGCCCGACGAGGACCAGGTCGGCCCGGCGGTCGGCGTCCCAGGAGTCGTGGTCCTCGGCGTGCGCCAGGCGGTCGCCGTACGCCGTGAGCAGGTCGGGGGAGTCGGGGTTGTCGGCGAGGGCTTGGGCGAGACGGCCGAGCTCGGCCAGGTCGGAGTGGGCATCGTGCAGGGCTTCGTCGAGTACGTCGGTGAGCGTGGCGGCGGGGTCGAAGGGCAGTTCCTGAGGGAGATAACCAAGGTCGGGTGGGCGGGTGACATGCCCGCCGTCGGGGTCGTCGGCGCCGGCGAGGATCCGGAGCAGGGTGGATTTGCCGGCGCCGTTCTCCCCGATCAGGCCGATGCGTTGACCGGGGGCGGCGGTGAGGGAGACGCCGTCGAGGATCCGGCGAGCGCCGAGGATCCGGACGATGTCGTCGGCCACAAGAGCAGAAAAGGGCATGAGGCAACCAATGGAGAAGGAGCGGGCAGCGAACGAAGGATCAGGTGGTTGCTGCGGACTCCAGCAGGCGGCCCTCGCTCAGCGCGAGCCAGCGGGTGATGCCGATCTCGCTCAGGAAGCGCTCGTCGTGGCTGACGACCACGAACGCGCCTTCGTAAGCGTTCAAAGCCGACTCGAGTTGCTCCACGCTGACCAGGTCGAGATTGTTGGTCGGCTCGTCGAGCAGGAGTAGTTGCGGCGCCGGTTCGGCGTACAGGACACACGCCAGCGTGGCCCGCAGGCGTTCACCACCCGACAGCACACCGACCGGCAAATGGATGCGCTGACCGCGGAACAGAAAGCGGGCCAGCAAGTTCATCCGCTGCGCCTCGGGCATCGTCGGCGCGAAGTCGGCGAGGTTCTGCGCGACCGTGCGGTCCAGGTCGAGCAGGTCGAGACGCTGGGACAGGTACGCGATCCGCCCGTCGGCCCGTTTCACCGAACCGCCGTCCAGATCACCCTGGATCCAGCGCAGCAGCGTCGACTTGCCGGCGCCGTTCGGGCCGGTGAGGGCGATGCGTTCCGGCCCGCGGATGTTCAGCGCGGCACCGTCGCCCGCGAACAGGTCGCGCTCGCCGAAGCGCACCGTCAACCCGCTGCCCTCGAAGACCGTCCGGCCCGCCGGCACGTTGGTCCCGGGCAGTTCCAGCGCGAGTCGCGGTTCGTCGCGGCGGGCGCGGCCGGCCTCGTCGAGCTTGGCCTTCGCGTCGTTGAGCCGGTTCGCGTGAGTCGAGTTGGCCTTGGCGGCCGACACCTCGGCGGACCGCTTCATGTTGCCGGCCATGATCCGCGCCAGCCCGGCGTCCTTGAGGTTGCGCTGCGCGTTGCTGGCCCGCCGCTGTGCCCGCTCACGCGCCAGTTGCATCTCGCGCTTCTCGCGCTTGAGGTCCTGCTCGGCGGAGCGGATGTTCTTCTCCGCGACCTCCCGCTCGGCCTCGACCGCTTCCTCGTACGCCGTGAAGTTGCCGCCGTAGTACCGGACCTCGCCTCGTTCCAGCGCGGCGATGCGGTCCATCCGGTCGAGCAGCGCGCGGTCGTGACTGACCAGCACCAGGCAGCCGTTCCAGCTTTCCAGTACGGCGTACAGCTTGTGGCGCGCGGCGAGGTCGAGGTTGTTGGTCGGCTCGTCGAGCAGCAGCACGTCGGGCTGCTTCAGCAGTTGCGCGGCCAGTCCGAGCGAGATCACCTGCCCGCCGCTGAACGTGCTGAGCCGTCGGTCGAGGTCGGCGTCGAGTCCGAGCCGGTCGAGCTGGGCGCGGGTGCGCTCTTCGATGTCCCAGTCGTTGCCGACGGCAGTGAAGTGCCGCTCGTCGACGTCGCCGGACTCGATCGCGTTCAGCGCGTCGATGACCGGTTTGACGCCGAGCACCTCCGCGACGGTGAGGTCGCCGACCAGCGGCAGGCTCTGCGGGAGATAGCCGAGGACGCCGTCGACGGAGATGTTGCCGGCGGTCGGCTTCAGTTCGCCGGCGATCAGTTTGAGCAGCGTGGACTTGCCGGCGCCGTTGGGCGCGACCAGGCCGGTCCGCCCTGGACCGGCGGTGAAGGACAGGCCGGTGAAGACCGGGGTGTCGTCGGGCCAGGCGAACGACAGGGAGGAACAGACGATGGACGCATCGGACATGCGGGAGACCTCGAGAAAGGAGTGCGCCGCCGCGGCCGGCGGCAGCGGGAGTGGTCAGGAAACGCCGATCAGGCCACGGCAGCGGTGCGTGCGCACCGGCCTATGGCCTGTCACCTCGGGACTCACCCCGAGATGTCGTCGTCGACTCCTGCCACGTTCGCGGTCTCCTCGAAGAATTCGGTGACTCACGGCAACGATAACAGCCGTCCGGTGATCGGCCGAGGCAATTTGCCGACCTGCACCACCGACCAACGGGCCCGAGGCCGCGGCCCCGAGCGGGGCAGCCGGCCCCGGCGCCGGGTTGGTCGGTGGTGGAGGTCCGAGTGGCGGAAGCAACATCGGTGGGACTGGAACGGCGTCGTACACTTCCAGTACGAGTGAACCCACTCGCGTGCTCCGGGGTCGGTGTAATTCCGAGCCGGCGGTGACAGTCCGCGACCCGGTCGATGTTGTTCGTCGGCCGGTTGACCTGGTGGAATTCCGGGACCGACGGTGAAAGTCCGGATGGGAGGCGCACGCGATCGGTGTGCGCTCCGGCGTCCGGACACGGCGCGGCCCAGTGGGTCGCGTGAGGTGACCCTCGAGGTCACGGATGGTCGCCCGCGGTCGCACCGCGGGTGATCGCGAGTCCCGGGCGACGGTTCGTGCGCCGGTTGTCATGACCCCCGGAGTGCGGTCCGTGACAACGAGGGATCGTCAGTGAACAACGCTTCGCCGATCGACGTCGCCTGGATGCGGCGTGCGATCGAGCTGGCCGCGCGGGGGATCGGCAGCACGCACCCCAATCCCGTCGTCGGCTGTGTGATCACCGGCCGCGACGGGCATCCGGTCGGTGAGGGGTACCACGAAGTCGCCGGTGGCCCGCACGCCGAGGTGAACGCGTTGCTGATGGCCGGCGACCGCGCCCGCGGCGGTACCGCGTACGTGACCTTGGAGCCCTGCAACCACACCGGCCGGACCGGGCCGTGCGCCGACGCGCTGATCGAGGCCGGCGTGAGCCGCGTCGTGTATGCCGTCCCCGACCCGAACGCGCAGGCCGCCGGGGGCGCCGAGAAGCTGCGGACCAAGGACATCGAGGTCGAGCAGGGCGTACTCCGGGACGAGGCCGAGCGGGTCAACTACGTCTGGCTGCACAGCGTCCGGACCGGCCGGCCGTTCGTGACCTGGAAGTTCGCCACCACGCTCGACGGTCGCAGCGCCGCGCCGGACCGGTCGAGCAAGTGGATCACCGGTACGGCGGCCCGCGCGGACGTGCACCGCAAGCGCGCCGAGTGCGACGCGATCGCGGTCGGCACCCAGACGGTGCTGGTCGACGATCCCGAGCTGACGGTGCGGGACGACAACGACCAGCCGGTCGGTCGCCAGCCGCTGCGGGTCGTGGTCGGCGACCGCCCGATCCCGGAGACCGCGCGCGTTCGCAACGACCGGGCCGAGACGCTGCTGCTGCCCACCCACGACCCCGCCGAGGTGCTCCGGCAGCTCGACGACCACCAGATCCGGCACCTCTGGCTGGAGGGCGGGCCGACGCTGGCGGCCGCCTTCCTGCGGGCCGGACTGGTCGACCAGATCGTCGCGTACGTCGCGCCGGCGCTGCTCGGCTCCGGCTTCTCCGCGGTCGGCGACCTGGGCGCGGAATCTATTGACCACCTCCGGCGGTTCACCCTTGCGGACGTCACTCGTCTCGGCGACGACGTCCGGCTCACCCTGACTCCCCTGGGAGGGAAGTAGATGTTCACCGGAATCGTCGAGGAGCTCGGCACCGTCGAGTCGCTCGATCTGCTGGAGGGCGACGCCGCCCGGCTCACCATCCGTGGCCCGAAGGTCACCCAGGATGCCGCGCACGGCGACTCGATCTCGGTCAACGGCTGCTGCCTGACCGTCGTCGGCACCGGTGACGGCACGTTCACCGCCGATGTGATGCGGGAGACGCTGCAGCGCACCAGTCTCGGCGGCGCGACCAAGGGCGCCACGGTCAACCTCGAACGGGCCGTCACCGCGCACGCCCGGCTGGGCGGCCACATCGTCCAGGGACACGTCGACGGCGTCGGCACGATCGCGAGCCGCGAGCCGGCCGAGCACTGGGAGCTCGTCCGGGTGGCGGCCGGTCCGGAGATCCTCAAGTACGTCGCGGAGAAGGGTTCGATCGCCGTCGACGGCGTCTCGCTGACCGTCACCGACGTCGACGACGCGACCGGCACGTTCGGGATCAGCCTGATCCCGACCACGCTGGAGCTCACCGTGCTGGGGCGCAACAAGGTCGGTGACACCGTCAACCTCGAGGTCGACGTGATCGCCAAGTACGTCGAGCGGCTGCTGACCGCCCAGAGTGTTGCTGGAGGCAACGAATGATCGACTGGCTGCTGCACGAGCAGGTCACGATCGCCGGTTCGCCGGTGCTGGTCCGCGAGATCGTCGGCAACGTGTTCGGCCTGGCCAGCGCCCTGTTCGGGATGCGCCGGCTGGTCTCGGCCTGGCCGATCGGCATCGTCGGCAACGTGCTGCTGTTCACCGTGTTCGTCGGCGGGCTGTTCGACACCCCGCAGGACAAGGACCTGTGGGGCCAGGCCGGCCGCCAGGTCTTCTTCGCGCTGGTCAGCCTCTACGGCTGGTACCGCTGGTACCAGACCCGCCACGGCGGCGCCGGGACCGGCGTCCAGCCGCGCTGGGCCACGGCCCGGGAGCGGCTGGAGATGCTGGGCGCGGCCGTCGCGCTCTACGCGATCGCGTACTTCGTGCTCCGGGAGCTCGGCTCCTGGGGGCCGCAGTGGGACGCGTGGATCCTGACCGGGTCGATCCTGGCGACGTACGGGATGGCGCGCGGGTTCGTCGAGTTCTGGCTGGTCTGGATCGCGGTGGACGTGGTCGGCGTTCCGTTGCTGGTGCAGGCCAAGTTCTACCCGTCCGCGGCGATGTACGTCGTCTACGGACTGTTCTGCGTGGTCGGATTCGCTGCCTGGTGGCGGATCAACAAGCGGGAGACCCTCGCGGTCACCCCTGAACCAGTGGTGGTGGGTTGATGGGCGAGGTGCTGAAGCTCGACACGATCGAGCACGCGATCGACGAGATCCGGGCCGGTCGCGCGGTGATCGTGGTCGACGACGAGGACCGGGAGAACGAAGGTGATCTGGTCTTCGCCGCGTCCAAGGCGACCCCGGAGCTGCTGGCGTTCCTGATCCGCTACAGCTCGGGTGTGGTCTGCGTACCGATGGAGGCCGCCGAGCTGGACCGGCTCGGCATCCCGCTGATGACGCCGCACAACCGTGAGCGCTTGCGGACGGCGTACACGATCTCCGTGGACGCCCGCGACAAGATCAGCACCGGGATCTCCGCGGCCGACCGGGCCCGGACGATCCGGGTGCTGGCCGACTCGGCCTCGGAGTCGTTCGACCTGGTCCAGCCCGGCCACGTGTTCCCGCTGCGGGCGCGCGAGGGCGGCGTCCTGGTGCGCCCCGGGCACACCGAGGCGTCGATCGACCTGGCCCGGATGGCCGGCCTGCGGCCGGCCGCGGTGATCTCCGAACTGGTCAACGACGACGGCACGATGAAGCGGGGCGCGGAGCTGCGCGCGTTCGCCGACGAGCACGGCCTGGTGCTGGTCTCGATCGCGGACCTGATCGCCTACCGGCGCCGGACCGAGAGCCAGATCGAGCGGGTCGCCACCACGACCCTGCCCACCCGGTACGGCGACTTCGTTGCCCACGGCTACCGCAACACCGTCGACGGGTCGGAGCAGCTCGCGCTGGTCCGCGGCGAGATCGGGGACGGGCCGACGCTGGTCCGCCTGCACTCGGAGTGCCTGACCGGCGACGTGTTCGGCTCGCTGCGCTGCGACTGCGGTCCGCAGCTGGACGAGGCGATGCGGCAGGTCGCGGCCGAAGGTGGTGTGGTGGTCTACCTGCGCGGTCATGAGGGCCGCGGGATCGGGCTGCTGCACAAGCTGCAGGCCTATGAGCTGCAGGACGCCGGCCGGGACACCGTCGACGCGAACCTGGACCTCGGGCTGCCGGCCGACGCGCGCGAGTACGGCACCGGCGCGCAGATCCTGGCCGATCTCGGCATCACCTCGGTGAAGCTGCTGACCAACAACCCGGCCAAGCTGACCGGCGTCCAGGCGTACGGGATCGACGTGGTCGAGCGCCGCGGGATCTCGATCGATCCGACCGAGCACAACCTGCGCTACCTGCGCACCAAGCGCGACCGGATGGGCCACCATCTGCCCACGGGCACCGACGAAAAGGGAGTCAACTAGATGTCCGGCAGTGGAGCACCGACGATCGAGACCCCGCGGGTCGAAGGGGCCCGGGTCGCGGTGGTCGCCGCGCAGTGGCACCCGAAGGTCACCGACGCGCTGGTCGCCGGCGCGATCCGGGCGCTGGACGAGTCCGGCGTCACCGACTACTCGGTGATCCGCGTCCCTGGTTCGTTCGAGCTGCCCGTCACGGCCCTGCACGCCGCGAAGTCCGGGTACGACGCGGTGGTGGCGCTGGGCGTCGTCATCCGCGGTGACACCCCGCACTTCGAGTACGTCTGCCAGGCCGCCACCGACGGCTTGATGCAGGTCGGCATGACCACCGGCGTACCGGTCGGCTTCGGTCTGCTCACCTGCGACAACGACCCGCAGGCGCTGGACCGGGCCGGTCTGCCCGATTCGCGCGAGGACAAGGGCTACGAGTCCACCCAGGCGGCGCTGTCGACGCTGGCCGCGATCAAGAACCTCTGACGGACCTTGCTCACGCCCTCGCGCCGAGCAGCGCGAGGGTGTGGGACCACAGCTGGTCGAGCTGGCCGGGATCGTTCATGAGTTTGGCGAACAGGACCATGCCCTCCAGCTGAGCGACCAGTGAGCGGGCCGCCTCCCGGGTGTCGGGCACGGCGATCGTGCCTTCCTGCTGCGCCAGCTCCACGACGGCGGTCACCATCGTGATCTGCTGCTCGAAGATCTCCTGCAGACGGCGCTGGATCGCCTCGTCCTTCGCGCTCAGCTCCAGCGCCAGGTTGCCGAACAGGCAGCCGGTGACCGCGCCGGTGTCCTTCTGCGCGGCACGCTGGACCTCCGTGGTGGCGTCGAACAGATCGCGGAGCCGCTCCAGCGGCGGCTTGTCGCTGCCCAGCAGCGCGGCCCACTCGGCGTGCTGCCCGGCCCAGTGCTCTTCGATCACCGCCTCGGCGAGCGCCTGCTTGGAGTCGAAGAAGTAGTAGAAGCTGCCCTTCGGTACGCCGGCCGCCGAGCAGATCTCGGCCACGCCGAGCGCGGTGTAACCACGCTGGGCCAGCAGGTCCTGGCCGGCCCGCAGGATCTTCGGTCGCGCATCGCTGGTCCGTCCCATGTTGAAAAGTATACGACCGGTCGTCTAGTCTCGATAGTCGACCGTTCGTCTACTAACTGGAGACCTTCCCATGACCAACACCCTGCTCGTCCTGACCGGCACCCAGGTCTGGCGCCTGAACGACGGCACCGAGCACCCGACCGGTTTCTGGGCCGAGGAGTTCGTCGCTCCGCACCGGGTGTTCACCGAAGCCGGCCACACGATCACCATCGCCACCCCGGGCGGCGTCACCCCGGTCGCCGACGAGCTCAGCCTGGCGCCGGCGATGAACAACAACGACGAGGCCGCGATCGCCGAGCTGCGCGCCTACCTCGACAAGTCGCAGGAGGCGCTCGCCGCCGCCGTGCCGCTGGCCGACATCGACCCGGCCCAGTACGACGTCGTTTTCGTGCCCGGCGGCCACGGTCCGATGGAGGATCTGGCCACCGACCTGGACGTCGCCCGGATCCTCGAGGCTGTGCTGGACGCGCCCGGCAAGATCCTCGCGTCGGTCTGCCACGGACCGGCCAGCTTCGTGACCGCGACCCGGAACGGCGAGTGGCTGTTCGCCGGGCGCAACCTGACCGCATTCCTCGACGAGGAGGAGCGCCAGGCGGGCTTCGCCGATCGTGCTCCGTGGCTGCTCGAGTCGCGGCTGGCCCAGCAGGGTGCGGCGTTCAGCGCCGGTCCGGTCTGGCAGCCGCACCTCGTCACCGACGGCAACCTGATCACCGGCCAGAACCCGGCGTCGGCCGAGCCCGCCGCGCAGGCTGTGCTCGAGCAGCTCGCAGAAACCCGCTGAAGCACACTGAGGCACTGGTAGAACTCGGCCGAGACGCGCCGCCGCTCCGGCGGCGCGCCGACGCTGCTGGAGGAGGAGACCGATCATGACGAGTCCCTGGACGGCCTCGCGCCTGCCCGTGATCGCCGCGCCGATGGCCGGTGGCGCGACGACTCCCGCGCTGGTGGCGGCGGCCGCGGCGGCAGGGGGCTTCGGCTTCCTGGCCGGCGGCTACAAGACCGCTGAGGCGCTGGCGGCCGAGTTTCCCCAGGTCGGGGCCGAGTTCGGGGTGAACCTGTTCGTCCCGGGTCCGTCGACGCTGACCGAGGCCGAGTTCCGCCGGTACGCCGGGGAGCTGGCGGCCGAAGGTACGCCGTACGGGCTGGAGCTGGCGAACGCCGCGATGGTGGCGGACGACGACGACCACTGGCAGGACAAGATCGACCTGTTGCTGGCGAACCCGGTGCCGTTCGTGAGCTTCACGTTCGGGTTGCCGGAGCCTGCGGTCGTGAGTGCGTTGACCGAGGCCGGTTCGCAAGTGCTCGCGACCGTGACGTCGCCGGTGGAGGCGCGTGCCGCCGAAGAGCTCGGCGTGCACGGTTTGATTGCTCAAGGCACCGAAGCCGGTGGGCACAGTGGAACGCACACGCCGGAGCGGCCCGGGCCGGCGGTGTCGGTCGGCGACCTCGTCCGTCAGGTGGCCGCGGAGACCGAGCTGCCGGTGATCGCCGCGGGAGGGGTGAGTGAGGCCTCGCAGGTGCGGGAGTTGCTGCGGCTCGGTGCGACCGCGGTCGCGGTCGGGACGGTGTTGCTGCGCACGGACGAGAGCGGAGCGAGCGCTGTGCACAAGGCCGCCATCGCGAACGCCGCGCCCGACCGGACCGTCATCACGCGGGCGTTCACCGGGCGGCCGGCGCGGGGACTGCGCAACGGCTTCATCGAACGTCACGAGGCCGGAGCGCCGCTCGGGTATCCGGCCATTCATCATCTGACCCGGCCGTTGCGGGTCGCCGCGGCGGCGGCGGGCGAACCGGACCAGGTTCACCTGTGGGCCGGGACCGGGTACCACCGGGCGCGGACCGGTCCCGCCGCCGACGTCGTCGCGGAACTCGCGTCCGAACTGTAGAAGCCGAACTCGCGGCCGAACTGGAGAAAGAGGAAAGCATGTCTGCGCCGAAAGTGTCCCTCGGCACCTGGCCGACCCCGCTCGAACCGGCGCCGCGCCTCGCGGCCGCCCTCGGTCTGGAGCCGGACGACCTCTGGCTGAAGCGCGACGACCTCGGCGGCTTGGGAGCCGGAGGCAACAAAATCCGGAAACTGGAGTGGACGCTGGGCGCCGCGCTGGCCGAGGGTGCCGAGGCCGTCGTGACGACCGGCGCGCCGCAGAGCAACCACGCGCGGTTGACGGCGGCCGCCGCGGCCCGGCTCGGGCTCGACGCCGTACTGGTGTTTCCCGGGGAGCCCGGGGCTTCGCGGTCGGGGAACCTGGCGCTCGACGGTCTCTTCGGGGCGCGCGTGGTGTGGGCCGGCGACCGGGATCGTGCGGAGGTGGCCGATGAGGTCGTTGCGGAGTTGGGGAAGGCGGCGCTGATCCCGTTCGGCGGGTCCAGTGCCGTGGGGGCGCGAGGGTACGTCGAGAGCGCGCGAGAGCTGGTTGCCCAGCTCCCCGACTTCACGACCGCGGTGGTTGCCCTCGGCTCCGGCGGGACGATGGCCGGACTCGTGGCCGAGCTCGGGCCGGAGCGGGTGCTCGGCGTCGACACCGGTGCACTGGCCGATCCGGTGCCGGTCGTCGCGCGGATGGCCGGCGAGGTCGCCGGCACGACAATCGACGCCGACCGGTTGCGCGTACGCCGCGAGCAGGTCGGCCCGGGCTACCCCCACTTCACCGATTCGTCCGCGGCGGCCCTCACCCTGGTCGCCCGGACCGAAGGCGTGATCCTCGACCCGATCTACACCGGCCGCGCGATGGCCGGTCTGATCACGGCGTTCGAGGACGGGACCCTCCGGCGCGGCGAGAAGACGGTGTTCATCCACACCGGCGGTCTGCCCGGCTTCTTCGGCAATGCCGACGCGGTCGCGTACGCGGAGTCCCAGCTGGCTGTTCATCGTTCGTGAGGCTGGCCTGGCGTTCACAAGGTGAGCACGTGGAGGCGTCGCTGCTGGCCCCAGACCGCGAACACGGAGGAGATGCTGCGCCCTGCTTCGTCCGGACCAGCTGGAGACGTTTTCCATGCGCAACTCGGGTCCGCGGTGAGCGCGCCCACCGCGGTCTGAGATCCCGGGCTGTTGTTCTGCTGCTAGTCGGTGCGCGTGTGCGTCATCTCCCAGTTCGGGATCCAGGTGGCGCCGCCGTCGACGGAGAACGACTGCTGCCAGGTGGCCTCCTGCTCGCCGGGAGTCCAGTGGAACAGCACATCGATCGGTTGACCTTCCCAGACGTCCGGGCCCTCGAAGACGCCGAGGCCGTCGGTGAACGAACCGACGACCGGTGTCTCCAGGGCACCGCGTTGACTGTTGATCCAGTGGATCGACCAGGTCTTCGTGGCCGGCGAGTAGAGCCGGAACGTCGCGCCGCGGAATCCCCGGGAGGGGAACCAGCCCTCGTCGACGCTGATCGCGCCGTCGAAGTACGTCGTCGCCTCGAGCCGCGATTCGGCCTCCTCCCAGACGAACGGTTCGCCGAGCATCGGCCGGCGGGCGCGGTTGTGCGTCGTCCAGGAGCCGATCAGGAAGTCGAAGTCACCGGTCACCTTGGGCTGGTCGAGCGGCGGCGGCTCGGTCTCGCGCCGGGTGAAGTCCATCGTCCAGTTGAGCTCCCAGGTCTCGCCGCCGTCGGTGGAGAACGACTGCTCCCAGTGCGCGGTGGTCTCGGTGACGTCGGACCAGCTGTAGCTGGCCAGGATCGGGCGGCCGTCGTACTCGTCCTCGCCGACCAGCCAGCAGGACCCGTTCTCCCACTTGCCGCGCACCGGCGGGAACAGCTCGTACGTCGTGCTGTTCACCCAGTAGATCGTCCACTCCCGCGTCTGCGGGCCGAACAACCGCAGCGACAACCCGTAGTTGCCCTTCGCAGGGAACCGCATCTCGTCGATGCTGATCGCGCCGTCGAACATCGTCCGCGCGCTGCAGGTTCCGGTGTGCTCGGTCCATTCGTCGCTGCCGCTCAGCGGTTTCACCAGCTGCCGGTGCACCACGTCGAAGTGCCCGGTGAGGAAGTCGAAGTCCCCGGTCTCTTTTGTCCATTCGGTCATGGGACGAGTCAACCGGTGATACCTGACAGGTCGTGGCAGTGTTTAGCCGGCGATCAGCAACTGGCGCCGGCGCTGGAGCCGGCGGGGTGCGTGCCACTGATCGACCAAGACGCCGACCCACGCCAGGGCCGCCAGGACGGACCACCAGTTGCCGATGGCGATGTTCACCACGGCGATCACCAAGTTGAAGCCGAACACCGCGACGACCCACTTCCGGAAGCGCTTCAGTCTGTCGAGGCGCAGGTCGACCAACTGCAGCGCCGCCGCACGGACCTCGGGGTGAGTGGGCACCGGCCCGCGCCACGTGGCGGTGCGGGCGGCCGCCCAGTCCGCGGCCGGGAGCGCTTCGAGGACCTGCCGCATCTCGCCACGGGGCTTGCGGGAGCCAAGGGCGACGGTGGCACCGACCAGCAGCCCGCTCGCGGCGCCGAAGCCGAGCGCGGCGGGGATCGTATCGCCGGAGGCTTTCGTCACGACGAAGATCGCGATGCCGAACGGCACGCCGAACAGCAATCCCACGATCCACGCCGAAGTCCTCAGCAGCCACTGCATCGGGCCATCTTTCCGCTCGTGGGGGCCATCCCCGGGCGAGCGGCGCAGTCGATTGATACCTGACAGGCAGTGGCAGGCTTTCGGCGTAGGGTCTGAGCATGCGTTCCAGCCGGTTGCTGTCGATCTTGTTGCTGTTGCAGACGCGGCGGCAGCTGACGGCGCGTGAGTTGGCCGACGAGCTCGAGGTGTCGTTGCGGACGATCTACCGCGACGTCGAGGCGCTGGCCGCCGCGGGCGTGCCGGTGTACGCGGATCAGGGGCGGGCCGGCGGATACCGGCTCGTCGACGGGTACCGGACTCGGCTGACGGGACTGACTGAGCAAGAGGCCGCGGCGCTGTTCCTGGTCGGCATGCCCGGTCCGGCGGCGGCGCTCGGATTGACCGCGGAGACGAGTGCGGCGGAGCTGAAGTTGCTGGCCGCGCTGGCGCCGGACCAGCGGGATCGCGCGGGGCGGCTGAAGAACCGGTTCTACCTGGACATGCCGGCCTGGTACTCCGACGCCGAGGACTCGCCGCAGCTGGCGCCGGTCGCCGAGGCGGTGCTGCACGACCGGCGGATCAAGGTGCTCTACCGGCGGTGGGAGGCCCCGCGGGAAGTGGAACGCACCCTTGATCCGTACGGCCTCGTGCTGAAGAACGGCAGCTGGTACGTCGTCGCCTCGGCCTCCGGCGCGGTCCGGACCTACCGCGTCTCCAACATCCTCGACCTGACGGTGACCGACGAGGAGTTCACCCGGCCGCCCGGGTTCGACCTGGCGACGGTGTGGCGCGAGCACCTCGAGGAGTTCGACCAACGGCGCTTCACCGGTACGGCGGTGGTGCGGGTCTCGGCGCGGCTCGTGAACCGGCGCAAGGACGTGTCGTTTCCCCTGCTGGTGAAGGCGATCGAGGCCGCCGAGCCGGCCGAGGACGGCACCGTGACGGTGACCGTGCCGATCGAGTCGGTCGGCAACGCGGCGGCGCAGTTCATCCGGTACGGCGACGAGCTCGAGGTGCTGGCGCCGGACGAGGTGCGGGCCGAGATCAGGCGGTTGGCGACGACGGTGGCCGAGCTCTATCCCGCGCCGTGACCCCAGCCGCTCTGACCAGCTCGTGCGGTACGGCGTACCGGATGCGGCCCTGGAAACCGGTCGTGGTGCGGGCCGCGACGAGCGAGTTGAGCAGGGCTTCCTCGACGGAATTCAAGGTGGCCTGGAAGACCGGGCGCAGCTCCTGGTCGGGCATCGGCGGCTGGTACGACGTGGCGAACGCGATCGCGTAGTCGCCGCTGCCCGGGGCGTAGTCCGAGCCGACCCGGCCGAGCGCGAAGATCGCGCGGCGGGCGATCCGGCCGAGCTGGCGGGCGTCGAGCGGAAGGTCGGTGGCGAGCACGATCATGCAGGAGTTGCCGGGCGGATCGGTCTGCCGTGGGGGAGCGGCGATCGGGGTGCCGAGGACCTGGAGGGTGCCGGAGAAGTTCGACTGGACCAGGGCGCCGATCGTGCCGGTGGGGAGCCGGCGGGACGACGTACCGATGCCGGCTTTGAAACCGAGCGCGGCGGTCCCGGTGCCGGCGCCGACGCAGCCCTCGTCGGGGAGACCGGCGGTGGCCGAGGTGAGGGCGTCGAGCACGTGCTGCTCGGTGATCGGGCGCCGGCGGATGTCGGACAGGTAGCCGTCGTTGGTTTCGCCGACGACCGGGTTGAGGCTGGTCGCCTTCGGATCGTGGTCGAGCAGGTAGGTGAGCAGGGCGTCGGCGGCGCGGAAGACGGACAGCGTGCCGGTGAGCACGATCGGGGTCTCCAGCAGGCCGAGCTCGTCGAGCTGGGTGGAGCCGACCAGCTTGCCGTATCCGTTGCCTACAGCAACAGCTGCGGGGAGGCCGGAGGTGACGTCGGCGGGCACGATCGCGGTGACGCCGGTGTGCAGGTCGTTGCCGTCGTCGAGCGTGGTGTGGCCGACCAGGACGCCTGGGACGTCGGTGATCGCGTTCAGCTCACCGGTGGGAAGGTCGCCTGGGATGACGCCGAGGTCGCGCGCTCTGGTCTGCATGCCGTCTATCGTCGGTCAGATGCGTGAGGAGAAGCTGCAGCGGGTGGCGGGGCGGGTGTTCGTCTATCCGCATGATCCTGATCCGGACGCGATCGGGGCAGCCGTGGGGGTGATCGCCGATGAGCGGGGCAGTGTGCTGATCGATGCGGGGAACAGTCCGGCGCATGCTCGGGACGTTCGGCGGGCGATCGAGCAGGCTGGGCTGCCTGCGCCGCGGTGGCTGGTTTACACGCATCATCACTGGGACCACACCTGGGGTGCGTCGGTGTGGGACGGGGTCGAGGTGGTGGCTCATGCCTCGGCGACGGCGATTCTGGCCGGCGAGGCCGAGCGGCCGTGGAGTCATCAGTACCTGCGTGACCAGGTGGGCGAGGACCCGAAGCTCGGGCCGAGTTTTCGCGCCCGGGCGCTCGCCGTACCGGAATTCTCCGAGTTGCGGATCGTCCTGCCGCACACCACGTTCGAGGACATGCTGACGCTGCCGACCGGGGTCGAGTTGCGGTACGTCGGCGGCAACCACGCGCCGGACTCGATCGTTGCCGTCGACCCCGAGTCGGACGTGATGCTGCTCGGGGACTGTTACTTCCCGCCGCCGTTCCACCTGCGGACCGAGGCCGACACGACGGACTTCGCGATGGTCCGCCGGTTGCTGCGCGAGCGGCACGCGTACTACGTCGACTCGCACTCGGCGCCGCGGAAGGGTCAGTCGGCAGCGACTCCCAAGGGCTGACCGGAGACCTCGGTCAAGGCGGTCGCGACCGTGCGCGCGTTCAGCTGGAACTCGTCGTCCGGGACCGGCGGGAGAATGTCGCCCCAGACCGACAGCAGTGGGCCGCGGAGCTGCATCATGCCGACCGGGCGGGCGAAGAACCAGACATGGAAGTGCTCGCTGCCGTCGCCGAACCGGCTGAAGTGGGTGCGGCCGACACCGTCGATCCGGCGGACCGCGCCGGCCACCCGCTGGATCATCGGGCCGAGGTCGGCGAGCAGTTCGGGGGTGAGGTTGTCGAGCCGGTAGTGCTCGCGCGGCAGCAGCAGCGCGACCATCGGCAGGCCGCTGGGTTCGAGGCCGGCCTTGAGTACCCACCGCTCGTCGCCCCAGATCGCCGAAGAGTCGGGATCGGTGCAGGTGAAACACGGACTGCCGCCCGGCTCTCCGGCGCGGGGCGGTTCCGGCAGCACCGGTTCGGCGAGCGGGACGACCCGGACGTCGCCGTCGAAGGCGAAGAACGGCCCGCCGAGCACGGGGTCGGGCGACAAGCGTTCGCCGTACGGGAGTCGCTGGTGGTAGGCGGTCGGTCGCTGTGGCGAGTCCATGCCCGCACTCTGCCTGCTGACCGGCCCGGGCGTCACGGGTATTACCGTTTCCGGCATGGCGATCGAGGAGCGGCCCGAGCTGGCCGAGGCGCTGGACCTGGCGCGGCACCCGGAGGGCGGCTGGTTCCGGGAGACCTGGCGCTCGGACGTGACGTTCGAGCCCGAGGGGTACGACGGCCCGCGCGCGACCGCGACCGCGATCTACTTCCTGCTCGCGCCGGGAGAGGAGTCGCGCTGGCACAAGGTCAACTCGGCCGAGATCTGGCTGTGGCACTCCGGCGGGCCGCTGACGCTCGAGCTCGGTGGCACCGGCGACGATCCCGACCTGCGCGAGTCGATCACGCTCGGCCCGGACGTGAAGGCCGGCCAGCAGCCGCAGGCCGTCGTACCGGCCGGGGCCTGGCAGGCCGCGCGACCGGTCGACGACGAAGCGGTGCTGGTGTCGTGCATCGTGTCGCCCGGCTTCGACTTCGCGGACTTCACGCTGCGTTGAGGTCCTAGAGCAGGACGGTGGCCAAGGCCTCGTAGCCCGGCAGCAGGTCCGGGCCTTCCTTGCCGAGTTGCTGGACGACGACCTGGTCGGCGCCGGCCTCGAGGTGAGCTTTCAGCCCGTCGGCGATCTCGACCGCCGTACCGTGCAGGACGAGGGCGTCGACCAGGTCGTCGCTGCCGCCGTCGGCGAGGTCTTGGTCGGTGTAACCGAGGCGCTTGAGGTTGCTCGTGTAGTTGCTCAGCTGGAGATAGCCGGCCAGGTAGTCGCGAGCGACCGAGCGAGCGATGTCCGGATCGGTCTCCAGCACGACCTTCTGCTCAGCCGCGAGCAGAGCGTTGCGGCCGAGCGTCGCGCGCGCCTGGCGGGTGTGCTCGGGCGTGGTCAGGTACGGCAGGGCGCCCGCGGTCCGCTCGGCCGACAGCTTCAGCACCCGCGGCCCGAGCGCCGCCAGCGCCCGCCGGTCGACCGGGACCTTCGCTTCGTCCAGTTCGTCCAGGTAGTCGACGATCGTTGCGTACGGCGACTTGTACTCACCGTCCCGCTCCCGGTGACCGATCCCGACGCCGAGCAGGAAGCGGCCCGGGTGCTCCTCCTCCAGCCGGTGGTACGACGCCCCGACCGCGGCCGCGTCGTCCCGCCACATGTTGACGATGCTGGTGCCGACCGTCACGGTCTGCGTCGAGGCGAGCAGCACCTCGGCGTCACGCAGGTCGGCGTCCGGGGAGGCGCCGAGCCAGAGCGCGCCGTACCCGAGCTGCTCCAGCCCGGAAGCGAGTTCGGGACCCCATTTCTCCGCCTGGTGCCAAACCCCGAACCGTCCCAGATCGACCGCCACGTCGTGCTCCTCTCGTCAACAACCCAGTCCTTGGGGCAACTCCGGGCGGAGAGCAGCCATTCCGGCAACAGGTGCAAGTCTTGCTCCTACTCCTGGGTCACTCAACGATGGTTGCGCCGGCAACCATTCGGTGAGCCTGCGCGGTGCTTGGATTCGGGGATGCGCAGACTCACCTACTACGTCGGGACGTCGGTCGACGGGTTCATCGCCGATCCCGACGGCGGGCTCGGGGCGTTTCCGATCTCGCCGGAAGTGGTCGACCACATCGCGGGCGAGTACCCGGAGACGTTGCCCGGGCAGGCCCGGGAGCAGCTCGGGCTGAGTGGACCCGGCAAGCACTTCGACACGATCGTCCAGGGTCGCGGCAGCTACGCGCTGGCACTCGACGCGGGCGTCACCAGCCCGTACCCGCACCTGAAGCAGTACGTCGTCTCGTCGACGCTGGCCGACGTCGACCCGGACGTGACGGTGATCCCCTCCGACCCGGTCGGCGCGATCCGCGCGCTGAAGCAGCAGGACGGCGGCGGGATCTACCTGGCCGGTGGAGGCAACCTGGCCGGGCAGTTGCTCGGGGAGATCGACGAACTGATCGTGAAGGTCTACCCGGTCGTGCTCGGTGGCGGCATCCCGCTGTTCGGTACCGGGTTCGCGCCCACGGGTCTCGTCGCGAGCGAGCACCAGATCCTCGGCGACGGGACCGCCGTACTGCGGTATCGGCTCACAGGAACGAGTTGAGCCGGTCGACCAGGGTCTTCGGGGACTCCTCCGGGATGAAGTGGCCGCAGCCGAGGCCTTCGCCTTCGACGGTGGGGGACCAGCGGCTCCAGATCTCCAGCGGATTGCCCCAGCGGGGGAGGCCGCCGGCGTTGCCCCACAGCACCAGGACCGGGCACTCGATCGTGCGGCCGTCGGCGAGGTCCTTCTCGTCGAGTTCGCGGTCGATCGTTGCTCCGGCGCGGTAGTCCTGGCACATCGCGTGCCGGACCGACGGCTTGTCCAGCGCGGCCAGGTAGTCCGCGAGCGCGTCGGGCGCCAGCGCGATCTCGTGCGGTGAGAGCGACGGGCTGCCCTCGGGGTACAGGTAGTCGCCGGTAAGCAGTTCCTCCGGCTCGGGCTCCGGGCGCGCGAGCACGTTCCAGTGCCAGTCGCGCAGCTCGTCCTCCGGCTGATCGGCCGCGGCGGCCCACATGTCCGCGGTCGGGATGATGTCGAGCACGACCAGCTTCTCGACCCGTTCCGGGTGATCGAGGGCCAGCCGGTAGCCGACCCGGCCGCCGCGATCGTGGCCGACGACGACGAACCGGTCGTGCCCGAGCCGGTCCATCAGCTCGAGCTGGTCCTGGGCCAGCGCGCGCTTGCTGTACGCCGCGACGCTGTCCTCGCGGGCCGGCGACGACTCGCCGTACCCGCGCAGGTCGGGCACCACGACGGTGTGGGTCTTGGCCAGCTCGGGCGCGACCTGGTGCCAGCAGGCGTGCGTCTGCGGGAAGCCGTGCAGCAGCAGCACCGGCGGCCCGTCACCGCCGACCCGGCAACGAACCGAGGTGTCGGACAGGTCGATCGTCTGGGTCTCGAAACCGGGAAACATGACCGCCCGGTTCACCGCGGGTGACGGCGGCAAACCTCAGCGTCGCTCCGGGTTTCCGGTCGGGGAACCGGGCGGGCAGAACTCTCCCGAACCCAGGTGGAGAGAGTGTTAAGAATGCGCCGGCCCGGGGCCGGAAAGCCAACCTCACCGGGCGCTACGACGTCTTCCGAAGAGTGTGATCGTTCCGCAGGAACTGCTCCCGCGCGTCGTCGCGGGACAAGACCATCCACTGCAGTGGTATGAACCCTGCGGGCTTACACTCGCAGCGACTCGGCAGCACGACCCCTCGACCGCCGGGCCGCGGACACAGCGACGTGGGCCGCATTCCCTGGAGACGGAAGAAGGGCGAGTTGTGAAGGTCGGAGTTCCGAAAGAAGTCAAGAACCACGAGTACCGGGTGGCGATCACACCGTCCGGTGTCCACGAGTTCGTGCGCAACGGGCACGAGGTTCTGATCGAGCAGGGCGCGGGCTCCGGCTCGCTGCTGTCCGACGAGGAGTTCGTCGCCGCCGGGGCACGGATCGTGCCGACCGCCGACGAGGTCTGGGGCGACGCGGAGCTGGTGCTGAAGGTCAAGGAGCCGGTCGCCGAGGAGTACCACCGGATGCGCCGCGACCAGGTGCTGTTCACCTACCTGCACCTGGCCGCGAGCCAGGAGTGCACGGACGCGCTGATGCGGTCCGGCATCACCGGTATCGCCTACGAGACCGTCCAGCTGCCCGACGGGTCGCTGCCGCTGCTGGCGCCGATGAGCGAGGTCGCGGGCCGGCTGGCGCCGCAGGCCGGGGCCTACCACCTGATGCGCAACGGCGGCGGCCGCGGCGTACTGATGGGCGGCGTCTCCGGCGTGCACGCGGCGCGTGTGGTGGTGATCGGCGCCGGCGTGTCCGGGATGAACGCGGCCGCGATCGCGCTCGGCATGCAGGCCGAGGTGCAGCTGTTCGACCGCAACATCGCCCGGCTGCGCGAGGCCGACAAGATCTACCAGGGGCACCTGCGCACGGTCGCGTCGAACGCGTTCGAGATCGAGCGCGCGGTGCTCGAGGCCGACCTGGTCATCGGCGCCGTGCTGATCCCGGGCGCGAAGGCGCCGAAGCTGGTCAGCAACGAGCTGGTCTCGCGGATGAAGCCCGGCAGCGTGCTGGTCGACATCGCGATCGACCAGGGCGGCTGCTTCGAGGACTCCCGGCCGACCACGCACGCCGACCCGGTGTACAAGGTCCACGACTCGCTGTTCTACTGCGTCGCCAACATGCCCGGCGCGGTGCCGAACACCTCGACGTACGCGCTCACCAACGTGACGCTGCCGTACGCCGTGGAGCTGGCCAACCTCGGCTGGCGGGAGGCGATGAAGTCCGACCACAGCCTGGCGCTCGGCCTGAACACGCACGACGGACACGTCACCTACGGCCCGGTCGCCGAGGCCCACGACCTGGACCAGCTGAAGCTGGACGAGGTCCTGGTCTGACCGGGTGGAGCGGGCAGACTGCTCCGCATGAGTGACATCGGGCGGGCGGTCAGCGCCTACCTCGACCACCTGACGGTCGAGCGCGGTCTGGCCGCCAACACCCTGGCGTCGTACCGGCGGGACCTGCGCCGGTACGACGAGTACCTCGCGGGCGCGGGGATCAGCGCGCTCGGCCGGGTCACCGAGGCGGTGGTCGGCGACTTCCTGATGCGGTTGCGCGAGGGCGACGCCGACCATCCGCCACTGACCGCGTCCAGCGCGGGACGCACAGTGGTCGCGGTGCGCGGGTTCCACAAGTTCTGCCTGCGGGAAGGGCTGACGGCGGTCGATCCGGCCGCGGCGGTGAAGCCGCCAGTACCACCGCAACGGTTGCCGAAGGCCCTGTCCGTCGACGAGGTGACCAGGATCCTGACCGCGGCGGCCGGCGCGGAGGCGGAGCCCGCGGTGCTCGCGACCCGGGATGCCGCGTTGCTGGAGTTCCTGTACGGGACGGGCGCGCGGATCTCCGAGGCGGTCGGGCTCGACGTCGACGAGGTCGACCTGGAGGCCGGCGAAGTACTGCTGCGCGGCAAGGGCAGCAAGGAGCGCGTCGTACCGGTCGGGTCGTATGCGCGCGACGCGTTGGCGGCGTACCAGGTGCGGGGACGTCCCGATCTGGTCGCGCGGGGCCGGGGGACACCTGCGCTGTTCCTCAACGCGCGAGGTGGCCGGCTCTCGCGACAGAGCGCGTGGACGGTGCTGCGCCGGGCGACGCAGCGGGCGGGGATCAGCAAGGAGATCTCGCCGCACACGCTGCGGCACTCCTTCGCGACGCACCTGCTCGACGGCGGCGCCGACGTACGAGTCGTGCAGGAACTGCTGGGCCACGCGTCGGTGACGACCACACAGGTCTACACGCTCGTCACGGTCGACAAGCTCCGCGAGGTCTACGCGACCTCCCACCCGCGGGCGTTGTCGCGCTGACCATGCGTGACGTGATCGCCGCGGCGAGGCAGGTGCTGGCTGCGGCTAAGCAGGCGCCGTACGCGCACACGAGTCATCTGCAGGTGCGGGTGGGCGGTGAGGTCGTCGTGGACGAGCACCTGCGGGGACCGGTGGTGTCCGACGTCTTCTCGGTGACGAAGTCGGTGCTGGCGACCGTGCTCGGGGTGATGGCCGCGCGGGGATCGCTGCCGGATCTCGACCGTCCGGTCGGTGTTGTCCCGGAGACCTGGCGTCAGCTGCTGACGATGACGCGGGGTGCCGAGGTGCTCGACACCGACGAAGTCGTCGCGTTGCCGGGCGGACAGGTTTCGCGGTTCGCGGAGGCTCGGCGAGTGGCCGAGCCGGGCACGGTCTTCGCGTACGACGACGGCGCGGCGCATCTGCTGTCGGCGGCGGCCGGGGAGGTGCTCGGGGAGCCGGTCGGGGAGTTCGCCCGGCGTGAGCTGTTCGAGCCGCTCGGGATCGCGGACGCCGACTGGTTGGCCGACCCGGACGGCGTCACGTACGGGCACGCGCATCTGCGGATCAGCGCGGACGGGCTGGGCCGGATCGGGCAGCTGTGGCTCGACGGTGGGGAGCCGCTGGTCGATCCGGCGTACTTCGGGCAGCTGGTCACGCCGTACTCGCGGGGTGGGCCGCCGGAGGGACTGCCGTACGGGTTCCTGAGCTGGATCGACGACGGGATGCTGCTGGCCGGGGGATGGGCCGGACAGCATGTGCTGGTGGTCCGGCCGGCCCGCGCCGTGGTGGTGACGACCGGCTTCCCGAACTTCCGGTTCGGGCCGCCGCCGGGCGACGACCTGCCGGCCGGCTGGGCACCGGCGATCGACCTGGTACGGCGCCATCTCGTGCCGGTTCTGCTCGGCCGGTGAGACGTCCGGCGTGTCGACCCGGACCCGATGAGTCACGGTGATGGACGGTGTGCGATCATCCATGCACGGTCGGTCACCTTTCTCGGGTGATCGGCCTACTGTGGAATGCCGACCGGAAACCACCCGACCCGGCTGCGGAGTGGCCGCTTGAGAGTGCTTGAATGCACGCTTACAGTCGCTGGGATCGCCCGTATCGGTTGAAAGGTTTGACGAGTCATGAACGAGTCGACATTCCCGGGCACCCAGCACCTGCAGCACCTGCACCTCCAGCCGACGACGGAACCGATGCCGCCGGCTGCCGAACCGACCAGCACGCCGCTGGACCCGCCGGCCCCGGCCGACGACCAGGGCCAGCAGCGCCCGATCATCCCGAACAACTATGCGGAGATGCCCCGGCCGACGGCCAAGCTCACCGCGGAGGACATCGCACCTGTGAATGACCCGCACGGCCCGCGGAACAAGATCGGGCCGACCGGACGGCCACTTCCCGATCTGCCGGAGGTGTTGCCGCCGACCCGTCGCGGGCCGGCCCAGGTGATCGCCATGTGCAACCAGAAGGGTGGCGTCGGCAAGACCACGACCACCATCAACCTGGGCGCCGCGATCGCCGAGACCGGGCGCAAGGTGCTGCTGATCGACTTCGACCCGCAGGGCTCGGCCTCGATCGGGCTCGGCGTGCAGCCGCACGACCTGGAGTTGTCGGTCTACAACCTGCTGATGCAGCGCGACATCCGCCCCGACGAGGTGATCCAGGCCACCAAGGTGGACAACCTCGACCTGCTGCCGGCCAACATCGACCTGTCGGCCGCCGAGGTGCAGTTGGTCCAGGAGGTCGCCCGCGAGTACACGCTGTCGCGGGTGCTCGAGCCGATCATCCCGCACTACGACGTGATCCTGATCGACTGCGCGCCGTCGCTCGGCCTGCTCACCGTGAACGCGCTGACCGCGTCGCACGGCATCGTCGTACCGCTGGAGTGCGAGTTCTTCGCGCTGCGCGGCCTGGCGATGCTGACCGACACGATCGGCAAGGTGCAGGACCGGCTCAACCCGAAGCTGGAGATCGTCGGCATTCTCGGCACCATGTTCGACGGGCGCACCACGCACGCCCGGGAAGTGCTCGACCGGGTCGTCCAGGCCTTCGACGAGCGCGTTTTCCACACCGTCATCCGGCGTACGGTGAAGTTCCCCGAGACCACGGTCGTCGGCGAACCGATCACCACCTACGCCCCTTCGTCCCAAGCGGCTACCCAGTACCGCGACCTTGCCAAGGAGGTGCTGGCGCGTTGTCCCGCCGGGTGAGCCTGCCAGGTGCCAGCGAGCTGTTCGGGGGTGCGGCACCGAAACAGACCCGACCCGAGAAGCGCACCGCCACCGACGGACCGGCGCTGTCCGACCGACCGGGATCCACCGGCCGGGCCCGGACCGCCGTCGTCGAGGACCGCAAGTCCAGTGGCCGGATCCGGCACGACACGAAGATCACCGTGTACGTGACGGAGGAAGAGCTGCTCGGACTCGAACAGACCAGACTCGCGCTCCGCGCCGAGCACGGCCTGACCGCCGACCGCGGACGGATCGTCCGCGAGGCGATCGACGTACTGCTGGCCGACTTCGTCGACCACGGTCCCGACTCGGTGCTGGTGCAGCGGCTCCGGGCTGCCGCGGAGTAGGTCCGTCATGGCCGACACCTCGACGGACCTGCCGATCGACCTGCCGGACGCCGAGGCGACAGCCGGTTCCGGCAAGGGCTTCAGCGTCCACCTGGTCAACTTCGAGGGGCCGTTCGACCTGCTGCTGCAGCTGATCAGCAAGCACAAGCTGGACATCACCGAGATCTCGCTGTCCCAGGTCACCGACGAGTTCATCGCGCACATCAAGGCGCTCGGCTCGGAGTGGGATCTGGACCAGACCTCGGAGTTCCTGCTGATCGCCTCGACACTGCTCGACCTCAAGGCGGCCCGGCTGCTGCCGCAGGGCGACGTCGAGGACGCCGAGGACCTGGCGCTGCTGGAGGCGCGCGACCTACTGTTCGCGCGGCTGCTGCAGTACCGGGCGTTCAAGCAGATCGCGGCGCTGATCCAGCACCGGATGGCCGAGGAGGGGCGGCGCTTCCCGCGCGCGGTGGGCATGGAGCCCCGGTACGCCGAACTGCTGCCGGAGGTGTTGCTCGGCGTCAGCCCCGCGGAGTTCGCCGCGTTGGCGGCGGCCGCGATGGCGCCGAAGAACAACATCCCCGAAGGCGTTTCGCTGGCGCACCTGCACGCGCCGGCGGTGACCGTGCGGGAGCAGGCGATCATCATCGTCGACCGGTTGCGACGGCAACGCAGTACGACGTTCCGCACGCTGGTGTCGGACTCGCCGGACACGGTCACCACGGTCTGCCGCTTCCTGGCGTTGCTGGAGCTCTTCCGGGAGGCGGCCGTGGCGTTCGAGCAGGTGACGCCGCTGGGTGAGCTGACGATTCGCTGGACCGGCACCGACGAGGGCGAGATCGCCGTCGGCGACGAGTTCGACGAGGTGAAACCGCCGGAGTCCGACGAAGGCGAGGCGCCCGAGGTCACTGACGACCACATCACCGCCTTCCTCGCCGAAGGCGAACCGCTCACCGAGGACGACCCACCCGAACCCGACGAAGCCCCGACCGAGACGGCAGACCAGTGACCGATTCCCACAACCCCACCGACACGGCCACCGCCGATGCCCTGGAGTCGGTCACCAGCACCGAAGAGTCGATCGACCAGCACGAGGGCGGGGAGCCGACCGAGCTTTCGGACGGTAGTTCGACGCCGGCCGACGAGGCGAGCGAGCCCGCGCCGGACAGCGAGGCGAGCGAGGCCGCATCTGACGACGAGGCGAGCGAGGCCGCGCCCGACGACGAGGCGAGCGAGGCCGCGCCCGACGACGAGGCGAGCGAGCCCTCGGCGGAGGTTGAGGTGGACGCCGATGCGCCGAGCGACGAGGCGCCCGGCGGCGTGGACGCCGACGCGGATGCGGACGACTCCGCCTCCGGCGATGCAACGGCTGAGGTGAGCGACGACTCGTCCTCGACCGGCACGGTCCGCTCGGATGGCCCGCCCAAGGGCGACTCCGCGGCGGGCGAGGCAGAACTTGTTCCGGGCGCCGACCCGGCTTCTGCCGGCGGTGGCGGCTCGGACGACTTCGCCGGGGGCGGATCCGCTTCGGGGGAGGTGGAACCTGGCTCAGCTGACCACCCGTTGTCCGACGGCTCATCCTCCTCCTCCTCCTCCGATGGCGGGGAGTTGGCTGAGGAACTGATGCTGGATCTGGAAGTCGAACCGCCGGCTGGGGAGGTTGTGCTCGACGACGTCAGTATGCGGCGGGCGCTCGAGGCGATTCTGATGGTGACCGACGAGCCGTTGCCGGCGTTGGTGCTGGCTCGGGCGGTGGGGCGGCCGGTCGGGGATGTGAGCGAGGCGCTGGGCGGGCTGGCGGAGGAGTACACCGAGCAGGGGCGTGGGTTCGACCTGCGGGAGGTCGGCGGCGGCTGGCGGTACTACACGCGACCGGAGCAGGCGCAGTACGTGGAGAAGTTCGTACTCGACGGGCAGCAGGCGCGGTTGACGCAGGCGGCGCTGGAGACGCTGGCCGTCGTCGCGTACAAGCAGCCGGTCAGTCGCGCCCGGGTGTCGGCGATCCGCGGGGTCAACGTGGACGGCGTGATGCGGACGCTGATCAGCCGCGGACTCGTCGAGGAAGCCGGCGCCGACACCGAGTCCCAGGCCACGCTCTACCGCACCAGCTCTTACTTTCTGGAGCGGATGGGTATGCAGAGCCTGGACGACCTGCCGGAACTGGCCCCCTACCTCCCGGAGATGGACGACGTGGAAGAAGAGCTCGCCGCCCAGAACACCCCGACCCCCGAGGACCTGCCCACCGACGGTGCCGGTACGCCGGACGCCGGCACGCCCGAAGCCGTCGCTACGCCGGAGCCCGACGAGGCGGTCACGTCCGACGTCGGCGCCGCGGGCATCGACGGCGACCTGGGCATCGGCGACGCGCCGGATCTCGACCTCGAGCACGACCAGGACGAGCTGGAACCGGCCGAGGAGCTGGAGGCCGGCGGCGACACCGACCTCGCGCAGGAGGAGGCCGACCCGGCCGAGTTCCCCGAGAGCGGGGACGCGGCCGACGCCGGAGCCGGCGATTCGGAGGGCATCGACGACGAGCGCGGCGACACCGCTGACTCGGGCGGTACGGACGACGACCCGCTGGGCGACAGCGACGAAGACGACAGCGACGAAGACGACAACGAAGACGACGGCGGCGACGAAGGGGCCGAGGCCGACAGCGACGACGACCGCCTGGAGCCCGCGGAAGAGCTGACCGGCGAGTCCGGCGACGACCTTCTGGACTCCGCGGAAGAGACCACGGAGGATCCCGCCGAGGACTCCCCGACGGCGGCCGGCGTACCGGCTGAGGACGACGGAACGACGGGCGACGCGGCCGGCCCGGGCGCCGCGCAGTACCGTATCGGTAGTGATGACTGAAGAGACCGGGATCCGGCTGCAGAAGGCGCTCGCGCAGGCGGGCGTGGCGAGCCGGCGTAGTGCGGAGCTGCTGATCGAGCAGGGCCGGGTCGAGGTGGACGGCGCGGTCGTCACCGAGTTCGGCACCCGGGTCGACCCCGCGGTGTCGGTGATCCGGGTCGACGGCGAGCGCATCCCGCCGTCCAGCGCGCACGCGTACCTGGTGCTCAACAAGCCGCGCGGTGTCGTGACCACGATGGCCGATCCGCAGGGCCGCCCGTGCATCGCCGACTACGTGCAGGACCGCGAGGAGCGGCTGTTCCACATCGGCCGCCTCGACACCGACACCGAGGGACTGCTGCTGCTCACCAACCACGGTGAGTTCGCGCACCGGCTCGCGCACCCGTCGTACGAGGTCTCCAAGACGTACGTCGCCGAGGTCGACGGCAACGTCAAGCCGGTCGTGCTGCGCCGGCTGCTCGACGGTGTCCACCTCGAGGACGGCCCGGCCCAGGCCGACACGGTCAAGGTGATGTCGGAGATCAAGGGCCGCACGCTGATCCAGATCACCCTGCACGAGGGCCGCAACCGGATCGTGCGCCGCATGTTCGACGCGGTCGGCCACCCGGTCAAGCGGCTCACCCGCACGGCGATCGGCCCGGTCCGCCGCGGCAACCTGCACACCGGCGAGCTCCGCGAGCTCGACCCGAAGGAACTCGGCCAGCTGCTCGACCTCGTCGACCTGTAGCACCTGGGCCGTGCTCGACGTGGGAAGACCAGTTCAGTGCCCGCGAAGAGTTCGGTCGAAGAAGCCCCGGACCAGCGCCGGTACGGCGGCAACGGCGTGCGGATGGTCACCGACGAGCTTCGCGCGCTCGGCGGGTGTCATCAATCCGGCGGCGACCAGCTGGGGAGCGAAGGCCGCGTAGTCGGTGAAGATCCAGTGGTTGGCGCGGCGCAGTTGAGTACGGCGTACTGGTCCTCCGTGGGACAGCAAGGCTGACCAGGTGCGTTCGAAGCGGGCGTCGTGGAAGCCGTCGGTGCCGGCCAGGAGCAGCGGCTTGCGGGTGCCGTGCTCGGCGATCGGGTAGAGGGTGCCGTCGGCCAGGTCGAGGTAGCCCTCGAGGTTGGCGGCGACCCTGATCCGATGGTCTTCGTGCATCGTCTGGGCCGCGGTGGCGCCGCCGGCGGAGTGGCCGTAGACGCCGACGCGGCGGAGGTCGAGGGCGCGGTCGAGACCGCGGGGGATCGTGGTGCCCGGCCGCGAGCAGTTCCAGTCGGTCGAGGACGAAGCGCACGTCGGCGAACCGGGTCGTCATCATCGTCCGGTTGAGCACCGGATCGTCTGGACCTCGGGCGTGATCTCGATGACGCGCGGCGGGCGGCCGGGGAAGTCGACCTCGCTGGTCTCGCCGGGGTGGTCGACGGTCACGACGACGTAGCCGCGACTGGCCAGGTCTTCGGCGACGACCGTGCCGATCGTGCGCGGGTCGGCGCCGCCGGGGCTGTAGAGCAGGACAGGACGTCGTACGGGGATTGCAGGCGCACCGGCGTACGAGTGCGTTGTGGTGGCGGCCCAGTCGACGCCGGCGGCGGGGAGCTCGGGGTGCAGGACTCCGGCGTCGAGACCCTGGAAAACGGCGGCGGCCGCGGGCGTGAGGTGGGGCGCGAGCTGGTAGCCCCGGATGGTCGAGGCCGGGTAGTAGATCGTGGTCATCAGCTCACGGGTCGGGGCGTTGTTCCACGGATCGGTGCGGTTGCGGTCGGTCAGCTGCAGCGTCGTCGTACCGACGCTGTGTGATCCGGTGGGTGCGGGCAGGCGCAGGACGAGGCCCGGCGTGGCGAAGGCGGGCCGGGTCGGCAGGGCGCCGGCGAGGGCGGTCGACGCGGCGGCGGCGATGAAGGTTCGTCTCCTCATGACCACGACGTTGGCAGCTGCAACGAAGTCGGTCACTACTGTCGGGACGACCTCCACCCGAACCTCCACCGCCGGGTGGGGACGCCCCTGCGACCCGGGTCCGTTGACATCAAAGGGATAACGCCGGGCAACGCCGCGCCTGAGACAGGGCACTTATGTCGGAACCGGGCCGTAGTGTGGGTGATGTGAACCGGCGAATCTTCGGTCTGGAGAACGAGTACGGCGTCACCTGTACCTTTCGCGGTCAGCGCCGACTGACCCCCGATGAGGTGGCGCGGTACCTGTTTCGGCGCGTCGTGTCCTGGGGGCGGAGCAGCAACGTCTTCCTCCGCAACGGGGCACGCCTCTACCTCGACGTGGGCTCCCACCCGGAGTACGCGACCGGCGAGTGCGACTCGGTCACCGACCTGATCGCGCACGACAAGGCCGGTGAGCGGATCCTCGAGGGACTGCTGGTCGACGCCCAGAAGCGGCTGCACGACGAAGGCATCTTCGGCGACGTCTACCTGTTCAAGAACAACACCGACTCGGCCGGCAACAGCTACGGCTGCCACGAGAACTACCTGGTCAGCCGGCACGGCGACTTCGCCAAGCTCGCCGACGTGCTGATCCCGTTCCTGGTCACCCGGCAGCTGATCTGCGGCGCCGGCAAGGTGCTGCAGACGCCGCGCGGCGCGGTCTACTCGGTGTCGCAGCGCGCCGAGCACATCTGGGAGGGCGTCTCCAGCGCGACCACGCGGTCCCGCCCGATCATCAACACCCGCGACGAGCCGCACGCGGACGCCGAGCGGTTCCGCCGGCTGCACGTGATCGTCGGCGACTCGAACATGTCCGAGACCACGATGCTGCTCAAGGTGGCCAGCACCGACCTGGTGCTGCGGATGATCGAGGCCGGCATCGTGATGCGCGACCTGACGCTGGACAACCCGATCCGCGCGATCCGCGAGATCAGCCACGACATGACCGGCCGCCGCGAGGTCCGGCTGGCCAACGGCCGCGAGGCCAGCGCGCTGGACATCCAGGGCGAGTACCTGTCGAAGGCGCGTGACTTCGTCGACCGCCGCGAGCTCGGTACGCCGGCCGTCGAGCGGGCGCTGTCACTGTGGGAGCGGACGCTGAAGGCGATCGAGTCCGGCGACCTGTCCGGGATCGAGCGCGAGATCGACTGGGTGATCAAGTACCGGCTGATCGAGCGCTACCGCCAGCAGAACAACCTCGGCCTGGCCAGCCCACGCGTGGCCCAGCTCGACCTGGCCTACCACGACATCCACCGCCCGCGCGGTCTGTACTACCTGCTCGAGCGCAAGGGCGCGGTCACCCGGGTCGTCGACGACCTGCGGGTCTTCGAGGCCAAGTCGGTCCCGCCGCAGACCACCCGCGCGCGGCTGCGCGGCGAGTTCATCAAGCGGGCCCAGGAGCGCCGGCGCGACTTCACCGTCGACTGGGTGCACCTGAAGCTCAACGACCAGGCCCAGCGCACGGTGCTGTGCAAGGACCCGTTCAAGTCCCACGACGAACGCGTGGAGAAGCTGATCGCCAGCATGTGACGCTTCGACCGGTACGCCGCCGTACCGGTCGACGCTGCGTGACGTGACCGAACGGTGACGCAGGTGGCTGGTCCTGGGCTTGGTCGTGCCCGCTAGGGTGGGCGCGTTCATGGCAGTCCAGCAGGCGCGGGGTCCGCGCCGGGATATTTGAGGTGCTTTGTTCGTGCGCAAGCTGCTGAGTGTCGTCGCGGTGATCGCGCTGGGGTCGTCCCTGGCCGCCTGCGGCTCGGAGTCCGGCGGGAACAACGATGGTTTCGGTGCCGCCGGGATCAAGGTCGAGTCGGAGTTCGGCAAGAAGCCGACCGTCACCCACCGCGACGGTGAGCCGGACAAGACCCTGGTCACCGAGGTCCTCAAGGAGGGCGACGGACCCGAGGTCAAGAAGGGTGAGCTGCTCACCGCGAACTACCTCGGCCAGATCTGGCGCGACGGCAAGGTGTTCGACAACTCCTACGACCGCGGCGCGCCGTCGTCGTTCCCGATCGGTGTCGGCGGCGTCATCGCCGGCTGGGACGAGGGTCTGGTCGGCAAGAAGCTCGGCAGCCGCGTGCTGCTGTCGATCCCGTCGGACAAGGGCTACAAGGAGCAGGGCAACGAGCAGGCCGGCATCAAGGGTGACGACACGCTGATCTTCGTCGTCGACCTGATCGCCGCGGCCGCCAACGACACCAAGCTCGACGCCGACCCGGTGGCGGCGCCCGCCACCAAGTTCAAGGTCACCGGTGAGCTGAACGCCGAGCCGAAGGTGACCGTCCCGGCCGGCACGAAGCCGCCGGCCAAGCCCGGCAAGCCGGTCGTGATCGCCACCGGCAAGGGCAAGCCGGTCGACAAGTCCAGCACGGTCGTCGCCCGCTACGTGATCTTCGACTACACCGGCAAGAAGCAGGCGAGCACCTGGGACGGCCAGCAGGGCCAGCCCGGCGCCCCGTCCGAGCTGCAGGTCGGCCCTGGCCCGACGGGCCAGACCGGCGCGCTCGACGGCCTGGCCGGTCTCCCGGTCGGCAGCCGCGTGCTCGTCGAGCTGCCCGCGTCGAAGGACGACAAGGGCAAGACGGTGAACGCCTTCGCCGTCATCGACATCCTGAACAACTTCCCGGCCGGCAAGCAGCAGCAGTAGTACGCCGTCTCCGAAAGGGCCGACTCCCACTGGGGGTCGGCCCTTTCGCGTTGTCACCGGGCGCGGCGGAACCACCGGGTGGTGTCGGGGTGGAACGTCAGGGCGCAGGCGGCGACCAGCGCGAGCACGTGGGCGGTCCGGAGCAGCGCTTCGACCGCGAAGAGCGGGGTGAGCGAAAGGTCGCCGAGGTGATGGTTGGTGAGCCAGCTGATCGGCTCGATCACCAAACTCGCCATCCCGACCGTGCCCAGCACGAGCGCGAGCAGCCAGCGCGACCACGGGACGCCGTGGCGGAAGTAGCGGTCGATGACGACGAACAGGGCGCCGTACAGAATTGTGCGCAAGGCGACCTGGGCGACCAGGCCGAGCACGGGCGCGCCGTCGTCGATGGCCAGGCCGAGTCCCAGCACCGACTCGGCGACGCCGGCACCGACGGCCAGCAACCAGGCGCCGGTGGCGGTGCGGGCCGCGAGCGGTGGGGTGGGGGCGGGCCGGACCAGTGTGCGTTCCATACCTCGAGGATCCGCCCGCGCGGCGGGAAGATCAGGAGTACTGGGCCCCCGACGCGGGGGGTGGTACGTCCACCAGCCGGGCGGCATGGCGGCCCGACGCGGCCGCGGCCTCGAAGTACGCGCGGTCGCCGTCCAGGTCCCGGCCCATCGTCGACAGCTTGACCGGCGCGTCCCGCAGGGCGTCGTACAGGCCCTCGAGGCCGACCCGGACGACGCGGTGCCGGGCCTTCAGCGGCTCGGCCGCGTCGCGCACGGCGTCGCCGAAGTCCCCGGCCAGATCCGGTACGACGACGTCGGCCGGCTGCAGCGCCACCCGCCCGTACGCCGTCAGGCTGTGATGCGAGATTCCCCGGTGACGCGGTCGCGGATCTGCTTCGGAGATGCGCAGGGACGCGACCGCGCGGCCGCCGAGCGTGCCGACCGCGTTGACGGCCTCGCCCGACTGGACCCCCGAGAAGCCCCAGCGCGTGCCGGTGCCGAGGTTGCCCGGGCCCTGGGTGATCACGACCAGTTCGGCCGCGAGCACATGGACCGCCGTGAGCAGCCCGGTGTGGACCGTCACGGCCTCGCGGTCGCCGCCGTACGCCTGGCCGACGGTCACCGTCCCGGCCAGCCAGCCGCTGTCCCGCAGGGACGCGACCGTGCGCGAGAAGGCGAGCGGGAGCGCACCGCCGTCGGTCATCACGTAGACGACGCGGGTGGTCGGCCGGGTCTCGTAGACCCCGGCGAGGACGGCAGGCAGCGCCGAGTGCAGGTCGGCCACGACGACCGGCGTACCGAACAGGTCGTCGGCGTCGCGCAGGACGTCGTGGTCGGGGGAGTCCTGCTCGTCGGCGCCGAGCACCATCGCCTGGAGCGGGGTGTAGCGGGCTTTGACCAGGTGACCGTTCTCGGGCGGATCGGCGGGGAGGCGGTCGGGGATCGCGACAACGAGCGCGTAGCCGCCCGTGCCGAGGCCGCGGTCGAGGGCGCCGACGTTGAGCAGCACCCGGTCGCCGACGACAGGCTCACCGACCAGCTCGGGATAGGCCAGCGCCTTCACGTTCTGCTTGCCGACGGTCACCCGCAGTTCGAGCGCGCCGGCCCACGCGCGACCGAGCTCGGACACCACACCTTCGCGCCAACGGATCACACGGCAGACCCTAAGCCCGGACGTGCACCACTGACCAAGCGCCGCTTTCCGGCCCCGGAGGCTACGGGTTGAGCGTGGACCGGTTCCGTGCGGGCGGGTTGATCAGTGGTGGGCGTCCGCCCAGGACGATCTCGAACGTCTGTTCGGCGCGCAGTACGCGATTCGGCCCCGGAACCCCGTAAGGTGGTCGGGTGTCGGCGCGGAAGAGTGAGCGGCTGCTCAACCTGGTGATCTGCCTGCTGGTGGCGCGCACGTACGTGACCAAGGAGCGGATCCGCGAGGTGGTCGAGGGCTACGCCGGGCAGACCGACGACGCCTTCGAGAAGATGTTCGAGCGCGACAAGGACGAACTGCGCGATCTCGGCATCCCGATCGAGATGGGCACCATCGACAAGTTCTTCTCCGACGACGTGGGCTACCGGATCCGCCGCGACGTCTTCGAACTGCCCGAGGTGCACCTGGAGCCGGACGAGGCCGCCGTGCTCGGCGTCGCCGCCCGGGTCTGGCAGCACGCCAGCCTGGCCGAGGCGACCACGTCGGCGGTGCTCAAGCTGAAGGCGGCCGGGATCCAGACCGACCAGTCGGCGCTGAGCGCGATCGAGCCGCACGTCGGCGCGTCCGAGCCGGCCTTCGACCCGCTGTGGTCGGCGGTGGTCAGCCGGACGGTGGTCCGGTTCGAGCACCGGCGCAGCGGCGCGTCCGAGCCGACCACGCGGACGCTGGAGCCGTGGGGCATCGTGTCGTGGCACGGCCGCTGGTACGTCGTGGGCCGCGACCGCGACCGCGAGGCGACCCGGATGTTCCGGATGTCGCGGATCGGCGGCAACGTGAAGACCGTCGGCGGCCCGGGCGCGTTCACCGTGCCGGAGGGCACCGACCTGCGCTCGCTGGTCGCCGAGCTGGCGCCGCCGCGGCCGACGTCGGAGGCGAAGGTCCGGGCCAGGACCGGGTCGTGCGTCAGCCTGCGCCGCCGGGCGAACGCGATCGAGCCGTACGAGGAGGGCTGGGACCTGCTGCACGTCCCGTACGCCGACTCCGGGGTGCTGGCCGAGGAGATCGCGTCGTACGGGCCGGACGCGGTGGTCGAAGGTCCGGGCGACGTCCTGGACGGCGTACTGCGGCGGCTGCGGACGGTGGCGGGGGTCGGATGAGCAACGCACGTGACCAGGTCCAGCGGCTGCTCGCGCTGGTGCCGTACCTGCGCGAGAACGACGGCGCCCGCGTGGACGACGTCGCCGCGGACTTCGGGGTCCGGCCGAAGCAGATCATCGCCGACCTCAAGGTGCTGTGGTTCTGCGGCCTGCCGGGCGCGCAGATGGGCGACCTGATCGAGATCGACATCGACGCCGCCGAGGGCGAAGGCGTCATCCACCTGAACAACGCCGACTACCTGGCCCGTCCGCTGCGGCTCGCGGCGGACGAGGCGCTTGCCCTGCTGACCGCGCTGCGGACGCTGCGCGAGGTGACCGCCGGTGGCGACCGCGATGCCGTCGACCGGGCGATCGCCAAGCTGGAGACAGCCGCCGGTGCGGGTGCAGCGGCGAGCGAGGGTGCCGCCGCGCACGTCCACGTCGAGCCGGCCGCGCCGGAGATCGCCGAGACGGTCAACCGCGGACTGGCCGGCAAGCGGCGGCTGCACCTGACGTACGACGTACCGTCGCGCGACGAGACAACCGAGCGGGACGTCGACCCGATGCGGCTGGTGGTCTCCGAGGGGCGGACGTATCTCGAGGCCTGGTGCCGGCTGGCCGAGGATGTCCGGCTGTTCCGCCTGGACCGGATCGCGGGGGTCAAGCTGCTCGATCTCCCCAGCGAGCCGCCGCCCGAGGCGACCCCGCGGGACCTGTCGAACGGGATGTTCCAGCCGTCGGAGTGCGATCTGCTCGCCACGGTCTCGCTGGCGCCGCCGGCTCGCTGGGTCGCCGAGTACTACCCGACCGAGTCCGTCGAGGAAGGCCCCGACGGCTCGCTGATCATCCAGCTGCGGGTCGCGGACACGGCGTGGCTGCAACGCCTGGTCCTGCGCTTGGGCGGCTCGGCCACGGTCCTCGAACCAGCTGAACTCGGAGCCCAGATCGCCGGCACCGCCCGCGAGGCCTTGTCGGCGTACGACGAGCAGGTCTGAGGGCTGCGGCTGAGGTCGGCGTCCATGCGGCCGGTCATGTCCGCTGTGGCTGAGGCCGCACCGGCCGGAAGGCGGGCGGCGGGATGGCGTCGGCGGTTGGTGGGCGGCGGGAGGCGGGAGGAGGTCGGCCGTTGGTGGGCGGCGGGAGGCGGGCGGTTGACCCGCGGTGGTGACCGCAGCAGCACCCGCGGCAGATCCAGCCGTTGCCTCCCGGTCCGCGTTCCCGATGCGGCCTCGGGCCTGCCGCGTTCAGGCGCCGAAGTGGTCCCGGGACCTTCCGCGTTCAGGCGCCGAAGCGGCCTCGGGACTCGACAGGGATGAGGGGCTTTTCGGCGCGGATCTTCAGTTGCTGGACGGCCCAGGTGTTGCCGTCGGGGTCGGTGAAGCCGAAGAAGGTGCCGCCGTCTTCGGGGGAGAAGCTGGTGATCTCCGAGCAGTCGACACCTCGGCCGACGAGTTCGGCGCGGGCGGCTTCGGCGTCGGCGACGCAGAGTTGGAGGCCGCGGAGCGAGCCGGGGGGCATTTCGTTCTGGGCCGGCAGGCTGCCGATCACGATCGAGCAACCGGAGCCGCGCGGGGTGAGCTGGGCGACGTGCATGTGCTCGTTGACGGTGTCGTGGTCGAGGTCGAAGCCGACCTGGTCGCGGTAGAAGGCGATCGCCCGGTCGAGGTCGGAAACGGGCACGATCACGACTTCCAGGGTCCAGTCCATCGAAGTGCTCCTAGCGGGAGGGGCGCTGGATGCGCCCGGCATTCAGTACGACGTACCGGCCGCGGAAACTCATCGCTCACAGCGTCATCGGCAGACCGAAGGCGGGGAACAGGTGTGGTTCGAAGGTGGTGATCTGGGCGATCAGGCCGTCCTCGAAGCGCACGACGTCGAGCAACTGGGCCCGGTACACGCTCGTGTCGGGCCGCTGCAGGTAGGCCGCGACGGCCAATTGCCCGTTGGCCCGGACGGGCAGATGCCGCCAGTGCCCGGCGAACATCGGCGACGCCGGGTCCAGATTCGGCCGGACGAAGCCGAACAGCGCGTCGCGCGAGGTGAACCAGAACGGGTTCGGCGGCATCGTCAGCACGGCGTCCTCGCGGACCAGCTCGACCATCGCGTCGATGTCGGCCACGGCCGCCGCGTCCATGTAGCGCTGCAGCAGAGCGCGGTCCTCGGCGGTCGGCTCGGCGGCCGACCAGTCCTCGCGGCGTTCGGGCAACGCCTCCCGCAGAGCGGCCCGTCCACGCTGTACGGCGCTGTTGGCCGACGCCAGGCTGGAGCCGAGCAGCTCCGCGGTCTCCTGCGCCGACCAGCGAGCGACGTCGCGCAGGATCACCGCGGCGCGCTGCCGTGGCGGCAGGTGCTGGATCGCGGTGAGGAACACCAGCTCGAGCGTCTCGCTCGCGACCGCCTGTTCGTCCGGCTCGTGCCCGGGCGCCGGGCGCTCGGGCAGCTGGTCGTCGGGGAACGGCTGCAGCCAGGCGATCTTCGGTGGTGGCGGGCCGTCGCCGGAGTCCATGCCCGGGATCGGCTCGTACGTCGTCGGCCGCCGGTTCTGCTTGCGCAGGAAGTCCAGGCAGACGTTGGTGGCGATCTTGTAGAGCCAGGCGCGCGGGTTGTCGATCTGGCCGAGGGTGCCGGCCGAGTTCCAGGCGCGCAGGAAGGTCTCCTGAGTAAGGTCCTCGGCTTCGTCGTACGAGCCGAGCAGGCGGTAACAGTGCGCGCGCATCTCGGCCCGGTGCTGCTCGATCAGCGCGGTGAAGGCGTGCTCTGCGGGTTTCGTCACCTCGTCGGGCGTGACGACTCGCGCGCCAGGAACATCTTCGGACGTGACGATCCCGGCGCCGGGTTCCGTCACACCGACGGACGTGACGTTTTCCTCGCCAGCTTTCGTCACGGGCTGCGGCGTGACGTTTTGCTCGCGGACCTGCCGGGCGACCCGCCGAAGCTGATTGATCCGGGTCGACAACACCTCGACCTCGGCGTGCAGCGCGGTGACCGGCGCCGGCCGCAGCCGCTGCGCCCGGTCGGCGATGTCGGAGATCAGCTCCTGCACCGGGAGCCCTGGTGACCGGCGCTCCCGGTACGCCCGCTGACGACAGGCCTGGGAGCAGTACGACGCCGCCCGCCCCGGCCCGCCGCTTCCGGCGATCGGCTTCCCGCAGACCTGACACGTTCCCGTCATGGGCTCACGGTAGAGCCCGCGCAGATCAGCCCTGGCTCAGGATCCGCTCCAAGGGTGTCCGGAAGCGCGGCGTGATGCGGACACCTGCGAACCACGACGTCCAGCGGCCGGCATGGTCCTCGATCGCCGCCGCGGTCTCCCGGCCGACGTCCTCGAGCAACTGGTACCGGACCTCGCCCGACTCCGGCTGGCCCCACGCACCCACGATCCGGCCGTCGGCCCAGATCGTCGGACCGATGTTGCCGGTGGTGTCGAACAGGCGGCCCTTGTGCTCACCCAGGTACCACTCGCGGTCCTTCCAGCCCATCGGCGTCGGATCCAGCGCGGGCAGGAACGCGACCCAGGGTTCGACCTCCGCCTCGGGCGCCTCGTCACCGGGCAGCACGTAGCCCGGCGTGCCGTCCAGGTCGACCTCGACGGCGTCCACCGCGACCAGCGCCTTGCGGGTCTGGCCGAGCGTCCACCCGGTCCACCACTGCAGATCCGCCGTCGTGCCCGGCCCGAAGGACCGCAGCCACGCCCGCGCGAGCATCGTCCGGGCCTCTTCGGCGGTCAGGTCGCTGCTGAGTCCACCCGTCAGCCACTTCTCGGCAGGCGACCACTGGTGCTGACTGCTCAACCACGTGCCGAGCGGGCGACCGCGGACGATCCGCCCCTCGGCCGCGAGCTGGAACAGCACCCGACTGGTGACGTACGGCTGAGCGGCGTACGACTTGCCCTCCGCCATCGCGAGCCGGCTGCGCAGCCGCGGCTCGTCCTGGGCGAGCTCCTGCGCGGTCGCCGAGCCCCGCAGGCTGAGCGCGGTCGCCGTCGACTCCTCGACCGCCCGCAACCACTGACCGGCCGCATCGGCGTCGCCGGCGATTCCCGCCTCGACCAGATGCTTGACCAGCAACTTGCGCTGCTTGACCGCGATGTCGTCGCTGCACGCGGCCTGGACGACCGGAGCGAACGACGTCGGGACGACGAACACTGTACGGCGCATCCCGAGCATCCGGATCAGCGTGCGGTCGTCGTACAGGGCACGTTCGGTGAGCGCGACGTCACTGCCTGGCACGCGCGCGGCCGCGGACAGGTGCACAGTCGCCGGGTCGGTCGCGTGCAGCACGACCAGCGAAGTCGCCGCCTCGACCGGATCCGCCGCCTGGCAGGAAGACGCCAGCCGGTGCCGCCGGCCCAGTCTCCTGCGCCGCTCCTCGATCCCGATCCGCACCACACCGGCCCCCTCGATCAACGGCGGACGCAGGGCTGCGCCCCTGCCGGACACCAATTCTTACCATCGCGTTCCGACATCGTTGCCCGCTGCGGACACCCGGCGGCGTGGATCACACCCCCGGACCGGATAGGCTCGCGCTATGTACTGGTTCCTGCTCTTCCTCGCGGTGGTGGCGGTGTGGCTCTTGGTCCTCGCCCTGCTCGCGAAGAAGCTGTGGGGCCAGACCAAGGCGCTGACGCGTGAGTTGGTCGCCGCCCAGTCCAAGCTCGAGGCGGCGCAGAGCCAGGGGTCAAGACGGACCCGGGAGTCTGCGCGTTCCTGAGCGTAGTATCGGCCCAAGTCTCACGTTGAGCCATCGTTAGTCGTGAAAGGGAGATCCTCATGCCCCCGCTTCTCGGTATGCCCCAGGGCGCAGAGTGGCTCGTCATCCTCGCGATCGTCGTGCTGCTGTTCGGTTCGGCCAAGCTGCCGGCCCTGGTCAAGCAGCTCGGCAAGTCGAAGAAGATCTGGGAGGAAGAAGTCGGCCCCGGCCGGAAGAAGGACGCCGAGCTGACCGAGGGCACCCAGCCGCCGGCCCAGCAGCACGTTCAGCCGCCGGCGCCGCAGGCTCAGCCCGCCCCGCAGCAGAACCAGACGAACGGCCAGGCTCCGGGCGACGGCATGCCGCCGACGCACACCGCCAACTGAGTCACGCGCACCACCTGTGACGATGGTGAGGTTCGGACGGCGCAAGGAACCACGTCCGAAGGACGAAGAGGGTCGGATGACCCTGCGCGAGCACATCGCCGAGCTGCGCAACCGGCTGCTGGTCTCCGTGCTCGCGATCGTGCTGCTGACGATCGTCGGCTACGTCTTCTACGACCAGGCGCTGGACTTCCTGGTCAAGCCGTTCAACACCGGCGTGGCCGACCTGATCGCGAGCAACAACGGCGGCAAACGGCCCGAGCTCACCTTCAACAACGTGACCTCGCCGTTCACCTTCCAGATCAAGATCTCGCTGGTGTTCGGACTGATCCTGGCCGCGCCGGTGTGGCTGTACGAGTTGTGGGCGTTCATCGCACCCGGCCTGCACCGCTCCGAGCGGCGCTGGGCGGTGCTGTTCGCGGCGATCGCGACCCCGTTGTTCGCCGCCGGGCTGGCGGTGGCCTACTGGACGCTGCCGAAGGGCATCGAGATCCTGATCGGCTTCACCCCGGACTTCGCGCAGAACCTGATCACGCTGCCGGAGTACCTGGACTTCGTCCTGCGCACGATGCTGGTGTTCGGGATCGCGTTCCTGCTGCCCCTGGTGGTCGTGCTGCTGAACATCGTCGGGGTGGTTCCGTCCGCCGCGCTGGCCAAGTTCCGCCCGTACATCGTGCTGGCGATCTTCGTCTTCGGCGCGGTCGCGACGCCGTCGGGTGACCCGTTCTCGCTGATGTTCCTGGCGCTGCCGATGTGCGCGCTGTTCTTCGGTGCGGAGATCATCACGCGGATCCTCGACAAGCGGCGAGCCCGCAAGGCCGAAGCACTCCTGGCCGACTGATGAGTCGCAAGATCGCGCTGGTGGTCAACCCCACCAGCGGTCGCGGCCTCGGCGCGCGGGTGGCGCCCGTGGTTCAGCGACGGCTGGAAGCCGGCGGGCTGAGTGTCGACCTGTACGAGACGACCTGCGCCGAGGACGTCGGCCGGATCTCCGCCGAGGTGATCGCCTCCGGCGCGGACGGCGTCGCGCTGGTCGGCGGCGACGGCACGCTGCATCTGGGCGCGCAGGTGCTGGCCGAGTCGGGCATGCCGTTCGGCGTGATCCCGGCCGGGACCGGCAACGACTTCGCCCGCGGCCTCGGCGTACCGCTGAAGGACCCGGTCGCGGCCGCCGACCTGATCGTGGCCGGCAAGACCAGGGCGGTCGACCTCGCGGTCGCCGAGGGCAGGTTCATCACCACCGTCGTGGCCGGCGGGTTCGACTCGCTGGTGAACAAGCGGGCCAACGCGATGACCTGGCCGAAGGGCAACGCCCGCTACACGCTCGCGACGCTGGCCGAGCTGCGCACCTTCACGCCGCTGTCGTACGTCGTGACCGTCGACGGCGAGCGGATCGAGACCGGCGCGATGCTGGTCGCGGTCGGCACCGGCCCGACGTACGGCGGGGGGCTGCAGATCTGCGCGGGCGCGGAGATCGACGACGGCCGGCTCGACATCACGATCATCAAGCCGGTGTCGCGGCTGACCCTGCTGCAGATGTTCCCGAAGCTGTCCAAGGGCACCCACCTCGGTCACCCGGCGGTGCACACCCTGCGCGGCACGACCGTCCGGCTGGAGTCGCCGACCGTCACCGCGTACGCCGACGGCGAGATCCTCGGGCCGCTGCCGGTCGACATCGGCATCGCCCCGGGCGCGCTCACCGTCTACGGCTGAGTCTTCGTCACGCAAAGAGTTCGCTCGATCTCTGTTCGTGACGACCATTATCTGATAGGAAAGCTTCCTAACAGATAATCCTCGACGCCCCTCGAAGGAGAGATCGTGCCGCACCGCACCCCGAAGTTCCCTCCGAGCACCGGCCGGCGCCTCACCGGCCTCCTGCTCGGCCTCGCGGTCGCCACCGCCCCGGCGACCGCGTACGCCTCGCCGTTCGAGCCGAACACCCTCGCCGCTCAGACTCGCTACCAGGACGAGGTGGACGCTCCGGCCGCCGTCGGGCTGGACGACCCGGCGAAGAAGGAGATCGCGATGAAGCTGGTCTCCAGCGCGGAGAACTCCTCGCTGGACTGGAAGGCGCAGTACAAGTACATCGAAGACATCGACGACGGCCGGGGCTACACCGCCGGCATCATCGGGTTCTGCTCCGGGACCGGCGACATGCTGGACCTGGTCGAGCTGTACACGCAGCGCAAGCCGGGCAACGTGCTGGCCAAGTACCTGCCCGCGCTGCGCCGCGTCGACGGCACCGACTCCCACGAGGGTCTCGACCCGAACTACCCGCGCGACTGGGCCACCGCGGCGAGCGACAGCGTCTTCAGGACCGCCCAGAACGACGAACGCGACCGGGCCTACTTCAACCCGGCCGTCGCCCAGGGCAAGTCCGACCAGGTCGGCGTGCTCGGCCAGTTCGTCTACTACGACGCGATCGTGATGCACGGCGACGGCGGCGACGCGACGAGCTTCCGCAACATCCGCAAGCGCGCGCTGGCCACCGCGAAGCCGCCGGCCCAGGGCGGCAACGAGACCACCTGGCTGAACGCCTTCCTCGACGCCCGGGTTTGGGCGATGAAGCAGGAGGAGGCGCACAGCGACACCAGCCGGGTCGACACCGCCCAGCGGGTCTTCCTGCGCAATGGCAACCTCAACCTGAACACCCCGCTGGACTGGAAGGTCTACGGCGACAGCTTCCACATCGGCTGAGCCGGCGTCAGGAGTTCGCGTCGACGACCTCCAGGCGGCCCACGACAGTGGCGCCGGCCTGGAGGTCCTCGGCGATGCGGACCGCCTTCTTCACGGGAAGCACGTACGTGCCGCGTTTGGTGTCCGGGAAAACCGACGTCTGCCAGGTGCTGCTCCCGACCGTGACGGTGACCCGCACCGAACCGAAACCACGCCGGGTGCCCGCCGTCAGGTCCGCGATGTCGTCACTGATCTCGGCCGGGACGGAGACGAAGTGCCATCCGCCCTCGCCCGGGTGCTCCCACAGGAGCGCTGAGAACTCGAAGACCCCGATGCCTGCCACAGCCCGAGCGTAGAGACCTCCGCCGACAGAAACGGTCGATCCCCACTACACGAGTGCGCGTTCGTGGTCGGCCACCGGTGCGGCGGCGGGTTTCGGGCCTGCTTCGCCCTGGAGATCGATGACCGGCAGCAGCCGGTCGAGCCGGCGGGGGATCCACCAGTTGGCTTTGCCGAGCAGCTTCATCGTCGCCGGGACCAGCACCATCCGGACGACGGTCGCGTCGATGAAGATCGCGACGGCCAGGCCGAGCCCGAACATCTTGGCCGCCGGGTCGCCACTGGCGACGAAGCCGAGGAAGACCGAGATCATGATCAGCGCGGCCGACGTGATCACCCTCCCGGTGGTCGCGATGCCGTGCACGACCGAGCCGTCGTTGTCGCCGGTCGCGAGGTACTGCTCCCGCACCCGGGAGAGCAGGAACACCTCGTAGTCCATCGAGAGCCCGAACAGGATCGCGAACATGAACATCGGGATGAACGGCACGATCGGCACGGTCGACTCCAGACCGATCAGGTCCGCGCCCCAACCCCACTGGAAGACGATCACGATCACGCCGAAGGAGGCGCCGATGCTGAGCAGGTTCATCAGCGCGGCCTTGAGCGGGACGACAACCGACCGGAACACCAGCGTCAGCAGCAGGACCGACAGCAGGATCACGGTGCCCACGAACAGCGGCAGCCGGTCGTTGACCTTGGCACCGACATCGGCGAAACTCGCCGTCTGCCCACCGATGTGAGCCTTCGCCGGACTGCCACGCAGTACGGCGGGAAAGACGTCGGCGCGCAACCGCTCGACCGTCTCCAGCGTGGCGTCGTCCTGAGGACCGGTGGTCGGGAACGCGACCAGCGTCGCGAGACCGGCGGCGGCGTTCACCTCGGGATGCCGTACGGCGGCGATGCCGCGGTCGGCCTCGACCGCGTCGAGCAGCGGCTGGACCACGCTCGCGTCCTTCGAGATGTCGACGGCGATCACCAACGGGCCGTTGATGCCCGGACCGAAGCCCTGGGCCACGAGGTCGTACGCCCGGCGCTCGGTCCGGTTGCCGGGCAGCGCTCCCTCGTCGGGGGTGCCGACCCGAAGCGCCAGCACCGGCGCGGCCAGGGCGAGCAGCGCGATGGTCGCGCCGACGGCGTAGACCACGGCGTGCCGGGACACGTGCCGGGCCCACCGTTGCCAGCCCGCGGTGCTCGCCGAGGCGTCGACGCGCCGTACCCGGAGGCGGTTGATCCAGTGCCCGGCAAGCCCGAGGAACGCCGGCAGCAAGGTGATCGAGGCAACGACCATGATCAGGACGACGACCGAGACGGCGATCCCCCCGGCGGTCATGAACGGTACGCCGGCCACGGCCAGGCCGAGGATCGCGATCACCACCGTGCCGCCGGCGAAGACCACGGCCTGCCCGGCGGTGGCGACCGCCCGGCCGACCGACTCCTCGACGGTGTTGCCCTGGGCAAGGTACTCGCGGTGCCGGGTGACCAGGAACAGCGCGTAGTCGATGCCGACCCCGAGGCCGACCATGCTCGCGACCACCGGCGCCCAGCTGGGCACGTCGATCAGATAGGTGAGCAGTGACATCGAGCTGATGCCGAGCGCGAGGCCGAACAGCGCCAGGCCGATCGGCAGCCCCATCGCGATCAGCGATCCGAACGTCACCAGCAGCACGAGAACGGCGGCGACCAGACCGAGGGCCTCACCGAGTCCAGCCGCGGCTTCTTCGAAGGCGAAGAACAGGTCGCCGCCCAGCTCGATCCGCAGGGGCGAGTCCGCTGCCGCGTCGGCCGCGAACTGCTTGAGGTTCTCGAGGTCGGCCGGGGCCAGCTCCGCCTGGACGGGGTACTGGAGACGGATGACGGCGATGCGGCCGTCGGTCGACATCGCTGCCTCGCCGGCCTTCGCGGCGAGCGGATCGCTTGCCGCCAGCACCTTGGGCAGCTCGGCGGCTGCCGCCCGGAGCTCGCTCAAGGCAGCCCGCGCAGCAGCCGACTCGCGGAACGTTGCGCCGTCGAGCGGGGTCACGACCACCTGCGCGGTCAGTCCGGCCTGATCCGACCCGGCGGCCGACAAGAGATCGGCCGCGCGCTGCGAGTCGAGTCCCGGCGCTCCCATCGAGTCCTCGAGCTTCTGGCCGAAGGCGCTGGACGCCGCGACCACGAGCACGGCGACGACGAGCCAGCTCCCGATCACCGTCCAGGGCCGGCGGGCGGCGTACCGGCCCAGGCGGTACAGGGCAGACGACATCATCGTGATCTCCTTCGGTGAGGCTCCGGTACGGCGACGCCGCCGCGGATTCAGCGTCGCGGGATCCGGCGGCGCGTACCTCGGGCGAAGGGCCGCGGTTGCCTCGGCCGGTCGGCCGACCGGCGTGCCGTACTTTGGGCCGATCCGGGGCGGGGCCGGGTTGTCTACTGTGAGCCCATGCTGAAGAACGCGGTCCGCTCGCTGTGGGCCGAACCGCGGGCGCCGCACCCACCGCGGCGCGTCTGGCGGGACTGGGTGCTCGTCGGCCTGCTGATCCCGACGGCGATCCTCGAAGGGATTTTCCGCGATCAACTGGTCTGGCGACCCGTCGCGACCCTGCTCGGGGTGGTTTTCGCACTCGGGCTGCTCTGGCGGCGCACGCACCCCTTCGCGGTGGTGGCCGGGACGTTCGGTTCGCTCATCGTGCTGGACGTCGCGAGCCTGCTCACCGTCCACGAGCCGGTCGGGCTGACCACGATGATCTTCGTCGTCCTGCTGCCCTTTGCGCTCTGGCGCTGGGGGTCTGGCCGGGAGATCGGGATCGGGACGGTGCTCATCCTGGTCACGTTGGCCCTCGGGCTGACTGTGGACAACACCGGACTCGTCGATTCGGTGCTCGGCAGCATGTTCCTGCTGTTCCCGGCGACGCTCGGCGCCGCGGTCCGTTACCGCGCCTCGTCGCGGGTCCGTGAGCTGGACCAGGTCCGGCTGCGGGAGCGCGAACAACTGGCCCGCGAACTGCACGACACGGTCGCGCACCACGTCTCGGCGATCGCCATCCGGGCCCAGGCCGGCCGGGTCGTGGCGGTGGCCGATCCGGGAGCGGCGGTGGATGCGCTCGTGGTGATCGAGGCGGAGGCCTCGCGCACGCTCGCCGAGATGCGGATCATGGTCGCGGGCCTGCGCGCGGACGAGTCGGCCGCGCTGGGCCCGCAGCCGGGAGTGGCCGACCTCGAGCGGCTGGCCCGGAGTACAGGACCACGGCCTCGGGTGGAGCTCGAACTGTTGGGCGACCTCGACGACCTCGGCCCTTCGGTCGACGCCGCCGTCTACCGAATCGCCCAGGAGTCGATCACGAACGCCGTACGGCACGCCCGCGACGCGACCCGCATCGACGTCCGGGTGGCCGCCGACGCCGACTTCGTCCGGTTGACCGTCCGGGACGACGGCGAGGCCGGTTCGGCCGGGCCGGTGGGCTACGGCCTGGTCGGTATGACCGAGCGGGCCACGCTGCTCGGCGGCTCCTTCGAGGCGGGTCCCGGCCCGGACAAGGGATGGACGGTCGAAGCGGTGCTGCCGAAGTCGGGTGCGGCCGGATGAGCATCCGCGTGCTCGTCGCCGACGACCAGGACCTGGTCCGGACCGGATTGACGATGATCCTCGACGCGCAGCCCGGCATCGAGGTGGTCGGTCAGGCCGCCGACGGCCGGGAGGCGGTCGAGCTCGCCCAGCGGCTACGCCCGGACGTTTGCCTGTTCGATATCCGGATGCCGGGGATGGACGGGATCGCCGCGACCCGCGAACTGGCCGGGCCACAGGTCGAGAACCCGCTCGCGATCGTGGTGATCACGACGTTCGACCTCGACGAGTACGTGCACGGAGCGCTCAAGGCGGGCGCCCGGGGCTTCCTGCTCAAGGACGCCGGGCCCGAGCTCCTGGTCCAGGCGATCCACGCGGCCGCGCAGGGCGACGCGCTGATCGCTCCGAACATCACCGCCCGGCTGCTCGCCGCCTTCTCCGACACCCGCCTGGGCCGCCCACCGGCTCAGCCGGTCGAGCCCCTGACCGACCGCGAGGAGCAGATCCTGGTCACCGTCGCCCAGGGCCGGACCAACGCCGAGATCGCCGGCGACCTGCACATCAGCCTCAGCACGGTGAAAACGCACCTGGCCAGCATCATGGGCAAACTGGGCGCCCGGAACCGGGTGGAACTGGTCATGTGGGCCTACGAGACGCACCGCGTGCACCGCTGATCGCTGTCCGTGCCCAGGCGGGTGGGCGGGGTTCTGGGGGTGCGGGCCGCTAGCCTGGGGGGCATGAGCACCCCGTCCGAGAAGTACGCCCTTTTCCGCTCGGACCAGGAGCATCCCGCCGTGAAGGAGTTCCGGGGGCTCTACGACTTCGAGCTGGACGAGTTCCAGCTGCGTGCCTGCGCCGCCCTCGAGGACGGCCACCAGGTGCTGGTCGCGGCCCCGACCGGATCCGGCAAGACGCTGGTCGGCGAGTTCGCCGTGCACCTGGCCCTGCAGCGCGGCCAGAAGTGCTTCTACACCACCCCGATCAAGGCCCTGAGCAACCAGAAGTACGCCGACCTGGTCAGCCGCTACGGCCACGACAAGGTCGGGCTGCTGACCGGCGACAACTCGATCAACTCCGAGGCCCCGATCGTCGTGATGACGACCGAGGTGCTGCGCAACATGCTGTACGCCGGTTCGCACACCCTGCTCGGCCTGTCGTACGTCGTGATGGACGAGGTGCACTACCTGGCCGACCGGTCCCGCGGCGCGGTCTGGGAGGAAGTGATCATCCACCTGCCGGACTCGGTCGCGGTGGTCTCGCTGTCGGCGACGGTGAGCAACGCCGAGGAGTTCGGCGACTGGCTGGAGACCGTGCGCGGCAACACCGTCGTCGTCCTGGAGGAGAAGCGGCCGGTCCCGCTGTTCCAGCACGTGATGGTCGGCAAGCGGCTGCACGACCTGTTCGCGGGGGAGACGCCGACCGCCGGCGCGGCGCAGGCGCAGTTCGGCCCGTCGGCCGGGCGGCCGTCGAAGTCCGGCAACCCCGCGAAGGCCGCGGCCCAGAAGGCGGGCCAGAGCACGGCGCCGGACCTGCGCGACCTGGTCAACCCGCAGCTGGTCCGGATCGCCCGCGACGACAACCGGATCTTCCGCGACGACTCGCGCAAGCCGCGCCGCCGCCGCGACCTGCCGAAGACCCGGCCGGGCAAGTCGCACTTCACGCCGTACCGGTCGGACGTGGTCGAGGAGCTGGACGCGGGTGCGCTGCTGCCGGCGATCTACTTCATCTTCTCCCGCAAGGGCTGCGAGGACGCGATGCTGCAGTGCCTGCGGTCCGGGCTGCGGCTGACCAAGCCGGGCGAGCGCGACGAGATCAAGCGGGTGCTGGCCGAGCGCACCGTCGACCTGCCCGACGAGGACCTCGGTGTGCTCGGGTACCACGACTTCGCCGAGGCGCTCAGCCGCGGCATCGCGGCGCACCACGCGGGCATGCTGGCGGCGTTCAAGGAGGTCGTCGAGGAGCTGTTCGCGCGCGGCCTGATCAAGGTCGTGTTCGCCACCGAGACACTTGCCCTGGGCATCAACATGCCGGCCCGCACGGTGGTGCTGGAGAAGCTCAGCAAGTGGAACGGCGAGGCCCATGTCGACATCACGCCGGGGGAGTACACGCAGCTGACCGGCCGGGCCGGGCGGCGCGGGATCGACGTCGAGGGGCACGCGGTCGTGCTGTGGCAGCCGGGCTTCGACCCGCGGGCGGTCGCGGGCCTGGCGTCGACCCGTACGTATCCGCTGCGCTCGTCGTTCTCCCCGTCGTACAACATGGCGGTGAACCTGGTCCGTCAGGTCGGGCGGAGCAGGGCGCGGGACATGCTGGAGCTGTCGTTCGCGCAGTTCCAGTCCGACCAGGCCGTGGTCGGGCTGGCCCGGCAGGTGCAGCGCAACACCGAGGCGCTCGAGGGCTACAAGGAGTCGATCGACTGCCACCTGGGCGATTTCCTGGAGTACGCCGACCTGCGGCGCCGGATCGGCGAGCGGGAGTCGTCCGGCTCGAAGCGGCGCAAGCTGGACCGCCGGGTCGAGGCGCAGGAGTCGATCGAGAAGCTGCGGATCGGCGACATCATCCGGATCCCGGCCGGCCGCAGCGCGGGCTGGGCGCTGGTGCTCGACCCGGGCATGCGCTCGGAGCGCGAAGGCCCGCGGCCGACCGTGCTGACCCTGGACCGGCAGGTCCGCAAGCTGTCGATGGTCGACTTCCCGACGCCGGTCGAGTCGATCGGATCACTGCGGGTGCCGAAGAAGTTCAACGCGCGCAACCCGCAGCAGCGCCGCGAGCTGGCGCAGCTGCTGCGCAACCGGACCGACATGCACGGCGAGGACGGTCCGCCGTCGTCGCGCAGCCGCAGCGGCGACGTGATCACGCACGCCGACGACCCGGTGCTGCAGGAGATGCGGGCCGAGCTGCGCGCGCATCCGTGCCACGGGTGCGCCGACCGCGAGGACCACGCCCGCTGGGCCGAGCGCTACTTCCGGCTCGACCGGGAGAACCGCGAGGTCCAGCGCAAGATCGAGCAGCGGACCAACACGATCGCCCGGCAGTTCGACCGGGTCTGCCAGGTGCTCGACGCGCTGCACTACCTGGACGGCGACAAGACCACCGAGGCCGGCGACCGGCTGTCGCGGATCTACACGGAGCTCGACCTGGTCGCGGCCGAGTGCCTGCGCCAGGGCGTGTTCGACGACCTGGACGTGCCGCAGCTCGCGGCCTGCCTGGCGGCGCTGGTCTACGAGTCGCGCTCGAAGGACGAGCCGACCTCGCCGCGGTTGCCGCGCGGTGAGGTGCGGGACGCGCTGGAGAAGATGGGTGCGATCTGGCGGGACCTGTCGGCGCTGGAGCGGGACATGCGGGTCGACTTCCTGCGCTCGATGGACCTGGGCTTCTGCTGGGCGGCGTTCCGGTGGGCGTCGGGGGCGTCGCTGAGCGAGGTGCTGTACGAGTCGGATCTCGCAGCCGGTGACTTCGTCCGCTGGGTGAAGCAGCTGATCGACCTCACCGAGCAGGTCGCCGACGCGGCCGGCCCGACGCCGCTGCGGGCGACGGCCCGCGCGGTGACCGAGGAGATCCGGCGCGGCGTGATCTCGTACGCGTCGGTGGTCGACGACGTCTAGGGCGTTCTCCTAGTGCGAGGTATCGGGAGACACGCCCTAGCAACGCCTGTTCGGTGCGGTGTAGGTCGTGTTGCTCGCGGTGGCGACGTAGTAGTCGGTGACGTAGCTGCCATCGGTCAGCCGGTTCCACACCGACGTCGTCCCGACCTTGCTGCCGGCGCGCTGGCAGGTGATCCACGCGAGCGAGCCGGTGGGCAAGGTGCCGACCACGCCGTACGCCGTACCCGGACCGCTGCGCCGGCTGAGCGACGTGGTGGTCTGGTACGGGAGGGAGCAGCCCGGGATCGGGTAGGAGTAGGTCGTGTTCGACGGGGTGTTGACGTAGTAGTCGGTCACGTAGGCGCCTGAGGTCAGCTTGTTCCAGACGGTGCTCGTGCCGACCTTGGTGCCGTAGGTCTGGCAGGCCACGCGAACAGTCGCGCCGGCGCCGTAGGTCGCGACGACCGGATGACTGGTGGACGGTCCGCTGCGGGCGCTCAGGGCGGTCTTGGTGGAGTACGCGAAACCGACCGAAGCGACCGGTGCGTCGAAGCGGTCGCTGTCGATGTTCAGCGTGACCCCGCCGTACGTCTCGTTGTGGTCACCCCAGTACTGCTTGGCGCGCTGGCCGGAAGCCCAGTAGGCGTTGGGCACGGTCGGCCAGTTGAACAGCCCGGTGTTCTTGTCCCAGCGGGCGATCCAGAGCGCGTCCGGTCGCGCGTACGCCGTGCTGTTGTAGACCTCGGCCAGGTGTCGCGCTCCGCTGTCCTGATGCGCGTAGACCGCGGACAGGTATCCGTGCCGGTGCAGCTCCTTGGTCCACGCCGACAGATAACTCAGGACGGCGGCCCGGCAGCTCGCGTTGCCCAGGTCGTAGTGCTCCATGTCGCCGTAGATCGCGCTGCCGCCGATGAGCCCGAGCGCCCTGGCCTTCGTCACCGCGTCCGCCGCCGACCCGCGCGCCTGGGTGGCGGCCGTCGTCGGCGACGAGGACATCTTCAACGCCCGCGTCCGGTGCGTACAGGTCGCCTGCCAGCCCAGGTAGATCGGGATCAATCGCCAACCCTGCTTGGTCACCGCGCTGACCCAGCTCGCGGTGAGCTGGGGTTGCGCGCAACTGCGGTTCCCGCCGCCGATGTAGATCCCCACCGCCCGGTACGGCGAACTCTTCCACGCCGCCATCTGCGCCACGGTCGGCGCCGTACAGGTGTCGAACGCCCACCCGGTCAGCCGCGTCGACGTGGCTCCCGCGGGGTAGGCCACCCCGGTCGCCGGCTCGGCTTCCGCCGTCCCGGCCGTTCCCACAACCAGCGCCCCAGCCGCCATCCACACCGCGAGCCGCCTCATGACAACCCCTTTCCCACCAGCAGTACACGCCCGATTCGACCGGACGGCAATGGCAAGTTTTTCAGCGCATCCCGGCGAGCACGATCTTCAGGGTCCGGCGCCGCAGGTCGGGTGTCCACGACGCCTGTTGCGCCGCCTGCGCCAAGGCCGTCAGCAAGGCCATCACCTCGTCGATCCGCACGTCGGACCGCACCTCGCCCGCGGACTTCGCCTCGGCCAGCAACCGGGCGGTCGTGGCCTTCAGCCCGCCCAACGCTTCGGCGAGGTCCAGGCCGCGTGGTGCCAGTGCGTCGACCACGGTCCGGGTCGCCGCGGCCTCGTCGACCACGGCGCGGAAGAACCGAGCCAGCGTCGCTCCGGCGGCCAGTTCGGCCAGCCGCTCCAGGGACTGCTTCATGATCGCGACGAGCAACGCGTCCTTGGTCGGGAAGTGCCGGAACACCGTACCGACCGCGACCCCGGCCTCCCGGGCCACCTGCTCGGTGGTCGCCCGAGCGCCGTGCTCGGCGAACACGGCCGCCGCCGCGGCGAGGATCGCCGCCCGGTTGCGCTGGGCGTCGGCCCTGAGTTCCACCGGACCTCCCGGGGTAGAAACCTGAGTGATCACTCACTATAGTCCGGCAGAAGATGAGTGGTGACTCATCTTTCGAGCGGAGGTGGGCGCGATGGAGCTGAACCAGGTGATCGACCGGCTGGGCCGGACGTGGACCGAAGGCCCGGCGGTGATGGACGACCTGCTGTCCGACGACGTGGTGATCGAGGTGCCGTTCGCGCCGGGCGGCGGGCAGCGCTGGGTCGGGAAGGAGAACTGGCTGGCCTATGCCGTGCCGAGCCGGGCGCAGCTGCCGGTGAGCTTCGACTCGTTCACCCAGCACGCCGTGCATCTGACGGCCGAGCCGGAGGTGGCGGTGGTCGAGTACGAGCTGGGCGGTGTGGTGGCGACGACCCGCGGGAGTCGTAGCGTGGCAGCACCAAGCACTTGTCGAGCAGGGAGGGACCATGCCGGAGATCGTCGAGCGATCGGAGCAGCCGTACGTCGCGGTGCGGGGCACGGTGCAGATGGACGAGATCGGGGCCTTCGCCGAGCGTGGTGGTGAGGTGTTCAGCTGGCTGGCGGCGCGCGGGATCACGCCGGTCGACGCGTTGTTCTTCAAGTACGACGTGGTCGACATGGACAACGGCCTGGTGATCGAGATCGGAGTGCCCGTCGCGGAGCGGCAGGCCGGTGAGGGTGAGATCGTCGCCGGTGTGCTGCCGGCTGGGCGCTACGTCAGCCACACCCACCACGGTCATCCGGACGGGCTCTACCAAGCGACTGGTGACCTGCTGGCCTGGGCCAAGCAGGAGGGGCTCGAGTGGGACGCCGACGGTGATCGCTGGACCGCCCGGCTGGAGGTCTACAGGTCCGACCCCGCCGAGGTCCCGGACCTGGACCAGTGGGAGACCGAGCTGCTGTTCCGGCTGCGGGGCTGAGTGCCGACTGTTCTGGCGGGTCTCAGCAAGCTGGACCCTGAGCGGATCCGGCATGTCGCGTCGCCGCTGATCGAGCTCGGCTGTGCGCTGCACGTACTGGCCGAGCCGCGGCATCACGACCGCACCGCCTGGGCCGAAGGCGTCCAGCTGAGCAAGTCGCTGCGCAAGGAGCTGGCCGCCTGGACCTGGACGGTCCGTGCTGTCCGCGCCCGCTTCTTCGCCACCAGTGCGGCGACCGGCCTGCCGACCTGGCAGGAGGAGCTGGACAGCCTCCGCGCCCGTACGCCGGAAGACCTGGCCGCCGAGCTCGTCCGCCCGCTGCGTGGCCGGCCGCTCAGCTCCCGGACCACCGACTCCGACGCCGTACGCCGGTGGGCGCGCAGCCGTGGCCGGGAGGTCGAGGCGTTGGTGGAGTCGCTGCTGACCGACCCGGCCGAGCCGGTCGCGCGGTTCCTGGCACTGCTCGACTCCTGCTGGCACGAGTGGTTCGGCGAGCTCTGGACCGCGTCGTGCGACCAGTTGGCCGCGCGGGGCCGGCAGGACCGGGACCTGGCGGTGCGCGACGGCGTCGCCGCGATGCTGCGGTCGCTCGACGGCGCGGTCCACCCGCGCGACGCCGACAGCGTGGTCGTCCAGAAGGTGCAGAACAAGCGGATCGACCTGGCGACGCGGTCGATGCTGCTGGTGCCGAGCAACTTCATCGCGCCGCACGTGTTCCTCGGCGAGGTGCCGGGGGAGCCGCTGACGGTGATCTACCCGGCGGCGGCCAAGCGGACCGGCGTACCGGCTGCACAGGTGGTACGGAGCCGGCTGGAGGCGCTGGCTGTACCGGACCGCCTGCAGATCTGCCGTGCGGTGGCCAGCGAGCCGCGGACCGCCGGAGAGATCGCCGCGCTCTGGGGACTCAACTCGACCCAAGTCACTCGGCACCTGCGTGCCCTGACGCGTGCCGGGCTGGTGACGGCCGAGCGGCAGGGGCGGTTCGTCGCGTACCGGCTGGACGAGCAGGTGATGCGTGCCCTCGGCACAGATCTGCTCGACCTCGTGATGCGTTGACGGATTCCGTCAATCCACCGCCGGCCCGGCTGCGATCGCGGTTGGCTGGCGGCCATGACTGCTTCCCTCCCGCCCGAGGTCCGCCGGCTGGTGGTCGCCACGCTGGTCAACACCTTCGGCAACGGCGTGTACGCCGCCGTCGGCGCGCTCTACCTGACCCGGGCCGCGGGCCTGTCGGTCGGCGAGGTCGGCCTCGGCCTGACCATCGCCGGACTGGTCGGTCTCGTCGCCAGTACGCCGCTCGGTGTCGTCGCCGACCGCCTCGGACCGAACCGCGCGTACGTCGGCTTCCTGCTGCTGCAGGCCGTCACGATGACGGCGCTCACCCAGGTCCGGTCGTTCGGCCTGTTCGTGGCCGTCGTCGGGGTGACCGCGATCGCGGACGCGGGACAGCGCGGCGCGAAGGGTGCCCTGATCGCCGGACTGGTCCCGGCCGACCAGCGGGTCCGGACGCGCGCCCTGCTCCGGGTGACCACCAACATCGGCATGGGTGTCGGGATGGCGCTGGCCGGCATCGTGCTGGCGGTCGACCAGCGCGCGGTGTACGTGATCGCGCTGCTGGCCAATGCCGCGACGTACGTCATAACGGCGGGGCTGGTGCAGTGGGGGATGACCCGGGTGCCGCCGGTGCCTTCGGCGGCCGGACCGTCGGCGCTGACCGCGCTGAAAGATCGTCCGTTCCTGGCGTTCGTCGCGCTCGACGGACTGCTCAGCATGCACAACGCGATGGCTCAGGTCGCGATCCCGCTGTGGGTCGCGACGGCAACGGACGCGCCGGCCTGGCTGATCTCGGTGCTGCTGGTGGTCAACGCGATCTCGGTGATCCTGTTGCAGATCCGGGTTGCCCGAGGCACCGAACAGTTGGCCGGTGCGGCCCGGGCCGGACGGCGGGCGGGATTCCTGCTGGCGTTGGCCTGTGGGGTCTTGGCCCTCACCGACGTCACATCGGGTGCTGTGACGATCGGTCTGCTGGTCGTTGCCGCGCTGCTTCACGTTCTGGGCGAGATGCTGCAGTCGGCGGGTGGCTGGGGGATCAGCTTCGAGCTGGCGCCGCCGGGTGGGCAGGGGCAGTACCAGGGTGCGTACGCGATGGGCACGCAGGTCGGCGACCTGGTCGCTCCGGTCGTGCTGACTGTTGTCGCGGTCAGCTGGGGATGGCCCGGATGGTTGCTCACGGCCACGATTTTCCTGGTGGCCGGCGCGCTGATCCCGGTCGCGGTCCGGCGGCACCGGCAGTGGGCGTCCGCGGAGGTCACTCAGCTGGTGTGAGCACCTTCGGGTGCAGCAGGTCGCGCAGCGCGCGGGCCGCGGCGAAGCCGGCGCGGTTGCCGCCGATGGTGCTGGCGGACGGGCCGTAGCCGACCAGGTGGATCCGCGGGTCGAGCACGGTGTGGGTGCCGTCCATCTTGATGCCGCCCGACGGCTCGCGCAGGTGCAGCGGCGCCAGGTGGCCGAGGTCGGCGCGGAATCCGGTGGCCCACAGGATCGCGTCGACCTTCTGCTCGCGCCCATCGGGCCAGACCACGCCGTACGGCGTGATCCGCTCGAACATCGGCAGGCGCGTGTAGACGCCCCGCTCGTACGCCGCCTGCTCCTGCTGCCGCAGCTGCAGGCCGGTCACGCTCACCACGCTCCGCGGCGGCAGTCCGGCGCGCACCCGTTCCTCGACCTTCGCGATGATCTTCCGTCCGAGCTCTGGTCCGAACTCTTCGTCGGTACGCCACACCGGCTCGCGCCGCGTCACCCACGTCGTCGTCGCGACCTCGGAGATCTCGGCGAGCAGCTGGACGGCGGACGCGCCACCGCCGACGACGAGCACGTGCTGCCCGGTGAACTCCTCGGCGCCGTGGTAGTCGGCGGTGTGCAGCTGCCGTCCCTGGAAGGTCTCGATGCCCGGGTACCACGGGATGAACGGCCGGTTCCAGGTGCCGGTCGCGTTGACGATCGCGTCGGCGGTGTAGGTCTCGCCGGAGGTTGTCAGTACGAACCGCCCGTCCACCTTGCGGACGCTCTCGACCACGACCGGCCGCACGACCGGGATCTCAAAGCGAGTCTCGTAGTCGGCGTAGTAGCGCGGCACGAAGACGTTCGCCCGCTCCGCGCCGATGCTCGGCGGCACGTCCGCTCCGGGCAGGTTGGCGATGCCGTGCACGTCGTTCATGGTCAGCGAGTCCCACCGGTGCTGCCAGGCGCCGCCCGGTGCGTCGTTGCGGTCGAGGACCACGACCTCGTCGTACGGCGTGAATCCCATCCGGACCAGGTGGTACGCCGCCGACAGCCCGGCCTGGCCGGCTCCGATCACCACCACTTGGGTATCCACAGAGGGTTCAACGCCACGGGCACAGCCAGGTCTTCCCGGATAACCTCCTGACATGGACCTGACCACGGCGTACGGCTATCGGCTGGACTGGGTGGTCAGCTTCGTCGCCGTCGCCCGGTACGGCGGGTTCTCGGCGGCCGCGAAGGCCGTGTTCCGCGGGCAGTCGCGGATCAGCGAGCACGTGGCGGAGCTGGAGAAGGCGCTGGGTGTGCAGCTGTTCGACCGGTCCGCGCATCCGGTCGCGCTGACGCCGGAGGGCCGGGCGCTGCTGCCGGCGGCCGAGGAGATCCTGCACCGGCTCGGCGAGCTGTCGACCGTGCGCGGGCAGGTCCGCTTCGGCACGTACCCGAGCGCGGCGGCCTGGCTGTTCCCGCAGGTCGCCGTACGGAGGCCGGAGGTCCGCCTGCTGCTCGTTGAGGGCCCGAGCATCGAGCTGGAACGCGCTCTCGTGCAAGGCGAGATCGATCTGGCCATCCGCCCGGTCCACCCGCTCGTGGTCTCGGAGTCCCTCGAACACCGAGTCCTCTGGCGCGAACCGCTCGTCGCCGTGTTCGCCGCCCAGCACCCGCTGGCCACCCAGCCCTCGATCGGCCTCGCGGAGCTCGCCACCCTCCCGCTGATCTCCATCGGCGAGTCCTCCGGCGGCCGCCAGTTCGAGTCCCACCTCGCCTTTGCGTCGGCCGGTCTGAGCCCGGTCAGCGTCTACCGCACGAACCAGCCGCAAACCCTGCTGTCATTGGTCCGCCACGGTCTCGGCACCGGAGTCACCAACGCCCTCGCCGTCACCACGGCGAACCTGGACGGCGTCCGCCTGGTCCCCATCCACGACGCGGGCGTCGAACGCCAGGTCGCCCTGTTCCTGCACCGCGACCGCCCCCGCACCCCAGCGCTCACCGCGGTGATCGACACGGTCACGTCCGTCGACCCGCCGACGTCGACGCTGCCGAACTCCGGGCGGACGCCGCCGGTCTGAGGTCACCTCACCGCGGGACCGACGGTGAGGACGCCGGCTCGCGGGTCGATGGTGGCGGTAGTCCCCAGCGGCACGGTGGCCGGCTGTGGGCCGTGGCCGACCGGCAAGCCGCCGAGGACCGGCACGGCCAGCTCGCCCAGGCGATCGCGCAGTACGTCGATCACCGACCAGCCGTCGAGGTCGTCGAAGCCGAGAACCTGCCCGACAGCAACGCCCCGCAGGCCCCGCAACACCCCGGACTTGATCAGCTGGGTCAACTGCCGATCGACCTGCCCGATCCCGTCGCCGATGTTGTTGGCCTCGATCAGCAGGATTCCGCCGTCCAGACCCTTGAGGTCCGAGCCCACGCCGTACGCGAGGGCGGCGAGGTTTCCACCGATCAGGGTGCCGGTGGCCGTGTCGCCGGTCGTCAGGGCGGCGGTGGGTTCGTCCGGTTGTTGCCGGATGACGATGCCGGCGGTGGTCATCAACGCGGACCGCAGTGTGTCGGCGCAGTCTGGGCCGTAGTGGTCCCGCCAGCTGACGAGCGGCCCGTGGATCGCACTGACGCCACATGCGTTCCACAGGGCCAGGTGCAGCGCGGTCACGTCGCTGTAGCCGACCAGAGGTTTCGGATCGCGCCGTACGGCGTCGAAGTCGATCCGCTGGCTGATCCGGAACGCGCCCTTTCCTCCGCTCGTGGCGAAGATCGCCCGCACGCCGGGATCCCGGAAGGCCTCGTCGAGATCCGCCAGCCGGTGCTCGTCGGTGCCGGCCCGGTAGCCGTCCTGGTCGAAGACGTGGCGGCCGAGCTCGACCTCCAGCCCCCAGCTCGCGAGCAACTCGGCCCCCCGGGTGACCAGGGCGCGGTCGGGCCTGCTGGACGGCGAGACGAAGCGGACCCGGTCGCCGGGCTGCAGGCGGGACGGAAGGCGCGTCATGAACGACGAGTCTGTCAGCGGACGAACTGGTCGACGTAGTCGGCGCCGAGGCCGTTGGCGGCGTAGTGGTCGCGGCAGAGCTGGATCTTGGTGAAGGTGTCCTCGTAGCCGGTTTGGTGGCCTTCGGCGTCGACGTAGATCATCGCGCCGGAGATGTTGAAGAAGGTGATCATCTCGCCGGTGTCCTCGGGCACGCGCAGGGTGTGGATCTCGCCGGGCGGCTCGTAGACGAACGAGCCGGTCTCGGCGACCCAGTCGTGTTCGTCGTACTGCCACTTGCCCTTGATGACGTAGCCGAAGACCGCGCTGGGGTGGCGGTGGCGGGACACGATGCCGGCGCGGGTGACCTTGAGCAAGTTGCACCACTGGCCGGTGACCGTGTTCAGCATCAGCGGGCGGAACCACACGTCGGGGGCCTGCGGGACCCAGAGGCGGTCGTCGTCGGGGACCGCCTGGACGGCGATCTCCAGCGGGACGGCGTCGGAGACGGGGATCTGGCTCATGGGAGTTTCTCCTTCAGGCGCTGAGATAGCCGCCGTCGACGGGCAGGACGGCGCCGGTGACGAAGCCCGCGTCGGGGCCGGTGAGGAACGCGATCGCGCCGGCCACCTCGGCCGGCGTACCCCAGCGGGCCATCGGGGTGCGGCCGAGGATCCGTTCGGACGCCGCCGGGTCGGCCTGCAGCGCGGCGGTCAGGTCGGTGGCGATCCAGCCGGGCGCGACGGCGTTCACCCGGATCCCGTCGGCAGCCCACGCGACCGCGAGCGAGCGGGTCAGCTGCACGATGCCGCCCTTGCTCGCGCTGTACGCCGGGACCAGCGGGCCGCCGAAGAAGCTCAGCATCGACGCGACGTTGACCACGCAGCCGCGGCGTACGGCGAGCGCGTCGTGCGCCGCCTCGGCGGCTCGCATCGCGCCGGTGAGGTTGATCGCCAGCACCTCGGCGAACACCTCCGGCCGGTGCTCGTCGCCGCGCCGGATGATCCCGGCGGCGTTGACCAGGACGTCGAGCGCGTCGTACGAGGTGACGAGATTCTCGAGCTCGGTCGGTGCGCGCAGGTCGAGCGCGCGGAGCTCCGCCACCTGACGGAGCTCCGCCGGAGCCGCCTCCGGGTTCAGCCCGGCCGCGACCACGCTCGCCCCGTCGCGCGCCAGCCGCAGCGCGGCGGCGGCACCGATCCCGCTGGTTCCGCCGATCACCAACACACTTCGATCCGGCATGCCGTCGATCCTGTCCCGCCGGCGTGTGCGTGCACCACCGCTACCCGAACGGCGGATCACCTCGATCCGCCGTCCTGCCGCTTGCGTCCGAAGGAGCGTGCGTTGTGGGCCTCGGTTCTTCGGACGCAACGGGGAGGAGGCTCGGGTGTGGGTGGGGTGGGGTTGTGGGTGGGGAGTGCGGGGTGTGGGTGGGGAGGGGATCGTGGGCGAGGAGTTCGGGCGCCAACGGGGAGATCCCGGGCAAAAAGAAGGCGGGGAAGCCGGGGGAGGGCCGGCTTCCCCGCTTCGGGGGGAGGGTGAGAGGCCGGGTGGGGGAGACCCGGCGTCTCGGAAGGATCAGTCGAAGCTGTGGTCGACCCGGCGGTGGTAGCGCTGACCGGCCTTGCCGCCGATCACCGCGGCCAGCAGCGTCACGACCAGCACCGCGGCACCGAGGATCAGCCCGCCGCTGGTCAGGTCCGCCTCGGCGATCGGCACGGACGGCAGGTTCACCCGCTCCAGTACGTCGTACTGCGAACCGGCGAGCGCCCCGATCCCGGCGACGATCAGCGTCACCACGACGCCGATGCCCCAGACGCCGAAGCCCTGGCGCGCGCCGTCGAAGCGCGCCAGCCGGCCGGCGACGTAGCCGCCGTTGTAGTACGCGATCGCCAGCACCAGGAGCAGGAGCGCGCCGGACACGATGCCGACCGTGCCGGCCTGCTCGTCGAAGAAGCCGCGGTCGATGCTGACGGCGTAGTCGACCGCCGCGGCGATCGCGCCGACGATCGCGGTCAGCAGCACGGTCAGGCCGACCGCGATCAGCCAGCCGAAGAAGGCCGAGCCGGCTTTGAACCCGCGGTAGACCGGGTTCACCTCGCCCTCGGTGGACGTCTTCACATTGGCCCGGTGCAGCGGCCTGCGGTCGTCGGCCGGTCCGTTCTCGACGACCGGCTGGGTCGCCGTGCGGTCGGCGGTGAAGCGCTGCGCGGGCGGACCGACGCTCGTGTCGGTGTCGTCACGGTAGTGCTGGACCATGGCAGTTCTCCTCACAAGGACAGCCCCGTCTCTCACCACTCGTACCCTCCGTGCGCTCACCCATGCGCAGCGTCCGCTCTACGAGCTCACGCTCTCGCCCGTCGGACCCGCGGTACGACCCGCTCAGTCCAGCTCGCGGTCGATCTTGTCGTGGAAGCGCCGGCCCGCGCGGCCGCCGAGGATCGCGCAGACCAGCGTGAGCAGCACGATCGCGCCCCCGGTCGCTGCGGCGCCGTACAGGAGCAGATCCGCATCGAGCGTACCCACCGCCAGCGGCAGGTCCGAACGGTCGAGGCGCCCGACCGCGTCGTACCAGACGTTCAGCGCGGCGCCGATTCCCGCGACGAACACCACCACCAGCACGGTGATCAGCCAGACGCCGACGCCCTGCCGCTTCCCGTCGAACCGGGCGAGCCGGCCCGCGACGTACCCGCCGCAGAAATACGCCAGGCACAGCACGACGGTCACACCGATCGCCGCGGCCAACGCGACTTCCGTCGGACGCTGCCGGGCGTCGGCCGCCGTGTAGTCGAGGAAGTAGCTGACCACGCCACCCAGACCAGCGACGACCAGGACGAGGAACGCGGTCATCGACAAGGCGATCAGCCAGCCGAAGAACGCGGCACCGGCCTTGAACCCCCGGTACGCCGGCCGCTCGGTCTCCACCTCCGGCTCGGCTTCCGGCGGGTCGGGAACGAGCCGGACGTTCGTCATCGCCCGGTGCGCCGCCGCCCGCGCCTCCTCGTAGCGCTGCGTGCTCGCGTCGGGCCGCAGGTCGGTCAGCGTGCCGGAGTCTTCGTACGGCTGGACCACAACAATCTCCTCACAAGGGCGCCTCGTGCCGGGGGCCTACCCAAGGAGCGCGGGTCTCACTCGCTTCGGCCGGCAGACTTAACCGGCCCCTTGCGGATAGCGACGCGGAGTGAACACCAGCGGCCCGGCCGGCCGCTCGACCGAGCGGGTCTGGGAGGACCCGATCAGCAGCAGGCAGCGCATGTCGACCGTGGCCGGGTCGAGCTCGCCGAGCGTGGTGATCGTGACCGATTCGCTCGCGCCGCCGACGTCGCGGCCGACCACGACCGGCGTACCGGGGTCGCGGTGCTCGAGCAGCAGGTCGCGGGTCGCGGCGACCTGCCAGGTGCGCGACTTGGACGCCGGGTTGTAGATCGCGATCGCCAGGTCCGCCGTCGCCGCCGCGGTCAGACGGGCAGCGATCACGTCCCACGGCTTGAGGCGGTCCGACAGCGACAGCACGCAGTAGTCGTGGCCGAGTGGAGCACCGGCGCGGCTGGCGACGGCCTGGGCGGCGGTCATCCCGGGCAGGACCCGGACGGCGATGTCGGCGTACTCGGGCTCGGCGGCGACCTCGGTGACCGCGCTGGCCATCGCGAAGACGCCGGGATCACCGGAGGACACGACCACGACGCGCGACCCCTTGCGGGCGAGGTCGAGCGCGAAGGCCGCGCGCTCGGACTCCACCTTGTTGTCCGACGCGTGCTTGCGCTGCCGGGCCCGGTCGGGCAGGCGGTCGACGTACGGGCCGTAGCCGATCACGTCGTCGGCGTTCGCCAGGGCGGCGCGGACTTCCGGGGTCATCCACTCGGGGCCGGCCGGCCCGAGGCCGACGACGGTCACGGACCCGTCGGTGCCGACGGGCTGTTCCTCCCGCGTCCCCACGAGCGACTGGACTTCGTCGGGCGCGCGGAAGGTGTTGTTGATCGGGCTCGGAAGGAGCGCCAACGAGAAGTACGGCACCGACTCCGGGTCTACCTCACTGAGCGGCAACGTCCGCTGGGTTTGCGTCGTCGCGCGTTCGACGTACCAGGCCTCGTCGGCGCGGCCGGCCAGCTCGAACGCCTCGCGCACGTTGCCGAAGGTGCGCCCGAGCTTCATCACCGCGGCCGCGTCGGTCTCCCGCAGCTTCTGCGCGAGGATGTCCGGCGGCAGCGTGCCGGGCAGCACGGTGAGGATCTCGTCGCGCTCGCACAACGGCCGGCCGAGGACGGCGGCCGCCGCGCTCACCGACGTCACGCCCGGCACGACCTCGCAGTCGTAGCGGTCGGTCAGCCGCTTGTGCATGTGCATGTAGGAGCCGTAGAAGAGCGGATCACCCTCGGCCAGTACGACGACGTCGCGCCCGGCGTCGAGGTGCGCGGCCAGCCGCGCGGCGCACTCGGCGTAGAAGTCGTCCATCGCGCCCTGGTAGCCGCCCGGGTGATCGGTCGTCTCGGTGGTCAGCGGGTAGACCAGGTGCTCCTCGAGCTGACCGTCGCGCAGGTACGGCGCCGCGACCGACCGGGCGATGCTGCGGCCGTGCCGCGCACTGTGGAACGCGATCACGTCCGCGGCGCCGATCAGTCGCGCGGCCTTCACCGTCACCAGTTCGGGGTCGCCCGGACCGAGCCCGACACCCCACAGCCGTCCGGTCACTCTTCCTCGCTCGCGATCGCGTTGATGGCGGCGGCGCTGATCGCGCTGCCACCCCGGCGCCCACGGACGACCAGGTACTCCAGCCCCAGGTCGTTGGCCGCGAGCGCTTCCTTGGACTCGGCCGCGCCGATGAACCCGACCGGGATGCCCAGTACGGCGGCCGGTTTCGGCGCACCGGCCTCGATCAGCTCCAGCAGCCGGAACAACGCCGTCGGAGCGTTGCCCACTGCAACCACTGACCCTTCCAGCCGGTCGATCCACAGGTCGAGGGCGGCGGCACTGCGGGTGGTCCGCAACTGCTGCGCCAGCTCCGGCACGCGTGGATCGCTCAGCGTGCAGACGACCTCGTTGTCCGCGGGCAACCGCCGCCGGGTGACACCGGCCGCGACCATCGCGGCGTCGCAGAAGATCGGCGCCCCCTGCCGCAGAGCCTCCCGGGCGGCCTTCACCACACCGGTCGACCAGGCCAGGTCGGCCACCAGGTCGGTCATGCCGCAGGCATGGATCATCCGGACGGCGACCTGCGCCACGTCCGGCGGCAGGTCCCCGAGCGCGGCCTCGGCCCGGATCGTCGCGAACGACCGCCGGTAGATCTCGGCCCCGTCGGTCTCGTACTCGTACTGGCTCACCGCATCCTCATCACACTCTGCTCGGCGGTCACGGCGGCAGAGCCGTCGACCGAGTACCCGTCGGTCAGCGCGAGCACGTCCACGAAGTCTCCCGCAGGCTGCCCACACCGCCGCTCACAACCGGACCAGTGCACCGGCCGCCGCCCGGCCGGCACCATCCCGGCCACCCGCCGCGCGTCCCGCCGTACGTCGGCCAGCGCCTTGCCGCAGCCAGGACGACCCGCGCAGGCGGTCATCCGGTTCCACGGCGACTCCTCGTCCATCACGAGCCCCGCCGCCACCAGTCGCTCGACGTCTCCGCCGACTACCACGACGGATCGCCAGGGGGTGACCCGAAGCTGGTCGGCGTCGGCCAGCACGGCAGCCTGCTCCGGGCCGAGGCTTCCCAGCGGCACGGTGGCCACCAGCAGCTCCGGACCGCGCATCCCAGCGCGCACTGGGTCGCCTGGTGATGCCGGCTGACCAGCTGACTTGCTGTAGCCCAGTCTGCTCAGCACTTTGAGCACCCCCTCGGCCAGCTCGCCCAGCCGCCACGCAGCCGACAGCTGAGCCTCGCGCTCGTCCAGAAACGCTTGAGCGGCCTGCAGCATCACTCGCGGAACATCCACAGGGTCGAGCTGCACTCCGGTGTCCTCACCGCCCAGCAGCAGCGCCGCGTGGTCACCCGTCAGGCGCACGCCGACATCAGCGCCGATGGCAGCCAGGTCACCGCGCCCGTCGTCGAGCGTGAACAGGAAGCGCCCCGGCAACTCCGTCAGCCGTGGAGTCGCACACAGCTCGCGGTCCAAGGCGGCCACCAGCGGTTGTACGTCGTACTGGCTGTGCTGGTCGAGCCCGGACAGGGGAGAGGCGAGGATGTTGCGCACTCGCTCGTGGGTGAGCGACGGGAGTAGGCCGGCGGCGTACAGGCGGTCGGAGAGTTCCCTGGGTGCTCCGGGCTGCAAAGCGCGGATCTGGATGTTGCCCCGCGAGGTCAGCTCCAGGTTCCCGTCGCCGAGGTCGCCGGAAGCCTCAGCGAGGACACGCAGCTGCGCAGGACTCACCACGCCGCCCGGCAGTCGCACTCGGGCCAGCCCGCCGTCAGCTGCCTGATGCACAGAGAGCACGCCAGGACAGCGGTCCGGTTCACTCCTCCCAGCGCTGGTCACAGCCGTGATGCTACGTCCCGCCCATCCCCTGTGTTCTGCGTCACTGACTCCAACGCCAGCACTCCCACCATCAGCAGGGCGGTCAGCCCGCCGGCCACCATCACCACCGACACGGTCGTCCGGTCGAGCAACAGGCCACCCACCAGCGCCCCGGCCGACAGCGTCGCCTGGAACGACGAGGTGAACAGCACAGTCGCCGCCTCCCGGGCGTGCGGAGCCGCCGCGGCGAACCAGGTCATCGAGCAGACCGGCACCGCGCCGTACGCGAGTCCCCATGCCACCAGCAGTCCGGCCGCGCCGAGCGTCGTCCGGCCGGCCAACGGCAGCAGCAACGTCGCCAGTGCCAGCAAGCAGGCCGCGCCCCCGAAGGTGAGCCGCAGCCACCGGTCGACGGTCAGCCCGGCCACTGCGTTCCCCATCAGGCCGGCGACTCCGTAGGCCAGCAGCAAGATGCTCACCAGCTCCGGCCGGACGCCGGTCACCTCACGCAGGAACGGCGTCACATAGGTGTAGGTGCCGAAGTGCGCGACCACAATCAAACAGGTCGCCACCAACCCGAGCTGCGTCTGCTTGAGCCGCAGCACCTCCCACAGCACCGCCGGTCTGGTGACCTGCTCGGCCGGCAATGGCGGCACGAAGACCACCAACGCCATCAGCACCAGCAGGCTCAGCCCACCAAGCACCACGAACGGCAGCCGCCACCCACCGAGCTCGCCGAGCCAGGTCCCCGCCGGTACGCCGAGCACCGACCCCAGCGGCACGGCCGAGAAGATCACCGCGGTCGCCCGTCCGACCTGATGCTCCGGCACCAACCGTCCCGCCAGCCCGGCTCCGATCGACCAGAACCCGCCGATCACCAGCCCGACCAGCACCCGTGATACCAGCTCCAGCCAGTACACGTGGGCCACAGCAGCCAGGACGTCTGCCCCGGCCAGCACGACCATCAGCAACCCGAGCATGGCCCTGCGATCGACCCGCCCGGTCGTCACGGTCACCACCGGCGCCGCCACGGCCGCGACCAGTCCAGGCGCCGTCATCAGCCATCCGGTCCGCCCCGGCGACAGCCCGAAGTCCTGCCCGATCGGCGTCAGCAAGCCGATCGGCAGGATCTCGACGGTGACGATGGAGAAGATCCCCAGCGTCACCGCCACGACGCCGAGCCACCGGACCACCGGCGTACGCACCAAGACAGCAGCAGACATGCCACCACTCCAGCTGGTTGCCACCAGCAACTCCGGCGGTTTCGCGCCGTCCTGGTACTACGGTGGTCACTCCGACCCGTGCGAACAGGACGAAGGCCGACCATGCCCCTGCGCGACCGCCCTTGGCCCGCCGCCGACGCCACGCTGCGCGAGTCCGTGCTCGGCTTCCTCCAGGCCGTCCACACCACCGCCGTCAACAAGCTGGACGGGCTGGACGAGCAGCAGGCCCGCGCGACGCCGCTGCCGACGTCCCCGGTGATGAGTCCGCTCGGTCTGGTCAAGCACCTGACGGCCGTCCAGCGCGAGCACGTCCAGCGCCGGATCGGCGGCCAGGACTTGCCGTCGCTGTGGCGGTCCGACGACCACGACTTCGAGTTCCGGATCGGTCCGGACGAGACGATCGCCTCGGTGATCGCCGCGTACGACGACGAGTGGGCCCGCTCCCAGCAGACGCTGGCCACGGCGGACTGGTCAGCGTTCATGCCGGGCGGTGACACGCCGGTCAGGGTCGAGCGGATCCTCACCGACGTACTGCAGGAGTCGGCGCGTCATCTCGGCCACCTGGACATCCTGCGCGAGCTGATCGACGGTGCCCGCGGCGAATGAACGCTACCGGTGGTTGCGGCGCAGCAGGTAGGTGTCCATGATCCAGCCCTTGCGCTCGCGGGCCTCGGCGCGGACCTGTTCGATCTCGGCGGCCACCTCGGACAGCTTGCCGGACACCAGCAGCTCGTCCGGCGTCCCGAGGTAGGCGCCCCAGAAGATGTCCGCGTCCTGGTCGGTGTGCGCGGTGAACGCGGTCTGGGCGTCGAGCATCACCACGACGTCGTCGACCCCGTCCGGCCAGCTCTGCGCGAGCCGCCGGCCGGTGGTCACCTGGATCGGCTTGCCGACCTGGTTCAGCCCGATCCGGTGCTTGGCGGCCAGGGCCGAGACGCTGCTGATGCCGGGGATCACCTCGACGTCGAAGCTCAGCTCACCGCGCGCCTGGATGTCCTCGAGGATCGCCAGCGTGCTGTCGTAGAGGGACGGATCGCCCCAGACCAGGAACGCGCCGACCTGGTCGCCGGTCAGCTCGCACTCGATCAATCCCGCGCAGACGTCCGCCCGGCGCCGGCGCCAGTCGTCCACCGACTCGACGTACGCCGAACTGGTCCGGTCCCGGTCGGGGTCGCGGCCGACGACGACCTTGGCGTCCGGCGCGTGCCGCTGGAGGATCTCGGTCCGCAGGTCCACCAGCTCCTGCTTGACCTCGCCCTTGTCGAGCACGAAGAACACGTCGGCCCGCTCCACCGCCCGCACCGCCTGCAGGGTCAGGTGGTCCGGATCCCCGGCCCCGATCCCGATCACCAAGATCTCCATGCCGCGGAGCCTAGTGACCGGCTCACGGGCGGTGGGGGAGCGGGGTTGTCGGTGGCGGCTCGTACGCTCGATCTCAGCGGCTCGCCGAGGGCCGCCCGACCACCGGGGAGACGTGTGCCGACCGCCGAAGAAATGCTCAGCACCAGCGCGGTGGCGGCCTTGGGGTCGATCCTGCACGAGGTCGATCCGAGGCTGCAGTTGACGGCTCTGCGCGCCGCGCCGGCGGCCCTGCCCGGTACGAGGTTCAGCGAGCGCGGCCGTCTGGTCCGGGATGCGCTGCTCGCCGATCTGCCGCCCGGCTTCGAGCCGGTCGACGAGCTGTTCCGGGCCGCCCTGACCCTTGAGGATTTCACCGGCTGGATGATCTGGCCGGTCACCGAAGCCGTCGCTGTCCGAGCGATTGAAGCGGTCGAGTTCGAGCGCGGGCTCGAGCTGCTCGCGCTGCTGACGCCTCGCCTCACCGCCGAGTTCGCGCTGCGGACCTTCCTCGCGGCCGACCTCGACCGCACGCTCGCGGTCGTGACCACCTGGACCGACCACCCCGACGAGCACGTCCGCCGCCTCGCCAGCGAAGGCACCCGCCCGCGCCTCCCGTGGGCCAAGCAGGTCCGCGAGATCCTCGCCCGCCCGGCCGTCACCCGCCCGATCCTCGACGCCCTGCGCCGCGACGACTCGTCGTACGTGCGCCGCTCGGTCGCCAACCACCTCAACGACGTCAGCCGCGCCGACCCCGCTCTCGCCGTGCAGATCGCGGCCGCCTGGCTCGAGGACTCCGCGCCGACGACTCCGCAGCTCGTCCGGCACGCACTCCGCACGCTGATCAAGGCCGGCGACCCCGACGCCCTGGAGCTGCTCGGCTACGCCCCACCCGCCGGCCTCACAGTCGACGGCCCGGCGCTGTCGACCGCCGGGGTCACCGTGGGGGAGTCCCTCGAGTTCAGCTTCGACGCGCGCAACCACGGCACCGACGAGGTCCGCCTGGCGATCGACTACGTCGTCCACCACGTGAAGGCCAACGGCACGCTCGCGCCCAAGGTCTTCAAGCTCACCACCCGCACGCTGGCGCCCGGGGAGTCGATCCGGCTGGCCAAGCGGCACTCGTTCAAGCCGATCTCCACCCGCCGGTACTACCCCGGCGAGCACGCCCTGGAGTTGCAGATCAACGGCCGGCCCTTCGGTCGCGCCACCTTCACCCTCTCCACGGAAGGCAGCCGATGACCATCCCGACCCCGCCCGACCCGACCGTCGCCGAGACCGTGAAGCACCTGCCGCACGCGATCACGGCGTACCTGCGCGAGACCCAGCCCGGGCGCAAGGCGAACTTCCACGACCTGCTGCCGGCCTTCGCCGAGGACGCCACGGTCCTGGACGACGGCAAGACCTACACCGGCCACGACGAGATCCGGCACTGGCGCGAAACCGAGGTCACCGAGTACACCTACACCTCCGAGCTCACCCACGCCGAGAAGCTCGACGACTCGCACTGGGTGCTCACCCACCATCTGGAAGGCGACTTCCCCGGCGGCCAGGTCGATCTCATCCACCGCTTCACGCTGGCCGACGACGTGATCATCTCGCTGGAGATCGCGCCCTGATCACCGAGCGGTCAGCTGGTCCAGCACCGCCTGCGTGAAGCTCGCCGTCGTCGCGGTCCCGCCGAGATCGGGCGTGCGGACCTCCTGGGCAGCCAGTACGCCGGCGATCGCGGTCTCGACCTCGGCGGCGGCTTCGGGATGGCCGAGGTGGTCGAGCATCATCGCGGCGGTCGAGATCGCCCCGATCGGGTTGGCGACGCCGCGGCCCGCGATGTCCGGCGCCGAGCCGTGCACGGGCTCGAACAGCGACGGGAAGTCGCGTTCGGGGTTGAGGTTGGCGGCCGGGGCGATCCCGATGCCGCCGGCAACGGCCGCGGCCAGGTCGCTGAGGATGTCGCCGAACAGGTTCGAGGCGACGATCACGTCGAACCGCGCGGGGTCGAGGACCAGCTTCGCGCTCAGCGCGTCGATGTGCTCCTGGTCCCAGCGCACCCCCGGGAACAACTTGGTGCGCTCGGCAACGATCTCGTCCCAGAACGGCATCGTGTGCACGATCCCGTTCGACTTGGTGGCCGAGGTGACGTAGCCGGTCCGCTGCTGGGCCGCGGCCTCGCCGTACCCGCGTCGCCGCTCGGCCAGCGCCAGCCCGTAGTCGACCAGCCGGGTCACCCCGGCGCGGGTGAACACGGCCTGCTGGACCGCGAGCTCGTCCGGGAAGCCGCGGCTCATCCGCCCGCCGATCTCGCTGTACTCGCCCTCGACGTTCTCCCGGACCACGACCAGGTCGACCTCGCCCGCCACCGCACGGCGTACCGGGCTGTCGAGGCCTTCGAAGACCCGGATCGGCCGCAGGTTCACGTACTGCTGGAACTGCCGCCGGATCGGGATCAGCAACCCCCACAGCGACACGTGATCCGGTACGCCGGGAAAGCCGACCGCGCCGAGGAAGATCGCGTCGTGGCCGCGGATCCGGTCCAGGCCGTCGGCCGGCATCATCGACCCCTCGGCCAGGTACCGCTCGCAGGACCAGTCGAACTCGTCGTAGCCGAAGCTGATCGCGTGCCGCCGGCCGACCGCCTCGAGCACACCCAGGGCGGCGGGCACCACCTCGCGGCCGATGCCGTCGCCGGGGATGAGGGCAATCCGGTGCGTCGTCATGGCCAGATCAGATCAGCGATCGGCCCGCCGCGTCCACGACCGGTCCGCGTCCGGCGAGATCGCGCCGCTCGCCGATTGCCGCTGCCGGATCGGGAAGCATCGTGGACGGCCGGGTGTTGACCGACTGCAGACTGCAACGAGAGGACTCACTTCCATGGACATCGGTCTGCAGATCCCCGACTTCACCTGGCCGAACGGCCCGAGCGCGCTCGGCCCGGAGCTCGCCGCCGTCGCCCGCACCGCCGACGACGCCGGGTTCCGGTACCTCGCGGTGATGGACCACTTCTTCCAGATCAGCGCCGTCGGCCCGACCGAGAACGACATGCTCGAGGCCTACACCACGCTCGGATTCCTCGCGGCGCACAGCGAGCGCGCCAAGCTGCTGACCGTGATCACCGGAGTGCACTACCGCGAGCCGGGGCTGCTCGCGAAGGCGGTCACCACGCTGGACGTGCTGTCCGGCGGGCGCGCGATGCTCGGCATCGGCGCCGGCTGGAACGAGGAGGAGTCGCGCGGTCTCGGTTTCCCGTTCCCGCCCCTGGCCGAGCGGTTCGAGCGGCTGGAGGACACCGTCCGCTACGTGCTGCGGATGTGGTCCGCCGACGACGGCCCGTTCGCGGGCAAGCACTACCGGGCCGACCGGCTGCTGAACGTGCCGCAGGCGCTCAGCCGGCCGCATCCGCCGATCATGATCGGCGGGGGTGGCGAGCGGAAGACGCTGCGCCTGGTCGCGCAGTACGCGCAGGCCTGCAACCTGTTCAACACGCCTGACCTGGAGCACAAGCTCGACGTACTTCGGCAGCACTGCGACACCGTCGGCCGTGACTACGACGAGATCACCAAAACCGTGTACCAGCCGCTCGACACCGGTGCGCACGGCGGGAAGACCCAGCAGTTGATCGACGAGCTCGGCCGGCTGCACGGGCTCGGTGTCCAGGTCGCGATCGGCGCGGTCCCGGGCGTGCAGCAGCTGGACCGGTTGGAGCGCATCGGCGCCGACGTCATCCCGGTCGCCGCGGCCTTCTAGCCGGCGAGGTCCGGGCCGGGGCGCCGGTAGGCTGAAACGCATGGAACGGGTGCTGACGGCGAAGGGTGCCGCGACGCGGCAGCGGATCGTCGACGGGGCCGCGCTGCTGATCCGCGAGCAGGGTGTGGCGAACGTCGGACTGGACGACATCCGCGCCGCGACCGCGACCAGCAAGAGCCAGTTGTTCCACTACTTTCCCGACGGCAAGGCCGACCTGATGCTGGCGGTCGCGCGCCGGGAGGCCGATCAGGTGATCGCCGAGCAGTTGCCGGAGCTCGGCGATCTCACCACCTGGCGGAAGTGGCAGGCGTGGCGCCGGCGGGTGATCACGATGTACGACGAGCAGCGCGACGGGTGTGCGCTCTCGGCGCTGACCGGGCAGCTCGGGACGGGCGGCACGGCCACGCGGCAGATCGTCGCCGACCTGCTCGACCGCTGGCTGGAGTACCTGGTGCGCGGCGTCGAGGCACTGCGCGGGTCGGGTGAGATCGACGCGTCGGTCGATCCGGTCCGCTCGGCGACGGCGATCCTCACCGCGGTCACCGGCGGCGCGACGATGCTCGTCGCCACCGGCCGGATCAACTACCTGGAGACCGCGCTGACCGAGGCGATCGACGACCTGCGCCGCCCCGCCCACGCCGGCTAGCGCGACAACGCCGGTGGCCCGCTACGACGGCGAGGGGAACGGCGTGGATCAGGGCTTGTTCTCGCGCCACTCGCGTTCGAACGGCAGCCGCCACGCCCGCGGCGCGATCAGCTGGTGGATCGCGTTCGGCCCCCAGGTGCCCGGTGCGTACGGCTTGACCGGCGGCGGGTCCTCGAGCAGCAGCGTCGAGTTCTCCCACAGCGACTCGATGCCCTCGGCGGTGGTGAACAGCGTGTGGTCCCCGCGCATCGCGTCCAGGATCAACCGCTCGTACGCCTCCAGCACGTCGGCCGCCGACTCCGTCTCCTGCGTCGAGAACTGCATCGACAGCTTCTCCAGCCGGAACCCCGGCCCGGGCCGCTTGCCGTAGAACGACAGCGAGACCCGCGACGAGTCGGCCAGGTCGAAGGTCAGGTGGTCCGGTCCCTGCGACCCGACGCCCGAGCCGGCCGGGAACATCGTCTTCGGCGCCTCCTTGAACGCGATCGAGATGATCCGCATCCCCTCGGCCATCCGCTTTCCGGTGCGCAGGTAGAACGGCACGCCGGCCCAGCGCCAGTTGTCGATCCCGACCTTCATCGCGATGAACGTCTCGGTGTCTGAGTCCGGCGCGACGCCGTCCTCGTGCCGGTAGCCGCTGTACTGGCCGCGGACGACGTCGGCCGGCTGGATCGGCAGCATCGAGCGGAAGACCTTGTTCTTCTCCTCCGAGATCGCTCGCGGCTCCAGCGCCGTCGGCGGCTCCATCGCGACGAACGCCAGCACCTGCAGCACGTGCGTGACGACCATGTCCTTGAACGCGCCGGTCGGCTCGTAGAACGTGGCCCGCTGGTCCAGGCCGAGCGACTCGGGGATGTCGATCTGGACGTGGTCGATGAAGTTGCGGTTCCAGATCGGCTCGAACAGCCCGTTGGCGAACCGGAAGGCGAGGATGTTCTGCGCCGCCTCCTTGCCGAGGAAGTGGTCGATCCGGAAGATCTGCGCCTCGTCGAAGGTCTCGTGCACGAAGTTGTTCAGCTCGACCGCGCTGGCCAGGTCGTCACCGAACGGCTTCTCCATCACCACCCGGGCCCGGTCGACCAGGTCGGCGTCGCGCAGCATCTCGATCACCGAGTGCGCGGCCTTCGGCGGCACCGACAGGTAGTGCAGGCGGCAGGTGTCCGGCCCGAGCAGCGCCTCGGCCTTGTGCACGGCCTCGGCGAGTCCGGCCGGACCGGCGTCGCGCGGCACGTACTCCAGCCGGTCGGCGAACTGCTCCCACTCCTCTTCGGTGATCTTGTGCGTCCCGTACATGTCGACCGCCAGCCGCGCGCGGGCCCGGAACTCCTCGTTGGTGAGCTGCTCGGTCGCCGTACCGACGATCCGTACGTCGGGCGCGAACCGGGACTGCTGCAGGTAGGCCAGCCCCGGCAGCAGCTTGCGCTTGGCCAGGTCACCGGTCGCGCCGAACAGCACGATCACGTGCGGCGCGAGCGGCTCGGGACCGCGCCGCGCCGGCCGCGATCCGGGTGCCGGGTAGGCGATCGTCTGGCTACGGGAGTCGGGCATTCTCGGTCCTCCTACGGATGACGCGCACCACGGGCCACAAGCGTGATCAGTCTAGGCGTGGAAGGTTGCCGGAACGGGCAGATGCAGGTGACATCGAGGCACCACCGGATTTGCGTACCGTGGGGTGTCCGTCGCGGTGCAAGCTGTTCGTCGGTGAGGTGAAGAGAGGAGTCCGGGTGAAGTACCTGTTGATGATCTGCGGGGACGAGTCGGCCGAGGAGCACGCCAACGACGGGTGTGGCGGCTGGTCGGAGGAGATGGAGGCTCGCGGCGTGGTCGAGGGCGGCGCCGGGCTGCGGCCGCCGCGGGAGGCGACGACCGTGCGGGTGCGCGACGACGAGGTGCTGCTCACCGACGGGCCGTTCGCGGAGACCAAGGAGCAGATCGGCGGGTTCGTGCTGATCGACTGCGCCGACCTGGACGAGGCGATCGAGATCGCGGCCAAGCACCCGGCGGCGACGTACGGGACGATCGAGATCCGGCCGCTGCTGGTGGGGCCGCCCGTTGGATGAGCGCCGCGCGGTGGACGTCGCCGACCAGCTGGACCGGGTGTTCCGGGAGGAGTGGGGCCAGGTGCTGGCCACGCTGATCCGGGTCACCGGGGACTGGGAGGTGGCCGAGGAGTGCGTGCAGGAGGCGTTCGCGGCGGCATTGCGGCGCTGGCCCGAGGACGGCGTACCGGACAAGCCGGGGGCCTGGCTGACGACGACGGCCCGGCGGCGGGCGATCGACTGGATGCGGCGTGAGGCGGTCGGGGCCGCGAAGCTGCGAGAGGTGGCGGTGATGACCGATCCCGACGGTGTCGCGGGTCCGGACGGTACGGCGTCGCCGCAGGAGCCGGCGAGCGCCGTCCAGGACGACCTGCTGCGGCTGATGTTCACCTGCTGCCACCCGGCGCTGGCGATGGAGACCCGTGTCGCGCTGACACTGCGGACGCTTGCCGGACTGACCACCGCGGAGATCGCGCGGGCCTTCCTGGTGGGGGAGGACACGATGTCCAAGCGGCTCACCAGGGGCAAGCAGAAGATCAAGCACGCGGGCATCCCGTACCGGGTGCCGCCGGACCACCTGCTGCCCGAGCGGACTCCCGCCGTACTGGCTGTGCTGTACCTGCTCTTCAACGAGGGGTACGCCGCGACTGCGGGCGCTGAGCTGGTGCGGAGCGGGCTGACCGAGGAGGCGATCCGGCTGGCGCGCCTGCTGGTGCGGCTGATGCCTGACGAGCCGGAGGCAACCGGGCTGCTCGCGCTGATGCTGCTGCACAACGCTCGGCGGGACACGCGGCTGACGCCGGACGGCGTACTGGTCACGCTGGAGGACCAGGACCGGACTCGCTGGCGGCTGGACGAGATCACCGAGGCCACGGACCTGCTGGACGCGGCACTACAGCGCCGGCGTCCGGGGCCCTACCAGGTCCAGGCGGCAATCGCTGCCTGCCATGCCACCGCGCCGACCGCGGCCGACACCGACTGGCCGCAGATCGCTGCGCTGTACGGGCAGCTGAAGCAGACACCGATCGTGCAGCTCAACCGCATCGTTGCCATCGGCATGGCCGACGGTCCGGGCGTGGGGCTCAAACTGCTGGACCAGCTGCAGGGTCTCGACGGCTACTACCTCGTCGCGGCGACCCGTGCGGACTTCCTGCGCCGGCTGGGCCGTACAACCGAGGCCGCCGCCGCTTACCGAGCTGCTCTGGAGCTGGTGAAGACCGCGCCCGAGCAGGCCTACCTGCAGCGACGGCTGCAGCAGCTGTCCGTCTAGCCCGGTTGTGTTCGTCGGTGGGGCAAGAACCATCGACGAGGAGGATCCGATGACCGACGTCCAGAGCGCCATCGCCGCCGAACGCACGGAGCTGGCCGCCGTACTGCGTGGCCTGTCCGCCGACGACTGGGACCGGATGACCCTGTGCGAGGGCTGGCGAGTGCGCGAGCTGGTGGCACACGTCGTGATGCCGTACCGCTATTCGACCGCACGCTTCGTCGCCGAACTGCTGAGGAGCCGCGGCAACTTCCACCGGATGGCCGACCGGCTGGCCCGCGCCGACGCGGCCGCGCTGACGCCCGACCAGCTCGTCCAGACCCTCGAGGACAACATCCACCATCCCTGGAAGCCCCCGGGCAGTGGCTACGACGCGGCGCTGTCCCACGACGTCATCCACGGCCTCGACGTCACCGTTGCCCTGGGCATCGACCGCCAGGTGCCACTGGACCGCCTCGCCATCGTCCTGGCCGGCTCCGGCCCGAAGCAGCTCAAGTACTTCGGCGTCGACCTGACCGGCGTCCAGCTGAGAGCAACGGACCTCGACTGGAGCCTCGGCACCGGCCACCCGGTCACCGGCGCCGCCCAGGACCTGCTGATGGTGATCTGCGGCCGCGCGCTCCCGGCCGGCCGCCTGCACGGCCCGGCCGCCGAACGCTTCACCACGGCCTGACCCGCGTTCGGGGGAACAACCGCCCGTCCGCGCCGGTTGTGGCTGACGTGCATGGTGAGTACAAGGTCCCGGGCGGGAAGCTCGTGGTGGCCGATCTCGAGGTTCCGGACGACACGGTGCTGCGGGCGCAGGTCAGCGGGGACTTCTTCCTGGAGCCCGAGGACGCGCTGCCGCGGATCAACGACGCCCTGGCCGGTACGCCGGTCAGCGCGCCCGCGGCTCAGGTCGCCGCGCGGGTCCGGGCCGCGCTGGGCGACGGCGTGGAGATGCTCGGGTTCTCGCCCGAGGCCGTGGCGGTCGCCGTACGGCGTGCGCTGACGGGGGCGACCGGCTGGCACGACCACGCGTGGGAGTTCGTGCACGACGTACCGCGGGAGCCGGCGCTGCAGATGGCGCTCGACGAGGTGCTGACCGAGCAGGTCGGGTCGGGCGAGCGGCCGCCGACGCTGCGGGTCTGGGAGTGGGCGTCGAACGCGGTGATCATCGGCAGCTTCCAGTCGCTGCGCAACGAGGTCGATCTCGCCGGCGCCGCCGAGCACGACGTGACCGTGGTCCGGCGGATCAGTGGCGGCGGCGCGATGTTCGTCGAACCGGGCAACACGATCACCTACTCGCTCTACGTGCCCGAATCTCTGGTCTCAGGCCTGTCGTACGTCGAGTCGTACGCGTTCCTCGACGACTGGGTGGTCGGCGCGCTCAACGAGCTCGGCATCGCCGCGACGTACCAGCCGATCAACGACATCACCTCGCCGGCCGGCAAGATCGCCGGCGCCGCGCAGAAGCGGTTCGCCGGGGGAGCGGTGCTGCACCACGTGACGATGGCCTACGACATGGACGCCGCGAAGATGGTGCAGGTGCTGCGGATCGGGCGCGAGAAGCTGTCCGACAAGGGCACCAAGAGCGCCGCCAAGCGCGTCGACCCGCTGCGCAGCCAGACCGGCCTGGACCGCGCCGACGTGATCGACCGGATGGTCGGCACGTTCCGCGGCCGCTACGGGCTCGCTCACGGCGAGATCTCGGCCGAGACCGTCGCCGAGGCCGAGGAGCGGGTCGTCAAGAAGTTCGGCACCCAGGAGTGGCTCCGCCAGGTCCCCTAGCGGATTGGCGCGGCGCTTGGGTCAGGAGATCGGCACCGCGGTGCCGCTGACGCGCACCCGCGGGTCGTTGTCGCGGAGCTCGACGGCGATGCGGCTGGGGCGGCCGAGGTCGTCTCCTTGGTGGAGCAGCAGCTCGACCGGGGGCTGTACCAAGCCCAGCTCGCGCAGGTAAGCGCCGAACGCGGCCGCTGCCGCACCGGTCGCGGGATCCTCGACGACACCGCCGACCGGGAACGGGTCGCGAACGTGGAACACGGTCTCCGACTCCCGCCAGACGAGCTGCAGCGTGGTCAGGTCGCGCTCGAGCATGTACGCGCGGAGCCGGTCGAAGTCGTAGTCCAGGTCGGCCAGCCGCTGGCGCGTCGACGCCGCGAGGACGAGGTGCCGGGCTCCGGCGTAGGCGACGTACGGCGGAAGCTCCGGATCCAGCTCATCAGCCTGCCAGCCGAGGATGCCGAGCACATCGGTCACGTCGGAGACTGCTTCGACGTGCGGCTCGACACTGGTCAGTGTGGCCCGCAGTCCGTCCGCGCCCGGCTCGACCACCACGGGCACCAGCCCGACCGGCGTCGAGAACACCAGCTCACCAGCACCGACCCGCTCGGCCAGCGCCACTGCGGTCGCCACCGTCGCATGCCCGCAGAACGGCACCTCCGCCTGCGGCGAGAAGTAGCGGATCGGGATCACCCCGTCGGCTCCCTGCGGGCCGCTGGTCAGGAACGCGGTCTCGGAGTAGCCGACCTCCGCGGCGACCGCCTGCATCGCGGCGTCGTCGAGCTCGCGGGCGTCCAGGACGACCCCGGCGGGGTTGCCACCGGCGGGATCGGCCGAGAAGGCGGTGTAGCGGAGGACGGTCATGCGCCCATCAAAACACCAACCGCCGTCAGCCGGGGTCCGGGGGCGAAGCCCCCGGGCGGGGTGTGGGGGTTGCACCCCCACCAAGCACAAAGGGCGATCCAAACTCGCGCTCTCCGCGAGTATGAACCGCCCAGATCGACCGCGCCCCCGGCAGGATTCGAACCTGCGCACCCGCCTCCGGAGGGCGGTGCTCTATCCCCTGAGCTACGGGGGCTCAGGAACGAGCAGAACAGTAGCAGGTGATGGCGTCAGGTCCCGAATCGGGCATCGGCGTGGTGGGTACCAGGGATGCCACAGGGCCCCGGGCCGGGATGACCCTGATCGGTCCCTGGGACCTCCGCGCGGCGGGATCGCCGTGACCAGGCCGAGCGTCATAGTGGGCGTAACCCTCACAGCCGAAAGGAAGTCCGACCATGGCTACCACTTTGGTCCGCCCGACCCGCAATCGCTGGATCGGCGGCGTCTGTGCCGGTCTGGCCCGCCGGTTCGGCACCACGCCGAACACCATGCGGCTGATCTTCGTGATCAGCTGCATCCTGCCCGGCCCGCAGTTCCTGATCTACCTCGTGCTGTGGGTACTGATGCCGTCGGAGGACTGACCACCTGCACGGCCCGGCGTACGGCCGTGAAACCCTGCTCCCCATGAGAGCAGGCCGCCGGGTGATCGTCGCCGTCGTACTGGCGATGCTCCCGGTGGTGGCCGGCTGCCAGGTCGGCCCCGCCCCGGCCGGTCCGGCCGAGACCCGCGAGGGTCCGCCGCCGTGGGACGCGCCGCGCGACGCGGTCTCCTACATCGACCAGGCCGGTATGGAACGCCTGCCGCTCGACTTCAGCGGCCCGATGCCCTACACGGTGAACCTCTCGGTGACCGTCGACGGTACGGCGGTGAAGATCCCGGCCGGGATCGGCGTCGACCGCGTGCGCGCCGAGCAGGCCGCCGTCCACACCCACACCGACGACGGGCTGGTCTACGTCGAGGCGAAGACCCAGGCCGAGCGGCCGACCTTGCGGCAGTTCTTCCAGCTCTGGGGCGTCCGGTACGACGGCAAGTGCGTCGGCGACGCGTGCGGCTCGGTCAAGGTCGAGCTGAACGGCAAACCGGTCGCCTGGGACACCAAACTGGTCCGCCAGAGCAAGATCCAGGTCACCGCGACCCGGTGAACCACCAGGCGGAACATTGCGTGGCAGGAAGGTGGCAGACTGCGACCGGTGACCCGCCCCCTGCGCTTGGCTGACCTCATGCGAACCAGTACGCCCCTGGCCGCCGCCGTCCTGGCCGTCGGGCTCACCGCGTGCGGTGGCGGGAGTGAGACCAGCGCGGGCCCGGCTGCGACCGACGGTTCGCCGCCGCCGGTGCAGGACTCCATCCCAACCCAGACCACTGCTGCTGCGCTCCCCACCGGCCCGCACGCCAAGGACGGCTTCAACTACCCGGCCTGCAAGGACGCCCGCTGCGAGATCTACGTGCGCACGGGCACGAAGGTCCCGTTGAAGCAGAGTGTGGCCGGCTTCGGCACGCTCCTGGTGAGCAAGGCGACCGCCAGCGGTGTCGACTTCACCGGCAAGAACCCCGACACCACCGGCAGCGTCGGCCAGCAGCCCGGCTATCGGGCCCGGATCGGCACGCTCGACGTGGTCACCGTCACGGTCAATCAGCGCCACCCCGCCGGCAACGGTGTGGAGACGCTTGCCATCCTTCGCCTCAGCCCGGCCTGACCCCGCCGTCCGGGACACGCCCGCGGTGGCGCCGGGTCCCGGCCTGTGGATGGCGGAGGTGGAGGCGCCGCCGCGGGCCATTAGGCTGAGCGGGTGACTCCGGAACAGCTCGCTGAGAAGATCCTGCAGGCCCTGACCGCGCTCGTCGACGACGGCACCATCACTGTCGACGGCGGGTTGCCGGGCGAGCTGAAGGTCGAGCGCCCCAAGAACCCCGAGCACGGGGACTACGCCACCAACGTCGCGATGCAGCTGGGCAAGCGGTCGGGGATGAACCCACGCGCCTTCGCCGAGCTGCTGGCCGCCAAGCTGGAGTCCGACGAGGCGATCACCGCCGTCGAGATCGCGGGCCCGGGCTTCATCAACATCCGGGTCGCGGCCGATGCCCAGGGCAAGATCGCGCAGGCGATCGTCGACGCCGGGCCGGAGTACGGGAGCAGTGACAGCCTCAAGGGGCAGGCGATCAACCTCGAGTTCATCTCCGCCAACCCGACCGGCCCGCTGCACCTGGGCCACACCCGCTGGGCCGCCGTCGGCGACGCGCTGGCGCGGGTGCTGACCAAGGCCGGCGCGGTGGTCACCCGCGAGTTCTACGTCAACGACCGCGGCGCCCAGATGGACAAGTTCGGCGCCTCGCTGAAGGCCGCCGCGCACGGTCAGCCGATCCCCGAGGACGGCTACCACGGCGCGTACATCATCGAGCTGGCCGAGCGGATCGTCCGGGAGGTCCCCGGCATCACCGAGCTGCCGGACGACGAGCAGACCGTCGCCTTCCGCGAAGCCGGGTACGAGCGGCAGCTCAAGGAGCAGCAGGACCAGCTCGACCACTTCCGGACCAAGTTCGACGTCTGGTACTCCGAGCGCAGCCTGCACGAGCAGGACGGCGTCGGCCACGCGATCGAGAAGCTGCGCGCCCAGGGCCATCTGTACGACGACGACGGCGCACTGTGGATGCGGACCACCGACTTCACCGACGACAAGGACCGCGTGCTGATCCGGTCCAACGGTGAGCCGACCTACTTCGCCTCCGACGCGGCGTACTACGTGAACAAGCGCGAGCGCGGCTTCGAGGTGGCGATCTACCTGCTCGGCGCCGACCACCACGGCTACGTGAACCGGCTGAAGGCGATCGCGGCCTGCGCCGGCGACGACCCCGAGCACAACATCGAGATCCTGATCGGCCAGCTGGTGAAGATCCTCAAGGGCGGCGAGGAGATGAAGCTGTCCAAGCGGGCCGGCACCATCGTCACGCTGGCCGAGCTGGTCGAGGAGGGCGGCGTCGACCCGTTGCGCTACACGCTGTGCCGCTACCCGGTCGACTCGCCGCTGACGCTGGACATCGAGGAGATGACCCGCCAGGTCAGCGAGAACCCGGTGTACTACGTGCAGTACGCGCACGCCCGGCTGGCCTCGATCCTGCGCAACGCCGACGACCTGGGCATCAAGCTGGACGAGTTCGACCCGGGCCTGCTCAGCCACGAGCGCGAGGGCGACCTGCTGCGCGCGCTGGCCGAGTTCCCGCGGATCGTCGCCACCGCGGCCGAGCTGCGCGAGCCGCACCGGATCGCCCGCTACCTGGAGGACACCGCGTCGGCGTTCCACAAGTTCTACGACAGCTGCCGGGTGCTCCCGCGCGGCGACGAGGAGGTGGAGCCGGTGCACAAGGCTCGCCTGACCCTGGTCGGTGCAACCAGGACCGTGCTCGCCAACGGGCTGGACCTGCTCGGCGTCTCCGCTCCGGAGCGGATGTGAGGGCGCACGAGGCGGGCACGCTGCACGCCGACATCGGGCACAAGGCGCCGCCGTGGCTGCGGGCGCCGCGCGACGTCAACGACCTGGTCCCGGCGCTGTGGTCGCACACCGCGAAGAAGAACGGTGACGGCGCGCTCGAGGTCGGTGGGGTCGACCTGCGCGAACTGGTCGCCGAGCACGGCAGCCCGGCGTACGTGCTGGACGAGGACGACTTCCGCAGCCGGGCGCGGGCGTTCAAGACCGCGTTCAAGGACATCGACGTGTACTACGCCGGCAAGGCGTTCCTGTGTACGACGGTGGTCCGCTGGGTGATGGAGGAGGGGCTCAACCTCGACATCTGCAGCGGTGGCGAGCTGGCCGTCGCGCTGCGCGCCGGCGCCGACCCGAAGCGGCTGGGTTTCCACGGCAACAACAAGTCCGAGCAGGAGCTGGCCCGGGCCCTCGACGCGGGCGTCGGCCGGATCATCGTCGACAGCCTGTACGAGATCGACCGGCTGATCGCGCTGGCCGCGGAGCGCGGCGTGGTCGCGCCGGTGATGGTCCGGGTCACCGCGGGCGTCGAGGCGCACACCCACGAGTACATCGCGACCGCGCACGAGGACCAGAAGTTCGGCTTCTCGATCACCTCCGGCGCGGCCTTCGAAGCCGTTGCCAAGGTCAACGAAGCCACCGAGCTGGAGCTGCTCGGCCTGCACTCGCACATCGGCTCGCAGATCTTCGACACCTCCGGCTTCGAGCTGGCCGCGAAGCGCCTGATCGCCTTGCACGCAAGGGTTTCCGACGAGCTCGGCGTCGACATGCCCGAGCTCGACCTGGGCGGTGGTTTCGGCATCGCCTACACCACGCAGGACGACCCGGCCGATCCCGCGCAGCTGGCCACCGAGATGACCAAGATCATCGAGCACGAGTGCCGGGCCTACGAGGTCGAGGTGCCGCGGGTGTCGATCGAGCCGGGCCGGGCGATCGTCGGGCCGGCGGTCTGCACGGTGTACTCGGTCGGCACCGTCAAGGAGGTCGCCCTGGACGCCGGCGCGTCCCGGACGTACGTGTCGGTCGACGGCGGGATGAGCGACAACATCCGCACCGCCCTGTACGACGCGGACTACTCCTGCACGCTGGCCAACCGGTACTCCGGCACCACGCCGACGCTGGCCCGTGTGGTCGGCAAGCACTGCGAGTCCGGTGACATCGTGGTCAAGGACGAGTTCCTGCCCTCCGACGTCGTCCCGGGCGACCTGGTCGCCGTACCGGGCACCGGTGCGTACTGCCGCTCGATGGCGAGCAACTACAACCACGTGCCGCGGCCACCGGTGATCGCGGTCAAGGACGGACAGACCCGCGTCGTCGTCCGGCGGGAGACCGAGGACGACCTGCTGCTGCTGGACATGGGGGCCGAATGAGCAAGCCACTGAAGGTCGCGCTGCTGGGCTGTGGCGTGGTCGGCACCGAGGTGGTGCGGATCCTCACCACCCGGGCCGACGACCTCGCCGCCCGGGTCGGCGCACCGCTGGAGATCGCCGGCATCGCCGTCCGCCGGGCCGGTCGCGAGCGGGACATCGCCGTCGACCCCGCGCTGATCACCACCGACGCGCAGGCGCTGGTCAGCCGTGACGACCTCGACCTGGTGATCGAGGTGATCGGTGGTCTGGAGCCGGCCCGCGGGCTGATCCTGACCGCGCTCGAGCACGGCGCCTCCGTGGTCACGGCGAACAAGGCGCTGCTGGCCGAGGACGGCCCGACGCTGTTCGCCGCCGCCGAGAAGTACGAGCGCGACCTGTACTTCGAGGCCGCCGTGGCCGGGGCGATCCCGATCCTGCGGCCGCTGCGCGAGTCGCTGGCCGGTGACGACGTGACCCGGGTGATGGGCATCGTCAACGGCACGACGAACTACATCCTGGACAAGATGGACTCCACCGGCGCCGGGTTCGACGAGGCGCTCGCCGAGGCCCAGGCGCTGGGGTACGCCGAGGCCGACCCGACCGCCGACATCGAAGGCTTCGACGCGGCGGCGAAGGCCGCGCTGCTGGCCAGCCTGGCCTTCCACACCCGGGTCTCGATCGCCGACGTGCACCGCGAGGGCATCACCGACGTGTCCGCGACCGACATCGCGTCGGCCCGCGCGATGGGCTGCGTGGTCAAGTCGCTGGCGATCTGCGAGCTGGACGAGGCGACCGACTCGGTCAGCGCCCGGGTCTACCCGGCGATGATCCCGCAGAACCACCCGCTGGCCTCGGTCCGGGACGCCTACAACGCCGTTTTCGTGGAATCCAAAGCGGCCGGCCAGCTGATGTTCTATGGTCGTGGTGCCGGCGGCGCCCCGACGGCCAGTGCAGTCCTCGGGGATCTGGTGTCCGCCGCGCGCAACCGGCTCAAGGGAGTGCCGGGGGTCGGCGAGTCGTCGTACACCCAGCGAGCCGTGCGGCCGATGGGCGACGCGATGACCCGCTACCACGTGTCGCTGGACGTGGCCGACAAGGCCGGTGTGCTGGCGGCGGTGGCCCACGCGTTCTCCGAGCACGACGTGTCGATCCAGACCGTCCGCCAGGAGGGCCGGGGCGGTGACGCGCAGCTCGTCGTGGTCACCCACACCGCCACCGACGCCGCGCTCTCGGCCACCGTGGATTCCCTGCGCGACATGGACATCGTTCGTGAAGTCAGCAGTGTGATGCGGGTAGAAGGAGACTAGCCATGGCTCACCAGTGGCGAGGCGTGATCGAGGAATACCGCGACCGGCTTCCGGTCTCGACGGACACTCCGGTGGTCACGCTCGGCGAGGGCGGTACGCCGCTGGTGGCCGCGCAGTGGTTGTCGGAGCAGACCAACTGCGAGGTCTGGCTCAAGGTCGAGGGCAACAACCCGACCGGTTCGTTCAAGGACCGGGGGATGACCGTCGCGATCTCGCTGGCCGCGCAGGCCGGTGACAAGGCGGTCGTCTGCGCCTCGACCGGCAACACCTCGGCCTCGGCCGCGGCGTACGCGGTGCGGGCGGGGTTGCTGCCGCTGGTGCTGATCCCGGCCGGGCGGATCGCGCAGGGCAAGCTGGCGCAGGCGATCGTGCACGGCGCGCAGCTGGTGCAGATCGACGGCGGGTTCGACGACTGCCTGCGGATCGTGCGCGAGCTGGGCAAGCACTACCCGGTCGCGCTGGTGAACTCGGTGAACCCGGTGCGCCTGGAGGGGCAGAAGACGGCGGCGTTCGAGGTCTGCGACGCGCTCGGTGACGCGCCGGACCTGCATTTGCTGCCGGTGGGCAACGCGGGCAACATCGCGGCGTACTGGAAGGGATACAGCGAGTACGCCCGGGACAAGGTGTCGTCGCGGACCCCGCGCATGTGGGGTTTCCAGGCCGAGGGTGCGGCGCCGATCGTGAACGGTGCGATCGTCGAGCAGCCGGACACGCTGGCGACCGCGATCCGCGTCGGCAACCCGGCGTCCTGGACCCTGGCCGAGGCCGCGCGCGACGAGTCCGGCGGCCTGATCGAGGCCGTCAGCGACGAGCAGATCCTCGCCGCCCAGCGCGAACTGGCCGCCCGGGAAGGCGTTTTCGTCGAGCCGGCGTCGGCCGCCGGAGTCGCCGGTCTGCTGGCGCTGAAGTCGGCCGGGCGCGTGGAAGGCGGGCAGACGATCGTGATCACGGTGACCGGTCACGGCCTCAAGGACATCGACACCGCGCTGTCCTCGGCCCCGCCGGCCGAAGCAGTCGTCACTCCCGCCGACACCGACGCGGTCGCCCGAGTCGCCGGGCTGGCCTGAGTTGCCGGCGCATCCTCCTACCGCTGCCCAGCCGACGCAGCCCGCCACCATTGACCCCCGGTCCGGTGGGGTGGGGGCGGTGCGGGTTCGTGTTCCAGCGACGAGTGCGAATCTCGGACCCGGGTTCGACACCTTCGGGTTGGCCTTGGGCCTGTACGACGAACTGACGGTGATCCCTGGCGGCTCCGCGGTCTCGGTCGAGGTGACCGGGGCCGGAGCCGGCGAAGTCGCGCTCGACGAGTCGCACCTGGTGGTGCGGGCGATCCGGGCCGGGCTGGAGTCGCTCGGGGTCGCGGTGCCGGGATTCGTGCTGCGCTGCGACAACCGGGTGCCGCACGGGCGCGGGCTGGGGTCGTCGTCCGCGGCGATCGTCGGCGGGATCGCCGCGGCGTACGGGCTGGCGGGGGTGGAGCTCGACCGGGAGCGGGTGGTCGAGCTGGCCAACGAGCTCGAAGGGCATCCGGACAACGTCGCGGCGGCGGCGCTGGGCGGATTCACCACGGCGTGGGTCGACGGTGGCATCGGCCGGGCGGTGCGGGCCGAACCGGTGCCGGGGTTGCGGGCGACGGTGTACGTACCGCAGGTGCGGGTGCTGACGAAGGAGGCGCGCGGGCTGCTGCCGGACGTCGTGCCGCATGCGGACGCGGCGGCGAACGCCGGACGGGCCGCGTTGCTGGTGACGGCGATCACTTCGCGGCCCGAATTGCTGATGACGGCAACCGAGGACCGACTGCATCAGGAGTATCGGGAGCCGGTGATGCCCGAGACGTTGGCCCTGGTCCACAAGCTCCGGGGCAGTGGTCTGGCCGCCGTCGTGAGTGGCGCGGGACCGACCGTTCTGGTGCTGGATGCCCTTTCGGGTAAAGAGATCGCGGGAGCGGACGCCGCACCAGACGGGTGGACGCGCTACGACCTGGCCGTTGATCCAGCCGGCGTACAGGTCTGGTCCGGACATGGTCGAGGCGAAAGTTCGCCCAGGGCGGAATGAACAGGACCCAACACGCGTTGCACCTCCCGAGGCAGCAGAAGGACCCTGTGTGGTGCTAGTCTCGACTCACCCGATCCCCTCCAGGTGGTCGGTGAACTCTCGCCGCTTCCGGGCTGTGTTCCCGGCACCCAGGTGTCCGTGGCGATCCCCAGTGAATGACTTGCGCCGCCTGCGCCGGAGAATTCCGGGGGACCGGATCCAGCGAGAACCTCTTGTACCCGCGTCGCCGTCCGCCGGCCGTGGGTGATGATTCCGGGCGATGCGCCTGTCAGGACATCGTTCATCCGTGTGGGAAGGACCTCACGTGACAGAAACTGTTGAAGCCTCCAACGGTGCTTCGGCGCCCGAAGCGAGCGCGAGCACGCGGCGCCGCAAGACCGGAGGCGGCCTCGAAGGCATGCTGCTCCCCGAGCTGAAGCAGCTCGCCGGGACGCTCGGCATCAAGGGCACCGGCGCGCTGCGCAAGGGCCAGCTGATCGAGGCGATCAAGGCCGCCCAGGCCGGCAGCTCAACCGGTGGCGCGAGCCGCGCGCGGTCGACGCAGCCGACGCTGGACGAGGCGGCCACGGAGCAGCCGGCGGTGACGCGTGCCAAGCGCGCTCCGGCCGAGACTCCGGTGCGCGAGGGCGGCAGTCGCCGGGCCCGCGCCGCCGCGGCCGAGACGGCCGCCGAGCAGAACGGGGCGGCCTCGACGCCGGCCCCGGCCGTGACTTCCGCCGGGACCCCGAACGCCGACAGCGCGCCGCAGGCTGCCGCGCCGCAGGTCGCCGCCGAGAGCGCGCCGCAGGTCGCTGACCGCGGTGCCGCCGAGCCGCAGGTCGCCGACCGCGGTGCTGCCCAGAACGGCGCCGCGACGGCGTCGGCCGGGACCGCTGAGCGTGCCGACGAGCGTGAGGGCCGGTCCGAGGAGCGCGGTCGCGACGGTGGTCGCGAGCGCACCCGCAACCGGGACAACCAGAACCGCGACGGCCAGACCCGTGAGGGCCGCGACGCTCAGCAGAGCCGCGAGGGCCAGCAGAGCCGCGAGGGTCGTGACGGCCAGCAGGGTCGCGAGGGCCAGCAGAGCCGTGAGGGTCGCGACGGCCAGCAGGGTCGCGACGGCGGGCGTGACGGCCGCGAGGGCCAGAACCGCGACGGCCAGCAGAACCGCGACGGCGGCCGCGACCAGAACCAGCGCAACCGCGCCGACGGCCGCGACGGTCGCGACAACCGCACCGACGGCCGGGGTGACGGCCGCACCGACAGCCGGATCGACGACCAGGACGGGGACGGCCGGCGTCGTCGCCGCCGGGGCCGCGACCGGGACCGCAACCGCGACGGCCGCGACGGCGGGCGGGACGCCGGCCGCAACCGGGGCCGCGGCGAGCGGTTCGACCCGGAGCCGACGATCAGCGAGGACGACGTACTGGTCCCCGCGGCCGGCATCCTCGACGTGCTCGACAACTACGCGTTCGTCCGGACCAGCGGCTACCTGCCGGGCCCGAACGACGTGTACGTCGCGCTGTCGATGGTCAAGCGCTACGGCCTGCGCAAGGGCGACGCGATCACCGGTGCGGTGAAGCAGCCGTCCGACGGTGAGCGCAAGGAGAAGTTCAACCCGCTGGTCCGGATCGACACCGTGAACGGGTCGGACCCGGAGATCGCCAAGCAGCGGCAGGACTTCAACAAGCTGACCCCGCTGTACGCGACCGAGCGGCTGCGGCTCGAGACCGAGTCGAACATCCTGACCACCCGGATCGTCGACATCGTCAGCCCGATCGGCAAGGGTCAGCGTGGTCTGATCGTGTCGCCGCCGAAGGCCGGCAAGACGATGGTGCTGCAGGCGCTGGCGAACGCGATCACCACGAACAACCCCGAAGTGCACCTGATGGTCGTGCTGGTCGACGAGCGGCCCGAAGAGGTCACCGACATGCAGCGCACGGTCAAGGGTGAGGTCATCGCCTCGACCTTCGACCGTCCGGCCGACGACCACACCACAGTCGCCGAGCTGGCGATCGAGCGGGCCAAGCGCCTGGTCGAGCTGGGCCACGACGTCGTCGTGCTGCTCGACTCGATCACCCGCCTGGGCCGGGCGTACAACATCGCGGCACCGGCCAGCGGCCGGATCCTGTCCGGTGGTGTCGACTCCTCGGCGCTGTACCCGCCGAAGCGATTCTTCGGTGCGGCCCGCAACATCGAGGACGGCGGTTCGCTGACGATCCTGGCCACGGCCCTGATCGAGACCGGCTCCAAGATGGACGAGGTCATCTTCGAGGAGTTCAAGGGCACCGGCAACATGGAGCTGCGGCTGCGCCGCGAGTTCGCCGACCGCCGGATCTTCCCCGCGATCGACGTCGTCGCCTCCGGCACCCGCCGCGAGGAGCTCCTGATGAGCAAGGACGAGACCCAGGTCGTCTGGAAGCTCCGCCGCGTCCTGTCCGCCCTCGACGGCCAGGCCGCACTCGAACTCCTGATCGGCAAGCTCAAGGAGAGCAAGTCGAACATCGAGTTCCTGCTCCAGGTCAACAAAACCACCCCGTCCGCCGGCGGCCGCTCCACCGACGACGGCAACTAGCAACAACACCAGTCCGGCCCGGGAGTGCACCGCACCTCCCGGGCCGACTGCTGTCCCGCCCGGCAACCCCCGCCCGCCGCCGGTCGTACCGACAGCCCCGGTTTGTCCCGCCAAACCCCCAGATGGCAGACTTGTCTAGGTTCCGGTTCACGTCAGCACCGTGCGGGCGACCCGGGACGCCTGAGACCTAGGAGATCCATGAAGAGCGACATTCACCCGACCTACGTCGACACCACGGTGACCTGTACCTGTGGCGCGACGTTCCAGACGCGCTCCACGGCGGAGAACGGCTCGATTCACGCCGACGTCTGCTCGCAGTGCCACCCGTTCTACACCGGCAAGCAGAAGATCCTCGACACCGGTGGCCGGGTCGCCCGCTTCGAGAAGCGGTACGCCAAGAAGTAGCTGTCTCACCGCGCGCCGGTTCGCGACCTCTCGGGGTCCGCGGACCGGCGCGCGGTTTGTGTTCCCACCCAAAGTTCTGGAAGGAGTGACAGGTGTTCGAAGCGGTACAGACGCTCAAGGCGGAGTACGCCGAGCTGGAACGGCAGATGTCGGACCCCGATCTGCACTCCGACCAGGCCAACGCCCGCCGGGTGGGCAAGCGGTACGCCGCGCTCGCGCCCGTCGTGCGCGCGTACGACGAGTGGTTGCAGACCGCCGACGACATCGAGGCGGCCCAGGAGCTCGCGGCCGAGGACCCGGCGTTCGCCGACGAGGCGGTCAAGCTGACCGCGCGGCACGACGAGCTGACCGAGAAGCTGCGGATGCTGCTGGTGCCGCGTGACCCGAGCGACGACAAGGACGCGATCCTCGAGATCAAGGCCGGCGAGGGCGGCGACGAGTCGGCCCTGTTCGCCGGCGACCTGCTGAAGATGTACCTCAAATACGCCGAGTCGCAGAACTGGAAGACCGAGGTGCTCGACTCGGCCGAGTCCGACCTGGGCGGCTACAAGTCGATCACCGTCGCGGTGAAGGCCAAGGGCACGCCCGAGCCGGGCGAGGCGCCGTACGCGAAGCTGAAGTTCGAGGGTGGCGTGCACCGGGTCCAGCGGGTGCCGGTGACCGAGTCGCAGGGCCGGATCCACACCAGCGCCGCCGGGGTGCTGGTGCTGCCGGAGGCCGAGGACGTCGACGTCGAGATCGACCAGAACGACCTGCGGATCGACGTGTTCCGCTCGTCGGGTCCGGGCGGCCAGAGCGTGAACACGACCGACTCGGCGGTCCGGATCACCCACCTGCCGACCGGCATCGTGGTCTCGATGCAGAACGAGAAGTCCCAGCTGCAGAACCGCGAGCAGGCGATGCGCGTGCTGCGCTCCCGGCTGCTCGCCGCGGCCCAGGAAGCGGCCGACCAGGAGGCCTCCGACGCGCGGCGGCTGCAGATCCGCACGGTCGACCGGTCGGAGCGGATCCGCACCTACAACTTCCCGGAGAACCGCTTCTCCGACCACCGGGTCGGCTACAAGGCGCACAACCTGGACCAGGTCCTCGGCGGCGATCTCGCGCCGGTGATCCAGGCGCTGACCGACGCCGACATGTCCGCCCGGCTGGAAGCCGTCGAGTCCCACCAGTGAACGCTCGCCAGCTGATCGCCGCCGCCACCGAGCGCCTCACCGACGCCGGTGTCGCCTCACCCGAGTACGACGCCGCCGAGCTGCTCGCCTTCGTGGCGGGCGTCACCCGGCTCCAGCTCGGCCTGGCCGACATCTCGCCCGAGCAGCGCGAGCGGTACGACGTACTGGTGGAGCGCCGCGCGCAGCGCGAACCCCTCCAGCACCTGACCGGTACGGCGGCCTTCCGCTACCGGGAGCTGGTGGTCGGGCCCGGTGTGTTCGTCCCGCGGCCCGAGACCGAGGTGCTGGTCGGCTGGATGCTCGACCGGCTCAAGGACGTCGAGGCGCCGCTGGTCGTCGACCTGTGCAGCGGATCCGGGGCCATCGCCGGCGCGGTCGCGACCGAGCGGCCGGACAGCATTGTGCACGCAGTCGAGCTGTCCCCGGAGGCGTGCGTGTGGGCCCGCCGCAACCTCGCCGGCACGGGCGCGACGCTGCACGAGGGCGACATCGACGGCTGCCTGCCCGAACTCGACGGCCAGGTCGACGCGGTGATCGCCAACCCGCCGTACATCCCGTTGACCGCCTGGGAGTCCGTGACGGCCGAGGTCCGCGACCACGACCCGGCGCTCGCGCTGTGGTCGGGTGACGACGGCCTGGACGAGATCAAGGTCGTCGCCGCGACCGCCGCCCGGCTGCTCAAGCCCGGCGGCTGGTTCGGCTGCGAGCACGCCGACGTCCAGGGCGAGTCCGCCCCGGCCGTCTTCGCGGCGACCGGCCAGTTCACCGAGGTCCGCGACCAGCTCGACCTGGCCGGCCGCCACCGCTTCGCGACCGGCCGCCGGGTCTAGGGGCATGTCTCAGCCCTACTCGTAGACGACGAACTCCGGGCGCGGCTTGAGCGCCATCACCTGGGCCGGGGTCATCAGCGGGCCGTGCCGGGTGTCTTCCTCGTAGAACAGCTTGAAGCCGGCGTGCACCCCGGGCGCCATCGTCGGCGTCAGCTTGCGCCAGGTGGCTTCCTTGTCGGCGCGATTGCCGATGCCGTCGACGGACTTGATCGTGACGACGCCGGGCTGCTGCTTGAACGCCTTCTCGTTGCTGAGGATGCGCGAGGACAGCTGGTGGAAGACGAAGACCTTCTCCGGCAGGTTGTTGGCCTGCACCAGGGCCGACAGGTACGCCGCGATCGAGGTCAGCTCGGCGCCCGTCGTACGGCCGAAGACGCGGCCGGGGACCTGGCCCGGACCGACCGCCCACTCGGGGTCGAACGACAGCCCGACGTCCGGCTCCTTGAGCCACTTCTCCAGCCGCTTGATCTCGCTCAGGCTGTCGGCGCGGCCGGGCTGGACGTCGAGCAGGAGCAGCATCTTGTGCTTGCGCGCGGTGTCCAAGTAGGGCTGGATCTTGTCGTCGCTGAGCCGGCTGCGGTACTGGCCGTCGCGGCCCGCGTGCCCGTTGGCGATCACGACGATCAGCTCCATCACCGGCAACGGCTTGCGGCCACCGGCGTACGACGTGGCGAGCTTTTCCAGCTGGGCGGCCTTGGCGTCGATGTTCTTGTCGAGCGGGCCGAGCGCGGGGGAGCCGGGCAGTCCGACGTACCCGACGAGCTGGTGCTGGGGAAAGATCGTGCGCCCACCGCGCGGCAGCTCGCCCGCGGCGGGGGCGGACGGTTCGGGGGAACCAGTCACCGTCGCGCTCGGGGAGCCGGAAGCGGGTGGCTTGGACGGGCTCGGGCCGGCGCCGGCCGGATCGTCGGTGCAACCGGCCAGCAGTCCCAGCAGGACCGCCGTTGTACTCAGAAGGGGTAGCTTGCGCACCGGTCAAGACAACCACGGGCAACCGACAGAGTGAGGTCGTGGCGTGTCATCGCCGAGATTTCGCCACGCTGACAGTTCTGGCCTGTGAACCGGGGTGTCACGCAGGATGACTTCTGGCGTACTGTGACCGCGGTGTCGCCGTCCGTGACTCCCCGCCGAGGAGCGTGCTGATGTCCCTCCTGACCAAGCTGGGAGTGGCTGCTGTCCTGGCCGTGACGGCCTTCCCGGTCTCCGGCCCTGCCTCCGCGAAGCCTCCGCTGTCCGAGGCCGAGCTCTGCGCGGGGCTGCACCGCGTCGTACTGCCTGGCACTGACCAGTGCACGCGGGGTCCGGAGGTGCTGCCCGGTGCGAGCCCGCAGGCCGAGGCGAAGCCACTGAAGGCGAGCGTCGCCGCAGCGACGATCGCCGCGCATCCCGTCGTCTGCGACGGTGACGGCCGGAGCGGCAAGCGGGTCCAAGTGATGTACGCGCGGGAGGCTCAGCAGGCGTCGCGGCTGCGGCTGTTCCTGCCGTCGTTCCGGGCCTGGTCGCACGAGATCGACGCGGCGTACAACGACAGTGCGGCCCAGACCGGGGGCAGCCGGCACGTTCGCTTCGTGACCGAGGCCGCCGGTGACGGCTGCCGAATCCAGGTCCAGGAGGTGGTGCTGCCGGCCGGTGGCCTCGACAGCTGGGACTCGATGGTCAACGCCCTGCAGAAGCTCAACCACAAGGACCCGAACCGCAAGTACCTGATCTTCGCCGACAGCCGGAAGAGCTGCGGCCTCGGCACCGTGTACGGCGACGACCGGCCCGGCCCGGACAACGCCAACAACCGCAACACCGGCTACGCCCGGGTCGACGCCAAGGCGAACTGCTGGGGCTTCAATGCGGCGGCCCACGAGCTCGGGCACACGTTCGGTGCGGTCCAGAGCACCGCGCCGCACTTCAACGGCCATTGCAACGACGAGTGGGATCTGATGTGCTACGGCACCGGCACGGAGGTCGTCTGCCCCGAGAAGGACAGCGACCGGTTGCTGGACTGCAACAAGGACGACTACTTCAGCACCGCCCCACCGGCCGGCAGCTATCTGGCCACCCACTGGAACATCGCCAACAGCGACTGGCTGATCAAGAGCGCCGTGCCGGACGCCCGGCCGGGGCCACGGCACGGGCAGGTCGTCGAGTTCGTCAATCCGGCGACCGGGGGTGCGCTCGGCGTCATCGAGGCCTCGAGTGCCGACCTCGCGTACGTCGGTCGCCTGGCGCGGACCGGTGCCACCAGTCAGCAGTGGCGGTTCCAGTACTGGACAGGCTGGCAGCTGCAGAACGTCAACAGCGGCAAGTGCGCCGACAGCGCCTACAGCGGCACCACACCCGGTACGGCGGTCCTGCAGTACACCTGCAACGGGCAGGACGGCATGCGCTGGACGCTGTACCCGCTCGGTGGGGAGATCTACGGCATCCTCAACACGCTGACCGGGCTCGCCGTGACCGATGCCGGAGGCAACCAACAGGTGACGCAGCAACCGTTCACCGGCGCCGCGAACCAGCGATGGCAGCTGCAGCCGGCCTGACCGACCCCGCGCATCCGAGGACCCGAGCGCTATAGCGCTCGGGCCTTCGGACACTACGAGGGATGCCTCAGCGAGCGACGTACGCGTCGATCTCGGCGAGCAGCTTGTCCTTGACGGGCTGGTCGGCGAAGGAGACCCGGACGGCGGTCCGGGCCAGCTCGGCGGCGCCGGCCTCGTCGAGGTCGAGCAGCTCCGTCGCGACGGCGTACTCGTTGGTGATGTCGGTGCCGAACATGGGCGGGTCGTCGGTGTTGATCGTGACGACCAGGCCGGCCTCGACCATCGCGGGCAGCGGGTGTTCGGCGTACGAGCGGACGGCCTGGGTGGCCAGGTTCGAGGTGGGGCTGACCTCGAGCGGGATCCGGTGCTCGGCCAGGTACGCGACCAGCTCCGGGTCCTGCATCGCCGACGTGCCGTGGCCGATCCGCTCGGCCTTCAGCACGCGCAGCGCGTCCCAGATGGTCTCCGGCCCGGTCGTCTCGCCCGCGTGCGGCACGCTGTGCAGACCGGCGGCCCGGGCCTGGTCGAAGTACGGCGCGAACTGCGGTCGCGGCACGCCGATCTCCGGCCCGCCCAGGCCGAACGCGACCAGCCCGTCGGGACGGATCTTGGTCGCGATCCGCAGCGTCTCCTCGGCGGCCGGCAGCCCGGCCTCGCCGGGGATGTCGAAGATCCAGCGCAGCGTCACGCCGAGCTCCTTCTCGGCCGCGGTCCGGGCGTCCTCGATCGCCTCGCAGAACGCCTCCGCGGCGATCCCGCGGATCACCGACGTGTACGGCGTGACGGTCAGCTCGGAGTAGCGGATGTTGTGCGCCGCCATCTCGCGGGCGATCTCGTAGGTGAGCAGCCGGACGTCGTCCGGGGTCGTGATCAGGTCGACGACGGTCAGGTAGACCTCGACGAACTTCGCGAAGTCGGTGAAGGTGAAGTACTCCGCCAGCGCGGCCGGGTCGGCCGGAACCGGCGAGCCCGGGTGCCGCGCGGCCAGCTCGGCGACGATCCGCGGCGACGCGGACCCGACGTGGTGGACGTGCAGTTCGGCCTTCGGCAGGCCGGTGAGGAAGTCGCGGGACGCAGTCATGGCGGGGATCTTAGGAGGAAAGTCCCGCCGTCTGGGGCGGTGTTGGCGGTTCCTGACATTCGAGTGTCAGCTTCCCGCGGGCGAGCCCCGATGCGGGTTCGCAACCACACCAGTGGCACGATTCACTCGTGAGCGAGCGCTTTGACTTCACCGGAGACGAACTGGCGCCGGCCTACCGCGCGGCCGTGGACGCGATCGAGGCCGGTGACCTGGTCGTACTGCCGACCGACACCGTGTACGGACTGGCCGCGGACGCCTTCAAGGCCGACGCCGTCCAGCGCCTGCTGGACGCCAAGGGCCGGGGCCGGGACATGCCGCCGCCGGTGCTGATCTCGGTGGTCGAGTCGCTGGACGCGCTGGCGACCGACGTACCGGAGGCCGGCCGGAAGCTGTGCGAGGAGTTCTGGCCGGGACCGCTGACGGTGATCTGCCACGCGCAGGGTTCGCTGATGTGGGACCTCGGCGACACCCACGGCACGGTCGCGCTGCGTGTTCCCGACCACGAGAACACCCGCGAACTGCTGTCGCGGACCGGACCGCTCGCGGTCAGCTCGGCCAACCGCAGCGGGCAGCCGGCCGCCCTCGACGTGTACGACGCGGAGGAGCAGCTGGCCGAGTCGGTCGCGGTCTACCTGGACGGCGGCGAGGTGACCGGGGGACAGCCCTCGACGATCGTCGACCTGACCGGCGAGGTTCCGCACGTCGTCCGGATCGGTGCGCTGTCGATGCGGCAGATCCGCAAGATCGTGCCCGAGGCGACCACGGACCTGGAGCCGAAGGACGACGTCCAGGACGAGCCGGCCGAGCAGGCGCCTCAGGACAAGCCCGCCGACGCGGCCGTCCAGGACGAGCCAACCGAAGCCGCCGCCGAGGCGTCCAAGGAAGAGCCGGGTGTTCCGGCCGACTCCAAGGCGACCGATGTGAGGCCTGCGGACTAGTGCGCGAGTACCTGCTCGTCATGTTCGTGGCGATGGCCACGACCTTCCTGCTGACCGGACTGGCCCGCAAGATCGCGCTGCGCTACGGCGCGGTCGCCAAGGTCCGGGCGCGGGACGTGCACAAGGTCCCGATCCCGTACTTCGGCGGCGTCTCGATCCTCGGCGGCCTGATCGCGGGCTACCTGGTCGCCTCCAGCCTGCCGTTCCTCGGTGACAGCCTGCAGGTCGCGCACGACGCCCGGGCGATCCTGATCGGCGGCGTGGTGATCTGCGCGGTCGGCGTGATCGACGACCTGTACGAGCTGGACCCGATCACCAAGCTGGCCGGCATGGTGCTGGCCGTCGGCGTGATGATCGTCCAGGGCATCCAGTTGTACTGGCTCCCGCTGCCCGGCGGCATCCTGTCGCCGCCACCGGCCCAGCTCGCCGTGGTCACGGCGGGCATCCTGCTGGTCTCCTGCAACGCGGTGAACTTCGTCGACGGCCTGGACGGCCTGGCCGCGGGCGTCACGACGATCGGCGCCGGCGCCTTCTTCACCTACTCGTACCTGCTGAACGTCGAGCAGAACCTCGACCGCGCCACCACCTCGACGCTGATCACCGTCGCGCTGGCCGGCGCCTGTCTGGGATTCCTGCCGCACAACTTCTTCCCCGCCAGGGTGTTCATGGGCGACTCCGGCTCGTTGCTGATCGGCCTGATGCTGGCCGCCTCGACGATCAGCCTGACCGGCCAGATGGACCCGAACGCCGTGCCGTACGAGGTCGGCGGCTCGAGCCTGCTGCCCGCGCTGCTCCCGCTGGTCCTGCCGATCGCGGTGCTGGCGATCCCGGCCCTCGACCTGACGATGGCCTACGTACGCCGTACCAAGGCCGGCCGCTCGCCGTTCGCCGCGGACAAGCTGCACCTGCACCACCGGCTGATGCAGCGCGGCCACTCGCACCGCCGGGCCGTGCTGCTGATGTACCTCTGGACGGCGCTGATCGCCTTCGGGGTGGTCGTCCTGGGCCTGTTGCTGGACTGGTGGACGGTGCTCATCGTGGTGGCCGCAACGGTCACCGCGATCGTGCTCACCACCGGTCTGCCGGGCCGATCCAGCCGCAAGCTGGCGAAGGTCTGAGCCGGCCGACCGGGGACCAGACCAGTGGCCGATGTGGGCTACCGATAAGGTGTGCGTGTACAGCGGCAGGGACGCTCGTTTTGCTGACCCGACAGACTTTGTGCTAGTTTTCACAAGCACCAGCGAAGAACAGCGTGACCCCTGACCCCGCCCACCCGACGACCGAGGGCAAGAATCCCGGTCGCCAGCAGGACGGAACCACCAGATGGCTCCCCAAGGAAGTCCCCGGCAAGCCGGACAGGCCATTCGGCACCCGGCGCTGGCGATGTTGCGCGGCGCAGCCGCCGCGGCGGTCGTCGTCGGTGTGAACGCGGCCGCCATCGCGACCGTTGCCGCCGGCCTCGAAGGCCTGTGGGGAGCGCTGCTCGGACTGCTGATGGTGATGGTCTTCTCCGGCCTCGGGCTGTACGCGCTGCACCTGTCGCGGCGGGCCAGCCCGACCGCCCAGCTCGGCATCGCGATGGCGTCCTACACCGGCCGGATCGCGGTCTTCGGCGGCCTGCTGGCCGTCGCGCTGAACTCCGAGAGCCTGGCCGCCAACGTCAACCTCACCGCGCTGGGGATCAGCGCGATGGTGGTCGTGATGGGCTGGATGGCCGGCGAGATCTGGGCCTGGTCGCGGCTGCGCGTCCCGATCTACGACCTGGACCACGAGGTGACGGCATGAGCACCGTGCGTAGTGCTCAGGTAAGCCGTTTCCCAACCGTGACACCGGGTGTGGCGCACCGCACGGGTGCCGATGTGACCCGGCGTGTCGCCGACTGGTACCTTTCGGGTGCCGATGAGCCAGCAACCCGATCCGAAGCCGACACCCGACACCTCGGGCGACGGCTGGCGGGTCCTGTCCTACCTGATCGGCGGTGTCCTGGTGTACGGGGGCATCGGCTTCGGGTTGGATCGCTGGCTGGGCACCCAGTTCCTGCTTCCGGTGGGCATCGTCCTCGGAGCCGGACTCACGATTGCGCTGTTGCACTTCCGGTACGGGCGCTCCTGAGCTCTGCCGGGTCTGACGTTGTTGACCGCCTTGCCCTGAGCCGCCCTGCCCCCAGCCACATGGCGAACGACTTGAGCACGACGCGAGAGGAGACCCGGTGATCGCCGGCGTTTCGACCGAGTTCAACCCACCCGGTCCAGAAGACTTCCAGCTGCCGCCCATCTTCTCGGGCGTGGAGTGGTTCACCAAGCCCGTCCTGGTGGCGGCGCTGTCGGTGATCGTCATCATCTGGTTCTTCTGGGGTGCTTCCCGCAAGGCCGCGGTCGTGCCGAGCAAGCTGCAATTCGCCGGCGAGCTCGGCTACAACTTCGTCCGCAACTCGATCGCCCGCGACGCGATCGGCAGCTCCGAGCACATGAAGTACGTGCCCTTCCTGCTCGGCCTGTTCTTCTTCATCCTGCTGAACAACGTCGCCGCGTCGATCCCGTTCATCCAGTTCCCGACGTTCAGCCACATCGGCTGGGCCTACGCGGCGGCCGCGCTGAGCTGGATCATCTACAACGCGGTGGGGATCAAGAAGAAGGGCCTGCTGGGCTACTTCAAGCACCAGACGATGCCCGCCGGCGTGCCGGGCTGGCTGATGCCGCTGATGATCCCGATCGAGTTCATCTCCAACATCCTGGTCCGGCCGGTCTCGCTGAGCCTGCGGCTGTTCGCGAACATGTTCGCCGGCCACATCCTGCTGCTGGTGTTCGTGCTCGGCGGCGAGTACATGCTGCTGCACTCGGGCAGCATCGCGCTCGGCGGCGTCGGCATCCTCACCCTCCTGATGGGCCTCGCGATCGCCGGGCTGGAGCTGTTCGTCCAGTGCATCCAGGCCTACATCTTCGTCGTGCTGACCGCGCAGTACATCGGCAGCGCGATCGCCGACGAACACTGATCGGCGTCCCCCAGATCCCGTAGCAACGGAAACCCGGATAGCTCCTATCCGTACCGAAAGGAACACACTGCAATGAACGCTCTCGAGATCTCCGGCAACATCGCCGTCCTCGGTTACGGCCTTGCCGCGATCGGCCCGGGCGTCGGCGTCGGCCTGATCTTCGCCGCTGTCATCAACGGCACCGCGCGTCAGCCCGAGGCGCAGAGCAAGCTGCAGTCGATCGCCTGGATCGGCTTCGGCGTGACCGAGGTTCTGGCGATCATCGGTATCGCGCTCGCCTTCGTCTTCCGTTCAGCCTGATCCACCATCCCTGACTGACAGGATTCAGACATGATGACGTTAGTGCTACCGCTCAGCGAGGCCGGCGAAGGCCCGAGCCCGCTGATGCCGCACACGGCCGAGATCATCTTCGGCCTCGTCTTCCTGATCCTGCTGGCCATCGCCTTCGCCAAGGTCGTCGTACCCAAGTTCGAGAAGGCGTACGCCGACCGGACCGCGGCGATCGAAGGCGGGATGAACGAGGCCAAGCAGGCCCAGGCCGAGGCGAAGGCGGCGCTCGACAAGTACAACGCGCAGCTGGCCGAGGCCCGGCAGGAAGCTGCGAAGATCCGCGAGGACGCGCGCGAGCAGGGTGCGCAGATCATCGCGGAGATGCGCGAGCAGGCGAACGTCGAGGCCGAGCGCATCGTCACCCACGCCCGGACCCAGATCGAGGCCGAGCGGGCCCAGGCCGTGGCGTCGCTGCGCGGCGAGGTCGGCTCGATGGCCACGTCGCTGGCCGGCCGGATCGTCGGTGAGTCGCTCGAGGACGAGGCGCGTCAGCGTCGTACGGTCGAGCGCTTCCTGGCGGAGCTGGAGTCGAGCGACTCGGCCCGTCAGGCTGTCGGAACGGACGGCTGATGCGCGGCGCGTCGAAGGAGTCACTCGCCCGGGCCGAGCAGGCCCTGGCGGGTGCCGCCGTCACCGAGAGCCTCGGTGCCGAGCTGTTCTCGGTGGCGAAGGTGCTCGACACCAACGGTGCGCTGCGCCGGGCGCTGACCGACCCGGCCCGGTCGGCCGAGGGCCGGACCGGCCTGGTCCGGCAACTGTTCGACGGAAAGGTCTCCGCGCAGACACTGGAGATCCTGACCGCCGCGGTCGCGGGCCGCTGGGTCAGCAGCCGTGACCTGGCCAACGCGCTGGACGACCTGAGCGTCCAGGCCGAGGTCGCGTACGCCGACCAGCAGGGCAGCCTCGACGAGCTCGAGGACCAGCTGTTCCGGCTGGACCGCGTGGTCGCGGTCGAGCGGGTGCTGGCCGACAAGCTGAGCGACCGGAGCATTCCGCTCGCTCCGCGGCAGGAACTGATCCACGGTCTGCTGCAGGGCAAGGCCGACGCCGTGACCGTGCGGCTGGCCGAGCGTGCGGTGGACGGGCGGGGACGCAGCTTCGCGGCCTCGCTGCGGGCCTACCAGGTCGCCGCCGCGGCGCGGCGCCAGGCCAGCATCGCCACGGTCCGGGCGGCCACCGACCTGACCGAGGCCGAGCGCGGCCGGCTGGCCGAGCTGCTCGGCCGGCAGTACGGTCGCCAGATCCAGCTGAACGTCATCGTTGACCCCAGCGTCGTCGGCGGCGTCCGGGTGGACATCGGCGACGAAGTGATCGACGGAACGATCGCGGCCCGGCTCGACGAGGCGCAACGGCGCATCGCGGGCTGACCTTTAACGACATAGCAGGCGCTAAGGGTCGGCAAAGCCTTTAGAGCCAACAACAGGCCAAGCAAGGTCAAGGAAGCAGGGAAGCAAATGGCGGAGCTCACGATCAGGCCGGAGGAGATCCGGGACGCCCTGGATCGCTTCGTCTCCAGCTACGAGCCGGAGACGGCGACCCGCGAAGAGGTCGGCACCGTTGTCGACGCCGGAGACGGCATCGCGCACGTCGAGGGCCTGCCCTCGGCCATGACCAACGAGCTGCTCGAGTTCGAGGACGGCACCCAGGGCATCGCCCTGAACCTCGACGTCCGCGACATCGGCGTCGTCGTCCTCGGCGAGTTCAGCGGTATCGAAGAGGGCCAGCAGGTCCGCCGGACCGGTCAGGTCCTGTCGGTGCCGGTCGGTGACGGTTACCTCGGCCGGGTCGTCAACCCGATGGGCAAGCCGATCGACGGTCTGGGCGAGATCACCAACCTGGACGGCACCCGCGCGCTGGAGCTGCAGGCGGCCGGCGTGATGGACCGCCAGGAGGTCCGCGAGCCGCTGCAGACCGGCATCAAGGCGATCGACGGCATGATCCCGATCGGCCGGGGTCAGCGGCAGCTGATCATCGGCGACCGCAAGACCGGCAAGACGGCGATCGCGGTCGACACGATCATCAACCAGAAGGCCAACTGGGAGTCCGGCGACCCGAGCAAGCAGGTTCGCTGCATCTACGTCGCGATCGGTCAGAAGGGCTCGACGATCGCCTCGGTGCGCGGCGCGCTCGAAGAGGCCGGCGCGATGGAGTACACCACCATCGTGGCCTCCCCGGCCTCCGACCCGGCCGGCTTCAAGTACGTCGCGCCGTACACCGGTTCGGCCATCGGCCAGCACTGGATGTACCAGGGCAAGCACGTCCTGATCGTGTTCGACGACCTGACCAAGCAGGCCGAGGCGTACCGCTCGATGTCGCTGCTGCTGCGCCGCCCGCCGGGCCGTGAGGCCTACCCGGGTGACGTCTTCTACCTGCACAGCCGGCTGCTCGAGCGCTGCGCGAAGCTGTCCGACGAGCTCGGCGGCGGTTCGATGACCGGTCTGCCGATGATCGAGACCAAGGCCAACGACGTCTCGGCCTTCATCCCGACCAACGTCATCTCGATCACCGACGGCCAGATCTTCCTGCAGTCGGACCTGTTCAACGCCAACATCCGCCCCGCCATCGACGTCGGTATCTCGGTGTCCCGGGTCGGCGGCGCCGCGCAGGTCAAGGCGATGAAGAAGGTCTCGGGTTCGCTGAAGCTGGACCTGGCGCAGTTCCGCGCGATGGAGGCGTTCGCGATGTTCGCCTCCGACCTCGACGCCACCTCGCGCCGCCAGCTGGACCGCGGTCAGCGTCTGGTCGAGCTGCTCCGTCAGCCGCAGTACTCGCCGTACCCGGTCGAGGAGCAGGTCGTGTCGATCTGGGCCGGCACCACCGGCAAGTTCGACGACGTACCGGTCGAGGACGTGCTGCGGTTCGAGCGCGAGTTCCTGGACTACCTGCGGCGCGAGACCAAGGTGCTCGACGGCATCCGGGAGTCCAACCTGTTCGAGGACGACGCCCAGCAGGCCGTCGTGTCGGCGCTGGACTCGTTCAAGCCCACCTTCCAGACCTCCGGCGGTGCGCTGCTGGCCGGCCGTGAGGAGGCCGAGGCGATGGACGAAGAGAACGTCGAGCAGGAGCAGATCGTCCGGCAGAAGCGGGGCTGATCAACCCATGCCAGCCAGTCTGCGGGAACTTCGCGAACGCCGGGCCTCGGTCACGACGATCAAGAAGCTCACCCGCGCGATGGAGCTCATCGCGGCGTCCCGGATCGTCAAGGCGCAGCAACGCGCCCAGGCGGCCGGTCCGTACGCGCGTGAGCTCACCCGTGCCGTATCGGCGGTGGCGACGTTCTCGAACGTCGACCACCCGCTGACCACCGAGAAGCCGAACCCGAAGCGGGCCGCGGTCCTGTTGATCACCTCCGACCGCGGCCAGGCCGGCGCGTACTCCTCCTCGGTCATCCGGGAAGGCGAGCGCCTGCACCAGCTGTTGCGCGAGGACGGCAAGGAGATCGTGCCGTTCCTCAGCGGCCGCAAGGGCATCGCCTACTACACCTTCCGGCAGCGCGAGGTCGCGCAGTCGTGGAGCGGTGACTCCGACGCGCCGTCGTTCGCCCGGGCCCGGGAGGTCGCCGACGCGCTGATCGAGGCCTTCCTGACCCCGACCGAGGAGGGCGGCGTGGACGAGATCCACATCGTCTTCACCCGGTTCGTGTCGATGCTGACCCAGCGGCCGGACGTGATCCGGCTGCTGCCGCTGGAGGTCGTCGAGGGCGAGGAAGCGCCGGCCGCGGACGACGTACTGCCGCTGTACGAGTTCGAGCCGTCCGCCGAGGACGTGCTCGACGGGCTGCTGCCCAAGTACGTCGCCAGCCGGATCCACTACTGCATGCTGCAGGCGGCCGCGTCCGAGCTGGCCAGCCGGCAGCGCGCGATGAAGTCGGCCACCGACAACGCGCAGGACCTGATCGAGCGCCTGACGCGTGAGGCCAACCAGGCGCGCCAGGCTCAAATTACCCAAGAAATCAGCGAGATCGTCGGCGGCGCTGGCGCGCTGGCCGATGCGAACGCCGGGAGCGAGTGAGAGAGATGACTGCCACGGTTACCGAGAACAACAACGAGGCGGGCGCCCGCGGCGTCGGTCGCGTCGCCCGGGTGATCGGCCCGGTCGTCGACATCGAGTTCCCCGCGGACCAGATGCCGGAGATGTACAACGCGCTCGAGGTGGACATCACCCTGGGCGACGTCACCCAGACGATCACCCTCGAGGTCGCGCTGCACGTCGGCGACAACATCATCCGGGCGATCTCGATGAAGCCCACCGACGGCCTGGTCCGCGGTACCGAGGTGCGCGACACCGGTGCGGCGATCTCCGTGCCGGTCGGCGACGTCACCAAGGGCCGGGTCTGGTCGGTCACCGGCAAGTGCCTGAACCAGGACGAGTCGGAGTTCGAGATCACCGAGCGCTGGCCGATCCACCGGCAGGCGCCGGCCTTCGACCAGCTCGAGTCCAAGACCGAGATGCTGGAGACCGGCATCAAGGTGCTGGACCTGCTCACGCCGTACGTGCAGGGTGGCAAGATCGGCCTGTTCGGCGGTGCGGGTGTCGGCAAGACCGTCATGATCCAGGAGATGATCTACCGGATCGCGCACAACTTCGGTGGCACCTCGGTGTTCGCCGGCGTGGGTGAGCGCACCCGTGAGGGCAACGACCTGATCCACGAGATGGAGGACGCCGGTGTCTTCAAGGACACCGCGCTGGTCTTCGGTCAGATGGACGAGCCGCCGGGCACCCGGCTGCGGGTCGCGCTGTCGGCGCTGACGATGGCGGAGTACTTCCGCGACGTCAAGGAGCAGGACGTGCTGCTCTTCATCGACAACATCTTCCGGTTCACCCAGGCGGGTTCGGAGGTCTCCACGCTGCTCGGCCGGATGCCGTCCGCGGTGGGTTACCAGCCGAACCTGGCCGACGAGATGGGCGTGCTGCAGGAGCGGATCACCTCGACGCGCGGTCACTCGATCACCTCGATGCAGGCGATCTACGTGCCCGCCGACGACTACACCGACCCGGCGCCGGCCACCACGTTCGCGCACCTGGACGCGACCACCGAGCTGTCGCGTGACATCGCGTCGCGTGGTCTGTACCCGGCCGTGGACCCGCTGACCTCGACGTCGCGGATCCTCGACCCGCAGTACATCGGCCAGGAGCACTACGACGTGGCCGTCCGGGTCAAGCAGATCCTGCAGAAGAACAAGGAACTGCAGGACATCATCGCCATCCTGGGTGTCGACGAACTGTCCGAAGAGGACAAGATCACCGTCGCCCGGGCGCGCCGGATCGAGCAGTTCCTGTCGCAGAACACCTACATGGCGGAGAAGTTCACCAACACCCCGGGTTCGACGGTGCCGCTGAAGGACACCATCGAGTCGTTCAAGAAGATCACCGAGGGCGAGTGCGACCACATCGCCGAGCAGGCCTTCTTCAACGTCGGGTCGCTGGACGACGTCGAGCGGCGTTGGGCTGAGCTCCAGAAGGAACTCTGATGGCTGACGACAGCGGCAAGCACCTCGAGGTCGCGCTGGTCGCGGCCGAGCGGGTGGTCTGGGAGGGGCAGGCGAAGATCGTCATCGCCCGCACCACCGACGGCGACGTCGGCATCCTCCCGGGCCACGCCCCGCTGCTCGGACTGCTGCAGGGCGGCACCGTCCAGGTGCGGACCGTCGACGACGAGTACTTCGTCGCGGCCGCGCCGGACGGCTTCCTCTCGGTCGCGAACGACCGCGTGTCGATCCTGGCCGAGAACGCCGAGATGGGTCACGACATCGATCTCGAGGAGGCCAAGCGCGCCCTCGAGCAGGCTCAGGCCGCCGGCACCGACAGTGCCGACGAGCAGGAGCAGGTCCGGCGCGCCGAGGCTCGGGTCCGGGCCGCCGAAAAGGTGTCCTGACCCGACCTGTAATAATTGAATCCAGTACGTCAGTACGAAGTTGTCGTTGTAGTTCTGAGCCGTCGGGTTCGGAGTAGGTGCCGCTCAGTCGCCGGCATCAGGAATGAGGTCGGCATATGAGGACAGTCCTCGATGTGGTCGGGGTCTGTTTCCTTGCTGCCGTCCTGCTGGTCGTGCTTTTCGCGTGCCGCCGTCGCTGGTTGTCCAGGGACGGCGGCACGTTCGATTGCAGCCTGCAACTCGCCGAAAAGGACCACGGCCGCGGCTGGGCGCTGGGCCTGGCCCGCTACGTCGGCGACGACCTCCAGTGGTTCCGCGTCTTCAGCCTGGCCTGGTGGCCCAAGCTCGTGGTCAACCGCCGCCAGCTCCAAGGCGTCACCACCCGCCGCCCGGTCGGCAACGAACCCTTGGTCACCTACGCCGGCCACGTCATCGTCGACGCCGCGCTACGCGACCGGACCGTCCACTTCGCGATGACCGAAGAAGCCCTCACCGGCGTCCTCGCCTGGATGGAGTCCGCCCCACCCAGCAGTCAGACCTACCACTAGGTCGTGCCCGGGCACTGACAGCGCGACCCTCAGTCACTAGGATCACCTGCTGTGACCTGAGGGGGGCACTGGATGAAGTACCGCGTGGGCAAGCATTTCTCGTCCGGAGCAGGCGTCGAGCTGGTTCCGTTCGAACTCTGGGGCAGTCGGGACTGGTGCAACCAGGAAGTGGCGGGTGAGAGCTTCCACCTGGCGCCGCTGCAGCGACTGTTCGGCCGGGCGACGGCGAAGCACCGGGAGGTGCAGACGATCGCGACCTTGGTGCCTGAGCCGGACAACAAACACGATCCCACGGCCGTCGCCGTACGGGTTGATGGCGAGACTGTTGGCTATCTGCCGCGGGACGTCGCGGGCGGGTACGGGCCTTGTCTGGCCGAGCTAGCTGCTCGGGGACACGTGGCGCAGGTGGCCTGCCGGGTGTGGGGTGGAACGATCACCGACTACGACACGAATCGTGCCGGACGGCTGGTGGAGAAGGAGCGGTTCACCGCGAGTGTGACGATCGCGTTGGCTGAGCCGCATCTGTGTACGCCGGTGAACCGGCGGCCCGAGCAGCCGCACGTGATGTTGCCGGACGGCGGCGCGATCCAGATCAGCGGTGAGGACCAGTGCATGCCGGCGATCGAGCCGTTGCTGCGGGTCGAAGGTGAGGGGTCGGTCTACGCGACTCTGCATGAGGTCGCTGCTTCAGGGGGTCGTGCCGCCAAGGACGTGGTCGAGGTGCGCCTGGACGGGCAGCGGGTGGGGCAGTTGACGCCGAAGATGAGTGGGGAACTGTTGCCTGCGATTCGGCATCTTGCCGAGTTGGGGCTGGTGACCGGAGCGAAGGCGCGGCTCAAGGGGAACCGCTTGAAGGCCGAGGTCACCTTGTACTGCGCGCGGGCGCACGAGCTGCCGGCGGATTGGCCGCAGGGGGTTCTTGGCGACGCGGGAGCGATCGGCGTACGGCATGAGGACGATGTGTCCGTGGTCGAGCCGCCGGTCGCGGTCGCGCCTGAGCCGTTCGTGCCGCTGTCGCAGCCGGCGTACGTCGTGCATGCGCCTGTGCCGCCTAAGCCCACGCGGATCCGGTTCGCGCCGGCGCCTGGATGGCCGGCTCCTCCGGACGGGTGGGAGCCGCCGGTGGGATGGCAGCCTGATCCGCAGTGGCCCGCGGCGCCGGTGGGTTGGCAGTTCTGGGTGCTCGCTTAGCCGCCTGAGCTTGAGCAAGGCGTCTAGGGTCGGTGTATGACGGGCATCTTGCTGGAACTGGATCTGACGCGGGGTGTGGTGGAGACGCCGCCCGGGTCGCCGTTGGCGGCGTTTCGGGCTCGGCATCTGCCGACGGTGCGGGAGCTGGTCTCCGGGCTGCGCAAGGCGGCCGAGGACGAGCACGTGGTGGGGCTGGTCGCGCACGTGGGCGGGCCTCCGCTGTCGCTGGCTCAGGTGCAGGAGCTGCGCACGGCGGTTGTCGGCTTCCGGGCGTCGGGCAAGCGGGCCGTGGCGTGGACCGAGTCGTTCGGTGAGGTCGGCGGCGGGACCGTGCCGTACTACCTGGCGACCGCCTTCGACGAGGTGTGGGTGCAACCGTCCGGCGAGCTCGGGATCACCGGGGTGTCGGTGCTGGCGACGTTCGTCCGGGGTGCGCTGGACAAGGCGGGCGTGATCCCGCAGTTCGGGAAGCGCCGGGAGTACAAGACGGCCGTCGACACCTTCACCGAGAAGGAGATGACCGGCCCGGCCCGCGAGATGGCCGCGCGGCTGGCGGAGTCGGCGTACGAGCAGATCGTCGCGGGGATCGCCGAGGGGCGCGAGCTGAGCGTCGAGCAGGTCCGCGCGCTGGTGGACCGGGCGCCGCTGGGCGCCGAGGCGGGGCGTGAGGCCGGGCTGGTGGATCGGCTCGGGTACCGGTCCGACGTGTACGACGAGCTCGAGAAGCGGTACGGCGAGACGACCGCGCTGCTCGTCGAGCGGTATCACCGGCGTGGCCCGCGGACCGTGCACGAAGCGCTCGACCAGCTTCCGTGGCCGCCGAAGCCGGCCGTCGCTGTGATCCGGATCAGCGGCGCGATCACCGTCGGCCGCAACTCCGGCGGCGGGCCGCTCGGCGGTCCCCGGACCGGTTCGGACACGATCACCGCCGCCCTGCGCGCGGTCGCCGCCGACGAGAAGGTCAAGGCCGTCGTCCTGCGGATCGACAGCCCCGGCGGCTCGTATGTCGCCTCCGACGCGATCCGGCACGAGGTGCTCCGGCTGCGCTCGACCGGCAAACCGGTGATCGCGTCGATGAGCAGCGTCGCCGCGTCCGGCGGGTACTTCGTCGCGATGCCGGCCGACGTGATCGTCGCGCAGCCCGGCACGATCACCGGCTCGATCGGCGTCCTGTCCGGCAAGGGCGTCGTCCGCGACGCGCTCGGCCGGATCGGCATCACCCAGCAGGCCGTGTCGGAGGGTGAGAACGCCCGGATGTACTCGGCCCAGGAGGAGTTCTCGCCGGCTCAGTGGGAGCGGCTGGAGGAGACCCTCGACCGGATCTACGCCGACTTCGTCGCGAAGGCCGCCGGCGACCGCAAGCTGCCGGTCGACGAGCTGGAGTCGCTGGCCCGTGGCCGGGTCTGGACCGGCGCCGACGCCCACGGCCGCGGCCTGGTCGACGAGCTCGGCGGCTTCGAGCACGCGCTTCAGCTCGCCTGTTCGCGGGCCGGGGTCGACCGTGACGAGGTCGCGATCGTCACCTCGCCGAGTCGCTCGTTCCTCGACCGGCTCCGCCCGCCGACCTCGACCGAGGACCTGGCGGTCAGGGCCCAGCCGCTCACCGTCGACGGCCTCGCCACCTCCCTGTACGCCGCGCTCGGCCTGCCGGCGACCGGCGTACTGTCGATGCCGCTGAACTGGAGGGTGGGTTGACCGACAGCGGGACCCTCAAGGCCCTGCGCCGGCGGGAGCCGCTCTTCCACCGGCGCGATGTGGTCAGCTCGGCCGCCGACGCGGACCGGGAGATGGCGGCCGACTACTGGGAGACCGGTGCGTCGGGCCGCCGTTACTCACGGGACTTCATCCTGGCCACGCTGACCGAACGCTTCGCCGGGAGCCCTTCCGCGGACGCGGGGGAGTCGTGGACGGTGACGGACTTCGCCGTCCGCGAGATCGCCGACCGGACGTATCTGGTCACGTACGTGCTGAACGAGCAGCCCCGGCTGACCGCCCGCGTCAGCATCTGGCAGGGCTCGGAGGTGGACGGCTGGAAGGTCCTCTACCACCAGGGCACGGTGATCAGCCCGGAGTGATCCGGACGCCGGGGTTGAGGGTCTTCTGGACCTGGGGCGCCGTCGGGGCGACGATCGGACGATGGGGACGCTGCGCAGGACCCTGACGTCGGCCGTGTGCCTCGCGACGCTGACGTTGACCTGCTGCTCCGGCCCGAGCCAGGACGAGCCTGCGCCGACGATCGCTACGACGACACCTCCCGCCGAGCGCGCACCCGAACCGGCGACTCGCGCGCTGAGCCCGGCCGACGCGAAGAAGCTGCAGGACGTGCTCGACAAGGTCGTCAGCCGGTACGCCGACATCCCGGACGCGGAGGTCGCCGCTCGAGGGCTCACGGCCGCGATCGTCTCCGACCAGTGGAGCTGGTCGGGTGCCGCCGGGACGGACGCGCACGGGACCAAGCTGACCCCGGTGACGAGTCTGGGGATCGCCAGTGTCACGAAGACGTTCGTCGCGGCGGAGGTCCTGCTGCTCGCGCGGGCGGGCCGGATCGCCCTGGACGCGCCGCTGGCGCAGTACGTGCCGCACAAGCTGACGGCGAACAACGCGACCGTGCGGCAACACCTCGGCATGACGTCCGGCGTACCGGACTACAGGCCCGGAGACTACGCGACGCTGAACGCCGCGCTCGCCGCGGCGCCCGGCCGGCACTGGACCGCCGAGCAGGCGTTGTCGTACGTCTCCATACCGGTCGGTTCGCCCGGGAGCTACGACTACAGCAACCCGAGCTACGTGCTGCTGGGCATGCTGATCGAGAAGGTCACCGGGCAACCGCTCGCGGCCGTGCTGCGGCGTGATCTGGCCCGGCCGGCCGGACTGCCGCGGGCCGCGTTCCAGGACGGCGAGAAGCCGCGGCCGCCGGTCGCCCGGACCCGGAACCCGATCTGCGGAGCGGCCTTCGACGGGTTCCTGCCCTGCCGTGCGATCGCCAGTGCGGAGGCAGCCAACGCCGGCGCCACCGCCGACGCGCCGACCGTCGCCCGCTGGGGTTATCAGCTGTACGGCGGTCGCGTGCTGCCTGCCGACCTGGTCTCGGCGATGACGACGGGAGACGGCGACTACGGGCTCGGCACCCGGCGCTTCTCGCTGCGGTTCGGCAACTCGCCGGCGTACGGGCACGACGGCAACTTCCCGGACCACTGCAGCATCGTGGTCGCGATCCCCGCGCTGCGGGTGGCGATCGCCGTACTGGTGGCCAACGGCGGCAAGAATGCCGGCGCCATCGCGGCCGATCTGGTCACCGCTGCTCGGCCCCTGCTCGGCTGACCCGAGGGAAGGAATCGCCTTCCAGCTTGGTCCCGGGGCTGAGCTTCAACGGGTCGGTGACCGCGTGGGGTGCGCCGGTGTAGGTGGTGGCTTCGTCCATGTAGATGACGACGTGGGCGAAGCGGGCCTGGTCGGTGGTGTTGGGGAGCGCCATGTGACCGGTGTAGCCGCTGTGGAAGGTGCAGTCACCGGCTCTCAACGGGACCGTGACGCGCGGCGACCAGCGGAGGTCGGGCGCTCGGGTGAACAGGTCCTCCTCGTTGCTGAGGTCCTGCGGCTCGAGGTCGGTGACGGTCTGGGTCCCGGGCAGGAAGGTCATGCAGCCGCGCTCAGGCGGTACGTCGACCAGCGCGATCCAGGCCGACAGCGGAAGCCGGTCGTTGGCGTGCGGCCAGTACGGGCGGTCCTGGTGGAAATGCGTGGCCGCGTTGCTGTTCGGTTCTTTGACGAGCATCTGGTCGTGCCAGATGCGCAGGGGGAAGCCGGCGAGCTGTTCGGCGGTGTCCGCGATCTTCGGGTGCAGGGTCAGCTCCTTGAGCACGTCGTCCTGCTGCCAGACATTGACGAGCTGGCTGAAGATCGCGTCCTGCTGGAGGCGGTCGGCCCGATGCTCTTCGAGGTACGCGGCGGCGCGGTCGCGGTAGCGCTCGACCTCTTCGGGCGTGAGCACGCCGGGCACTCGGACGAATCCGTTCTCACGGTAGGCGGTGACGATGTCTGCTGTCATGCCTCTACCGTCGCCGCTGCTGCCCTTCACGGGCCAGGACGGTCCGGACCAGTAGTCGTACGATCTTGACATGCCCGAGACGCTGCACGAGGCGAGTCTGTTCCAGGGCGGTCCCGTGTGGGGAGGTCTCCATCGGCTGACCTCCGGCGTCGCGGCCCACGCCCACGACTTCCTGGAAATCGCCGTCATCGGCCCCGGCACCGGCCGCCACCACACCAGCCAGGGCGATCACCCCGTACGCCGTGGGCAGGTGCTGGTGTTACGCCCCGGCGCGTGGCATGCCTTCACTCGCTGCCGAAATCTGGTCGTCGCCAACTGCTGCATCTCGGCCCGGGGCCTGCGCACCGAACTCTCAGCCCTGCAACAGATCCCGATGCTCCGGGACCTGCTCTGGACCACGCCCGTCAGCGGTCTCCACGGCGTAGCCACCACTGAGGTTGACACCGACGCCGCCGACGCCGCGATCACCCAGATCGCGGACCTGACCACCGCCCGCACCGGCAACGGCCAGCTCCTGGGCCGCCTCGTCACAATCCTCGGCATCCTCGCCGACGGCCGCCCCACCCGCCCCGCCGCACCCCCCATCCACCCCGCGGTTGCCACCACCATCACCCGCTTCGAGTCCGACCTGGCCACCGACTGGCGCCTCGCCGACCTGGCCGCCGAGGTCAACCTCGACGCGGCGTACCTGAGCCGCCTCTTCACCCGCCACACCGGCCTCAGCCCCCTCAGTTACCTGGCCCGCCTGAGAGCCGAACAGGCCGCGGTCCTCCTCACCGAATCCCGCCTCCCCGCAGCCCGAGTAGGCGCCGCTGTCGGCTGGTCCGACCCGACGTACTTCGCCCGCCGCTTCCGCACCCTCGTCGGCCTGACCCCCACCGAGTACCGCGAACGCACCCGCCGGACGAGCACGAAGTAAACAACCGAGAAACCGCGCCTGTTTTTCTCGCGCAATCTGGTCGTCAAGCCCGCAATTGCAGCTTTTGACATTCTCGGGCCATCACCGGCGAGGCGGATCATTCCGCAGAATGTTCCGGACAGCCGTCCGTGTCGTGTGGGGGATCAAATGTCGTTCGTACGTCGTGCCGTTTTGCTGCTCATCGGAATCAGCCTGTTGTTCTCAGGTCTGGCGGCCCCCGCAATCGGTGCCGGCAATGATCAACCGACACCGACACCGACCCCGAGTGCGCGGCCCTCCGCGCCACAGTCGTCGGGCAAGGTGCCCGATGCGGTCCCGACCGGGAAGGGGACGAGCTACGACTACCGCTTCGCAGGCGTCGCGGGAGACCGGCAGGCGGCAGTCCAGGTCACGCCCGCCATCGCTGAGCGCGGCGTGGCCCAGGGCGAGGTGATCCTCGACAAGACGCTGACGATCAACCAGAACGCGACGGAGACCCTGGCGATCTCACGGTCCGCCACGGGCTACGGCGCTGTTCGGGTCGACGACGTCCTGACGGTAGAGGTGACCCATGCGGACGGTTCCAAGATCAGCAAGACGCTGGACTTCAGCGACGGTTGCGTCGGCTGGGTGACGCCGGCAGGCCCCTTGCATCTGTCCGGAGTGCTCGAGCCCGGGGACAACACCGTCCGGTTCGTCCTGCGTGACGGCTGCGGCGCATTCGCCAGTGCCGATCCGATGTACGTCGTACCGGTGACGACGAAGGTCTCCGACCTGGCGACCCTGGGCTCAGGGTGCGATCTGTGCTCCAAGAACCCGACCGTGTCCCGCGGATACCCCGTCAACACGGCAACCGGAAACGAGACCAAGTCGGTCACCGACCTGCAGTTGGCCGGTCCTGGGACGGCGTTCGTCCTGCTCCGCAGCTACAACTCCGCGAGCGATCACGTGGGTGTTCTCGGGAGAGGGTGGAACCACGCCTACGAAGGCCGCCTCGAGATCGCCGGCGGCGGAGCGTCGGTCGTGTACGTCGGAATCGACGGACAACAGGCGGGGTACACCCGGGCAACGGACGGCACGTACGTGAAGGGAACCGGCGTCGAGGCCGACCTGGTCAAGCTCGCCGATGGAAGGTTCGAGGTCCGGCAACCGAACCACAGCGTCGCACGCTTCAGCTCCACAGGGCAGCTCGAGGCTCTGCTCGACAACTCCGGAGTCGGTCTTCAACTCGCTCACTCCGGTGGAGTGCTGTCGACGGTCACAGACGCGGCCGGCCGTGTTGTTCGGTTCACGCACGACGCCGAAGGACGGCTGCAGAAGGTCGAACTCCCCGACGGGCGATTCGTTCAGTACACCTACACGGCCGGCCTGTTGACCGGCGTCCGCGACGTACGGGGCGGAAATACGACGTACGCCTACGACGCCGGCGGCCGCCTCAACAAGGTCACCGATCCGCTCGGGCACAGTGTCGCAAACGAGTACGACTCGGAAGGGCGGGTCGTCAAGCAGACCGACCCGAGGGGGAAGATCACGCAGTACGTCTACGACCCGTTGCTGGGGACGACCACGATCCGCCCTGATGGCGGGCGATGGACGGACCACTACCTCGGCAACGTCCTGGTCGGCACGTCCGATGCTCAGGGCGGTCACACCTCGTACGGGTACGACGCCAAGCTCAATCTGACCTCGACGACGGACCCTCGCGGCAACACGACGACGATGACGTATGACGCCCGCGGCAACATGCTGACGCGAACGGCTCCGGCTCCGGTGTCGGCGGTGGAGAAGTGGACGTACGACTCCGCCGACAACGTGCTCACCTACACCGACGGCCGGGGCAACGTGACGACGAACACGTACGACACTGCCAACCGGCTGACGAAATTGGTCGCACCTGACCAGGGAACGAAGAACTTCACCTACACGGCAACCGGTCAGTTGAAGACGAGAAGCACCGGGCGTGGATACATCTGGACGAGTCAGTACGACGCGGACGGCAACCTGACCTCGGAGGCGTCGCCGGCTGGACTCACCACCACGATGACGTACGACGGCAGCGGACGGCTTCTGACGAGAACGGACCCGCGGGGGAGCGCCGGGGGTGCCCAGGCCGAACCGTTCACGACGAAGTTCACGTACGAACCGGGCGACAAGATCGCGACCACGACGGCTCCTGACGGAACAGTCGCGAGCAACTCGTACGACGCCGTCGGGAACCTCACCGCACTGCAGGTCGCCAACGCAAGCGGGACGGTGCTGAAAAGCGAGACCTACACCTACGACGCGGAGAACCGCCCGCTCCAGACCAAGAACCGTGACCGGATCGTCGAGACCCTCACGTACGACGCGGCCGGCAACAAGGAGTCGTCCACCGACGCGACCGGCGCCAAGACCACGTACAAGTACGACCGGGTCGGCCGTATGACGGCGATGACGACGCCGCGCGGCAACGTCGCGGGTGCGACAGAGTCGTTGTACAAGTGGGAATACCGGTACGACGCCAACGGCAACCGGGAGTACGAGTACCAGCCGGCGCCGAACGGCGGGTACACACAGTTCACCTACGACGTGCTCAACCGCGTCACTCGCAAGAGAACGCCACTCGGCAATACGACCGACTACACCTACGACGGCAACGGAAACGCACTGACCTCGGTCGACGATGCGGGCAAGGTCACGACCTACACCTACGACGGCGCGAACCGCGTGCTCAGCGAAGCACTGCCCGGACTGCAGGCAACGCGCCACACCTACGACCCCGATGGCGCGCGACTCAGCACGACATCGCCGAGCGGTGGCTCCGTGACCCGCTGGACCTACGACGGCGACGGACGTCAGCTCACCCAGGTCAGTCCGCGGGGCAACGTGTCGGGTGGCACGCCGGCCGACTACACCACCACCTTCGGGTATGACGCGGCCGGCAACCAGACGACGGTGAAGGACCAGCTCGGACGGATCACGACCAGCACCTTCGACGGCCGGAACAATCGGCTGAGCGAGCGAAACCCCCGTGGGTTCACGACGTCCTACCAGTACGACGGGCTCCAGCGTCTGACGACCGTGACGTCGGCGGCGAACGCGGCAACGACGTACACCTACGACGCCTACGGCGATCTGATCGAACGCAAGACCGCCAAGGACGCGGTGACGAAGTACGGGTACAACGCCCGAGGCGATCTGGTGTCGACGGTCGACCCGCTCGACCGGAAGCAGACCTACGGCTACGACGAAGACGGCAACGTCGTCGAGATCGTCAAGGCTCGGGGGTACGCGACAGGTGATCTCGCCGCGTGGACCATCAAGCAGTCGTACAACGGTCGTGGGCTGCGAACCGCCGTCAGCACGGCATCCGCGGCGTCGAGCTCGACTTTCACCTACGACAACGACGACCGGCTGACGTCGTACAAGGATGCGACCGGGACAACGACCCAGACCTGGAACGGACTGAACCAGCTCGCCGGTGTCACCCAGCCGCAAGGCAACTACGTCTACACCTACACCGACTTCGGAGCCGTGAAATCGCGGCTCTACCCGGGCGGAGGTCAAGCCGACTACACGTTCGACGCCGACGGCCGGATCTCCTCGATGACCGCGCTGGCGCAGACCACCAACTTCGCGTACGACGCGGACGACAACCTGACCAAGGTCACCTACCCGACCTCGAGCGGTTACTCAGAAACCCGAAACTACGACCGCACCGGTGACATCTCAGCGGTGATCAACCAGAAGTCGGGTGTCTCGACACCGCTCAGCCGGTACGACTACGTTCGCGATGCGGCGCGCAACCCGGCCGTTATCAAGCGGACGCGGGGAACTACGGTCTACAACGAGACCCTGCAGTACGACCAGGTGAACAGGCTGGCCAACTATTGCCTCGAGGCCACAACCTGCGCCGCGGCAACGAAGAAGATCACCTACGCGTACGACGAGGTCGGCAACCGGACGTCTGAGACCCGCGTCGGCGTCACCGGCCCGGGAACGATCACCAGCGCTTACGACGCAGCTGACCAGATGGTCTCCCGGACGAACCAGTCCGGCGGGACGACAAACCTCACCTACAACGCCGACGGTCTGCTCCAGGATTCCCGCGAGTGGGACGTCCTCGGTCGCCTGACGAAGATGAGCGGCACCACGTTCACCTACGACGCGCTGGACCTCCGCCGTACTGCGACTACCACTGCCGGTACCAAGCGGATGTCGTGGGACGTCAACAACGAGTTGCCGATGCTCAACATCATCACGCAGCCCGACAACAGCTACTGGCGGTACCGCTACACGCCGGACGGCATGCCGATGTCGGTCGAGCACCCCGGCAAGTCCTACCCGAGCTCGATCATGATGCACGACGCGATGGGTTCGGTCGTCGACGTTGCCGACGGCAACGGCGGTGCCCGCTGGCGCCACGCCTACGAGCCGTTCGGCGTCCGCACGGAGGCGACGAAGCTCCAAACCGTTGCCGAGGTCCCCGAGTTCGCTTACACCGGCGCTCACCTCGAGTCCACCACAGGCGAGTACCACCTCCGCGCCCGCGACTACAACCTCTGGGGCATGTTCACGGCGCCGGATCCCCTGCGGCCGGCGATCACCGACCCCTACGTCTCCGCGTACGTCTACGCCGACCAGCGCCCGACCTTCTACACCGACCCCAGCGGGCTGTCCCCGAAGTTCCTCGACGACTTCATCGACGCCCTCGGAAAGGGCGAGACCTACAAGAATTTCGGCGTCGGCGTCGTGGGCGGCGCCTTCCAGATGTCGGAGCAGCTTCCGGGGCAGCAGCAACTCAACATGCTGTACTCCCAGATCGGTCTCGATGCGTCGACGCTGTTCTACGGCGCCACAGACCGATTGGTCGGCGTCAACGGCACAGAAACCAGCACACAGGTCGGCGAGTTCTTCACCCCGGTCCCGGCGGGTGTCGGGATCAAAGCATGTCGGGCCGCAGCCAAAGCCGGACCGGCCGTCAGACTGTTCAGCTCGAGCGACAGCCATGTCTCCGACATAGCCAACCTGATCGAGAGGAACTTGCCTGGCCGGATCCTCGATGTGAACGTCAACGTGAAGATGTCCAATGGCCTGAGCCGCGAAGTCGACATCGATATGGGCAAGTTCGTCGTAGAGGTCAAGGGAGGTAGTGCTCGAGGTCTGACGGGACAGCTGCAGAAAATTCGCTCTTCAACCGGGAAGATGGCGATAGGCTACGCTCCGGACATACCGGAGGGTGCCATTCGAAATGCAGCGCGGCAGGGCTTGATTATCGTGCGGACACCTGAGGAACTGCTGAAGGCCATTCGGGAGTTGGAATGAAGGGTGTGTTTTTCGTTTCCCGGACGTCGACTCTCTACGCGCAGATCGAGGATGTTCTCCTACGAGCCGGTGCGGTGGCCGGAACGGACGACGTGGTGCAGATTCGGGATGACCGGGGACGGTTGTTCACGGTGTACGGGCGACTGGACGCGGCCTTCGAGCAGGATCTGTTCGAACCGCCGGTGGCTGTGCACGGAGTCGATCCACCGGATCCTCGGAGCGCATCTGCTTGCTGGGTCGAGTGCCGCTGGCCAGACCTCTTGGTCTCGTGGGTTCAACGCCTGGCGACTGAGATCGGATCGCCGCTGTGGGTGCTGGATGGTGATGGAGTGTTCTGGTCCGACGAGCAGCTCGACGCCGAGGCGGTACGGCTCTGACTGCTCGGTATCTCGCCGGAACGGCGAGGCTCAGAAGCCCGACCGTTGAGGGTTGGTCGGGCTGAGCGGCCGAGGTGAGTGCCTGGTGTGAAGGGGGCTACCGGTTCTCGCGGTCTCCGCCCGGGACCCAAAGGACGTCGCCGCCTGAGGACAAGTTGGCTACCCGTCCGAGGATGAAGAGCAGGTACGCCCCGGCGCGTGGCATGCCTTCACCCGCCACACCGGCCTCAGCCCCCTCAACTACCTGGCCCGCCTGAGAGCCGAACAAGCCGCCGCGCTGCTGGCCGAGTCGGCCCTGCCCACCTCGCGAGTCGGAGCAGCCGTCGGCTGGCCAGACCCCACGTACTTCGCCCGCCGCTTCCGCACCCTCGTCGGGCTCACTCCCAGCCAGTACCGTGAACGCGCAACGTGCAACGGATCCAGTGGCCTTGAGCAGAACAGGTGGGAGATCCCACGGTGAGAAGCGACCGGCTCGAAGCCTGGATGAAGCAGAGCTTGGAGCGGCTCTCGCACGAGTTGGTGGTTGACGGGCATCTCGACGAGATCGACTCGGAGTGGGACAACGAGCCGCGAACTGTTCCGATCGCGGTCGACATGTTCAGGACCGCAGCGGGTCTTCTCCCGGTGAACTGGTGCGGCAGGCTTTCGCTGGTCGTCCCGCTCGGACTCACCCCTGCGCTTCAGGTTCGGCCACCTGACCTGAGCGAGGTGCGGTTGAAGCCGGACGAACCTCCGGCGCTCTACCTGTTCGACCCGCGCTTCTTCGTGACTCCGGGCAATGACCGGGAGGAATACCGGTGCCCGTACGACGAGGACGCGTGGGGGATGCGCGACCTCCCGGCCGTGATCGAGTTCGTCTCGTCCCGAGCACGGGAGGACCGCATGAACGGCTGGGACTTCACCAATGACCTCTGGTTTCACCGGATCGGTCAGGCCCAGTGATGACGTGTGGGCGAAGAGGTCGTCTCGGGAATCGCCACTGACGATTTCTCTTGGCTATCGCCTGTCGAACTCGCCGCCCCGCCGCGGCAGGGCGGCGGGTTCACTACTGCATCAACTCGGGGACCTGCTCAGCGCTGATCCGGCCCCGATCGGCCCCGCTCCGGAGCGCATCGCGGCGGTCCGGCGTGCGCAGTACCGCGCCGGCAGTCGGCGCCGGATCGGCGGGGCGGCGGTGGTGCCAGTCGGTCACGGCCTGGTACGCCGCCGCGACGGCCAGCAGGCGGTCCTCGCCGAACGGCTTGCCGCCGAGGATCGTGCCGATCGGGACTCCCGCCGTGGTGAAGCCGATCGGCAGGGCCAACTCCGGCAGGCCGATCGCGTCGAACGGGTTCGGGCTGGTCTGCACGACCACGTCGCACTGCTCGAACAGGTCGTCCAGCACGCGCTGCAGCAGGACGACCTTGGCGCGCTGGCCGATCAGGTACTCGTTCGCGCCGAGCATCGCGCCCTGCAGCCAGCCCATCACCGACACCCCGAAGCCCCGCAGGTCGGACCGCAGCATCGGCAGGAACGGCTCGCTGCGCTCCGGCAGCCGAACGTTGTTGAACGCCGAGTTCGTCAGCACGTCCCACTCGTCCGGCAGCGTCACGTCGACGATCTGCAGCCCCTCGATCCCGGCCAACGTGTCCAGCGCCGTACGCCGGGCCGCCGCGGCCTCCGACGTACCGCTGGTGTAGCCGGGGATCACGCCGATGCGGGTGCGCCAGCGCATCCGGACCTTGCGGGAGCGGACGACCGGGGTCGCCGCGGTGATCAGGTCGGGGACCGGCGGCAGGCCCTGGGTCCGCGGGTCGGCCGGGTCCTCGCCGGCCATCGCGGTGAGCATGATCGCCGCGTCCATCGCATCCCTGGCCAGCGGGCCCGGGTGATCGCGGGTGTAGCTGAGCGGCACGATCCCGTACAGCGACACCCGGCCCATCGTCGGCTTCAGGCCGGTCAGGTTCTGCGCGTTCGACGGTGCGGTGATCGAGCCACCGGTCTGGGTCCCGACACTCGACGTCGCCAGCCGGGCCGCGACCGCGGTGGCCGAACCGGACGACGAACCGCCCGGCTCGGTCCGCGGGTCCGCCGGGGTCCACGCGTTGACGGTGGTGATCCGGCCGTCGGGCGTGGTCGCGCGGGTGGTCGCGAGCGGTCCCATCTGGGTCTTGCCGAGCACGATCCCGCCGGCCGCGGTGAGCCGGCGTACGGCGGTGGCGTCGAACGGGGGCTCGAACTTCTGGAACAGGTACGAGTTCGCCGTCGTCGGGATGCCGCGGGTGTAGTAGTTGTCCTTGATCGCGAGCGGAATGCCGTGCAGCGCGCCCCCGCGGGTCCGGCCGAGCGCGCGGGCCCGGGCCAGCGCCTCGTCGGCGAGGACCAGGTTGAACGCCTGGTAGACGTCGTCGTACGCGGAGATCCGGTCGAGGTACGCCGCCAGCAACTGCTCGGGCGTGAGCCGGCCCTTGCGGATCAGCGTCGCGGCCTCGGCGATGGTCAACTCGCTGACGTCGGTGATCGCCTCCGGACGAGCGGGGACGTCGACGAGCGCCGGGGTGGTGCTCGACGAAGGGCCGGCATGGGCGACGGCGGGGAGCGCGACGCTGCCGACCGCGGTGGCGGCGGCGAGCGCGCTGGCGCGGTACAGGAACGACCGCCGATCGACCCGGGCGTCCATCGGCCCGGCATCCGGTGACGTGGTGGCGGTCAGCTCGCCGGCTCTGGACCCGCGCGCGCTCGCCCGGCGTGCTGGGGATCCGGGCGCGCTCACCTCGCGTGCTGGGGATCCGGGGGTGCTCGCCCCGCGGGTGCTCATGCGTCCTGCCGGCGGCTGTCGATGGACGGGTACAGGGCCGGGACCCCGACCTGCTGGGCGAGGGCCGGCAGGTCCTCGGCAGGGCCGGTGGTGGCGAACTGGTACGCGGCGAGCGGCAGGATCGTCGTCCGGACGAAGCTGCGCAGCCCGGCCAGGGCGGTGTCCCGGCCGGGACTGCCGGTCTCGGGATCGGCGGCCGTCCCGGCGGGCAGTTGGTCGAGATCGATACCGAGGACGGCGAGCCGGGCCCGGATCATCACGTCCAGCTCGGCGTCGGTGGGTTGACTGAGGCTCACAAGAGGCTCCTCGCGGTGCGTGGCGGAAGTCGCGAACTCCGACTCGGCCTCTTTGTGTCACGTCATTTATGCCCGCACGTTTCGCCGATGTCGCCACCGAGTTACGGCACGGCACGTCGTCGCCCGACCCCGCTGCGTCACGACCACCTGGTCAGCGAGGGAGGTTCAAGAAACGGTCGTGCTACTGCTTGTCGCGGTCTCCGCCCGGGACCCACAGGACGTCGCCGCCCGAGCTGAGGTTGGCGACTCGGCCGAGGATGAAGAGCAGGTCCGAGAGGCGGTTGAGGTAGGTGAGGGCGAGCAGGTTGACCGACGGGCCGTGGGCCTCGACCGCTGCCCAGCCGGCTCGTTCGGCGCGGCGGACGACCGTGCGGGCGACGTTCAGGTACGCCGCGCCGGGGGTGCCGCCGGGGAGGATGAAGCTGCGGAGTTTGGTGAGGCGGCTGTTGTACTCGTCGCACCAGCCCTCCAGGCGGTCGACGTAGTCCTGGGTGATACGCAGCGGCGGGTACTCGGGGTCGGGCTGGACCGGGTTGCACAGGTCGGCGCCGACGTCGAACAGGTCGTTCTGGATCCGGGTCAGCAGGACCACGATCGCCGAGTTCAGGTGGCCGGCCGCGATCGCGACCCCGATCGTGGAGTTGGCCTCGTCCACTTCGCCGTACGCCGCCAGCCGCGGGTCGGTCTTCGTCGTCGTGCTCATGTCGCCCAGGCGGGTCTCGCCGGCGTCCCCGGTCCTGGTGTAGATCCGCGTCAAGTTCACAGCCATGACCAGGCACTCTACGCAAAGCCGGACAGACGAGGACGCTACAGTCGGCGGGTGGAACGGTTTCGGATCTCGGGTGAGGCACGGCTCGACGGGTCGGTCGAGGTGGCAGGCGCGAAGAACAGCGTGCTGAAGTTGATGGCGGCGGCGCTGCTGGCCGAGGGGACGACGACGCTGCGGCAGGTGCCGGGCATTCTCGACGTCACCTTCATGGCCCAGTTGCTGGACACGCTGGGCTGCTCGGTCAAGGTGGACGGTGACGCCGGTACGGCGACGATCGCGGTGCCCGGCGAGATCGGGCACCAGTGCGACTACGAGCTGGTGCGCAAGCTGCGGGCCTCGATCTCGGTGCTCGGACCGCTGCTGGGCCGGTGCGGTCAGGCCGAGGTGGCGCTGCCCGGCGGCGACAACATCGGCTCCCGCGGGCTGAACATGCACGTGGCGGGGCTGGAGTCGATGGGCGCGAAGGTGCACATCGAGCACGGCTTCGTGATCGCCGAGGCGCCGCAGGGACTGCACGGCGCGGAGGTCTGGCTGGACTTCCCGAGCGTCGGCGCGACCGAGACGATCATGATGGCGGCCGTGCTGGCCAAGGGCACGACGGTGATCGAGAACGCGGCCCGCGAGCCGGAGATCCAGGACATCGCCGAGATGCTGGTCGAGATGGGCGCGCAGATCGAGGGCGCCGGGTCGCCGCGGATCGAGGTGACCGGGGTCGACGGGCTGCTCCAGCCGGTCGACCACACCGTCGTACCGGACCGGATCGTCACCGGGAGCTGGGCGTTCGCGGCGGCGATCACCAAGGGCGACGTGACGATCACCAACGGGCACGCCGAGCACCTCGAGCTGCCGTTGGACAAGCTGCACAAGGCGGGCGCGGAGATCACCGTGCTCGACCAGGGTTTCCGGGTCCGGATGCCGGATCGGCCGAAGTCGGTCGACGTGGTGACGCTGCCGTACCCGGGCTTCCCGACGGATCTGCAGGCCTTCTGCATCGCGATGAACGCGGTCAGCGAGGGTTCGGCGATGGTGACCGAGAACCTGTTCGAGGGCCGGTTCACGTTCGCGCAGGAGCTGACCCGGCTCGGAGCGCAGGTGCAGACCGACGGGCATCACGCGGTGATCCGTGGGGTGCCGAGGCTGTCCGGGGCGCCGGTCGTCGCGAGTGACATCCGGGCGGGCGCCGCGCTGGTGATCGCCGGACTGGCCGCCGAGGGGGAGACGCTGGTCTCCGCCGCGCACCACGTGCACCGGGGCTACACGGACTTCGCCGGGAACCTCCGGCGGTTGGGTGCGGACGTCACCGTCGAGCCGGACGACGCCGAGCTGTACTGGAACTAGCTGCTGCGAGGTCGGTTAGGGTCGGGCGCATGACTGAGCGCCTGATCAAGCCTGTCGGCCGTGGGTTCCTGTTCCTCGACTCGCACCCGGCGGGATGTGAGCGGCTCGTGCAGGACCTGACCGCCCAGGTCGAGGCCCGTACGGCGGACCAGAACCCGGTCGCCCTGGTGATCGGGTCGAGCTCCGGCTACGGCCTGGCGGCGACGATCGCCGGCCTGGCGCGCTACGGCATCAACGGCGTCGGAGTCAGCTTCGAGAAGGCGGCGACGGCCCGGCGCACTGCCTCGGCCGGCTGGTACCGGACGGCGGCCACAGCCCAGTACGCCGAGCAGAACGGCCGGAAGTTCCACTTCCTCAACGCCGACGCTTTCGCCGACACGACCAAAGACGACGTGCTGGACCTGGTCGAGCGCGAGTTCGGCGGCGTCGACTACCTGGTCTACAGCGTCGCCGCCCCGCGTCGCGTGGACCCGCGCACCGGTACGACGTACCAGTCGGCGTTGAAGACGATCGGTGCGCCGTACACGACCAAGAGCATCGCCTTCGAGGACGGCAACCCGGTGCTGACCGAGGCGAGCCTCGACGTCGCCACCGACGACGAGATCGCCGAAACCGTCCAGGTGATGGGCGGCGAGGACTGGACCCGCTGGGTCGACGCGCTGACCGAGCGGAAGCTGGTGAACGACGGCTTCAGCACGGTCGCGCTCACCTACATCGGCAGCGAGCTGACCGGCCCGATCTACCGGCAGGGCTCGATCGGCGCGGCCAAGGCGCACCTGGAGCAGACGGCGAAGACCCTGTCCGAGCGTGACGGCGTCCGCGCCTTCACCTCGGTCAACGGCGCCGCGGTGACGCAGGCCAGCTCGGCGATCCCCGGCATCGGCCTGTACGTGAGCCTGCTGCACAAGGTGCTCGGCGAGAAGATGCAGACGCCGATCCAGCAGTCGATCGCGCTGTGGGACCAGCTCACCGGCGAGACCGCCCCCGACCTGGACGAGGACGGCCGCCTGCGCCTCGACCGCTGGGAACTCGACCCGGCTGTCCAGGACGCGGTCAAGCAGCAGTGGGACGCCGTCACCCAGGACAACATCGCGACCGTCGCCGACGCCGCCTGGTTCCACTCCGAGGTACGCCGCCTCTACGGCTTCGACGTGGACGGCGTCGACTACGACCAGCCGACCGAGGTCGACGTGGAGTGGCCCGCAAAGGCCTGAACCACAGGGCCTGAACTACAGCGGCTTGAACGACACGATCTCGAGGACCAATTCGCCGGCCTCGTCCGACGCACCCAGGTCGACGGTCGCAGTGATGCGCCAGTCGTGGTTGCCCTCGGGGTCGTCGATGATCTGCTGGACCTCCCAGTAGCCCGGGTGTTCCTCGACCAGGAACAGCGCCGGACCCCGCGCGGCCGGGCCGGTGCCGACCACGTCGTGCTCCGCGTAGTACGCCGTACCGGCCTCGGCCCAGCGGCCCGCGTCCCAGCCGGACTCGTTGTCCAGCTGGCCCAGCTCGGCCCAGCGGTGCAGCGCGACCAGCTCGACGCGGCGGAACATCGCGTTGCGGACCAATACCCGGAAAGCCCTGCTGTTCAAGGTGATCCGGCGCGGGCCGAGCGGAACCGGCGGCGCCTCGACCTCGAGCGTGGTCGGGTTGGTCAGCTCCTCCCACTCGTCGAGCAGGCTGGAGTCGGTCTGCCGGACGACCTCGCCGAGCCACTCGATCAGGTCGGTGAGGTCCTCGTTGACCTTGTCCGGCGGCACGGTCTGGCGCAGCGCCTTGTACGCGTCGCTGAGGTAGCGCAGCACGATGCCCTCGGAGCGCGCGAGCCCGTAGTACTGGACGAACTCGCCGAAGGTCATCGCCCGCTCGAACATGTCCCGGACGACGGACTTCGGCGACAGCCCGGCCTCGGCGATCCACGGATGCGTCTGCCGGTAGATCTCCAAAGTTGCCCCGAGCAACTCTTCGAGCGGCTTGGGCCAGCTGAGCTCGTCGAGCAGCTCCATCCGCTCCTCGTACTCGATGCCGTCGGCCTTCATCGACTGCACGGCCTCGCCCTTGGCGTGGTGCAGCTGGGCCATCAGTACGGCGCGCGGGTCCTCCAGCGTCGCCTCGACGACCGAGACGACGTCCAACGCGTACAAGGGATCCTCGGGATCGAGCAGGTCCAGCGCCGCCAGCGCGAACGTGGACAGCGGCTGGTTCAGCGAGAAGTCCTTTTGCAGATCGACGGTCAGCCGCAGCGTCCGGCCGAACTCGTCGGGCTCGTCCAGCCGCTCGACCACCCCGGCGGTGAGCAGCGTGCGGTAGATCTGGATCGCGCGCCGGATCAGCCGGACCTGCGCCTTGGCGTCCTCGTGGTTGTCGCGCAGCAGGTGCCGCATGCTCGCGAACGCGTCGCCGTCGCGGGCGATCACGTTCAGCAGCATCGCGTGGCTGACCCGCATCTTCGACTGCAGCGGCTCGGGTTCGGCCGCGACCAGCCGGTCGAAGGTGTCCTCGCCCCAGGTGACAAAACCCTCCGGCGGCTTCTTGCGCTGCACCCGGCGCTGCTTCTTCGGGTCGTCGCCGGCCTTCGCGAGCGCCTTGACGTTCTCCACCACGTGGTCGGGCGCCTGGACGACGACCGTGCCCGAGGTGTCGTAGCCGGCCCGGCCCGCGCGCCCGGCGATCTGGTGGAACTCGCGGGCCTTGAGGATGCGCTGCCGGCGGCCGTCGTACTTGCTCAGCGCGGTCAGTACGACGGTGCGGATCGGCACGTTGATGCCGACGCCCAGCGTGTCGGTCCCGCAGATCACCTTCAGCAGCCCGGCCTGGGCCAACTGCTCGACCAGCCGACGGTACTTCGGCAGCATGCCGGCGTGGTGGACGCCGATGCCGTGCATGACCAGTCGCTGCAGGGTCCGGCCGAATCCGGAGCTGAACCGGAAGTGCCCGATCAGCTCCTTGATCTTGTCCTTCTCCTCCTTCGTGCAGACGTTGATGCTGGTCAGCGCCTGCGCGCGTTCCAGCGCCGAGGCCTGGGTGAAGTGCACGACGTACACCGGGGACTGGTGCGTGACCAGCAACTCCTGGAGCGTCTCGTGCAGGGGAGTGGTGACGTACTTGTAGACCAGCGGGACCGGCCGTTCGGCTGACGAGACGATCGCGGTCGGCCGGCCCGTACGACGGCTCAGGTCGACCTTGAACCGCTCGACGTCGCCGAGCGTGGCCGACATCAGGATGAACTGCGCGTTCGGCAGCTCGAGCAACGGGACCTGCCAGGCCCAGCCGCGGTCGGGCTCGGAGTAGAAGTGGAACTCGTCCATCACCACCTGGCCGACGTCGGCGACCGCGCCCTCGCGCAGCGCGACGTTGGCCAGTACCTCGGCGGTGCAGCAGATGATCGGGGCGCCGGCGTTGACCGAGGCGTCGCCGGTCAGCATGCCGACCTTGTCGGCGCCGAAGACGTCGCAGAGCGCGAAGAACTTCTCCGAGACCAGCGCCTTGATCGGGGCGGTGTAGAAGGTGCGCTTGCCGTTCGCGAGGGCGGCGAAGTGCGAACCGGTGGCGACCAGGCTCTTGCCCGAGCCGGTCGGGGTGGACAGGATCACGTTCGACCCGGTCATCACCTCGATCAGCGCTTCCTCCTGCGCCGGGTACAACGAGATGCCCTGCGTGCCGACCCAGGTGGCGAAGGCGTCGTACAGGGCATCGGGGTCGGTGGAGTCCGGCAGCTTCTCGGTCAGCGTCATCGAGAACCATTGTCCCGCATCGCCGGAGGCCTCGGTCTCACCGCCCGGGCTGGAACAGCGCGGAGACGAGCTCGGCCGGGTCCGCGGTGGCCGGCCAGTCGCTGACCTGGCCGTCGCCGAGCTCCACGACCCGCCAGGCCCCGTCCGTTCGCCGGATGACGTCAACGGTGACGAACGGCAGCGCGAGCTCCGCGACGAGCGGCTCGATCTCGATCAGGTCGAGTCCGGTGGGCAGCTCGTCGGGCGTGTCCGGATGCGGCGTCGTGAGGACGCAGCGACCGCCGATCCACCAGGTCCGGGCCTCGGCCCCGGTGAACTCCTCGAACCGCCGTACGACGAACCCGCCGGTGAACGCGTCGTCGCGCAGTTCCAGGAAGCGGGCGCCGATCCGCTCGACCGCCGCGTCGTCGAGGACGTCGGGCAGGTAGCACGCCTCGGACCAGTGGTGCTTCATCGACTTCACGTGATCCCGCAGTACTCCCGCGCCGGCGCCGAGCCCACGAGCCGCCTTCACGAGATCGACCAGGTCGGAACCCTCGGTCCACACCGACTCCGGTGTCACGGAGCGCAGGGCGTCGTACCAGCCGGGCAACTCATGAGCCGTCCGGTACTCCTCGGCGGAGGTCCGCAAGTGGACGCCCCGCGCCTCCAGCGCCTCCGCGAGCGCCGCGTACTGCGCGGAGGACAGCATCCAGCCGCGGTAGACGGCATCCTCACTCGCGGGCACCCCGGCCACCGCCGCCGCGGCCTCGCCGTTGTCCTGCGTGGCGCGGACCAGGGCGTCGTGATCGACTCGGTTCACCGGCACCCCGGCGGCTCGCGCGGCGGCGGCCTGCGCGGCGAAATGTGGATCGTCGCGGCGCGGATTCAGCGGATCCCCCGGTACCAGCAGCATGCACTGCATTCTCCCGACCCCGGCGCCGCTTCGCCTCCTGTTTCCGCGCGTTCGCCCGAAACGATCAGTTCGGCGTCTGGTCCGTGCGTACGGTGTCGAAGTTGATCGTCCAGGTGCTGGCTGCGGTGCTACCGATCTGGACCCGGCCGACGGGTGCCGTCCCGGTGTTGCTCAGCCACGGTGTGCCGCGTTGCGTCCCGTCGACGTACAGGGTCCACGATCCGGCGGTCCCGACCGTGCCGCACAGCTCGACGGTGTGCCAGGTGTTCAGCGTGACGGCGACGCCCGACGACCGCTGGGTGCCGGCCGCGTCCGAACGGATCCACAGCACGCGGTTCGCGTCGACGTACACCCGCACCACGCCCGAATCCGTTGCCGTCCGCAACCTGAAGAGGTCGACGCTGCCGCCCAGCGACGAGATCCGGACCTGCTGGCTGTGACACAGGCTCGGATAGGTCCCGCCGAGAGCACGACTGGCGAACGCGCGGGCCGCGACGGGATTGCCGCGGGCGCTCGGCGCCGACGGCGAGCCCTGGGTCGCGTCCACGGTCAGTCCGGTGTTCGTCGTCCAGCCGGTGAAGCCGGCCGAGAAGTCCGACTCGAAGATCGCCGACGACGCCTGCTGAACGGTGATCGGCGCCGACGGCCCGGCGGTCGGGCCGATGTTGCCGGCCGCATCGATCGCACGCACCGAGTAGGTGTGCGTCGAGCCGGCCGCCAGCCCGGAACGGGTGTAGCTCACCGTCGTACCGGAACTCGTCAGCTCCGCGACCGGGGTGGTCGCCGAGTCCTCGAAGACCTGGTAGCGCAACGACGTACTGGCGTTGTCCGTCGCGGCTGCCCAGCTCAGCGTGATCGTCGAGCTGGTGTTGCTCTGGCCGGTGGGAAGTCCGGGCGCACTCGGCGGGGTGGTGTCCGGCTCGGTCACCACGGCCGGGACGTGGGCGATCGTGTGGTCGCGGCCGGCCGAGACTTCGACGGCCCCGGTGATCCCGCCCACCGTCACGGCGCTGGTCCGGTCGGTCAGGGTGCCGTCGCCCAGTTGGCCGGCGGCGTTCGACCCCCAGGCTCGCAGGGCTCCGCCCGTGACGACCGCGACGCTGTGCTGCCGGCCCGTCGCGACGGCGGTCGCTCCGGTCACACCGGCGACGGCGACGGACTGGGTCCGGCGCGTCGTCGTACCGTCGCCGAGCTGGCCGTTGGAGTTCTGGCCCCAGGCCCGCAGCGTCCCGGTCGCCAGCCGGGCGAGAGAGTGGTAGGCGCCGGCGGCGACTTCCACCGCGCCGGTCAGTCCGGTCACCTGGACCGGAGTGAGCCGGTTGGTCAGGCTGCCGTCGCCGACCTGGCCTTGGGTGTTGTCGCCCCAGGCCCAGACCGTCCCGTCGGAGCGGACCGCGAGTCCGTGGTCACGGCCGCCGGAGATCGCGGTGACGCCGGTCAGGCTGCCGACCCTGACGGGCCGGGTCCGCATCGTCGTCGTGGCGTCACCCACCTGGCCGGTCGTGTTCAGCCCCCAGCCCCACACGGTGCCGTCCGAGCGCAGCGCGTAGCTCATGTCGCGGCCGCCCGCGATCGCCACCACGCCGGACAACGGGCTCACCACGACGGGAGTCCGTTGCGCACTGGTGGTGGCGCCGTTGCCGAGCTGGCCGAACGAGTTGTAGCCCCAGGCCCGGACCGTGCCGTCCGCGAGCAGGGCAAGGCTGTGGTAGTGCCCGCCGGCGATGTCGATGACTCCACTCAGTCCACCGACCTGGACGGGCGCCAGCCGGTTGGTGGACGTGCCGTCGCCCAGCTGGCCCATCTCGTTGAATCCCCAGGTCCACACCGTGCCGTCGGAGCGCAAGGCGATGGAATGCTCGCGCCCTGCTTCCACCTTGGTGACGTTCGTCAGCGACGTGACCGGCGCGGCGTTGCTCCGGCCGGTTGTCGTCCCGTTGCCCAACTGGCCGGTGCCGTTTCCGCCCCAGGCCCACGCGGAGCCCGGCTCTGCCGCGGCCGCCTCGCTCAAGTGCAGCCCGGTCGCGAGCAGGCACCCCACAGCAACAAGTCCCCAGCGCATCATCTGCGCCCCCTCCCCCTTGTGGTGTCCGTTGTACCTGCGCCCTGGTGATCCGTCCAGCGCGGAGCAGCAGAGCAGCGAGGGGAGAGTTGGTGCGGCCGCGAGGTCAGCGGATGCTGGGCGAGGGCGGAGTGGGACGCTCGTCGGTCCAGCCGGACTCGAGGACGATGCTGGCGCCGGCCTTGAGGCCGAGGTACTCCGAGCTCAGCAAGCGGCCGGTGGTGGTGTCGACGACGTAGCGCGTGCGGCCGTCGTTGATCATCGTGGGCTCGTCGGTCGGCCTGGTGCCGGCGCGGGACCAGTCGTAGGTGAACGCCGTACCGGGGCGCCCGAGCGCGTCCTTGACGTTCGGCTCGAACTCGGTCCCGGGCAGCATCGACAGCACCCGCAGGGCCGCGCCGCGCAGCTTCGGCGGCGACGGCATCTCGAACAGCAGCCGCCCGGCCGCGCTGAACACCGTGTAGTCGATGTCGTTCTGCGAGGCACCCTTCTGGGCCCCGGCGGCGAGCAGCGCGCGCAGCTTGCCCGGATCGGTCGGCAGCGCCTGGATCTGCTGCGCGGTGACCGGCTTGACCCCGCTCAGGAAGTAGCCCGGCGGCACGTCGTCGAAGGTCATCTTGTGCACCACCGGCTTGCCCGGCGCCATCGTCACCGGGTCCACCTCGTGGTCCAGCTGCCAGGACGTCGGTGAGCCCTGCGCCTTCCATCGGGCCGTGTCCGCCGGGCTCGCCGGCCGCGCCCCGAGATCGACCCAGCCGAACCACGACTCGACGCCCTGCTTCGCCGGCATCCAGCTCTCGGTGATGTTGCGCCGCTCGAGCTGGTACGCCGGCTTGCCGACCTGTGTGCTCCTGCGCACCTGCAGGCTCCGGACCCGGAAGTACTTGCCGGAGACCTTCTCGTTCTGCTCCTGCAGCACCGCGAGATCCAGCAGCACCTGGCTCGCCGTCATCAGCCGCGGCACCGACGTCGTACCGGGAACCGGCGCGGCGCCCGGGCCGGAGCCGGGCGACAGCAGGACCGGGACGGCGAGCGCGGCCAGGGCGACCATGGCGGCGGTCGCGGTCAGCGCGATCCCGACCCGCCCGGAGCGTACGGCGGCGTGCAGACGGTGGATCCGGCGTCGCGGAGCGGCCTCGGCCCGGACGAGTGCCTCCAGCTCACGCCGGGCGCGTGCGGTGGCCTCGGGCGTCGGGCCGGGCGGCTCGGGGAAGGCCGAGCGGAGCTTGTCGAGGTCGTCCATCTCAGTCCTCCTCCAGCTTGGTCGGATCGGTGTCGCCCAGATGTTGCCGTACGACGCGGCGGGCGCGCGACAGGCGTGAGCAGACCGTGCCGTAGGCGATGCCGAGCGCGGCGGCGACCTCGTCGTAGCTCAGTCCGCCGAGGGCGACCAGCATCAGCACCTCGCGGTCCTTCGCGGACACCTTCGCCAGCGCGGCGGCGAGGTCACGTCCGGCGCTCTCGGCGCTGACCTGTGCGGCGACGCGCTCCTCGTGCCCGGCGGCCGGACCGGGCAGCGGCAGCTTCGCGGTCGCCTTCCAGGCCCGGACCTCGTCGCGCCGGTGCCGCCGGATCAGGTTGGTCGCGATCCCGTACAGCCAGGCCCGGACCACGCCGCTGCGGCTGTCGAACCGCTCGCGCTGCCGGAAGGCGATCAGGAACGTCTCCGAGGACAGGTCGTCGGCCAGGTCCGGGCCGAGCCGGCGGGCGACGTACGCGTGCACCTGGGGGAAGTACTTGTCGAAGATCGGCGTGAACCGCTCGGGGCTGCGCACCGACGACTCCAGGATCCGCCCGTCCTCGTCGGCGACGACCTGGGCCCGGTGAACGACCGGACGGCCCGGCAACGCGACGGTCGCCAGGGCGAGGTCGGGGGTCATCGGGCTCCTCACTGGACCGGTCGGGGCAGGCCCTCGCGCGGGACCCGTGGCAGCGGCGCCGCCGTTCGACTCACCCTGTTCTTGTCCGATGTCCCCAAGACCCTTCTCGTGGCCGATCAGCAGTTGCCGCGACGTTGACGCGCGACCGGGCCGTCCGGAGGACACGACGGCACGAACCCGCCCGTCAGCGGGCGGTGAGCGGCGACGAAACGGTCAGGAGGCGTCCAGGAAGCCGCGCGCGGCGGCCTCGTCGGAGGGCCAGACGTAGACCGACCAGCCCTCCTTGGTCCGGGCCGCGGTCGCCTTGATGCCCAGGTCCTTCAGCTTCGAGACCGCGACCCGGGCCTCGTTGTACGACGCGGTGGTGCGGACGTCGACCAGCAGGCCGAAGGTGTCCCGGTCGGCGGGGGAGTAGTCGGTGCGGCGGACCAGCGAGCCGCCCTTGGGCCGGGAGAACGCCCAGCGGCACAGCAGTACCACCCCGCCGACGAGGGCGATGGCCACCACGGGGAACAGGAAGTACTGGTCGGCGAACACGGACACCATTGTCTCGCGAAAAGGAAGATCTCGAGGTCTTGGCAACCTTCTGGGTCGCCATGGAGTCTTTACCAACACACGCTGCAGTGCGGCCAACTCGGGGGCTGCCGGAAGAGCGGAGGGCACGGACATGCTCGCACCGACCCCACACGCAGGATCGAACGCCGACCTCGACCTCACCGCTGGAAACGTGGTTCGCCTGACCGGACTGCTCGACGTCCGCTCGGTGGGCGGCGTTCGTGAAATCCTCAACGACCTGATCGACCGCACCGACGGCGACGTCGTGGTCGACCTGGAGGCGGTCGACGCGGTCGACGCCACCGGGCTGGGACTGCTGGTCGCCACCCATCGCCGGACCCAGTTGCTCGGGCGCCGGCTCGTCCTGCGCCACCCGGTGCCCTCGGTCGTCCGCATCCTCGCGGTCACCCGGCTGCACCGGATCCTCGCGGTCGAGCGGACCCCGCTGCCGATCTCCGCCTAGCACTCAGGAGCGCTCCGACGCGGTCCGGCCAGAGCTCAGGGCTGTGATCCATGCCGCTGGTGACACCGGTCACGAGCTGCGGACTCACAAGCACACACAGTCCTACTCTCGGGTACATGACCGCGAAGGACCGACCCTGGGTGATGCGCACGTACGCCGGCCACTCGTCGGCGGCCGAGTCCAACGCGCTGTTCCGGCGCAACCTGGCCAAGGGCCAGACCGGGCTCTCGGTCGCCTTCGACCTGCCCACGCAGACCGGCTACGACCCGGACCACCCGCTGGCCAAGGGCGAGGTCGGCAAGGTCGGCGTACCGGTCGCGCACCTGGGCGACGTCCGGGCGCTGTTCGACCAGATCCCGCTGGCGCGGATGAACACGTCGATGACGATCAACGCGACCGCGATGTGGCTGCTCGCGCTCTACCAGGTGGCCGCGCAGGAGCAGGGCGCGACGCCGGACGAGCTGACCGGTACGACGCAGAACGACATCGTCAAGGAGTACCTGTCCCGCGGGACCTACGCGTTCCCGCCGGACGCGTCGCTGCGGCTGACCACCGACCTGATCGCCTACACGGTCACCAACGTCCCGCAGTGGAACCCGATCAACATCTGCAGCTACCACCTCCAGGAGGCCGGCGCGACGCCGGTGCAGGAGCTGGCCTTCGCGCTGTCGACCGCGATCGCCGTACTGGACCGGGTGCGGGACGGCGGGCAGGTACCGCCGGAGCGGTTCGGCGACGTGGTGCAGCGGATCTCGTTCTTCGTCAACGCCGGCGTCCGGTTCGTCGAGGAGACCTGCAAGATGCGGGCCTTCGTGCAGCTGTGGGACGAGATCACCGAGCAGCGGTACGGCGTGACCGACGCCAAGGCGCGGCGCCTGCGGTACGGCGTCCAGGTGAACTCGCTCGGCCTGACCGAGGCGCAGCCGGAGAACAACGTGCAGCGGATCGTGCTGGAGATGCTCGGCGTCACGCTGTCGAAGAACGCGCGAGCCCGAGCCGTCCAGCTGCCGGCCTGGAACGAGGCGCTCGGCCTGCCGCGGCCCTGGGACCAGCAGTGGTCGCTGCGGATGCAGCAGGTGCTCGCCTACGAGTCGGACCTGCTGGAGTACGAGGACATCTTCGACGGCTCGCACGTGATCGAGGCCAAGGTCGCCGAGCTGGTCACCGGTGCCCGCGAGGAGATCGATCGCGTGCAAGCGATGGGCGGCGCCGTCGCCGCGGTGGAGTCCGGCTACCTGAAGCAGGCCCTGGTCGCGTCGCATGCCGAACGGCGGCAGCGGATCGAGTCCGGCGAGCACGTCGTGGTCGGGGTGAACAAGTTCGAGAACACCGAGCCGTCGCCGCTGACCGCCGACCTGGACACCGCGATCCAGACCGTCGACCCGGCCGCCGAGGCCGCCGCGCTGGAGTCGCTCGAGCGGTGGCGGGCCGCTCGGGACGCTTCGGCTGTCGAGGCCGCTTTGGCTTCGTTGCGCGAGGCCGCCAAGGGAACGGACAACCTGATGCCGGCCACGCTGACCTGTGTCCGGGCCGGGGTGACGACGGGCGAGTGGGCCGGCGTACTGCGGGAGGTGTTCGGCGAGTACCGGGCGCCGACCGGGGTGTCGGGCTCGGTCGGTGTGTCCGGCGCCGGGGACGAGATCGCCGCCGTCCGCGCCAAGGTCACGGCGACCGCGGAGGAGCTCGGCGGGCGGCTGCGGTTCCTGGTCGGCAAGCCCGGCCTGGACGGCCACTCCAACGGCGCCGAGCAGGTCGCCGTGCGCGCGCGTGACGTCGGCTTCGAGGTGATCTATCAGGGCATCCGCCTGACCCCCGAGCAGATCGTCGCCGCCGCGGTCGCCGAGGACGTGCACTGCGTCGGCCTGTCGATCCTGTCCGGCTCTCACATGGAACTCGTCCCGCAGGTGGTCGCCGGCCTGCGCGACGCCGGGCTGTCCGACGTACCGGTCGTGGTCGGCGGGATCGTGCCCGACGCCGACGCCCGCGCGCTGAAGTCCGCGGGCGTCGCCGCCGTCTACACCCCGAAGGACTACGACCTGACCGGCATGATGTCCGACGTCGTCGACGTGATCCGGCAGGCGAGCCACCTCTGAGCCCGAGGATCATGCAAGTCCGACTGCACAGACAGCAGTTCAGGGTGCTGACGGTTCAAGGTGGAATGGTCACAGTGACGGGCACACGAAGAGATCGCCGCTTGTGAGTGCCCGACACTTGTTGCACGATGTCTCGTGGGAGCCCTCGCAGGCGCCGGTTCATGATCAACTGTTCCGCCGTATCGTGAACTCTCAAATTATTGTCTTGCGAGTATTCCTTGAGAATCCTAAATGCAATGCTCTCGTCAATATCGTACCGCTCCATAAGTATTCCAACGGCTTGTCCAACAAATTTACGTGAATCTACCGCTTCGATCATGAACTCCTCATGGCGTGCAGTTGCCACGGCGACTGCGGCATGCTTCGCGAGGCTCACACGCAACGTATCCGAGAGGGTGTTGAAGGCCCGAGGTTGCGCTCCATAGAGGGCTAGTGTGCCAACGGCAGATTTCCTGACGTCCATGCGTAGTATCAACGCGCTAGAAATTCCGGCGCGAGTGGCTGCGGCTGTCCATGCCGGCCAGCGAAGGTCGCGGACTACGTCAGGGATCGCCACGCAGAGAGAAGTTGATGAAGTCGTGAGTTGGACACTGGGTCCCTCGCCCATCGCGAGTTCCGTCTCGTGCAACTCGCTGACCGCGTGGCTGGTGTATCCACCGTATTCGAGTGAGCGTCGGCGTCCGATTAGGTTGACCCCGCCGAAATCTGCATTCGCGGTTTCCAGCGCGAACTCCAACACTCGTTCAATCACCTCGACGACACCGGACTGGTCGTGGAGAGCCAGGCACCACCTTGCGATGTGATCCGCCGAGCCAGGGGTTGACTCCGAAAAGGACGAGGTCATCTTGATTCACCCCTCGAGGTTTGCCCGAGGTCGGTGACGGCCGAGATCGCCCGCGGATCGCGGGGCTCTCGTACGGGGGCCGAGGTGGTGTCCTCGTCGGAGGCGTGTCCAGGTGAACGACCGACGTAAAGTTGCCGACGGAACGCCCGCGCCACAGGGGGTAAGTGCGTGAGCCCCGTGCTGCCTTCTTTGTCAAAGACATGGCGACAGAACCGCAGCCAAAGAGCCCACGCGACCAAACCGCAGATCGACGGAATCACGAGAAGCAACATCATCGCTTGCATAGCTCACCCCAGTAGCCCCGTCAGCACGAACTGGGCGGGCTCTGAAGTTGTTACAGCGGCGATGTGTAGAAGCTTTGAGACGGGATCAGTCCGACACCAGCCTGACCTCGGTCGTGATCCCAGGGCTTGTTGTCTAAACGTCTGGGCTCGAGTTCGTGGGCCAATCGGCACCCGGTCTCACGGGTTATCTGCCGATCAGTGTACGCCACCGGAGCCGCTAGAACCCAGACATGCCGGGGAGTCGACGACACACCCTAGCCCTAGGCCTGCTTGGCGTCGATCAGGTCCTGGACGTCCTTCGGGAGCGTGGTCTCGAAGTCGATCAGCTTGACCCAGTCCGGGGTGACGGTGATCCGGACCATCTCGTCGTACAGGTCCTTCACGCCCTGGGTCCAGCCGACGTGCTGCTCGTCGGTCATCACCTTCTTGCCGGCGAGGATGTACTGCTCCGGGACGCCCTGCTCGAGCTTCAGTTCGGCGGTGCCGCGGATCAGCAGCATCTTCGGCGGGAAGCCGTTGGTGTCCAGGGTGAGCGCGACCCGGGGGTTGTGGCGCAGCGCCTTCACCTTGGCCGACTTCGGGATGGTGAAGATCTGCAGGCGCTCGCCGTCGAAGTGGAAGCCGATCGGCACCACCCGCGGGCCGCCGTCCAGGGCGACGTAGGAGAAGCGGGCCGGGGCGGGGGCGAACAGCAGGTCCTGCGCGTACGGCTTGGCCAGGATCTCGGCGATCTCGTGCTGGTTCATCTGAGTGTCCTTTGTCGTCGTCGGGGTCTGACACCAGGGGGACGAAGCTGCTCGACGGCTCTCGACATCGCTAAGTTGGGAAAATGCCGGAAACTTTCGCGGTCGGGGCCGGGCAGGTCGAGGTGGGCGACGACGGGGCGGTCGCGGCGGTGCTGCATCCGGCCCGCGGGCACTCGATGCTGCTGTCGGACGGCGCCTGGCACGACCCGACGCACTACTGGGGCAAGGGCTTCGTCATCACCTCGCGCGGCAGCCACCGCTTCGACGCGCCGGCCTTCACGCGGTGGCGTTCCAGCGGCATCGACCTGCTGTACCGCTTCGGCGAGCTGGAGTTGCGGGTCGGCCGGCGGTTCGGCGAGCGGTGGACCGAGACGTACGAGCTGCGCAACACCGGCTCCGACTCGGTGGAGATCGGTTCGCTCGCGATCAGTACGCCGTGGCGCGATCTCTACAGCTCCAGCCGCGAGAGCCTGCGCAGCGCCGTACACGCTCACGTTTGGACCGGCGGCGCGGACTCCTGGGTCTGGGCGGTCCCAATGGACGGCAGCGGACCCGGTCTGGGACTGCGGCTGATCGAGGGCGAGCTGTGGGCGTACTCCGTGGAGTCGCGGGACAGCGTGACCAGCAGCAACAGCCGCGGCCACCTCTACCTGCACGTCACGGACCACGCGCGCTCGCCGCACGCGCTGGGCGGTCAGGTACCTGTTGTGCTGGCGCCGGGGGAGTCGTACCGGTGGACCTGGCAGTTGGAGTGGTTCGACTCGCTGGCCGACTTCCGGGCGAGCTGGACGCCGCTGGTCGAGGCGCCGGTGCTCACTGCGCTGGCGGGCGAGTCACTGGCGCTGGAACTGGCCGATGGTGTCACCGGCCCTTCGACGGTGACCTCTGCGGAGCCAGGCGTCCAGTACGTCGACGTGACCGACGGCAAGGTCAGCTCCCGGGTCGGTCTGCTCTTCCACGAGCCGCTGCAGGAGATCGTCGAACGCCGGGTGCGGTTCGTCCTCGACCACCAGCGCCCGGTCGAGCTGAGCGACAGCCGCCGCTTCTCGTTCGTCCCGTACGACGCTCAGACGGGTCTGCGCCTGCTGTCCGGCGGCTGGCGTGACTGGTCAGACGCGCGCGAGCGGATCGGCACCGCGCTGCTGCTCCAGGAGGCGCGCGACCGCGGCTGGTGCGACCGAGTCGAGCTGGACGAGGCACTCCTCGGCTATCAGCAGTTCGTACTGGAGCACCTGGTCGCCGCCGACGGCACGGTCGCCGACGACAGCCTGCACGAGAGCCGGACCCGGCTGTACAACTTCCCCTGGTTCGCCCGCTTCCTGCTCGGCCAGGGCGACACCGCCGGAGCGGTCCGGATCATCGACCGGTACTACGCGCTCGGCGGCGAGCACTTCCTCGCCTTCGACCTCGGCCCGCTGCTGCGCTCGCTGGCCGCCACGACCGACCCCGAGACCGCCGCCCGGATGCGCGAGCACCTGGCCCGGCACGCCGCCGCCTTCATCGAGTACGGCGACGACCTGCCGCCGCACGAGGTCAACTACGAGCAGTCGATGGTCGCACCCCTGCTGGAACTCCTGCTGGCGGCGTATGAGGAGGGTGCGGTCGAGCTGGCGGAGCTGACCCGTCGCCTGCCCTGGCTGACCGCCTTCGCTGCCGACCAACCCGACGTACGGCTGCGGCACATCCCGATCCGTCACTGGGACGGCTACTGGTTCGGCCTGCTCCGGCTGTGGGGCGACGTCTTCCCGCACTACTGGTCCGTGCTCAGCGCGGCCGTCTACCTGACGTGGCCCGACGACCACCTGCGCCCAGCAGGCGAGGCGATCCTCAGAGCCAACCTGGCCAACTTCCACCAGGACGGCACCGCCACCTGCGCCTTCGTCTACCCCAGCGCCGTCAACAACCTCCCCGCCCATGTCGCCGACCCCCTCGCCAACGACCAGGACTGGGCACTCGTCTACGCCCTGCGACTCGGCTTGTCCACGGAGCCCTCAGAACCGAACTCCGCCTCGTGATCACCCGCCGTCTCAGGACCGCCCGGCTCGGTACGGCGGCCGCGTTTTTCCTGACCGGCTTGGTCTTCGCGACCTGGGCGGCGCGGATTCCGGCGCGCAAGGCCGACCTCGGGCTGTCCGACTCCGATCTTGCGATCGCCTTCGTCGGCCTCAATGCCGGGGCGGTGGCCGGCCTGCAGGTCGGTGCGGTCGTGGTGACGCGCCTGGGTAGTCGGCGAGCGGTCACGGTGGCGCTGCCTGTCTTCGCAGCGCTCCTGCTCGCCATTGCGCACGCGGGAAGCCTGGTGACGCTGACGCTCGCGCTGGCGGTCTCGGCGATGGCCAACAGCGTGGTGGACGTCGCGATCAACGACCAGGGCGTCGGCCTGCAGGCGTCGTACGGGCGGCCGGTGTTGTCGGGGCTGCACGCGATGCACAGCCTCGGCGGGGTCGCCGGCGGCGGCCTGGCCGCGCTCGCCGCTGCGCTCGGCGGAGGAGTAGCGGTCCATTTCACCCTGGTCGCGGTCGGGACGGTCGTCCTGGGATTGCTGGCGAGCCGCACGCTGCTGCCGCCTGCTGAGTTGCACAGTGCGTCGGCCGAGCATGGCGAGCACAGCACCTGGCTGTCCGGCTGGTCTGGGCGGCTACTGCTCCTGGGCGGGCTCGCCTTCGTGTTCACCTTCGCCGAAGGCACAGCGTTGGACTGGAGTGCGGTCCTGCTTCGCGACAGCCACCACACCTCGGCGGCGGTGGCTGCGACGGCCCTGGCGGTCTTCCAAGCGGCTGTGACTCTCGGCAGGCTGGGAGGCGATCGGCTGATCGGCCGGCTCGGACCGGTCACCGTCTTCCGGCTCGGTGCACTCGTCGCAGGTGGCGGGTTCGCAGCCGGCCTGCTGATCGGGACCGCCTGGAGCGCGTTGGCAGGTCTCGGGCTGCTCGGACTAGGGCTGGCAAACCTCCTGCCGATCAGCATCGGCGCCGCCGGAGCCGACCGGAACCTCCCGGTCGCCGTCGCAGTGGCGCGGGTGTCGGCGATGGGCTACCTCGGCTCCTTCACCGGGCCCGCCGCGATCGGCGTGCTGGCTCACCTGGGCAGCCTGCCGGCCGCTCTGCTCCTGCCGGCGATCGGTGTGGCGATCACCGCGGCGGCCGCGCCCGTCGTACGGACTTCCCCGTCAGCCCCTCGGCGTGGGTAGCCTGCGACAACGAGACGACTGCTGAGGAGACCTGATGCGAGACCACGCTGCTCTGGCCCGAGAGGTGATCGACGCGAATCTCTACCTGGCCCTCGGTACGGCGGACGCCGACGGAAACCCCTGGGTCACTCCGGTGTACTTCGTGCCGGAGGAGTACCGCCGCTTCTACTGGGTCTCGTCGCCCACCACCCGGCACTCGCGGAACCTCACTGTGCGCTCCACCGCGAGCCTGGCGATCTTCGACTCGTCGGTGGCGGTCGGCAACGCGCAGGCCGTGTACGTCGAGGCGACCGCGGCGCAGGTCCCCGACGACGAACTGGAGCCGGCTGCCGCGATCTACAACAGCCGGCTCGACGAGGGCCGCGAGTTCGAGCTCGACGAACTGCGCGGCGACGGCCTGTTCCGCCTCTACCGGGCAACCGCCACGGAGCACTCCGTTCTGATCCGCGGCGGCGACCCGGAGTACGGGACCGGGGCCGACTCCCGCCTGGTCATCTCCCTGGACTGACGCTCAACCCAGCTCGGGCAGGAGCTTGCGGAAGCTGTCCATCAGGTAGTGGTGCAGGCTGGTGCCGTACGAGATCCGGGTCGCGCCGGCGGCGACGAGCTCGGCGCAGGTCGGCCCGTCCGGCGCCGCGTGGGCGTTGAGCGGCCCGCCGATGCCCTCCTTCAGCTCGGCGATCGACTCCACCGGCGCGAGGATCGGGTAGACGCAGTCCGCTCCGGCCCGGCGGTACGCCCGCCCGCGGGTGATCGCGTCCGCCACCGTGCCGCCATGCAGGAAGGTGTCGATGCGGGCGTTGACAACCAGATCCGCTCCGGCGGCTGCTCGCACCTCGGCCAGGTAGTCCGCCTGCCGCTCCGGTTCGGTCAGACCGTCGCTGGTCGAGTCCTCCAGGTTGCAGCCGGCCGCTCCGGTCTCCAGCAACCGTTCCACGAACTCCTGGGGGCTCAGCCCGTACCCGGCCTCCATGTCCGCCGTCACCGGTACGTCGACCGCCCGGACCATCCGGGCGACGGCGGCGAACATCTCGGCCTCCGGGGTCAGCTGGCCGTCGTCGTACCCGATCACCCTGGCGACCGCGCCACTGCTGGTCGCGACCGCTGAGAAACCCGCCTCGGCGACGATCCGGGCACTGACCGGATCCCAGGCGTTCGGCAGCACCAGTGGGGTGTCGCCGTGGTGCAGGGCCCGCAGTGTCTCTGCTCGGCTCATCGCGCCTCAGCTCGGGGAGTAGTGGCCGGGCTCAAGGCGACCGGTGACGCCGATCCGGGTCCAGGCATTGATGGTGATGATCAGGCCGATCAGCTGGGCCAGTTCCTTGTCGGCGAACTGCTCGGCGGCCGCGTCGTACACCTCGTCCGGCACGTGGTCCACGCTGATCAGCGTGATCGCCTCGGTCAGGGCCAGCGCGGCCTGCTCCCGCGCGGTGAAGAACTTGCCGGCCTCCCGCCAGGCGGCGACCAGGTGGAGCCGCTGCTCGGTCTCACCCTCGTGCCGGGCGTCCAGCGTGTGCATGTCGAGGCAGTAGGCGCAGCCGTTCAGCTGCGAGGCGCGGATCCGCACCAGGTGGGCCAGCAGCGGGTCCAGCCCGTGCGCGGACTCGGCGTCCAGGGCGATCATCGCCCGGTAGAACTCTGGGGCCAGCGAGGCCACCTTCACTCGTCGCTTCGTTGTGCTCATGCCGACCACGCTAGCCGCGCACCGGCCCAGGAGTATGGTCCACTTCTATGACGCAACGACGGGCCATTTCCGAGGAGCCTCTGGAAGCGGGGGCGGATCTGCACCTTGATCTGACCGGGAGCCGCGGCCGGGCCGATCTGGTGGCCGCGCTGCACAGCTCGATCCGGAGCGGCCGGCTGGTGCCCGGGACCCGGCTGCCGTCGTCTCGCACACTGGCCAAGGACCTCGGCATCGCGCGGAACACCGTCGCGGACGCCTACGGGCAACTGGTCGCCGAGGGCTGGCTGACGGCCCGCCAGGGCTCCGGCACCGTGGTCGCCGGGCGTCCGAGCGCGGTCCCGCCCGCGCCGGCGCCGATCAAGAGTTTCAGGAAGCCCGACGTCCGCTACGACCTCCGGCCCGGTTCACCCGACCTCGCCACCTTCCCGCGCGGCGAGTGGCTCGCGGCTGCTCGCAAGGCGCTGTCGTCGGCCCCCAACGACGCCTTCGGGTACGGCGACCCGCGCGGCCGGCCCGAGCTGCGCCGGATGCTCGCCGACTACCTGGCCAGAGCGCGCGGCGTACACGCCGACCCGGAGCGCATCCTGGTCTGCTCCGGTTACGTCCAGGCGCTCAACCTGCTCAGCGAAGCCCTGCGTGGTCAGGGCGCCACCACTGTCGCGGTCGAGGAGTTCGGCTACAACCTGCACTGGGACGTGATCAGGACCCGCGGGCTGACTCCGGTCCCGGTCCCGGTCGACGAGTACGGCGTACGGACGGACCAGCTGACCGGTCAGGCCGTTCTGCTCACCCCTGCTCACCAGATGCCGACAGGTGTGCCGCTGGCGCCCGACCGGCGTTCGGCGGCGGTGGAGTGGGCCCGGCAGACCGGTGCGGTCCTCATCGAGGACGACTACGACGGCGAGTTCCGCTACGACCGGCAGACCGTCGGCGCGCTGCAGACGCTGGACCCGGAGCGAGTCGTCTACACCGGTACGGCGAGCAAGAGCCTCGCGCCCGGGCTCCGGCTGGCCTGGATGGTCGTGCCGCAGCACCTGATGGAACCGCTGCTCGCCGCGAAGCGCACTGCCGACCTGCAGACCGCCACGCTCGACCAGCTGATCCTGGCCGAGTACATCGAGTCCGGCCACTACGACCGGCACGTGCGCCGGTCCCGGCTGCACTACCGGCGTCGCCGCGACCGCCTGGTCGAACTGCTCGGCGTCCGCGCGCCCGGCGTACAGGTGGCCGGCATTTCGGCTGGGCTGCACGTGCTGCTCGATGTACCGGGGGATGCGCAGGACATGGTCGACCGGGCTGCCCGGCAGCGACTAGGGCTGGCGCACCTGAACACATACCACTTCCACGGCGCTTCGACCCGCGAGGCCCTGGTCGTGGGCTACGGGACTCCGCCGGACCACTCCTACTCCGGCGCGCTCGACCTGCTCTGCCAGGTCCTCGGCGTCTAGGCGTTCTTGACCAGAGCAAGCACCTCGTCGGCGCAGCCCCAGGAGAGCGTGACACCCGAGCCGCCGTGGCCGTAGCAGTGCACGACGGTCTGCTCGCCGACGCGGACGCTCTCGCAGCGGACCGCCGGCCGCGCCGGGCGCAGCCCGACCCGGTGCTTGATGATCTTGGCCTGGCGTAGCTCAGGAACGTGAACGGCCGCCCGATCGAGAATCGCCTGGGCCGTGTCCGGCCGGATGCTCAGGTCCCAGCTGTCGGGCTGGCTGGTGCCACCGATGACGATGTCGTTGGACCGCGGTACGACGTACGTGAGGTCGGACGGGCTCTGGTCGGCGATCAGCCAGTCGGTCAGGCCGAACTGCTCGACGGTGAGCACCTGGCCGCGCACCGGCGTGACGGTCGGGTCCCCGGCGGTCAGCCGGGCGCCGAGTCCCGCACAGTTCACGACGACGTCGGCCGAGTTCGGCAGGCCGGAGAGGGCTGCGCGCGTGAGCGACCCACCCGCTGCTTCCAGCCGCTTGACCAGGTACTGCAGGTAGAGCGGCATCTCGACCACCGGGGTGGTGAACGACCAGCCGTCCTTGAAGCCGCGCGGCGGTGACCCGACCCGCGCGAAGTCGTCGAGTACGTCGGCCCAGTAGGGGACCGGCCGCGACTCGGTCAGGAACTCCCGGCCGTGCCGCAGCCGCACCGACGGCACCGAGGCGGCGAGCTGCACCAGCTCGCCGTACGTCGTGCGCGCCCAGCCGGCGACGCGGTCCGGCGGTGCCGAGAGAAACGGATACCAGATCGCGGCCGCCACCGCAGACGTGGTCTCCAGCGGCAGGTCCCGCGCGAAAACCCCCACGTCGTACCCGGCCTCGGCCAGCCGCACCGCCGCGCTCAGCCCGATCACGCCGGCACCCACCACGATCACGCGCATCCACCGATTGTCACCCGTTCACCTCCGTCCCGCCAGTCACAGCGATGTCGCCGAACCACAGCTCTTAATACGATTGGCTGTTGACAAATATTCGCTAGGCCGCATCATAATCATCCGACGAAGCGCCCGCGGGGGGCGTGCCAGTGGGGATCGAGGAGGCGCCGGATGAACGCGGTGAGGCCGAAGCAGCGCGACGACCGGCGGACGGGGTGGCTGTTCCTGCTGCCGGTGATGCTGGGCTTCGCGGTCTTCTACGCGTATCCGACGGTGCGGGGGATCTGGTACTCGCTGACCGACTTCAGCCTGCTCAACGACCCGTCGTACGTGGGGGCGGACAACTACCGGAACCTGATCGACGACGACCAGTTCTGGAACGCGCTGAAGGTCACGGCGTACTACGTCGTGCTGAACATCGTCTCCCAGACCGCGCTCGCGCTCGGCCTGGCGGCGTTGATGCACCGCCTGACCCGTTCGGTCGTGCTGCGGGCGGCGCTGCTGGTGCCCTGGCTGGTGCCGAACGTGACGATCGGGCTGCTGTGGGCCTGGCTGCTCGATCCCGACCTGGGCTTCGTAAACCACCTGCTGGGCGGGATCGGCCTGGACACGACGCTGTCGTTCAACTCGCCGCTGTGGGCGATGCCATTGGTTGCCCTGGTCAACAGTTGGGCCTATACCGGCTACACCGCGCTGCTGCTGTACGCCGGGATGCTGCAGGTCCCGCAGCACCTGTACGAGAGCGCGTCGATCGACGGCGCGGGCGAGCTGCGGATGTTCCGGTCGATCACGCTGCCGCTGCTGCGGCCGGTGCTCGCACTGGTGCTGGTGGTGTCGCTGATCGGCTCGTTCCAGATCTTCGACACCGTCGCGGTCGTCTACGGCGGCAAGGCGCCGATTCCGGAGACCCGGGTCATCTACTACTACATCTACCAGCAGGCCTTCACCTACTTCCACATGGGCTACGCCGCGGCCGTCGCGATGGTGCTCGTGGTCGTGCTCGGTCTGCTGACCGTCGTCCAGTTGCGGATGCTGCGCGCGTCCCGCTCGGATCTGGCCTGAGGAGCCCCGCATGTTCACCGGATCGAAGCTCGGCCGCGCCGTTGCCTGGCTCGCGCTGACCACCGCGCTCGTGCTCACCGTGTTCCCTTTCTACTGGATGGTCCGGACGGCGCTCACCCCCGCCGCCGGCCTGTACGACGGATCGACGTCGCTGTGGCCGCGGGACGCGACCCTGATCAACTTCCGCCGGGTGCTCGGACTGGTCGGCCCCGAGGAGGCCCGCGCCGCCGGCGGATCGGGCGCGCACATCGACTTCCTGCGCTACACGTTCAACTCGGTCGTCTACAGCGGCCTGATCGCGACCGTGCAGACCTTCTGCTGTGCGATGGCCGGCTACGCGTTCGCCCGGTTGCGGTTCCCCGGCCGGGACGTTGCCTTCGGCATCATCATCGCCGCGTTGATGGTGCCGCCGATCTTCACGCTGCTGCCGAACTTCGTCCTGGTCAAGCAGCTCGGCGTACTGAACACGATCCCCGGGCTGGTGCTGCCCAGCCTGCTGATGACGCCGTTCGCGGTGTTCTTCCTGCGTCAGTTCTTCCTGTCGATCCCCCGGGAGGTCGAGGAGGCCGCGATGCTCGAGGGCGTCGGGACGTGGGGGATGTTCTGGCGGATCGTGCTCCCGATGAGCCGCGGCCCGCTGATCACGATCGCCCTGACCACTGTGGTCTGGAGCTGGAAGGACTACCTGTGGCCGCTGCTGGTCGGCAAGGGTGAGGACACGCGGGTGCTGACCGTCGGGCTCGGCGTCTTTCTCCAGCAATCCCCGAATCGGGCGCCGGACTGGACCGGCCTGATGGCGGGATCGGTGCTGTCCGTCGTACCGGTGCTTCTGCTGCTGATCTTCCTGGGCAAGCGGCTGGTGGAGTCGCTGAACTTCTCCGGCCTCAAGTGAGAGGTGGGGCGCCCCGGTCGGGGCGCCCCCGTTCTCAGCTGACGGTGAGCTTGTCGAAGTCGGGCGCCCACCCGGACGGGTTGGCAATCGTGATGGTGTTGTTCCCGGCGACCAGCGGCACGGTGAGACTTCGGGTGCCGACCGTGTTCCAGTCCGCGGTGGCCGGGAAGTCGACGCTGGTCGCCGTGCCGCCGTTGACCTTCACGGTCGCCGTACGGGCGACGGCGGACAAGTACGACAGGGTCAACGTGCGGTTCCCGGCAGTGGTGCTGCCGACGTTGTTGAACACCAGCGTCGCGCCGTTGCCGACGTACCCGACCTTGGAGCCGCCCGAGCAACCGGAGCAGCTCGCGACGACCGCCCCGCCGGTGAGGGTGTTGGCCGGGTTCTCGGCCTCCACCGTGGTGGCGCCGGCCGCGGAGCCGACGGTGATCGAGCCGAGGCCGAGCCAGCCGTCGGCGTTCTGGGTGGCGTTGGCGAACCGCAGCTTCTTCGCGTTCGCGGTGACCGATTCCAGCGGGTTCTTCACCCGCAGGACGAGCTGGTAGCCGGCGTTGGTGACGCCGGACAGGTTGACGGTCGTATCGAAGTTCTGCGCGTACCCGAAGTCGCGGTACGTCGGGTCGGCGCCGACTCCCCAGTCGGGAAAGGCCCGGATCTTGCGGGGCATCACGGTGCGCAGATCCCACGGGGTGTCCCAGGTCTTGACGACCGTACCGGCGCTGTTCTTCAGCCCGAGCGTCACCGTCCACGGATAGTAGAACGGCGCCACTCCGTCGTTGCTGATCTGGACGCCGATCTTGGCGGTGCCGGACACGGTGTTGGAGTAGTAGGCGTTGGTGACGCCGAGGTTGTAGCCCATCAGCCGGACGGCGGCCGCGACGTTCGGGTCGGCCGGGCTGTAGTTGGCGCTCTGCTCGTTCATCTTCCAGGTGGCGTGCTCCAGCTCGATGCACGCTTTCATGTTGTCCACCTGACCCGAGCCGCCGGGCCAGTAGTTGAAGGCCTGGGACTGGATCTCCGGCCGGACCTCACCGCCCATCGAGTTGGTGATCCACTTGTTCTCCACTCCCTGCTCGAGGGCGCGCTGGAGCTGCGAGTAGCTCGCACCGCCGAGCGACGCCGGCAGGGTCACCCCGGCGAGGGGACTGCCCTCGCGGTAGCAGAACGAGTCGTCGTGGTAGCCGATGTTCAGGTTCTTCGCGCCGGCGCCACCGGCGCCGGGGTACCGGACCTCCAGCTTGGTGGTGTTGAACGCGTTGTCGAAAGCCTGCAGGATCTCGGTGCCGTGGGCATCGGTCGGCATGTAGTTGGGATAGCCGTCCGCGGTGTCGGTGTCGTAGGGCCAGGTGTGCCACTCACCCCACAGGCCGATCAGGCCGGTGTGGATGAAGCCGACCCGCGGATCACCGTCGTACCGGGCGCCGAACGCGGCGACGAAGTTCTTCAGCGCGGTCAGCAGGTAGGCGTTGTCGTAGTCGGGGCTGGTGGTGTTCCAGTAGGAGTTGTTGCGGTAGGCAACGTGACCGTCGAAGCAGCGCGGGATCGCGTTGGCGGGATGGGTGCCGGAGCCGCCGGGGTACTCCAGGTAGAACCGCATCGCGACCTGATTGCCGTACGTCGCGCTCTCGTTCAGCGCCTGGTCGACCAGCGACCAGTCGTACGCACCGCAGTTCGAGGCGTTGGTCATGACCTCGGAGAGCCCGAAGTAGGTCCAGGTGAGCGAGTGGGGATAGCCCTGGTTCTGGTTGCTGCCGGGGGAGTAGAAGCGCGCGAACCCCTTCAACGGGTTGTCGATCGGGCCCGGTGCGGCGGTGAGTGGGTGGACGGTGAGGGACGGGTCGGGGCTCGCGGGAGCCGCGGGCCTGGGTGGCGGACCTTGAGGGGCGGCTGCGACGGGTGCCGTCGACGGCAGTGCCAGCAGTGCCCCGAGGGCCAGTGCGACGGCAGCGCGGCATGACCGCGCCAGGAGGGATGACATGGGCGGTGACCTCCAGTGGTAGGTGATGGATCCCCCGCTGGGTGGACGGGCCAGGTCAGGAGATCCTGGTCCGGCCGAGCGTGAGCCAGCCGGGCACGGTGGTGTCCTGGCCGGCAGTGGCGAAGCGCAGCGGCAGACCGCCGCGCATCGGGTTGGCGGCGCGCAGGACCAGCGTGTAGTCGCCCTTGCGCAGGCCGGCGGTGCGAAGGGCAGTGCTGAGTTCGACCGGTGCGCCGGGCTTGACGGTGCTCAGCTTCCACGGCGTCGACCAGGTACGGGCGATCCGGCCGTCGCGGCCGACGGCGGCGAGCTGCAGCGGCCAGTCGTAGTAGAACGGGGCGACGCCGTCGTTCTGGAACCGGACAGAGACGTCCAGGCCGCGGCGCTGGTGGCTGGTCCGCACCGCGGCGACGCGCAGCTCGTAGCCGATCGACTTGGCGGCGGCCAAGGCGTTGTCGTAGGTGGTGCCCGTGTAGCCGGGGCTGAAGGCGTAGTGGTTGAGCAGCCAGGACACGTGGGTCTGGGTGACGCCGTCGGCGAAGTTGTTGTCGCCGTCGCCGCCGCACTGCATCGGTACGGCGAACAGGCAGCCCTGCAGCTCAGGCCGGAGCTCACCGCCGACCGGTGCGTTCAGCCACTTGCCGGTGGTCCCGGCCTGCTGCATCAGGTCCATGAAGTGCCAGCCGGGTCCCGGCAGGGTGGAGTAGGCGAAGGAATCGTCGTGATAGCCCAGGTCGAGCGCCGCGTTGTCGGTGCTGGGGTAGCGGACCATCAGCTTGGTCTTGTCGAACGCCTTGTCGTACGCCGTCAGCACCCTGAGCTGCTGGGCCTGTGAGGCGAACCAGTTCTCCGTGCCGGGATCGCCGTTGTGCGGCCAGGTGTGCCACTCACCCCAGAAGCCGAGCAGGCCGAGCTGGATGAATCCCGCCCGCGGATCACCGTCGTACCGCTTGCCGAGCGCGGCGATGAACGTGTCGAGCGCGGCGGCCAGCCGCGGGTCGTCGTAGTCGGGCGAGACGCTGAGGCCGTTGTTGTCGAAGTCGTCGTACGGGCGGGTCAGCAGGCCCTGGTCCAGCAGGAACTGCGGGATGCCGCTGGGCTTGGCCGGGTAATCGAGGTAGAAGCGGAACGCCGCCTGGTGGCCGCGGGCGGCGATGGCGTTCAGCTGGTCCTCCAGCGGTTTCCAGTCGAAGGTGTCCGGCCCGGTCATGACGGCGTTCAGGGGCAGGTAGAACCACTCCATCGAGTGCGGGAACGTCGAGTAGCTGCCCGCGTAGGGGATGAAGCCCTTCAGGGGATTGGTGTCCGGAGTCGCCGCGGCCGGCAGGTCCCGCCAGCCGTGGTCCGGTGGGCCGGCGGCCGAGGTCGAGGCCGGCAGGGCGAGGGCGACCGCGCTCAGGGCGGCGACGACGGCCGTCCGGGCTCGGCGGGACAGCGAGGAAATGACCATCGACGCCTCCAGTGATGTGCCAGGGTTTACGATCTGCCCTTGACAAATTTTCGATGCGCCACATCATTATTCGAGACAGCCGACCGTGGCAAGAGGTCACGCCCGGTCCCGCGCCAGATCCCAGGAAGAGGCACTCGATGATCAAGAGGAAGCAGGTCGGAGCGGCCCTGCTGAGCGGCTTGTTGGCGGCCACCGCACTCACCGCCTGCAGCGGCTCGGCGGGCGGCGACGGGGCGTCCGACGGCCCGGTCACGCTCGATTACTGGCTGTGGGACGACAACCAGCAGGCGTCGTACCAGGCCTGCGCCGACGCGTTCCACACCGCCAACCCGGACATCACGGTCAAGATCACCCAGACGGCGTGGGCGCAGTACTGGCAGAACCTGACCACACAGCTGGCCGCTGGTGACGCGCCCGACGTGTGGACCAACCAGGTCTCGTACTACCCGCAGTTCGTCTCCAGCCAGCAGATCCTCGACATCCAGCCGAACGTCGACGCCGACAAGATCGACCTCGGCCAGTACCAGGACGGCCTCGCCGACCTGTGGACCAAGGACGGCAAGCGCTACGGGCTGCCGAAGGACTGGGACACCGAGGCGATCGTCTACAACAGCCAGATGCTCGCCAAGCAGGGCATCAAGCCCGCGGACCTGGCGGACCTGACCTGGAACCCGAACGACGGCGGGACGTTCGAGCAGACCATCGCGAAGCTGACCGTCGACGCGAACGGCCGCAACGGGCTGGATCCGGCCTTCGACAAGACCAAGGTCAAGGTCTACGGCTACCAGCCGGAGTGGAACGACGGCTCGCAGGGCCAGAACGGCTGGGGTGAGCTGGCCGCGGCGAACGGGTTCAGCTACCTCGACAAGAACCCGTGGGGCACGCAGTACAAGTACGACGACCCCAAGCTGATCGAGACGATCAGCTGGTACAAGGCGCTCACCGACAAGGGCTACGCGCCGAGGTTCGACAAGCAGTCGACGCTCGGCATCGACGCGGTGATGAACGCGGGCAAGGCCGCGCTGACGATCGCGGGCTCCTGGACGATCAACACCTACCTGGGCGCCGACGCCAAGCAGAAGTTCGCGCTCGCACCACTGCCGGTCGGCCCGGTCGGGCAGCGCAAGAGCGCGATCAACGGCCTGTCCGACGCGATCTGGGCCGGCACCGAGCACAAGGACGCCGCCTGGAAGTGGGTGAAGTACCTCGGTTCGGCCGACTGCCAGAACGTTGTCGCCGGCAACGCCGTCGTCTTCCCGGCGATCAAGTCGGCGACCGACAAGGCGTTGGCCGCGCACAAGGCGAAGGGCCGTGACGTGCAGGTCTACGTCGACTACACCAAGACCCCCGGCGGCACGTTCCTGCTGCCGATCACCGATCACGGCACCGAGATCAGCCAGATCGTGCAGGACGCGATGCAGTCGGTCGTTCTCGGCCAGGCCGAACCCGCCGCGGCGCTGAAGAAGGCGAACCAGCAGGTCAACGACCTGTTCGGCTGACCGCACCCGACCCGAACCGTTCGGCGGGCCCGCACCGGCTGACCCGCCGAACGGTCACTGCTGCTTCAAGGAGATCCATGCCTCTGCTCGTCGACCTGGCCGACCGTGTGCTCGCGGTGGAGCTGACCGGTTCCGAGCCCCCCGAGTCCGTGCCCGGCGGTCTGGTCCTGCCGCCGGGCCGGGTCGCGATCCTGCACGGCCTCGGCGACGCGCTGTTCTATCGCCACGGCCAGAACTCCTGGAGCCCGTGCGGCTGGCGGCGGCTCAGCGACGACCCGCTGCGCATCGCCGATCCCGATCGCCGTCTCACCGCCGACGACACCACCTGGGACGACCCGGCGCGCCATCACTCGTCGGCGGTGGCCGCGCTGCAGGGGGCCGACGGCCAAGTACTGCTGCTCGGTTCGCTCGGGCTCGGAACGCCGCGCTTGAGCGCCGACCAGGACACCCTGGCCGGCTGGTGCGAGGTCGACGGCGCGCCCTGGTTCCTTGCCTACGGCCCCGAACAGGACGTCTTCACCCAGTACGCCGAACAGCTGGCCGCCCGGCTCGGAAGCAGCGACCGGCGGGCCGGCAACGTGTGGTGCACCTGGTACGCGTACTACGAGGGCATCACCGAACAACTGCTGAACAAGGACATCGCCGCGCTGGCGGACCTGCCGTTCGACGTACTGCAGGTCGACGACGGCTGGCAGCAGGCCGTCGGGGACTGGCAGCCGAACGACAAGTTCCCCTCCGGGATGCGAGCGCTGACCGAGCGCATCACCGGCGCCGGGATGAGGCCGGGGCTGTGGCTGGCGCCGTTCATCGTGCTGCCGACGTCTTCGATCGCGCGTGAGCGTCCCGAGTTCGTGCTCCGGGACGCGGCTGGGGATCCGGTCGTGGCCGGGCACAACTGGGGGACCGGGTACTGGGCGCTGGACCTCACGCACCCCGGCGTACAGGCTCATCTGGCGGAGTTGATCCACCGGGTGGTGCACGAGTGGGGCTTCCGGTATCTCAAGCTGGACTTCATCAACGCGGGTGCCATGCCCGGCGTACGGGCGTCTGGGGCGCATCGGGAACAGGCCTATCGCGATGCGCTCGCGATGATCCGGAAGGTGGCCGGACCCGACGTCTACCTGCTCGCCAGTGGTGGCCTGCTGCTGCCTTCGCTCGGACTGGTCGACGGGATGCGCAGCGGTCCGGACGTCGCGCCGCTGTGGACGAACTACGCCAGCGAGGACCCCTCGGACGCGATGGCCTACAACGCGCTGGTGAACACGGTGCACCGGTTGTGGCAGGCGCCGCTGGTCGAGGTCGACCCCGACGTCGTGTACTTCCGCAGCCGGCTCAACCTGCTGACCGACACCCAGATGGGTTGGCTGCAGGACCTGGCGGCGATCTGCGGGTTCAAGGCGGTGTCCGACCCGCCGTCCTGGCTGACGCCCGAGGAGCTCGAACGCATGGTCACCTACCTGTCGCAGCGGCCCGAGATCGTCCGGAACGGCCGGTACCGGTTCGGCATCGACGGGCGTCCGGTCGACTTCACCGCCGCGCTGAACCGGGGACAGCAGTATCCGATCTCGTGAGTAGCGCTAAAATTTCGCTTCAATGAAGCGTAAGAGGGAGTTCGGGGTGACCGGTACGGCCGCGTCCGGAGCCGATGTCAGCACGCTCCGCGAGCTCAACTCGATCAGCATCGTCCGGGCGATGCGCGGGCAGCCGCCGGCCACGGTCACCGAGCTGGCCAGCCGCACCGGCCTGTCCCGCCCCGGAGCCGACGTCGTCGTCCGCGGGCTGGTCACCGACGGCTGGGTCAAGATCGTCGAGCCGGACGGCAGCAGCGTCGGCCGCCCGGCCCGGCGCTACCGGTTCAACGCCGACGCCGGGCACGTGCTCGGCGTCGACGTCGGCGGCCACAAGATCCTCGTACTGCTCGCCGACCTGGAGGGACAGGTCGTGCACAGCCACCGGCTGCCGGTCGAGCCCGACGCCGACCCGGGCGCGCGGCTGGAGGCCGTCGACACCGCCATCAGCCAGTGCCTGGCCGCGGTGAAGATGCGGCCCGAGCAGATCTGGGCGGTGACGGTCGGGGTGACCGGCCCGGTCGACGCCACCGGCCGGACCACTTTGTTCACCCCGCTGCCGGGCTGGGCGAGCGTCTCTCCGGCCGAGCACCTCGCCGCCCGGTTCAGCTGCCCGATCCTGGTCGAGAACGACTGCAAGCTCGCCGCCGTCGCCGAACGCTGGAAGGGCGCGGCGCAGGACGCCGACGACATCGTCTACATCCTGGCCGGCATGCGCACCGGCGCGGGCCTCATCCTCGACGGCACGCTGCGACGCGGGCACGGCGGCGCGGCGGGGGAGATCGGCGCGCTCAAGGCGGTCCGCTGGGAGGCGGCACCGTCCCACATCGAGAACTGCCCCGGCGTACCCGACGACATCCATCCCGACGACAAGGCCGCCTGGGTCTTCAACCAGGCCCGCGAAGGTGATCGCGACGCGAAGACCGCGCTGCGCCGCTACGTGAAGGACCTCGCCGTCGGCGCCGCGGCCCTCGTGCTGACGCTCGACCCGCAGGTTGTCGTGCTCGGCGGCGGCTACTCGCGCTCCGCGGACCTCATCATCGACCCGCTCGCGCAGGAGCTCGGCCGGTTGTGCCTGCGCGTTCCGGAGATCAGGGCGTCCAGCCTGGGAGCCGACAGCGTGGCCCTCGGTGCGCTGCGCGTCGCTCTGGACCAGATCGACGCGCAGCTGTTCACCGACGGGATGCCTGCGCCGCTGACTGCTTCCTCCTGACGGCCTGTGTCAGTGCAGGTCGACGGCGAGCGAGTAGAGCCGGGTGATCTGGGTGGCGCCGTCGTTGTCGTCCGACAGCAGGTAGAGCTGGCGGCGGCCCCCGGGTAGGTAGCCACCGAGCGCGAGGGCTTCGACGTTGTCCAGCAGCGGGTTCGGCTGCGGCTGCTTGGCGACAGCACCGGACGGCGGGCAGTCGACCAGGTCGAACAGCAGCTTCTTCTGGACGAAGTCCTTCGCCGGGGCGGTCGCGATCGACTCACGCCCGCTGACGTCCGGCGCGTGCTTGGTGGAGACGGAGAAGACGCGGATGGTGTTGCCGACGCCCGCGACGAAGGTGCGCTCCATCGAGAGGAGCCGGTCGCGGCCGACGACGGCGAGTTCGACGAGGTTCAGGCCGGGATCGGTCTTGTAGGCGAGCTGCGCGACCGGCTTGTACGCGTGGCCCGGCAGGCCGGCGTACCGGATGATGCGGTTGTGGCTCCGGCCGTCGGAGTCGATGCCGTCGGGGGTGAGCGCGCCCTCCATACCGGCGTACAGGGACAGGCCGTCGGGGCTGACGGCGAGCGACTCGAAGGTCTGGTTGCTGCTCGCCTGGCCCGCCGGAGCGACCTGGAAGCGCGACGGCACCGGCAGTTCGCCGATCTGCCGGCCGTCGGAGAGGCGGAAGCGGCGGATCGACGGCTCGCGCTCCGACGTGGCCAGGATGGTCCGCGCGCCGCGCTCGACGACCAGGCCCTCGCCGTCGAAGTCGGCACCCGTGTACGGCGTACCGTCGGGCCGGCGCAGGATCGTCATCCCGTCGACGGCGACCGTGGGCTTGCTGCCGATCCGCAGATCGAAGATCCGGGCCGGGGAGGTCTGCACGTTGTCGACGAGCGCGACGGCGTGGCCCGGGCGGGTCACGTTCAGCGCGGACAGGCCGGAGACCTTCTGGCCGTCGTACGTGGTCTTGTCCAGGCTGTCGGTGAAGCCGAGGAACCGCGCGTCGGGGGAGCAGCTCGCCGAGCCGCCGCCGTCGCCGGGCCGGCTGCTCGCCACCGCGGGTCCGGCGGCGGTCAGGGTTGCGGTCAGCACGGCGACGGTGGCCGCCGCGGCGAGTGGAGCCTGCCAGCGCATGGAAGTCCTTCCGAAGGTCGGTCGTCTAGGGTCCTGATCGAAACCTAGACGACCGAACAACGGATGAACGGCGGCCCGGCTGCAGCTTCCTGCAGCCTGGCGACTACTCGACAGTGACCGACTTGGCCAGGTTGCGCGGCTTGTCGACGTCGTGGCCCAGCGCGACCGACGCGTGGTAGGCCAGCAGCTGCAGCGGGATCGTGAGCAGGATCGGGTCCAGCTCCGGCTCGTTCTTCGGCACCCGGATGACAGCGGCCGCGCCGTCCGGGATCTCGACGCCGGGGTGCGTCACGACGTACAGCGGGCCGGAGCGCGCGGCGATCTCGTGCAGCGCGCCGATGTTGCGGTCCAGCAGCTCGTCGTCCGGCACGATCGCGACCGTCGGCACGTCCGGCGAGATCAGCGCCAGCGGGCCGTGCTTGAGCTCGGAGGTCTGGTACGCCTCGGCGTGCCGGTAGGAGATCTCCTTGAGCTTCTGCGCGCCCTCGCGGGCGACCGGGTAGCCGCGGGTGCGGCCGACGAAGAACAGGCTCTCGTGCTTCGACAGCCGGCCGGCGATCTCGGCCAGCTCCGGCTCGGTGTCGACGATCGCCTGGATCTGCGCCGGGATCTTCTTCAGCCCGTCGATCAGTCGCCGGCCGTCGGCGGGCGAGACATCGCGGATCCGGCCCAGGTGGATGCCGAGCATCGCGAACCCGACGGCCATGTTGGTCAGCGCCTTGGTCGAGGCGACCGACACCTCCGGACCGGCGTGCAGGTAGACGCCGCCGTCGACCTCACGGGCGATGCTGGAGCCGACCGCGTTGACCAGGCCGATCACCCGGCCGCCCTTGCGCTTGAGCTCCTGCACGGCGACCAGGGTGTCCAGCGTCTCGCCGGACTGGCTGACCGCGACGTACAGGGTGTCCCGCTCGACGACCGGGTTGCGGTAGCGGAACTCCGAGGCCGGCTCGGCGTCGGCGGGGATCCGGGCGACCTCCTCGATGAACTGGGCCCCGAGCTGACCGGCGTAGTACGCCGAACCGCAGCCGAGGATCTTGACCCGCTTGATCTCGCGGGCCTCGCGGGCGTCCATGTTCAGGCCGCCCAGGTGGACGGCGTGGAAGCGCTCGTCGAGCCGGCCGCGGATGACACGCTGCACCGCCTCCGGCTGCTCGTGGATCTCCTTGACCATGAAGTGCTCGTGCGCGCCGCGCTCGAACTCCTCGGCGTCCCACTCGACCGTCTTCTCGGTCTTGGTGGTGGTCCGCGAGTCCTGGGTGAAGGTGCGGTAGCCGTCGGCGCGGACGGTGGCGAGCTCACCGTCGTCCAGGTAGACGACCTGACGGGTGTAGCGGATCAGCGCGGCCGCGTCGGAGGCCACGTGCATCTCGCCGTCGCCGACGCCGAGGATCAGCGGGCTGCCGTTGCGGGCGACGACGATCCGGTCGGGGAAGTCCAGGTCGACCACGGCGATGCCGTAGGTGCCCTCGATCCGGCGCAGGGCGGCCAGCACCTTGTCCTCGAGGGTCTCGCCCTCGGACTGCTCGATCAGGTGCGCGAGCACCTCGGTGTCGGTGTCGGAGCGCAGCTTGACGCCGGCGTCCTCCAGTTGGGCCCGCAGCACTCCGGCGTTGTCGAAGATGCCGTTGTGCACGACCGCGATCCGCTGGTCGGCGCTCACGTGCGGGTGCGCGTTGTCCTTGCTCGGGCCGCCGTGGGTGGCCCAGCGGGTGTGGCCGATGCCGAGCTTGCCGCCGAACCGCTTGGGCAGCGAGGCCTCCAGCTCCCGGACGCGGCCGGCGTCCTTGTGGACCTTCAGCTCGCTGGAGCCGACCACGGCGACACCTGCCGAGTCGTAGCCGCGGTACTCCAGCCGGGCCAGACCGTCCACCAGGATGGGCGCGGCCGGCTTGGTGCCGACGTACCCGACGATTCCGCACATGGGATGGGGTTCCTTTCGCTGTAGGTCAGCCGTAGACGATCCGTCGTAGCTGCCGGGCAGAGAGTTCGGGGGAGCGGACCGGCCAGTGCCGCAGCTCGTCGGCGAGCCGGGCGAAGATCTCGTCGTTGCGCGCGCCGTAGGTCTGCAGCTCGCGGTGCCGGCGCCGGACGTACTCCTCGGTGGTCTCGGTGAAGTACGCGAGCACGTCGGCGACCACTCGCCGGGCGTCCTCCGTGCTCAGGCCGGTGGTCCGGCTGACCTGGTCGACCAGCTCGTCGCTCGGCTGCGTCACCTCACTCATCACCCGGACAACTGTGCTGGTTTCGGCGGCTGAAGCCAAGGATCTGCCCGGAATCGGGCAAATTCTGGTGTTTTCTCAGCTTCTGACTGGACTAGATGTACTGACTCGCGAGGTTGTTGATTCGGTCGATGGGTCGTTGGCCGCCGATGCCGGTGTGGGGTCGTTCTAGGTTGTAGTGGTTGAGCCATGCTGGCAAGGCGGTGGTGCGTTGCTGGTTGGTGTTGTAGGGGCGGGCGTAGGCCCATTCGGTGGCCAGGGTGCGGTTGAGGCGTTCGGCTTTGCCGTTGGTCCAGGGGCAGTGGGGTTTGATGAGCTTGAGCTGGATGCCGAGGCTGGCGGCGGTGTCGAGGAAGATTCGGGCGAGGCGGTAGTTCTTGGCGTTGTCGGTGATGACGCGTTCGACGGTGATGCCGTGGGTGGCGTAGAAGGCGGTTGCGCGGGTCAGGAATGCTGCGCAGGTGGGGCCTTTTTCGTCGTCGTGGATCTCGGCGTAGGCCAGGCGGGAGTGGTCGTCGATGGCGGTGTGGACGTAGTCGTAGCCCAGGCCGCGTTGAGTGGCGGGGCGGGCACCGCGGCCGTGGGCTTTCCAGCCGCCGCCGTCGGGGATTCGGCCGAGTTTCTTGACGTCGATGTGGACCAGCGACCCTGGATAGGGGTGTTCGTAGCGGTTGGCTGTGCGGCGCGAGGCCCGGATTACCGCGCCGGTGATCGGGTCGCACTCGCGCAGCAGCGGGGTGTGGTGGCGCGTGAGGATCCGGCCAATGGTCGCGGCCGGCACTCCGGCCCGGCGGGCCAGGTCGACCGGTCCGCGTCGGGTCAGGTGCCGCCAGATCCGGACCCGGGTCTCGGTGCACGGTGGGGTGCGGTGCGGGCACGACCGCGGCCGAGACGAACGATCGACCAGCCCGGCCTGGCCCTGGTCTTGGTAGCGGCGCCACCACCGCCACGCACACGTGCGTGACACACCCATCTCAGCCGCGACATGAGCCACCGCGCGCCCTGCCGCGATCCGCCGAACCATAATCAATCTCCCCGCTGGAGTCAGCCGGGCATTAGCGTGGGACACAGAGACCTCCGTGGACCGAGTGGAAAGCCGTCAGACAGCTCCCACCCGACACGGAGGTCTCGCCCTACGTCAACAACCTCCTGGGTCAGTACAACTAGAACAGCCGAAGAACGTCCGACTCCATGCCGCGGAGCGCGTCGTAGTCGACCGTGACGCACTCCAGGCCGCGGTCGGTGGCCAGGAACTGGGCCTGCGGCTTGATCAGCTGAGCGGCGAAGACGCCGCGCACCGGGGCGAGCAGGGGGTCGCGGTTGAGCAGTTCGACGTACCGGGTGAGCTGCTCGACGCCGTCGATCTCGCCGCGCCGCTTGATCTCGACCGCGACGTGCTTGCCGTCGGCGTCGCGGCAGAGCAGGTCGACCGGCCCGATCGCGGTCGGGTACTCCCGGCGAACCAGCGTCCACCCCTCGCCGAACGTGGTGACGTGCTCGGCCAGCAGTTCCTGCAGGTGCGCCTCGACGCCGTCCTTGATCAGCCCCGGGTCCAGCCCCAGCTCGTACGACGTGTCGCTGACCACCTCCTCGAAGGTGATGCGCAGCTCCTCACCGGCCTTGTTGGTGACGCTCCAGACGCCCTCTTCCTCGGTCAGCTTGCACGGCGGAGACATCCAGTTCAGCGGCTTGTACGACCCACCGTCGGCGTGAATCAGCACCGACCCGTCCGCCTTCACCATCAACAACCGCGGAGCCATCGGCAGGTGAGCGGTCAACCGGCCGGAGTAGTCCACTGAGCAACGAGCAATCACCAGGCGCACGAACAGACACCGTAGTCCAAGTTCCTGGTGAGTGCATGAAGGATGCCTGGTGGGTTCCGGTTGGGTTCATGGTGGCGGACGGCGCTCGGTGGCAGGCTGAAAGCACGACGAGTTCGGGGGAGTGCCCATGAATCTGATGTGTCCGGCGCGGTTGGTGCTGTTGCCGTTGGGAGGAGCGACGTGGGCTGAGCAGCTGTCCGGCGAGCGGGTCGCGGTCGTGTACGCCGAGGCGGAGGGCGCGGGCGCGGCGGAGCTGGCCGAGCGGCTGGGGGCGGCGCTTCAGCCGTTACCGGAAGCGGTCCGCGACCTGCAGGAGATCGCCGACCTGCATCGCGGCGAGACGGTCGTGATCGTGGCGCCGGACGTCGGCGTCGCGTTGCCCTCGATCGTCGAGCACACCGGCGACGGCTGGACCATCGTCTCCTCGTTCGATGCGAATTCCGTGACGCTGGCGGCTTACGAGCAGCGAGCTGAGAGGTTCCGGTCGACAATCCCCCGAGAACCCAACGAGAATCTGATTCGCCTGGTCGACGAGGCGCTGCCCGAGGGCGGCGACGTGCTGGAGCTCGGCAGCGGCACCGGCCGCGACGCCGCCGAGCTGGAACGCCGAGGCCACCGCGTACGCCGTACCGACGCGACGCTCGCCTTCGTCGAGATGATGCGCGCCGACGGCTTCGAGGCCGACCAGCTGAACGCGCTCACCGACGACTACGGCGGTCCGTACGACTTGGTCTTCGCCGACGCGGTTTTCCTGCACTTCACCCCTGACCAGCTCGCCGCGGTGCTGAGCAAGTGCGCCAAGGCCGCTCCGCTGCTCGCCTTCACCACCCGCGAGGGCGACGGCGCCGAGTGGTCCAACCGCTACCTCGAACTGCCTCGCCATTTCACGCTCTGGCAGGAGGATCCCCTCCGCGCCCTGCTCACCGAAACCGGCTGGCAGGTCCTGCAACTGCACCGCGGCCAGACCCGCGCGGGCGGCTGGTTCCACGTCCTCGCCAAGGCGGTCGACGCTTGATCCGCGCCGGCGTCATCCTCGTCACCGACCACGGCGTCGCCGCCATCGAGCGCGTCCGCGGCGGCCTCCGCTACCACACGCTCCCCGGCGGTGGCGTCGAACCGGACGAGACCTCCGCCGAGGCCGCCGTCCGCGAAACCCACGAGGAGCTGGGCCTGATCGTCAAACTCCACGGCCTCGCCGCCGTCGTCAACTTCAAGCACACGACCCAGCACTACTACCTGGCCACACCTCTCAGCGGCACCTTCGGTGCAGGCACCGGCTCCGAGTTGACGTCCCCGCCCACCTCCGAAACCGGCACCTACCGAGCCGTCTGGCTCCCGCTGGCCGACCTCACCGCGCAGGATCTGCGCCCTCCGTCCATCGCCACCGCCCTCCAGTCCACCGCCACTCCCGACCACCTCCTGCAGACCTGGCTCACCGAGCCCCCGACCTTCGACGAGGTGTGAGGTTGACCTCCCAGGTGACTCACCTCATGGGCAGACCAGCGGACGACTGGCACACTGCGGCCATGGCGCGTGAACTGCAGACAGTCGGTGTGGTCGGGCTCGGCACGATGGGAGCCGGGATCGCGGAGGTGTTCGCCCGGCACGGGTTGACCGTGGTCGGCGTGGAGCGGGACGAGCAGGCGGTCGAGCGTGGCCGCGGGCACATCCAGCACTCCACGGACCGGGCGGTGAAGCGCGGCAAGCTGTCGGTCGAGGACCAGCAGGCGCTGTTCGACCGGGTCACGTTCGCCACCGATCTGGAGGCGCTGGCCGACTGCGACCTGGTGATCGAGGCGGTGATCGAGCGGCTCGAGCTCAAGCGGGAGATCTTCTCCGCGCTCGACAAGGTGGTGCGGGAGGACGCGATCCTCGCCACCAACACGTCGTCGTTGTCGGTCACCGAGATCTCCGTCGCCACCGAGCGCCCGCGCCGGGTCGTCGGCATGCACTTCTTCAACCCCGCGCCGGTGCAGGAGTTCGTCGAGGTGATCAAGACCGTGGTCACCGAGCCGGACGTCGTCGACGACGTGCTCGCGCTGGCCCGCCGGCTCGACAAGGTCCCGGTCGTCGCCGCCGACCGGGCCGGCTTCATCGCCAACGCGCTGTTGTTCGGCTACCTGAACCACGCCGTCTCGATGGTCGAGTCGCACTACGCCACCCGCGAGGACGTCGACGCGGCGATGCGGCTCGGCTGCGGCTACCCGATGGGCCCGCTGGCGCTGCTCGACCTGATCGGCCTCGACACGGCGTACGAGATCCTCGACACGATGTACAAGCAGGGCCGCAACCGGCTGCACGCGCCCGCGCCGATCCTCAAGCAGATGGTCACCGCGGGCCTGCTCGGCCGCAAGACCGGCCGCGGCTTCTACACCTACGAGGCCCCGGACTCCCCGGTCGTGGTCGACGACGACCTGACCCCCCGCCCGAACGGCGACGCCGCCGCTGCGCGTCCGATCCAGCAGATCGGCGTCGTCGGCTCCGGCACGATGGCCGTCGGCATCATCGAGGTCTGCGCCAAGGCCGGGTACGACGTGCTGTACGTCGCCCGCGGCACCGAGAAGGTCGACCGGGTCCGCGCCGGCCTGGAGCGCTCGCTGGAGAAGGGCGTCCAGCGCGGCAAGCTGTCGTCGGAGGAGCGCGACGCCGCCCTGAACCGGATCGTCGGCACCGCCAAGCTCGACGACCTCGCCAGCGCCGACCTGGTCATCGAGGCGGTTGTCGAGGAGCTCAGCGTCAAGCAGGCCCTGTTCGAGACCTTCGACGAGATCTGCAAGCCTGGCGCGATTCTCGCCACCACCACCTCGAGCCTGCCGGTGATCGACCTGGCGATGGCCACCAAGCGCCCCGCGGACGTCGTCGGCCTGCACTTCTTCAACCCGGCGCCGGTGATGAAGCTGGTCGAGGTGGTCAGCACGGTCAGCACCAAGCCCGAGGTCGCCGACGCGGTCGCCGCGGTCGCTGTTGCCGCCGGCAAGCACCCGGTGCGCTGCGGGGACCGGGCCGGCTTCATCGTCAACGCCCTGCTCTTCCCGTACCTGAACGACGCCGTCCGGATGCTCGAAGCCCACTACGCCGGCGTGGACGACATCGACGCCGCGATGAAGCTGGGCTGCCGCCTGCCGATGGGGCCGTTCGAGCTGCTCGACGTGGTCGGCCTGGACGTGTCCCTGGCGATCCAGCGGACGCTGTACCTGGAGTTCCGCGAGCCCGGGTTCGCGCCCGCGCCGCTGCTGGAGCACCTGGTCACCGCCGGCTACCTGGGCCGCAAGACAGGACGCGGCTTCCGCGACTACACCAGCGCTTAATCACATGCGGGCCGCGTCGGTCCGCATCTACGCTCCGAACATGCAATCCCGGACGCCGCCGAAGCCGCGGTCGCTGCACAAGGACGCCGAGGGTCACTGGGTACGCCGGTGGACCGGCGCCGACTGGTTCGCCGCGGCCGACACGTGGGTGCGGTCGCAGTTGGCCGCCGCCGAGATCGCCGTCACGGGCGACCCCGTGCCGTACAAGATCCGCTTCTGGGCGGCGGTCTGGTGTTACCCGACCGACCACGGGTTGTACTGGTTCAAGGAGAACAATCCCGGTCAGTCGTTCGAGGCGGCCCTCGTCGACGCGATGGCGCGTGAACTCCCGCAGCACGTGATCGCTCCGCTGGCGATCGAGGCCGCGCGCGGCTGGATGCTCACCGCCGACCAAGGCGAGACGCTCGGCGAGCAACCGAACCAGGTCGATCCCCTGGTGCTGTGGCGTCGCCTGGCCGTCGAGTACGCCGGTCTGCAGCGCGACACGATCCCCGCCGAACAGGCCTTGCTGGCCAGCGGGCTAACTCCGATCGGACCCGATCAGCTCGGCAGCACGGTGCACGGCATCGCCGACTGGTTCGGGCAGTTCGGCGACGGGCATCCGCTCGCGATCGGCGGCAAGGTCGCCGATCTCCACCGGGCGGCCGACACCTTGGCCGGGTGGGGGACGCGGTTCTGCGGCGCGATCCCGATGGCGCTCGACCAGAACGACCTGCACGCCCACAACGTGTTCGCGGCCGGTCCGGACGCGCCGTTCCGGTTCTTCGACTTCGGCGACGCGCTCTGGGGGCACCCGTTCGTGACGCTGGCCTGCGTACGCGACACCCTGGTTGACCCCGACGACCCGAACAGCTGGTCCGCCGACGATCCGCGCCTGACCGAGATCACCGATGCCTACCTGCAGCAATGGACCGATCTCGCACCGCTCGACGTGCTCCGCACCGAACTGCGAGCGGCGCTGCCGGTGCACGTCGTCCACCGGCTGATCTCCTGGCACCGGCTGCTGGTCCACGCCGACGAAAAGGAGGCAGCCGCATGGGCGTTCTCACCCCACCACTGGGTCGCCGAGGTCATCCGTCTCTTCGCCGACGACTCGAATCCGCCGACCATCGCCTGACCTGAGCCGCGTGCCACACTCCCGGCATGCCCAGCCAGTCCCTTCGTTCCGACGCGGTGGACGTCGTCCGCACGGTGAGCTTCCCGCTCCTGCTCGTCGCCACCGCAATCGGCCTGCTGCTGATGCCGAACCTAGTCGGCGCCGACTGGCCCGGCTACAGCTCGGCAATGGTCCTGGTGGTGCTCGTCGTCCTGCCCGCCACCTTCACCCTGACCGTGCTCTCCCTGAAACCGAGCCGCCTCGCGCGCTGGATCACGGTCCTCGCGATCGCCGCGTGCGTGATCCGCGCCGTCTGGACCCTGTACGACGCGGGCGAGCGCGCCACCTTCGCCGCGATCGCCCTGACGCCGTTCCTGCTGCTGCTCGTGATCGCCGTTGTCCTCCTCGTCACTTCGTGGCCGAAGGCAATCACTCGCGAGTTGGCCGACGCCGCCCGGCGCAACGGCTGGCAGGTCTTCCGTGAGTTCCCCGACGGGCGCCGAGCAGCGGCTCACCCAGCAGCCGCCGGCTCCGCGACGCTCCGCCTGCCCTCCACCCCGCTCCCGCTCCCGATAGGGCGGCGTCCGGTCGTGCGCAACGTCGTACTGGCTGAGCATGGCATCGCCTTCGAAGTGCGCTGGCTGGAGTGGCACGGCCTGCTGTGCCGTCGGCGACGTCTGGCGGTGTTCGTCGGACGACCGTTGGACCAGGAGTTGCCGGCGCTGGAGGTTCGCCCCGGACGTGGTCTGACGCGATCGGATCTGTCGCTCGAGAGTGCCGAGTTCAACCGGTCGTTCGACGTCATCGGGGACGACGGGCGGTATCTGATGGCGATGCTGCAGCCACGAGTGATGCAAGCATTGCTCGACAACAGCCTGTTCGGTCTAGCTGTCGACGGCGACGCGCTCGTCGCCTACACGGGTCAACGCCTCGACGCCGACGCGCTGACCCGCGGCATGACGCTCATCGCACGCCTCAACGGCCTCGTACCGCAACACGTCTACGCCCAGTGGGGCGGCCGCAAACCATCGCCGACCTCGAACCTGCGATTCGCCGGCCGCGGCACCGCACTCACGATCGGCAAGGTCCTGCTGCGATGCCTGGCGCTTTCGACTGGTCTCCTCGGCCTCACCCTCACCGCCTGCCTGGCAGCCGCCGCAGCCGAGTCGCAAGCCAACGCCACGCCCTTCACCCCGGCCCGATCACTCAGCTCCCTGCTGATCGCGATCGCCGTCCTCGCCGGCGTCTGCACCGCCGCAGGCCTCGCCTCAAGACCCCGATCGGCTCACGGCTCCGCGTCGGCGTAGTCCCCGCACGGCCCGCCGCCAACGGCCGCGGCGATGGACACCGTCCGCCGATCCGGCCGCACCAGCGGGTCGTAGAACGCCGCGATCTCAGTGCTTGCCTCCGGCACGTAATGGAAGATCAGCGACCGCCGGAACCGGTCGGTGCTGGTGTTCGGCCGTGACCCGTGCACGACGCTGCCGTGGAAGAACAGCACGTCCCCGGCCGTCATCCTGGTCTGCACCTTGCGCATCCCGGCCGGCACCGGCACCTCGACGTCGGTGAACGACTCGCTCAGATCCGCCAGCTCCGGACACACCAGCTCGGTGCGATGCGAACCCGGCACGACAGCCAGGCCGCCGTTCTCCGCGTCCACGTCGTCGACCGCGATCCACGCGGCCAGGCAGGTCTCCGGGTCGGCCCGCAGGAACGTGTTGTCCTGGTGCAACGCCTGTCCACGGGCGCCCGGCGGCTTGAAGTAGAACATCGACTGGGCACCGAGCGCGGGCCCGATCAAGGCGGTCACGACATCGAGGATCCGGCTGTCCAGCATCAGCTCCAGCGACAACCGGCCCGCCTCGATATCGGTCCGCCGATGGGGGTGCACGAAGCGCGGATACTTCGCCAGCGGATCGGTCGACGGCACGCCGTCGTCGATCGCCAGCGAGTGGTCGACCGCGACCTGGTGCATGAAGACGGTCTTGATGCGCTCGACTTCAGCCGGGCTGATCAACCCGGGCACCTGGACGACTCCTTCCCGCTGATAGACATCGGCCAGGGTCTCGGATGCGGTGCTCGTCATGGTTCGAGTCTGCGTGCCCGCGCCGGCGGAGTGGATACCCTATCGAACTGTGAACCTTCGAGATCCTGCTAGGCCCGACTCGTTCACACCGACAGTCCGGCGGTTGATGGCCGGCGAGTTCGACGAAGGCCCGGACTACTCGACGTACCGGCGTCGTGGCACCACCGACTGGCTGCTGATCCACACCCTGGGCGGCCGCGGCCGCTTCGGTACGGCGTACGAGGACGTGGTCGCGGATCCGGGCAGCCTCACGCTGGTTCGGCCCGGCACGCTGCACGACTACGGCGTCGAGCCGGAGCTGCGGCACTGGCACTTCCTCTTCGCCCACTTCCACCCCAAGCCGGACTGGTTGCCGCTGCTCGACTGGCCCGAGGCCGCGCGGGGCATCCTGCAGCTCCACCCGAGCGAGCACGCCGCCGACCGCATCGCGCGCAACCTCGCCGCGGCGGTTCGGCACCAGTCCAGCGTGCTGGCCCAGGGCGAGCTGCTCGCCCTCAACGCACTGGAGGCCGCGCTGCTCTGGGCCGACACCCAGAACCCGAAGGCGACCCGGATCGACGACCGCCTGCTGCGCGCCATCGAGCTGGTCGACCGTGACCTCAAGGCCGACCTCGGCGTCCCGCGGCTGGCCCGCGCGGCCAATCTGTCGCCGTCCCGCTTCGCCCATCTGTTCCGCGCCCAGCTCGGCGTCACGCCGCAGCAGTTCGTCGAACGCCGCCGGCTCGAGGCGGCGCGTCGTCTCCTCGAGCTGACCACGCGCCCGATCTCGTCGGTCGCCGCGGAGGTCGGCTTCACCAATCCGCTCTACTTCTCCACTCGCTTCCGGCAACACACCGGCGCCACTCCCACGGCGTACCGGAAGGGCTGAGCGCGGTACCGAGCAGGAACTCTCGGTGCACTGGGTCGGCATTCTTCACGCACTTCGCGTCCGAAAGGGCGATATCGGGCGACCGGTGGGGGTGCCGGGCTCTACTCTGCTGGCATGAATCTTCGGACTGCCGTGGCGATGCTCGCCACCCTGGTCGTTGTCGGGCTCTCCGCGTGCGCGCCGGAGGACGAGTCGTCCGGTACGAGCACGCCGTCCGGGCCTGATGCCTGCAGCAAGGAGAAGCTCGCGCTGAAAACCCCGGGCGCGTTCACGGTCGGCACCGACAAGCCGGCCTACGCGCCGTGGTTCGTCGACGACGACCCGAGCAACGGCAAGGGGTACGAGTCGGCAGTGACGTACGCGGTCGCCGCACACCTCGGCTTCGCCGCGAACGAAGTGAAGTGGCTGACCGTGCAGTTCAACGCGGCGTTCGCGCCCGGGCCGAAGAAGTTCGACCTGGACGTCAACCAGATCTCGATCTCGGAGGACCGGCGCAAGGCGGTCGACTTCTCCTCCGGGTACTACGACGTCCGGCAGACCGTGATCACGACGGCGGGCAGCAAGATCGCCGGAGCCAAGTCCGTCGCCGAGCTCGCCGACGCCAAGCTCGGCGCGCAGGTCGGCACGACCAGCTACACGGCGCTGCGGGACGTGATCAAGCCGAAGCAGACGCCGGCGGTGTTCGACACCAACGACCTGGCCGTGCAGGCGCTGAAGAACAAGCAGATCGACGGCATCGTCGTCGACCTGCCCACCGGCTTCTACATGACCGCCGCCCAGCTCGACAACGGCAAGATCGTCGGCCAGCTCCCGGCCGGCGGCCAGTCCGAGCAGTTCGGCTTCGTCCTGGAGAAAGGCTCGGCCCTGACGCCGTGTGTGTCCCAGGCCGTTGACGCCCTCAAGGCCGACGGCACCCTCGCGAAACTGCAGCAGCAGTACCTCACCGCCGAAGGCGCCCCGGAACTCTCGTGAGCGATTGGCAACCGTCGGCGCTCCAGCAGGAGCGCCTGGCGTACCGGCGTCGCCGGACCGTGCGGTCGGGGGTGATCGCCGCCGTCAGCACCGTCGTACTGGTCGGACTGCTGGTGGTCGGGGTCGGCTCCACGCCCGGCTGGCCGCGGGTGCGCGAGACCTTCTTCGACGTCGGGCGCGGTTGGGAGGCGCTGCCGGTCGTTGCCCAGGGCCTCTGGTTGAACGTCCGGGTGATGCTGGTCTGCGCCGTCCTGATCGTCGTACTCGGTCTGACGCTGGCGATCCTGCGGACGCTGCGCGGCCCGATCTTCTTTCCGCTGCGCATCTTCGCCGCGGCGTACACCGACGTGTTCCGGGGTCTCCCGCTGCTGCTGGTGATCTTCCTGCTCGGCTTCGGTGTGCCCGCTCTCCAGCTGCGCGGTCTGCCCAACCAAGCCGTGATCTGGGGCGGCGCCGCATTGGTGCTGACCTATTCGTCGTACGTTGCCGAGGTCTTCCGGGCCGGCATCGAGTCGATCCATCCGTCCCAGCGCGCCGCCGCACGATCGCTCGGGCTCTCGCACCGCCAGACCCTGCGCTTCGTCGTACTGCCACAGGCCGTCCGCCGCGTCATGCCGCCGCTGCTCAACGACTTCGTGTCCCTGCAGAAGGACTCCGGCCTGATCGCCGTGCTCGGCGTGATCGACGCGATCCGCGCCGCCCAGCTGGAGACCGCCGAGGACTTCAACTTCACGCCGTACGTCGTGGCGGGCATCCTGTTCGTCGCGCTGACGATCCCACTGACCCGGCTGACCGACTGGGTCGCGCGCCGGCAAGGCTGGTACGGCGGCGGAGGTGGTCCCGTATGACCCTCTTGTCCCTGCGTGGCGTGCGCAAGTCGTACGGCGCGAACGTGGTGCTCGACAACTTCGACCTGGACGTCGAAGCGGGCCAGTGCGTGGTCCTGATCGGCGCCTCGGGCTCCGGGAAGTCCACCCTGCTGCGCTGCGTCAACCTGCTGGAAACGGTCGACGACGGCGTGATCGAGCTCGATGGCGAAGACATCACCGACCCTCGCGCCGACGCCGACCGAATCCGCTCGGGCATCGGCATCGTGTTCCAGTCCTACAACCTGTTCCCGCACCTGTCGGTCCTCGACAACGTCACGCTCGCCCCGATCCGCGTCCACGGCGTCCCGAAGGCCGAAGCCCGCACCCGAGCCCTCGCGATGCTCGACCGAGTAGGCCTCGCCGACAAAGCCACCGCCCGCCCCGACAACCTCTCCGGCGGTCAGCAACAACGAGCCGCCATCGCCCGCGCCCTGGTCAACAACCCCAAACTGATGCTGCTCGACGAAGTCACCTCAGCCCTCGACCCCGAACTCGTCGGCGAAGTCCTCGACCTGCTCCGCGAACTCAAGTCCGACGGCATCACCATGCTGATCTGCACCCACGAAATGACCTTCGCCCGCCAGGTCGCCGACCAGGTCTGCTTCCTCGACCAGGGCCGCCTCCTAGAGTCGGGTCCACCGTCCCAAGTCCTCGGCCAGCCCCGAGAACCCCGCACCCAGGAATTCCTCAGCCGAATCATCAACGCCGGCCGCCTGTAGAACCGACAGAGAAGTACGAAGAACAGAGGTTCCCTGGTTGCCGCTGCCTGCAGCGGAGCCGTTGGTTGGTCAGAGCGTCACGCGGTGGCTCAGCACTGCGGGCGAGTGCCTAGCCTTGAACTATCGATGTGGCGATGAGCGTGGGCGCAGGGCCGAGCAACAGGACTAGGAAGACTGAACGGTCGCCAGCCGTCGCCACGTGACTCCGGTTGCACTGGGCGGGGGCGGAGGAATCCAGCGCCCTACTTGGGGCCGTGTTCACGATCATGGGACCGCGGACACGGTTTGACCTGTGCCCGGTCGCGGTTTCCTGTCCGAGGTGTCGGTTCGGGCGGCCGTCGGGGCGATGTGCGCGGGGTCCGAGGCGCACCGGGGTCCGAGGCGCGACGGGGTCGGGGCCGCACCGAGTGTCCGAGGCGCGACGGGGTCGGGGCCGCACCGGGGTCCGAGGCGCCACCGGGTCCGAGGCGCACCCGGGGTCCGAGGCCAGCGGGCCTGCGACGCTGGCGAGGTCCGCGCGCCTACCGACCCGTCACGGGCGCGGCATCGCTGCGGCGTCCTGGTGGTCTACCAGTTGGATCTGCTGGCGGCGGATCCTGGTTGAACCCCATTGGCCGAGCGGCGCTAGGGCTGCGTTCAGCGCGCGGCCGTCGTCGGTGAGGGAGTACTCGACTCGCGGTGGTACCTCGGCGTACACGGTGCGGATGACCAGGCCGTCCTCTTCCATTTCGCGCAGGTGCTGGGTCAGCATCTTCTCGCTCACGCCGGGGAGGCCGCGGCGCAGTTCGGCGAAGCGGCGGATGCCGTGTTCGTCGAGTTCCCAGAGGATGAGGCCCTTCCACTTGCCGCTCACGACGTCGAGTGCGGCGTCGATGCCGCAGATGTACGGGCCCTGCCGAGCTGACTTCGTCATGGTCGTCCCTTACTAACCAAAAGGTAAGTATCGCAGTAAATAGTGGGTACTTCCCGAAGTCTAGGCTGCGGCTCAGCATGGAGGTGACCGATCGAACCATCGAACGAGGAGCCATATGCCCCACGCCGACCGCACCCCCGTCACGCTCATCGGCCTCGGCCCGATGGGTCAGGCGATGACCCGCACGCTGCTTGCGGCCGGACACCCGGTGACCGTCTGGAACCGGACTCCCGCCCGCGCCTCCGGCGTCGTGGCCGACGGCGCCGTACTGGCCGAGACCCCGGCCCAGGCCGTCGAAGCGAGCGAGCTTGTCATCCTGAGCCTCACCGACTACCAGGCGATGTACGACGTACTCGGTGACGCGACCAGCGAGCTGAAAGGGCGGACCGTCGTCAACCTCAGTTCCGACACCCCGGACCGGACCCGCGAGGCCGCGGACTGGGCCGCCGAGCACGGCGCGACCTTGCTGACCGGCGGGGTGATGATCCCCGCGCCGATGGTCGGCACCGAGGAGGCGTTCGTCTACTACAGCGGTCCCGCCGAGACCCTCGAGCAGCATCGCGCGACGTTGTCCTTGATCGGTACGCCGCGGTTCCTGGGCGAGGACCCCGGGCTGGCGCAGTTGATGTACCAGGCGCAGCTCGACGTGTTCCTGACCACGCTGTCGTCACTGATGCATGCGACCGCCCTGCTCGGTACGGCGGGGATGACCGCGTCCGAGGCGCTGCCCGAGCTGATCGGCATGGTTCGCGGCATCCCGTCGATCATGGATGCCGGCGCCGAGAACCCCGGCGCGGACATCGACGCCGGCAAGCACCCCGGTGATCTGAGCACGATCACGATGATGGGCGCCACGGCCGATCACATCGTCGGCGCGAGCGAGGCCGCCGGCGTCGACCTCGGGCTGCCGCGCGCGGTGCAGGCGCACTACCGCCGGGCGATCGAGGACGGCTTCGGCGGGGACAACTGGACACGCATCATCGACGGCATCCGCAACCCGCGCTGATCTGGGCGACTAGGCCGAACTCCCGAGCCGCGCCACCGTCCCCGCCGCCAGGTCGACCACCTGCGCGTCAGGAAACCGCAGATCCGCCCAGAACGCGCCGGGGTCGCCCAAGCCGATAGTTGCCGTCAGCCACAAGGTCATCGCCATGCCGTGCGTGGCGATGACCAAGGGCTGACCATCGGCCGCCGCGAGGTGATCCGCGACCCCGGCCCCGAAGCGTCGAACGACCTCACCTCTGGCCTCCCACTCCGCATGGTCCGAGCCTTCGACGTACGCCAACCGCTGCGTCCGGAAGTCGTCGCTGTAAGCCTCCACCCGCACAACCTCGTCGAAGCGTGGATCCTCGAGCGCGCGGCCGGCCGCCTCCAGCGTCCCGACCGCCTTCGGCTCCGAACTCGCGACAAGGCGCGCCCCGGCCGGAAGCCGCGAGCACAACGACCGCGTCGCCTCCCGCCCCTCCGGAGCCAGCCCCCAATCCCTGGCAGGCACATCGGGACCATGAGCCGGCATCGCATGACGCACGAGAATCAGCACCAGCCCAGCCAACCATCGACTACGGGTTGGGCTGCAACGACCCCAGATAAGCCATCACGCGAGCCTGGATCTCCTCCTGCGAAAGCTCGTTCTCCCGCAGTTCCTCCAGCCACCCCGTCAGTACGGCGTTCGACGCGCTGAACTCCAGCGCGATCCCGTCCGGATCCCGGAAGTTCAGGTGGTAACCGAACTCCATGTCGCGGATCGGCGTGTACACCACCCCGTGCTCGTCGAAGCGGCGCTCCCACTCCTCCAGCTCCTCCCGGCTCTCCGCGGCGAAGCCGACGTGGTCCAGGCCGGTGGTGAGCTCAGTGAACGGCCCACCGGCGCCGGCTTCGTGCCGGACCACCGAGAGCATGAAACCGCTCGGCCGGTCCAGGAACAGCCGGGCGTACCCGAAGTCCATCAGCGGCATCAGACCCAGGACGTCGACGTAGAACCGCTCGCTGCGGTCCAGATCGGTGACCGAGAAGCTGACATGGTCGACACCCTTGAAGGCAGGCATCGCGACCCCCTTCCCCCGAGGGCAATGTAACCCCGGGGGAGTGGGCGCGGACAGGGCGAACTCAGCCGAGCGGGTTGAGTTCCTGGTAATCGGCCTCGTCCATCACCCGGCGTACGCCGATCGGCTGCTGCAGCGGTACGCCGCCCGGGCCCGGCACCTGCGATACGAGCGCCGCGATCTCGATCGCGCGTTGCTCCGACTCGACGTCGATCACCTGGAAGCCGGCCAGCAGCTCCTTCGACTCCAGGAACGGCCCGTCGGTCACCACCGGCGCCGCGACCCCGTCGGACGTCACCGACTTGGCCAGCTCCGGCCCGGTCAGCGCCTCACCGCCGATCAGCTCACCGGACTCCCGCAGTTCGGCGTTCAGCTTCTCGTAGTAGTCCATGTGCGCCTTCACGTCCTCCGGCGACCACTCGGTCATCGGGGTGTCGATCGCACCGCCGTTGTAGTCCACGATCAGCAGGAACTTGGTCATCGTTGTCTCCATCTGTTCAGCACCCGTCCGGTGCTCTCACCCGGGGGACGAACCCGACGCTACGTCCTCGACATCGCGCGCAGAAGAATTTCTCAGCGCGACGACAAGTACGTGAGCACCGCCATCACGCGGCGGTTGTCGTCCTCGGACGGCGGGAGGTCGAGCTTGGCGAAGATGTTGTTGGTGTGTTTGCTGACGGCCTTCTCGGTGACGAACAGGGCGGCGGCGATGGCGGCGTTCGAGCGGCCTTCGGCCATCAGGCCGAGGACTTCGGACTCGCGCGGGGTGAGGCGGCTGACGGGGGAGTCGCGGGTGCTGCGGGCCAGGAGTTGGCCGATCACGTCGGGGTCCATCGCGGTGCCGCCGGCGGCGACGCGGCGGACGGAGTCGAGGAAGTCGGCGACGTTGGAGACGCGGTCCTTGAGCAGGTAGCCGACCGCGCCGCCGCCGGTGAGCAGTTCGCGGGCGTAGAGCTGTTCGACGTACTGCGACAGCACCAGGATCGGCAGGCCCGGGACCTGGCGGCGGGCTTCGATCGCGGCCTTCAGGCCCTCGTCGGTGAAGGTGGGCGGCAGCCGGACGTCGACGACGGCCACGTCCGGGCGGTGCTCGACGAGCGCTGGGACCAGCCGGGGGCCGTTGTCGACGGCTTCGACGACGGTGAAGTCGTGGGCTTCCAGCAGCCGGATCAGGCCGTCCCGGAGGAGGGCGTGATCTTCAGCGATGAGGACTCGCAAGGCAACTCCATGATCACGGTGGTCGGCCCGCCGGTCGGGCTGACCACGGTCAACGTACCGTCGAAGGCGGCCAGCCGGCGCTGGATTCCGTGCAGCCCGCCGCCCGGCGTCACCGTCGCGCCGCCGACCCCGTCGTCGCCGACCAGGATGTGCAGCCGCTCCTCCTCGTGGGTGATCTGGATCCAGGCGTTCGTCGCGGCCGAGTACTTGACCGCGTTGGCCAGGGCCTCGGCGACCGCGAAGTACGCGGCGGACTCGACCGGCGCCGGCGGCCGCCCCGGTACGTCGTACATCACGTCGACCTTGAACGGGCAGGTCAGCGCGAGCGCCCTGACCGCGCCGTCCAGTCCCCGGTCGGCGAGCACCGGCGGGTGGATGCCGCGGACCAGGTCGCGCAGCTCCGACAGCGCCGTACTGGCCGACTCGCGGGCCTCGGTGAGCAGCGCCGCGGCCTGCTTGGGGTCGCGGGCCACCATCTCCTCGGCCATGCCGAGGTTCATGCTCAGCGCGGCCAGCCGGGCCTGGGCGCCGTCGTGCAGGTCCCGCTCGATTCGGCGCAGCTCGGCCGCCTGGGTGTCGACGGTGTCGGCGCGCGACTCGGCCAGTTCGCGGACCCGGATCGCCAGCTGGGCGCTCTCGGTCGGGCCGAGCAGCGACTTGGCCAGGTACGCGTTCGCCCGCAGCAGCCGCTCACCGGACGCCGACCAGATCAGGAACGCGACCAGCCCGAGCGGGATCATCGCGAACGCCGTCAGCGGGTTCAGCCGGAACAGCCCGCCGAACGGCTGGTCGAACACCCCGTCCGGCGTCACCCAGACCAGGAACGGGTAGATCAGGTAGAACACCGACGCCAGGAACAGTACGGCGGACAGCAGGTTCAGTGTGAAGCCGATCACCGCGTTCACCAGCAGCCAGGCGATGTCGCGCCAGGTGGCCGGGTCGGACAGCGTGGTCCGCAGCCACATCAGGACGCCGGGCATCGGCGGCTTGCGGTACGGGCGCTCGATCCGCACGCCCAGGAAGCTGGACAGGATCGTCCGGTGGCAGTTCGCGAACCAGCGCACGCACGGCACGAACACCAGCAGCATCGGGATGCCGACCCAGACCGCGATCAGCGGAACCGAGACCACGTTGAGCACGAAGAAGGCGATCCCGATCTCGGCGAGCACGGCCAGGCCGAGTGCGACGAAGGGCTGTGCCGCTCGCGGGAACCGCACCGGCGGCGCCTTGGCGGCGGTCTGGATGGTCGTCATCGTTTCTCTCCCGTGGTCCGGCGGCCGGCCCTCGAAGGTCCGGCCGAGGCGGGCCGTACAGGCCCGCTCCCACCATGATGACCGAGTGCCGGGTCCGGATCGGTGGTGCTAGGTCCACTCCTTGCCGGGTGGTGGATCCCACCCGATCCGGGGGTTGTCACTCATGTGTTCGGGCACCTGATCGACCAGAGTCAATGGCGTACGCTGGCCGCGGCTAGGACGCCTAGGCCCCCACCCCGCACATCGAGATGAGGTCCTATGGCTCAGCCCATGGTGCTCCCCCCTGCCCGCACCGCAGCGAAGGGCAGCGACTTCGCACCCCTGCTGCGACAGGTCCGCGACGCCGGTCTGCTCGAACGCCGTACGGCGTCGTACGCGATCGCGATCGGGCTGAACGTCGTGCTGATCGCGGCGACCTGGGCCGGCGTGGTCCTGCTGGGCAACTCCTGGCTGCAGCTGCTGCTGACGATCCCGCTCGCGATCCTGACCACCCGGGCCGCGTTCTTCGGTCACGACGCCGGGCACCAGCAGATCGGCAAGTCGCGCAAGGTGCACGACCTGATCGGCCAGTTGCACGGCAACCTCGTCTGCGGGATGAGCTACGGCTGGTGGAACGACAAGCACAACCGCCACCACGCCAACCCGAACCACACCGACAAGGACCCGGACGTCGGTGAAGGCGTGCTGGTCTGGACGCTGGAGCAGGCCGAGGGCCGGACCGGTCTGCACGGCTGGCTGAGCCGCCACCAGGCGAAGATCTTCTTCCCGCTGCTCACGCTCGAGGGCCTCAACCTCAAGGTGTCGAGCGTGCTGTTCCTGGTGGGCCGACGGAACCGGCACGAGGCCCGGGTCGAGCTGATGCTGATGGCCGCGCACCTCGCGATCTACTTCACCGCGCTGTTCCTGATCATGTCGCCGGGCAAGGCGATCGCGTTCGCCGCGCTGCACCACGCGCTGTTCGGGCTGCACCTGGGCAGCGTGTTCGCGCCGAACCACAAGGGCATGGAGATGCCGGACGACGACAACAACTGGGGTCACCTCGAAAAGCAGGTGCTGACCTCGCGCAACGTCAACGGCGGTCTGGTCACCGACTGGATGATGGGCGGCCTGAACTACCAGATCGAGCACCACCTGTTCCCGAGCATGCCGCGGGCCAACCTGCGGTTCGCCCAGCCGATGGTCCGCGCGTACTGCGAGAAGATCGGGATGCCGTACCTGAGTACCGGTCTGGTCGAGTCGTACCGGATGGGCCTGGGGCACATGCACGAGGTCGGCAGCGAACTCCGCGCCGCACGGGCGACATGAGCAACTCTCCGCGACGCAGGGCGGCCGAGGCCGGGATCGGTTAGGTTCCAGGTCTCGGGGCCGACCTTGTGAGGGAGACCTGCATGACCGAACCGTCTGGTCTGAGTCGTCGCGGCCTGCTCGGAGCCGTCGCCGGAGCGACCGCCGCCACCGCCCTGTCCGCCGCCACTCCGGCCTGGGCCGCGGACGATCCGCGGCCGGGGGCGGTCCGCCCGCCGACGCTCGACACCTACGACCGGCAGCTCGTCAACGGCCTGTCCTCGGCCCGCGCGCTGGAACACCTGGAGGTGCTGTCCGAGCAGATCGGGCCGCGGATCGGCGGCACGGTCAGCGAGAAGCGGGCGGCGGACTACCTCGCCGGCCAGCTCGACAAGTTCGGCTACCGGACCCGGCTCGAACCGTTCCCGGTCGCGGACAAGTTCACCGCCGAGATCGGCGACCTGCGCAACGTCCTGCCGAACGACATCTGCTGGCAGGCGGGTGCCGCGCCCGGTGGCAAGCTCAACGTGACGGTTGAGGGACCGGCGCGCGACGTCGGGCCCGCGACCGCTCCGGTGTGGCCCGCCGACCTCGCCGGTGCGGTCGTGCTCGCCGACGACACCTCCGCGGTCCGGGCCGCCTTCGTCGCCGAGGCAGCCTCCCGCGGTGCGGTGGCGGTGATCCTGCTGCCGGCTGATCAGGTGTTCCCGCGGCGGGCCTCGGCGTTCGCGCCGAGCGGTCTCACCGATGCGCCGATCCCGGTGATCGGGGTCGCCCAGGTCCAGAAGCGCTTGCTGCGCGAGGCGCTTGCCACGGTCACCTCGTTGCCGCTGTCCATCAGTACGACGGCCCACCGCAGCCTGACCTCGAACAACGTGATCGGCGAGCGGCGCGGCAAGGGCAGCAACCCGCCGATCGTGATGGTGAGCGGTCACTACGACACGGTGATCGGGGCGCCGGGCGCGAACGACGACGGCTCCGGCACAGTCCTCACGCTCGAAGTGGCGCGGGTCCTGGCGAAGCTGCCGACCGAGGCGACGCTGCGGTTCGCGCTGTGGGGCTCGGAGGAGCAAGGGCTGATCGGCTCGCGGTACCACGTCGCGCAGTTGGCCCAGGACCAGCGCGACCGGTACCGGGCGGTCTTCCAGAACGACATGGTCGCGACCAGCTGGGACCCCGCGATCGTGTACTGGCTGCTGTCGTTCACCGGCCTCGCGAACACCGCGACCGACGCCGTCCTGGCAGCCGGGCAGCGACTCGGGTACGACGCGCAGATGGTCGGCCCGGTGACCCGCGGAGCCAGCGACCACCAGTCCTTCCAGGAGGTCGGCATCGCGGCCGCGAACTTCTCCTGGCGGGGTGAGGCGTCGCCGGCGCTACTCGAACCGCCGTACCACTCGCCGGAGGACACGATCGCCAAGAACATCAGCCTGGACCGCCTGCAGGTCTCGATGGAACTGATCGGCACCGCCGCGTACGCCGTCGCCCGGCGCCGCTGAGTCATCCCGTGCGTCTGGCCCTCGGCGCCGAGGGCTAGGCTCAGGGGGACATGTCACCTCGTCGACGCAAGCCCTCCAAGCACACGCGGCCGGTCAGCGACCGGCCGCTGCTCGGTGGTACCCAGGAACGCCAGAGCCGTTTGGACGGCGACTGGATCGTCCGCCGGGTCAGCGGTACGGCGTCCACGAAGGCGTACCGCTGCCCGGGCTGCGACCAGCAGATCCTGCCGCACACCCCGCACGTGGTGGTCTGGCCGGAGAACCCGAGCCTGCTCTCGGCGATCGGTGGCGCCCAGTCGCTGGACGAGCGCCGGCACTGGCACACCGCCTGCTGGCAACGCCGGCGCTGAACCCCAGGAAAGGTCGCGATGTTGCTACCCGTCACGTCGTACGGCGAGAGCGGTCCCCCGGTCGTGGTGATGCACGGCCTGTTCGGCTCCGGCCGGAACTGGATGACCGCCGCCCGCCGGCTCGCCTCGTCGCGGCGGGTCTACGCGTTCGACCTGCGCAACCACGGCAACTCCGCGCACGTGCCGACGATGAGCTACCCGGAGATGGCCGAGGACGTTCGCGAGACGATCGAGTCGCTGGGCGTCGGCCCGGTCGCCTTGGTCGGGCACTCGATGGGCGGCAAGACCGCGATGCTCACCGCGCTGCGGCATCCCGAGGTGGTCGAGCGGCTGGTCGTCGTCGACGCGGCGCCGGTGTCGTACCCGCCGCAGTTCGAAAAGTACGCGCAGGCGATGCGCACCGCCGACCTGTCGAACATCCGGCGCCGCGCGGAGGTCGACGCGCAGCTCGCGGACGCCGTACCGACGCCGGGGACGCGGGCGTTCCTGCTGCAGAATCTGATTCTCGACGACCAGGGCGCGCGCTGGCGCCCGAACCTGCCGGTGATCGAGGCGTCGCTGCCGCAAATCTCCGGCTGGCCGGACGACGTCACCGGCACGTACGACGGACCGACGCTGTTCGTCTACGGCGGCAAGTCGGACTACGTGCAACAGGACCACCGGGCCACCATCGAGGCGTTGTTCCCGCAGGTCCGGTACGAGGTGGTCGCGGAGGCCGGGCACTGGGTGCACGCCGAGCGGCTGGACGACTTCCTCGCGGTGCTCACACCGTTCCTGCCCTGAGCTGCTGTGAGTCGTTGACCGCTCGCGTAGGGTCTAGGTAACTTTCTACCCAGACGCGAGGAGGCGCCGGTGAACCGATCAGTGCTGGCCGTCGGTGGTCACATCGGAGACATGGACCTGGCGGCCGGGCCGACCCTGGCCAAACTCGCGCTGGAAGGCGCGAACGCGACGATCGTGGCGCTGACGCCGGGGGAGCGCGGGCATCCCCGGCTGTCGCCCGCGGAGTACCGGCAGCAGAAGGTCGCCGAGGGCGAGGCGTTCGCGACCGCGATCGGCGCCGACTTCATGGTGCTCGGGCACAGCGAGGGCTTCCTGCCCGACAGCGACGAGGTCGCGCTGGAGCTGGCCACGATCATCCGCGAGAAGCAGCCCGACACCGTGATCACGCATTGGCGGCACAGCAGTCAGCGCGACCACGAACACGCCGCGCGGGTGACCGAGCGGGCGGTCTATCTGGCCGATCTGCCGATGGACCACGAGTTGCCGCGGCACGCCGTACGGACGCTGTTGCACACCGAGCACGCCGAGGACCTGCGCGACTTCGCGCCGTCGGCGTACGTGCCGATCCCGGACGACGCGTTCTACCGGTGGGTTGGGGCCATCCGGTATCAGGCGTTCGCGCGCGGTGAGACCGACGGCTTCCGGCACATCGACTACTACACCGCGCTGATGACGATGCGCGGCTGCCAGGCGGGTTATCCGCGAGCGTGCGCGTTCTTCGACCCGAGCGGGCCGGAGGTCACCAAGCTCGCGGCGTCCTAGAGCGGGACCTGGAACCAGCCGCCGACGTCGATCCGGCCCGACGCGAGCGCGGCGTCGAGGGCGGCGCGGTTGGCGGCGTGGATGACCCCGAGCAGGATCGGCTTGTCGTCGGGCAGCGCCTTGGCGAGCAACGCGGGGAGATGCCGTCCGTAGCCGCGGCCGCGGTACGCCGGGTCGAGGACGAACTCCTGTACGACGTACGCGGGCATCCCGAGCGTCTCGTCGTTGACGTGCGCCCCGACGTAACCGGCCCACGCACCGTCGACCAGTACGTCGAACAAAAGCCCGGCGGCGATCGACTCGGCGAGATCCTCGGCCGTCTCGATCCGTGCCTGGTCGGGGTGATCGGGATGCGCGCGGTCGATCGCTGCGTACGCCGCGGCGGCGCGCGGGTAGTTGTCGAGGTGGGTCGCCGGCGCGAAGCTCAGCTCGGCCGGGACAGCCGATCGGCGCCGGAGCGTTTCGATCGGGGCCGCGAGGAACCGCCGGTCCGGTGACGTCCCGGCGAAGAAGCCGATCGCCTCGGCACTCCACAACCTCAAGTACCGCGGCCCGAGAACGCCGTACGCGTCCCGCGCAGCGGATGCCAACGCCTCCAGGTCTTCGACGCGGACCGCCCGCGACAGGGGAGTGGCGTCGACGAACGGCTTGGCCGGATCGCCGCCCTCGTATCGCATGCTCAGCATCGCGTGCAGGTCGCCGACCGGAGTCCAGCGGCTGAGCAGCAGCTCCGGCGGATGCCCGGGCGCGAACCGCTCGGCGCGCTGCGCCGCGATCCCGAGATCGGTCGCCAGCGCGACGTCCAGCTCGTGCTGCTGAGCGAGCAGTTCGAGCCGGACGTCGTCGGGGATCCAGGAGCGGGTGACCGGGTGCTGGGCCGGCAGGCTGTACGCCGCCAGCTCAGTTGCCGTGGGCACCTTTGCGCTCAGGACGCGTCGGCCTTCCGGACCCAGACCTCGCGGATGATCAGCAGGACGGCGGCCGCGGTCGGGATCGCGAGCAGCGCGCCGACGACACCGAGCAGCGCACCGCCGAGCAGCGCGGCGATCACGGTGACGGCGCCGGGGATGTCGACCGCGCGGCGCATGATCCGCGGCGCGACGACGTAGTTCTCGACCTGCTGGTAGACGATGCCGTAGATCAGGCAGGCGACGCCGATCCACAGCCCCTCGGTGAAGCCGATCGCGGCGACCAGCACGACGCCGATCAGCCCACCGACCATCGGGATGAACGCGGTGAACATCACCACGATCGCCAGCGCCACGGCGTACTGGTTGAGGCCGACGATCTGCAGGAACACGAACATGAAGAACCCGGCGCACAGCGCGACCAGGAACTGACCGCTGACGTAGCCGCCGACCCGGCCGAGCACCTCGTCGCCGAGGATCGAGACCCGGTTGCGCCGGCTGGCCGGGACCAGGCTGTACGCCGCGCGCTTGACCGACGGCAGCGACGCCAGGAAGTACAGCGTCAGGATGAGGATCGTGAAGGCGGAGAACAGTGCGTTCGCGACCACCTTGCCGACGCCCAGAATGCCGCCGAACGCGCGCTGCGCCAGCGCCGGGTCCTGGACGTAGTCCTGCGCCTTCTGGATGAACTGGTAGCGCTCGTTCAGTTCGTTCAGAGTCCTGGACTTGGTCAGCAGGTCGAGCCATTCCGGCGCGTTCTTGATCAGGCCGTTGATCTGCTCGGAGACCACCGGCACGATCGCGAACCCGACGCCGGCGACCGCCAGGATCATCAGCAGGAAGACGACGCCCACCGCGAGTCCGCGCTTCAGCCCGCGCCGCATGAACCACTCGACCAGTGGGTTCAGCCCGACGGCGATGAACATCGACACGACCAGCAGGATCAGCACCGACCGGGCCTGGCCGAGCGCGTTCCACAGTCCCCAGGCGACCAGTACGCCGAGCGCCGCGAAGAACCCGAAGACGAACGGGTTCGACCGGTGGATCGGGGGACCGGGCCGGCCCATGCCTTCGTCCGGGTGGCGCTCGTCCATCAGCAGCTGGCCGGCGAAGTTCTGGTCCGTCTCGCTCTGCGCGACCGTCTGAACCGCCGACCGAGCCTGCCCGGCCGAGAGCTGCGCCTCATCGGCGGACTCGTCAGCCTCGTCCGCCGACTCGTCGGCCCGCTCCGCTGCCCGCTCGGCTTCCGTCGCGGCTGCCCTGGCTTCGCGAGCAGCAGCCATCACCTCGGCGTCGCTCACCGACTCGGCAGAGTCCTGCTCCGGCGAGTCGGGCCTCTTCTCGCTGTCGTCTGTGGAGTTGTCGTCGCCGGCTGGCGTCACTTCTGGTCCTTCGGCCTGCGCTTGGTCTCAACCGCGGACTCGTCCTGGTCGCCCTTCGGCGCGAACGGGCTCTCCCCGGTGATCCGGGTCTGCTCGTTGGCCAGGTCTTCGAGCCGGAACTCGTCGATCTTGGTCGAGTCCTTCGGCTCGTCGGCCGCTGCGGGCTTCGGGTCCTTGTCGAGCAGGTCCGGCTCGACCTTCAGGGCGGTGTCGATCCGCGTCTCGTCGACCCGGGCCGCACCGGCGTCCGGCCCCGCGAACGGGCTCCGTCCGGTGAACACCGTCTTCTCCTCCGGAGCCTCCGCCTTCGCCTCGACCGGGTAGGAGTTGTCGCCCGGCGTCTTGTACGACGAGTCCACCGGGTACGCCGTGGCACCGGCCGGCGCCGCGAACGGGTTGGCCTTCGGGTCGTCGGCGAACGGGTTCGCGGACGCGTTTCCCGCGGTGGAGTACTCCGGGGCGAACGGGCTGGCCGACGCGCCGTTGCCCGCGGTGAACGGGCTCGCCGAGGTGTTCGAGGCCGAGTCGCCGGCCGTTGACGAGCCGGCCGTTGACGAGCCGGCCGTTGACGAGCCGGTCGCTGCGTCCGCGTCGTTGGCCGGCGCGTCGTTGCTCGGGGCGGCGTACGCATTCGACGGGTACGACTTCGGCGCCGCGAACGGGTTCTCGTACGCCGGCGCGGCCGTCTCCGAGTCGAGCTCAGCGGCCTGGCGGGCGATGTTGCTCGCGATGTCGTTCAGCCCGGCGATCTGCGCCAGGATCCCGTCGCGCCGCTTGGCCAGCCGCTCGGTCTCCCGGGCGACGATGGTCCGCGACCGCTCGGCCTCGTCAGCCGCGCTGGCCAGCTCCGCCTCGGCCCGCGTGCGCGCCGCCGTCAGCACCTGCTCGGCCTCCCGCCGGGCGCGGGTCAGCGTGCGCTCGGCCGACTCCTCGGCCTCGGCCCGGATCTTGCGCGCCTGCTCGGTCGCCTCCGCGACCCGCCGCTCGGAAGCCTCGGCGGCTTCCTTCATCTGGGTCGTCAGGTTCTCGGTGTCGGCGGCGATCTGCGCGTGCTTGTCGGCCAGTTCCTTGGCCTGCTGCTCGCGCTCGTCGGCCAGCCGTGCCCGCAGCGCCGCGGACTCGCGCTGGATCGCGGTCCGGATCTTCTCGGCCTCGTGCAGCGCGCCGTTCTTCAGCGTGCTCGACTGCGACTCCGCGGTCAGCTGCAGCTGCTCGGCCTTGCGCCGCGCGGCCTGCAGCACCTCCTGCGCCTCGGTCTCCGCGGTCCGGCGGATCTCGGCCGCGTCACCCTCGGCGGTCCGGCGCATGCTGTCGGCCTCGTTCAGCGCGACGGTCCGGATGTCCTGGGCCTCACGCTCACCGGTCGCCCGGGCCGCGGCCGCCTCCTTGGCCGCGGTCGACCGCAGCTCCTGGGCCTCGCGGCGGGCCTCCTCCAGCGCCTCCTGCGCCTGGTCCTGGGCGAGCCGCAGGATCTGCGCGGCCCGGTCACCGAGTCCGGCGTACGAGGGGTTGGCGCTGGCCTCGAGCTGCCGCTTGGCCTCCTCGAGCTGGCGCTGCAACGGCGCGGCGTTGGTCTGCAGTTCCTCGGCCTTGCTCCGTGCCTCGGCCAGCTGCGCCTCGAGCGCACGGACGTAGTCGTCCACCGCGTGTTTGTCGTACCCACGGCGCGCGACGGGGAATCCCCCGGCCGCGGTCGCCGTACGGTCGAAGAACGGCAGGCTCGACTCGTCGCCCATCCCTGAGTGTCCCTTCTGGCGGAGCGGATGAATCCCCCAGCGTAAGCCTGTCAGAGACCGGGCCCACAAACCTAACCGGCGGACGCCCACCACTGACCAACCCACCCACGAGCGCCCCGCGGGACCCGGATCGAGCGTGGCCCGGCCAAGGAGCGGGAGGTTGGTCAGTGCTGCACGTCCGCCGGAACGCCCGCTACTTGTCCCGGAAGCGGTTGATCTCGTCCAGGTGCCGCGCCCGCAGCTCCTCGTCCCGCACCCCGAGCCCCTCGGTCGGCGCGAGCGTGAGCACGCCGACCTTGCCCTGGTGCAGATTCCGGTGCACGTCGTACGCCGCCTGGCCGGTGTCCTCCAGCGAGTAGACCCGGCTCAGCGTCGGGTGCACCATGCCCTTGGCGATCAGCCGGTTCGCCTCCCACGCCTCGCGGTAGTTGGCGAAGTGCGAGCCGATGATGCGCTTCAGGTTCATCCACAGGTACCGGTTGTCGTACTCGTGCATGTAGCCCGACGTCGACGCGCAGGTGACGATCGTGCCGCCGCGCCGGGCGACGTAGGTCGACGCGCCGAAGGTCTCCCGCCCGGGGTGCTCGAACACGATGTCCGGGTCGTCGCCGCCGGTCAGCTCGCGGATCCGCGCGCCGAACCGCTTCCACTCCTTCGGGTCCTGCGTCGCCGGGTCCGACCAGAACCGGTAACCCTCGGCGTTGCGGTCGATGATCAGCTCGGCGCCCATCGCGCGGCAGATCTCCGCCTTCTCCGGCGACGACACGACGCACACCGGGATCGCGCCGCCGTTCAGCGCGAACTGCGTCGCGTACGACCCGAGCCCACCCGACGCGCCCCAGACCAGTACGACGTCGCCCTGCTTCATGTTCGCGCCGTTGGCAGACACGAGCTGCCGGTACGCCGTGCTGTTGACCAGCCCCGGCGACGCGGCCTCTTCCCACGTGAGGTGCGCGGGCTTCGGCATCAGCTGGTTCGACTTCACCAGCGCCAGCTCGGCCAGTCCGCCGAAGTTGGTCTCGAAGCCCCAGATCCGCTGCTCGGAATCCAGCATGGTGTCGTTGTGGCCGTCGGGGGACTCCAGCTCGACCGACAGGCAGTGCGCGACGACCTCGTCGCCGGGTTTCCACGCGTTGACGCCGGGGCCGGTGCGCAGGACGACGCCGGCCAGGTCGGAGCCGACCACGTGGTACGGCAGGTCGTGCCGGGCGGTCAGCGGCGAGAGCTTGCCGTAGCGCTTGAGGAACGAGAACGTCGAGACCGGCTCGAAGATCGACGTCCAGACGGTGTTGTAGTTGATCGCGCTGGCCATCACCGCGACCAGCGCCTCGCCGGGGCCGAGCTCCGGCGTCGGGACGTCGTCCAGGTGCAGGCTCTTGCGCGGGTCCTTCTCCCGGGTCTCCAGACCCTCGAACAACTCGGTCTCGTCGGCGTGCACGGTGATCCCGCGATAGTGGTCGGGCACGTCGAGAGAACCGACGGCGGCGCTGTCACCGGCGAGGATCGCGTCGAGGATCTGCTTCACGTCATACCTCCTGGAGCGGCGGTCGGGTGAGCGGAACTTACCGCCGAGTATGCCCGGGTCGCTGTGCTGCGTGACACAGTTCCGGCCGGTGAGACGACCGTCACTTTTCCAGTCCACCGATGACAGTGGTCTTATCGCGCGGCTGTCCTTCGATGTCAGCGCGTGCGGGTGTGCAACCGGACCTGAGTCCCGGCGCTGCCGGAGCGGACCTGGACCAGGTCGCAGAGCTGGTTGGCCAGCCAGACCCCCCGGCCGCCGAGCCCCTCGACCGGCGGAAGCACCCGGCCGACCAGCAGGTTGTCGATCCGGCCGCGGTCGGCGACGTCGCAGATCAGCCGGCCGTCGGCCGTCCACCACGACAGCGTCCCGCCGCCACCACCGAACCGGACGGTGTTGGTGCAGATTTCGTGCAGCGCGAGCTCCAGGTCCTCGATCCGTTCCTCGGGCAGGCCGAGCGAACGGGCCGCCGCGTTCACCCGGCGCCGTACGGCGTTGAGATCGCCCCGGCCGAACTCGTGCCGCTCGGCCTCGGCCGGTACGGCGGGAAGCGGGCTGCGGAAGGCGGTCTCGGCGGCGCGCCGGGCATGACCCGTCGCGGCCAGGTGCAGGTGGTCCGGATCCAGCGGGAGCTTGGCCGAGTACGGGCAGCGCAGGTGGAATCGGCCCGGCACCTCGTTGAACGCGACGTCCAGCAGCAACTCGTGCAGCGCCGCCTCCTCCAGCTCGGCGGGGGAGCGACCGACGTACGCCGGCTCGCCGAGGCCGCGCAGCGGGATGTCCGGCGCCTGCTCGAGCATGGTGCGCCACAGCGGGATGATCCGCGCCGGATTGCGGCCGAGCTGGGCCATGTCGAGGAAGATCACCTGGTCGGCGATGCCGTCGAGCGCCTTGCGCAGCAGGCTGTTGCGTTCCTCGGGCAGCACCACGACCACGGTCTCGCCCGCGGCCAGGCCGTCGCGCGCGTAGGCGCCGGCCTGCCGGACGAAGTCCTCCTCATCGGTGTAGACGAAGGCATCGTGCCGGAACCCCGCGGGGGCGGGGTCGTGGTGGCCGAGAGCGCTGTCGATCAGCACCTCAACAGATTAGCCCGGTACTCACCCGTTGTGACCGTCTGCCGCGCGTCTTCGCGAGATCTTCACGCTGTGTCAGCAACTGAACCGAGCGGGTCAGCGGGCGGGTTCGACCAGCTCGACCAGGATTCCGCCCGCGGACCTGGGGTGGATGAAGTTGACCCGCGAGCCGGCGGTGCCGCGGCGCGGTTCGTCGTACAGGAGCTGGGCGCCGCGTTCGCGCAGGACCGCGGAGACCTCGTCGAGGTTGCCGACCCGGTAGGCGAGCTGCTGGATGCCGGGGCCGTTGCGGTCCAGGAACTTGGCGATCGGCGAGCTGTCCGACAGCGGCGCGAGCAGCTGGATCGACGAGCCGGAGTCGCCGACCGACAGCATCGCCTCGCGCACGCCCTGCTCCTCGTTGACCTCCTCGTGCGCGACCGTCATGCCGAAGGTCTCGGCGTAGAACCGGACCGCCTCGTCGAAGTCGGCGACCGCGACACCGACGTGGTCGATCGCCTCGAACAGGGTCTTGGTGACTGGCTCCATGCGACCAAGAGTGGCCTGGCCGGTGGCCCGATGCCAACGAGTGTGGCCGACGCGACACCGTCGTACCAGTGTTCTCGCAGGTATCGTGAAGAGCATGTCTGACACCTCCAGCTCGCAGAGCGCTGACACCACCAGTTCGCAGCGCGAAACCGTCATCGTCGCCGGCGCCCGGACCCCGATCGGGCGGCTGCTGGGCGGCCTCAAGGGCTTCACCGGCGCGGAGCTCGGTGGGTTCGCGATCAAGGGTGCGCTGGACAAGGCCGGCGTCGCGCCCGAGCAGGTCGAGTACGTGATCATGGGCCAGGTGCTGCAGGCCGGCGCCGGCCAGATCGCCGCGCGCCAGGCCGCGGTCAAGGCCGGCATCCCGATGAACGTCCCGGCGATCACCATCAACAAGGTCTGCCTGTCCGGCCTGAACGCGATCGCCCTGGCCTCGCAGCTGATCCGGGCCGGCGAGTACGACGTCGTGGTGGCCGGCGGCATGGAGTCGATGACCAACGCGCCGCACCTGCTGCCGAAGTCGCGCGAGGGCTACAAGTACGGCGACACGACGCTGGTCGACTCGATGGCCTTCGACGGCCTGTGGGACGCGTTCACCGACCAGGCGATGGGCGCGCTGACCGAGCAGCACAACACCGACGGCCTGAAGCTGACCCGCGAGGAGCAGGACCAGTTCAGCGCCCGGTCGCACCAGCTGGCCGCCGAGGGCTGGAAGAACGGCGTGTTCGCCGACGAGGTGGTCCCGGTCGAGGTGCCGCAGCGCAAGGGCGACCCGCTCGTCGTCGACACCGACGAAGGCATTCGCGGCGACACGACCGTCGAAACGCTGTCGCGGCTGCGGCCGGCGTTCGGCAAGGACGGCACGATCACCGCCGGTTCGGCCTCGCAGATCTCCGACGGCGGTTGTGCCGTGGTCGTGATGAGCAAGCAGAAGGCCGAGGAGCTCGGCCTGACCTGGATCGCCGAGATCGGCGCGCACGGCTCGGTCGCCGGCCCCGACTCGTCACTGCAGAGCCAGCCGGCCAACGCGATCGCCAAGGCCTGCGCCAAGCAGGGCATCGACCCGGCCTCGCTGGACCTGATCGAGATCAACGAGGCATTCGCCGCGGTCGGCATCGCCAGCGCCCGCGAGCTGAACGTCGACCTCGACAAGGTCAACGTGAACGGCGGCGCGATCGCGCTCGGCCACCCGATCGGCATGTCCGGCGCCCGTCTCGTCCTGCACCTGGCGCTGGAGCTCCAGCGCCGCGGCGGCGGGACCGGAGCGGCCGGGCTGTGCGGTGGTGGCGGTCAGGGCGACGCGCTGATCGTTCGCGTTCCGGCCAAGGGCTGACGGCCCAGCCATCGACAGGGCCGAGACTGACCTGATGTCACGACGTACGCCGCCGGTCGCCGAACTCGTCGAACGCGCCCGGGACGGTGAGTCCCGGGCGGTCGCCCGGCTCATCTCCCTGGTCGAGGACGAGTCGCCGGTGCTGCGCGAGGTGATGGCCGCGCTCGCGCCGCACGCGGGCCGGGCGCACATCGTCGGCATCACCGGGTCGCCCGGCGTGGGCAAGTCGACGTCCACGTCGGCGCTCGTCACGGCGTACCGGGCGACCGGGAAGCGGGTCGGCGTACTGGCGGTGGATCCGTCGTCGCCGTTCTCCGGTGGTGCGCTGCTCGGGGACCGGGTGCGGATGCAGGAGCACGCGACTGATCCTGGGGTGTTCATCCGGTCGATGGCTTCGCGCGGTCACCTCGGTGGCCTGGCCTGGACGACGCCGCAGGCGCTGCGGGTGCTCGACGCGGCCGGCTTCGACGTCGTGCTGGTGGAGACCGTCGGGGTCGGGCAGTCCGAGGTGGAGATCGCCGGGATGGCCGACACGACGCTGATCCTGCTCGCGCCGGGGATGGGCGACGGGATCCAGGCCGCGAAGGCCGGCATCCTCGAGGTCGGCGACATCTACGTGGTGAACAAGGCCGACCGCGACGGCGTGCAGAACGTCACCCGCGATCTGCGCGCGATGCTCGCGCTGGCCGACCGGGAACCGGACGCGTGGAAGCCGCCGATCCTGAAGACCGTCGCGAGCCGCAACGAGGGCGTCGGCGAAGTGGTCGAGGCGATCGAGCAGCGGCTGGAGTGGATGCGCGGGTCCGGCGTACTGGAGGAGCGGCGGCGCAGCCGGGCCCGGGACGAGATCGAGGCGATCGCGATGACGGCGTTGCGGTCGCGGTTCGGGCATCTGCACGGGGACGCGCGGCTGGACGTGCTGGCGGCGAAGGTGGCGTCGGGGTCGACCGATCCGTACTCGGCGGCGGACGAGCTGATCTCGGCGCTGTGAGTTCGGCCCGTTGCCTTCGGCATTGTGACTTCGGCGCTGTGGCTTCGGCGCCGTGACGCCGCGGTTTTCCGGGTGCCGCTGCGACAAGTGATGACGCTGTGTCACACTGTCGGCTGCTTGTGGTTGGATGGACCCGAATACGGGCAGGTAACCCGACGCTGCCGGCGGTGAGCGGACGTACGTCTCACGGCGGCGCGCCGGTGGCTGCCATGCCCCTCGATCCGTTACAGAATGGGTCTTGTCGCTGGTGATCCCCGTACGATGTTCTGTGTTCAGACAGTGACAGATAGTGACTATCCGTGATACAAACGCAGCGACCGAGTTGCCTGCGCACAAGGAGTGGTGACATGCCGAAGAAGCTGCTGATCTGGTCGGTCATCGCGTTTGCCGCCTTCTATTTGTTCACTCAACCGCAAGGCGCCGCTGACGCGGTCGGCGGGGCGTTCTCTGCTGTCGGCGACGCGTTCGGCAGTGTGATCACGTTCCTCACCGCGCTGTTCAACTGATCTTCGATTCGGGTGTCCCGTCACGAGCGTTCGTGCGGGACACTTGGCTGTGACGATCATGGCCGGGTGGCCGACAGCGGGGTGGACAGAGGAGTGAGTGGATGGCCGCGATAGGCCTGTTCCGGGCCTTCGATCCGAAGGTCCGGCGTCACCTCATCTCGGACGAGGGCGAAGTCGTCATCGACGAGGTGCGGCACCACTGGGTGGTGTTCGTCGTGCCCATGCTGGAGATCGCCCTGGCGGCCGTGCTCCTGGTGGTCATGCTGTGGAAGAACCTCGGCGACGCGGCCTACGTTCTGCTCGCACTGGTGCTGGTCCTGCTCGGCCACGCCTTCTGGCAGTTCCTCACCCAGCACCGCGACCGGTTCGTCGTCACCAACATGCGAGTGATGCGGATCCGCGGCGTGTTCTCCCAGACCGTCGCGACCACCCCGATCGCCCGGATCCTCGACATCACCCTGCAGAAACCGATCGTCGGCCGCTTCCTCGGCTACGGCCACTTCGTCTTCGAGTCCGCCGCCCAGGACCAGGGCTTCCGCGAGATCAGATTCGTCAGCCGGCCCGACGACCGTGACCTGACCATCCAGCGCGTCATCCAGCGCACCGGCCTGCGCGCCTCCGCCAGCGTCGACGTCGTCCAGTCCGACGACGACGACACCGACGACGACGGCACCGGCCCGATCGGGATGGACTCCGCCCAGGAGGTCACCACCACCATCCCGCGCCACGCTCCCGCCGCCTCCACCCGCGTCGCGAGCAGCAGCTCCAAGTCCATCTTCAACAGCGAACGAGCCAACTGGACCGACCAGGACCACGAGGAGTAGGTCGTACGGCGGGGTGCTTTATTTCCCACGCGCGGCTCCTGCGTCGCCGTGCTCCCGCCCGCCCCGGTCTAAGTTGCGCTGGCGCTTGGGCGGGGCTCCTGGCGTCGCCCCTTCTGGCGTCCAGCCGCGCCCTGTGGCTTGGAATCCGGGCATCGGCCAGCATGGACGCGAACCTGCGGTAGGCGAGGGAAGGGCGTTCTCGCCCCGAGGCCGGGCTCGCGCCGTACCGGCCGCCTATGCGAGCAACTCGAGAACGCGCTCGGCCTGTAGTTCGCCGGTCCCAGGTGGATTGCGGTGCGCTGCTGGGCTTCCCGGGCGCAGTAGGGCCAGCCAGAAGATCGCGTGGAGGCGCCGAGCGGATCGGAATCGGTCAGGATCCACCGTGAAGCGATCGACGAACGTCGTCCAGTCGGTGGCGCGCGATGCGATGTGCTCAACCAAGGTGGCCAGCTCAAGGGCGAGGTCGCTGCGGCCGGCGTCCTCGAAGTCGATGATTCGGACCTGCTGGCCGTCCCAGAGGTAGTTCGCGAGGTTCGGGTCGCCGTGGCCGATGACGGGGTGCGCCGGCTGCGCCAGGTCTGTTGGTGCGGCCAGCCATTCAGTGGCTGCTTGGTGGGCCTCGGCGATGATCCCCGCGCCGTCCCAGGACGAGATCGACGACCGAATGCGCTCGAAGAAGGCCGCGCGATCGAGCGGCTCGACATCGGTCGGAGGGATCGACCAGAGGTCGGTGAGGGCGACGTGGAGCGCTTCGAGTTCCTCGGGGGACAGGCAACCGGCCAGTGGTGTGCCCGGGAGTCGGCTCATGATGATCGACGGGTACGGCGTCGGCGGCGTGAACCTGATCGGAACCGGGACCAGCTGAGGTCTCGCGGCCGAGATCGCCCGCAGGGCTGTCCATTCGCGAACGTGCTCGTTCCGGCTCCAGTTGACGTAGGTCTTCGTAACGACGTCGCCATCCAGGTGGAGCCGATGCGTGTGACTCATCATGTTCCTTCGGGATCCGGGGTGGTCGCGAGGTTGTCACATGATCGATGCTGCACCCACACCACTGCCGGAACCTGCAGAGCTGTCGATCCGAGTGCTCCGCGCGTGCAACGATGCGCGCATGCGTATGTATCTGCTGACCGCTTCCCGGTGGGTGGTCGGCCTCGGCGGCGGGCTGCTCGTCGCAACCGTGGTAGCCGTCGTGTATCGGTTCGACGATTCGACCCGTTCGTGGACGGCGTCGGTGCTGACCGGGGTCGTGTTCGGCGTGCTGCTCGGCGGCGGTCTGGTGCTCAGCCTCACCACGCAACGTGCTGAGCTGCGGGAGGCGGCCGGCGAGCTGCCGCCGGCTCAGCTGTCGGCGGCGTACCGGGCTGCAGTTCGGGGCGAGATCCCGAGCGATCCGGTGGTCCGGGCGGCTGCGGCTCGGGTCGCTCAGCGCCGGCTCGAGAAGTTGCGCCGCCCACGGATTCTGGTCGCGATCATCGCGATGGCCATGACAGTCGGCACCGTGCTGCATGTGTTGGCGGATAACTACGGACTCGCGGGGATACTGGCAGTGGCGGGACTCGGCTGGACCGTCGAGTTCTTTCAGCCGGCGCGACTTCGGCGACGCCTCGAACTCTTGTCCCCCGACAACGGCTCGGTCCAGAGCGTCTGAACCTCGCGAACGACGTATGTGACTACCGCGGCTTGCGTGGTGGTCCCGACGCGGCGGAGTACCACTGCCACCAGGCGACGCCTCGTCTGCGTGCGTTGCGGCTCAACCAGGCGAGGGCGACCGCGAGGCCGGGATCGTGGCCTGGCCGGTCGGGGTCATCGCGGTGGGTACCGGGCCGGATGCCGCGGCGACTGCCCGCACACTCTCGCCACGCGCGACACCTGCCCCGCGCACTCTCGCCACGCGACACTTGGCCCCGCACACTTTCACGCCACGCGACACCAGCCGCCGACCGTAGCGCTCTGCGCCGCCGTCCGCCAGACTGCTGCGATGGCTGCCGAGTACTCACAGACCGACCAGTTCCGCGGTGGGCGGATTCATCTGAGTGAGCTGGAAGGGCTCGAGATCCGGGACTGCGAAGTCAGTGGGTTGAAGATCGTCGACTGCTACGGGAGTGACGTCTACGTCGGCGGCGGCTTCGAGCGGGTGGTGGTCAACGACGTCGACGTCACGGCGTACGTCGAAGCGGAGCTGGATCGGCAGTATCCGACCCGCGTGCTGGCGCGCCAGGCCGAGTCCGTCGACGACTATCGCGCTGCTTGGGCTGCCGTCGAAACGCTCTGGCAGGAGACCCTCGACCGCGCTAGAAAGCTGCCCGAGGCCAAGCTGCACGAGCGGGTTGCCGACGAGTGGTCGTTCGTCGAGACCCACCGGCACTTGCTCTTCGCCAGCGACGCCTGGTTCGGCAACGCTGTCCTGGAAGAGGAATCGCCGTACCACCCGCTCGGCTACCCCGCCGGTGGGATGCCGGCTGAGGAATCGGCCAAGCTCGGTCTCACCCTCGACGCCACACCGACCCTCGACGAGATCCTCGCGGCCCGGCGCGCGCGGATGGCCACCCTGCGCGACACCATCGAGAACCTCACCGACGCCGAGCTCGACCGCGTCTGCGCCCGCAAGCCGGCCGACCCGTACCCCGACCAGGACTACGTCGTCCGCCGCTGCCTCAAGGTGATCCTCAAGGAAGAGGCCGAGCACAACCGCTACGCCGTCCGCGACCTCGCCGTACTGGAAGCCGGGGCCTGAGCGGCCAGTAGAACTCCCGGCCGGAGAAAGTAACCGTTTAGCGAGCCGCCAAACCGGTTACTGAGAGACCGACCAGAAGGGAGACCCCCGATGAAGCGGTCGGTCAAGACACGCCATCTCTACCGCGAGGTCGACGAACTCAGCGTGCACTACCGCGAAGCCGGAACCCCCTCGTCGACCGCGGTCGTGCTCCTGCACGGCTTCCCCAGTTCCTCGTACTCCTTCCGTGCCGTGCTCCCGGTCCTCGGCGAGCACAACTACGTGGTCGCCCCGGACCTGCCAGGCTTCGGGTTCTCGGACGCTCCCACGCTCGACGACTACGACTACACCTTCGAGCACCTGTCCCAGGTGATCGAAGAACTGCTCGCCCAACTCGGCATCGAACGCTACGTCCTCTACGTCACCGACTTCGGTACGCCGGTCGGCTACCTGCTGGCACTACGCCACCCCGATCGCGTCCAAGGCCTCGTCGTGCAGAACGGCAACACCCACGAAGCCGGCCTCAACGACGCGTGGGACTCCGCGCGGCGGTTCTGGTCGGACCCCAGCGACGAGAACCGGGCCGCGCTGCCGGAGTGGCTGAACTTCGCAGGCACTCGCGACCAGTACCTCGGCGGCCTGCCGCCGCATGTGCAGGACCTGCATCCGCGCGAATCCTGGCACCTCGACTGGGAGCGGCTGTCGCGGCCCGGCAATCTCGACGTGCAGTTCCAGCTCTTCACCGACTACCGCCACCACGTCGCGCGATTCCCCGAGATCGCGGCGTACCACGAGCAGCACCAACCGCCCTGTCTCGTGCTCTGGGGCCGGCACGACCCGTACTTCGACATCGCGGAGGTGATGGCCTACCACCGCGACCTGGCCGTGCTCGACGCTCACCTGTACGACGGCGGGCACTTCCTGCTCGACACGCACGCCCCGGAGGTCGCCGAGCTCCTGGTGACCTTCGTCGACGACGTGCTGCACCGATGACCCAGTGGACGGACGACCATTTCATCGCCGGCCACGTCGTCCTGGACTTCGCGAACACGGTCTACCGGCGTACGCCGGAACTCGGCGCGGACCTGTTCGACAGCGGCGAGGCATTGGCCGGCTGGATCACCTACGCCGGACTGCTGCCGACCACCCCGTACGCCGACGACGTGGTCCTGCGCGAAGCCAGGACGCTCCGAAGCCTGTTCTGGCAGCTGTTCGACGCCCAGTACGACGCCCGCGAGGTCCCCACCGAAGTCCTCGGCCGCCTCCTCGACGCAGCGCGGGAAACGTTGGCCGGCGACGTGTCGCTCGCCCCGGACGGCACCCTCACACCCCGAGACGTCCAGGGCGCATGCGCAGTGCTCGCGTTCAGAGGCATCGAGCTGGTGCTGAATCCGCCGGACCGCCCGGTACGCCGGTGCGACCGCTGCGGCTGGTTCTTCCTCGACCACTCCCGCGGGCGCCGGCGCCGCTGGTGCAGCATGAAGACCTGCGGCAACCAGGCCAAGGCCGCCCGCTACCGCGCGGCCCACGCCTGATCACGCGGCCCCTCTGATTACTCAGCCGAAGACCGAAACCCGGCGAGCGTATACGCCAGGTGACGTCGCCAAACCCCCGGAGTCGACCCTTCGCTGGTGTGGATGATGCCCCGCAGCGCCCAGATCGTGGCGGCGATGTCGTCGACCGTGACGTGCTCCGAAACGCCCCCGCCATGCTGGGCTCGCTCGAGCAGTTGCCGAGTCCGCGACTCGAGCTCAGCGATCAGCCCCGCAGGAGCGAGCTCACCCCACATGCCGTGCATGAAGCCGCGCCGCGCGGCCAGCTCGTACCCGACGGTCTCCAGGAATTGATCCAGGCAACGATCCGGTGGTTCGGCGAGAGCCTCGTCGGCAAGCTCCAGGAGCTGACCGAAGAAGGTCTCCAGCACCTCGCGGACGAGAGCCTGTTTGGTGCCGAAGCGCCGGTAGAGCGTGGCCGGGCCGATGCCGGCGGCGCGGGCAACATCCTCCAGGCTCGCGTCGGCACCGCGCTCGGCGAAGACCCGCTCGGCGGCGTCGAGCAGGCGGGCGCGGTTGGCCTCGGCGTCCCTACGCATCGGGTGCCCCCAGCAACGACATGAGCGGCCGTACGTCGTCCAGCCGGTCCAGTTCACGCACGCGGTCCAAGATCGCCCGGGCCCGTTGCGGATCCGCCAGATTGGCGCGGAACTTCTCCTCGACGTCAGAGACGCTCGCCGGCCGGCTGGGATGCCCGTGGAACCCCGCCTGGTAATGGCTGTACGTCGTACCGTCGCGAAGCTCGAGGTCGACCTTCGCGCTGAAGACCGGGTCGCCGTCCGGGATCGGCATCGCGTACGGCTCGACCAGGTCGGCGATCGCCAGCAGGGCGGGGTCGTTCCACCGGGCCGGGTCGAAGTAGTCGGCCGGCGCGTTGCCCCCGGTGACGAACTGCAGCCCGACGCCGAACGCGAGGCTGAACTGCGCCGAGATCGCGTCGTGCGGCCGGGTGATGGAGGCGCCGTGCCCGACCGCGAAATCGACGAGCCCGATCCGGATCCGGCGGATTTGCGCCGGGTCGACGGCCTGCGCGGCCCGCAACCTCCGGACGGCGTCCAGCGGGGCGTGCACGGTGGTGACCATCGGGTAGAAGCGGAACATCGTGTCGGTGACGTGCCAGTGGTCGAGGTCCCCGAGCGGTTCGCCGGTCTGGCCGAAGAGCCGCAGGACACCACGGGTTCCTTCGAGGATGGTGGCCGGGCCGGTGAAGCCGAGCCGGGCGAGTTGCACGGCCTCGACTCCGGCGCGAGCGGCTGATCCGGCGTGCAACCGTTTCACCTCGCCGCCGCTGCGGTCGTACTCCATCGTCCCGGCCGCGTCGCTCCCGGCGATGCCGAACGCCTGGGTGAGTTCGGCCGGGGACAGGCGCAGGATCCGGGCTGCTGCGGCGGTCGCGCCGAAGACGCCGAGAATCTTCGCGCCGTGCCACCCGGCGGCCAGCATGCCGCTGGTCGTCACCGCGCCGACGAGCGCCATCACCTGGACGCCGGCCGCCACCGCGGTGATCACCTCGCGCCCATCCACCCCGTCCCGCTCGGCGAGCGCGAGCGCCGCGGGCACGACGGCCGAACTGGTGTGCCAGGCCGCCGCGTGCGCGTCGTCGTATTCGGCGCTGTGCCCGAGCGTGCCGTTGAGGTAGGCCGCCTGGGCGGCGCTGGTCTTGCCGCCGCCGGACGTCGTGCTCTCCGCCGGGCCCGGCACAGCCGCGACCGCGCGGCGTACCGGCTGCACGTTCGGCAGGGTCACGCCCAGCTGCTGGACGCCGAGCTGATCGAGGATCAGCAGCTTGGTCCGCTCCACCACCTCAAGCGGCAGTTCGTCGAACCGCAGCTCACTCACCCAGCGGGCGATCCGATCCGCCATCACAGTCTCGGTGCGCATAAGTGACAGTATGCACTCTCAATCGAGAGAATCAACTATCACTTCTGCCTGCGGCGGCTCAGGTGGCACACTCCGCGACCCGGGCCCGGAAGGCTGCCACCACGTCCACGTCGCCGGAAGTCTGGATCGCCGTGTCGTCGAGGCGCCCCCACAACCAGAGGAAGACGTCGTGCGGTTCGCCGTAGATCTCCGCGGCGACCGGAGCGTCGGCGTCGCGGGTGACAAGCGCGCTGGTCGCGTCGGCCTGAATCGTCCAGGAGTTCCCGTCGGCGGTGACCCGGACGGCGGCGTCGACGGGAGCCGAGGTGTCGCCCTCGGCCCACCATGGTCCGCCGAGCATCACGCTGAGCACCTCGTCGATCCCGTCGACGGCGAGGTCGCGATCGACCGGTGTGGCGACGTCGTGCGCCTGTTCGGCGTCGATGCGGTGGACCGCTGTCTCGAGCGCCATTCGCCGGTACCAGAAGCCCGAGGTCTTGTCGTCGGGGGAGAACGTCCAGGTCGGCAGCGATGTCCCGGCCTCCTGCAGCGCCGCGACGATCGCCGACCGCGCCTCGTCGTACAGGGCGAGCGGCTCGCGGTCGGACAGGTCCGGCGGCCACGGGTCGGGCAGGCGGCCGAGGCGCAGGACCTCGATCTTGTGCAGGTAGACGGTCGCGGTGTGCCGGACGAGCGAGTCGACGGTCCAGCCGGGGCAGTGTGGTACGTCGGGGGCCAGCCCGAAGCGGGCGACCTCGGCCAGCCGGGCCGAGTCGGCGCGCAGGCAGTCGAGATAGAAGGCGGCACGTTCGGGCGGGAGTGACATCTGCCGATGATGGCAGGCGCCACCGACAGCGCAGTAGAGGCTGTGGCGGTTAGTGTTTCGTGCATGGCGAGGAAGAAACCGTTGCCGTTCGACCCGATCGACGAGGCTTCGCGGCAGTGGGGGCGGCGTTGGGGTGCGGTGGAACAGATGCGGGCGGTCACCTCGTTGATGCGGGCCCAGCAGATCGTCATCGGTGAGCTGGACGAGATCCTGCGCAAGCACAACCTGAGTTTCGCCCGGTTCGAGGCGCTGGTGCTGCTCACGTTCTCGCGCCGGGGATCGCTGCCGCTGGGCAAGATGGGTGAGCGGCTGCAGGTCCACCCGACCTCGGTGACCTCGATCGTGCGGCGTCTGGAGGCGGCCGGGCTGGTCACCCGCACCCCGCATCCGGACGACGGCCGCGCGGTGCTGTGCGAGATCACCCCGGAGGGCCGCGAGTTGGTCGAACGCGCCACCGCCGACCTGGTCGCCGCCGACTTCGCCCTGCGCGGCCTGACCGACGAACAACTCAAGGTTCTCTGGTCCGTGCTCGAACCCCTCCGCCACAACGCCGGCGACTTCTGACCCCACCTCCCGCGCAGGTCCACTCGTCGAGTGGTATTTAGTTGGACGTCCTAGTATTTTGGAGGCGAGGACAACCCGGGAGGTTCGGATGGACGCGGAACAGATCGCCGACGGGCGCCGCCGCTGGCAGCAGCGCTACGACGCCGCGCGCAAGCGGGAGGCCGACTTCACCACGTTGTCGGGCACCGAGGTCGCGCCGGTCTACGGACCGCCGGAGGGCCACGACGACCCGCGGATGGAGCGGATCGGCTGGCCGGGGGAGTTCCCGTTCACCCGCGGCCTCTACCCGACGGGCTACCGCGGCCGGACCTGGACGATCCGCCAGTTCGCCGGCTTCGGCAACGCCGAGGACACCAACGAGCGCTACAAGATGATCCTGAACGGCGGGGGCGGCGGCCTGTCGGTCGCCTTCGACATGCCGACGCTGATGGGCCGCGACTCCGACGACCCCAAGTCGCTCGGCGAGGTCGGCCACTGCGGTGTCGCGATCGACTCCGCGACCGACATGGACCGGCTGTTCAAGGACATCCCACTGCAGGACGTCACCACCTCGATGACGATCTCCGGCCCGGCCGTGCCGGCGTTCGTGATGTACCTGGTCGCCGCCGAGCGGCAGGGCGCCGACATCACCAAGCTCAACGGCACGCTGCAGACCGACATCTTCAAGGAGTACATCGCCCAGAAGGAGTGGCTGTTCCCGCCGGAACCGCACCTGCGCCTGATCGGCGACCTGATGGAGTACTGCGCGCAGAACATCCCGGCGTACAAGCCGCTCAGCGTCTCCGGGTACCACATCCGCGAGGCCGGCTCGACGGCCGCGCAGGAGCTGGCCTACACGCTGGCCGACGGTTTCGCCTACGTCGAGCTCGGGCTCAGCCGCGGGCTGGACGTCGACGTGTTCGCACCGGGCCTGTCGTTCTTCTTCGACAGTCATCTGGACTTCTTCGAGGAGATCGCCAAGTTCCGCGCCGCCCGCCGGATCTGGGCGCGCTGGCTGCGCGACGTGTACGGCGCGAAGACCGACAAGGCGCAGTGGCTGCGGTTCCACACCCAGACCGCGGGGGTCTCGCTGACCGCCCAGCAGCCGACGATGAACGTCGTCCGGACGGCGGTCGAGGCGCTGGCCGCGGTGCTCGGCGGGACCAACTCGCTGCACACCAACGCGCTCGACGAGACGCTGGCGCTGCCGACCGAGGAGTCGGCCGAGATCGCGCTGCGGACCCAGTCGGTGCTGATGGAGGAGATCGGCGTCACCAACGTCGCCGACCCGCTCGGCGGTTCCTGGTACGTCGAGGCGCTGACCGACGACATCGAGCGCGAGGCCGAGCAGATCTTCGCCCGGATCAAGGAGATGAGCCCGGACGGCTCGATGACCGCGGGCATCCTGCACGGCATCGAGGAGGGCTGGTTCATGGCCGAGATCGCCGACGCCGCCTTCGAGTACCAGCAGAAGCTGGAGAAGGGCGAGAAGAAGATCGTCGGCGTGAACACGCTGACCGACACCGTCTCCGGCCAGCTGGAGATCCTCCGGGTCAGCCACGAGGTCGAGGTCGAGCAGTGCCGGGTGCTCGCCGAGCGCAAGGCGGCACGCGACGAGGCCCGCGTGCGTCGTACGCTAACGGCGCTGGTCGAGGCGGCAAGGGGGACCGGCAGCCTGATCGAACCCATGCTGGAGGCGGCGCGTGCGGAGGCCACGATGGGGGAAATCTGTGACGTTCTTCGGGACGAGTGGGGCGAGTACCGAGAGCCCGCCCGATTCTGAACCGGACGTCGTAGAGGCCTCGCCGTCCACAGGACGCCGGCGGGGCCGCGCCTCCGTCCAGGCCGACCGGCAGGCGGCCCAGGCGCCGGATCTGCGCGGGGTGGTGGTCTGCGGGTCCGACCGTACGATGCTGCGGGTGGTCACCGAGCTGGTCAGTTCCGGCGAGGAGGTCACCGCGATCGTCAACCCGGCGTCGCGGCACATCGAGCGGATCGGTGAGCTCGGCGCCCAGGTGATGGGCGTGCGGGTGGTCCGCGAGTCGGTGCTGCGCCGGGCCGGGATCGACACCGACGGGACCAAACCGTCGACCGCGCGCGCCCTGGTGCTGCTCGACGCCGACGACGTGCACAACGTGCACACCGCGCTGACCGCGCGGGACATGGACGAGAACCTGCGGATCGTCGTCCAGATGGTCAATCCGAGGATCGGCGCCCAGCTGCACCAGTTGCTCGGCGACTGCGTGGTGATCTCCGGCCCGTCACTGGCCGCGCCCGCGTTCGTCGCGGATGCGCTGGAGGACGACGAGCTGACCTGGCTCGAGCTGGGCGGCCGGCGGATGGTGGCCGGGCCGGCCGATCTGATCCGCGAGCGGGTGACCGTGCTCGCCGACACGACCTCGTCGGCGACGCCCGAGCTGCTGCCGGCCTCCAGTGACGATCCGGCCGGTGACATCGTGCTCGGCACCGGCGTACGGCATCTGCGGCGCAAGCGCGACGTACGGCGGACCGGCTGGGTGATGGCCGTGCGCGACGTGCTCGACCGGCGCGTCCGCATCATCGCGGCGGTGATGGCCCTGCTGGTGCTGATCGGTACGTTGCTGACCCACTGGATCACCGGCGTGGAGTGGCTGCGGGCGCTCTATCTCGTGATGGGCGCGGTGACGTCGGCCGGGATCGAGGACGACAAGTTCGCGGACGCCGCGCCGTACGTGAAGGTCGCGGCGGTGGGAGTCCAGCTGACCGGGATCGTGCTGGTCGCGCTGCTCACCGCGGTGATCGTCGACTCGCTGATCGGCGCCCGGCTGTCGCGGGTGATCGGCGGGGTCCGGGGCAGACCGCGCAATCACGTGATCGTCTGCGGGCTCGGCACGGTCGGCGCGCGGGTGCTGGAGATCCTGTCCGAGCGAGGCGTCGCGGTGGTCGGCGTCGAGATGGACGAGGAGGCGCCCGGCGTGCAGACCGCGCACCGGCTGCGAATCCCGGTGGTGATGGGCGACAGCAGCCAGGAGGAGACGCTGCGGCTGGCCGGTGCGACGCAAGCCCAGGCGGTGCTCGCGCTGACCGACGGCGACATCACGAACCTGGAGACCGCAATGGTCGTCCGGGACCTGAACGACGACGTCCGGATCACGATGCGGATGTTCGACCACGACCTGGCCCAGAAGGTCGAGCGCATGCTCGGGCTCGGGCACAGCCGGTCGGTGTCGATGCTGGTCGCGCCGGCGATCGCGGCCGCGGTCGCGAACCGGCGCAGCCAGACGACCGTGCCGGCCGGACGCCGGGTGCTGTTGCTGACCGAGGTGACCGTCGAGCGAGACTCGGTCGCGATCGGCCGCCGGCTCGGCGAGCTGGACGAGGCGGGCGGCCTGCGGGTGCTGGCGCGCGCGGACGGGGTCACCTGGGACTGGTCGCCGGCCTTCGACCGGCCGGTGCACGTGGGCACCCGGCTGGCCGTCGCGGGGACCCGGAGCGGCCTGGCCAGACTGTTGCTGGTGACCCGTGCACCACACCGACCCGAGCGGTCGGGGAGGATAGGACCATGAACCGAGACGTAGTGACCGGAGGGCAGCGGTGAGCCAGCCGAACTTCTCCCGACCTGGAGCGATCGACCTGTCGTCCCTGCGGCAGCCGCCCGCGCGTCCCGGCGGCCCGGGTGGGCCGGCCGGACCCGGTGGACCGGCTGGTCCCCGCGCCGGTGGGCCCGGCGGTGGCGGCCCCGGCGGTGGCGGCGGCGGGGTGACCGGCCCGTACGTGCTGAACGTGTCCGAGCCGACCTTCCAGTCGGACGTGATCGAGCGGTCGATCCAGCACCCCGTGGTGGTCGAGTTCTGGTCGCCGCGGTCCGAGGCCTCGGTGGCGCTCGGCCCGGTGCTGGCCCGCCTGTCGACCGAGTACGGCGGCAAGTTCCTGCTCGCCCGGGTCGACGTCGACGCCAACCCGCAGCTGGCCCAGGCGGTCGGCGTGCAGAGCATCCCGCTGGTGATCGCGGTGCTGCGCGGCCAGGTCGTCCCGCTGTTCCAGGGCGCGCTCGGTGAGCCCGAGGCCAAGCAGTACCTCGACCAGCTGTTCACCGTCGCGGTCGCGAACGGGATCACCGGCCGCGCCGAGCCGGTCGCCCCGGCCGCTCCCGGCGAGGAGGCCGCCGAGCCCGAGTCCGACCCGCGCTACGAGGCGGCCGAGACCGCGCTGGCCACCGGCGACCTGGACGGCGCGATCACGGCGTACGAGACGTTGCTCAAGGAAACGCCGAACGACGCCGAGGCGAAGGCCGGGCTGGCCCGGGTGCAGCTGGTGAAGCGGACCCGGGACGTGCCGGCCGAGGTGCGCACCCGCGCGGCCGACGACCCGAACGACATCGAGGCGCAGATGCTGGTCGCCGACGTCGACCTGATGGGCGGCCACGTCGAGGACGCGTTCGCGCGGCTGATCCGGACCATCCAGTCCACGGCCGGCGACGACCGCGACACCGTGCGCCTGCACCTGCTGGAGCTGTTCGAGGTGGTCGGCGGTGACGACGAGCGGGTGATCCGCGCGCGCCGGCAGCTGATGACCGCCCTGTTCTGAGCTGACGGGTGGCACCGGCAGGTGCCACCCTTTTCCTTGTCGTGCGGTGTGAACTATTGACACTTATCTTCTCGGCTTCTGAGAATCATTCACATGTCCGCCGCCGAGTCCCCACCTTCCAGCCTGGAAGCGCGCATCCGCGGCCTGCTGCCGTCACTCAGTCCGGCGCAGACGCTCGTTGCCCAAGAAGTTCTGCGAGATCCCGCGGCGGTCGCGTCGTCCACGATCGGTGAACTCGCCGCCCGCTGCGGTACGTCGCTGCCGAGCGTCACCCGGTTCTGCCTCGCCCTCGGTCTCGGTGGGTACGCCGAACTCCGGCTCGCCCTGGCGGCCGAAGGTGGTCGCAGCAGCACCAGCTGGGAACGCGGCACCGGTACCGAAGTCAGCCCCGACGACTCCCTCGACGACGTCCTGCGGACCCTGCTCCGCTCGGACACCAAAGCCCTGGAAGACACCGTCGCCCAGCTCGACGTCGACGCGCTCGGCCAGGCGATCGCTGCGATCACGACCGCCCGCCGCATCGACGTGTACGCCGTCGGCGGCTCGGCGTCCGTCGCCGAGGACCTGAGATTGCGCCTGCACCGCATCGGCCACGGCGCCAACAGCTGGAGCGACGTGCACAACGCTCTCACCAGCGCGGCGCTGCTCGGCCCGGGCGACGTTGCCCTCGGCATCTCCCACACCGGCGAGACCAACGAGGTCCTCGAACCGTTGCGCCGGGCCCGCGCCCAAGGCGCCACGACCATTGCCGTCACCAACTATCCGCGGTCCCCGCTGGCCCGCGCCGCCGACCTGCTGCTGGTCACCGCCGCCCGCGACATCACCTTCCGAACCGGCGGGATGGCCGGCCGGCACGCCCAGATGATCGTGCTCGACGCCCTCTACCTGGGCGTCGCCCAGCGCGACTACCAGCAGGCCACCCAAGCCTTCGACCGCACTGCCGAAGCGGTCGCCGATCACCGAACACCCCACCGCTGAGCTCCACCGCCCTGGAGGAATCCCATGCAGAGCCCCCACCGGAAACTAGGTCCGAGCCGCCGTACGCTCCTGCTGGGCGCCGGCGCCGCGGCCGCCGCGACGGTCGCCACCGGCCAGGCCCAGGCCTCACCCACCGCTGTTGCCTCTAGCAATGACATCGCGATCCCGTCGCCGGACGACCTGCCGCTGACCGGCGGCCCCGACTTCCCGATCGGCCTGTTCTGGCCGCCGCACCCCTACGCCAGTACGCCGCAGCGGTTCGCCGAGATCGCCGAGGCCGGCTTCGACTTCGTGATCTCCGGCAACTACGCCGGCGACGGCAACATCTTCCAGCACCAGCTCGGCCTGGCCCGGACCGCCGGGCTGAAGATGCTGATCTCCGACGACATCCAGATCCGCAACATGTCCCGCTGGTTCTCGATCTCCGACCAGCCGACCGACAACCTCAGCGTCACGCCCGCCGAGGCTCGCGAGCTCTACACCCGCGCCCGCGACGCGTACGGCCCGTACTCCTCGCTGGCCGGCTTCAACCTGTACGACGAACCCGGCGCCGGCTGGTTCGGCACGCTGGCGAAGGCGGTCGCGATCTCCCGCGAACTCGCGCCGCAGTTGCTGCCGTACATCAACCTCTTCCCGTCCGACGACCCGGCGTACTACAACGCGTTCGTGGACGTGGTGAAGCCGTCGCTGGTGTCCTTCGACCGGTATCCGCTGCTGTCGGACGGCCGGGAGGACGGCAATTACTTCCACAACTGGACGATCGTGCGCGACGCGGCACTGCGCGCGAACGTGCCCGCCTGGATCTTCATCCAGACGCTGTCCTACAACGGCCACCGCGAGCCGACCGCCGCCGAGCTGCTCTGGCAGATCAACATCAGCCTCGCGTACGGCGCCAAGGGCATCCAGTACTTCACGTACTGGACGCCGGAAGCCGCTCGTGGCGAGGGGTTCGGTCCCGCGCTCATCACCGTCGACGGCAAGCGCACCGCCCGGTACGGTGCCGCGAAGAACATCAACACGCCTTGGCTGCACCCGGTCGGCCGCCAGCTCAAGCCACTGGTCTCGGAAACCGTCGTGCACGCCAACGAGACCCCGCTGCCGAACAGCACCGTCGGCTTCACGCCGACCGATCTCGTCACCGGGGTCACCGGTAACCCCACGGTGATCGGCACGTTCCGCTCCCGCGACGCCGCCGTGACCGACCGCTGGCTCCTGGTCGCCAACCGCTCGCATTCGGCCGCCGCCCGGACGACGCTGACCTTCAACCCCGCCAAGGTGACCGGCGTGGACGTCTTCCATCCCGTGAGCGCCAAGTACGACGCCAACCGCGGAGCCGGTCTGCCGATCAGCCTTCCGCCCGGCGGCGCGCAGCTGCTGCACCTGCACACCCGCTGACTCCGCCGCCGCCCGCTCACGCCGAGCGGGCGGCGTTCACCTGCACAGAACCTTCACAAGTCGTCCCCGACTCCTGACCAGTTCGGCTCCTAGGCTCTTCGCATGCCAGTCAACGCAAGCGGCGCCAGGATTCTCGTCGTCGAGGACGAGCCGGTGATCAATCAGGCCGTCACCGACCGGCTGCGCGGTTCGGGGTACGACGTCGTGCAGGCCTGGGACGGGCCGGGCGCGGTGACGCAGTACGAGTCGACCGCGCCCGACCTGGTGGTGCTGGACGTGATGCTGCCCGGTTTCGACGGTCACGAGGTGTGCCGCCGGATCCAGGCGGCCCGCCCGGTCCCGGTGCTGATGCTCACCGCGCGCGACGACGAGGCCGACATCCTGGTCGGACTTGGCGTCGGCGCCGACGACTACCTGACCAAACCGTTCCGGATGCGCGAGCTGGTGGCGCGGGTCGGCGCGCTCCTGCGCCGGGTCGAGCGGGCGGCCGAGCTGGCGAACCGCTCGGACACAGACCTGGGTGACCTGCGCGTCGACGCCGCCGCTCGCCGGGTCTGGGCCGATGGCAACGAGGTCCACCTGACCCCGACGGAGTTCGACCTTCTGGTCTGCCTGGCCGGCAGCCCGGGCGCCGTACTGACGCGGGAGAACCTGTACGCCGAAGTCTGGGGCTGGCCGGGTGCCTCCGGGACCCGCACCGTCGACAGCCACGTGAAAGCGCTGCGCGCCAAGATCGGCGCCGACCGGATCCGAACCGTGCACGGTATCGGCTACGCGCTCGAGCCGGGCGGTACGGCGTGACCGCCGATTCGCCGGGCGTCGTCGAGAGTGTTCCGCGCAGCGCGCCGCTGGACCAGGTTCGCTCGGTCAAGGCCAAGCTCGGACTGCTCGTTGCTGTCAGCACCATTCTCGCGTCGGTCCTGGCGGCGGTCGGAGCCGTCGGCGGGGTGCCGGTCTGGCTGAGCATCCCGGTCACCGTCGCGCTGGCCCTCGCGGTGACGCAGCTGCTGGCCGTCGGGATGACGTCGCCGTTGCGCGAGATGACCGCGGCGGCGCGCGGGATGGCGCGGGGCAACTACTCGGTCCGGGTCACCGCGACGTCGAGCGACGAGGTCGGTGAGCTGGGCCGGGCGTTCAACCGGATGGCCGAGGATCTGGCCGCGGTCGACCGCCAGCGCCGCGAGTTGGTGGCGAACGTCAGCCATGAGCTCCGGACGCCGCTGGCCGCGCTGTGCGCCGTACTGGAGAACCTGGTGGACGGCGTGGCCGAGCCGGATCCCGTCGCGCTGCGGACCGCGCTCGATCAGGCTGAGCGGTTGTCCGCGCTCGCGTCGGATCTGCTCGACCTGGCGCGGGTCGACGCCGGCAAGGCGAAGCTCACGACCACACAGGTGGCTGTCCAGGAATTGCTGGATCGCGCCGTCGCCGAGGCACGGGTGACCGGGCGGCAGGTCCGGTACGACGTCCGCGTGACTCCGCCGGCTTTGACCGTCCCGGCCGACCGGGCGCGGCTGCAGCAGCTGATCGCGAACCTGCTCGACAACGCGTCCCGGCACAGCCCCGCCGGTGGTGAGGTCCGGATCACCGCCCGGCAGACCGACAGCGGCTGGCGGCTCGAGGTCGCCGACGACGGTCCCGGCATCCCGGTCGCGGACCGGGACCGCGTGTTCGAGCGGTTCGGGACGCTGACCGAGGCCGACGGCGGCGGTGGAACCGGCCTCGGACTCGCGATCGCCCGCTGGGTCACCGACCTGCACGGCGGCACCATCCACTTCGTCGACCCGGAACCGCGCCGTACCGGTGCCCGGGTACGGGTCGACCTGCCGAACCGACCACGCCCGTTCGCCCACGCACCACGGAAGGCACAGGAACTACCGATGACTGAACCTGGGGACCAAGTCCGGCCGAGCACGGCATCCGCCGTGAAGACCACGTCCAAGCCGGTGACCGCCACCTCTACGGTGTGGGTACCGGAGTCCGGCATGGATCTCATGTTCGGCAAGTTCTGGCCCGACGCGCGGGTGCCCGGCAACTTGCGGGTCGTGCTGTGGTGCCTGGGCGTCGGTCTGCTCGCCGGCATCGTGCTGCCGTTCCGCGACCTCGGGCTGGGCACCTTCCTGGTCCTGCTGGCCGCCGGGGCAGTGATCCTCAACTTCAGCGTCAATCGCCGCTCCCGCTTCACGCTGACCTGCGCCGCTCTGTGCGTGTTGCTAGCGGCAACAGTCGTCGTCCGCGACGCCGAGTGGATCGCGGTCCTCAGCCTGTTCGCCGGCGGCGCCCTGTGCGTGGCGGCGCTGGTGAACGGGCGCAGCGTGCCGGCCTTCGTCCTGGCCGGCATCGCCTGGCCGCTCGCCGGTCTGCGCGGTCTGCCCTGGCTCGGCCGCTCGGTGCGGACCGTCGGCGGCCTGCGGGCCAGCGCGGCGATGGTGCGCACGATCGTGCTGTCGGCGCTGGCGGTCCTCGTCTTCGGCCTGCTGTTCTCCTCGGCCGACGCGGTCTTCGCCGAGTGGATGGGCGCGATCGTTCCCGACCTCGAGCTCGACTCGTTCATCCTCCGGGCGTTCCTGACGATCGCCGTCGGCGGCGTCGTACTGGCCGCGACGTACCTCGGCATGAACCCGCCCAACGTCGAGGTCGGCACCGGTCCGGTGCGCCCGGTGGCTCGCCGGTACGAGTGGCTCGCGCCGGTCCTGCTGGTCGATGGCGTCTTCCTGGTCTTCCTCGCCGCGCAGGCCACGGTGAGCTTCGGCGGCCACGAGTATCTGGAACGCGTCACCGGACTCACGTACGCCGAGTACGTGCATCAGGGCTTCGGCCAGCTCACGGTCGCGACGGCCCTGACCCTGCTCGTCGTCTGGGCCGCCGCCCGCAAGGCACCCCGTACGACGCCCTCCGACATCGCGTGGCTGCGGGGATCGCTCGGTCTGCTCTGCCTGCTCACCCTGGTCGTCGTCGCGTCGGCGCTCTACCGGATGCACGTGTACCAGGAGGCGTACGGCTTCACCCAGCTCCGCTTGCTCGTGGATGTCTTCGAGGGCTGGCTGGGCCTGCTGGTGATCGGCGTGATGGTTGCCGGCGTCACCTTGAAGGCCGGGTGGCTCCCGCGCGCCGCTCTGCTCAGCGGCGCAGGACTTCTGCTGATGATCGCGGCCATCAATCCCGACGCCTGGATCGCGCAGCACAACATCGACCGCTACACCGAGACCGGCAAGGTCGACTGGTACTACCTGCGCGGCCTGTCCGACGACGCCGTACCGGTCCTGGCCAAGCTGCCGGACAACGTCCGCGACTGCGCGTTGAGCGGGTACGAACGTAGTACCGACGACTGGCTGGAGTGGAACCTGGGCCGCCACCGCGCGCAGTCGCTGCTCAGCCCGGAGGTCACCGCTCGCGGCTTGACCGAAGCTTCCTGTCCTGGCAACTGAAGCTTGCCCCGGTCTATCCCGTGAGGGTCGGCGCGCCGCTGCCGAGCGGTAGGCGATCCGGATCGGGAACCCACCGATCCGGAGCCGAGGCCGGCGGTAGAGCGGCCGAGCCGAGCTTGGCGAGCAACGTGGGCAGCATCGGGTGGGGATTGTGCCGGTGCCAGACGACCGACCACGGCAGCAACGGGGTCGGCTCGACGATCGGCACTCTCCGCAGACCGCTTCCGGCGGCGTCGATGCTCATCTCACCCAGTCCGACCGCCCGCTTCTCCCGGAGGAACTGATCCACCAGGTGGCTCCGGCCGATCGCCGGAGCGGTGAAGCGCAGGGGCACCTCGAGTCGCGCGGCGAGCCGCTCCAGATAGCCGCGCCACTCGGCGGCGCCCGCTGGGTCCGGCATGGAGATGCCCCACGCGCGCAGGTCGGCCGGCCGCAGCTCGGTCCGGTCCGCCAGTTCATGGTCCTCCGGCAAGAACGCGTGCAGCGGTTCCAGGTGCACGAGCCGCCGGTTCAGCTCGGACGGCCACGGCCCCGGCAGGTCGTGCACGCGTCCGAACGCCGCGTCGAGCTCCTGCCGCCGAACCGCCGGTACGGCGACCGCGAGGCCTTGCCGCATGCTCAGTTCGATCCGGAGCCGGGGATCGCGCTCGGTCGCCTCGCGGAGCATCCGCAGCGGCGTGAACCGCTCGTCGTACACGTCGACGCGCAACGGGTGCTCGGTGCCCTGGACCGTCTCGACGGCCCGGTCGAAGGCCGCCACCGCTTCCCTGGCCGACGGCAGGAACCGGCGCCCGGCCGAGGTGAGCTCCACCGTCCGGGTCGTGCGCTCGAACAACACGGTGCCCAGCGCCTGCTCGAGCCGGCGAACGCGCTTCGACAAGGCCTGCTGGCTGAGGAACAGACGCTCGCCCGCGCGGCCGAAGTGCAACTCCTCCGCGGTGACGACGAAGGCCCGCAGGCCGTCGATGTCGGCTGATCCCATGCGCTCCAGCCTCTGGGCCACAACCCGCGGTTGTCAATCACGCGTCGATCGCTGTTGGACAGCCCCGGCCGCGGACCGCTTGGCTGAGGTCTTGTGGAGATCATCGAGATTCGGCCCGAACTGCACTTGCTGCTGCTCGAGTTCGGGCAGGCCTACCTGTGGAACGACGCCGACGGACTGACTCTCGTGGACAGCGGGATCGCCACCTCGGGTGCGGAGCTCGCCGAGGCCTTCGCGAGGCTGGGGCTGCGTACGCGCGACCTCCGGCACCTGGTGCTGACTCACTTCCACGAGGACCACACCGGTGGTGCGGCGGAGGTCAGCACCTGGGGAGACGTCGTGGTGATGGCGCACCGGCAGGAGGCGCCGGTGATCCGTGGAGAGCTTCCGGCGCCGCCTCCGAATTTCACCGACGAGGAGCGCGCCCTGCATCGCAGCCTCGGCGCCCACCTGCTGCCCGCCGCGCCGCCCTGCCGCGTCGACCGTGAACTGGAGGACGGCGACGTGATCGAGTTCGCCGGCGGTGCCCAGGTGATCGCGACGCCGGGCCATACCGACGGCAGCATCGCGATCCACCTGCCAGGGCCGAGCATCCTGTTCACCGGAGACACCGTGGCGCACGTCGACGGACAGGTGATTCCGGGTGTGTTCAACCTGGATCGTGAGGAGATGCTGCGGTCGTTCGAGCGGTTGGCCGCCGTCGGGCCGCAGCTGGCGTGCGTCGGCCACGGGTTGCCGATCGAGGATGCGGATCGCAAGTTGAGCGCGGCCGCGAATCTCTCGCCCGGGCAGGCCTGAGCCGGCCTTTAGTTGCCTTGGGCATCCGGTCCCGTGTAGATGCCCAGGGCACGGAATCGGAGGGCGGGCTGGGCATACTCCTCCAGCGCGTGCGCCGTCCAACCGATGATCCGGGCAATGGCGAACAGCGCTTCGCCGGCGTCCGGCCGCAGACCGTGGGTGTGCATCAGCGCGGCGACTGCGACATCGCTGTTAGGGAATCCCCGCACCTGTTCGGCCAGCGCCCGGATGGTTCTGGTCGCGGGGACGTCGCCGAGCAGTTCGAGCAGCAGTTCGGCCCTCGGGTCGCGGCGCCGGTACAACTTGTGGCCGAAACCGGGGACCGCCTGACCGGTGCGTAGCCGGGCGGATACCGCGGCGACCGGGTCGTCTGCTGCCTGGCGCAGGAAGTCGTACGCGACCGACGTGGCGGCGCCGTGCAGTTGGCCGTCGAGAGCGCCGAGGCCGGCCGACACCACGGCGTACAGGTTGGCCCGTGCGCTGGCGGCGACGCGGGCGGCGAGGGTGGACACCGCGAGGCCGTGGTCGGCGAGCAGGACGACCGCCGCGTCGAGCAGTTCGGGGCGCGGTGGTGCGTCGAACCCGGTCGCGAGCTTCGGCCAGAGGTCGGCGCCGAAGGATTCCGCCTGAGAGTCGGGGCCGGGAAGCGCCGCGACCAGTACGCCGAGCAGCTTGGCCGCTGCCCGAGTGACAGCCTGCGGCGTGAGGTCGAATCGCAGCAGGTCCCCGGCTCCCAGCACGGCGACGGCGATCCGTAGTTTGTCGGTCAATCGTGCTCCGGTCGGAGCGGCCGTCATCGCTCGCCGGGCCAACTCGACTTCGTCCGCGGGAGCCGGGAACCGAGGGGGCGAAGTGAGGCTGCCTGTCCACAGCAGTGAAGCGACCGACTCGACGGTGTGGGTGGTCGCGAGGTCGCGCACTCGGTGACCTCGGTAGTAGAGGTCGTCGTCGGTGATCAGCGTGAGCTGGGACTCGATGCGTTCGATGGCGCCGGGATGGTCGACGGTTCGCCCGGCGAGGCGGTCGACGTCGGCTTCCAGGAAGAGGCTGCCTCGACGGCCGCGAGCGCGGGTGCTGGTGAGCAGACCGCGGCTCACGTACGCGTAGACGGTCTCCGGCTTGACCTTCAAGCGGGCGGCGACTTCCGCGGTGGTTAGGTAATGCTCGTCACTCGGATCGGCCACGCCACGCTCCCCGCGCCACTGATGTTGACTTGATCAACGTTGACAATAGTGGATTCTCGTATCAATTTGACTCCATGTCAATCAATGTGGATCAACTGTTCGAGGTGCCGCCCGGGCTGCGGAACGTAGTGGTGACCGAGACCGAGCTCGGCGACGTACGCGGTGACGAGGGCTTCTACCACTACCGCCAGTACTCCGCGGTCGAGCTGGCGCGGAAGAAGACGGTGGAGGACGTCTGGTTCCTGATGCTCGAAGGGCGGTTGCCGACCGCGGACGAGCGGACCCGGTTCGTGGCCGAGGTCGCGCCCTTGCGGGTGTTGCCGGACGAGGTGCGGGAGATCTTGCCGGCCATCGCCGCAGCCGGCGTCGCGGAGAAGCCGCTGGCGGGCCTGCGCACCGCCTTGTCGGTGCTGGCCGCCGCGCGCGACCTGCCACCGCTGTGGGACGCGGACCGCGCCCGGCGCAAGGCCGACGCGATGCTGGTGTGCGCGGTGACCCCGACGATCCTCGCCGCCCTGCACCGCTTGCGGCAGGGCGAGCAACCACTGGAACCGCGCGACGACCTGAGTACGGCGGCGAACTGGCTGTACCTGGTGACCGGCGCCGAGCCGACAGCCGAGCAGGTGGCCGCGATCGAGGCCTACTTGATCGCGACTGTCGACCACGGCTTCAACGCGTCGACCTTCACCGCCCGGGTCATCGCGTCCACCGGAGCGGACGTGGTCTCGGCGGTCGCGGGCGCGCTGGGTGCGTTCTCAGGTCCGCTGCACGGCGGAGCACCGGACCGAGCACTGGCCAGCCTGGACGAGATCGGTAGGCCGGACCGCGCCGACGCGTGGGTGCGAGCGAAGGTCGCCGCGGGGGACCGGATCATGGGCTTCGGCCACGCGGTCTACCGCACGGACGACCCGCGCTCACTGATGCTGCGCGAGATCGCCCAAGGCCTCGGCGGGGAGCTGGTGGACTTCGCCGTCACCGTCGAGCGAACGGTGGTCGACGTGCTCGCCGAACTGAAGCCGGGCCGCAACCTGTACGCCAACGTCGAGTTCTACGCCGGCGTCGTGATGGACCGCTGCGGCCTGCCGCGCTCGATGTTCACACCGACCTTCGCGGTCAGCCGGGTGATCGGCTGGACGGCCAACATTCTGGAGCAGGCGGAGGACGGAAAGATCATCCGCCCGTCAGCCCGCTACGTCGGCCCGCCACCGCCGGCCCCGATCGACTGAACGGCGCTAGGCCGGGAGCAGCACCCGAAGCTGCTCCCGGATCTCCTGCACGATGTCCTCGACCGGGCTCGCGAGGTTGATCGTCGACGCCATGCTGACGAACATGATCGCGGAGACGATGTGCGCGAGCTTCGCGGCGTCGCCGGAGTCGAAACGTTCGTCGCGACCCAGTACGCCGGCGATCGCCCGTTCGGTCTCCACGGTCAGCAGGAGCGCGTCGCGGTGGTGCGGCTCCTCGGGGTCGCCGAAGACGATCTCCCGCAGGTACGTCCGCCCGTTGTCGACCTGTTTGCGGTTGCACTCGACGACCGGGCGGACGATCGCCATCACTGCGTCGAGCTGGTCGGGGATGCCCTCGGCCGCCGACCTGCCGCGGGCCAGCGCGTCGGCGTACGTCGAGTTCTGGACGAGCAGCAGGAGCTCGCCCTTGGACTTGGCGTAGAGGAACAGCGTGCCCGCGCCGATGTCGGCCTTGTCGGCGATCTCCTGGGTGGTGACCTCGTCGACCCCGCGCTCGGCGAAGAGTTCCCGGGCAGCGGCTGTGATCCGGTCGAGCTTCTGTTGCTTGTTCCGCTCGCGCCGTCCGACCGGTTGCGAGGCGACTGCCATGGCTGCCGTCCTTGTCTGCTGAGTGCGCTCGAATCCGCCCGCACTCATTCTTCCACGGCGACCAACGCGGCCGCCGGGTCGCGCAATTCCGGGTAGAGCGCCTCGACCGGACCGCTCAGTGCCGGGGCGAAGAAGTTGGTCTGCAGGTTGGCCCGGATGTCCGCCTCGGTCACGTCCAGCAGGCTCGCGCTCGGTGGCAAGGCTCCCGCGTTGTTGATCAGGACCGTCACGTCCGGTGCCGCCGCCACGGCCCCGGCGACCGACGCGGAGTCGGTGACGTCGAGCGTGAGGGGGACGATGCGCTCGTCGTCCCAGGCGCGGGGAGTACGGGCCGTGGCGTACACCTTCGCCGCGCCGCGCGCGAGTGCTTGGTGGACGAAGTGGGTTCCGATCCCACCGTTCGCTCCGGTGACCAGGACAACTGCTCCGTTGAGAGTGGGCATGTTTCCTTCTTTGGCGGGTTCGGGCGGCTTGATCGGTGGTGCGGCAGCGGGTCGACGTCAGCGCGCGAGGAAGTCGACGGCGAGCGGGGCGAACTCCTCGTGGAACTGGAAGATGCCGCCGTGGCCCGAATCGGGGTAGATGACCAGTTCCGACCCCTTGATCCGGCGGTGCAGGTCTTCGGACAGCACCGAGGGCACCATCCGGTCGTTGTCGCCGTTGGCGATCAGCGTGGGGTGGGCGATGGCCGACAGATCGGCGGGGGCGGCCCGGCCCCACTTCTTGATCGCCTTCAGCTGCGTCCGGAACGCCGTGATCTTCAACGGTGCGTCACGGTCGGTGGTGCGCTCCGCGAGCCGGTTGACGAACGCGCGGGCGGCGACCTTGCCGGTGGCGTTGCGGTTGAAGAACAGGAACTCCTTCGGGTCCGACCGGGTCAGGGTCGCGCGCAGGATGTCGTAGTAGGTGACGCCGGCAACCTTGTCCATGTCCTTGCCGCCCGCGGGTCCGGTGCCGGTCAGGACGAGCTTGCGGACGAGAGTGGGGTACTTCGCGACCAGGGCCTGGGCGATCATGCCGCCGAGGGAGAACGAGAAGATGTCGACCCGGTCGAACCCGAGGGCCTTGATGAACGTCACGGCGTCGTCGGCCATCGCCTCGATGCTGCCGGGAACGCGGCCGGTGGAGGCGCCGACACCGCGGTTGTCGAAGGTGATCACGTGATGCCGCGCGGCGATCGGGTCGATGATCCGTGGGTCCCAGTTGTCCAGGTTCGCGGCGAGGTGCACGAAGAAGACGACGGGGACGCCGCCCTTCGGTCCCAGTTCGCGGTACGCGTAGGTGACGCCGTCCGCGACGACGGTGCGGGTCGGTGCGTTCTGATAGGCGGTGACGATGTCGTCGCGGGCGTGCCGGTTCGAGTTCATGGTGTTCTCCGGTTTTCGGGGTGCTGCCTGATGGATGATTCGGTCCTACTGACGACGGCCTTGCCGCGAATGCCGCCCTGGCCCAGCGACTGCACCGCCTGCACGGTCCGGTCGAAGTCGAAGACCCGTCCGACGACGGGCCGCAGTGCGCCGCTGTCGACGAGCGCGGTGATCTGGCGGAGCTGGTCACCGCTGGCGCGCATGAAGAGGAACTCGTACGTCACGCCGAGGCGCCGGGCTTGGCGGCGGACGCGGCTGCTGAGAACGGTCATCGCCAGCCGGAGCAGCCGGTTCGCGCCGAGCTCGCGGGCGAACCCCGCGTCGGGCGGCCCGGCGATCCCGATCACCTTGCCGCCGGGACGCAGTACGCGCAGCGACTTCGCGAGGTTCTCGCCCCCGAGGCTGTCCAGCACCAGGTCGTACCCGTCGAGCAGCTGCTCGAAGTCCTGGCTGCGGTAGTCGATGACGACGTCCGCTCCGAGCTCGCGGACGAAGTCCGCGTCGCGAGCGCTGACCGTGGTGGCGACGGTCGCGCCGAGGTGCTTGGCCAGCTGGATCGCGACCGTCCCGACTCCGCCGGCACCCGCGTGCACGAGAACCCGCTGCCCCGGCCGCAGCTCGCCCCGCTCGACGAAGGCCTGCCAGGCGGTCAACGCCACCAGCGGGAGCGACGCCGCTTCCTCGAAGCCGATCGAGGCAGGCTTGAGCGCGAGGTCCGTCTCGGCGACCGCGATCCGCTCGGCGAAGGTGCCGATCCGGTCCTTGCCCGGCCGGGCGTACACCTCGTCGCCGAGCGCGAACCCCCGCACGTGGTCGCCGAGACCGATGACGGTGCCCGCGACGTCGTTGCCGAGGACCAGCGGGAGCTCGTACGGCAGCACCTGCCGGAACTCGCCCGCCCGGATCTTCTCGTCGAGCACGTTGAGCCCGGCCGCGCGGACTTCGACTAGCACGTCGTGCGGTCCGACCACGGGCTCGGGGACTTCGGCTTCCTGCACCGGGGCCTTGTACTGCCGGACGACGAACGCGCGCATGGCGACGGCCTACTCTCCGCTGGATGTTTCTGAGTTAACTCGATAATGAGTGCACTCAGTAAAGAAGTCAAGCGGGGGCGCAATCGGCGACTGAATGAGAGGGTGGCGGTGGGTCGCAGCGAGCGCCGGCGAGCGGGGAGGCGCCCGCGTCGGGTGAATCACCTGCACCCCGCCCACCCGTTCACCCGCTCGCCCGTGCATACGCTCGCCCGTGCATCCGCCCCGCCATGCACCTTTGCACTCGTAACCCGCCCGCCCGCTTACGCGTGCACCCGCCGATCACGTGCCTCGCGGGTCCACCTGTCTTCACAGGAAGCGGGCGACAGCACGCGCAAGGCAAGCGGGCGACAGCACGCGCACCGGCGGGCGCCAGCCCGCAACTGAACCAAGGGTGGGTGGGAGCAGGCACGTCGCGAGCGCCAGCGAGCGCAGGCGCCCGCGTGGGGTCTATCACCTGCACCCGCTCACCCGCGCGCCGGACCGATCGCCTGCCGCGGGCCTACTCCGCTTTCACACGAAGCGGGCGACAGCACGCGCACCGGCGGGCGGTAGCCCGCAACTGAACCAGGGGTGGGTGGGAGCAGGCACCGTAGCGAGCGCCAGCGAGCGGAGGCGCCCGCGTGGGGGACTTCCCCCGCCGTACGACCTAGCTGAAGTGCAGATCCGGGTTGGTGAGTTTGCCGAAGCGCAGCGCGACCAGGTCTCGCGGATAGTTCTGCCGCAGCCGCCACGGACCCGTGGTGCCTTGGCGCGGAAGCAGCGCCGCGGCTCGGCGGATGTAACCAGAGGTGAGGTCGACGACTGGGCGGGCGGGCTTCGCGTACTCCTCGGCCGGGATCTCCGGCAGGCAGACCCGCGTGCCGGTTCGGCTCATGTGGTTGAGCAGGCGGCAGACGTACTGCGAAGTGAGGTCCGAGCGCAGCGTCCAGGAGTTGTTGGTGTAGCCGATGCACCAGGCGAGGTTGGGGACGCCGCTGAGCATCATGCCGCGATAGACGAAGGTTTCGTTGACGGCGACCGGCCGGCCGTCCACGGTCAGCGCGATCTTGCCCAGGGCAACCATTTGCAGACCGGTCGCGGTGACCACGACATCCGCCTGCAGGTGCTCGCCGGAGCGGAGCCGGATGCCGTCGGGCGTGAACGTCTCGATCTCGTCAGTGACGATCGACGCGGAACCGCCACGGAACGCCTTGAACAAATCCGCGTCCGGCACCAGGCACAGCCGCTGGTCCCACGGCTTGTAGCGCGGTACGAAGTGCGGTTCGGCCGGGATCGACGGCGGCAGTTCCCGCGCGGCCGCCTTGTTCAGGAACCGGGCCGCCGGCGCGGGCCAGCGCCGGAACGCGCTGTACACCAGCGAGCTGAAGGCGACGTTCTTCCCCCGGATGACGTGGTGCGCCAGCCGTTCGGGCAGGATCGCCCGCAGCCGGTCCGAGACCACGTCGTGCGCCGGCCGGGAGGCGATGTAGCTGGGGGAGCGCTGCAGCATCGTCACGTGCTCCGCCCGGTCGGCCATCGCCGGGACCAGTGTCACCGCGGTGGCGCCACTGCCGATCACGACGACCCGCCGGCCGGTGTAGTCCAGGTCGGCCGGCCAGTGCTGCGGGTGCACGACGCGACCCTCGTACGACGCGAGCCCGGGAAAGTCCACGACGTACCCGCTGTCGTAGTCGTAGTACCCGCTGCAGACGTAGAGGAAGTTGCAGGTGTACGACTCGCGCTCGGTCTGCACGGTCCACAACGCGTCGGCCGTCGACCACGACGCCGCGAGCACCTTCCGCCCGTACCGGATCTTCTCGTCGATCCCGTACGCCGCGGCCGTCTCGTGCAGGTACTCCAGGATCGACGGCCCGTCCGCGATCGCCTTCGCCGCCTTCCACGGATGGAACGGGAACCCCAGCGTGAACATGTCCGAGTCCGACCGGATCCCCGGATAGCGGAACAGGTCCCACGTCCCGCCGAGGTCCTCCCGCGCCTCCAGTACGGCGTACGAGCGCTGCGGGCTCTGGGTCTGCAGGCGGTACGCCGCACCGATCCCGGACAGCCCGGCGCCGACGATCAGGACGTCCAGGTGCTCCACGCATGCCTCCCTGCGGCTTGTTGAGTCCCTCGTCAACACTAGCCACCCGCGCCGAACGGTGCTGTACGCCAGGTCACGTGATCAGTACGCAAAGTCGTCGCATCGGTTTGTCGATTCCGTCGGCGGGCGTTCGTCAGCAAGATGTCAGCAGAACCCCGACACGAGGGAGCCCGTGATGGCGCAGTACATGTTCCTGCTCTTCGACAGCGAGGAGTGGTACGACCAGATCACGCCGGAGGAGTGGCAGCAGCAGATGAAGCTGCACGGCGACTTCATGGCGGCGGTGGAGGCGGCCGGGGCGTCGATCGTCAGTTCGGCCGCGTTGCTGCCGTCGTCGACGGCCAGCACGGTCAAGCAGCAGGGCGACGGCGAGCCGCTGGTCACCGACGGCCCGTTCATCGAGACCAAGGAGGCGCTCGGCGGCTACTACCTGATCGAGGCCAGTGATCTCGACCAGGCGCTCGCCCTGGCCAAGCTGGTTCCGTCGGGCAACATCGAGGTCCGCCCGGTGATGGACACCTCGGAGAGCGCCGAACCGCCGGCGTAGCCGCTGTGGAGGGTGGGATCTCCAGCTCAGGGAGATCCCACCACCCTCCGGGCAGAAGGAGCTGGAGTCTTGGGAGTCAGCGCGAGACTGGTCGCCGAGCGGGTCGAGGCGGCGCATCGCGAGTGCTGGTCGGTGGTGCTGGCCGCCACGGTGCGAGTGACGCGCGACCTGGATCTGGCCGAGGACTGCGCGCAGGAAGCGTTCGTGCGGGCGTTGCGCGCCTGGCCCGAGGAGCTGCCCGACAACCCGGCCGGCTGGCTGACGACGGTCTCCAAGCGGCTGGCCCTGGACAAGCTGCGGCGGGAGACGACGCTCCGGCGCAAGCTGCCCCTGCTCGTCGAAGAACCGGGCGAGGTGGAGCAGCCGACCGATCCGCTGCGGCTGGTCTTCACCTGTTGCCACCCGGCGCTGGCGCGCGACTCCCAGGTCGCACTGACGTTGCGGCTGATCTGCGGGCTCACGACGCGCGAGGTCGCTGCTGGGTTGCTGATCAGTGAGGCCACGGCGGCCGCGCGGATTACCCGCGCGAAGAAGAAGATCGCGGCCGCCGGCATCCCGTACCGGATTCCCGCCGACGACGAGCTGGCGAGCCGCCTGGACGTCGTACTGACGGTGGTGCAGCTGGTCTACACGGCCGGTCACGTCGCGGCGGGGCCGGAGTTGACGCGTGCCGATCTGACCGGCCGGGCGCTCGAGCTGGCCCAGCTGCTGGTGCGGCTGATGCCCGATGAGCCTGAGCCGCAGGCGTTGCTCGGGCTGCTGCTGATGACGCAGGCCCGAGGTGACGCGCGGGTGAGCGAGGACGGCGAGCTCGTACTGCTCGCGGATCAGGACCGGTCGCGATGGGACGTCAGGTTGCTCGCCGAGGGCGTCAGCCGTGCGACGGCGGCGTTGCGGAAGGCCGACCCACCGGGGCGATTCGCTTTGCAGGCGGCCGTGGCCGGGCTGCACGTGACGGCGCCGAGCTGGGAGGAGACCGACTGGGTGCAGGTCGTCCGGATGTACGACGCGATGCTGCTCGGCTGGCCGTCGCCGATCGTGGCGCTGAACAGGGCGGCGGCGCAGAGCCTGGTCCCCGGCGCCGACCTGGTCGCGGTGCTCGGCGAACTGGATGCCCTGGGCAAGGAACCGGCGCTGAAGGCGTACGCCTACCTGCCCGCCACGCGAGCCGACGTACTGGCTCGCCTGCAGCGCCCGGCGGAGGCCGCCGCGGCCTACGACGCGGCGATCGCGCTGACCGCGAACGGTGCGGAACAACGCTTTCTGCGGCGCCGACGGGCGTCGTTGCCGACGGCGAATCCCGGTGCTTGACTGGGGTATGAGCTATTCCGGTCAGTTCCAGGGGCAGGGTGTGCCGCTGTCGCCGTCGGAGGAGAAGACGTGGAGCATGCTCGCCCACGTCGGGGTGTTCGTCGCGGCCTGGTTCGCGATGGGGTTCCTGTGCCCGCTGGCGATCTGGCTGATCTTCCGCTACCGCTCGGACTTCGTTCGCCGGCACGCGCTGGAGTCGCTGAACTTCCAGATCTCGCTGCTGATCTACGGCGTGGTCGCGGCGATCCTGGTGCTGATCACCTTCGGGCTCGGTGTCCTGATCGTGCTGCCGCTGGTCGTGATCGGCCTGGTCGCCGCGATCGTGGTCATCGTCCGCGCCACGATGGCCGCCTCGGACGGCCGCGACTACCGGTATCCGCTCACGCTGCGCTTCGTGAAGTGATCAGGGTGAAGTGATCAGTACGGCGAACCGTCGCGCAGGTTGTGCAGCTTGGCCGGCTCGGCCAGCAGCACCGGGAGCCGGCGGGCGTTGAGTGGTGAGACCAGGCCGGCCAGGTCGGCCGGGGCGTACCAGTCCAGGCCGAGGATCTCGAAACCGTCGGGGTGCAGGGTCGAGATCAGCGACGGATCGTGCACGCCGCCGTCGTACAGGATCTCGATCGCGTCGCCCCAGCCCTCCCAGCGCGGCAGCCAGTCGATCGCGAGCACGCCGTTGACCGGCAGGGCGACCCCGAGCTCCTCCTCCATCTCGCGGCGGGCGCCGGTCAGCGGGTCCTCGTCGGGTTCGACCACGCCGCCGGGCAGCTCGAGGTCCTTCTTGTAGCTGACCTTGCACAGCAGCACCCGCCCGGCGGGATCGCGGACGACGACGTGCGCGATCACCCGCTTCTTCGGCAGCACCGAGTCCATCAGCGCGGTCCAGCCCGACAGCGTGTCGGCCCGCGGGTCGTCCCGGCGCAGGCCGTAGACCGTCACGTCCCGCCGCTCACCCTGCAGCACGGCGCCGCCGCGCAGCAGCCCCTCGCGCCGGAAGCCGGAGCGGATCGCGACCCGGGCCGCGGCCCGGTTGTCGGGGTCGACTTCGACCTGCAGCCGGTCCAGGCCGAGCTCGCCGAAGGCGTAGACCACCAGAAGCCGGACCGCGCGCCGAGCGACCTGCCGGCCCCGGTACGGCTTGTACGTCGTCCAGGTGACCGCGCCGACGCCCGGCGAGATCCGCCGGACCTCGACCGTGCCGACCGGTCCGGACTCACCGGCCAGCTCGACCACGAAGTTCACCGCGGACCGGTCGTCGGCGTACGCGCGACGGGACCGTTCGACCGCGTCGGCCAGGTCGGACCGCTGCGGCGTACCGCTCAGCCCGAACCAGCGGACCATCTGGTCGTCGGTCAGCCCGTGCGCCGCGTCGATGTCCTCGTCGCGCCAGGGACGCAGCGTCAGATCCCCATCGGTCAACGTCGGTTGCGGCGGCACACCAGTCACGTCGGGAACGGTACCCGACGCAACTTCTCCCATCCCGCAAGCATCGTTCCAGGTACACACACTGCCTTGGGGGGAACATGCTGAAACGCGCACTGGCACTGGCTGTCCTACTGACCGCACCGGTCGTTGTCGGCGAGCCGGCGCAGGCCGCCGGGACAGCGATCGGCCCGGTGACGCTCGCGTGGGCCGACGCGGAGCAGACCATGGTCCGGATCACCTGGACCGAGACAACGCCCGTGGCCAACACCGTCGGCGTCCCGAACGTCCAGCCGCTCGGGACGACGACAGTGGCGCAGCCCAACGAGCTCGTGGTGGAGGGCCGCAGCTTCCCCAAGACCGCGGCCGACGGCAGTCAGCAGATCCAGGTTGCCGGTTCGGACGGTACCGAGGCACTCTCGGCCCCCTTCGACAGCTACGTCAGGCCGTCGAGCTCGTTCAGTCTGTCGTTCGCGGCGTACAACCAGCTCCGCTGGTCGCTGCCGGCCGACGACGCCGTCGACGGTACGCCGGACGACCCGCTCGACCTCCCGAACCACTACAGCTACCACGTCGACCAAGGCTTCGACCCGAATCCCTTCCAGTGGCACGACGGGATGTGCACCGTGACGACGACCGTGAGCTCCACCCGGACCGGCGTCGTGCCGAATCCCGGGCGCCCGTTCACCCTCAGAGTGGCAGCGCAGAACGAGTGGGGCCAAAGTGCCGTCGCGCCCCGGAAGGTGAGCATGGTCCCCGACGTTCAGGTCACGGCTCCGGGCGCCACACCGTACGGCGGCACCACCACATTGACCGGACACGTGGACCAGAACGCAATGCTGATCACCGGCAAGCCGCCGTTGTGCGACGAGCGCCGCCGGCCGCTCGCGCAGACGACACTGATCGTGCACCAGCGCACCTCACCCCAAGCACCCTGGACGGTCGTCGGCACCACCCGAACCGGCGATGACGGCAACTACCGGGCGGTCTTCCGCAACCCCGGCCCTCGCGAGTACCGCGTGGTCGTCGCCAGTCACATCGACCCCGCCGGGATCCCGGTGTTCGGTGCTGACAGTCAGACGCGCTCTGTCCGCTCAGTCACCCGAGTCGTCTCGGCGAAGTTCATCCAGCCGACCGTCAACCTGGGCACCCAGCCGCAGGCCTATCTCTGGGTCGACCCCGCCGGGTCGCAGAAAGCCGCACTGCAGTTCAAGAACGCGAGCGGCGCCTGGCAGGGCGTCGCGTACAAGACCCTGTACGCCGGCCGCGGCATCCTCGCCTTCCCGTGGAACAGGCGCGGCACGACCCAGTTCCGCTGGTGGGTCCCGGCCACCGGGGCGATCGGTTCGACGTACAGCGGGGTCTTCACTCTCACCGTCCGATGACCTGGGGAACTCGCATGCTGAAACGAACACTGGCTCTGACTCTGCTGCTCACCACCCAAGCTCTTCCCGCACCCGCCGCACCCGCCGCGATCGGCCCGGTGACGCTCGCCTGGTCCGACGCGACTCACACCAAGGTCCGGATCACCTGGACCGAAACAACGCCGGTGGCCAACACCGTGGCGGTCGGCATCCGGCAGCTCGGGACGACGACGGCGGCGCAGCCCAACCAGCTCGTCGTGGATGCCACCAGCTTCCCGAGGACCGAAGCCGACGACAGTCAGCAGGTCCTGGTCGCCGGTTCGGACGGCACCGAGGCACTCTCGGTCCCCTTCGACAGTTACGTCTACACCCCCGGGGACCTGGAGCTGTCGTCGCCGTCGTACGACCGGATGCGCTGGACAGTCCCCGAGGACGACAGCGTCGACGGCACGCCCGGCGACCCGCTGGACCTGCCGGTCCGCTACCGCTACGAGGTCGAGCACGACCTCGATCCGAATCCGGACAAGCCGGGCGACTGGTCCTGCGCCGGGAACACGATCATCACCGACGTCCCGACCGGCACGGTCGCGCGAACGGGCCGCCCGTCCAACCTCTGGGTTCGGCCGGTGAACGAGTGGGGGAAATCCGTGATCGGCGGCTGGGCGGTGCTGAACGCCATCACGGGGATCAAACTCGCCGCGCCGAGCGCGACGCCGTACGGCGGAACGACGACGCTCGCCGGACAGGTGAAGTGGAGGTCGCTGATCATCAGCGGTCAGCCGCCGACCTGTAACGAGTGGGAGCACAACGCGACGGCGACAACTGTCGTCGTGCACCAGCGGACGTCCCCGACCGCACCCTGGACCGTGGTCGGCACCACCCGGACCGACGAGCAGGGCAACTACCGTGCCGCCTTCCGGAACCCGGGCCACCGCCAGTACCGCGTGGTCGTCGCCAACGAGGTGCGACCCACCCTCGAGGCCCGCTTCGGTGCCGACAGCGCGACGGTCGGGGCCCGGGCGACGACTCGGGTGGTGTCCGCGAAGTTCATCCAGCCCGTGGTGAATCTCGGCACGCGACCGCAGGCCTACCTCTGGGTCGATCCGCCTGGCACACAGAAGGCCGCGCTGCAGTTCAGGAACGCTTCAGGCGCTTGGCAAGGCGTCACCTACAAGACCCTGTACGCCGGTCGCGGTCTCATCGCCTTCCCGTGGAACAAGCGCGGCACGACCCAGTTCCGCTGGTGGGTGCCGGCCACCGCGTCGGCCGACGCGACGTACAGCGGGGTCTTCACCCTGACCGTCCGCTGACCCGCAACCTTTCCGCCGATCGCCGCATCAAGCCCATGTAGACAACGACCTGGGGGCTGGAATGCTGCAAGCACTTCTCGCGACATCACTCGGCCTGGCGCTCGCCGGCCAAGCTCTGCCGGCCTCGGCCACGCCGGCCGCGGCGACCGTGGAGGACGTGACGATCGCCTGGACCGACACCACCCACAGCAAGATCCGCATCAGCTGGTCCGAAACGACGCCGGTCGCGAACACCCTGCGCTTCGCCAGCAGCGATCAGCAGCTCGACCTCGGCGCCACGACGGCCGCCCAGCCGAACGAAGTGGTGATCAACGCGTCCCACCTCGGCTCGCTCAGCCAGTACGACGAAGGCCGCATCGTCGTCACGGCGACTGGCGCAACCGAGGCCGCCTCACCGGCGTTCGACCGGTTCCTGCCGAGCGTCGAGCCCGCGCTGGACTTCGCGACCGACGGCCGGTGGACCTGGCGGATCGCCGGCCACCTTCCTAGCGACACCACGCCGAACGATCCACTCGACCTCGATCTTGTCGCCCGGTACACGCCCCAGCTACTTGTCGACCAGGAGCCCCGCGTGCTCGGCGGCTGCGGAGTGATCGAAGGGACGACCACCACCGAGCCGACCGGACCGGCACCCAGCACCGATCAGGCGGCCGCGCTGGTCGTTCGATCCGTGAATGAATGGGGACCGAAAGGCCGTTACGGGTTCAGTCTCCCGGTGACGACGTCCACGCTGTCGCTCACCGCACCCACCAGCACCCCGTACGGCGCACCGCTGGTGCTGACCGGCCGGTCGATGGAGAAGCGACTGATCTTCTGGCCGTCGTCCGGGTCCTGCAGTATCTACAACCAGCCGTTAACGAGCACCCGCCTGGAGGCGCGGGACTCCAGCACGGGCTCGTGGTACCTGGTCGGAACCCTGCCGCAGGTGCGGGGGGACGGGACCGTGACCGCCAACCTGGTCAACCGCGGCGCGCGTGAGTTCCGGTTGCACAGGCCCGAGATCCACTACTCGCGCTACGTGAACATCGGCGCGGTCTCGCCGATTCGCGCGGTCCGCACCACCACCCGCGTCGTCTCGGCCAAGTTCATCCAGCCGGTCGTTGCCCTGGGCACGAAGCCGCAGGCCTACCTGTGGGTCGATCCGGCCGGCACGCAGCAGGCCGCCCTGCAGTTCAGGAACTCGGCCGGCGCCTGGCAGGGCCTCACCTACAAGACCCTGTACGCCGGCCGAGGCCTGGTCGCCTTCCCGTGGAACGTGCGCGGCACGTTCCAGTTCCGCTGGTGGATTCCCGGCAGCACCGCCGGGCTGAGGGTCGACCCCGTCCACAGCCCCGTCTTCACTCTCACGGTTCGGTAGGTATCCCAGATGATGACTTCACTGCTCGCCACAACTCTGCTGTCCACCGCCTTGACCACACCCGCGCCGCCGTCCGTGCTCGCCGCCGACGTCCAGCTCGCCTGGACGACGGACGGCAAGGTCCGGATCAGCTGGAACGAGACCAGTCCGGCACCCAACACCGTCGTGCTGGAGCGACCGGGGGCCGAAGATCTGCTGCTCGCCAGCCCCGCCGCGACGGAGCCGAACACGGTCGTGCTCGCACCGGACAAGCTGGAGCCGTGGGGCTCCACGACCGACCGCGCGCGGATCGTGGTGTCCGAGCCGAGCGGTGACGTGGCCCGCTCGGCCGACTTCGACCGCTACCGGCGCGCCGCGGCCCAGGCGCACATCAGTTACCGGCCGAACGGCGACCTCGCCTGGTCGGTCCCGCCGGACCCGGTGGTCGACTCGACCCCGAACGATCCGCTCGACGTCGCCGCGCCCACGACGTACGGGCTGCGGCTGATGACGGGAGAGCAGCCCTGGACCTATGACCGGTGCCGGATCGAGTACACCGCGCGGACCACCGCACTCAGCGGCGTGATCACCAAGCAACGGCCGATGGAGGTCATCTTCCTGGCGTGGAACGAGTGGGGTGCCGCCCAGCTCGACTGGCGGCTCGTCTCGAGCAGCGTGGTCACGCTGAACGCACCGGCCTCCACGCCGTACGGCGCGACCGCGACCCTGACCGGCAAGGTTGCCACCCGCCGGATCTTCGAGAACCCGGCGCCACCCAACGGCGCCCCGCCGATCTGCCTCGACGAGGAGTCGGGGACGCGGCCGAACACCACGGTCGTCCTGCAGGCGCGCGACTCCGCCACCGGTCCCTGGTACGTCGTCGGTTCGGGCAAGACCGATGCCGCTGGCAACTACAAGTTCCCGCTCCGGAACCCCGGCGCCCGCGAGTACCGCACCACCGTCGCGGGCACCACCGGCACCAGCCCCCTCCAACCCGGCACCAGCCCGGCCCGGACGGTCCGCGCGAGCACGCGCGTCGTCTCGGCCAAGTTCATCCAGCCGGCCGTCACCGTCGGCACCCGGCCCCAGGCCTACCTGTGGGTGGATCCCGCCGGCACGCAGCAGGCCGCGCTCCAGTTCAGGAACTCGGCCGGCGCCTGGCAGGGCCTCACCTACAAGACCCTGTACGCCGGCCGAGGCCTGGTCGCCTTCGCGTGGAACGTGCGCGGCACGTTCCAGTTCCGCTGGTGGATCCCCGGCAGCACCACGTCGACCCGCCTGCCGGTGGACGCGGTCTACTCGGGACCCTTCACCCTCAAGGTCTCCTGAGCCGTCGACGTCGGCCGAGCCTCACCGTCCGAGGCTCAGCCGTCGTGGCGGAACCAGACGGCGGCCAGCGGCGGAACCGAGATCTCGGCGCTGCTGGCCATGCCGTGCCAGCTGGTGCCGTTGGCCTCGACGCCACCGAGGTTGCCCACGCCGGAGCCGCCGTAGACGTGCGCGTCGGTGTTGAGGATCTCCTCCCAGTGGCCGTCGAACGGCAGGCCGACGCGGTAGCCGTAGTGCGGGATCGCCGAGAAGTTGACCACACAGGCGACCGTCGGCTCACCCTCGGCGCCGAAGCGGACGAAGGAGAAGGTGTTGTTGCCGGCGTCGTTGGCGTCGATCCAGCTGAAGCGCTCGGGAACGTGGTCGTTGGCCCACAACGACCGCAGGTCCTTGTACGACGTGTTGAGGTCCTTCACCAGCTGCCGCAACCCTTGGTGATCGGCGTGGTCGAGCAGCCACCAATCCAGCTCACCCTTCTCCGACCACTCCGACTCCTGGCCGAACTCGCCGCCCATGAACAGCAGCTGCTTGCCGGGGTGGGCCCACATCATCGCCAGGTAAGCGCGCAGGTTCGCCAGTTGCTGCCACCGGTCGCCCGGCATCTTGCGCAGCAGTGAACCCTTGCCGTGCACGACCTCGTCGTGCGACAGCGGGAGGACGAAGTTCTCGGAGTACGCGTACATCATCGAGAACGTCAGCTCGTGGTGGTGGTACTGGCGGTGGATCGGCTCGTGCTCCAGGTAGCGCAGCGAGTCGTTCATCCAGCCCATGTTCCACTTGAACCCGAAGCCCAGGCCGCCCAGGTGCGTCGGGCGGGTGACGCCCGGCCAGGACGTCGACTCCTCGGCGACCGTGATCACGCCGGGCACCCGCTTGTAGAGCGTCGCGTTCATCTCCTGCAGGAACGAGACGGCTTCCAGGTTCTCGCGGCCGCCGTACTGGTTGGGCACCCACTGGCCGTCTTGCCGGGAGTAGTCGAGGTAGAGCATCGAGGCGACCGCGTCGACGCGCAGACCGTCGATGTGGAACTCCTCGGCCCAGTAGAGCGCGTTCGCGACCAGGAAGTTGCGCACCTGCGGCCGGCCGAAGTCGAACACCAGCGTGCCCCAGTCGGGCTGCTCGCCGCGGCGCGGGTCCGGGTGCTCGTACAGCGGGGTGCCGTCGAAGCGGGCCAGCGCCCAGGCGTCCTTCGGGAAGTGCGCCGGCACCCAGTCGACCAGTACGCCGATGCCGGCCTGATGCAGCGCGTCGACCAGGAAACGGAAGTCGTCGGGGTCGCCGAAGCGCGAGGTCGGGGCGAAGTACGAGGTGACCTGGTAGCCCCAGGACCCGCCGAAGGGGTGCTCCATCACCGGCATCAACTCGACGTGGGTGAAACCCATCTCGTTGATATAGGCAACGAGTTCGTCGGCCAGCTCGCGGTAGGTCCGGCCCTTGCGCCAGGACCCGAGGTGCACCTCGTAGACGCTCATCGGCTCGGCGTGCGCCTGCGCCGCCGCGCGCCGCTGCAACCAGTCGGCGTCCTTCCACTCGTACGCCGACTCGTGCACGACCGAAGCGTTGGCCGGGGGAGTCTCGGCCAGGTTCGCCATCGGGTCGGCCTTCTGCCGCCACACGCCGTCGCGTCCGCAGATGTCGAACTTGTAGCGGGTGCCCGGACCGACGCCCGGCACGAACAGTTCCCAGACGCCGCTGGAACCCATCGTGCGCATCGGATGCGCGCGACCGTCCCAGAAGTTGAAGTCGGCGGTCAGCCGGATGCCCTGCGCGTTCGGCGCCCAGACCGCGAACGACGTGCCGGTGACGGTTCCGCCCGGGCCGTCGTACCGGCGCACGTGCGCGCCGAGCACGGTCCACAGCTGCTCGTGCCGGCCCTCGCCGATCAGGTGCAGGTCCATCTCGCCGAGCGACGGCAGATACCGGTACGGGTCGTCGATCTCCAGCGCCGGACCGTCGGTGTAGGCCACCTCGAGCCGGTAGTCGGGCACCTTGTCGACGTCCAGCACGCCGACCCAGACGCCCTCGAACTCGTGCTCCAGCTCGACCCGCTGGTCGTCGAACAGCGCGGTCACCGTGCTCGCGAACGGCCGCAGCACGCGCAGCGTCACTGATCCGTCGCCCAGGTGCGGCCCGAGCACCTGGTGCGGATCGTGGTAGGTCCCGGCCACCAGCCGCTCGAGCACCGACCGCTCAACCTCGACGCGCCCGGTCCCGGGCGTGGTGGATCCGGGCACAACCTGCCCGCTGGTGGTCGGAACGGCCTGTTCGTCAGGCGTGACCACCGGTTCGGTCATCGCCTCCGACAGCGGCGTCCGCACCTCGGCATCGTGCTCGTCGCGCTCGTTCGATCCCATACACCCAATCCTGCCCGATGGACTCTTCGATTCCCGCATCCCGTACCCGTCCGTCGAGGACGTACACAGGACCGGTCCTACCGCCGCGGCTCGGCGAGCACGTGACTCCGGACGGTTTCCAGCATCCGGAACCGGCGTCCGCCGACGGCCTCGACCGTCAGCAGACCGCGATCCGCGAGCTCGGTCAACGCCGGAGCGACATCCCGTGGATCGACCGCGACCTGCTCGGCCGCCTCCAGCGTGAACCCGTCGGTGAAATCGGCGACCCGGCGCAGGACGGCGCGCTCGGCGTCGTTCAGCAGTTCGTGCGACCAGTCGAGCACGGCGACCAGACCAGTCGGGCGGGAGGCGGTCGTCGAGCGCGGCGCCGGCACGGCCGTTTGCGAGCCGGTGGCGAGCCGCTCGGCGAGCTGGGGAACGGAGACCGTGCGAGTGAGGCCGGCGGCCAGTTCGATGCCGAGCGGCAGGCGGTCGACCGCCGTACAGATCGCTGCGACCAGTCCCGGATCGGCGCCCTGGGCATCGGCCGCGCATCGCTCGGTGAACAGCTGGGCGGCGGCGATCGCGTCGAGCGGTTCGATCGGCTGCGGCTGCTCGGCGGCCAGCTCCAGCGGTTGTTGTGAGGTGACCAGGATGGTGAGTTTCGGCGCTCGCCGGAGCAGCTCCGGGATGAGCCGAGCGACCGGCCCAGTCAGCTGGTCGGCGTTGTCCAGCAACAGCAGTTCGTTGCCGAGGCCGGCCACCGCCTCGTCGAGATTGTTGCTAGCGGCACCATCTCCGGCGATCGCCGCCCGTACGGCGTCCGCCTGGCGCAGCGAGGCGAGGTGGACCACCCGGACCGCTCGACCGGCCGACGCCACCACGCGCGTCGCCTCGAGCGCCAGCCGCGACTTCCCGCTGCCCGGTCTTCCGGTGAGAGTGATCACCCCGGGGAGGTCGAGCCGGTGCACCAGTTCGGCGAGCTCGCGTCCCCGTCCGACGAACGTTGTCATAGGCAACGGAAGCTCGGGATCCGCCGGTGGCGTGGCGAGGACGGCCGACTGGGGGAGCAGCAGGCCCGGATCCTGCCGCAACAGGCGCAGCTCCATCTCGGCTGTTGTCGCCGCCGGCTCGACATCCAGCTCGCCGGCCAGCCGCGACCGCAGCACGGCCAGCCGGTTGAGCGCGTCCGCCTGGCGTCCGGTCCGGTACAACGCCAGAGCCAGCAAGCACCACAGCCGCTCGTGCACCGGGTGTTCGGCGGCCAGCGCCTCCAACTCCCGCCCGGCTTCCGTCGCACCGCCGAGGGCGAGCTCCGCGTCCAGCCGCTCCACCTGGAGGTCCAGCCGCCAGGCGTCCAGCTGCTCGGCTTCGGTCGCGGCGTACGGGATCGTGCGCAGGTCGGCCAGCGAAGCGCCGCGCCACAACGCCGTCGCCTCGCGTCCGAGCGCACTCACCGTCGCGTGATCGCCCGCGCGCGCCGCGGCGTACAGGGCCTTGGTCAGCGATCGTGCGCTGACCAGATCGGTCATCCGCGCGGACAGGGCGTACCCGTTGGACGCTCGCGTCAGGATGTCGGGCGTGCCGAGGGCGGCGCGCAGCCGCGACGCGAGCACCCGTAGGCGCTCGGTCGGCCGGGCCAGATCGACGTCGCCCCACAGATCGACGGCGAGCCGCTGGTCCGGCACCGGCAGTCCGCCGGCCAGCGCGAGGCGCACCAGCAGTGCCCGCTCCAACGGCCGGTCGACCGCCACCGCGACGCCGTCCAGCCGCACGGCGAGAGGCCCGAGAACCAGGACCTCCAGCTGCGGCTCGGATGGCATAGCGAGAAGTATGGCAGCGCGCGGGCTGCCCCTGCTCGCGTCAGTCGTCGACGGTGGACGACTCCGTGGTGCTCAGCTGAGCGGCTGCGGCGAGCGGGATCGGCAGCCAGGACGGCCGGTTGCGCGCCTCGTACATCGTCTCGTAGATCACCTTGTCGGCCAGGAACGCGCTCAGCAGCACGCCCTGGTCGCGCGGGTCGGTGCCGGCCACCTCGGCGTACCCGTCGCAGAACGCGCGGCGGTTCCGGTTGGCCCACTCGGCCGCGCGGTAGGCGATCTGCTGGTCGCCCTGGTGATCGGCCAGCAGCGACCGGGCCGCGTAGTCGAACGAGCGCAGCATCCCGGCGATGTCCTTGATCGGGGTGTCCAGCGCCCGCCGCTCGATCAGCGACTTGGCCGGCTCACCCTCGAAGTCGATCAGCTTCCAGCCGTCGATCGTGCGCAGTACCTGACCCAGGTGGAAGTCACCGTGGATCCGCTGCACCGGCACGTCCTGGCCGTACTCCGCGAGCGCGGTGAAGGCCCGGCTCAGGCCCTCGGCGTAGGGCTGCAGTTCCGGGATCGCCGCGCTGGCCTTGTCCAGCCGGCGCTGCATCGCGGCCGCGTGCTGGACCATCTGATCCGGCGGCCAGACGTCGGTACCGAGCGCCTTGGCCAGCTCGGAGTGCACCTGAGCAGTCGCGGCGCCCAGCCGGTGCGACTCCCCGGCGAAGTCACCGCCGACCTCCTCGGCGTGCAGATCGGCCTCGGCGTACAGGTCACGCACGGAGGTGGTCGCGTACGACCAGCCGTCGGTGGAGTTCTTCGCGAACGCCGTCATCATCGCCAGGTCACCGGAGTCGGTGCCGCCGCCGGCGCGCGGCCAGGAGCCACGCGCCGACCCGAGCACCTCGGGCACCAGTTCGGAACCCGCCTCGGTGAGCGCCGACTCGATCTCGACGCCGGGATTGCTCCCGGGCTCGAGCCGGCGGAACACCTTCAGCAGCGCGGTGTCGCCGAAGACCAGCGACGTGTTGCTCTGCTCGACCGTGAGCACCAGCGACTGCGCGTCGTCGGGGACGACGAGCGTGCGCTCCGGCGCGTGCACCGGGTGGAACTCCAGGCCGGCCAGCTGGCGCCCGTGGGTGAGGGCGTCCAGCCAGTACGGCGTGGCTTCCTTGTCGTGCAGGGCGTCGTACACCCAGACCCGGGTGTCGCCCAGGTCCGGCTCGTTCCACTCGCCGACCAGTGCGTGGCCGAGATTGTCGACCGGCGCGGTGTGGTAGCTGAGCGGCAACTGGTAGACGCGGATGGCGTTCTCCGCCCCGGGCGGCCCGGAGCAGTAGACGAACCCGATCCGGACCGCGGGCCAGACGCCCTCGTCCGACAGCCACACCGAGGTGGCCATCGCTTCGACGTCGACGTCATGTCCTTTCTCACCGAACCAGCGCTGGTGGGTGCAGAAGGACTGGACCTGGTCCAGATGGGAAGTCACGAAGAGCTCTCCTCACGATCGGCCGACTTGTTCACCGGCAGCCGGAACCAGTAGAAGCCGTGCGCGCCCAGGGTCAGCAGGTACGGCAGCTCACCGATGGTCGGGAAGTGCACGCCGCCGAGCAGCTCCACCGGCTCGACGCCCTGCCACTGCCGCAGATCCAGCTCGATCGGCTGCGGGAACCGCGACAGGTTGTTCACGCACAGGACGACGTCGTCCCCGAACTCCCGGATGTACGAGAGCACGCTCGGGTTCGACCCGCCCAGATCCGTGAAAGTACCCATGCCGAAACACGGGTGCTGCTTGCGGGTCTGGATCATCCGCCGGGTCCAGTGCAGCAGCGACGAGGCGTTCTCCATCTCGGCCTCGACGTTGACCGCCTGGTACCCGTAGACCGGGTCCATGATCACCGGCAGGCTGAGCTTGCCCGGCGTCGCGGTCGAGAACGACGCGTTGCGGTCCGGGGACCACTGCATCGGGGTCCGGACACCGTCGCGGTCACCGAGCCAGATGTTGTCGCCCATGCCGATCTCGTCGCCGTAGTACAGGATCGGGGAGCCGGGCAGCGACAGCAGCATCGCGGTGAACAGCTCCATCCGGTTCACGTCGTTGTCGAGCAACGGCGCGAGCCGGCGGCGAATGCCGATGTTGGCCTTCATCCGCGGGTCCTGGGCGTACTCGCCCCACATGTAGTCGCGCTCTTCGTCGGTCACCATCTCGAGCGTGAGCTCGTCGTGGTTGCGCAGGAAGATGCCCCACTGACAGGTGTCGGGGATCTGCGGGGTCTGGGCCAGGATCTCCGAGATCGGGAAGCGCGACTCGCGCCGTACGCCCATGAAGATCCGCGGCATCACCGGGAAGTGGAAGGCCATCTGGCACTCGTCGCCGCCGGACTCGCGGTCGCCGAAGTACTCGACCACGTCGCCCGGCCACTGGTTGGCCTCGCAGAGCAGGACGCGGTCGGTGTAGTTCGCGTCCACCTCCTTGCGGACCCGCTTCAGGAACTCGTGCGTCCTGGGCAGGTTCTCGCAGTTGGTGCCCTCCTCCTCGAACAGGTACGGCACGGCGTCCAGCCGGAAACCGTCCACGCCGAGGTCGAGCCAGAACTTCAGCGCCTCGATCATCGCGTCGCCGACGGCCGGGTTCTCGAAGTTCAGGTCGGGCTGGTTGGAGTAGAACCGGTGCCAGAAGTACTGCTGGCGGACCGGGTCCCAGGTCCAGTTCGAGGTCTCGGAGTCGACGAAGATGATCCGCGCGTCGGAGTAGGCCTCGTCGTTGTCGGACCAGACGTAGAAGTCGCCGTACGGGCCGTCGGGATCGGTGCGCGACGCCTGGAACCAGGGGTGCTGGTCCGAGGTGTGGTTCATCACGAAGTCGACGATGATCCGGATGCCGCGCGCGTGCGCGGCCTCCATGAACGCGGCGAAGTCGGCGATCGTGCCGACCTCGGGCATCACGTTGGTGTAGTCGGAGATGTCGTAGCCGCCGTCACGCAGAGGTGAGGGGTAGAACGGCGGTAACCACAGACAGTCCACGCCGAGCCACTCGAGATAGTCGAGCTTCTCGGTCAAGCCTTGCAGGTCGCCGATTCCGTCGGCGTTCGAGTCCTTGAATGACCGCACGAGGACTTCGTAGAAGACGGCCCGCTTGAACCACAGCGGGTCACTCTTCGTCAGTCCGTGGTGCTGCTCCGGCAGCATGTCGGTCACGCTCACCTCCATCGGGTGTATCCCCTCGGTCCAAACCTAGCGGTACTACGGGCTGCCGCCGCCGGACGATTCCAGCGACGCGCGGGTGGACACCGGGGGCGGGCTCTGCATCCCGTACCCGGTCACGGGCATCTCAAAAGGAAACAGGGTCCGGAGGGTGTCCGGGGTGGTGTGGATTGGCGCCGTGGGACAGCGGTCCGGACCGGCGTTGGAGTCAGTGTGACGCCGGTTTGCCAGTACAAGCAAATAGGGGCCTGATCCCCCTATTTTCGGGCCGATTCGTTACCCGGAGCGCGTTGCTTCCGGCCTGCTCGCGCGTTAGTTCTGGTCACCGCGCGGCGACCGCCGCGGCGTGGGCACGTACTTGGTGAAACCGGCGCGTTCGGCGTCGGCCTCGGTGCGGAACCAGACCTGGGGTCTGGTGCGGCCGTAGTACGGCGAGTCCGGAGTGTGGAACAGCATCGACTCGGTGGTCGCCTTGATCGTGAAGCCGTCCGGCGGGCTCTGGTGCTCGACGGCGTCGGCCGAGCCCGGGCCGTACTGTCCGGGGACGACGGCCCTGCCCGAGCCGTCGAACAAAGCCGGTGCGGGGGAGTCCTCGGGGTCCATGCGTTGGGAGAAGGACGGTTGTCGTTCGGGCTCGGGCCCTGCGTCTGTTCCTGCCTCGGTCCGGGTTTCGGCCGGGGTTTCGGCCGGGGTTTCGGTCGGGGCTTCGGGCCGGGCTTCGGCACCGGCGCGGGTTTCGGCACCGGCCCGGGTTTCGGCACCGGCTCGGGTTTCGGCGGCCGGGGCGCCGGCGGTGACCAGCACCTTCTCCTCCACCGGTTCTGCCGCGCGCACCTCTTCGTCCACCGGGGGTTCCCGCCGGCTGAGCAGGAGCCAGGTGATGACGGCGCCGAGCAGGAACGCGAGCAGTTCCCAGGGCCAGTTGTCGCGGGCGAGCGTGCTCATCGGTGCAGGCTCCGGTGGACGAGATAGGCCGCGGCGCTGCCGAGCACGAACGAGGCCAGCAGCAGGACCCACAGCTGTGCGTACAGCGAACTCATCGACAACCCCTACGGGACTCGGATCTCGACCCGGCGGTTCGCGATCCGCCCGGCGGAGGTTCTGTTGGACGCGACCGGCTCGGACTCGCCGTACCCGCGGCTGATGATCCGCTCGGCCGGTACGCCGAGCCGGACCAGCTGGGCGGTCACGGCGTCCGCGCGGCGCTGCGACAGCGGCAAGCTCGTCGACGGGTCGCCGAGATTGTCGGTGTGACCGGCGACCTCGACGCGGGCGGTGGCGCAGCTCTTCAGCAGCGCGGCGACCCGCGGGATCGATCCCCGCGACCGCTCGCTGACGATCGCCGTCCCGGACAGGAAACGGATCTTGTGCTGACCGGTCAGCTGGGCGAGCCGGCTCTCGAACGTCTGGCAGGCCTCGCTCACCGGCGGCTTCACGGCCGTCGGCACGCGCAGTTGGTTCGCGACGACGGCGCCCGGCACGGCCTTCGCCGCTGCCCGCGCCGCAGTTGCTTTGGTCGCTTGGTCCGCGACGTCGCCGGTCAGGGTGATCGTCGTGCCGTCGTACCGGACGGCGACGTCACCGGTCGCGGCGCGCAGAGCGTGGAGGAGGCCGACCAGGGCGTTGGGATTCGCCAGGCCGGTCGCCGCGTCGACGGTCAGCTGGTCGCCGAAGGTCTCGTTCGTGTCGAGCAGCGACCGGATCTCGTCGACCACCTTGTCGCGGGCGGCCTGATCCTGCAGTACTGCGGTGACGCTGAGGCCGGCGTCCTCGGTCCACGCGATCGAGAACGGCGCGGCCGTGGGCTCGGGCGGTACGACGGTGGTCGAGGCGCTCGGGGCCGGGGGAGTGGTGGTCGCCGGCGATTGCGCCGTACCGGCTTCGTCGGCGGTCGCGTTGCTCAGGCCGTCGCCCTTGAAGGCGACCAGCAGAGCGGTCAGCAGCAGAGGCACGACCAGGAGGGCAAGCAGCCAGATCCGAGCGGGTCGCCGCGGTGATCCAGGCACGTGTTCCTCCGTCGATACGGTCATTGACCGTGCGCGAGGAGACTACTCGGTGAATCGGTTCTGGTGCACCCCGGACCAGCCTCTGATCACGCCCGATGTCCACCGTTGTCGCGCCCGGGCCCCGGTGGCGTCACCGAGTGGTCGGGTGATCGCGTAGACATTTTTATTTCGGTTTCTTCTTTTCTTAACCCGCTGTGCTGAGTAGGGTGCGCACAGTGCCTCTCCCGCCCCCTGGAGGAACACATGAGGATCCGCTCCCTGCCCACCCTCGTCGCCGCGCTCGCACTGCTCGGCACCGGAGTGGTACCGGCCGCCGTCGCGGCCACCCCGTCCGAGGACGCCGCCGCCCAGCCGTTGCCGACCCGCGTGGTCGAGCAGCAGGACGGTACGAACGCGGTGGCCGCCGGCAAACGCGTCGTCGGCTACTTCACCGAGTGGGGTGTCTACGACCGCAACTACCACGTCAAGAACATCAAGACGAGCGGATCGGCCGCGAAGCTGACCAACATCGTCTACGCCTTCGGCAACACCACCGGCGGGCGCTGCGCGATGGGCGACTCCTACGCCGCCTACGACAAGGCGTACGACGCGGCCGGTTCGGTCGACGGCGTCGCGGACACCTGGGACGCCGGCGCGCTGCGCGGCAACTTCAACCAGCTGCGCAAGCTGAAGCGCGAGTACCCGAACATCAAGGTGGTCTGGTCGTTCGGCGGCTGGACCTGGTCGGGTGGCTTCACCGAGGCCGCCAAGAACCCGGCCGCGTTCGCCGACTCCTGCTACAAGCTGGTCGAGGATCCGCGCTGGGCCGATGTGTTCGACGGCATCGACATCGACTGGGAGTACCCGAACGCCTGCGGCCTGAGCTGCGACACCTCCGGGCCGAACGCGTTCAACAGCGTGATCAGCGCGCTGCGCACGCGGTTCGGCTCGTCCGCGCTGGTGACGGCCGCGATCACCGCCGACGGCACCAACGGCGGCAAGATCGACGCCACCGACTACGCGACGGCCGCGCAGAAGCTCGACTGGATCATGCCGATGACCTACGACTACTTCGGCGCCTTCAACGCCCAGGGCCCAACGGCGCCGCACTCGCCGCTCACGTCGTACAACGGGATCCCGCAGGCCGGCTTCCACAGCGACGCGGCGATCCAGAAGCTGAAGAGCAAGGGCATCCCGGCCGCGAAGATCCTGCTCGGCATCGGCTTCTACGGCCGCGGCTGGACCGGCGTCACCCAGGCCGCTCCCGGCGGCCGCGCGACCGGCGCCGCGCCCGGCAAGTACGAGGCCGGCATCGAGGACTACAAGCTGATCTCCACCCGCTGCCCGTCCACCGGGACCGTCGGCGGTACGGCGTACGCGTTCTGCAACGGCCAGTGGTGGGGCTACGACACCCCCGCGACGATCCGCAACAAGATGACCTACGCCAACCAGCAGGGCCTCGGCGGCGCCTTCTTCTGGGAGCTGTCCGGCGACACCAGCAGCGGCGCGCTGATCACCGCCGTGAAGACCATCGGCTGATCCGGCAGCCCTTCCCCGCGTCCGGTCCTTCTGCCCCGTCCCGGCAGGAGGTCCGGACGCCCTTGCGTGTGTGCGGGTACTGCTTGCCGCTCGGGCTCACCGTGGCCGGTGTCGGCCAGGGCGCAGATGTGCCACGTCGTCTCGCAGGGTTTCCCTTGACTTCACCCTCGCGGTTGAGCGTACTTGTCCCGGCAAGCGTTTGAGGAGGGGGCTCCATGGAAACCGTGCCGGACTCTTCGTTGATCATCGGCGTCGGCGCAACCAGTGCCGAACGCGTCCAGCTGGCCCGCCTGCTCAGCGGCGCCGACGCCCTGCTCCTGGTCTCCAGCGCCGACCAGGCCCGGGCGTTCCTGGACCTCACCACCGGTACGTCGTCGACGCCCGTCGTCCTCACACCGGGTGTCCTCCCGCCGGAACCCGCGGTTGAGACTCCTGCCCAGATCGAGGCAGTCCAGCCCGTGGCGGAGGACCACGTCGACAACGTCGTAGCCCTCCCCGCCGCTCTCCGCCTCGACGAGGACCGCCGCGTCGTCCGCTGGAAAGACCGCGAGGTCCCTCTCACCCGCCTCGAACACGAGTTCCTCACCTGCCTGGTCCAGAAACCCGGCCAGGTCTGGACCTACCAACGCCTCCACCACGCCGTCTGGGGCAACGAACACCTCGGCCACGGCTCCCACATCCATTCCGTGGTCAAACGCCTCCGCCAAAAACTCGCCCACCTGGGCGCCACGGTCACCATCCACGCAGTCCGAGGTGTCGGCTTCCACCTACTACCAGCCGCCTAAGACCTCAAAACAAGAGCACAGACAAGGTGAGGTCGCCGGCCCAACCGCAGTGCCTTGGATGCTCTGTTTGCTTCTGCCTTGTCGAGGTCAGGCGACGTGGGCCGCGGGCGGATCGGCGAGGGCGAACAGGCGGTCGAAAACCTGCACCCGGTCGAACTGCAGCGCGTACGCCCGTGCACGTAGCTCGGCTGCCGCCCGCTGCTCTGGGGTCCAGTCGCACACGACCTCGTCGAGCACAGCCCGCAGCGTCGCCGGATCGCGCTGCGGCACCAGCAGGGCCGTGTCACCGACCGCCTCGGGTACGCCGCCGGTCGCGCAGGTGATGATCGGCCCGCCGCCGGCCAGAGCCTTCTCGACCAGCGCGATGCCGAACGTCTCGACGAATTCCGGCTGCTCGCGGGTCGGCAGCACGAACGCCGCACTCCCGGCCATCAGCGCGGGCTTCTCCGCGTCGTCGACGTCGGTCAGCAGCCGCACCCGCTCGCCCAATCCCGTTGCCGCGAGCCGCGCCACCACCTCGTCCTCCTGCGGCCCACGCCCGGCCAGGACCAGTTGCACCTGCTCGGCCGACCGTGACCCGGCGTACGCGTCGATCAGGTCGTCGACGCCCTTCGCCGAGGCGATCCGGGACAGGAACAGCACGTAGCCGTCCCGCGAAAGGCCGCGCCGGGCAAGAGTCTCGACGATCTTGTCATCGGTGAGCGACAGGTAAGACCAGGAGTCGACCGCCGGGTAGGAGATCGCGATCCGCTCACGGCACCGCTGCGCGAACGTCGTACCGTGCAGACCGTCGAGAGTCGCCGCCGAGGCCACGATCAGTTCTTTGGTGTACTCCGACACCGCCACGCAGTGGTCCGCTTCCAGATAGACCGACAGGATGTGTGCGGCTGCCCCGAATCGGCCGGTGGCCACGCACTCGCGCACCACGTTGGTGATGTCGGACCCCACCGCCTCAGCCACCGTGACGACCCGTGCGGGCCCGATCCGGCGCGCCACCTGGACGGCCTCCTGTACGGCGATCGCATGCGGGCTCAGGTACAGCGACATCGCCACTGTCGGCACCCCGTCGCCGAACAGCTCGACCAGTCGCCCGATCAGCCCGTACAGGTAGCGCCCGTCCGGCACCCGGTAATCACCCACCGGATCGGGCCTCTCCACGGTGATGCCCGGGCTGTACGGCAGTACGCGGTCGAGTGGTTTCAACGGCAGCCCGGCCGCCTCGAGCGCGTCCAGCGGCCAGGTCACGATCCGCACGTCGTCGAACCCGCGGCTGAGCGCCACCTCCGCGAGGCACCGTGCCTCACCGGAATGCCCGCAGATCACCGGATCGGCGCGGACGACGATGACCAGGCGGCGTCCGGGGACGGACGGGACGAGCGTGTCGTCGGCGACGCTCATGCTTCACCTCCAGTGGCGTGCAATGGGTCGGATGTGGACGGTGGCCTGATCCGCGTGCCCCAGCCGGACGGGCGAGGGCCGAGCTCGATGTGCAGGTTCTGGATGTGCCGCAGTTCCCGGCCGGAGATCCAGGGGCGTTCGAGGGTCTTGCCGTTGACCGCGAGGGACTGGACGTAGGAGACCGGTCCACCGGCCTCGACCGGCTCGAATCCTGTGGTGGTGATCGACAGGTCGCCGTACGGCAGGTGGATCGTGGACTCCGTGACGGCCGGCGCGCTGACCAGGAAGAGGTTCTGTCCAGCCACCGGGAACAGCCCGAGCGTCGCCCAGACGTACCAGGCGGACAGCCCGCCGGAGTCGTCGTTGCCGGGCAAGCCGCCGCGGCCGGTGCCGAACTGGTTGGCGACGGCGGCGTGCACCACCTCCGCGGTGCGGTCCGGCCGTCCCGCGTAGTGGTAGGCCCACGGCGCTTCGTAGTCCGGTTCGTTGTTCAGTCCCTCGAACCGGCTCAGTTCGTACCCGGCATCCATCTCGGCCACGCTCGGTGCGACCCCCGGCTGGGTGACCGGCGCGGCGTCGTACCCGAAGAACCGGTCGAGCAGGCTCACGAACGCCTCGTCGCCGCCGGCGAGTGCGATCCGGGCGCGCATGTCGTGCAGCAGCCGGAACGAGTAGTTCCACCGGCCGCCCTCGTAGAACGTCGAGTCGCGCAGCAGGCCGGTGCCTGGGTCGTACGCCGCCCGCCAGCCCTTGGCGAAGTCGCGCATCTGCTGGGCCAGCGGCCGGTCGCGCACCTTGTGGGCGATCGCCGCGGTGCAGTGATAGGCGTACGCCAGGTCGAGAGTGTGGCTGATCGGATGCGCGACACCGTGCACCAGGTAGTCCTCGCCGTACGTGCGGCGCAGGTCCATCTCCAGGTGCACCATGGCCCAGTCCCAGTCGATCCCCGGCAGATCCAGCTGGCACAGGTCGGCCAGGAAGGTGTGCGCGAGCGCGCTGCCCTGCCGGGAGAACCGGTCGGCGCCCTTGGCCATCCGGTAGCCGATCGGCAGGTTGCCCTCCTGCTCGCAGATCGACAGCAACGAGTTGGCCAGCGCGACCGAACGCTGCGGGAACAGCGTCGTCATCAGCGGCAGTTGGGTGCGGTAGATGTCCCACATCGTGCAGATGTCGAACGCGTACGGGCCTTCGGTCGACCACGGGCTCTCGTCCGGGGCGAAGCACGGTTTGACCAGCGAGTGGTAGAGCGCGGTACCGAAAACCGTTGCCTGGTCATCGGATCCGGCCTCGATCGCGACCTTGCCGAGGTGTTCGCGCCAGGTGGCCGCCGTGTGCTCGCGCCGCCCGGTGAAGGTGGGTTGGGAGCGGCCGACGTCCGCGTGCAGGTTGTCACGGGCCGTCTCGCACCCCCGCAGGGAGAATCCCAGCCGCACCTCGACGGTCTGCTCGGCGCGCGAGGGGCCCATGAACATCAGCCCGAACGGCCGCAGGGTGGTCGGCCGGATGTAGTCGAAGTCGAGGCGAGTGCCGCCGGGCATCAGGCGCCGGTCGTACCACAGCAGCTGTCGCCATCCGGGTGCGTCGACCTCCAGATGCACGGCCAGCGGCACGCCCTCGACGTGGATCTCCCCCTGAGCTACGCCCGGCCCCAGCATCGCCAGGTGCGCCTTCAGCGGCACGGTCTGACTGTGCGGGATGGCCAGCCCGCCGGTCGAGGCGTCGATGACGATCCGGGCGGCGTCGTGCGCCGGGAAGGTGTACCGGTGCACGGCCGACTTCGGCCCGACGGTGACCTCGCAGCGCACCCCCGAGCCCAGCGTCGCCGCGTAGTAGCCGGGCTCGGCAACCTCGTCCACCAGGTCCCACGTGGTGCCCAGGTCATCAAGCGGGCCGAGCATCGGCGTCACCCGGAAGTAGTTGTAGTACTTGCGAATCGCGCCCGTGCCGGACTGCTGGAAATGCGTGAATCCGGAAGCGACCGGGCGGTCGTGCAGCAGCCCGGGCACACCCTCGGTGTTGAAGTCGTACAACCCGTACCCGGTCGGGTAAGCCCCGGAGTACGGGCAAGCCGACACCATCCCGAAGGGATGCACGGCGCCGGGATGCGTGTTCCCGACCTGCGGCTTGGGCCACCACCACGCCCCCGCCAGCCCCTTCGGCGCAGGCAGGTCGGTGGCACCGGTCCCGATGAACGGGTCAACATGCTCGAACATGGGCTCACCGCCTCACGCGGCTGACGTGGACTCCCAAGGTAGGAAGCACATGTTTCAGCCACGTGGACCGAAGGAGACACCCAAGTTACGTTCGAGCCGCCCCAAGGGTGGAGTCCGGCCGGAAGAGCTAGAGCAAAGACGAAGAGCAAGAGCAAAGACGCAGTGGGGTCGTCGGCCCGTCCGCACCTGCCCAATGCAGAGGCACGCTGCGGCTGTGGATGGACGTCGAAGACTCCGTCACCAGGCAAGCTCACGCCGGGGATCCAGGTCCGTGCGGGGAGCGGATCGTGCTCAATTCCTGGAACCCATGGGTGCGCCACGTGGAGATCAGACCGTGGTGACGAGGCCGTGCTGCGACCTCGCCTGCCGAGTGCAGGCGCGTCGTGGCTGGAGGAGCGGACAGAAGCACCGCGAGCGGTCCCCTGCCCCACTAGGCTGCCCGACCATGACGACTTTGATGACCTACGCCGGTCCAGTCGCCGACGAAGCACCCACGACCCGCACCGGTGGGGTTCCGTTGGTGCCGGCCGGCTTCACCTGGCCGACCTGCGCCACGTGCTCCGGCCCGATGCAGTTCCTGGCGCAGGTGCTGACACAAGAGCATGTCGTGCCGATCTTCATGTGCCAGAACGAACCCGGCCTGTGCGACGAGTGGGATCCGCGGGCGGGCGGCAACACGGCGTTCGTCTTTCCGCGCGACGGACTCGCAGCCGCCCAGGTTCCAGCGGAGGGCGAGACCAAGCTGCCTGAGGCGTCCGGCATCACCTCCACCGTGATCGACGGCGTCCCCTACGAGGAAGCGCGCCAGCAATGGGCGACGGACACCGGCCGCGTTCGGCGCGAGGTCCTCGGCCAACTCGGCGGGGAACCGTCATGGTTGCAGTGCGACGAGACCCCATCGTGCCGGTCGTGCGCCCAGCCGATGCCTTTCGTGGCCCAGCTGGAACAGGGACTCAGTCGCACAGAGATCAACTTCGGAGGCGGCAGCGGATACGTCTTCGCCTGCTGGCCCTGCACCGAGGCCACATTCCTCTGGCAGTCCTGAGGGCGGCCGGTGGTGCTGCGCCGGAGTGGGCCTGACGCCGTCTGTTCCACACCTCGGCATCAGCTGGTGCCGAGGTGGTGGGACCCGATCTCGGCGGTTCCTGGGCAATACGCCTAGCTGGTCTTGGCGCTGGTCTTCTTCGCGGCACGTCCAGCGATGGCTCGTCGGGCGCCATGATCCGGAGCCTGAGCGCGAGTTCGTGTCGGTGCTGGCTTCTTCGACGCCGTCGTCTTGCTGGAGTTCTTGGTCTCAACGATCACTGGATCCCGGCCAGGCCTGAGGCGAACGACCAGATCGCTGTCGTGCTCAGCTTGGGGATGAACTGAGCCGAGGAACCTCAGCCACAGCGTGTCTGCGTCATAGGCACAGGGGGTTGACCTGTGAACGTCACTCCATCTTCTTTTGTATTGCTCTTTGTGATCTGTCTTAGGGAATCTTGCAGACTCTGTTGGCTTGGCTTTTCCTCAGCCACCGCCGAGCTCAATCGTAGGCATCTGCGATGTGCCTACGGCCTCACTGTATTTCTGTCTTTGTTCTGTCTGTTTCTGATGTCTGTGCTTTCTCTCGTTGCTGGTTGCTGGTTGCTGGTCCTGTCTGTTGGTGCCCTTCAACGCACTCGGCCCCCGCCCAAGGTTCTGGGCGGGGGCCGAGGCTGTTGCTAGGTGGTCGTTACCGGATGGCCTTCAGTGCGAAGTCCTCCACCACCGGGGTGCCTGCTACCAGGCGGGTGGTGCGGGTCTGGGGCTTGTAGCCGTCCTTGGCGGCGATCAGGGTGAGGGGGTTGTTGCGGCGGTCCAGCCAGTACGCGTACGTGCCTTGGCTGGTCGTGGTGAACGTGTACGACGACGCCCACGAGTCGACCTGGACGATGGCGCCGGCCAGTGGGGCGGTGTTGCCGTTGGTGGCGACGCCGGTGACCGTGCCGGACAGCTTGCTCCAGGTGGTCGGCGGGGTGACGTTCATCGTGACCGCCACCGGGTCCACGCTGTACGGCGTGTTCTCGGCGATGGTGACCGAGCCGGTGTACTTGCCGGGCTGGTCGACGCTCGCGGTGAGCGTGACCTTGACCGTCGTGCTGGCGCCCGGGGCCAGGGTGGCCTCGGTCTTGTCGATGCTCAGCCAGCTGACGTCGGCCGACGACTCGGCGCAGTCCTCGAGACCCGGCAGGGCCTCGCTGTCGACGGTCGCGGTGAAGCCGCCGGACGAGCCGCCGACCTTGTAGAAGCCGCACGCCGCGCCACCGCGGTAGCGGGGGTTGTTGGCGTTCGGCAGCGCCGCCCAGGTGCCGGCGGCCGGGTCGAACGCGAAGCCCGCGTTCGTGACGGCGCCGGTCTGGACACCGCCGACGACCAGCAGCTTGCCACCGGCGACGGCGAACGACGCCGCCCAGTGGTCGGCCGGGGAGTCGGCGATCGGGGACCAGGCGTTGGTGGCCGGGTCGTAGACGTAGCTGCTCTTCTGAGCGGCCGCGCCGTCGTTACCGCCGGAGCAGTAGATCTTGCCGTCGATCGCGCCGCAGGAGGCGAACGCCACCGACTTCGGGTAGTTCGCGATCGGCGCCCAGGTGTTGGCCGCCGCGTCGTAGGCGACCGCGGTGTTCGACATCGGGGTGCAGGAGGCCGTGGTGCAGCCACCGATCGCGTACAGCTTGCCGTCCAGGACGGCCTGGCCGGCGGCCGCGCGCGGCGCCGGGTTGTTGGCCACCGCGGACCAGGCGTTCGCGGCCGGGTCGTAGGACCAGGTCGCGGCGTCCGGGCCGGAGGTGCCCCAGCCGGAGCTGGCGATGATCTTGCCGCCGACGGCGCCGACGGTGATCGCGTTGCGGGCGCCCGGCAGCGGGGCGATCGCGGTCCAGGCCAGCGAGGCCGGGTCGTACACGTAGCTGTTCGCCGTCGACGCGCTGCCGTTGCCACCGGCCAGCGAGTAGATCTTGCCGTCGAGGTTGACCACCCGGTTGTCCATCACGGTCGCCGGGTAGTCGGCGATGTCGGCCCACGGAGCCGCGAGCGGCGCCGGTACGGCGGGCGTGCCGGCCATCTTGCCGGACAGCTTGCTGGCGAACGACGTCGGCACCTCGAGCCGCTGCAGCGGAGCACCGGTGCCGGTCAGCACCTGGGACTTCGTGGTGGTGCTGCCGTTGGCGTTGGCGATCTCGAAGCCGCCGTCGCGCTCACCGAACTTCACGTCCACCGGTGCGCCGCCGGTGTTCTTGACCGTGAAGGACTTGGTGACCTTGCCGGTGGGCAGCCGCAGGGTGCCCTCGATCGTGCCCGGCGTGACCGACAACCGGCCGGCCGCCAGCGTGTAGTCGGCCAGGGTGACCCAGTCGGCTTCCACGTCCACGGTCTGGCTCGCGTTGACGTAGCCGCCGGCCTTGGCGGTGTAGCCGTGCGCGCCGGAGTCGGCGGAGTACAGCCAGTAGAAGCCGTCGTTCAGGCCGGTGTCCTCCGGCGTGGCGACGGTGACGGCGGACTCGCTGGGCTTGTCGTCACGGGTGACGACGGCGCCGTTGACGAAGCCACCGGTGTTGGCGTCCTTGACGTTGCCGACGACGATGCCGCCGCCGGTCGGCTCACAGGTGATCTGGGTGCCGATCAGCACGCTGTCGACCTGCCACCACCACTCGTACGAGGCGTCGTAGTAGTGGAAGCGGACCTGTACGGCGGACTGCCCGGCCGCCTGCGGGATCGCGATCTCCTTCACGCCGCGGGCGTCCGCGGTGGCCTGACGCAGCACGTTGGTCCAGGTGGCGCCGCCGTCGATCGACAGGTCGACGTCGGCCTTCTCCCCGCCCAGCCAGTTGAGGTCCTGGTTGAAGCGGATCACCGGGGCCGCGACATCGGTCAGGTCGACCGAGGGGCTGACCAGCGAGGTGTCCTGCGACTGGCCGGAGCCGTACTTGTCGCTGTCCACGATCGCGAAGCCGCCGCCGCCACCGGTCAGGTTGCCCCGGTTGCCGGCGTCCTCGAACTTCCAGACCTGGCCGTTGCCCTTGTTGTCCACGACGGTCCAGCCGCTGGGCGCGGTGGTGGCGTCGAAGGTCTCGTACAGGCCGTCCGACCCGTTGCGGTAGCCCGGCGCCGTGGCGCAGGCGTCGGAGCGCACCGGTACGGCGATGTTCTTCGTGACGTTGCTCGCGCCGACCGTGACCGGCTGGCTGACGGTCTGGTAGCCCGGGTACTGCGACTCGACCTTCAGCGTGTACTCGCTGCCGGACGGCACCTTGAAGCTGTACCGGCCGTTGGTCGGGGTGGTGTAGTCGAACACGCCACCCGGCCCCTCGACGCTGACCTTCGCGTACAGCGGCCAGCCGTGGCCGGAGCCGTCGCTGACCGTGCCGCCGATGTTGACCGTCGGCGCGGACACCAGCACGAAGTCCTTGGTGCTGGTCGTGTTCGCGGTGATCGTGACGGCCGCCGTCTGGCTCTGGTAGCCGAACGACGCGGCGGTCAGCGTGTACTCGCCGGCCGGCAGCACGGACGAGTAGCGACCGTCCGCACCGGTGGTCAGCGTGCGGTCGGGCTGACCGGCGGCCTTCGCCGTGACGGTGGCGCCGGCGAGCGCGGCACCGGCCGAGCTGACCTTGCCGGTCAGGGTGCCGGTGTCACCGATCGGGGCGGCGTTCAGCAGCGCAAGCGCGTCCAGCCGGCCCTCGCCGTACACGTTGTTGTCGTCGGTGGTGCCACCGCACTGGCTGTCGGCCTTGTCGACCGCGGCGTTGTCGAGCAGCGCGCGGGTCGCGGCGACGTCGCCCTTGAGTGCGGGCGCCGCCGACCAGAGCAGCGCGATGGTGCCCGCCATGTGCGGCGAGGCCATCGAGGTGCCGTTGAAGCTGGCGTAGCCGTTGCCCGGGATGCTGGAGCGCACGTTCACGCCCGGCGCCGCCAGGTTCGGCTTGATCTCACCGTTCTGGCCCACACCGCGGCCGGAGAACGAGGCGATGTTGTTGTTGATGTCGTACGCGCCGGCCGAGTAGTTGCTGACCAGGCTGCCCGGGGAGCCGCTGGTCTGGCAGGCCGATCCGCTGTTGCCGTTCGACCAGGCACCGAAGATGCCGGACGCCGTCCAGGCCAGCGTGATGTCCTCCATGAACGGGTCGTTGGAGGGCAGCGTCGAGCCCCACGAGTTGTTGATGATGTGCGGCCGCTTGCTCGCGTCGGGGTTCTGCCCGGCGAGGTTGGTCGGCTCGAGCATCCACTCACCGGAGGTGATCAGTGCCGCGTCGCTCGGGCAGCACCCGTTCGCCGCGATCCACTTGACCGCCGGGGCGACACCGATCTGGTTGCCCGCACCGTCGTCACCGACCATCGTGCCCATCGTGTGGGTGCCGTGGCCGTTGCCGTCGGACGGCTGCGCCGGTGAGGAGCCGGCCGCGTCGAACCAGTTGTAGTTGTGGTCGAACTGGCCGCCGCCCAGGTTGCCCCGGTAGGAGTTCACCAGCGCCGGGTGGTCGTACTGGACGCCGGTGTCGATGTTGGCGATGACGATGCCCTGGCCCTTGTCGCCGTACTGCGACCAGACGTCGTCGGCGTTGATGTTGGCCAGACCCCACTCGAGCGCGTTGATCTGCCGCTCGTCCTTGCCCTCGGTGACCTTCGGCACCTCGATCGCGGTCGGGTTGTACAGCCCCTCGACCTCGGCGTGCTGGGCCAGCGTCTGGGCCAGCGCCAGCGAGCCGCCGTTGATCCGGATCGCGTTCGTGCCCCAGAAGGTCTGGTACTTCACGTGCTGCGCGTCGAGCTCGGCCTTGACGCTCGCCTGGCTCTCGGTCGCGGTCTTGCGCAGCGCGGCGGCGACCGCCGTACCGCGGGCGTTCCAGTCGGCGATCGTGCTGGCCTTGCTCAGGTCCGCCTTGGCGGTGAACCGGACCCAGTAGTCGGTGGCCTCCTTGGCGTCCTTGCCCTGGAGCTTGCTGAGCAGCTCGGGCTTGATCTTGGACGCCGGGTCGGCGGCCGGCGTGGTCGGTGCGGCTTGTGCGGCGCCGGTGGCGGCCAGCCCGGTGGCGACGACGGCCACCGCCGCGAGAGCGCTCACCAGTGATCTGGCGAGCCCTCGACTTCGTTGATGTGACATCTGTGCAGCCCCTCACTGAACATCCCCGAGTCGGCCCCCGAGCCAACGTGCGGAGGTTCGGGTGGGTCCGCGGCCGCCGGTGATGAACCGGTTCTGCGAACGCACCGTGCCCCCCAGGTCGCGAGCTGTGACGCTGCGAGCCTGACGTGGACCTTATGTGTCAGATGTCAGAGCGAACAAGCACACTTCGTGAGCAAGATGTCACCAGGAGTACGAGCGTTCTGGGCAAGTTTCGCCAGATTTTGTCAATTCGTTGACCATTAAAGGCAGAGGTTGACATCGTGATCGCATGGTCACCGCCCGTGTCCCCGCCCCACGCGACGACGGAACCATCGATCACCAGGACTTCCCGCTGCTGATCGCCGTCGCCGCGTCCCCCGAAGAACGTGTCCGGCTCGCCGAACTGGTCGACGACGTCGCGCCGCTGCTGCTCGTCTCCAGCCTGGACGAACTTCGCAAACTGCTCGTCCCTGCTCAGGACCCACCACCGTCGGCTCCCGCTGAGCAGTCCGCGCCGTCACAGGCCGGCACCGCATCGGCCGGCGCCGACGCGCTGACCATCGACTCGCAGCGCTCGGTCGCTCAGTGGCGCGGACGCGAGGTGCCGCTGACCGACCTGGAGCACGACCTGCTCACCCGGTTGATGACCGAGCCGGTCCGGGTCTGGACGTACGAGGCGTTGCACCAGGCCGTCTGGCGCAACCGTCACCAGCGCGGGACCGGAGACGTGCACTCGCTGGTCAAACGCGTCCGGCGCAAGCTCGACGACCTCGGTACGACGGTCACCATCGACGCCGTTCGCGGCACGGGCTTCCGGTTGGCCGACCACCAGCGCCCGGCGATCACCGGGCTGCGCGCCGGGTGAGTCCGGCGTTCACTGGCCTGCGCGCCGGGTGAGTCCGGACTGTAGACGGTGTACGGCGGGCAGTAGCCGGGCGGAGTAGCGTCGGGCCGTGCGATTCTCCGCTCTGACTCAGCTGGAATGTCCCAAGTGCGGTCTCCGCCACGACCCGGACCAGGTGATCGGGCTGTGCTCGTGCGGCTCGCCTCTGCTGGTCCGCTACGACCTCGACGAGGTCCGCGCCGGGCTGACCAAGGACGACGTCGCTGGGCGCCCGCCCGACCTGTGGCGCTACCACGAACTCCTGCCGGTCCGCGATCCCGCGAACGTGGTCACGCTGGGGGAGGGGATGACGCCGCTGCTCCGACTGCCGGCGTACGGGCGGGAGCTCGGGGTCGAGAACCTGCTGATGAAGGACGAGGGGCTGATCCCGACCGGCACCTTCAAGGCGCGCGGCGCGGCCGTCGGGGTCTCCCGCGCCAAGGAGGTCGGCGTACGCAAGATCGCCATGCCGACGAACGGCAACGCCGGGTCGTCCTGGGCGGCGTACGCCGTACGGGCCGGGATGGAGGCGCTGATCGCGATGCCGGAGGCCGCGCCGGAGATCTGCCGGCGCGAGGTGAGTGTCGTCGGCGCCGAGCTGCAGTTGATCGACGGGCTGATCGGTGACGCGGGGGTGTGGATCCGCGAGCAGCTCGCGACGCGGGAGGGCTACCAGGACGTCTCGACGCTGAAGGAGCCCTACCGGATCGAGGGCAAGAAGACGATGGGGCTGGAGATCGCGGAGCAGCTCGGCTGGCAGCTGCCCGACGTGATCCTGTACCCGACCGGTGGCGGCGTCGGGCTGATCGGCATCTGGAAGGCGCTGAACGAACTGCTCGAGCTCGGCTGGGTCGAGGGCCCGCTGCCGCGCCTGGTCGCCGTACAGGCTTCCGGCTGCGCGCCGATCGTGCAGGCCTGGGAGCAGGGCAAGCCGGAGAGCGAGCCGTGGCCCGACGCCAAGACCGTTGCCTTCGGCATCACTGTGCCGAAGGCGCTCGGCGACTTCCTGGTGCTGCGGGCGATCCAGGAGACCGGCGGGTGCGCCGTGGCCGTGGACGACGAGGAGATCCTCGCCGCCCAACGGCGCTGCGCCGAGCTGGAGGGCTCCTTCGTCTGCCCCGAAGGAGCCGCCAACTTCGCCGCCGTCGCCCGGCTGCGGGCGTCCGGCTGGATCAAGGCCGGTGAGAGGGTGGTTGCCCTCAACACCGGTACCGGCCTGAAGTACCCGGAGACCGTGCCGCTCTAGTAGCGCGGCGGAACATCGGCTCGCGCCGGCAACTGCTCCGGCTCGGTGGAGGGCATGCGCGCCAGGGATCGCGTCGGCAAAGCACCGCGCGTAGCCCAGGCGATCCCGTTGCATCCCCCTGAGCGCGGGCCGAGGCAAAGCGCCTCGGCCCGCCGCCAACTCCGGGGGTAGCCGGGAACTCCGGCTACCGCGCTGAGCGGGGGGTGGGTGGGAGCGGCGCGGAGCGCGGCGACGAAGGAGCCGTGCGTAGCACCGCGTGGGGCTTGTCTAGGCCTGGCCGCGGCGGACCGCCAGTACGTGGGCCGGTTCGCCGTTCGGGTCGAGCTTGACGTAGTTGCTCTGGCCCCAGCGCCAGGTCGCGCCGGTGATCTCGTCGTACACCGTGAAGGTGTCGTCGGGACGCATGCCGAGCGCGGCCATGTCCAGGTGGACCATCGACTCGCGGACCGCGTGCGGGTCGGTGTTCACCACGACGATGACGGTGTCGGTGTGCCCGTCCGGACCGGTGGTGCGCTTGGAGTAGCACAGGATCGCGTCGTCCTCGACCGAGTGCAGGCTGAGGTTGCGCAGCTGCTGCAGCGCCGGGTGCCGGCGACGGACCGCGTTCAGCAGCGTCAGGTACGGTGCGAGCGTGCGTCCCTCGGCGGCCGCGGCGTCCCAGTCGCGCGGGCGCAGCTGGAACTTCTCGGTGTCCAGGTACTCCTCGGAACCCGGCCGGAGCGCGACGTGCTCAAACAGCTCGAAGCCGGCGTACACGCCCCAGGCCGGTGACGAGGTGGCGGCGATCGCGGCCCGGATCTTGAACGCGCCCGGTCCGCCGTACTGCAGGTAGGCGGTCAGGATGTCCGGGGTGTTGACGAAGAAGTTCGGCCGCAGGAAGTGGCCGGTCTCCTTCGTCAGCTCGGTGAGGTACTCCTCCAGTTCCCACTTCTCGTTGCGCCAGGTGAAATAGGTGTAGGACTGGTGGAAGCCGACCTTGGCCAGCTCGCGCATCATCGGCCGGCGGGTGAACGCCTCGGACAGGAACACCACGTCCGGGTCGGTCTGCCGGATCTCGCCGAGCAGCCACTGCCAGAAGTTCACCGGCTTCGTGTGCGGGTTGTCGACCCGGAACACCGTGACGCCGTGCGAGATCCACAGCTTCACGATCCGCAGCACCTCGGCGTAGATGCCTTCGGGATCGTTGTCGAAGTTGATCGGGTAGATGTCCTGGTACTTCTTCGGCGGGTTCTCCGCGTAGGCGATCGAGCCGTCGGCGCGGACCGAGAACCACTTCGGGTGCTCCTTGACCCACGGGTGGTCCGGCGAGGCCTGCAGGGCCAGGTCGATCGCGACCTCGAGGCCGAGCTCGCGGGCCCGGCCGACGAAGTGGTCGAAGTCCTCGAAGGTGCCGAGTTCGGGGTGGATCGCGTCGTGGCCGCCGTCCTCGGAGCCGATCGCCCAGGGCGAACCGGGGTCGCCGGGCTTGGGGTCGAGGGTGTTGTTCGGGCCCTTGCGGTACGACGTACCGATGGGGTGGATCGGCGGTACGTACAGTACGTCGAAGCCCATCGCCGCGACCGCGTCGAGCCGCTTGGCCGCGGTCCGGAACGTGCCGGACTTCCACTGGCCGGTCTGCTCGTCGTACTCGGCGCCTTCGGAGCGCGGGAAGAACTCGTACCAGCTGCCGTACAGCGCGAGCTGCCGGTCGACCCAGATCGGGTAGGTCTCCGAGGAGGTGATCAGCTCGCGGACCGGGTACCGCCCGAGCGCGGAGCGGACCTGCGGCGAGATGCCGGCGGCGAGCCGGGCCTCGGGCGGCAGCGCGCCGTTGGCCAGCGCCTGCGCGGCATCGCTCAGCGTGCTGCGGTCGAGCCGGACGGCCGGCGGTACGCCCGCGGCCGCGCGATCGAAGAAGGCCGCGCCCTCGGCGAACATCAGGTCGACGTCGATCCCGGCCGGCACCTTGATCTCGGCGTTGTGCCGCCAGGTCCCGTACGGATCGCTCCAGCCCTCGATGGCGAACGTCCAGGCGCCCTGCTCCTGCAGGGTGACGTCGACGGTCCAGCGGTCGGTGCCCTGGCCCACGGGGGTCATCAGCATCCGTCTGGTCTGGCCCGACGGCGACGTCAGGACGACGTTGGCGTTCACCGCGTCATGACCTTCGCGGAACACCGTGGCCGAGATGGTGAACGTCTCGCCGACCGAGGCCTTGGCCGGATACGCTCCGGCGTCGACGGTCGGGCTGACGTCGGTGATCGGGATGCGCCCAGTCATGGTGGTCGATGAACCTTCGCTTTCGAGGTCGCGGAGCCGGACAGTCGGAGTTTGTCGTCTCTGACGTTATCGGTTCCCGCGACCCGCCGGTGTCATGCGGAGCAGCGGTTCGTCCACAGTGCGGACTACTTCGCACGCATTGCGTGCGCGCTCACGCCTGAAGCGTCTGCAAGATCTTGCTCGTGTTGCAAAATCGATGCATACCGAAGATGCCCCGGCGCGGTCCGGCCGGTACGGTGTCCCGGTGCGAGCGATACGACGATTCTCCGTCCGCCCTGTCCTGCCCGAGCCGCTGACCGGCCTCGGCACCCTGGTGAACAACCTGCGCTGGGCTTGGCACCCCGAGACGCAGGACGTGTTCGAGGCTGTCGACCCGCGGCTGTGGCGCAGCACCGGCGGTGACCCGGTCCGGCTGCTCGGTGAGGTCCCGGCGGCCCGGCTCGACGAGCTGGCCAACGACCACGCCTTCCTGCGCCGGCTCGAGCTGGCTGTGACCGATCTGCACGGTTACGTGAGCGACGACCGCTGGTTCCAGGCCGAAGCCGGTTCCCCGGTCAGCTCGGTGGCCTACTTCTCGCCGGAGTTCGGCATCACCCACGTGCTGCCGCAGTACTCCGGCGGTCTCGGCATCCTGGCCGGCGACCACCTGAAGGCCGCCAGCGATCTGGGTGTCCCGCTGATCGGCGTCGGGCTGCTCTACCGGCACGGCTACTTCGGTCAGTCGCTGAACCGCGAAGGCTGGCAGCAGGAGCGCTACCCGCTGGTCGACCCCGACGGGCTGCCGATCAGCCTGCTCCGTGACGGCGACGCGCCCGCGACCGTCACCGTGGCGCTGCCGGGTGGCCGCCAGCTGCACGCCCAGATCTGGGTCGCCCAGGTCGGCCGGGTCCCGCTGCTGATGCTCGACTCCGACATGGAGGAGAACGAGCCGGCCGAGCGCGAGGTGACCGACCGGCTGTACGGCGGGACGACCGAGCACCGGCTGCTGCAGGAGCTCCTGCTCGGCGTCGGTGGTGTCCGCGCCGTCCGCGCCTACTGCCGGATCACCGGCCACGCGGCGCCGGAGGCGTTCCACACCAACGAGGGTCACGCCGGCTTCCTCGGCATCGAGCGGATCCGCGAGCTCGCCTCCGACCAGGGCCTGGACTTCGACACCGCGCTCGAGGTCGCCCGCGGCGGCACCGTCTTCACCACCCACACCCCGGTTCCGGCCGGCATCGACCGGTTCCCGGTCGAGCTGATCCAGCAGCACTTCTCGGCCGACGTGTTCGGCGACGGCGTGCCGATCGACCGGATCCTCGCGCTCGGCGCCGAGGACTTCGAGAACGGCGACCCGTCGGTCTTCAACATGGCGATCATGGGCCTGCGACTGGCCCAGCGCGCCAACGGCGTGTCCAAGCTGCACGGGGTGGTCAGTCGGGGCATGTTCGCCGGGCTGTGGCCGAGCTTCGACCCCTCCGACGTCCCGATCACCTCGATCACCAACGGCGTGCACGCGCCGACCTGGGTGGCCCGGGAGATCTCGGCGCTGACCTACGCCAACGCCGACCAGGGTGACTCCGAGGGCATGTTCGAGGGTCTGGACAAGACCACCGACGCACAGCTGTGGGAAACCAAGCGGATGCTGCGCCAGCGCTTCATCGACGACACCCGGGCCCGGGTCCGGGCGTCCTGGGTGAACCGCGGCGCCAGCGAGGCCGAGCTGGGCTGGGTCGACTCGATCCTCGACCCGGACGTGCTGACGATGGGCTTCGCCCGCCGCGTCCCGTCGTACAAGCGGCTGACGCTGATGCTGCGCGACCCCGCGCGGCTGAAGGCGCTGCTGCTGCACCCGACCCGGCCGGTCCAGATCGTGATCGCCGGCAAGGCGCACCCGGCCGACGAGGGTGGCAAGAAGCTGATCCAGGAGATGGTCCGGTTCGCCGACGACCCCGAGGTCCGGCACCGGATCGTGTTCGTGCCCGACTACGACATCGCGCTCGCGCAGCCGATGTACCCGGGCTGCGACGTCTGGCTGAACAACCCGCTGCGCCCGTACGAGGCCTGCGGCACGTCCGGCATGAAGGCGGCGCTGAACGGCGCGCTCAACCTGTCCATCCGCGACGGCTGGTGGGACGAGTGGTACGACGACGAGTTCGGCTGGGCGATCCCGTCGGCCGAGGGTATCGAGGACACCGACCGCCGTGACGACCTCGAGGCGCACGCGCTCTACGACCTGATCGAGAAGCAGGTCGCGCCGCGCTTCTACGACGGCGAGGTGCCGGGCCGCTGGATCGAGATGCTGCGGCACACGATCAAGGAGCTCGGCCCGAAGGTGCTGGCCACCCGGATGGTCCGCGACTACGTCGAGCAGTTGTACGTCCCGGCGGCCCAGTCGTCGCGGCAGCTCAACTCGACGTACGACGGCGCCCGGCAGCTGGCCGCGTGGAAGAAGCAGGTCCGGGCGGCCTGGCCGCAGATCCGCGTCGACCACGTGGAGCTGCAGGGCCTGGGCGACGTGCCGCAGCTCGGCACGACGGTCGGCATCCGCGCGTTCGTCTCGCTCGGCGAGCTGACCGCGGACGACATCGACGTCGAGGCGCTGCACGGCCGGGTGGACTCGACCGACGAGATCACCGACGCCGTCCGGGTCTCGCTGTCGCTGGCCGAGACCTACGAGGGCAACCGGCACCGCTTCGAGGGTGAACTGAAGCTCGACCGCACCGGCCCGTTCGGCTACACCGTGCGCGTCCTGCCCAAGCATCCGATGCTGGCAAGCCCCGCCGAGCTCGGCCTCGCCGCCGGCCCGTCCGACCCCGAGGACCCGGACACCCCGGACCTGCCGGTCGGTTCGGAGTTCTGAGACCGACCTGAAGCGCCGGGCACCTCGTGCCCGGCGCTTTCAGTTTTTCCGGCGCAGCCGTCCCCACGGCTTGAACACCGACAGCACCACCGCGACCATCAGCAGCGTCGGGGACACGATCGGCGGGAAGATCAGGTCGGTCGCCTTCAGCACGGCACCCGGCTGCCGGGCTTGGTCGGCCATCTCCTCGACGCCCGGCCGCAGCGCGATCAGCACCAGCGTGCTCAGCAACAGATTGAGCCCCAGCTTCACGACCACCCACCAGTACTTCGTCAGCCCGTAGTTGCTGCCGTAGGCAAGCAGTACGCCGGTGACCAGGCAGGTCAGGCCGGAGATCGTCATCGGCCAGATGGTCACGAGCTCCAGCGCCGGGAAACTCAGCGACTTGGTGCCCGGATCGTCACTGCCCATCGCGGTGAAGACCAGCACGGCCATCGCGACGTCGAGCCCGATCCACGACCCGACCGACGCCAGATGCAGGACCAGCGTGAGCTTGCGCGCCTTGCCGGTCAGGCGCCACGGCTTGGCAGTTGTCGTCCGGGTGGCGGTCAGCGTCGTACTCATGGTCTTCTCCCTGTTCTCGTCACCATCGATGGTTCCGGAACGAGGGGAGCCCGGCATCGGCCGCGGGAAGGCTTTGCCACTACCTCAGCGGCAGTACACCGCTCAGCCGACGGGCACCTTCTGGCGGGTACTGAGGTCGATCGAGTACGGCGGCGTGCCGGTCGGGGAGTGCACCATGATCTTCGCGCCGGGATGCAGGTCGGGGTCCGACTTGTACCAGTCGTGAAGCTTCGTCGCGGCCGCGTCGTCGCCGTTGTCGGCGGCAACCAGGAGCGCGGCGAGTTCGTCGGTCGGCGTGAGGTCCATCTCCAGGTCGTCGGCCATCGCGCCCCACCCGTCCCACAGCAGCAGTTCGTCGCCCTCCAGATGCGCGAGCTGGAGGAAGACGTAGTCGCGGATGAACCAGCCGCCGCGGATCGGCAGTGCCGGATCCACACCACAGGTCTCGCCGTCGATCTCGCCGGCCCGGAACCCGCGCCACACCTCGGCCGCCGAGCGGAACGGTCCCGCCGGGATGTCCTGTACGTCGAACCCCCAGTGCTCGCCGGGCTCGAGCTGCGCGTCCACCCGCACCCAGCGGTCGCCGTTCCAGTACTCCGCGATCACGTGATCCGCGTTCCATCCGGGCTGGAAGCACGACGCGAAGCCGATCCGGCTGCGCGCCGGAATCCCCTGGTGGCGCAGGGCTGAGACGAACAGCAACGCGTAGTCGCGGCAGCAGCCGACCACCCGATCCTCCGGCTCTCGCGGTGCGGTCAGCGGGATGCCGTTGCGGCGCTGGTCGGCCGCCAGGATCGCCTCGACCCAGCGGTTGTTCACCTCGTCCAGCCGCTCGCCGGTGAACTCGATGCCGCCGCCGCGGTAGTGGATCAAGAGGTTCTGGATCGCCTTGGCCAGACCGGGGATATCGGTCGGCAGCGCGTCCAGCAGTTCGGCGTACCGGCCGGGGTCGCTGTACGCCGTCTGCTGCGCGTAGTTCTTCATCTACGGAGTCCTTCGTTCGGTGGGAGAGGTGATGCTCAGGACGCGTGCCCGGCCACCCGCCGGCGAGTGCCGAGGTCGATCCAGTACGGCGAGGTGCCGGTGGGGGAGTGCACCTGGATCCGCGCCCCGGGATGCAGGTCCGGATCCGAGTGGTACCAGTCGTGAAGCTTCGTCGCGGCTGCGTCGTCGCCCGCGTCGACGGCGATCAGCAGAGCGGCGAGCTCGTCGGTCGGCGTCAGATCCCGGTCGAGGTCGTTGGCCATGCCGCCCCAGACGTCCCAGAGCAGCAACTCGTCGCCCTGCAGGTGTGCGGCCTGGAGGAGAACGTAGTCGCGGATGAACGGGCCGCCGCGCATCGGCAACGCCGGATCGACGCCGTACGTCTCGCCGTCGATCTCACCGGCCCGGAAGGCCCGCCACACCTCGGCCGCGGACCGGAACGGGCCGAACGGCACGTCCTGAACGTCGAAGCCCCAGTCGTCGCGCGGACTGAGCTGCGCGTCCACCGACACCCAGCGCTCGCCGTTCCAGTACTCCGCGATCACGTGATCGACGTTCCACCCGGGCCGGAAGTACGACGCGAAGCCGATCCGGGTCCGAGCCGGGATTCCCTGGTGGCGCAGGGCGGAGACGAGCAGCAGCGCGTAGTCGCGGCAGCAGCCGGCCACCCGGTCCTCGACCGCGCGCGGTACGGCCAGAGGTGTGCCGTGGCGACGCTGGTCGGCGTCGAGAATCGCCTCGACCCAGCGGTTGTTCACCTCTTCGAGCCGCTCACCCGAGAACTCGATCCCGCACCGGTAGTGGATCACCACGTTCTGGACCACCGCGGTGACGCCGGGAAGGTCGCCGGGCAGGGCGTCGAACAGTTCGGCGTACCGGCCGGGATCGCTGTACGCCGTCTGGGTCGCGTAGTCCATCTCAGCGTTGTCCTTTGATCGGTGGAGCTTTGATCGGTTGGGCGACGTCGACCGCGGGGTCGGAGTCGGTCAGCTCACGGAAGTCCGCGTGGTAGATCTCGCGGCTCGGCCCGGTGGTCGGGTGACCGGAGTCGCGGACCCAGTCCTCGACCAGGTCGTAGGCGAGCATGATGCGGGGATAGACGCACTCCTCGCGGCTGATCGTGCAGTACGCCTCGGTGTGGGCCGGCTCGATCCGGATCCCGATCGGCCCGGCGGGGTCGACCAGCCCGTCGAACGGCAGACAGATCTCGACCGTCGCCTCGTTCTCCGGGGTGACCGCGCCGTGGAACAGCACCCAGGACTCACCGGTCATTGCGGCCCCGGCCGCGGTCAGGTGCGCCCGGATTTCCAGCGTGGAGGCGACGATCACGCCCACCAGCGCCTGCTGGTCGACGTCCACCCGGATCGACGCGATCTTGGTCTCCGGTACGTCGCGCACCAGCACGGGCCGCGGATCCAGTCCGGGCGACCCGGCCCGCAGCAGCCGGTCGCGCAGGTACTCGACCGTCGCCCGCCGGGACTCGTTGGTCGCCTGCTCGGCGGCCCACCAGCGATCCAGCCGGATCAACGCCTGCTCGTCGGTACCCGCGAGCACCTCGGAGATCGTCGCCAGCGGCATCTCGACCTGACGAAGAATGCTGATCCGCCGGGCGCGTTCGAGTTGCTCCTCGTCGTACTGGCGGTAGCCGCTGACCGGGTCCACCGAGGCCGGCGGGAGCAGGCCGGACACGTCGTACAGCCGCAGGGCCTTGTGTGAGAGCCCGGAGCGCCGTCCGAACTCGCTGATCGTCAGCATGGCTGTACTCAACACCCTGCCCCAGGGGCAGAGTAAATACCTGGCAGGATCGCCGGGCCCGTTCGATCATGGGGTGATGTCCGTGCAGCCCGTGTGGTCGGGACTTGTCGAGATCGCGTGCGACGAGTCCGGCTTCTCGGGGACCAACCTGCTCGATCCGGACACCCGGGTGTTCACCCACGCCAGCGTGCAGGTCGGCATCGGCGAGGCTCGGCGCGCGGTCGACAGTCTGCGCGAGCAGTCCCGGTACGGCGCGGGGGAGTACAAGTCGGCGCGCTTGTTCAAGCAGCGCCCGGTGCTCACCTGGCTGCTCGGCCCGGAGGGGCCGCTGCTCGGCAGGGCGGCCGTCCAGTTGACCGACAAGTACTTCCTGCTCGCGGGTCGGTTGAGCGCATTGTTCTTCGACGGCCTCGACTACCGCACCGGCACCAGTCTCGACACCGACGCGCCGGCCCGCCGTACAGCGCTCGCCCTGCATCTGAAGGGACCCCGCTACCGCGAGGACTGGTGGGCGCTGCTGCAAAGCTTCATCGACCTGCTCAGGTCGAAGAACCGGACCATGTACGACGAACGCGTCGACGAGTTCCTGGCGGTCGCGGCACGGTTCGACCCGGTCGAGCCGGAGCTGGCGGACTTCGCGCGGCGCATCGCACGGCCGCCGCTCGACGCCTTGCGGGACAGGCTTTTCGACGACCGCACGCTGCTGCCGCCGCTCGAGGTGCTGATCCCCGCTCTGGTCGAGACCACCCTGCACTGGTACGCCGACGGCAACGCCGTGGTGATGGTGCACGACGAGCAGAGCGCCCTGACCGTGCACCGGATCGCTCAGGTCAACCTGTTGATGGACGACGCTCCGCTCGCGTTCCGGCAGACCGACTCACGCACCGATCCTCGCGTCCAGCTCGCGGATCTCCTGGCCGGCTCGGCCCGGCAGATCGCGACCGCGGAACTGAACGGCCACGGCGATCCCGCCCTGACCGCTCTGCTCAGGCCCTACCTGACCCCGCATCCCATCTGGGCCGACCCGGCCAGCTGGAACCAGCTGAGTCAGGCCGGGTAGCGAGGCAGGTGCGTCTCCGGCAGCGCCGCGCGCAGTGCGTCGGCGTGCCGGCGGTAGCCGAAGTTGTTCGGGTGGAACTTGTCGGGAGCGAGCAGGCCGCGCCACGGCGGGCGGGCGTACCGGGAGACCTCGGCGACCGGCAGACCGCGTTCGGCCGCGGTGGAACCGATCAGCTGATTGATGCCGCTGACGTACGGGCTGACCGCACCGCCGATGTGCCAGAAGCGGTCCGGGACGGTCAGGTCCATCACCACCGACGAGGTGGGCAGCCGGCCGATCACCTGACGCAGGTGCTCACGGAACCGCTTCGGGGTCGTTCCGAGGATGTCGTTGCTGCCGATGCCGCAGGTGACCAGTGCGGGCCGCAACCCCTCCAGCAGCGGCAACTGGTCGTGCAACACGTGCCTGGTCTGGGCACCGGAGCGGGACAGGTTGAGCACTCGCCACGGGGTGCCGGTCGCCCGGAGCGCCCGTAGTACCTGGCCGACGTAGCCGTGCAGCGGTGAGGACGCGCCGAGGCCCTGGGCAGTCGAGTCGCCGAGCACCACCCACAGCGGCCCGTCGGCGGCCAGGGCCTGCTCGTTCTGCCGGTTCCAGAACTCGGCGTACGTGCGCGCCTGGACATCGACGTACGCGACTCCGTCGAGCCAGCGACCCAAGGCCAGGCGGGAACTCGAGCGCTCCGCCTCACCCCAGCGCATCACCGCACGGTGCAGTGCGCCGATCGGCGTGGTTGGCTCGCGGGCCTCCTCGCGGCGCAACAAGAACATCGGTCCCCCCTCCGGTGAACAGCAGGTGACCAGAGAAGGTACTAGGCGAAGGTTAACAACCCTCCGAGAGCGTCACAGCGCTCGCAGCAGCACGACACAGCGTGGCGCCAGCAGCACCCGCGCGCCGGCCTCGACCTCGGTGACCCCCGACCCGGACGTGTCCAGCACCACCTCGTAGCCCGGCGCCCAGGACGCGTCCGGTACGACGACCTCGCGCGGATCGGCGGTCGCGTTCAGCACCAGCAGGAACGAGTTGTCGGTCAGGACGTTGCCTTCGGCATCGGTACCGCGCAGCGCGTCGCCGGCCAGGAACATGCCGATCGTCCGGAGATTGCCGTCGTGCCAGTCGTTCTCGGTCATCTCCCCGCCGTGCGGCGCGATCCAGGACAGGTCCTTGCGCCCGCCCGGGACCACCGGCTGCCCGGAGAAGTAATGCCACTGACGCAGCGCGGGATGGGCAGCGCGCAGCGCGAGCAGCTTCTTGGTCAGCGCGAGGTGGTCCGACCAGGCCGACGGCAGCGTCCAGTCGAACCAGGAGATCTCGCTGTCCTGGCAGTAGGCGTTGTTGTTGCCGTACTGCGTGCGCCCGCACTCGTCGCCCGCGGTGATCATCGGTACGCCGGTCGACAGCACGAGGGTCGCCATCAGGTTGGCCATCTGCCGCTTGCGCAGGGCGATGATGCGGCGGTTGTCGGTTTCGCCCTCGGCGCCGCAGTTCCAGGACCGGTTGTCGTCGGTGCCGTCGCGGTTGTCCTCGCGGTTGGCCTCGTTGTGCTTGTGGTCGTAGGAGACCAGGTCGCGCAGCGTGAAGCCGTCGTGCGCGGTGACGAAGTTGATCGACGCGTACGGGTAGCGCCCGTCGTCGCCGTACAGGTCGCTGGAGCCGGACAGCCGGTAGGCCAGGTCCTGCACGCCGTACGACGAGGTCCGCCAGACGTCGCGGACCGAGTCGCGGAACTTGCCGTTCCACTCCGACCACGGCGTACCGAAGTTGCCGACCTGGTAGCCGAACGGGCCGACGTCCCAGGGTTCGGAGATCAGCTTCACCCGGCCGAGCACCGGGTCGGCGGCCACCTCGGCCAGGAACGGGTGGTTGACCGTATCGACCTCGTGCCGCTCGTTGCGGATCAGCGTGACCGCCAAGTCGAAGCGGAACCCGTCGACGCCCATCTCCTCGACCCAGTAGCGCAGCGAGTCCATCACCAGCCGGCGGACCTGCGGGTGGGCGGTGTTGACCGAGTTGCCGGTTCCGGTCACGTCGTAGGTCACGCCGCCGTGGGTCAGCCGGTAGTAGGCCCGGTTGTCGATCCCGCGGAAGCTCAGCGTCGGCCCGTCGAAGCCGCCCTCGGCGGTGTGGTTGTAGACCACGTCGAGGATCACCTCGATGCCCGCGGCATGGAACGCGGCCACCAGTTGCTTGAACTCGGCCACCTGTTCACCGGTCGAGCCCGCCGACGAGTACGGCGCGTGCGGGGCGAAGAAGTTCAGCGTGTTGTAGCCCCAGTAGTTCGGCAGGCCGCGGGCGGCGATGGCCGGCTCGGTGAGGAAGTGGTGGATCGGCAACAGCTCGACCGAGGTGATGCCGAGGTCCTTGAGGTAGCCGATCACCGACGGGTGCGCGAGGCCGGCGTACGTGCCGCGCTGGTGTTCGGGAACGTCGGGGTGCAGCTTGGTGAAGCCCTTGGTGTGCAGCTCGTAGATCACCGTCTCGCTCCACGGCACCGGCCGGCTGATCGGCGGCGGTGGGGCGCTGTCGGCGACCACCACGCCGACCGGGACGTGCCCCGCCGAGTCGCCGTCGGACGAGTCGTAGATCAGCGGGCTGGCGAAGTCCAGTGTGCCGTCGACCGCGCGGGCGTACGGGTCGAGCAGCAACTTGGCCGGGTGGAAGCGCAGCCCGTGCGACGGGTCGAACGGGCCGTGCACCCGGTAGCCGTAGCGCTGGCCGTGGCCGACACCGGCCACGAAGCCGGTCCAGTACTCGCCGGTGTGGGCCAGGTCGAGGTTGCGCTGGGCACCGTCCGGGCCGAGCAGGGTCAGCTCGACCCGCTCGGCGGCCGGGGCCCAGAGGGTGAACGTGGTGCCGTCGGTGTGCACCTGAGCCCCGAGCCGGACATCCGGTTCGGGGGCAGGGCCGATCGCGTTCGGGGCGGCGGTGGCTTCGGTCACCGGCACATTCTGCCCATGACGTGTCAAACCGGTGCACAACGGGCAGGAGTTGTCGCTAGCGCTGTTGCTAATGTTCATGAAAGGCTGTTATGAACAACCACGCGCATTAACGGTAAGATGTTACCACTCGAGCCCGCAGCCGAGGAGAAAAACCATGCGAATCAGAGCCCTGCTGGCCGGCGTCACGCTGGCCGCCACCGCACTCACAGCCTGTGGCGGAAACTCCGACAGCCCGGCGGCGGACGCGAAGGTCCCCGACGATCCCGCCCAGGTGAAGGGCGACCTCACCTACGCGATCTGGGACGTCAACCAGCAGCCCGCGATGCAGGAGATCGTCAAGGCGTTCAACGCGAAGTACCCGAACGTCAAGGTGTCGATCTCGCTGGCCGCCTTCGACCAGTACTTCACCAAGCTGAAGACGCAGGGCTCGTCGGACAGCCTGCCGGACGTGTTCTGGATGAACGGGCCGAACCTGCAGCTGTTCGCGGGCAACAAGCAGCTCGCCCCGCTGGACGGCCTGATCGAGGACAAGCAGGTCGATCCGGCCAACTACCCCAAGGCGCTGAACGAGCTGTACTCCTGGGACGGCAAGCAGTACGGCGTACCGAAGGACTTCGACACGATCGCGCTCTGGTACAACAAGAAGCTGTTCGCCGAGGCCAAGGTGGCCGAGCCGACCGCGGACTGGACCTGGGACGACTACAAGGCGGCCGCCGCCAAGCTGAAGGCCGCGCTGGGCCCGAAGGGCATCTACGCCTCCGGTGACGAACTGGGTAACCAGGGCAACTACTACCCGGCGATCATGAGCAACGGCGGGTACGTGATCAAGGACGGCAAGTCCGGCTACGGCGACCCCAAGTCGATCGAGGGGCTGCAGTTCTGGTCCGACATGGTCAAGGCCGGCTACACCCCGACCGCCGCGCAGAACGCCGAGACGCCCGGCCGCGAGCGGTTCTTCAGCGGCAAGGCCGCGATGATGTGGAACGGCAACTGGCTGGTCTCGATGGCGCTCAAGTCGCCGGTGAAGAACGACCTGGCCATCGTGCCGTTGCCCAAGGCCCCGTCCGGTGAGCGCAAGACGCCGATCCACGGGCTGGCCAACGTGATGAGCGCCAAGGCGAAGAACCCGCAGGCCGCGGCCGCGTTCCTGGCCTTCCTCGGCAGCAAGGACGCGGCGCTGATCCAGGCCAAGGCCGGAGCGGCCAACCCCGCCTTCAACGGCACCCAGACCGACTTCGTCAACTCCGCGCCGTACGCGCTGAAGACGTTCATCGACGCGGCCGAGCAGTACTCCGAGCCGTACCCGGTGAGCAAGGACACCTCGGTGTGGAACAAGCTCGAGACCGACGAGATCGCGCCCGCGTTCGGTGGTGACAAGCCGATGTCCGAGGTGGGACCGGCGGTCGCGGCCAAGATGGACGAGGCGCTGGGCAAGGAGAAGTGAAGGCGCGGCGGGCCGACGGCAGCTGGCCGTGGCTGTTCGTCCTGCCGACCTTCCTCGGTGTTGTCGTCTTCTACCTGTGGCCGTTGCTGAAGACCCTGTACGACAGCTTCACCGAGACCGGCCCGTTCGGCGGCAGCACCTGGGTCGGGGCCGAGAACTACAGCACGCTGATCGCCGACAGCGAGGTCTACCGGGCCGTCGTCAACACGGTCGTCTACACGGCGATCGTGTTGCTCGGCATCCCGCTGGCCGTGCTGTTCGCCAGCCTGCTGAACCGGCCCGGCCTGCGCGGCGCGATGATCTACCGGACCCTGTTCTTCCTGCCGTACGTCGCTCTGCCGACCGCGATCTCGCTGGTCTGGCGGATCATCTACAACGGCGAGTACGGCGTACTGAACCAGGCGCTCGGGGTGCTCGGCATCGACGGCCCGTCCTGGATCACCGAGCCGTGGTTCGCGCTGATCGCGGTCGCGCTGCTCGGGCTGTGGATGTCGATCGGCTTCAACATGATCGTGCTGGCCGCCGGGCTGAAGGGCATCCCGGGCGAGCTGTACGAGGCGGCGTCCCTGGACGGCGCCTCGCGGGTGCAGCAGTTCCGGTCGATCACCGTGCCGCTGCTGACGCCGTCGATCTTCTTCCTGTCCGTGGTCACCACGATCGCCGGGTTCCAGTTGTTCGACCAGCTGTTCGCGCTGCTCGGGCCGACCAACCCGGTGATGCCGAAGACGCAGTCACTGGTGTTCCTGTTCTACGACGCGGCCTTCGTCGGCAACGACCGCGGGTACGCCGCGGCGGTCGCCGTACTGATCCTAGCGGTGGTCGGTCTGCTGACGCTGTTCCAGTTCCGTTTCCAGCGCAGGTGGGTGAGCTATGACTAGTCGCGACCAGCGGCAGCAGCGCCTGGGCAGCAACCGGGTCGCGCACGTGGTGCTGATCCTGGGCAGCCTGGTGATGACGTTCCCGTTCCTGTGGCAGCTCAAGATGGCCTTCTCCAGCCAGGCGGAGATCCAGTCGGTGCCGCCGGACCTGTTCCCGTCGAAGCTGCGGTGGAGCAACTTCTCGGAGGTGTTCCAGCGGCTGCCGTTCCTGGACCAGTTCTGGGTGTCGACCGCGGTCACGGCCGGCCGGACGATCGGCCAGCTGGTGCTCTGCTCGATGGCCGGCTACGCGTTCGCGCGGATGTCGTTCCGGTTCAAGGGCCTGATGCTGGCGCTGATCCTGTCGATCCTGATGGTGCCCAGCCAGGTCTACCTGATCCCGCAGTACCAGATCATCCAGTCGCTGGGCTGGCTCGACTCGATCCAGGGCATCATCGCGCCGGGCATCTTCAGTGCCTTCGGCACCTTCTTGATGATGCAGTTCTTCCGGACCATCCCGGCGGAGCTGGAGGAGGCCGCCCGGCTGGACGGCTGCAACCCGTGGCAGACGTTCTGGAAGGTCGTCCTGCCGGTCGCCCGCCCGGGGCTGATCTCGCTGGCGATCATCACCGTGCTGGCGTCGTGGGCCGATCTGCTCTGGCCGCTGGTGGTCACCTCCTCGCCCGAGAACATGCCGCTGTCGGTCGGCCTGGCCACGCTGAGCGGTTACCAGGGCACGATCTCGCCGGGCGTCCTGATGGCGGCCGCGTTGATGGCGATGGCACCTGTTCTGATTCTCTTCGTCGTACTGCAACGTCGCGTGGTCGAAGGAATCGCCTTCTCCGGACTGAAATAGGTAAGGAATCCCATGGCAGACCTCAGAGGCCTGACGGTCGGACTGGTGGGCGCGGGCAACATCGCGCACGTCCACGTCGCGGCCTGGAAGGCGCTCGGCGCGCGCATCCTGGTCCACTCCCACGCGGGCGCCGGCGAACTGGCCGAGGGCTACGGCCTGGAGGTCGCGGGCTCGCTCGACGACCTGCTGGCCGGCGTCGACTTCGTCGACATCGTGACGCCGTCGGCGACCCACCACGACGTCACGCTGGCCGCGATCAAGGCGGGCCGGGACGTGATCTGCGAGAAGCCGCTCACGCTGACGGCGGCCGCGTCGCACGAGCTGTCGACGGCCGCGGCGGCGGCCGGCGTACGGCTGTATCCGGCGCATGTGGTGCGGTTCTTCCCGGCGTACAAGACGGCGTACGACGCGGTGCAGGCCGGGCGGATCGGTCAGGTCGCGGTGGCCCGGTTCTTCCGGCAGGCCAGCTCGCCGGCCGGCGCCGGCTGGTACCGCGACGTCGCCCGCTCGGGCGGCGTGATCATGGACCTGATGGTGCACGACCTCGACCAGGCCCGCTGGATCTGCGGCGAGGTCGAGACCGTGTACGCCGTCCAGAGCCCGCCGACCGTCGACGGCATCTCGCCGGTCAATGTCGCCGCGCACGTCACGCTCACCCACGAAGGCGGCGCGATCAGCCATCTCCGGGCGACCTGGGGTGCGACCGGCACGCAGTTCAAGTCGGGCTTCACGATTGCGGGAGCGACCGGCCAGCTGCAGTACTCGTCGGCCGAGGACACCGGTTACGCCGAGGAGCTGCAGGACGGCGACTCGGGCGGCGACCTGCTGATCCCCGCGAACACGCTCGGCGAGAGCCCGTACCTGACCCAGCTGCGCGAGCTCGCCCTCGCCCTGCGCGGTGGGCCCGAGCCGCGGGTCACCGCGGCCGACGGTGCCGCCGCGGTCTACCTGGCCGAGGCGGCCCGCGCCTCGATGGAGACCGGACGCGCGATCGACATGAAGAGCTTCGACCCGGCAGGAGTGGCCCGATGAGCCTCAAGGTAGCGATCGCCTCGTTCGCGCACACCCACGCCTCTTCGTATGCCTCGTTGCTGTCCGCGCTTCCGGGCGTCGAGGTGCTCGCCGCCGATCCCGACGGCGCCGCGGCGCCCGACGCCGGTCCGCGGGGTGCCGAGTTCGCCGTGGCGCACGGCGTTGCGTACGTCGACTCGTACGACGAGTTGTTCGCCTGGGGACCGGACGCCGTGGTGGTGACGAGCGAGAACGCGCTGCACCGGCCGCTGGTCGAGCGGGCCGCAGCAGTGGGAGCGCATGTGCTCTGCGAGAAGCCCTTGGCCACCGAGGTCGCCGACGGCGAGGCGATGCTTGCCGCGTGCGAGGCGGCCGGGGTAATCCTGATGGTCGCGTACCCGGTGCGCTTCGCGCCGTCGTACGGGCGGTTGAGGGCTTCGGTGGAGGCCGGGCGGCTCGGCGACGTGTTCGCCGTACTGGGGACGAACAACGGCAAGATCCCGTATGCGGCGCGCCAGTGGTTCACCGACGCCAAACTCGCCGGCGGGGGAGCGCTGGTCGACCACACCGTGCACTGCGCCGATTTGATCGACGGGCTGACCGGTGGAGTCGAGGCCGCGCGTGTGCACGCCGCGGCGAATCACGTGCTGCACCAGGACAAGGGCGTGGAGGTCGAGACCGGGGGACTGGTGACGATCACCTACGCGAACGGTCTGCTGGCGACCATCGACTGCTCGTGGAGCGTGCCGGACAACGGCCCGACCTGGGGCGGCGTCACCCTGCAGGTCACCGGGACCAACGGCTCGGTCGAGATCGCGCCGTTCCAGCCGCGCGTGGGCGGCACCGACGCCTCCGGCGAGGTCCACCTGGCCGTGGGCGACGACCTGGACCGGGCGATGCTCGGGGAGTTCCTGTCGGCCGTTCGCGCTTCGGGTCCGGCAGTCGCGGGACAGCCGCCGGCCGTCGTACCGCAGCCTGACGGCGCGGTCGGCCTGCGCACCCTGCGCATCGTCGACGCCGCCCGCCGCTCGGCCGCCTCCGGCCAGCCGGTGGACGTGCAGCACTGACCAACCTCCGCGATCCGGCGACGGCCACGCTCAGCGGCCGTTGCCGGACGGTGTTTGTGGGGGTTTGATCAGTGCTGCACGTCCGGGTCCGGTACGGTGCCGGGGATGTGACCGGTGGGTAGGACCTGACTGGAGGACTGAGATGGGCGAGTTCGTCAACCTGACGGTGACCGACGGGGTCGGCACGATCCGGCTGGACCGGCCGAAGATGAACGCGCTGAACGTCCAGGTCCAGGAGGAGATCCGCGCCGCGGCGAACGAGGCGTCGGCCGACGACGACGTGCGTGCGGTGGTGATCTACGGCGGCGAGAAGGTCTTCGCGGCCGGCGCGGACATCAAGGAGATGGCCGACATGTCGTACGCCGACATGGTCCGCCGCTCCGGCCCGCTGCAGTCGTCGCTGTCCGCGGTCGCCGCCATCCCGAAGCCGACCGTCGCCGCCATCACCGGCTACGCGCTCGGCGGCGGTTGTGAGCTTGCGCTGTGCGCCGACTACCGGATCGCGGCCGAGGACGCGAAACTCGGCCAGCCGGAGATCCTGCTCGGCATCATCCCCGGCGCCGGCGGGACCCAGCGGCTGTCCCGCCTGATCGGCCCGTCGAAGGCCAAGGACCTGATCTACACCGGCCGCTTCGTCGACGCCGACGAGTCGCTGCGGATCGGGCTGGTCGACAAGGTCGTCCCGGCCGCCGAGGTGTACACCGCCGCGGTCGCCTGGGCCTCGCAGTTCTCCGGCGCCGCCGCGCTGGCGCTGCGCGCGGCCAAGGAATCGATCGACGCCGGCCTCGGCGTCGACCTGCACACCGGGCTGGAGATCGAGCGCCAGCAGTTCGCCGCGCTGTTCGCCACCGAGGACCGTGCGATCGGGATGAAGTCCTTCGTCGAGAACGGCCCGGGCAAGGCCGAGTTCAAGGGAATCTGATGACCACGTCTGCTGAGAAGCCCGCCGCCACCGCCGAACAGGTCGAGGCGGCCTGGAACGACAACAAGCTCGCCCAGGTCCTGTACCACGACTGGGAAGCCTCGACGTACGACGAGAAGTGGTCGATCTCGTACGACGAGCGCTGCGTCACCTACGCCCGCGACCGGTTCACCGCGATCGCCGGCTCGGACGGCTGGCCGTACGGCAAGTCGCTGGAGATCGGCGCCGGGACCGGGTTCTTCACGCTGAACCTGAAGCTGGCCGGCGTACTGGCCGAGGCGCACGTCACCGACCTGTCGCCCGGCATGGTCGAGGCGGCCAAGCGCAACGCCGACACGCTCGGCTTCGCGGTCGAGGGCAAGGTCGCCGACGCGGAGAAGCTGCCGTACGACGACAACACCTTCGACCTGGTGATCGGGCACGCGGTGATCCACCACATCCCCGACGTCGAGCTGGCCTTCCGCGAGATGCTGCGGGTGCTCAAGCCGGGCGGCCGCTTCGTGATCTGCGGCGAGCCGACCCGGTACGGCGACTTCGTGGCCCGGCGGCTGTCGCGGTTCACCTGGTGGGCGACCACGAACCTGACCAAGATCCCGGCGCTCGGCGACTGGCGACGGCCGCAGGAGGAGCTGGACGAGTCGTCCCGGGCTGCCGCGCTGGAGGCAGTGGTCGACCTGCACACCTTCGACCCCGACACGCTGGCGCGGATGGCCACCCGGGCCGGTGCCGCCGAGGTGAAGACCGTGACCGAGGAGCTGCTCGCGGCGTGGGTCGGCTGGCCGATCCGGACCTTCGAGGCCGCCGTACCGGAGGACAAGCTCGGGTTCGGCTGGCGGATGTTCGCGTACAAGTCGTGGCTGCAGCTGTCGAAGGTGGACAAGGTGCTGTCGCAGGTGGTGCCGGACGAGCTCTACTACAACGTCTCCATCACCGGCGTCGCGAGGTAGATACTGGTCTGATGCGGTTGCTGTCGGTCGAGAACCTGCGTTGGGTGGTCCGCCACCGGGCGTGGACGCCGTACTACCTGAAGCGCTACTGGCGGTTCGCCTGGTTCAAGCTGCGGCATCCGCAGGTGATCACCGAGGGTTTCGTCTTCCTCGGCAAGAAATTGGAGATCGTCGCCCGGCCGGGCCACGGCCGGATCGTGCTCGGCAAGTGGGTGCACCTGGGCGACGAGACCCGGCTGCGCGCGCACGAGGGCACGCTGCGGATCGGCGACAAGGTCGTGTTCGCCCGCGACGTCACGGTGAACTGCTACCTGGACGTCGAGATCGGCGCCAGCACGCTGATCGCCGACTGGACCTACATCTGCGACTTCGACCACAAGACCGACGACCTCGGACTGCCGATCAAGGACCAGGGCCTGGTGAAGTCGCCGGTCCGGATCGGCCCGGACTGCTGGCTGGCCACCAAGGTGACCGTGACGCGCGGAACCGACATCGGCCGCGGCGCGGTGATCGGCGCGAACAGTGTTGCCCGTGGCAACATTCCGGAGTACGCCGTGGCGGTCGGGGTGCCGGCCGTCGTGGTCCGCGACCGGGTCAGCCGGTACGCCGCGGACGCCGAGCGCCGGGAGTACCTGGCCGGACTGGCGCGGGAGAACGAGCGGACGGCCGCCCGGTTGCGGGCCGGCCTCGACGGAACAGGTGGTGCCGCGGTGACCGGTGGTCCGGACGGTGGCGCCACGACACCGCCGGCCGACGGCGAACCTGGCTCCGCGGCGGAAATCCCGGCGGCGCCCGGCGTGGCGGGTGGTGTGGACAGTACTGCGGTGGGTAACCGTACTGCTACGGCTGATGATCCGGCGAGCGCCGAGGGGTTCTCAAGTTACTCACCAGTCGGGCAGTATGTCCCCGAAGTCGTCGGAGAGGAGTCCCCGCGTGGTCGACACCGCTGACTCCGCACGCCTGTCCGGGCCGGTCCCGGACCCCGCGACGGCGCCGTCGTCGCTCGACCAGGCCGCGGCCGACGGCTCGATCACGCAGGCCCGGCACCGGGTGGTCGATCCGGTGCCGATCGTGACGGAAGGTCCCGGCGTCGCTACGTTGGACAGTGTGGACAACCGCCCGCTGGGCGTCCGGCGCCGGTTGTCGCCGCGCCCGGTCCCGGGCAACCGGCGGAAGAGGCCGCCGGCGCAGGTGGCGGACGAGGAACCGACCCCGGCTGAGGAGATGGACGACGTGGGTACTCAGGACGACAAGGCGGCCAAGGCCACCGAGTCCGGCCAGACGGCGAAGCCGGCGGACGGCGCCGGGTCGACCGCGGGATCGGGTTCTGGGTCCGAGGCCGGCTCCGCCTCGAAGGTGAGCGCCGAATCGGCCTCGGCCGCTGCGGGCGGTCGCACCGCGACGAAGACCAAGCCGCAGACGGCGGCCGAGATCGTCGCGGCCCAGAAGCCACGCGAGGCCGCCGCGGCCGCCGGGGCGGCCGACAGCGCGAAGGCCGCGGCCGAGGACACCGCGGCGACCAGGACGGTCACCCGGCAGCCGGCCGCATCAGGTGCCTCGGGCAACAAGTCGGGCAATCCGCTGGTCGCGGCGAAGGCGGCCCGGGAGACCACTGTCACGACGTCGACTGGCGGCAAGGGCCGGGCGGCGATGTCGACGGTCGGCTCGGGCCTGAAGCAATTGCGCAACCTGATCGCCTCGCTGGTGTGGCTGATCGCGGTACTGGTCGCGGCGGTGCTGGCGCTGGGAGCGCTGTTCACCGCGCTCGACCAGACCAACCAGAGCAACGAGATCGTCCGGTGGGTGCTCGAGCGCGGCCATGAGCTGGTCGGCCCGTTCAAGGACCTGTTCCGCCTGGAGACCGCGAAGAACACCCTGCTGGTCAACTGGGGGATCGCGGCGCTGGTCTACCTGATCGCCGGCAAGATCGTCGAGCGCTTCGTCCGGCCCTGACCGATCGCGCCGCGAAGGCGGTCCCGTTCGGTGACGGAACCGCCCTCACGTGTCTCAGGGCAGCGGCAGGAACGCGAGGCGTTCGTGCACCTCGCCGCCGATCCGGGTGGTGTCGGAGCCGACCCACAGTCCGGTCGACGTGAGCAACAGGTCGTACCCGCCGATGCCGCGGTCCTTGGTCGGGTTCCAGGAGTACGCCAGACCGTGGCTGGGGTTGAGGGCGGCGATGCCCGGCCGGGAGACCGCGCCGGGGCCGGCGAAGTCCCGGCCGCCCGGGTTGTTCATCCAGCGCTGGTGTCCCTGGACGTACACCGCCGCCCGGGTGACCTGGACGGAGAGCAGCGTGTCGCCGCCGGTGTAGTTCGCCCAGACCGGGTACGTCGTCCGCGAGTCGTTGGCGTTCCAGCGCGAGGCGGAGTCGCAGAGCTTGGTCCGGTCGTTGGGGAAGCCGCCGCCGGTGGTGACGATGACGAAGAACGTGCCGTCGGGGGAGAAGTCGACGTCCCGGGTCCAGGTCGGGTGCGCGCTGTTGCAGGTGTTGTCGAACAGCGGTGAGTACCAGCCGCTCACGGTCGCTCTGGTGCTGCCGAGGTTGATCAGAGCCGCACGCTGCCGGGCCTGACCGCCGACCGAGGTGAACGTGCCGACGATCGCGAGCCGGGTGCCGGCCGGGTTCGGTGCGAACCGGAAGACCTTGGTCTGGCCGGCCACCTCGCTCTGCGGACGTCCGGTGATCGCGAGGTTGATGTAGCCGGTGTCGCCACCGGTGGCCGGGTTGACGGCGGCGAGCTTCTTGGCGAACGTGCCGCCCATGATCAGCCGGCCGTTGACCAGCGCCAGATCGGTGACCGAGCCGGTGAGCCGTGCGTTGAAGGCCTGGTCGACGGCGCCGGTGTACGGGTTGAGCTTGACCACGCCGGTGCGCGCGATCCCGTTGACGGAGTTGAAGTACCCGCCGACCCACAGCGATTTGCCGTCGGTGGCCATCGCCCAGACCTCGGAGTTGAAGCTGGCCTGGAACGCCGTCAGGCCACCGGTCAGCGGGTTGAAGCCGAACAGCCGGTTCCGCGCGATGGTCGCGCTGTTGTTGTACGGCTTGACGCTGCTGAACTGCCCGCCGGCGAACATGATGCCGCCGAGTTGGAGCATCTTGTAGACGGCGCCGTCCTGCACCCGCGGGGTGAGGTCGGAGGGGTTCGGCGAGACGACCACCGTGTGCACGATCGGCGAACCGGACGCGGCGCCGCCGGTGAACACGGCGGTCAGCGCGGTTGCCACGGCGGCCACCACGGCGCCGCCGGCCAGCAAGATCTTCTTCATGCTCGGGTTCCCCCCACGGGATCTCCGCGGCGCTTCGAAGGCGACGCGCGAACAGCAGACTGTGACACAAGGAGAGATGCGGCGGGAAGTCCTGTAGTTGCGAGCCGGCCGAAGGCCTTTCAGATCGTGATCTTTCGGCGCACAACGGTCACCGTGCGTGGCCGCGCGGTGTCCGGGCGACCACGACGAGGTCGAGACTGTCGTCCAGAGCGCCCTCGCGGATCTCGAAGTCCTCGTACGACGTCTGCGTGACCAGCGCCGTCAGGTCCTCGCTCCACTCCAGGTGATCGCGGTCCAGCTGTGCCGTGACGCAGGATCCGTGGGCTGCCTCCCAGGCCGTCAGCCGGGGACCGTGCCACAGTCCGAGGACGTCGACGATCTCCAGGTCGGCGCGGACCAGCTCGGTCAGCTCGGCGGCGGTGAGTTCCTTGGTGTGGTACCAGTTGCCGGCCGGGAAGGTGCGCGTGTTCGGGGTGGTCAAGACCAGCGTGGCGGCGGGCGCGAGGATCCGGGCGCACTCGGCGACGAACCGCGGCTGCTCCCACAGATGCTCGATCGTCTGCAGCGACACGACGGTGTCGAAGCTGCTGTCGGCGAACCCGGTCTGGACGAGATTGCCCTGCACCAGATTGACCTGTGGATAAGCCTTGGCGGCGTGCCGCAACGTCGTACCTTCGTAGTCGAGACCGAACACCTGCCGCGCGCCGCCGGCCCGCAGCAGTTCCGCGCCGTACCCCTCGCCGCAGCCGGCGTCGAGGACGCGGCCGTCCGGTCGCAGGGTGTCCGCGATCCAGCGATAGGCGGCCTCGTGGCGCGCGAACCAGTAGTTCTCGTGCCAGATCCCCGGGGCGGTGCGCTCGCCGGTAAGCGGTAACGTCTCGGTCACCCGGTCAGCCTAACTGTGATGGGACTCGCACCCGACTTATGTTTCTCGTGAGTAACATCCGTGGCAGGCTGGGAGAGACCGTTAACCAGAAGGGGTCCCACACGCTATGAAGATCGTCGTCTGCGCGAAGTTCGTGCCGGATGCCACGGCGGACCGCCGCTTCCGCTCCGAGGACAACACGGTGGACCGCGCCGGTGTCGACGGACTGCTGTCCGAGCTGGACGAGTACGCCGTCGAGACCGCGCTCACCGTCAAGGAGAACGGCGATGCCGAGGTGACCGTGCTCACCGTCGGCCCGGAGCAGGCCGCCGACGCCGTCAAGAAGGGCCTGCAGATGGGCGCCGACGCCGGCGTTCACGTGATCGACGACGCGATCCACGGTTCGGACGCCGTGGCCACCTCGCTGATCCTGGCCAAGGCGCTGAGCAAGCTCGAGGCCGACCTGGTCGTGTTCGGGATGGGCTCCACCGACGGTGGCATGGGCGTCGTGCCGGCGATGGTGGCCGAGCGGCTCGGCCTGCCGGCCGTCACGCTGGGCTCGGAGGTGACCGTCGACGGGACCACGGTGAAGATCCGCCGGGACGGCGATCTGGCCAGCGACACCGTCGAGGGCACGCTGCCCTTGGTGCTGAGCGTCAGCGACCAGGCCAACGAGCCGCGCTACCCGTCGTTCAAGGGCATCATGGCGGCGAAGAAGAAGCCGGTCGAGACGTGGTCGCTGGCCGACCTCGAGCTGTCGGCCGACCAGGTGGGCCAGGCCGCGGCCTGGACCGAGGTCGTCGAGGTGACCGCCCGTCCGGCGCGCACCGCCGGCACGATCGTCGCGGACGAGGACGGCAGCGGCGCTGCCCAGCTCGTCGAGTTCCTGTCCACCAACAAGTTCCTCTGAGGAGCGACCCGAACATGTCGAACGTTCTCGTACTCGTCGACCACACCGGCGGCACGGTCCGCAAGACCACCGCGGAGCTCCTCACGATCGCGCGCCGGCTCGGCGAGCCGGTCGCGGTCTACATCGGTGACGGCGTCCAGGACGCCCTGCCCGCCCTGGGCCAGTACGGCGCGACCAAGGTGATCGCGCTGACGAACCCGGAGCTGTCGCAGTACCTGGTGGCTCCGAAGGCCGAGGCGCTGCAGCAGGTCGCGGCCAAGGTGGAGCCGTCGGCGATCCTGATCTCGTCCAGCGCGGAGGGCAAGGAGATCGCCGCCCGGCTGGCGGTGAAGCTGGAGTCCGGTCTGATCACGGATGCTGTGGATGTGCAGGAGGGCCCGGTGACCACGCAGTCGGTGTTCGCCGGCAACTACACCGTCCAGGCCAAGATCACCCACGGCACGCCCATCATCACGGTCAAGCCGAACTCCGCCACCCCGGAGGCCGCCGAGACGTCGCCGGAGGTGGAGGAGTTCGACGTGACGATCTCTGAGGCCGCGAAGACGGCGCGCATCACCGACTCCAAGCCGCGCGAGGCCACCGGTCGTCCCGAGCTCACGGAGGCCGCCATCATCGTCTCCGGTGGTCGTGGCACCGGCGGTGACTTCGGCCCTGTCGAAGCCTTCGCCGACTCCCTGGGCGCCGCTGTGGGCGCTTCCCGGGCCGCTGTGGACTCCGGGTGGTACCCGCACGCCTATCAGGTGGGCCAGACGGGCAAGACCGTCTCCCCGCAGCTGTACGTGGCCGCGGGCATCTCCGGGGCCATCCAGCACCGGGCGGGCATGCAGACCTCGAAGACCATCGTCGCCATCAACAAGGACGAGGAAGCCCCCATCTTCGAGCTGGTCGACTTCGGCGTCGTGGGGGACCTGCACAAGGTCCTGCCGGCCGCCACCGAAGAGGTCACCAAGCGCAAGTCCTGACCCGGTCGGGGCCCGTCGGTACCCCTCGACGGCGGGCCCCAACCCTCGATTTGCATCTTCGCGCAGTAATGTTCTTCTTGTTGGAGCGAGTGCGGGACGCGAAAGCGGCCGGTCGCTCCGCACAATCCCTGAAGGTTCCTGGAGCCGAGACGCGCCTCGTGCGGGTTTGGGCTACTGAGTCACGCAGGGATGCTGGTCGGAAAAGGCCGATTTGACCGGGCCTGGACGGATCAGTAAGGTTGGTCGAGTTGCCCCGGAGTCCTGGCTGAGAGGCTGAGGATGCGGTGTGCGCCCGATTCTTGAGAACTCAACAGCGTGCCGAAAGTCAATGCCGAAATTTAGCATTAACCCCCATTCACGGGTCATCTTTTTGATTTCGTGATTGGATTCCTTTGTAATTTTTCTGGATTCAAGTCAGTTTGATTTGTTTCTGATTGCAATGGATCGTTTTTCGTTTGTCTGTTCTCCGCGGTTCGCCGTGGTGGATATATAGATTTCAACGGAGAGTTTGATCCTGGCTCAGGACGAACGCTGGCGGCGTGCTTAACACATGCAAGTCGAGCGGTAAGGCCCCTTCGGGGGTACACGAGCGGCGAACGGGTGAGTAACACGTGAGCAACCTACCCTCAACTTCGGGATAAGCCTCGGAAACGGGGTCTAATACCGGATATCACCCTGAGCTTCATGGTTTGGGGTTGAAAGTTCTGGCGGTTGGGGATGGGCTCGCGGCCTATCAGCTTGTTGGTGGGGTAATGGCCTACCAAGGCGTCGACGGGTAGCCGGCCTGAGAGGGCGACCGGCCACACTGGGACTGAGACACGGCCCAGACTCCTACGGGAGGCAGCAGTGGGGAATATTGCGCAATGGGCGAAAGCCTGACGCAGCAACGCCGCGTGAGGGATGACGGCCTTCGGGTTGTAAACCTCTTTCAGCAGGGACGAAGCGAGAGTGACGGTACCTGCAGAAGAAGGACCGGCCAACTACGTGCCAGCAGCCGCGGTAATACGTAGGGTCCGAGCGTTGTCCGGAATTATTGGGCGTAAAGGGCTCGTAGGCGGTTCGTCACGTCGGGAGTGAAAACTCGGAGCTTAACTCCGAGCCTGCTTCCGATACGGGCAGACTAGAGGTAGGCAGGGGAGAGCGGAACTCCTGGTGTAGCGGTGGAATGCGCAGATATCAGGAAGAACACCGGTGGCGAAGGCGGCTCTCTGGGCCTTACCTGACGCTGAGGAGCGAAAGCGTGGGTAGCGAACAGGATTAGATACCCTGGTAGTCCACGCCGTAAACGTTGGGCGCTAGGTGTGGGGGACATTCCACGTCCTCCGTGCCGCAGCTAACGCATTAAGCGCCCCGCCTGGGGAGTACGGCCGCAAGGCTAAAACTCAAAGGAATTGACGGGGGCCCGCACAAGCGGCGGAGCATGCGGATTAATTCGATGCAACGCGAAGAACCTTACCTGGGTTTGACATATAGGGAAATCCTCCAGAGATGGGGGGTCCGTAAGGGTCCTATACAGGTGGTGCATGGCTGTCGTCAGCTCGTGTCGTGAGATGTTGGGTTAAGTCCCGCAACGAGCGCAACCCTCGTCCTATGTTGCCAGCACGTTATGGTGGGGACTCATAGGAGACTGCCGGGGTCAACTCGGAGGAAGGTGGGGATGACGTCAAGTCATCATGCCCCTTATGTCCAGGGCTTCACGCATGCTACAATGGCCGGTACAAAGGGCTGCGAAACTGCAAAGTGGAGCGAATCCCAAAAAGCCGGTCTCAGTTCGGATTGGGGTCTGCAACTCGACCCCATGAAGTCGGAGTCGCTAGTAATCGCAGATCAGCAACGCTGCGGTGAATACGTTCCCGGGCCTTGTACACACCGCCCGTCACGTCATGAAAGTCGGCAACACCCGAAGCCGGTGGCCTAACCCTTGTGGAGGGAGCCGTCGAAGGTGGGGCTGGCGATTAGGACGAAGTCGTAACAAGGTAGCCGTACCGGAAGGTGCGGCTGGATCACCTCCTTTCTAAGGAGCATTCGGCAGCCATCCATTGGGTGACTGCCTATTCATCGTTTCTCAGACATCCGTTCTGAGGCGATGGTGCTTCGGAATGTGGAACATTGACCATTAGGCCCAGAACTTGAGTGTTGACACTAGTACTGCTGATTCTCTTCGGAGGTGAGGCGTGGAACGTGAAGACATGACTAGGGATGGGCCGAGGCGCGCTGTTGGGTCCTGAGGAATCGGGCCGGAGCTCTTCGGAGTGATGGACTGGTTTTTCAAGGCCGCTTCCATGCGGGATCTTTGCGGATCTGGTGTGGGGTGTGGTTGGGGCCGGCTCTCACCAAACTCCTGGTGTTGAGGTTTTGAAGGGTGTGTTGTTCCCCCTGATGGGCTTTTACCGAGGGTAGTGGTGGTAAAGAGGCGGTGTTCCTGCCCGTATTTTGAGAACTGTATAGTGGACGCGAGCATCTTTTGTAGCGATTTTTATTGTTCCTTTGTATGTGTGACAAGCTACTAAGGGCAATCGGTGGATGTCTAGGCACCAAGAGCCGATGAAGGACGTAGGAGCCTGCGATAAGCCCCGGGGAGTTGGCAACCAAGCTGTGATCCGGGGGTGTCCGAATGGGGAAACCCAGCTGGCATTCTAAAGCCAGTTACCAGTTCCTGAACACATAGGGTTCTGGAGGGAACGCGGGGAAGTGAAACATCTCAGTACCCGCAGGAAGAGAAAACAATAGTGATTCCGTGAGTAGTGGCGAGCGAAAGCGGATGAGGCTAAACCATGTGCGTGTGATAGCCGGCGTGCGTTGCGTATGTGGGGTTGTGGGAGCATTCAGGGCCTAATGCCGTGGGTCCAGGGAGTTATAAATCATTGTTGAAGTCGAACCGGTTGGAATGCCGGGCCGTAGTGGGTAATGGCCCCGTAGGCGTAAGACAGTGACTTCCGAGTGTTTTCCCGAGTAGCACGGGACTCTTGAAATCTCGTGTGAATCTGGCGGGACCACCCGCTAAGCCTAAATACTTCTTGGTGACCGATAGCGGACTAGTACCGTGAGGGAAAGATGAAAAGTACCCCGGGAGGGGAGTGAAATAGTACCTGAAACCGGTTGCCTACAATCCGTCGGAGCTCCTCACTTGTGGGGTGTGACGGCGTGCCTTTTGAAGAATGAGCCTGCGAGTTAGTGGTATGTGGCGAGGTTAACCCGTGTGGGGTAGCCGTAGCGAAAGCGAGTCTGAATAGGGCGTTTGAGTCGCATGCTCTAGACCCGAAGCGGAGTGATCTATCCATGGGCAGGTTGAAGCGCGGGTAAGACCGCGTGGAGGACCGAACCCACCAGGGTTGAAAACCTGGGGGATGACCTGTGGATAGGGGTGAAAGGCCAATCAAACTCCGTGATAGCTGGTTCTCCCCGAAATGCATATAGGTGCAGCGTCGCGTGTTTCTTACCGGAGGTAGAGCACTGGATGGTCTAGGGGGCTTACCGGCTTACCGAAATCAGCCAAACTCCGAATGCCGGTAAGTGAGAGCGCGGCAGTGAGACTGCGGGGGATAAGCTCCGTAGTCGAGAGGGAAACAGCCCAGATCACCAGCTAAGGCCCCTAAGCGATTGCTAAGTGGAAAAGGATGTGGAGTTGCCCAGACAACCAGGAGGTTGGCTTAGAAGCAGCCACCCTTGAAAGAGTGCGTAATAGCTCACTGGTCAAGTGATTCCGCGCCGACAATGTAGCGGGGCTCAAGCAATCCGCCGAAGCTGTGGCATTCACATTTGTACTCGGCTGGGTCTTCGGATCTGGTCCAGGTGTGTGGATGGGTAGGGGAGCGTCGTGCAGCGTGTGAAGCAGCAGAGTGATCTAGTTGTGGAGGCTGCACGAGTGAGAATGCAGGCATGAGTAGCGAATGACGGGTGAGAAACCCGTCCGCCGAATGATCAAGGGTTCCAGGGTCAAGCTAATCTGCCCTGGGTAAGTCGGGACCTAAGGCGAGGCCGACAGGCGTAGTCGATGGACAACGGGTTGATATTCCCGTACCGGCATTAACACGACCCGACCGAGGTCACTGATGCTAAGACCGAGAAGCTAGGCGGCCTTCGGGCCAAGTAGTGGATCTGTTGACCCTAGGTGGTATTAGGTGCACTAAGGAGTGACGCAGGAGGGCAGTCCAGCCGCGGCGATGGTAGGCGCAAGCTGATCCGCGGGCAAGGTGGTAGGGCGAGGCATAGGCAAATCCGTGTCTCATTGAGCCTGAGAACCGAGGCGGACCCGTTTAGGGGAAGTGGATGATCCCATGCTGCCAAGAAAAACTTCGTAGTGAGTGTTAGAGCCGCCCGTACCCCAAACCGACACAGGTGATCAGGTAGAGAATACCAAGGCGATCGAGTGAACCATGGTTAAGGAACTCGGCAAAATGCCCCCGTAACTTCGGGAGAAGGGGGGCCGGATGCGTTACACCACTTGCTGGTGGAAGCGTTGATGGCCGCAGAGACCAGGCCCAAGCGACTGTTTACTAAAAACACAGGTCCGTGCGAAGAAGTAATTCGATGTATACGGACTGACGCCTGCCCGGTGCTGGAACGTTAAGGGGACAGGTTAGCTGGTTTAGGCCGGCGAAGCTTTGAACTTAAGCGCCAGTAAACGGCGGTGGTAACTATAACCATCCTAAGGTAGCGAAATTCCTTGTCGGGTAAGTTCCGACCTGCACGAATGGCGTAACGACTTGGGCGCTGTCTCAACCATGGACTCGGCGAAATTGCATTACGAGTAAAGATGCTCGTTACGCGCAGCAGGACGGAAAGACCCCGGGACCTTTACTACAACTTGGTATTGGTGGTCGGTACAACTTGTGTAGGATAGGTGGGAGACTGTGAAATCCGGACGCCAGTTCGGGTGGAGTCATCGTTGAAATACCACTCTGGTTGTTCTGGCTGTCTAACTTCGGTCCATTATCTGGATCAGGGACAGTGCCTGGTGGGTAGTTTGACTGGGGCGGTCGCCTCCTAAAAGGTAACGGAGGCGCTCAAAGGTTCCCTCAGCCTGGTTGGCAATCAGGTGTCGAGTGTAAGTGCACAAGGGAGCTTGACTGTGAGACAGACATGTCGAGCAGGGACGAAAGTCGGAACTAGTGATCCGGCGGTGGCATGTGGGAGCACCGTCGCTCAACGGATAAAAGGTACCCCGGGGATAACAGGCTGATCTTCCCCAAGAGTCCATATCGACGGGATGGTTTGGCACCTCGATGTCGGCTCGTCGCATCCTGGGGCTGGAGTAGGTCCCAAGGGTTGGGCTGTTCGCCCATTAAAGCGGCACGCGAGCTGGGTTTAGAACGTCGTGAGACAGTTCGGTCCCTATCCGCTGCGCGCGCAGGAGACTTGAGAAGGGCTGCCCCTAGTACGAGAGGACCGGGGTGGACGAACCTCTGGTGTGCCAGTTGTTCCGCCAGGAGCACGGCTGGTTGGCTACGTTCGGGAGTGATAACCGCTGAAAGCATCTAAGCGGGAAGCACGCTTCAAGATGAGGTCTCCCACCGAGTTAATCGGGTAAGGCCCCCAGTAGACCACTGGGTTGATAGGCCAGAAGTGGAAGCGCCGTAAGGTGTGGAGCTGACTGGTACTAATAGGCCGAGGGCTTGTCTCAACACCACCTTCGGGTGGTCATACATTGAGACGATATTTGCTGCGTAAACGATGTTCGCGTTCACTGTACGGTTCCCGGAATACGGTCAACCCCAACCCTCTTCGTGAGTGGTTTGTGTGTGTTGGTTGATATTTCTATAGAGTTACGGTGACCATAGCGTCGGGGAAACACCCAGTCTCCATTCCGAACCTGGAAGTTAAGCCCGACAGCGCCGATGGTACTGCGACCGGGAGGTCGTGGGAGAGTAGGACGTCGCCGGACATTCACACTGTTAAGGGCCACCCCCACCCGGGGTGGCCCTTAACAATTCCCCCAACATCTTTGGCTGCGTGGGGTGCGACACGACCCTTGTGACGCGGTCGGCCTGGTGGCCGGCCGCATTCTTGCGTTCAGACGTCTCTGACGTGCTTTCCGCAGCCAGCAGCTGACCCGCGCCGGGCACACCGTCGCACCGGAGTTAAGCCGCTCAGGTCGGTCAACGCCGTACCTGATAGCGCAGGTGAAGGACCCGGTTGCCCTGGATCACCACGTCGGGATCCTCCAACAGGTGCTGCGCGTCGACTGACCCGAAGTAGCGCTTGCCGGACCCGAACATGACGGGCACGACGTCCATGCGCACCTCGTCGACCAGGCCCGCGGCAAGCGCTTGGCCACCGACGTCGCCGGCGGCGAACTCGACCAGGCGGTCGCCCGCGAGCTCCTGCGCCTTGGTCACGGCTGCCTCGACGCCGTCGACGAAGTGGAACGGTGCCTCGGGGTCCCAGCCCTCGGGCGCCGGCCGATGCGTCACGACGACCACATGGTCGATCCCGCTCGGAGGCTTCCCGTCCCAGCCGTCGGTCAGGTCGAAGACGTGGCGGCCGGCGATTGTCACCCCGACCTGGTCCCAGTACGCCCGGGTGTAGTCGTAGGACTGCTGCGACACGTTGAGCATTCCACTGTCGTCCAACGGCACCTCACCGCTGGACAACCAGTCGAACAGCGGTCCGGGCTGGTCATTCTCGTCCGCGATGAAGCCGTCCACGGACACCGAGCTGTACATGACCACCTTGCCCACGGGGCTCTCCTCTGCTTTGGGGTGCCCTCAAACTAGCGTGTCGTGAGCTGCCGCTCTTGTAAGAAATCAATCGGCCGGAATCGGCCAGCCCTCCAGCACGTGGCCGGGATGTTCGCGCAGGAAGCGCCGCCGGACTTCGACGTACTGCGTGGGCGTGAGCCCGGTGAAGGCCCGGAACTCGTGGCCGAAGTGGGCCTGGTCGAAGTAGCCTGCGCCACCGGCGAGGTCGCCCCAGTCGACCGGTCCGGCGGGGTCCATCGCGAACATGGTGTCGACGAAGCGGTACGTGCGGGCCAGCCGCTTCGGCGTGACGCCGATGAGCTCCTTGAACCGCTGAGCCAGATGAGTGCTGCTGACACCGGCGGCCCCGCTCAGTTCACCGATCGCCACCGCCCCGCTGGCCGCCGCGATGACGCTGCTCAGATGGCGGACCAGCCCCAGGCCGGCGGTCTCGCACAGCCGTCGCATCAGCTCGTCCTCGAGCAGCGTCAGCATTTCGTGCGGTCCGCCCGCCGTCGCCAGCCGGTCTTGCAGCTCAACAATGGCGGGCCGGCCCCAGACCTGCTCCACCGTCACGGGCCGGTCGCACAGCTCGGCCGCGGGCATCGGCAGGAACGGCGCCAGCCCCCACGGCTTGAAGTGCACGCCGACTGACCGGGTCCCGAGTGGGTAGCCGAACTCCCAAGCGCGGGTCGGCACGGTGACCACACAGCCGTCGGCGTATTCGGCCGTCTCGATGTCGGTACCGCCGCGGATGCGAAACGGCGCCCCGAGGTTCACGATGAGCAGCGCCGACGGCGCGGGCGGCAGCGTCAGCAGCGCATACGGCGGCGCGCCCTCCAGGTAGTAGAGGTCGTCGATCAGCCCGTCCAGCGGCGGTCGCGGGACTCTGGACACGTACTCCACACCCACAGCATCGCCGACGCCCCACCGGATCGCGAGCCGGTATGGTCCTGCCGTTGCCGTTGCCGTTGCCGTTGCCGTTGCCGTTGCCGTTGCCGTTGCCGTTGCCGTTGCCGTTGCCGTTGCCGTTGCCGTTGCCGTTGCCGTTGCCGTTGCCCCTGCCCCTGCCCCTGCCCCTGCCCCTGCCCCTGCCCCTGCCCCTGCCGCTGGCGTTGGCTGCCCCGGCCGCGACCACCTCGACCGGCGGGCCGGCGTACTTGCCGGGTGTCCGCACGGCCGCGGTGACCTCGTGGCCGCGGCGGCGGGCTTCCTGCTGCTGGCATTGGCGCTGCTGCTGGCATCGAGCCGGCGCCGATCCCGGCCAGCGCCCGGCCGCCGGACATCGGCGTCGGTCACGCGTGCTGCGCGGGCGACGGCGATTCTGGGGTCTCCAGGGTCGCCCAGCTGGGGATGGCCGAAGCTTCTGCGGTCTGTGGGGATGTGAGGATCGGTCTATGGAAAGCACTTGGTATCCCGACGGTCTTGATGAGGAGGAGCTCGCGTTCCAGCAGCTCTACGGTCCTTGGCGCGTGTCCACGCCCCGGGAGGCCGGAGAGCTCTTCGATGGGTTTCCCTCCGACTGGTGGATCGCCGGTGGTTGGGCGATCGAGGCGTTCACCGGTGTGCGGCGTCCGCATGAGGACATCGACGTGTCGTTGTGGCGCAAAGACGTGGAGATGCTGCGCCGGCATCTGAAGGGGCGCTACCACTTGTGGTCGAACGACAGCGGTCGACTGAGCCCACTGACCGACGAGCGACCCGAGCAGCCTTCGTCGGCCGACCAGATCTGGGTCCGACGGCATGCGCTCGCTCCGTGGGAGTACGACCTGGTGCTCAATCCCGACCGCGAGGGCCGTTGGATCTTTCGCCGCGATCCGTCCCTCGACTTCGCCTTGGACGACATCACCTGGATCGCGCCGGATGGCCTGCGCTACATCACTCCGGAAATGGCGCTTGCCTACAAGGCCCGCCTCGACCGTCCCAAGGACCAAGAGGACCTGGCCGTTACCCTTCCCCTTCTCTCCGCCACCAGACGCGCCTGGCTGGCCGACATGATCGACCACCTCCACCCGTCGCATCCTTGGCTCGCCCGAATCTCCACGACCTGACCGGACCGGCGCCCCTGCAGACCTCCCCGTCGGTCATTCCTTGCCTCCTCGCGCTCCTTCACCAGGACGATGTCGCGGGGGTGGCGTGACGACGCGTAGCTGGAGCATGGCGGCGAAGCGGGTTTCCGGGTCTGCCAAGTCCAGGTCGGCGACCTCCGCGAGGCGGCGGAGTCGGTAGCGGAAGGTGTTGGGATGGACGTACACGGTCGCGGCGGCGGTGATGACGTCCCCGAACGCATCCAGCCAGGCTCTGAGGGTCTCGACGAGATTGGTGTTGTGGTCTCGGTCGTACGCGACCAGGCGCGCGATCGGACCGGTGGGCTGGTCGCCGCGCGCCTCGATCAGGTCGCGGAGTTCGAGAAGGAGAGTTTCGACGTGCACATCGGCCAGCCGGGCGACTCGTTGCGAGCCGGTACGGAGAACTCGCAGAGCTCGATCGGCGCCGGCTCGGGCGTGCGGCAACCGGGAGGTCTCCTGAACGACGGGACCGACGCCGATGGTCGCGGTGACACGATCGCCGATCCGGTCGAGGAAGTCCTTGGCCACCCGGACGGCACGTTGTTCCGCGTCGTCCCGATCGGCACGCACCGGAAGAAGGCCGTAGGCAACGTCTCCGACCAGCGCTGCCGCGGACCGTGGATGCACGGCACCGAGGTGCATCGCGAACGCATCCGCAAGTCGCTGCCGCTCGGTCGCCAGCCCGGCCTCACCAACCAGCGAATCAGCTGAGTCCGCCGCCGACCAGCCGCCGGGAACTCGATTCCCCGCCGGTGACAGGCCGCCTGAACCAGGATTCGCTGTCGTCGGCCGGCTGTCCGAACCGCGACTTCCTGCGGCCGACCGGACGCTGGAACCGGGCGTTCCGTTCGCCGGGCGGCTGTCGGAGCTTCGACCTCCGGTGGCCGAGCCGCTGACTCCGTGACGGCTCGTGGGTCCGTTCTCCTCGCCGTTCGGACGTCGTACCCGAACCGCCAGCGCCAGTACGACGACCGGCTGGTCGGCGAGGCCCAAGCGGTCCAGCGCTTCTCGCGCTCCGGCTCCACCCTCCAAAGCCGTGCTGACCAGGTCGGCGCGGAGGCGGCGTTCGACGTCGGCGCCGGCTCGGATTCGTAGCATGTGCAGGGCCACCAGCTTGGCGGCGTCGCAGAGGGCCTGGGTGCGTTCCTCGGTGAGTGGATCGCGAACGGCGGCCCAGATGGAGCCGAGGATCTCGTCGCCGGCGCGGACTGCGACGGCTACGCGGGGGATCGTGAACTCGGTCGCGGTGATGTGCAGCGGGGGTACGTGGACCGGGCGGTCGGTGCGGTACAGGTCCCGGAACACGCCGCGTTCGGCGAGCAATCGCGAGTACCGCTGGGGCACCTGCCGGCCCAGGACTGTCTCGACTCGGGCAGGGTCGGCTTCGTCTTGCCGGCCTGAGAAGGCCAGCACGCGAGAGCTGCGATCCTCGATGGTGACCGGAGCGTCGAGCAGCGCGGCGGTTGCGTTGGCGAGCGCGAAGAGATCGCCGGACGGCATCCCGCCGAGCGTCTCCGGCTCGGCGACGCCGACATCTCCCTCCGCGAGCAAGGAGCGAAGCAGCACGGCCAGTTGGTCCCACGACGCGCCGCGGGTCAGGCCGAGCAAGGCCACCCCGGACTCGGCAACCGCTTCGGTGATGCTTTCGTGGCGGGGGACGGGGGAGCGGACCACCAGGCCGGCGGCGTCCTGACGGCCCAGGTCTCGCAGCGTCCAGGCGATCAAGGCCGGCTCCTGCAGCCCGACGCCGAGGACCAGCGCGTTGGACGGCAGCACGGGCTCGTCGACGGGGTCGTGCGTCACCACGCCGCCGATCTCCACTGGCCGGTCGGCGTCGCCGTGCACGAGTTCGAGCAAGGTGGCGCCGAGGTCGTCCAGGACGCGGCCGAGGCTCGCACGCGGTCGGTTCGTCACGGAACGCATCACCTTCCCGAACCTAGAAGCCGGAATCCCAGACTAGTTCGTCCAACTGGACAGAATCAGCCCCTGCGATCGTTCGATCCGACAACCAGGCGCTCAGGGAGGCGGGATGCTGTGGTCAGAGCTTGAGCCATTCGGTGTGGGTGGTGACGGCGGCCAGTTCTGGTTCCAGGGGGTCGACGCCGATGCCGGGGGCGGTGGGGACATCGAGGTGGCCGTCGATCAGGGTGAAGGGGGTGGTGATGTCGGTCTGGTAGTAGCGGGACGATGCTGAGGTGTCGCCGGGGAGGGTGAAGCCGGGCAGGGCGGCCAGGGCTACGTTGGCGGCTCGGCCGAGGCCGGTTTCGAGCATGCCGCCGCACCAGACCGGGATGCCGTGGGCTTGGCAGACGTCGTGGATGCGGCGGGCTTCGAGGTAGCCGCCGACTCGGCCGGGTTTGATGTTGACGATGCTGCAGGCGCCGAGGGAGATCGCGGCGGCGGCGGAGCGGGCCGAGGTGATCGACTCGTCGAGGCAGACGGGGGTCTTGAGGTGGCGGGAGAGTTCGGCGTGGCCGAGGATGTCCTCCTCGTCGAGGGGTTGCTCGATCAGCAACAGGTCGAACGGGTCGAGGCGGGCGAGGTGGCGGGCGTCGGAGACGGCGTACGCGGTGTTGGCGTCGACCTGGAGCAGGACGTCGTCGCCGAAGCGTTCGCGGACGGCGGCGACCGGTTCGAGGTCCCAGCCGGGCTGGATCTTGAGCTTGATGCGCAGGTAGCCCTCGTCCAGGTAGTTGCCGACGGCGTCAAGTAGTTCGCCGATCGAGTTCATGATGCCGACGGACACGCCGCACGGGACCCGATCGTGGACGGCGCCTAGCTCGCGGGCCAGGGGGCGGCCTTCGGCGCGCAGCTCGGCGTCCAGTACGGCGGTCTCGAGCGCGGCCTTCGTCATGCGGTGACCGTGGAACTTCTCGAGCGCCGGCGCGACACTGATCGCATCGAGGCGATCGACCGCAGCCAGAGCGGGAACGAAGAAGCGGCGCATCACGTCGACCGCCGCGTCGACGTATTCCGACGAGTACAACGGGCCGGCCATCGCAACGCATTCGCCCCAGCCCTCGGCCTCGGTGCTGACGACGCGCACGAGCAGGGCGTCCCGGGTGGTCTCGGTCCCGAACGACGTCCGGAACGGTGAGATCAACGGCAACGAGATCCGCCGCAGCTCGACTCCGCTCAGCTTCATCACAGCAGTCCTCTCGCGGGAAGTTCGAGCACGTACCAACCGGTCCGGTCGAAGCCGGTCACTTGCCATCCGTCGGCGAGCAAACCGCCGAGCACCTCACGCAGGGCCGCCCGCCAGGCTTTCGCCGCGGCCGGGGCTGTGTGCCGCAGGCCTTCGATGTCAGCCGGTACGGCGACCAGCATCACGCGATCGCCGAGCCCACTGGAGACGCCCGGGACGCGTGAGGCCGCCGGCGGATGGATCGTCGGATGGTCGTCGGGCGTGCGGGACAGGGCGACAGTTGCTTCAGGCAAGGTCTTTGCCGCAGGGCCGGGCGGATGGCCGGAAGCGGCTTCGGTGACGGCGGGCGATTCCAGCTGCCACCGGACCAGCAGACGGTCGGTGTCGTCGCCGTTGTTGATGCCGTCGTGCATGTCGCCGTAGAAGTTGGTCAGGTACTCGGCTGGTTCGGCGGCGAGTTTGTTGAGGTTGAAGTAGGCGTTGCGGCGGACCAGGGGATCGAAGGTCCAGGAGATCGCGGTGACGCCGCGCCGCAGAGCCCACGCTCGTTGGTGAAGTTTCAGGGCGAAGCCCACGTTGCGGCCGCGGGCTCGTCCGGAGACTCCGGCGACGTGGCTGTGCATGGCCACCTCGGCCGGCGCGGAGAAGAAGCCGACGCAGGCACCGATCAGCTCGTCGCCGTCGTAGGCGCCGGAGACGTAGTTGCCGGCTTTGGTCAGCGCGCGCAGCAGCTCGGTCGTCACCGGCGGATTCTTCGGATCAGGCCGCCAGATGGAGTCGTAAAGGCGGTAGACGCCGTCCAGCTCGCTCAGCTCGGTCAGCATCCGCACCTGTACGCCGGCCGACGCCGCGGCGGCCAAGGAGGCCTGGTCTGCCGCGCTGGTCGATGGGCTGAGGTCGGTCAGGTCAGGGGCGCTCATGGTCTCTCCAGCAGGTCCGCGATCAGCGCTGTGAGCAGAGACGTCCGCGGAACGAGCTCGGCGACCACGACGTGCTCGTCGTCGGCATGGGCGCCGCCACCGACGGCACCCAGGCCGTCCAGCGTCGGGGTGCCGACTCCAGCGGTGAAGTTGCCGTCCGACCCGCCGCCGACCGACGTCTCCCGGAGCGGCGGCAGACCGAGAGACGACGCCAGCACGCCCGCGCGCTGGTACAACGCGTCGGACATCCTTCGCTCCAGCGGCGGGCGGTTGGGCCCGCCGATGATCTCCAAGCGAGCCTCGGGAAGAACCGGCGCCAAGGCATGCAGGGCCTCGTCGACCCGGAGCTGCTCGGCCACGGTGCGAGCTCGTACGTCGACCATGAAGCTCCCGGTGGCCGGAACCGTGTTGCGGGTGGTGCCGGACGTCAGGAACGTCGGAGTCACCGTCGTGCCCAGCGACGAGTCGCCGAGCGCTGCGACGGCAAGGATCTGGTGGGCGGCCTCGATGCTCGCGTTCACCCCGAGCTCCGGCTCGAGGCCGGCATGGGAGGCCCGGCCGACGATCCGGATCTCGTAGTTCGACACGCCCTTCCGCTCCAGCTTCAGGGCGCCGTGGTCGGCCGAAGCCTCCAGCACCAAGGCCGCCGCGCACCCGGCCGCCGCGGCCTCGATCAGGGAACGCGACGACGGCGAGCCCAGCTCCTCGTCACCGGTCACGAGCAAGGTGACGCCATCCAGGGACGGCAGTGCGGCGACGGCGTGAAAGGCCATCACCAGGCCGGCCTTCATGTCGAAGCACCCCGGCCCGCGGACCACTCCGCCGTCCACAGCGAACGGATGCGTGGTCAGCGAACCGGCCGGCCAGACCGTGTCGTGGTGGCCGAGCACAAGCACCCGCGAGGGCCCGTCGCCGAACTTCCAGCGCAGGTGCGTCCACCCGTCCACCACCTCGTACGACGGTGCGCTGCCCAGCCGCTCCTTGCCCAGCTGGGCGACCACGTCCGCGCTCCGGGCCACGGCCGCGAGATCCGACGACGGCGACTCGCACGTCACCAACGTCTCCAGGTCCGCCAGCATCACCGCCGAAGACGCCGTCATCAGCCCACCTTCGGCGTTGCTCGAACCCCGAAGTGCATGTACCTCTCACCGCTCGGCAATGAGTAGAAGGTGATCGCCGACCACGTCAGCGACCCCGGCTGGCGGACGACGAACAGATCGCCGCTGTCGTCGGCCGGCCTCATCACGAACTCCTGCGCCGGCTCCGGCATCAGCTCGGCCAGTGGTCCGGTCAGCGTCACCCGCACCACCGCCTGGCCGTCCCGCACGAACACCTCCTGCAGTGTGCTGGCCCGCTCGTACCGCCCGACGTGCCGGTGCAGATCGACCGAAGGCTCCGGTGACAAAGGTGCCAGCGGCAACGGCATCGCCACGCCAGCGACCTCGGCGAAGATCTCGCGGTACAGCTCCTCGTACAGGTCGTGGGTGTTGCCCCCGTTGGTCAGTAGCGACACGGCCAGCCCCTGCTCGGGCAGCACCCGCAGGAACGCGGCCTGGCCGATCGTGTTGCCGTCGTGCCCGATCAGCCGGTGACCGTCCCAGTCGAACCGGATCCAGCCGAGCCCCCAGGAGTCGCCGAGGGTGTGCTTGTCCGGCAGCTCCGCGTGCTTGTCGGCCATTGTCGTCACCGACGCCGAGCTCAACACCCGCTTGCCGTCAGGCGCGAGCCCGTCGTTCAGGTGCATCCGGGCGAAGGCCAGCGCTTCGGCCGCGCTCGAGGTGATCAGTCCGGCCGGACCGAGCGATCGGGGGAGTCCCCAGACTGGCGCCGGCGACAGCTCGTCCTCGCCGACGTGTCCGACGGCGGCCCGATGCAGCAGCGCCTCCTCCGGCAGTGTGACCGTACGACGCAAGCCGAGCGGCTCGAAGATCCGCTCCCGCAGCGCCGCGTCCCAGGTCTTGCCGGTGAGCTTCTCGATCACGCGCCCGGCCAGCGAGAAGCCGGAGTTGCAGTACGACCAGGTCACCCCAATCGGGTGGTTCTGGCCCACGTCGGCCAGCCCGTCCACATACTTCTCCAGGCAGTCGTCGCCCCGCCCGGTGTCGGTGAAAACGTCGCCGTCGATTCCGCTCGTGTGCGTCAGCAACTGCCGCATCGTCACCTGCTTGGCGACATCGGGATCACCGAGCTGCAGTTCGGGCAGGACCTGGATCAGCGGCTGGTCCAGGTCGAGCAGGCCCTCGTCGATCAGTTGCATCGCGAGCGTCGCCGTCCACACCTTCGACATCGAGCCGATCTGGAAGATCGAGTCGGTGGTCACCGGTACACCGGTTTCCTTGTGCAGTACGCCGGTTGCCGCCTCCACCAGCTCGTCGTCCTGGCCCGGCCGCAATCGCAGGATGCCCAGCGAAGCCCCGACGACCTTGTGCTTGGCGGCGAGCGTGGTGAGCCTGCGCTGCCAGTGCGCCGCGTCGATCCGCGGCCGGCGCGGTCCGCGAGCGTCACCCGCGTATTGCTCGACCCAGTCGAGGATTCGGCGGTTGAAGTCGAGCCGGTGCGACGGCCGCCCCTCCACGATGAAGAGGTGGCTTGCCTCCGGGTACAGCACCAGCTGGGTCGGCACTCCCTGCTCGCGCAGCGCGGTGTGCCACTGCTGCGCTTGGCCGACCGGGCAACGCACGTCCGCGTCGCCGTGCAGCACCAGGGTCGGCGTCTTCACCTGGTCGACCTGGCTCAGCGGCGACATGGCGGTGAAGTCGCCAGGACCGTTCAGCTCGTAGACGTTCAGGAAGTGCGCGGAGTCCGAGGTGCCGCCCATGCTGGTCAGGTCGCTCACCACGCCACCGGCCACCGCGGCCGCGAACCGGTTGTCCCGGCTGGTCAGGTAGCAGGTCATGAAGCCGCCGTAGCTGTAGCCCGCCACTGCGAGCCGCTTCGCGTCAGCGATGCCTTCGGCAACGAGCTGGTCGATCGGCTCGAGGAAGTCGGCGGCGTCCGCCGTACCCCAGCCGCCGAGCGCCGCGTTGAAGAAGTCCTCGCCGTAGCCATCGCTGCCGCGCGGGTTCAGCAGCAGGATGGTCCAGCCCAGCGCGGCGAGCTCCTGGTGGTAGAGATGCACCTCGTCGGTCACGGCGTTCCACGCGTTGTGGGGACCGCCGTGCACGTCGAGCAGCAGCGGCTGCGCGCCGGTGGCCTCCGGATCGCGAATGATCCACCCGGCCACGACCGTGCCGTCCGAGATCGTGAACTCGCGCTCCTCCCGCGCGAAGTGCTCGACGTCCTCCAGCCCGTACGACGTCCGCGGTGTCACCGTCCCGTCGGCCAGATCGATCGTGACGATCTCCCCGTACGACGTCTGCGTGGCCAGCGAGACCGCCGCGACTCCTCCGGCGACCGACAGGCCGACGACGTTCTGTCCCGCTTCTCCCAGCACGCGCCGAGGCGTGCCGCCGGCGACCGGTACGGCGTACAGGTGGCTGCAGCCGCGGTCGCGCACGCAGAACAGCACCGTCTCGCCGTCGTCGACCAACAACGGAAGGGCTCCCGGGTACGCCGGTCCGCCGGGCATCACGTTGCGATCGAGCGGCGCCGCCAGGTTCACCAGGTCGCCACTGTCCAGCGAGAGTCGCAACAGTCCAGCGTGTCCGACCGGGCCGGTGGCGTTGCCGACGATCAGCAGGGACTCGCCGTCGCTGGTCCACAGCACGGGACCAGCCAAGCCCTCCTGCAGACCGACCAGCTGCGGCTCGGCTTTTTCGTCCGTCGCGTCGAGCACGTACGCCGGTGCCGTTGGGACGAGATCGGCGTCGGGAGCGGTGGCCGCGCCGAACGCGACCTTGGTCCCGTCCGGTGACCAGGCCGGATCACCGGCGTGCCAGTCGCCCTCGGTCGCCTGGCGGCACTTCTTGGTCTCCACGTCGAGCAGGTGGACATGTGCGCGATAGGTGCGCAACCAACCGGCTCCGTCGGCCTGATAGTCCAGCCGCTCGGTGACGATCGGCGCGTGGTCGCGAGACTCACGAGCTTTGTCGTCCTCGCCGGCGAGCGCGGCGATGTCGACCGGAGCGCTGAACGCGATCCGCTTCCCGTCGGGACTCCAGCGCGGAGCTCCGGCGCCGAGAGGCAGCGTCGTGAGCTGCTCCGGCTCACCACCATCGGCCGGCAGCACCCAGAGCTGCGCAGGCCCGTCCTTCGCGCGCAGGAAGGCCAGCTGACTGCCGTCCGGCGACCAGGTCGGCGAGGTGTCGCCATCACCCCGGGTCAGCTGCTGTGGCTCGCCGCCGGAGGCCGGAACCCGCCACAGGTTGCGCAGCGTGCGGTCGGCCTCCACATCGATGGTCCGCAGGACGTAGGCCAGCTGGGCGCCGTCGGGCGAGAGCGCCGGCTGCTCCGGAACCACGAGCTCGGTCAGGTCGTCGATGCGCAGACGTCGGGTCACAGGGAATCCTCCTTGGATACGGAACCGGTGGTGACCGGCTGCAGGGCGCCGGCCACGTGATGGCAGGCGGCGCGATGACGTCGACGGTCGGCGTCGGTGGTGGGATCGATCGTCAGGCAGTGTTCGCGGTCGCTGAGCACCAAAGGCCCGATCGGGCAGCGCGGATGGAACCGGCAGCCGGCGGGTGGATGGTGGGGATCGGCGGGTTCGGCTTCGGCGACCACCTGCACGGCGCGCTCCGCGACGGCTTGCGCAGTCGGGTCGGAGAGCCGTGGGGCCACGGGATCGAGCAGCGACGTCGCCCCACGGCGAGGCGCCGCGGCCAGCAGCTCCTTGGTGGAGGGATGTTGTGGATCGCCGAGCACGTCCGCGGCCGGTCCGAACTCCACGATGCGACCGAGATACATGACCGCGATGTAGTCACTCACGTAGCGAACGACAGCCAAGTTGTGCGAGATGAACAGCATCGACAGGCGCAGCTCACGCTGCAGCGAGCGGACGAGATTCAGCACTGTGCCCTGAATCGACACGTCCAGAGCCGAAGTGATCTCGTCCGCGATCACGACGTCGGGCTGCCCGGCCAGCGCTCGCGCGATGGCGACTCGTTGCCTTTGGCCACCTGACAAGGCGCCCGGATAGGCCTGTGCTCGATCGGCCTCCAGTCCGACCAGCTCGAGCAGTCGGCTCACCTCCTCGCGGCGAGGTGGCCCCGAGCGTGGCACGGCTTCGGCGATCGAGTCGCCGATCGTCATCCGTGGATCCAGCGACGAGTACGGATCCTGAAACACCATCTGCAGGGGACGCCGTCCACCGGTCCGGTGCCGCAGCCTTACGCCGTCCAGCAGGATCTGCCCCGACGACAGCTCGGCCAGACCGACCGCGGCACGCGCCAACGTCGACTTCCCCGAGCCGGACTCGCCGACCAGTCCGACCACCTGGCCGGACGGCACGGTCAGATCGACCCCGTCGACGGCGGTCAGCGCACGGCGGCCGGCGCCGTACCGGACCGTCACCTGGTCGAAACGCAGTTCGCTCATCGTTGCCCCGTCCGGATCGACTCGATTCCCAACACCGTCCGGCCTTGGGGATTCCAGCAGGCGACTCGATGGTCGGCGCCCACCAGTTCAGGATCCTTCGAAGAACAGGACTCGACAACGAACTCACAACGCACTTTGTAGGCACATCCGGTCGGAAAAGCTGACGGATCGACCGGCCGGCCGGGAATCACCGCCAGCGGTTCGTCGAGCGGCGTGTCCAGATCCGGTACGGCGGCCAGCAGCGCCCGGGTGTAGGGATGCCGTGCCCCGGTGGCGAGTTCGGACGCGGGCAGGTCCTCGACGATCCGCCCGGCGTACATCACCAGCACCCGGTCGCAGACCTGCGCGACGACGGTGATGTCGTGGCTGATCAGCAGCACGGCGACGTCGTCGGTCTCCCGGATCGTCTCCAGCAACCGCAGCACCTGACGCTGCACGGTGACGTCCAGCGCGGTCGTCGGCTCGTCCGCGACGATCAACGCGGGCGCGCCCATCAGGCCCATCCCGATCATCGCGCGCTGCCGCATCCCGCCGGAGAACTCGTGCGGGTACTGCCGCGCCCGCCGCTCGGCCGCCGGGACCCGAACCGCACGCAACCGGTCGACCGCCCGCGCCATCGCCTGCCGGCGCGACAGGCCTTGATGTTCACGAGCCCCCTCAGCAAGCTGTACGCCGATCCGCTTGGTCGGGTTGAACGACGTCATCGGATCCTGGAACACCATCGCGAAAGATGTCCCCAGCAACCTTCGCCGCGTCGCGGCCGAACCGCGGTCGGCCAGCCGGCCGAGCAGCGGTGCACCGAGGAACGACAACTCGGCTGCCTCGACGTGTCCCGGCGGCTCGATCAGCTGAGCGACCGCGAGCGCGGTCAGGCTCTTGCCCGAGCCGGATTCGCCAACCACCCCGACGATTTCGCCCTTGTGGATCGTGAAGCTGACGCCGCGCACGGGCGTGATCGGGCCGGGGAAGCTGACCCGCAGATCCTTCACCACCAGCACGGCATCGTCGTCGACCGGCGCCGCGGGAACCGTCTCCGGCGTCCGGGTCCGCAACCGCGGACCCACAAGGGCCGGCACGCCGAGACCCTTCGCCACCGCTTCGCCGAACAGGTTGAACGCCAGCCCCGCGATCACCACCGCGACGCCCGGCGCGAGTGCGGCGGCCGGATGCACGTAGATCCCGTTCAGCGACTCGCCCATCAGCCGCCCCCAGTCGTAGGCCGGTGGCTGCACGCCGAGGCCGAGGAACGACAGCCCGGCGAAGGCGAGCAGCACGCCGCCGGCACCGATCGTCGCGTTCACCACCAGCGGTTCGGCGATGTTGGGCAGGACGTGTCGCAGCAGGATCCGGAACCGGCCGACCCCCGCGATCCGCGCCGCGGCGACGAAGTCCCGCTCCGCGATGCCCACGACCAGCGTCTGGGTCAGCCGCGCGAACGCCGGTGCGCCGGCCAGGCCGATCGCGAGCACCGCGCCTTTCGCGCCGACCCCGAAGATCACCGCGAAGAACAGCGCCAGCAGCAGGCCGGGGAACGCGACGGCGATGTTCACCAGCGCTGTCGTCAGTCGTCCCGCACGCCGGCCCAGCAGCAGCGGCGCGGTGCCGAGCACGAGACCCGCGAGCACACCGAGGGCGGTGGCTAGGAGCGCGAGCATGATCGACGTCCGGGAGGCGACGAGCACGCGATAGAAGATGTCCCGGCCGAGGCTGTCCGTGCCAAGCCAGTGCTGGGACGACGTGCCTTCCAGCAAATGCTCGGTGTCGATCGCACTTGCTTGGTCGGACCAGAGCAGCGGAGCGAGCAGTGCGAGCAGCAGTACGGCGAGCAGGAGCACCCCCGCGCCGGCGCCGACCGGCGTACGGAGGACTGCGATCCAGCGGGTTCGGCGGGCCATCAGCTCTCCCGGATGGTCGAACGCGGATCCAGCAGGGCAAGGGCGACGTCCACGGCCAGGTTCACCAGCAGGACGCCGACGCCGTACACGAGCACCACGCCCTGCACCAGCGGGTAGTCCTTGGCCAGGATCGAGGAGACGATCGTGCTGCCCAGGCCGGGCCAGCCGAACACGTTCTCGACCAGGACGGTCCCGGCGACCATCCCGCCCAGCAGCAGGCCGCCGAGCGTGATCGTCGCGGTCACCGCGTTGGGCAAGGCGTGGCGCACATATACGGCGGTTGCCGGCAAACGCTTGGCGCGGGCGGTCCGCAGGTAGTCGGTCTGCAGTACCGCGAGCAGCTCGACCCGGCAGATGCGCGCCAGCACAGCAGCCGGCCCGATCGCCAGGGACAACACCGGCAGCACGTACGACGCGACGTTGCCGCGCCCCGCGACCGGGAACCACTGCAGCTTCACCGCGAACACGTAGACCAGCCCGACTGCGAGCAGGAACTCGGGGATCGCGGCGAGCACCACCGACGTCGAGGTGAAGCCCAGCTCGGCCCGGGGCCGCCGGCCGGCCCGGGTGAGAACACCCATGGCCAAGCCGACCGGGAGCGCGATCAGGACGGCGACCAGGAACGCGGCCACGGCCAGCTGCACGGTCGCGGGCAGCCGGTCGCGAATCACGTCCGAGACGGGGAGCCCAGTCGTGATCGACGTACCGAGATTCCCCGTGAACAAGTGCTGCAGGAAGTGCAGGTACTGCTCCCAGAGCGGGTCGTTCAGACCGAGGGACTCGCGCTGGGCGTCGACGAGGCTCTTGGGTGCGGCCGGCCCCAGCGCCGAGCGGACCGGGTCGCCAGGAATCAGATGGATCATCAGGAAGGCGGCGCTGAGCAACGCGAACACCGACACGACCAGGCGAGCGAGCCGGCGAACCGCGAATCGGACCCAGGGGTTGACCTCCGGCCGTGATCCAACTGCGCCGGCAGTCGTCACCGGCTCACCCCAGCATCCGGATCGAGCTGGGCACGACGCTGCCCTGGCCGAGCTCGAAGGTCACGTTCTTGCCGAAGTACGGCAGCGTTGTGTTGACGAACGGCACCAGGTTCACCTGCTCGAACAGGGCCCGCTCGGCGGCTGCCCAGTCCGCGCAGCCGTCGGTCCCGGCGGTGCGGGACGCCTTGGCGACCGCGGCGTCGTACCCGGCGTTCTTGATCGAGGAGAAATTGCTGCCGTTCGGCGGTGTTGTGCCGGACAGGAAGCTGACCAGCTGGCTCGGGAGGGAGACGGTCAGCGGGATCAGCCCTGCGTGCCAGGTGCCTTGCCCGGCGAGGACCACAGTGCTGATCTCGGCGGTGGAGACGGCCTTCAGCGACACCTCGACGCCCAGCTCGGTCCAGGACTTCTGCAGCAGCTCAGCGGCCGACTGCAGCGTCGGACCGAGCGTGGTGGGGTAGTAGAAGACCAGCGACAGCTTGCTGCCGCCCTTCTCGCGGATACCGCCCGCACCTGGCTTCCAGCCCGCCGCGTCGAGCGCGGCTTTGGCGGCGTTCAAGTCGTGGCCCGGCAGGTTGCCGGTGACGGTGTCCTCCTTGCACGGACCCATGCCAGGGGCAACCAGATCGGTCGGCGCCGTACCGGTTCCGCTGGTGACCACCTTGCCCAGCTGGGTCAGGTCGAGGCCCTGCGTCAGCGCACGCCGTACGGCGAGATCGGAGGTGGGCAGTCCCGCCTTCTGGTTGAACCAGAGCTGGCCGAGCGGCGCACCGGCCTCCCGCTTGAACAGTTGCTGGGCGGCCAGGCGCTGCTTGTCCGGTCCGGCGATGGCGACGATGTTCACCTGTCCGGCGGTCAGCAGGTTCGCCGACGTGGTCTCGTTGGCGACGACCTTGATCACGACCTTGTCCGGCAGCCCGGCCTGGTCGGCCTTGAAGTCACCCGGGCCCCAGGCGTAGTCCTTGCGCCGGGTCAGCGTGTAGTGGTCGCCGGGTACGGCCTCGCTGACCGTGTACATCCCGGTGCCGTCCGAGCTCTGCTTGAGGATGCTGCGGTCCTTCATCCCCTTGCCACAGACGATGTGCAGGCCGCCGACGTTGCGAACCAGGAAGGCGTCCGGAGCTGCCGCCGTCACCGTCACCGTGCCGGCCGCGTCGTCAGCGGTCGCCTTGGCGCCCGCCGGGACGAAGACGCCGATCCGGGTCGACTTGTTGGCCGGATTGCCGACGAAGTTGATGTTCTGCGCGACCGTGCTCGCGGTCAGCGGCGTGCCGTCGGCACAGGTGACGCCCTTGCGCAGCGTGTACTTCGCGGTGGTCGTCGTGCCTTCCCACTTCTCCGCCAGCCCCGCCACCTGCTTGCCGCTGGAGTCGATGTTGACCAGCGCGTCGTACAGGAACCAGTCGACCTGCATGGTGACCGACAGCGAGGTGAACTGCGGGTCAAGGTTGCCGGGGTCGCCGCCGACGGCCATCGTCAGCGTCCCGCCGCTGACCGGCTGGCCGCCGCCGGCCGTGGTCGGTTCGCCTCCTGAGCTGCAGGCGGACAACGCGAGGACGCCGGCCACTGCGACAGCGAGTACGGATCTCATGGATGCCTCCGGGGAATCAGACGGCAGCGCGGCGCAGAGCCCGCCCGCTGTGCAGGTAGAGGGCGCGACCGGTGCCGTCGTCGCCGAGGAACACGTGCGGGGTGTGCAGGCCGTTGGCGGCCTTGACCGCGATCAGGCTGTGCTCGTCGCGGCCGACCAGCTCGACCGGCTCGGGCGTCGGGCCGAGCTCACTGAAGATGCCCTTCGGCACCTGGTCGAGCCAGAACCGGCCGTCGTCGTCCTGCCGGATGGTGATGTCGGCCACCTCGCAGGTGTAGGTGCCGAGGAACCGTTCGACATCCACCGGCACCGCCGTGGCCGGAGGAGTGGGCATCGCGGGCAGGTCGAGCCCGGCCAGTTCCTTGACCACGTGCCCGAAGACCGCGCGGTACAGCTCGATCATGTCGCCGCCGTTGGTCAGCAGGGCGATCGCCAGACCGTGCTCGGGCACGATGCGCAGGAACGCGCCCTGGCCGATCGTCCCGCCGTCGTGGCCGATCACCGTGGTCCCGTTCCAGTCGAACAGCTCCCAGCCGAGACCCCACGAGTCGCCCATCATCCCGAGCGCGGGCAGCTTGACCTGCGGCTCCTGCATCGCCTCGACACTCGCCGCACTCAGTACGGCGGTCCCGTCGGCCGTCGTACCGGAGTCCAGGTGCAGGCGGGCGAACGTGAGCAGGTCACGCGGTCGCATCGCGAGCATGGCACCGGCGGCCGCCATCGACCGCGTCAGCGCCCAGACCGGAGCGGGGACCGGCGCCTCGTCCGGCGCGGGTCGCAGATGCCCGACGGCGGCCCGGTGCAGGATCGCCTCGTACGGGTCGTTGGCGGCGTGGGTCAACCCGAGCGGAGTGAACAGACGCTCCCGCAGGACGGTGTCGTACGGCTTGCCGCGTTGCACCTCGACCAGCCGGCCGAGAACGACGAAGGCCGCGTTGTTGTAGGAGAACATCTCGCCCGGGCCGAACAGCTGCTCGACCCCGGAGAGGGTGGCGAGGTACTTCTCGACCGCGTCGTCGCCCTTGCCGGTGTCGTTGAAGATGTCACCCTCGAAGCCGGCGGTGTGACTGAGCAGCTGCCGGGTGGTGATCTTCGCGGCCGCGCCCTCGTCGCCGAGCACGAACTCGGGCAGGTACTCCCGTACGGGCCGGTCGAGGTCGACGATGCCGTCGTCGGCGAGCTGCATCACCAGCGTGGTGGTCCACACCTTGGTGATCGAGCCGATCTGGAAGACCGAGTCGGCGGTCGCCTCCACGCCGGTCGCCTTGCTGAGCAGGCCGGCGGCGTGGTCGACCACCTCACCGCCGTACAGGACGCCGACCGCCGCGCCGGGCACCTCGTGCTCGGACAGCAGGGCCGGCAGCTGGTCGTGCAGCCACGTCTCGATCTCGTTCAGGGTCGCCATGGGCCGACGTTAGGACGCTCGGGGCGGCGCGTATTCGTCGCAGGCGACAACGGAGTGGGCCGATTTCGTCCGTCCGGACGAAGCCGTGCGGAGCGGCCTGGCGTCCGCTGAGCTGGTACGCCTGACGGGAACATCGGCCGAGGACTTACCCTTGAGGGTGTTATGACCTCTTCCGGCCGGCGTACGGTCTACCTCGATCATGCCGCGACGACTCCGATGCTGCCCGCGGCGATCGAGGCGATGGCCTCTTACCTTGGGCGCACCGGCAACGCCTCGTCGCTGCACGGATCGGGACGGGCGGCCCGGCGGACCGTGGAGGAGTCCCGCGAGACGATCGCCGAGGCGCTCGGCGCGCTGCCGAGCGAGGTGGTGTTCACCTCCGGCGGGACCGAGGCGGACAACCTCGCGCTGAAGGGGCTGTGGTGGGCCCGGCTCAAGGAGGACCCTCGCCGGCGGCGCATCCTGCTGAGCGGGATCGAGCACCACGCCGTACTGGACCCGGCCGTCTGGCTGGCCCAGCACGAGGGCGCCGAGCTCGAGTGGCTGCCGGTCGACGCGCTCGGGCGCGTGCAGCCGGATGAGGTGCGTGCGGCGATCGAGCAGGACCCGGCGGCGGTGTCGTTCGTGACGCTGATGATGGCCAACAACGAAGTCGGCACGCTGCAGCCGATCCAGCAGGTCGCGGCGATCGCGGCCGAGCACGGGATCCCGGTGCACACCGACGCCGTGCAGGCGGTCGGGCAGATCCCGGTGGACTTCGGCGCGCTCGGCGTGGACGCGATGACCGTGTCGGCGCACAAGATCGGCGGCCCGTACGGGATCGGTGCGCTGGTGGTGCACAAGGAGACCCAGCTGGTGCCGATCGTGCACGGCGGCGGCCAGGAGCGCGACGTACGGTCCGGCACGCTGGACACCCCGGCGACGGCCGGGTTCGCGGTCGCGGCCGCCCACGCCGTCAAGCACCAGGCCGACGAAGCGCAGCGCCTGATCGGGCTGCGCGACCGGCTGGTCGAGGGCATCACGAGCACGATCCCCGGCGCGTTGCTGTCGGGGGATCCGGTGAGCCGTTTGCCCGCCAACGCACACTTGTCGTTCAAGGACTGCGAGGGCGACTCGCTGTTGCTCCTGCTGGACGCGCGCGGCATCGAGGTCTCGACCGGCTCGGCGTGCAACGCGGGAGTCGCAGAGCCGAGTCACGTGCTGCTCGCGATGGGGTACGACGACCAGCGGGCCCGCGGCTCGCTGCGGTTCACCCTCGGACACACCAGCACCGACGCCGACGTCGACGCGGTGCTGGACAACATCGGGCCAGTGGTGGAGCGGGCGATGTCCGCCGGACTGCAGAACGTGGGAAGGAACAACTGATGCGGGTACTCGCAGCCATGTCCGGCGGGGTCGACTCCGCCGTCGCGGCGGCGCGGATGGCCGAGGCCGGGCACGACGTGGTCGGTGTGCACCTGGCGCTCAGCCGCAACCCCCAGTCGTACCGCAGCGGCGCCCGCGGCTGCTGCACGGTCGAGGACTCCCGCGACGCCCGCCGGGCCGCCGACGTGATCGGCATCCCGTTCTACGTCTGGGATTTGGCCGAGCGCTTCCACGCCGACGTGGTCGAGGACTTCGTCGCCGAGTACGCCGCCGGCCGGACGCCGAACCCCTGCCTGCGCTGCAACGAGAAGGTCAAGTTCAGCGCCGTCCTGGAGCGCGCGCTGGCGCTCGACTTCGACGCGGTCGCCACCGGGCACTACGCGCAGATCGTCGAGACGCCGTCCGGCCGGGAGCTGCACCGCGCGGTCGACCCGGCCAAGGACCAGTCGTACGTGCTCGGCGTGCTCACCCAGGAGCAGCTGCGGCATGCGTTCTTCCCGCTCGGCGACACGCCCAAGACCGAGATCCGGGCCGAGGCCGAGCGGCGCGGGCTGTCGGTCGCGGCCAAGCCGGACAGCCACGACATCTGCTTCATTGCCGACGGCAACACCCCCGGCTTCCTGTCCAAGCAGCTGGGCGAGGCGCCCGGCGACATCGTGGACAGCAGCGGCACCAAGCTCGGCGAGCACAAGGGCACCCACGGGTTCACCGTCGGGCAGCGCAAGGGCCTGCGGATCGGGACGCCGGCGGCCGACGGCAAGCCGCGGTTCGTGCTCGACATCAGCCCGGTCGACCGCACGGTCACGGTCGGCTCCCGCGAGGAGCTGGCGGTGGAGAGCCTGGTCGCGTCCAAGCCGCGCTGGTGCGGACCGGTCCCGGCCGGCACGCTGCACGTCAAGGCGCAGCTGCGGGCACACGGTGACGAGGTGGCGGTGACCGCTCGCGTCGAGGGCGACCAGGTGTTCGTGGAGTTCGACGAGCCGACCGCCGCGGTGGCACCGGGCCAGGCAGTCGTTCTGTACGACGGGACACGGGTCATCGGCTCGGCCACCATCGACACCGTCCAGCGCGCCACTGCGAACGTTTGATGACAACCACTGGTCTCGGGTCTGTACCTGGCGAGGACATCCGCGAGTGGACCAAGGTGGTGCTCGACGCTGTCGACATCCCCTTCCTCCCGGAGCTGCCGGCGCGCCCGTACGGCGACATGCTCAGCCGCGCGGTCGCCGTACTGGCTGAGCTGTCGGCTGATCTCCAGCCCGCCGGGTGGCGGCTGACGGGTGGTTCGGATCCGCTGTCGAGTCTCGACCAGCGCCGGGCGCGCTCGCTGCTGCACGAGGATCTGGACGTGCTGGAGGAGTTCGGCGACGGGTACACCGGGCCGCTCAAGCTCCAGTTCACCGGGCCGTGGACGCTCGCGGCGACGGTGGAGCTGCCGCGCGGCGACAAGGTGCTCGCTGACCACGGAGCCCGGCGCGACCTGGCTGACGCGTTGGCGCACGGGCTGAACGCGCAGGTGGCCGAGGTACGGCGTCGGCTGCCGGGCGTGGACTTGCTGGTGCAGCTGGACGAGCCCGCACTGCCCGCCGTACTGGCTGGGGCTGTACCGACGGCTAGCGGGTGGAGCAAACACCGCTCGGTCGACGGTCCGGGCGCTGTGGAGCTGCTGGCTCGCGTGATCGACGCTGCTGATCCCGCGACGACGCTGGTGCACTGCTGTGCGGCTCGGCCGCCGATCGAGGTGTTCACCCGAGCGGGCGCCGGGGGAGTGGCAGTAGACGTGTCACTGCTCACTGAGCCGGCGTGGGAGCAGATCGCTCTGGCAGTGGAGGCCAAGACCACCCTGTACGCCGGACTGATCGCCACCACCGGGCCGATCCCCGACCCGGAGCAGGCCGCCGCACCACTGGTACGTACGTGGCGCAACCTCGGTCTGGACCCGGAACTGATGAAGCAGGTCGTCGTCACCCCTGCGTGTGGGCTCGCCTCCGCTCCGTCGCCGGCGGACGCCCGGGCTCGCCTGGACCGGCTGCGTGGCGTCGTGGACGCGCTCGGAGAAGCCGCCGAAGCGTGAGCCGGCCGGGGTCGTGGATAACCCCGGAATCGTCGGTGCCGGGCGGTAAGTTCTCCCCATGAGCACGGAGATCCCCGAGACGACCGCCGCCGATCAGCCTGCCGCGCCGCCGAAGGTGCGCGAGCGGCACGCCGCGCTGAGCCGCGAGATCGAGGAGCACCGGTTCCGCTACTACATGGCGACCTCGACGATCTCCGACGCCGACTTCGACGCGCTGATGCACGAGCTGCAGGACATCGAGGAGCAGTACCAGGAGCTGCGCACGCCCGACTCGCCGACGCAGAAGGTCGGCGTGCCGATCTCGACGCTGTTCGAGCCGGTCACCCACCCGACCCGGATGGAGAGCCTGGCCAACGCGTTCTCCGCCGAGCAGATGGAGGCCTGGGCCAAGCGGCTGGAGCGCGAGGTCACCGTCCAGCAGATCCACGACAGCGGATTCCTCTGCGAGCTCAAGGTCGACGGCCTCGCCCTCGACCTGGTCTACGAGAACGGCCGCCTGGTCACCGGCGCCACCCGCGGCGACGGCCGGATCGGTGAGGACGTCACGCTCAACGTGCGCACCATCGACAGCATCCCGAACGAGCTGGACGGCGACGCCCTGCCGACCTTCCTCGAGGTCCGCGGCGAGGTCTACTTCCGGGTCGAGGACTTCGAGCAGCTGAACGCGCAGCTCGTCGAGGCCGGCAAGGCCCCGTTCTCCAACCCGCGCAACGGTGCCGCCGGATCGCTGCGGCAGAAGGACCCGCGGGTCTCCGCGCAGCGTCCGCTGCGGTTCGTCGTGCACGGGCTGGGGCGGGTCGACGGTTTCCACATCGGCCGGCTGTCCGAGGCCTACGAGCAGCTGAAGGCCTGGGGGCTGCCGGTCAGCGACCGCGCCCGCAAGGTCGAGACGCTCGCCGAGGTGAACGAGTTCATCGCCTACTACGGGGAGAACCGGCACTCCGTCGACCACGAGATCGACGGTGTCGTGGTGAAGGTGGACGAGGTCGATCTGCAGCGGGCACTGGGCTCGACGTCGAGCGCGCCGCGCTGGGCGATCGCGTTCAAGTACCCGCCGGAGGAGGTCACCACCAAGCTGCTCGACATCAAGGTCAACGTCGGCCGCACCGGCCGCGTCACGCCGTACGGGGTGATGGAGCCGGTCCGGGTGGCCGGCTCGACGGTCGAGTACGCGACGCTGCACAACAGCCAGGAAGTCGAGCGCAAGGGCGTCTGGATCGGCGACACCGTCGTCCTGCGCAAGGCCGGCGACGTGATCCCGGAGATCCTCGGTCCGGTGATCGAGCTGCGCCCGGCCGACGCGCACCCGTTCCGGATGCCGACCGAGTGCCCGTCCTGCGGGACGACGTTGCGCCCGATGAAGGAGGGCGACGTCGACATCCGCTGCCCGAACTCGCAGACCTGCCCGGCGCAGCTGCGCGAGCGGCTGTTCCACCTGGCCGGGCGGTCGGCGTTCGACATCGAGGTGCTCGGCTTCAAGGCCGCAGACGCGCTGATCGGCAGCGAGCTGATCGCGGACGAGGGCGACCTGTTCTCGCTGACCGAGGAAGCACTGGCCCGCAGCTCCTTCTTCACCACCAAGGCCGGAGCCCTCTCGGCCAACGCGCAGAAGCTGCTCGCGAACCTCGAGGCCGCCAAGACCCAGCCGCTGTCGCGGGGACTGGTCGCGCTGTCGATCCGGCACGTCGGTCCGACCGCGGCGGCCGCGCTGGCGGCGGCGTACAAGGACATCGACGAGGTGCAGGCGGCGAGCGAGGAGGAGCTGTCGCGGCTCGAGGGCGTCGGGCCGACCATCGCGCACGCGGTGATCGAGTGGTTCCAGGTCGACTGGCACCAGGAGATCGTGCGCAAGTGGAAGGCGGCCGGCGTCCAGTTGCGTCAGGAGCGGACCGGGCCGACCGTCGAGCAGACGCTGACCGGGCTGTCGATCGTGGTGACCGGCACGATCGAGGGCTTCAGCCGCGACGAGGCGACCGAGGCGATCGTGTCGCGTGGCGGCAAGGCGGCCAGTTCGGTGTCGAAGAAGACCTCGTTCGTGGTGGTCGGTGACTCTCCGGGGTCGAAGTACGACAAGGCCGTGCAGCTCGGCGTACCGATTCTGGACGCGGCCGGTTTCCAGGTGCTGCTCGACTCCGGCGCCGACGCGGCCGCCGAAGTGGCGACCAGGCCGGAGCCCGAGCAGGCGTAGATCGGCCGTGACACAAGGGATTCCGGCCTAGCTCGGTACGGCGTACGAGCGGTTCGGCACACCAGTTTCTTACGGGATGGATCCGTGGCGGGGGCTGGCCCGTCGGACTGTTAACTTTGCACGTCCACACGTGGGTTTCTAAGGAGCGACTATGACGACGCCGCCACAAGGACCGTGGAGTCCTGGGCAGCCGGGGGGCCAGCCGGGCGGGCAGCACGGGGGAAACCAGGGTGGCTGGGGACAACAGCAACCCGCCCAGGGTGGTGGCTGGGGACAGCGGCCGCCGCAGCAGGGCCAGCCCCCGCAGGGTCAGCCTCCTCAGGGCACGCCGCCGCAGGGTGGTGGTGGCTGGGGACAGCAGCCCGGGCAGCCGCCGCAGCAGCCGGGTCAGACCGGCTGGGGTCAGCAGACTCCGCCGCAGACCGGTGGGTACCAGCAGCAGCCGTGGGGACAGAAGCCCGCGCAGCAGGCCGGCTGGCACCAGCAGCAGGGCGGTCAGCAGCCTTGGCAGCCGAACGGTCCGGGCGGCTCGGGTGGCGGCAAGGACAAGATGCCGCTGTTCATCGGTGGCGGCATCGTCGGCGTCCTGCTGATCGGTCTGCTGGTGTTCGTCGGGATCAAGGCGCTCGGCGGCGACGACGAGCCGACCACGCAGCCGACGACCACCACGTCCACGGAGCCGACCAACGGCCCCGAGACTCCGAACGGTGACCCCACCGGCGACCCGACCGGCGCGCCGCCGGCCGGTGAGCTGGGCAACGCGACCGGTCAGGCCAAGACCGCGACCGACAAGCTCCAGGCCGACGGGTACCAGTGCAGCGACCTGTTCAACGGGGCGCAGGGCGCACACCGCGGTTGTTTCAAGCTCGACGGTGCGAGCGAGGTCGAGGCGGTCTTCCAGTTCCAGCCCGACGGCACGATCCTGGCCGTGCTGATCAAGTCGTCCAACGACGAGAACGTCAACAACGCCGGCGTCACCTTCGACGCCGCGCTGCAGGCGATCGGCAACGACGCCTTCGGTGGTTCCGAGGTCGCCAAGGTGCAGCAGGCGGTGAAGAACGGGCAGAAGTCGCAGAAGGTCGGCAGCACCTGGGGCGAGTTCTCGCTGCGCAACAACGGCGACACGATCCAGGTCGGTGGCAAGAAGTCCGGCGCGGACGAGCTCGACGTGCCACGCAAGGAGTTCCAGACCACCCAGGCCGCGATGGTGGCCGGGCTGAAGGCGAAGAAGTACGACTGCCGCAACGGCATCACCTGCCGCAAGACGCTCGGCAAGTACGGGTCGCAGTCGATCTACGGCTTCGCCTCGCAGGGCGGCGGGCTGCGCTCGTTCCAGATGCGGGCCTCGGGTGACACCGCGGACCTGAAGGCCGGCTCCGGAGCCGTGGTCGCCGACGGGCTGGCGGTGCTGCAGGGGCCGGACGTGGCCGCGCTGAAGGCGTTCGTCGGGGCTCGCAACGACGGCAAGTCGTACACTGGCTACGTGTCCGGCTGGCGGGTCGAGATCCTCACCGACACCAAGGAAAGCTACGGCTCGCAGACGGTCGAGTTCAGCTACGAGTCGTTCTACGTCTGACCGATCGACCTTCGTGAGGACCAGGTGAAGTTCCAGCCCGAGAAGCGCGAGCAGCGGGCGGTGGCCAAGCCACCGCCCGAGGCGGTCCAGCGCGTCGACGGCGGCGGCGCCTGGGGGCCGACCCAGTTCGAGCTCCCGGCGCGGGACGGCAAGAACACCGTCGCGATCCTGCTCACCGCGCTGGCCGGCGGGCTCGTCCTGCTGGCCATCGTCGGCCTGGGAGCGCTGGCGTACTTCGAGCTCCGCTGACCTGTACGAACGAAACCTCCTCACCCGCTGTGCGGGAGAGGAGGTTTCGTCTTGTCCGGCTGAGGTTCTACGCGGTCGCGCGAATGGTGACGGCGAGGTTGGCCAGGTAGCTGAGCCGGGCGACCTCGGAGCCGAGGAACTCCGGCCCACCGCGGCGGCCGATCACCAGCACCCGGCGGTCGGACTCCAGCGGCGCCGCGACCAGCACCGACTCGACCAGGCCCTTGTGGTCCGGCGCGGCCAGCGTGGTCGCCTTCTCCAGCGGCAGCCACTTCTCGACCAGGTCGCCGAACTCCGGCGTCGCGCTGGTCTCGAGCGCGACCTTCACCTCGCTGCCCGTGCCGTCCAGCAGCGCGGCCCAGTCGGCGTGCAGCACCGAGGGCGCCTGTTCGACCAGGATGTCGATCGCCTCGGCCGGGGCCGAGGTCATCTGCTCGACGGCCTCCAGGTCCATGTGCAGGCCACCGCCGGCGCCGTACCGGGAGAACCAGATCACTTCGACGCCGTCGACACCGTTGCAGGCCGAGACCAGCCGGTCGGGCAGTACGCCGGGCGGGAGGTCGACCACGACGTCGTCGACGGCCGTGCCGTTCTCGCGGCGGTGCTCCACGATTTCGATCGCGTGGATGTCGGCGTCGACCTCGCCGAGGGCCGTCGCCACGGTGCCGAGCGAACCGGGTCGGTCCGGGAGGATCAGTCGCAGCAGGAACACCGAACGATCATCTCCCAGCCCAAAACCACGCAAGTTACGCCCTGTCGCGGCCAATGTTACAGAGCGGAGCAAAGTGACACGCCAGCGGCTTCGATCCGGTGCCGCTTTCGCTTTGTCCACAGCATCGGGCAGCGGGCAACACAGCTGTCACAGCCGACCTCTAGGATGGCTCAGGTGCCCCTCGAAACCTTGAGTGGCGCTGGTCAGTAACCGCACACATTGGATGCCCTTCATGCCATCGATTACCCGCGAAGAGGTCGCGCACCTTGCGCGACTGGCGCGGATCGAGCTCTCCGACGACGAGCTCGACCACCTCGCACCGCAGCTGGACCAGATCATCGCTCTGGTCGGGCAGGTCAGCGAGGTGGCCGCGGACGACATCCCGCCGACCTCGCACGCCCTGCCGATCACCAACGTGATGCGCGAGGACGTGAACGTGCCGTGCCTGACGCCGGAGCAGGCCCTGTCCGGCGCGCCGGCCGCGGAGGAGCAGCGATTCCGGGTGCCGCGGATCCTGGACGAGGAGGCGTGATGAGTGACTTGATCCGTAAGACCGCGGTCGAGCTGTCGGAGCTGATGGCGTCCGGTGAGGCCAGCGCGGTGGAGATCACCCAGGCGCACCTCGACCGGATCGGTGCCGTCGACGGTGCCGTGCACGCGTTCCTGCACGTCGACACCGAGGGCGCGCTGGCGCAAGCCGCAGCCGTCGACCAGAAGCGTGCCGCGGGCGAGAAGCTCGGCCCGCTGGCCGGCGTACCGCTGGCGCTGAAGGACGTGCTGACCCAGGACGGCGTCCCGACCACCGCCGGCTCGAAGATGCTCGAGGGCTGGAAGCCGCCGTACGACGCGACCGTGGTGCAGCGGTTGAAGGCGGCCGGCGTGGTGATCCTCGGCAAGACGAACATGGACGAGTTCGCGATGGGCTCGTCCACCGAGAACTCGGCGTACGGCACGACCCACAACCCCTGGGACCTGAACCGGATCCCCGGCGGCTCCGGCGGCGGTTCGTCGGCGGCCCTTGCGGCGTACGAAGCGCCGCTGGCGATCGGCACCGACACCGGTGGCTCGATCCGCCAGCCCGGTGCGTTCACCGGCACGGTCGGCGTCAAGCCGACGTACGGCGGCACCTCGCGGTACGGGCTGATCGCGCTGGCCTCGAGCCTGGACACGCCTGGTCCGTGTGCGCGTACGACGCTCGACGCGGCGCTGCTGCACGAGGTCATCGCAGGTCACGACCCGATGGACTCGACCTCGATCAACCAGCCGGTCCCGGCGGTGGTCGACGCGGCCCGTCGCGCCGACGTCGCCGGCCTGCGGATCGGCGTCGTCAAGGAGCTCGGCGGCGAGGGATACCAGCCGGGCGTCGAGGCCCGCTTCCACGAGGCGGTCGAGCTGCTGACCAAGCTCGGCGCCGAAGTGGTCGAGGTGTCCTGCCCGCACTTCGAATACGCGCTGCCGGCGTACTACCTGATCCTGCCGAGCGAGGCCTCGTCCAACCTGGCCAAGTTCGACGCGATGCGCTACGGCCTGCGGGTCGGTGACGACGGCGAGAACAGTGCGGAGAAGGTGATGAACCTGACCCGCGAGGCCGGCTTCGGCGCCGAGGTGAAGCGCCGGATCATGCTCGGCACGCACGCGCTGTCGAGCGGTTACTACGACGCGTACTACGGCCAGGCGCAGAAGGTCCGCACGCTGATCGCGCGGGACTTCACCAAGGCCTACGAGCAGGTCGACGTGCTGGTCTCACCGGCCACGCCGACGACCGCGTTCGCGATCGGCGACCGGGTGAACGACCCGATCGCGATGTACAAGAACGACCTGTGCACGATCCCGTCCAACCTGGCCGGCAACGCGGCCGCGTCGTTCCCGTGCGGCCTGGCCGACGAGGACGGTCTGCCGGTCGGCTTCCACGTGATGGCCCCGGTGATGCGCGACGACCTGCTCTACCAGGTGGGCGGCGCGCTCGAGGCCGCGCTGGCCGAGCAGTGGGGCGGCGTACTGATGTCCAAGGCTCCGGAGCTGGAGGTGTCCCGATGACGGCTGAGGTTTTCGCGATCGAGGACGCGCTCGCGCAGTACGACCCGGTGCTGGGCCTCGAGGTCCACGTCGAGCTGAACACGAAGTCCAAGATGTTCTGCGGCTGCCCGACCGAGTTCGGCGCGCCGCCGAACACGCAGACCTGCCCGGTCTGCCTCGGCCTGCCCGGCGCGCTGCCGGTGGTCAACGCCCGGGCGGTCGAGTCGGCGATCAAGATCGGTCTCGCGCTGAACTGCGAGATCGCCGAGTGGTGCCGGTTCGCCCGGAAGAACTACTTCTACCCGGACATGCCGAAGAACTTCCAGACCTCCCAGTACGACGAACCGATCGCGTTCAACGGCTGGACCGAGGTCGTCGTCGACGGCGAGACCTACCGGATCGAGATCGAGCGCGCGCACATGGAGGAGGACACCGGCAAGTCGACCCACGTGGGTGGCGCGACCGGCCGGATCCACGGCGCCTCGCACTCGCTGGTCGACTACAACCGGGCCGGCATCCCGCTGATCGAGATCGTCACCAAGACGATCGAGGTCGCGCCGGACAAGGCCGCGGCGGTGGCTCGCGCGTACGTGAGCATGCTGCGTGACCTGCTGCTCGCGCTGGACGTCTCCGACGTCCGGATGGACCAGGGCTCGCTGCGCTGCGACGCGAACGTGTCGCTCAAGCCGCGCGGCTCGACGGTGCTCGGCACGCGGACCGAGACCAAGAACGTGAACTCGTTCCGCTCGGTCGAGCGCGCGGTGACCTACGAGATCACCCGTCAGGCCGCCGTCCTGGCGTCGGGTGGCAAGGTCCTGCAGGAGACCCGGCACTGGCACGAGGACACCGGTGTCACCACGTCGGGCCGGGAGAAGTCGGACGCCGACGACTACCGGTACTTCCCCGAGCCGGACCTGGTCCCGGTCGCGCCGTCGCGCGAGTGGGTCGAGGAGCTGCGCGCGACACTGCCCGAGGCGCCGTCGACGCGGCGGGTCCGGCTGCAGGAGGAGTGGGGCTTCACCGATCTGGAGATGCGCGACGTCATCAACGGCAACGCGCTGGAACCGATCGTGAAGACGGTCGAGCTCGGCGTCAGCCCGGCCGCGGCGAAGAAGTGGTGGCTGGGTGAGCTGGCCCGGGCCGCCAACGAGTCCGGTAAGGATCTGGCCGACCTCGGGGTCGGGCCGGTCGACGTCTCCAACGTCCAGCAGCGGGTCGACAAGGGCGAGCTGAACGACAAGCTGGCCCGTCAGGTCTTCGACGGTCTGCTCAAGGGCGAGGGCAGCATCGACGAGATCATCGAGGCGCGCGGGCTCGCGCTGGTCTCCGACGACTCGGCGCTGATCGAGGCCATCGACCGCGCGATCGCGGCGAACCCGGACGTCGTGGAGAAGGTCAACTCCGGCAAGCCCGCCGCGGCGGGTGCGCTGATCGGCGCCGTGATGAAGGACCTGCGCGGCCAGGGCGACGCGGCGAAGGTCCGCGAGTTGCTGAACGCGAAGCTCGGCATCTAGTCCGTACGACGTACGTCGGCGAGTAGGCCCCAGGGGAGTTTCCCTGGGGCCCGTCGTCGATCGGGGGTCAGGCGGCTTCTTGGTGGTGCAGGTCCGGGGGAGTGGCGAGCAGCTTCTTCGCCACCGCCACGTCGGCCGGCGCGCAGCGCACCTCGTACTCCGTCGGCTGCACCTCGGTCGTCGGCGCCTCGGGGCGGTTGCGCACCAGCGCCTTGAAGAACCCGACCAGCGCGCCCAGGATCGCGCCGTACACGAGACCCCAGAAGACGACCACCAGCCCGGTCATGCTGGTCTCGGCCACCAGCGTGACGAACACCCCGAGCGCCAGCCCCAGCGCCGCACCGGTCAGCGCGCTCTGCCCACTGGCCCGCGCGACGTCTCCGGTCCGTCTGTCCACCATCCGCAACCCGGCTCCGGTGATCTCGAGCCCGGTCATCCCGTAGGCCCTCAGTTGATCGACGGTTCGTAGCGCGTCCTCGTACCGCTGCGTCGACGTGATCACGCTGGTGTCCAGTGGCGCCTGGTGAGGCACGACGTCTCCCCTCCCTGAGTGTGTGGTGTCGTTCCACTAGTACCAGGTGCGGGGTAATTGCATGCGTCGTCAGCGAGTAATCGTCACGCGAAGGATCCGGTCGTCGCCGTCACGGACGTCGCCGCGGCCGTCGGTGTTCGACGTCGTCACCCACAACGATCCGTCCGGCGCCGCCTCGACGGTCCGCAATCGCCCGTACTCGTTGGTGAAAAACGCCACCGGCTCGCCGGTTCGCTTGCCGTCGGCAACTGGGATGGCCCACAATCGCTCGCCGCGCAGACCGGCCATGAACACGTGTCCCTGGGCGGCGCCGATCCCGGACGGCGACGCGTCGTCGGTGTTCCACTGCGCGATCGGATCCACCATGCCGTCCAGCCGGCTGACCCCTTCAGCGGCTGGCCATCCGTAATTGGCGCCGTTGTTGATCGCGTTCAGCTCGTCCCAGGTGTCCTGGCCGAACTCCGCGGCGTACAGCTGGCTCCCGTCGAACGCGAGACCCTGCACGTTGCGGTGCCCCTTGGAGAACCACGGCTTCCCACCCGGGTTGCCCGGCGCGGCCTTGCCGTCGGTGGTGATCCGCAGAATCTTCCCGCCGAGCGAGTTGTCGTCCTGCGAGTTCGGCCGATCCCCGCCGTCGCCCGTCCCGGCGTACAGGAATCCGTCGGGCCCGAACCGCAGTCGTCCACCGTTGTGCACCGCGGCCATCGGAATCCCGTCGAGAATGGTCTGCTGCCCCGACAACCTGCCGCCCTGGTACGTCATCCGGGCGATCCGATTGTCGTCGCCGGTCGAGTAGTAGACATAGACATACGGCCTGGTCGGATATTGCGGATCTACCGCGATCCCCAGCAACCCACCCTCGGACGAAGCATCAACGCCATCCACCGACCCCACCTCGGTCGCCCGCCCACCCGCGACCCGCTTCACCTTCCCCGAGTCCCGCTCGGTCACCAGCGCACTCCGGTCCGGCAGAAACGCCAACCCCCAAGGCACCTCGATCCCCGTAGCCACCGTCCCCGCCACCTGCAACTTCACCGGCCCCCGAGGCGCGGCACTACTCGTCGGCGCTGCCGAGGGCGTCGTCGTACTGGCTGACGGCGTAGTACTACTGACCGCCCCCGACGGAGTCGGTGCCGCCGCGCCCTCACCATCCGAGCACCCAGCAGCCACCAACCCAACCGCCACCACCAGAGCCGCAGTACGCACGCCATCTCCTCCGAGTCGACCAGTCCCGCCAAGGTACCCACCCGACTGTCCCGCACGACTCCCGAAAACCACCCGAAAGCCACGCTGACTCGTACAACTCGCTGCTGTCACCCACGCGGATGAGCTGTCTCATCTTGCGCAGCCAGTCGGCTGTTGATGCCCTGATCGTGAGGAATTGAGGTTCAAGTTCGCTGGACCATGCGCCACTGCAGTGTGCTCCAGCGGTGTGGCGCACGTCACTCGCTACCTACACAGATGATTCGGAACTGTATGGGTTGTATAAGTTGGCCCCGTTGTGTGCCCTACATCGTTCTCTCTGCATCTGTGGCTCGGGGGGAGTCTGGGAGCGGTGGGGCAATGTACGGGAGGGGTCTGTTCGGCGCCAGCAGAGGTATTGCGCGCCGGACCGTAGCTGGAGCGTGCGCGCTTTCCCCCTTCAGTATCAGGCCGTCAGGGTCGCTGAACGTCGCTGGATTGCTGTTCGAGTACGCGTAGGCGTTCAGGTTCTTGGGATCCTTGATGTCGACTCAGAGGCATATGAAATATTTGAGAGCAACGAAACAGAATTCCCCGGCGACGAATGTCCGGTCCGTGTTTATGTGGCACGAACAGGCCGGGTCGCGGATTCTGTCAGAGTCAGGTGAAGCTTGACGGGTTCGCGGATGTACGGGATTCCAGCTGAGTTGCTGAGGAACTGAGTGATCTGGTATTGCTCGGCAGTCCTGCGCCGGCGTGAAGTCGGTGTTGAATACTAGGAGTGGCCAGAGAGGTGGCCGCTCCTAGTATTCAACTGCTCCGCAGGGTCCTGGCGCCGAACTGTGACGGGTATACGCCGATAGTTCTCGTCCGGCGATTCGACTGCCCGCGCGGGGCGTAGTGCAATCGGTGTGAATGATGGATGAGTCGATCATGTGGAATGGCCGGAAGTCAGGAGCGAAACTCTTGTACTGGTGATTGATGAGGTCGGCCTGACCTGCTAGCAGAGTTGCGGTCTGTTGGGCAGCTGGGTTCTGGTTCGGAGTCGGTGCTGATGGTTGGTCGTGCTGACGCGCGCTGCTACATCGTCGTGATCGACCCTGTAGGGGAGGATGTATTCGCGGTTCGGTTCCTGGAACGGGAGGTGGATGCTGATGTCCGAAGAGGTTCCCCAAATCACGGTAGGTGACCTGCGCGCCGTCTTTGACATCCTCATGAAGCGGTTGGAGGTCGAAGGTAAAGATATCGAGTTCTCGGCCGACTACTATTGGTCGGTGCCGGCGAATGAGTTGACGAATGTTTATGAAGAGCCGACGCAGTTGACGGTCGGTCAGATTTCCGAGACCTGGATGAACCTCGTGGAATTGAGAGACGGCCGGTCCGACGCTCTGGCTTACGGGGCGGTCTGGCTGGGGGATATCCTGAGGGTCATCGGATCTGAGCGAACAATCTGAAAGGCCTGCCATCCGGGATCTTCACGCTGATCAGCTACCCCACGTAGGGCGCAACGGGAAGTGCGCGTTGGCGTCGTCGTCCAGTTTCACCGCGAGGATCTGGTGGAGTTGGGTGTTGTTGCGTTCGAAGCCGACTCGGCAGGCCGCGAGGTACAAGCCCCAGATCTTGGCGGTGGGGTAGCCGACCTCGGCGACAGCCTCGTCCCAGTGGGTTTCCAGGTTTTCGGACCAGCCCGTGAGGGTCAGCGCGTAGTGTTCGCGGAGGTTTTCCTCGTGGCGGACTTCGAAGCCGGCGTCCTGGGCTTCGGCGATGATGCGGCCGGAGCCGATGAGTTCGCCGTCGGGGAAGATGTAGCGGTCGATGAAGGCGCCGGTGGAGCGGTAGCGGTTGTCGGGGCGGGTGATGGTGTGGTTCAGCAACCGGCCGCCGGGCTTGAGGTGGTCGAGCAGGAAGCCGAAGTACGACGGGTAGTTGCGGACGCCGATGTGTTCGGTGAGGCCGATCGAGCTGATCGCGTCGAAGTCGGACTCGGGCACGTCGCGGTAGTCGAGGAAGCGGACTTCGGCGAGGTGTTCGAGGCCTTCGCGTTTGATGGCTTCGGTGGCCCACTCCGCCTGTGCGGCCGACAGCGTGACGCCCAGAGCCTGTACGCCGTACTCGCGGGCGGCGTGGCGGACCATGCCGCCCCAGCCGCAGCCGACGTCCAGGAGACGCCGGCCGGACTTCAGGTCCAGCTTCCTCGCCACCAGGTCGTACTTCTCGAACTGGGCTTGTTCCAGTGTCGCGGACTCGGTCGGGAAGACCGCGCAGGTGTAGGTCATCGACGGGCCGAGGATGTACTCGTAGAAGGTGTTCGAGACGTCGTAGTGGTGGTGGATCGCGGCCTTGTCGCGGGTGCGGGAGTGGCGCAGGCCCTCGAAGGTGCGGCGCCACTTCGGCAGGTGTTCCTGCGGCGGCGGCGGTGGGGGCTTCAAATGACTCCAACCGAGGCCCCTGACGATGCGCAGCGCCTCGGACGGGGTCGGGCGCTCGAAGTGCAGCTGGTTGAGCATCATCCGCATCAGGCCGTACGGGTTGCCGGGGTGCACGCCCTCGATCTCCAGGTCGCCCTGGACGTAGGCGCGGACCAGGCCGAGGTCGCCGGGGGCCGTCAAGACATAGGAGAGCCCACGCTCGGTGGCCAGGTGCATGTGGATCGGGCTGTCCTCGGGGCCGGCCGCGCTGCCGTCGTAGGCGGTGAAGCGGAACGGCAGGCCGCCGGGGGTCACCGTGGTCAGGGCGTCGGCGATCGAGATCTGGGTCGCCACTGTGGTCATCGGCGAGTCACCGCCTTCTCGTAGAGCCCGGTGAGGCGGGCGTCGGGGTCGTAGCGTTGCTTGACTTCGGTGAGGGCCGGGACGTTGTAGAGCCGGTCGAAGGTGTCCCGGTCGTAGTAGGCGTCGGAGTACAGCGACTTGTGGCCGCCGAAGTCGGCGACCGCGGCCTCGATCCGGCGGTTCACGTCGCCGTCCGCGGCGCCGGGAGCGATGGCGACGGTGCCCCAGAAGCCCACGTTGACGTAGGTCGTGGAAGGCGCCAGCGGGTAGAGGGGCCAGGTGTCGGAGCCGCGCAGCCGCAGCGGGCACAGCCAGACCGGCCGCATCCCGACCTCGGCGTCGAACCAGCGCAGGAAGCCGGCCAGCTGGTCGACCGGGATCTCGACGTCCTGGACCACCCGCTCGCGGTCGGGCAGCCCGCGCCGCCGATTGATGCGGGCGGCAACTTGGTAGCGGTTCTCCAGGCCGACCAGCCGGTGGTAGACGTCGCTGCGTCGCAGCCGGGAAGGCCAGACGCGGCGGACCCAGCGGTTCTGCGCGCCGAACGCGGCCGAGCACCAGAACCAGTCGGTGTCCCAGCGCCACAGGTAGTCGTGCGCGGTGAGGAAGTCGGTCGGGCGCTGCTGGATCGAGCGGTAGTAGATCTGCTGACCGGTGTAGTCGCTGGTCCGCACCGCGGCGTCGCTGTTGCGGCCCAACGTCAGGTACGCCTCGGTCGGGCTGAACGCGACGCCGTCGACGAAGTGCACCGGCTCGTCGTCGTACGTGCCGTCGGCAACGATGCCCTCGATCGCCGGCGCCAGCTCGTCGAGGCCGAGTCGAACGTGCCGCAAGGCGATGTACGGCGAGATGCGGTCGAGCTCGATCCGCAGCCGGGTGGCGTAGCCGAGCGTGCCGTAGGAGTTCGGGAAGGTGCGGAACAGGTCGGCGTGCTCGCCGGTCGGCCGGGCGGTGACCAGCTCGCCGGCGCCGGTCAGGACGTCGAGCTCGAGCACGGACTCGTGCGGCAGCCCGGCCCGGAACGACGACGACTCGATCCCGAGCCCGGTGACGGCGCCGCCGAGGGTGATCGTCTTCAGCTGCGGGACGACCATCGGGGTCAGCCCGTACGGCAGGGTGGCGGCGACCAGGTCCTCGTACGTGCACATGCCCTGGACGTCGGCCGTCCGGGCGTCGGGGTCGACCGAGATCACACCGGTCAGGCCGGAGACGTCGAGGCCGGGGGTGTCGAGCGCCGTGCGGGGGCGGAACAGGTTCGAGCTGCGCTTCGCCAGCCGGACCGGATCGCCCGGGGGAATGCGCTGGTAGGACGCTCGGAGACGTCCGACCGCCTGATCGTGTTCCACAGTCGAGGTCGAACCCGATGTCGAAGGCACCTGATCAGAGTACGACGGCCGCCGGACGAAGTACCGAAGATTTTTCTGCGACTGAATGTCGAGACGGTGTCAGCGGCTCCGACGTCGCGGGAAAGACGAGGAGGAACCAGATGATCGACCTCAAGCCGGCCGGCCGCGCGCTGAGCGCGGTGGTGGCGCGGATCGGGCCGGAGGATCTCGGCCGTCCGACGCCCTGTGAGAAGTACTCGGTGGGGGAGTTGCTCGCGCACGTGGACGAAGGTGCACGGGCGTTCGCCAGGGACAGCAGCGCCGAGGCGCTCGACCTGGACGCCCCGACCTGGCGAACGACGTTGACGAGCCGGGTGGAGCGGGTCGGGGTGGCCTGGGCCGATCCGGCGGCCTGGGAAGGTTCGTCGGAGCTGGCCGGGCTCGAGCTCAGCAACGACGAGTGGGGCCGGATCGCGCTGACCGAGTTCGTGGTGCACGGGTGGGACCTGGCGCAGGCGACGGGCCAGCGGATCCAGCTGCCGGAGGAGACCGTACGGAGTTGCTACGAACATGTCGAAGCACTCCTGACGGCGCCGCCGGTGCCCGGGATGTGGGGACCGCCGGTCGCCGTGCCCGAGGACGCGAGCCTGCTGGACCGGGTGATCGGTATCACCGGGCGGTCGCCTGGTGTCGGTGGTGGCGAGTAGGTTCAGCCCATGGCTGATTCGGTGAACACATGGCTGCCCTGGAAGGACCCGCAGAGCTTTCTCGGCGGGCTTCCGGAGCGTGTCCAGGCGACGTACTACGCGGGTGGAGAGCTCGACCAGGAGCCTGACCAGGTCGAGTTCTACGTGCCGAGTTACATGGGCAGTTCGCGGGCCGTCGAAGTGATCTCCGAGATGCCGAACCTCAAGGTCGTGCAGACCCAGACCGCCGGGTTCGAGAACGTGCTGCCCTACCTGCCGGACGGCGTCACGCTGTGCAACGCGCGCGGCGTGCACGACGCGTCCACCGCCGAACTCGCGGTCGCGCTGATCCTGGCGTCGTACCGGCGGATCCCGACTGCGGTCGTCAACCAGCAGCAGGGCATCTGGCCGGCCGATCCCGGGATCGACGACTCGCTGGCCGACCGGACCGTGCTGATCCTCGGGTACGGCTCGATCGGCGAGGCGCTGGAGCGGCGGCTGGCCGGGTTCGAGTGCGACATCATCCGGGTCGCGCGCAGAGCCCGGGACGGCGTCGCGCCGATCACCGAGCTGCCCGCGTTGCTGCCGCGCGCCGACGTCGTCGTCCTGCTGACGCCGGCGACCGAAGAGACGAAGGGCCTGGTGGACGCGCAGTTCCTGGGCCGGATGAAGGACGGCGCCCTGCTGGTCAACGTGGCCCGCGGCGTCGTGGTGAACACCGGCGACCTGGTCGCCGAGCTCGGCAAGGGCCGGATCCGCGCCGCGCTCGACGTGACCGATCCCGAGCCACTGCCCGCCGGGCACCCGCTCTGGTCGGCGCCCAACGTGCTGGTCAACCCGCACCGCGGTGGTGCCTCGACGGCGTTCCCGCCGCGGGTGGCGCGGCTCGTCCGGGCCCAGCTGGAGCGCTACGTGACCGGCGAACCCCTGATCAATGTGGTGGCGGGGCCGCCACGCTGAGAACTGGAGGACAACGATGTCCGAAGCAATACTGCTGATCGGTACCAAGAAGGGTCTGTGGATCGGGCGCAGTGACGCCGAGCGCACGGTGTGGACGCTCGACGGGCCGCACTTCGAGATGCAGGGGATCTACTCGGTCGGTGTCGACACCCGCGGCGATCGTCCGCGCCTGTTCGCCGGTGGCACGAGCGAGCACTGGGGGCCGGCGGTCTTCCACTCCGACGACCTCGGCCAGAGCTGGGCCGAGCCGCCGGAAGGCTCGATCGGCTTCCCGAAGGAGGCCGAGGCCTCGCTCGAGCGCGTCTGGCAGATCCAGCCCGCATCGCAGGACCAGCCCGGCGTCGTGTACGCTGGCGCACAGCCCTCGTCGCTGTGGAAGTCGACCGACGGCGGCGTGACCTTCGAGCTGGTCCGCGGCCTGTGGGATCACCCGCACCGCAAGGACTGGGGCGCCGGGTTCGGCGGTCAGGCGATCCACACCGTGCTGCCGCATCCGACCGATCCGGACCGGATCAGTGTCGCGATGTCGACCGGCGGCGTGTACCAGACGCAGGACGGCGGGCAGAGCTGGAAGCCGGCCAACCACGGGATCAAGGCCTACTTCCTGCCCGACCCCGACCCGGAGTTCGGCCAGTGCGTGCACAAGCTGGCCGGGCATCCCGCCGTACCGGAGCGGCTGTTCGCGCAGAACCACCACGGCGTCTACCGCTCCGACGACGGCGGCGCGATCTGGAAGTCGATCGCGGACGGCCTGCCGTCGGACTTCGGCTTCCCGATCGTGGTGCACCCGCACGAGCCGGAGACCGTCTACGTCTTCCCGTTGGTGGCCGACGGCAACCGGATTCCGACCGACGCCAGGTGCCGGGTCTACCGGTCGCGCGATGCCGGCGCGACCTGGGAGCCGCTGACCAAGGGGCTGCCCGACGTCCCGTCGTACGCGCCGGTGCTGCGCGACGCGCTCTGCACGGACGCCGGCACTCCCGCGGGCGTGTACGTCGGGACGCGCGACGGCTGTGTGTACGCGAGCGCCGATGCGGGTGACTCGTGGACCGAGGTCGCCCGGCACCTGCCGGACGTGCTGACTGTCCGCGCCGCGGTCGTCGGCTGATCCGCGGACCGAGAGACGAGGTGATCCCATGCCGGTCCAGGTGAAGCTGCCGACAGTGCTGCGGCCATTCGCGGGTGGCGCCGAGAAGGTCGCGGTCGAGACGCCGGGGGAGACGACGGTCGGTGCGGTGTTCGCGACTTTGGAGCAACAACATCCGGCGCTGCGGCGGCGGCTGACCGACGAGCAGGGCGCGCTGCGCCGGCACGTCAACGTCTACCTCGGCAACGACAACATCCGCGACCTCGACGGCCTGGAGACCCAGCTGCCCGACGGCTGCGAGTTGCTGGTCCTGCCGAGCGTGGCCGGCGGCTGACTGTGCCGACCAAATGGCGGCCGAACAAAACAGTGTCGTTCGAGGAGGAGCCTGACTAGCCTCGCGGGCATGACCGGCGAAGTGATCCTGCTGACCGGCCCGCCCGGCGCGGGCAAGACGACGGTGGCCGAGCTGGTCGCGTCCAACGCGGCCGGCCCCACCGTGCACCTGACGACCGACTTGTACTACCGCGCGATCCGGACCGGCTTCGTCCCGCCGTACCTGCCGGGCGCGCAGCGGCAGAACGAGGTGGTGGTCGAGGCGATCGTCGCGACCACCACGACCTACGCGCGCGGTGGCTACGACGTCGTCGTGGACGGGATCATCGGGCCGTGGTTCCTCGACCCGTTCCGCGCCGCCGCGCGCCGGGACGGGGTGACGATGTCGTACGTCGTACTGCGCCCCGATCTGGACACGACGCTCGCACGCGCCGTGAACAGAGCCGACGGTGAGCTGAAGGACGTCGAGGCGGTCACCGGGATGTACCAGGCACTGGCCGATCTCGGTGAGCTGGAGCGGCACGTGATCGACACGGGCGCGCTGGACCCGGAGCGGACGGCGGCGGAGGTCCGCAAGGCTGTCGCGTCGCAGCAGTACCGGCTGGTCTGAAATCCCAACGTGTCAAGGCCGTTCGCAGCAACCTGCAAAACCGCGGTCGGCCCCGATCAGCGGCTTTACGCTTTCCCGATGGGAATCTTCACGCGGAAGAACCGCCTTCCGCGGACCGACGGTCTCGTGCTCGACCGGACCTGGTCCGACCGCGACCTGGACGCGGCGGTGGCCGCGGTCGAGGTGGGGGACTTCGACACGGCGCTCGCCGGATTCAAGGCGCAGACCGGCGACCGGCGCGCGGTCTGGAACGGCGGACTGGCCGAGGCGGCGATCGGTCGCTCTGAGCAGCTCGAGGCCAGACTGGAGGAGCTCGGCGGCCGTGACCCCGAGCTGCTGCTCTGGCTGGCCCAGACGTTGGTGCTCGAAGGCTGGCGGATCCGCAGCGGTCAGCAGGCCAAGTACGTGTCCGAGCAGCAGTTCGCGACGTTCCACGACATCCTGCGTACGGCGTACGAGGTGGTGGGGCTGGCGATCGAGACGGCGCCGGACGACGCGACGCCGTGGACGGTGTACCAGTGGGTGGCGATCGGGCTCGGTGCCGATCTGGAGACGCACGAGGCGCTGTTCCAGGAGGCGATCGCGCGGCACCCGGCCAGCTACGCGGCGCACGGCAACAAGGTGCACGCGATCGCGCCGAAGTGGTACGGGACCAGTCTCGACGAGATGCTCGCCTTCGCGGCCGAGACCGCCGATCGTGCGGCACCGGGCAGCGTGCTCGGCGCCGTACTGGCCAAGGCGGTGGCCGAGGCGCGGCTGCACGTCTTCTCCTTCACCGACGCGAACGCCGTCAAGAAGGTCGCGGCGGCCACCAAGCTGACCAGCAAGTGGGCGGACCCGCTGCTCGCCTCGCGGCAGAAGTGGCTGCAGCCCGGCCGGTCCCCGGAGGCGCCGGACCTGGACGCCCACAACTACTACGCCTACCTGCTGAAGAACGTGCACAGCGACGAGGGCCAGGCGTCGGCGGACGCGATGTTCAACCGGGTCAGTACGCTGCCCTGGGCCTACAGCGGCGACCCGCTCGAGGCGTTCGCCGAGAAGTACCGGCGCTGAGATCTATACAGTCAGGAGTATGAACAGCACTCCTGACATCAAGCCGCGCAGCCGGACGGTGACCGACGGGCTGGAGGCGACCGCGTCGCGCGGGATGCTTCGCGCCGTCGGGATGGGTGACGACGACTGGGCCAAGCCGCAGATCGGCGTCGCGTCCAGCTGGAACGAGATCACCCCGTGCAACCTGTCACTGGACCGCCTGGCGAAGGCGGTCAAGGAAGGCGTGCACGCGGCCAGCGGGTACCCGCTGGAGTTCGGCACGATCAGCGTCTCCGACGGCATCTCGATGGGCCACGTCGGCATGCACTACTCGCTGGTCAGCCGAGAGATCATCGCGGACTCGGTCGAGACCGTGATGGAGGCCGAGCGGCTGGACGGCTCGGTCCTGCTGGCCGGCTGTGACAAGTCGCTGCCCGGCATGCTGATGGCCGCCGCGCGCCTCGACCTGGCCAGCGTCTTCCTGTACGCCGGGTCGATCATGCCCGGCCGGCTCGGCGACAAGGACGTGACGATCATCGACGCGTTCGAGGCGGTCGGCGCCTGCGCGCGCGGCCTGATCACCCGCGACGAGGTCGCCGCCGTCGAGCGCGCGATCTGCCCGGGCGAGGGCGCCTGCGGCGGCATGTACACCGCGAACACGATGGCGTCGGCCGCCGAGGCGCTCGGGATGTCGCTGCCCGGTTCGGCGGCGCCGCCCGCGGTCGACCGGCGACGGGACGGCTACGCCCGCAAGTCCGGCGAGGCGGTCGTCGGCCTGCTGCAGCAGGGGATCACCGCCCGGCAGATCCTGACCAAGGAGGCGTTCGAGAACGCGATCGCCGTGGTGATGGCGCTCGGCGGCTCGACCAACGCCGTCCTGCACCTGCTCGCGATCGCGCGCGAGGCCGAGGTCGACCTGACGCTGGCCGACTTCAACCGGATCGGCGACAAGGTCCCGCACCTGGGCGATCTGAAGCCGTTCGGCCGGTACGTGATGACCGACGTCGACCGGGTCGGCGGCATCCCGGTGGTGATGCGGGCGCTGCTGGACGCCGGCCTGCTGCACGGCGACTGTCTGACCGTCACCGGCAAGACGATGGCCGAGAACCTGGCCGACATCGCGCCGCCGGACGTGGACGGCGTGATCATCCGGGCGCTCGACCGGCCGATCCACGGCACCGGCGGGATCACCATCCTGCACGGCTCGCTGGCGCCCGAGGGCGCGGTGGTGAAGAGCGCTGGCTTCGACTCCGACGTGTTCGAGGGCACCGCGCGGGTCTTCGACGGCGAGCGCGGGGCGATGGACGCGCTCGAGGACGGCTCGCTGCAGGCCGGTGACGTGGTCGTCATCCGGTACGAGGGCCCGAAGGGCGGTCCCGGCATGCGCGAGATGCTCGCGGTCACCGGCGCGATCAAGGGCGCCGGTCTGGGCAAGGACGTGCTGCTGCTCACCGACGGCCGCTTCTCCGGCGGTACGACGGGACTCTGCGTCGGCCACGTCGCGCCCGAGGCCGTCGACGGCGGGCCGATCGCGTTCGTGCGCGACGGCGACCGGATCACGCTGGACGTGAAGAACCGCACCCTGGAGCTGCACGTCGAGCCCGAGGAGCTGGAACGCCGCGGCCAGGGCTGGGCGCCGAAGGAGCCGGCCATCACCCGAGGCGTGCTCGGCAAGTACACCCGGCTGGTGCGTTCGGCCTCCGAAGGCGCCGTCTGCATCTAAGACGGTGGTCTCAGTACATGAGATAGACCGTCCTGAAACTTGACCGGCCGTCGCCGGTCGGGGACTGTTACCTGCATGCGATCGATTCTCCTCGTACTTGTGCGGCGCGCCGACTGACGCGACCACCGAGTCGAGCGCGCCCCTTCAGCCAACCCGGCAGGAGGGGCGTTTTTGTTGCCAGGGCGACTATCTGAGACCCAGACGTCACCGGGCGACGACCACGAGCGAGGATGGATCGGTCGCGAAGCCAACATCGTGACTGGACAAGGGAAGGCACTCATGAGTGAGCAGCTGACCGGGGCACAGGCTCTGATCCGCGCACTGGAACACGCCGGAGTGGACACCGTCTTCGGCATTCCGGGCGGCGCGATCCTCCCGGCGTACGACCCGATGCTCGACTCGACCCAGATCCGCCACATCCTGGTACGTCACGAGCAGGGCGCCGGCCACGCGGCCCAGGGCTACGCCTCGACCACCGGCAAGGTCGGGGTCTGCATGGCGACCTCCGGCCCGGGCGCGACCAACCTGGTCACCCCGATCGCCGACGCCTACATGGACTCGGTCCCGATGGTCGCGATCACCGGCCAGGTGGCCAGCGCCTCGATCGGCACCGACGCCTTCCAGGAAGCCGACATCCGCGGCATCACGATGCCGATCACCAAGCACAACTTCCTGGTCAACGACCCGAACGACATCGCCTCCACCATCGCCGAGGCGTTCCACATCGCCTCCACCGGCCGGCCCGGTCCGGTGCTGGTCGACGTGACCAAGGACGCGATGCAGGCCACGGTCGACTTCCAGTGGCCGACCGAGCTCTCGCTGCCCGGCTACCGCCCGGTGACCCGCCCCCACCCCAAGCAGGTGCGCGAGGCGGCCCGGCTGATCGCGTCCGCCGAGAAGCCGGTCCTGTACGTCGGCGGCGGCGTGATCCGGGCCAAGGCGTCGGCCGAGCTCAAGGAGCTCGCCGAGCTGCTCGGCATCCCGGTGGTCACCACGCTGATGGCCCGCGGCGCGCTGCCCGACACCCACGAGCTGCACTTCGGCATGCCGGGCATGCACGGCTCGGTCTCGGCCGTCGGTGCGCTGCAGCGATCCGACCTGCTGATCGCCCTGGGCGCGCGGTTCGACGACCGGGTGACCGGCAAGCTGTCCTCGTTCGCCCCGGACGCGAAGGTGATCCACGCCGACATCGACCCGGCCGAGATCGGCAAGAACCGGCACGCCGACGTGCCGATCGTGGGGGACTGCAAGGAGGTCATCGGCGACCTGATCGGCGCGCTGAAGACCGAGATCGCCAACAGCGGAACGACCCCGGACTACACCGCCTGGCGCGGCCTGCTGGACTCGGTCAAGGCCAAGTACCCGGTCGGGTACGACGAGCCCGAGGACGGCAGCCTGTCCCCGCAGTACGTGATCCAGCGGATCGGCCAGATCGCCGGGCCGGACGCGATCTACACCAGCGGCGTCGGCCAGCACCAGATGTGGGCCGCGCACTACCTGCCGTTCGAGAAGCCGCTGAATTGGCTGAACTCCGGCGGCCTGGGCACGATGGGCTACTCGGTGCCGGCCGCGATGGGCGCCAAGGTGGCCCGGCCGGACGCGACGGTCTGGGCGATCGACGGCGACGGCTGCTTCCAGATGACCAACCAGGAGCTGGTCACCTGCGCTCTGGAGGGCATCCCGATCAAGGTTGCCGTCATCAACAACCAGTCGCTGGGCATGGTCCGGCAGTGGCAGACGCTGTTCTACGACAAGCGCTACTCCAACACCGACCTGCACTCGGCCCGGATCCCGGACTTCGCCAAGCTGGCCGAGGCGATGGGCGGCGTCGGGCTGCGCTGCTCCGACCGCGAGTCGGTCGACGCCACGATCGAGAAGGCGATGGCGGTCACCGACGCGCCGGTGGTGGTCGACTTCGTCGTGCACCGCGACGCGATGGTCTGGCCGATGGTTGCCGCCGGCACCAGTAACGACGACATCCAGATCGCCCGCGACATGGCGCCGAACTGGGACTCGGAGGAGCTGTAAACATGGCTGAGCGAAGCGAAGACATCATTCAACACCGTGAAGCTGGTGCTTGCTCAGCGGCGCCCGGAGCGAAGCGAGGACGTCGATGAGCAAGCACACACTGAGCATCCTGGTGGAGAACAAGCACGGCGTGCTGGCCCGGGTCGCCGCGCTGATCTCGCGCCGCGGCTTCAACATCGACTCGCTCGCGGTCGGCCCGACCGAGCATCCGGAGATCTCCCGGATGACGATCGCGGTCAGCGTCGACGAGCAGCCGCTGGAGCAGATCACCAAGCAGCTGAACAAGCTGGTGAACGTGATCAAGATCGTCGAGCTGGAGCCGACCCAGACCGTGCAGCGTGAGCTGGTGCTGGTCAAGGTGAAGGCCGACACCCTGACCCGCGGGCAGGTGCTGGAGACCGTCCAGCTGTTCCGTGCGAAGGTGGTGGACGTGGCTCCGGACGCGATCACCATCGAGGCGACCGGCAACCCGGACAAGCTCGAGGCGATGATGCGGGTGCTGGAGCCGTTCGGCGTCCGCGAGCTGGTCCAGTCCGGCATGGTCGCGATCGGCCGCGGTGGCCGGTCCATCTCGGACCGCTCGCTGCGCCCGGTGCCGGTCCCGCCGCCGCACGTGGCCTCCGGCTCCCCGGCGCTGCAGGCCCGCCCGGCCGGCCAGTCCGCGCCCACCCCCGGCGGTCCGGCCGCCACCCCGTCCCACCCGGTGCCGGCGCCGCCGCCGGGTACCCGTCCCGCCGCGCCGGCCCGGCACGGCTGATCGGACCACCCCCGAAACTCGGCCGGCACCCGCCGACCCCCTCACCCAGAAATTAGGAGACGAGCTCCCAGTGGCAGCAGAAATGTTCTACGACGACAACGCCGACCTGAGCGTCATCCAGGGCCGGCACGTGGCCGTTCTCGGCTACGGCTCCCAGGGCCACGCCCACGCGCTGTCGCTGCGCGACTCCGGCGTCGACGTCCGGGTCGGCCTGCCGGAAGGCTCCAAGAGCCGGGCCAAGGCCGAGGCCCAGGGTCTGCGGGTGCTCACCCCCGCCGAGGCCTGCGAGGAGGCCGACGTGATCGTCGTGCTGGCGCCGGACCCGGCCCAGCGCAAGCTCTACACCGAGGCGATCGAGCCGAACCTGGTCGACGGCGACGCGCTCGTGTTCGGGCACGGCTTCAACATCCGGTTCGGCTACATCAAGCCCCCGGCCGGTGTCGACGTCTTCATGGTCGCGCCGAAGGGCCCGGGACACCTGGTCCGCCGCGAGTACACCGAGGGCCGGGGCGTCCCGGTCCTGGTCGCGGTCGAGCAGGACGCGACCGGCAAGGCCTGGGACCTCGCGCTGGCCTACGCCAAGGGCATCGGCGGTCTGCGCGCCGGCGGCATCAAGACCACCTTCACCGAGGAGACCGAGACCGACCTGTTCGGTGAGCAGGCCGTGCTCTGCGGCGGTGTCTCCGCGCTGGTCCAGGCCGGCTTCGAGACGCTGACCGAGGCCGGCTACCAGCCGGAGGTCGCGTACTTCGAGTGCCTGCACGAGCTCAAGCTGATCGTCGACCTGATGTACGAGGGCGGCATCGCCAAGCAGCGCTGGTCGGTCTCCGACACCGCCGAGTACGGCGACTACGTGTCCGGCCCGCGGATCATCGACGCGTCGGTGAAGGCCCGGATGAAGGACGTGCTGAACGACATCACCGACGGCACCTTCGCGGCCCGCTTCATCGCCGACCAGGACGCCGGCGCGCCGGAGTTCGCCGAGTTCCGCAAGGCCAGCGAGTCGCACCCGATCGAGGCCGTCGGCAAGGACCTGCGCGCGCTGATGGCGTGGGTCAAGTCGCACGACGAGGACTACGTCGAGGGCACCGCCGCTCGCTGAGTCCCGCCCGTACGCCGTACCGGCGCCCAGGCCCCACGCTGTGATCGCGGGGAGCCTGGGCGCCGCCGCGTTGTCTGACAGAATCGGACTGGACCGGACAGGGGAGGGCTGGGATGGCTGAGCACGGGCGCAGGGAGCTGCCGCGCCCGCCTCGCCGCATCCCGAGCTGGGCTGTCGAGCACGACGACGCCCGCGCGCCGAGTGGTCCGCGCACTACGATCGAGCCGCGCCACCGGCCGCCGGGCGAGTCGTCCGGCGCGGGCCGGTACGACGGTCCGGGGGAGTTGCCGCCGAAGTTCCGGCTGCGGTTCGTCTGGCCGTTGGTGGTCTTCGTGCTGGTGCTCGGCGCGGCGGCGGGATGGCTGGTGCGCGCGGAGCGGCTCAGCCTGGACGCCGACAAGGTCCTGGACGAGACCGGACCGGCCGTCGTCCAGGTGCTGGCGACGACGTGCGAAGGCACCGGCCAGGCGACCGGCGTACTGCTGCCGGGTGGAGTCGTGCTGACCGCCGCGTCGGCGATCCGCAAGCCGATCTCGGCCGCGCTGGTCACCCAGGACGGCAAGGTCCGCCGGGTCGAGGTCCGCGGCGTGAACGCCAACGGCATCGCCGTCCTGGAGATGGCGGGCCCGGCCGATCAGCCGACAGCCGCGCTCGCGCCGGAGCCGCCCCAACCCGCGGCCGAACGGGGTCTGGTCGGTTACGGGCTGGACGGCAAGCAGTTCTCCGTCCCGATCGGGACGACGCAGCAGCCGCGCGAGCTGCAGGAGCTCGTCGACGCCGGCATGCTCGGCGCGCCGCTGGTCGACAACCGCGGCCGGGTGATCGGCCTGCTCACCGGCGACACCATGGCCGCGAGCCGGATCATCGGCCTGGACGACCTGCGCGACTTCGCGGGCGACTCGCCGCCCCTGACGCCGGAGCCGGACGGCAAGTGCCGTGCCCGCGGGCCGCAGAGCCCGGTCGAGCCCGAGCTCGCGGTCGCCAACACTCCGCTCGCCGGCGAAGTCCGGCAGGCTCTCGCGGAGTACCTGCAGACGCTGAACTCGCACGACTTCGCCGCGATGCAGGCCACCTATTCCAGCCGGTTGCGCGCGCGCAGCGACCCGGCCGAGGACGCGAAGAAGCACGGTACGTCGTACGCGTTCCGCCCGGTGATCGAGACGGTCGCCGCGGCCGGGCCCGACAACGACGCGGACGCGCTGCTGAGCTTCACGGTGCTGTTCTCGCCGGACAGCGCCGGCGCGAACGGCAACACCTGTGGGCGGCTGAAGATCCGCTACCACCTGGTCCGCGAGCAGCAGCGGCTGCGGATCGACAGCGCCTTCACGCAGGACAACAAGCCGGGGTGTGATACCGACTGAACGTCACACCGAGCGACTGGTAGCATCGGGTCCAGCGGGCACAGCGCGGTGCTCTGTTCCATCGAGCCCCCTACCGCTTCTGCAGGAGTTGTCTGTCATGCCTGACACAGCAGCCGCCAGCCGACCCGTCGTTCTGATCGCCGAAGAGCTGTCTCCCGCCACCGTCGAGGCCCTCGGGCCGGACTTCGAGATCCGGCACGCCAACGGCGCCGACCGCGCCGAGCTGATCCCCGCGATCGCCGACGTCGACGCCATCCTGATCCGCAGCGCCACCAAGGTCGACGCCGAGGCGCTGGCCGCGGCGAAGAAGCTCAAGGTCGTCGCCCGGGCCGGCGTCGGCCTGGACAACGTCGACGTCAAGGCCGCCACCCAGGCCGGCGTGATGGTCGTGAACGCCCCGACCTCGAACATCGTCAGCGCCGCCGAGCTCGCGGTCGCGCTGCTGCTGGCCGCGGCCCGCCGGATCCCGGCCGCCGACCAGTCGCTGAAGAACGGCGAGTGGAAGCGCAGCAAGTACTCCGGGGTCGAGCTGTTCGAGAAGACCGTCGGCATCGTCGGCCTGGGCAAGATCGGTGTCCTGGTCGCCCAGCGGCTGGCCGCCTTCGGCATGAACGTGATCGCCTACGACCCGTACGTACAGGCCGGCCGGGCCGCGCAGATGGGTGTCCGGCTCGCCTCGCTCGACGAGCTGCTGGCGGCGTCCGACTTCATCTCCGTGCACCTGCCGAAGACGCCGGAGACGATCGGCCTGATCGGCGACGAGCAGCTGCACAAGGTCAAGCCCGAGGTGATCATCGTCAACGCGGCCCGCGGCGGCATCGTCGACGAGCAGGCGCTGTACAGCGCGCTCAAGGAGGGCCGGGTCGCGGCCGCCGGGCTGGACGTGTTCGCCAAGGAGCCGTGCACCGACTCCCCGCTGTTCGAGTTCGAGAACGTCGTGGCCACCCCGCACCTGGGCGCGTCCACCGACGAGGCGCAGGAGAAGGCCGGCATCGCGGTCGCCAAGTCCGTCCGCCTCGCGCTGTCCGGCGAGCTGGTCCCGGACGCGGTCAACGTCCAGGGCGGCGTGATCGCCGAGGATGTCCGGCCGGGCATCCAGTTGACCGAGAAGCTGGGCCGGATCTTCACCGCGCTGGCCGGCGGCGTCGCGCAGCAGCTCGACGTCGAGGTCCGCGGCGAGATCACGCAGTACGACGTGAAGGTGCTCGAGCTGGCCGCGCTGAAGGGTGTCTTCGCCGACGTCGTCGAGGACAACGTCTCGTACGTGAACGCTCCGCTGCTCGCGGCCGAGCGGGGCCTCGAGGTCCGGCTCGTCACCGACCACGACAGCCCGGAGCACCGCAACCTGATCACCCTGCGCGGCACGCTGGCCGACGGCGGTCAGGTGTCGGTGTCCGGCACGCTGGTCGGCGTCAAGCAGTCCGAGCGGCTGGTCGAGATCGACGGGTTCGACCTGGAGATCGAGCTGTCCGCGCACCTGGCGTTCCTCAGCTACGAGGACCGCCCGGGCATCGTCGGCGCCGTCGGCCGGATCCTCGGCGAGTCCGACATCAACATCGCCGGCATGCAGGTCAGCCGGGACCGCAAGGGCGGCAAGGCGCTGGTCGCGCTGAGCGTCGACTCCTCGATCCCGCCGGCCAAGCTGGACGACATCGCGACCGCCGTACAGGCCGACACCGCGCGAACCGTCGACCTGGAGGCCTGAGCCTGGACGTGACCTTCCCGGCGGCGTACTGACCCCGGGAATGTCACACTGGTAGAGCAGGACCGGCCTGCCGCCCGCAGGCGCATGGCGGCCGGCCAGGGCCCGAGCCCCTCCCACCCGGGAGCGTGGCTCGGGCCCACCTGTTTCCCCGCGCCCCACCGCACCCGCCCCGTCCGTGCCGGCATTTGAACGGTTAACCCATCAAATGGTGGGTTCGATGGCGGCATGCAGCGGTGGAACCCACCATCCCGCGGGTTAACCGTCCAAATGCGGCGGGATCAGCGGCGGGTGGCCAGCAGTACGGCGGCGTCGGGGGCGACCATCACCTCGACGGTGGTGAAGCGCTTGTCCTGCAGCCACTCCTGACGCAGGGTGTCCACCCGGCCCTCGTACATCGGCGGCCAGACCGCGGACGGCGTGAAGTCGTCCAGCACCACGAAACCGCCGGGCTCGACCGCTTCGGCGACCACGTCGCGAGCCGACAGCTTCGCCTCGCGCGCGTCGACGAACAGCAACGAGAACGGGCCGCGCTCGATCAGCGCCGTCCAGTCGGCCTCGACGACCTCGATCCGCTCGTCGGCGGCGAACAGTTCGGCCACCGCCTTGGCCAGCTCGGGATCACTTTCGGCGGTGACGATCCGGGTTCCCTCGGCCGCGCCGCTGCGCAGCCAGGCCGATCCGACTCCGCAGCCGGTGCCGAGTTCGCCGAGCATGCCGGTGCGCGACGCCGCCAGCGTCGCGAGCAGCCGGCCGGTCTCGTTGCGGGTCGAGCTGACGAATCCGCGCCGGCCGGACAGGCTGAGGGCCGCCGAGACCAGCGGGGGCAGTTCTGGAGGAGCGCTCACTCCGTGAGAGTTGCACAGCTTCGGTCCAGCGACATCACCGCCATCTCATATTTCGGGACAGGATGCCCGCATAGTGGTGAAATAGTCGGACGCCAGAGTAAATTCGGCCTCACCCTGCCGCCCGCGAGACCCTTTTTCGCAAGGAGCAGCATGTACGACATGTATCCAGCCAACTGGCCCGCGATCGACGGCCGGGAACCGAAGGCGGCCCGGCGCCGTCGCCCGGTCCGCCCGGCGAGTGAGACCGCGTCCGAGGCCCGGGCTGTCCAAGAGGCCATGAACCGCCGCGACAACGGGGGAGAACCCAAGAAGTGACCGAGAAGAAGAAGTTCACGCTGGCCGTCGTCCCCGGTGACGGGATCGGGCCCGAGGTGACCACCGAGGCACTCAAGGTGCTCGACGCGGTCAGCGCGGTGCACGGCGTGACCTTCGAGCGGACCGAGTACGACCTGGGCGCCAAGCGCTGGCACGCGACCGGCGACACGCTGCCGGACGCCGAGCTCGAGGCGATTCGCGGTCACGACGCGATCCTGCTCGGCGCGGTCGGCGACCCGACGGTGCCGTCCGGCGTACTCGAGCGTGGTCTGCTGCTCAAGCTGCGGTTCGCCCTCGACCACTACGTGAACCTGCGGCCGTCGAAGATCTACCCCTCGGTCGGTTCCCCGCTGGCCAATCCCGGCGAGGTCGACTTCGTTGTCGTCCGCGAGGGCACCGAGGGCCCGTACGTCGGCAACGGCGGCGCCCTGCGCGTCGGTACGCCGGCCGAGATCGCCACCGAGGTGTCGGTCAACACGGCGTACGGCGTGGAGCGGGTCGTCCGGGACGCGTTCGCGCGGGCCCAGGCCCGGCCGCGCAAGAAGCTCACGCTGGTGCACAAGAACAACGTGCTCGTGCACGCCGGCCACCTGTGGAAGCGGACCGTCGACGCGGTCGCGACCGAGTTCCCCGAGATCACCGTCGACTACCTGCACGTGGACGCGGCGACGATCTTCCTGGTCACCGACCCGGCCCGGTTCGACGTGATCGTCACCGACAACCTGTTCGGCGACATCATCACCGACCTGGCGGCCGCGGTCACCGGCGGCATCGGGCTGGCCGCGAGCGGCAACATCAATCCGGACCGGACCGCGCCGAGCATGTTCGAGCCGGTGCACGGGTCGGCGCCGGACATCGCCGGCCAGCAGAAGGCCGACCCGACCGCGGCGATCCTGTCGGCGGCGCTGCTGTGCGACCACCTCGGCCTGACCGACGCGGCGGCCGCGATCGAGGCCGCGGTGACCGCGGACATCGAGGAGCGCACCGCCGGCGGCAGCCGCAGTACGGCGGAGATCGGTGACGCGATCGCCAAGCGCGCGGCGGGGTGATGAGATGGCTTCGCTCGCCTGCCGGACAGCGACTCCCGGCGTCCGGCTGAGCGCTCTTCGGGGTGCTCGCCTGACCACTCAAGCAAGAGGTACGGTGCGCTCATGAGCGCCGATCTGCAGTTCACCGTTGAGCCCAACACCCAACCGGCCAGCGACGACCAGCGCGCCACGATCCTGGCGAACCCGGGATTCGGGCAGCACTTCACCGACCACATGGCGATCGCCACCTGGAACCGGGAAAACGGCTGGCACGACGCGAGGATCACCGCCTTCGGGCCGCTGGAGCTGTCTCCGGCGACCTCGGTGTTCCACTACGCCCAGACCATTTTCGAGGGGATGAAGGCCTACCGGCATCCCGACGACTCGATCCACACCTTCCGCCCGGACGCCAACGCGGCCCGGTTCAACCGGTCCGCCCGGCGCCTCGCGCTGCCGGAGCTGCCCGAGGCGGCCTTCCTGGACTCGCTGACCAAGCTGGTCGAGATCGACAAGGCCTGGGTGCCCGGCGGTGGGGAGACCTCGCTGTACCTGCGGCCGTTCATGTTCGGCTCCGACCCGTTCCTCGGCGTCCGGCCGTCGGCCCAGGTGACGTACTGCGTGATCGCGTCCCCGGCCGGCTCCTACTTCGCCAACGGCGTCAAGCCGGTCCGGATCTGGCTCAGCGAGGAGTACACCCGCGCGGCCCCCGGCGGGACCGGCGCGGCCAAGACCGGCGGCAACTACGCCTCGTCGCTGCTGGCCCAGGCCGAGGCGATCGAGCAGGGCTGCGACCAGGTCGCCTTCCTCGACGCGGTCGAGAAGAAGTGGATCGAAGAGCTCGGCGGGATGAACCTGTACTTCGTGCTCGACGACAACTCGGTGATCACCCCGGAGCTGTCCGGCACGATCCTCGAGGGTGTCACCCGGGACTCGATCCTGAAGCTGGTCACCGACCTCGGCCACACCGTCACCGAGCGCAAGATCTCGATCGACGAGTGGCGCGAAGGTGCGGCGTCCGGCCGGATCCGGGAGGTCTTCGCCTGCGGTACGGCGGCGGTGATCACCCCGGTCGCGTCTTTGAAGTGGAACGGCGGCGAGGTGCAGGTCGCCGACGGCAACGGTGGCCCGATCACCGCGGCCGTCCGCAGCGCCCTGCTCGACCTGCAGTACGGCCGGGCCAAGGACACCCACGGCTGGATGACCCGCATCTGCTGAGTTGCTTTCACAGATTTTCTTCAGGTCCGTTCGGTAGGGTCGCGCCCATGAGCGACTTTCCGGACGACGTCGAGCGGTACTACGCGGAGCTCGCCCGGGTGCGGGAATGGGACGAAGGCACCCGGGCGGCTTTTCGTGCTTCGGTCGAGCTGATCCGCGACCTGGATCGTGGGACCGCGGCGCGGACCTTCGGGGCGCGGGCCGACGAGGACGGGACGGACCGGTTGTTCGAAGCCGTCTGGCACGAGCGCGAGTGGGTCGTGGTGCGCGAGTTGCACGTCACCGAGGACGGGACGATCACCCGGTACTGGTGGCAGCGGATGGAGGACGAGCTCGGCCGGCTGACCGACCAGGCGCTGGACCGTGAGCAGTGGGGGCTGCGGCCGCTGGAGCGCGACGACTTCTACGCCGCCTGGGACACCCCGGAATGGTCGCTCACCGCCTAGGGTCCGCTCGCCCGACCTGAGAACTGGACTGCGGCGCACGCCGTAGTACTGATCGGCGTACTGGATGTTCGCTTTTCGAGACGTTCGGCGCTGCCCACGGTTCGCTGTGGCAGACTGAAAAATGTCATGAAGAACTTCCGGGTCATTATTGGCTAGGCGCGCTCAGCAAGCAGTACCTGAGCGCGCAGACCTCTCGCACCTTGCGAGAGGTTTTTTGTTTGCCTGATGCCCCCATCCACCGGAAGGCGACTCCCGTGAGCAGATCCGACGAGTTCCACGTCTACGACACCACTCTGCGCGACGGTGCGCAGCAGGAGGGTCTGGCGCTGTCCGTGGCCGACAAGATCGCCATCGCGCAGCACCTGGACGACCTGGGCGTCGGATTCATCGAGGGTGGCTGGCCGGGCGCCGTACCGAAGGACACCGAGTTCTTCGCCCGGGCGCGGACCGAGCTGCACCTGCGGCACGCGACGTTCGCGGCGTTCGGCGCGACCTGCAAGCCGGAGGTGGCCGCCGCCGACGACCCACAGGTCGCGGCACTGCGGGAGTCCGGCGCGGACGTGGTCACGTTGGTGGCCAAGAGCCACGACGCGCACGTCGAGCGGGCGCTGCGTACGACGCTCGACGAGAACCTGCGCATGGTCGCCGACACCGTCCGGCACCTGCGCGAGCACGGCCAGCGGGTCTTTCTCGACACCGAGCACTTCTTCGACGGCTACCGGGCCAACAAGGCGTACGCACTCGAGGTGGTTCGGGTCGCGGCCGAGGCCGGCGCCGACGTGGTCGCGCTCTGCGACACCAACGGCGGCACGCTGCCGCGCGAGCTGCAGGACGTCGTCCGCGACGTCCTGGAATCGACCGGCGCGCGGCTCGGCATCCACGCGCACAACGACGGCGGCTGCGCGGTCGCGAACTCGATCGCCGCGGTCGAGGCGGGCGCGACCCACGTCCAGGGCACGATCAACGGGTACGGCGAACGCACCGGCAACGCCGACCTGCTCGCCGTCGTCGCGAACCTCGAGCTGAAGCGCGGCATGGAGCTGCTGCCGCCGGGCCGGCTGGCCGAGTCGTTCCGGATCGCGCACGCGATCGCCGAGGTGACCAACGTGCCCCCGTCCGCCCGCCAGCCGTACGTCGGGCTGTCGGCGTTCGCGCACAAGGCGGGGCTGCACGCCAGCGCGATCAAGGTGGACCCGGATCTCTACCAGCACACGGATCCGGCGCTGGTCGGCAACGACATGCGCATGCTGGTCTCGGAGATGGCCGGCCGGGCCAGCGTCGAGCTGAAGGGTCGCGAGCTCGGCTTCGACCTCGGCAACGACAAGGAGCTGGTCGGGCGGGTGACCGAGCGGGTCAAGGAGATGGAGGCCCGCGGCTACACGTTCGAGTCGGCCGACGCGTCGTTCGAGCTGCTGCTGACCGAGGAGGTCACCGGCGAGCGGGCGAGCTTCTTCGACGTCGAGTCGTGGCGGGTGATCACCGAGTCGCGGGCCGAGGGCGAGGCGGTCTCGGAGGCGACGGTGAAGCTGGTCGCCGGTGGTGAGCGGGAGGTCGTGACGGGTGAGGGCAACGGCCCGGTCAACGCCCTGGACCACGCGCTGCGGGCCGCGATCGAGCGGGCCTACCCGGTGGTGAACAAGTTCGACCTGGTCGACTACAAGGTGCGGATCCTCGACCAGGGGCACGGCACCGACGCCGTGATCAGAGTGCTGATCCAGACCGCCGACGGCGAAGGCTCGTGGGTGACGGTCGGCGTCGGGCACAACATCGTCGAAGCCTCCTGGGAGGCGCTGGTCGACGGCGTCACCTTCGGCCTGCTGCGCCACAAGGAGGTCGCGCGATGACCGCCGTCGCCGAGTACGCCGCGCCCGCGCTGGTCGACCGGGTGCAGACCGTGTTCACCGCCGAGGTGGTCGAGACCCGCGGTCTGCTGGCCCGGATCGCCGTCCTGCTCAACCCGTACGACGTCCGGGAGCTCAGCCTCTGCCTGGACCGCGGCGAGCTCCGGATCGTCGTCGAGGGCAACGGCTTCGACGCCGGCCGGGTCGCCGCGCGGCTGGACAAGATCGTCGGCGTGCTGGACGTCACCTACAGCTGAGCAGTCAGCTGCAGGCGAAGAGGTAGCTGCAGCTGAGCGCGTCAGCTGCAGGCGAGTAGCTCAGTTGCTGCTGAGCAGGTCCAGTGCCAGCGCGGCGGTCCAGCTGAACGTCTGGGCGCCGCGCGGCGATCCGTCGTACGGGTCGACGTACTCGGCGAAGTCGGTGCTGCCGGCAAGCTCCAGCAGGTCGGCGCGAAGCTTGTCCGCCTGCTCCTGCTCACCCCGGCAGACCAGGCCGCGGTGGATCAGCCACGCGGTGTTGAACCAGCTCGGCCCACGCCAGTACCGCTTGCGCTCGAACTCCGGTCCGGTCAGGTCGTAGCTCGGCACCAGGTGAACCCGTCCCAGCCCGAACCGCTCACCGCGCGCCGTCGCCAGCAGCTCGGTTGCCTGCGGCAACTCCGGAACGATCAGCGGGATCAGCCCCGAGATCGTGCCCGCGTCGACCAAGCCCTCCCCGCGTAGATCGCGAGCGTGAAAGAGGCCTCCGCGGAAGAGCGCGCCGAGAGCGCCGGTGAGCTCCTCGGCCGCCTTCAGGTGGTGCGCCGGGTCGAGGCCGAGCGCCTCCGCGATGTCGGCGAGCGCGTGCTCGGACGTGATCAGCAGCGCGTTGAACGCCGGATCTTCGAGCGCGAACTCGAAGGGAGTCCGGGAGTCGTCGTACCCGTGGTCGCGGTACGTCGCGGCCAGTTGCACGTAGCGCCCGTAGTCCAGGTCGGTGGGGCGATCGGTGGTGCTGGCGTGGTCGGTGTCCCGCCGGGTGAACGAGTCGAGCGGCGCGGGAGTGACCCGCGCGAGCGCCTCGTCCCAGGCCGGACTGTTGTCCATGCCCGACTCCCACGGGTGCACGATCGCCACCAGCCCGCGGCCGCCGAGGTCCCGGCGGGCGCGCAGATAGGTGTGCCAGGCAACGAGTTTCGGGTAGATGCGAGGCAGGAAGCCACGGCGTACCGACTCGGCCTCGTCGGCCTGGTGGGTGAGCCAGGCGGCCAGCGCGTGCACCGGCGGCTGGATGATCCCGGAGGTCTCGACGCCGCCGGTCGTGCTCGCCTGCCAGAAATCCGGGCCCGGGAAATAGGCATCCCGGGCCACGGCGGGGGAGAAACTGATGTGCGGGATCCGTCCGTCGGCCCACTGCGAACCGAGCAGCGACTCCAGCTCGACCTGTGCCCGGCGTGGGGACAGGTGCCGCAGGCCGACGGCGATGAAGGCCGAGTCCCAGCTCCACTGATGCGGGTACAGCGAGCGCGACGGGACCGTCGAGTGGCCGATCCAGTTGCCGAGCAGTACGCGCTCGGCCGCCTGCCGGAGATTTGTCTGGGGGGCCGTCGTCACACGTACCGCCTGACGACGGCCGGGATCGAGCGGACCGCCTCGATGGGGTCGCCGGTGAGCCGGCACTCGACGGCCAGGTAACGGTCGTAGCCGATCGCGTCGAGGGCACCGAGGAACGCGGCCCAGTCGAGGTGACCGGCGCCGGGCTGGAAGCGGTTGGAGTCGCTGAGCTGCACGTGCCCGATGTAGGCCGCCTGGGCAACGATCGAGGCGGACGGGTCGGTCTCCTCGATGTTCATGTGGTAGCTGTCGATCCCGATCCGCACCGAGTCCAGGCCGACCGCCTTGATCAGGTCGGCAGCCTGGTCGAGCCGGTTGACCATGTGGTCCTCGTACCGGTTCAGCGGCTCGAGGAACAGCTCGACGCCCTCGGCGGCCGCGTGCTCGCCGAGCTGACGCAGCCCGTCGAGCAGCACCTCGCGGTCACCGGCCTCGTCGCGCGGCGGCTCGAACGGGGGCAGCCGGCGCGAGAACATCCCGTACGACGCCGGCGTCTGCGCGCCGAGTCCGCCGAGCTCGCCGATCACCGACAGCTCGTCCTTCATCTGGACGATCGCGTCGGCGCGCTGGTCGGGGTCGAACGCGCCGAAGAAGTGCAGCATGTCGACACAGACCGTCGGCATCACGACGCCGTCGGCCTTGGCCTGACGCAGCTCGGGCAGCCGGTCGCGGAAGCTCCGGTCGCCCTTGCCGCGCAGCTCGATCCCGTCGTACCCGGCGGCGGTGGCGAACTCCCACTTCTCCTGCAACGTCGCCCCCGGCAACAGTTGCTCCTGGCATGCGATCTTCATCAGAACTCCAGTACTACTTGCAGGGCGTCACCGGGACGCGTGTCGAGCAGGGTGTAGGCGTCGGCGGCGTCTTCGACCGGGACGCGGTGCGTGATCAGTGGTTCGGGGTCGACCGCGCCGCGGCCGACCAGGTCGAGGAAGCCGGTCTGCAGGCGATCCACGGACCAGCGGTTGGCGAGCTCCGGAGGCACTCCGCCGATCTGCGAGCTGATCAGCTCGACCCGGTTGTGATGGAACTCCTCGCCGAGCCGCAGCCCGTTGCCGTCACCCTGGTAAAAGCCGGAGGCAACCACTCGTCCACCGACACCGACGGAGCGGATGGCTTCGTGCAGAGCCGGGTAGACACCGGACAGCTCGATCGCAGTGTCGGCGGCGCCGTGGCGACCGTAGGCCCGAATCTGCTCTGCCGCCGAACCGGGGGCGAAGGACTCCAAAGCGCCGTACTTGAGCGACTCCGCGCGGCGGGACTCCACACCGTCGACGGTGAGGACCTGGGCGCCGGACAGGGTGGCCAAGCGCGTGGCGAGCAGGCCGATGACGCCCTGGCCGTAGATCGCGACGAGGTCGCCGAGGGTGATGCGGGCCGAGAGGATCGCGTTGTAGGCGATCGCGCCGACGCGGGTGAAGGACGCTGCCGCCAGCGAGACGCCGGGTGGGAGTTGGTGGCCGGCGAGCTTCTCGACCGGGAGGACGGCCTCGCTGCGGTGGCCCCAGATGCCCCAGACCTGGTCGCCGACCGACAGTGCGGTGACGTCGGAGGCGACCTCGACGACCTCACCGGACTCCGAGTACCCCCAGCCGACGACCGGGAAGGCGACTCCGGCCTCGCTGTCGCGGAAGATCCGCGCGTCGGCGTCCCACGAGCGGGTCAGGTACGGGTTCGTGCCCCGGTACGCCGTGAGCTCGGTACCGGCCGAGATGCCGGAGAACGCCGTCCGGACCCGGACGTGCCCAGGCGGCAGCGGCGGCGGATCGAAGTCCACCACCTCGGCCAGGCGGGGAGCGGAGAACTGCACGACGCGAGCCACGGGAACCTCCAGCGACGAAAACAAGGGCCAAGACGAGACAAGCACCAGACTTAGGTCTTGTCAAAAGACAATAGTCCTGATGTTATGCGTATGTCAGCTCCCCTGAGGAGGATGTATGTCACGCTTCACCAGGGCGCTCTCGACGGCGAGTGCGCTCCTGCTCGCGGCCGGAGTGCTCACGTCCTGCGGCAACGATTCCACCGCCGGTGACGACCGCAGCATCACCGTCTGGTCGCTGGAGAACGTCTCCGGGCGGCTGGAGACCACCCGCGCGATCTTCCAGCGCTTCACCGCCGAGACCGGCATCCAGGTGAAGCTGGTCGGGGTCGACGAGCCACAACTGAGTCAGCTGGTGATGTCCGCCGCGGCGGCCGGCAAGCTGCCCGACGTGATCGGCGCGGTGCCCCTGGCCGCGATCCAGCAGCTGTCCAGCAACGGCCTGCTCAACCCGGACGCCGCCGGCCAGGTCGTCGACGCGCTCGGTCCGAAGACCTTCGACCAGCGAGCGCTCGACCTGACCCGCGACGGTGACCGGCAGCTCGCCGTACCGTCGGACAGCTGGACCCAACTGCTCTACTACCGCAAGGACCTGTTCGCCGCAGCCGGCCTGGCCGAGCCCACGACGTACGCGGCGATCGAGAAGGCCGCGCAGACCCTCAACAAGGGCGGCACCGAGGGCATCTCGGTGGCCACCGACCCGGCCGACCCGTTCACCCAGCAGAGCTTCGAGTACTTCGCGCTGGCGAACAACTGTCAGCTCGTCGACGGTGGCGGCAAGATCACCCTCGACAGTCCGGCGTGCCAGGAGGCGTTCCGCTTCTACGGCGACCTGGCGACCAAGTACTCCGCCGCCGGGACCCAGACCGTCGACTCCACCCGCGCCACGTACTTCGCCGGCAAGTCGGCGATGGTGGTCTGGTCGTCGTTCCTGCTCGACGAGCTGGCCGGTCTGCGCGAGGACGCGCTGCCGAGCTGCGAGCCGTGCGCCAAGGACAAGGGCTGGCTGGCCCGCAACACCGGTGTGGTGACCGCGGTCCAGGGTCCGGACGGCGCGGAGCCCGCGCAGTTCGGCGAGGTGACCGGCTGGACAGTGACCAAGACGGCGAAGGCCGACGCGTCCAAGCAGTTGGTCCAGTACATGCTCGACCGGGGCTACGAGGACTGGTTCGGGATGGCGGCCGAGGGCAAGTTCCCGGTCCGGCACGGTACGGCGGCCGACCCGGACAAGTTCGACCAGGCCTGGGACAAGGCCGACATCGGCGTCGACACCCGCAAACCGCTGGCCGCGATCTATCCGGCTCCGGTGATCGACGAACTGCGGGACGGCGTCGGCAAGATGCAGCGCTGGGGCATCACCGAAGGACAGGGCGCGCTGGTGGGCGCCACGCTCGGTGAACTCCCGGTGCCGAAGGCAATCAGTGCGCTGGCCAGTGGGCAGGTGGACGCCGACGAGGCCGCGAAACAGGCGACCGACGACGTCGCCGCGATCCAGGACTCGCTCGGGTGAGGCAGAGATGACAACCGTGACCGAAAGACCCCCTGCCGCCGGCCCGGCTCCGGCGCCGAAGCGGCGCCGCTCGAAGAGCCCGTTGCGCCGGGAGGAGAACCGGGCCGGCCTGACGCTGGTCTCGCCGACCTTGGTGATCGTGCTGGTCGTCGTCGTGCTGCCGATCCTGTGGACGGTGATGCTGGCCTTCCAGAACGTCCGCCTGGTCGACATCCAGAGCCAGGGCCTGTGGGGCCACTGGACGCTGCGCAACGTCGAACGCGTTTTCAGCTCGCCCGGGTTCTGGTCGTCGCTGTGGACCACGCTGGTCTACACGATCGGCTCGACGCTCGGCTCGATCCTGGTCGGGCTGATCGCCGCGCTCGCGCTGCGCAAGCCGTTCCGCGGCCGGGCCCTGATCCGCGGCGCGATGCTGCTCCCGTACGTCGCTCCGGTGGTGGCCGTCGCGTTCGTCTGGCAGGTGCTGCTCAGCCCTGATCTCGGCGTCGTGAACCACTGGGGTGTGGAGTGGCTGGGCTGGGACCGGCCGATCGCCTTCCTGACCCAGCGCTCGTACGACGTACTCGGTGTCCCGGTGCCGATGGCGCTGTTGACGGTGATCGCGTTCGAGACGTGGCGGTACTTCCCGTTCGCGTTCCTGTTCCTGATCGCCCGGATGCAGGCCGTTCCGCCGGTGCTCGAGGAGGCCGCGGTGGTGGACGGGACGACGCCGTGGCAGCGCTTCCGGTTCATCTTGCTGCCGCAGCTGATGCCGGTGATCGCGCTGCTGACCGTGCTGCGGTTCATCTTCACGTTCAACAAGTTCGACGACGTGTACCTGCTCACCGGTGGTGGCGCGGGCACGGACGTGGTCGCGGTCCGGGTGTACCGGTTCCTGACCGCGCGGTTCGACGTCGGGCTGGCTTCCGCGCAGGCGGTCGTGCTGGCCGTCGTACTGATCGTGCTGCTGGGCCTGTACTTCAGGTTCTTCGGCCGCAAGGTCCAGGAGGAGCAGTCGTGACCAGAGACGGTTTCCAGATCCGGTTCTTCGGGATCATGCGGTGGGTGGTGATCGCCGTCCTGGTGGTCGCCACGGTGTTCCCCTTCTACTACATGCTGCTGTTGTCGGTGAAGCCGATCGACGAGCTGCTGCTCGACCCCGGGCGGATCTGGGTGTCGGTCAGCGAGTTCAGCGTCGACTCGTACCGGTCGGTGCTGACCTCGGTGGAGAACGGCGGGCAGGGCTTCCCGCTGATGCTGCGCAACTCCGCGATCGTCTCGATCGGCGCGATGCTGCTGACCCTGCTGGTCGCGATCCCCGGCGCGTACGCCGTGAGCCGGCTGCGCTTCACCGGGCACCGCAAGGTGAGCGCGCTGTTCCTCGGTGTCTATCTGTTCCCCGCGACGCTGCTGGCCGTGCCGCTGTTCGTCATGTTCGCGAAGGCCGGGCTGCAGGGCAGTCTGGTCGGGCTGATCATCGTCTACATCGCGCAGACCGTGCCGGTGGCGATCTACATGCTGCGCAGCTACTTCAGCACGGTGCCGATCAGCATCGAGGAGGCGGCCGCGCTGGACGGCTGCTCGCGGTTCCAGATCCTGCGCAAGGTGGTGCTGCCGCTGGCGGCGCCGTCGGTGATGGCGACCGCACTGTACGTGTTCATGATCGCCTGGAACGAGTTCCTGTTCGCGCTGCTGTTCCTGGCCGCCGAGCCGGATCACTGGACGGTGTCGCTCGGCCTGCAGCAGCTGGCCAACGGTGTCGAGGTGCCGAAGACCGTGCTGATGGCAGGATCGGTGGTACTGACACTGCCGGTGGTACTGATGTTCTACGGCGCTGAACGGTTGTTGACGGAGGGGCTGACGAGTGGGGCTGACAAGGGCTGACGCGACGACGTCGGCGGGACGACTGCTGCACCTTGTCCGGACCGGCCAGGCCGGCACCCGGGGTGAGCTGCAGGAGCTGTCCGGCCTGTCCCGCTCGACGCTCGGCCAGCGACTCGAACCGCTGCTGAGCAACGGCTGGCTGGTCGAGGCGGGTTCCACCGCCTCGACCGGCGGCCGCCCGCCGGTGGTGCTGCGTTTCGACGAGCAGCACGCGGTCGTGCTCACCGCCGACCTCGACACCAGGCACGCCAGGGCCGCGCTGATGGACCTGGCCGGCGGCGTACTGGCCGAGCACTCGGCGGAGCTGGTCATTGCCGACGGCCCCGAAGTGGTGCTCGACACGTTGTCCGACTGGTTCGAGGCGCTGCTCACGAAGGCCGGCCGGTCCGCGGACGAGCTGGCCGGGATCGGCATCTCCGTGCCGGGACCGGTCGAGTTCGAGACCGGCCTGGTGATGCGGCCGCCGATCATGCCCGGCTGGGACGAGTACCCGATCCGCGACCACCTCCGCCGCCGGTACGACGTACCGGTGCTGGTGGACAACGATGCGAACGCGATGGCGCTCGGCGAGCAGTCGGCGGGTCATCCGGACTGCCCGGCGTTCGTGCTGGTCAAGGTGTCGACCGGAATCGGTGCGGGCGTCGTGATCGGGGATCAGGTGTTCCGCGGGATCGACGGCGGTGCCGGGGACATCGGGCACATCCGGGTCCGGGATGCCGGGGACGCGAAGTGCCAGTGCGGGTCGATCGGCTGCCTCGCGGCGGTGGCCAGCGGTCGCGCGATCGCGACGGCGTTGACCGAACTCGGAGTGCCTGCGCGGTCCGGCGCCGATGTCCGGGCGTTGCTGCAGTCGGGTCAGCCGGACGCCCTGCGGCTTGCGCGGGAGGCCGGCCGCCGGGTGGGAGAGGTGCTGGCGACGGTGGTCAGCGTGATCAACCCGGGCGTGCTGATGATCGCGGGGGACCTGGCGCACACGGACTTCGTCGCCGGGGTGCACGAGGTGCTGTACCAGGCGACGTTGCCGCGGGCCACTCGTCATCTGACGGTCGCCACCGGCCAGCTCGCCGACCACGCCGCGCTGGACGGGATGGCGCGGCTGGTCGTGAACGAGGTCTACTCGCCCGCGGCTGTCGACGCCCGGCTGGCAGGGGCCTGCTAGTTCGCCGGTTGTCTCGTGCCCGCGAGCCAGACGGACTCGACTTCATCGTCCTCCGACAGCAGCACGAGGTCGGCGCGCCTACCGATGGTCAGAGTGCCGCGGTCGTGCCAGCCGTAGTGGCGCGCCGCGTTGCCCGCGAGGAGCGGAGCGGCTTGCGGCACGGACAGGCCGAGGATCCGTACGACGGTCGCGAGCGCGTCGGACAGGAAATGGACCGAGCCGGCCAAGGTGTCGGTGCCGCGCAGCTTGGCGACGCCGCCCTGCACGGTGACGTGGCGGTCGGCGTACGAGTAGTCGCCGTCGCCGAGGCCGGTCGCGGCCATCGCGTCCGTGACGAGCATGCTCCGGTCGAGGCCTGCTGTCCGGGTGGCGACGGTGAGTGCCTCGGGGGAGAGGTGGGTGCCGTCGGCAATCAGTTCGCAGGCGACGCGGTCGTCGAGCAGCGCGACGCCGACCGGACCGGGATCGCGGTGGGTCATCGTGGGCATCGCGTTGAACAGGTGGGTCGCCGTACGGGCGCCGGCGTCGAAGGCGCGGCGGGTATGCGAGCCGTCGTCGTCGGTGTGGCCGACGGCGAAGGTGAGCTCCGGGTGACGCTCGATGAGCTCGACGGCGCCGGGAAGCTCGGGCGCGATGGTCATCGAGATCGCCAATCCGCCGGCGGCTTCAATCAGTTGGCTGAACACTCGCTCGTCGGGCCGCAGCAGAGCGGACTCCGTCTGTGCGCCGCGCCGGCGGGGAGAGAGGAATGGGCCCTCGAAGTGGATGCCGTGGATGGTGGGAACGGCGGCTTCGGCGATTGCGCGCGCGGCGGCGAGCATGCGGTCGAGCCGCATGGTCGCGACCGAGGCGATCAGCGTGGTGGTGCCGTGCAGGAGGTGGGCGCGGGCGGCTTGGCGGACGTCGTCCGGGTTGCCGGAGTAGAGCGCGGCTCCTCCGCCGCCGTGGCAGTGGGTGTCGACGAATCCGGGCAGCAACCAGCGGCCGGTCGCATCGATCACCTCTCCGCCCCGGGCGCCGGCTGCGCCGACGCCCGGGGCGGAGGAACTGAAGGACGGGGGTTGGCCGGGGCCGAGGGCTGTGATGCGGCCATGGTCGACCTGGAGCCAGCCCTCGATCGGCGTGGCCGAGCCGAGCCAGCCCTCGGCCGGCGTGGCCGAGCCGAGCCAGCCCTCGGCGGGCTCGGCCGCGGCGAGCCGGGCGTTCAGGAAAGTGATCACGACCCGAGCAACCGCCGGGTGGCCGCTTCGGCGCAGACTCTCGCGCTGCCGAAGGTCTGGATCCACCCCGCGAAACCCGAGTAGTCGGTGCCGGGCACGCCCATGTCGACGACGATCAGGTCGGGATGCTGGGTGTGGAGCTCAGCGATCAGCTTCTCCTGCCAGTCGAAGCGGTGCGCGCCGCGGACGAGCAGGACCACCTGGCTGTCGGCGCCGTACTCGGAGCGGAACTCACCGACGCCGGCTCGCGCCATGCCCGGGCCGTTGTAGGTCTCCCCGGACAAGCCGATGCTCTCGACAACCTTCCCGGCCGCGCGCAGCATTTCCTCCACACCCCACCCCGCGGAACCGGCCGCGGGGGAGTGCGTCGGCTCCAGCCGAATCACCAGTACGGCGTCACTGCGTACGCGCGGGTCGCCATGCGTCACCGTGACCTGCTCCGCGAGACGCTCACCGAGCGCGTTGTCCCGTAGGGCGACATCGGCCTTGGGACGAGTGCCCAGCCGAGCCAACCGGTCGTTGGCGCTCTGCAACCGCTCCAACGGCAGCCGCCCGCTCTCGACCGCCTCGACCAGAGCCGCCGCCGCCACGTCGACATCGTCGAGGAAGGCCCATGATCCGAGGCACAACGCGTCGGCGCCCGCCTCGATCGCCCGGACGGCTGCTTCCGGCAACGGCGCCACGTCGGCGATCCCGTACATCTCCAGGGCGTCGGTGATCACCACCCCGTCGTACCCGAGTTCTCCGCGCAGGATGTCGGTGAGCAGCACCTTGCTGATGGTCGCGGGTACGTCGTCCAGCTGCGGCACCAGGTCGTGCGACACCATGATGCTGTCGACGCCCGCGGCGATCGCGGCCCGGAACGGATCGAGGTAGCTGTCCAGCAGCTCTTCCCGCGACACGTCGACCAGCGGCGTCGCGAGGTGAGCGTCCGTGCCGCTGAGTCCGTGTCCCGGATAGTGCTTGGCGCACGCGCTGACCCCGGCCGCCTGCAGGCCTTCGACCCAGGCCGCGGAGTGCCGGCTGACGAGGTCGCGGTCGGCGCCGAAGCAGCGGATGCCGTTCGGGCTCAGCGGGTTGACCGCCGTGTCGACCGCGGGCGCGAGGTCCCAGTCGATGCCGGCCTCGACCAGCGACAGCCCGATCTGGAACGCCGCCTGGCGGGTCAGCTCCAAGTCGTCGATCTCACCGAGCGCCCGGTTGCCCGGCATCGAGAAGCCGCCCAGGTTCTCCAGGCGGTTGACGTCGCCGCCTTCCTCGTCGATCGAGAGCAGCACGTGGTCGCGGAGGGCGTGCAGCTCGGCGGCCAGGCCGCGGAACTGCTCGCCGTCGACGATGTCCCGGCCGAAGATCACGAAGCCGCCGAGGCCGGCCTCGATCCGCGGCCCGACCCAGTGCGGCACCCTGGGCCGGCCGAGCGCGGGGAACAGCACACCGTGGGCGAGCCGGTTCAGCTCTGAGTTCACAGCTTCCTCCTGACGGGGATTCATCCTTTGACGGCGCCGCTGGTCATCCCGCCGACCAGCCGGCGCTGGACCAGCAGGAAGACGACCAGCACCGGGAGCGAGAAAATCGCCGACGCCGCGATGGTGGCGCCGTTGTCGATGCCGTCGGAGGTCTGGAACGAGACCAGCCAGACCGGCAGCGTGTAGTTGTTCTGCGACTTCAGGAACACGTAGGCGAACAGATAGTCGTCCCAGGCGCTGATGAAGGCGAAGATCGAGGTGGCCACGATGCCTGGCGCCAGCAGCGGCAACTGGACGAACCAGAACGCGCCGAACCGGCCGCAGCCGTCGACCATCGCGGCCTCCTCCAGCTCCAGCGGGATGCCGGCCACGAAGCCGCGCAACGTCCAGATCGTGAACGGCAGCACGAAGGTCATGTAGGTGACGATCAGCCCGGGCACGAAGTCGATCGCGCCGACCGAGCGCAGCATCAGGTAGAGCGGGATGACCATCGCCGAACCCGGGATCATCTGTACCAACACCAGGCCGACCAGGAACGCCCGGCGGCCGACGAAGCGGAACCGGGCCAGCGCGATCGAGGCGCCGAGGGCAACGACCAGCGCGATCAGGACGGTCGAGACCGAGACCAGCAACGAGTTGTGGACGTAGTGCAGGAACGAGCCGTGCGTGAGCGCCGTACCGAAGTTGTCCAGGCTGATCGGCCAGGGCACGAACTCCGGCGTCGCGGACAGGATCTTGCCGGGCTGCTTCAGCGCGGTGGCGAACATCCAGTAGACCGGGAAGATCACGACCAGCGAGACGACGACGGCAATCGCGTTGGGCACCGAGCGCTTGCGGTTCACGCGGTTACCTCGCCTTGCGCGAACAGCCGCCGGACGTAGAGCACGGCCAGGACGGCGAGCAGCACGACCGTGACGATCGCGATCGCCGCGCCGCCGCCGTAGTCGTTGCGGGTGAAGGCCTCGAGATAGGAGTAGACGCCGAGCGTGGTCGTGCCGCCGTCCGGGCCGCCCTGGGTCAGCACCCAGAACGGGGTGAACGAGTTCACCGACCAGATCACCTCGAGCAGCACCAGGACGGCGAGCACCGGTCCGAGGATCGGCAGCGTGACGTGTCGTGCCGTCGACCACCGCCCGGCGCCGTCCAGCCCGGCCGCTTCGTACAGGTCGTCGGGGATCTGGCCCATCGCGGCGTACAGCGTGAGCGCGACGAACGGCAGTCCCTTCCAGACGATCAGCGCGATGATCAGGAACAGCGCCTGCCCCGGCGAGGAGAACCAGTCGTGCGCGGAGAAGTCACCGAACACGCCGAGCTGCGTGATGACCCAGTTCAGTACGCCGTACTGCGGCTCGAACAGCCACCGCCAGATCATCGACGCGGACACCATCGGCATCGCCCAGACCAGCACCAGGCAGACCGACAGCATCACCCGCGCCCAGTTCGACACCAGTCGCAGCAGCGAGGCGAGCAGGAACCCGAGCACCATCAGGCTGACGACGCAGGCGACACTGACGACCAGCGTGCGCAGCAGCACGGCCCAGAAGTCGCCGTCGCCGAGCACCCGGGTGAAGTTGCCCAGGCCAACGAACGGCGCCTCTCCGGTGAACAGCGACCGGGGCCCGAAGTCCTGCACCGACAGCCAGACCAGCCGGACCAACGGGTAGCCGAGCACGGCCGCGAAGGCGATCACCGCCGGCCCGACCAGCCCGTACGGCGTGAGGCGCGCGAGCCGGCCGGCCCGGACCGACCGGCCCGTCCGGGCGGTACTGGTGGGCGCTTCGGGCGCCTGCGTGAGCGAGGTCATCAGCCGCTGCCGTCAGCGCGGGCCGGACAGGGCGTTGAAGGCCTCGGTCGCGTGCTTGTCGTACTCCTGGGAAGCCGCGGCGATGTCGCCGCCCTTGGCGATCTTGGAGAAGAACTGCTCGTTGTAGTTCTCGGTCTCCAGCGTCGCCTCACCCGGGGTGGCCGGCAGCGCCTGGCTGACGGTCGCGGCCTGGGTGCCGAGCTTCAGCACCTCCGGCACGTCGGTGGTGGGCAGGAAGGCGGGCACGATCGGGAGCTGGTTGATGGTCCGGGTCATCGTCTGCTGGAAGGTCTTGCCGGTGACGACCTTCAGCCAGTCGACGGCCAGGTCCTTGTTCGGGCTCTTGGCCGCGACGCCGATGGTCGAGCCGGCCACGATCACCGGCAGCGGCTTGCCCGGCTGGTAGCCCGGCATGATGAAGTAGCCGGCGTCCGCGGCGGTCTTGGCGTTCTTCTCCTTCACCGCGCCCGGCTCCCAGGCCTTCACGTAGATCATCGCGGCCTTGCCGTCGGCGAAGATCTGGTCCTGGTCGGGGCTGTCGGTGTTCGCGCCGATCGACGACGGCGTCGAGCAGGCGTTCTGGAACTTCTTCCACTCGGCGAGGCCGGCCTGGTTCTCCGCGCTGCTCATGGTCGCGGTCCACTTGCCGTCGTTCTCGGTGGCGATCGTGCCGCCCTTGCCGAACAGGAACGGCATCCCGGCGAACCAGTACTGGCCCGGCATGTAGAAGGCGGAGAAGTTCGGTGTCGAGGTGTGCGCGTTGGCCAGCGTCCCGCAGGCGGCGACCAGTTCGTCGACGGTGGCCGGCGGCTTGCTGATGCCCGCCGCGGCGAACATCTTCTTGTTGTACATGACGACCTTCGTCCCGCCGTACAGGGGAGTGGCGTAGAGCTTGCCCTGGTACGTCGCGGGGCCGGCCAGGCCGGCCAGCCACTGGTCGGACGACTCGAACTCGGCCTTGTCCTCGGTCAGGTCCGCGAGCGCGCCGGAGGCGGTCAGCAACGGGGTCTGGGTGTTGCCCATCTCGACGATGTCGGGCGGGTTGTCCGAGGCCAGTGCGGTGGTCAGCTTGGTGACGATGTTGTCCCACTGCTGCACCTCGACCTTCACCGTGACGTCCGGATGCTGTTCAGCGAACTTCTTCGTCACGTCGCCGATGATCTTGTTGTCGCCCGGGCCGCCGGTCATCATCCAGACCGTCAGCTCGTTCGTCGGTCCCGAGCTCTTCGCGTCACCACCACCGCAGGCGGCCAGACCGGTCAGGGCGACCGAGACCGCGGTGGCGACTCCCATCGTTTTCCAACGCGTCATGGCTGTTCCTCTTTCGCTGATGAATCGACGGGGCACTCGTCGAGCCGGGCCACGACCCCGAGGTCGGCCGTCGTGATCGCGACGACCTGGTGGCGAGCCACCCCGATCGCGGTGTAGTAGCCGCTCAAGGCGGCGGCCATCGCGCCCAGCAGGCCGCCGGAGTCCCTGAGCACAGACCGGCGCAGCTCGCTGTGCACACCGATCGTTTCGTACGTCGTGGCGCCGACCGTCTCCAGCACGGCGTCGCTGAACGCGCCGGAGAAGCCGCCGGTGAAGACGACCGTGCCCGGTTCGTAGGCCAGGGCAACGATCGACACCAGGTGCAGCAGCGCTTCGTGGATCTCGTCGATCAAGCCGTGGAATCGGGCCGGGTCGTCGAACACCTCGTCGGCCGAGGCGAGATCGTGACCGCTCGCCCGGGCCAGCGCGAGCAGCCCGGCGCCGGAGAGCAGGTCCCGCAGGCGTTCCTTGCGGCCCGGCAACCGCAGCCGGCCGAACTCGCCGAGCAGTCCCTCCGGACCGGCGAGCACCTGCCGGTTGAACGCGACCGCCGATCCGAGACCGGTGCCGAGGCTCAGCAGTACGACGGTCTCGTCGCGCGGCAGCTCGCCGTAGTGCAGCTCACCGAGCAGGGCGAGGTTCGAGTCGTTGTCGATGATCGTCGGTACGCCGAGCTCGGCGCCGACCGTCTCGACGAAGGTGGTGCCGAGGATCTGCGGCAGGTTGAACGACCCGACCACGCGATCCTTGCTTGAGGCAACCACGCCGGGCAGGCCGATCGCGACCGACGTGAGCGGGACGCCGTCGCCGTACCGCTCGACCAGGCCGAGCACGCGGGTGGCGATCCAGGAGGCGAGCTCGGCGGCGCCCAGTTCGCGCGGTGTCTTGTCCCGGCAGCGGATCACCGCCGTACCGAGGCCGTCGGCGATCACCATCCGGCAGTAGGTGCCGCCGAGGTCGATCCCGCAGACCAGACCGGCCCGCGGGTTGAACCCGAGCGCGGCGGCGTGCCGGCCGGGCCCGTCGCGAACGATCTTGCGCTGCTCCAGCACCAGCCCGTCGGCGAGCAGGTCGTCCACGATCCGCGCGACCGTCGCCCAGCTCAGCCCGGTCGACGCGACCAGTTGCCGGCGGTCGGTCTCGGCCCCCGACAGCAGCGCGGCGATGATCGCGCCGCGGTTCGCCGTCCGGGTTCCGGCGCTGCCTCGTTCCAGCTTCGTCATTTATTCTCACGGTGAATAGAATTGGTTGAGCTGTGAGAGTAGTCCGCGGCGACGAGCGGTGTCCAGGGGTTACAGACTTCTGTATGCCGTCTTCAGCTGGCCATGAGTGAGCGCGCCGCCCGAGCAGTCGGACGGCGCGCTGCGGTCGGGAGTCAGTCCCAGCTCAGGCCCGAGGCCGACTGGTACTCGATCACGCGGGTCTCGAAGAAGTTCTTCTCCTTGTTCAGGTCCATCACTTCCGACATCCAGCCGAACGGATTGCGGGTCTCGCCGAAGATCGGGGTGAGGCCGAGCTGTTCGGCGCGGCGGTCGGTGATGAAGTGCATGTACTGCTCGCAGAGCTCGGCGGTCAGGCCGAGCATGCCGTTGGGCAGCGTGGCGCGGCCGTAGGCGACCTCGAGCTCGCACGCCTCGGTCAGCATCCGGCGGACCTCGGCCTGGAACGCCGGCGTCCACAGGTGCGGGTTCTCCAGCTTGATCTGGTTGATGCAGTCGATGCCGAAGTTCAGGTGGATCGACTCGTCGCGCAGGATGTACTGGTACTGCTCGGCGATGCCGACCATCTTGTTGCGCCGGCCCAGCGAGAGGATCTGCGCGAAGCCGGTGTAGAACCACATTCCCTCGAACACCACGTAGAACGCGATCAGGTCGCGCAGGAAGTCGGTGTCGGCCTGAGGCGTACCGGTGCGGAAGTCGCCGTCGTCGAGGTGCCGGGTGTACTTCAGCGCCCAGGCGTCCTTGTCGGCGATCGACGGGACCTCGCGGTACATGTTGAACAGCTCGCCCTCGTCCAGGCCGAGCGAGGTGCAGATGTACTGGAAGGTGTGCGTGTGCACGGCCTCCTCGAACGCCTGCCGGAGCAGGTACTGTCGGCACTCCGGATTGGTCAGCCGGCGGTAGACGGCGAGCACGATGTTGTTCGCGACCAGGGACTCCGCGGTGGCGAAGAACCCGAGATTGCGCTTGAGCATCAGGCGTTCGTCGTCGGTCAGGCCGTCGCGCGCTCCCGGCGGGCGCCGCCACAGCGCGATGTCGGCCTGCATCGAGACCTCGGTCGGCATCCAGTGGTTGTTGCAGGCGGCAAGGTATTTGTCCCAGGCCCACTGGTACTTCAGCGGCAGCAGCTGGTTGACGTCGGCGCGGGCGTTGATCATCGCCTTGTCGGCGACCTCGACGCGGCCGGCGCCGACGGAGATCTCACCCAGTCCGGTGGTGCTCACTGGCAGGCCTCGCAATCCGGGTCGTCGATGCGGCAGAACGCGCCGTCGGGCTCAGGTTGTGTCACCGGTACCGCGTTCAGGCGGCCGTCCGTTCCTTGCAGTGTCGACTTCTCCACATGTGTCGCGGACTGCGAGCGCAGGTAGTACGTCGTCTTCAGGCCGTGCCGCCAGGCCGAGCGGTACAGCTCGTCCAGCGCCTTGCCCGACGGTGCCGAGACGTAGAGGTTGAGCGACTGCGCCTGGTCGATCCACTTCTGCCGCCGGGCCGCGGCCTTGACCAGCCAGAACGGCTCGATCTCGAACGCGGTCGCGTACAGCGCGCGCAGCTCGGCCGGGATCCGCTCGATCCGGGCCAGGACGCCGTCGTGCAGCTTCAGGTCCGAGACCATCGTGGCGTCCCAGAGCCCGCGCGCCTTCAGGTCGGCGACCAGGTACGGGTTCGCGACGGTGAACTCACCGGACATGTTCGACTTCACGAACAGGTTGCTGTACGTCGGCTCGATCGACTGGCTGACGCCGCAGATGTTGGAGATCGTCGCGGTCGGCGCGATCGCCAGCACGTTGGAGTTGCGCAGGCCGTGCTCCAGCACCTTGGCGCGCAACGCGTCCCAGTCGAGTCGCTGGGTGGTGTCCAGTTGGACGTCGCCGTTGCGGGCCTCGCGCAACAGCTCGAGCGAGTCGATCGGCAGGATGCCCCGGCTCCAGAGCGATCCGTCGTACGACGGGTAGGTGCCGCGCTCGGCGGCGAGATCGGCCGACGCCTCGATCGCGTGGTAGCTGATCTGCTCCATCGAGCGATCGGCGAACCCGACGGCCGCGTCGGAGGCGTAGGGGATGCGTTGCGTGATCAGCGCGTCGGCGAAACCCATCAATCCGAGGCCGACCGGCCGGTGCCGCTGGTTCGCGCGCTCGGACTCCGGCGTGGTGTAGAGGTTCACGTCGATCACGTTGTCGAGCATCCGGACCGCGGTCTTCACCGTGTCGCGCAGCAACTCGCCGTCCAGAACCGGCCCGTCGGGACCGCTGGTCAGATGCGCGACCAGGTTGACCGAACCGAGGTTGCACACGGCGGTCTCGTCGACGGTGGTGTTGAGCGTGATCTCCGTACACAGGTTGGACGAATGCACCACGCCGTCGTGCTGCTGCGGCGACCGCAGGTTGCAGGCGTCCTTGAAGGTGATCCACGGGTGCCCGGTCTCGAACAGCACGGTCAGCATCCGCCGCCACAGCTCGACCGCCCTGACCCGGCGGAACACCCGGAGCTCACCCCGCGCGGCCGCCGCCTCGTACCTCTCGTACGCCGCCGCGAACGCCGCGCCGTACAGGTCATGCAGGTCCGGCACCTCGTCGGGCGAGAACAGCGTCCAGTCCCCGTCGGCCTCGACCCGCTGCAGGAACAGGTCGGGCACCCAGTTCGCGGTGTTCATGTCGTGCGTCCGGCGCCGCTCGTCACCGGTGTTCTTGCGCAGATCAAGAAACTCCTCGACGTCGATGTGCCACGTCTCCAGGTACGCGCACACCGCGCCCTTCCGCCGGCCGCCCTGATTGACCGCTACCGCGGTGTCGTTGGCCACTTTGAGGAAGGGCACGATGCCCTGGGACTCGCCGTTGGTGCCGCGGATCTTCGCGCCGATGCCGCGGACCGGGGTCCAGTCGTTGCCGAGGCCGCCGGAGTACTTGGCCAGCAGGGCGTTGTTGCGGATGCCGGTGAAGATGCCGGCCAGATCGTCCTCGACCGTGGTCAGGAAGCACGACGACAGTTGCGGGCGGATGGTGCCGGAGTTGAACAGGGTCGGCGTCGACGACATGAACCGGAACGAGCTGAGCAACTCGTAGAACTGCAGGGCGCGGGCCTCGCGGTCGTCCTCGTTCAGGGCCATGCCCATCGCGACCCGGAGGAAGAAGGCCTGCGGCAGCTCGAAGCGGACCTTGTCGATGTGCAGCAGGTAGCGGTCGTACAGGGTCTGCAGGCCGAGGAACGCGAAGTCCAGGTCGCGCTCGGGTTTGATCGCCGTGGCCAGCCGGTGCAGGTCGAAGGTGGCCAGCTCGGGGTCGAGCAGGCCGGCCTCGATCCCGGTGGCGACGTAGCGCGGGAAGTATTCGGCGTACGCCGTGCTCATCTCGGCCTGGCTCGCCTGCCGGGGCTCGCCGTGCACGCGGCCGAGCGCCTCGCGGCGGATCTGGTCGAGCAGCAGGCGCGCGGCGGCCTGGCTGTACTGCGGTTCGGTCTCGACGTACGAGCGGGCCGCCATCACCAGGGCCAGCTCGACCTCGTGCTCGGCCATGCCGTCGTAGCACGAGCCGAGCGTCTCGCCGAGGATCTGCTCGGGGTCGACGGAGTCCAGGCCGGCGGCGGCCTCGGCGATGACCAGCCGCAGCCGGCCGACGTCGAGCGGCGCGGTGCCGCCGTCGCGATGGACGACGGTGAAATGGGACGCCGGCGCGGCGGGCAGGCTGCCCGCCGCGGTCGGCGACGAAGACGAAACGATGGTCACAGGCGCTCTCTCCACGCGAAGCTCGGGGGACCGGAACCCGTGGCAGCGCGCACGACGAGAGGCAGCACGGCGAGTACGGCTGCCTGCTCGCCCGTCGACCCACCCACGAGGTCTCGGACCGACGCGTACCGGCGGTACGCGTACCGGTGGCAGGTACTCGGACTTGCGGACACCGTGTCCGCTCACCGTTGCGGGGCAGCTCCGGACTCGCACCGGATTCCCCTCTTGCCTCCGCCCGGCCGACCATGGTCGCGTCGTCCGGGCAGAACCACCAGCACGGGAAACACTAGCGCTCGACCCCCACATGTAGTGCAGCGACGCGCCGCGTGTCGCACATGTTGTGGTTTCAGGCGGCCAGGGCATGCAGATCCTGGAGCGTCATGATCTCCGAACCGTGATGGATCAGCTCGCGGTTGAGGCGCAGCACGACGTGGCCGAACGGCTCGGCGGCGTCCAGCTCGGAGGCCTGGCTGAGGCCGACCGTCATCACCTGGTCCTCCTCCAGTCCGGCGATCGACTCCTGCCAGGCGTTGACCCAGTGGGTCAGCCACGCGACGGCGTCCCGGGCGTTGCCGTGCAGGGTGATGTCGCTGCGGCCCTGCAGTTTCTCGCCGAACGTCCACTCCCAGCGCTCGAAGAACGTCTCGGTCAGATGCGCGATCAGCCAGGCGATCGTGCGCGGCCCGCGATGGTCCGGCTCGTCCGGCCACTGCGCCACCCACTCGCCGGATCCGAGCGCGCGGAAGCGGCCGGCGTACCGGCGGCGGACGACGGTCAGCGCGTCCGAACTCGGCCGCCAGAAGTACTCGTCGTCGGTCAGGGTCGCCAGGCGCCCGGCCAGCACCATCCAGCTGAAACCGAGCTGGCCTCGCACCATCGCCATCGCCGACGGTCGCTCCAGGATGTTCCAGTCGAACGGTTGGCGGCATCACAGATCCTCACGCTCCCCGATTCCCCGTACACTTGGCCTTGCCTCGAACATATGTTCGAATTGTGGTCGAGTGAACGCCGCGAAGTCAATCAGCACAGCGTGTCGGTGCTGGACCTCCCGGTGTTCGACTGCTAATGCGGTGCGACCAGGGGAGCTGGTGCGGAGTGAGACCGAATCGTGATTACTCAGCGTGGCCGACCGGAGTAGAGTCACGCTCAGTGAGCAGTGCTGGGGAGATGGCGCCGGGGTGGACCGGTGGTCTGGCGGCGCGCTCACGGGACCGTTTCCGAGGGGGAAGCTCGTGGCACACCATGGGGCAGCGACCTGCCCGCCACCGATCGCTGTCGCCGTCCGTTGCGTGACACTGGGTGAGCGGATCCGATGATGAGCTTGAGTGGCGACGTGTGGACCTGGGCCTGGCGAGACTGGGAGGAGGACGAGCGGAGCAGGCGGCGGAAGGAGCACTCGATGGCGTTGGACGTGGACGAGCTGGCGCGGGTGGCGGCCAACGAGGCGGACTGGGATGCGCGGGCGCCGTTGCACGCGGCGAGTTCGTTCTACGAGCGGCCGGCGGAGTTCTGGTTCGCGGACTACGAGTGGGACGACCTGGGGGAGCTGGATGGGCGTGACATCGTCCACCTGCAGTGCCACCTCGGGACGGAGACGATCGCGTTCGCCCGGCGAGGTGCGCGGACGACCGGCCTGGATCTGTCGGCCCGGTCGCTCGACGAGGCTCGGCGGATCGCCGCGGCGGCCGGCGTCGGGATCGACTACGTGCATGCCAACGTGTACGACGCGGTCGAGGCGCTCGGGGGACGGCGGTTCGACGTCGTCTACACCGGCAAGGGCGCGCTGTGTTACCTGCCCGACCTGCCGAAGTGGGCCGACGTCGTCTCCCGGTTGCTGAAGCCCGGCGGGCTCGTTTACGTGGTCGAGTTCCATCCGCTGCTCAACTCGTTGCGTCCGGTCGGTCTGCCCGGCGAGTCAAACGACCTCGTGCTGCGCAACGACTACCTGGAAGGCCGCGGCGCGATCGCCCACGAGTCCACCGTCACCTACACCGGCGACGAGGTCCCCGGCCGCAACACCAGCTACGAATGGATGCACGGCCTCGGCGAACTCGTCACCACCCTCGCGGCCGCCGGCCTCCGGATCGACAGCTTGCGAGAGTCCGAGGTCCTGCAGTGGCCACGCTGGTCTTCGATGATCCAGACCCCCGAAGGCTGGTGGCGTCTGCCCGACGAAGCGCCACGGATCCCGTTGCTGTTCGCGCTGAAAGCTACGAAGGCCTGAGCAGTTCGTCGCACAGGGAGACGAGTTGCTCGCGCAGCGGCCTTGCGCGGGTGGCGAAGGTGCGTTGCGCCGCGGCGTACTCGGCCTTGCCGGCGGGGGTCTCGATCGGGACCGGGGTGTAACCCAGTGGCGCGAGGTCGTACGGCGACGCGCGCATGTCGAGGGTGCGGATGTCGCGGGCGAGTTCGAAGCAGGCGAGCAGCAACGAGCTCGGGGTGAACGGCATCAGCTTCGTGGCCCACTTGTAGAGGTCCATGTTGGCGTGCAGGCAACCGCCTTGTTCCAGCTGCGGCTGGAGTTCGCGGGTGGGTTGCAGGGCGTTGCGCGGACGGGCCGGCTCGGTGAAGAAGCGGAAGGCGTCGAAGTGCGAGCACGCGATCTTGTGCGTGTCGACGACCTGATCGGTGCCCTCGGCACCTAGTCGCAGCGGCCACTTCTCGTGCCGGACCTGACCGGGTTGCAGGCGGTAGACCATGGCCCACTCGTGCAGGCCGAAGCAGCCGAACTGCGGCTGACGGTCGAGCGTCAGCGCGAGCAGCCGTCGGATCCAGCTGATGGAATCGGCCCGGACTTCGATCTGCGCCGGGTCGAGGCGAGCGGCGCCGTCGGCGTACAGGTAGCCCTTGCGACCCTCGTACGCCGTCGCGCCGAGCAGCGTGACGCCGGGACCGGGGTGCCAGACGCGAAGCTGGTTCGGGCGGGTGGGGTAGTAGGTGAAGAGAAAGTCCTCGACCGGATGCGGTTCGCGGCGCTGCTTCCGGGCGACATGACCGGCGACGAGTTCGTCGACGCGGGCCGCGTGGGCAGCGGCCAGCGGCTCCCACTCGGTGGGAGAAAGGACAGTGGTCACAGGGCCAGGGAGAAGGCGTACAGGTTGACGCCGGGTCGCGGGGACCAGTCGCGCTCGGGGACGCGGGTGAAGCCCAGGCGCTCGTAGATGCGGTGAGCGGGCTTCATGTAATCGGCGCTCGACAGCACGACGTGGGTGTAGCCGAGGTCGCGCGAGCGACTGATGCAGTGCTCGGTCAGCGCGGAGCCGACGCCCAGGCCGCGAGCCTTCGCCGAGACGGCGAGCATCCGGAACTCGCCCTCGTGGGCCTGACCGATCTCACCGTAGAAGGAGCCGGGGCGGCAGTACGTGACCGTGCCCAGCAGGTCGGTGCCGTCGGTCGCGACCCAGAGCTCGGCGCGTTCGGCGCGGTCCGCGGCGGCGCGGAGCGTGTCGCCGTAGTCGGAGCCCGCGGGGATGAAACCGTCGTTGGCGTACGCCTCGACGGTCAGCTCGCCGACTGCGGCGTACTCGGCGGGCACGGCCAGGCGGATCGTGAACGGACGGGCTGCTGCGTCCGGCGCGGTGGGGTCGGTCGTCACCCGACAACTGTCTCACTCCCGCGCGCGCACCCGGAAAAGCCGCCGTTGTCGCGGGGTCACGCGGGTCCGGCGGTAGGCTCGGGCCGTTCATCCCATCGACTGAAGGCCAGCCGTGCGTATCGCCAGATTCTCCGTCGACGACGAACCGAAGTACGGGCTTGTCGAGACCGACGACCCCGAGGGCCTCGTCGGCACCGTCGCGGTGCTCGACTCCGACCCGCTCTACCGGCCGGTCAAGCTCACCGGCGAGACCCTGCAGCTGGCCGACGTGCGGCTGCTCGCGCCGGTGATCCCGCGCAGCAAGGTGGTCTGCGTCGGGCGCAACTACGCCGACCACGCCGCCGAGCTGGGCAACGACGTCCCGGCCGAGCCGATGATCTTCCTCAAGCCGAACACGTCGGTGATCGGCCCGCGCGACGGCATCGTCTACCCCGAGCAGACCAACAACCTGCACTTCGAGGGTGAGCTGGCGATCGTGATCGGCCGGATCTGCCGCGACCTGCCGCGCGAGCGGGCCGAGGAAGTGATCTTCGGTTACACGATCGCGAACGACGTGACCGCGCGCGACCTGCAGAAGACCGACGGTCAGTGGGCCCGGGCCAAGGGCTACGACACGTTCTGCCCGCTCGGCCCGTGGATCACCACCGACCTGGACGTCTCCGACGTCCGGATCAGCACGGAGGTGAACGGCGAACCGAAGCAGGACGGGCGGACCTCGCAGTTCATCTTCGACATCCCGGAGGTGCTGGCCTACATCACCTCCTTCACCACGCTGCTGCCCGGCGACGTGGTGCTCACCGGCACCCCCGCGGGTGTCGGCCCGATGCTGCCCGGCGACGAGGTCGCGGTCAGCGTCGAAGGAATCGGAACTCTGACGAACAAGGTGATCGTGCGTGACTGACCAGGCTGCCGCTGCATCCTCCACCGACGACGACGTCCTCGGCGGCCTGGAGCCCAACCAGGTCCGCCTGCGGTTCGCTCCGTCCCCGACCGGTCTGCTGACCGTCGGCAACATCCGCACCGCGCTGTTCGCCTGGGCCTTCGCGCGCCACTACGGCGGCAAGCTGGTACTGCGGATCGAGGACACCGACGCGGCCCGCAACACCCCCGAGGCGCTGCAGTACACGCTGGACTCGCTGCGCTGGCTGGGCATCGACTGGGACGAGGGTCCCGAGGTCGGCGGCGACTTCGGCCCGTACCAGCAGACCCAGCGGATGGACATCTACGCCGACGTCGTCGCCAAGCTACTGGAGGCCGGCAAGGCCTACCACTGCTACTGCTCGCAGGAGGAGCTCGACCAGCGCCGCGAGGCGGCCCGCTCGGCCGGCCAGCACAGCGGGTACGACGGACACTGCCGCACGCTGACCGAGGAGCAGGTCAAGGCCTACGTCGACGAGGGCCGGCGGCCCGTCGTCCGGCTGCGGATGCCGGACCGGCCGATCACCTTCACCGACCTGGTCCGTGGCGAGATCACCTTCCTGCCCGAGAACCTGGGCGACTACGTGCTGGTCCGGGCCAACGGATTCCCGCTGTACCCGCTGGTGAACCCGGTCGACGACGCGCTGATGCAGATCACCCACGTGCTGCGCGGCGAGGACCTGCTGCCCTCGACGCCGCGGCAGATCGCGCTCTACGAGGCGCTGGCCGAGATCGGGGTCGGCAACGGCCGTACGCCGCGGTTCGGGCACCTGCCGTTCGTGATGGGCGAGGGCAACAAGAAGCTGTCCAAGCGCGATCCGGGCGCGGGCCTGGGCGAGTACATGGAGCGCGGCTTCCTGCCCGAGGGGCTGCTGAACTACCTGGCCCTGCTCGGCTGGTCGATCGCCGAGGACCGGGACGTGTTCACGATGGCCGAGATGATCGAGGCCTTCGACATCCGCAAGGTGAACTCGAACGCGGCCCGGTTCGACCCGAAGAAGTGTGAAGCGATCAACGCCTCCCACATGCGGCTGCTCGAGCCGGCCGAGTTCGGCCGCCGCGTGGTGCCGTTCCTGGCCAAGGCGGGCGTGCTGCCGGCCGAGCCGACCGAGGAGCAGCAGCGGTTGCTGACCGCCGCCGTACCGCTGGTGCAGGAGCGGATGAACTCGCTGTCGGAGTCGGTCGACATGCTGGCTTTCCTGTTCGTGCCCGACGAGGCGTTCTCGGTCGACCCCGATTCCGCCGCGAAGGTGCTGACCGGCGACGCGGGCGCCGTACTGGAGGCGGCGGTGAAGGCCCTGTCGGATCTGCCCGACTGGACCACCGAGGCGATCGAGGCCGCGCTGCGTGCGTCGCTGATCGAGGGCCTGGGGCTGAAGCCGAAGAACGCGTTCGGCCCGGTCCGGGTGGCGATCTCCGGCCGGCGGATCTCGCCGCCGCTGTTCGAGTCGCTCGAGCTGCTCGGCCGGGACCGGTCGCTGCACCGGCTCGAGCAGGCGCGCACCCTGCTGCCGGCGGAGTGAGCTGATGCCGTACGACGCGACGCCGCGTCCCGGGTCCACGGTGGATCCCCGGGACGCGGGGCCGCAGCCGTACCACCGGCTGCTGCGCAACCCGGCCACGGCCGGCTGGACCGTCGCGCTCGGCGCGTTCGCGATCCTGGCCGGCTGGATGTTCCTCAGCCTGGTGATCCAGCTGATCTCGTTCGGCATCCGCAAGGATCCCGAGGGCACCATCTCCTGGTTCGGGCTGCTGACCACGAACCTGACGCTGATCGTGCTGATCCCGCTGGCGATGGTCGTCGCGGCCCGGCTGAACCACCAGACGCCCGGTCTGCTGTCGTCGGTGGTCGGCCGGATCCGCTGGCGGCCGATGCTGTGGTTCGGGCTGGCCGCCGTGGTGGTCGAACTGCTGATGCTCGGCGTGATCAAGGTCGGCGGCGTCCAGTTGCTCGACGGTGGCGACGGCGCGGCCGCTGACGCGGCGGGCGTGATCGCTGTGGTGCTGCTCACCTCGTCGCTGCAGGCGGCGGGGGAGGAGTACTTCTTCCGCGGCTACCTGCTGCAGGCGGTCGGATCGTTCGTCCGCAGCTCGGTGGTCGCCGTGGTGGTCACCACTGTGCTGTTCACGATGGCGCACGGGGTGTGGCCGTGGGAGAGCCCGGCGTTGTTCCTGGACCGCTTCGCCTTCGGGCTGGTGGCCGGGTTCCTGGCGGTGCGCACCGGCGGGCTGGAGGCGTCGATCGCGGCGCACGCGGCGAACAACGTGGTGACGTTCATCTACGCCGCTCTGACCAACAGCGTGAGCGCCAGCCTGAACGCCTCGGACGCGGGCTGGGGACTGGTGGCGGTGGACGTGTCCAAGTTCGTCCTGTTCGGCGCCGTGGCGGTGCTGCTCGCTCGCAAGCAGGATCTGGCGACCACCTGCGACCTTCCGCTGGTCCAGGCGCCGGTGGTGGGCGGGCCGGGCCGGAGACTGGTGTGACGGGAGTGACACCTGGTCTCGCGGGGACTCGTTTTGGTGTCTGGGCCCGGACTTCGGTATGCTCTCTGAGCCAGGTCGTGAGGGCGGAAACAACCTCACGAAACCGGTGAAATGCCTTTGGGGTATGGGGTAATTGGCAGCCCGTCTGATTCTGGTTCAGTTAGTCTAGGTTCGAGTCCTAGTACCCCAGCGAGCGATTGGACCCGGCCGATGAAAATCGGTAGAGTCCTTCCTCGTTGCCAGGTCCGCAAGGACCGCGCAACAACCCTCTGGCCCCGTTGTGTAGCGGCCTAGCACGCCGCCCTCTCAAGGCGGTAGCGCGGGTTCGAATCCCGTCGGGGCTACCAGAGAAACGAAGGCCCGGACCTCACGGTCCGGGCCTTCGTCGTTTCTCCGGATCAGTCCGCGATCACGGCCTTCAGCACGTCGACCTTGGCGGCCGAGCGGGCCGGACCGACGGCCGCGAGCACACCGGCCACGGCGGCGAGCAGGACGGCCACGGCCACCTGCAGGCCTGGGATCGCGATCGACTTGATGCCCTGGTCCGCGAGCGCCTGGGACAGCGCCAGCCCCAGCCCGATCCCGAGCACAGCTCCGGCCAGTGCACCGATCAGCGAGATCACCACGGCCTCCCAGCGGACCATCGCCCGGACCTGGGCCCGCGTCATCCCGACCGCTCGCAGCAGTCCCAGCTCGCGGGTCCGCTCGTGGACCGACAGCACCAGCGTGTTGACGATGCCCAGCAGCGCGATCACGACCGCGAGCAGCAGCATCACGGTGACGAAGGTGAGCAGGCTGTTGATGAACCCGCTGGCGTCCTCCTCGAAGCCCTCGCGGTCGAGCACCTTCGCGTCCGGGTGGTCGGCCAACGCGGCGGCGATGTTCCGCTGCACAGTCGCCGGATCGGCGCCCGGAGCGACCTTGACCAGCCCGGAGGTGGTCAGCTGCTGTCCGGCAGCGGCCGTCTGGGTGGCGATGCTGATGATGAAGTCGTCGCCGATCCAGCCCTTGGTGGTGTAGACGCCGACCACGCGCAGATCGCGCTTTCCGGTCGCGGCGAACTCGCTGTGCACGATGTCGCCGACCTTCCAGCCGTGCTTGGTGGCAGCGGACTGCGACACCACGACCCCATCGGTTCCCAGTGCGGAGACCGAGCCTGACGACAGTCCGAGGTTGAGCCCGTCCTTCGCGGTGGCCGGGTCGACCGCCGAGTAGCTGGAGTCGCCGCCGTCGAAGCGGGCCTGTCCCCAGCCCGACGCGGTCACCAGGCCGACGCCGGGAACCGCCTGGACCGTGCTGATCACCTCGGGGCTGAATCCCGGCGCCTGGGCGCTGGAGGACCTGAGGAACAGGTCGGCGTTCACCGATTCGCCGATCACGTCGCCGAACGACGCCTTCAGCGAGGAGGCGAAGACACCCATGCCGACCACCAGCGTCAGTCCGACCATCAGCGCGGCGGCCGTCGACGACGTCCGGCGCGGGTTGCGCATCGCGTTCTGCCGGGCCAGTTCGCCGGGCATGCCGCGCAGTCGCAGTGGTACACCGATCGCCGCGGCGAGCGGGCGAGTGGCGACCGGGAGCATCATCAGCACCCCGGCGATCACGGCCAGCAGGCTCGGGCCGAACAGCATCATGCTCAGGTCGCCGTACAGGGTGGTCACGATCCCGGCCACGCCGAAAGCTGTCACGACCGAGCCACCGACGATGCGCTTGCGCGAAGGATTGCCGGCGCCGGGGACCGCGTCCCGCAGCGCTTCGACCGGCAGCACCTTCGTGGCCCGGTACGCCGGGAGCAGCGCGGCCACGACCGTGACCACCGTGCCGACCAGCAAGGACACCACGATCGTGCGCGGCTCGACCTGCAAGGACGTGCTCGGCAGGCTGAATCCGACCGCTCCCATCAGCAAATCGAGACCCTTCGCGACCAGTACGCCGAGGCCGACGCCGACGGCCGAAGCGAGCACGCCGAGCAGCAGGGCCTCCAGGATCAGGCTCCGGTTCACCTGGCGCCGGGTGGCGCCGATGGCCCGCAGCAGCGCGATCTCCCGGGTTCGCTGGGTGATCGTCATCGTGAACGTGTTCCAGATGATGAACGAGCCGACGAACAGCGCGATGCCGGCGAAGACCATGAACAGGATGCCGACGAACTTCAGGTCCTCGTTCACCGCGTCCGTGGACTCCCGCACCACGGTGGCGCCGGTGACGGCTTCCGCGCCGGCGGGCAGTACCGCGTTGAGCCGCTCGACCAGCCCGGCCGGGTCGACGCCAGGGGCGGCGCTGACGTTGATCGCGTCGAACCGGCCGGGTGCCCCGAGCAACTTCTGCGCGGTCGCGGAGTCGAAGTAGGCGCCCGTCGTACCGCCGAGGTTCTTCTCGCCACCGAAGCCGAGCGTGCCGACCACGGTGAACTCCTGGGTCGGGCCGTTGAACAGCACCTTGATGGTGGAGCCGAGCGCGATGTCGTTGTCCTCGGCGCTGGTCGCGTCGATCGCGACCTGACCAGGTCCGGCCGGCGCGGTGCCGCTGAGCAATTGGACGTCGCCGCGTAGGGCCGGGTCGGACGGCAGGCTGTAGCCCAGGGTGGGAGCGCCGCCGTTGGTGAGAACGGCCTTGCCGTTGTTGTCGGTCAGCAGCGCGTAGCCACTGACAGCGCCTTCGGCGGTGCGGACGCCGTCGGCCTTGCGAACCTGGTCGAGCACGGTGGCCGGGATCGGGCCGCGGCTGGTGCCGATGCCGTCGGACTGGCTGTAGGAGGCCTCGGCGCGGACGACCGCGTCGGTGCCGGCGGTGACCTTGCCGAACAGCTGACCGAAGGCCAGGTGCATGGTGTCGGTCAGGATCAGGGTGCCGGCCAGGAACGCGACTCCGAGCGCGATCGAGGCAACGGTCAGGGCGAGTCGCACCTTGTGTGCGAGCATGCCGCGCAGGGTTGCGGTGAACATGGGCTCAGGCTCCTAGGTGCTTCATGAAATCGAGGACGGCGGCAGCGGTCGGGTCGGCCATCTCGTCGACGACGTGGCCGTCGGCCAGGAACAGCACCCGGTCGGCGTACGCGGCGGCGTTGGGGTCGTGGGTGACCATCACGACGGTCTGGCCGAGCTCGTCGACCGCCGTCCGCAGGAAGGTCAGCAGTTCGGTGCCCGCGGCCGAGTCGAGGGCGCCGGTGGGCTCGTCGGCGAAGACGATCTGGGGGCGCGAGGCGAGTGCGCGGGCGGCGGCCACCCGTTGCTGCTGCCCACCGGACAGCTGGGTCGGCCGGTGGCCGAGGCGCTCGGTCAGACCGAGCCGGTCGACGATCGACGCCACCCAGGCCTCGTCCGGCGTGCGCCCGGCGATCCGGATCGGCAGCACGATGTTCTCCGCGGCGGTCATCGTCGGGAGCAGGTTGAACGACTGGAAGACGAACCCGATCCGGTCCCGGCGCAGCAGCGTCAGCGCGTTGTCCCCGAGCGCGCTGATCTGCGTGTCGCCGAGGTAGACCTCGCCCGCGCTGGGCCGGTCGAGTCCGGCGAGCAGGTGCAGCAGGGTCGACTTGCCTGAGCCCGACGGGCCCATGATCGCGGTGAAGCGACCGGCGTCCAGGCTGACGTGGACGTCCTTGAGTGCGGCGATCGTGGCGTCGCCGGTGCCGTAGAACTTGCTGACGCCCTCGGCCCGGGCCGCTGACGTGGTGGCACCGGTGATGCCGCCGGTGGTGCTGGTGGTGGCAGACATGTGATTGCTCCTGTGACTGGTTGCGGCCCCCCGGTCGAGTGGCGTGTTCCCAGCAAAGGCTTTTCCGGGGCCCGGTCCCATCGGGTTGAGCGCAGTACGCCGGGGGCTGGCCGTGCGGGATCGGCGGGTGATCGTGCGGCTGACCCCACCCCGAGGGGTTCGGCCACTCCCCTTCGGGCGCGGCGGGGCGCAGACTGCGGAGGTGAGGATGTGGGGGCGTCGACGGCGGACCGGCCGTGAACAACTCGCTGCTCTGGTGGTGTCCGCCGGGCTCGTGGTGTTCGTGGTGCTGGTGTACGTCGTGATCGTGCTCGGCGGCGGGGTGCTGATCGGCCACACGTCCTCGCCGCACCTCGGACTGTCGGTGGTCGCGACCGCGGTGGTGGCACTGGGCTTCGAGCCGGTGCGTTCGCGCCTGGTGGAGGCCGTGGCGCGACTGATCCACGGTGGCGTGCGATCGCCGTACGACATGTTGAGCCGGTTCTCTTCCACCGTGGACGACGGTGGCAGCACCGAGGACTTGACGACCCGGATGGCCGAGGTGCTGGCGGTCGGGACCGGTGCGAGGGCGGCTCAGGTCTGGTTGCTGGTCGACGAGCGACTGCAGCTGGCTGCTACTTGGCCGCCGGCTGCTGAGGTGCCGGATCTGCCCGGGCGTCGGGAGCTGGCCGTACGCCAAGGCGGCGAACTGCTCGGACTGCTGGTTGTTCAGGAGAGCGTGCCGCTGACTCCGGTGGAGGAGCGGCTGTTCGCCGGGCTGGCCAGTCAAGCCGGTCTGGTCCTGCGGGGCGCCAGGCTACGCGCCGAACTCGTGCACCGGGTGGCGGAGCTGTCCGCGTTGGCGCAGGAGCTCCGGCTGTCGCGCGAGCGGTTGGTCGACGTACAGGATGCGGAGCGGCGACGGTTGGAGCGGGACATTCACGACGGGGCGCAGCAGCATCTGGTGGCGCTCGCGGTGAACCTCAGCCTCGCGCACACACTGGCAGGGCGATCACCTGACCGCGCCGACCGTCTGGTCGCGTTGCAGAGCGCGGCGGCGGCGACCACCATCGCGACGATCGCCGAGCTGTCCCGCGGGATCTACCCGAGCCTGCTCGTCGACGAAGGCCTTGGGGCGGCATTGGCCACGGCGATCTCGCGCAGTCCGTTGCCGGTCGAATTCGTCGGCGCCGGCATCGGCCGGTACGCCGCGAGTGTCGAGGCCGCGGCCTACTTCTGCGCGCTGGAAGCCCTGCAGAACTCGGCGAAGCACTCGTCGGCCGCTGCGATCCGCCTCGAACTGCGTGGCGGTGCGGACGCGCTGGAAGTGGTTGTCAGCGACGACGGCGTGGGGTTCGACCCGCTCGCGACGCGGACCGGCGCCGGCCTGGTCAACCTGCGGGACCGGGTCGAGTCGGCCGGCGGCACGCTGACCATCGAGACCGGGCCGGCGCGGGGGACCGTTGTCGCGGCACGCCTGCCCGGGATGCGTTTGCCCGACCGGTCGGGTGGCTGACGTGCACGCCAGGGTCGCTTGGTTGCTCGCGGCGCTGACCGTCGTCCTGTCGGCCGCGGACGTGTGGGTCACGTCGGCGTACCGGCCGCTGCTGTCGGAGGAAACCGTCACGGTGCACGGGTTCCCGTTCGTCACCGCCGCGGTGGTCGGGTGCGCGACGATGGGCGCGCTGATCGTGGCCCGTTATCGCAGACATCCGATCGGCTGGCTGCTCTGCCTGATCGGTGTGCTGTCGTCGTTCTCGTTGCTGGCGGAGGCCTACAGCATCTGGGTCGTCACCGCCGACGGACCGGGCACACGAGCGCTGGGCGGGATCGCCGGCTGGCTGTCGGTCCTGGTCGGTGGACAGCTCGCTCTCGGGGCTCTGGCCATCCTCTTCCTGCTCGCACCGGACGGCCACTTGCTGTCCCGCCGCTGGGGCGTTGCGGCTGTCGCGACGCTGACCGGGCTCGCCTGTTACACCGCTGGGCTGCTCACTGTGTCGCCGACCGGCTTCGACCTCGAGACCAGAACGCCGAACGACCTGGGCAGCCGGCTGCTCCAGCTCGGGATCCTGCTGATCGCCGGTGGTCTGGTCGCGGCGACCGTCTCGATGTTCGTCCGGTTGCGTCGCAGCCAGGGCGAGCAGCGGCAGCAACTGCGCCTGATCGCCGCGGCCGTGCTGCTCGTTGCCGGCGGTTTCGTCCTGCTGCTCGTCGTCGAACTGATCAACGGTGGCAAGCAGACCTGGATCGCCAGTTTGCCGCTGTACATCGCCTATCCCTGCCTACCGCTGCTCTTCGCCGTGGCGGTACTGCGATACCGGCTCTACCACCTCGAGCTGATCCTGAACCGGGCCGTCGTCCTTGCCCTCGGCACCGGCTTCGCCGCGCTCGGCTACACCGGCCTGGTGCTGGCCGTCGCGGCACTGGTCAACACCCGGACGAGCGGATTCTGGGTCTCACTGGCCGCGATTTCGCTGGTCGCCCTCGCCTTCCAGCCGCTGCGGCGGCGCGTCGTCAGGTTCGCGAACCGGCTCGCGTACGGCGAGAAGGCGCAGCCGTACGAGGCGCTGTCGGACTTCAGCGGCCGGCTGGCTGAGACCCCGACGCCGGGCGCGTTACTGCCGGCCGTCGCAGCAGCCGCCGCGCAGGCGGTGTCCGCCCGGTCGTCGACTGTCGTGCTGCGGGTCGCGGGCGCCGAGCCGATCGTCGAGCGGTGGCCCGACGGCGTGGTCACCGCGGTGGAGTACGACGTACCGGTGCGGCACGAAGGTGAACTGCTCGGCAGCATCGGGGTCACGATGCCCAAGGGACGCAAGCTGCGCGCGGCCGATCAGCGGCTCCTGCATGACCTGGCCGATCAGACGGCGCTGGCGTTTCGCAACGCGGCGATGGAGTCGGAGCTGGCGGCGCACGTGGCGGTGCTGGACCGGACCACTGTCGCGCTTGCCGAGTCACGGCGCCGGATCGTCGCGGCCGACGACTTCGCCCGCTGTCAGCTCGAAGCGGCGATCGTCCGTGACGTGCTGTCGCACTTGGAGTCGATGCCGGCCCAGCTCGACACGCTGAGCGTGGTGGCATCGGGTCCCGCCGCGACGGACCAGCTCGTTCGGTTGGTCGGCCGGACGAACGCGGCACTCGAGGCGCTGCGCGAGCTGACCCGAGGCGTGTTCCCGACCCAGCTGATCCGATCCGGACTCGCCCGCACGCTCGGGTCGCACCTGTCCAGAAGCGGTCCGGCGATCACCTTGGCCGTCGAACCGTCGGCCGACCGCCGTTTCCCGGCCCGCGTCGAGGCCGCGATCTACTTCTGCTGTGTCGAGGCCGTGCGGGCCCGCTCGACCGCGGCCCGGATCGACCTGGGGGTGGTGGGAACGGACATGGTGCTGCGGGTCGGGGGAATCAGCCGCGACGACATCGACGTACAGGCGATTCTCGATCGGGTCGAGGCGGCGGGTGGATCGCTGGCGCCGGTCGAGCCGCGGGTGCTGTCGCTCAGCATTCCGGTGGAGGACGCCGCGCCGGTAGCGGTGTGAGGGTCGCCGCCCAGGCGGCGGCGAGCCGGTCGGGACCGAACGACGCCTTGGGCAGGTAGGAACTGGCCCCGCAGCCGGTGAGGTCGAACTGATCGGCCTCGTACGTCGACAGCAGGACGACGACCGGAGGCGAATCGCCGAGGGTGATCCGGCGGCTGGCCTCGATCCCGTCGATGCCGGGCAGGTTCACGTCCATCAACACCAGGTCGGGCCGCAGGCGCGCGACCGCGAGCAGCGACTCCTCGCCCGAACCGGCGGACGCCACCACGACGAAGCCGTCGGTCTCGGCGACGACCTCGGCGATCGCCCGGCGGAAGGGCTCCTGATCGTCGACCACGAGAACACGCACATCGGCCACTGCTTCACCTCCTGTCGTCAGCGTGACGCAGTGACGGGTCGACCGGGGAGTGTGCTGCCCGCTCGGTGTGGTGCGGTTGTCCCCACCTTCACCCGGGGCTACGCGGTCAGCGAGCGGGTGGTTTGCCGGTGGCTTCGAGAAAGGCCAGCACGGCCATCACGCGTCGGTTGACGTCGGACTCGTCGGACAACCCGAGCTTCTGGAACACCGACCCGACGTGTTTCTCCACTGCCCGCTCGCTCATGAACAGCGCCTTCGACGTCGCCGTGTTGCTGCGCCCGGCGGCCATCTCCTGCAGGACCTCGAGCTCGCGCGGGGTGAGCTGCAGCAGCGGCGACCGAGCGTCCTGGGTCTTGCGGGCGAGCAGTCCTTCCACGACCCGGGGATCGAGCACCGAGCCGCCGCGGGTCACGTCGTACAGGGCGCGGACGAGTTCGTCGAGCTGGCTGACCCGTTCCTTGAGCAGGTAGCCGAGTCCGGCGACGCCTTCGGACAACAGGTCGAAGGCGTACTCCTCCTCGACGTACTGCGAGAGCACGACGACGCCGATGGACGGGTGCGCCGCGCGGATCTGCTTGGCCGCGTCGATGCCCTCGGTGGTGAACGTGGGCGGCATCCGGATGTCGGTGAGCACGGCGTCCGGCTGGTGCTCGGCCACGGCCTTCAGCAGGTTGACCGGGTCGCCGACCGTCGCGACGAGCTCGACCTGATCGGACTCGCCGAGCAGGGCGGAGATGCCTTCGCGCACGAGAAAGTTGTCCTCCGCGAACACCACCCGCAACGCCACTGTCTCACTCTAGGCGCGACGTCCACCCCACTGTCTTGTTCGGGGACCAGCAGTTTCCGGGCAAGCAAAAGGCCCGCCACTGGGTGTGTGGCGGGCCGGTTGCTCAGCGGGGTCACTCCGAGGCGCGGCGCAGGGCTTCGGAGAGGCGTTCGGCGGCGGCCATCACGGCGGGGGCGTGCATGCGGCCGGGCTGGCGGGACAGGCGCTCGATCGGGCCGGAGACCGAGACGGCGGCGATCACCTTGCCGGAGGGGGAGCGGACCGGGGCGGAGACCGAGGCGACGCCCTGTTCGCGCTCGCCGACGGAGTGCGCCCAGCCACGCCGCCGTACGCCGGCCAGGGCGGCGGCGTTGAAGGTCGCGTTGTGGAGGCCGCGGTGCATGCGCTCCGGGTCCTCCCAGGCCAGCAGTATTTGCGCGGCCGACCCGGCGGCCATCGTCAGCTGGCTGCCGACCGGGACGGTGTCGCGGAGGCCGGACGGGCGCTCGGCGGCGGCGACACACACTCTGTACTCACCTTGGCGGCGGAAGAGCTGTGCCGACTCACCGGTGATGTCACGCAGCCGGGCCAGGACGGGACCGGCGGTCGCCAGCAGGCGGTCCTCGCCGGCGGCGGAGGCGAGCTCGCTCAGGCGCGGGCCGAGCACGAAGCGGCCCTGCATGTCACGCCCCACCAGGCGGTGGTGCTCGAGCGCGACGGCCAGCCGGTGCGCCGTCGGCCGGGCCAGCCCTGTCGCCGCCACCAGTCCGGCCAGGGTCGCCGGCCCGGACTCGAGGGCGGACAGAACGAGAGCTGCTTTGTCGAGAACGCCGACTCCGCTAGAGTTGTCCATGGGACGATATTGCCGTCTCGAATCGTGGAACGCAAGTCGCTTGTGCGGCCCAGTTCGGCGCACTGTGAGCGAGAGCGCACCTCAGTACACCACCCGAAGGAGAAGTCTGATGGGCAGGACGTTGTCGGAAAAGGTCTGGGACGCACATGTCGTGCGTCACGCCGATGGGGAACCCGACCTCCTCTACATCGACCTCCACCTGGTCCACGAGGTGACCAGCCCGCAGGCCTTCGACGGGCTCCGGCTGGCCGGCCGCTCGGTCCGCCGCCCGGACCTGACCATCGCGACCGAGGACCACAACGTCCCGACGTTCGACGTGGACAAGCCGATCGCCGACCCGGTGTCGCGCACCCAGGTCGAGACGCTGCGCCGCAACGCCGAGGAGTTCGGCATCCGGATCCACACCCTGGGCGACCCCGACCAGGGCGTCGTCCACGTGATCGGCCCGCAGCTCGGCCTGACCCAGCCCGGCATGACCGTGGTCTGCGGTGACAGCCACACCTCGACGCACGGCGCGTTCGGCGCGATCGCCTTCGGCATCGGGACCAGCGAGGTCGAGCACGTGCTCGCCACCCAGACCCTGATGCAGGCCCGGCCCAAGACGATGGCGGTCACCGTCGACGGCGTACTGCCCGACGGCGTCACCGCCAAGGACCTGGTGCTCGCGCTGATCGCGCAGGTCGGCACCGGCGGCGGCCAGGGCTACATCGTGGAGTACCGCGGCGAGGCGATCCGCGCGCTCTCGATGGAAGCGCGCATGACGATCTGCAACATGTCGATCGAGTGGGGCGCCAAGGCCGGCATGATCGCGCCGGACGAGACCACCTTCGCGTACCTGAAGGACAAGCCGCACGCCCCGCAGGGTGCGGACTGGGAAGCCGCGGTCGAGTACTGGAAGAGCCTGGCCACCGACGAGGACGCGAGCTTCGACCGCGAGGTCGTGCTGCGGGCCGAGGACATCGCGCCGTTCGTCACCTGGGGCACCAACCCGGGTCAGGGGCTGCCGCTGTCGGCCAACGTGCCGTCGCCGGACGACTTCGAGTCCGAGACCGACCGGATCGCGGCCGAGCGGGCGCTGGAGTACATGGGCCTGACCGCCGGTACGCCGCTGCGCGAGATCAAGGTCGACACGGTCTTCCTGGGCTCGTGCACCAACGGGCGGATCGAGGACCTGCGCGCGGCCGCCGGCGTACTGGCCGGGCGGAAGGTTGCCGACGGCACCCGGATGCTCGTCGTACCGGGGTCCGGGCGGGTGCGGCTGCAGGCCGAGGCCGAAGGACTCGACGTCATCTTCAAGGACGCCGGCGCCGAATGGCGTGGCGCGGGCTGCTCGATGTGCCTCGGCATGAACCCCGACCAGCTGGCGCCGGGCGAGCGCAGCGCGTCGACGTCGAACCGCAACTTCGAAGGCCGGCAGGGCAAGGGTGGGCGCACGCACCTGGTGTCGCCGCTCGTCGCCGCGGCCACCGCCGTCACCGGAACCCTGGCCGCGCCGGCTGACTTGCCGCCGGTTGAGGTCGCCGTACCCGAGAACGTCTGAGGACAAAGGAATCATGGACGCCTTCACCCAGCACATCGGCACCGCGGCCCCGCTGCGCCGCAGCAACGTCGACACCGACCAGATCATCCCCGCGGTCTACCTGAAGCGGGTCACCCGGACCGGCTTCGAGGACGGGCTGTTCGCGGCCTGGCGCAACGACCCGGCCTTCGTCCTCAACCAGCCCGAGTACGACGGGGTGTCGGTGCTCGTCGCCGGCCCCGACTTCGGCACCGGCTCCTCCCGCGAGCACGCGGTGTGGGCGCTGATGGACTACGGGTTCCGTGTCGTCATCTCGTCGCGGTTCGGCGACATCTTCCGGGGCAACTCGGGCAAGGCGGGGTTGCTCGCGGCGCTCGTCACCGAGGACGTGGTCGAGCAGCTGTGGACCACGATCGAGAACGACCCGGGTACGAAGGTGACGGTCGACCTCGAGGCGAAGACGATCTCGGCCGGGTCGCTGTCGGCGCCGTTCGAGATCGACGACTACACGCGCTACCGGCTGCTGAACGGGCTGGACGACGTGGGCATCACGCTGTCGCACGCGGACGACATCGAGGCGTACGAGGCGACGCGGCCGGCGTTCAAGCCGGCTACTTTGCCTGCCAAGGCTTAGTTCTTCTTTCCCCCACGCGCGCTCCTTCGCTCGCTGGCGCTCGCTGCGGGGTGTGCTCCCGCCCACCCGGTTTTTGGGGGTGCGCGTGCTGGCGCCCGCTTCGGGCGCGCTGGCGCGCTTCGTTTGGAGGCGTGGGGGAGTTGCGATGGTTTGTGAGCCGGTGGATCGCCTGAGAGGGTGATCCACCGGTTCGTGCGTTCGGGGGACGATCCTCACGCGCGCTCCTACGCTCCCTGGCGCTCGCTGCGGGGCGTGCTCCCGCCCACCCGGTTTTGTGGGTGCGCGTGCTGGCGCTCGCTTCGGGTGCGCGTTGGCGCGCTGAACGCGTGCTGGCGCGCGCTTCGTTTGAAGGCGTGGTGGGCAGGGGGAGTCGGTGGATCACTTGCGGACTGCTCGGGTGGTCCGCCGCGAGTTCTGTTGCCCGCCCAGTGAGAGCCGGCAGTTCCAGTTGCTGAGGTCAACGTTTCAGTGCGACCTCGGACACCATGGCTCGATAGCGTCAACTCCAGCACGCCAGCCCATCAGATGCGCGCCAGCCCTACCGGGCGCGCCGGCGCCACCAAGCGCGCGCCAGCTTCGAGCGCGGCAGCGCGCACTTCATTCGAGCGCGGCAGCGCGCACTGCAAACGGGCGACAGCACGCACACGGCGCGGTAGCGCCGCACTCGAAGCGGGCGACAGCACGCGTACCGAGCGCGCCAGCGCGCAGAACCCAGGGTGGGCGGGAGCAGGCGCCGCAGCGAGCGCCAGCGAGCGTAGGCGCCCGCGTGGGATGTAAACCTGCGCGTAACGGATCGCACATCTTCGGCGATAACTCTGGTGTTACCCTTGCGGAGTTGTCCTGACCAGGTGACGAGATCGAGGAGGTGAGGCGCTGATGACCAGTGACCCCTCCAGACATACCGATCTCGCTCGGCCTCGAGGCAACTAACTTCCTCTTCCAGGTCAGCACCCCGGCGCGAGTTCGTGCGGGGTGTGCTGTGGTGCGTGGCTGCGGCCGCGGGGGTCGGGCAGACGTCGTGCCTGTACGAATTCCGTCTGCATCTCCTGGAGGACTCATGTCCGACCTGCGCCTGCGCACCCTTCGTGCCTTCGGCCGTACGCCGTCGCTGCGTGCCGCCGCCCGCCGGTACGCCGGTGGGCTCGCGGCGACTCCGCCCGACGCGATCGAGCCGGTCGTCGACCACCCGGTGCACACCAAGCCCAAAGGGCACAGTGTTGTCGACAGTGCCATCTATTGCGACGGGCGCCGGGTCGCGTCGCCGGAGTCCTTGGCCGACACCTATCAGGTGCTGCACGAAGCGCCGCGCAGCTTGGCGTGGATCGGGTTGTACCGGCCGGACCGGCGGGAGCTGATGTCGCTGGCGCAGGAGTTCGACCTGCACGAGCTGGCGATCGAGGACGCGATCCAGGCCCATCAGCGGCCGAAGCTGGAGCGGTACGGCGACACGTTGTTCGTCGTACTGAAGGCCGCGCGGTACCGGGACGCGACCGAGGAGGTCGAGTTCGGCGAGGTGCACGTGTTCGTGGGACCGGACTTCGTGGTGACGGTCCGGCACGCCGAAGCGCCGAACCTGGCCGCGGTACGGCGTCGCGTCGAACGTGACCCGGACCTGTTGCGGCAAGGGACCGAAGCGGTGCTCTACGCGATCATGGACAAGGTCGTCGACGGGTACGCGCCGGTGGTCGCGGGGCTGGAGAACGACATCGACGAGATCGAGACCGAGGTGTTCCGCGGCGACCCGAAGGTGTCGCGGCGCATCTACGAGCTGTCCCGTGAGGTGATCGAGTTCCAGCGCGCGACCCGGCCGCTGATCGGGATGCTGGACTCGTTGCGGGCCGGTTTCGACAAGTACGGCGTGGACCAGGAGCTGCAGCGTTCCTTGCGCGACGTCGCCGACCACGTCACCCAGGTGGTCGAGCGGGTGGACGGCTTCCGTGAACTGCTGCGCGACATCCTGACCGTGAACGCGACCCTGGTGGCCCAGCAGCAGAACGAGGAGATGAAGTCCCTCACCGTGGCCAGCAACGCGCAGAACGAAGAGGTGAAGCGGATCTCCGCGTGGGCGGCGATCCTGTTCGCGCCGACCCTGATCGGGACCGTGTACGGGATGAACTTCGACGTGATGCCGGAGCTGCACTGGCGGTGGGGCTACCCGTTCGCGATCGGCTTGATGGCGTTGGTCTGTGGCAGTCTGCACCAGGTCTTCAAGCGCCGCGGCTGGCTCTGAACCACCTGGGTGGTTTCCGTCGCGGGCACTGGAGCTGTACAGACCCGAGAATCTGGAGGCAAAAGATGTGGTTGCTCCTGCGCCGTCGGCTGATCATGTGGGCAGTGCTGGCGCTCGCGGTCCCGCTGGTGGACTGGCTGCTGGGCAAGGTGAGCCAGACCCTGCGGGCCCGTAAAGGCGACAGCGCGGTGACGCGAGGTCTCGACACCGCCCGGTCGGGGCTGCGATCGTTGCGCGGAAAGGGTCGATGAGGACCCCGTACGACGCTGTGGCGGGGGTCACCGTTGGTCGCCGGATCGTTGCTCAGAAGGGAATCCGAGGGCCCCGGAAGGGCGATTCGGGGCCAAAACAGGGGCAAATCGCCCAAAACAAGGCCGAATTGCCGCGTTGGTGTTTGTGAACGGCCTGTTGAGTCCATAACGTTCACGTGAGATCGAGCGCTGTGCTCGACGCCTACGTTCACGGAGGGAAGCAGTGAACAAGAGCCAGTTGGTCGAAGCGCTCGCAGTGCACTTCGACGGAAATCGCCGTTCGGCCCAGCACGCCCTGGAGTCGGTGATCGACACCGTCCAGCGCGAGCTGACCAAGAAGGGCGGCAAGGTCGCCATCACCGGGTTCGGTGCCTTCGAGGCCATCGAGCGCGGTGCCCGCATGGTCCGCAACCCGCGGACCGGCGAGACCAAGCGTGCCAAGAAGACCGTGGTTCCGAAGTTCCGTGCGGGTGCGGAGCTGAAGGCCGTTGTCTCCGGTGCCAAGAAGCTGCCGAAGCTGGTGACGCCGAAGCCGGCCGCGACCGCCACCAAGGCGGCCGCTCCGGCCAAGAAGGCCACGACGGCCAAGAAGGCCACGTCGGCCAAGGCCGCCGCGACCAAGACCGCCGCCAAGAAGGCGCCGGCCAAGGCCGCTGCCACCAAGACGGTCGCCAAGAAGGCTCCGGCGAAGAAGGCTCCGGCCAAGACCGTGGCGAAGAAGGCCCCGGTCAAGAAGGCCACCGTGGCCAAGAAGGCGCCGGCCAAGAAGGCCCCCGCCAAGAAGGCGCCGGCCAAGAAGGCTTCGGCTCGCTGACCTTCGGCACTGCGGCACCGCTGTATCAGCGAAGGCCGGTCTCCCCACTCCAGGGGCGACCGGCCTTCGCCGTGTTCGGGCCCACGCGGCGACCGGCCGGGCGGTGCCGGGCCGGGAGAAGGTGTCTTCGGCAACCTCCGGCTGCGCCCCGGCCGGGCATGCCCTAGCGTGGCACCATGCAGGCGACCGTGAGCCGTTACGACGAGGCGTCCAGGTCCGGTGCGGTGCTGACCGACACCGGCGTCGAGCTGCCGTTCAGCGCCGACGAGCTGGCCGGTACGCCGGTGCGCTTCCTGCGCGTGGGGCAGCGGGTCCGGATCGAGACCAGCGGATCAGGTCACGGGATCGCGATCACCGCGGTCCACTTCATCACCCTGCACTGACGAGGACCGGCGGAACTCGCCGACCGGCCGAGCTGTCGGACTAGCAGGCCAGCCCGTCGGAGCCGGCCACGGCGCCGAAGACGATCGCCAGCACCTCGGCGGTTCGCGGACCGACACCCAGCTGGACGGCGTCCGCGAGATCCGCGGCGGTGTCGACGTCACGCCGTACCGAAGGAATCGGCAGCACCAGAGGGATGGCGCTCGACGCTTGGTGGGCCAACGCGGAACCGACGCCGAAGCGGGGATCGAGGGCGATGCCGGGGCGGGCGGCGAGCAGCGTCGTCCCGGTGCCGGGCTGGTCGATGACGAACGAGCGATCGGCGACGCACGCGGCGAGGGCGGCGGTCAGTTCGTCGGTGCGCAACGCGGGCAGGTCGGCGGACAGCGCGGCAACTCCCGCGCCGGGGAACTCGGCGGCGGCGACGGCTGCACCGTACGCGAGCGCCTGGTTGAGAGCGCCCACCGGTTGGTCGGGGACGAGGTGCGCCGACGCCGCCGGCACGTCTGGTGTACCCGCCGCGGGCAGGTCCGGTACGACGCGGGCGCCCGCCGCGGCGACGTCCGCGGCGACCTGCGGATCGTCGGTGACGACCAGCACGGCACGGACCAGCGGTGAGGCCAGCGCGGCGGAGATGGTGTCGGCCGCGAAGGCACGCGCCAGCTCCGGACGGTGCTGAGGGTAGGCCGCAGCGAGCCGGCTCTTCGCGATCGCCGTACGCTTCACCGGGACCACCAGGATCCAGGCAGCGACCTGTACGTCTTCCATCAGGCAGGATTCTCCCATGACGCACGGCCGCGACGACCAGCAGGAGGCACAGTGAACAGCCCGGCACACGACCCTCGCCCACCGCGGGGGTTCTGGTTCGGTCTGGTGGTGGCGCTGGTCAAGCCGTTCATGCTGGTGTTCACCAAGCCGGACTTCCAGGGCCGTGAGAACATGCCGCGGACCGGCGGCGTGGTGTTCGTGACCAACCACATCTCGCACTTCGACCCGTTCGTGCTCGGCTTCTACATCTGGGAGTGCCGGCGGATTCCGCGGCTGCTCGGCAAGGCGTCGCTGTTCAAACTGCCGATCGCCGGGAAGATCATCAGCGCGGCCGGGCAGATCCCGGTCTACCGCGAGTCGGCGCAGGCCGCCGACGCGTTCCGGGACGCGGTCGCCGCGGTGGAGCGGGGCGAGTGCGTCGGGGTCTATCCCGAGGGCACGATCACCCGCGACCCCGAGCTGTGGCCGATGACCGGCAAGACCGGCGCGGCGCGGATCGCGCTGATGACCGGCTGCCCGGTGATCCCGATCGCGAACTGGGGTGCGCAGGAGGTGTTCCACTCCTACCGCAGCAAGTTCCGGATCGGGCTGCTGCCGCGCAAGACGATGAAGGTCAAGGCCGGTCCGCCGGTCGACCTGGACGCGTTCCGTGGCCGGCCGATCACCACCGAGCTGTTGCACGAGGCAACCGACGTGATCATGCGGGCGGTCGCTGACGGGCTGGGGGAATTGCGCGGCCAGACGCCGCCGAAGGAACTCTTCGACCTGCGCAAGGCCAAGGCCGAGGACGAGCGACGCGCCAACGAGGAGAACGCATGACCAAAGTAGCGGTGTTCGGTGCGGGCTCCTGGGGTACGGCGTTCGCCACGGTGCTGGCCAACGCGGGGAACCAGGTGTCGGTGTGGGGACGGCGGGAGTCGCTGTGCGAGGCGATCAACACCCGGCACGAGAACCCGGACTACCTGCCCGGGCTGCGGCTGCCCGACGCGATCACCGCGACGCACGATCCGGCCGCCGCGGCCGACGGTGCCGAGGCGATCGTGCTGGCGGTGCCGAGCCAGTCGTTGCGGGACAACCTGCGCGACTGGGCCGGCGTCCTGCCGTCGGCGGTGCCGCTGGTCAGTCTGATGAAGGGCGTCGAGATCGGTACGACGAAGCGGATGTCGGAGGTGATCGCCGAGCTCACCGGCGCCGGCCCTGAGCGGATCGCCGTCGTCTCCGGCCCGAACCTGGCCCGCGAGATCGCCGAGGGGCAACCTGCCGCGGCGGTGGTCGCCTGCGCCGACGAGGGCACCGCGACCCGGCTGCAGAAGCTCTGCCACTCGCCGACGTTCCGCCCGTACACGAACATCGATGTGGTCGGCTGCGAACTCGGTGGTGCGACCAAGAACGTGATCGCGCTGGCGGTCGGCATGGCGATCGGTCTCGGCTTCGGCGACAACGCGCGGGCGTCGGTGATCACCCGCGGGCTGGTCGAGACGGCCCGGCTGGGTACGGCGCTGGGCGCGGACGAGCACACGTTCTCCGGCCTCGCCGGGCTGGGTGATCTGGTCGCGACCTGCTCGTCGCCGCTGTCGCGCAACCGGACGTTCGGCGAGAAGCTCGGTCAGGGCATGACGGTGGCGGAGATCGCCGGCGGCACCCGGCAGGTCGCCGAGGGCGTGATGTCGTGCTCGTCGATCACCGAACTCGCCCACCACCACGACGTCGAGATGCCGATCGCGGAACACGTCACGAAGGTGGTGGCCGGCGAGATGACGCCGAAGGACATGCTGTTCAGCCTGATCTCGCGGTCGGCCAAGTCGGAGCGCTGGGGATGATCCCGGCCCCCTTCGCGCGATCCACGATCGAGCGCGAGGGGGAGGCGGGCGCGACCTGGCTGGCCGGGCTTCCGGCGATCGTCGACGACCTCTTGCTCCGGTGGGGCTGTGTGCCCGACGGTCCGCCGGCGCACGGCCACGTCGGTCTGGTGCTCCCGGTCCGAGGTGCTGCTGGTCCCGCGGCGCTCAAAGTGTCGTTCCCGCATCGGACCAGCGCGCACGAAGCGGCGGCGCTGGCGACGTGGGGCGGCCGAGGCGCGGTGCTGCTGTACGAGCGAGACGACGAGCAGTGCGCGATCTTGCTCGAGCGGGCTCGGCCGTCGCGACTGGTGGACCTCGACGACGGTGACGAGATCGCCATGGTGGCGGGACGGCTCTGCCACCGCTTGTCGGTCCCCGCGCCGCCGGGCTTGCCGCGGCTGGCCGACCTGGCCGGCAGTTGGGCGGACCACCTTCGCGCTGGTGCCCGGGAGTTTCCCTGAGCGCTGCCGGCCTCGGTCCTGGATGCGGCGCTGGCGTTCGTGGACGAATTGGGACAGCGCCAGCCGGATCTTCTGGTGCACGGGGACCTTCATCCTCGCAACATCCTGCGTGGCGACCGCGAACCGTGGCTGGCGGTCGATCCGACGGGCTGGGTGGGCGATCCGGCCTACGACGCAGCCACGTTGTTCAAGCCCCGCGCGTATGCGCTGCGCGGCCGTGGCGATCTGCTGGATGCGCTTCGTCGCGAACTGGACGTGTTCGCCGAGGCCGCGGAGCTCGATCGTGAGCGGGTACGGCGCTGGGTTCAGCTGCAGCTGGTGCAGGCGGCGTACTGGGGGCGGAGGACTGGATTCTCGGTGGCTCGTGGTGGGGCGGAGTTGAAGCGGCTCGTCGCTTTCGTGGACGAGCTGGCCGTCAGTTGGCGATGAGCGTGTGCTGGAGCACCAGCGCCGCGGCGCCGTGGAGCGCGGCGTCGGGACCCGTGCGGGAGGCGACGACCCGCAGCTCAGTGGTGGCCAGGGGCAACGACCGGGCGTAGATCGCCTCTCGGATCCCGGCGAGCAGACTGTCCCCGGCCAGCGAGAGCGAGCCGCCGACGACGATGACCGACGGATTGAGCAGACTCACGCAGGTCGCCAGGACCGAGCCGATCTCCCTTCCTGCCTGGCGCACCGCTTGAGTCGCGACCGGGTTGCCGGAGCGGACCAGTTCGACGACGTCGCGGCTCGACACCGCAGGGATACCGGACGACGCCAGCCGCGCGGCGATCGCCGTACCGGAGGCGACGGCTTCCAGGCAGCCTTGATTGCCGCAGCGGCACGGCGTGGTGTGGCCGGGCGTTTGGACGTGGCCGATGTCGCCGGCCGCGCCCTGGGCGCCACGATGCAGCCGGCCACCGCTGATCACGCCCGCGCCGATGCCGGTGGCAACCTTCACGAACAGCAGGTGCTCGACGTCGGCGTACGCCGTGCTGTGTTCGCCGAGCGCCATGATGTTCACGTCGTTGTCGACCAGGACCGGGCCGGGCAGGTCGGCGGCCAGCCGGCCGACGACGTCGTAGGAGTCCCAGCCGGGCATGATCGGCGGGTGGTTCGGGCGGCCGGTGCGGTGCTCGACCGGGCCGGGCAGGCCGACGCCGGTGCCGGCCAGGTCGGCGGGGGAGCGGCCGGCCGTCGCCAGCAGTTCGCGACCGGTGTCGACGATCGCGCCGAGCACCACCTCAGGGCCCTCGGCGATGTTGAGCCGCAGCGTGCTGCTGCCGATCAGCGTTCCGGTCAGATCGGTCAGCGCGACCGAGAGATGCGTCGCGCCGACATCGGCAGCAAGCACCAGCCGCGCCGCCGGGTTGAAGCGGAACCGCGCCGGCGGACGACCACCCGTCGACGCCGCCTCACCGGACGGTACGACGAGGCCGCTGGCCAGCAGCGCCTCGATCCTGCCGGTCACCGTCGACCGGGCGAGACCACTCAGGTCGATCAGTTCGGCGCGGGTGCGCGGTTGTCCGTCGAGCAGCAACCGCAGCAGCGGACCTGCCTCGGCGGCGGTGGTGCTGAGATCGGTCATCGGCGAACTTTCGTCGGACGGTCGGCGGACTTTTGCTTGACAGGATTCAAAAGTGTCACATAGCGTCCCGAGCGTGTCCACAGACAAGCTCAAGGTCGGAATCATCGGTGGCGGCTTCATGGGCCGGGTGCACGGCCGGTCGGCGCTGGTCGGTGGCGCGCGGATCGTCGGCGCGATCGGTTCGAGCCCAGAGCGCGCGGACGCCGCGGCCGAGGCCACCGGTGCGGAGCGGGGCTTCGCGACGCTCGACGACCTGCTGGCCGCGGACCTCGACCTCGTGCACGTCTGTACGCCGAACAGCACGCATCTCCCGGTGACCTTGAAAGCGCTCGAAGCCGGCAAGCACGTCATCTGCGAGAAGCCGCTCGCGACGAATGCGCAGGACGCCGCCGGACTGCTCGCGGCCGCGCAGGAGGCCGGTCTGGTCGCCACCGTCCCGTTCGTCTACCGCTACCACCCGATGGTCCGCGAACTGCGGACCCGGATCGCCGCCGGCGACGCGGGCATGATCACCAGCCTGCACGGCAGCTACCTGCAGGACTGGCTGGCCGGGGCCGACGACGACAACTGGCGGGTGGACGACGCGGCCGGTGGGCCGTCGCGGACCTTCGCCGACATCGGCTCGCACTGGTGCGACCTGACCGAGTTCGTCACCGGCGACCGGATCGCCGCCGTCAGCGCGCAGACCCGGACCGTGCGGTCCCAGCGCGGCGGCGTCGACGTACGGACCGAGGACCTGGCGACGGCCCAGTTCCGGACCGAGGCCGGCGTAGTTGGCACGGTCGTGGTCAGCCAGGTGGCGGCCGGTCGCAAGAACCGGCTCTACCTGGAGGTCTCCGGCACCGAGTCGAGCTTCGGCTTCGACCAGGAGGACCCGGACCGCCTCTGGGTCGGCCACCGCGCTGCCAGCCAGCTGCTCACCCGCGACCCCGACACGTTGAGCCCGCCGGCGGCCCGGGTGAACCGGCTGCCCGCCGGTCACGCCCAGGGCTACCAGGACGCGTTCGACTCGTTCGTCGCGGACACCTACGCGGCCGTGCTCGGCGGCGACCGTCCGGACGGACTTCCGGACTTCGCCGCCGGCGCACGGTCTGCCCGCTTGGTCGACGCCGTCCTGCGGTCGGCCGCCGCCGACTCCGCCTGGGTGGACGTCGAGGCCTGAGCACGACGTACGCCGTACCGGATCATCCCTATTGAAGACAACACTGTCAGCTTGAGGAGCACCGCGGATGCCACGCCCGATCACCCTGTTCACCGGCCAGTGGGCCGACCTGCCGTTCGAAGAGGTCTGCGAGTTCGCCTCGTCGGCGGGCTACGACGGCGTCGAGATCGCCTGCTCCGGTGACCACTTCGACGTCCAGCAGGCGATCGACGACCCGAACTACGTCCAGACCCGCAAGGACATCCTGGACAAGTACAACCTGAAGGTCTGGGCGATCTCGAACCACCTGGTCGGCCAGGCGGTCTGCGACGACCCGATCGACTTCCGGCACCAGGCGATCGTGCCGGGCCGGGTCTGGGGCGACGGGGACGCCGAGGGCGTACGGCAGCGCGCGGCCGAGGACCTGAAGAACACCGCGCGGGCGGCCGCGAAGCTCGGCGTCGACACGGTGATCGGCTTCACCGGCTCGTCGATCTGGCAGTACGTCGCGATGTTCCCGCCGGTCCCGGCCGAGCGGATCGACGCCGGCTACCAGGACTTCGCCGACCGGTGGAACCCGATCCTCGACGTGTTCGACGCCGAGGGCGTGCGGTTCGCGCACGAGGTGCACCCGTCGGAGATCGCGTACGACTACTGGACCACCACGCTGGCCCTGGAGGCGATCGGGCACCGCGAGGCGTTCGGCCTGAACTGGGACCCCAGCCACATGGTCTGGCAGGACATCGACCCGGTCGCGTTCCTGTGGGACTTCAAGGACCGGATCTACCACGTCGACTGCAAGGACACCCGGATGCGGGTCGGTGGCGGGCGCAACGGCCGGCTCGGCTCGCACCTGCCGTGGGGCGACCCGCGGCGCGGCTGGGACTTCTACTCCACCGGTCACGGCGACGTGAACTGGGAGGACTGCTTCCGGGTGCTCAACTCGATCGGCTACACCGGCCCGATCTCGGTCGAGTGGGAGGACGCCGGCATGGAGCGCAAGGTCGGTGCCGCCGAGGCGGTCAACGTCATTCGCAACCTGGCCTTCGACAAGCCGGAAGCCGCCTTCGACGCGGCGTTCGCGACGGACAAGTAGGCAGACCGCCTACGGTTGCGACGCCCGCTCGATGCGGGTGTCGCGACCGGCGGCGACCCCGATGGCCAGCTGGACGGCGGCCAGTGCCGAGAACACGATCAGCGTGACGTCCCAGCCGCCGGTCCGCTCGGTGAGGAAACCGGCCACGACCGGCCCGGCCGCGGCCAGCAGGTAGCCGACCGACTGCGCCATCCCAGACAGCTGCGTCGTCTCGTGGTGAGTACGACCACGGATGCTGATCAGCGAGAGCGCGGCGACGAGCGCGGCGCCCTGGCCCAGTCCGGCGATCATCGCCCAGCCGAGCGCCAGGTCCGGGACCAGCAGGAGTCCCAGCAGCGCGACCAGGATCGGGACGCTCGCGGTGACCGTTCCGGCGCGCTGACTGGCCGGGTGGCGCAGCAGTCTGGGGATGCTGAGGCCGCCGATCAGGCCGCAGACCTGAAAGAGGAAGAGGTGGACGCCGGTGGCGTGCTCGGAGATTCCGTGCGACATCTCGATCGTCGGCAGCCAGGTGACGAGCAGGTAGAAGCTGGTCGACTGCAGGCCCATGAACCCGGTGACGAGCCAGGCCATCGGCTGTCGCCAGACGCTCGCCAGCGGCGCGTCGTGCGCCGTGCTGGGCGGCGGGACGGAGACCGGCTGCATCGCCCGCGGCAGCCAGACGACGGCGACGACCAGGGTGAGGCCGCCCCAGATCGCCAGCGAGAGTCGCCAGTCGGCCGCGTCCGCGATCGGTACGGCGACCAGTGACGCGATCGCCGCGCCGCCGGTGATGAACGCGGTGTAGACGCCGGTCGCGCGGGACACGTGGTTGGCGTAGTCGCGCTTGATGATCACCGGCACCAGCACGTTGCCGACCGCGATCGCGGCGCCGATCACGACGGTCCCGATCCACAGGCCGGCCGTGCCGGTGTACGACCGCAGCACGCTGCCGGCCGCCAGGACCAGCAGCGACCAGAACACCGTCCGCTCCATCCCGAACCGCCGGGAGGCGAAGTGGATGAGCGGTGAAGCGGCCGCGAAGGCGAGCAGCGGCAAGGTCCCCAGCAGGCCCAGCGCGGCCTCACCGAGGTGCTGGTCTGCGCCGATCCGCGGCAGTACCGGACCGACGGCGGTCAACGCGGGCCGGAGCGTGAGGGCGACGACGAAGGCGGTCGCGGCGATGAGCGGCCCGCGCAGCCGGAGCGTCGGTTCGGCGGACACTGACACGGGTTCACCCTTCGCTGCGGAAATGTCCTACATTTACACGGTACGCCTCAACGGATCGGAGGTCGCCACCGTGTCACTGGACGGACCGGTACGTCAGGTGCCGCTCGTGCTGCAGGTCTCGGAGCGTTTTCGCGCGCTGATCGAGTCCGGGCAGTGGCCGAGGGGGTCCCGCATCCCGGGGGAGAACCAGCTCGCCGCCGAGCTCGGAGTCAGCCGTGGAACGGTCCGCGAAGCGCTGCGCTCACTGAGCCTGACCGGTCTGCTCGAACCGCGGGTCGGCGACGGCACCTACGTTCGTGCGACCAACGAGATCACCGGCGTCCTGGTCCGCGACGACCTGTCGTCCCTCGACGACGTGCTCGACGCCCGCGCCGGGATCGAAGCGGCCGCCGCGCGATTGGCCGCCCGGCGTCCGGACCCCGGCGGACTCGAGCGTCTGACGGTCGCCCTGGACGCCCGCGCCGCCGCGCACGACGCCGCGGATCTCGATGCGTTCGTGTCGGCCGACGCCGCGTTCCACCGGGGCGTCGTCGAGGCGTCCGGCAACGCCTTGCTGCTGCGCCTGTACGACGCGATCGCGGAGGTGCTCACCGAGTCCATCCACCGCACCGCCTCGTTCCCGGAGGATCCGCGACTGCTGCAGTCGCACCTCGCGGTGTTCGAGGCCATCCGGGCCGGCGACCCGGAGGAGGCCGGCCGGGCGTCGTACGCGCTGATCGAGACCGTCAAGCAGACTCGGTGACCGCACGGCGGGGTGAGAGGACCGGGGCGAACAGAGCCAGCCCGAGGGCGAGCACGGTCACCACCACGAACGACAGCGTCAGGCTGCTCGCCTGCGCGATCCCTCCGATGATCGAGGGAGCGACCAGGCCGGAGGCATAGGTGACGGTGGCGACGCCGGCGATGGCCTGGCTGGCGTTGGGGCCCGACTTCGCTGCGGCGGCGAAAGCCAGCGGGACGACGACGGCAATGCCGAGCCCGAGCAGGCCGAAGCCGGCCATCGCGACGACCGGATGCGGAGCCAGTACGACGAGCAGCCCGCCGAGGGTGGCCACGACGCCGGAGACGCGGACGGTGGGGACGGCGCCGAAGCGGTCGACCACCGCGTCGCCGACCAGCCGCGCGACGGCCATCGTGAGCGCGAAGCCGGTAGTGGCCGCGGCGGCGACGCCGGCCGACGTGGTGAGCACGTCCTCCAGGTAGACCGCCGACCAGTCGAGGCTGGCGCCCTCGGCGAACACCGCGCAGAAGCCGACCGCGCCGATCAGGTACGCCGACTTCGGCGGCAGGGCGAACCGCGGCGGCGCGACCTCGTCCTCGGTCGGGTGCAGGTTGAGCACGTACTGGCAGGCGACCGCCCCCAGCACCGTCAGCACGACGGCCATCACCAGGTGGTGCAGCTGCGCGTTGATGTCCAGATGCGCCGCGACCGTTCCGATGCTCGAGCCGGCCAGCGCTCCGACGCTCCACATCCCGTGCAGGCCGGACATGATCGACTTCTCCATCCGGTGCTCGACCTCGACGCCGAGCGCGTTCATGGCGACGTCGGCCATGCCCGCGGTCGCGCCGTACACGAGCAGGGCGGCGCAGAGGGCGAGCAGGTTCGGCGCGAGCGAGGGCAGGATCAGCGCCAGCGTCCACAGCGCGAGCAGGCCGCGCAACGCCGTACGGGAGCCGAAGCGGTGGCTGATCCGCGCGGCCAGTGGCATCGCGAGCGCCGCGCCGAGCGCCGGGAACGCGAGCGCCAGGCCGAGCTGGCCCGGACTGACGCCGGCGTGGTCCTGGATCCACGGCACCCGGGTCGCGAAGGAGCCGGTCACCGCGCCGTGGACGCAGAACACGATGGCCACCGCCACGCGGGCGCGCCGTACCTCGTCGATCGTCACAGGGAAGTCCATATCAACAGGCGGAATGTTTGAACGAACAGCAGAAAATGTTAGGTTCGGTCTCGTGAAAAGCGCCGAACGTCAGCGAGTCATCGTAGAGCGGCTCCGCGGCACGTCGCGGGTCGCGGTCACCGAGCTGGTCGAGCTGACCGGCGCGTCCGACATGACGGTCCGGCGCGATCTGGACTTCCTGGCCGCGCAGGGCGTGCTCAAACGCGTCCACGGCGGCGCGGTCTCGGCGATGCCGGCCGGGGTCGAGCCGCCGTTCGCGGCGCGGTCGACGGCCGCGGTCGAGGCCAAGCGGGCGATCGCCGCGGCGGCCGTCGACCAGCTGCGCGACGGCGAGGCGATCATCCTCGACAGCGGTACGACGGCGCTGGAGGTGGCTCGGCAGCTGCGGGGCCGGACGATGACCGTGATGCCGTTGTCGCTGCAGGTCGCCCACGAGCTCGTCGACAACCCCGGGATCCGCCTGCTGATGCCCGGCGGCGAGCCGCGCAGAGGCGAGCAGTCGCTGGTCGGGCCGCTGACGCTGGCCTCGCTGCGAGCGCTGCGCTTCGACGTCGCGGTGCTCAGCCCGTGCGCCTTCAGCCTGGAGAGCGGGCTGACCGCCTTCGATCTGGGCGACGCCGAGGTGAAGCTGCAGGCGATGGCCGTCGCCACCCGCTCGATCGCGCTGGTCGACGGCGCGAAGTGGGACCGCGCCGCGCTGGCCTACATCTGCCCGGCCGAACGACCCGATTTGATCATCACCGACCCGTCGGCCCCCGAGGACGAACGCGCGGCGCTCGCCGAGCGCGGCATTCTCGTGCAGGTGGCCGGACTCTCTGGAACGGACAACAACTCTTGACCACGCTCGTCGCCGCCCCACCGCGGGCGGCCCGGATCGCGACCTGGGTGTACTTCGGGATCAACGGCTTCGCCATCGGCCTGTGGGTCGTGCACATCCCGAACATCGAGCACGCGACCGGCATCACCCACAGCACGCTGGGCCTCCTGCTGCTGGTCCTCGGCGGTGCCGCGTTCCTGGGCATGCAGGTCGCCGGGCCGCTGGCCGACCGGGTCGGTCAGCGGCGGCTCGTGCCGGCCGCCGGGGCGCTGCTCGGCCTGTCGTTGTTCGGTCCCGGCCTCACGCACACCTGGTGGGCGCTCGGTCTCACCCTGATCGTGCTCGGCTTCGCCAACGGCTCGCTCGACGTCGGGATGAACGCGCACGCGGTGGTGGTCGAGCGGGCGTACCCGCGACCGATCATGGCCGCGTTCCACGCCATGTGGTCGATCGGCGGGGCCATCGCGGCGCTGATCGGCGCGATGACGCTGCGGGCCGGCGTACCGACGGAGGTGACGCTCGGGGCGTGTGGGGTGCTGCTCGTCGTGGTGTCGCTGGCGACCAGCCGCTACCTGATCGAGGCCGACGTACCGGCGGAGGCGGACGAGTCCGACGAGCCGCGGGCCAAGCCGCCGGCCAAGCTGGTGTGGGCGCTCGGCGGACTGGCCTTCGGGCTGATGCTGGCCGAGGGTGTCGCGAACGACTGGGCCGCGCTGCAGTTCCGGGACGTGCTCGGCACCTCGACCAGTACGGCGGCCTACGCGTACGGCGCGTTCGCGGTCGCGATGACGGTCGGGCGGTTCGCCACCGACCGGGTCGCCGCGGTGATCGGCGCGATGGCGATCGTCCGGTACGGCGCCGCGCTGGCCGCGGTCGGGCTGATGATCGTGATCGTCAGCCCCTGGGTCCCGGTGGGGCTGGTCGGGTGGGCGCTGTTCGGGCTCGGGCTGGCCGGGGGCGTGCCGCAACTGTTCACCGCCGCGGGCAACCTGGATCCGAGGGCGTCCGGCGCGCTGATGGCCCGCGTCGTGGGTCTCGGGTACGTCGGACTGCTCGCCGGCCCGGCGCTGATCGGCGGGCTCGCGCACTGGATGCCGCTGAACATCGCGTTCCTGCTGCCGGTCGTCCTGTGTGTGCTGACCGTCCTCGGCGCGCCGGTCCTGCGGTCGCGCGAGCCGGCGGACTAGTCCCGCCGGCCCGGCGTACGGGCTAGGTGTGATGTCCAGGGAGGTTGTCCTGGTGGTTGGTAGGTCGGCGGGTCGTTGAGACGGGTGAAGGCCTCCGGTTGTGAAGTGGAGCTGTCGAGGAACCGCTTCACAATCCAGGAGGCCTTCGTGTCCCACGTTAACGCTGCTTTGACCCCGCGTGCCCGGTTGCGGCTGGCGCGTCTGATCGTCGAGCAGGGCTGGACGTACTCCGCAGCGGCCACGATGTTCATGGTCGCTCCGAGAACAGCGCGCAAATGGGCTGAGCGGTACCGCGCTGAAGGCGCGGCCGGGATGGCCGATCGCAGCTCCAGACCACGTCGTAGTCCCGCCAAGACACCACCGCGGGTGGTGCGCCGGATCGTCAGACTGCGGTGGCGCCGACGGTTCGGGCCGGTGCAGATCGCCGGCCGGCTCGGGATGCCGGTCTCGACCGTGCACGCCGTTTTGGTCCGGTGCCGGCTGAACCGACTGTCGGCCATCGACCGGGTCACCGGTGAACCGCTACGCCGCTACGAGCACGACCATCCGGGATCCCTGCTGCACGTCGATGTCACCAAGTTCGGCAACATCCCCGACGGCGGCGGTCACCGGTTCGTCGGCCGTCAGCAAGGCAAACGCAACCGCGAAGCCACCGCTAAACGCACCGGCCAACGCAATCACCGCTACGAACCGCGCCCGGGCACCAGCTTCGTGCATACCGTGATCGACGACTACTCCCGCCTGGCCTACCTCGAGATCCACGCCGACGAGAACGCAGCCACCGCAATCGGCGTCCTCCGCCGGGCCGTGGCCTGGTACGCCGACCACGGCGTCACCATCCAACGCGTCTTGTCCGACAACGGCTCGGCCTACAAGTCCCACGCCTGGAACGACGCCTGCACCGAACTCGGCATCACCCCGAAACGAACCCGGCCCTATCGGCCCCAAACCAACGGCAAGATCGAACGCTTCCACCGCACCCTCGCCGACGGCTGGGCCTACGCCCGCTTCTACACCTCCGAAACCCAACGCCGAGCGGCACTACCCGGCTGGTTGCACTTCTACAATCACCACCGACCCCACAGCGCCATCGGAGGCCAACCACCCATCACCCGACTGACCAACCTCCCTGGACACCACAGCTAGGACTTGAGGGCCTGGTCCAAGTCGGACCAGAGATCGTTGGGGTGCTCGATTCCAACCGACAGGCGGATCAGGTCGTCGGGGATGGTGGGGACCTCGGCGGGCCAGCGGCGGCGGCGCTCCAGCATGGACTCGACGCCGCCGAGGCTGGTCGCGTGCACCCAGAGCTTGGTGGATTCGCAGACCCGCTGAGCGCCCTCCGCGTCGCCGCCGAGCTCGACGGCCAGGATCGCGCCGAAGCCGGACATCTGGGCCGTGGCGCGGGCGTGGCCGGGGTCGTCCGGCAGGCCGGGATACCGGACTCGGCTGACGCGCGGGTGCTCGAGCAGGCGCTCGGCGAGGAACGCCGCGTTCGACTGGGCGCGCTCCAGCCGGAGCGCGAGGGTGCGAAGCCCGCGGAGTCCCAGCCAGGCCTCCATCGGGCCGGGGATGGCTCCGAGGTTGCGGCGCTTGGATTCCAGGGCGGTCCACAGGTCGTCGTTCGCGGTGATGATCGCGCCCAGGACGACGTCGGAGTGCCCGGCGATGAACTTGGTCGCGGAGTGCATCACCACGTCGGCCCCGAAGTCCAGCGGGCGCTGCAGCAGCGGGGTCGCGAAGGTGTTGTCGACCACGATGGTCGCGCCGGCCGCACGCCCGGCCGCGCAGAGCGCGGGCAGGTCGGCGACCTCCATGGCCGGGTTGGTCGGCGACTCCACCCACAGCAGGTCCGCGCCGGCTACCGCCGCGGTGACCTGGTCCGTGTCGGCGATGTCGACGCGCTGAAGCCTCACCCGGCCGGTCGTCACCTGCTGGTCGAGCAGACCGAGTACGCCGCTGTAGGCATGCTGCGGAGCGACCACCAGACCGCCGACCGGTACGAGGTCGAGCAGCGCCGCGGCGGCCGCCATACCGGAAGCGAACGTGAGTCCGCGACCGCCTTCGAGCTCGCCGAGCGTCTGCTCGAACGCGTCCCAGGCGTCGTTGCCGAACCGCCCGTAGCCGCGGTCCCCGCCGGCGATGTAGGTGGAACTGAACACCGGGGACTCACCCAGCGGCGCGTTCGGCACCCGGTCGGGGCGCCCGGCATGCACGACGACGGTGGACGGATCGAGGTCAGAGGTCATACCGGGGATTGTGCCAACCGGGACTACTGGCGAGCGCGGGGGAGTGGGATCGCTCCGTCGCGGAACAGCTGGAGGGTCTGCCGGGCGAGTTCCTTGATCGACGGGCCGGCCGGGTCGCGGACCCAGGTCTCCACGACGATCTCGAGGATGTTCATCGTGGTGCCGGCGGCCAGTTTGGCGGTCAGCTCGGTGGCGGCGGAGCGGCGTACCAGCTCGGCACTGAGGTCTTTGCGCCAGCGCCAGATCGCATCGGTCAGGTGGGCGCCTAGGGACGGGGTCTGCTCGGCCAGGTCGTAGACGGCGCGGACGCGGTCGGGATTGCTCTCCATCCGGTCCAGCACCCGCTCGATCACATGTTCCAGCGCGACCGGCAGCTCCAGCTCGGCGGGCTGCTCGCGCAACCAGTCGATCGCGTCGAACAGGCTCTGCTCGACGAACTCGAGAACCAGCGTCTCCTTGGTCGGGAAGTACCGGTAGAGCGTGCTCGGGCCGACCTCGGCCGCCGCGGCGATCTGCTCGACCGTGGTCCGGCCGAAGCCGTGATCGGTGAACAGCTCGAAGGCCTTGTCCGAGATCAGCCGGCGGGTCCGCTCCCGCTTCAGCTCGCGCAGTCCCATCTGCCCAACTTACTTCGTGGGAGTTGGGTAGTTATAGTACGGACAGTCATATGGTAGTTACTTCCATATTTGTGACCAGAGTCCTGGGGGTTCTGATGACCGAGACCCATCCGGCTTTCCCGAGTACCCGGCCGAGCGGTTGCCCGTTCGACCCCGCCACCGGCTACGCCGACCTGCTGGCCGGTGATCAGCCCGCGAAAGTCTCCACTCCGCTCGGCGTCGACGCCTGGGTGGTCAGCCGGTACGACGACGTCCGCGCGGTGCTGAGCAACCCGAACCTGAGCTCCCGGTCGGCCCCGTCGGCCCACATGTCGCCGCACGCGGACCTGCAGCGCGAGGTGGAGTCCGGTTCGATCCTGCAGAACGACGGCGAGCGGCACGCCTTCCTGCGCCGCCTGCTCACCGCGGAGTTCACCGTCAAGCGCGTGCAAGCGCTGCGGCCGCGCATCGTCGACCTGGTCGAGCAGCACCTCGACGCGATGCTCGCGACCGGCGGGCCGGTCGACCTGGTCGAGCAGTTCGCGCTGCCGATCCCGTCGCTGGTGATCTGCGAGCTGCTCGGCGTCCCGTACGCCGACCGCGACCAGTTCCAGCATTGGTCGGCCCTGCTGCTCTCGGTGAAGCGCACCCAGCAGCAACAGCTGGCGACCAGCGAGGAGCTCCAGCAGTACATGGCCAAGCTGGTCATGGCGAAGCACGAGGACCGGTCGGCGGACGACCTGCTGACCCGGCTGATCACCCGGGCCGAGGACCAGGGCACCCCGCTGAGCGTGCCGGAGCTGGTGACGATCGGCATCACTTTGCTGATCGCCGGCCACGAGACAACGGCCAACATGATCGGGCTCAGCACCCTGGCCCTGCTGCGCAACCCTGACCAGCTTCAGCGGCTGCGCGAGCACCCGGAGATCGCGCCGAGCGCGGTCGAGGAGATGCTGCGCTACCTGACCGTCGTACAGTTCGGCCTGTTCCGGCACGTGCTCGACGACATCCCGATCGGTGCCGAGACGGTGCAGGCGGGGGAGTATCTGGTCGCCGCGATCAGCGCCGGCAACCGCGACACCCGCGTCTTTCCCGACCCGGACCGGATCGACCTGACCCGCAAGGCGTCCGCGCACCTGGCCTTCGGCTTCGGCCCGCATCAATGCCTTGGGCAACAACTGGCGCGGGTCGAGCTGATCGAGGTCTACACCCGGCTGTTCCGGCGGATCCCGACGCTGCGGCTCGCGGTGCCGTTCGAGGAACTGCGGTTCAAGCACGACGCGCTGGTGTACGGACTGGTCGAGCTGCCGGTGACCTGGGACGCGGAGGAAGCGAAGTGATGGACGTCGAGATCGACCAGGACAGCTGCGTCGCCGCGGGGCAGTGCGTGCTGGCCGCACCGGACGTCTTCGACCAGCGCGACGAGGACGGCGTCGCCGTACTGATCCGCAAGCCGCTGGCCGGCGACTACGACGCCACCCGCGAGGCGGCGCTGCTCTGTCCGGCCCGGGCGATCCTGCTGAGCGAGTGATGGAGCGCGTGGTCGTCGTCGGAGCCTCGGCCGCGGGATCCACGACAGCACAGACACTGCGCCGCGAGGGCTTCACCGGAGCGATCACGGTGATCGGCGACGAGCCGCATCTCCCGTACGACCGCCCGCCGCTGTCCAAGCAGGTCCTGCTCGGCACCTGGCCGGTCGAGCGGACCAGCTTCGGCGCCAGTACGACGTACGCCGAGCAGGGCATCGACCTGCGGCTGGGAGTCCGTGCTGCCGGGCTGGATCTGGGCCGGCGGGTCGTGGAGCTGTCGACCGGGGAGGAGGTGGGCTGGGACCACCTGGTCGTGGCGACCGGGGTGCAGCCGGTGCGGCTGAGTGCCGGGCATCACCTGGACGGCGTGCACGTGCTGAGGACGCTGGACGACGCGGTGGCGCTGCGGAAGTCGCTGGTGGACGCGGAGTCCGTCGTGGTCGTCGGGGCCGGGTTCCTGGGATCGGAGACGGCTGCGGCGGCTCGCCGGCTCGGCTGCGAGGTGACTCTGGTCGACGCGGCTCCGGCTCCGATGGCCGTGCAGCTGGGGGCTGAGCTGGGCTGGATGATCTCCGAGCTGCACGCGGCCAACGGCGTACGGGTTGTGGGTGGGACTGCTGTGACCGGCCTGCTCGGCGAGTCGGCTGTGGAGGGTGTCGAGCTGGCCGACGGCTCAGTCGTGAAGGCGGACGCCGTACTTGTTGCCGTGGGCTCCCGCCCGGCAACCAACTGGTTGGAGGCATCGGGCTTGCCGTGCCGGGACGGCGTGCTGTGCGACGAGGCGCCCGCGGGAGTGCACGCCGCAGGCGACGTGGCCCGGTGGACCAGCCAGCGGTTCGGCACCTCACTGCGGCTGGAGCACCGGTTCAACGCGACCGAGCAGGCGGTCCACGCGGCCCGGCGGATCCTCGGGCAGGAGGTCGTCTTCGACCCGGTGCCGTACTTCTGGACCGACCAGTACGACGCCCGGATCCAGGTGTACGGCGTGATCGCGCCGGACGCGCGGCTGGTCGTCGTACAGGGCGATCCGGCGGCGCGGAAGTTCCTCGCGCACTACGTGTCCGACGGCCGGGTGACCGCCGTTCTGGGCTGGAACCTGCCGCGTCAGCTGCGGGCCGAACGGGCACTACTGACAGCAATCTGAAGACATCTTTACCAAACCCCGGTCAGGATGCGCCGCGGCTAGCGCTATCGTCGAGCCGGTGAGTGAGTTCTCGAGGGACGAAAAAAGCAAGCCCCGCGTCGCCGTCGTTTTCGGTGGCCGGTCGAGCGAGCACGCCATCTCCTGCGTCACCGCGGCCAACGTGCTGCAGGCGATCGACCGGGACAAGTACGACGTGGTGCCGGTCGGCATCACCACCAGCGGGCACTGGGTGCTGGAGAGCGGCGACCCGGACCGGCTGTCGATCACCGACGGCAAGCTGCCCGAGGTGGACGTCACCGCGGCGCCGGTGCTGTTCGGCGCCGACCGCGAACTGGTCGTCTCCGAGCCCGACCAGGTGCCGAGCACGCTCGGTGAGGTCGACGTGGTCTTCCCGCTGCTGCACGGCCCGTGGGGCGAGGACGGCACGCTGCAGGGACTGCTGGAGATGTCCGACATCCGGTACGTCGGGTCCGGCGTCCTGTCCAGCGCGGTCGGCATGGACAAGCACTACATGAAGGTTGTCTTCGCGGCCGCCGGCCTCGAGGTCGGCCCGTATGTCGTGATCCGGGACCGCGACTGGCTGCGCGACCCGCAGGCCTGCCGCACGGCCGTCGAGCAGCTCGGCTTCCCGGTTTTCGTGAAGCCGGCCCGGGGCGGGTCGAGCCTGGGGATCAGCAAGGTCGACACGCTCGAGGAGCTGGACGACGCGATCGCCGAGGCCCGCGCGCACGACCCGAAGGTGATCGTCGAGGCGTCGGTGAAGAACCCGCGCGAGATCGAGGTCGGCGTCCTGGGCGGCCTGAACGGCGGCCCGGCCGAGGCCAGCGTCTGCGGTGAGATCGCGGTCTCCGGCGGCGGCCACGACTTCTACGACTTCGAGACCAAGTACCTGCCCGAGGGCGAGCAGTACACCGCGCTGTCGGTGCCCGCCGACCTGCCCGCCGAGATCGCCGCCGAGATCCGCGCCAAGGCGATCACCGCCTTCGACGCGATCGAAGCCGAAGGCCTGGCCCGGGTCGACTTCTTCCTCGACTCCGACGGCCGCGTCATCGTCAACGAGATCAACACCATGCCCGGCTTCACGCCGACCAGCATGTTCCCGCGCCTGTGGGCAGCCTCCGGCCTGGACTACCCGAGCCTGGTCGACCGCTTGCTGACGCTGGCGCAGACCCGGCCCACCGGCCTGCGCTGAGGCACCGCGAACGGCAGGCGATCGCCGCCGGCCCACCGGTCGTCACGGCCGGACCGCCGCTCGGCAGTTCGGCGCCGCCTGCCGGCGCGTTGCTAGGGCGCTCCGCGCTGCTTCGGGGCGGCGCGGACGTGGGCGCGTTCGCCCTGTTTGCCGATCAGGCTGAGGAACTCCACCGGTCCTGAGCTGGTCGCTCCGAACCAGTGCGGCGTGCGGGTGTCGAACTCGGCGGCTTCACCGGGCTCGAGGATCAGGTCGTGCTCGCCGAGCACCAGCCGGAGCCGCCCGTTGAGCACGAAGGCCCAGTCGTAGCCTTCGTGGGTCCGAAGATCCGGTTCGGCGTCGTCGCGTCCGGCCGGCAGCACGAACTTGTAGGCCTGGATGCCACCGGGCCGCCGGGTCAGCGGCAGGATCGTCCGGCCGTCGCCGGACACGATCGGCCGCAGGTTGATCCGCGGATCACCGGTCGGCGGTGCGTCGACCAGCTCGTCGAGCGTGACGCCGTACGCGCGGGCCAGCGGCAGCAGTTGTTCGAGGGTGGGACGGCGCAGGCCCGCTTCCAGCCGGGACAGCGTGCTCACCGAGATGCCGGTCTGCCCGGCCAGATCGCTCAAGGTGATGTCGCGGCGCTGTCGCAGCTGCTTGAGTCGCGGTCCTACGGCGTCCAGGGTGCGGTCGGTGGCTTCGTCCATGCGTCCAGTTTGCCATTCGGCAACAACGTTTGCGAGAGCGATTGCCGACGGCCACCATCGGAAGCGTGGCCGGGCTGCTCCGGCCGACGCTGTACCGATGAGGAGAATCGCCGATGACGCACTCGTTCGACCAGGAGTACTGGGATCAGATCTGGCAAGGAGACGGCGGAGCGTCCATGGGCACTGCTGCACCGAACCCGTATCTGGCGCGGGAGCTCGGCGACCTGCCGCCCGGGTCCGCCCTCGACGCGGGGTGCGGAGCCGGAGCCGAGGCGATCTGGCTGGCCACCCGTGGCTGGCAGGTCACCGGGGCGGACCTCGCTTCGGACGCGCTCGCTCGCGCGGCTGCTCGCGCCGCCGAGAGCGGCGTAACGGAACGGGTGCAGTGGGTCCGAGCGGACCTGTCCACGTGGGAGCCGGACGCACGGTACGACCTGGTCACCACGCACTATGCGCACCCCGCGATGCCGCAGTTGGAGTTCTACGACCGGATCGCCTCCTGGGTCGCCCCTGGCGGCACCCTTCTGATCGTCGGCCACCGGCACCATGACGCCGCCGGAGGCCACGGTCACGGGCACACCAGCGATGGGCCGCCCGCCTCAGCTTCTGCGACCGCCAACGCGATCACGACACGTCTCGACCCGGCTGAGTGGGAGGTCGTAACCGCCGCGGAGGTGGACCGGGCCCTCTCCGGTCATGGCGGCCGCGAGGTCGTGCTGCACGACGTCGTCGTCCGGGCCTCCCGCCGCCGCTGACCTCACCGATCGACCAGCGCCGGCCCTCAGCGGCTCCTGGCGCGGCTTCGCCCTGCCCTCTCGAAAGGACCCTTGTGAGTACGAACCCAGTCCCGGCCGACCCTTCGGGCGCGACCATTCACGACGCGCGCCGGCGGCGTACGGTGCTGATCGCGGTGTGCGTCGCGTTGATGGCCGTCGTCGCCTCGGTCACCGGCCTGAACGTCGCCCAGCCACAGCTCGCCGTCGAGTTCGGCGCGTCCCAGACCGAGGTCCTGTGGTTCATCAACCTCTACACGATCAGCCTCGCCGCGCTGCTGCTGCCGCTCGGGGCGCTCGGCGACAGGTGGGGACGCAAACCCGTTCTGCTGATCGGGCTGATCGTCTTCGGTGCCGCGAACGTCGCCGGCGGGCTGGCCGTCTCCTCGGAGATGATGCTGGCCTCGCGGTTCCTGGCCGGGGTGGGAGCCGCGATGATCATGCCGGTCACGCTCGCCGTGATCACTTCGACCTTCCCCGAAGCCGAACGCTCGAAGGGAATCGGCGTCTGGACCGCGGTGGCGGGCGGCGGCGGCATTCTCGGGATGTACCTGTCGGCGCTGCTCGTCGACGTCGCCACCTGGCGATGGCTCTTCGTGCTGCCGATCGCACTCGTTCTCGGGTCGGCCGCGCTGATCCTGCGGTCGGTGCCCAACTCCCGCGAGCACACCGCGCACCGCTTCGACACCGTCGGCTCGATCACCTCCGTCGTCGCGGTGGTCGGTCTGATCTTCGTGCTGCACGAAGGTCCGGTGCACGGGTGGACCGAGCCCGCGACGCTCGTCGCGCTCGTCGGTGGCCTTGTCGCCGCGGCCGGCTTCGTGGTGTGGGAACTGCGCCAGGTCGCGCCCCTGCTCGACGTACGACTGTTCGGTCAACGAGGTCTGGCCAGTGGATCGGTCACCCTGCTCGCGGTCTTCGGGGTCCAGGCCGGGATCATGGTGGTGTTCTTCCCGTTCCTGCAGGCCGTGCTCGGCTGGTCCGCGGTGAGCGCGACGCTGGCGATGATGCCGATGGCGCTGCTGATGATGTTCGCCTCTGCCTTCGCCCCGCGGGTCGCCGCCACGATCGGTACTCGCTCGACGATGGCGACCGGCGTGCTGCTCGGCGGGATCGGGCTGGCCCTGATGGCGGCGTTCGTCTCCGTCGACCGGGGCTTTCTCTCCGTTCTTCCCGGCATACTGGCGCTGGGGCTGGGGATGGGTCTGTCCATGACGCCGTCGACCGAGTCGATCACCAGCTCGCTGCCGCGCGAGCGCCAAGGTGTCGCCTCGGCGCTCAACGACGTGACCCGCGAGTTCGGTACCGCCCTCGGCATCGCCCTGCTCGGTGCCGTCCTGTCCGCCGGCTACCAGGCCTCGATCGACTCCAAGCTCGACGGCGTACCAGCGGAGCTGGCCGACACCGCCCGGGAGGGTGTCGCGAACGCCGTCGCGGCCGCCGGCGGGGCCGGTCCTCAGGCAGACGCATTGGTGCGAGCCGCCCAGGAGTCGTTCGTCGACGGTTGGTTGAACGCCATGTGGGTCGGGGCCGCCGTGATGGCCGTGCTGTTCGTCTACGTGCTCGCCCGTGGTCCTCAGTCCCCGGTCGTCGACCGGGCCGAGGAGGACTCGGAGGTCAGATCGCCTTCAGCACCCTGATGCGGTTCGGTGGTGAGCGAGGTCAGGCGTTCGGGGTGAGGACGACGACCTTGCCGGACACCGCGCCCTGGGCGGCTTCGGTGTGCAGGGCCGGGAGGTCCTCGAGCTGGATCCGGCGGCTGATGTCGATCCGCAGGTCGCCCCGGTCGACGGCGGCGACGAGATCGGCGAGTTGGCCGGCGTCGCTGCGGACGAAGACGTTCAGGCCGCGGACGCCGCGCGCTTCGTCGCTCGGGGCTTGCATCCACACCGTGGTGTTGACGACAGTTCCGCCGTTGCGGACGAGGGTCGCCTGCTTGGCGAACTCCTCGGGGTCGATCGGTGCGAGGTTGAGCAGCAGGTCGACCGGCTCGCTCAGCGCGGCGACGACATCGGTGGTTGTGTGGTCGACGATCTCGTCGGCGCCCGCCGCCCGGACGCGGTCCGCGCTGCGGGGGCTCGCCGTCGCGGCGACGTACGCACCGGCGTTTTTCGCCAGCTGAACGGCGTACGCACCCACGGCGCCGCCGGCTCCGGTGATCAGCACGCGCTGCCCGGCGGTGAGCTGACCGAGCTCGAACAGGGCCTGCCAGGCGGTCAGTCCGACGATCGGCAAGGCCGCCGCGTCGGCGAGCGGCACGCTGCTCGGTGCGGACGTCAGTACTTCGGCGGGAGCGATGGCGTACTCGGCGGCCGCGCCGGTGCCGGCCATGGGGAGGAAGCCGATGACCTTGTCGCCGATCGCGAGGTTCTCGACACCGTCGCCGATTGCGTCGACCGTGCCGGCGACGTCGATGCCGGGGGTGTGCGGCAGGGCTACCGGGAACGGGCCCTGGAGGCCGCCGCCGCGGATCCCGGCGTCGACGGGGTTGAACGACGTCGCGGCGACCTCGAGCCGGACCTGCCCGGCGGCGGGGACGGGGAGGTCGACGTCCTCGTAGCGGAGGACGTCGGGGTCGCCGTACTGGTGGAAACGCACTGCCTTCATGAGGAGCTTCCTTCGCTGGTTGTGGTTGCTTCGAATTCGAAGCACTTGCTGTCGACGGTAGCACTGCTTCGAACTCGAAGCAACTTGCAGGCCGTCAGCTGAGCAGGCGGGAGCGGCGGATGCGGGCCCTCGGGTCGACGGCGTCGGCGATCGCCCGGGCGCGGTCCCGGATCTCCTTCGGCAGTGCGTCGGGCACCGTCGCGGCGCCCTCGATCCACGAGCCCGGCGTGGAACCCGCGTCGGCCGACGACCAGACGGTTCGGGTCCGGGTGAAGCCGGCCTCGATGCGCTCGCGGGGGAACCGGCCGAGCGGTGCGACGGCGTGGTAGATGAAATCGCCCGGCGGTGTCACGACGGCGCCGGCGCGGCTGGTCGGCGCTCCGGCGACGTGCCGGATCTCCATCATCACGATCGGGTCGTCGTCCGCGGCCGCCGTCCCGAGCAGCGCCGCGGCGAGGTCGGGCGTCGACACGTCGAGCCATCGCGCGTCGCCGATGGCCGGAGTCGCGGTGGGTGGGTCGAGGTGGATCCGCGAGAGTCCCGCCGCGTCGGTCGGGCCCCACGTGTCGGACACGGGTGTCGCTGCCGCCCGCATGGCGTCGAGCAATGGGTCTGCCGTGGTGGGACCGTCGGGGTCGGCGATCGCCAGGTGGACCGCGACCTTGCCGTGGAGTTCCTCCGGGAACGGCGGCAGGGGCGGAACGTGCAGCACTCCGATGCTGGACGAGACGCTGCTGCCGAGGGTTGCGATCCGGCTCGACCAGGCGGCCATGAGTTCCGGCAGTGCTTCGGCATGCCAGAGCAGTGCGCCGGCATGAAGGTCCGGAGCTGGTACGAGGTCGAACTCCAGTGTGTGCGCGATCCCGACGCCGCCGGCTCCGCGGAACGCCCAGATCGCCGCGCGATCGATCTCCTCGGCGGCGTCGTCCGCGGCGACCCGGTGGCGGCCGTCGCCGTCGACGTAGTGCACAGCTCGGAGGGCTGCACTCGCGAGCCCGTTCCGCCGTACGAGCCAGCCGATGCCGCCGCCGAAGGTGTAGCCGGACACGGAGACGCTCGGAGCCGAACCGGCGAGCCCGAGTAGGCCGTGTTGCTCGGCGCCGGCGTTCACCGCGGACCAAGTCGCGCCGGCCCCGACCGTGGCAACGCGCGTTTGCGGGTCGATGGAGATGTGGTTGAGGCGCGAGGTGTCGAAGAGGACCGCTCCGTCGCCGACCGGAGCTCCGGCGCCGTGACCGGTGGCCTGCGGGACGACTTCGAGTGCCGCGCTCGAGGATCGCGCGAGGTCGTCCACGGCTTCGAGGGCGGGCGCGAGGTCTTCGGGGCGGTTGATGACGGCGACTCTGGCGGGTCGCTGCTCGACGGAGGAGTTGTGGGGCTGGGTCGCGGCGGCGTACCCGTCGGCGTGCTGATCGAGAAGCATGCGCCCAGGCTACGGGAATAACCGGACGATTTCTTCCGCTTAGACGGATACCTTCTCAGATTGGATGACTCATGAACCATCGTCAGCACCCCATCGCCGTCGTCGGCGCGACCGGCCAGCAGGGCAGCAGCGTGATCGAGGCTCTGCTCGAACAGCGGCACGCGGTGCGCGCACTCGTCCGTGATCCGGAGTCCGCCGGTGCGCGGGCCCTGACGGCCCGCGGCGTCGAGGTCGTCGCCGCCGACCAGGAAGACGGCGCGTCACTGCAGCGAGGACTCACCGAGGTCTCGGCGCTGTTCTTCATGACGACGTTCGCGGGATCGGACGGACCCGACGGCGAAGTACGCCGTGGCCTGACCGTCGCGGACGCCGCGGCGCGGGCGGGTGTCCCGCACGTCGTGTACTCGTCCGTCGGTGGCGCCGAGCGGGGGACGGGGATCCCGCACTTCGAGAGCAAGTACGAGGTCGAGCGGCGGCTGCGCGACGTCGTACCGGTGAGGTTCGTCCGGCCGACGTTCTTCATGGAGAACCTGGCGCCGCAGCTCGCCGATTCGGGCAGTGGCGAGCTGGTGCTCCGGCTGCCGCTTGCCGGTGACGTCCCGCTGCAGATGATCGCCGTCCGCGACGTCGGTGCCGCGGCCGCGCGTCTGTTGCTCGGCCCGGACGCGATCGACGGTGACGCGATCGAGCTCGGCGGCGACGAGCTCACGCTGGCGCAGGTGGCCGAGCGTACGGCGGAGGCCCTCGGCCGGCCGACGCGGTACGAGGCGTTGCCGCTCGAGGTGCTCGGCGACGACGAGGATCTGCGGGCGATGTTCCGGTGGTTCGGAACCGTTCCGGCGTACCAGGCGGACTTCGGCCTGACGCGCCGCCTAGTCCCTGAGGTGCAGGACTTCGCGTTGTGGGTGACCGCGCAGTCCGGCGTACGGGCGTCGGTCTAGTCGGAACCGGGTGCGATGCCGCGGAGGAACACCGCCCGCTGCTCCGCGGCCGCACTCGGCCAGTCCGGCACGTTCGACATCGGCTGCGCGAGCATCGCCCCGAAGCGCACCACGGTGCCCGCATTGACATCTTCGCGCACTGAGCCGTCCCGATGACCGCGCTCGACGATCGCGGACATCGTCTGCCGCATTCGCGCCCGCAGCTCGGCCGACTCCGTGCCCTCGGTCATCGGTGCCCCGTGCAACGGAAGCACCAGCTCGTCCCGGCGCTCGAACGTGCGATGCAGGAACCGGCTGATCGCGTCATGCCCGGTCTCACCCGATACCAGCGCGTCCTCCGCCTCGGCCAGAATCAGCCGGTACGCCCGAACCGCCATCGCCTCGAGCAACGCTTCCCGATTCGGGTAGCGGCGATACAACGTCCCGACCCCGACCCCGGCCTCAGCCGCGATCTGCTCCATCGGAACGAACTTCCCCTCCGCCAGCCCCGCCCGCACAGCGGCCGCGATCAGCCGCTCAGCGTTCTCCGCCGCATCCTTCCGAAGCTTGCGCGGTCGCGGTGAGCTCACGATCAACAGATCCTACGCGAGGGGCCTGCTCCCGAACGGGTCGACCGCGCCAGGCCGCGGCCATACCGGTGCCCGGGGCAGGCCGGGAGTTCGTGCGACCGCGGCAAGTGTGCCCGGGGGACCTGCGGCGGATACGCGCGACTACTGTGCCGTCGGCGGCCAGTCGGTCTGCGGAGTGCTTTCTGGGGTGGGCGATGCGTGGAGTTGGGGTTTTGCTGGCGTGCGTGGCTGTGCTGTTGGCATTGGCCGGCTGCGACACGGAGGAACCGGCCGCGCGTCCGGCCACGGCTACGCCGGTGCCCGGGGAGACGGGGAGCTTGTGCGAGCGCGTACGGCCAACGCTGCCCGGCGAGTGGCGAGCTGAGGATCAAGCGCCCAGCGCGATCCCGCTCTCGGATCGTTGCTGGCTCACGGACTCCACGAACGAGAACAACCGGTACCGGATCCAGGTCTCGGTCCTGCCCGTGTCAGCACAGGACGCCACCCAACTCCGGAAGGACGAAGCGAATCGGTTGAAGCAGCAGTCCATGGCGGAGCCAGTTGACGGTGGGCTCGGGCCGGACTCCTGGTCGGTGAACGAGCGCACGCTCGGTCCTTGGCTGGTGTTCCGGACCAGCGGAAGGCTGGTGAAGGTCGGCCAGTACCTCCTTGGTGACGAGCAGTTGGACGCGGTCAAGGCGCTCGCGAGGACCATCGCCAGCCTGCCCGGAATCCCGCCTGCGCCGGCGAATGTGCGCCAGCCGAAATGTGAGCGCGCCACCGCTGCGGCCGAAGCTCTGCTGGGCGCCAAGACAACGTCCCGGCGCGACACCATCGACGGTGGAATCGTCTCGTGCCGCTGGGCCACCCTCCGAAAGGCTGTTTTCGTCGCAGGCGGCGGACCAGGCTCCGAGCCGTTCATTTCGTTCAGGAATCTCCGGGACGCTGGAACGGAACAGTCCTTCGGGAACCACCGCGTCCACGTCGGCACCGAAGGCTGGCAGCAGGACAACGGCTTCCTGGCCTATCGCGTCGGCGAAAGAACGTTCGTCGACGTCGAGGTGTACCCGATGGCACCAGAGAAGTCCGCCAGCATCGTCGCCTTGGCACGAGCGATGAAGCCGGCGTACACACGCTGAACCGCGGCCGGACGCTTCGGCGCTCAGGTGACAAAGGTGCTCTCAGTCGGTCTGATCAGCGGACAATCGCTCGAGTTGCCGGCGCATTCGCTTGAGCTGGTACAGCTGTACGCCGTTGACCAGCGCGCCTGAAGTCAGCAAGGCCGCGAGAATGTAATTGCCGTCGGCAAGGTTCATGCTGTGCCCGCGGCAGGTCACCGGCTGGGTTGCGCAGATCGCGCCGCTGCCGGACCAAGATGTACGCCAGCGCGCCGCCGAACATCACGCCAGCGACGACACCGGCGATCGCCGCCACCTGCCATGGGAGCGAACCAGGCGGGCTGATCGGTCCTGGCGCCGGGAGTTCGGCGCCAGGACCGGTGGGGTCAGCGGGTGGTGGTGGCGCTGGCGAGGTCCCAGCTGATGGGGGTGGAGTACAGCGCGAAGCGGTAGTCGCGGACGGGGCTGTAGCGGTAGGCCATGGTGGCTTCGCCGGCGGTGTTGGTGGTGACGGCCTTGAGGTTCTTCCAGATGGTGGTGCCGCGGTCGCGGTACTGGAAGACGCCGCTGGCTGAGCGCTTGAAGAAGACGTTCTTGCTGACCGAGTACAGCAGCGAGGTGCCCTTGAGGGTGACCACGTCGGCGGTGCGGGTGGAGGAGATCCAGGCGCCCGCGGCGAGCTTGACGGTGGTGATGGGGGTGTTCTGGGTCAGCGGCTGGTCGGCCGGGTCGACGGCGCCCTTGGGGACGAACTTCTGGTTGCCGATCGGGTCGTCGGCGTAGATGTCCCAGGGGTAGGTGGTGTCACCTTCCTCGAAGCCGACGTCGGTGACCTCGCCCTTGCTGGGGTGGGTCAGGGTCCACAGCGAGAAGCTGCCGGTGGCGGTGCAGTTGCCGGTGATCCGGGTGGGCAGTTCCATGTACGGGCGGCTGATCGCGACCCGGGTCGGTACAGACAGATTGCACACCCCGGCAGCGGCCGCGGAAGTGGTGGCCTTGGACAGGCCTGCGGGCGGAGTGGGGCCGGGCCGCCCGGCGGACGCGGTCGCCGGAGCGATCGCGGCGAGGCTGGCGGCGACGGCAAGGGTCGTCAAAGTACGACGCAGGTTCATGCGGGGTTCCCCCAGAGAGATGAAATGAGCGGCGCTGTTTCCCCCCAGCGCCGTGATGGCCGGGAGCATACACAGACAGTGACCTCAGCCGTCAACTGCTTGTTTCAATCCCCGATCCGGTAACGCTGCGTCAACGTCCAACGATGTAACGATCGGAAGGAGAGTTGTTCCGGATCGGCCTCGTCGGAGCAACGCTGATCACGGCAGCACTTGGCGTCAGTGGAGCGCTGGCGTCCGCGCTGGGCTGGTACCCGTGTGTCGAGATCCGGGAGGAGTCGCTGGTGGTCAGGAACCCGCTGCGCGACACGATCGTGCCCTGGAGGGTGATCACCCGTGTCGACGACGACAGCACCTGGGTCCGGCTGCAGACCCCGTCGGGATGGATCAGGTGCTTCGGCGTCGAGCGGACTCTCGCCGACCAGATCATGACTTCCAGCCGGCCGACCAGGATCTCTCAGGAGATCGAATCGCAGGCCGCAGCTGGGAAAAGTTCTGGCGCAGCGGGAGACGAAGTGCTGCGGCGATGGCGTCGGCCGACAGGATGGGAGCTCACCACGTCGACCGTCTGGGTGCTGCTCACGTTGTTCACTCTGCTTGCGTACAAGGCCTGAGAGCGATCGCGGTCAGCCGCGCTGGGGAGAGAAGACGTCGTACGTGGGGAGCCGGGCGCTGGACTGGTCGGTGCGGCGGCGGTGGGCTCGGAGGGCTGTGAGGGCGGCGGTGAGGCCGAGGCCGGTGCAGGCTCCTACGGCGGTGGCGAGTTTGCTGATCTGGAACCAGACCTCCAGCGGTTCGTCGAACCAGCCGAGGACGGAGACGATCATGCCGAGCCAGGCGCCGGTCGTTGTCGCGGCGGCGGCGGTCCAGAGCGGATGGGTGGGCGGGTACGGCGAAGGCTCCGGGTCCGCGGTGGGTGCTGCTTCGGCGTGCTCGGTCGCCTCGGTGGCGACGACGGCGGCCTCGGAACGGTCCCGGCTGCCGGTCTGCATGGTCGCTCCTCCAACAGTTCTGCTCGGCTCGGCTTCCAGTTTTACTCGCCTGTACCCAGCGCCCAAGCAACAGCGAAATCGCCGCCACGCTGGTGATCAGCCACGAGACCGTCAAGACCTACGTGTCGCGCATCCTCGCGAAACTCGGCTTGCGCGACCGGGTCCAGGCGGTCGTTTACGCCTATCGCCGCGGCCTGGTCACCTGAGCGGCCGCTGACACTCGGCGACCTGGAACTCCCTCCGGGCCAGCAGGAGGGCACGAGGTCTGTGGAATCGGGGCGACCATCGACAACTGCGGAGGGTGTGCGGGGATGCGGGTTTGCGTCGTGACGGGCGGGGGCGGGGTGCGGATCGGCAGCGGGATCTGCCGGGCGCTGGCGGGCAAGGGATGGGCCGTGGTGGTCGCGGACCAGGACCTCGATGCGGCCGAGACGGTGGTCGAGGAGCTGCGCGCGACGGGCGGGACCGCCGTACCGATGCGGTTGGACGTCACCGATGACCAGTCGGTACGCGACGTCGTGGCGGCGACCGTTGCGGAGTACGGGCAACTTGATGCCTTGGTCAACAGTGCGGGCGTCGGCCTGCGCAAGCACGGCGCGGAGGCGACGCCGGAGGAGTTCGACCGGCTGCACGCGATCAACTACCGCGGGCCGTGGACGTGCATCCGCGAGGTGGTGCCGATCATGGTCGGCAACGGCGGCGGCAGCATCGTGAACATCGGGTCGGTGCACGCGGCCGGAGCCGCCGAGACCTTCACCCTGTACGCCGCGACGAAGGCGGCGCTGACCGCGCTGACCCGGGGGATCGCGCGGGACTACGGCCGGCACAACATCCGGTGCAACATCGTCCATCCCGGCGCGGTCGAGGCCCGGGGCAACGAACACCTGCTGGCCGATTTCGTTGCCACCAAGCAGATGCTGCCGGCCGCGGTCGAGGCGATCGACATCGGCAACGCGGTCGCCTTCCTGCTCTCGCCGGAGGCCCGGTCCGTCACCGGTGTCGAGCTCTTCGTGGACGCCGGTACCACGGCGATGCTGTTCGAGCAGCGGTGAACGCTGCCCAGGCGGAGTCTGCTTGACCACCCCGCGAGGCGGCGGATGATTTTCGTGAGCTCCCGAGCACCGTCGGTGGTCCTCGCCGAAGGGTTGACTGACCGGCCGGGCAGGCAGACCATCCGCTGTAAGGGGGCAATCATGGAAATTCATCGCATCGGATCCGACGTGAGCGTGCTGAACGACCAACTCCCGATCCCGGGGATCGGCTTCCTGGCCATCAACGCTTTCGTGCTCCAGGCAACTGAACCGGTGGTCGTCGACACCGGGCTGAGCCTTCCCGACCGGGGGTTCCTGACCGCGCTCGGCACGGTGATCGATCCGCGCGACGTGCGCTGGATCTGGCTGACGCATCCCGACCGGGACCACACCGGTGCGCTCTTCGACCTGCTCGACCTGGCCCCGCGGGCCAAGGTGGTCACCACCTTCATCGGCGCGGGCATCATGTCCACCGAGCGGCCGCTGCCGATGGACCGGGTGTACCTGCTCAACCCCGGTCAGTCACTCGACGTGGGCGACCGCACCCTGCGCGCCTTCCGGCCGCCGCTGTTCGACAGTCCCGCGACGGTGGGCTTCTACGACGACAAGTCGGGGGTCTGCTTCAGTTCCGACTGCTTCGGCGCGCCGATGCCGACCAGCGAACTGGCCGGCGGCAGCGAGGTCCGCGACGTCCCGCGGGACGACCTGCGGGCCGGACAGTTGCTGTGGGCAACCCTCGACAGTCCCTGGATCCACTCCGTCGATCAGGACCGGTACCTGGGCACCGTCGACCCGATCCGGGCGATGGACCCGGCCGTCATCCTCAGTACGCATCTGCCGCCCGCCGCCGGGCAGACGGCGGAGTTCCTCGACATGCTCACCGTCGCGCCGGGCTCCGACCCGTTCGTCGGCCCCGACCAGCACGCGCTGGAACAGATGCTCGCGAGCTTCGAGCCCGCTGGTTCGGCGTAGGCGGCAGGGGTCGTCTACCGGTTGAGCCAGTCGGGCAGCGTCAGGAATCGGCCGGCCGCGGCGGGGAGGTCTCGTGGCGGCTTGCCGTTGGCCGGGAGCTTCGCTTGGGAAAGGTTCACTTCGCCGCCGGTGAACCGGGCGCCGCGGAAGTTGACGGTGGTGCCGGCGAACACCGCGCCGGTGAAGTCGACGATGCTGCCGGAGAACGTGGCGCTCAGGAACCCGACGCTGCCGGCGGTGAACTTCGTGTGCCTGAAATCGACCCGTCCACCGGCGAAGTTCGCGCGGGCGAAGTTGACGAGGCTTCCGCAGAACGTGGTGTCGCGGCTCTTGTCGAGCAAGAACGATCGCCCGCTGAAGTTGACGGTGCCGGCGGCGAAGTGCGCGCGCCGGAAGCTGAGCACGCCGCTGGCGAACTGAACGTCGGTGAACCGGACGGTGCTGCCGGTGAACCGTGCGGCCCTGAAGTTGAGGCTGCCCTCGGAGAACCGCGCTCCGGTGAAGTCGACGGTGCCGTCCGCGAACTCCGCGCCGGTGAAATCCACAGGGCTGCCCGCGAACACCGCACCGGCGAAGCGCACGCCACCGGAGAACACCGCACCGCTGAAGTCGCCGCCGTCGAAGACCGCTCCGGTGAAGTCGAGGTCGTGGCCGTGCCAGGGCCGGGTGGCCGACGGCTGCAGATGGGCGCCGATGAGCCGGACGACGGTGAGGCGGACCTCGCGTTCGCCGGCGTCGCCGCCCGCCGGATCGTAGGGCAGCCGAAGATAAGCGCAGAGCACGTCGATGCACTGCTGCCGTTGTTCGCTCCAGTCGTCCGCGAGCCGGGACATCGCGTACACGCCGGCCAGCCGTACGGCGGCCTTGTCGTGCCCCAGGAGGTCGGCGGCGTCCTGGTACCGGCTGCTGAACAGCCGCCGGTCGTCGCGATGGCTGCCGGCCTCCTCGACCCGCGCCCGCTGGTAGCCGATGATGAGCGCGACGGACGCTCCGACGCCGGCCGCCAGGCCAAGAGCGATCTTCACCAGATCCGCGAGCAGTCTCTGCTGATCTCCTGTTGCTGTCGCCGGATCGGACCGCGGGTCGACGCCGAGCAGCCACGCCAGCAGCAGGTAGAGCCCGACCGCGCCGGCCAGCGCCGCGCCGACAGCCGCGGTGGCTTGCAAGGCCAACGGTCCCAGGGACGGCGTTCGCGCGAGGTCACGGTCGCGATGCCCGTCGGGGATCAGGCCCAGTACACGCTGACGCCAGCTCGCCATTCCTCCTCCAGGACGCGGGAACCTGCCTCCACCGTGCAGCGACCGGGATCAGGTGTCCACTCGTCACGAGGTTCGACCTCGGTCGAGTCGCGGGCTCAGTGGGTGTCGCTGGGCGCGACCGTCGCCCGCGGAAGATCGCGGACCGACCGTGACACCAGCGGCGCCAGCGCGATCACGACGTACGCGACGCCGGCCACGATCATCACCGGCTGGATGCCGAAGGCCAGGCCCAACGGGCCGAAGGCGAGCTGGCCGATGGGGATCGCCACGAACGAGCCGAGCATGTCGTAGGAGTACGCACGGGACAGCATCTCGTCGGGCACGTGTTCCTGCATCGCGAGATCCCAGCCGAGCCCGAAGACCTGGACGCCGAGACCGGCCAGGAACGCCGCGACCATCCCGGCCGCGAGTACCGGCTCGAAGCCGAGGACCAGCATCGGCAGGCCCTGGAGGGCGACGGCCAGCATGCCCCAGCGCAGCGGGCGATGGAACGAGATCCGGATCAGGATCAGCGAGCACACCAGGAAGCCGACCGCCTGGGCCGAGCGGATCAGGCCCCAACCGGCTTCGCCGAGGTCGGTCTGGGTGGCGAGCACCGGGCCGAGGGTGTTGAACGCGCCGCTGACGATGGCGTTGAGCAGGGAGAACGAGGCAACCACCACCCACAGCCACGTGGTGGCGCGGAAGTAGGTCCAGCCTTCGCGCAGGTCGGCGACCACCCCCTTGCTCACCTCGGCCGGACGAGGAATGCGGACGCGGGTCAGAATCAGGGCCGCCAGCAAGTACGTCACGCCGTCCACGGCCAGCGCCCACCCCGGTCCGATCACGACCACGAGTACGCCGCTCACCGCCGGGCCGAGCACCATCAGCGCGTTCTCCGGTACGGCGATCACGAGGTTCGCGGGTTTGAACAGCTCGCGCGGGACCAGCTGCGGCAGCACGCCCGCCAGCGCCGGCATCCGCGCCGCGGTGGCCGTGCCGTTGATCGCGGTGAGGATCGCGAGGTGCCAGATCTCGGCGGTGCCGGTGATCACCAGCCCGGCGATCGCGAGCTGGCTCAGGCCGGACGCGACGTTCGTAGCCTGGATCACCACCGTGCGGCCGAACCGGTCGGCCAGGACGCCGCCCGCCAGCAGGAACACGACCACCGGGATGCTGTGCGCGGCCAGCACCGTGCCGAGGGCGCCGGGCGAGTCGCTGACGTGCAGTACCGCGAAGGCCAGCGCGACGCCGGCCATCGTGGTGCCGGCCCGGTCGATCAGCCGGGCCAGCCAGTAGGAGCGGAAGTTCGCCTCTTTGAGCGGGGCGAGCGCGTTGCTCATCAGCGGTCCTTCCGGGTCATCTCGAAGATCCACGACGTGGCGCTGACGTGCACGGTGCCCGGCGTACGCGGTGGCTGGTTGTGGTCGTGCATCAGCGCCGACGCCTCCGCCAGCAGCTCACCAACCCGCTCGTTGACCTCCGGTGGCACCCAGCCGTCGATGTCGCTGAAATGGCCGGACGTCCGCCGCTTGCGCTGCCGCAGCCGCCGCTCGAGATCCCGCGCGAGGGCCCGCAGTTCGGCGATCCGGCTCTGCGTGGTCACGATGCGACGACGCTGTCCGCGGTCCTCGTGGGGATAGCGGTACCGCTTGGCGACGCCGCCGCGGATCCGCTCCTCGCCGGCCTCGACGATCGTGCCCGACTCGGCCAGCAGCCGCAGATGGTACGACGCGTTCGCATGCGTCAGGCCGAGCTCGCGAGCCACCTCGGCGGCGCTCATCGCCGATCCGGTGAGCAGCGACAGGATGCGCAAGCGCACCGGATGAGCCGCCGCCCGCAGTTCCTTGATGCCGTCGTCGGCCATCGCGTCCCACTCCCCAAGAAGTCTTGGGCAGTATGGTGCCGACCGGTCACCTCGACTGTCAAACGGTTATTGGGCGGTCAGAGCCCGGCGAGCTTCTTGTTCAGGTACCGGCGTTGGGGAAGGCTGGTGGCCAGCGAGGCGGCCTGTTCGTAGGCGGCGCGGGCAGCCTCCGGATCGCCCGACATCTCCAGGAGATGGCCCCGGACGGCGTGCAGCCGGTGGTCGTGGGTGAGGCGGGAGTCGGTGTCGATCGTGGCCAGGAGCTTGAGGCCGATCGCCGGTCCTTGCGCCATCGCGACCGCCACGACGTGGTTCAGGGCGACGATCGGATTGTCGGTCAGCCGCAGCAGTACGCCGTACAGGGCGGCGATCTGCGGCCAGTCGGTCTCGTCGGCGGAGGGCGCTTCGTCGTGGACGGCGGCGATCGCGGCCTGCAGCTGGTACGGGCCGAGCGGGCCGCGGGGGAGAGCGGCGGTGATCAGGGCGACGCCTTCGTCGATCGAGCAGCGGATCCAGCGGGAGCGGTCCTGCTCGTGCATGGGGATCAGCTCGCCCGAGGGCCCGGTCCGGGCCGGGCGGCGGGCGTCGGTGAGCAGCATCAAGGCCAGCAGGCCGGTCACCTCGGGGTCGTCGGGCAGGAGTTCATGGATCAACCGGCCGAGGCGGATCGCCTCGGTGGCCAGCTCGACGCGGTGCAGCTGCGGGCCCGTCGTACTGGCGTAGCCCTCGGTGAAGATCAGGTAGATCACCTTGAGTACGGCGTCGAGCCGATCCGCGTGGTCGGGCGGCAGCGAGAAGCGGGCGCCACTGGACTTGACCGACTGCTTGGCCCGGGTGATCCGCCGGGTCATCGTTGCCTCCGGCACCAGGAAGGCGCGGGCGAGCTCGGTGGTGGTGAGACCCCCGACGGCGCGCAGGGTGAGCGCGATCTGGGACGCCGGCGACAGCGACGGGTGGCAGCACAGGAACAGCAGGATGAGCGTGTCGTCGGAGTCGGTGATCGGCTCGGGCGGCACCGCGGACCACAGCGCGACTTGGTTCTCTCGTCGCTGCCGTGCCTGTTCGCTGCGCAGCAGGTCGGTGAGCCGACGCGAGGCCACCGTGATCAGCCAGGCGCGCGGGTTGTCCGGCGTGCCCTCGACCGGCCACTGCCGGGTGGCGGCGAGCAGCGCTTCCTGGACCGCGTCCTCGGCCGTGTCGAAGTGCCCGTACCGGCGGACCAGCGCGCCGAGGACCTGAGGCGCGAGTTCGCGCAGCAGGTCCTCGAGCGGGCGGTCCATCAGCCGAGCAGGTCCTCGCGGCCCTCCATGATCGGCCGGATGTCCGCATACGCCGTCGCGCGCACGGCCTCCGGCGCCGGGGTGTCGCCGAGCCGCGAGGCGATCTCGACCGCGCGGTCGAACGAGTCGCACTCGACGACCCAGTAGCCGGCCAGGACCTCCTGCGTCTCGGCGTACGGGCCGTCGGTGACCACCGGCTCGCCATTCTTCGAGCCGATCCGGCGGGTCAGCGCGGGCGCGGCCAGGCCACGGGTCTCGACCAGTTCGCCGGACTCGGCCAGATCGGCGTTGAACTTCTCCATGAACGCGCCCATCGCCGCGAAGTCCTGCTCGCTCCAGGCGGGCTTGCCGGAGTCCTGCCCGGCCATGCCGTCGTAGTCCTGCTGCGAGGCGTAGGTCAGGATCATGTACTTCATCTCGGTCTCCCGTCGGTGTGGAGTAACACCACTGTGGTGCCTCTCACCGGGAACGTCGACGCTCCCGCACCGGACCGGACACACCTTCGCGGAAAACTTCGGCTCCGGTTCAGTGCTCCAGCCGGCGGCGGCTGGTCCAGCCACCGGCCGCGAGCAGCACGCCGATGGTCAGCAGGGCGAACGTTCCGCCGTCGAAGCCGCTCAGCAACCCGATCAGCAGAGACCACGCGACCACGCCGCCGCCCAGCCAGCCGGGCACCCGGTGGCCGCGCCGGGTCAGCCACGTCACGAGCGAGCCCAGCAGGAGCAACGGCACGCCGAAGCTGCCGGGGCTGAACCAGAAGGCTTCGGCGGCGGCGAGCTGATCGGCCGACGGGTTCAGGCTGACGGTCTTGAAGAATCCGTCGTCGGCGATCTGCGCCCAGACGTCGCGGCGCATCACGGCGGAGACCACGGTGTGGAAGATGCCGCCCCCGATCGCGAGCAGCCCGCCGGCAGCGGACAGATCGCGCCACCAGACGCGCGACGTTGACGGTTTGGGAGTCGTGTCGATGAATGCCATGGGCATCAGCCTGCGCGCCGGCCCGCCCGGAGACGTCCACCGCAGGGAGTGATCCGCTCGACCGAAATGATGAGATCCGGCTAGCCCGGACGGACGAGCCCGTTCTCGTAGGCGAAGATCACCGCCTGGACCCGGTCGCGGACCTCGAGCTTGGCCAGTACGTGCGCGACGTGGGTCTTCACCGTCGCCTCGGACAGGAACAGCCGTTGAGCGGTCTCGGCGTTCGAGTGCCCCCGAGCGATCTCCAGCAACACGTCACGCTCGCGGGCGGTCAGCCGGTCCAGCAGCGGCGACGCCTCACGGCCGTCCCGGACGGTCGCCAGATGCTCCAGCATGCGGCGGGTCGTGGACGGCGCGATCACGGAATCGCCGGCATGCACGGCGCGGATCGCGTGCAGCACCTCGTCGGCCGAGGCGTCCTTGAGCAGGAACCCACTCGCTCCCGCGCGCAGCCCGGCGAACGCGTACTCGTCGAGATCGAAGGTGGTCAGCACGATCACCTTGGGCGGGTTCTCGCGGGCCGTCACCAAACTCGTGGCCTCGACGCCGTCCATCCGCGGCATCTGGACGTCCATCAAGACGACGTCGACCTGGGTCTCGGCGAGCCGAGCGACCGCCTCGGCACCATCGGCGGCCTGCAGGACGATCCGGATGTCGTCGGTGGCGTCGACCACCATGGCCAGGCCGACCCGGATCAGCTCCTGGTCGTCGACCAGCGCGACTCTGATCGTCATCTCACCCCTGTCTGTCGCGGGCGTGCCACTGCGCCCGTACCCGGAAGCCGCCATCGGCCGGACCGGCCTCGAACGTACCGCCCGCAGCGTGCACCCGCTCCTCGGCACCGCGCAGACCGGCCCCGGCCCCGGGCATCGCCGGGCGGTCTTCGGCGTTTCCGCCGTTGTCGGCGACGGTGACGACCGACGTCCGCGGTGAGTGCTCGACCGTGATGGTGACCGTGGGGTTCGAGCCCGCATGTTTCACGCTGTTGGTCAGCGCTTCCTGGACCACCCGGTACGCCGCGGTCGCCGCGCCCGGCGTCATGGCCACGGGCGTGCCCTGCTCGGTCAGGCGGACGTCGACGCCTGTCGCGCGGACCCGCTCCACCAAGGCCGGGATCGCGGCGAGCGACGGCTGCACGGCCTCCTGCGGCGAGGACTCTCGCAGGACCTGCAGCGTGCCGCGCATGTCGGTCAACGCCTCCCGAGCGGTCCCGGCGATGACCGACAGAGCCTCGGCTGCCCGGTCCGGCGACTTGGCGGCGATGGCGGCCCCGCCTTCGGCCTGACGCACGATGACCGCCAGCGAGTGGGCCACGATGTCGTGCATGTCACGGGCGATGCGCTGACGTTCGCCGGTCACCGCACGCTCGGCGGCCTCGGCAGCTTCTTCGGCCTGCCGTTGCCGCCGGTCGAAGTGAGAGCGGCCCACGGACCAAGTGCCGGCGACAGCCGCGACCAGGGCGAGGAGAGCCAGCAGCAGCGTCAGCCAGCCGGCGGGCAGCGCGCCGTACGCCGTGGCCGTTCGCGCGGTGCACAGCACCGCCCCGGCCAGGCTGATACCGAGGGCCAGCAGGCTCTTGGCCGGGCTGCACTGGGTGGCGACGGCGTACAGCAGCACCAGGTAGACCGCTGAGGAGGGAAGGAAGAAGAGCGGGATCTCCATCTCCGCACCCGCGTCGGCCAGTCCCAGCCCCGCGGTCCGAATCATCGTGTTCGGCAGGGCGACGGTGACCGACATCGCCAGTGTGGCAAGGACGAACGCGGCTTCGGTGGCGATCCGCCGCAGCGCCACGGCGGCCAGCACCACGAGCCCACAGAGTCCGGCCGTCCAGAGCACCCAGGCAGGCGATGTCGCCGCGCGCAGGATCTCCAGCGACAGTGGTCCGGCGACCGCGGCGATCGCGAGCGCGAGAAGGACGTCCGGCACGACCGGATGGGCCCGCAGCCACCGGTCGGTGCGGCCGGTCGAGGTCATGGCTCGATCGTAGGCCCGGGTGCCGTCACCAGCGGTCAGGTGCAGGGCGTGATCAGGGTGTTGTGCGCCTTGACGGCGTCCGAGACGTCGGTCAGGGCATTGGCCTCGGGGGCGTACTTGGCGGGGACGGCGATCTCGACGTAGAGCTTGCGGCCGATGGTGGTGAAGATGACGCCGTTGCCGGCCTCGTTGGCGAACCAGCCGACACCGTTCACCTCGAAGCACTGCGACTGCGCCTGGGCCATGCCGGCCGGCGGAGCCACGCCGCAGGTGATCTCGATCGGCGGGTCGCCGTACGCCGCGGTGAGTGGGCTCGGCGGGTCGGTGTCGCGCCGTTCGGCGTCGAGGATCTTGGCCGGCAGCGCCTTCACCAGCGACGTGCAGGCCTCGGCGACCTCGGGCGCCGGCTGCGGTACGGCGACCGGTACCGGGTCGGAACCGCACCCAGCCGCGACGGCGAGCAGCACGACCGCCGTGGAAGCAGCACCGAGTGCGCGCCCACGGCGGGTCGGGACAGGCCGGTCGATGGTCAGATGTGGACGACGGGGCAGGTCAGCGTGCGGGTGATGCCGGGCACGTTCTGGACCCGGGCCACGACCAGCTTGCCGAGTTCGTCGACGTTGCGGGCCTCGGCGCGCACGATCACGTCGTACGGGCCGGTGACGTCCTCGGCCAGGGTGACGCCCTGGACCTCGGCGATCTGCGCTGCGACGTCGGCGGCCTTGCCGACCTCGGTCTGGATCAGGATGTAGGCCTGGACCACCACGTCGTTCTCCACTCAGTCGTCCTCAGCGGGCACCGGCCACAGTACTGCAGAGCGGCCGGGCGTACTCGTCGTTGCCACGTCACCGTACCGCCTAGACTCCAGTCGGCGATATGGGAGGTCGACTGACGTGACAGAGACGTTGGGCAGTACCGGGGAGTTCGGCTTGATCGAGGCCGTCACCCGGGGGCTGTCCCGAGGTGAGGACGTCCTGGTCGGGCCGGGGGACGACGCGGCCGTGGTGGCGGTGCCGGACGGGCGGATGGTGATCACCACCGACCTGCTCGTGGAGGGCCGGCATTTCCGGCAGGACTGGTCCTCGGCGTACGACGTGGGCCGCAAGGCCGCCGCGCAGAACCTGGCCGACGTAGCGGCGATGGGAGCCCGCCCGACCGCGCTCGTGGTCGGCTTCGGCGGACCCGCTGACCTGCCGACGGCGTGGGCGGTCGAGCTCAATCAGGGGCTGTCCGACGAGGCCGATCTGGTCGGCGCGAGCATCGTCGGCGGCGACACCGTGCAGTCGGACAAGATCGTCGTCTCGGTGACGGCCTTCGGTTCGCTCGACGGCCGCCAGCCCGTACTGCGTTCCGGCGCGCGTCCTGGCGACGAGTTGGCGTTCGCGGGCCGGCTGGGCTGGGCCGAGGCCGGGTACGCCGTGCTCACGCGCGGCTTCCGCTCGCCCCGCACGGTCGTCGATGCGCACCGCCGTCCTCAGCCCCCGTACGCCGAAGGCCCGCGGGCCGCGATCGCCGGGGCGTCGTCGATGTGTGACGTCAGCGACGGCCTGATCGCCGACCTGCGTCATCTCGCGGAGGCGAGCCAGGTCGTGATCGACGTCCGGACCCGGGCGCTGGCGATCCCCGAACCGCTGCAAGCGGTCGCCGCGGCCACCGGCCTCGACGCGCTGACGTTCGTGCTGACCGGCGGCGAGGACCACGCGCTGGTCGGCACCTTCGAGCCGGCCGACGTGCCCGACGGCTGGACCGTGATCGGCACGGTTGCTGAGGGCAACCAGATCGTGCCGGGCGGGACCGTCACCGTGGACGGCGAGTTGTTCGCCGCCGAGGCCGGGCACTCGCACTTCACCAGCTGAACGGCGCGATCCGGTGACCACCGCACGAACCGACAGAGTCGAGGAGCAGAGATGACGTCCGCCCCGCCCAGAGTGCTCACCGTCGCCGGATCCGACTCCGGCGGCGGCGCCGGGATCCAGGCCGACCTGAAGGCGATGCTGGCCAACGGCGTCCACGGGATGAGCGTGCTCACGGCGATCACCGCGCAGAACAGCCTCGGTGTCCAGGGTGCGTGGGAGTTGCCGGCCGAGCAGGTCGAGGCCCAGTTCCGCAGTGTGGTCGACGACATCGGTGTCGACGCGGTGAAGACCGGCATGCTCGCGTCGGCCGGCATGGTCCGGGTGGTCGCCGCGCTGCTGCGCACGCTGCCGCCGGAGGTGCCGATCGTGATCGACCCGGTCGCGGTGTCGAAGCACGGCGACGCCCTGCTCGGTGCCGAGGCGATGGAGGCGGTGCGCTCCGAGGTGGTCCCGCTGGCGACCGTGCTCACGCCGAACCTCACCGAGCTCGGTCCGGTGGCCGGTGTGGAGCTGCGGACGCTGGACGACCGTGAGCTGGCCGCGAAGACGCTGCTGGACGCCGGTGCGCAGTGGGTGCTCGTCAAGGGCGGCCACGACTCCGGTGACACCGCCGTCGACGTGCTGCACGGCCCCGGCGTACGGCAGGAGTTCAGTGCGCCGCGGGCGGACAACCGGCACACGCACGGCACCGGCTGCACGCTGGCCAGCACCATCGCGTCGTACCTGGCCCGCGGGTACGACGTACCGTCGGCAGTAGGGGCGGCGAAGCAGTACGTCACCGGTGCGATCGCGAACGGGTTCGCCCTGGGTGGTGGAATCGGGCCGGTGGATCACGCGTGGCAGTTCCGAGGGTTCAAGGGAAGTGGTCAGTGAGCAAGCAGCAGCCGCCGGTCGACGGGCTGTGTGAACAGTGCGGGTTCAACTACGGCACGGGTGACCTGCAGGGCACGGTGACGTTGCTGATCCGGCAGGCGGCCGAGTCGGCGATGGCGCTGACCAAGGCCGCCGCCGGACCGGACCCGGACGTCGTCCGGCTGCGGCCCGAGCCGGACGTCTGGTCCGCGATCGAGTACGCCTGCCACATCCGCGACGTGCTCGAGGTGCAGCGGCAGCGGATCGCGCAGTGCCTGGCCGAGGACCGGCCGGTGTACGCGCCGATGGACCGCACCGGCCGGGTCAAGCAGGACAAGTACGAGTTCCAGAACCCGGTCGAGGTCGGCGCCGCGGTGATGCGGTTCGCGCGGGAGTTCGGCGCGGCCGCGCGGGTGCTCACGCCGCAGGAGCTGGGCCGGCTCGGGCTCTACAACTACCCGGTCCGGGCGCCGCGCACGCTGAGCTGGATCATCCGGCACACCGCCCACGAGATCCAGCACCACCGGCACGACATCATCGAGATCCTGGCCAAGGTCGAGCCGCCGATCGTCCCGGCGCCGAAGCCGGTGGTCGAGGAGACCGCGGACAGCGATCAAGCGGTCGAGGCGCAGGCGGACGACAAGGACGCGACCGAAGAGCAATCAGCCGCGACCGAGAGCGTCGGCCCAGGCGGTCAGTGACGCCTCGGACGTGAGGTGGTCCAGGCCGAGCGCGCCGGCACCGCGCAGTACGCCGTCCGTCGGGTGGGCCGCGTCCAGCACCGGCGGGGGAGTGGACCGGTGGAACGCCATCAGGTTGTCCGAGTACGCCGCCGCGAACGCATCCGGTGCAGCGGCTCGCAGGGGCACCGCCAGGCCGCCGAGCGTGATCACCTCCGGATCGTGGGCGTTGACCAGGCCCGCGATCCCGGCACCCAGCGCACCCGCCACGGACTCGATCGCCGGGCGAGTGCGCGCGGTGGGCTGTCGCAGCAGCTCGTCGGCGTAGCCGTACGGGTCGTCAGGTGCCGGCTCGCCCAGATGGCGGGCCAGGGCGCGACCGTCGATCTCCAGGTCCCAGCAGCCAAGCGCGCCACACGGACAGCGGACCGAGCGGTCGCCGTACGGTGTGTGCCCGTACTCCCCGGCCGTACCGTTCGCCCCACCCACCGGTACGCCGTCCAGCAGGAGCGTGCCGCCGATGCCCACCTCCACGATCAGGTGCAGCGCGGTCCCGGCTCCGGCGGCTGCGCCCGTCCTGGCCTCGGCCACTCCGGCGAGCGTGGCGTCGTTGCCTGTCAGCAAGAACAGCCCGGTGTCCCGCACGACAGGGGTGAGGTCGACGTCGGTCCAGTCGAGCGTCGACGCCTGCAGCAGGACCAGACCGCGCACAGTGCCGGGTACGGCGAGGGCGACGGCGCGCAGCCGGTCGCCGTACTGCGCTCGAGTCGCGGCGACGACCTCGCGCAGTGCGGCCAGCACGGTGTTCGGGCGTCGGCTGTGGTGCCGGCGCGGCGGGAGCTGGTCCAGTGAGCCGTCCAGCGAGACCACCCCGCTCCGCCAGCCGCCCTGCCGAATCTCCAGCGCCAGCACGACCGGACCAAGCGGGTGCGCCGCGAGCACGGTGGTCGGTCGCCCCCGGCCTTGGATCGGTGCGGGAAGCTCACTGAGCAGCTGCAGGTCGCGCAGCCGGGTGGTGACCTCGGTGGCCGAGCCGGTGCTGAGCCGGAGTTCCTTGGCGACCGCGGCCCGGGTGATGCCCGGCCGGCGGCCCAGCAGGCCCAGCACCTCGGCGCCGGTCTGCCACCGCCCTCGCCTGCTCATGCCCGGACCCTCCCACACCATGGTCAGCTCTTGCCGTCCCCAGGTCCAGCAAGGTTATCCTCGGAGAACGAGCTTAATGGAGGCGATCATGCCACTGCGGGACATCCGCGCGGTCCTGTTCGACATGGACGGCACGCTGGTCGACTCCGACGGCGCGGTCGAGCGGGCGTGGAGGACCTGGTCGGCCGAGTACGGCGTCGACCCGCTGGCCGTGCTCGCCGTCGCGCACGGCAGCCCGGCCGAGTCGGTGGTCGCACGAGTGCTGCCCGGTCTCGACCCCGCGGCCCGTGCCCTGGCCGCCGCCCGCCAGCACGAGCTGCAGTACGACGACCTCTCCGATGTCACGGCGACGCCCGGTGCGCACGAGTTGCTCGACCTGCTGGAGGACCGCGGTCTGCCGTGGGCAGTCGTCACCAGCGCGGACCAGCGGCTCGCCAAGGTGCGGCTGGCGGTGGCCGGGATCGAGCCGCGGGTGCTGGTCACCATCGAGGACATCACCCACGGCAAGCCGGATCCGGAGGGCTACCTGCGCGGCGCCGAGCTGCTCGGCGTACCGGCGGAGCAGTGCCTGGTCGTCGAGGATGCGGAGGTCGGCCTGGCCGCTGGTCGAGCGGCCGGGGCGCAGACGGCTGCGCTCAAAGGACTGAAGGGTGACGTCGAGCTGAGGGACCTGCACCAGCTTGCCGCGCTGCTATGACCACACGCGTCGACTTCCGGATCGGTCTGGCCCTGTCGGCTCTCGGCTTCCTGCTGGCCGGACTCGGGGCGTCGGTGGCCGTGCTGGCCAGAGACCTGGACAAGCCGACCGACGAGTTGGCCCTGCTCTCGTCGGCCTTTGCCATCGGCCTGCTGATCGTCGCCGTCACCGGCCCGCTCCTGCTGCGCACGCTGCACATCGGAACGGTCCTGCGCGTCGGCTCCCTCGTCTGCGGAGTCGGTGCCGCGTCGCTCGCGCTGGCCCACGGCTTCGTCCTGGCGGTCGCCGGCGGGCTGCTGATCGGAATCGGCGGCGCACTGCTCGTGCTGGTCGCGCCGCTGCTCCTGCATGGCCCGACGGCTGCCGCGCGGCTGACCAGAGTCAACGCGGTGGCCAGTGCTACGGGCATCTTCGCTCCGCTGGCGATCGGTGGCGTCGACTCGCTCGGTGCGACAGGTCGGCTGGCCCTGCTGGCCGCCGTACCGCCGCTGCTCCTGCTGGCCGCTCTGGCCGGCCCCGGCGACGGGCCCAGTCCGCATGACTCGAGCCAGCGGGCGCCCGGATCGCATGTCCTGCGCGGGTGGGTGCGCGTCGTACTGGCGGTGGCGGTCGAGTTCTGCTTCGTCGTGTGGGCTGTGGCCCGGCTCGCGGCGACCGGCGTACCGATGGCTGGTGCCGCCCTGCTCGGCAGCGCCTTTCCGATCGGCATGGCAGTCGGCCGGGCGATCGGTCCGCTGCACTTGCGCGGCTGGTCACCGATGATCCCAGCCGCACTGCTCGCGACCGGGGGCACGCTGCTCGTCAGCTTGTTCGACGCGCCAGCCGCTGTCACCGCCGGACTGGTCCTCGCCGGACTGGGAGTAGCGCCGCTCTACCCACTCACCATCGCCGCGCTGGTCGCCATCCCGGGCATCAATCCCGCCCGCCTGGCAGCACTCGGCGCCCTCGCCTCCGGTACGGCGATCCTGCTGGCCCCCAGCTTCCTGGCCGCGCTGGCCGGCTGGCTCGACCTGCGAACCGCCTTCCTGATCCCGCTACCGCTGCTGGCCCTGCTCTGGGCCATCAGTCGCGACCGGAAGCCCGTAGCCGTGAAGGAGCCCGCGTAGCGCCGGTACGCCGGCCGACAGGTGGAACTCCTCGGCGTGCAGCCCGGCCTCGCGCGCTCCGGCGACGTTGGCCGGGTTGTCGTCGACGAACAGCACCGACGCCGGCGGCTGGTCGATCGCGGTCAGAATCGTCTTGAAGTACGCCGGATCCGGCTTCGCGACGCCCAGGTCGCAGGAGTAGAACGACTGGTCGAACCACTGCGCGTAGCCGCGCTCGTCGTTCATAATCGCGCGCCGGTACGGCTGCTGATTGGTCGCCAGATGACTCGGTACGCCGGCCGCGCGCAGCTCCTGGACGACTTCGATCGCCTCCGGTACGGCCGCGAACTGCTCCCACAGCACCAGCAGGTCCGCCAGCGGCGTCGTCACCTCCCAGCGGGTCAGCACCTCGGCCATCGCCTCCCGGAAGTCGCCCTTGCCGGCCAGCGACGGGCCCTCGGCGGCCATCAGGTCGAGCACGAACTCGTCGGCCGACTGGTCCGGGCGGATGAAGGTCGCCAGCTTGGCTTGCCAGTCGACGGTCGGCAGCTGGATCACGCCGTCGGCGTCGAACAGCACGGCTTCGATGCTCATACCGCCATCCAACCAGCCCGCCGGATCCGCCGGGCGCGGCGGTCCGGACAAGGCGCGGCCGGTTCCGGACGATGGGCCACCCGGCGGGACGAGCCCTTGACCGGTTCAGTTGGTATGCGCTTACCTTGACGCCACCCGAACACTGGCGAACAACTTCTGGCGTTATCGAACACAGAGAGCCCGGTGAGGCGCATGACTCTGACCCGACGGAAGTTCCTGGCCCTGACCGCCGGCGGTGCCGCCGCGGCGACGGGCCTCAGCGGCTGCGGCTCGGTGAGCTCACTCGGCGGGCCCGACGAGCTGAGTCTGTGGGCGTGGACCGGATCGGTGAACGACGATCTGGTCGCCCAGGCGGCCCAAGGCATCCCCGGCGCGCCCGGCAAGAAGATCTCGCTGACCCGGATCGGCGGCGACTACAAGACCAAGCTGCTGACCAGCCTGGCCGGCAAGTCGCTGGTCCCCGACATCGTCGGCCTGAACGACGACGTGGCCACCTACTTCCCGAACGCCGACCAGTTCCTCGACCTGCACGAGCTCGGCGCGGACAAGTTCAAGCCCGAGTTCCTGGAATGGAAGTGGAAGCTCGGCATCACTCCGGAGAACCGGATGATGGCCTACCCGATGGACACCGGCCCGACCGCGCTGTTCTACCGCCGCGACATCTTCGAGAAGGCCGGCCTGCCGACCGAGCCCGGTGACGTGGCCGCCGCCGCGCCCGAGTGGAACGACTTCATCGAGCTCGGCAAGAAGCTCAAGCAGGCGGTCCCCGGCTCGGCGATCACCGACAACATTACCTCGGTCTACCAGTACGCGCTGGCCCAGCTGCCCAAGCGCTACATGACGCCGGACGGTGCCTACATCGGCGACGGCGACCACATCAAGCAGGCCTGGGACCTGGCCGTACGGGTGGTGGAGGAAGGGTTGTCCGCCAACGCGCAGGACGGCAGCACCGACGCGAACGCCGTCGTCACCAACGGCCGGCTGGTCGCCTTCGTCGGCGCGGTCTGGTGGGCCCAGCTCGGCCCGAAGAACGCGGCGCCGAAGACGAAGGGCCTGTGGCGGGTCACCCCGGCGCCCGGCGGTCCGGGCAACCGGGGCGGCTCTTTCCTCGCGATCACCAAGTACTGCAAGGATCCCGAGGCGGCGTTCGCGTTCATCACCTGGCTGGAGTCGGCCAAGAACCAGGCCCAGTCGTTCCTCGACCCGGTCCTGTTCCCCTCGACGCCGGCCAGCTACGACGACCCGAAGATGACCGGCCCGGACCCGTTCTTCGGCGGCCAGAAGATCGTCGACGTGTTCGCCGAGTCCGCGCAGAAGTACCCGGGCACCTACTTCAGCCCGTACGACTCGATCATCAACGACCCGATCAAGGCCGAGCTGGTGAACATCGAGATCGGCAGCAAGTCCTCGGACCAGGCCTGGCGGGACGCGCAGAAACTGGTCGACCGGGAGCTGACCAGAGTGGGGGCGATCTGAGATGGCCGTCAGCGACGCACTGCGCTCCACCGCCGCCGTCAGCACCACGCCGGACACCGACCCGAGCAAGCGGCCGAACAGGTTCAGGCAAGCGATCCCGCAGTACGCCGCGGTGTCGCCGTTTTTCGTGCTGTTCGCGATCTTCGGCGCGTTCCCGGTGTTCTTCTCGATCTGGCTGTCGTTCCACTCCTGGGACGGCATCGGCACGATGACCTGGGTCGGGCTGGAGCAGTACAGCTACCTGCTCACCGACCCGACGTTCTGGAAGTCGATCACCAACACGCTGATCATCTGGGTGATCTCGACCGTGCCGATGTTGCTGCTGGCCCTGATCATCGCCAACGCGCTGCACAACGCGACCCGGTTCCGCAGCTTCTACCGGATCGCGTACTTCATTCCCAACATCACCTCGGTGGTCGCGGTGACGATGGTGTTCGGCTCGATCTTCAGCAACAACTTCGGCCTGCTGAACGCCTTCATGACCTCGGTCGGGCTGGACAAGATCGAGTGGCTCAGCCAGCCGTGGGGCATCAAGGTCGCGATCGCGACCATCGTGGCCTGGCGCTGGACCGGCTACAACGCGATCATCTTCCTGGCCGGCCTGCAGGCGATCTCGTCCGACATCTACGAGGCCGCCAAGGTCGACGGCGCGTCGCCGCGGCAGCAGTTCTGGCAGATCACCGTGCCGCTGCTGCGCCCGGTGATCCTGTTCACCACGGTCACCTCGACGATCGGCGGCCTGCAGATCTTCACCGAGTCGCAGGTGCTGTTCGGCAGCAGCGGCGCGATCGGCGGCCCCGGCGACGGCGGTCTGACCATCGTGTCCTACCTGTACGACAACGCCTTCGGCTCCAACCAGTTCGGCTACGGCGCGGCGATCGGCTGGGCGCTGTTCGTGCTGATCGTGCTGTTCTCGATCATCAACTGGCGGCTGATCGGCGGCAACGACGACGAACGGCTGACCCGCCGGGCCGCCCGGCGGGTGCAGCGCAGGATCGCCGCCGAGCAGACCGCCGCCGCCACCGCCGGGAAGGAGTCCACCGATGCGCACTGAACGAGTCCGTGAGGTGGTCAGCCACGTCGTGCTGATGCTCGGCGTGCTGGTCTCGATCTTCCCGTTCTACTGGATGCTGGTGATGGCCTCGAACACCACGCCGGACATCTTCACCTACCCACCGAAGCTGGTGCTCGGCTCGCACCTGTGGGAGAACATGCGCAACGTGCTGGACAACATCGACTTCTTCGGCGCGATGCTGCTCACGCTGCTCGCGTCGCTCGGAGTCACCGTGCTGGTGCTGTTCTTCGACTCGCTGGCCGCGTTCGCGTTCGCCAAGTACGAGTTCCCCGGCCGGAACCTGCTGTTCGGCATCCTGCTGGTCACCTTCATGATCCCGTCCCAGCTGGCGCTGGTGCCGCAGTTCGTCACGCTGGCCGAGTTCGGCTGGATCGGGTCGCTGAAGGCGCTGATCATCCCGGGCGCGGCGAACGCGTTCGGCATCTTCTGGATGCGCCAGTACGCCAAGGGCGCGATCCCCGACGAACTGATCTCGGCCGCCAAGGTCGACGGCGCCGGCTTCTTCCGGCAGTACCTCACCGTCGGCCTGCCGGTGCTGCGGCCCGGTCTGGCCTTTCTCGGCATCTTCACCTTCATCAACGTGTGGAACGACTACCTCTGGCCGCTGATCGTGATGACCGATCCCAATCGGCTCACTCTCCAGGTCGCCCTCCAGCAGCTGAACGGTGTCTACGGCACCGACTACAGCATGGTGATGGCGGGCGCCCTGATGAGTGTGATCCCCTTGATCGGGGTCTTCATCATCGGCGGCCGCCACTTCATCGCCGACATCGCCGCCGGCGCCATGAAATTCTGATCGTCCATCGTCTTTAGGGGCCTACGTGCAACTCGACAAGATCCGCTGGGGAGTCCTGGGAACCGGCAACATCGCTTCCCGGTTCGCCAGTCAGCTCCCGTCCTCGGCCACCGGCGTGCTCGCCGCGGTCGGCAGCCGCAGCCAGGCCTCGGCCGACGCGTTCGGGGACCAGTTCGCGATCCCGCACCGGCACGCGTCGTACGAGGCGCTGCTGGCCGACGACACCGTCGACGCGGTCTACATCGCCACCCCGCACCCGCTGCACCCGCAGTGGGCGATCAAGGCGGCCGAGGCCGGCAAGCACGTGCTGTGCGAGAAACCGCTGGCGATCAACCGGTCGTGGGCCGCGGCGATGATCGAGGCCGCGGTCCGGCACGACGTCTTCTTGATGGAGGCGTACATGTACCGGTGCCTGCCGCAGACCAAGCTGATCGCACAGCTGGTCCGCGACGGCGAGATCGGCACCGTGCACCAGATCCAGGCCTCGTTCGCGTTCCAGTCGCAGTTCAACGCCGGGCACCGCCTGTACGCCGACGAGCTGGCCGGCGGCGGCATTCTCGACGTCGGCGGCTACCCGGTCTCGATGGCCCGGCTGATCGCGGGGGCCGCGGTCGGCAAGCCGTTCGCCGACCCCGCGGCCGTCACCGCCGCGGGCACGGTCGGCGAGACCGGCGCCGACGAGTGGGCGGTCGCGACGCTGTTCTTCGACAGCGGACTGACCGCGCACGTCAACACCGGCGTCCGGCTGAAGGACGAGCCGCTGGTCAAGGTCTACGGCAGCGAGGGCTACCTGGTGGTCGAGGACCCGTGGTTCGGCGGCGACGGCAAGCCGACCCACGTGACCGTGCACAAGGTGGGCCAGGAGCCGCGGGACATCTCCGCGGAACCGGCCTTCATCTACGCCGCCGAGGCGGACGCGGTCGCCGCCGCGATCGAGCAGCGGCAGGCGCCGGAGATGTCCTGGGCGGACACGCTGGGCAACCTGGAGGTCCAGGACGAGTGGCGCAAGCTGATCGGCCAGCAGTACGCCAGCGAGCGCGACGACGCGGTGATCCCCACCACGACCGGCCGCCCGCTGGCCCGGCGTGACGACGCCCCGATGACGTACGGCACGGTGCCCGGCCTGGACAAGCAGGTCTCCCGGCTGGTGATGGGCGTCGACAACCAGAACACGCTGCCGCACGCCGCGACGATCTTCGACGACTTCGTCGAGCGCGGCGGCACGACGTTCGACACTGCCTACATCTACGGCGGCGGCCGCGGCGAGAAGCTGCTCGGGCAGTGGATGACGTCGCGCGGCAACCGTGACGAGGTGGTTGTCATCGGCAAGGGTGCGCACACGCCGCACTGCGATCCGGAGTCGATCACCCGGCAGCTGACCGAAAGCCTCGAGCGGCTGCAGACCGACCACGTCGACCTCTACCTGATGCACCGCGACAACGAGAAGATTCCGGTCGGCGAGTTCGTCGACGTCCTGGACGAGCACTTCCGGGCCGGCCGGATCAAGGCGTACGGCGGGTCGAACTGGTCCACCACGCGCTTCGACGAGGCCAATGCCTACGCCGCGGCGAACGGCAAGCAGCCGTTCACGCTGCTGAGCAACCACCTCAGCCTGGCCCGCGCGTACGACGTCCCGTGGCAGGGTTGCCGGCACGTCAGCGACGACGAGTCGCAGGCGTGGTTGCGGGAGCGGCAGGTCGCGTTGTTCCCGTGGTCGAGCCAGGCCCGCGGGTTCTTCACCGGACGGGCCAAGCCCGAGGACACCTCCGACGAGGAGCTCGTGCGCTGCTTCTACTCCGACGAGAACTTCCGGCGGCTGGACCGAGCCCGGGAGTTGGCCGCGGCCAAGGGCGTCGAGCCGACCGCGATCGCGCTGGCCTGGCTGCTGCACCAGCCGTACCCGGTCTTCCCGCTGATCGGTCCGCGCCAGATCTCCGAGACCCGGACCTCTCTGCCGGGTCTGTCGGTGAGCCTGACCGACGAGGAGGTCGCCTACCTGACCGCGAACTGACGACACCGGGCCGGCCCGCGGAGAGCGGGCCGGCCCGGTGCGTTCTCAGCTTGCCGCGACGGTGACCTTCGCGAACAGGGGGCGTCCGCTCGGCGGCATCACGAAGTTGCGGACCCGGTCCCGGTGCGCGCTGTTGCTGGCCAGGTCGGCCGGGAAGATGCCGACGGCATCGGTCCAGATGATCTGCCCGGCGTCGGCGTACAGCTTGGCCCGGGCCGCCTGGTCGATCGACGTCCGGGCGTCGAGCAACAACTTGTCCAGCGCCGGGTTGCAGTAGCCGTTGCGCTTGGCCGAACAGATGTAGAGCCGGGCCAGCGTGTAGTCGGCGTCCCCGGTGCCGCTCACGTTGGTCTGCAGGTTCATGTCCCAGTTCAGCTTGCCGAAGTCCTCCAGCCACTGCGCCCGCTCCTTCTCCAGCGGCTGCACCTTGACGCCGATCTTGGCCCAGTCCGAGATCATCGCCTGCGCCAGCGCCCGGATGTTCGGGCCGCCTTCGAGCGGCCACTGCATCGACGTCGTGAACCCGTTCGGCAGCCCGGCCTGCGCCAGCAGTTGCTTCGCCTTCGCCGGGTCGTAGGCGTACGGCGCCAGCTTCGGCGCGCCGATCACGCCTTGGGCCAGCGGTGCCTGCGCGACCGTCGCCAGGTCGCCGAACAGGTCCTTGACCGTGCCCTGGAGGTTCAGCGCGTGCCACATCGCCTGCCGGACCTTCGGGTCGTCGAACGGCTTGCGCTTGTGGTTGAACCAGTTGAAGTAGTACGTCCAGCTCGGCGTCGTCGCGTAGGTGATGCCCTGGCTGTCCTTCACCTCCGCGACCTGGTCCGGCGGGATCTGGGTGAGCACGTCGACCTCACCGTTCTCCAGCCCGGTGATCCGCCCGGCCACCTCCGGGATGTTGACGAACTCGAGCTTCGCCAGCTCCGGCGCCCCGTCCCAGTACGACGGGTTGGCGGCCAGCTCCAGCTTCTCGTCGGGCTGGAACGCCGTCACCGTGAACGGGCCGGTGCCGATCGGCTTGGCGAAGAAGCCGTCGGCGTCGACCTTGCCGGCCGGGCCGATGAACAGCAGCGTCAGCGAGCTGAGCAACGTGCCGAGCGGCTTGCTGGTCTTGACCGTCAGAGTCAGGTCGTCGGTCGCCTCGAACGACGTCACGCTCGCGTACAGCGGGACCAGCGGGCCCTCCAGCTTCTGGTGCCGCTGGTACGACGCGACGACGTCCTTCGCGGTGAACGGCGTACCGTCGCTGAACTTCACGCCTTCGCGCAGCTTGAACACCCAGGTGTTGGGATCGGGATTCTGCCAGGAGGCGGCCAGGACCGGGACGATCTTGCCGTTGTCGACCCGGACCAGCGGTTCGAGGATCTGCTGGATCGCGGTCTGCACCGCCTCCTCCCCGGCGTACTTGTGGGTGTCCAGGGAGACCGGGAACATCGCCGGCGCGTAGCGCAGCACCTGGTCGCCGGAGCCCGGCTCGCTCGCCGGCGAGCAGGCACTGAGCCCGGTCGCCAGCGTGGTCACGGCGACCAGCGCGGCCACCACCAGCTTTCGCTTCCTCATCACTTGTCGTTCTCCTTTGCAGGGGCTGGGCCACGGGCCTCAGGACGGCGGGCGCGTGAACGTGTAGGTGGCGGCGACCGGGTAGTGGTCCGAGGGCGCGCGGCCGGCCTGGAAGTACTCGACGACCTCGCTGCAGCGGACCGCGAGCGGGCCGCGGGAGAAGATCCAGTCGATCGCCTTCGGCGGCGACGCCAGCGGTGACAGCCGGGTCCCGATCGGGCCGGGTGCGACGGTCGGCACCACCGGATGGGTGACGGGGGAGTGGCGGCCGAGCGCGGTGAAGCTGTCCAGGAAACCGGCGTTGCCCAGCTCCCACTGCGGTGGGCCGATGTCGTTGATGTCGACGGTGAACAGGCACGCGCCGCGTCCGGCCAGCCGATCGAGCGTCTCGCCGATCGCGCGGGCCTGACGGACCCGGCGGTTCTCCAGGTCGGACCGTTCGTCCGGGTGCCCGGGCCAGGTCAGGTGCGCCGTACTGAACAGGAGGTCGGGGGAGCCGTCGGCTGGACGGAGGCGGACCCAGAACAGACGCGCGTCCGGGGACAGGATGCCGACGTCCTCGGCGCCGTGCTCCAGCGGCGTGAACAGGTCGCGACGCCACCACAGGTTGCTCTGCGTCTCCCAGCCGGCGTCGCCGTCGACCCGGTCGTGGTCCGGCAGCGCCTTGTCGAGCAGGTCTCTGGTGACGCCGCGCAGTTCCTGGACGGCGAGCAGGTCGGGCGGTCTGGTCTCGAACAGGCCGGTGAGCGCGTCGCGCCGGTCGTCGAGGTGGAAGTCGGCCCACAGGTTGTAGGTCATCGCGACGAAGCTGAAGGTGCTCAGAGTCATGCCGGCTGCTCCTCGGCGGGCTCGGTGACGGTCGAGGTGGGCACGTTGTACGACGTGAGACTGCTGGCGCCGTCGGTCACGCGGATCGTGGTGAGCGAGCAGTTGACCGGTGGATCCAGCAGCACCTGGCCACCCGGCGGCAACCGCAACGCCGATGCCGCCGCGACCCGGATCGGGCCGCCGTGCGTTCCGACCAGCACCCGCCGCGCGCCACTGGCGGCGATGTCCCGCACCGCGTCCCAGACCCGGGCCCGCAGGTGCGCGAAGGTCTCGCCACCACCCCGGGCGACGTCCTCGCCACGGGCGAACGCGGCGACGACGTCGGGCTCCTCGGCCAGCACTTCGGCGAAGGTCCGCCCGCCCCAGGTGCCGACGTCGATCTCCCGCCAGCGCGGATCGATCCGGACACCGTCTTCGTCGCGTCCGAAGAACCGAGCGCTCTTGGGCACAGTCCTTCGGACGTTGTCGAGGTAGGGGCGAAGAGTCTCGGTGACGCGTTGCAGGTCGCTGGCGACGACGGCGTCGAACGGTGTGTCGGCCAGGTACTCGGCGGCGAGCTTCGCCTGGTGCCGGCCGAGCGGGCTGAGACCGGTGCCCTGCTGGCCTTGGTAGCGGTCTTCGGCGTTCCACAGGGACTCGCCGTGGCGGAGGAGGACGAGTTCTACGGTCATCGGCCGGCTCCGGCGAGATCGGCGGCGAAGTGGCAGGCGGCCGGATGCTGGTCGAGGCGGAGCTCGAGCGCCGGCTCGGTGGTCGCGCACAGGTCCTCGGCCCTCCAGCACCGGGTCCGGAACCGGCATCCCGACGGCGGATCGGCCGGTGACGGGACGTCCCCGCCGATGATGATCTGCTCGCGCGGCGGCCGCGTCCACGGCTTCGGATACGGTACGGCGGACAGCAGCGCTTGGGTGTAGGGATGGATCGGCCGCGTGAACAGCTCGTCCTGCGGCGCCGTCTCGACGATCCGCCCGAGGTACATCACCGCGACCTGGTCGGAGATGTGCCGGACAACGGACAGGTCGTGCGCGATGAACAGGTACGCCAGTCCGAGGTCGCTACGCAGATCGGCCAGCAGGTTGAGGACCTGAGCCTGGACCGACACGTCGAGCGCCGACACCGCCTCGTCGCAGATCACCAGCTTCGGCCGCAGCGCCAGCGCGCGGGCGATGCCGATCCGTTGCCGCTGGCCACCGGAGAACTGGTGCGGGTACCGGCGGGCGTGGTCGGGATTGAGACCGACCCGTTCGAGCAGGTCGCGGACCTCGGCGTGGTGCCGGTTGCGCGGTACGACGTCCGGGTGGATCTCCCAGGCCTCGGTGATGATCTGCTCGACCGTCGCCCGCGGGTTCAGCGAGGCGTACGGGTCCTGGAAGATCATCTGCAGCTGCCGGCGGACCCGCCGCATCGATGCCTTGGGCAACGAGGTCAGTTCCTCGCCCTCGAACACGATGCTGCCCGAGCGGGCCTGCTCCAGGCCGACGATGGTCCGGGCGACGGTCGACTTGCCCGACCCGGACTCGCCGACCAGCCCGAGCGTGCCGCCCGGCATGACGTCGAAGGAGACGCCCGCGACGGCCTGGATGTGGCCGACCGTTCGCCGCAGGACGGACGACCGCAGCGGGAAGCTGGTGTGCAGGTCACGGACGGAGAGCAGTGGAGTGTCAGACATGCGGTACTCCCTGGCTGAGGACCTGGTCGGCGTGGTGGCAGGCCGACTGGTGGCCGGACATCCGGCCGGGCGCGGGCAGCAACGGGGGCTCCTGCTCGGCGCAGATGGTGCCGGCGTACTGGCAGCGGGGGCGGAAGGAGCAGCCGGACGGCAGATGGAGGAGGTCGGGTGGTGAGCCCTGGATCGGCGTCAGGCGCTGGCGTGGGCCGTCGATGACCGGGACCGAACCCATCAGGCCCGCGGTGTAGGGATGCGCGCTGTGGTCGTAGACCTCGCGGATCGGACCGGTCTCGACCACGCGGCCGGCGTACATCATCACGACCCGGTCGGCGACGTCCGCGACGACGCCGAGGTCGTGCGTGATCAGGACCAGCGACATGCCCTCCTCGGCCTGGAGCCGGGCGAGCAGCTGCATGATCTGCGCCTGGACGGTGACGTCGAGCGCGGTGGTCGGCTCGTCGGCGATCAGCAGCTTCGGCGACAGCGCGAGCGCCATCGCGATCATCACCCGCTGCCGCATCCCGCCGGAGAACTGGTGCGGGTAGTCGTCCAGCCGCTTCGCGGCCGCCGGGATGCCGACCCGGCGCATCAGGTCCAGCGCCTCGGCCCGGGCCTGCTTGCGGGACGCGCCGCGGTGCTTGCGGAACATCTCGCCGATCTGGGCGCCGACCCGGAAGACCGGGTTGAGTGAGCTGAGCGGGTCCTGGAAGACCATCGCGATCTCCCGGCCGCGCAGGCTGCCCGCTGTACCGGGGGCGAGCAGGTCGCGGCCGGCGTAGGAGATGCTGCCGCCGGTGACCCGGCCGGCGGGCTTCGGCACGATGCCGAGAATCGCCTGCGCGGTGACGCTCTTGCCGCTCCCGGACTCGCCGAGCAGCGCCACCGTCTCGCCGGGCCGGACGTCGAAGGAGGCGCCATCGACCGCCGTCACCGTGCCGGCTGAGGTGGAGAACTCGACCCGGAGGTCGCGGACGCTCAGCAGTGCGGCGGAGGGCGACGGTGCGGTCGGGATCACCGTAGGGTCGTCGGTCGCGGTCATCACAGGCTCCTCAGGCGCGGGTCGTAGCGGTCGCGGAGGGCGTCGCCGAGCACGCCCAGCGAGATCACCAGGAAGGCCAGCGCGATCCCGGGCACCGTCGAGATCCACCAGGCGTCGGCCAGATAGTTGCGGCCGTTCGCGATCGTGACGCCCCAGCTCGGCGTACTGGCCGGGGTGCCGAGACCGAGGAAGCTGAGCGACGCCTCGGCCAGGATCACGTGGCCGATCTCGACGGTGGCGACGACGAGCACCGGGGCGACCGACGCCGGAAGCACGCAGCGGCGGATCAGCCGCCACGTCCCGGCACCGAGCGTGCGGGACGCGTCGACGAACTCGCGCCGGCGGGTGGTCAGGGCCTGGCCGCGAGCGACCCGGGCGAAGGTGACCCAGTTGGACACCGCCAGCACGATCACGACGTTGACCACGCTCGGGCCGAGCAGGGCGGCGATGAAGATCGCCAGCAGGATCGAGGGGAAGGCGAGCTGGATGTCGGCCAGGCGCATCAGGACGCCGTCCAGCCAGCCGCCGAAGTAGCCGGCCGCGATGCCCACCGTCACACCGATCGTGCCGGCCAGCAGCAGGGTGGCCAGGCCGACCGCGATCGAGATCCTTGCCCCCTGCAACATCTGCGCGAGCAGGTCCTGGCCGACCTGGTCGGTGCCGAAGATCGCCAGCGAGCCGTCGGACAGCCGGCTGCCGGGCGGTTTGAGGCGGTCCGCCGTCCGGGTCGCGACCGAGTCGAAGTCGATCAGCCAGGGGCCGATCGCGGCGGCCACGACGTACGAGGCGATGACGATCAGGCCGAAGCGGATCCGGGCGGTGCCGGCGCGGGACTTGCGCGCGGCGGCCGGTGCGGCGAGCGGAGTCGTGGTGGTCAGGTCGAGTTCGGTGGAGGTCATCGGTCACCAGCCAGGCGGACGCGCGGGTCCAGGAAGCCGTAGAGCAGGTCCACGAGCAGGTTGATCAGGACGAAGATGGTGGCCACCAGCAAGATGGCGGCCTGGACGACGCCGTAGTCGCGGCGGCTGATCGAGTCGATCAGCAGGCGCCCGACGCCGGGCCAGGCGAAGACGGTCTCGACGATCACGGTGCCGCCGAGCAGCGCGCCGAACTGGAGGCCGACGACGGTGACAATTGGGATCAGGGCGTTGCGCAGGGCGTGGACGAGAATCACTCCGCCCTCGGCGAGACCTTTGGCGCGTGCCGTCTGTACGTAGCCCTCGTGCACGACTTCCAGCAGGCCGCTGCGGGTCAGGCGGACGAGGATCGCGAGGAACGGCAGGGCGAGGGTGACCGTCGGCAGGACGAGATGGGCCCAGCTGCCGGAGCCGGAGCTCGGCAGGACCTGCAGGTTGCGGGCGAAGACCAGGATCATCACGATTCCGAGCCAGAACGACGGGGTGGACTGGCCGAGCAGGGAGAACACGGAGATCGTGCGATCGAGCCAGGTGTTGGCCTTGAGGGCCGCGATCACGCCGAGCGGAAGGCCGATCAGCAGCGACAGCAGCAACGCCGTACTGGCCAGCTGGATCGTGGCGGGGACTCGCTGCATCACCAGGGTCATCGAGTCGGTGCTGAGCCGGAACGACTGGCCGAAGTCGAGATTGACGACGTTGGTCAGGTAGGTCACGTACTGCTGGGCCAGCGAGTGGTCGAGCCCCAGTTGGGCTCTGAGCGCGTCCACCTGCGCCTGATCGGCGTCCGGCCCGAGCATGATGTACGCCGGATCGCCCGGCACCAGGCGGAGTACGACGAAGATGATCGTCACCGCACCCCACAACACGAACACCGAGAAGAACAACCGCCGGACGACATAGGCCCCCATCAGGCGCCCTGCCGCCGTACGGATGCCGCTGCCGCGGGAGCTGGACGGCGATCGGCCTGGCCGGGACCGAGGCGTGCCGCGGCCCGGTGCAGCACCGGGGCGTAGCGACGGATCTCCGCCAGCGACGCCGGGTGCGCGAGCTCGGCACCCAACGCTCCCGCGCATCCCCCGGCGCCGTCCGGCACTGGCACCGCCACCATCCGCGGCAAGGCGGCCACCGGGCGAGCGTTGTGTGCGAAGCCGACCTCGCGCACTCGCCGCAGCGTGTCCAGCAGTTCGGCGCCGCCTTCGACCTCTGCCGGCGGAAGGCCGGCCAGGTAGGCCCGGCCCAGAGCGCTCGCCCGCAAGGGCACCGCGTCCCCCGGCGATGCCGTACGCGTCGCTCCGTCGGCGCCCGTTGCCTCGCTCGCGCCAGCCGGGTGCCCGGCGGGTGCCGGCCGGGCGACTGCTGCGATCTCCAGGACCGTTCCGCCGGTGCGGGGGAGCGGTCTGGCCAGCACAACCAGGCAGTTCAGCTGGGTGGCGGCTTCGGCGAGCAGGTCGGGGTGGGCAGCTGTGGTGCGGCGCAGCGCGGACAAGCCGTCGGTGGCGCAGTAGAGGTGGTCGTCGACGCGGCGGGCCAGGCCGTGGGCGCAGAACGTCGCCAGGATCCGGTGCACCGTGCTCTTGTGCAGGCCGATCGTGCCGGCCAGTTCGGTCACGCCGTACGGGCGGTCCTGGCGGTTCAGTTCGGCGAGCACGGTGAGCGCTCGGCTGAGCGACTGCATGGCGACCTCGATTCAGACGGATGAGGGGGTCGCTACATGAACGTTAACGGTAGCGTTAATGCACCGTAGAAGCGTGATATTTGAGTGTCAAGAGACCAGCGTTCCGGAGGGTGCAACCGTCGATTGACGGCAAATTCCCGTGAACGTTAACTTCAACTCCCACTCACCCACGCCTTCCGAAGGAGGCCCGCGTGACCCTGTCCGACTCCCGGTCCGACGTCCGGTCCGCCCTGCTCGCCGCCGACCCGCGGCTGTCCAAGTTCTCGCCGCTGCCCCGGATCCTGGCCTTCGACGACTTCGACAGCGGCACGCACGGCTGGTGCGAGCTGCTCGGCAACTACAACGGCCGGGGCGACCTGAGCACGGTCGACGCCCACATGCGCGACTTCCGGCCGCCGCAGCTGTCGGCCTGCAACTTCTTCGACATCGGCACGCACGGCGCACTGAGCGGCACGTACGCGCTCAAGCTGGCGACCCGGCCGTACAAGGGCCACACCGCGGTGGCGATCCGCCGGCTCACGATGAGCGGCCGCGGCCTGGTCCAGCTGGAGACCTACTTCGCGTTCAAGTCCGAGGCCACCCTCGGCGGCGGTGCCGAGCTGGACAGCTTCGGCGACGTCCAGTGGGACGGCAACACGCACCCGTCGGAGGCGCAGTTCGGCGCGTTCACCGTGGCCACCGACCTGTGCGGCGACGGCGGCCTGCGCTACCACACCGTCGCGCGCTACCAGAACACCGATCTGGACAACCACTTCACCCGGCGCTGGATGGCGCCGACCGTGCCCGAACCGACACCGCGCGAGCACTTCGAGGGCAAGGTGAAGCTGGAGTACGCCGCCGACTTCACCGCGCCGAACCCCGAGGACTGGCAGGCCTTCGGCGACCCGCAGGAGCTCTGCTACAACGAGGTGCCGACCAAGGTGAACTGGCACTACCTGCGCTGGCTGGTCGACACCGACGCGCGCCGCAACGTCGAGCTGCAGGTCAACGACCGGGTGATGGACATGCGCGACGTCCCGGTCCCGCCGTACGAGGAACGCTACGAGACGCTGGAGAACCTGCTGAACTTCTACTTCTCGGTGCGCACCCATTCGAACGTGCGCAACTTCCTGTTCCTCGACTCCGTGCTCATCTCGGTCGATTGGTAGGCGACGACATGCGACAGTCCATGACCGCGGTGCTCGAGCGGGACACCGAGTTCGTGAAGGATTTCGACACCGAGCCGTACGAGGTGGCCTGGGCCGGTGAGGCGCGCTGGTTCGTCCAGCACGTCGACGGCGACGGGACGGCGCGCTACGTCACGCAGGTCTCGCCGGACGGCATCACCTGGTGCGACCTGGACGGCGAGCAGCACCTGGCCGAGCCGGGCAAGCTGGTCTCGTGGCCGGTTCAGGGCTTCGGCCACTGGCTCCGGCTGCGGGCGGTGGTCGAAGGCACGGTGCGGGTGCGAATCCACCTGGCGATCAAGGCTTAGGCGGTGTCGCCCGGTCCCGCGCGTGCTGCGCGTCACTCGGCACGGCACCTCGCTGCACGGGAGACGAGGCCACGATGCTTCGCATCGAGACCTCGTCTCCCGTGCAGCGAGCCACCGCGCCGAGCACCGCTCGCGACTGCGCGGGACCGGGCGACACCGCCTAGTCTTCTCAGCCTGATGGACGGGGAGGTTCGATGACGGAGGCTCGGCGGGCGACGCTGCGCGACATCGCCGGTGCGCTCGGGCTGTCGGTCAACACGGTGTCCCGGGCGCTGGCCGACAAGGACAGCGTCAGCGCGGCGACGCGGGCCGCGGTCCGGGCCGAGGCGACCCGGATCGGCTACGTGCCGAACTCGCTGGCCCGGTCGCTCGTGCTCGGCTCGGCGATGACGCTGGGCCTGGTCATCACCAACCCGTCCAACCCGTTCTACGCCCAGCTGATCAGCAGCATCGAGCTCGGCGTCCGCGCGCAGGGCTACTCGTTGCTGCTGCTGGTCACCGACGAGAGCGCGGAGAACGAGCAGCGCGCGACCGAGGCGCTGCTGCGGTCGGCGGTCGACGGCGCGATCGTCGTACCGGTGCAGGACGAGTGGGACCACTGGCGGCGGGTGCGGGACTCCGGCATCCCGATGGTGTTCGTCAACCGCGACGTGCCCGAGCTGGACAACGACATGGTCGGGGTCGACAACGAGCGCGGCGGCTACGAGGCGACCGCGCACCTGATCGCCGGTGGCGCCCGGAACCTGCTGGTGCTGGAGGAGGACCTGCCGATCACCACCACCGCCGACCGGGTCGCGGGATTCCGGCGGGCGATGGCCGACGCCGGGCTGGAGGTGTCGGACGGCAGCGTCCGCGCCGTACCGACGAAGCGGTACGACTCGCTGGCCCTGCCGTGGCAGCCGGAGGAGGCCTACCGAGTCGCCTCGGAGGTGCTGGCCGAGGGCAACCGGCCCGACGGGATCGTCACCGGGAACGACTACTTCGCGCTGGGTCTGCTGCGGGCGCTGGCCGAGCTCGGCCTCGGCGTACCGGGTGATGTCGCGGTCACCGGGTACGGCGACCACCCGTACGCCGGCTACCTGCAGACCCCGTTGACGACGGTCCGGCTGCCGGCCGCGGAGGTGGGTACGACGGCGGTCGAGCTGCTGCTGCGCCGGATCCGTGACCGCGGTTCGGAACGACCGCGTAAGATCCTGATCAGGCCCGAGCTCGTGGTGAGAGCTTCGACGGCCCGTTGAGACCACCAGTGGCCTGGATCACGGCCCCTGGACCGAATTGGTCGCGCCTCCAGACGCTGTGTAACATGGTCTGTCGGCGTACGACCCTGAACACCCTTGACCACGGAGAATCATGTCTAAGAAGTGCGATGTTTGCGGCAAGCAGCCGACGTTCGGCAACAGTGTTGCCCGTCTGGGTAAGGGCGCGATGATCCGCCGGGTCAAGGCGCGTACGCCGCGGCGGTTCAACCCCAACATTCAGCCGTTCCTGGCGGTCATCAAGGGCACCCCGACCAAGCTGAAGGTCTGCACCTCCTGCATCAAGGCGGGCAAGGTTCAGCGCGTCGTCGGCTAGTACTCTTCCGGCTCCCCGATGAGCCGGTCTCCGTGCAGGGCCTCGTAGGCGCCCGGGATCACCCGGGCGCCTACTGCTGTTGTACGACGGCCGTGTCGTAGCCGGCCAGCTCGTCCGGGGTGGGCCGCTGGAAGAGCTTGTCCCACTCCGCCAGCTCCTGCCGGGTGACCCGGAAAGTGGCAGCCGGCAGCAGCGCGTTCCGGGCGTCCAGCCGCTGCCAGATCACCTCCAGCGGAAGATCGAGCACGATCAGCTCGGTCCGCGCGCCGAGTTCCTCGGACCGCTTGCGGAACAATTCCCGCTCCTCGCGGCTCCAGCAGCCGTAGTCGAGGATCACGTTGGTGCCCAGCGTCAGCGTCCTGGCGGCGACGCCCCACAGCAGGTCGGACTCCAGCACCCAGCGTTTGCCTTCGTGCTCGTTGGTTCCGAACAGCGAGCTCATCCATTCGTCGGGCGTCAGTCGCAGCGCTTGCCGCTCGGTTTCCAGTCGCCTGGCCAGGGTGGTCTTGCCCGAGCCGGGCAGGCCGATGAGCAGGGTCATGGTCGCCGGGGACATGGCGGCACCCTAACCGCGGCACCGGAGTGGGGGCGCGGGGATTTCCGGTGGTCAGCGGGCGCGGGCGACGACGGTGATCTCGCGGCGGTTGTGGTGCAGCTGGCGGGCGTGCAGCACGTCGTACTCCTTGCTCAGGACATCCATTCCGCGGCGGGCGGCGTCGAGGGGATTGCGGCCGCCGCCCTTGAGCGTGACGACGGCCAGGGCGCCGCGGCGCAGGTGCGGGACGGCGTCGAGCATCACCCGGGCGCTCATCACCTGGTCCATCCGCATGTCGTTGACCACCACGTCGAAGCGGAGCTGGTTGCGGCGGAAGAACTCGCCGGCCGTCGTACCGATGTGGTGGATCCGGCGGTCGCCGTCCAGCCGCGGGTCGAGGGCGCCGGGATCGACCGACCAGACCTCCTGGTCGTACTGGCGCAGGATGCGCGTCCAGCCACCCGGGCTGGCGCCGAGGTCGAGGGCCTTGCCGCCGGGCTCCAGATCGAGGTGGAAGGTGCGGATCGCTTCCTCGAGCTTGAACTCCGAGCGCGAGACCCGATCGTCGGAACGAGCCAGCCGCATCCGTCCGCCCGGCCAGTCGGTGAGGCTGTCGGCCAGGCGGTTGAGGCCGACGAGCACCGCGCGCTGGGACACGAAGCAGGAGACCACGAGGTCCTGGCCCGACCGGGTGACCTCGATCCCGCGCGCGCCGAGCGCCTCGTCGAGCAGGTGGTAGAACGTGCCGCCGGTCCCGGCGCCGTCGGTCCAGGTCTGGACGGCGAGCGCGGCCGGGTGGCGCGGCAGCTCGGCGAGCACCAGATCGGCCAGCTCGTGCGACGGTGGTACGTCGTCCGGCGGGAAGCTCGCGATCTCGACGGTCAGATGGCGGACGAAAACGATCCGCCCGTCGTCGCAGGCCGCGGCCAGGTCGCCGACCGCCGGAGCGTTGCCGGTGATCCGGCCGAGGTCGCCGCTGACCCGCTCGACCTCCACGTCGCGGCCGAACTCCTCGCGGAGCTCCCGGACGGCCAGGTCGTAGCTGTCGGGGGAGACCGAGAAGAGCAAGGCAGGCACAGCACATGGTAAGCGCCACCCGACCGCCCGCTACATTCACAGCCGTGACGGCCGGCGACAGTGGTGCAGCGAGACGCTCGATGGGCCCACTGTGGGCGGCCGGGTTCACCACCGCCTTCGGCGCGCACGCGGTGGCCGCCAACCTCGGCGGCTTCTCCGAGGACGCCGTCAGGTCCCTGCTCACGCTCGGCCTCCTGCTCGCCCTGTACGACGGCGCGGAGGTGCTGCTGAAGCCGCTGTTCGGCTGGGTCGCGGACCGGATCGGCGCCCGGCCGGTGCTGCTCGCCGGGCTGGTCGGCTTCGCGGCGGCGTCGGCGGCGTACGCGGTGGTGGACAGTCCGGGCTGGTTGTGGGTGGCGCGCCTCGGGCAGGGGGCTGCGGCCTCGGCCTTCTCGCCGGCGGCGTCGGCGCTGGTCGCGCGGCTGAACCCGGCGGCCAAGCACGGGCGGGCTTTCGGTAGCTACGGGTTCGCCAAGAGCCTTGGCTACACGCTGGGCCCACTGCTCGGTGGCGGACTGGTGTGGGCCGGTGGGCTGCGGCTGCTGTTCGCGGTGACCGCCGTGCTGGGGTTGGTGGTGGCGGTCTGGGCGCTTGTCGCAGTGCCCGTCGTACCGCCTCTGCCGCGCACTCGACAGACGGTGCTGGACCTGGCTAGGCGCATCACCGACCCGGTGTTTCTTCGGCCTACTGCTGCGCTGGCTGCGGCGACTGCGGCGTTGTCGGTGGGTGTCGGCTTCCTGCCGGTCACTGGCGCTGCTGCTGGGTTGGGACCGATCGCCACAGGCGCAGCGGTCTCGGTGCTCGCTGCGACGGCAGCCCTGGTGCAGCCGCGAGCCGGCCGGGCGCTGGACGCCGGCCAGCTCAGTACGCGGACCGGACTGACCATCGGGCTGCTCCTGGCGGCGGCCGGGCTGCTCAGCGCGACTCTGTCCGGGGTGGTCGGGGTGCTGGCCGCTGCGGTTCTGATCGGGTGCGGTACCGGCCTGATCACGCCGCTCGGTTTCGTGGCGCTGGCGTCGTCCACTCCGCAGGAGCGGCTCGGGCAGACGATGGGTGCGGCCGAGGTCGGCCGGGAGCTGGGTGACGCCGGAGGGCCGCTGCTGGTCGCCGGCGTCGCCACGGCTGCCACCCTCGGCCACGGGTACGCCGCGCTCGCCGTACTGCTGGCGCTGGGACCCGTGGCCGGTCTGGTCAGCGCATCGCTTCGGGCCAGACGTTAACCTTCCCGGCGTGGAAGAGCTGACGGTCGGGGTGCTGCGGAGCTGGGCTCGTACTGCGCTCGTCGAGCTCGGGCGGGCGCGGACGGAGATCGACGACCTGAACGTCTACCCGGTGCCGGACGGCGACACCGGGACCAACCTGTACCTGACCTGGGAGGCGGCCTGCGACGCGCTGCCGGAGGGCGAACTGACCTTCGCGGAGGCGGTCCAGGCCTTCGGGCGGGGCGCGCTGCTCGGTGCCCGGGGCAACTCCGGGGTGATCACCTCGCAACTGGTCCGCGCGTGTGGGCTACGGCTCGCGGAGAACCTGCCGCCAGTTGAAACGGCCAGTCCTGTGGCGCGGCTGGCCGACCCCCGGATGAGCGAGCCGGTCGCGTTCGCCGACGCGCTCGTGTTCGCCGCCGACGCGGCGTACGGCGCGGTGGCGCAGCCGGTCGAGGGCACCATGCTCACCGTCGCCCGGGCCGCCGCCGACGCCGCTCTCGCCGCTGCCAACGAGGGCAAGAACCTCGCGGAGGTCTGCCTGACCTCGGTGGCCGCCGCACGCCTCGCGCTGACGAAGACCACCGAACAACTCGACGTACTCCGACGCGCTGGAGTGGTGGACGCCGGGGGAGCGGGGCTGGTGGTGATCCTGGGCGCGATGGAGTCGGTCCTGTCCGGCCAGGCGCCCGGCGGCAACTGGTCCGTCCCGGCCCGCCGGCCCCCGACGCCCGGCGCCTGCGGCGACATCACCGCCCCCGACACCCCCGACACCTCCGCCCCCGGCGGCACCGCCACATCCGGCTCCGCCGGCCTCGTTTCCTCCTCCGGCGCAGCCGGAGCCGGGTGGGCCGGCAGCGACGAGTTGCCGCCCGACGGGCCGGCGTACGAGGTGATGTATCTGCTGGACGCGGACGACGCGGCGATCGGCGCGTTCCGGCGCGAGCTGACCGGGCTGGGGGACTCCGTCGTCGTGGTCGGTGGCGACGGGTTGTGGAACGTGCACGTGCACACCGACGACGTCGGCGCGGCGATCGAGCGGGGGATCGGGATCGGGCGGCCGCACCGGATCCGGGTGACGCACTTCGCGGATCTGCCGCCGCACGCGCCGGTGGCCGGGCGGGCCGTGATCGCGGTGGCGGCCGGGGACGGGCTGGCCGAGCTGTTCGGTCAGGCCGGGGCGATCGTCGTCCGCGGCGGACCTGGGCGGCGGTGCTCGACCGGTGAGCTGCTGCGGGCGATCGAGCAGTCCAACGCGCCGGAGATCGTGCTGCTGCCGAACGACAAGGACTCGATCGCGGTCGCCGAGGCCGCGGCGACGGCCGCGCGGCAGGACGGCGTACGGGTGGCGGTGATCCCGACCCGCGCACAGGTCCAGGGGCTGGCGGCGATCGCGGTGCACGACCCGGAGCGCAGCTTCGACGACGACGTCGTGCACCTGTCCGCGGCCGCCGGGCAGACCCGCCACGGCGCGGTCACGATCGCGGTCAAGGACGCCTGGACGATGGCCGGCACCTGCCGGATCGGCGACGCGCTGGGGGTCGTGGACGGCGATTTCACGCTGATCACCGAGGACCTGGTCACCGCCGCGACCGGCGTCGTGGACCGGCTGCTCGGCGGCGGTGGCGAGCTGATGACGGTGGTCAGCGGCCGCGACGCCGACCCCGCGCTGATCGACGCGGTGGTGCGGCACGTCCGCCGACACCGCAAGGATGTCGACGTGATGGTGTACGACGGTGGGCAGGAGCGGTACCCGTTGCTGATCGGGGTGGAATGAAGACAGACATCGACCGCAAGCTGCGCGACTTCGTCGGCGCCCGGACGGCGAAGACGTTCGCCGAGGTGCTCGGGATCGAGACCGTCGGCGAACTGCTGCGGCACTACCCGCGGCGTTACCTGAAGAAGGGCGAGCTGACCCCGTTCGACGAGCTCGAGGTCGGCGACCAGGCGACCGTCAACGGCCGGGTGAAGAAGGTCACCGTGCGGTCGCTGGACTCCAAGCAGGAGATCCGGCCGGACGAGGTGAACAAGTTCCGCCGGCACCGGACGATCACCAAGGTGGTCGTCACCGACGGCCGCAACGACCTGGAGCTGGCGTTCTTCAACCAGCCCTGGCTGGCCAACAAGCTCACCCCTGGCACGGCGGCGCTGTTCTGGGGCGAGGTGACCAAGTTCCGCGAGACCCTGCAGCTGAAGGGCCCGGGCACCGAGATCCTCGACGAGGAGGACCTCAGCGAGGCCGAGATCGAACGCCGGGCCAAGCCGTTCCGGCCGCTCTACCCGGCCACCGCGAAGTTGCCCACGGCCACCATCGAGCGCAGCCTGAAGATCGTCCTGGACAACCTCGAGGAGGTCGAGGACCCGATCCCCGAGCTGGTGCTGAAGAACGAGAAGCTGCTCGGGCTGCGCGACGCGCTGCAGAAGATCCACCTGCCGGAGACCGAGAAGGACATCGCCGAGGCGCAGAAGCGGTTCCGGTTCGAGGAAGCCCTGGTGATGCAGACGATCCTGGCCCAGCGCCGGGCGGTCACCGACGCGCTGAAGGCGATCCCGCGGGAGCGGACCACCGGTGGGCTGCTGGACGACTTCGACGCCCGGCTGCCGTTCAAGCTGACCGAGGGACAGGCGGAAGTCTGCGAGGAGATCTTCGCCGACCTGGCCCGGCCGCACCCGATGCACCGGCTGCTCCAGGGCGAGGTCGGCTCCGGCAAGACTGTGGTCGCGCTGCGGGCCATGCTGTCGGTAGTCGACGCCGGCGGCCAGGCCGTCCTGCTCGCCCCGACCGAGGTGCTCGCCACCCAGCATCACAAGACGTTGACCAAGATGCTCGGCGAGCTCGCCGAGCAGGGAATGCTCGGCGGCGCGGACCGAGCCACCCGGGTCGGGCTGCTGACCGGCTCGCTGAACGCGGCAGCCCGGCGTACAGCGATGCTGGACGCGGCGAGTGGAGCCGCGGGCATCGTCGTCGGCACGCACGCACTGCTGGAGGACAAGGTCCAGTTCGCGGACCTCGGCCTGGTCGTGGTCGACGAGCAGCACCGGTTCGGCGTCGAGCAGCGGGCCGCGCTGAGCACGAAGTCGGGCGACAACACCCCGCACGTGCTGGTGATGACCGCGACACCGATCCCGCGCACGGTCGCGATGACGGTGTTCGGCGACCTGTCGGTGTCGACGCTGACCGAGCTGCCGGCCGGGCGGTCGCCGATCAAGTCCTCGGTGGTCCCGGCCAAGGAGAAGCCGGCCTGGCTGGAGCGCGCCTGGGAGCGGGTCCGCGAGGAGGTCCAGAAGGGCCATCAGGCGTACGTCGTGTGCCCGCGGATCGGCGACGACGTGAAGAACGCCGCCGACGAGGAAGGCGAGTTCGCCTCCGGCGCCGAGGAGGAGGCCGACACCAAGGCCAAGCCACGGCCGGCGATCTCGGTGCTGCAGGTCGCGGAAGTGCTCGCCGAGGTGCTGCCCGATCTGCGGCAGGCGGTGCTGCACGGGCGGCTCCCGGCCGACGAGAAGGACGCGGTGATGTCGAAGTTCGCCGCGGGGGAGATCGACGTGCTGATCGCGACCACCGTGATCGAGGTCGGCGTCGACGTACCGAACGCCTCGACGATGGTGGTGATGGACGCCGACCGGTTCGGCATCTCCCAGCTGCACCAGCTGCGCGGCCGGGTCGGCCGGGGCAAGGTGCCGGGGCTGTGCCTGCTGGTCACCGACGGCTGGCCGGGTTCGAAGTCGCGGGAGCGGCTGGACGCGGTCGCCTCGACGACGGACGGCTTCGAGCTGTCCCGGATCGACCTGGAGAACCGGCGCGAGGGCGACGTGCTCGGCGTCGCGCAGTCGGGGCGGCGGACCAGTTTGAAGCTGCTGAGTGTGTTGCGTGACGAGGAGGTCATCTACGCCGCCCGGCACGTGGCCAACTCGATCGTGTCCGTCGATGCCGAACTGGCCGGCTACCCCGCCCTGAAGGCCTTTGTGGCCGACACCCTCGAGTCCGAAGCCGCCGAGTACTTGGAGAAGACGTGACCCGGATCATCGGCGGCTCGGCCGGGGGACGGCGGATCTCTGTGCCGCCCGGGAACGGGACGCGGCCGACCGCGGATCGGGTCCGGGAGGCGATGTTCGCCTCGGTGGAGACCGAGTTCGGCGGTGGCGGGCTGCTCGATCTGGCCGTGCTCGACCTGTACGCCGGGTCGGGGGCGATCGGGCTGGAGGCGTTGTCGCGGGGCGCGAGCCGGGTGGTGCTGGTCGAGCAGGACCGCAAGGCCGCCGAGGTGATCGCGGCGAACATCCGCGCGGTCGGGCTGCCGGGAGCGACGCTGCTCACCCGGCCGGTCGAGAAGGTTGCCCAGGGCGCCAATACCGGCGAGGTCTTCGACCTGGTGTTCGCCGATCCGCCGTACAAGCTCCAGACGGAGGTCCTGCAGGAGGTGCTGCTCGCGCTGGCCGAGCACGGCTGGCTGGCCGAGGACGCGGTGGTGGTGGTCGAGCGGGGCAAGCGGGAGCCGTGGGAGTGGCCGGCCGGCTTCGCCGCGTTGCGCGACCGCAAGTACGGCGAGGCGCGGCTTTGGTACGGTCACCGCCATGAGTAGAGCGGTCTTCCCAGGGACCTTCGACCCACCCACGAACGGCCACCTGGACGTGATCGCGCGGGCGTCGGCGGCGTTCACCGAGGTGATCGTCGCGGCCGGGGTGAATCCGGCCAAGCAGCGGATGTTCGACGCCGACGAGCGGGTCGCGATGCTGACCGAGATCGCCGCGCCGTACGGCAACGTGACGGTGGGCACGTTCGACGGGCTGCTGGTCGACTACTGCCGCGCGGTCGACGCGCAGGTCATCGTCAAGGGCCTGCGCTCGGGCAGCGACTACGACTACGAGCTGCGGATGGCCCAGATGAACCGGCGGCTGACCGGCGTCGACACGCTGTTCATGCCGACCGCGCCGGAACACGGCTACGTCTCGTCCAGCCTGGTCAAGGAGATCGCCAAGCTCGGCGGCCCGGTGGACGGCTTCCTGCCGCCGGCCGTGCACGCCCGGCTGGCCGCGAAACTCTAGAACCACCCCGGATTGGGCTGTGACGGATGGACTTGGTAATGTTGTCCATCGGTCTCGACGAGACCGAGATTTTGCCTGCCCACGCCTGAAAGGGATGTTCTGAGCGCCTTGGACCCGCGGTCCCCACTCGTGATCGACACCCACGAGCTGTCACGCCGCGCCGGGTCCCAGCGCGAAGTCTCCTTCACGGCACCGGCACCGGCCGATCTCGGGATCGACGTGATCGGCGTCCCCGAAGGTGATCCGATCCAGTTCGACCTGCGACTGGAAGCGGTTGTCGAAGGGGTGCTCGTGACCGGTTCGGCCCAGGGCCGGCTGGTCGGGGAGTGTGCGCGGTGCCTGACCGAGATCGAGGACGAGTTCCTCGCCGACGTCCAGGAGCTGTACGTCTACCCCGAGAGCGACGCCGAGCCCGATGAGGCCAGCCGGATGGAGGGCGATCTGATCGACCTCGAGCCGGCGCTGAGGGACCAGGTGGTGCTCGCACTGCCGTTCACGCCCTTGTGTTCGGACGACTGTGCCGGCCTGTGCCCCGAGTGTGGGGTCCGGCTGGACGACGAGCCGGATCACAAGCACGAGGACGCGGTCGATCCCCGCTGGTCCGCGCTCGGCGGCCTGCTCGCGCAGGACGAACGACCGCAGGACAAGTAACCTCGTACCTCTCGTACTCCGGTACGGGCGCAGCACAACTACAGAGCAACCGCACACCAAGCCGGCCGGGTCTCGTGCCTCCGGCCGAACCGAGGAGTCATAACCGTGGCCGTTCCGAAGCGGAAGATGTCGCGCAGCAACACCCGCAGCCGCCGGGCCCAGTGGAAGACCACTGCCCCGTCGCTCGTCACCTGCGTGAACCCCGCCTGCCGCGCGAAGCACCTGCAGCACACCGTTTGCCCGACCTGCGGCCAGTACGGCGCGAAGGGCGAGCGTCGCCAGGTCGTCGAGAGCTAAACGGCACCAGTCAGTGAATTCGGTCAACGAGACGGGGCTCTACGCCGAGCTGAACCAGCGGCTCGGCGTATCGCTGGCTGACGAACTACTGGAGCACGCCTTCACCCACCGTTCGTACGCCTACGAGAACGGTGGGTTGCCGACGAACGAGCGGCTGGAGTTCCTCGGGGACTCGGTGCTCGGGGTCATCGTCACGGAGTCGCTGTTCCGCAACCACCCGGACCTGTCCGAGGGCCGGCTGGCCAAGCTGCGGGCCGCGGTGGTCAACATGCGCGCGCTCGCCGGGGTCGCCCGCGACCTCAAGCTCGGCAAGTACCTGCGCCTGGGGCGTGGCGAGGAGGCCACCGGCGGCCGGGACAAGTCGTCGATCCTGGCCGACTGCGTCGAGGCGCTGATCGGTGCCGTCTACCTGGACCGTGGGTTCGAGGTGGCCGGCGCGGTCGTGCACACGCTGTTCGACGAGCTGATGGAGTCGTCGGCACGGCTCGGCGCGGGCCTGGACTGGAAGACGTCGCTGCAGGAGCTGGTCGCCCAGCTCGGCGTCGGCGTCCCGGAGTACGTGATCGCCGAGTCCGGTCCCGACCACGCCAAGACCTTCGAGGCACGGGTCCGGATCGGCGCCGACACCTACGGGCACGGCATCGGCCGGAGCAAGAAGGAAGCCGAGCAGCAGGCCGCCGAGACGGCCTGGAAGGCCTTGCGCGCGGCGCATCCGGACAGCATCGACCCATCGCAACAGCCCTGAGGTGCCTGAACTTCCAGAGGTAGAGGTCGTCCGCCGCGGACTCGCGGATTTCACCACCGGGCGGACGATCGACGCCGTCGAGGTGCTGCACCCGCGGCCGGTCCGGCGGCACCTGGCCGGCGCGGACGACTTCGTCGCCAAGCTCAAGGGCCAGACCTTCGGTACGCCGGCCCGGCGCGGCAAGTACCTGTGGCTTCCGCTGACCTCGGGCGACGCCGTCCTGGCGCATCTCGGGATGAGCGGCCAGTTCCGCGTCCAGCCGGTCGGGACCCCGGATGAGAAGCACCTGCGGATCCGGTTCCGGTTCGCCGACGACGGCGGAGAGGTCCGGTTTCTGGACCAGCGGATGTTCGGCGGCCTGTCGTACGCCGAGGGCGGCGCCGAGCTGCCCGCGGAGATCGCGCACATCGCCCGCGACCCGTTCGACCCGCTGTTCGACCTGGACGCGTTCGTGGCCGGGATCCGGCGTCGCAAGACCGGCCTGAAGCGCGCGCTGCTCGACCAGACGCTGGTCTCCGGGATCGGCAACATCTACGCTGACGAAGCCTTGTGGCGCGCCAAACTGCACTACGCCAAGGCCACCGAAACGCTGAAACCCCAACAGGCCAAGGAGATTCTCGGTCACGCCCGGGCCGTGATGGCCGAGGCGCTGGACGTCGGCGGGACCAGCTTCGACGCCCTGTACGTCAACGTGAACGGGGAATCGGGCTACTTCGAGCGTGGTCTGGCGGTCTACGGCCAGGAGGGTTCGCCGTGCCCCCGCGACGGCCGCCCGATCCGTCGCGAGCCGTTCATGAACCGTTCCTCGTTCCGCTGCCCGAAGTGCCAGCCGGCGCCGCGACACGCCCGGTGGTGAGCGTGATTTCGTTAATAACGGGGGCCCAGGTTGACCCTTGGCGTAGTGGGTGTCACCCTGAAAGACGGCACATCTTGTGAGAAGCGCTCCTCGGACCGGGGGCGCTACCGGCCGAAAAACCCTTCCGGAGGACAGCACAATGGCCAAGGCTCTTTTAGGGCATCTTGGAGGAACTGACCCGCGTCTGCTCGAGCAGGTTCGCCTGCTCAACCGGCGCGTCGCGGACCTGGAGGCGCACGTGATGCGGCTGCAGGCGGAGAACGACCACCTGGTCGCAGCCGTTCACGACGGTCGGCTGCTCACCGTGGACGAGGCGCTGAACACGCCGGCCACGGTCTGACCAGCGCGACAACTGGGCAGTCCAGCTGACCCGGGGCCGTCGGCCCCGGGAAGCATTGCACCGTCCGCACCACCAACGGCGGCGGCCCCGTGCGGGCCTCCGCCGGTTTCATGTCCGCGCGACGTAGACTCAGGAGCGGAACACCTTCCCCCGGGTAGCGGCAGCGTCACCGGCAGTTACGACGGTTCCAACGGATACCGTCTGTCCTTTCACGGGTTGGGAGCAAGGCTTTGTACCTGAAGAGCATGACGCTCCGGGGTTTCAAGTCGTTCGCCTCGGCGACGACGATGAACTTCGAACCAGGGATCACCTGCATCGTCGGCCCGAACGGCTCCGGCAAGTCCAACGTCGTCGACGCGCTCGCGTGGGTGATGGGCGAGCAGGGCGCGAAGTCGCTGCGCGGCGGCAAGATGGAGGACGTCATCTTCGCCGGCACCTCCGGCCGCAGCCCGCTGGGCCGCGCCGAGGTGGTGCTCACCATCGACAACACCGACGGCGCGCTGCCGATCGAGTTCGCCGAGGTGACGATCTCCCGGACGATGTTCCGCAACGGCGGCTCCGACTACCAGATCAACGGCCAGAACTGCCGGCTGCTCGACGTCCAGGAACTGCTCAGCGACTCCGGGATCGGCCGCGAGATGCACGTCATCGTCGGCCAGGGCCAGCTCGACTCGATCCTGCGCGCCACGCCCGAGGGCCGGCGCGGTTTCGTCGAGGAAGCGGCCGGCGTACTGAAGCACCGCAAGCGCAAGGAGAAGGCGCTGCGCAAGCTGGAGTCGACCGAGGGCAACGTGCACCGCCTGGGCGACCTGATCACCGAGATCCGCCGCCAGCTCAAGCCGCTCGGGCGCCAGGCGGAGGTGGCGCGCCGGGCCGTCACGATCCAGGCCGAGGTGCGCGACGGCCGGTCCCGGTTGCTCGCCGACGACATCGTCCAGGCCCAGTCCGCACTCGAGGCCGAGCTCAAGGACGAGGCCGCGATGACCCAGCGCCGGGCCGAGATCGAGGCCCAGCTGCGCGAGGCGCGCGAGCTGGAGGCCGAACTCGAGGAGGCGCTGCGCGAGGACGCACCGGCCCTGCAGGCCGCCCAGGACACCTGGTACCAGCTGTCCCAGTTCAGCGAGCGGATCAAGGGCACCGCGCGGATCGCCGCGGACCGGATCCGGTCGCTCAACGACGAGGCCGAGGAGCCGCGGGCCGGTCGCGACCCCGAGGAGCTCGAGCTCGAGGCGGCCCGGGTCCGCGAGACCGAGGCGCAGATCGAGGCCGAGGTCGAGGCGCACTCCGAGCTGCTCGCCGAGGCGATCGAGCGCCGCCAGCAGTTGGAGGCCGAGCACGCCGAGGAGGAGCGCCGGATCGCGGCGCTGATCCGGGCGTCCGCTGACCGTCGCGAGGGGCTGGCCCGGCTGACCGGCCAGGTGAACGCGCTGAAGAGCCGCGCGGCCGCCGCCGAGTCCGAGATCGGCCGGCTCGCGGCCAACCAGCGCGAGGCCGAGCAGCGCGCCGCGAAGGCGCAGCACGACTTCACCGCGCTGGAGACCCAGGTGGCCGGCCTCGACGCCGGTGAGAAGGGCCTGGACGACCAGTACGAGGCGGCTCAGAGCGTCCTCGACGAGATGGACGAGCGGCTCACCAAGCTGCGGGCCGAGGAGCGCGACGCCGAGCGCGAGCGGACCGGTCTGGCCGCCCGCAAGGAGGCGCTGGAGCTCGGCCTGAACCGCAAGGACGGCGCCGGCGCGCTGCTGGCCGCGTCCGAGCAGGTGACCGGGCTGATGGGGTCGGTGGCCGCGCTGCTGAGCGTCCGCGCCGGCTACGAGACCGCGATCGCGGCCGCCCTGGGCGAAGCCGCCGACGCGGTGGCCGTGACCCACACCGCCGCCGCGGTCGACGCGGTCGGGCACCTGAAGGAGCACGACCTCGGCCGCGCCGGGATGCTGCTGGGCGACGCCCCGGCCGGTGACTACGAGTCGTGGCCGCAGCTGCCGTCCGGCGCGACGTACGCCGTCGAGGTGGTGGACTGCCCGGAGCAGCTGCGTCCGGCGCTGCACCGGATCCTGCGCAAGGTCGCGGTGGTGGACGACGTCGCCGCCGCGCGGTCCCTGGTCCAGCACCTGCCCGACGTGACCGCGACGACGCGGGCCGGTGACGTGCTCGGCGCGCACTTCGCGTACGGCGGCTCCGACGCGGCACCGAGCCTGATCGAGGTCCAGTCGGCCGTCGACGAAGCGGCGGAGAAGCTGGTCGAGGCGACTGCCCGCAGTGAGCGGCTCCGGTTCGAGCTGGCGGCGCTGGAGCAGGAGCGGGCCCAGCAGAAGGAGCACGTCGAGATCACCCTGGCCCGGCTGCACGAGTCGGACGCGGCGATGGCGGCCGTGGCCGAGCAGCTGGCCCAGTTCGGGTCGCTGGCGAAGGCGTCCCGGGGCGAGGCGCAGCGGATGGCCGAGGCGATCGCGGCCGCCGAGGAGGAGCGCGACCGGAACCTGTCCGGTCTCGCCGAACTCGAGCAGCGGCTCAACGACGCCGAGATGTACGACGACGACGGTGGCGACGAGCCGGACCCGACCGAGCGCGACCGGCTGGCCGAGGCGGCCAAGGCCGGCCGGGCGGCCGAGATGGAGGCGCGGCTGGCGCTGCGGACCACCGAGGAGCGGGCCCGCGCGCTGTCCGGCCGGGCCGACTCGCTGGAGCGCGCGGCCCGGCAGGAGCGCGAGGCGCGGGCCCGGGCGGCTGCGCGGGCGACCCGTCGGGCCCGACAGTCCGAGGCGGCCCAGGCGGTTCACCTCGCGGCCGGGCACGTGCTGGCCCGCCTGGAGCACTCGCTGCAGCTGGCCGCCACCGAGCGGTCCGCCATCCAGGCGCAGCGCGCGGACCGCGAGCAGGCGCTGGCCCAGGCCAGGTCCGCCACCCGCAACTTGAGCTCCGACCTCGAGCAGCTGACCAACACCGTGCACCGGGACGCGCTGGCCCGCGCCCAGCAGAAGATGAAGCTGGAGCAGCTGTACGAGAAGGCGCTCAGCGAGCTGGGCACGGAGGTCGAGCCGCTGATCGCGGAGTACGGGCCGGACCAGCTGGTCCCGCCGCTGCCGCCGAAGGACGGCTCCGAGCCCGACCCGGATCAGGAGGGCGAGCCGTTCGACCGGGCCAAGGTCGAGAAGCGGCTCAAGCAGGCCGAGCGCGCGCTCAACCAGCTCGGCCGGATCAACCCGCTCGCGCTCGAGGAGTTCGAGGCGATGGAGGAGCGGCACCGGTTCCTGTCCGAGCAGCTGGACGACCTGAAGAAGTCCCGCCGCGACCTGATGGACATCGTCAAGGAGGTCGACGACCGGGTCGAGCAGGTCTTCACCGAGGCCTACCGCGACGTCGAGGTCGCCTTCGAGCACGTCTTCAGCCGGCTGTTCCCCGGCGGTGAGGGCCGACTGGTGCTGACCGATCCCAGCGACATGCTGAGCACCGGGATCGACGTCGAGGCGCGGCCGCCGGGCAAGAAAGTCAAGCGACTGTCGCTGCTGTCCGGTGGCGAGCGCTCGCTGGTCGCGGTCGCCTTCCTGGTCGCGCTGTTCAAGGCCCGCCCGTCGCCGTTCTACATCCTCGACGAGGTCGAGGCGGCGCTCGACGACACCAACCTCGGCCGCCTGCTGGAGATCTACGAGGAGCTGCGCGAGAACAGCCAGCTCCTGGTGATCACCCACCAGAAGCGCACGATGGAGGTCGCCGACGCCCTGTACGGCGTCACGATGCGCGGCGACGGCGTCTCGGCCGTCATCTCCCAACGCATCCGCGAGCCCGAACCGGCGTAGGTTGGTCCGGCCTGACTGTAGCGAGGCGTGTCTCATCGCGCTACGCTGGGGACATGAAGGTCATCACGCAGCGCGAGTTCCGCAATCAGTCCGCCGCGGTGATGGATGCGGTCGAGGCTGGTGAGACCTACCACATCACCCGGAACGGTACGGAAGTCGCCGAACTGCGCCCATTGTCCAAGCGGCGTCAGCCGACCACCGAGGAATTGATGTTCCAGGCTCGCCTCCTGCCTCGGATCGACGCCGCGGCGATGCGGCAGGAAGCGGACGAATTCTTCGGTACCGAAGATCGGATCGAGCACGATGACGATCCGTTCGAGCGCGCATGACCGAGCGGCCACTGGTAGGCGTTCTTGACACCTGCACCTATATCGACCTGCTGGATCTGGAGAGCGCGGAGCTTCCGGAGCGCTTGGAGCTGACTGCCGTTTCGCTCGCAGAACTGCATCAGGGCGTCGGGATGGCCAAGGATCCGTTCACTCGTGCTGCTCGGGCCGAGGTGCTGAGCTCCGCGGTGAGAATGTTCGATCCGCTGCCTTTTGACGGCAATGCCGTCACGCGGTACGGGAGCTTGATTGCGCTGACAGTGGCGGCGGGCCGAGATCCGCGGCCGCGGCGAATGGATCTGATGATTGCCGCGATCGCGTCCGCCCAGGGGCTGCCGTTGTATACGCGGAACCCGGCCGACTTCAAGGGTCTCGACCAACTGCTGACCGTCCACGCGGTCTGAGGATGTGCGGGGGGAAGTGGTTCCTTGATTTCTTTGAGACGACCGGTCATATTTGAGGTATGGCGCGACGGAGCATGCGTGAGGAGATCGTCGACGCGGCGTTGGCCCAGTTCCACGAGAAGGGGTTCAACGCGGCGGCGGTCAAGGACATCACCGATCGGGCGGGGGTGCCGAAAGGCTCGTTCTACAACCACTTCCCGAGCAAGGAGGCGCTCGCGATCGTCGCGCTGGAGCGGTACGGCGAGCAGCGCCGGCTGACCGACCTGGCCGATCCCGGGGTGCCGCCGGTGGAGCGGATCCGCAAGCACTTCGAGTTCCTGCGCGACGACGTGGTCGAGCATGGCATCACCCGCGGCTGCCTGCTGGGCAACTTCGGGACCGAGATCGTCGACCACAGTGACCCGATCCGGACCGCCGTGCACGAGGGCCTGGTCTATTGGAGCGGGCTGCTGGCCGGAGCGATCGACGAGGGCCAGAAGGCCGGTGAGATCCGGAGCGACCTGCCGGCCGACCAGGCCGCGCGTTACCTGCTGAGCGCCTGGGAAGGCACGCTGATCCAGGCCCGGGCCGACAAGTCCCAGGCCGCCTTCGAGGTCTTCTTCGCGCTGACCTTCGACAGCTTGCTCAAACCCTGAGTCTCACTTAAAGCCCCTCCAGCACGGAGGGGCTTCCTTTTGACAGGAGTAAGATGACCGACCGTCTTAGAACCTATCGCGCCGTCGAGGCGCTCGACGGCGTGTTCACCCTGGTCGACAAACCGCTCACCGAGCCCGGCGCCGGCCAGGTCCGGATCGCTGTCGAGGCGTGCGGGATCTGCCACAGTGACGAGGCCGGTGTGCACAACCTGATGGGTGTCTTGCCGCCGGGGACGCCGATCGTGCCGGGCCACGAGGTGGTCGGCCGGGTGGACGCCCTGGGCGAAGGTGTCACCGGGTGGCAGGTCGGCGACCGGGTCGGCGTCGGCTTCCACGCCGGCCCGTGCGGGGTCTGCGCGAACTGCCGGCGCGGCGACTTCGTCTTCTGCACCGACCAACCGATCGCCGGCGTCAGCATCGACGGCGGGTACGCCGAGTACCTGACCACCCGGGCGAGTGGGCTGGTCGCCGTACCGGACGGCATCTCCGCGGTTGAAGCCGCGCCGCTGCTGTGCGCGGGCATCACCGTGTTCAACGGACTGCGCAAGGGGGATGCCCGGCCGGGCGACCTGGTCGCGGTGCAGGGAATCGGCGGTCTCGGCCACCTGGCCATCCAGTACGCCGCCAAGCTCGGCCTGCGGGTGGTCGCGATCGCCCGCGGCGAGTCGAAGCGTGAGCTGGCGCTGAAGCTCGGTGCGGACGAGTACATCGACAGTACGGCGGTCGACCCGGCCGAGACGCTGCAGAAGCTCGGTGGCGCCCGAGTGGTCGTGACGACCGGCACCAGCGGCGCGGCGGTCAGCAATCTGCTCGGCGGGCTGGCGCTGCACGGCCGCCTGATCGTGCTGGGAGTCACCAGCGACCCGGTCGAAATCGGGATGGCGGCGATCTTCTCGGACCTGACCGTTCAGGGATCGCTGACCGGCACCCCGAGCGAGAACGAGGAGAGCCTCGCCTTCAGCCTCGCGCACGACGTCCGGCCGTTGGTCGAGACGGCGCCGCTCGAGCAGGCCGCCGCGGCGTACGAGCGGATGCTGTCCGGCGACGCGCGGTTCCGCATGGTCCTCACCACCAACCGATGAAGGGGATTCCGTCATGAGCCAGTTGATTCTGCAGGCGATCGGCGCCATCGAAGCGAACGTGGAGCTGGTCGAGTCACCGGACCTGCAGGTGGGGGCCGGCGAGGCGCTGGTCCGCATCGAGGCGGCCGCGATCAACCCGGTCGACTTCATGCTCGCGGCCGGTACGTACGGCTACCAGGCGCAGGTCCCGTTCGCGCTCGGCACCGAGGGAGTCGGTCGCGTCGTTCGGACCGATGACTCGGAGCTGCTCGGCCGGCGGGTACTGATCCTGCCGAACTACCAGCAGGGCACCTGGGCCGACGAGGTGGTGGTCAAGACGTCGAACCTGATCGCGCTGCCCGACGAGGGCGACCCGCTCCAGCTGGCGATGCTCGGCGTCAATCCGCTGACAGCGCACCTGCTGCTGAAAGAGTTCGTCGACCTCCGGCCGGGTGACTGGATCGGCCAGAACCTCGGCAACTCCGCCGTGGGCCAGTACGTGATCGGTCTGGCCGCCAAGCACCTCGGCCTGAAGACGGTCAGCGTCGTACGGCGGGAGGAGGCGGCCGCCAAGCTCCGCGAGCTCGGCGCCGACCTGGTGGTCGTCGACGGTGACGACCTGGCCGGCCGGATCAAGCAGGCGCTCGACGGCGCCGAGCTGACGCTGGCCCTGGACGGCACCGGCGACGAGACGATCGGAGCGCTCGCGCAAGCCGTCGAGTACGGCGGCACGGTGGTCAGCTACTCCAGCGTCACCGGTCAGCCGCCGGTCGTTGGGCTGGGCGACCACATCTACCGGCAGCTGACCCTGCGCGGCCTGTGGATCGTCAACTGGCTGACCCACGCTTCGCGGGCCGAGCAGGAGAAGACCTACACCGAGCTGGCCGGGCTGATCACCTCCGGCGTGCTCGGCCTGGACGTGGCCGCGACGTACCCGCTGGCCGACTACCGGAAGGCGTTGGACCACGCCCAGCAGGCCGGGCGGTCGGGCAAGGTGCTGTTCAGGCCGTAATGGTCATCGAGGCAACCTGGTCGCCCTCGACGTCGAAGGTGAAGTGGGACGGGCCGTTGAAGCCGTCGCCGCCGACCTGGGTGCGCAGGGTGATCGGGTTGCCCGGCGTGGCGACCGTCGTAGCGGTGAAGGTGACGTTCTTGCCGATGAACTCCGCGTCGCTCCAGGCGCGGATCCGGTCCGGGCCCTGGAACTTGCGGCCCCAGTCGTCGACGTAGCCGTCGGGCGCGAAGGCCGCGACGAAGGCGTCGGCGTCGAGCTGGTCGATGGCGTCCAGGACGCGCTGGACGGCGGTCGGGAGATCGTTGCTCATTACGTGACGATAACCCCGTCGTACCGGCTGAACCGGCCCCGGGATGTGTCCGTGTGGAAGGTGTCGAACCCCGACACCTTCCCGAGGAGCCGCAACCATGAAGCGTTTCGCCTTTGTCGCCGCCACCGCCGTCCTGGGCCTGGCCACCCTGACCGCCTGTGGCGGCGGTGACACCACCCCCGCTGCCGCTCCGCAGAGCAGCCCCAGCCAGAGCGCCACCGCCGCGCCGAAGCTCGCCACCGCGGACGTCGGCACCTTCGGCAAGGTGGTTGTCGACGGCAACGGCCGGACGTTGTACGTGTTCGACAACGACACCGCGAGCCCGTCGAAGTCCACCTGTGACGGGGAGTGCGCCGCCCTGTGGCCGCCGGTCCCGGCCGGTACCGGTACGCCGCAGCTGGACGGCATCAACCCCTCGCTGGTCGGCACGGTGACCCGGACCGACGGCAGCAAGCAGCTCACGCTGGCCGGCCTGCCGCTCTACCAGTACGCTCCCGACGCCAAGGCCGGCGACGCCAAGGGCCAGGGCGTGCTCGGCAAGTGGTGGGTGGTCGGTGCCGACGGCAAGAAGATCACCACCCCGGCGAGCGACTCCGGCACCAGCGGCTACTGAGCCACCACGATGTCGGTCGGTTACGTGCTGCGAGGACCACTGGTCGGCCCCGCGACCGCCGAGCGGGACGGATCGCCTATCGTACGAACGACCGCGAGCATCGAGGCCGGGAGGACTGCGGTGGGCGAGCCGGACCGCAGTGCCGAGGCACTGGTCCGTTCCCTGTACGCCGAGCACGGCCGCAGCCTGCTCGCGTACGCCACCCGGCTGACCGGTGACCAGGCCGCCGCCGAGGACGTCGTCCAGGAGACCCTGCTGCGGGCCTGGAAGCACGCCGGCGACCTGGTCGAGGGCAAGGGATCGGTCCGGGGCTGGCTGCTGACGGTGGCGCGCAACATCGTCACCGACCGGGCCCGGGCGCGCGCCGTCCGGCCTGCCGAGGTCGGTGAGGTGGAGGACCATCCGCCGGTCGAGCGGGACCACTCCGACTCGGTCGTGAACAGCATGGTCGTCCTGGACGCGCTGGACCAGGTGACGCCGGAGCACCGCGAGGTCCTGGTGGAGCTGTACTACCGGGGCCGGACCGTGACCGAGGCCGCCCAGGAGCTCGGGCTCCCGCCCGGTACCGTGAAGTCGAGATCGTATTACGCCCTCCGAGCGCTGCGAAGCGTGCTGGGCGGAGCCGGAGCGGAGGTGGCCCGATGAGTACGAACGACGCTGGGCACGACCGCTCCCAGCTGGGTGCCTACGCACTGGGCGCGCTGGAGCCGGACGAGGCCCGCGAGGTCGAGCAGCACCTGGCCGGCTGCGCGGAGTGCCGCAAGGAGGTGGCCGAGCTCGAGGAGATGAAGCAGTTCCTCGACGAGATCCCGCCGGAGGCGTTCCTGGAGGGTCCGCCGGCCAACGGCGACCTGTTGCTGCAGCGGACGCTGCGGGCGGCTCGTGAGGCTGCTGTGGAGTCGGCGCCCGTCGCGTCGACCGCGTCCAAGCCTCCGCGCAGGCCGCGCTGGCTACTGGCTGCCGCGGCGCTGGTGGTCGTTGCCGGAGCGCTCGGCGGCGGCGTGGCGATCGGACGGCAGTCGGTCGACCAGGTGGTGGCCGAGGAGACGCCGGCCGGGTCGAAGCAGGTCACCGCGACGGACGCGGTCACCGGTACGACGATGGCGACGACCGTGCAGCCACGGGGCAGCTGGAGCTGGGTCGTGGTCGAGCTGAAGGGCATGAAGGCGGGTGCCGAGTGTCAGATGCTCGTCACCGACACCTGGGGCAAGACCTGGGTCGCCGGGAGCTGGGTGGTGTCGGAGAAGGCAGCACAGGACGGGGCCCGTTTCAGCGGGGGAGTTCTGGTGCCGCCGGACCAGGTGGGTGCCGTGGAGATCCGGACGGTTCAGGGAGAGCACGTCGTCACCACCCGGCTGTGAAAACCTGGTTGCCGGACGGGAGAGGATGGACGTGTGGCTGATTCCTCCGAAGACCTGAAGGCACGCCGCAAGGTCGCTGCTGCCGAGTCCACTCGCTGGCTGACCGGACGCCGGCCGTCCGTGGCCGACACACTGCGCAGCCTGGCCGACGTGGCGACCGACGACCAACGCGACGGCTACGGGGAAGGTGGCGAGGTCGCGGCGCTGGAGTCGGAGGTCGCGGAGCTGCTGGGCAAGCCGGCGGCGGTGTTCATGCCGACCGGGATCGCCGCGCAGCAGAGTGTGCTGCGGGTCTTCGCCGACCGAGCCGGGACGCAGCGGGTCGCCGTCCACGGGCTGTCGCACCTCCTGCTGCACGAGCTCAACGCGCTGGAAGAGGTGCACCGGCTCCGGATCGAGCGCCTCACCTCCGAGCCGCGGCAGCCGCGGCCGGACGAGCTGGCCGCCATTCCGGGCTCGCTGGCAGCCGTGACGCTGGAGCTGCCGCTGCGCGACGGCGGGTTCGTCCTGCCGACCTGGGACGAGCTGGTCGTCTTCGCCGAGGCCTGCACGGCGCGCGGCGTACCGCTGCACCTGGACGGTGCCCGCCTGTGGGAGAGCACGCCGTACCTCGGGCACAGCCTGGCCGAGGTGGCTGCGCTGGCTTCGACGGTCTACGTCTCGTTCTACAAGGGCCTGGGCGGTCTGAGCGGAGCCGCGGTCGCCGGACCGGCCGACGTGATCGCCGAGGTACGCCGGTGGCAACGCCGGCTCGGCGCCAACCCCTACACCCTCTTCCCGTACGCCGTCGCGGCGCGCGAAGGCCTGCGCTCGGTGCTGCCGCTGATGGGCGACTTGCACGACCGCGCAGTCGAGCTGGCCGTCGCGTTGCAGGCCGCGGGATACCTCGTGTTCCCGGAACCGCCGCACACGAACTCGTTCCGGCTCTACGCGCCGCGACCGGCCGACAAGATGGAGCGGGCGGCGGTCCGCCGGATGGAGGCGACCCGCGAGTCGCTGACCTGGACCTGGCGGCCGGCCGACGTACCGGGCTGGTCGTGGACCGAGCTGGTGGTGACTCCGGACACGTTGGCCTGGCAGGTCGACGAGGTGGCCAAGGCTTTCGGGGAACTTCTGGAAGACTGAGCGCGTATCACCTGTGAGGTTGTTCGTATCAAGGCGGGGAGAGTAGTCGTCACGTGCTGACGTTCGTGTTCACCATGGTCATCTTGCTGGTTCTTTCGGGGCTCGTGCTGCTCGCTGTCGCGCGCGGTGAGGGTCGGCACTTCGGGTAGTGGGGGAGCGGGGTCGTTGCTTCGAGCAACGGCCCCGGTTCACTGCAGGGCGTCGGCCAGAGCCTTCAGAACGGGTGCGGCGACGGTGATGGTGGGCAGGACGAGCAGGGCGACGGCTGCCGTGTAGGTGGCTGCCGACAGCACGGGGTGGCGCGGCTCGGGATCGGCCAGGCGCTGGACTCTCAGCACGGTGGATGACTTGGCCGCGGCCAGACCTGCCGCGGGAGCCGGTGATCCGGCCAGGGCGACCAGCGCGCGGGCCAGCGGGAGCGGACCGTTGCGGCGACGGGCGTCGTCGTCGGCGAGCAGCTCGACCAGTGTGCGTGCCTGCTCCAGTGCCACATCGCTGCGGACCCAGCGCGGAAAAGCCATGTGCAACGCCGTGAACGCCTCCAGTACCAGGTCGTGCCTGGCGCGGAGGTGTGCTTGCTCATGCGCGAGTACGGCGCGCAGCTCGCTGTCGTCGAGCCGGTCGAGTGCGCCCACCGAGACGACGACTCGGGCGCCTCGTAGCGCCGGGAGGCAGTAGGCGAGTGGAGTCTGCTCGGCCAGGACGCGCAGTCCGGGGATCAGGCCGTCCGGCGTGGCCAGGACGTCGACCAGGTCGCGGTGGCGCTTGCGGCGGGCCCGCGTGCCGACGGCGACGCGGCCGGCGGCGTACAGGAGTCTGATGGCGACCAGTGCGGTCAGCGCGAGCACTGCCGCTGCGGCCAGGTCACGTGGTGACGACGGATCGAAGCGTGGTTCGCCGGGCTCGCCTGCGGTCGAGTACGACAGGGAGATGCCCGCGCCGAGCGCGGCCAGGATGGCGGCGATCGCCAGGGCCTGCCAGAGCGCGACTGCTGCCCGCGGGATGCGGTACGGCCAGCTGGAACGAGCCAGCAGAGCCGGTGCCGGCCCGGTCAGCACCAGAGCCAGTGCCGCGAGCAGGATCGGGGTGATCACCCCTCCAGCGCCTCGAGTTTCCTGAGGGCCTCGCGGAGCAGCGCGGCCTCCTCGGTGGAGACCTGGCCGACGAACCGGACCAGCGCCTCCCGCCGGTCACCTGCCTGGTCGAGCGCGTCCCGCATCAGGTCGGCAGCAAGGTCCGCGCGCGGAGCGGCGGCCCGGTAGCGCCAGGCCTTGCCGTCGCGCTCCCGCTCGGTCAGCTTCTTCTTGGCCAGCCGGTCGAGCACCGTCATCACGGTCGTGTAGGCCAGGTCGCGGGTCAGCGACAGCCGCTCGTGGACCTCCCGCACGGTGAGCGCGGCGTCGGCCGCCCACAGCTGCTCCATCACCACACGCTCGAGCTCGCCGAGCGGTCGCGGAGCCTTCGGGTCGGTGGTCACGTGACCAGTATAACTACAGCTTGTAGTAGATCTCCGGCGGTATCTACTACGACGCGTCGTAGATCTGCGCTAGCATCTACTACGTAACGTCGTAGATCGACTGTGACGTCTGGAGAGGGCCCGATGGACACGCTGGACCTGGCGCGCTGGCAGTTCGCGATCACCACCGTCTACCACTTCTTTTTCGTGCCGGTGACGATCTCGCTGGTCGCGATCACGGCCGGGCTGCAGACCGCGTGGTACCGGACCGGCAAGGACAAGTACCTGCGGCTGACGAAGTTCTACGGCAAGTTGTTCTTGATCAACATCGCGATGGGTGTGGTGACCGGGCTGGTCCAGGAGTTCCAGTTCGGGATGAACTGGAGCGACTACTCGCGCTTCGTCGGGGACGTGTTCGGTGCCCCGCTGGCGCTGGAGGGGCTGCTCGCGTTTTTTGTCGAGTCGACGTTCATCGGGTTGTGGATCTTCGGCTGGGACCGGTTGCCGAAGAAGGTGCACCTGGCCTGCATCTGGATGGTGGTGCTCGGCACGCAGTTGTCGGCGTACTTCATCCTGGCGGCGAACTCGTGGATGCAGAACCCGGTCGGCTTTCGCTACAACGCCGAGCGCGGCCGGGCCGAGCTGACCGGCATCTGGGCGGTGCTGACCAACAAGGTCGTGCTGGTCACCTTCCCGCACACGATCTTCGCCGCGTTCATGGTCGGTGGCGCGTTTGTCGCCGGTGTCGCGATCTGGCACCTGGTCCGCCGGCCGGGCGTCGACACCGGCGCGTTCCGGACCGCGCTGCGGCTGGGCGCGGTGATCGTGATCGTCGCCGGTGCCGGGGTGGCGCTCAGCGGTGACCAGCAGGGCAAGGTGATGACCGAGGTGCAGCCGATGAAGATGGCGGCGGCCGAGGCGCTGTACGAGTCGGAGAAGCCGGCGTCGTTCTCGGTGTTCACGATCGGCACGCTGGACGGGTCGCGGGAGATCTTCTCGGTCAAGGTGCCTTACCTGCTGTCCTTCCTGGCCACCGGGCACTTCGACAGCGAGGTGCAGGGCATCAACAACCTGCAGCAGGCCTACGAGAAGCTCTACGGCCCCGGCTCCTACAACCCGAACGTCCCACTGACCTACTGGACCTTCCGGCTGATGATCGGCGTGGGCATGGCTTCGGTGGGCCTGGCGGTCCTGCTGCTGTGGATGACCAGGCGAGGCCGGGAGCCGCACCGGCTGCTGATCTGGCTGGCCCTGCCACTGCCCCTGCTGCCGCTGGCCGCAAACGTCTTCGGCTGGGTGTTCACCGAGACGGGCCGGCAGCCGTGGCTGGTGTTCGGGCTCCTGCCGACGTCGGCCGGTGTCTCGCCCGGGACGACCAGCGGCGAGGTGCTGACCAGCCTGATCGGCTTCACCCTGCTGTACGGCGTACTGGCGGTGGTCGAGGTGAAGCTGATGTTCAAGTCGATCCGCGCGGGACTGCCCGGGGCCGCCGGGACGCCGGGCGATCCGACCCGGCCGGACTCCGACGACGACGGCTCCGCCGAGGCCGAGGCCGACGCCAAGCCGCTGTCCTTCGCGTACTGAGGGGAATGACGATGGAGCTGACAACGGTCTGGTTCGTGCTGATCGCGTTCCTGTGGATCGGGTACTTCGTGCTGGAGGGTTTCGACTTCGGGGTCGGCATCCTGCTGCGGGTGCTCGGCCGCGACGAGCCCGAGCGGCGCGCGCTGGTGACGACGATCGGGCCGGTCTGGGACGGCAACGAGGTCTGGCTGATCGTGGCCGGCGGTGCGACCTTCGCGGCCTTCCCGGAGTGGTACGCGACGCTGTTCAGCGGGTTCTACCTGCCGCTGTTCGCGATCCTGGTCGCGCTGATCGTGCGCGGGGTCGCGCTGGAGTACCGCGGCAAGCGCGACGACCTGCCCTGGCGGTCCCGGATGGACACGATGATCGCCGTCGGGTCGCTGCTGCCCGCGCTGCTGTGGGGCATCACCTTCGCCAACCTGCTCCGCGGCGTCCCGCTGGACGCGTCGTACGAGTACGTCGGGAGTCTGGGTGACTCGCTGAGTCCCTTCGCGTTGCTGGGCGGTCTGGCCTTCACAGCCGTCTTCGTCGCTCACGGCGCGATCTTCTTGGCACTGCGGACGACGGACGAGCTGCGCGACCGGGCCAACCGGATGGCTGGGCTGAGCGGACTGGTGGCGACTGTGCTGGCCGGCGGGTTCCTGGCGTGGGCCCAGCAGATCCGGGGCGACCAGTGGTCGGTGCTGATCGCCGGACTGGCCGTGCTGGCGCTGCTGGGTGGACTGGTGGCCAACAGGTTCCGCCGGGAAGGCTGGGCGTTCGCGGGGACGGCGCTGGCGATCGCTCTGGCGGTGACGTCGCTGTTCGTCGCCATGTTCCCCGCGGTGATGCCGTCGACGCTGGAGCCGGGCTCGACGCTGACCACCGTGGCGGCGGCGTCCACGCCGTACACGTTGAAGATCCTGACGGTGATCGCGGCGATCTTCACGCCGCTGGTGATGCTCTACCAGGGCTGGACGTACTGGGTGTTCCGCAAGCGGGTCATGGTAGAGCCTCCGGTCGCTGTCCCGTCCGGCGTCAACTCATGAAGCCGCTCGACCCGCGGTTGCTGCGCCGGGCCGAGGCGGCCCGGTGGTTTCTGGCCGGGTCGGTGGCGATCGGTGTGGCCACCGGTGCGCTGGTGATCGTCCAGGCCGTGCTGCTCGCGCGTGGGATCTCGGACGTCGTACTGCGGGGTGCTGGCGTCGAGACCGTCGCCTGGCTGCTCGGGGCGGTGGTTGCCGCTCGTGCCGCGCTGGCCTGGCTGCAGGAGGTCGTGGCGCAGCGGGCGGCAGCAGCGGTGAAGTCGACGCTGCGGCGGCAGGTGCTGGAGCACTCGCTCAAGCTGGGACCGGCCTGGCTCAGTGGTGAGCGCAGCAGCCAGCTGACGACGCTGCTGACCAAAGGACTCGACGACCTCGACCCGTACTTCGCGCGCTACCTGCCGCAGCTGGTGCTCGCGGCAACTGTGCCGGCCGGAGTCGTCGGCTGGATGGCGACCGGGGACCTGATCGCCGCAGCGACCGTAGTGGTGACGCTGCCGCTGATCCCGTTGTTCATGGCGCTGGTCGGCTGGGCCACACAGGCCTACAGCCGGCGGCGGCAGCGGGCGCTCGCCGTACTGGCTCATCACTTCTCGGACGTGGTGTCCGGGCTGGCCACGCTCAAGCTGTTCGGCCGCGCCAAGGGCCAGGCCGAGTCGGTACGCCGGGTGACGGAGGAGCACCGGGTGGCGTCGATGGCGAGTCTGCGGCTGGCGTTCCTCTCGTCGTTCGTGCTGGAGCTGCTGGCGAGCATCTCGGTCGCGCTGGTCGCCGTTGGAGTCGGCCTGCGGCTGGTGGAAGGCCGGATGGGGTTGGAGACGGCGTTGCTGGTGCTGATCCTGGCGCCGGAGGCCTACCTGCCGTTGCGGCAGGTCGGAGCGCAGTTCCACGCCAGTGCGGACGGCGTCGCGGCGAGCGAAGAGGTGTTCCGGGTGCTGGAGACGCCGCTGCCGACGCAGGGCGAGCGGACCGACGTACCGGACCTGCGGTCGACCGGGCTGCACCTGCACGACGTGACTGTGCGCTACCCGGATCGCGAGCAGGCCGCGCTCGACGGGTTCGACCTGGATCTGTGGCCGGGGGAGGTGGTCGCTCTGACCGGGCCCAGTGGAGCCGGCAAGTCCACCGTGCTGGCGGTGATCCTCGGGTTCGTCGTACCGGAGTCTGGGGTGGTCATCGCGGGAGGCAGCGCGGCGGACGAGTTCGACGCCGGGCTGTGGCGTCGGCAGTTCGGCTGGGTGCCGCAGCGGCCGGGGCTGCGGATGGGCAGCATCGCGGACAACGTGCGGCTCGGGCGTCCTGAGGCGACGGACCAGGAGGTCCGCAAGGCGTTGGACACAGCGGGCGCTGCCGAGCTGGAGCTGGACACTCTGGTGGGGGAGCAGGGCCAGTTGCTGTCGGGCGGGCAGCGCCGCCGGGTCGCGTTGGCGCGGGCGCTGGTCACCGATGCGCCGGTGCTGCTGCTGGACGAGCCCACCGCGGGGCTGGATCCGGTGGCCGAGGCAGCTGTCGTTGCCGGGCTGCGGGCGACCGGGAAGACGATCCTGCTGGTCGCTCACCGGCCGGCACTGATGGACGCGGCTGATCGAGTGGTGTCGGTGTCCAGGGAGTTGGTGACCGTATGAGCGTCCTCGCACTGGTGATGCCGCAACGACGGGTGCGGCCGCGGCTGCTGCTCGCCGTACTGGCTGGAGTGCTGGCTTCGGGTACGGCGGTCGGTCTGCTGGCCACCTCCGCGTGGCTGATCACGAAGGCGTCGGCCGAGCCGCCGGTCCTCACGCTCCTGGTGGCGATCGTGGCCGTGCGGGCCTTCGGCGTCGGCCGCGGCGTCTTCCGGTACGTCGAACGGCTGGCGGGTCACGACGCGGCGTACCGGGTGCTGGGGGACACTCGGGCGCGGATCACCGAGCGGCTGGAGCCGCTGGCGCCGGTCGGGCTGGCGTCGTCGCGCAGCGGGGATCTGCTGGCTCGGCTGGTACTGGACATCGACGCGGTGCTCGATCTGTGGCTGCGGGTGTTGCTGCCGGTCCTGGTTGCGGCGGTGACGGGCGCGGCGACGGTCGGGCTGCTCGTCCTGCTGCTGCCGGTGGCGGGTGCCGCGGTCGCCGTCGCGGTGCTGGTCGCCTGCACGGTGGTGCCGTGGTTGACGGCCGCGAGTGCGCGACGGGCCGAGCGGATAATGGCAGGAGCTCGCGGGGACGTGGCGGCGGCCGCGACCGAGAACCTGCAGACGGCGGCCGACGTACTGGCGTTCGATGCGGTGGACGACGTGCTGGCGACGTTCGAGGCGGCTGACCGGCGGCTGGCCGCGGCGCAGCGGCGGTCTGCTTGGAGCGCGGGACTCGGCGGTGCGCTGCTGGTGATCTGCGTGGGAGCGGCGTGCGTCGCCGGGCTGGTGCTCGGCACTGGGGAGTCAGGGCCGGTCTACGCGGTGCTGGTGCTGACGCCGTTGGCGCTGGCCGACGTGCTGGGTGGGATCCCGGTCGCCGCGCAGCTCGCCATCCGGGTCAGAGGGTCGCTGCAACGCGTCGAGGACTTGCTGAGTACGCCGGTGCCGGTCGCCGAGCCGGAGAACGCGCTGCCGCTGCCGGAAGGCAGTGCGCTGCAGGTACACGGCCTGCGGGTGGGCTACGGGTCCGACGACGTGCTGCGCGGGCTGGACGTGGATCTGCCCGCCGGTAGTCGCGTCGTGATCACCGGTCCGAGCGGGTCGGGCAAGAGCACGCTGGCCGCCGTGCTGCTGCGCTTTCTGGAGCCGCGGGCCGGTGAGGTGCTGCTGGACGGTACCGACGTACGGCGGCTCGACGGCGACCAGGTGCGCTCGAAGATCGGGCTGCTGACCCAGGAGAGCTACGTGTTCGACACGAGCATCCGGGAGAACTTGCTGCTCGCCAAGCCGGGAGCGAGCGACCTGCAGCTGTGGAACGCGCTCTACCGGGCCCGGCTCGGCGACTTCGTGCACGGCCTGCCGCGCGGGCTCGACACGATGGTGGGCGAGCACGGTGCCCGCCTGTCCGGTGGGGAACGGCAGCGGCTCGCGTTCGCCCGGCTGCTGCTCGCCGACCACGACGTGCTCGTGCTGGACGAGCCGACCGAGCACCTGGACGAGGAGACGGCTCAGGACCTGCTGAGCGACCTCTTCCGCGCGGCGGGCCACCGGACCGTCGTACTGCTCACTCACCGCCCGGAACTGGCACCTGACCCAACGCGACCGATCATCGATCTGGCATGAGCATCTGCCAAGATGGGGAATCGTGTTGACTCCTCAGCTTGTCCCCATGCTCGCCGACGCCGCCCTGATCGCGATCATCGCCGTGGTCGTCGTCCTGGTCGCCGGTACCGCCGGACTCGTCGTCACCCGTGGCCGCCGGACCCGTGAGCTGCCGACCACGACGCCGCCGGCGCCGATCGAGACCGCCGAGCCGACGGTCGGCGAGGACGCCGAGGAACCGCGGGACACGCCGACCCGCACGCTCGAGGACACCGAGCTGCCGACGCTGGAGAAGCCGGAGTCCGCGCAGGGCCGGCTGGTCCGGCTGCGCGCCCGGCTGGCCCGGTCGCAGGGCTCGCTCGGCAAGGGGCTGCTCGCCCTGCTGTCCCGCGACAAGCTGGACGACGAGGCGTGGGAGGACATCGAGACCACGCTGATCACCGCGGACGTCGGTGTCGCGCCGACCCAGGAGCTGGTCGAGCGGCTGCGCACCCGGGTCCGCGTGGAGGGCGTGTCCGGTGAGCAGACCCGCGCGATCCTGCGCGACGAGCTGATCACGCTGGTCGACCCGACGCTGGACCGGTCGCTCAAGGTGGACCGCAAGGACGACCAGCCCGCCGTGATCCTGATGGTCGGCGTCAACGGCACCGGCAAGACCACCACCGTCGGCCGGCTGGCCCGGGTGCTGGTGGCAGAGGACAAGAAGGTCCTGCTGGGCGCGGCCGACACCTTCCGCGCGGCCGCCGCGGACCAGCTGCAGACCTGGGGCGAGCGGGTCGGCGCCCGGACCGTCCGGGGCGCTGAGGGCGGCGACCCGGCCAGCATCGCGTTCGACGCGGTCAAGCAGGGCATCGAGGAGAAGGCCGACGTCGTGCTGATCGACACCGCCGGCCGCTTGCACACCAAGACCGGTCTGATGGACGAGCTAGGCAAGGTCCGGCGCGTGATCGAGAAGACCGCCGAGGTGGACGAGGTGCTGCTGGTCATCGACGCCACCACCGGGCAGAACGGGCTGACCCAGGCCCGGGTGTTCGCCGAGGTGATCAACGTGACCGGTCTGGTGCTGACCAAGCTCGACGGTACGGCGAAGGGCGGCATCGTGATCGCCGTCCAGCGCGAGCTCGGCGTACCGGTGAAGCTGGTCGGGCTCGGCGAGGGGGCCGACGACCTGGCGCCGTTCGACCCCGAGCAGTTCGTCGACGCGCTGCTCGACTGACCGGCCGCACAGTTGCCGCTCGACGCGGCTTCACCCCGTTTGGCATCGGCCCGATCTGGTATCAAGAGTCATGAGCCGACCGAGGATCGTCGTCGTGGGCGCCGGGTTCGCCGGGTTCCACGCTGCCAAGACGCTGTGCCGGGTCAGCAAGGGCCGGGCCGAGATCGTGGTGGTCAACCCCACCGACTACTTCCTGTACGTGCCCCTGCTGCCCGAGGTGGCGACCGGCATCCTGGAGCCGCGCCGGCTGACGGTGTCGCTCGCCGACGCGCTGCCGGACGTCCAGCTGGTGCTCGGTGAGGTCGACGGGCTGGACCTGGACGCCCGCACGGTCTCGTACGAGGACCCGGCGGGCAAAGCCGGTTCGCTGAGCTACGACCGGCTGGTGATCGCCGCCGGCAGCGTCAACAAGCTGCTGCCGATCCCCGGCGTGGCCGAGCACGCGCACGGCTTCCGCGGGATCCCGGAGGCGGTCTTCCTGCGCGACCACCTGACCCAGCAGATCGAGCTGGCCGACGCCACCGACGACCAGGCCGAGCGGGACGCGCTCTGCACGTTCGTCGTGGTCGGAGCCGGCTACACCGGGACGGAAGTCGCCGCGCACGGCGTGCTCTACACCGACCTGCTCAAGAAGCGCCGGCCCCGGCTGCGCGACCAGCGGATGCGCTGGATGCTGCTGGACATCGCCGACCGCGTGCTGCCCGAGCTGGACCAGCGCCTGTCCCGTACGGCGGACAAGGTCTTGCGCAAGCGCGGCGTCGAGGTCCGGATGGGCCTGTCGGTCGAGGAGGCCAAGCACGACTGCGTGCGGCTGACCGACCAGACCGAGGTCCCGACGAACTCGCTGATCTGGTGCGTGGGCGTCCGGCCGGACCCGGTGGTGGAGGGGCTCGGCCTGAAGACCGAGAAGGGCCGCCTGGTCGTCGACGAGTACCTCAACGTGCCGGGCCACCCGGACGTCTTCGCCTGCGGCGACGCGGCCGCCGTACCGGACCTGACCCGGCCCGGCGAGGTGACGCCGATGACCGCGCAGCACGCCGAGCGCCAAGGGCGGCGCGCGGCTCACAACGTCGCCGCGTCGTTCGGTACCGGTGAGCGCAAGCCCTACATCCACAAGGACCTGGGCTTCGTGGTGGACCTGGGCGGCACGGACGCGGCGGCCAACCCGCTGCAGGTCCCGCTGGCCGGCCTGCCGGCGAAGGCGGTGACCCGCGGCTACCACCTGCTCTCGATGCCCGGCAACCGCATCCGTACGGCGACCGAGTGGCTGTTCGACGCGACGCTGTCCCGGCAGAGCACCAACCTCGGCCTGATCCCGGCCGTCGACGTCCCGCTGGAGACCGCGAGCCCGGAGCGGGTGCGGCGCCATCCGTAGGCGGTAGGTTTCACAGCCATGGAGCTGGACAGCCTGCTGCGAGACCTCACGCCGAAAGTGGTCGGTGCCGTGGTCCGGCGGACCGGTGACTTCACCGCCGCCGAGGACGCGGTGCAGGAGGCTCTGCTGGCTGCGACCCGCACCTGGCCGCGCGACGGCGTACCGGACAATCCGCGGGCCTGGCTGATCCAGACCGCCCACCGGCGGGTGATCGACGAGATCCGGCAGGAGCAGGCGCGGCGGCGCCGGGAGGAGCTGGCCGCGCAGCGCGAGGTACCGGCCGACGAGGTCGAGGACGCCGACGACACGCTGCGGCTGCTGTTCATGTGCTGCCACCCGGACCTGACGGCGGCCTCCGCGATCGCCCTGACACTACGCGCGGTCGGCGGTCTGACCACCGCGGAGATCGCGCAGGCCTACCTCGTGCCTGAAGCGACGATGGCGCAGCGGATCAGCCGGGCCAAGCAGAAGATCAAGGGGGCGAGCTTCGAACTCGCCCCGGACGACGACCGGCTGCGCAACGTGCTGCACGTGCTCTACCTGATCTTCAACGAGGGCTACACGTCCAGCAGTGGCCCTGAGCTACATCGCAGCGACCTGGCCGCCGAGGCGATCCGGTTGACCCGCATGGTGCACGCGCTGCTGCCGGACAGCGGCCAGGTGACCGGACTGCTCGCCCTGATGCTGCTCACCGACGCCCGCCGGGACGCGCGGACCGGCCCGGCCGGTGAGCTGATCCCGCTGGCCGAGCAGGACCGCTCGCGCTGGGACCAGGAGCTCATCACCGAGGGTGTCGCTCTGGCGGTCGACGCGTTCGGCCGGCCGCCGCTGGGCGAGTACCAGTTGCAGGCGGCGATCGCTGCGCTGCACGACGAGGTGGACAAGCCCGAGGACACCGACTGGCCGCAGGTGCTCGCGCTGTACGGCCTGCTGGAGAAGCTGTCCGGCAATCCGATGGTCACGCTGAACCGGGCGATTGCCGCTGCCATGGTCGACGGTCCGGACGCCGGACTGGCGATGCTGGAGCCGCTCGATGAGCCGCTGGCCGGTCACTACCGGCTGGACGCCGTCCGCGGGCACCTGCACGAGATGCGGGGTGACGCCGAGACCGCCGCGGAGCACTTCCGCGCGGCGGCCCGGCGTACGACGAGCTTGCCGGAACGGGACTACCTGACGCTGAAGGCCGCCGCGATCAGTGATGCTGCGCGAAAGCCGCGCTGATCTCGTCGCGGCCCTCACCGGTCGCCAGCAGCAACCTCAGCAGGACCCGCGCCTTGTACGGATCGAGGAAGCCGCCGTCGATCAGCCCCCGCGCCAGCAGGTCGGACTCGGAACCTGCTGTCCGGTAGGTGCTGCGCAGGACTGAGCCACCTCCGGTCCGCGACGTCAGTACGACGGGGATGCGCTCGGCCAGCGCCCCCAGCACCGGTGCGAGCGCAGCCGGGACGTGGCCGACGCCGTAGCCCGCGACGACCAGCCCCTGGTGGGTGTCGGCCAGTCCCTCGAGCAGCAGGCCGTCGTCGTCCAGCGTGACGGTGTAGAGCGCGACGCGGGCCGCGTCCAGGTCACCCGGCTCAGCCCGCCCCGGTACGCCGTCCTGGCGGGCCGGCCGGGCCAGGATGCGGACCTGGTCCTCGACCAGCTGGCCGATCGGACCGGCGTTGGGGGAGGCGAAAGTCGCCGTACTGGTGCTGTGTGTTTTGCGGACCCAGCGGGCGGCGTGGATCTGGTCGTTGAACACCACCAGCGCGCCCAGGTCCCGCGCGGCTGGGGAGCAGGCGACGCGGGCGGCGCCCAGCAGGTTGGCCGGGCCGTCCGGGCCGGCCAGGGTGGGATTGCGCATGGCGCCGGTCAGGACGAACGGATGCGGGTGCGGCCACACCTGGTCGACCAGGAACGCGGTCTCCTCCAGCGTGTCCGTGCCCTGGGTGACCACCACGCCGGACGCGCCGGCGCCGACCGCCTTGGACGCGGCGTCCACCACGTCGAGCATCCGCGCCAGCGTGAGGTTGCCACTGGACACGGCCTCGACGTCCTGCACCTCCAGGGGCAGCCCCAGCTCGGCCAGCCCCGGCACCGCCGCGGTCAGCTCGGCCCCGGTCAACCGGTTCGTGGCACCGGCTACGGAAATGGTGCCGCCGAGGGTGAAGAGCGCGACGCTCACGGATCAGGTCCTCTCGTCTGTCACTAACCAGGCGGGCGAAGGCTACTACCTAACGCGACTTGGCGCGCACATGCAGTCGTTCACCCTGCGGCCCGAACAGGCAGAGCATCTCGACCGGCTCCGGACCGGGGTTGCCGAACCAGTGCGGGACGCGGGTGTCGAACTCCGCGACCTCGCCTTCCTTCAGGATGAAGTCCTGGTCGTCCAGCACCAGCCGGAGCTGACCGGACAGCACGTAGACCCAGTCGTAGCCCTCGTGGGTCTGCTGGTTCACCTCACTGCCCGGCCAGCCCGGCGGCGCGATCTGCTTGAACGCCTGCAGCCCGCCGGGCCGCCGGCTCAGCGGGATCGCCACCGCGCCGTGGTGGCGCTTGATCGGCTTGGCGTGGATCCGCGGGTCACCGGTCGGCGGAGCATCCACCAACTCGTCCAGCTGGACCTGGTGTGCCCTGGCCAGCGGCAGCAGCAGTTCCAGCGTCGGACGCCGCTGGCCGGACTCCAGGCGCGACAGGGTGCTGATCGAGATGCCGGTGGAGGTCGCGAGCTCGGTCAGGGTGGTCCCGCGCTCCTGGCGCAACCGGCGCAACCGTGGGCCGACCGCTTCCAGGACGTCGTCGAAGTCGTTCATGTTGCCATCTTGGCAAAGATGTTTGTCGTTTTCGAGAACACTGCGGATGCTCGGAGCAGATCGAGCAAAGGAGAACGAGATGTACGACGTGATCGTGGTCGGCGGCGGAGCGGCGGGACTGAGCGGGGCGCTGGCGCTGGTCCGGTCCCGCCGGTCGGTGCTGGTGATCGACCAGGGCGACCCGCGCAACGCCCCCGCCGACGGGGTGCACAACTACCTGAGCCGGGACGGTATCCCGCCACTGGAGCTGACGGCGATCGGCCGCCAGGAGGTGATCGGGTACGGCGGTGAGGTGATCACCGGCACCGTCACCTCGGCCCGGGCGACGAGCGGCCCGGAGATCGGGTTCGTGGTGGACACGGCCGACGGCCAGTCGTTCGAGTCGCGGCGGCTGCTGGTGACGACCGGTGTGACGGACCAGCTGCCCGACGTTCCGGGGTTGGCCGAGCGGTTCGGGCGGGACGTGCTGCACTGCCCGTTCTGCCACGGCTGGGAGGTGCGGGACCAGGCGATCGGCGTACTGGCGACCGGGCCGATGGCGATTCACCAGGCGATGATGTTCCGGCAGCTGACCGACGACCTGACGCTGTTCCTGCACACCGGGCCCGAGCCGACCGAGCAGCAGTGGGAGGAGCTGGCCGCGCGCGGGATCTCTGTGGTGCAAGGCGTTGTCGAGCAGGTCGAGGTCACCGACGACCGGCTGACCGGCGTACGGCTCGAAGGCGGGCGAGTGATTCCTCGGCAGGCTCTGGTCGTGCAGACCTACCTGCAGGCGCGGGCGGAGTTCCTGGACGAGCTGGGACTGAAGCCGGGCGAGCGGGAGATCCGCGGCGTCACCGTCGGGATCGCTGTCGACGCCGGACCGGCCGGGACGACCAGCGTGCCGGGGGTGTGGGTCGCGGGCAACGTGACCGATCCGATGGCCCAGGTGATCACCTCCGCGGCGGCCGGTCTGGCCGCCGGAGCCGGGATCAACGGCGAACTGGTCGGCGAAGACACCCGACTGGCGGTGGCCGCACGCAGTAGTTGAGGAGTTGAATGGAGGCGGGAGGGTGGATGCGCGACACGATCGACCCCGATTTCGCCTCGTACGTCGATGCGCGACAGGGCAGGTGGCTCCGGACCGCGACTCTCGTCTATGGCGACCAGGCGAGGGCCGAGGTGGAACTGCTGCACGCCTTCAGCCGCCTGGCGCTGGTCTGGGGACGGCAGGACGACCCGGACGTGTTCGTCCAGCGCTTGCTCTACCAACCGGCTCTGTCGCGCCGACGGCGGTTGAAGGCCGTACCGACCGACGACACGACGCTGACGGCGCTGGCCGGGCTGTCGTCCGTCCAGCGAACCGTCTTCGTCCTGCTCTACTACGAGGAGCTGACCGAGTTCGAGATCGCCGACCTGCTCAGCCTGTCGCAGCCGGCGGTCCACGGCCACGGCCAGGCAGCGCTCAGCCGCTTCGGCAGCGAGCTGGGCCTGGGCGACTGGCGGAACCCGGCGGGCCTGCGATGAGGCGCGAGGACGTCAGACCCCTGCTGGTGCGGGCGGTCCAGGAGCTGCCGGAGCCGGACCTGGCCGACTCCGCGTGGGCCGGCGGTCTGGCGCTGCGCCGGAGAAGGCGTCGTACCGGACTGGTCGTGACGATCGTCGTCGCGCTGGTGCTGGCGGTGACCAGCGTCGTGGTGGCGGTCAACGGGCCTCCGTTCGGTCTGTCGCCGCCGGAAGAGGTGCCGAGTCACCCGCCTGGGTTCGTCCCGCCGGCCGGCCAGATCGCGGGCATGGACTTCTGGATCGCACCGCGCGGCGGCAGCGAGCCGTACCTCAACCGGATGGTCACGCCGATCGGAGGCGAGCTGGACTACCCGGAGGACCCGACGCCACTCGCGGAGCAGCCGGTCCAGGAAATCGCCGCTGTGGTGCTGGCACGCAACGGCGACACCTTCCGGCCACTGCTGCTGGCGAGTACGGCGGGCTGGTCCGAGGTCGACGTGGACCTGGCCGCGATCGCCACTGGTGCACCTCTCAGTGCTGGTTCGGTCGCTCCCATCGGTCGAATGGTGGCCTTCCCCCAGCCAGGCGCGGTGGTGGTGGTCGACTCCACGCAGGCCCAGGTACGACGGATCACTGTGCCGGACCGGGACGTCCGCAGCGTCTCGTGGTTGGGCGACAGCGCCCACTTGCTGGTGAGCAGCCCTCGCAGTACCTACCGCGTGTCGGTGGAGGAGGGGACGAGCACCCCGATCCAGGCGAGTGTCGACCCGGCCGCCGCTACCGCGCCGTACCGGTTGGACGGCGTGACGGGTCAGGTGGTCCTGATGCGCTCGACACCCCGTGGCTGGACAGCGGACCGCCCGGTGGAGTTGCCGGTGGGCAGCTGGGTCGGGCAGACCTTCAGCAGCGGGAACGTGGCGGCTCGGGTGTTCGTGGCCGATGAGCTGCCGCAGGTGGAGACGGTCGCTTCGCGTCCGCAGGTCGTTGCCGCCATCTCGGCGGTGGACAGCGAGCCGAGCCGGCTACTGGTGCTGGGGGAGACCCCGCCGGCCACGCCTGCGCCGTCCGGGCCGCAGGCGCCCGTGGCGATCCGGGAGCGCGACTGCTGCGCTGTGCTCGGCTGGTACGACAGCCGGACCGTCCTGTTCCAGGTGAGCGGCTGGATCCTGGCCTGGAGCCTGGAGTCCGGTCAGGTCCGGCGAGTCGCCGAGCTGGAGGTGCCCATGGTTGCGCTGGGCCCCGGACTGCGCGGCTGATCCCTGCCCAGGCGGGCTGTTCCAGGGTCAGCCGGGCTGTTCCAGGATGCAGCGCAGGGTCATCTGCACCAGGTGGTCGGCGTCCTCGACCCTCGGCATCGCCTGTCCGGTCAGCGCGCGGATGACCAGCACACCGGCCAGCCACTGCACCATCAGCACCGGGTCGGCGTCGGGCCGGACGGGTTCACCCCGGCCGCGGGCCCGCTCCAGGGCTGCCGCGGTGTGGTCGACCCGGCGGTCCAGGAAGTTCCGGTAGAAGACCGCGACCTGCTCGTCACGGTTCATCTCGGAGACGGCCAGCCGGATCATCGCCAGGCCCTCGGCGCTGTTCACCAGCGCCAGCGCGTCGCGGTAGACCTGGCGCAGGTCGCCCGCGATCGAACCGGTGTCGGCGTCCGGGATCTCGATGTCGAAAAGATCGGCCAGCGCGTCGTTGGCCAGCTGGTCCTTGCTGGCCCAGCGCCGGTAGATGGTCGCCTTGCCGACGCCGGCCGCCTCGGCGACGTCGTCCACCGTCATGCCGTCGAACCCGCGCTGCAGCAGCAACTGGACGGCGTACCGCCGGATTCTCGGCTCCGCCTCCGGGTCGCGTGGCCGGCCCCGGCGTGGTCTTTCCCCGCTGTTCGTTCCCATCGGTGTGTTCCCCAGCTCGGACGGTCGCAGTGGCGCGGCTGCGGGCCGTGTGATGAGGCCAGAGTGCCACACCGGGGCCGATGTCACCTGGATGTCACCTGACCGCCCGCTTTGTCACATTCCCGAAACATCTCGACCGATCGGCTGAAACGGCGCGCCGACACCGTTTGCGGTGTGGCGCTGCGTGGGCTTCCCGGCGTTGTGGAGAACTCCTCGATGAGGACGCGGGCCACCCCCAGATCGATGGAAGGGATGACGTTGATGGAGATCAACGCCGGCGATACCGCCTGGGTCTTGGTCAGTGCCGCCCTGGTGTTCTTGATGACACCGGGCCTGGCTTTCTTCTACGGCGGCATGGTGCGCGTCAAGAGCGTGCTGAACATGATGATGATGAGTGCCATCACCATCGGTGTCGTCACCGTGCTGTGGGTGGTGGTCGGCTACTCACTCACGTTCGGCGGTGACAACGGCGGGGTGATCGGCAACTTCTCACTGGCCGGGCTGCAGGGCCTGATCGCGCCCGACGCGGTCACCGGCACCATCCCGACGCTGGCCTACGTCGGCTTCCAGCTGATGTTCGCGATCATCACCCCGGCACTGATCTCGGGTGCGATCGCCGACCGGGCGTCGTTCCGCGGCTGGATCGTGTTCGTGGCGCTGTGGACCTCGCTGGTCTACTTCCCGGTCGCGCACTCGGTCTGGTACCTCGACGGCGAGGGCGGCGGAGGCTTCATCGGCACCGGCATCAAGGCGATCGACTTCGCCGGCGGTACGGCGGTGCACGTGAACGCCGGTGCCGCGGCGCTGGCGCTGGCGATCGTGCTCGGCAAGCGGGTCGGGTGGCGCAAGGACCCGATGCGGCCGCACAGCCTGCCGCTGGTCGTGCTCGGCGCCGGGCTGCTGTGGTTCGGCTGGTTCGGCTTCAACGCCGGCTCCGCCCTGACAGCCGGTACGACGGCCGCCGTCACCTTCGTGAACACCCAGGTCGCCACCGCGGCCGCCGTGATCGGCTGGCTGATCGTGGAGCGGATCCGGCACGGCAAGGCCACCACGCTGGGCATGGCCTCCGGCGCGGTCGCCGGTCTGGTCGCGATCACCCCGGCCTGTGGCGCGCTCACCCCGGTCGGTTCGCTGATCCTCGGTGTCGTTGCCGGTGGCATCTGCGCCTTCGCGGTCTCGCTGAAGTACAAGCTCGGCTTCGACGACTCGCTCGACGTCGTCGGCGTGCACCTGGTCGGCGGTCTGGTCGGCTCGCTGGCGATCGGCTTCCTCGGCACGGCCGCGGCGCCGTCTGCGGTGGACGGTCTGTTCTACGGTGGCGGTGCCGGTCAGCTCGGCCGGCAGGCACTGGCGAACCTGATCGTCGGCGTCTACTCCTTCGTGGTCGCGTTCGTCCTGGCCAAGCTGATCGACCTGACCATCGGCTTCCGGATCAAGGAGGACGACGAACTCACCGGTGTCGACCAGGTCGAGCACGCGGAGACGGCGTACGACTTCCTGGCTGCGGGCTCCGGCCTGCGCGGCCCGGCCACGGTGGTCCGGACGCCGGCCTCGGTGGTCCAGGACGACGCACCGGACACGAAGGACACTGCTGAGAAGGAAGGTGCGAACGCATGAAGCTGATCACCGCGGTGGTCAAGCCGCACAAGCTCGAGGACGTGCGGACCGCGCTGGAGACGTTCGGCGTGACCGGTATGACGGTCACGGAGGCCAGCGGCTACGGCCGGCAGAAGGGCCACACCGAGGTCTACCGCGGCGCCGAGTACGAGGTGGACCTGGTCCCGAAGGTCCGGCTCGAGGTGGTGGTCGAGGAAGGTGACGCCGCCGACGTGCTCGACGTGATCGTGAAGGCCGCGCAGACCGGCAAGATCGGCGACGGCAAGGTCTGGGTGACGCCGGTCGAGACGATCGTCCGGGTCCGCACCGGCGAGGTCGACGGAGACGCGCTGTAGATGGTGGACCGGGCAGCACAGCGGCGCGCACGGGCCGAGGAGGCCGACGCGCTGCTGTACCTGCTCCTCTCGAAAGCCTGCGACGCCCTCGGTGTGCCCACCGAGGGCGTCGCGCTGGTCGCCGTCGGCGGCTACGGCCGGGAGGAGCTGTCGCCGTACAGCGATCTCGACGTGATGCTCGTGCACGTCGAGGGGTACCCACGGGTGGACGAGCTGGCCGCGCAGATCTGGTATCCGCTGTGGGACTCGCGGACCAGGCTGGACCACAGCGTGCGGACCTTGGAGCAGGCGCGTCAGGCGGCGGCAGACGACGTACGGGTGGCGCTGGGGCTGCTGGACGCGCGGCACGTCGCCGGAGACTCGCATCTCACGCTGCAGCTGCGGTCCGTGCTGATGGCCGACTGGCGTCGTACGGCGCGAGACCGGCTGCCCGCGCTCGCGCAGGCCTGTCGTGACCGGGCGTCGACGGTCGGGGAGCTGGCGCATCTGGCCGAGCCGGATTTGAAGGAGGCGTACGGCGGGCTGCGGGATGCGGTGGTGCTGCGGGCGCTGGTGGCGTCGTGGCTGGTCGACGTGCCGCATCCGGTGCTCGAGCGGGCTCGACTTGATCTCCTGGACGTGCGCGACGAGCTGCATGCTGTGGCCGGGCGGGCAACCGACCGGTTGGTTGCCGACGTGACCGCCGATGTCGCCGCCGGGCTCGGTCTCCCGGGACGTGACGCGCTGCTGCGCCACGTCTACTCGACCGGGCGCACGCTGGCTCACGTGTGCGATGTGTCCTGGCGGCGGATCGAGAGCCTGGTGGCCAGACCGCCTCGCTCGCGGCGTCGCCGTACCGGTGGGCCGTTGCTGCTCGCGCTGGACGAGGGGGTCGGGCAGCACGAGGGTGAGGTCGTGCTGATGCCGGACGCTCGGCCGGAGCGGGACCCGGCGCTCGGCCTGCGGGCAGCGGCTGTTGCTGCAGACAGGGAGCTGGTGCTGTCGCCTGCTGTCGCGGCACGGCTCGCTGCGACGGCTGCTGAGCTGCCGGAGCCTTGGCCGGGGGAGGCGCGGCGGCTGTTCTGCGCGTTGCTCGGTGCTGGACAGGGCCTGCTCGAGGTCTGGGAGACGATGGACCAGACCGGGTACATCTCGCGGCTGCTGCCCGAGTGGGACAGCGTGCGCTTCCGGCCGCCGCAGTCGGCCATCCACCGCTACACGGTCGACCGGCACCTGCTGGAGACCTGCGTCGAGGCGTCGACCATGGTCCGGGACGTCCGGCGGCCGGATCTGCTGCTGGTCGCCGCGCTGATCCATGACCTGGGCAAGGCGGTCGAGGGTGACCACAGCGTGACCGGTGCGGCGATCGCTGCGGTGATAGCGCGCCGGCTCGGCTTCAGCGAGGCGGACGCGGACACGATCACCCTGCTGGTCCGTCAGCACCTGATGCTCGCGCAGGTCGCGACTCGGCGGGATCTGGACGACCCGATGACGGTCGACCTCGTCGCGGGCATCGTCGGTGACACCGAGACGCTGGACCTGCTGGAGGCGCTCACGTACGCCGATGCGCGGGCTGCTGGCCCGGCGGCGTCGTCACCGTGGAGGCTGCGGCTGGTCGGGGAGCTGGCTCGGCGCGTGCGGGGCGAGCTGTCGGGAGGAGGCTCGAGTCTCTGGCACGAGGCTCCGGCTCTGCCGATGCCCGAGCTGCATCAGGTGGTCGGAGTCGGCCGGCTGGGCGTGACGGTGTCGGAGCACCACGGGGACCTGCGGGTCAACGTGGCCGTGCCGGACCAGGTCGGGACGCTGTCGACGGTGGCCGCCGTACTGGCTGTGGAGCGGCTCGCCGTGCGCTCCGCGGTGATCACCTCGGTCGAAGGACTCGGCATCTCGTCGTGGACGGTCGCCGGCTCGGCACCTGACCCGGTGCGGCTCCGGGACCGGCTGGCCGTGGCTCTCCGCGACAACAGCGACCTCGTACGCCGGTTGGCGGCGCGGGACTCGTCGGTGTCACGCAAGGGGCCTGCCGCGCGGGTCGACTTGTTGCCAGAGGCGTCGGAAACCGCAACGGTGCTGCAGGTCCGGGCACACGACCGGCCCGGGCTGCTGTACGACGTGACGGCTGCGATCGCGGTAACGGGTGCGGACATCCGCTCGGCTCATGTGAGCACGCTGGGCGCGGAGTGTGTCGACGTGTTCTACCTGACGGATCCGCACGGCTCGCCGCTGGAGGACGAGGACGCGCGTGTGACGGCGAAAACAGTCTTGGATCGATTGACCTCTTAGGGTCATCGGTGTGGACGTTGTAGAAGCCTTCCAGCTCCAGGCAGCGGCGTGCGAAGAACTCGGCTCGCCGCTGTACGCCGATCTGCTCCGCCGGCTCGTGGACGACTACGAGCTCGGCGGCATCAGCACCCGCGTGCTGGCCGGGCACGAGCAGGACCCGGGGCCCTCCGCGCTCGCTCTGCGGCTGCTCGGCTCGGTGCACCGGCTGGTGCTGGCCGGTGAGGCGCCGGAGCTCGGGGTGTTCTACCCGAGCGTCGGCGGGGAGTGGGACCCGGTTCTCGGCTGGACGGCGTTCGAGCAGGTCCTGCAGGCGCGGGGACCCGAGCTGCAGAGCCTGCTGACCCAACCGCCACAGACCAACGAGGTCGGCCGCGCGACGGCCCTGTACGGCGGACTCCTGCGGCTCTTCGAGGCGGTCCCGCTGCCGGTCCGGCTGTTCGAGATCGGGGCAAGCGGTGGGCTGAACCTACGCGCCGACTGCTTTCGCTACCAGGTGGCCGACCAGACCTTCGGCGCCGCCGACAGCCCGGTGGTCTTCGCCGACGCCTGGACGGGCCGGCCGATCACGCCCGCGCCGGAGCTGCGGATCGCCGAACGGGTCGGCAGCGACATCAACCCGGTCAATCCGCTGACCGAGGACGGCGCGCTCACGCTCACGTCGTACGTGTGGCCGGACATGACCGAACGCCTCGAACGACTCCGCGGCGCCCTGGAGGTCGCGCGTGCGGTGCCGGCCGACGTACGGCGTGAGGACGCGGTGTCGTTCCTGCGCAATCTGGAACTGTCCGAGGAACACGTCACGGTCGTCTGGCACTCGGTGATGTGGCAGTACCTCACCCGCGCCGACCAGGCCGCCGCCGACGAGGCGATCGCGGCGCTGGGGGAGCGGGCCAGCGCCTCGGCTCCACTGGCCCGCCTGTGTCTCGAACCGATGCGCCGTACGCCGGAGGCGCCGTACGAGTTCCTGGTGGTACTGCAGACGTGGCCGGGCGGCGTACGCCGGATCCTCGGGCATGCGGCGCCGCACGGGTTGCCGGCGGTCTGGGAGTAGCCCGGTCCTTGGTGTAGCGGTCTCAGCTGTCGAACGCGGCGACGAGCGTGTCGGTGAGTTCACGGGCGTACGTGCCGTCCGGGTCGAGATCCGGGTCGAAGATCCCGACATCGATCCCCACGCACTTGTCCGACGCGAGCAAGGGCTTCAACAGCGCCCGCAATTGCTCGTGCTGGATCCCACCGGGATCCGGACTGTCCACCGCGGGCATCACGGAGGCGTCGAGGATGTCGACGTCCAGATGCACCCAGAACCCGTCGAGCTTCTCCAGCTGCTCGACCACTTCGCCGCCCGTCCCGTCGCCGATCTCCGCCGCCGGCCACGTCCCGATCCCCGCCGCCCGCACGTCGTCGGCGTACTCGTCGTCGTCCCGAATCCCCAGCAGCACCGCGTCCTCGTCCCGCACATACGGCTTCAACCCGTCGAGATCGACCAGATCGTCCTGCCCCCGCCCGGTCACCAACGCCAACGCCTCCCCACCCGCCGCCCCGACGTACGGCGAGTTCTCCACCGTCCGAAAATCCGAGTGCCCGTCCAGATACACCACCCCGAACCGCCCCCGCCGCCGCAACGCCACCGCCGGCCCGAGCAAGTTGCTGCACTCCCCGCCCAGCAACACCACAAGGTTGCCCTCGTCAACCAACTTCCCCACCCGCTCAGCCACTCTCAGGCTGTACTCCGCCATCGCCCCCGCGTTGAACACCCCATCCCCCGGCTTCCAGTCCCCCCGGTCGTACCGAGGCGGCGTCACACACCCGCCATCCGCCGCCCCGATCCGCGTCACAAACCCCTGATCCCTCAGCGCCCCCGCCAGCTTGTAACACCCCGGCACAGTCCCCACCTTCGGCGGCCGCAACCCCAAGTTGGAAGGCCCATCCACCACAACCCGCCGCTTCGCCACCGTCGCCGCCCCTAACCGCTCGTAGATGTCTGAATGGTTAACCCTAGGCCACGCGAGTTGCTTCTCCTAGCGGTCACGCCCCGTCGTACGCTCAGGATTCGGCGGCGCCGGCCTACCCGCGCCCCGCGCTCCCTGCCCCAAGGAGGGCGGCCTTCTCGCAGCCCCCGCCGCGGGTGCCAGCCCGTCCAAGAAGCGCATCTCCGGTACTTTGTCCTGCGCCGAGGGCATCGCGGCGCCACGGGCCGACCCGTCCGCTCGATGGTCCGGATCAGGAGTTGATGCCCCACCGCCTCGCTCCCGCACTGCTGGATCGAAGACGTCGCCCGGGAACGGGCCGTTCCGTCCGGACGCGTAGTGCCCGCGGATGGCGTCGACCGCTGAGTTGACCTTGACGGCGATGTCACGTGCCACACCTGTCCCGATGCTGCTGCCCATGTGCCGGATCTCGGTCCAGGCCGGGTGCAACATCGGCCTGATCAGTGCTGCTCGCACCGCTGGGTGGTCGCCCGTGGGGACGACATCGGCCAGGCGATTCTGCAGTACGCCGTCGGCCAGACAGTCCAGATGGAGCACGCCAGGCCCACGGGACAGCGCATCGAGCAACGCACCATCGCCCTTTCGTGGTCCGGACGCCTGAACGATCAGCCCTTCGATCGCGGCGTACGGGGCTGGGTACTGAGGATCCGGAACGGGGAGCTCGCCGTACCCGGCCCGATCGGCGAAGGCCTCGATGTCGGCCATCGCTCGCACCTCGGCGACACCCTCCATGACGTTCCAGATGAGGTTGCTCCGGATCGCGTTCCGGGCTTGTGGCGCGTCGATTTCCATCCCAGCGTGAGTGGTTTCGTGGAGGATCGTCGCCAACGCCTGGGCCTGCTCAGCGGCCGTGCTCGGGAAGCCCGAGCCGCGGAGATGCCGCAGCACGTGCTGGTCCGACAGGGTGATCGCACCCGACCGTCGGTCGACGCTGCCCCAGTTCCCGCTGCCCCCGGCGAGGAGTACGCCGTTCCAGCGGTCCGTGGTGGTCGGACGCAAAGTCCGCGCGAGTCGGTAAAGCCGCTCGAACTCTCGGTAGACGGCCGTTCCGCGCGGTACGAGGTGCGCGGCGCTGTCCACCAGATCAGCTGTCCTGTCCCGGCTGATCGTCCGCCGGCCACAACGGATTGCGCAGCCCGTCCTCCACGTGCTCCATCGATCTCGTCATCGCCCTGATGTGCGGCGCTTCGTCGCGGTCGGCGCGATCGGCGATCTCCCAGATCATTCGCCGCGCAGTGGCGAGCGCCTCGATCTGCTCCTCGACCGTGCCCTGGACCTGATACGCAGCGGCCTGGATCCGCCCGGCTTCGTGGTACAGCTCGCTGTACTCGCGCGGCGGCGCAGGCGACTTGGCCAACGAGGCGATCAGCGTCTTGGCCCAACGAAGGTCGTCCTCGGCGGCGTCGTCCGGTATCAACTCCAGCAACCGAGCTTGCTCCGCGGCCACGTCCGCCCCATCCCGCCTCACCCGACCCCGCGCATCGGTGTACGCCGAGTTGAACTTCGCGATGTCCAGCGGCACCGTTGTCTCCTTCGGTCGAGATGTCCGGTGAAACGCTAGCGGGTCGACGCGTTGGGCGGCCGCCGTTATCCACAGGTCTTCGCAGGTGGAGTCAGCGACCTCCCGGTCGGGCCCGTCCCGCGTCGCCGAATCCCAGGGCCCGCCCTCTCGAGCCCCGCAGCCAAGCGGTTCAGCCAGCTGTTGGGTGCTATCCGTTGACCGTCCAACCGCTACTCGCGCTCAACTCCAGACTCCGGCCGCCGGTCCCGCCCGCCCTGCCCCGCTCCCCGCGCGCCTTGCCCCAGCGAAGGCCGCCGCCCGGTCGCGCCAGCCGCAGGCGCCACCCCGTCCAGGAACCGCATCGCCGCGACCCCAGCCTCACCTCGACCCGAAGGCGTCCAGCCGCCCTTCACCGGCTCGTCGGCCCGCTCACCGACCCCTGGTGCCGCCCCACCATGTCGGTCACCCGGCGCAGACCTGTCGACCCGATCCCTCGCATCCGGTGCCGGCAACGCCGCCAACCTGTTGCCCTCAGCAACCCGCGCTGCCTCGGCGTTCGGACCCTCCGCCGGGAACACCTGCGCCGGCTGAGCGCGGTAATGCTGGCGGATCTCGTCGACGACGGTGTTCAGCTTGATCTGGATGTCGCGCGCGACATTCTCGCCGATGCCGCTCGGCATCTTGCCGATCTGACTCCACGCGGGATGCAGCATCGGCTCGATCAGCGCCGCCCGGACGGCCTGGTGGTCACCGACAGGAACGACCTCCGCCAGCCGGTTTTGCAGCACACCGTCGGCGAGTTGGTCCAGATGCAGCGCGCCGGGACCCAAGGACAACGTGTTGAGAAGTGCCTCACGATCCCTGCGCGGACCCGAGGCCTCTTCCATGAGCCCGTCGATGGCGGCGTACGGAGCGGGATACTGAGGCTGTGGCGTCGGGAGCGGGCCGTATCCGGCACGAACCGCGAAGGCCCGGACATCGGTGATGGCACGAAGTTCGGCGACGCCCTCCATGACGTTCCACGTGGATTTCCTCCGGACCGCGTTGGGATGGTCCGGTGCATCCAGTTCCATCGATGCGTGGGTTGTTTCGTGGAGGATCGTCGCGAGTGCTTGCGCTTGTTGCCTGGCGGTGGTTGAGAAGCCCGAGTCCCGCAAATGCCGCAGTACGTGCTCGTGCGAGAGGGTGAGCGCGCCCGACAACCGGTCGACGCTTCCCCAGTTACCGGTGCCGCCGGCGAAAAGATCGCCGTTCCATCGGTCAGTGCTCCACGGGCGCAGCGTGCGGGCCAGCCGGTAGAGCCGCTCGAATTCTCGGTAGACGGCGGTGCCGCGTGGTACGGCGGCTGCGCCGTCGTTCACGGCTCAATCGTCCTGATTGCTGTCGTCGTCCGGCCAGAGCGGGTCCCGTAGGCCGTTCTCCACGTGCTCCATCGATCTGGTCATCGCCCTGATATCCGGCGCCTCTTCCGGATCCGCCCGATCGGCGATCTCCCAAATTCGGCGCCGGGCCTCCTCGAAAGCGGCGATCCGCTCCTCGACCGTCCCTTCGGCCTGGTACGCGGCCACCTGAATCCGCCCGGCCTCGTGGTATAGCTCACTCCACTCCCGAGGCGGCTCCGGCGGCTCGGCCAAGGAGACGATCAAGGTGTCGGCCCATTCGACGTCGTCCCTCGCGGCGTCGTCCGGCACGAGTTCCCGCAACCGAGCCTGCTCCGCTGCCACATCAGCGTCCCCTCGGTCGATTCGGTACCGCGCATCCGAGTACGCCGAGTTGAACTTCGCGATGTCCAGCGGCACGGCTTCTCCTTCGGTTCGGCTCTTCGGTGAAACGCTAGCGGTAGAGCGTGCTGGGCGGCTGGCGTTATCCACAGGTCGTCGCACGATTGAGTAAACGGCCTCCCGGTCGGGCTCGTTCTCGCGTCGAGCCTGGCACCCAAGCAAGTCAGCCAGCCGATGCGCGCTCTCCGCTGACTGTCCAACCGCTACTCGCGCTCAACTCCAGACTCCGGCCGCCGGTCCCGCCCGCCCTGCCCCGCTCCCCGAGCGCCTTGCCCCAGCGAAGGCCGCCGCCCCGTCGCGCCAGCCGCAGGCGCCACTCCGTCCAGAAACCGCATTGCCGCGACGTCAGCCTCACCTCGACCCGAAGGCGTCCAGCCGCCCCGCACCGGCCCGTCGGATCGATCACCGACCCCTGGCGCCGCGCCATCAAGCCGGTCGCCCGGCGCAGACCTGTCGACCCGATCCCTCGCATCCGGCGCCGGCAACGCCGCCAACCTGTTGCCCTCAGCAACCCGCACCGCCTCGGCGTTCGGTCCGTCCGCCGGGAACACCTGCGCCGGCTGAGCGCGGTAATGCTGGCGGATCTCGTCGACGACGGTGTTCAGCTTGATCTGGATGTCGCGCGCGACACTCTCGCCGATGCCGCTCGGCATCTTGCCGATCTGACTCCACGCGGGATGCAGCATCGGCCCGATCAGCGCCGCCCGGACGGCCTGCTGGTCACCCACGGGGACGACCTCCGCCAGCCGGTTCTGCAGCACGCCGTCGGCCAATTCGTCGAGGTGCAGCGTGCCCGGACCCTCGGGACAGGGCGTCAAGCAGAGAACCACGTCCTCTCCTTGGCCCCGACGCCTGCTGCAAGAGTCCGTCGATGGCGGAGTACGGCGCGGGGTACTGAGGCGGTGGCACTGGAAGTTCTCCGTACCCGGCGAGCACCGCGAAGGCCGGGATGTCGGCAATGGCCCTCACCTCCGCGACGCCCTCCACATCAGGTTCCTGTGGACGGCGTTGGCTGCAGTCGGAGCCTCCAAGGCCATCCCCGCGTGCGTCGCTTCGTGGAGGACCGTGGCGAGCGCCTGCGCCTGCTGGTCCGGACCGCCCCGAGAGTCCGAGCCGTGGAGATGACGGAGCACATGGTGGGCGGACAGTGTGATCGCGCCGGAGTTCCTGTCGACGCTTCCCCAGCTTTCCGTTCCACCCGCGACGAGGTCACCGTTCCAGCGATCCGTGGCCGTCGGACGCAGTGTGCGGGCAAGGTGGTACAGCCGCTCGAACTCTCGGTAGACCGCGCTCTGACGCGGTACGAGGGACAGGCCGCCCTGCACGCGTCAGTCGTCCTGCGGCAACAACGGGTTCCGCAGCCCGTCCTCGACGTGCTCCATCGACCGAGTCATGGCTCTGATGTGCGGCGCCTCGTCATCGGCCGCGCGATCAGCGATCTCCCAGATCCGTCGCCGAGCCTCCCGCAGCGCAGCAATTTGCTCCTCGACGGTTCCTTCGGTCTGGTAAGCGGCCACCTGGATCCGTCCCGCCTCGTGGTAGAGCTCACTCCACTGCCTGGGCGGCGCAGGCGGCTTGGCCAGCGAGGCGATCAGGTTCTCGGCCCACTCACGATGCTCCTCGGTGGCGTCGTCCGGTATGAGTGTCCGCAGTTGCGCCTGCTGAGTCGCCACATCGGCCTGCTCACGCTCGACGCGACCCCGCGCATCGGTGTACGCCGAGTTGAACTTCGCGATGTCCAGCGGCACGGGATCTCCTTCGGTTCGGCTCTTCGGTGAAACGCTAGCGGTAGAGCGTGCTGGGCGGCTGGCGTTATCCACAGGTCATCGCAGGGTGGAGTCAGCGACCTCCCGGGCGAGCCCCGTCCCGCGTCGCCGAATCCCCGCGCCCGGTCCTCGCGAGCCCCGCACCCAAGCGATTCAGGCAGCTGACGCGTGCTCTCCGCTGACCGCCCAACCGCTACTCACGCTCAACACCCGACTCCGGTCGCCGCTCCCGCCCACCCAGCCCCGCTCCCCGAGCCCCCTGCCCCAGCGAAGCCCGCCGCCCTGTCGCGCCAGCCGCAGGTGCCACGCCGTCCGGAAACCGCATCGCCGCGACCCCAGCCTCACGTCGCCCCGAAGGCGTCCACCCGCCCTGCACCGGCCCGTCGCCCCGATCACCGACTGCCGGCGCCGCCCCATCAAGCCGGTCGCCCGCACCCGGCGCAGACCTGTCGACCCGATCCCTCGCATCCGGCGCCGGCAACGTCGCCAACCTGTTGCCATCAGCAACCCGCGCCGCCTCAGCGTTCGGTCCGTCCGCCGGGAACACCCGTGACGGCTGAGCGCGGTAGTGCTGCCGAATCTGGTCGACCCTCGCGTCGAGGTCACGGCGAATCCCGTCGGCGACCGCCCGGTCGACGTCCGCGCCGACCTTGTCTGTCAGTTGCAACCAGCCCGGGACGGCCATCGTCGCGATCAACGCCGCTCGTACCGCACGCCGGTCGACCTCGCGAGCGGGGACCACGTCCTCCAGGCGGTTGCGGACCACACACTCTGCGAGTTGATCCAGGTGCATCACGCCCGGACCACGCACGGCCACGTCGAGCAACTGACCCCTTGTCTGGCGAGGTCCGGACGCCTGGTGAACCAGTTCGTCGACCGCGGCATGCGGAGCCTTGTACGCCGGCTTCGGAAACGGCAGCTTGCCGTAGCCGGCGCGTACAGCGAACGCGGTGAAGTCGGTCATCGCGCGGACCTCCGCGAAGCCCTCGATCACCTTCAACGCGTGCTCGGCCCGTACGGCGTTGGGCTGGTCTGGCGCGTCGATCTCCATCCCGGCGTGCGTCGTCTCGTGCAGAATCGTCGCCAGCGCCTGAGCGCGCTCGCTCGGAGTCGAGTTGAACCCGGAGCCGTGCAGGTGCCTGAGGACATGCTCGGCCGACAACCGGATCGCGCCGGTCTTCGGGTGGACCGCGCCCATGTTCTCGCCGCCGCCTGCGACGAGGCCACCGTTCCAACGGTCGGTCGCCGTCGTGCGGAGACTCCTGGCGAGCCGGTACAGCCGCTCGAACTCCCGGTAAGTGGCCGAGCCCCGTGGAACGAGCGTCAGGCTGTTGGCCACCGGTCAGTCGGCCTGTTCGGCCGTCTCCTCCCAGAACGGGTGTCGCAGGCCTTCCTCCAGGTGTTCCATCGCCCGCGTCATCGCGCGAATGTGCGGCGCCTCGTCGCGGTCGGCCCGATCGGCGATCGCGAAGATCTCCCTGCGAGCCCGTTCGAACGCCGCGATGCGCTCCTCGGTGGTCCCTTCAGTGGCGTAACTGGCCGCCGCGATCCGGCCGGCCTCGTGGTAGAGCGGACTCCACTCGGGCTCCGGCGGCGCAGGATCTGCGAGAGACTCGATGAGCGTCTGAGCCCACTCCCTGTCCTCGGCCGCAGCGTCGTCCGGCACAAGCCCGCGAAGCTCCGCCTGCTCGGCCGCGACGTCGCCCCCCTCCCGATCCACGCGATACCGCGCGTCGGAGTACGCCGAGTTGAACTTCGCGATGTCCAGTGGCACGGGCTCTCCTTCGGTTGGGATGTCAAGTGAAACGCGAGCTGTTCGGCACGCTGGGCGACCGGACTTATCCACAGGTCGTTGCGCGACATGTCAGCTTCGGTCGCGCTCCGTGCCGCGGTGCGGATCCCGCCGGATCGGTCCTTCCGAGCCCCGGGCTCCCTGGCCCAACGACGGTCTCCTCGCCGTGGCGCCCGATGCTGGTGCCTGGCCGCTGAGGAATCGCAGGTCGACGCCGTCGACCACTGGGGACGGCGCTCGTTCTGGCTCGGTCGTTCGGCCGGTGGTGGGGGACAACTGGATTGCCGCCGGATTCGGAACGTCGGCCGGATACGGCGGCTGGAAGCCGCCTCGGTAGTGGTGACGGATCTTGTCGACCTCGGAGTTGAGGTCCTGGCGGATCTCGCCGGCCAGCGCGAGGCCCGAGCGGGCCGGGCGCTTGAGCAGGGTCGTCCAGAGTGGGTTCGCGAGTGGGCCGATCAGGGCCGCTCTGACCGCTTGGCGGTGGTCCTCGCGGTTCGGGACGACGTCAGCGAGCCGGTTGTGAATCACGCTGTCGGCCAGTTGATCGAAGTGCATGGCTCCCGAGCCGCCGGCGAGTTGTTTGAGGAGTGCCTGGCGGTCTTTGGCCGGGCCCGACACCTGGGACACCAGGTCGTCCATGGCTGCGAAGGGACCGGGATACTGCGGCTGGGCGAGGACCAGACCGCGGTAGCCGGCCACGGCGACGAAATTGTCGAAGTCGTGGACGGCGCGATACTCGGCCACGCCTTCCATGACGCCGATGGACCGCTCGTCGCGGACCGCATTGGGAGCCTCGGGTGCGTCGGTGAACATCCCGGTGTGCGTCGCTTCGTGCAGCACCGTGGCGAGGGCCTGTGCCTGGCTCTGGCGATCGGTGTCGGCGGGCGAGCCCGTCAGATGGCGCAGAACCAGATCCGCCGACATGTGCAAGGCGCCGGTCTTCGGATCGAACCTGCCCCATCGCGGGTCGGCATCCGGTGCCCGGTACGTCGCGTAGAGATCGCCGTTCCAACGGTCGACCGGGGTCTCACGCAGGGATCGGGTGATTCCGTACAGACGGCTGAACTCCCGGTGGACGGCGGAGTCGCGAGGAACGAGCCGGTCGCCGCCGGACACCGATCAGTCGGCCTGTCCGGGCTGGTTGCTCGCGGGCCAGGGCGGGTCGCGCAGGTAGTCCTCGGCGTGGTCGAGGGCTCTGGTCATCGCCCGGATCGCCGCGGCTTCGTCGTCGTCGGCACGGTCCGCGAGCGCGAAGATCTTGCGGCGGGCGTCCTGGAGCGCTGCGATCCGCTCCTCGGTGGGACCTTCGGTCCGGAACGCGTCGGCGTGGATTCGGCCGGCCTCGTCGTACAGCGCGCTTGGTTGAGGTGGCGGCGGCGACGGCACAGCCAGGCCGGCGATCAGCTCCGTCGTCCAGGTCTTTTCGTGCTCGGTCGCATCGGCGGGCACCATTGCAAGGAGCTTCGCCTGCTCGGTGGCGATCACGCCCGGCTCCGTGGTGCCGCGAATGCGGTCCCGAGCGCGCGACACCGCGGTGGTGAACTGCTCGATGTCTACTGGCACGGTCTCTCCCCGCGACGACGCTGGTACTGACAGGAACGGTATCCGGATTGCCGGTCGCAGCGTGGGAGTTGTCCACAGGCCACCGCGCCGAGTCCTGCCTGGTCGCGGTGGTCGGAGCGGCCGGTAGACTCGTCGAGTTGTCTGGGTTCGACTGAAGAAACGGACTTTGCTGTGTTCGACACGCTTTCCGATCGGCTTTCCGCTGCGTTCAAGAACTTGCGGGGGAAGGGCAGGCTGACCGACGCCGACATCGACGCGACCGCCCGGGAGATCCGGATCGCGTTGCTGGAGGCCGATGTCGCGTTGCCGGTGGTGAAGGAGTTCATCGCTGCCGTCAAGGAGCGGGCCGCCGGCGCCGAGGTGCGGGGTGGGCTGAACCCGGCGCAGCAGGTGATCAAGATCGTCAACGAGGAACTGGTCAAGATCCTCGGTGGCGAGACGCGTGAGCTGCGGATGGCCAAGCGGCCGCCGACGGTGATCATGCTGGCGGGTCTGCAGGGTGCTGGTAAGACGACGCTGGCGGGCAAGCTCGCGAAGTGGCTGAAGGAGACGCGGCACCAGACGCCGATGCTGGTCGCGGCCGACCTGCAGCGGCCGAACGCCGTGACGCAGCTGCAGGTGGTCGGTGACCGGGCCGGCGTCCCGGTGTTCGCGCCGGAGCCGGGCAACGGTGTCGGTGACCCGGTGCAGGTCGCCAAGCAGGCGATGGACGAGGCGCGGACCAAGCAGTACAGCGTCGTGATCGTCGACACGGCCGGCCGGCTGGGTGTCGACGCCGAGCTGATGCAGCAGGCCGCGGACATCCGCGACGCGGTGACGCCGGACGAGATCCTGTTCGTCGTCGACGCGATGATCGGTCAGGACGCGGTGGTCACCGCGCAGGCCTTCCTGGACGGCGTCGGCTTCGACGGTGTGGTGCTGTCCAAGCTGGACGGCGACGCCCGCGGCGGTGCCGCGCTGTCGATCGCGCAGGTCACCGGCCGCCAGGTGATGTTCGCGTCGAACGGCGAGAAGCTCGAGGACTTCGACGTCTTCCACCCCGACCGGATGGCGTCGCGCATCCTCGGCATGGGCGACGTGATGAGCCTGATCGAGCAGGCCGAGCGGACCTTCGACGCCGACCAGGCCGCCAAGACCGCCGCCAAGCTGCAGAAGAAGGGCGGCAAGGACTTCACCCTGGACGACTTCCTCGCCCAGATGCAGTCGGTGCGCAAGATGGGCCCGCTGACCAAGATCTTCGGCATGCTGCCCGGCGCGGCCCAGTTCAAGGACCAGCTGGAGAACTTCGACGAGCGCGAGATCGACCGGATCGAGGCGGTCATCCACTCGATGACGCCGGCCGAGCGGGCCGATCCGCACATCATCAACGGTTCCCGCCGGGCCCGGATCGCGAAGGGCTCGGGCACCGAGGTGGCCACCGTCAGCGGCCTGGTCGAGCGGTTCTTCGAGGCCCGCAAGATGATGTCGGCGATGGCCAGCGGCAAGGGCATGCCGGGCATGCCAGGGATGCCGGGAATGCCCGGAATGCCGGGCATGGGCGGCGGCAAGAAGGGCAAGCAGCAGGCGAAGAAGGGCAAGTCCAAGCGCGGCTCCGGCAACCCGGCCAAGCGGGCCAACCAGGGTCCCTCGCAGCCGGCCGAGCCCGCGCCGGGCGAGCTGCCGGCCGCGTTCGGCGGCCAGCTCGGCAACAGCAACTTCGAGCTGCCGGACGCCTTCAAGAACCTGCTCGACGGGGACGACAAGAACAAGCAGTGAATTCCTCCGTCGGAGGATGACGCCTGCGCCGCCCGCGCGTACGGTGAGGGAGCGGGGTGCGAGCCCCGCGGGGGAGTGGCCGGTACGACGGGCGCAGTACGTCGTACGAGTGCTTGAAAGTGGTTGTCCGAGCCGGGGGACTCACCGTGACCGGTTGTCCCTGACCGCTCACCCGTTAAGATCGTGCCTGCGCCCGGAGCACGGGGGTAACTGCGGAATACGTCGAGGAGACGGGTTCGGATGAGGCGGCAGTTCAAGGATCTGGACACGTGGCGGGGCAAGTTGACCGCGACGTGGATCTGCCTTGCCCCGCCCGCCGCGATGGTCGCCGTGTTCGTCGCCGGCGGCGTCCCCTCGAACACGTTCGTGGTCGACGCGCACGCGCTCAGCCAGCCGCGCCAGGACTCGGTGTTCGACGACCTGGTCGAGGACGTGCCGAAGGTGCCCGGCGTCGACGGCAGCATCGGCTCGGAGAAGCGGTCCACGATCGAGGTCCCGGTGACCGGCGCGACCGACAGCAAGCAGCAGCCGGTGGTCGGGCCGAGCGGAGCGGTCTCGGGCATTCCCGGCACCGTGCTCGCGGCGTACCAGAAGGCCGCGAACGACCTCGCCGTCGCCAAGCCGAACTGCCACATCACCTGGCCGCTGCTGGCCGGTATCGGCAAGGTCGAGTCCGCGCACGCCAGCGGCGGCCGCGTCGACGCGACCGGCAAGACCCGGGGCCAGATCCTCGGGCCGGTGCTCGACGGTGGGCCGGGCATGGCAGCGATCGGTGACACCGACGGCGGCCAGTACGACGGCAACACCCAGTGGGATCGCGCGGTCGGCCCGATGCAGTTCATCCCGGGCACCTGGAAGGGGTTCGGCGCCGACGGCAACAACGACGGCCTGAAGGACCCGCACAACGTGTTCGACGCGGCGCGGGCGGCCGGCGACTACCTCTGCTCGGCCAACGCCGACCTGAGCGACCCCCAGGGTCTGGCCGAGGCGGTGCTGCGCTACAACCACTCGATGGACTACGTGTCCACCGTGCTGCGCTGGATGAAGTCGTACAGCAAGACGACCGTCACCACCCCGGACGACGACGGCGTGATCACCCCGCCGGGCGACGACGACGGCAACGTGCAGCACGACGACGACCCGACCCAGATCCCGGGCGACGACGAGACCACGCCGCGGCCATCGGCCACCACCAGTACGACGACGACGCAGCCGACCCAGCCCGCCCAGACGACTCGGCCCACGCAGCCGATCACGTCGCCGACGCTGACCCCGACGTCGCCGCTGCCGTCTACCCCGCGCCCGACCTCGCGGCCGCCGTGGACGAACCCGCCGAAGCCGCCGACGAAGCCGCCGACGCCGACGCTGACCCCGTCACCGACGGAGACCCAGACCCCGACGACGACGCCGACCACCTCGTCGCCGACGCCGACGCTGACTCCTACGCCGACGCCGACCCCCACGCCGACGCCGACACCCACGCCGACGCCGACGAACACCCAGGACACGCAGACGCCGACCCAGGAGCCCACGCAGGATCCGTGCGTGACGCCGACCCCGACTCCGACGGCGACGCCGACCCCGGCTCCGACCTGCACCACCCCCGACGGCCAGTCCACGACCGGCACCGACGGCGCGACCCCGACCGACGCCCCGAAGCCCAAGACCTCCTGATCGGGGCCCGAGGCCCGGAATTCGATCTGGGCCGAGGGCATGAAACAGGCCGGAGCCCGGAGCCCTGATCCGACTCGGGCGCGAGTGAGTGGGGGCCGCGAGCCAGGGGCCGCCGTTGCGACCGGCGTGGAGCGGGTCGCACCGGGAGCCGAGGACGGGAGCGTGGTATCGGCGCGGCTCCGCCGCGGCCGTGGGCGGGCACCGACCGGGGGTGTGGTCGGGCGCGCGGACCAGGGGTGTGCGCGGACGCGGACCCTGGGATGTGGACGGCCGCGCGGACCGGAGGCGTGGACGGTCGCGCGGACCAGGGGTTTGGGCGGGCGCGGACCTTGGGGTGTGGACGGTCGCGCGGACCCGGTGTGGACGGGTGCGAGGAAGAGCGCGCGGAAGGAGCGCGCCGCCGGAGTTGCCCGAGGCACGCGAACGGGCGCACCCTCCAGAACCCTTCCAGGCAAGGCGATCCACCCGCCGGCGCGCAGGCCCACGTCCAACCACCGGACCCGGTGGTCCGGAACTCCACGCGACCCGGTACGGTACGCGGAACGACGATCGAGCCACCCGCCCCAGCGGCGTACACCGTGTGCCGAGTGCCCTGTTTCGCAGCGGGCCTCCGGCAACGTTAACTTTCCGTCAGATCTCGATAACTTTCTGGCGCGTCGTTCGTTGATGGGACTATGCGCCTAACCCGTAGTGGAAACCGTCGGGTCAAAATCATCATCGCTTCACTGTGCACGGCCCCCCTCCTGGTGGGGGCCATCGTCACGGTCGCCTCGGGCGGAGCCGGTGCCTCCGGCCAGCTCGCGGCGGACAGCCCGGTCGCCCCATCGCCTGGGGCCGGGCTGAACAGCGGTGAATTCGACGAACTGACAATGATCGTCCCGCAGCGTCCCGGAGTGGACGGCCGGATCGGATCGGACAAGCCCGCCCGCGCCGACGTGCCCGTGCAGGGCGCGACCGACGGCCGCTCGGTCGTCCGGCCGGGCCGCCCGAACGCCGTCAACGGCATCCCGCGCGGGGTCTTCCCCGCCTACCGCCGCGCCACCGCGAATCTCGCCGTGGTCCGGCCGAACTGCGGTCTGACCTGGCCCCTGCTGGCCGGGATCGGCAAGGTCGAGTCCAACCACGCCAGTGGCGGCCGGGTCGACGTGGCCGGCACCACCCGCGGCAAGCTGCTCGGCCCGGTGCTGAACGGTCGCGCCGGCCTGGGCAAGATCCCCGACACCGACCGCGGCCGGTACGACGCCGACCGGGTCTGGGACCGCGCGGTCGGCCCGATGCAGATCGTTCCGGGGGTCTGGAGCGAGTTCGGCGCCGACGGCAACGGTGACAGCTTCCGCAACCCCAACAACGTGTACGACGCGGTCACCACGGTCGCGGTCTACCTGTGCTCCGAGGGCGACGATCTGAAGCGCCCGCGCGACCTGGTCGCGGCGCTGCTGCGCTACCAGCACTCCAAGGACTTCGTCGCCACCGTGCTGCGCTGGATGCGCGTGTACAGCAAGAGCGCCGTCCTGATCCCGAACGCGAAGGGCAACCTGTCGACCCCGAAGCCGGCCGGCAACGCCGAGCGCAAGGTCGATCCGCGCGACGTCCCGGACGTGCCGGACGACACCAAGACGACGACGCCGAAGCCGCTGCCGACCACGCCGGTCGAGACGTCGATCCCGCGGCCGGTCGACCCGACGCCGCCGGTGACCGACAAGCCGACCCGGCCGGCCACCAAGCCGACCAAGCCGCCGTCGGACCGGCCGACGCCCACGCCGACCGAGGACACCCCGACGCCGACGCCGACGCCGACCCCGGATCCGACGCCCACCCCGACACCCACGCCGTCCACGACGCCGTCGGAGTCGCCGACCGGTTCGCCGTGTGCGACTGAGGGCAACCCCACACCCTGCACGCAGGGCAGCGGCTCGCACGGCTGACACGTTCCCGGTTACGGTCGGCGGTATGACGACGACCGGATCCGGGGTACTCAGACTCGCCGGCACGGTGCTGCCGGCCGGCGAGCGGCAGGAGATCCACCTCAGTGGCGGGCTGGTCGTCGACCGGCCCGCCACTGCTGACGTCAGCACGCTGAGCACCGACGGCTGGATCGTGCCGGGCCTGGTCGACGCGCACTGCCACATCGGCCTGGACCAGCGCGGCGCGGTCGACGAGGCGACCCAGGTGGAGCAGGCGATCGCCGACCGGGACGCCGGCGCGCTGCTCGTCCGCGACGCCGGTTCGGCCGCCGACACCCGCTGGATCGACGACCGCGCGGACCTGCCGAAGATCATCCGGGCCGGCCGGCACATCGCCCGCTCGAAGCGCTACATCCGCAACTACGGCTGGGAGATCGAACCGTCCGAGCTCGTCGCGTACGTCGAGCAGGAGGCTCGTCGCGGTGACGGCTGGGTCAAGCTGGTCGGCGACTGGATCGACCGGGACGCCGGCGACTTGACCCCGTGCTGGCCGGCCGACGTGCTCGACGCGGCGATCGCCCGCGCTCACGAGCTCGGCGCGCGAGTCACCGCGCACGTCTTCGGCGAGCACGCCCTGCCCGATCTGCTGGCCGCGGGCATCGATTGCCTCGAGCACGCGACCGGACTGCGGCCGGAGATGCTCGACGAGATGGCCAGGCGCGGCGTCGCCGTCGTACCGACGATCATCCAGCTGGAGAACTTCCCGCTCTACGCCGACCAGGCCGAGGCGAAGTTCCCCCAGTACGCCGCGCACATGCGTGACCTGTTCGCCCGCCGCCACGAGACGCTGCGCAACGCGTTCGAAGCCGGAGTCCCGGTGTACGCCGGGACCGACGCCGGCGGAGTCCTCGGTCATGGGCTGGTCGCCGACGAGATCCGGGCGCTGACCGAGATCGGCATGTCCGGCGAGCAGGCGCTCGCGGCCGGATCGTGGGCCGCGCGCGAGTGGCTCGGCGTACCGGGGGAGCTGACGCCGGGTGCGCCGGCCGACCTGGTGGTCTACGACGAGGACCCGCGCCGGGATCCACGTGTGCTCGACCGGCCGCGGCTGATCGTGCTGCGGGGCCGCGTGGTGAAGGGCTGAACGGGCCGTATCCTGCCGTGATCGAGTCATTTCACCCAGTGACCGCAAAAAGTTCACTCAACTACTGGTCCGGCCGGAAGATATTGCCATACCGTGAGGAAAACCTTCGACGCCCCTCGGAAGGAATCCGCCCATGTTCCACACCGCCCGCGTCCGCAGACTGACCGCCGTGCTCGCCACGGCGGCCGCCGGCGCACTCGCCTTGAGTGCGCTGCCCAGCAACGCCGCCGAGCCGGTCGAGACCGGCACCACCTCCACGCTGGCCGAGGCGTTCACGACCGCCGCGACCCAGTACGACGTACCGCGTGAACTGCTCGTCGGCATCGGGTACGCCGAGTCGCACCTCGACGGCCACGACGGCCGGCCCAGCCAGGCCAACGGGTACGGCGTGATGCACCTGGCCAGCAATCCGGCCAACCCGACGCTGTCCGAGGCCGCCAAGCTCACCGGGCTCCCGGTCGAGAAGCTGGCCAAGGACCCGAGCGCGAACGTGCGCGGCGCGGCCGCCGTCCTGGACGCCTACGCCGACAAGGCCGGTCTGCAAGGGGCCGCGCGCAACGATCTCGGCAAGTGGTACTCGGCCGTCGCCCAGTACTCGCACTCCGCCGACGGCCCGACCGCCCGGCTCTACACCGACGAGGTCTACCGGATCATCGGCCTCGGCGTCGGCGCCGCGGGGGTCTCGACCCGGCCGGTCAAGGTGACCCCGGACCGCGGCACGTACGCCAACGTCGCACCGCTCGGCACCCGGACGCCGAGCTCGATCGCAGCGGTGGACTACCCGGGCGCGATCTGGAACGCGGCCAGCACCAGCAACTACCGCGTCGGCCGGACCGCTGCGATCAGCACGATCGTCATCCACGTCACCCAGGGCTCGTACGCCGGCACGATCAGCTGGTTCAAGAACCCGGCGGCGCAGGTCAGCGCGCACTACGTGATCCGGTCCAGCGACGGCCAGGTGACCCAGATGGTGGCCGAGAAGGACACCGCCTGGCACGCCCGCAGCACCAACCCGTACACGGTCGGCATCGAGCACGAGGGCTGGGTCGACCAGCCGTCGTGGTTCACCGACGCGATGTACCGCTCGTCGGCGGCGCTGACCCGCAACATCGCCGACCGGCGGGGCATCCCGAAGGACCGCGCGCACATCCGCGGTCACAACGAGCTGCCCGACAACGACCACACCGACCCGGGCCCGAACTGGAACTGGACCTACTACATGCAGCTGGTGAACGGCGCGAACCCGAACCCGCCGACCTACAACTTCACCACCTACGGCAGCGGCGTACGGGTCCGCTCGGACGCGCGGTTGTCCGCGTCGATCGTGACCACGTTGCCCGGCCCGACGCAGGTGTTCGTCACCTGCCAGAAGCAGGGTGACACGGTGACCGCCGAGGGCACCTCCAACAACTGGTGGTCCAAGCTGCGCGACCAGGGCGGCTACATGACCAACATCTACATCGACCACCCGGACGCAAAACTGCCCGGCGTACCGGTCTGCTGACACGTACCCGACCGGCCCGGCGGAGTGCGCGCCGCCGGGCCCGTCGGGTCGGTACTATCCAGTGGACTCCCCGGCGAAGAGTAGAGCCTGCTGTACCGACGGGGACGGGTCCGTTGGCGGAGGATCGGTGCTGACGACGATGGAGGCACACGATGCTCACGAAGATCCTGGCGCGGGGCTGGCCGGCCTGCCGGTACCTGCTGGTGCGCTATCTGGTCGGGATCACCGCGATCGCAGCGACGCCGATCGGGCTGCTGCTCGGCTGGGCGATTCCGGGGATCACCGCGGGTTTGGTCCGGTTCGCCAATGCCGAGCGGGCCGCTGCGACGAAGTACTTGGGGCTGCCTGAGGAAGCACCGATGCCGGAAGCGGTCGAGCGCGGGCCGGGCGACGTGGTCACGCTGGTGAAGGACAGGTCGTTCTGGCGCAGCCTGCTGGTCATCCCGCTGTCGCTGCTGACCATCCCTGGTCTGATCGTTGCCATCAGCGCCCTTTTCGCCGCACCCGGCGGACTGATCGGCATGGTGCTTTGGAAGCTGGACCCGGGCGAGTTCACCCTGCTCGGCCTCCCGGTCAACAGTTGGCTCGACGCGCTCCTGCTTGGCCCGGCGCAGATCCTGGTCGGATTGGCATTCATGGCCTGGCTGGCTCCGGCCGCGGCGACCGGCTACGCCCGTGCTCTTCGTCGAACCCTCGCGCCGAGTCCTGCCGAGCTGGAGACCGCGCTGCTCGCCCAGCGGGTCGAGGAGCTCACCCGCACCCGCGCCGGAGCAGTCGACTCGCACGGCGCAGAGCTGCGCCGGATCGAGCGCGACCTGCACGACGGAACGCAGGCTCAGCTCGTCTCACTGGCGATGCGGATCGGCGTGGCCAAGCAGATGATGGCCGACAACCCCGAGCAGGCCGCCAAGCTGCTGGACGACGCCAGGGACGGCGCCGAGCAGGCGATGACCGAGCTGCGCGGCGTACTGCGCACGATGTACCCGCCGATCCTGCAGGACCGGGGTCTGGCCGGAGCGGTGTCGGCGTTGTCGGCGCGCAGCCCGATCCCGGTCGAGCTGCGGGTCGGTGAGCTCGGCCAGGTGCCGGCCGCGGTCGAGGCGGCGGCGTACTTCGTCGTGGCCGAGTCGCTGACCAACATCTCCAAGCACTCCGCGGCCGGCCACGTCGATCTGCTGCTCGAGCGCCGCGGCTCGGACCTGTACCTGGCGATCACCGACGATGGCATCGGCGGCGCCCGCGCCGGCGACGGGCCGGACCAGCTCGGGCGGGGGAGCGGCCTGCGTGGCATGGTTCACCGGGTGGAAGCGATCGACGGACGGATGGAACTGACCAGCCCGATCGGCGGGCCGACGACGGTCGAGGTGGTGCTGCCGTGCGGGTCGTGATCCTGGAGGACAACCCCATCCTGGCCGAGGGCCTCGGCCTGCTGCTGGGCAACTCCGGCTTCGAGGTGATCGGGGTGGCCGGGGACGCGACCGAGTTCGCCACGCTGATGGAGGCGAACCCTCCGGACATCGCGGTCGTCGACGTCCGGCTGCCGCCCACCTTCACCGACGAGGGTCTGCGGGCCGCGATCGAGGCCCGCCGGATCCGGCCGGGACTCCCGGTTCTGGTCTTCTCGCAGTACGTCGAGGAGGTGTACGCCGCGGAACTGCTGGCCTCCGGCAGCGAGGGCATCGGCTACCTGCTCAAGGACCGGGTCTCACGGGTCGACGAGTTCCTCGAGGCGCTGCACCGGGTCGCCGACGGGGGCACTGTGCTCGACCCCGAGGTGGTCAGCCAGTTGATGGTCAAGCGCAACGATCCGCTGGACCGGCTCACTCCGCGCGAGCGCGAAGTGCTCGCGCTGATGGCCGAAGGGCTCGGCAACGCCGCGATCGCGGAGAAGCTGGTGATCAGTGAAGGGGCCGTGCACAAGCACGTCGGCAACGTGTTCCTCAAGCTCGACCTGCCGCCGACCGACTCCGGTCACCGCCGGGTGCTCGCCGTTCTGGCTCATCTGGGCTTGTAAGCGCTTGCCCTGACAACGTAGGTCTTCACCTCTTGACGGTTCGTGCCCGATCCAGGACGCTGAGTCGCGAGAGCGCTCTCACCGCACCCCAACCGCCCCGAGGTGAGGAGAGTCCCGTGAAGATCTTCGTGACCACAGCCCTGGTCGCCACCGCGCTGGCCGTCCCGGTCCCAGCGGCCGCGGCCGGACAACCGCCGGCCGCGGCCGAGCAGCTGGCCGTGCCGAGACAAGCCGTCGCCATGCAGAAGGATCTCGGTCTGACCGAGCAGCAGGTCAAGGACCGGCTGCGGTCCGAGTCCGCCGCGACCAGACTCGTCCCTGCGGCCCAGCGCGCGGCCGGTTCGGCGTTCGGCGGAGTCTGGTACGACGCCGCCCGCGAGAAGCTCGTCGTCGGCGTGACGACTCCGGCCGCGGCCGACGCCGTACGTCGTACTGGTGCTGAGACCGCCCTGGTCAAGGTGCCCGCGGCGGTGCTCGACCAGCGCAAGGCCGCCGTCGACAAGCTGGCCGGCAAGAACGTGCCCGCGGCCGTGAGCGGCTGGTCGACCGACGCGCAGTCGGGCACAGTCGTCGTGAACGTCCAGGCGGGCCAGCGATCCGCGGCGGTCGATGCCTTCGTCAACAAAGTCGCCAAGGCCGGCGCGGTGAGTGTTCGCGAGGTCGCGGCGCAGGCGCCCCGGACCTTCGCCGCCGGAACCGTCGGAGGCGACCCGTACTACACCGGCAACGTGCGCTGCTCGATCGGCTTCTCCGTGCACGGCGGCTACGTGACAGCCGGGCACTGCTCGGGTGTGGGTGCCCGGACGCGAGGCTGGGACGGTTCGGCCCAGGGAGTGTTCCGGGGCTCGTCGTTCCCCGGCAACGACTACGCCTGGGTCCAGATCGACAGCGGCTGGTGGACCGTGCCGGTCGTGCTCGGCTGGGGGCAGGTCAGCGACCAGTTGGTCCGCGGTTCCTGGGAAGCGCCCGTCGGTACGTCGGTCTGCCGCAGCGGCTCGACCACGCATTGGCGCTGCGGCACGATCCTGGCCAAGAACGAAACCGTGAACTACGGCAACGGCCGCCTCTTCTACGGCGCGACCAAGACCAGCGTCTGCGCCGAGGGTGGCGACTCGGGTGGCTCGTTCATCACCGGCGACCAGGCCCAGGGGGTCACGTCCGGTGGCTGGGGCAACTGCTCCAGCGGCGGCGAGACCTGGTTCCAGCCGGTCAACGAGATCCTCGGCGCCTACGGCCTGACCCTGCACACGGCCTGACCCCAGACCGTTGCGTCCGAAGAAGCGAGCCGCTCTTCGGACGCAACGGGAGGGGTTCAGCAGATCGGTACGCCGGGAAGCTGCGCGGCGGGATGGTCGATGTAGATGTTCGTGATGAAGCCGCCCTGGTCGCGCAGCTTGGACCACCAGTTGTTGGTGTAGCCCTCGGCGGTCACCGTGTCGCCCTGCTTCTGGCAGACCACCCAGACCTGCGTCGGACCGGGCAGCGTGGCCACGACCGGTGCGGCCAGCCGGGCGTCGGAGCGGACGCGGATGCCGGAACCCCAGGTCATGAACGGCGTACCGCCGCCTCCGCCGCAGCCGTTGTCGCTGGTGAGGAAGTACTGGTTGTACGAGCCGGGATAGGCCAGACCCGAGCCGTTGATCACGATGTTCTGGCCGACGCCGTTGTACAGCTGCTCGTAGTGGATGTGCGGGCCGGAGGAGTTGCCGGTGCTGCCGGTGGTCCCGATCTGCTGGCCCTGCGCGACCTGCGCTCCGCTGGGCACGGAGTACGCGGCGAGGTGGAAGTAGTAGGTCTTCCAGCCGCCGCCGTGGTCGATGGCGATGTAGTTGCCGGCGCCGGTGGGCTGGGAGTAGCGGGTGGCGACACCGGCCGCCGAAGCGAGCACCGGGGTTCCGTTCGTGACCCCGCCGTCAGCGCGCACGAAGTCGAGCGCGCGGCGGACCTCGGCCGAGTGATGGCTGTAGGTCCAGCGCTGTCCACAGGGGAACGGGGCCTTGAAGTTGGGCGCGGCCTGCGCCTGCGTCGGTACCGCCACCAGCGTGGCGGCACCGACCAGGAGCGAGGCCAGAACAGCGAGAGTCCGTCTGAGCACGAGAATCAGTCCCCTCAAGCGACCGGTCACGGGCGGTGATGTCCGTGACGCCTGGAGTGATGGCTCAAGCTAGCGCATCGCTGGTCAGGGAGGAACGGATTCGATTCTGGTGCAGTTACTGGTTAACGCAGCCCGGAAACGGTCAGGCTGTTTCGTCCTTGACCGGCTCGAGCGTCGGCTGGCCGTCGACCGGCTTGGTGCTGAGCGAGTCGATCAGCTGCTTGGCCAGCGCGAAGCCCGAACCGCCCATCGTGATCGTCTTGACCAGGGTGTCCTCGATGCCCTGGGCACCGTTCAGCACGACCATGTTGCCGACCTTCTCGAACGACGACGCCGCGGCGCGGACGATCTCGGGGTACGCCTCGGCCAGCTGCTGGGCGACCACCGCGTCGGTGTTCGTGGCCAGCGCCTCGGCGCGCGCCTTGATACCGGCCGCCTCGGCCATCGCCTTGGCCTGCACGGCGGCCGCTTCGGCCTTACCGGTCAGCTCGGTGGCCTTCGCCTCCGCCTCACCGCGCAGGGTGACCTCGCGGGCCTGCGCCTCGGCGGCGGCGATCTGTGCGTCGCGCGCGGCCGCGGCCAGCGTGCGCTGCTTGTACGCCTCGGCGTCGGCCGGCTTCAGCACGCTGGACTCCAACTGCTTCTCGGCCAGCGACGCGTTCAGCTTCGCGGTCTCGGTCTCGGCGACCACGACCTCCTGGCGGGCCAGCGCCTCGGCCAGCGGGCCGGACTGCGACGCCTTCGAGTTCGCCTGGTCGACCTCGGCCTGGTAACCGGCCTGGGCGATCGAGCTCTGCCGGACGGCGGCGGCCTTCGCGGCGGCGGCGACCTGCTCGCGCTCGGTGGCCTCCCGGTCCCGCTCGGCCTGCGCGATCCGGGCCGCGGCCTCGACCGCGGCGGCCTGCGGGCGGCCGAGGTTCTTGATGTAGCCGGACTCGTCGTCGATCTCCTGGATCTGCAGCGAGTCGACCACCAGGCCGAGCTTTTCCATGTCACCGGCCAGCGAGCCGCGGATGTTCGTGGTCAGCGTCTCCCGGTCGTGCAGCATCTCCTCGACCGTGGTCGAGCCGACGATCGCGCGCAGGTGTCCGGCGAACAGCTCGTGGATGGTGCCCATCACCTGCTCGTCGCTCTGCTCCAGGAACCGCCGGGCCGCGTTCGCGATCGAGCCGTAGTCGTCACCGACCTTGTACGCCGTGACGCCCTTGATGTGCAGCGGGATGCCCTGGCTGGACACACAGGTGACGGTCAACGGCGTCGCGCGGATGTCCAGCGGCAGCCGCCGTACGGTCTGGAAGCCGGGCAGGACCGCGGTGCCGCGGCCGACGACGATCTTGAAGCCGAGCGTCTCGTTGACCTGCTCGTGGCTGGAGTGCGCGCCGAGGCCGGAGATGATCAGCGCCTCGTTCGGTTCGGCCACCCGCCAGACCATCCGGAACAGCAGCAGGAGCGCCACCAGTGCGATCGCGCCGGCGATGACGTAGGTCCAGAGCATTTCCCCTCCAGGGAACGATGATTCAGAAGGCGCGAGCGACGTAGACCGTGCGGGGCGGGTCGAAATCGACCACCACGACCGGCGTACCGACCTCGATCACCTCGTCGGTCGCGGGGTAAGCGTAGAAGGCCTCGGTGGCACCGCGGACCGGCAGCATCACCTCGCCGACGATTCCCGGGCCGACCCGGCCGATCACGCGTCCCCGCTTCCCCACCATGACGTACCTTCCGACGCAGTCCCGACCGTTCCAGTTCCCGCACCCTACCGCCCGGCCGATCCTCTTCCGGGGTGCGGCGGCGAGTGCCACACTGCCGTTCATGGGGGACATACGGGAACTGATTCGCGCCGAGCGGCTGGACCTGATCGAGCTGCTGGCCACGTTGACGCCGGCGCAGTGGGCCACGCCGTCGCTGTGCGGCGGATGGACGGTTCAGGACGTCGCCGCGCATCTCGCGTGGGCGCCGGTGACGCCGATGACGCAGACGATGGGGCACCTGGTCAGAGCCGGCTTCCGGATCAACAAGGCGAGCGCCGAGATGACGCGGCGTCAGGCGCAGCGCGGGACCGACGAGATCCTGGCCCAGTTGCGCGACAACGCCCGGACCGGCGCGCTGCCGTCCGGGGTACCGGTGGCTGCCGGGATGGTCGAGGCATTGGTGCATGCCATCGACATCAGGCGTCCGCTGGGCCTGGCGACACCGATTTCGACCGAGGCCTTCCGGCCGGCGGCCGATACGTCGGTGGGGATGCGCTGGCCGTTGACGGCACTGGTCGGCGGCAACGCGCGCAAGCGGATCGCCGGTGTCCGGCTGGTTGCCCAGGGCCACGACTGGTCGTACGGCGACGGCCCCGAGGTCACCGCGTCGGGGGAGGCCGTGCTGCGGCTGCTGAACGGTCGCGCGGTCGAGCGGTCCGAGCTCACCGGCCCCGGCGCCGACCTGCTCGCGTCCCGGCTCTGATCGCCGGCGACCGCGGCTCGGGACAGCCGCGGTCGCCGGACAGCTGGGATCAGCCGCGGATCGCGCCTTCGGTCGCGCCCTTGATGAACTGCCGGGCGAAGATCACGAACACGATGATCAGCGGGATCATCGCCAGCAGCGCGCCGGTCATCACCATGCTGTAGTCGACCCCGTGGGCCCGGTTCAGCGAGGACAGCGCCACCTGGAGGGTGAGGTGGTCGGGATCGGTCAGCACGATCAGCGGCCAGAAGTAGTCGTTCCACGACGCCACGAACGTGAAGATGCCGAGGAACGCCAGCGCCGGCCGGGCCGACGGCAGCGCGACGTGGCGGTACACACCGAAGAAGCCGCAGCCGTCGAGCGTGGCCGCCTCGATCAGTTCGTCGTGGATCGAGTTCTGGAAGTACTGCCGCAGCCAGAAGATGCCGAACGCGTTCGCGGCGGCCGGGATCACCAGCGCCTTCAGCGAGCCGACCCAGCCGAACGCGATCATCGTCTGGAACTGCGGGACCACCGACAACTGGGCCGGAAGCAACATCGTCGCCAGCAGGATCACGAACAGCGCCTTGCGTCCGGGGAACCGGAACTTGGCGAACGTGAACGCGGCCAGCGAGTCGAAGAACAGCACCAGCAGCGTCGTACTGATCGCGACGATCGCGGTGTTGGCCATCGAGGAGAAGAACGCGACGTTGTCCAGCACGTGCCGGACGTTGTCGTCGAACTGCGAGCCGAAGGTGAACTTCGGCGGATACCGGTAGATGTCGGACGTGGTGTTGGTGGCCATCACCAGCGTCCAGAAGAACGGGAACAGGCAGAGCAGTCCGGCGACCGCCAGCAGGACGTGCAGCACGATGCCGCGACCCCGGTTCATTCGCTGCTCCTTCCCCGGAACAGGCGCCAGTTGATCGCCGTGAACACCAGCACCAGCAAGAAGATGCTGACCGCGATCGCTCCGGCATAGCCGTAGTCGTTGGCCCGGAAGGCGGTGTTGTAGAAGTACAGAACAGTGGTCAGGCCGCTCTGGTCGGCGCCACCGCTCTCGCCGACCATCACCTGCGGCTCGGTGAAGGTCTGCAGTCCGCCGATCGTCGACATGATCACCGTGAACAGCACGACCGGCCGCAGCTGCGGCAGCGTGATCGAGAAGAACGTGCGGAACGGGCCGGCGCCGTCCACCTTGGCCGCCTCGTACTGCTCGGTCGGGATCGCCTGCAACCCGGCCAGGTAGATGATCGTGTTGTAGCCGGTCCACTGCCACACGATCATCGTCGAGATCGCGATCTTGATGCCCCACGGCTGACCGAGCCAGTCCTCGGTGGGCAGCCCGAGCGCGCGCAGCCCGGAGTTGATCAGCCCGAAGTTGGTGCTGAACACGGCGGCGAAGAAGATCGCCGCGGCGACCAGCGAGGTGACGTTCGGGATGAAGTACGCGACCCGGTAGACGCCCTTGAAGCGGACCGCCGAGTTCAGCATCACCGCCAGGACCAGCGCGATCGCCAGCGTCGGCGCGGTTGACATCACGAACAGCACCAGCGTGTTCCACAGCGACAGCCAGAACGTGCTGTCCTCGAGCAGGAACCGGAAGTTCTGCAGGCCGACCATCTGTCGCGGTCCCAGGCCGTCCCACTTCTGGAACGCCAGCAGGATCGTCGACGCGACCGGGTACAGCCCGAACACCGCGAACAGCACGTAGAACGGCGACAGCGCGAGGTAGAACCGCCAGTACGACCAGATGCTCTTGCGCGGCCGCCCCGGCGTCGCCGTACCGGCGGGCCGGGGCGGGGCGGTCGCGGTCAGGGTCACTGCACGCCCTGACGCTTGCCGATCTGCTTCGCCTGCGAGACCGCCTGCTGCCAGGCCGCCTCGGACGACTTGCTGCCGGCCTGGACCGACTTCAGCGCGGCCGTGTACGGCGCGGCGACCGCGGCGTCGAGCGGCGCCTCGTACGCGATCGGGATGTTCTTCGCGGCCGGGCCGAACACGTCGATCGTCGCCTGGCCACCGAAGAACGGGTCGGGCGCGGTGAGCTGCGGCTTGTCGTAGGCGGCCGGCGTGGCCGGGAAGATCTGCGCGTCGGCGAACGCCTTGGCCTGGTTGTCCGGGCTGAGCAGGTACTTGATCACCTCGAAGGCGGCCGCCGGGTCAGCGGCGCTCTTGGTGATGGTCAGGAACGAGCCGCCGAAGTTCGCCGGTCCGCTCGGGGTCGGGGCGACCCGCCACTTGCCGATGCTGGTCTTGCAGGCGGCCTTGATGTCGAGCGCGACCCAGGCGGCGCCGGTGACGGTCGGCACGGTGCCCTGGTCGAGACCGGCGTTCCAGTCCGGCGTACCGCCGGCGGTCTTGCCGTCGACCTTGGTGGTGATCGCCTTCACCGCCAGGTCCCAGGCCTTGCGGATGTGGTCCTGGTCGCCGATGAACTTGTTGTCCTTGTCGATGTAGCGCTCGGTGCCCTGGTTGACGATCGTGCCGTACAGGTCGGTCGCGTCGGCGACGATCGCCGCCTTCGGGTTGGACTTGCGCAGCTCGAGCCCGGCGGCCAGCAGGTCGTCCCAGGTCTTCAGCTGCTCGGCCACCTTCGCCGGGTCGCTCGGCAGGCCGGCCTTGGCGAAGACGTCCTCGCGGTAGAACAGCGCGGTCGGGCCGATGTCGATCGGCAGCCCGATCACCTTGCCGTCGAGCGTGGTGGCCTGCTTGACCTTCCACTCCACGTAGTCACCGAGCACCGAGTCCGCGCCGACCGACTTCAGGTCGACGAACCGCTCGGCCTGCGGCAGCAGCGAGGCGATGTCCTCGCCCTTGATCCCGGTGATGTCCGGGATGCCGGTACCGCCGTTGATCGTGGTGAGCAGCTTCTGCTTGAACTCGCCGCCGATCTCGGAGTACTTGATGTTCTGGTCGGGGAAGTGCGCGATCGTGTCGTCGACCACGGACTTGCCGAGGCCGCCGGGCCAGCACCACAGCGCGAGGTTGCCGGTTGCGTTCTTCTTTCCGGCGCCGGCGTCCATGCTCGACGAGCAGCCGGTGGCCGCGGCGACGACCGCGGCGAAGCTCCCAGCGAGCAGCGTGCGACGGGAGAGCTCCATGGTTCTACCTTCCTGACTGGTCGCGCGGCGTCGCGCTTCCGATGGGTGCGCCGGGGCCGTGTTCGGCCACCAGCGCGGCAAGGGATTGGTCTTCGGGGTGGTCGTGGTGCCAGGCGGCGAGATCGGCCCAGGTCGGCGCCGCGTCCGCGCCGCCGTACCGGGTGACCGAGATGGCCGCGGTCAGCGCGCCGAACCGGACCCGCTCGGCCAGCGGCAGACCCCACAGCGTGGCCGCGATGATTCCGGCGGCGAACACGTCACCCGCCCCGGTGCTGTCCACCGCCGGAACCTGATGGGCCGGTACGGCGATCCGTTCGCCGGTCCCGGCATCGAGCGCGAGCGCGCCCTGGTCCCCGTTGGACACGACGACCAGCGGGACCTTCTCGGCGAGCTTGGTGAGCGCCTGGTCGGGGGTGTCGGTCCGGGTGTAGCTCATCGCCTCACCGGCGTTCGGCAGGAACACGTCGCAGTGCTGGAGCTGGTCCAGGACCTGGGGGTCCCAGCGCTCCGACGGGTCCCAGCCGACGTCGGCGAAGACCACGCTGCCGGCCGCCTTCGACTTCGCCAGCCACTCGTTCGGCCAGGGACCGATGTGGGCGGCGACCGCGCGGGCGGCCGGCGGCGTGGTGATCAGCTCGTCGGCCGACAGCGGGGGAGGGGTGCCCCTGGTGACCAGTGCCCGGTCGTTGTCGTAGGCAAGAGCCACCGTGAGGGGGGTCTGCCAGCCGTCGAGCCTTCGGGAGAGCGTCAGGTCGACGCCCTCGTGGTGGGTGAGCCGGTCGCGGACCCGGTCGCCGAGATCGTCGGCGCCGAAGACCGCGGCCAGGCCGGTGCGGAGGCCGAGCCGGGCCAGGGCGACCGCGAAGTTCGCGATGCCGCCCGGGCTCTCGGCCGAGTCGGTCGCCCAGACTTCGGTGCCGGGGCGCGGAGCAGTGGGCAGGCCGAGCACGAGGTCGTGGAAGACCAGGCCGGAGACTACGACATCCAGCTCGCTCATCGGTCCACACTCCTGCACGGTCGCTCAAACTCGTGCAGACAGTGTGGTCCTTTCGAGCAAACCGCGCAATACCCGTGCAAATATCTGCGTGAGTGTGACGGAGTTTGCGTGATACGGTCTCTCCGTGTTGCCGAAGCAGCGTCAGGACCAGATCGTCCGCGCGCTCCGGGCCGACGGGGCCGGGGGCGTCAAAGTGCTGGCCGCGCAGCTGGGGGTCAGCGAAGCGACCATTCGCCGCGACCTCGAGCAGTTGCACGCGCAGGGCCGGCTGACCAGGGTGTACGGCGGTGCGCTGGCCGTCGACGGCGGTGACGAGCCGTTCGCCGAGGTGAGCGAGGTGCACGCCGACGAGAAGAACCGGATCGCCCGCGCGGCCGCCGAGCTGATCGAGGACGGCGAGTCGGTGCTGCTCGACATCGGGACCACCGCGTTGCGGCTGGCGCAGCAGTTGCACGGCCGCTCGCTGACCGTTGTCACGAGCAACCTCGCGGTCCTGGAGGAACTGCAGAACGACGAGCAGATCGAGATCATCGTGCTCGGTGGGTTTCTGCGCCGCAGCTACCGGTCACTGGTCGGCTACCTGACCGAGGAGAGCCTGCGGCAGCTCCACGTCGACACGCTCTTCCTCGGCACCAGCGGCGTCCGGCCCGACGGCCGGGTGATGGACAGCACGATGATCGAGGTGCCGGTGAAACGCGCGATGATCCGGGCCGCCGACCGGGTGGTGCTGCTGGCCGACGCGACCAAGTTCCCCGGCCACGGCGTCGCCAAGGTCTGCGACCCGTCCGAACTGACCACCGTGGTGACCGAGGCGAGCGCCGACGAGCACACCCGGGCCCAACTGACCGAAGCAGGAGTACAGGTGGTGCTGGCGTGAAACTGACCATCCTCGGCGGCGGGGGCTTCCGCGTCCCGCTCGTCTACCAGGCGCTGCTCGGCGACCGCGGCGAAGGCCGGATCACGGCGGTCACGCTGTACGACACCGACCAGGGCCGGCTGAACGCGATCACCGCCGTACTGAAGCAGCAGGCTCTTTCCTTTGTCGATGCTCCCGCGGTGACCCCGACGACCGATCTCGACGAGGCGCTGCGCGGTGCCGACTTCGTCTTCTCCGCCATTCGTGTGGGTGGGCTGGAAGGCCGGACCATCGACGAGCGGGTGGCGCTCGACCTCGGCGTACTGGGGCAGGAGACCGTCGGCGCGGGCGGGATCGCGTACGGGCTGCGGACCTTGCCGGTGGCGACCGCCATCGCGCAGCGGATCGCCGTACTGGCTCCCGAGGCGTGGGTCATCAACTTCACCAACCCGGCCGGCATGGTGACCGAGGCGATGCTGCCGTACCTGGGCGACCGGGTGATCGGCATCTGCGACTCGCCGTCCGGGCTCGGCCGCCGGGCCGCGCTGGCCCTCGGGCTGGACGCCTCGAAGACCTTCTACGACTACGCCGGGCTCAACCACCTCGGCTGGCTCCGCGGCCTCCAGTACGGCGGTGTCGACCACCTCCCGACGCTGCTCGCGAACCCCTCCGCGCTCGGCGACTTCGAGGAGGGCCGCCTGTTCGGCGTCGAGTGGCTGCGCTCGCTCGGCTCGATCCCGAACGAGTACCTGCACTACTACTACTTCGCCCGCGAGACCCTCGCCGCCGTCCAGTCGGTCGAGAAGACCCGCGGCAAGTTCCTGCTCGAGCAGCAGTCCGACTTCTACGCCGAGACCGCCCGCCGCCCGGGCGACGCGCTCGAGCTGTGGCAGAAAACCCGCGCCGAGCGCGAGTCGACGTACATGGTGGAGAGCCGGGAGATCGCCGACGCCGGTGAACGCGACGAGCGGGACATGTCGGCCGGCGGCTACGAGCAGGTCGCGCTGTCGCTGATGCGCGCGATCGCTCACAACGAGCGCGCCTCGCTGATCCTCAACGTCCGCAACCGCGGCACGCTGAAGCACCTGGACGACGACGCGGTGGTAGAGATCCCGTGCACGGTCGACGCGAACGGCGCCCGGCCGCTCACCGTCTCCCAGCTCACCGACCACCAGGCCGGGCTGGTCAGCGCGGTGAAGGCGGTCGAGCGGTCCACGATCGAGGCCGCCGCGTCGGGCTCGCGCGCGACCGCCCTGCGCGCGTTCGCCTGGCACCCGCTGATCGACTCGGTGAACACCGCGGGCAAGCTGCTGGACGGGTACGTCGAGCATCTGCCCGAGCTGGCGGCCTTCCGCGGCTGACCGGAATTGGTTGGCGGGGGCCGAATCTGGCAGAATGTCAGGCTGAGTCCGTCCGGATGCTGTGCAGCCCTCTAACTCCACGCGCCGGCCGGCCCATTCGAGTGGTCATCCGTTGTCCCCACGACGGCGCGCCGCTCACCCACCTGTAATTCCCGAGGGAGACCCCACAAACGTGGCAGTCAAGATCCGTTTGAAGCGCATCGGCAAGAAGCGTGCGCCGCACTACCGCATCGTCGTGATGGACGCCCGCGCCAAGCGCGACGGCCGCGCGATCGAGGAGATCGGCAAGTACAACCCGAAGGCCGAGCCGTCGTTCATCCACGTCGAGTCGGACCGGGCGCAGTACTGGCTGAGCGTCGGCGCGCAGCCGACCGAGGCCGTGCAGGCGATCTTCAAGGCCAGCGGTGACTGGCAGAAGTTCAAGGGTCTCGAGGCCCCGGCGCCGCTGCGGGTCAAGGAGCCGAAGCGGGACAAGCTGGAGATCTTCAACGAGGCCCTCGCCGAGGCGCACGGCACGCTGAAGACCGAGGCCGTCACCACCAAGAAGACCGCCGCGAAGAAGGCCGACAAGAAGGACGAGCCGGCCAAGGACGAGGCGAAGACCGACGAGCCGAAGGCCGAGGCCACCGAGGCCGCCGCCGAGGCTCCGGCCGCCGAGGCCGCGCCGGCCGACGACGCCAAGGCCTGACCATGATGGAGACCGAGGCGCTCGAGCACCTGGTCCGAGGCATCGTGGACAACCCTGACGACGTCAACGTCCGGGCCCGCAACCTGCGGCGCGGACGCACGCTCGAGGTGCACGTGCACCCCGACGACATCGGCAAGGTGATCGGCCGCAACGGCCGGACGGCGACCGCGATCCGCACCGTGGTCGGGGCGCTCAGCTCCGAGTCGTCGGTCCGGATCGACTTCGTCGACGAGGTCAACCGGCGCTCGCGCCGCTGACCGGTTGCTGTTTTCTGGAGGGCCGTACCCGCTGGGTGCGGCCCTTCGCCTTATCTTCGGCAGTACGGCGTCCGGCCCGTCCAGGGCCGGCGGTGAGCAGAGAGGGACACGCGGGTGTTGGTGACCGTCGGCCGGATCGGCCGGGCACACGGGATCAAGGGCGAGGTCGGGCTGATCGTGCAGACCGACGAGCCGGACCGGCGGTTCGCCGACGGCGCGACCCTGGTCACGGACTCCAAACCGGCTCGGACGTTGACCGTCGAGTCCAGCCGCTGGCACAGCGGCCGCCTGCTGGTGAAGTTCGTCGAGGCAGCGGACCGGACCGCCGCGGAGAACCTGCGCAACCTCGTGCTGCGGGCCGACGTCCCCGAGGACGAGCGCCCGGAGGACCCCGACGAGTACTACGACCGTGAGCTGATCGGCCTGGCCGTCCGCACCACCGACGGCGAGCAGGCCGGCGAGGTGATCGACGTGGTCCACCTGCCGTCGCAGGACCTGCTGGAGATCCGCCGCCCGGGCGGCAGCGCCGTACTGGTGCCGCTGGTCGAGGAGCTGGTCCCCGAGATCAGCCTGGACGAGGGCTACGTGCTGGTGGCCGACCGGCCCGGCCTGCTGGACCCGGAGGGCGCTGAAGTGGCTCCGACCGACCCTGGCGCCAGCTGATGAGGCTGGACGTCTTCTCGATCTTCCCGGAGTACCTGGCCGCCCTGGACCTCAGTCTGGTCGGCAAGGCGGCGAAGAGCGGGCTCCTGGACGTCCGGGTGCATGACCTGCGCGACTGGACCCACGACCGGCACCGCACGGTCGACGACACCCCGTCGGGTGGTGGCGCCGGCATGGTGATGAAGCCGGAGCCGTGGGGCGAGGCGCTGGACGCCGTTGCCCCGGCCGACGGCCCGGCGCAGCCGCGGCTGATCGTGCCGACGCCCGCCGGCCGGCCGTTCAGCCAGGAGCTGGCCTACGAGCTGGCCGCCGAGCCGTGGCTGGCCTTCGCCTGCGGCCGGTACGAGGGGATCGACGCGCGGGTGGCGGCGTACGCCGGTGAGCGGATGCGTGTCGACGAGATCTCGATCGGCGACTACGTGCTGAACGGCGGTGAGGTCGCCGTCCTGGTCATGGTCGAGGCGGTGGCCCGGCTGCTGCCCGGCGTGATCGGCAACCCGGAGTCCCTCGCCGAGGAATCGCACTCCGGCGACGGCCTGCTGGAGTACCCCGTCTACACGAAGCCGACCTCCTGGCGCGGGTACGACGTACCGGAGGTCCTGCTGTCCGGGAACCACGCCCTGATCGCCCAATGGCGCCACGAGCAGGCCGTACGGCGTACTGCGGAGCGCCGGCCGGACCTGCTGGCCGCGTGGGGCGGCGCTGTCGCGGGCAAGGACGACGCGGGGGCGCTGGTCGACGTACTGCCTGCTGTGGAGAGTGACGCGGGGGAGTTGCTCACGCTGCAGCGCGCCGCGTACCTGTCCGAGGCGCTGGCGTACGACGACTTGACGATCCCGCCGTTGCTGGAGCCGCTGGAAGGCATGGTCGAGCGGATCCGGCAGGGCCAGGTCTGGAAGGCCGTGGCGGGGACTCGTATCGTCGGGTCCGTGCACCTGGCCGTCGACGGCTCGGTGGGGCGGATCGGCCGGCTGATGGTCGCGCCGGACTGGCAGGGCCGCGGCGTCGGGACCAGGCTGCTCAAGCTGGCCGAGCAGACCGCGCCGGCCGAGGTCACGTCGTACGAGCTGTTCACCGGTGCGGACAGTGAGGACAACCTGCGGCTCTACCGCCGGGCCGGTTACCGAGAGATCCGGCGCGACCCACACACGGCGAAGGTCGACCTGGTGCTGCTGGCCAAGCGGCGACGGAAACGCTGATTTCGCTGCGACCGTCGCCGTGTGGCAAACTTGGTCGCTGTTGCCGTGCGGTGCTCCTGCCACAGGGGGTGACCACCACACCGGCGACATCCTTCAGCTTCTCACCACCTAATTCGTGGGTGACCTGTGGCACGCGCGAGAAAGCGAACACCTGATGAGCAACCTCCTGAACGAGCTCGACAACGCGAGCAAGCGTGACGACATCCCGGCCTTCCGCGCCGGTGACACCGTCAACGTGCACGTCAAGGTCGTCGAGGGCACCCGGTCCCGCGTCCAGGTGTTCAAGGGCGTCGTGATCCGTCGCCAGGGTGGTGGCCTGCAGGAGACCTTCACGGTCCGCAAGGTCAGCTTCGGCGTCGGCGTCGAGCGCACCTTCCCGATCCACACCCCGATCGTCGAGAAGATCGAGGTCGTCACCCGCGGTGACGTGCGTCGCGCCAAGCTGTACTACCTGCGCGAGCTGCGCGGCAAGGCCGCCAAGATCAAGGAGAAGCGGGACGCCTGAGTCCTAGCGACGACGGTCAGGTATGGCGCCGAGCACTGCGACTCGCGCTCGCCCGGTAGCCAAGAGGGCACGTCGCAGTAAAGGACGGCATCGCAGGCTCAAGCAGCGGAACCCGCTGCTGAGCCTGCTGATCGAGATGACCACGGTGACGGTGCTCGCCCTGGTCATCACAGTCGTCTTGAGGCTTTTTGTCGCCGAGGCGTTCTACGTTCCCTCGGAGTCGATGTACGACACGCTCACGACGAACGACCGCATCCTGGCCGAGAAGGTCAGCTACCTGCACCGTGACGTCGACCGGGGCGACATCATCGTCTTCAAGGACCCCGGCAACTGGCTGAACGAGGAGCAGGAGACCCCCGGTGCCCTGCGCCGGCTCGGCGAGTTCGTCGGCATCCTGCCGCGCAGCGGTGAGGGTCACCTGGTCAAGCGGGTGATCGGCGTCGCGGGTGACCGGGTGTTCTGCTGCGACCGCTCGGGCCGGATCCTGGTCAACAAGATCCCGCTCGACGAGCAGGAGTACCTGCTGAAGGACGCCAAGCCGTCGATCCAGCCGTTCGACGTCGTCGTACCGCCTGGGCACCTGTGGGTGATGGGGGACAACCGGGCCGAGTCGGCCGACTCCCGCGCGCACATGGGCGGTCCCGGTGGCGGGTTCGTGCCGGTGGAGAACGTGGTTGGCCGGGCCTGTTGCGTAATCTGGCCGTCTGACCGGATGACGATGCTGCGTCCTCCGGAAACCTTCAAGAAGCCGGGGCTGAAGAAGTGACCGATACATCGACCGAGGCGACGCCCGACAAACCCACCCACCGCTCGGGGCTGGCCGCCGCCGCCCGCGAGTTCGTGCTGATCGTGGTCGGAGCGCTGATCGTCTCGTCGATCCTGCGGGCCTTCGTCGGGCAGATGTTCATCATCCCGAGCGAGTCGATGCAGAACACCCTGCTGGTCGGTGACCGGGTGGTGGTGGAGAAGCTGACCGACGTCGAGCGCGGTGACGTGGTCGTCTTCGAGGACCCGGGCGGCTGGCTGGGCACCGAGGAGAGCGGGCAGAAGCGCGGCTCGGTCGGCCGGTTCTTCGAGGTCGTCGGCCTGCTGCCGGACTCCAGCCACGGTCACCTGATCAAGCGCCTGATCGGCATGCCCGGTGACAAGGTCGCCTGCTGCGACGCGAAGGGCCGGCTGATGGTCAACGGCCAGCCGCTCGAGGAGTCGCAGTACCTGTACCCGGGCGACGCGCCGTCCGCGATGGAGTTCCAGGTCACCGTCCCGGCCGGCAAGGTCTTCGTGATGGGCGACCACCGCTCGGAGTCCGGCGACTCCCGCGTCCACCTCAGCGACGTCGGTCCCGAGGGCGGCAACCCCGGCGACGCCGCGTTCGTCCCGTTGGACAAGGTGACCGGGCGCGCGATCCTGGTGGTGTGGCCGGCCAGCAACTTCTCCAAACTCGGCGTGCCCGACACGTTCAAGGCGATCCCGCCCGCGGTCGGACCCCCGCCCGCCAAGCCGTCGATCTCGCTGACCGCACCCCCGAAGTAAGCGGAGCCCCCGTGCCCCTCACCGCACACCCGCCCACTTTCGTTCTTCGCGCCCTTCCGAGGATGAAGGCGAGCCCGGATCTGGCTCTTCGTGCTGCCTCGTCCAGTGGTGGTGTTCGCCCGTGCCGTGTGGGGAGGGTCGGATGAGCGCTCTCCCACGCGGCAGCACGATCCGCCGCGACGCCGGGCTGTACGGCTACGAGCGTGCCCTGCGCCGCGTCGGCCTCGACCCGATCGCAGGCGTCGACGAAGCCGGCCGTGGACCCTGCGCCGGCCCGCTGGTTGCCGCGGCAGTGATCCTGCCCGAGGGCAAGCGCGGCCAGATCCCCGAACTGGCCGACTCCAAGCTGCTCACCGCCAAGGCCCGCGAACGCTGCTACGACCAGATCCGCGACCGCGCGCTCGCCTGGTCGGTCGTCTCGATCGAGGCCGACGAGTGCGACCGCCTCGGCATGCACGTCGCCAACGTCCAGGCGCTGCGGCGGGCGTTGTTCCGCCTCGACGTGCGCCCGTCGTACGTGCTGACCGACGGGTTCGGCGTCGACGGCCTCGGCGTACCGGGCCTGGCGATCTGGAAGGGCGACCGGGTCGCCGCCTGCATCGCCGCGGCGTCGGTGATCGCCAAGGTGACCCGCGACCGGATCATGGAGCACTGGCACACGGTCTACCCCGAGTACGACTTCGCGGTCCACAAGGGGTACTGCACGCCCGAACACCAAGCGGCACTGGACAAATACGGCCCGTGTCCACAACATCGACGCCGATTCGAGAATGTCCGCCGCAGTCTGCGGCCCGATATGGGACAGAATGTGACCAGTCCCACCGGAGTGGAGAGCCGATGAGCGAGCGTAGCGAGCGACCAAACAGCAGAGCCGCCCTAGCGCTCGCGCCGCAACCGAGCGCCAGCGAGGTGAAGGCGTGAGCGCTGACGACCTCGAGAAGTACGAAACCGATATGGAGCTGCAGCTCTATCGGGAGTACAAGGACGTCGTCGGGATCTTCAAGTACGTCGTGGAGACCGAACGGCGCTTCTACCTGTGCAACGCCGTCGACCTGAAAGTCCGCACCGAAGGCGGCGACGTCTACTTCGAAGTGACGATGGCCGACGCCTGGGTCTGGGACGTCTACCGCTCGGCCCGCTTCGTGAAGAACGCCAAGGTCGTCACGTTCCGCGACGTCAACATCGAGGAACTGGCCAAGACCGACCTAGAGGTCCCCAAGGACTCCGATTTCGGCCGCTGACCCGGCGTATTTGCTCGTGAACCCAGGAACCGGCGCCTGATCCAGGCGCCGGTTCCTGGTCGTGTCACCCTCGTCGCCCGCGTCTGCCCCATCGATACGCCGATCACGCACGTGTGGCACCGTCTCGCCTAGCCGGCGCTCAGGTCAGCGCCCGCTCGAAGTCGTCGGTCCGCGTCGCCAACCATCGAAGCTCACCCGCGAAGAACTCCAGCGCGACCGCCGAGTCCTGGGCCCCGAGCCCCCACTCGCTGACCTGCCCAGCCTGCCGAAGCTTCGCCCGCACCAAAGCAGGCACCAACCCCCGGCGGTCTTCCAGCCCATACGCATCCGCGAACAACCGCAGCCGAGCCCCGAGATCAGGCAGCACCTCGAACCCCGTCTCCCGCAACTGCCGATCACTCTCCAACGGCACAAAGGCCCACGCGGCCGCCGCGACGTCCAGCAGCGGAGTGGTAGGCCCACAAGCGTCCCAGTCGATGAACGCCACCGGTCGCCCGTCGCGGTAAACGGTGTTCCACGGCCCAAGATCCCCGTGCGACATGATCTCGCCGTCCTCCAGCACCACCCCCGGCGGCCGAAATCCCGCACTCGCCCCGTGCAACTCCCGCAGCAACCCAGCAAGCTCCACCAACGCCTCGTCCGACCGCATCCCCGCCGTCAACGGATTCCCTCTCCCAGGAACCCACTCAGGATCCGCAGGCACCTCACCCGCCACGAAGCTGAGAATCTCCACCCCCGCCTCCACCCCCAACACCCGCGGCGCACCCCCGAACCCCACGTCCTCAAGATGCCGCAGATAGGCGTGCACCACCGCCGACCGAGGCCCCATCCTCCGCCGCACCGTCTCCCCACGCCGACTCACTCCAGGGTTGTTCCGCCCACCCGCCAGCACCTCGTCAGCCACCCGACCAGCATGCCCGCCAGCCGGTTCGCTGTCCGGTACGGCGTAGCCGAGCGCGTTCAGCCTCCACGGCAAGGTCGCGGTCCACCTGGCGATGGCCGCGCCACCGGTCGCGATACTCCCTACCCCGGGTCCTCACCCTGCTGTAACGCGATGAACGAGACAACCCCGCTGCTCGAGCTGCTCAACCGGTCCGAGCTGCTCAACCGGTCCCGAGGTACTCAACCGATCGCGAGTTGCTCAACCAATCCGTTGATCCCGTCGCCCGGATAACCGGTCGGTGAGTACGCCAAGTCAGATGCCGGACGACGTGGCGAGGCGTTCCGCATGGCCGGGCCCTGGGGCGAAGGTCACCTCGTCCGCCGAGACGGTCCGGTGTGAGCCGTCCGTGGTCACCTCGACTCGTACCGGTCGGTCGTCGGACTTCGCGCGCACCAGCACCGACGGCCCCTCGGGAGGTGCGACGTATTTGTCACCCCACTGCATGAGCGCGAGCAGGACCGGAAACAACTCTTTGCCTTGCTCGGTCAGCCCGTAGGCGGGCCGTGTGCGTTCCCCGGGAACCCGGTAGTTCGCACGGGTCAGGATGCCGGCCTCGACGAGGGTGGAGAGCCGTCGGGACAAGATGTCCCGCGAGCAGCCGAGCGCGCGCTGGATGTCGTCGAACCGCTCCGCGCCGTAGAAGACCTCACGCAAGACGAGCAAGCTCCACTTCTCGCCGACGATCGCAAGGGTGCGTTCGATCGAGCACCGTGTGGCCTCGGCCTCCGTTTGCCCCATGGCCACGTGCACTCCTTGTCACAGCTCTGACCTGACTACCTCGGCTCACCAGACAGTATCCCCGGTCCGAGGCGGCCTCTGAGGAGAGCCGTGTGGACCGGTGAGAGCTGAGTTGGAATTCTGTACTTTGCTGTGCGAGGCTGCTGCAATGGAGAACATCGAACCCCTCGTCGTCAGCGAGGTGTCGCCCGGCTACTGGCGCGCCACCTTCAACAACCCGCCGGTGAACGCCCTTGACGCAGGCACCGTGAAGGCTCTGCATCGGCTGCTGACGCGGCTGGAGGGCGATGCCGCAGCCAAGGTGGTCGTCTTCGACAGCGCTGACCCGGACTTCTTCATCGCCCACTTCGACATGCTCGGCGATCCTGGCTACTTCCTGGAGGACCAGGGCAACGGCCTGCATGCCTGGCCCGACTTCACGACGCGACTCGCGGCGCTCCCTGTGCTCAGCGTTTCCGTTCTCCGAGGGAGGGCGCGGGGCGTCGGGAGCGAGTTCCTGCTTGCGACTGATCTCCGCTTCGCCAGCAAGGAGAACGCGGTGCTGCACCAGCCGGAGCTCGGTATGGGCGTGCTGCCGGGCGGCGGGGCGCTGGAACGCCTGCCCAGCCTGGTCGGAAGGTCGCGTGCACTGGAGATCGTCATGGCCTCCGATGCGTTCGACGCCGATACCGCCGAACGCTACGGCTGGATCAACCGGTCCCTCCCGGATGCGGAGCTCGACGAGTTCGTGGAGAAATTGGCCCGGCGAGTGGCGAGCTTCGACGCCACCGTCCTGAGGGAGGCGAAGCTGCTGATCAACGCCAGGGCCGGCCTGCCGGACCCGCAAGACCTGATGGCTTCGGAAGCTGCGTTCTTCCGCACAGTTCAGTACGAGAACACTCAGGCCACGTGGGCCCAGATGCGGCAGCACGGCCTGCAGGAAAAGGGCGCCCTGGAACTGAACATGGCCGACTACTTTGACCAGCGTGCCGCGGAAGGCTCGTCGCGGTAGCCCTCGCCCGTCGGAAGGGCCAGCGCCGCGACCCGTCGGAAGTGGCCAGCGCCGCGCCCGGAGCCAGCGCCAGCACCTCGCCTGTCGGAAGCGGTCAGCGCCGCGCTCGGAGCCAGCGCCAGCACCTCGCCTGTCGGAACCGGTCAACGCCACGCTCCGAGCCAGCACCGGCGCCTCGCCCGTCGAAGCAGCCAGCGCCACGCGCGGAACCAGCACCAGCACCACGTCCGGAGCCAGCACGAGCACCTCGCCCGTCGGAAGCGGCCAGCATCACACCCGGAGCCAGCGCCAGTGCCACGCCCGGAGCCAGCACCAGCCGCGTACTCGTGGGAGATCGGCTCTCAGGGCCCGCGTGCAGACGATCACGGCGGGGAGCGGTTACGGGGATCGGCGATGAGTGGTGGACAGGAGCCAGCCGGAGTCTTGGTAGGTGACCAAATCGGCTTGGGCCAGGGTTTCCAGGCATTCCTGGACGGTGTCGTGGTCCAGGCCGGCGACGGTGGCTATTCGGGTGGAGGGGGACGGGCGGAGGACGGGGACGGCGTCGAGGGTGCGGCGGAGGTCGTGGTCGAGGGCGTCGATGGGGGTGGCGGGGGAGTGGGGATAGCTGGTCAGGTGCTCGCCCAGTGGGGAGATGGCTTCGAGGATGTCGGCGACCGAGGTGGCGAGGGTGGCGTTGCGTTCGCGGATCAGGAGGTGGGTGCCTTCGGACATGTGGGACGTGATCGGGCCGGGGACTGCCAGGACTGGGCGGCCGCACTGTTCGGACCAGCCGGCGGTGTTGAGGGCGCCGCTGCGGATGGCGGCTTCGATGACGACGGTGCCTTGTGTGGCGGCGGCGATCAGGCGGTTGCGAGCGAGGAAGCGGAGCTTGGTGGGAGCGCAGCCGGGTGGTAGCTCGCTGACCAGGAGGCCTTCGCCGGCGATTCGGTCGAAGAGGGCGGAGTTGCTCCGGGGGTAGCTGACGTCGACGCCGCAGGCGAGAACGGCGATGGTGGTGCCGGTGCTGGCGAGCGCACCGCGGTGGGCGGCGGCGTCGATACCGTAGGCGCCGCCGGAGACGATCGTGGTGCCGTGGTCGCCGAGGGCAGCGGCGAGTTCCGCGGCGGCGTGTTCGCCGTACGAGGAGCAGGCTCTTGCGCCGACCATGGCTACCGAGGACTGGAGCAAGTGGCGGAGGTTGCGGTTGCCTTTGACCCAGAGGCCGTACGGGACGCCACCGCGGCGGCTTTGCTGGCCGGCGTCGGCCAGTACGTCGATCTGGTCGGGCCACTCGTCATCGCCGGGGATGACGAAGCGGGCGCCGGCCTTGCGGGCTTTCTCGAGGTCGCGCTCGGGGTTGACGTGGGGGAGCCGGGTGGACCAGCGCTCGAGGCCGGGGGCGTTGGTGTGGAGGAGTTCCCAGATCTTCAGGGGTGTCAGGTCGGCGAAGGTTTTCAGGGTGGCGGGGTCGCCTGGCTCGATCACGCGGGACAGCGCCGCTCTCGCCAATCGGTCCGCGTCGGACGCAGTCGTGGGGGCGAGGGCTGTGGAGGAGGCGTTGCCGGCAGCAACCATCAGGCTGGAGCTGGGCGAGGCGGCCAGGTCGGATGAGCTCGGCGAGGTCGCTGGGTTGGATGGGCTGGGGGCCGGTGAGGAAGTCCGGTCGAGTGGCCGGGAGTTGGGCGAGGTCGCCGGGTCGGGTGGGCTGGAAGCGGGCGAGGATGCCCGGTCGAGTGGCCGGGAGTTGGGCGAGGTCGCCGGGTCGGGTGGGCTGCAAGCGGGCGAGGATGCCCGATCGAGTGGCCGGGAGGTGGGCGAGGTCGCCGGGTCGGTCGGGCTGGAGGTGATCGAGGTCGCCGTGGCGGATGTGCTGGAGCTGGGGGAAGTCGTCAGGGCGGATGGTCTGGAGCCGGGCGACGATGCTCGGTCGAATGGCCCGGAGTTGGGCGACATCGTCGGGTCGGAGGGCCTGGGCGTGGGCGAGGTCGCCGGGTCGGTCGGGCTGGAGGTGAGCGAGGTCGCCGTGGCGGATGGGCGCGGGCTGGGCGAGATCGGCCGATCGGATGGGGCGGTACCTATCTCCCTGGGGCGGTGTAGCGCGGCTGCGTAGTCGGCGGCACTGGTGTCGATCTCTTGGGCACCGGGTGGCGCGGCTTCGCCCTCGGCGGGAGCGGTGTGGACGTCCTGAGGGTCGAGCGGCGTGGCTTCGGGATCGGCGGGGGTGAAAATCGCGTACGGACCGGTGGGGGCGTCGGTCGGCTGGTGAGGGTCGTTGGTCATGGGTGCTCTCTGAGGGGGCGGGTGTCTTCCAGGGGAGTGAGGGGAGCGCCGGAGCGGAGTTGGAAGGCTTCGTGGGTCAGGGCGGGGGTTGGTCGGGAAAGGCCGGCCAGGTCGGTGAGGGTCCAGGCGAGGCGGACGACTCGGTCGAGGCCTCTCGCGGTCAGGCGGCCTTCGGCGTGATGGGTCTCGAGGATGGATTGGCTGGTGTCGTCGAGGGGGAAGTCGCGGCGGAGGACCGGACCGGGGATCTCGCTGTTCAGGCGCCAAGCGGTGTGTTGGTAGCGGTGGGCCTGGCGATCCCGGGCAGCCCGGACTCGGGAAGCGACGTCGGCGGTGGACTCCGGTGGGTCGCCGGTGCCGACGCCTCGGGCGGCGGGCAGGATCTGGCGCTGGATGTCCATCCGGTCCTTGATCGGGCCGCTGATGCGTTGCCGGTAGCGGGTGAGGATCTGGGGCGTGCAGTTGCAGATGCCGGTGGGGGTGCCGGACTGGCCGCAGGGACAGGGGTTGGCGGCCAGGACCAGCAGGAAGCGGGCCGGGAACTTCGCGACAGCAGCAGCGCGATGCACCTCGACGTAGCCGGACTCGAGCGGCTGGCGCAAGGTGTCCAGGGTCAGCGGGTGCATCTCGGGAGCCTCGTCGATGAAGAGGATTCCTCGGTGGGCGCAGCTGATCGCGCCGGGGCGGGGAACGCCGGAACCTCCGCCGACCAGGCTGACCAGGGACGCCGTGTGGTGGGGAGCGATGAACGGTGGGCGAGTGACGAGCTCCGCGTCGTTGGTCAGCAGACCGGCCAGCGAGTGCACGGCGGAGACTTCCAGAGCGTCGTCGGTCTCCAGGTCCGGCATCAAGCCGGCGAGGCGTTCCGCGAGCATGGTCTTGCCGGAACCCGGCGGGCCGTAGAGGTACAGGTGATGCCCGCCCGCGGCGGCGGCTTCGATGGCTCGGCGGCCTTCGCGCTGGCCCAGGACGTCGTCGAGGTCCACCTCGGGGACCCGGGTCAGCGACTCCGACATCAGCCGTGGCTCGGCGCGTGGCGGCTCCTCGTCGGGGATCTCCTCACCGCGGATCATCGCCAGCACCTGCCGCAGCGAGCGCACGCCGTACACGCTGATGTCGGGGACGAGCCGGGCTTCGCTCGCGTTGAGCTCGGGCACGATGATGCGGCTGAAGCCGGCTCGGGCAGCGGCCAGCGTCATCGCGAGGGCGCCGCGGACCTCGCGGATGCGGCCGTCCAGGCCGAGCTCTCCGATGATCGCGCAGTGCTTCAGCTCGCCGATCGGCAGCACGCCGCTGGCCGCGAGCAGAGCGCACGCGATCGTCACGTCGTAGTGAGAACCGGTCTTCGGCAGGGTCGCCGGGGACAGGCCGATGGTGACTTTACGATCGGGGAAGCGCTCGCCGCTGTTGACCACCGCCGCGCGGACGCGGTCCCTTGCCTCTGACAACGACGCGTCGGGCAGGCCGATCAGCGTGGTCTTCGGCAGGCCTTGGGCGATGTCGGCCTCGACCTCGACGAGATGGCCCTCCAGCCCGACGAGGGCGACGGACCAGGCCTGGGCCAGCGACATCAGCCGACGCTCCTCAGGTGCTCGATGGTGGGCTGGCCGCCGCCTGGTGGGACCAGGACGGCGATCACGTCGATCCGGATCTCCGGTGGGTGGAGATCGTGCTCCTGCAACCAGCGGCCGACCAGCCGCCGCAACGTGCTGAGTTTGCGATAGGTGATGGACTCCAGCGGGCTGCCGTAGCCGACGCCTCGCCGGGTCTTCACCTCGCAGACCACGAGTGCGCGCCCGTCCCGGGCGACGATGTCGATCTCGCCCTGCTCGCAGCGCCAGTTGCGCGCGAGGATCGCGAAGCCCTGCTGGCTGAGATGTTCCGCGGCGAGCTGTTCGCCGTACTGCCCGACTGCATCCTTGGTCCGCATCGATGACCACCTCCGACAAGAACATGCCGGGATTCGCGGCCGATTCGAGGGCGACTTCGGGCTTGTGGACAAAGAAAAACCGCCGGCCGTCCCAGTGGGGGACGACCGGCGGTGAGGCGCTGTGATCAGTTGCGCATGTGTTTGCCGCGGTTCGACTTCGGGGGAGTGCGCACGGCCTTCAGTTCGCCGGACGACGTGTCGTGGCGGACCGGCTGCAGGCCACCGGAGCCGGGGTCGGTATCGGTGTCGTAGTCCCAGCTCTCCTCGTTGGCCAGGCGGCTGTGCCAACGGCCGTAGAGGCCGTAGATCGCCAGACCGAGCAGCATCCAGATGCCGAACTTGGTCCAGGTGCTGGTCTTCAGGTTGAGCATCAGCCACAGCGTCGCGGCCAGCGACAGCAGCGGAATCAGCGGCACCAGCGGGACCCGGAAGCCACGCTCCAGGTCGGGCTCCGTACGGCGCAGCCGCAGTACGCCGACCGCGCAGAAGGCGAAGCAGAACAGGGCGCCGATGACGAGCAGTTCCTCGAGCTCGAGCACCTTCGGGTAGAGCGTGAGCACCAGCGCGGCCAGACCGGCCGCGGTCGCCGCGCGAGCCGGCGAGGAGTAGACCCGGCTGACCCGGCCCAGGCTCTTCGGCAGCAGGCCGTCACGGCCCATGTTGAACAGCACGCGACTCTGGGCGATCAGCACCACCATGATCACCGTCATCAACGCCAGCAGCGCGCCGAGATTGACCACGTCCGCGGCCCAGCCGACCCCGACCGCTTCCAGCGCCTCCGAAACCGGTGCTGCGCCGCCGAGCTGCCCGTACGGCCGCAGGCCGACCAGGACGACCGCCATCGCGACGTACAGGACCGTGACGACGACGACGCCGAGCAGCATGCCCTGCGGGACCGTCTTGCGCGGGTTGCGGGCGTCCTCGGACGCGGTCGCGATCAGGTCGAAGCCGATGAAGGCGAACACGATCGCGCTGGCCGCCGTGAAGATGCCCATCAGGCCGAACGAGCCGAACGACGAGTCCAGCATCCAGCCCAGCAGAGTTGGGTCAGCTGTCGCTGGGGCGGGACGCTCCATCGGGACGAACGGCTTGAAGTTGTCCATCTTGATGTGCGTCGCGCCGACCACCACGACCAGCAGGATCACCGCGACCTTGGCCGCCACCACGACGGTCAGGACGCGGGACGAGAGCTTGGTGCCGGTGACGATCATCGCGGTCAGCAGCAGCAGGAGCAGCGGGGCGACCAGGTTCACCTTGGCCTCGGGCCCGAAGAACTGGGCCAGGCCGTCGGGCATCGTGACGCCGAATCCGGTCAACGTGGCCAGGAAGTACGCCGACCAGACGCGGGCGACGATCGCGGCCGCGGTGACGAGCTCGAGCACGAGTGCCCAGCCGACCAGCCATGCCCACATCTCGCCGAAAGTGACGTAGCTGAAGGTGTAGGCACTGCCGGAGACGGGAATGGTGGACGACAGCTCCGCGTAACACGCGGCCGCCAGCAGGCAGACGAAAGCTGCGACCACGAACGACAGGATCACGGCAGGGCCGGCCACGTTCGCGGCCTGCTTGCCGCTCAGGCTGAAGATGCCGGAACCGATCATCACACCGAGGCCGAGCACGACAAGGTCGCGACGGCCGAACAGACGCGGTAGTCGGTGCCGCGCCTCCTCGACTCGAGTGAACGCCGACTCGACCGGCAGGCGCCGGCCTACGGTCTGTCCGTTCGCTGAGGGGGCCATGGTCAGGGGTGCCTCCGTTGCTACTAGGGCAATCGGGCCGAACAGTAGTCGACCTGTGGGCTACGGGCCAGACCTCCTTCGTGTCGCCGCCGCGCGGTGCCTTGCGATGCCGACGTCACTCCCGCATGGTCAGGACATGGCACCGGACGACGTCAGCCCAGAGCCCTCCCTACCGGAGGAATTCGCTGCGTTACTGGCTGACTACGAACGGCATCTGACGGCGGAAAGAGGCCTCAGCGAGCATTCGGTCCGAGCGTACATCGGTGACGTCGCGGATTTAATCGATCATTTGACTCGGCTTGGTCACGATGATCTGAGCGCGCTCGACATTCGTGGCCTGCGGTCCTGGCTGGCCAAGCAGCAAAGCCTCGGCAAGGCACGCAGCACGATGGCGCGACGGGCCACGGCGGCACGGGTCTTCACCGCGTGGGCCCAGCGGACCGGGCGGATCGCGACCGATCCGGGCGCGTTGCTGGCCAGTCCGAAGGCACACAAAACCCTTCCAGGCGTGCTGGGGCAGGTGGATACGCGAGCCGTGCTGGACGCGGCCGCGGTCGCCGCGGACGACGGGAGCCCGGTCGGGCTGCGGGACCTCGCGATCATGGAACTTCTGTACGCGACCGGGATCCGGGTCGGCGAGCTGTGCGCGCTCGACCTCGACGAACTCGATCGGACCCGACGCGTGGTCCGCGTTTTCGGTAAGGGGCGTAAAGAGAGGTCGGTCCCGTACGGCGTACCGGCGGCCGAGGCGTTGGAGGCGTGGCTCGCGGTCCGCCCGCAGCTGGTCAGGGACGGAAGCGGGCCGGCGCTCTTCCTCGGGGCGCGCGGCGGCCGGATCGATCAACGGACCGTGCGCCGGGTGGTGCACGCGCGAATCGACGCGGTCGAGGCGCCCGACCTGTCGCCGCACGGCTTGCGGCACACGGCGGCGACGCACCTGCTCGAGGGTGGAGCCGACCTGCGCAGCGTGCAGGAACTGCTCGGCCACGCCTCGCTGGCGACGACGCAGGTCTACACGCACGTGTCGAGCGAGCGGCTGCGAGCGGCGTACCAGCAGGCGCATCCGCGGGCCTGATCCCGATGCCGGGCCCGGCGGGGTGATGGGCGGGCGGCGGGTGGATGGGGCAGACTGCGGGCCATGCGGGTTTCGGCAAAATCTGACTATGCGTTGCGGGCGTTGATCGAGATCACCCAGCGCTGGGTGGCCAACGATCCCTCGGTGGTGTCGGCGGAGGAGCTCAGCCGGGCGCAGGGGATTCCGCACGGGTTCCTGCAGGGAATTCTGGCCGACCTTCGGCGCGCGGGCGTGCTGACCAGCCAGCGCGGGCAGTCCGGCGGGTGGAAGCTCGCGGTGGACCCGAACGAGATCTCCGTGGCCGACGTGATGCGTGCGGTGGACGGACCGATCGTGAGCATCTCGGGCGTGCGGCCGGAAAGCGTCGCCTACAACGAGCGGGCCGTCGTGCTGCAGCGGGTCTGGATCGCGGCGCGGGCGAGCCTGCGGGACGTGCTCGAGCACACCACGCTGACGGACCTTGCCAAAGGCAAGCTTCCGGCCGGGGTCGAGCGGCGGTCGAAGGACGAGGACGCGTGGCAGGCGCGGGTTCCGGGGAGTTGAGCGCACGGGTCAGTGGTTCCTGACCAGCACGGCGGCGCCCAGGGCGACCAGCGCGCCGAGAGTGACGACCGCGGTCGGTGCCAACGAGCTGGACTCGTCGACAGCGGGACCGCGAGGCGCCGGCGATGACGACGCAGCCGGCTCGGGCGACTTCGGCGCAGAGAACTCGTCCGGCGCCGAGGATTCATCCGGCGGCGGAAAGGTCGGCAGCAGCCGGACCGGCTGAGCGGCGAGCAGTTTCAAAGGGTTGAGGTACGTCTCGCCCTCGAGCAGACCCCAGTGCAGGCACGTGGCCGGAGCGCAGTGCGAGGCCGCGGACGACAACCGGCCGATGGGCTGGGCTCGGCGGACCTCGGTCCCGGCAGCGAGCGCCGGGATCACCGGCTCGTACGTCGTACGCAGTGGCCCCCGGGCGACGACCACGACGCTGCGGCCCGCGACCGGACCGGCAAACGTGATCGTGCCGGGGGTGGCGGCGAGGACCGGTTGACCGGGGGAGCCGGCCAGGTCGACGCCCCGGTGGCCGGGGAGCCAGGGCTTGGGCGGCGGGACGTAGGCGCGCACGATCCGGGGTCGCGGGTCGAGCGGCCAGACGGCGTCTGGAGGCGGGGGAACGATGGGCATCAGCAGCAGCGGGCTCATGCTGAAAAGGTGCAGGTGAAAGCGCGTTTTCGCCGGGACGAATCGGCGCCTGTGGACGGACCAGGGGCCGGTTCGACCCGGGTGGGCTTGTCGCGTAGACTTCTGGCGGCGTCCCACCTCGGTGGGGCGACTTCGCACGCCTGCACACACCCGAACCCTCTTGGTCCCGGCTCGCCGGGGAGGGGTTCGCGCGGGCGTCAGGCGCGACGGACCAACCGGGTCCGCCGCGGAACAACCGAGACAGCGCCACCGGACGAGCGACCCCGGTCGGCGCGACAGGAGGAACACCTCATGGCCGTCGTGACCATGAAGCAGCTGCTCGAGAGCGGCGTGCACTTCGGGCACCAGACCCGCCGCTGGAACCCGAAGATGAAGCGCTACATCCTCACCGAGCGCAACGGCATCTACATCATCGACCTGCAGCAGTCGCTGTCCTACATCGACCGCGCCTACGAGTTCGTCCGGAGCACCGTCGCCTCCGGCGGCGCGATCCTGTTCGTCGGCACCAAGAAGCAGGCCCAGGAAGCGATCGCCGAGCAGGCGACCCGGGTCGGCATGCCCTACGTGAACCAGCGCTGGCTGGGCGGCATGCTCACCAACTTCCAGACCGTGAACAAGCGGCTCCAGCGGCTCAAGGAGCTGGAGCTGATCGACTTCGACGACGTCGCCGGTTCCGGTGTCACGAAGAAGGAGCTGCTGCAGAAGCGTCGCGAGCACGACAAGCTGCTCAAGACCCTCGGCGGTATCCGCGACATGGGCCGGGTCCCGTCCGCGGTCTGGATCGTCGACACCAAGAAGGAGCACCTCGCGGTCGACGAGGCGCGCAAGCTCAAGCTGCCGATCATCGGCATCCTGGACACCAACTGCGACCCCGACGAGGTCGACTTCCCGATCCCGGGCAACGACGACGCGATCCGGTCGGTCGGTCTGCTGACCCGCGTGGTCGCCGACGCCGTGGCCGACGGCCTCAAGGCCCGCTCGGGCCAGGGTGCTGCCGCCGCCGGCGAGGAGCTCGGCGCCGACGAGCCGATGGCCGCCTGGGAGCGTGAGCTGCTGGAGAGCCAGAACGCCGCTGCCGCCGCTCCGGCCACGACCGACGCGGCTCCGGCCGCCGACGCGGCTCCGGCCGCCGAGGCCGCCCCGGCTGCCGACGCGACCCCCGAGGCTCCGGCCGAGGAGGCTGCCCCGCTCGCCGAGTCCGGTGCCGTCGCCGAGACGATCGCCAAGGCCGACGACACCCCGGTCGAGGGCACCGAGGCGCCGAAGACCGAGGCCTGATCCGGTTCCGGGTCGCCGACTGCCTGGCACCCGCCTCCGAGACCCGCGAGGGTTCCGGAGCGGCGTACAGGAAACGGTGGCCCGGATCAGGAAAGGCTCCGGCCGAAGGCCTGGACCGGAAGGTCGCGGATCGACAGATCCAGACTTGAAGGGGCACGGCGGTCCAGCGGGCGAGAGCCCGGGACCGCCGGCCGCAAGGTCCGGCAAGGCTTGACAGGATCGACAAGGTTCGCGCCCGGTCCCCACCAAGGGCCCGCCGAACCCCGATCGCCCGGCAGACCAACGTCACCGCACCGGTGACGCTCCGCCTCCGGGCGGCGACCCACCCCGCTGATCGCACCGACTAGATCGAGAGAACGAGGAATGGCGAACTACACCGCCGCTGACGTGAAGAAGCTCCGCGACGCCACCGGCGCGGGCATGATGGACGCGAAGAAGGCGCTCGAGACCACCGACGGCGACTTCGAGAAGGCGATCGAGGAGCTGCGCATCCACGGCGCCGCCAAGGCCGCCAAGCGGGGCGCCGAGCGGTCCGCCACCAACGGCCTGATCGCCGCCGCCGAGAACGCCCTGGTCCAGCTGAACTGCGAGACCGACTTCGTCGCCAAGAACGAGCAGTTCCAGCAGCTCGCCGCCGACATCGTCGCGCACGCCGCCGCCAGCAAGGTCGGCGACGTCGAGGGCCTGCTGAACGAGAAGCTGGCCGACGGCAAGAGCGTCGCCGAGAACATCGAGGCCCTGGCCGCGGTGATCGGCGAGAAGCTCGAGCTGGGCAAGGTCGCCGTGTTCGAGGGCAAGGTCGCGGCGTACATGCACAAGCGTGCCGCCGACCTGCCGGCCCAGGTGGGCGTGCTGGTCGAGTTCGAGGGTGACGACATCGACGCCGCCCGCGGTGCCGCGATGCAGGCCGCCGCGATGCGCCCGCTCTACACCACCCGCGACGAGGTCCCGGCCGAGACGGTCGAGAACGAGCGCCGGATCGCCGAGGCGACCGCGCGCGAGGAGGGCAAGCCCGAGGGCGCCCTGCCGAAGATCGTCGAGGGCCGGGTGAACGGCTTCTTCAAGGAGGTCGTGCTGCTCGAGCAGGCGTCGGTCCAGGAGAGCAAGAAGACCGTCAAGGCCGTGCTCGACGAGGCCGGCGTGACCGTGAAGCGGTTCGCCCGCTTCGAGGTCGGCGCCTGAGGCGTCTCCCGCTTAGGAGACAGCAGGAAAAACATCATCGACGAGGAGGCCGGAATCGTGACGGAAACCCTGGGGACCGAGACGAGTCCGGCCTCTTCGCCGGTCGAACCGGCCTATCACCGGGTGCTGCTCAAGCTGTCGGGTGAGGTGTTCGGCGGCGGCAAGCTCGGCGTCGACCCCGACGTGGTGAACTCGATCGCCAAGCAGATCGCCGAGGTGGTCCGGGCCGGTGTACAGGTCGCCGTCGTGGTCGGCGGCGGCAACTTCTTCCGCGGCGCCGAGCTGCAGCAGCGCGGTATGGAGCGCAACCGCGCCGACTACATGGGCATGCTCGGCACCGTGATGAACTGCCTGGCGCTGCAGGACTTCCTGGAGAAGCTCGGCGTCGAGACCCGGGTCCAGACCGCGATCACGATGGGCCAGGTCGCCGAGCCGTACATCCCGCGCAAGGCCGACCGGCACCTGGCCAAGGGCCGCGTCGTGATCTTCGGCGCCGGCTCCGGGATGCCGTACTTCTCCACCGACACCGTCGCGGCCCAGCGGGCGCTGGAGATCGGCGCCGAGGCGCTGCTGATGGGCAAGCAGGGCGTGGACGGTGTCTACGACTCCGACCCCAAGACGAACCCGGACGCGGTGAAGTTCGACCAGCTCTCGTACGACGACTTCCTGGCCCGCGGGCTGCGGGTCGCCGACGCCACGGCGATCAGCCTGTCCCGCGACAACGCGCTGCCGATCGTCATCTTCGGTCTCCAGGACGGCAACATCGCCCGGGTCGTGCGCGGCGAGAAGATCGGCACGGTCGTCTCCCCGGGGCAGTGAACCGGTACTAGGATCATCCGACACGCGGACCGAGGTCCGTAGTCTGGTAGACCAGCGTTCGTAGGGTTTGAGCGGCCGCACCGAAGCGGCCCCGAGGAAGCGAGGAATGTCGTGATCGACGAAGCACTCCGCGAAGCCGAGCAGAAGATGGCGAAGGCCGTGGAGGTCGCCAAGGACGACTTCGCCGCGATCCGCACCGGCCGGGCCCACCCGTCGATGTTCTCCAACATCGTGGCGGACTACTACGGATCGCCGACGCCGCTGCAGCAGCTGGCCGGTTTCCAGGTCCCCGATCCCCGCACCGTTCTCATCTCGCCGTACGACAAGGGCGCGATGGCGGCGATCGAGAAGGCGATCCGCGACTCCGACCTGGGCGTGAACCCCGGCAACGACGGCTCGGTGATCCGGGTCAACATGCCGCAGCTCACCGAGGAGCGGCGCAAGGAGTACATCAAGGTCGCCAAGACCAAGGGCGAGGACGCCAAGATCTCGATCCGGAGCATCCGCCGGCACGCCAAGGACCAGATCGACAAGTCGGTCAAGGACGGCGAAGCCGGCGAGGACGAAGGCAAGAGTGCTGAGAAGCGGCTCGACGGGCTGACGAAGAAGTACGTCGACTCGATCGACCAGCTGCTCAAGCACAAGGAAGCCGAACTGCTCGAGGTGTGATGGGCCTCGACCAGAGCCCGCCCGCGCCGAGCCGCGCCGGGCGCAACCTGCCTGCCGCGATCGCGGTCGGAGTCGGTCTCGGCGCGGTGATCGTCGGCTCGCTGCTCTGGCTGAAGGTGCTGTTCATCTTCGTGGTGCTCGCCGCGGTGCTGCTCGCCGTGGACGAGATGATCAAGGCGCTGCGGACCGGCGGCGCCGAGATCCCGCGGGTCCCGCTGATGGCCGGTACGACGGCGATGCTGGTCGCGGCGTACTTCGGTGGCCCGATGGCGCTGCTGGTCGGGCTGGCGCTGACCGCGCTGGCGACGATCTTCTGGCGGATGCCGGGCGGATCGACCGGCTTCGTCCGGGACGTGACCGCCGGCGTGTTCCTGCTCGGCTACGTGCCGCTGCTGGCCGGCTTCGCTGTGCTGCTGGTGCAGCCGGACAGCGACGGCCCGCAGCGGGTGGTGACGTTCTTCCTGGTCGTGGTGGCCAGCGACGTCGGCGGGTACGCCGTGGGTGTGCTGTTCGGCAAACATCCGATGGCGCCGACGATCAGCCCGAAGAAGTCCTGGGAGGGCTTCGCCGGCTCGACTCTGGCCTGCATCGGAGCCGGGATCGGCTCGGTGGTCTGGCTGCTCGACGGCCACTGGTGGGCCGGTGCGATCGTCGGTGCCGTGGCGGTGCTGACGGCAACCGTCGGCGATCTCGGCGAGTCGATGATCAAGCGCGACCTGGGCATCAAGGACATGTCGAACCTGCTGCCCGGTCACGGCGGCGTGATGGACCGCCTGGACTCCCTGCTGGCCACGGCTCCGGCCGTCTGGCTGCTGCTGCACTTACTCGTTTGACCGGCCGCCGTCCGCGCGCTTGGCTGGTGGCATGACCATCGCTCCGGACGGCCGCCCACTGGTCGGCGACTTCGTCCGCCTCGACCGTTTTGTTGCCGACGACATCGATCAGCTGTTCGCCGCGATCGACGACGAGCGGGTGTACGCCGCGGGCTTCGGTGGCGGTCCCGCCGCTCGGCCCGCGACCGTCGAGCAGATGCGCGAGCGCTGGACCAACTCGGCCCCGCAACGCGTCGCGTACGTCGTCCGGCTCGCCCGCGACTGCGAACTGGGGGCCGAGGGCACCGTTGTCGGTACGACGAGCCTCGGCGACGTCGATCTGGCCAACGAGCGGGTCCATCTCGGCTGGACCGGCTACGCGCCGTCGGTTTGGGGCACCCTGGTCAACCCGTCGTGCAAGTTCCTGATGCTCCAGCACGCGTTCGAGGACTGCGGGTTCAACCGGGTGAAGATCCAGACCAGCCTGGTGAACACGCGGTCGCAGGCCGCGATCGCCAAGCTCGGTGCGACTCGCGAAGGCGTGCTGCGCCGGCACATCAAGCAGCCGGACGGCTCATGGCGAGACACGGTCGTGTTCTCGATCCTGGCCGACGAGTGGCCCGACGTACGGAAGGGTCTGCTCGCCCGGATCAGCGGCTGACGCGGAGACCGGCCAGCTCGGCCAGGAGACGGTAGTTCTCCAGCAGTTCGGCCCGGTCGTAGGTGTTGGTGGTGATCAGCACCTCGTCGGCGCCGGTCCGCTCGACCAGTCCGCCCAGAGCCGCGTCGACCTCGTCCGGCGTGCCGTACAGCTGGCCCTGCAGTGCCTGCTCGAAGAATCCGCGTTCCTTGTCGGTCATCTCGCGCTGAGGGTCGACCGGCTCCAGGGGCGGGAACACTCCGCGGGTCCGCGAGTAGGCGCTCGACCATGCCTCGGGCAACAGGAGTCGCCGGGCCGCTTCAGTTGTCTCCGCAACGGCCGCGGTAGCCGCCAGTACGACGTACGGTCGCTCGGCCCAGTCCGACGGCGTGAAGCCGGAGCGATAGCGCTGCAGTGAGTCGAGCAGCGCCGCCTCGCCGCGGGCGCCGGCGATGACCAGCGGCAGGCCGAGCGATGCGGCGAGTTGAGCACCTTCCCCGATCGCCAGCACGTACGCCGGTACGCGGAGCCCCTCGCCCGGTCGCGCGTGGACCTGCGGGTGGTTCCGCTGCGTGCCGGTGAAGTACCCGAGCAGCTCGCGGACCTGATCCGTGAAGTCCTCGGCCGCGTCCTTCTCGACGCCGAGCGCCCGTCGGATCCCGCCGGTGAACCCGACCGAGCGGCCGAGACCCATGTCGATGCGGCCCGGATACAGCGACTCCAGTACGCCGAACTGCTCCGCGACCACCAGCGGCTGATGGTTCGGCAGCATCACCCCGCCGGTCCCGACCCGGATCCGCTCGGTGGCGGCGGCGACCGCCGCGGCCAGGACGGTCGGTGCGGAGCCGACCACTCCAGGAACGCTGTGATGTTCCGACACCCAGAAGCGGTGGTAGCCGAGCTCCTCGACCTGTTGGGCTAGCCGGACGGTGCCGCGCAAAGTCTCCGCCTCGGTCTCGCCCACGCGAGTCCGCGAGCGGTCCAGCACCGACAGGGGAACACCGCTGAGCGAGGAAGTCATGATGCTTGGTCCAACGATCTCGTCGGCGGCGACCATTCCCGAAGGCCAGGGATACTTGGCGACGTGACGAGGCAACCGCGGTTGGAGATCGAGTACTGCACCCAGTGCCGCTGGTTGATGCGGGCGGCCTGGACGGCGCAGGAACTGCTGACGACGTTCCCCAAGGAGCTGGGGGAGGTCGCGCTGATGCCCGGGACCGGTGGCGTCTTCGACATCCGGCTGGACGGTGAGACGCTCTGGTCGCGCAAAGCCGAGGGCGGGTTCGCCGAGATTCCGATCCTGAAGCAGTTGGTGCGGGACCGGATCGCGCCCGACCGGAAGCTCGGCCACTCGGATCGCAAGGATCCTGCCGAACGGAGCTGAAGGGCCGGAGTACGCCGTACTCCGGCCCTGTCCGGCTAGATAGCGGTGGAGCGGCTGAGCTCCTCCCACTCAGTGACCGAGGCCAGCAGCGCCTCGTGGTGCTCGCGGAGGCCGTCGACGGCGTCGTTGCCCAGCATGAGGCGCAGCGGCGGGTTGCCGCTGTCGAGCACCTTCATGATCGCCGCGACGCCCTTGACCGGGTCGTTCGGCTCGTTGTCGAGCAGCGCCGCGGTGTTCACGCGGGTGGCTCCAGCGGTCTCGCGGTAGATGTCCAGCTCTTCGGTGGTCACCTTGTTGCTGTTGAACGGCGTACGGAAGGCGCCGGGCTCGACGATCAGGACGCGGATGCCCAGGGGAGCGACCTCAGCGGCCAGCGCCTCGGAGTACCCCTCCAGAGCGTGCTTGGCCGAGTTGTAGACGCCGTAACCGGGGTAGGTCTTCAGGCCGCCGAGCGAGCTCATCTGCACGATCGTTCCCGATCCCTGCGCGCGCAGGACCGGCAGGACCGCCTGGGTGACCTGGGCGGCTCCGAAGAACACGACGTCGAACTGCTCGCGCAGCCGTTGCACGCCGACCTCCTCGATGGCGCCCATCACCAGCGAGCCGGCGTTGTTGACCAGCACGTCGATCCGGCCGAACACCGCCAGCGTCGCCTGGACCGCGGCGTCGATCGAGGTCGGGTCGGTCACGTCCAGGGCCGCCGTGCTGGCTCCCCGCTCCGCCAGATCGGCCAGCGTCTCGGGCCGGCGGGCGGTGGCCATCACCCGGTCGCCGGCGGCCAGTGCGGCGAGCACCAGTTCGCGTCCGAAGCCCGTGGAGCAGCCAGTGATCAACCAGACCCGCTCTTGTGTGTTGTAGTCGTTTTCCATGCTCCGAGTCTTCGTCCGGACTCCCTGGTGGGGCCAACACCAGCTACCTGGTGCAGCAGTAGCCTGTGCCTGTGACCCCCGAGCTGCGGCAGTTGCGCTACTTCGTCGCGGTGGCGGAGGAGCTGAGCTTCACTCGGGCCGCTGCCCGGCTGACGATCGCTCAGCAGTCCTTGTCGCAGCAGATCACGCTGCTGGAGCGGATGGTCGGCGCGAAGCTGTTCGACCGCGACAGCCGGGGAACTGCGCTGACTGAGGTCGGCACGCTCTTCCTGCCGGAGGCCCGCGCTGTGCTCGACCGCGCGGAGCAGGCGATGGGTGTGGTCGCCCGTGCCGTCCGCGGTGAGATCGGCCTGCTCCGGATGGCCTTCCTGGCGACGACGGCGAACTACCTGCTGCCACCGGTCGTACGCGCCGTCCGCGACCGCTTCCCGGATCTGGAGCTGGCGACCGAGGAGACCACGATCGGCCCGCTCGTCGACGGCGTACGCAGCGGCCGGTACGACGTGGCGTTCAGCCGCCCGCCGCTGGTCGACGACCTGGCGACGCGGACGCTCGTCACCGAGGACGTCTGCGCCGTGCTGCCCGAGGGGCATCGGCTGGCCGGGCGTGACCAGCTCAGCCTGGAAGACCTGGCCGACGAGCCCTGGCTGCTCACCCCACGCAGTTCGTGGGAGCCCTGGCACGACCGGTACGACGCGGAGTTCCGCGCGGCCGGGTTCGAGCCGAAGGTGGTGCACCGGGATCCGAGCGTCCAGGTGCTGCTCGGCATGGTCGCGGCCGGGGTGGGCGTGACGAGGCTTGCCCGGTCGGCGTCCAGTCTGCGGCGGACCGGGGTGGTGTTCGTGCCGCTGACCGGACAGACCGCGCCGACCGAGATGGTCTGGCTGCCCGGGAACACATCGGCGGCGCTGCCGGCCGTACTGGAGACCATTGCCGAACTGGCCGCCGCGGAGGATCTCGCCGCGGCCGGATAGTGAGCGGGGACACCGGACGTGAATTTGTGAAAGCGGTCGGCGGCGAGGGACAATCGAGGGCGATGACTACCTCCCTCCCGCTCGTTTTCGACGAACCGCGCCGTGCCAAGAAGCCGCCGCGGCACCTGGCCGACCTCAGCGGGGAGGAGCGCAAGGCGGCGGTGACGGCGCTCGGCGAGCCCGGATTCCGGGCCAAGCAGCTGTCCAACCACTACTTCTCCCGGCTGGTCTCAGACCCCGCCGAGATGACCGACCTGCCGGCCGCGACCCGCGACAAGCTGGCGGCCGACCTGCTGCCACCCCTGCTCACCAAGGTCCGTGACCTGGAGTGCGACAACGGGCAGACCCGCAAGTCGCTGTGGAAGCTGCTCGACGGCTCGCTGGTCGAGTCCGTGCTGATGCGCTACACCGACCGGACCACGATGTGCGTCTCGTCCCAGGCCGGCTGCGGCATGGCCTGCCCGTTCTGCGCCACCGGCCAGGCCGGCTTGACCCGGAACATGACCACCGCGGAGATCGTCGAGCAGGTCGTCGACGGCGCCCGCGCGCTGGCCCGCGGCGAGGTCGCCGGCGGGCCCGGCCGGGTCAACAACATCGTGTTCATGGGCATGGGCGAGCCGATGGCCAATTACAAGGCCGTGATCGGCGCCGTCCGCCGGTTCACCGATCCGTCGCCGGAGGGCCTGGGCATCTCGGCCCGGGGCATCACCGTGTCGACCGTCGGCCTGGTGCCGCGGATCAACCAGCTCGCGACCGAGGGCATCCCGGTCACGCTGGCGCTGTCGCTGCACGCCCCGGACGACGAGCTGCGCGACGAGCTGGTCCCGATCAACAACCGGTGGAAGGTCGACGAGGTGCTCGACGCCGCCTGGGGCTACGCGGAGAAGACCAAGCGCCGCGTCTCGATCGAGTACGCGATGATCCGCGACATCAACGACCACGCCTGGCGCGCGGACCTGCTGGCCGAGAAGCTGGCCGCCCGCGGCGACTGGGGCTGGGTGCACGTCAACCTGATCCCGCTGAACCCGACACCGGGCTCGAAGTGGACCGCCTCCGACCCGGCCGACGAGCGCGAGTTCGTCCGCCGCCTGCAGGCCGGCGGCATCCCCACCACCGTGCGCGACACCCGCGGCCAGGAGATCGACGGCGCCTGCGGCCAGCTCGCCGCCGCCGGCAGCTGAGCGCGTGCTTCGCCCCGAGTTCACCGTGCGCCGGATCGGCGAGCGGTACGACCGGGACGAGGTCGACGCGCTGGTCGAGCGGATCCTCGCGACCGCGAACCGTACGACGCCGCCGTCGGTGACGGTGGCCGACCTGCGCTCGGCGGCGTTCAGGACCCCGATCGTCGGCACCGGCTACTCAGCACGCGAAGTCGACGATTTCCTCGCGGACGCCGAGCAGTGGATGCCGGACCGGCCGGAGCGGTCGGTCGACCGGTCGGCGCCGGCTGGACCGCAGCGGGAGGCCCCGCTGTTCACCCCGGTCAGGTTCCGCGAGGGCTACAACCCGGCCGAGGTCGACGACTTCGTCGACCGGGTGATGGCCACGGTGAACGGCCGGCCCGTCGACTGGCCGGTCACCGCGCGCGAGATCCGCGACGTGCAGTTCAGCCCGGTGCGCCTGAGCGAGGGCTACGACGTGCAAGAGGTCGACCTGTGGCTCGAGAAGGCCGAAGGCTGGCTCGGCGGCGCCTAGCTCTCCACCACGGACAGCAGAACGTCGGCAAGCTCGGCCGGCCGGGAGAACATCGGCCAGTGACCTGTCTTGAGCTCGGCCAGGGTCCAGTGCGGGGACGCGAGATGGTCCTGGACGACAGCACTGGGCGTCGGACCGTCCATCAGGCACTTCACGTACGTCGTGGGCAGCTCGGCGATCGGACGCGCCAGCTCAGCCGGCTCGGTGAGTGCACGCCCAGGATGCGGCGTCGACCGCTTCACGATCGTCGCGATCTGCTCCGCGGTCAGGTCCTGCCCGGCGTAGTCCTCGGCGGTCAGCGGGGGCCAGAACCCGCCGGACTCGGCGAGCTGCCCCGCCAGCCAGGCGCGGCCCTCGGGAGACCAGCCGTCGGCGAACGACTGCCCGTCGAGCGGGATGTTCGAGTCGACGTACACGACGCGACGCAGCCGGTCGCCGATCGCGGCGGCGGCCTGACCGGCGGGGATGCCGGAGTAGCTGTGGCCGACGACCACGACGTCCGACAGCTTGCCGGCCACGTCCACGATGTCGGCCACGTGCTGCGCCTGAGAAGTCTGAGCCGAGTCGGGCTGATGCAGCTCAGCCAGCCCGGTCAGCGTCACCGGGTAGACCTCGTGCCCCTCGGCCCGCAGCAGCTCACCGACCTCGTCCCAGGCCCACGCACCCAACCACGCTCCCGGAACCAGCACGAAGTTCACCATGCACGCCACCGTAGACAGCCCCTCCGACAGTTCCGGCTCCGCCCGCCCCGGACCGAGGTGGCATGATCGAGCGGTGAAAATCCTCTCGATCCAGTCCGCGGTCGCCTTCGGGCACGTGGGCAACTCCGCCGCCGTGTTTCCGCTTCAGCGCATCGGTGTGGAGGTGCTGCCGGTGTACACGGTGAACTTCTCCAACCACACCGGGTACGGCGCGTGGCGCGGGCCGCTGATCAGTCCGGACGACGTCCGCGAGGTGCTGCTGGGCATCGAGGATCGCGGAGTGTTTCCGCAGATCGACGTGGTGCTCTCGGGCTATCAGGGCGGTGAGGGGATCGCCGACGTGATCCTCGAGGCCGTGAAGCGGGTGAAGGCGGCCAATCCCTCGGCGGTGTACTCCTGCGACCCGGTGATGGGCAACGCGAAGTCCGGGTGCTTCGTCGCCCCGGCGATCCCCGTGCTGCTGCGCGACCGGGTGGTGCCGGCCGCCGACATCATCACGCCCAACCAGTTCGAGCTGGGCTTCCTGACCGGCACCGAGCCGGACACGCTGGAGTCCACGCTGGCCTCCGTTGACCTGGTCCGGGCGACCGGGCCGCGCACCGTGCTGGTGACCAGCGTCGAGCGCCCCGACCGCGAGGACGGCACGATCGAGATGCTGGCCGTCGACGACAGCGGCGCGTGGCTCGTGCGGACGCCGTACATCCCGATGAAGGCGAACGGCTCGGGCGACGTGACGGCCGCGCTGTTCACGGCGCACTACCGCCGGACGGGTGATCTCGCGGACGCGCTGGCGCGGACCACCTCGAGCGTCTTCGAGCTGCTCACCCGCACCCACGAGTCGGGGGAGCGCGAGTTGCAGCTCGTCGAGTCGCAGGACGCCTACGCGCACCCGCGGATGCAGTTCACGCCTGAGCGCGTGGCCTGAGCCGTCAACGGTCGCCTGCGTGCAGCGACCGGCTCACCAGCGCGGCGGCCTCGTCGACGGTGTCGACCAGCTGGACCGACGTGGCCATCGCGCGGTTGGAGGCCAGCGTCTGGAGCAGCGGCCAGACCGGGAGCGTCACCGACCAGTACTGCACGCCGACCAGGATCATCGGGACCTGGGTCGCGGCGTCGCCGTAGTAGTTCGGGGTGACGGCCTGGAAGATCTCCTGGACCGTGCCGGCCGCGCCGGGCAGGTAGATGATGCCGCCGCGCGCGCGGCCGAGCAGGACGTCCTCGCGCTGGGCGTTGGAGAAGTACTTGGCGATCGACGAGGCGAAGACGTTCGGCGGCTCGTGGCCGTAGAACCAGGTCGGGATCGACACGCCGCCGTCGCCGGGGAACTGGCGGCGGACCGCCATGCCCGCCGCGGCCCAGACGCCGATCGACGGGCGGAAGGACGGCGCCGCGGCGAGCAGGCCGAGGGCCGCGTCGAGCGCGGCGTCGTCGTACGCGGCGAGGCTGGAGCCCAGGTTCGCGGCTTCCATGGCGCCCGGGCCGCCGCCGGTGGCGACGGTCAGGCCGGCGCGGGCCAGCGTGCGGCCGAGCAGCACCGCCGACCGGTACGTCGGGTCGCCGCGCTTGATCCCGTGCCCACCCATCACGCCGATCCAGGGCCGCCCGTCGGGCAGCTCGTGCAGCGCGTCGGCGATCGAGTGGTCGTGCAGCGCGGCGGCGAGCGTCCGGCTGGTGTCGCCCTTCTCGTCGTGCTGCCGCGACCAGGCGTAGATCCGGGCGTCGGGTGTGGCCTCGTAGCCGGAGTCGAGCCCGGCGTACAGCTCGTCGGCGTCGTACAGGACGCCGCGGTACGGGTCGAACGGCAGCTCCGGGATGGCCGGGAAGATCAGCCCGCCACCGCCACGGATCCAGGCCTCGGCCTGCTCGTCGAGCGTGCAGCCGAGGAAGAGCGAGCCGGTCGGCGCGAGGCCGAGCAGGGCCGCCGTACGGCCGGACAGGTCGACCGACTGGACCCGCCAGCCCGCCATCGACGTCGCTCCGGCGGCCAGGATCTCGTCGAAGTGGGCGAGGGACTCGATGTCCACGTGCGGGATGCTCGGCTGGGTCACCCGAGCACCCTAATAGGAGAGGACTGTCAGTCAGCACCGAGATGAGGTATTGCTAAGACATGACACATGCGGAGCTGTGGGAGCGTCACCAGGCCGTCATGCCGGACTGGCTCGCGTTGTACTACGAGGAGCCGATCGAGATCGTCAGCGGCTCCGGGCGCCGGGTCACCGACGGGGAGGGCAAGGAATACCTGGACTTCTTCGCCGGCATCCTGACCAACGCGATCGGGTACGACGTCGCCGAGATCTCCGACGCGGTCCGCGAGCAGCTGGCCAGTGGTGTCGCGCACACCTCCACGGTCTACCTGATCCGCCGCCAGATCGAGCTGGCCGAGAAGATCTCCGAGCTGTCCGGGATCAAGGACGCGAAGGTCTTCTTCACCAACTCCGGCACCGAGGCGAACGAGGCCGCGCTGCTGTTCGCGACCCAGAAGCGCCGGTCCAACCAGGTGCTCGCGATGCGCAACTCCTACCACGGGCGCGGTTTCGGCACGGTCGCGATCACCGGAAACCGGGGCTGGTCGGCGAGCAGTTTGTCGCCGGTGAACGTGCAGTACCTGCAGGGCGCGTACCGCTACCGCAGCCCGTTCCGCGACCTGCCCGACGCCGAGTACGTCAAGCGGTGCGTCGACGACCTGCGCGAGGTGATCGCGACGACCACCGCGGGCGACGTCGCCTGCCTGATCGTCGAGCCGATCCAGGGCGTCGGCGGGTTCTCGTCGCCGCCCGACGGCCTGTACGGCGCGTTCAAGGAGGTGCTCGACGAGTACGGCATCCTGCTGATCTCCGACGAGGTGCAGACCGGGTGGGGCCGCACCGGTGAGCACTTCTGGGGCATCCAGGCGCACGGCGTCGTACCGGACGCGATGACGTTCGCGAAGGGCCTCGGCAACGGCTTCGCCATCGGGGGAGTGGTCGCGACGCCGGAGCTGATGGACAGCTTGAGCGCGAACTCGCTGTCGACGTTCGGCGGCAACCCGATCTCGACCACCGCGGCCAAGGCGACGATCGAGTACCTGCTCGACCACGACCTGCAGGCCAACGCCGCCAAGCGGGGCGCGCAGCTGGCCGACGGGCTGCGCGGGATCGCCGACGAGTTCCCGGAGCTGGGCGACGTCCGCGGCAAGGGGCTGATGCTGGCCGCCGAGATCGTCAAGCCCGACGACCAGGCGCCGGACGCCGCGACGACGGCCAAGCTCCAGCAGGAGGCGAAGAACCGCGGCCTGCTGATCGGCAAGGGCGGCCTCTACGGCAACGTGCTGCGGATGGCGCCGCCGATGACGTTGACCGAGCCGGAGACCAGCGAGGCGATCGAGATCCTCCGGGAGTCGTTCAACACCCTGCGCTAGCCGGCGTACCGCTGGTGGTCGGCGAGGACCTCGTCGATCACCAGCCGGTTGGCGTCCACGTTCTCACCGGCGGCCATCACGATCAGGGCCTTCCATAACGCCCAGCCACGCGCTCGCGCCCACGTGCCGGCATCGGCATCGACCGTACGCCGAAACGCCGCGCGGCTCTCGCCGGAGAACATCGTCCAGGCGATCACCAGGTCGCAGGCCGGGTCGCCGACACCCGACGTACCGAAGTCGATGACGGCCGACAGTCGCCCGTCCCGGACCAGAAGGTTGCCGCTGGCAATGTCTCCGTGGAACCACACCGGCGGCCCGTCGAACCGGCTCGCCAGCGCCGCTTCCCAGACCTCCGTCGCAGCCTCGACGTCAATCCGTCCGGCGAGCGCGACCAGCGCCGACCGCGTCTGATCGTCGTAGTACGCGGGTGGCCCACCGCGGTGGAAGTTGTGCGGTCCCGGCAGCGGCCCGCCCGTCGCGTCGCACACCTGCAGGGCCAGGACGAACTCCGCCACCGCCACGGCGAACTCGGTCAGATCCGAGATGCGCTCGACCGACGAGGTCTCCCCGTCGATCCACCGCCGGATCGACCAGTGGAAGGGGTAGCCCTCACCCGGCACCCCTTTGCCGAGCAGCTCAGGCACCGGCACCGGCAGGAACGGCGCCAGCCGCGGAAGCCACTCGTCCTCCTTGTCCACCGCCGGCGCGTACGCCGCGGCGCTCGGCAGGCGCACCGTCATCGACTCACCCAGCCGGTAGGTCCGGTTGTCCCACCCGTCCACCTTCACCGGCTCCACCGGCAGCTCGGCCCACTGCGGAAACTGAGCCTTCACCAGCCGCTTCACCAGCCCGGCATCGATCCCGCCTCGCCCGTCCACAGAAGTCATCCGAAGAGTCTCCCGGCCGGTTGCTCAGCCCGGCAAGGCCTTTTCACCCCCGGACCTACAGCGGCCCGGGCTGCGGGAACCGCAACCCGGGCCGGCCCGAGATCAGAGCGTGGCCTCCGGGGCCATCGCCTTCTCAGCCGCCTCCGGCGACGGGCCGCCCTTGCCGGAGCGTCGGGAGCGGCCCTCCAGCCAGCGGGCGATCACGGACAGCAGGGAACACAGGCCGATGTAGATGACGGCCACGACGATGTACGTCGGGATGTAGGGGAAGCCGAACTCCAGCCGGCCGCCCATCTGCTTGGCGACGTACAGCAGCTCGTTGTAGGTGATGATGAAGCCGAGCGCGGTGTCCTTCAGCAGCACGACGAGCTGGCTGACGATGGCCGGCAGCATCGCCCTGATCGCTTGCGGGAGCAGGATCAGCCGGACCACCTGGTTCTTGCGCAGGCCGGTCGCGTACGCCGCCTCGCGCTGGCCCTTCGGGACCGCGGCGATGCCGGCCCGGAAGATCTCGGCCAGCACCGAGCCGTTGTAGAGCGTCAGACCGAGCACGACCGCCCAGAACGGCGACAGGCCCAGCTGGTACTGCAGGCTGCCGTAGTAGAAGAAGAACATCAGGATCAGCAGCGGGATCGCCCGGAACAGCTCGACGACCAGCGTCGCGGGCGCCCGCAGGACCGCGTGGTCACTGATTCGCGCTGCCGCGAAGACGGCGCCGAACAGCATCGCGAGCACCGCGGCCAGACCGGCCGCGCGCAGCGTGTTCAGCAGGCCGTCGAGCAGCTCGTTCTGGATCGCGGTGTACTGGAACTGAGCCCAGCGCCGGCTCTCGAACTGGCCGGTCTGGTTGAGCCGGAAGATCACCCACGCGACGGCGCCGAGCAGGACCAGCACGACCAGGGCGTTGATGATCCGGTTGCGCGCCTTCGCGCGCGGTCCGGGGACGTCGTACAGCACCGCGCTCATCCGGCCACCGCCGTCCGTCGTTCGGCCCACCGCTGCAGGAAGACCAGGGGGATGATCAGGATCAGGAAGCCGATGGTGATCCACACCAGCGTCAGCATCTGGTTCTCACCGCGCTCGGCCATCACCGCCGGGATCGCCCCGGCCTCCAGGACCGAGAAGCCGGCCGCGATCGTGGTGTTCTTCAGCAGCGCGATCAGCACGCTGGTCAGTGGCGGCACGATCGCCCGGAAGGCCTGCGGCAGCACCACGATGTTCAGCACCTGCACGAACGTCATCCCGACCGACCGGGCCGCCTCGGCCTGGCCCGGCGGGATGGTGTTGATCCCGGACCGGACCACCTCGCAGACGAACGCGGAGGTGTAGACGGTCAGCGCGGTGACCGCGGACCAGAAGAACGTGGGCAGGTTCAGCTGCATCTTCGGCGCGCCGAAGACCAGGAACGCGAACACCAGCGTCAGCGGGGTGTTGCGCAGCGTGTTCACGTAGCCGGTGCCGATCGCACGCAGGGCGGGGACCGGCGAGACCCGGAAACCGGCCAGCAGGGTGCCGAGCACCAGGCTGAGCACGCCCGAGATCAGGAACAACCTGAGCGTGGTCCAGAACCCTTCCCGGAACAGTTCCCAGTTGTCGGTGAGGACCGAGAGCATCGCGACCTTCCAGAGAATGAGGGGAACGCAGACCGGCCACGGCGCCGGTGGGAGCCGGTCGCCGTGGCCGGACGGTGGATCAGTACTTCTCGAGCGGCGGCGGCGTGCCGGCCGAGCCGGACTTGCCGAGCGTCGCGTCGTACAGGGCCTGCCAGGTGCCGTCACTGAAGGACTTCTCGAGACCGGCGTTCACCTTGTCCCGCAGCGCCTTGTCGGCCAGCGGCAGCCCGATGCCGTACTTCTCGGTGCTGAACGGCTTGCCGACCACCCGCAGCTCGTCGGGTGCGTTGGCCGCGTAGCCCTTGAGGATCGCGTCGTCGGTGGTGACGGCGTCGGTCTTGTTGTCGAGCAGCTGGGAGACGCACTCGGAGTAGGTCTTGAACTCGGAGATGTTGCTCGCCTCGGTCAGGCCCTCGTCCTTGACCTTCTGGATCGGGGTCGAACCGGTCGCCGAGCAGACCTTCTTGCCCTTCAGCGAGTCCTTGCCGCCGTCCATCGAGGTGTCGCCCTTGCGGACCAGCAGGTCCTGACCGGCGACGAAGTACGGGCCGGCGAACGAGACCAGCTTCTTGCGCTTGTCGGTGATCGAGTAGGTGCCGACGTAGTAGTCGATCTCGCCACCGCCGATCGCCGTCTCGCGGTTGGCCGACGGGATCTCCTTGTACTCGATCTTGTCGGGGTCGAAGCCGAGCTGGGCCGAGACCATCCGGGCGATCTCGATGTCGAAGCCACAGCGCTTGCCGTTGGCGTCCTTGTAGCCCAGGTTCGGCTGGTCGGCCTTGACGCCGACGACGGCGTTGCCGCGGGCCTTGATCTTGGCGTACGTCGGGCTGCCGGCCACGTCGGCCGCGGGTGCCACGTCGAACTTGTGCAGGTCACCGCAGTCGCCGGAGGTGCTGCCGCCACCACCACTGGCTGCCGGTGTGCCGTCCTTGCCACAGGCACCGACGGTCAGCGCGAGGGCCGCGACGCCGACTGTGGCGACGAGGTTGCGCATTCTCATTGGGAATCCCCTTCGTGTTGTGGAGCGGTAACGACCGGCCGCAGGGCCGGCGGGCGTCTAGTGCTTGAGGATCTTCCCGAGGAAGTCCTGGGCGCGACGGGAGGTCGGGTTGGTGAAGAAGGTCTCCGGGGTAGCCTCCTCGACGATCTCGCCGTCGGCCATGAACACCACCCGGTTCGCCGCGCTGCGGGCGAAGCCCATCTCGTGGGTCACCACGACCATCGTCATGTCCTGGCGGGCCAGGTCGATCATCACCTCGAGGACCTCCTGGATCATCTCCGGATCCAGCGCCGAGGTCGGCTCGTCGAACAGGATGACCTTGGGGTCCATCGCCAGCGCGCGGGCGATCGCCACCCGCTGCTGCTGGCCGCCGGACAGCTGGGCCGGGTACTTCGAGGCCTGGTTGGCGACCCCGACCCGCTCGAGCAGTTCCATCGCCCGATGCTCGGCCTTCTTGGCGTCGACCTTGCGCACCTTGGTCGGGCCGAGCGTGACGTTCTGCAGGATCGTCTTGTGCGCGAACAGGTTGAACGACTGGAAGACCATGCCGACGTCGGCGCGCAGCCTGGCCAGCGCCTTGCCCTCGCTGGGCAGCGGCTGGCCGTCCAGCGTGATCGTGCCGGAGTCGATCGGCTCCAGCCGGTTGATCGCGCGGCACAGCGTCGACTTGCCGGACCCGGACGGACCGATCACGACGACGACCTCGCCCTTGCCGATGGACAGGTTGATGTCCTTCAGCACGTGCAGGTCACCGAAGTGTTTGTTGACGCCGGTCAGGGAGACCAGGCCGGTCTTCACCGGAACGGTGTTCGTCGAGGTGACGGAATCGTTCATGGCGTGAACCTAGCCGAGGCGGGGGTTGCCTCGCACGGCCCCCCGATTCCACGGAGGTAACGATCTGCGACGGTGAGCGCGGACTGTGACGCCGTCGTCACAGTCCGCGCGTTGTCGCTCGATGTCAGGACTTACCGGTCAGGTTTCGGGGTCAGCGCTCGTGCCGCAGTCCGCCGCAGCACCCGCCCGCCACGAGCGCCGGCCCGGCCGGCGGAGCCTGTACGGCGGCCTCGACGTCGGCCAGCATCCGCGCGCGGGCCGCGGGCGAGATCACCCGGCCGCGGGTGACGACCGTGTGGATCCGGCGGGTGTTGTGGATGTCCAGCAGCGGATCGGCGTCCAGGACGACCAGGTCGGCGATCTTGCGTGGGGCAACCGATCCCAGATCGTCGCTCAGGCCGAGGAACCTGGCGGGCTCGACGGTGGCGGCGTACAGGGCCTGGCGCGGGGTGACCCCGGCGCCGACCAGCAGTTCGAGTTCGTCGTGCAGGGCGAAGCCGGGCACGGTCCACGGCGCGCCGGTGTCGGTTCCGGTCAAGACGGGCACGCCGTGGGCGAACAACTGGCCGACGAAGTGCTGCCGGTAGTTCCACATCCGCTGCTGCCGGGCGATCTCCTCCGCTGGGCGGTTGGCGGTGTAGAGCTCGGCCAGCACGTACTCGTACGTGGCGATCGAGTCCGCGCTCAGGTACTTGCCGACTGCCGGGTCGAGCCCGGTGAAATCGGGCCGGTCCAGCACGTTGTGCATGGTCAGCGTCGGCGTGATCCGGGTTCGATTGCGGCGCAGCAGCCCGAAGACCTCGGCGGCCCGCGCCGGGCTGAAGGAGTTCGCGGCGATCCACTCGATCGGGTGCACCTGGCGGAACCAGCTGTTGTAGTCGCCGGTCCTGATCGTGATGGCGCGCTGCATCCGGCGGACCTCGGCCGCACGGCTGGAGACCGAGAGCGCCAGCGCGTGGATGTGCTCGATGCTGCGCTGGCCGCCGGAGCTGACCTCCTGGACCGAGACCTGGTCCGGCGCGTGGCCGTGCACGGTCAGCCCGACCCGCCGCGCCTCGTCCAGAATCGCCCGGTACGCCGCGGGCCCGAGCCGCGAGTACACCTTGACGAAGTCGGCGCCCTCCGCCTTCACCCGCCGTACGGCGGCCCGCGCGCCCGCCTCGTCGTCGACCACCAGGACGTGCAGCAGGTTCGGGTCCCACAGCGTCGGATCTCCGTCGACGATCTGGCTGGCCACCACCATGCGCGGGCCGAGCAACGTGCCGGCGTCGATCCGGTCGCGCCAGTGGTACAGCACCGGATCCGTCACGGCCATCTCGCGAACGGTGGTCACGCCGTTGGCCAGGTACAGCGGCGGCGAGACGTGCTCGTCGCCGAGGCTGTGCACGTGCATGTCGGCCAAACCGGGGACGACGAACTTCCCGGTCAGGTCGAGCTCGGTGGCGCCGCGCGGCACCGGGATGCGGCCGACGCCGATGATCCGGTCGCCACTGATCAGCACCGTCTGCCGGCGGGCGCGGTGCCCGGTGGCGACGTCGATCACGGTGACACCGGTGAGAGCGGTGATCCGGGTGGTCCCGACGGCGCCCAGCGGGGCGACCAGCGCGGCGGCGGGCGAGGAGGAGGCGAAGGTGCCACCGGCGACGACAGCAGCGGCTCCGGCGGAACGGGCGAGGAACTGACGGCGAGAGCTGTTCATGCCTCTGACTGTCCCGGCTGCGACCGCGCGGGTCAGGGGATGCAGGCAGCCAGCCCAGGTAGGGAAATGTCCACCCCGGGACGTACTCTTGGTGGCTGTTATGCGTACCTATGAGGTCCGCACCTACGGGTGCCAGATGAACGTGCACGACTCCGAGCGCCTGCGTGGGCTGCTGGAGGACGCCGGCTACGTCCGCGCGCCCGAGGGCGACCAGGCCGACGTGGTCGTCTTCAACACCTGCGCGGTCCGGGAGAACGCCGACAACAAGTTGTACGGCAATCTCGGTCACCTGGCGCCGGTGAAGGCCAAGAAGCCGGGCATGCAGATCGCCGTCGGCGGCTGCCTGGCGCAGAAAGACAAGGCCACCATCACCCGGAAGGCGCCCTGGGTGGACGTTGTGTTCGGCACCCACAACATCGGTTCCCTGCCGGTGCTGCTGGAGCGGGCCCGGATCGCCGAGGAGTCCCAGGTCGAGATCCTGGAGTCCCTGGACGTCTTCCCGTCGACGTTGCCGACCCGCCGCGAGTCGCCGTACTCGGCGTGGGTGTCGGTCAGTGTCGGGTGCAACAACACCTGCACGTTCTGCATCGTGCCCGCGCTGCGCGGCCGGGAGAAGGACCGCCGGCCGGGCGACGTGCTGGCCGAGGTCGAGGCGCTGGTCGCCGAGGGCGTGCTCGAGGTGACGCTGCTCGGCCAGAACGTGAACTCCTACGGTGTCGAGTTCGGCGACCGGTACGCGTTCTCGAAGCTGCTGCGCGCCTGCGGGCAGATCGACGGGCTGGAGCGGGTCCGCTTCACCTCGCCGCACCCGCGCGACTTCACCGCCGACGTGATCGAGGCGATGGCGCAGACGCCGAACGTGATGCCCTCGTTGCACATGCCGCTGCAGTCGGGCTCGGACCAGATCCTGAAGACGATGCGGCGCTCGTACCGGCGTGATCGGTACCTGAAGATCATCGAGGACGTGCGCGCGGCGATGCCGGACGCGGCGATCACCACCGACATCATCGTCGGCTTCCCCGGGGAGACCGAAGAGGACTTCCAGGGCACGCTCGACGTGGTCCGGCAGGCGCGGTTCGCCGGGGCGTTCACGTTCCAGTACTCCAAGCGCCCGGGCACTCCGGCGGAGTCGATGGAGGACCAGGTCCCGCGCGAGGTCGTCCAGGAGCGCTACGAGCGGCTCGTCGCCCTGCAGGACGAGATGGCCTGGACAGAGAACAAGGCCCTCGTCGGCCGGTCGCTGGAGGTCCTGGTCGCGGAGGGCGAGGGGCGCAAGGACGCCACCACCCACCGGCTGTCCGGCCGCGCCCGCGACAACCGCCTGGTCCACTTCGCGCTGCCCGAGGGCGTCGAGCGTCCCCGCCCCGGCGACATGGCGACCGTCGAGGTCACCTACGGAGCCCCGCACCACCTGGTCGCCGACGTCTTCGGTTCAGTACGCCGTACGCGGGCCGGCGACGCGTGGGAGCGCGCGCAGGAGACGCCGGCGACCCCGGCTCCCGGCGTCATGCTCGGCCTGCCCACCATCGGCAAGCCGGCCCCACTCGAGCCGGTGGCCGGCGGCTGCCAGGTCAACTGATGCTGTCCCCGGAGGCGGAGCCGTTCGCCTCCGGGCGGGACGCCGACGTCTACGCGATCGACGACGAGTGGGTCCTGCGCCGGTACCGCAACGGGCATCCGGTGCGGGACGAGGCCGAGTTCATGCGGTGGGTCGGCCGGCACGGGTACCCGGTGCCGGCGGTCGATCGGGTCGATGGAGCCGACATGGTGATCCAGCGGCTCGACGGGCCGACGCTGGCGGCCGCGGCGATCGCCGGGGAGGTCGGTCCGGTCGAGCTCGGTGAGTTGCATGCCGAGCTGCATCGGCGCTTGCACGCCATCCCCGCGCCGAGTGGCACGGCGGGTCAGGTCGTGATGCACGGCGATCTCCACCCGGAGAACGTGCTGCTCACGGCCGACGGTCCGGTGGTGATCGACTGGCGCAACGCCGCGGAAGGCCCGCCGGAGTTCGACGTGGCGATGACCGCGATCGTCTTCGCCCAGGTCGCCCTCGACCCGGCCTTCGCCGAGCTCTCCCCACTGCTGCGCGAGGCGCTCGGCGCCTACCTCGCCAACTCGATCGACCCGACTTCACAGTTGCCGGCCGCGCTGGCGTCGCGCGGCCGCAATGTCACGCTCACCCCCGAAGAGCTGGCCCTGCTGCCCCGACAGGACCAGCTCATCCGGTCGTACCTCTAGGCGGTCAGGAACTCCTGCGGCTGCAGCGCCCGCTCGACGATGCGCAGTTCGCCGATGTGACCGGCGAAGGCCTGCTCGATCGTGTTGTCGTAGTGGTTGGCGCCGAGCAACCAGGGCAGGTTGGCGGTGGCCAGACCGTTCGAACGCGTCGCCGGGTTGCGCAGCAGCGGCGACGAGTCGACGTACAGGGTGGTGTGGCGACCGTCGTTCACCACAGCCAGGTGGAACCACGTCCCGGCGACCTGTTCGTGACCCCAGTTGGTGAACGTGTCGTTGCGGTCCAGCGGGTAGACCGCCCACTGCACCTGACGCCCGCCGGAGAAGCCGAGGTTGACCACCGGCTCCGAGGGGTCGCTGCCGGTCTTGCCCACGTCGGTGCCGGTGCCCATCCGGCTGAGCAACCCCATCCACGAGTGGTCGGCGCCGTCGTCGAGCAGTTTCACGAACGCCTCGATCGTGTAGCCGCCGCGGAAGGTGTGCCGGTTGAGGGCTGCATCGGCGGCCGTCGCCAGGTAACCCCCGCGCGCCGGCTTCTTGCCTCCGGCAAACAACCAGCTCGCGTGCCCGGGCTGCTCCGGGTGGAACTCGTCCGAGGCCCGCAGGCTGTCCGAAGGGCTGCCTGGCAGGTACGCCGTGGTCAGGTGGTTGCCGCGTCCGGAGTGGTCCGTCACCCGCGACTGCACCGGCCCGTCGAACCGCCAGTACGCGACCGTGCCCGGGATCACCAGCTTCGAAGCCGGGCGCGCCGGGCGAACCGGCACCGGCGCGAACCCGGCGAACCGCTGCGCGAAGTCGATCGGCACGCTGAAACGGTTCGTGTCGTCGGTCAGCTCGATCTCGTCCTCGGCCAGCAGACTGCGCCGGGCCGGATCCTGCGCGAGGATCCACGGCGACAGCGTCTCGACGTCGATCACGTTGCGGGCCAGGTCGAAGTGGTAGAGCCGGATCATGCCGCTGCCGCCGTAGTAGCGGTCCTGGTAGTTGGTGATGTGCAGGTGCACGTCGTGACCGGCCGCGTTCTGCCGGACCACCCGGCCGGACGGCCAGTAGTGGCCGTTCAGCGTGAGGAAGATCTGGTCGTTGTCCTTGACGAGCTGCTCCCAGACCCGGTTGCCGTGGTCGGAGAACTTCGCGACCGGGTCACCGGCGTCGGCGTACACCAGGTCGTGTGTGGTCAGGATGACCGGCAGCCGCGGGTGGTCCGCGATCACCCGGCGGGCCCACGCGAAGCCGGCGTCGGACGGGCGCCAGTCCATCGCCAGCAGCAGCCACTGCCGGCCGCCCGCGCGGAAGACGTGGTACGAGTTGTAGCCGTCCGGCGTCGAGCCGCCGTACGTGCTCATCCGGCGGAAGCGCCGCGGGCCGAACACGTGCAGGTACGGCGAATCGCCGCGCTGGTCGTCCTTCGAGGCGTCGATGTCGTGGTTGCCGGCCAGCACGCTGTACGGCAGCCGGGCCCGGTCGAGCACGCCGAAGACCGGGTCGGCCTGGGCGAACTCCGACGCCTGCGCGTTCTCGACGATGTCGCCGAGATGGGCGGTGAAGGCGAGGTTCTCGACGCCGCGGTTCTTGACCAGGTACTGGAAACTCGCCGTCAGCGGCGCGGAGTCGCCACGGTCGAGATCGAACAGGTACTGCGTGTCCGGTACGACGGCCAGCGTGAACCGCGGGTTGTCCGGAGCGGCACCCCGGCCGCCGGTCGCTCCGGCTGAGCTGATCGTGCTGCCCGACGGGCCGGCCGCGGCGACCCCCGGAATCAACGCCGCCCCGGCGCCGAGCGCGCCCGCCTGCAGGATTCGCCGGCGACTGGTTCCGTCGTACTGCTGGTCCATCGGTGCCTCCACGAGTTCGCTGACAACGCAGGAACTGTAGAGGTGGTTGCCTCCGGCCCGGTGAACAGCGGGCGAACCGGCGGGGCCGGCCGGCCGAACCCGCCGCCGGCGGCGGGCGGAACCCCGCCGCCGAGCTCTTGGTTGATTCCGAGTGGCCGCCGCCGGCGTCAGCGCCCGGTCCGCGAGAAGCAGATCAGCCGGCGAAGCCCTCGGCGATCACCGGCGGGAGATCGCCCGTGCGCAACCCCTCCAGGACGCGTGCCTCGTGCGGGACGACGGGTTCGGGCAACTGGTCGAGCCGGTACCAGCCGAGGGCATCGGCTTTGCCGGGCTCCATCGAGGTCGGCTCGCCGGTCCAGCGGGTCGCGGTGAAGAAGAAGTCGACCCGCTGGTCGATCGGGTCGCCGTTGCCGCCGGTGCGGTGCATCGCGGTGAGCGGGACCAGGTCGGCGGGATCGATGTCGACGCCGACCTCCTCGAGCACCTCGCGCCGGGCCGCGGCCAGCACCGACTCGCCCCGCTCGACATGCCCGGCCGGGACGGCCCAGTAGCCGTCCATGTAGCCGGTGTTGGCCCGCAGCAGCATCAGCACCTCGTCACCGCGCCGCAGGACGACGTACGCCGCCGGCACCACCTGAAATCGCTCCACGCCCAGAACCCTAGACGGCACCGGCGACAGTCCGGTCCGCGCGGCCCGGACCGGTGCTTGCCCAGGGCACCCGAAACGTGCGGAAGGGCCGCAGGAGACTCCTGCGGCCCTTCGTCAGCTACCGGGTCAGGCCGGGTTCGGCTTGTTGGTGATGTCGTCGTCCTGACCGTCCAGACCGTCGAGGCGGTCCTTGGCGACGTCGACGCCCTGGTCGATCTTGTCGCCGTACTTGCCACCGGTCTTGTCGTCAACGAAGTCGCCGGCCTTGTCGAGTCCGTCGCCGACCTTGTCGCCGTGGGAGTCGACCAGATCGGTCGCCTTGTCCTTGAGGTCCTCGGCCTTGCCCTTGAACTTGTCGAAGATGCCCATCTGGGTTCCCGTTCTAGCGTAGTGAACTGCTTACAGACAGCTAGCGGGATCATCCCACCTGCGAGGCCGCAGCGGTGGGACGTCGTTCAGTTTCCGCCGCCGCTTTCCACGTCGCCGCCGCTCTCGACGTCCCCGCCGCTCTCGACGTCGCCACCGCTTTCGACGTCGCCACCGGAGTCGCCGCCCTTGGTGCCCTTCAGTTCCACGTCACCGCCGCTCAGCTGCGGGCCGTTGTCCAGCGCGTCCTTGGCCGCCGCGGTCTCTTCCTCGAACTGGTTCGTCACTGCGGGTTCCCTCCCGATCGGTGGTCTGACTACTCCCTGTTCCTACTCGAACGAACCGGTTCTCCACAACCCCCACCCGTCGCTCTTGTCCCAGAGTTCACGCCGTTCGGGCGGTCCCGGCCCACGCACTGTCACACTGGACCGATGGCCGCACCACTCGTCGTCGCCGTCGTCGGTCCCACCGCGGCCGGCAAGTCCGACCTGTCCGTTGCTCTGTGCAAGCACCTGGGCGGTGAGGTGGTCAGCGCCGACGCCTACCAGGTCTACCGCGGGATGGACATCGGCACGGCCAAGATCACCCCGGCCGAGCGGGCCGGCGTACCGCATCACTTGCTGGACGTCCTGGATGTCACGCAGACCGCGACGGTCGCGGAGTTCCAGCAGCTGGCCCGGTCGGCGATCGACGACTGCCTGCGCCGTCAGGTGGTGCCGGTGCTGGCCGGCGGTTCGGCGCTGTACGTCCGCGCGATTCTGGACGAGTTCGAGTTCCCCGGCACCGACCCGGCGGTCCGTGAGCGGCTCGAGCAGGACCTCGCCGAGCACGGCTCCGGCGTACTGCACCAGCGGCTGGCCGAGCGTGATCCCGCGGCCGCCGCGCAGATCCTGCCGAGCAACGGCCGCCGGATCGTCCGCGCGCTGGAGGTCATCGAGATCACCGGAGCGCCGTACGCCGCGACACTGCCCGGGCACACGTCGATCTATCCCGGCGCGGTGCAGCTCGGGCTCGACGTGCCACGTCCCGAGCTGGACGAGCGGATCGGCCGGCGGGTGGACCGGATGTTCGAGCAGGGCTTCGTCGACGAGGTGCGCGGGCTGATCGACCAGGGCCTGCTCGACGGCCGGACGGCGAACCGCGCGCTGGGCTACCCGCAGGTGATCGCGCTGCTGCGTGGCGAGCTGTCCGAAGCCGAGGCCCGCGAGCAGACCGCGCAGGCGACCCGCCGCTTCGCCCGCCGGCAGGACTCCTGGTTCCGCAAGGACCCGAGGATCGTCTGGCTCCCGTACGACGCCCCCGATCTGGTCGAGCGGGCAATTCGTGCCCTCGAAGGCAACCGAAAGGGCACCCCCGACGTAGACGAGGTGGAAGAGGGCCTGGGGGCTGTGGATGCGAGGGGGTGACCGCGAGGCCGAGTTCCGTGAGTACGTGCTCGCGGACCGCACCAGACTGTTGCGGACGGCGTTGCTGCTCACCGCGGGGGACGTGCACACCGCCGAGGACCTGGTGCAGACCGCGTGCACCCGGGTGTACGTGCACTGGCACCGGATCCGGCACGAGGGCGCCGGGCCGTACGCGCACCGGATCCTGGTGAACGCGTTCCTGGACGAACGGCGGCGCAGTGGACGCCATCCCGAGGTGATGACGGCCGAGCCGTTCGAGCCGCGGGAGCCCGACGTCACCGACCACGCGGACCTGCTGGCGGTCCGGAGCGCACTGCTGGAGCTGGCGCCACGGCAACGGGCGGTCCTGGTGCTGCGCTACTTCCAGGATCTCGACGTGGCGACCTGCGCACGGATCCTGGACTGCACCGAGGGCACCGTGAAGAGCCAGACCGCGAAAGCGCTGAAGAGATTGAAGGATCTGATGGCCGACGACCAGGCCTCGGACCCTGCGACGGGGAGTAGTTGACGTGGACGACGTGAAGAGGCTGCTGGAGCAGTTCGCCGATCGAACGGCCGACGGCTTGCCACCGGCGGACGTGGACGCGGACGTGGCCCGCGGGCGCCGGGCGTTGCGCCGGATCAAGGCGCGCCGCCGGGTCACCGGTGTCCTGTGCGTGGCCGCGGCGACCACGGCGGTGCTGGTGGCCGGTGACGAGTCGCAGTGGTGGGGTGGTGGCGAGACGGAGGTCGCCACCGACGCCACCACGCCGCAGCCCAGTGCCGCGACGTCGGGATCGGCGGCACCGTCGACAGCGGCCGATGACGGCGACAAGGTCGCGACGTTCTCGATGGCAAGGGTTCAGTTGGTCACCAATCCGAAGCCCTGGAACTCGATCGCCTGCACCCTCACCCCGCAGGGCTGGACGGCCGCCCCGCGCAGCGACGCCAAGCGGGTCGTCCTGACCCCGCCGAGCGCGCGCACGGCCGAAGCGGCCGCACAGCTGGAACTGTTCGCGGCCGACGCACCGCAGCCGTTGAGCGGAGTCCGCGCGGTCCAGTCCGATGGCAAGGTCTTCCATCTCGGCAACGCGGGTGGGCGCGAGGTCGGTCAGGTCGAACTCGGCGGCAACTGGCTGGTCGCCCGGTTGCCGATCGACCACCAGGATTGGAACGACGACCTGGTCCGCCGCTTCCTGGATTCCTGCACGGTCTCCTGACGCGCCAGAACTGGCGTGCACCGCCCGGGTCGGGTAGGCAGGGGCTGTCCATGTACGCCGACCCCTGCGGAGGACCCCGGTGACACCGAAGAAGCTGGCCGCAACGCTGACGGCGAGTGCGCTCGTCCTGACCGGCCTGACCGCCGGGGGAGCCCCCGCGCAGGCGACCGTCGAGTCCCGGCCCCACACGCCGCAGCCACCGCCGAAGAATCCGACCGCGATCGGGTACGGCGGCGCCGTCGCCTCGGTCGATCCCGAGGCCACGAAGGTCGGCATCGGCGTGCTGCGCCGGGGCGGCAACGCCGTCGACGCGGCGGTCGCGACCGCGGCCGCGCTCGGCGTCACCGAGCCGTACTCGGCCGGGATCGGTGGCGGCGGCTACTTCGTCTACTACGACGCGAAGACCCGCAAGGTGCACACGATCGACGGCCGCGAGACCGCGCCGGCGGCGATGCCCGGCGACGCGTTCATGAACGACGCCACCGGCCAGGCGTACCCGTTCGCCCAGCTGGTCACCTCCGGCGTCTCGGTCGGCGTACCGGGCACGCTGGCGACCTGGGACTCGGCGCTGAAGTCGTGGGGCTCGCTGTCGCTGAAGAGGGCGATCAAGCCGGCGGCCGACCTGGCCGACCGTGGGTTCGTCGTCGACCAGACCTTCCGCAACCAGACGCTGGACAACAAGGCCCGGTTCGCGCAGGTCGTGCCGACGGCCAAGCTGTTCCTGCCCGGTGGCGACGCTCCGCAGGTCGGCACGGTGTTCAAGAACAAGGAGCTGGCCCGTACGTACGAGCTGATCGGGAAGCAAGGCCCCTCGGCGTTCTACCGCGGTCCGCTCGCGGCGGAGATGGCGGCGGTGGTGAAGACTCCGCCGAAGGCGCCCGGCGCGACGCTGCCGATGTTCCCGGGATACCTGACCCCGGCCGACCTGGCCAAGTACAAGGTGCTGAAGCAGGACCCGACCAAGGTCCGGTACGACGGCCTGGAGGTTTACGGCATGGCGCCGTCGTCCTCTGGCGGTACGACGGTCGGCGAGGCGCTGAACATCCTGGCGCCGAAGAAGCTGTCGAAGCTGTCCACCCCGGACGCGCTGCACAACTACCTCGAGGCGTCCGCGCTGTCCTTCGCCGACCGGAACGCGTACGTCGGTGACCCGGCGTTCGTCGACGTACCGACCGAGGAACTGCTGTCGAAGGGCTTCGGCGCCGAGCGGTCCTGCCAGATCGACCCGGACCAGGCCGCGGTCAAGCCGGTGAAGCCGGGTTCGCCCGACGGCTCGTACGCGCCCTGCGCGCCGGGCGTGACGACGACCGAACGGCCGGACACCGAAGGCCTGTCGACGACGCACCTGGTCGCGGCCGACCGCTGGGGCAACGTGGTGTCCTACACGCTGACGATCGAGCAGACCGGTGGTTCCGGTATCACCGTCCCGGGCCGCGGCTTCCTGCTGAACAACGAGCTGACCGACTTCAGTGCCGTCCCGGACCCGGCCGACCCGAACCGGATCGAGCCGAACAAGCGGCCGCGCTCGTCGATGTCGCCGACGATCGTGCTCCGGCACGGCAAGCCGTTCCTCGCGCTCGGCTCGCCGGGTGGTTCGACGATCATCACCACGGTCCTGCAGACGCTGACCAACCGGCTGGACCGCGGCATGACGCTGCCCCAGGCGGTCGCCGCTCCGCGGGCGTCGCAGCGCAACACCGCGAACGTGACCGCCGAACCGGCCTTCATCGAGGCGTACGAGGACGACCTCACGCCGTACGGGCACAAGCTGGTGCTCGCCGGTGACGCGCTCACCTCGGCCGCGGAGATCGGCGCGGTCGCCGCGCTCGAGGTCCTGCCGGGCGGCGGCTACCTGGCCGCGGCCGAACCGAAACGCCGTGGCGGCGGATCGGCGGCCACCGTCCACCAGGTCTGGCCGCGCTAGCGCTTCTTCAACCGCTGAGGTGCCGTAGGCAACGGCGGTGGCTCCGGAGCCGGCTGCTCGACAGCCGGCTCCAGCCATCCGCCGTACTCGTCGACCACGCCGGTGTCGGCGCCCTCGGGCAGCGCCACCACCCACGGGTGGTCCTCGTCGTCGTCCTCCCCGTGGAAGCGGCCGCGCCGCACCTCGCCGCCGAGCCGCTCGGCCACCACCTCGGCGTCCTCGCGCTCCCAGAAGTACGCGATCTCCATGGGACAACCGTACGATTTGCCCCATGAGCACCTTTCCCTGGCTGAAGGGTCACGGCACCGAGAACGACTTCGTGCTGCTGCCCGACCCCGACGGTTCGATCCACGGGGATCTCGACCCGGCGGTGGTGCGGTTCCTGTGCGACCGGCACGCCGGGATCGGTGCCGACGGGGTGCTGCGGGTGATCGAGGGGCCGAAGCAGAGCTACGTCGACGACGGCGGCGAGTGGTTCATGGACTACCGCAACGCCGACGGCTCGACCGCGGAGATGTGCGGCAACGGGATCCGGGTCTTCGTCCGGTACCTGGTCGACGAAGGGCTGACCGCGGCCAAGCCGGTCCGGATCGGCACCCGGGCCGGGGTCAAGGAGGTCGTGCTGCACGACGACGGCACGATCACCGCCGATCTGGGGGAGCCCAAGCTGCCCGGCCCGGCCGGCATCGTCGTCGAGGCGAACGGGCACCAGTGGCCGGCGACCCACGTCGACATGGGCAACCCGCACGCGGTCGCCTTCGTCGACGACCTGCGCGAGCCCGGACACCTGGTCGACCCGCCGGTCTGGTCGCCGGAAGACGCTTTCCCGTCCGGCGCGAACGTCGAGTTCGTGGTCCGCAACGGCCCGTACGACGTCCAGATGCGCGTGCACGAACGCGGAGCGGGGGAGACCCGGTCCTGCGGCACCGGGACCTGCGCCGTCACGGTCGCCTCCGCGCTGGCCGCGCGGCAGGAGCGACCGGTCACGTACCGGGTCGGCGTACCGGGTGGTGAGGTGTCGGTGACCTGGCGCGCGGACAACCATCTGGAGCTGCGCGGACCCGCCGTGGTGCACGCCCGCGGGGAGTTCGACCGGGGCTGGTTGCCCGCCTGAACGGGAATTCACCGCGTGACCAGGTCGTTGAACAGTGAAATCGGCTCGCCCGTACGGGTGAGGCGTGCCACGATGGAAGGTATATGACGACCCACTCGAACGCATACGAAGAGACCGAAGACGTCGACCTCGACCTGATCCAGGACGACGCGCTCGACGACGAGGAGACTTCGTCGACGGGTTACGACCGCGAGAGCCCGGGCCTGGAAGGCCTCGAGCTCGAGGAACGCCAGGCGCTGCGGCGCGTGGTGGGCATGTCGACCGAGCTGACCGACATCAGCGAGGTCGAGTACCGCAAGCTGCTGCTGGAGCGGGTGCTCCTGGTCGGCGTGTGGACCGAGGGCAGCGCCGAGGACGCAGAGAACTCGCTGGCCGAGCTGAAGCTGCTCGCCGAGACCGCGGGCTCGGAGGTCCTGGACGGCGTGATCCAGCGCCGCAAGAAGCCCGACCCGGCGACGTTCATCGGATCCGGCAAGGTGGCCGACCTGCGCAACCTGGTCGCGTCGCTGGGCGCCGACACGGTGATCGCGGACGGCGAGCTGGCCCCCGCGCAGCTGCGCAACCTGGAGGACCGGCTCAAGGTCAAGGTGGTCGACCGGACCGCGCTGATCCTGGACATCTTCGCCCAGCACGCGAAGAGCAAGGAAGGCAAGGCCCAGGTCGAGCTGGCCCAGCTGCAGTACATGAAGCAGCGCCTGCGTGGTTGGGGTGGCAACCTGTCCCGCCAGGCCGGTGGCCGGGTCGGTGCCGCTGGTGGTGGTATCGGTGGCCGTGGTCCCGGTGAGACCAAGATCGAGACCGACCGGCGCCGGATCAACACCAAGATCTCCAAGCTGCGCCGCGAGCTCAAGGACATGAAGGGCACCCGGGTCACGCTGCGCCAGGAGCGCCGCCGGCACTCGGTGCCGTCGGTGGCGATCGCCGGCTACACCAACGCCGGCAAGTCCTCGCTGCTGAACGCGATCACCGGCGCGGGCGTGCTGGTCGAGAACGCGCTGTTCGCGACCCTGGACCCGACCACCCGGCGGACCACCACGTCCGACGGCCGGGTCTACACCTTCACCGACACCGTCGGGTTCGTCCGGCACCTGCCGCACGACATCGTCGAGGCGTTCCGCTCGACGCTGGAGGAGGTCGCCGACGCCGACCTGCTGCTGCACGTGGTCGACGGGTCCCACCCGGACCCGATGGCCCAGATCCAGGCGGTCCGTGAGGTGCTGAGCGAGATCGGCGCGGTCGACGTCCCGGAGATCATCGTGATCAACAAGGGCGACGTGGCCGACCCGATGGCGCTGGCCCCGATCCTGCACCGCGAAACCGGCGCGATCGTGGTCTCGGCCCGCACGGGCGAGGGCATCGACAAGCTGAAGGCGCAGGTCGAGGCGGCGCTGCCGCAGCCGGACGTCGCGGTCGAGGCCCTGCTGCCCTACGACCGGGGCGACCTGGTCTCCCGGATCCACTCCGAGGGCTCGGTCGACTCGCTGGAGCACACCGGCGACGGGACCAGGCTGACCGCCCGGGTGCACCCGCAGTTGGCCGGCGAGCTGGCGCCGTACCAGGTGGCCGCGGCGAACTGACGCACGATCAGCTCGTCACGGCGAGCTGACGCAGGACGAACGAAGGGCCCCCGAGGATCGCTCCTCGGGGGCCCTTCGGCGTTGCCGGCCGATCAGCTACGGCTCGACACCTTCACCTTCATGGTGGTCCCGGTCCGGGAGACCACGCTGATGTTGACCTTGTTGTTCGGCACCTTGACGCCGGCCATCGGCTGCTCGGGGTACCAGTAGGTCTTGCTGTCGTTGAACGTCCGCACGCCGTCCTGGCCACGGATGTAGCTCGGCTGGCCGTTCACGTGCAGCGTGAACGAGTCGGCCTTCTCCAGTCCGAACGGAGCGTCGTACCCGGACACGCGCGGCCGCCAGATCTGGCCGTCGATCCGGTTGATCGGCACCGGGTGGGAGTCGATCGGCAGGACCAGGCCCTCACCGGGGTGCACGTTGGTGTTGTTGTCCCGCTGCGAGGTGTCCCAGTACCAGAGCAGCAGACCGTCCTGGTACGGGAAGTGCTCCACCTTGTCCGGCAGCGTCGAGGCCCAGCCGAAGTTGTACGGCCCGGTCTTGAGGTGCTTGTCGTAGGAGACGTAGTTGATGTGCGAGGCGAGGTAGTAGTTGTCGTGCAGCGTCGTCTGCGTCGCGCCGACGGAGCTGAAGCCGTTCAGCGTCCAGCCCTCGGGGCTGGTCTCGGCGCCCGACTCGAACACCGTGGTGGCGCCCGACGTCAGCTTGATCGCGTCGGCGTGGAAGCCGAAGCCACCGGTGTTGGCGTCGGTGGTGTAGCGGAACTGCAGGCCGATCGTCTTGCCCGCGTAGGCGGACAGGTCGAAGGTGGCCGGCACCCAGCCGTTGCTCTGGCCGTCGATGCCGTTGCCCTCGCCGGCCTTGGTGATGTTGCCGGCGATCGGCTTGTAGCCGGTGCCGTCGTTCACCTCGACGTAGGCGTAGTCGCAGGCGGTGGTGTCGCCACAGTCCTCGATGTCCCAGTTCGCCTGGAACGTCAGGGTCGCGGCACCGGCCGGCAGCGTCACCTGGCGGTTCATCGTCCGGGTGAACTCGTCACCCTCGCCGCTCCACCACGACTTGCTGCCCTCGGCCGGCGTCCGCAGCTGCGACGTCACGGACTTCTTCGGCAGCGGGACCACGAGGGCCTGCGCCTTGGCCGAGTTGTACTCGTGCGGGCCGAGCTCGAGCGTCCGGTTCTGTCCGGCGTTCACGATCTCGTAGTCCAGCCAGCCCAGCTGCAGCTTGTCCCACGCACCGAGGTCCGCGGCCTGCTCGCCGATACCGCCGTCGGACGGCTTGCCGACCCGGCTCTGCGCCATGATCGTCCACCAGTTGACGTGGTTCTCGATCGCCGGGCCGGAGGTGTCGTAGTGGTCCGGCAGACCGAGGTCGTGGCCGTACTCGTGCGCGAAGACGCTGATCCCGCCGTTCTCCGGCTGGATCGTGTAGTCGCCGACCCACAGGCCGGTGTCACCCAGCTGCGCGCCGCCGGCCGGGTTGTTGGCCGGGCCGCCGGCCAGACCGACGTACCAGCGGTGCGACCAGATCGCGTCCTCGCCCTGGTGCGGGTCACCGTCGGCCTGGTCGCCACCGGAGTGCACGATCTGGAAGTGGTCGAGGTAACCGTCGGGCTCGTTGAAGTTGCCGTCACCGTCGAAGTCGTAGCGGTCCCACTGGTCGAAGGTCTTCAGCTCGGCGGTGATCTGCGCCGTGGTGCGGCCGGCCGCCTTCTGGTCGGCGACCCACTGGTTCACCGCGTCCCGGACCAGCGCCCAGGTGTTGTTGCAGACGTTGCTCGCGCACGGGTAACCGTTGGACCGGCCGTAGCGGGCCTCGTTGTACTGGACCTTGACCCAGTCGGTGACCGTGCCGGAGACCGAGTAGCGGCCCGAGGACTGCTTCTCGTAGTACTTCTTCACCGAGTTGCCGGAGCCGAAGTACATGTCCTCGTAGTGCTTGCGGTTGTAGTCGGCCTGCCACACCGTCGAGTTGTCGACCGAGCGGTCCGGCGCGGGGATCGCGTTGTGCAGCGGCCCCTCGAACGTCGCCGGGCCGGGCACGTTCGGTGCCGTGTCCTGGTCGGGGTAGCTCGGGTGCCGCTCGTTGCCGAACTCGGCGAGCACGACGAAGATCCGGTCGGTCTTCTCCCGCGACAGCTCGACGTACTGGTCGACCTTGGCCTTGGCGGTCCGCTGACCCTTCGCGGTCGCGGTCTTCTTGCCCAGCTTGACGACCGTGCTGGCGCCGCGCTTCTCGGGCTTGGCCTTACCGTTCAGCACCTTGGTGAGTGCTTCCTGGCGCAACTCCCGGCGCTTGTCCTCGAGCGGGCTGGGCAGCTCGTCGGACGTCGACTGCTCGTTGGCGGCGACGGCCGGACCGGCCTGGGGCGGTGCGGCGGTACCGGACGAGGCAGAGCTCAGTCCGATCGTCGCCGCCAGAGCCAGGCTGAACAGCCCGGCAGATACTTTGCGCACGATTCCCCTCCTGCGTGTGAAAGGTCCGCTACGCGCGGCTTGTGACTTGACGCAGCGTGACCACGTGCTCCCCCGAGCGTGGAACTTCTGCGCGAGAGTACGGGGAAAATCGCTGATGCTGAAGTAGTTCTGATCAAATCCTTCGACAAAGGCGGGGAATCCTGCGTCCGGGCAAGGGGTAATACCACTCAACCCACTGGAGTACGACGACGCAGCGTCGCGGCCCGTCACCTTGGCAGACTGTCCGGATGGACCCCGACCGGCGCCACGGTGACACCGCCGACCTGCTGCTGCCGTTGTGGCGGGCGCTGGTCGTGTTCCGGGTGATCACCTTCGGCTTCGCCTGCTTCGGGGTCTGGACGCGGTGGGACGGCATCTACCGCCCGTCCGGCGCGATCGTGCAGCTGGCCGTCATGGGCGTCTGGACGGTGATCGCCTCGATCGGCTACAGCCGCCATTGGGGCCGCCGCAACACCCGGCTCGCGGTCGCGGACCTGGTCGTCACCGTGGGCTGCATGTACGCGACGCTGTTCGCGCAGCCGTTGCCCGACATCCGGGCCGGAGCGTCGGTGCTGACCTCGGTCTGGGCGGCCGGGCCGGTGATCGCGCTCGCGATTTCACGTGGCCGGGACGGAGGGCTGGTCGGCGCGATCACGGTGAGTCTCGCTCTGCTTTCGTTGCGTGGCGTCGAGAACGTGTCCAAGATCCTCAGCAACGTGCAGCTGCTGCTGGTCGCCGGTCTGGTCGTCGGGTACGCCGCGACCGCGATGCGCCGCGCCAACGTGAGGTTGCGCGAGGCAATCGCCGCCGAGAGCGCGACCGCGGAACGGCTCCGGCTCAGCCGGTCGATCCACGACGGCGTACTGCAGGTGCTCGCGCAGGTGCAGCGCCGCGGTACGGCGATCGGCGGCGAGGCCGTCGAGCTCGCGTCGCTGGCCGCCGAGCAGGAGGTCGCGTTGCGGTCGCTGATGGCGTCCCAGCCGGTGCCGGAGCTGCGCGGCCAGGTCGATCTGTGCAGTGCCTTGTTGCCCTTGGCCACGACCCGCGTGGACGTCGTCGTACCGGCGATGCCGGTCGTGTTGCCGGTCGGCGTGGTTCACGAACTCGTGGCCGCGGTCAAGGAAGCCCTGACCAATGTGACCAAGCACGCCGGTCCGGACGCCCGGTCCTGGGTGGTGGTCGAGGACCTCGGTGCCGACGTCGTGGTGTCGGTCCGCGACGATGGAGCCGGCACCACCCCCGACCGGCTCGACGCGGCGCGCGCGGACGGGCATCTGGGGGTGAGCCAGTCGATCCGGGGCCGGATCACGGACCTCGGCGGCAGCGTCACGGTCCGGACGGCGCCCGGCGAAGGAACCGAGTGGGAGATGACGGTGACGAGATCTTGAGTATCCGCGTGATGATCGTCGATGACCACCCGATGTGGCGCGAGGGCGTCGCCCGCGACCTGGAGAGCCGCGGGTACGACGTGTGCGCGACGGCCGCCGACGTGGCCGGTGGGATCCGGATCGCGCTGGCGACCCGGCCGGACGTGGTGGTGATGGACCTGCAGCTCGGCGACGGTTCCGGCGTCGACGCGACGCGGGAGATCACCAACGCGCTGCCGGACACCCGGGTGCTGGTGCTGTCGGCCAGCGCGGAGCAGAGCGACGTACTGGCCGCGGTGAAGAACGGCGCCTCGGGCTACCTGGTGAAGTCGGCGTCCCTGGACGAGTTCGACACGGCGGTACGGCGTACTGCGGAAGGGGATGCGGTGTTCTCGGCCGGACTGGCCGGGTTGCTGCTGGGGGAGTACCGGCGTCTGGGGGCCGGTCCGGAGGTGCCGCAGCTGACCGAGCGGGAGACCGAAGTGCTGCGGCTGGTCGCTCGAGGGCTGACCGCCAAGCAGATCGCGACCCGGCTCGTGCTGTCGCACCGGACGGTGGAGAACCACGTGCAGAACACGCTGCGCAAGCTGCAGCTGCACAACCGAGCCGAACTGGTCCGCTACGCGATCGAGAACGGCATCGACGACGGCGCCTGAGGCCTGACGCCGCCGTACCGGCTCTGGTGGAAGTCCGGTACCGCGGCTGACTCAGTGGGTTCCTACAGGCCGTTCGAGAACAGCAGTCGGTTCACCGTGCCGCCGGTGGTGCCCCCGCTGACGACGTTCGGCGTCGCGGAGTTCTCGATGTACGACTTCACCGTGGCCGGGGTGGCCGACGGGCTGGTCTGCAGGTAGAGCGCGGCGACGCCGGCGACGTGCGGCGTGGCCATCGAGGTGCCGTTGTAGGAGCCGGTGGTGTTGCCCGGCAGCGTGGACACGATCGCCGAGCCCGGTGCGTACACGTCGACGCAGGACCCCGTGCTCGAGTACGACGCCCGCGCGTCGGTGCTGGTGCTGGCCGCGGTGACCAGGGCGGTCTCGATCTTGCGCGGAAGCAGGTGGCAGGAGTTCGCTCCGGTGTTGCCGGCCGAGGTGGCCAGGAAGACGCCGGAGCTGATCATCCGGCGCAGCGAGTTCTCCAGCGTGGTGTTGGCGGTGAAGTTCCAGGACGTGTTGGCCACGGCCGGCTTGACCGCGTTGCGGGTGACCCAGTCGACGGCGGCGATCGCGGCCGACGCCGTCCCGCCGCCGCTGCAGTTCAGCCACTTCACGCCGTGCAGCCGGACGTTCTTGGCCACGCCGTACGAGGTGGAGCCGATGGTGCCGGCGACGTGCGTGCCGTGCCCGTTGCAGTCGGTGTTGTTGCTGTCCAGGCCGTTGAAGTCGAAGGTCGCCCGGCCGCCGAAGTTCGGGTGGGTCGGGTCGACGCCGGAGTCGATGATGTAGGCGTGCACGCCGGTCCCGGTCCGGGTGTAGGTGTAGGACCGCGACAGCGGCAGGTTGCGCTGGTCGATCCGGTCGATGCCCCACGACGGCGGGTTGGTCTGGGTGGTGTCGAGCACGTTCTCGACGTACACGTCCTCGGAGATGGCGATCACCTCCGGGCTCTTCTGCAGCGCCGCCAGCTGGGCCGCGGTGAGTTTGGCGGTGAAGCCGTTGACCGCGCTGCTGTACTGCCGGGTCGGCTTGATGCCGAGCGAGCTCTTCAGCTTGACGCCCTGCTTGAGCTCGACGATGTAGGTGTCCTTGACCGCGCTGACGCCGGGGTCGGCGGCGGCGCGCTGGACGAGGATGATCCGGCCACCGGGTTCGGGAGCCGGAGCGGCACCGGCGGAGCCGGCGGTGGTGAAAGCGATCGCCGGCACGACAGCTGCGGCCAGGGCAAGGCGGATTCGACGCACGTGTTCCTCCTCGGGGAACTTGGTCACCCACCGGGGCGGAGGGGTGATCACACTCGGTCCTGACGTGGTCACGGAGCGAGTGAGAGGAGAAGTTAGGGCGAACTCACCTGAGGCGTCAATCAGTTCTGCTGCTTGCTGATGCCATGGCACTGCGCTGCCGTCCAGGCGAACGTTTGATCGGGCCTCGATGCTTTCTGGCCGGTGACTTGCCGGTCTCCGTACACTGTGCGTTCCACGACGCATCGTGGGTCTGCACTGCGTCATGACACCCGTACCCAGGGTGCCCATCTCCCGGAGGCTTGTAGTGAACCGGTCGTCCCTGGTCCGCGCGTTGTTCGCGTTCCTTGTTCTCGCGGCGTCGACGTACACCGTCCTGACCGCGAAGCCGGAACTCGGCCTGGACCTGCGAGGTGGCACGCAGATCGTCCTGGAGACGAGCGACTCCCCGACGGCCAAGGCCAACGCGGAGAACACCGACAAGGCGCTCGAGGTACTGCGCCGGCGGATCGACGCCCTGGGGGTCGCCGAGCCGAGCGTGACCCGGCAGGGCGAGCGGCGGATCATCGTCGAACTGCCCGGCGTCCAGGACCCGCGCGAAGCCGCCGAGGTGATCGGCAAGACCGCGCAGCTGAGCTTCCACGAGGTGCTCGAGCAGGTCGCGGAGAAGCCGGCCAAGCCCGCGCCGGGAGATCTCTACCTGCCGAGCCAGGACGGCGGTGTGCTGAAGCTGGCCAAGCCCGCGATGACCGGCGAGAAGGTCGGCGGCGCCGAGGCGGTGCTCGACCCGAACCAGGTCGCCGCCGGCTGGATCGTCCAGCTGAACTTCAAGGACGGCGGCGGCAAGATCTGGTCCCAGATCACCGGCAAGGCCGCCTGCCAGCCGGTCGGTACGCCGGGCCGCCTGATCGCGATCGTGCTCGACAACGAGGTGCTCACCGCGCCGCAGGTCGACCCGACCGGCGGCAACCAGCTGTGCAACATCGGCCTGCCCGAGAACAACAGCACGATCACCGGCAACTTCGGCGAGGAAGAGGCCAAGGACCTGTCCGCGCTGATCTCCGGTGGCGCCCTGCCGCTGCCGGTCGAGGTGATCGACCAGCGGACCGTCGGGCCCTCGCTCGGCAAGGACGCGATCCAGGCCAGCGCGCTGGCCGGCATCATCGGCGTCACGCTGACCGCCTTGTTCATCGTCGTGGTCTACCGGCTGGTCGGCCTGATGGCCGTGATCGGCCTGATCACCTACGCGGGCATGTCGTACGCCGCACTGACGGCGATCGGCGCGACCCTGACCTTGCCCGGCCTGGCGGGCTTCGTGCTCGCGATCGGTATGGCCGTCGACGCGAACGTCCTGGTCTTCGAGCGCGCCCGCGAGGACTACATCGGCGGGCGGACCGACGGACTGCGGCGCTCGCTGCGCAGCGGATTCCAGAACGCGCTGTCGGCGATCGCGGACTCCAACATCACCACGCTGCTCGCGGCGGGCCTGCTGTTCTTCCTGGCCGCCGGACCGGTGCGCGGCTTCGGTGTCACGCTGAGCATCGGTGTGATCGCCTCGATGCTGTCGGCGCTGGTCGTCACCCGGGTGTTCGCCGAGTTCGTCGTGTCCCGCAAGTTCGTGCTGGACCGGCCAGGCCTGAGCGGCATCGCCGGGCACGGCCGGGTCCGCACCTGGCTGGAGGCGAAGCGGCCGGCGCTGATGAAGCACAGCCGCCGGTGGCTGCTGATCACCGTGGCCGCGATCGTGGTGAGCGTCGCCGGTGTGGCGATCCGCGGGCTGAACCTCGGCATCGAGTTCACCGGCGGGCGGCTGCTCGAGGTCAGCACCGCTCAGCAGATCACGCCCGACCAGGCACGCGCCGCGGTCGCCGAGGCCGGCTACCCGAACGCCGTCGTCCAGGCGTCCGGCACCGACGACATCACCGTGCGCACGGTGACCATCAGCAACGACGAGGCGGAGAAGATCCGCGAGTCGATCTCCCGGATCGGCGGCGGCACCGAACTGATCCGCAACGAGAGCATCGGCCCGTCGCTCGGCAGCGAACTGCGCAACAAGGCGCTGATCGCGCTCGGGGTGGCGTTGCTGGCCCAGCTGATCTACCTGGCGGCCCGGTTCCGCTGGACCTTCGGCGCGGGCGCCGTACTGGCCCTGCTGCAGAACGTCGCGGTCGTCGTCGGCGTCTTCGCCTGGACCGGCAAACCCGTCGACGGCATCTTCCTGGCCGCGATGCTGACGATCATCGGTTACACCGTGAACGACTCGGTCGTCGTCTTCGACCGGATCCGGGAAACCCGCAACGCCCGCTCCACGGAGGCGCTCGGCCCGGTCGTCGACACCGCCATCGTCAACGTCCTGCCCCGAACCATCAACACCGGTATCTCGACGTTGTTCATCCTCGCCGCCCTGCTCTTCCTCGGCGGCGACTCCCTGGCCGACTTCGCCCTGGCCCTCCTCCTGGGCATCCTGGTCGGCACCTACTCCTCCAACCTCACCGCCGCCCCCCTCCTGGTCGAACTCGAAAAGCGCTACCCGGCCCCGCCGCCCCGCCCCAAGCGGGTCCAGCGAGACCGAGACACCGAACCAGACCGCGGCGCCGTCGTCTGACCCCCACCGCCCCCGGCGACCCGCCGGGGGCGGTGTCATGCCGGGCCCGACCGCTGACGCCCGCTCCACCCGCCCCACCAGTTCCACCCGCTCCACCCGCTCCACCAGTTCCACCCGCTCCACCCGCTCCACCCGCTCCACCCTCCCCACATCCCTTCCCGGCCGCAGCGCACCTCAGCCCCCGCGGCCTCTCCGGCCGCATCACTACCAACCGCCCGGGGCAGGTGACGTTCTTCTCCCTCGTCCACAACCCTCCACACCGCTGGCGAAATCTGTCCGCGACCCCGGCTAGGGTGTTGCGGTGGGTGTTGATGTGCACGAGTTGCTGGAGGCCGCGGTCTCCGGGGTGAACGGGCAGACCCGGCCAGGGCAGGTCGCGATGGCCGAGGCGGTGAACGACGCCATGCACGACGGGTCCCACCTGCTGATCCAGGCGGGAACCGGCACCGGCAAGTCGCTCGGCTACCTCGTGCCCGCGCTGGTGCACGCCGTGGAGAACCGCCGCGTCGTGGTGTCGACCGCGACGCTCGCGCTCCAGTCGCAGCTCGTCGACCGCGACGTGCCCGCCCTGCTCGACGCCACCGAGAAGCTGCTCCCGCGCCGGCCGACGTACGCGATCCAGAAGGGCCGCAACAACTACGCCTGCCTGCACCGCATCCGCGAAGGCGCTCCGGACGACGACGGCATGCTGGTCGACGTCCCGCCGTCGGGGCCGATCGGCCAGCAGGTGGTCGAGCTGCGCGAGTGGGCCGAGCAGCAGCTGCTCGACGGCGAGGCCGGCGATCGCGACCACGCGCCTTCCCACCAGTACCAGGCCTGGCAGCAGGTGGCGATCGCGGCCCGCGAGTGCCTCGGCGCGCAGAAGTGCCCGTACGGCGAGGAGTGCTTCGCCGAGCGGGCCAAGGAGGAGGCGCGCAAGGCCGACATCGTGATCACCAACCACGCGCTGCTGTCGATCGACGCGTTCGAGAACCGGACCGTGCTGCCAGAGCACGACGTGGTGATCGTCGACGAGGCGCACGAGCTGCCCGCCCGGGTGACCGGCGCGGCCGGCGACGAGCTGTCCCCGCAGATGGTCGAGCGGGCGGCGAAGCGGGCCCGGCGGTTCGTCGACGACGACCACGCCGACGATCTGATCGACGCCTCCGACGCGCTGCGTGCCGCGCTCGACCAGACCCGCGAGGGCCGGATCGAGGCGGCCAACAGCGCCGTCCTGGAGGCGGCGGCAATGGTTCGCGACGCGGCCCGCGGCGTGTACTCCGATCTGAACAAGAAGTCCGACGACAAGGACGACGACCCCGACGGCGCGAAGCGGCAGGCCAAGGGCGCGGTGAAGGAGATCTTCGACGTCGCCGAACGCGTCGCCGCGCTGAACGACCTGGACGTCGTCTGGCTGATCGACCGCGACCGTTTCGGCAAGGAGCTGCGGATCGCGCCGCTCACCGTGGCCGGCCTGCTGCGCGAGCTGGTGCTGAAGGACCGCACCGCCATCCTGACCTCGGCGACGCTGACGCTCGGCGGCGACTTCGACGCGATCGCCCGGCAGGTCGGTCTGCGTCCCGCCGACAAGCTGGCCGACGACGACGAGATGCCGGAGCTCGACGACGAGTCCGAGACCGGTCCGCTGCCCTGGCGCGGGCTCGACGTCGGTTCCCCGTTCGAGTACGAGAAGCAGGCGATCCTGTACGTCGCCAAGCACCTGCCGCCGCCGCATCGCGACGGGCTCGGGCCGAAGCAGTTCGAGGAGATCGTCGACCTGGTCACCGCCGCCGGAGGCCGCACGCTCGGGTTGTTCTCGTCGCGCCGCGCGGCCGAGGCGGCGACGGCGGCGGTCCGCGAGGCGACCGACCTGAAGATCCTCTGCCAGGGCGACGCCCACCTCAACGAGTTGTCCCGGGAGTTCATCGAGGATCCCGAGACGTCCCTGTTCGGCACGCTGTCGCTGTGGCAGGGCCTCGACGTGCCCGGCTCGACCTGCAACCTGGTGATCATCGACAGGATCCCGTTCCCGCGCCCCGACGAGCCGCTGATGGCTGCCCGGCAGCGCGCGGTGGACGAGGCCGGAGGCAACGGGTTCATGGCCGTCGCCGCCACGCATGCCGCCCTGTTGCTTGCCCAGGGCACCGGTCGGCTGATCCGCCGGAACAGCGACCGCGGTGTCGTCGCGGTGCTCGACCCCCGGATCGTCACCGCCCGGTACGGCGGGTTCCTGCGCGCCTCCTTGCCACCGATGTGGCCGACCGCCGATCGTGAGAAGGTGCTCGGTGCGTTGAAACGACTGCAGGACTCATGAGCCCGGCCGGGGGTCCGCCGGTGCTGCCGATGATGGCCGCGCTCGGCCCGCTGCCGACCGGACCCGACTGGGCCTACGAGCTGAAGTGGGACGGCATCCGCGTGATCGCCGAGGTGGACGCCGACGGCTGCCGGCTCTGGTCGCGCAACAGCCGCGACGTGTCCGCCGGCTATCCCGAGCTGGTCGGCCTGGCAGATGCTCCCGGGCTGCAACTGCCCGCCGTACTGGACGGTGAGATCGTCACCCTGGACGAGAACGGCGCACCGTCGTTCGGCCTGCTGCAGCGCCGCATGCACGTCCGCAACCCGCGACAGCTGGCGCAGCTGATCGTTCAGGTACCGGTCTCGGTCCGCGTCTTCGACGTGCTCCAACTCGATGGAAAGTCCTTGCTAGAGGCAACGTACGACGATCGTCGGGCGCTGCTGGAGTCGCTCGACATCGGCGACCCGTTCTGGGAGACCCCGGTGGCCTACGACGACGGCGAACAAGCGCTCGACCTGTCCGCGTCGACCGGACTGGAAGGCGTGGTGGCCAAACGCCGCAAGTCGCGCTACCTGCCGGGCAAGCGCAGTGCGGACTGGATCAAGGTGAAGCCGGTCCAGACCCGCGACGTGATCCTGTGCGGCTGGCATCCGGGGGAGGGCAACCGGCAGGGCCGGATCGGCTCGCTGTACTGCGGCGCGTACGACGAACCGGGCGGCGAGCTGGTGCTGATCGGCAAGGTCGGATCCGGCCTCGACTTCGCGATGCTCGACCTGCTCGGCGCCGAGCTGGCCGGCCTGGAGATCGACCGGCCGCCGTTCGACGCCTCCAGCATCCCAGGCACCGACCGCCGCGCCGCGCACTGGCTCGACCCGCTGCTGGTCGCCGAAGTCACCTACTCCGGCTGGGCCGCCGACGGCCGCCTACGCCACCCTGTCTGGCGAGGCCTGCGCCTCGACATCGACCCCGAATCAGTCGTTCGCTGAACCCGAAGCCCGGGGACTCCGCCCAGCGCCCACGCCGACCACGCTCCACCCGATCCCACGCGTTTGTGCCGACCCGCATTACCGCCCCCAGGCATGCGCTCACGCCGACCGGATCCCGCCTTCAGACATGCGCTCACGCCGACCGCATTCCACCCCGAGACACGCGCATCCCGGACCAGGCGTTTGCGCCGACCGCACTCCACCCCGGATCAGACGCGTGTTTGCGTCGGCCGTGCTCCATCCCGGACCGGGTGTTTGCGCCGACCGTGCTCCACCCCGGATCACCCGTTTGTGCCCACCGTGCTCCGCCCCGGACCGGGTGTTTGCGCCGACCGTGCTCCGCCCCGAACCGCGCGTTTGCGCCTAGCGCGCTCCGACTCCGAGCCAGGCGCGTGCGCAGACCGCGTGGACGCCGCGTCGTCGCCGCGCCCCCGGACCCCGCGCTGGTGTTGACGGCGTGCTGGTCATCACCCGTCGCGAACCATAAATCCCTGCGACAGTGAGGCGCCCGGTGTCGAAGGGAATCGAATCCAGAACTCCCGCCGACGCCGTCGATCAGTCGCCGGAGTCCCGGGTGCTCGGGGCCGGTACCGCGAGGGCGGCTTCGATCTTGTCGGCCAGTTTCTCCGGCGGGTTGGTCGGTGCGTAGCGAGCGATCACGTTTCCGTCCCGGCCGATCAGGAACTTGGTGAAGTTCCACTTGATCCGCCCGCCCAGCAGCCCACCGGCCTCACGCTTGAGCCAGTTGTACAGCGGCAGGGTCTTGGAACCGTTCACGTCGATCTTGGCGAACATCGGGAACGTGACGTGATAGATCGTCGAGCAGAAGTTCGCGATCTCGTTCTCGTCGCCGGGCTCCTGGTGGCCGAACTGGTCGCAGGGGAAGCCGAGGACCGAAAATCCTTGTTTCCGGTAACTCTTGTAGAGCTTCTGCAGACCCGTGTACTGCGGGGTCTGGCTGCACTGCGAGGCCGTGTTCACCACCAGGAGCACCTGGTCGCGGAAGTCGGCAAGAGACTGTTCATTGCCTTCGATCCGTTTGGCGCTGAAGTCATAGACAGTCGTCATGGTTCAATGCTGACACGACACGCCCGACTTCGCGCGCCGTCTGAGATGTCAGACTCGGCGCAGAACTGTTACGACCTTTCCGAGAATGGTCGCGTCGTGGCCGTCGATCGGCTCGAAGGCCGGGTTGTGCGGCAGCAGCCAGACCTCGTTGCTGGTCTTCTTGAACGTCTTCACGGTCGCCTCGCCGTCGATCATCGCAGCGACGATGTCACCGTTCTCCGCGGTCGGCTGCTGGCGGACCACGACCCAGTCGCCGTCGCAGATGGCCGCCTCGATCATCGATTCTCCCTTGACCCGCAGCATGAACAGGGTGCCCTCCCCGACCATTGCCTTAGGCAACGGAAAGACCTCCTCGATGTCCTGCTCGGCCAGGATCGGCCCACCGGCGGCGATCCGGCCGACCACCGGCACGTACGCCGCCGCCGGGTGCGCGTCGCCGGCCCCGGTCTCGTCGTACGACGTCTGGCGGACCGAGCCCACCGAGCCGCGCCGCGCCGCCGCGTCGGCGACTTCGCCCGGATAGCGGACCTCGATCGCGCGCGGCCGGTTCGGGTCGCGGCGCAGCAGGCCCTTCTGCTCCAGCACGCGCAACTGGTGCGAGACCGAGGACGAGCTGGTCAGGCCGACCTTCTCGCCGATCTCGCGCATCGAGGGCGGGTAGCCCCGGCTGTCCACCGAGTCGCGGATGACGTCCAGCACCCGGCGCTGGCGCGGGGTGAGTCCGGTCGCGTCGGCCGGGCCGTCGGGCAGCTCGGTCACGGTCGGCTCGGCGGCACCGCGCGCGGAACCACTGGCCTTGCTCGAACCGCTGCCCTTGCTGGAACCGCTCGTCCTGGCCATCGGTGGTAACTCCTCGGGTCGGGGCCGGCGCCTTCGTGTCCCTCGGCTCGGCCTTGCGTGATCGACTGAGCACGACGTTAGACCGAATCCTGAGATTCTTCAAACATCTGTTCGAAGGCGTGTCGGTTCGCACGTTTGTTCGTGTGTCGGGTTATAGGGCGGGAATTTCCCCGGCGTGTCCTGGTTGGAACAGTTGCGGATCGGGCGCGCTGCGGTTAATGATTCGTACAGACGTTCGATCGAACAGGTGTTCGGACACCGCCGGATCGAAAACTGTCGGCGGTGACCGGTAGACACAAGGTAGAGCGCACGACGAGGTCTAGACGAGGGTCTGGAGGATCCGATGAGCACAACGGCACTGGCCACCGCAGCTACGCCGGAAGCGGGCGCCCCTCCCGCCGTGCCCGTCGCGCCACGCCGGCACCGGATCGCGGGGACGACGACCGACCGGCTGACCGTGCGGGCGTGCGCCGGCCCCGATCTCGAGCCTCGGGTGCAGCCGCGGCCGCAACCGCGGGTCCACCAGCCCGCGGGACGCCGACAGCACCCGGAGATCGAGCCCTCGGCGCTGCAGTTGACCCGTCGGGGCCGTGCGGTGCTGACCACGCTCTCGGTGCTGGTCTTCGGTGCGGCGATCGCCGTGCTGGGGCTGCGTGTCGCCGGAGCGCTCGAGCCCGAGCCGCAGTTCACCCGAACGGTGCAGGTGCAGGTCGGCGCGGGCGACACGCTGTGGTCGATCGCCCAGAGCACGAACCCGTCGAGCAACACCGCCGCCGTCGTCGAGCAGATCGCCGACCTGAACAACCTGCGCACCGCCGCCGACGTGGTCCCCGGCCAGACCCTCGAGGTCCCGCTGCGCTGACGGCCGCTAGCGCACCGCCGACAGCCAGAGATCCGCGTAGCGACGCCCATCCACCGCGGTCGCCACCCGAACCACCGTCGGCGCCGCGCCGAAGGGGTCCGAAGTAAGGTCACCGCTCCAATCCCGCGTGTCGACGATCGTCCGCCCGCGTGACCAGCTGCCGGACAGCTCCACCCGCAACGGAAACTCCTGCGTGGTCAGCCCGTCAGGGTCGATCACCGCGCACACCGCGCCGCCGTCACCGATGCTCGCCTGGTCGGCCCGGTACAGCTCGCTGCGCTTCTCGATCAGCCGTCGCGCCAGCTCCGCCGACGGCGACCCGCCGAGCGCACCCGCCTCGGCGAGCGTGATCGGTACGCCGTAGAACACGTCGAGCCCGTACATCGTCACCGGCACCCCGAGCTCACCGGCGGCCGCGAGCACGATCGCCGCCGCCTCCGGATCGGTCCAGATGTTGAACTCCGCCGACGCGGTCGCGTTGCCGATGCCCGCCGCGCCGCCCATGAAGACAATCTCGCGCAGCCCCCGCGCCGCCTCCGGGTAGGTGCGCAGCAGCAGCGCGATGTTCGTCATCGGTGCGAGCGGAACCAGCGTGATCAGCTCGCCCGTCGCGGCCGCCTCCAGCAGGACGGCGCGCAGCAGCTCGACCGCGTGCCGGGCGTCCGGCGTACGGGTCGACTTCGGCCAGTCCAGGTCGCCGAGGCCGTCCTTGCCATGCACGTGCGGCGCCGCACGCACGGGCTGCAGCAGGGGGAGTGCCGCACCCCGAGCCACCGGTACGTCGGAACGCCCGGCCGCGTCGAGCACGGTCAAGGTGTTGACCACGACCTCGTCCAGGCCGACGTTGCCGCCGACACAGGTGACCGCCTTGAGGTCCAGCTCCGGGTGGCGGGCGGCGAGCAGCAGGGCGCAGGCGTCGTCGAGCCCGGTGTCGACGTCGAGAATGACCGGCTTCATCCCGCCATCCTCACCCATCGGCCGAGCCATCGCGCGTTGGCGGGCAATTCATCACTGGCTCTGGTCCTGTTCGTGTGGGTTTCCTACGGTCGTTGCCCATGAAGCTCACTTCACGCCGCCCTCGTGCAGTGCTGGCCGCCCTGGCCGCAAGCGCCACTGTCACCGCTGTCCTGACCGCCCCGTACGCCGTCGCCGAGCCGGCCACGGACCACGCCGTCACCCGAACCGCCGCTCCCGAACCGACCGTCGACGAGACCTTCGACGGCACCACCCTCCCGGCCGGCTGGACCGTCGTCGACGGCACCTGGAAGGTCGAGAACGGCCGCCTCACCGGTACGTCGGCCACGTCCGCCCAGCAGAGCCGGATCACCTTCGGCACCCCGCTCACCGACTTCCGGATCGAGAGCCACCTGCGCTTCGAGTCCGCCCTGGACGCCGCCCGCTGGGTCGCGTTCGGTCTCGACCTGGCCCCGACCGGCGCGGTGCCGTGGTCGATCGCGACCCTGCGCAACGGATCGACCGCCGCCAACGGCCTCGAGTTCGCCCAGCGCACCGCGTCGAACACCTGGAACGTCACCGACACCGGGGCCGCCCCGATCGCGGTCGGTGTCGGCCGGCAGGTCGCCGTCGCCGTCGAGGTCCGCGGCTCCCGCGCCACCTGGTTCGTCGACGGCCGCGAGGCGCTGCGCACGACGATGGTGAACCGCAGCGCGACCGGCGTCCAGGCGCTGGTGGTCAACGGCGCGACCGTCTCCTTCGACGATCTCAAGGTGACTCCGCTCGGCAAGGAGTCCTTCGTCCGCAAGCCCGGCGACCCGCTGCGGGTCTGGGCGCACCGCGGCGGATCGAGCGCCGCCCCGGAGAACACGGCGGCCTCCGACGAGGTCGCCCGCCGGGCCCGCGCGGAGTGGATCGAGAACGACGTCCAGCCCACCAAGGACGGCGTACCGGTGATCCTGCACGACGACACGGTGGACCGGACCACCGACGGCACCGGCGCGATCCGCAGCCTGACCGCGGCCCAGGTCGCCGGCCTGGACGCCGGGTCGTGGTTCGCCCCGGCGTTCACCGGCCAGCGGGTTCCCACGCTCGGCGAGCAACTGGACGGCCTGAAGACCCGCGGCGGCAATCTGCTGCTGGAGGTCAAGGGCGCCCACACCCGGGACTCCGTCGCCCGGATCGTGACCGAGATCCGCAACCGGTCGATGACCGGCCGGGTCTTCGTCCAGAGCTTCGAGCCGCAGCACCTGCGCTGGATGCGTGAGCTGGCTCCGGAGCTCCCGCTCGGGCTGCTGCGCAGCACGCTCGACCCCGACCCGGTCGCGATCGCCAAGGACCTCGAGCTGTCGGCGTACAACCCGTCGGACGCCGCGTTCCGGACCCGCCCGGGCATTGTCGCCGAGCTGCACGCCCAAGGTGTCGCGGTGAACGTGTGGACGGTCGACGACGCCACGCGCTGGAACGCGCTGGAGAAGGCCGGCGTGGACGGCATCATCACCAACCGCCCGGCCGAGCTCTACGGCTGGAACGCCGCGTTCCTCCAGCGTGCCAAGCCGGCTGTGCTCAGCCCGGCCGCCGGGCAGAAGGTCGACCGCGCCCAGCAGCTCCGGATCGCGGTGGCCTCCGCCGAGCCGGCCGACATCACCCTCGATGGCAAGCCGGTCGAGAACGGGAGCGCGCTCGACACCGCCGTACTGGCTGCTGGTGAGCACGTGATCAGGGCGCAGGTCGGGCAGCAGGTCACCGAGTCGCGCTTCCAGATCGTCGCGACGCCGACCGGGCTGGCCGGCCTGATCCTGACGTCGAGCGCCTCGCGATCGGCCGTCTCCACCATGACGACCCTGCTCGGCCAGCGTCAGTACGGCGTACTCGCGGTGTACGCCGCAACGCCCGCCGCGTCGGGCCTGACCGCGGCCCAGCGGGCGCAGATCATCGCCGAGGCGCGAGCGCTCGCGGCCAACTGACCTCGCCGAACCACCCCAACTTCCGGCCGGACGCTCTCCGGGGCGTCCGGCCGGCTCAGTTCTCCGGGCCGTACTCGATCAGCCGGTGGTACGAGCCGACCAGGTGGTCCTCGATCACCGATGCGGCCGCCGCCGGGTCGCCGCCGACGAGAACGTCCCGGATCGCCTTGTGTTCGGCGTACGCGATCTCGTGGAAGTCGCGCCGGGCCACGTGCCGCGAGTGCAGGAACATCGCGACCTGACTCCGGATCTGTTGCCACGCCCGGTCCAGCCGCGCGTGCCCGGCCGCCTGGTAGAGCACGCCGTGGAAGTCCAGGTCGAGATCCAGCGCGGTCTGCGGCGGGTAATCCGGACCGAGCCCGCGCATCTGCTCCAGCACCTCGTCCATCGCGGCCAGATGCTGTTCGCTCAGCCGGGGGAGCGCCCGCTCGATCGCCAGCCGCTCCAGACTCAGCCGGAGCGTGTAGATCTCCTCGACGTCCTCCGGGGTCAGCGTGATCACCTGCGCGCCGCGATGCCGGCGCAGCACGACCAGCCCTTCGCGTTCGAGCTCGATCAACGCCTCGCGGATCGGGCCGCGACTCATCTGCAACGCCTTCGCCAGTTCGGCCTCGGGCAGGTGCTCCCCGGGAGCGAGGGCGCCGGTGACGATCATCTGCCGGATCGCCGGCACGACCGTGGCCCACAGCGCGGGGCTGCGTTCGGTCTGCAGGGCGAGCTGGTCGAGGGGACCGGCCACAGCAGTTCCTCCATCGGTGTAAATGTCGATTGTTAACCATTGACTTTTGACAATGCCAAGCTCAGGCTAGCCGGTAGAACCCGCCACGGGGAGAGGCCAGCGCCGGAGATCCCGGCCCGTTCCTCACCGCCCGCCGGCCCACGGAACGACCCGTCTGCCGGCCGATCCACTCATGACACCGCTCCGTCAGAGGGAGAGCTCCGTGCTGCCCACACTGTCCCGGCGCCGGTTGCTGGCGCTGGCCGCCTCAGGAGCCGCGAGCACAGCGCTCGCGAGTTGCTCCTCACCGTTCGACGACACGACCCGCGGGGGCGGTCGCGTGCTCGAGTTCACCACCTTCTACACCGGCGGCGACGGCGGTCTGATGCAGACCATCGTCGACCGGTACAACAAGTCCCAGGACGACGTGACGATCCGGTTCAGCTCACCGGCGTACGGCGGTGACTACCTGACCAAGATCCTGACCGCCTCGCTGGCCGGAGCGCCGCCGGCGATCGTCGCCCTGCACAGTTACGAGATCCCACCGCTCAAGCGCTTCCTGCACGCGATCGACCTGGCCGACCTCGGCCTGAGCACCGGCGACTTCATCGACGGCACCTGGCAGCTCGCCCAGATCGACGACCAGCTGTACGGCGTGACGATGAGCACCGGCCCGCAGGCACTCGGGTACAACCGGCAGCTGTTCGCCAAAGCCGGGCTGGATCCGGACAAGCCACCCACGAACGCCACCGAGTTCCTGGCCGCGGCGCAGGCGCTGAAGAAGTCCGGGCCGTGGGGCTTCGTCCGGGAGTCCGGTGTGTGGATGCCCTGGCTGAGCATGAACTGGCAAGCCGGCGGCGATCTGATCGACGACCGCAGCCAGGCGCTGTTCGCGAGCGACGCCGGGATCGAGGCCGCGCACTTCGAGCAGGACCTGGTGCACAAGTACAAGGTCGAGCCCGGACAACTGGTCACCGGCGTCCAGGTCGGTCAGCTGTTCAGCGACCAGAAGGTGGGCATGACCTGCACCTTCCCGTGGAGCCTGGCGCAGCTGCTGAAGACCAACAAGGAGCGCGGCACCGAGCTCGACGTCGCGCCGCTGCCGCAGTTCTTCGACGGGCCACGCGCGGTCGTCGCGACCTCGCACATCTACTGCATCCCCAAGCAGCGCAGCAACGACGACTGGATCAGGACCGAGGCGCAGAAGTTCATCTCCTGGCTGGTCCGCGAGGGCAGCGTCACCTGGGCCGGGGCGCAGGCGCCGGCCAGCAAGGCCGCGGTCGCGCCGGTCGCGGCGAGCAAGGACCCGCTGCTGCAGAAGATGAGCGTGTTCATCGACCAGGCCAAGTACGCCCGGTTCGCGCCGTACGCGTATCGCTGGAACCAGGCCTACCAGTACCTCAACGACGCCATGGACGACGTGGTCTACCAGGGCGCGAAGGTGGAGGACGAGCTGCGCCGGGCCGCGGCCAGGGCCACCGTGACGATGAAGGAGCCGTCATGAGTGTCGCCACCACGCGGGTCGGATCCGCGCCCGCGCAGGCTTCGGCCGCCAAGACTGTCAAGGGCCGCAGCCGGGGGAGGGCCGCGCTGCTCTTCCTGACCCCGTTCGCCGTGCTCTACCTGGTGCTGTGGGCGGTCCCGATCGTCAGCGGCCTGTTCCTCAGTACGACGGACGTCAACGTCGCCGACGGCACTGGTGGTTTCGTCGGCCTCGACAACTACCTCGGGCTGGCGCGGGACAGCGACTTCCGCGCCGCGTTCGGGCACACGCTGCTGTTCGTGGTGCTCAACGTGCCGATCCTGATCGCGGTCGGCCTGGTCCTGGCGCTGGCGCTGAACCGCGAGCTGTCCGGCCGCAACATGCTGCGCGCGGCCTTCGTTTCGCCGTACCTGCTGCCGGGGGCCGCCGTCGCGCTGATCTGGAACCTGGTGCTCAACCCGGTCAACGGATCGCTCAACACCGTGCTGGAGAAGTTCGGCCTGCCGACGCAGCAGTGGCTGACCGAGCCGGGCCAGGCGATGGGCGCCGTCGTGCTGCTGACGCTGTGGTGGCGGGTCGGCTTCCCACTGCTGATCCTGCTGGCCGCGCTGCAGGACATCCCGAAGCCGTTGTACGAGGCGGCCCGGATCGACGGCGCCAGCGGCTGGCAGCAGTTCCGCTACGTGACGCTGCCGGGCATCGCGCCGGTGCTCGGGCTGGTGATCCTGCTCCGGCTGATCGACTCGTTCAAGGTCTTCGAGCAGGTCTACCTGCTGACCGCCGGCGGTCCGAGCGGCAGCACCCGCGTCGTCCTGCAGATGCTCTACGAAACCGGGTTCCGCGACTTCAGGACCGGGTACGCCGCCGCGATCGGCTGGGTGCTCGCCCTGGTGATCCTGCTCGTCGCGATCGTCCAGCAGATCCTGACCAGGAGGGCGGCCAACCATGGCTAAGCGATGGATCGTCACCGGCGTCTCGATCGTCCTGGCGCTGCTGTGGGCCCTGCCGTTGCTGTGGGCGCTGTCCTCGTCGTTCGAGGGCTCGACGGCCAACGGCAACCGGCTCTGGCCGACCGAGGCGACCACCGCGAACTGGAGCATGCTCGTCGATCCCGGTGGGCGCGCGGTCAACATCTTCGTTGCCTTCTTCAACAGCACGGTGGTCGCGGTGAGCGCGACCGTGCTCGCGCTGATCGTTTGCTCGATGGCCGGCTACGCCCTGGCCCGGTTGCCGTTCCGCGGCAACAGCGTGGTGCTGGGCCTGCTGCTGGTCACGATGCTGATCCCGAGCGAGGTCGTCCTCGTGCCGCTGTTCCAGCAGTTCAACAAGCTCGGGCTGCTGAACACCTACGGCGCACTCGCGCTGCCGCACATCGTGTCGCTGCTCGGCGTCGTGCTGATCCGCCAGTTCATCGTCAACCTGCCCGAGGACCTCACCGACGCGGCCCGGGTGGACGGCGCGAACGCCTGGCAGACCTACCGCCACGTCGTCCTGCCGCTGATCCGGCCGGCGTTGGCGACGCTCGGCATCCTGGTCTTCCTCGGCGCCTGGAACGACTTCCTCTGGCCGCTGATCTCGACCAGTTCCCCGGGCATGCAGACGTTGCCACTGGCCCTCGTCACGTTCCGGTCGGCGTACGGCGACATCGACTACGGCGTGGTGATGGCCTCGACCGTACTGGCGGTCACCCCGCCGCTGCTCGTTTTCCTCTTCGCCCAGCGCTTCATCATCCAGGGCATCAGCAGTACCGGACTGAAAGGTTGAGATGACCACCGAGACCGATCTGCCTGACCAGAACAGCTCCCGCAGCGGCGTGCAGGAGGTCCCGTACACGCCGTCGGACCCGGCCGCCCCGCATGTGCGCCGGGCCCGCGTCACCGTCGACGCGACCGGCGACCGCGGGGTTCTCGACCGGCCGTGGGCCAGCCTCGGCTACGACGAGATCAACTGGACCTACACCCCGCAGGGCCGCCGAACGCTGCAGACGATCGGCGAGTTCGCCGAGACGCCGTACCACGTCCGGCCGCACTACGTGTTCAACAGCGGGACCGGGCTCGGCCTGCCGCACTGGGGCAGCGGCAACGTCTACCACGAGGACGCCGACGGCAACCCGTTCTACGACTTCACCATCGCCGATCAGACCTACGACACGATCGTTGCCGCAGGCCATCACCCGCTGGTCGAGCTGGCCTTCACACCGCTGGCGCTGGTGCCGGACGAGGCGAAGAAGGAGTTCCCTTTCGAGCCCAGCCCGACGCAGTACAGCGAGTACGAGGCCGGCTGGTGGTCCTACCCGCCGAAGGACTACGACAAGTGGGGCGGCCTGGTCGCGGCGCTCGCCCAGCACTGCCTCGACCGGTACGGCGAGGAGGAGGTGTCCGGCTGGCTCTGGGAGCTCTGGAACGAGCCGGACATCTTCTACTGGCGCGGCACGCCCGAGCAGTTCCACGACCTGTACGCCGTGACCGCGGCCGCGGTCCGCAGCGTGCTGCCCACCGGCCGCGTCGGTGGTCCGACCGTGACGGGCGGAGACAAGGGCGTCGAGTTCATGCGCGGCTTCCTCCAGGCGTGCTCCGACCGCGACCTGCCGCTGGACTTCGTCTCGTTCCACACCAAGGGTTCGGCATTCTCGCCCTGGCGGGTCTACGGGCCGATCGGTGCGCCCGCGCCGGTCCGGCAGTCGCCGTCGACCACCAAGATGCTGCGCGAGCTGGACCGGATGCTCGCCGTGATGGAGGAGTTCCCGGCGTACGCCGGTCTGCCGGCGATCGTCGACGAGTGCGACGCGTCGGTCCCGGCGCACTGGGGCGTCTACGACAACGCGAACTTCGGCTACCGCAACACCGAGTACTACCCGGTCTTCCAGGCCAAGCTGATGAAGAAGGTACTCGACCTCAACGAACGGCATACCGCGAAGGTGCGGGAGGCAACGACCTGGAGCTTCTCGATGGAGGGCGAGCGGTACTTCGAGGGCACCCGGAGTTTCGTCACCGCCTCGGGCCTGGAGAAGCCGCTGATGAACGCCTACCGCGCGTTCGCGAAGCTCGGCGACCGGCGGCTGGCGGCGTCGTCCGACGCGCTCGTCGAGACCGCCGAGCTCGGTGCGCTGGGCAACGGGCTCGGCGAGGAGGTCGACGTGATCGCGAGCCGGAACTCGGCGGACGGCAGCCTCGCCGTACTGGTGTGGCGGCATGCGGACGACCAGTACCTGGAGGACGGTGAGCCGACGACGGTCGAGCTGGAGATCTCCGGGCTGGACGCGGGGGAGTGGACCCTCGAGCACTGGCGGATCGATCGTCACCACAGCAACAGCCACACGATCTGGCAAGACCTCGGTGCTCCGCAGGATCCGACGCCCGAGCAGTTGGCGACGATCCGGGACCGGCAGGGGCTGGAACGGGTCGCCGAGGACACCAAGGTCACGGTCGACGGTCTGTGGACGGCCGAGCTCGAACTGCCGTTGCCGTCGTTGAGCGTCATCGTCCTGCGGGAGGCGTGAGCGTGCTCTTCATCAACGGGGAGTGGCGGCCGGCGTCGGACGGGGCGACGATCGACGTACTCGATCCGGCGACCGAGCAGGTGATCGCGCAGGTCGCCAGTGCGTCCGCGCAGGATCTCGACGACGTCCTGGCGGCGGCCGCATCCGGCTTCCACGTCTGGCGTAGTACGCCGCCTGCGGAGCGCGCCGAGGTGCTGGACCGGGCCGGGCGGTTGCTGCTGGACCGGATCGAGTCGATCGCCGCGACGTTGACCGAGGAGCAGGGCAAGCCGCTGGACGAATCGCGGGCGGAGGTCCGGCAGTCGGCCGAGTACTTCAGCTGGTTCGCCGGCGAGGCCGTCCGGGCCTACGGGCGATTGTTGCCCACGGCCCCGGGTCGCCGGTCCTGGGTCGAACGGCGCCCGGTCGGCCCGGTCGCCGCCTTCACCGCCTGGAACTTCCCGGCCTCCCTCCCGGCCCGTAAACTCGCCCCGGCCGTCGCCTTCGGCTGCAGCATCGTGATGTGCCCGGCGATCGAAGCACCCCGTACGGCGGCCGCGCTGGTCCAGGCACTTGACGACGCCGGGGTCCCGCCCGGCGTCGTCAACCTGATCACCGGCGACCCACCCCGCGTCAGCGAACACCTGATCGGCTCATCCACGATCGCCAAGATCACCCTGACCGGCTCGGTCCCCGTCGGCCGCACACTCGTCGGCCTGTCCGCCACCCACCTGCAGTCCCTCACCCTGGAACTCGGCGGCCACGCCCCGGTCCTGGTCTTCGACGACCTCACCCAGGAGCAACTGGGTCGCGCCGCCGATGCGTTGGTCCGCGCCAAGTTCCGCAACGCCGGCCAGGTCTGCATCTCCCCGAGCCGGGTCTTCGTGCAGGAGGCTCTGTACGAGGCCTTCGTCGACGCTGTCGTCGACCGGGCCGGTCAGGTCGAGCTCAGCCCGCTCGCCAACGCCCGCCGCCGTGATGGAGTCGCCGCCCTGGTCTCCAGCAGCGGCGCCAAGATCCGGTGCGGCGGCGTCCGACCCGACGGCCCCGGCTTCTTCTACCCACCGACCGTGCTCACCGACATCCCACCCGACTCCGCCGTCCTGCGCGACGAACCGTTCGGCCCGATCCTCCCCGTGCTCCCGTTCAGCACGCTCGAGGACGGTCTCCAGCAGGCGAACAACGTCCCGTACGGCCTGGCCGGCTACGTCTTCACCGCCAGCGCCGAACGCGCCGACGCCGCCGTCGCCGGCCTCGACGTCGGCATGATCGGCGTCAACGAGGTCGCACTGGCATCAGCCGCCTCGCCGTTCGGCGGCGTCGGCCTGTCCGGTTACGGCCGCGAGGGTGGCACCGAGAGCCTGGAGGCGTACACGGTCGCCACTGCGGTCACCACGAAAGGAGCTCCATGAGTCTGGACCCCGGAGTGTGGGGTGTGCTGGCGACACCGTTCAGCGCCGACGGTACGACGGTCGACACCGGCTCGCTCGCCCGGCAGACCAAGCACTACGAGCGAATCGGCGCGACCGGCCTGACGGTGCTCGGTGTCTTCGGTGAGGCCGCCCGCCTGACACCCGGCGAACGGCGTACGGTCGTCGAGACGGTTGCCGCCAACACCAACCTGCCCTTGGTGCTGGGGATCAGCGCCCTCGACCTCGACGACGTCCTGACCGAGGCGGCGAACGTCGTACCGGCTGCCGCGGATCGCCTGGCCGGACTGATGATCCAGGTCAACACTCCCGATCCCGATGCCCTCGGCAAGCATCTGGCCGAGGTCGCCGACCGGACCGGGCGACCGATCGTGGTCCAGGACTATCCGGTGATCACCGGCATCCCGATCGCGACCGACGACCTCGTCCGCGCCGTCGCAGCTGTTCCCCAAGTCGTCGCGGTGAAATCCGAGTCCTCGCCGAGCCCGCCCGCCGTCGCCGCTCTGGTCGCCGGCCTGGACGTCCCGGTTTTCGGTGGGCTCGGCGGCACGTGCCTGCTCGACGAGCTCGCGGTCGGCGCCGCGGGAGCGATGACCGGCTTCTCCGTCCCGGAAGGTCTGCTCGCCTGTGTCTCGGCGTACCGTCGCGGCGGTTTCGACGAAGCCCGGGCGGTGTGGCGTGACTATCTCCCGCTGGTGAACTTCGAGTTCCAGTCCGGCATCGCGCTCGGCCTGCGCAAGCACAGCCTGGTACGCCGTGGCCTGATCGCCTTCGACGCGGTCCGTACGCCGGGCGCCGTCCCGCCGGCGCGGATGCTCGAGTTGCTCGCCCAGCACCTGGGACAGACTCCCGGTGTCGAGCTGCGTGATGATGTGCTGGCCGGATGAGCGACGAGAGCGGGATCTACCGCGGCCTGGTCAGCTACGGCGACCGGGAATTCTCCAAATTCCTGCGCCGGACCTTTTTGCACGCCGGTGGCCGGTCGCCGGAGTCGCTCGACCGTCCGGTGATCGGCATCGCGACGTCGACCAGCGACTTCAACCCGTGCCACCGGCAACAACCGGAGCTGATCCGGTCCGTTGCCAACGGCATCATCGCGGCCGGTGGCCTGCCGATGGAGTTCCCGACCGTCTCGCTGGGCGAGAGCTTCCTCGAACCGACCTCGATGGTCTACCGCAACCTGATGGCGATGGACGTCGAGGAGCTGGTCCGGGCCCAGCCGATGGACGCCGTCGTGCTGGTGGGCGGCTGCGACAAGACCGTCCCCGCCCAGCTGATGGGCGCGTTCTCCGCCGGCCGTCCGGCGATCCAGTTGGTCACCGGCCCGATGTCGACCGGCCGCTATCAGGGCGAGCGGCTCGGTGCCTGCACGGACTGCCGCCGGTTCTGGGCCCGCTACCGCGCCGGTGAGGTCGACGCTGCCGAGATCGGTCGCGTCGAGCGGAACCTGGCCACCACGGCGGGGACCTGCGCCGTGATGGGGACGGCGTCGACCATGGCTTGCATCGTCGAAGCTCTCGGGATGGCTCTGCCCGACAGCGCGACCGCGCCGGCCGTCCATGCCGACCGCCTCCGCATCGGTGAGGCCACCGGTGTGGCAGCTGTGGAGATCGCGGCTGCACGGCGCACGCCGGACCAGGTGGTCACCGCCGCCTCGGTGCGGAACGCCCTGCGGGTTCTGCTGGCGATCGGCGGCTCCACGAACGCCCTGATCCACCTGACGGCCATGGTCGGGCGCCTGGGCCTACGCATCGACCCGGCCGAGCTGAACGAGCTGAGCTCGACCACGCCGGTCCTGGTCGAGCTGAAGCCGACCGGGTCGCACTACATGGAGGACCTGCACGCCTCGGGCGGTTTGCCCGCCGTACTGCACGAGTTGCGCGACCTGCTCGACCTGTCCGTGCTGACCGTGACGGGCGAGACGCTGGGGGAGCGGCTGGGCAGCGGTCCGGTCTGGGTGGACCGAGAGGTGGTCAGGCCGCTGGACTCGCCGTCACGTCCTGAGGGCGGTCTGGTCTGGCTGCAGGGATCGCTGGCGCCGGCCGGTGCGCTGATCAAGCGGTCCGCCGCCGACCCGGCGTTGTTCGAGACGACCGGGCGGGCGGTGGTGTTCAGCTCGCTGGCCGACCTGGCGGAGCGGATCGACGACCCGGAGCTGGACGTCACGGCGTCCGACGTGCTGGTGCTGCAGAACGCGGGGCCGATCGGCGCCGGGATGCCGGAGGCCGGGTACCTGCCGATCCCGGGCGAGCTGGCCAAAGCCGGAGTACGGGACATGGTCCGGATCTCGGACGCGCGGATGAGCGGTACGGCGTACGGGACGATCGTTCTGCACGTCACCCCGGAGGCCGCGATCGGTGGGCCGCTGGCCCTGGTCCGGACCGGTGACCGGATCCGGCTCTCGGTGGCCGAGGGCCGGCTCGACCTGCTCGTCGCCGACGACGAACTCGAGCGGCGCCGGGCCGAGTTGCCGCCGCCACCGCCCACCCCGGCGACCGGGTACCGGCGGTTGTTCCACGAGCACGTGCTGGGTGCCGACGAGGGCTGCGACTTCGACTTCTGCCGTCCCTGAACCGCCCCGGGCCTGGCGGGAACTCGCCGTGCCCGCAGGTGTCCGACCAGGCCCTCCGGAGGCCGTATTTTGCGCCTCCGGAGGGCCTCTGCTACGGCGCCACGCGGGACTACACAGGGCCGCGCGAGTGTTGGAACAAAGAGACGCGCGCGGGATCTGGGCGTTCTTGCAAACTGTCGGAGCAGCGACGTAGCATCCCTAGATGTAGTGGTTACACGGGTGTAATTTTCCACAGGTAGTGGTTGGTTACCCACAAGTCGTACACAGGTTGTCCCCAGCTCGATCCACAGCGTCGTCGCTCGGCGCCCCACGGGAGGAGAGATTCGCCGTGCACTGTCCGTACTGCCGGCACAGCGATTCCCGGGTCGTCGACAGCCGGGTCGCCGAGGACGGCGGAGCGATCCGCCGCCGGCGTCAGTGCCCGGTCTGCGAGAAGCGGTTCACCACCGTCGAGCAGATGCAGCTGACGGTCGTGAAGCGCTCCGGCGCGACCGAGCCGTTCAGCCGGGAGAAGGTCATCCGCGGCGTCGGCAAGGCCTGCAAGGGCCGGCCGGTGGACGACGACGCGCTGGCCCGGCTGGGGCAGACGGTCGAGGACACGCTGAAGGGCGGCGGCTCGCCGGAGGTGCCGGCCCACGAGGTCGGCCTGGCCATTCTCGGGCCGCTGCGCGAGCTCGACGAGGTGGCCTACCTGCGGTTCGCGAGCGTCTACCGGCAGTTCGAGTCGGCCGACGACTTCGAGACCGAGATCGCGCTGCTGCGGGCCGAGAAGGACCCGCAGGGCACCGAGCCCGCGCCGAAGGGCGTGGCTCCACAGACGTAACGGGGCTGTGTAACACCAAGCACGAGGGCATCACCAGCACCACCGGCAGTACGCCGTACAGGCAGCACGAAGTACCAACGGGGCGGTCCCGACAGACCGCGGCAGACACAGGGCGAGGAGCAACCATGACAGAGACGGTGACCGGCCACTCGGGGTCGACCAAGAGGTCGGCGGCCGGGTTCCGTGGGCGCAAGAACGCGCCGGCGGGACTCACCATCGAGCGCATCTTCACGACCGAGGGCGTGCACCCCTACGACGAGGTGACGTGGGAGCGCCGCGACGTCGTGCAGCAGAACTGGAAGACCGGTGAGACGGTCTTCGAGCAGCGCGGGGTGGAGTTCCCCGACTTCTGGAGCGTGAACGCCTCGACCATCGTCACCACCAAGTACTTCCGGGGTGCCGTCGGCCACGACAACCGCGAGTGGAGCCTCAGGCAGCTGCTCGACCGGGTCGTGAAGACCTACCGCAAGGCCGGCGAGGAGCACGGGTACTTCGCCACCGCCGCCGACGCGGAGGTGTTCGAGCACGAGATCACCTGGATGCTGCTGCACCAGTACTTCAGCTTCAACTCGCCGGTGTGGTTCAACGTCGGCACCTCGTCCCCGCAGCAGGTGTCGGCCTGCTTCATCCTCGCCGTCGACGACTCGATGGACTCGATCCTGAACTGGTACAAGGAGGAGGGCCTGATCTTCAAGGGCGGCTCCGGTGCCGGTCTGAACCTGTCCCGGATCCGGTCGTCCAAGGAGCTGCTGCAGTCCAGCGGCGGTACCGCCTCCGGCCCGGTCTCCTTCATGCGCGGCGCGGACGCGTCCGCGGGCACGATCAAGTCCGGCGGCGCCACCCGGCGTGCGGCCAAGATGGTCGTGCTCGACGTCGACCACCCCGACATCGAGGAGTTCGTCGAGACCAAGATGCGCGAGGAGGACAAGATCCGTGTCCTGCGCGACGCCGGCTACGACATGGATCTGGGCGGCCGCGACATCACCTCGGTGCAGTACCAGAACGCGAACAACTCCGTCCGGGTCACCGACGAGTTCATGCGCGCGGTCGAGGAGAAGACCGAGTTCGGCCTGCGGGCCCGGATCGACAACTCGATCATCGAGACTGTCGACGCCCGCGAGCTGTTCGACAAGATCGCCCACGCCGCCTGGGCCTGCGCCGACCCCGGCATCCAGTACGACGACACGATCAACGACTGGCACACCACGCCCGAGACCGGCCGGATCACCGCGTCGAACCCGTGCTCGGAGTACATGCACCTGGACAACTCCTCGTGCAACCTGGCCTCGCTGAACCTGATGAAGTTCCTGCGCGACGACGACCTGTTCGACTCCGAGAAGTTCGTCAAGGCCGTCGAGCTGATCATCACCGCGATGGACATTTCGATCTGCTTCGCCGACTTCCCGACCGAGGCGATCGGTGACACCACCCGCGCCTACCGGCAGCTCGGCATCGGCTACGCCAACCTCGGCGCCCTGCTGATGGCGACCGGCCACGCCTACGACTCCGACGGTGGCCGCGCGCTGGCCGGCGCCATCACCTCGCTGATGACCGGTACGTCGTACAAGCGGTCCGCGGAGCTGGCCGGCATCGTCGGCCCGTACGACGGCTTCGAGCGCAACAAGGACGCGCACACCCGGGTGATGCGCAAGCACGCCGCGGCCAACGACGCGATCCGCACCATCCACGAGATCGACAAGGACGTCCAGAAGCACGCCACGCAGGCGTGGGAGGGCGTGCTGAAGATCGGTGCGAAGAACGGCTGGCGCAACGCGCAGGCCTCGGTGCTCGCGCCGACCGGCACGATCGGCTTCATGATGGACTGCGACACCACCGGCATCGAGCCGGACTTCTCGCTGGTCAAGTTCAAGAAGCTGGTCGGCGGCGGCTCGATGCAGATCGTCAACCAGACCGTTCCGCGGGCGCTGCGCCAGTACGGGTACACCGAGGAGACGATCGAGGCGATCGTCGAGTACATCTCCGAGCACGGCCACGTGGTCGACGCCCCGGGTCTCAAGCCCGAGCACTACGAGATCTTCGACACCGCGATGGGCGAGCGCGCGATCAAGCCGATGGGCCACGTCCGGATGATGGCCGCGGCGCAGCCGTTCCTGTCCGGCGCGATCTCCAAGACGGTGAACCTGCCGGAGACCGCGACGGTCGAGGAGATCGCCGACGTCTACTTCCAGGGCTGGAAGCTCGGCCTGAAGGCGCTCGCGGTCTACCGCGACAACTGCAAGGTCGGCCAGCCGCTGTCGGACTCGAAGGCCAAGAAGGCCACCGCGTCGACCGAGGCCGCCGCGGAGAAGGTCGTCGAGAAGGTCATCGAGTACCGGCCGACCCGCAAGCGCCTGCCGAAGTCGCGTCCGTCGCGCACCACGTCGTTCTCGGTCGGCGGCGCCGAGGGTTACATGACGGCCGGCTCCTACCCTGACGACGGTCTGGGTGAGGTCTTCCTCAAGATGGGCAAGCAGGGCTCGACCCTGGCCGGGGTGATGGACGCCTTCTCGATCGCGATCTCGATCGCGCTGCAGCACGGTGTGCCGCTGGAGACCTACGTCCAGAAGTTCACCAACCTGAAGTTCGAGCCGGCCGGTCTGACCGACGACCCGGACGTGCGGATGGCGCAGTCGATCATGGACTACATCTTCCGCCGCCTGGCGCTGGACTACCTGCCCTTCGACGAGCGGGCCGCCCTCGGCATCTACTCCGCCGACGAGCGCTCCCGCCAGCTCGACACCGGTTCCTACGAGCCGGCCCCGGTCGAGGTGTCCGAAGCCGAGTCCCTGAAGGCCGTCGAACCGGTCGCCGAGAAGCCCGCCGCCGTCGAGGACGCGTCGGTCGACGCCGCCGCCGCGAAGCCGGTCTCCTCCGAGGTCCGCACCACCGCCGAGATGTTCGAACTGATCACCGGCACCTCGGTCGACGCCCCGCTGTGCTTCACCTGCGGCACCAAGATGCGCCCGAGCGGTTCCTGCTACGTCTGCGAAGGCTGCGGCAGCACGTCGGGCTGCAGCTGACGCACCACCAGGCTGCGGCGGCACTGTCCGCCGCAGCCGCCTGGCCGCGACGGCATCGTCCGCCACAGCCTGGTCACCCGGCTGCGGTAGCAACTGCCGCCGCAGCCGACCCCACCTCGGGTGACGGCAGACCTGCCGCCGTCCGACCTGGTTGAAAGCGCCACGGCCCCCGGGAACTTCCCACTTCCCCCGGGGGCCGCAGCGCGTCGCGAGTCGTTGCGCGGCAGAGACGAGCGGGCCGCCGTTGCTTCGGAAGCCCGTTGCGCGGTTCAGCAGCCTGAACCGGCGACGTCGTACCCTGACGTCTCGCCGCCCTCCCGGACGGCGCCGCAGCCCATCGCGAAGACGGAGGCTCCTCATGCAGCCCAACCGCTCCATCCCGGCCGCCACCGTCGTACCGGTGCTGATCTATCCCGACGTACGCGCAGCCGTCGACTGGCTGGATGCGGCGTTCGGGTTCGTGGAGCGGGTGCGAATCGGCGACGGCCACCGTGCGCAACTGAAGGTCGGGAACGGTGCCGTGATCGTCGCGGCAGAGCACAACGACCACCATCCGCCACGCCCCGGCGAGACATCGCACTCGATCATGGTGCGCATCGACGACGCCCATGCCCACTGCGAACAGGCCCGACGCCACGGCGCCCGCATCACGACCGAACCGACCGACTTCCCGTACGGCGAACGCCAGTACACCGCCGAGGACCTGGCCGGTCACCACTGGACGTTCACCCAGACCCTCGAGGACATCGCCCCTGAAGAGTGGGGCGGCACCACGGTCACCACCGACTGACGCGCTGCTCCGCCTGTCCCGCACCGCTTCTGCCATTGGGCGCAGCAGGGCGGACGAAATCTTGACCTCTGCGAGGGATCGCCGGAGTGTGACGGAGACCGCTCCATCTCCTAATCGCCCGAGGAGCACACCATGCGTCGAAGTGTTTCCCCTCGTCGCAGTTGGGCCCGCCGCGCGTTGGTCGCCGTCGTCCCGGTCACCCTGGTGCTGACCGTCGCGCCGACCAACTCGAGCGGCGTTCCCACCGCGGCCGGCAGCGCCGCGACTGCGTCGTACCCCACTGACCATGCGGGCCGGACCTTGATCCACAACACCGGCCAGGCCTACCTGAACCCTCGGCTCCCCGTGAGGCACCGCGTCGAGGACCTGCTGCGCCGGATGACGCTGGAGGAGAAGGTCGGCCAGATGACGCAGGCCGAGCGCGCCGCCGTCACCGACAACCCCTCGCTCATCACCAGCCTGCGGCTCGGATCGCTGCTGTCGGGTGGCGGCTCGGTCCCGACCCCCAACACCCCGCAGGCCTGGGCCGACATGGTCGACCGCTTCCAGTCCTACGCCCTCCAGACCCGCCTGCAGATCCCGATCCTGTACGGCGTCGACGCGGTGCACGGCCACGCGAACTTGCTCGGGGCAACAGTCTTCCCGCACAACATCGGCCTCGGCTCGACCTGGGATCCCCGGCTGGTCGAGCGGATCGCGCACGTCGTCGCCGAGGAGACGCGCGCCACCGGTCCGCAGTGGAACTTCGCGCCCTGCGTCTGCGTGGCCCGCGACACCCGCTGGGGACGCACGTACGAGAGCTTCTCCGAGCACCCCGGACTGGTGACGCGGTACGCCTCCAGCATCGAGGGCTTCCAGGGCAAGCACCTTCGCGAGCTGGACAACCCCGACCGCGTGCTGGCCAGCGCGAAGCACTACGCGGGCGACGGGGACACCGAGTTCGGCTCGGCGGCCGGCGACTACACCATCGACCAGGGCGTGACCGTGACGAACCGGCGCGACTTCGCGCGGATCGACCTGGCGCCGTACGTGCCCTCCGTACGCCGTTACGACGTCGGCACGGTGATGCCGTCCTTCTCAAGTGTCGACTGGACCGAAGACGGGATCGGCAACCCGATCAAGATGCACGCCAACCGGGAACTGATCACCGGAGTCCTCAAGGGCAAGCTCGGGTTCGACGGCTTCGTGATCTCCGACTGGGAAGGGATTCACCAGCTGCCGGGGGACTGGCCGGCGCAAGTCCGAACCGGCGTGAACGCCGGGATCGACATGTTCATGGAGCCGAACTCGTCGCCGGCCTTCGTCACGACGCTGCTCGAGGAAGTCCGGGCCGGCCGGGTCTCGCAGGCGCGGATCGACGACGCGGTCCGGCGGATCCTGACCAAGAAGTTCCAGCTCGGCTTGTTCGAGCGGCCCTACACGGATCGGACGCACCTGGCCGAGGTGGGATCGGCTGAGCACCGCGCGCTGGCGCGGGAGGCAGTCGCGAAATCGCAGGTGCTGCTGAAGAACTCGGGCGGGCTGCTGCCGCTGAAGAAGAACGCCAAGGTCTACGTCGCAGGCCGCAACGCCGACGACATCGGCAACCAGGCCGGCGGTTGGACCCTCAGCTGGCAAGGCGCCTCGGGCCGTGATCGGCTGCCCGGCAACACGATCCTGGAAGGCATCCGCCAGGTCGCGCCGGACGCCCGGATCACCTACAGCAGCGACGGATCCGCCCCGACTGCCGGCAGCGATGTCGCCGTCGTGGCGGTCGGCGAGACGCCGTACGCCGAAGGCTTCGGAGATGTCGGTGGTCCGTCCTGGGCCTATGACCCCGAGGACGCCGGCGTACCGCGCGAGGCGAAGAGCCTCGACCTGCAGCCCGGCGACAAGGCTGTCGTGGACAAGGTCTGCGGCGCCGTCGCGAAGTGCGTCGTACTCGTGGTGTCCGGTCGCCCGCAGGTGATTCCGCCGGCCCAGCTCGCCAAGATCGACGCGCTGGTGGCGTCGTGGCTGCCGGGCTCGCAGGGTGAGGGTGTCGCCGACGTCCTCTTCGGCAAGCGCCCGTTCACCGGCAAGCTCTCCCACACGTGGCCCCGCAGTGCCGACCAGGAACCGATCAACATCGGCGACCGCAACTACAACCCGCTCTACCCCTTCGGCTGGGGGTTGCGCACACGTCATCGTTGACCGCTAGGGCTGATCCCTGCGGGGATCAGCCCTGCCGCGGTCCTTCGCGGTGGCTCGCGCATCCCGACTCCGCGACGCACGTGCACTCGCGGCTTGACCTGGAGCGCACTCCAGCAACGAACCTGGAGCCATGAACACACCCACGATGGCCCTCGGGACGATGTACTTCGGCACCAGAGTGGACGAACGGACCGCTTTTTCAATCCTCGACCGGTACGCCGAACTGGGCGGAGCCTTCCTCGACACCTCGAACAACTACAGCTTCTGGACCTCCGAGACGGGCTTCGGCGGCCAGAGCGAGGCGCTGCTGGGCCGTTGGCTGGCGTCCAACTCGGGTGTCCGCGTCCGCCTCAGTACCAAGGTGGGCGCCCAGCCCACGCGGGTCGGCGGGTTCCCCGACCACCTCGAGGGACTGCGCGAGGACGTCGTGCGCGAAGCCATGGCGAAGAGCTTGGAGCGGCTGGGCGTGGACGGTGTGGACCTGTACTGGGCGCACGTCGAAGACCCGACTGTTCCGGTGGAGGACCTGGTCGAGACGTTCGGCGGCCTGGTCCGTGACGGCCTGACCGCTCGCTGGGGCGTGTCGAACCACCCGTCCTGGCTGCTCGAACGGATCCGGGCCACCGCCGAACGCGCCGGCCACCCGCAACCGACCGCTTACCAGGAGCGCTACTCCTACCTTCAGCCCGCCGGCGGCATGGCCGTGGAGGGCCAGCCGATCCCGCTGGGAATGCTGTCGCCGGACGGCCTCGACTTCCTGCGACGCAACCCGTCGTTCGACGGCTGGGTCTACACCGCCACCCTCCAGGGCCGGTACGACCGCAACGACCGACCACTCGAGACCGAGTACCGCCACCCCGGCACCGAACGACGGCTGGCCGCGCTGAACCGTGTCGCCACGACGCGCGGACTCCGACCGGGCCAGGTGGTGCTCGCGTGGCTGGCCTCCGGGAGTCCGGCCCTGACCCCGATCGTCGGAGTCAGCAGCGTCGAACAGCTAGAGCAGGCCGTGGCAGGCACGTCCACCGCCCTCACCGAGGAAGAACTGGCGGCACTGGACGGCGCATAGGCGACACCTGAGTACCCGAGGAGTCGTGCGCGTCGTCACCCGCTCCGATGGCGACTGCTTCGACCCGCGGCCGGCCCATGCCGGGCACCGCGGACAGCCCATGCCGGGCAATGCGGTCAGCCCCATGTCGGGCAATGCGGGCAACCGCAATGCCGGGGCGCCGCGGTCAGCCCCATCGCGGGGCACTGCGGTCAGCCCCATGCCGGGGCATTGCGGTCAGCCCCATGCCGGGGCGCCGGGCCAGCCCCAAGCCGGGGCGCCGGGCCAGCCCCATGCCGTACATTGCGGGCGGCCCATGCCGGGCACCGCGGACAGCCACACGCCGGGGCGCCGCGGACAGCGCCATGCCGGGGCGCCGCAGTCAGCCCCAAGCCGGGGCGCCGGGCCAGCCCCATGCCGTACATTGCGGGCGGCCCATGCCGGGCACCGCGGGCAGCCACACGCCGGGGCGCCGCGGACAGCGCCATGCCGGCCAAGGCGGGCAGCCCTGATGCCGTGCGTTGCGGGGAGCCCATGCTGGGCACCGCGGGCAGCCTCACGCCGGGCACCGCGGGCAGCCTCACGCCGGGGCGCCGGGGCGCCGCGGACAGCGCCATGCCGGGCAGGGCGAGCAGCCCATTCCGGGCAGCGGGTCAGGACGTCGCGTGCCGCGTCCGGCGGAGTTCCCCGCGGTACCAGTCCGCCTTCTCCTCGACTCGGGCGAGCGTCGCGTTGAGCTCGGCGATCCTCGCCCGGATCGAGGCGGCGTGCTCCTCGAGCAACTCGACGCGCTCCGGCATCGTGGTCTCGTCACGGCTCATCTCGCCGTACCGCCGCAACTGCTCGATCGACATCCCGGTGTCCCGCAGGCACCGCAGGAATCCGAGCATCCAGAGATCGCCGTCGCTGTACACGCGCTGGCCACCAGCGCTGCGCTCTATGCGCGGCAGGATGCCTTCACGCTCGTAGTACCGCAGCGTATCGATGCTGAACCCGGACCGTTCGGCTGCCTCGGCCGGCGAGTAGGTCGTCATCCCGAGAAGCTAACAGCTTGCCTGGAGCCGACTCCAGATCCGACCGCACAAGCTCGCAGTTCAACCGCCCGCCGACGCTCGGGCCGTCGTCAGCCGTCGTCGACCAACCGGCCACAGACAAAGGCCCCGACGTCACAGCTGCCATCCGAGCTCGGGCTTGGACCGTGCCCACCATCGCCAAGGCAACCTCCGTCCACAGGCTGTCCCGCGCGCCGGTGTGCAGTGCTCCTGCGACCTCGACAACGTTTTCGACAACGTCCTCGACAACGACCTCGACAACGACGCCGTGGGCAACGCCAGACCAGTGATTTCGGCTGGCCCCGAGGCGGGTTCGGTTGATCCTGAGGCGGGTTCGGCCGGTCCCGAGGAGGCGGGTTCGGCTGGGTCCCGAGGCGGATTCCGCGCGCGCCGGGTTCGGCTGGTCCCGCGCCGGGTTCGGCTGCTTCCGCACCGGGTTCGGCTCGTTCCGAGGCGGGCCGGTTCGCCTCCGTACCCGAAGGCCGGCTCGCTCAGTGTCCGGTGCGGTCCGAGTCGGCGGCCGTCGACCCGGTCCCGTCGAGCGCCGACAACTTGGCCAGCTCCTCGTCGGTCAGCTCGAAGTCGAACACGTCGAGGTTCTGCGCGAGGCGCTCCCGGTTCGCCGACTTCGGAATCGGTACGACGTCCAGCTGCACCTCCCATCGCAGTACAACCTGCGCCGGCGTCTTCCCGTACTTCTCCGCGAGCTCCACGACAACCGGCCGCTGCAACAGATCGCTGCCCTTGCCCAGCGGGCTCCACGCCTCGGTGACGATTCCATGCGCGGCATGGAAATCGCGGCTGTCCTGCTTGGTCCAGATCGGGCTCAGCTGAATCTGGTTCACCTCGGGCGCCTCGCCGGTCTCGTCGATCAGCCGCTGTAGGTGCGCCGGCTTGAAGTTCGACGTACCGATCGCGCGGACCAGGCCGGCCTCGCGCAGCTCGATCAGCCCGCGCCAGGCGTCGACGTACTGGTCCTGGTCCGGGTTCGGCCAGTGGATCAGCAGGAGGTCGAGGTAGTCCAGCCCGAGCTTCTCCGCGCTCGCTTCGAACGCCGTCCGCGCGCCTTCGACGCTGTGCCACCGCTTGTTGAACTTCGAGGTCACGAACAGCTGCTCGCGCGGAGCGCCCTTCAGCGCACGGCCGACGCCCACCTCGTTGCGGTAGTTCTCCGCGGTGTCGATCAGCCGGTAGCCGAGCTCGAGCGCCGTGGCGACCACGCGCTCGGCCTCGTCGTCGTTCATCGGTGACGTCCCGAGCCCGAGCTGCGGCAGCGCGGTCCCGTGACGCAACGTGACGGTCGGGGCAGCGCTCATCGGGCTCCTCCTCGGCTGGTCGATCTCGGATCACCGTATCCGCGGACCCCACGGCCAAACTGTCGGGATCCTGGGTCATGATGATTCCGGGCCACCGAGGCAGGCCCGGGGAGCGAGGGGGTTGGGGATGAGGAACCGGCTGATCACGCTGGTGGATCTTGGTCTGGACAGCTCCTTCGACGCGTCGATGACGTTCGTCCAGGGCGTGGTCGGCAACGTCAACGCGGGCTGGAACGCTCCGGTGATCGACGTGAACTTCGTCCGCACCCGCGACCACGAGACGGCGTTCTCCGCACTGACCACCCCGTCGACCGTGCTGCACGTGATGGCGCACGGGGACCACAGCGAGGAGCCGTCGTTCCTGTCCACCGACGGGCAGACGCAGGTCTCGCTGAGCGCACTGGCCGACTGGTTCCTGGATCGGCAGTGGGGCATCTCCAGCGGCGTGGTGATCGCCGACGGCTGCAAGACCGGCATCGGCAAGTGGCAGCGCGCGATTCGTGATTGCCTGCAGGACGACATCACCTACATCGGCACCAGCACGGTGGTCGGCTGGTACGAGGCGACGGTGTTCTGCTCGGCGTTCTACGGTGCGCTGATCCGCAACCGCGGCCTCGGCAAGAGCCCTGCCGAGCAGGGTTGGGACGCCGCGAACCGCGCGATCAGCGCGTACGAGACGTTGACCGACGCCCGCTGCCCGTACAAGCCGGTGGTGCTCACTCCGTCGCGTCGCGCCCTGCGCTCCCTGACCGGTTGACGCCTCCGTTCTCACGGAGTGGAAGCGACACGCAGACCAGTCGCTACCGTGCGTCGACCATGTGAGACTTTCTGTGCCTCTGACCGACTGCCCAGGACCAACAGCGGGGACTCCTCCAGCCGGGCACGCCGGCCGGTACTTGCGTTGAAGGAATCCCTGATGAAGCTCGACAAGAACACCCTCCTGCTGTCCGCCGCGGTGGTCGCTTTCCTGTATCTCCTTGCTCTGGTCATAGGGCTTCCCGGCTGGGTCGCCGTCATGCTCGCCGTGGTCCTGCTGCTCGCCGTTGCCGTGCTCTACAGGGAGCCCGTCGCCAAACCGGCTCCGATCACCGTGCAGACCCCGGTGACCCCGCCGGCTCCGACCCCGCACGCGAGCCACGACCTCGACCCGGTCTTCTCCCTCCCGCCGACCCGCACGATCGCCGACGTACGCCTCCCGTCCGCGTCGCCCGATTTCCAGTTCAGCTTCTCCGCCGTCGTCCACTGGTCGACGGTGCTGTCCGGCTCCCGCCACGCCGACCTCGGCAGCGTGGCGGTCGACGCTTTGCTGAACCGCGCCAAGGCCCTCACCGCTGGCCAGCAACCCACCGAGGAAGCCCTCAACCAGCACCGCCTGGCCGCCCTGCTCGGCGAACCGGACCTGGACGACCGCGGTCAGGTCCGCACCTGGGCCACCGAAGTCCGGCTCCGCCTTCCCGAAGCCGACAGCAAGCACCTCCAGGTCCTCGCCGCCCTCCATCGCCGCGAACAAACCACCCTGCTCGAACGCCGCATGGAACGCGACGAACGCGCCTACCTCCGCGACGAGGTCCTCGCCACTCCGGGTTCGGCGGCCGTCTGGTGGCTGGTCAACAACCCCGGCAAGGTCGAGCAAGCCGTCGACATCCTCGAAACCCTCGCCCAGCTCTCCGCGGTCGCCAACACCGACGAACTCCCGTCCCGCCATCCGAACCCCTCTCTCACCGCAGCCGACCAATCCATCGCGGAACTCGCCACCGCTCTCAACCACTCCGAAGACCCCCGCCCCACCAACTACCGAGAACAGTTCTTCGCCGAAAAGCCGTCCCACTCCGATCAGACCTGATCCGACGACACGCGCCCACCCACTACGTTCTGTGATTCGTGTGAAGCTTTCGGTGGCTCTGGCGGACGTGAGGCGCGGAGATGATCGATGGCGGCAACGAACGGGACGTTCCAGGAATTGATCGGCCCTGAGGCGTGGCGCTCGTTGTTAGCGACGGGTTCCCTGCGGAGCTTCCAGCCGGGCCGGTCGATCCTGAGGCAGGGGGAGCTCGGCGGATTCCTCTTCGCCGTGGAATCGGGCCGCGTCAAACTTCTAGCGAGTGCTGCGGATGGCGTTCAACTGGTCCTCACCGTCCGTGGCGGAGGCCACCTGATCGGCGAGCTGGCCGGTGACAGCGACGGCACCCGTACGGCGTCGGTCGTGGCCATCGACCGATGTACCGCACGCTTCCTGACCCAGGCCGACTTCGACCGGTTCCTGTACCGGCACGACCTGCACGGATCTTTTCGCCGCTACGTCACCGGCAAGTTCGAACAGGCAGTCGGCCGCCAGGTCGACCTAGCCCACCGTCGCGCCGTGCGCCGAATCTCGCGCCTGCTCCTCGACCTGGTGCGCCTGGCGCCCGACGGTCTGCCGGACGCGCGTTATATCCCCTTCACCCAAGAGGAACTGGCCACCGCGCTCGGAATGGCTCGCAGTACGGTGACCGACCAGCTGAGCAAGCTTCGCGAGTCCGGCGCCCTGGCGCCCGGCCGTCAGCTGGTCGTTGCCGACGTGGATCGCCTAGCCGAATGGGCCGAATCCTGACGTGCCGTCCGGGCGACTGCTCAGTTGACCCAGACAGGTGTCCCAGCTCACGGTCCCGTTGTCCGATTTCGGACAACGGCCCAGTTCTGTTCTCGAAACCCTGGTCTCACCAGCCGCCAACCGAGGAGACGCCATGACCACGCCCCAAGAACCCGGCTTCACCCCCGTCGCCGAGCTCCCGCCGTACCGTTCCTTGCTGGTCGTCGACATGAAGGACTACAGCGGTGCGACCGGCCGCCAGCAAGCACATCTCAACGCAGTCATGCCCGACATCCTTGAGAGCGCATTCGTTCGCTGTGGGCTCGAGGCCGTCTGGCACGAGACGACCTTCGCCGACTCGACCGGAGACGGGTACGCGATCGGGCTGCCGGCCAAGCGACTGCCGTTTCTCCTGAATCCGTACCTCGAAGCACTGCAGAACGAGCTCGCCGATCGCAGCTCGTCGTTGTCCGCAGCCGGATTCCAGCCGATCCGCATGCGGGTCAGCGTGACGGTCGGTCCGGTCACCGACTCGGGCCGAGGACTGGTCTCCGACGGTGCGGGCACCACCCGAGTCGAACTGCATCGCCTGCTGGACAGCGAGCCGGTCCGTGACTTGTTGAAACGGTCCGGCGAGGCCACCCGTGTTGCCGCGATCGTCTCGTCGCGCGCGTTCGAAGACGCGGTGGTGGGTGGCTACACCGACGAGGACCCCGACCTGTACGTCGAGGCCCCGGTCACCGTCAAGAAATACCAGGGCTTGGCATACCTGCGGGTTCCCTTGCCGTCTGGAGATCTGCTGCGCAGCGGTTTTCGCCGCGCAGAGGACGATTCGAACGCCGCGCCGCACGAATCGAAGCTCGCCGATCGCCCGCCACGGCAGGCGGCGTCCGTCCAGGCGAACGACCACAGCCACAACCGACGAGGCGGCATCGGCAACATCACCGGCAACGTGCACTCCATCGTCACGGATCCGACCGGCCCAACTCACACCGGAACCGGGCACCAGTACTTCGGCAGCGGCTCGCATTCCCCAGAGCAGCGATGACCGCCGAGGATCTGGTTCGCCCTGACCACGGTGGCCCGGTCGAACAACCGGGGCAGGGACGACGCGGCGGGGTCGGAGATCTTTCGGGCGATGTTCGTACTGTGGTTTCCGACCCATCAGGACCGTTACACAGCGGCGACGGATCGCAGTTCCTCAACCACGGCGCGGGCTCGCAGAACAACCACAGTGGCGACGGAACCCAGGTGAACGTCAGCGTCGGATCGTTCGTTCTCGGCGCGTTGGAGAACCTCGGCTCCGGACCCTCGATCCGGCAGCAGATCGGGCTGCGGGGAACCGCGGACGACATCGAGTTGCTCCGCGCGGTCTTCGTTCCTCCGCACGGCTTCGCAGACCTCACGGAACGGTTTCGTCCACCGGGCAGCACGGTGATCCTCAGCGGTCCGCCGGGCAGTGGACGCCGATCCGCGGCGAAGATGTTGCTGTGTCCCACACCGGAGGATGTCGGAGCGCTTCGACTTCTCGCCGGCGAGGACTTGCGCGGCGACGAGCGGTTGACGGCCGACGATGTCACCACCGACGACCGCATGCTGCTGGACCTGTCGACTCAGGACGAGAGCAGTATCGCTCAGTGGGAGGCTGAGGTGCGTCGTTGCGTGGGAATCGCTCACCAGCGGAAGGCGCACCTCGTCGTCCTGATCCCGGACCGGTCCGACAACGGGATGCACGACGATCTGAAGGTACATCTGGTCCAGATCGTCCGCCCGGAACCGTGGAAGGTACTAGAGAAGCACCTCGGCGTCGCCGACCTTCGGCTGTCTCCTTCAAACGTATCGGTCGAGGACTGTAAGGCACTGTCGCAGTTGCCGCTGCGTGGCGTCGCCGAAGTTGCGAGCCTCCTGGCCGAGACGCGGCAGCAGTTTGACCAGGACGCTGCCTGGTTCAGCAGCGCAATGGCCAGTTCCGCCGACCACGAAAGGGCAGTCGTCGATCTGGTGAGCAGTCTGGAAACGGTGGAACAGCGGACTCTGCTGCTGACCGCCGCGATGCTGGAGGATGGCAGGGCTGATGCCGTCTTCCACGCCGAGAATCGCTTGCAGAAGGCGCTGCGCTACACCGCTCACAGCGATCAGCATCGGTTGGCCGAGGAGGGGTTCACCGATCGGCTGCGAGCGTTCCGCAAGACGCTCAAGCTCTCTCCGGACGGGGCCGTGGGCTTCGTCCAGCTGACGTTCGGCACGGCGGTGCTCACACACTTCTGGGATGCCTACCCGGACCTGCGCGAAGATTTCGGGTGGTGGGTCGGTGACTGCCATCTCTGGCGTGCCACTCGTCCGCAGGATCGGCTGGCTGTGGTCCTGCGCTTCGCAGACCAGGCCGCACGGACCGGGCAGCTGAACGAGCTCTACAAGATCGTCGAGAGCTGGGCGGACAACGGACGAGGCGAAGAGCCGGGCCGATTGGCCGCACATGCCATGGCTCAGGTCCTTCGGCACGAACGGGCCGGCCAGGCGGCAAGGGCGCAGCTCTACCAGTGGTCTCGTACGTCGGGATTGTCGGTAGGACTGGGCCGAATCTTGGTCGAGCTGTGCACAGAGGTCGTCGCAGCAGGTCATCTGAAGCAGGCGTTGATCCGCCTCTGGTGGCTGGCTGATCGTCAGGTCGTGCGGGCGGAGGCTCGACGCGGTATCGCCGATCTGTGTGCGGAAAACCGGGCACTTGAACAGTTCCTCCAGGTGCTGACCGACCGGGAGCGCTTCAACGCCGATCTCTGCCGATTCGTTCTCTCGCCGGAGCGATTGGCATCGCCGTGGGACCGAGCGGCTCCGGTTCTTGTGCCGAGACTCGCCGAGCGGGTTGTTCGCGTCTGGCGCACTGCTGTCAACGACAGCGACGAAGAAGACTGGACGTCCGCGACAAGGCCCTGGCTCCGGCAGTACTACCGCCTCTCCGAACTGGGCGACAACCGGCGCGCAGCAGCGCTGCTGTCCCGCCTGATCGAGCTCTGCGCCGGTGAAGTCGATCGGCTGTCCGCGCTGTTCGTAATGAATCGTGCCTGGTTTCGCGAGTCAGGACAGATGCGCACCGGCTCACTCGACGTTGCCGCCACTGCAGTCGTCGATGCCGTCCACCGATCCCTTGGCGTCGCCCCCGATCGTCTGCTCCGCACAGAAAGAGTCCGCTGATGAAGCTGAACAAAAGCCTGGTTGTCGCAGCCGCCGCGATGTTGCTCGGCAACATCGCGGCCCTGGCGGTCGGTGCGCCCCGATGGGTACTCGCTCTGGGGACCCCGGCTGTGCTGTTGCTGGTCGCCCTCGTCGTGAATCGCAGGAGAGGTATGTCGCCCGTTCCTTCCTCGCCTTTCGAGGAGCAGACGGAACTCAACAACGAGACGGGCTCGCCGCCCGTCATCATGTCGACGCTGCTGCGAGGCATACGCCTACCGTCTGCCTCTCCGGACTACAACTACCTCTTCTCCGCCAAGGTGCAGTGGGTTTCGCTGGGTCCCGATTCGGCAGATGACGTCCGAACCGGCTTGGCCGTTGAGACACTGTTGAGGCGGGCGCGCAAAGCTGCTGCCGACTGCGTACCGGCTACTCAGGCGCCGGCCGAACATCTCACCGCTCTGCTCACCTATCCCGAGACGGACGACAAGCATCAGGTCAAGGTTTGGGCCACCGACATCCATGTCGCGGTGCCCTCCGAAGTGACCGATGAACTGCGCCGACTCCAGCAGCTCCGCCGGGAACAGGAAACGATCGACCGCGAGTACGAGCTTCGCCGGGACCGAAGTCGCTTCTTCCGCAACGAAGTCCTGGCTTCGCCCGGTTCAGCGACGGCCTGGTGGTTGGCGGCGCATCCGGAGGAGCTCGAACGATGCGCCGAGCTCTACCCCACCTTCAGCCGCCTCTCTGCCATGGCGAACGACAGGCTGGAGTCCTCTCGGCCAGCAGATGATCGCAGCAACGTATCGTGGATGACCGGAAGTCTCGACAGCGAGCCGAACAGTCACCCGGCCTTCGGCCACGCCAGGCAGGCAGACCCGCCGGTGCACCGTGTCACCGACCTGGAATCCGCAGTGGCGTTCCTGCTCGACGGTCATACTCCCTCCGAGAAAGCGCTGAAAGCCTCCTGCCTGGCCGCACTCGAAGCCAAATTCAAGCGCCCCGAACGAGCCGAACAGATCCTGGACCACTTCGGCGCTGAGCCGGCTTCGTCACTGACCGCCCCGAACATCGAGCCGACCCCCGAGACGCGCTCAGGCCCGCAGCCATCCGGGGCCAACCCAGACGCCACCACGCCACTGAACTCCGAAGCTGCGCCCGAAGAAGACGCTGGACACCAAGCAGCGGCAGTGACTCAGCCTCCGGAGCCAGCATCAGAGTCGCAGCTGAGTCAGGGCGCGCTACAACCGGAGCCAGAGGCCCAGTCGCAATCACCGGCGCACATCGAGCCCCGGGCACTTCTGCACGCACAGCGGAACCTCGTGCGACAGCCGGCGTCCGACTCGGACGAGCCGCCACGAGATGAACAGCCGTCCGAGGCTCAGCTCACCGACGGGGAGAAGACGACTGCTGCGCCGATGACCAACCGGCCCGCCTCGCAAACGCCGGTCAGCACCCCAACGGTCACGGAGTACAGGGAGTACTTCTCCGACTGATGGCGTGGGCTGATGGAGCCGTCTCCGGTGCGGGGGAGGGAGACGGCTCCACCAGGTCAGGGGTCGAGCCAGTGGATGGCGGTTGCGCCTTGGTGGCCGTGGACGGCGAGGAGGGCCGGGATGCCGTCCTGCCAGACGGTGGTGGTGGGGTAGTCGCCGGTCCAGCGCAGCGTCACGGTGCTGTCGGACCACTCGACGCCTTCGGCGACGATTCCGGTGCCGCTGACCCCGGAGATGTCGACGTGGCGGACAAGATGGAAGCGGCGGGGTGGGTTCCTGGTGGCGCGGCCGAGTTGGCGACGGCGGGTGATGGGGAAGCTGGTCATGGATCAAGTGAACGCTTCGCAGACCGGGCAGACCATGAACCGAACCGGTATCCACAGGGCACTTTTTGCGCACTCCGAAAGCGCTCGATCCTCGTACATTCCTTGGCAGACAGACCGACACAGCGAAGGAGTGGGCGATGGCAGTCATCGAGAAGTGGACCGGCCGGCACGCGCATGCCCTGCGGGAGGCGCTGCGGTTGACCAACGAGTCGTTCGCCGGACGCCTCGGGGTCGCACCGCGGACGATCACGAAGTGGAAGGAGCGGCCGGAGATGGTGCCGAGCCCCTATCTGCAGGACGCCCTCGACAGCGAGCTGGCGCAGGCGCCGGTCGACGTACTCACCCGGTTCACAGCCAACCTCGGTCTGCCGGACCAGCGGATCGCCTTGGACCAAGCGTCGATCGGGCAGCTCAACGCCGCGGTCACCGACCTGGCGCGGTTGCTGGCCCGCATCGAGCTGGGCGCGCTGCAGCAGCCGTCGGCACACTGACTACGATCCGAGCGCTACAGGTGAGGAGCTGACAATGCGGCGGAGGCCGGTGGACTCGTCGAGTGTGCGATCGATCGGATGGGACGACGGGACGCTCGAGGTGGAGTTCGTGGGTGGTGACGTCTACCAGTACTACGGCGTTTCCGAGTTCACGTACGCCGGCTTGGTGCGAGCCGACAGCATCGGCAGATTCATCAACACCCGGATCAAGCCGCACCACGACTTTCGGGAGGTGTGACGCCGCGCCTCCCGAAAGTGCAATGGCGGGACGTCCGGCAGCCTTGAACGACGACGGATCGCGGGGCGGTTGAGGCTGGGGTTTTCGCGGTGTCACCGGAGGGCACCAGAAGGTGGATCCACGGGGGAGCTCATCCAGGAGGTGGACATGCGCACTCGTAGAGCCTCTACGACCGGTTCTCGCGTCATCACGATCGTTGTGGTGGTTTGGCTGCTGATCGGCCTTGCGGCCGCCGCGCAGCGAAACTACTTCGGAGGTTCCGACGCCACCTGCGCGAAGGTGGGGACCACGTTGGTCACCATCGTCGCCGGACCGCTGAACTACATCGGCGCCAACCCGAAGGTGGACTGCGAAGCCCCGCAGCCTTCCAAGTAGCCGAGTTCAGCTACATCGACAGCACGTCCCGGCCACGGATGCATCGGCATCCGTGGCCGGAGCTTGCTTTGCCAAGTTCGGTGCCTGTGCCGGGTGGAGGTCAGCGCGTGTCGAGGCACGCGGGTCTCCGCGCGCCTAGGCTCCGAAAGCAGCCAACCCTGAGGAGCACGGGTGGAAACAGAGACCGACGTACTGCGTGGCCAGATCGCCGGGGAGCTCGAACGCTTCGCGGTCCCGGGCATCAGCTGGGCGGTCATCGACAGTGGCGGCATCGTGGGGACCGGAGCCACGGGGATTGTGGAGACCGGGGCCGCCGGCGCGGTGTCGTCGGGAACACTCTTCCAGGCATGTTCGATCAGCAAGCCGGTCACCGTCTTCGCGATGCTCCGGCTCGTGGACCGCGGACTGCTCGAGCTCGACGAGGACGTGAATCGCCGGTTGACGTCGTGGCGCGTTCCGCCGACCGGCAACTGGCAACCGGTCGTGACGCTGCGCCAACTGGCCAGCCACAGCGCCGGCCTGACGGTGCATGGCTTCCCCGGCTACCCGTACGGCGAGCCGCTGCCGACCACGATCCAGATCCTCGACGGGGTGCGACCGGCCAACACCTTCGGAGTCCGCGTCGACACGGTGCCCGGAGCCCAGTTCCGGTACTCCGGGGGCGGCACCGTGGTGATGCAGCAACTGCTCGAAGACATCACGGGTACGCCGTTCCGGGAGCTGATGAAGGAGCTCGTGCTCGAGCCACTGGGGATGGCAGACAGCGACTACGCGCAGCCATTGCCCGAGGAACTGCAGAGCCGCGCGGCGAGCGCTCACGACGAGCAGGGGCACGTAGTCCCGGGACGCTGGCACAGCTATCCCGAGCAGGCTGCCGCGGGGTTGTGGACGACGCCGAGCGATCTCTGCAGGTTCGCGTTGGGCGTGCAGGCGGCGTACGTGGGGGCAGACGGCGCGCTGCTCTCACCTGAACTCGCACGGGAGATGTTGACGCCCCAGATGCGCACGAGCGACCGACTCGGAGGACTGGACCACGTCGGACTCGGGTTGTTCCTCGGTGCGGAGGGGACGCGGTTCGGGCACAGCGGTGGGAACGCGGGATTCAAATGCCATCTGCTGGCCGATCGGGACTCCGGACACGGCGCCGCGGTGATGACGAACGGCGACAACGGCATGTGGGTGGTGCAGCGGACGTTCGCCGCGCTGGCATCGGCGTACGGCTGGAGTGGGTACGACGAACCGCTCGACGACTGGGATCTCCCGACCGACGCCGCGCTCGACGGACTGGTCGGGAGCTATCGGCTGCGCGGTGGGTTCGGGTTCGCGGTCGATCGCTCGGGCGGTGGGATCGAGGTGACCTTCGACCACCAGGAACCGATGAAGTTCATGCCGATCGACGGCACGGTGTTCGCCAGTTCGATGGTGAGTGCGCGACTGCGGCTGCGCGAGGACGGGCTGGTTTTCGAGCAGAACGGTACGCAGACCCTCTGCTCGCGCATCGGCTGAGTCGGCCCCCTTGTGCCGGGAATAGGTCGGGTAGGGGACCGGTTACATCTGATGCCGCCTGGTACATGACCCCCGGGCCTCACACTCAGCCGCTACGAGCGGCCACTCGCCGAGAGGCGTCTGCTGGGCGGTGCGGTACTCGATGGGTGGGTGACGAGCGATCGTCGCCCACCCATCACCCGTCTGAGAGCCGGACTTGAACGGGTCCGGCACTATGGATGGTGGACCTGGCGGAGACGTGAGGGCCGGCCCCGCGGGGACGCGGGTGACAGGTGTGACCAGAGGGACGGCACGACGTCGCGTCGATGTGGTCGAGCAGTACGCAGTACAGGTCCTGACAAAGGCCCGGAGCTCGATTTGCATCTTCACCGTGAATGTCAGTAATGTTCTTCTTGTTGGAGCGAGTGCGGGACGCGGAAGCGGCCGGTCGCTCTGAACAACTCCCTGAAGGTCACAGAAGCCGAGACGCGCCTTGTGCGGGTTTGGGTCGCTGAGACGCGCAGGGGGACTGGTTCGAAAGACCGGATTTGACCGGGCTTGTGCGAATCAGTAATGTTGGTCGAGTTGCCCCGGAGGTTCACGCGGAAGTGTGGAGCGCGGTGTGCGCCCGATTCTTGAGAACTCAACAGCGTGCCGAAAGTCAATGCCGAAATATGCATTAACCCCGTGCACAGGCTTCGGATGTATCTGTCTGCCCTGGTCTCTTCGAGATTTTGGGTGGTGGGTTGTCTGTTGTTCTGTCGCGGATTCCTTTGAATGTAATTTCTGGATTCAAGTCAGTTTGATTTGTTTCTGATTCAAAGGATCACTCAAAGTAGTCTGTTCTCCGCAATCTTCGGGTTGTGGTGGATATATAGATTTCAACGGAGAGTTTGATCCTGGCTCAGGACGAACGCTGGCGGCGTGCTTAACACATGCAAGTCGAGCGGTAAGGCCCCTTCGGGGGTACACGAGCGGCGAACGGGTGAGTAACACGTGAGCAACCTACCCTCAACTTCGGGATAAGCCTCGGAAACGGGGTCTAATACCGGATATCACCCTGAGCTTCATGGTTTGGGGTTGAAAGTTCTGGCGGTTGGGGATGGGCTCGCGGCCTATCAGCTTGTTGGTGGGGTAATGGCCTACCAAGGCGTCGACGGGTAGCCGGCCTGAGAGGGCGACCGGCCACACTGGGACTGAGACACGGCCCAGACTCCTACGGGAGGCAGCAGTGGGGAATATTGCGCAATGGGCGAAAGCCTGACGCAGCAACGCCGCGTGAGGGATGACGGCCTTCGGGTTGTAAACCTCTTTCAGCAGGGACGAAGCGAGAGTGACGGTACCTGCAGAAGAAGGACCGGCCAACTACGTGCCAGCAGCCGCGGTAATACGTAGGGTCCGAGCGTTGTCCGGAATTATTGGGCGTAAAGGGCTCGTAGGCGGTTCGTCACGTCGGGAGTGAAAACTCGGAGCTTAACTCCGAGCCTGCTTCCGATACGGGCAGACTAGAGGTAGGCAGGGGAGAGCGGAACTCCTGGTGTAGCGGTGGAATGCGCAGATATCAGGAAGAACACCGGTGGCGAAGGCGGCTCTCTGGGCCTTACCTGACGCTGAGGAGCGAAAGCGTGGGTAGCGAACAGGATTAGATACCCTGGTAGTCCACGCCGTAAACGTTGGGCGCTAGGTGTGGGGGACATTCCACGTCCTCCGTGCCGCAGCTAACGCATTAAGCGCCCCGCCTGGGGAGTACGGCCGCAAGGCTAAAACTCAAAGGAATTGACGGGGGCCCGCACAAGCGGCGGAGCATGCGGATTAATTCGATGCAACGCGAAGAACCTTACCTGGGTTTGACATATAGGGAAATCCTCCAGAGATGGGGGGTCCGTAAGGGTCCTATACAGGTGGTGCATGGCTGTCGTCAGCTCGTGTCGTGAGATGTTGGGTTAAGTCCCGCAACGAGCGCAACCCTCGTCCTATGTTGCCAGCACGTTATGGTGGGGACTCATAGGAGACTGCCGGGGTCAACTCGGAGGAAGGTGGGGATGACGTCAAGTCATCATGCCCCTTATGTCCAGGGCTTCACGCATGCTACAATGGCCGGTACAAAGGGCTGCGAAACTGCAAAGTGGAGCGAATCCCAAAAAGCCGGTCTCAGTTCGGATTGGGGTCTGCAACTCGACCCCATGAAGTCGGAGTCGCTAGTAATCGCAGATCAGCAACGCTGCGGTGAATACGTTCCCGGGCCTTGTACACACCGCCCGTCACGTCATGAAAGTCGGCAACACCCGAAGCCGGTGGCCTAACCCTTGTGGAGGGAGCCGTCGAAGGTGGGGCTGGCGATTAGGACGAAGTCGTAACAAGGTAGCCGTACCGGAAGGTGCGGCTGGATCACCTCCTTTCTAAGGAGCATTGACGCCGGCTCTTAGGAGTCCGGTGTCTACTCGTCGTTTCCTGGACGTCCGTTCCAGGGCGATGATGCTTCGGAATGTGGAACATTGACCATTAGGCCAGGATCTCGTCTGATCGACTTAGTACTGCCCGCTTTGGTGGGCGTGGAACAGGAGTGAGGACGGGTGAAAGGCCGAGGCGCGCTGTTGGGTCCTGAGGAATCGGGCCGGAGCTCTTCGGAGTGATGGACTGGTTTTTCAAGGCCGCTTCCATGCGGGATCTTTGCGGATCTGGTGTGGGGTGTGGTTGGGGCCGGCTCTCACCAAACTCCTGGTGTTGAGGTTTTGAAGGGTGTGTTGTTCCCCCTGATGGGCCTTTACCGAGGGTAGTGGTGGTAAAGAGGCGGTGTTCCTGCCCGTATTTTGAGAACTGTATAGTGGACGCGAGCATCTTTTGTAGCGATTTTTATTGTTCCTTTGTATGTGTGACAAGCTACTAAGGGCAATCGGTGGATGTCTAGGCACCAAGAGCCGATGAAGGACGTAGGAGCCTGCGATAAGCCCCGGGGAGTTGGCAACCAAGCTGTGATCCGGGGGTGTCCGAATGGGGAAACCCAGCTGGCATTCTAAAGCCAGTTACCAGTTCCTGAACACATAGGGTTCTGGAGGGAACGCGGGGAAGTGAAACATCTCAGTACCCGCAGGAAGAGAAAACAATAGTGATTCCGTGAGTAGTGGCGAGCGAAAGCGGATGAGGCTAAACCATGTGCGTGTGATAGCCGGCGTGCGTTGCGTATGTGGGGTTGTGGGAGCATTCAGGGCCTAATGCCGTGGGTCCAGGGAGTTATAAATCATTGTTGAAGTCGAACCGGTTGGAATGCCGGGCCGTAGTGGGTAATGGCCCCGTAGGCGTAAGACAGTGACTTCCGAGTGTTTTCCCGAGTAGCACGGGACTCTTGAAATCTCGTGTGAATCTGGCGGGACCACCCGCTAAGCCTAAATACTTCTTGGTGACCGATAGCGGACTAGTACCGTGAGGGAAAGATGAAAAGTACCCCGGGAGGGGAGTGAAATAGTACCTGAAACCGGTTGCCTACAATCCGTCGGAGCTCCTCACTTGTGGGGTGTGACGGCGTGCCTTTTGAAGAATGAGCCTGCGAGTTAGTGGTATGTGGCGAGGTTAACCCGTGTGGGGTAGCCGTAGCGAAAGCGAGTCTGAATAGGGCGTTTGAGTCGCATGCTCTAGACCCGAAGCGGAGTGATCTATCCATGGGCAGGTTGAAGCGCGGGTAAGACCGCGTGGAGGACCGAACCCACCAGGGTTGAAAACCTGGGGGATGACCTGTGGATAGGGGTGAAAGGCCAATCAAACTCCGTGATAGCTGGTTCTCCCCGAAATGCATATAGGTGCAGCGTCGCGTGTTTCTTACCGGAGGTAGAGCACTGGATGGTCTAGGGGGCTTACCGGCTTACCGAAATCAGCCAAACTCCGAATGCCGGTAAGTGAGAGCGCGGCAGTGAGACTGCGGGGGATAAGCTCCGTAGTCGAGAGGGAAACAGCCCAGATCACCAGCTAAGGCCCCTAAGCGATTGCTAAGTGGAAAAGGATGTGGAGTTGCCCAGACAACCAGGAGGTTGGCTTAGAAGCAGCCACCCTTGAAAGAGTGCGTAATAGCTCACTGGTCAAGTGATTCCGCGCCGACAATGTAGCGGGGCTCAAGCAATCCGCCGAAGCTGTGGCATTCACATTTGTACTCGGCTGGGTCTTCGGATCTGGTCCAGGTGTGTGGATGGGTAGGGGAGCGTCGTGCAGCGTGTGAAGCAGCAGAGTGATCTAGTTGTGGAGGCTGCACGAGTGAGAATGCAGGCATGAGTAGCGAATGACGGGTGAGAAACCCGTCCGCCGAATGATCAAGGGTTCCAGGGTCAAGCTAATCTGCCCTGGGTAAGTCGGGACCTAAGGCGAGGCCGACAGGCGTAGTCGATGGACAACGGGTTGATATTCCCGTACCGGCATTAACACGACCCGACCGAGGTCACTGATGCTAAGACCGAGAAGCTAGGCGGCCTTCGGGCCAAGTAGTGGATCTGTTGACCCTAGGTGGTATTAGGTGCACTAAGGAGTGACGCAGGAGGGCAGTCCAGCCGCGGCGATGGTAGGCGCAAGCTGATCCGCGGGCAAGGTGGTAGGGCGAGGCATAGGCAAATCCGTGTCTCATTGAGCCTGAGAACCGAGGCGGACCCGTTTAGGGGAAGTGGATGATCCCATGCTGCCAAGAAAAACTTCGTAGTGAGTGTTAGAGCCGCCCGTACCCCAAACCGACACAGGTGATCAGGTAGAGAATACCAAGGCGATCGAGTGAACCATGGTTAAGGAACTCGGCAAAATGCCCCCGTAACTTCGGGAGAAGGGGGGCCGGATGCGTTACACCACTTGCTGGTGGAAGCGTTGATGGCCGCAGAGACCAGGCCCAAGCGACTGTTTACTAAAAACACAGGTCCGTGCGAAGAAGTAATTCGATGTATACGGACTGACGCCTGCCCGGTGCTGGAACGTTAAGGGGACAGGTTAGCTGGTTTAGGCCGGCGAAGCTTTGAACTTAAGCGCCAGTAAACGGCGGTGGTAACTATAACCATCCTAAGGTAGCGAAATTCCTTGTCGGGTAAGTTCCGACCTGCACGAATGGCGTAACGACTTGGGCGCTGTCTCAACCATGGACTCGGCGAAATTGCATTACGAGTAAAGATGCTCGTTACGCGCAGCAGGACGGAAAGACCCCGGGACCTTTACTACAACTTGGTATTGGTGGTCGGTACAACTTGTGTAGGATAGGTGGGAGACTGTGAAATCCGGACGCCAGTTCGGGTGGAGTCATCGTTGAAATACCACTCTGGTTGTTCTGGCTGTCTAACTTCGGTCCATTATCTGGATCAGGGACAGTGCCTGGTGGGTAGTTTGACTGGGGCGGTCGCCTCCTAAAAGGTAACGGAGGCGCTCAAAGGTTCCCTCAGCCTGGTTGGCAATCAGGTGTCGAGTGTAAGTGCACAAGGGAGCTTGACTGTGAGACAGACATGTCGAGCAGGGACGAAAGTCGGAACTAGTGATCCGGCGGTGGCATGTGGGAGCACCGTCGCTCAACGGATAAAAGGTACCCCGGGGATAACAGGCTGATCTTCCCCAAGAGTCCATATCGACGGGATGGTTTGGCACCTCGATGTCGGCTCGTCGCATCCTGGGGCTGGAGTAGGTCCCAAGGGTTGGGCTGTTCGCCCATTAAAGCGGCACGCGAGCTGGGTTTAGAACGTCGTGAGACAGTTCGGTCCCTATCCGCTGCGCGCGCAGGAGACTTGAGAAGGGCTGCCCCTAGTACGAGAGGACCGGGGTGGACGAACCTCTGGTGTGCCAGTTGTTCCGCCAGGAGCACGGCTGGTTGGCTACGTTCGGGAGTGATAACCGCTGAAAGCATCTAAGCGGGAAGCACGCTTCAAGATGAGGTCTCCCACCGAGTTAATCGGGTAAGGCCCCCAGTAGACCACTGGGTTGATAGGCCAGAAGTGGAAGCGCCGTAAGGTGTGGAGCTGACTGGTACTAATAGGCCGAGGGCTTGTCTCAACACCACCTTCGGGTGGTCATACATTGAGACGATATTTGCTGCGTAAACGATGTTCGCGTTCACTGTACGGTTCCCGGAATACGGTCAACCCCAACCCTCTTCGTGAGTGGTTTGTGTGTGTTGGTTGATATTTCTATAGAGTTACGGTGACCATAGCGTCGGGGAAACACCCAGTCTCCATTCCGAACCTGGAAGTTAAGCCCGACAGCGCCGATGGTACTGCGACCGGGAGGTCGTGGGAGAGTAGGACGTCGCCGGACATTCACACTGTTAAGGGCCACCCCCACCCGGGGTGGCCCTTAACAATTCCCCCCACAACTTCTCTTGGGTCCGCGCCCGCGGCTCGTGCCGGCCTCCCGGTGCGAGGTAGCAGGCGGTAAGCGTCGGGTAGATGCGTGCGCGCGGAGGGCGACGTGCGACGGAGCGCTCCGTGGACTTGCGCGTTGCTGCGCTGGGTGTCGAGCGCCCGAGGTGCCGGGCGCTGGGTTAGGTGCCCCGAGCACCCATGGCGAGGTGCACGGCGGCGTGTGGAGCGCTGCATGGCGGGGAGCGCGGCGTGCCCGGAGCGCTGCATGCGTGGAGCGTGGCGGCAAATGCCGGGGCGCTGCATGGAGGTACGCGTGTGCCTGGTTGCCAAGCATTGCGGCAGGTACCTGAAGTCTGTCGTAGGCGCACGGAACGCTGCGGTACTGCCGCGAGCACTCCGGTCGGGGCCCCGAGCCAGCGGTAGGTTGCCGCGAGCGCTGCATGGAGCTAGGCGTGTGCGACAAAGAACCCCTTTTGAAGCGGTCGGCCTGGTGGTCGGCCGCTCTTGTGCGTTCAGAGGTCTTCGGGGCTGATTCCCACGAGGGCGGCCGCGGCGCAGATGTGCACCGGGGAGAGATCGATCGGGGCTACTGGGGCCTGGAGAAGGGTGCCGCGTTCGAAGGGGGTGAGGTCGATGTCGATGCCGTGGGCGCCGGCGACCATGCCGCGGACGTAGGTGAGCCAACCCATGGTGGGGATTCCGCGGCGGAACAGGCCGGCGGCGGTTGCGAGCTCGGTGTCGGCGATGCTTGCCCACTCGGGTTCCCAGATCGTGACTACTGCCCGGAGGACCTGGGCGAAGCGTTCCGACTGGGAGAGGGCGTCTTCGTCGCTCCAATGCAGGGTCAGCTGGTCTGACGCGGTGGTCAGGGTGCTGCCCATGGAGAGATCGAAGAGCCAGGGGAGTTCCCCGGTGCTCTGGAGGTGGAGTCTGGTGGTGCTGGAGCCGTTGGAGAGGACCTTGGTGGTCGCCTCGACCATTTCCTCCAGCGGCGTCGTGCCGTCGGCCTCGAGGACGTGGTAGCCCCAGCGTTCGTCCTGGGTCCAGGCGTGGACGTCGGGGAAAGCTACGGCGACGGCGGTCAGAGTGCGGCCGACACGGAGTGCGCGGTGCTCGACGGACTCGTCGCGGTGCGACCACTGGGCGCGCAGAAGCCAGGATGCCATCTCACGCCCTCCGATCGGTTACCGGCTGGAGTTGCCCCACGGACGGTACGCCGCGCGTGGAGGGGTTGGCCAGATGTGAGCGGTGGAGGCGGGTGAGATCCCCGGTCTGCAGACGCATCACGACTCTAGTGTGGCGGATCGGGTGCTGGGGGCTGACCACCGGGGTGGTGATTTCGGAGGATCCCGCTCTTAACCTCTGCCGGGCGGGTGGGATTGCCGTTCGGTGGGCGTACGTCGACGGAGGTGCCGCTTGCTGTGGGTGGCGATGCGGCCGGTGAGGCCGCGGGGCTTGAGGTCGCGGCGGCCGGAGAAAGACGAGTGGGCGGGTGGATGGGAGACGACGGTGGTTGGAGGGGATGCGCAGGTGAGGGTGCGTCGAGGGGTCGTCTGCGGTGGCAGGTCGTGTCCCGGCGTGGGGTGCGGTGGCAGGTCGTGTCCCGGCGTGGGGTGCGTCGAGGGGTCGTCTGCAGAGGCAGGACGTGTCCCCGCGCGGGTTAGGGTGCGTCGAAGGGTCGCCTGCGGAGGTAGGACGCGTTCAGGCGCGGGGCAGGGGTGCGTCGAGGGGTCGTCTGCGGCGATAGGACGCGTTCAGGCGCGGGTTAGTGCGCGTCGAGGGATCGCCTGCAGAGGCAGGACGTGTCCCGGCGCAGATGAGTGTGCGCCAACGGGTCGTCTGCGGAGGTAGGACGTGTCCAGGCGCGGGTTAGTGCGCGTCGAGGGATCGCCTGCAGAGGCAGGACGTGTCCCGGCGCAGATGAGTGTGCGCCAACGGGTCGTCTGCGGAGGTAGGACGCGTTCAGGCGCGGGTCAGGGCGCGTCGAGGGATCGCCTGCAGAGGCAAGACGCGTTGAAGGCGCGAGCTACGGTGCGTCGAGGGTCGGGGTGGGCAGGTCGAGGGTGGGTGCCGGACCCCGGTACGAGTCGAGCCAGTTGCGGAGGAGTTCCACGCGGGCGGCGTACTCCTCGTTGCCTTTGACGACCGGGGCCTGGTTGTACGGCATCGTGTCGGAGCTTCGGCGGAGTTTGACGTACAGGCGCGAGGAAGCCAAGGCGTAGCGTTCCATGTCGTCCTGGAGGGCGCCGATCACCGTGATGTTGCGGTCTCGGCCGATCTGCTCGAACAGGGCCACGGCTTCGCGGCGGTGCTGGGAGCCGAGGTTGCGGCCGAGTTCGTCGAGGATCAGGAGCAGGGGGCGGTCGCTGCCGCCGGCGAGGGCGGCTGCGCAGACCAGTTTGACGGCCTTTTCGTCCATCTGGGCGGTGTTGCCCTTGACGTTGAACGCCGAGAACGGGCCGCCCTCGGAGCGGCGCCACTTGGGCGTGACGGTCCAGCGCCAGGGCTTGTCGGGTTCCGACGGCGGGTCGGGCTCGGGGAACTCGAGCTTCGCGCCGTAGCCGCCGTACTGCTGGTCGAGGCGGTCGAACTCGTTGGAGACGAGCCGCAGGCGGGACTTGATGCCGTCGGCGAGGGACGCGCGGTGTGCGCGCGCGGTGCTCTCGGCCTCGGCGAGGCCTTCGCGGGCGCGTTCGAGGGCGGCGTTGCGCTCGGCACGTTGCGACGCGATCTGCTGTTGCTGGAGGCTGTCGAAGGTTTCGTGCTGGGCGAGGTGGCTGGCCAGGGTCCGCTGCAGCGCGGGGACCAGGCCGACGCGGGTGCCGAGGGTGCCGTTGGACCAGCCGTCGGGGCCGTTGAGGATCTCCCACAGCTCGGTCGGGATCTCCTCGCGGGACCGCGCGTTCGGGAAGCAGCGGCGGATGACGTCGTCGAGCTGGGTCGAGGCCTGGTGGTTCCAGTCGGCGGTGGTCCGGCGCTGGGTTTCGCTCGGCAGGTTGAGCAGGAACTCGGCCGCCTCTTCGGCGGTGCCGCCCCAGGCCGCCGTACGGGCGACGAGGTCGAGGTTGGTCTGCTCCTCGAGCAGGACCAGGCGGCGGCCGGCCAGCTCGTCGAGCAGGCGGTCGTGCTCCCGGCGGGTGGCCTCGAGGTTCTTCAGGCGCTCGTCGCGGACCAGTTGCTGGCCGGCGGCCGCTTCCGCGGACTCCTTCGCGGCTTGGAGCTGGGGAGCCAGCGAGTCGCGGTCGGACTCGTGGCGGTCGTTCTCCTCGCGCAGGGCGAGAATTTGCTCCTGCAGGTCGGAGGCGGTGCCGAGCGCGCGGGCTGCCGCCGTACGACGCTCGGCCTGCTGCACGCGGGAACGGGCCTGCTCCAGCGCGGCCGACGCCTCGCCGCGCGCTTCCACAGCAGCGTCGAGACGGCGCCGAGCGGCCTCGATCCGGGCGGTGCGACCGGTGATCGGCTCGTCGAACTGGCCGACGGAGATGACGCCGGCCGGTTCGTCGATCAGCTCCTTGGTGCCGCGCGACGCCAGGGTGGCGAAGAACGTGTCGAGCACAAACCGCGAGTCAGCCGAGGCCGGGCCGCTCTTGGGCCGCTTGCCAGACCCATCACCCGGACGGTTGGCCAACACGAGCAAAAACCCCGCGTACCCGGCCTCTGCCAGAGCCGAAGCGGCCAGCGAAGCGTCGTCGGCGTCGACGACCACCGCCTCGCTGTACGGCGCGAGGCGCGGCTCCCACTCGGCGCGATCGCCAGCGGGCAGCTCGGTGATGTCGGTCAGCGCCCCGCAGGCGATGCCCGCGTTCTCCAGGACCTGCTGCTGCGGCGCGGAGACGGTCTGCCCACTCTCCGCCTCCCGCAGCTCGGCCGTCGCCTGGTCGACCGCCATCCGGGCCGCGTGGTCGCGACCGATGTGCTCCTCCAGTACGGCGCGCGCCTCGTCCTGCTCGGCCAACGCGACGTCCAGCTCACGCCCATCGGCCGAGCGCCCGGCGTCGACCAGCCGGCGGTGCTCCTGGCCGAGCCGCTCCAGCTGCTCGCGGACCGAACGCTGCGCCAGATCCAGCTCCCGGTCCCGCGCGTCGAGCTTGTCGCGCTCCTGGCGCGTCAGCTGGACGTCGCGCAGCAGGTTCTCCTCGCTGCCGAACGCGTCGATCTCGGCGTCGATCGCCTCGCGCCGCGCCTCCTGCTCGGCGATCCGCTCGTCCAGCTCAGCCAGCTCGTGCAGGATCTCGGTGTTGCGCGCGTCGCCGTCGACCAGATGCCGGGCGCAGCGAGCCAGCCAGGACTCCTTCGCCGCGGCCAGGGCAGACCGGGCGGCGGCGCGCTGCTGGATGCCCGCCTCGACGGTGGCCATCTCCTGCTCCCAGCGCTGCAGGTCGGCGGCCGCCTGCTTGGTCGCCTCGCGCTGGGTGTGCTCAGCGGACCGATGCGCCTGCTCCTGCTCGAGCTCGCGGTCGAGCCCGGTCAGCGTGGCGATCGCGTTGAAGATCCGTGCCGGGCCGAGCTCGTTCAGCGGTTCGGCCAGCAGGTTGGCGGTCGGACTGGACCGCACGGAGGTCGACAGGAACGACACGCAGCGGACCTGGCCGCCGTACAGGACCTGGGAGAGCTTGTTCGCGTGGTAGTCGGTGCGGCCGTTGGAGTGGGGGAGTGCGGCCCACAGCGCGTCGGCGCCGGCCGCGCGCTCGGCCTCGGTCGCGCCGTACGGGACGTGCAGGCCGTTCTTCCAGCGCAGATCCAGGTACGACGCCTTGCGGTTGATCCGGATCCAGACGGTGATCGCGGCGGCCTCGATCTCGGCCAGGTCGGTCAGCTCGGGGTCGGAGAAGACGCCGACGATGTAGCCGCGGTCGACATTCGACCAGTTGCCCTCCTGGCCGGCCGCCTCGGCGGTGAACAGCAGCTCGGCAGCACCGGGAGCGCCGCTGGTCAGGCGCCACTGGTCGTCGGCGTGCAGCAGCGACAGCGCAGCGATCCACGACGACTTACCAGCGCCGTTGGAGTCCACCGGGCCCTGGCCCGCGACCGTGACGAGGCCTTGGGCAACCATCGGGACCGGGTGCGTCGACAGCCGGGACAGGTCGACGACCTGGACGCCCAGCAGCACCTTCGAGCCGAGGATGTCGAAGGCACCGTCGGCCGGCCCGTCCGCAGCCCGACCCGTGCTCGCCGCTGCGTTCGATGCTGGGCTCATGCCGCTCCCTCGTCTTCGGTGATGCCTTTGCGCGCGCGGATGGCCTCCGCGATCGGGCTGGCCGGTGCTGCCGCGAGGATCAGCTGGTCCTGCAGCCGGCGACGGGCGGCCGGGGTGAGTCGTTGGAGTTGCGGGCCGGGGATGTAGCTCGGGCCCCCGGAGTGGTCGCCGGACAGCTGGACCAGGCCGGCGGCGCGCAGTCGTTGCAGCGCAAGCCTCCGGTCCTCGCCGCTGATCCGCGTGGTGCGGAGTTCGTCGACGGTGGTCGGGCGGGCCGACTTCCAGCTGTCACCGGTGAGAATGCCCTCGCTGCGCGGGATCGCGACGGAGTGCACGAGGACCAGCACCAGTACGGCGCGGTCGACAGCGGACAGCGGCTGCCAGCCCTGCGCGGTCAGCGTCTCGGCGACGTCGTCGGCGTACCCGGAGGTCCAGTGGGTGCCGTCGACCTTGACCAGCGTTCGGCCGATCAGCGTGAGCATTTTCTGCACCTGGCGCCTCAGCGTTACGTCGCGCAGCCCGGGCAACTGGACCTCGGCGACCGGGTTGGCGGCGTACTGGACGGCGCTGAACGCTGCCAGCACTTCATCGCGGGAGCGGTCACTCAGATCGCGGAGGATCGGATCGAACAGCGCGTGCTGCTCAGTCATCGGACTCCTCCGGGGTGGCGGACGACGACTCCGGCGCCGCGTTCTCAGCAGTGGGCAGCGGATCCGCCGGAGTCTCCGGCTTCCGCTCCACCAGTACGGCGGCCGGCGGGTCCGGCAGAATCCGGCACACCTCGCGCAGCCCGGCGAGCTGGCTCGGCCCCCAGCTGATCGTGCGAGGGCCGAGTCGGACCTCGCCCACCTTCTCGTCCCACAGCAGCCAACTCGTCGCGTGCAACCGGCGAAGACTCCCGATGATCAGCGTCAGATCGCTCGACTGCTCGCGCCGCCCGCGCATCCCGGCGTACACCGCCTTGATCTGCGCCAACGTCCCGGTGACGCCTGGCCAAGCAGGCCCGTCCCGCTCCACCCAGCAGCACGCCACGCAGATCGACAGCACGCGGGCTGTCTCGTTCGGCATCTCGACGGCGACCGGGGGCGCACCGAGCTCCTCCAGTACGCCGTGGCCCGCGCCGGCCGGCAGCGTCGGCACCATCCACACGCCGGACCCGTCCGGCTCGACCGCGCGCGCCAGCCCGGCTACCGGAGGCGTGTCGACCGGGACCTTCACCGGCCCGCCGGACTGCACCTTCGCCCACCACAGCGCGTTGTAGAGGCGTCCGTTCTCCACGACCTCGCCGGCGCTCATCGGCTCACCCTCCGAAAGACGCCCTCGGTCGCCCAAGGCGTCCCCGCGGAAGGATCGATCCGCATCCCGTCCGACCAGACCAGCTCGTAGTCCAGTTCGTCGTGCAAATGCGCCGCGGTCAACTCAGCCAGGACCCGACGCGCGGTCACCCAGTCCCCGGCGTCGTCCACCACGTCGACGATGCTCACGCTCTCGCGCCCGGCCAGCACCCGCTCGGCCTCGGCGCGCAGATCCTCCCGATCGGTCGCCGCCGCCGACTCCGGCGCCTCGGTCTCCGCCGACGGCCGCGGCGGCGCCATCCGCGCCGTACCGGTACGGCGGCCCGTCTCGACCGCCTCCAGCATTGTCTCCGGCGAGAAGTCCGGCGCGGCCGCGTCGAACAGCAGCCCATCCAGTACGCCGGCCAAAACCTCGGGCTCACTGCTCCGCGTGAACGTCAGCCAGGTCTCGATCGGCAGCAACCCGAGCGCCCGGGTCGTCCCGGCTCGCTCGACCAGGCGTCCCGCGGCGAGCTGCACCGCGTCGGCGTACGCCGCGAGCGCCATCCGCAGCTGGGTGCAGTCGCGATGCAGCGCCGGCCAGCGCCCGAGCACGATCCGGTGCACGTGCTCGGCCTGCTCGATCAGCCGCTCGTTGCCCCAGGCGAGCTGCGCGTTCTCCCGCAGCTGCGCCGTCGTACTGGTCGAGACCAGGATGGCCAGCTCGTTGCCGAGCAGGCGGAAGACCTTGGTCAGCCGCTCGACCGAGGCGCGTCCCTCGTCGTCGGTGGCGCGCGGGTCGCTGACGCTGTGCGCTTCGAGCGTGAGCAGTTGGTGGAGCTCGGCCTGGCCGCCCTGCACCGACATCCGGCGCAGGAACATCAGCATCACGTACGGCGCGAACGCGGCGCGGTGACGCAACTCGTTCGGCCGGTCGACGAGCTTGGTGATCGCGCCGTACTGCCGCAGCACCTCGAACCGGCGGACCACCAGGTCGTGCGGGAACGCGCGGCACGCCTGGGTCGCCTGCTCGACGGTCATCCCGTCGCTGCCGGCCTCGGCGAACGCGTCGAGGATCGCCTGGTCGACGTCGAGCAGCTCGGGATCGACGATCATCGCGCCGGCCTCGCGGGCGAGTACGGCGAACACCTGCCGGTAGACCCGCAGCACCGCGGCTTCCGCCTCGGCGTCCAGCAACGTGGCGTCCATCGCACCTCCTCCCCGACAACTTCATGGCCTCCGCCCCGATTCGGCGACCAGACAAGGGACTCTAGCGACCCAGCACACCAGACCGAAAACCGACCGACCGGTGTCCTGTGGACAACTCCATGACGATCGAGAGCGACCGGGGCGGGTGCCGGCACCGCGCTCCCGCCCGGGAGAATGGACCGGTCGTCGGGTGCAGAAGGAGAAGGTCGTGGCGTTCGTGCCGGGTGAAGTGGTCGCGCCGGGGGATCCGCGGATCCTGCTGGAGGGGCAGTGGGGGCACCAGCCGGGAATGGCGGTCACGGTGAACTCCGGGTCGCGGATGTCGTTCGGCTTCAGCGGGACCGGGCTGCAGTTGCTGTTCGACACCGACGGGCTCGAAGTCGCGCCGCACCTGTGGGTCCAGGTGGACGACGCCGAGCCGACGCTGCACCTGATCGAGCAGCCGGTGCTGGAGCTTTCCGTCGAGGACGGGCGGCACACGGTCGAGATCGTGGTCAAGGACGTCAACGAGTTCGTGAACCGGTGGGAGCCGCCGTTCGCCTGCGCGGTGAGCTTCGCCGGGCTGATCCTCGACGCGAAGACAACGCTGCGGCTCGGCGCGCAGCCGGGCGGTCCGCGGTTCGAGTTCTACGGCGACTCGATCACGCAGGGCGTTCGGGCGCTCAGCGCGGACCCGGAGTCGGGCGGCGCGGACGGGACGCGGGCGTTCGCGTACCTGACCGCGCGCGCGTTCGGCGCCACGGCGTACCAGGTCGGCTTCGGTCGGCAGGGGATCGTGAAGCCGGGCAACGGCAACGTCCCGCCAGGGCCCGAGTCGTTCGGCTGGAACTTCGCCGGCTCACGTGCGCTGCGGATCGCCGCGCCGGACCTGGTCGTGCTCAACCTCGGCGTGAACGACGACACCCTGACTCCGGAGCAGTACGCCGCGTACGTGCGGGTGGTCCGGGCGGCGTACCCGGGCAGCACGATCGTCGCGCTGAGCCCGTTCAGCGGCAAGCACGCCACGGAGATCGAGGCCGGGGTGAAGTCGCTCGACGACAACGCCGTGCACTATGTGCCGACCACAGGCTGGATCACCGAGGCTGACTGCACCGACGGCCTGCACCCGTCGATCACCGGTCACCAGAAAATCGCCGACCGCCTGGTACCGGTCCTCCAGGAGCTCACCGGCCTCAGCCCCCGCTGAGCTGCACCAACTCCCGCGGATCCGCCGCCGGCGGCCCGGCCAGTGTCCAGTCGCCGAAGTGCTCGGTGAACAGGTACCACAGCCCGTCCCGCCCCAGCCGCAGCTGCCGCCGCCCAGCGGTCACTCGGTTCCCCTGCACCCGCGGGCCGTCAGCCCACGCCGGCCCGCGGCTGGCCCCAGCCAACCGCCCACCGTTGTCCGCGGTCTCAGCCAGCGCAGCCACACCCTCCGCAACCCCGTCAGCAGGCTCGAACGACTCCACAGCGACCGCGAGCCCACCCGCACCGCCCTCCCGCCATGCCACCGCCCAGCTGGTCAGCTGCCGCGACGAAACTCCGGCGCGATGCGCGAGATCAGCCAGCGCCGACGTGCCAAGCACTCCGGCCGCCCGCCGAGCCAAGTCCTGCTCGAACGTCAGCGACAACCCGCCGTCCCCGTCGCCAACCGCCAGCTCCCAGGCACGTCGCGCGGCATCGGTCGCCAGCGTCACCAGATCTTGCCCCTCGATCCCCGACGACCGCGGCGGGGCCAAGGCGAGCACGGCCGCCGGCACTCCCGCCTGTCCGCCCGGGCGCAGCGGAGTCGGCACCGGACCCGGCGCAGCCGCGAACGCCTCCCGCGCCAGTACGCCGACCGGCTTGGCCTTCACCTTCACCGTGCTCGTCGACGTTTTCCGTCGCGCCCGCAAAGCCTCCAGCAACTCGTCCTTGCGCCGCCCTCGGAGCAGCATCAACGCGAACGGATCGTCGTCCAGCGCATCCGCGACCAGATAACACACCGCCGCCGAGTGCTTGCACGGCACAGCGAAGTCCGGGCAGTTACACGCCGTGCGAATCTCGCCGGCCCCCGGCAACAGCTCCAGCCCAGCAGCCTGTACGTCGTCCAGCAGCTCCGGCGGAAGCTCCCCGTCGAGCAGCGCCGCCACTCGTCCGATCTGGGCCGACACCACGTCGAGCACCGCGTCCCACTCGGTGTCCGTGAACGCCCGGATCTTCACCGTCACCCCGTACGGCGTGACGCGGCTGCCCTGCACCTCCGCCCGCACGACGCCCGGGTCGACGGTCAGCTCGAGCACGCTTCCGCGCCGCGCGTACGACCGGCCGCGGGCGAGCCGGTTCGGATCGAGCTTGGCCCGCTGCTCCAACGCCTCCAGCCACGCCTTGCCCCACCAGGTCGTTCCGAACGGCCGTCGAGCCCCTGGTCCCTTGGCCGCGGGCAGTCCCGCGTTCTCCCCGGACCTGCTCCAGCCACGCCAGGGCGTCCGCTCGTCCGGGCTCATGGCGTTTTCCCAACAGCAGAAGGGTTGTAGGCACTGGCCGACCCGGACTTCGCCGGCGTCGTCGACAACTCGACCAGCTCGGTCAGCTCCGCGTCCGACAGCTCGCTCAGCCACACTTCGCCCGAGCCGACAACCGCGTCGGCGAGGTCGCGTTTGGCCGCGATCACCGTCGCGATCCGGTCCTCCAGCGTGTTCTCCGTGACGAGCCGATGCACCTGCACCGGCCGGTCCTGCCCGATCCGGTACGCGCGGTCCGTCGCCTGGTCCTCGACTGCCGGGTTCCACCAGCGGTCGTAGTGCACGACGTGCGTCGCCTTCGTCAGCGTCAGACCGACGCCGCCGGCCTTCAGCGAGAGCAGGAACACCTGCTGCTCACCGGCCTGGAACTGCTCGACCATCTGCTGGCGCCGCCGGACCCCTACCCCGCCGTGCAGAAACAGCGACCCGATCTGCCGTGCTGCCAGGTGCGCCTCGATCAGCCGCCCCATTTCGACGTACTGGCTGAAGATCAGGACCGACTCGCCCTCGGCCAGGATCACGTCGAGCAGCTCGTCCAGGGCCGCGAGCTTGCCGGACCGGCGGGGGAGTGGGCCCGGCTCGTGCAGGAACTGCGCGGGGTGGTTGCAGACCTGCTTCAGCTGCGTCAGCAGGCTCAGCACCAGCCCGCGGCGCTCGATTCCCTGCGCCTGCTCGATCTTGGCCAGCGTCTCCCGCGCGACCGCCTGGTACAGCGTCGCCTGCTCGGTGGTCAGCGGTACGACGACGTCGTGCTCCGTCTTCGGCGGCAGTTCCGGCGCGATGCCCGGATCGCTCTTGCGCCGGCGGAGCAGGAACGGGCGCGTCACCCGCGCGAGCCGGGCGGTCGCCTCGTCGTCGTGATACCGCTCGACCGGTACGGCGATGTCGTGGCGGAAGCGCTCGAGCGTGCCGAGCAGGCCGGGCGCGGACCAGTCCAGGATCGACCACAGCTCGGACAGCCGGTTCTCAACCGGCGTACCGGTCAGGGCCAGCCTGGTTGCTCCTGGCAACGTTCGCAACGATCGCGCCGTGCGGGACAACGGGTTCTTCGCGTGCTGCGCCTCGTCGGCGACCACCAGCCCCCACCGGATCTCGCCGAGCACCCGGTGATCCTGCCGCACCACCCCGTACGTCGTCAGCACGACCTCGTCGTCGCCGAGATCGCTCAGCGACCGGGCGGTCCCGTGATACCGGCGGGCGGCGACGTCGGGCGCGAATCGCTCGAGCTCGCGCTCCCACGTGCCGAGCAACGTCGACGGACAGACCACGAGCGTCGGCCCACGCCCGCGCCCGGCGAGATGGAGATGCAGCGCGATCACCTGGATCGTCTTGCCCAGGCCCATGTCGTCGGCGAGGCAACCTCCGAGCCCGAGCTCGGCGAGCTGGGCCATCCAGGCGACGCCGCGGCGCTGGTAGTCGCGCAAGGTCGCCCGGAGTCCGGCCGGCTCGACGAACGGCTCGGGCTCCTCGGCCGCGCGGAGCCGGTCGACCATCGTCTCCAACGAGCCGCTCGCCTCGAACGCGACCAGCTCGCCGTCCACCTCGACCCGCCCGGTCAGCGCCGCGGCCAACGCTTCCGACCCGGTCAGCTTGCGCGACGTCCCGCGGCGGAGCTTGCGGACGAGGTCCTGGTCGATGCGGACCCACCGGCCGCGCGTCCGGATCATCGGCCGCTTCGCCTCCGCGAGCGCGGCGATCTCCTGCTCGGTCAGTTCGGACCCGTCCAGCGTCGGCCGCCACTTGAACGCCAGCAGGTCGTGCAGCGAGAAGTCCGGCCCGGTGACCGCGTTGGGCGTCGGAGTCGCCTGCACGGAGCCCCGCACCGCCAACTCACCGGCGAAGAGCTCAGCCGGCCAGAGCACCTCGATGCCGGCGCCGTCGAGCGCCGTACTGTCCGTGGCGAGGTCGTCCAGCGAGTCGTCGTCGATGAGGATGTCGGCGGGCGCCGCGTCCTCGAGCGCGGCAGTCAGTGGCGGCCAGACCCGGGCACCTCGCCGCAACGCCAGCAGGAGATCGGTCTCGGCCCGCTCACCCAGTGCAGCCAGTACGGCGGGCGGTGCGCTCCACACGTCGGCCACGTCGACCAGCAGACTCGGGTCGACGCCGCTGCGCAACTGCAGCACGGCGCGGAAGTCGTCCAGCTCGTCAGGCGGCTCGATCCGCAGCACCAGCCGAGCACCGGCCTCCTCCGCGAGCGCTGTCTCGCTCAGCCAGTCGGTCGGCCCGGTCAGCTCCCGCGGCTCGACCTCGGCGAACGCACCCGCACCAGCCCGTACGGCGACTGCCGCCGCGGGAGTCCGCACCAGTGTGTCCGCCAGCGCGTCCCAGAACGCCCGCACCAGCTGGTCAGCCGCCACCAGCCGCAACGGCCGCGACCCCTCGATCGCAAGCGCGTGCCCGTACGCCGGCATCGCGGCGGCCAGGTTTTTCAGCCAGCCCCGATCCACCGGATCCAGCGGCGCCACCCGCCAAGCTCCGAACCCGTCCCGGCTGACGTCCGGCACAACCCGACCCCGCGCGACCAGCCCGATCCCGGCCCACAACGCAGCACTCCACGCCCGCCGGCTCGCGCTCGGGCCCCTGTCGCCGGCGCCCAGTCGCGGGTTCGCCTCCCCGCCGCCGTCAACGCTCGCCCCCGCGTTCGCCTCGGCCTGACCGAGATACTCGATCGCCTCGGCGATCGTCAGCAACCTGGCCGGCACCAGCACCCGGCGTACGCGGTCTCCTCGCGGCTGGACCAGCTCCACCCGCGCGTCCTCGCCCAGCGGCGTCGCGACGGCGTCGCCGTACAGGGCCAGCCGGCCCGCGCGCGGCGGGTCGGCGGGAAGGAACACCACCTCGACCACGCACGCAGGGTACGCGGCCGCACCGACAACTTGACCTCAACCAAAGTTCAGGTACCAGCCTGGCCTCATGAACCAGACCATGCGTGCAGCAGTCGTCACCGCCTTCGGTGACCCCGACGTCATCCAGATCCAGCAGCTTCCCGTCCCGCGGCCCGGCCCAGGCGAGGCCCTCGTCGACGTACAGGTCACCGACTTGATCTTCGTCGAGACGGCGATCCGCGCCGGCGATCACGGCAACTTCTTCGACGTCACTCCGCCGTACGTGCCCGGTAACTCCTTCGGTGGTGTGGTCAGCGCGGTCGGCGAAGGCGTCGACCCCGGCTGGATCGGCAAGACCGTCACCGGCCGTACGGCGAACTTCGGCGCCCACGCCGAGCGGGCTGTCGCTCCCGCGACGGGACTGGTCGAACTCCCGCCCGCACTCACGCTGGAAACCGCCGTAGCGGTCTCCGGCGACGGCTACACCGCCCTGATGCTGGAAGAACTCGCGCCCGACCTGGCCGGCCGGCACGTCCTGATCACCGCGGCCGCGGGCGGCATGGGCATCCTGCTGGTCCAGCTCGCGCACCGGGCCGGCGCCCGGGTCATCGCCGCCGCCCGTGGCCAGGCCAAGCTCGACCTGGTGAAGGCCCATCACGCGGACGTCGTGATCGACTACAGCAAGCCCGGCTGGGAGAAGTCGGTGCTGGAGGCAACCGACGGAGCGGGAGCCGACGTCGTCTTCGACGGCGCCGGGGGAGCACTCGGCGCGACCGCGTTCGAGGTGGTCGCCGACGGCGGCTGGTTCTCCGCCCACGGCGCACCGAGCGGAGCCTTCGCGCTGTACGACGAAGCCGAGGCCGAGCGTCGCGGGATCACCGTCAAGGGCATCCGCGACCTGCGCGTCGACACCACCACGGCCACCGTCTCCGCCGCGCAGGTCCTCGCCCGGGCCGCCCGCGGCAACCTCGTACCGGTCGTCGACCGCGTCTTCGACCTCGAGCAACTGGCCGACGCCCACCGCGCGATCACGTCCCGGGAGCTGGTCGGCAAGGCGCTGATCCGGATCCGTTAGCCGATCGGCCTGGGCGGGCACCGGGGCGGCGAGGAGGTCCTACCGATGACTGTCGAACTCAACAAGAAGGCCTTCGACCACGCCAAGCACCTGGTGAAGCAGGGACAGCTCCAGCGCGACGAACGCGACGACTGGAGCGAGCACGCGCCGACGGCGGACCAGGAGAACGACTACCTGGACAAGCACGGCTGGGACGACTACGCCCTGTGGTACCTCGGCGTCGACACGTCGATGGGCGAGGAGACCAAGGGCCGCTACAAGTTCCCGTACGGCGACTTCCGGCGCGTGCACCGCTGCGGTGTGATCAGCGCCGAGTCCCGGGCCGCTCAGCAGAGCTACGACGACATCACCGAGGCCGTCGCGAAGCTGCACGAGCTGCTCGACGGCGACCACGCCTAGCGCGGGTCGCCGTCGACCACGCCCGGCGGTCGCCACCGGGCTCTCGGGCGGCTCAGTTGTCGCTGACCGGGTGCTCGCTGAGGTCGAGCGGGGGAATGGGGCGGGCCGACACGATCTGGTTGCGTCCGCCGCGCTTGGCCGTCAGCAGGGCGTTGTCGGCGGCCAGGACCAGCTGGTCCATCGTGCCGGCGACGTCCGGGTAGACAGCGGCGCCGAACGACGCCGGGACTCCACTGATCACCGCGGTCCGGTTGGCGCCCGTCTCCACCGAGACGGTCAGCGCGCTGAGCCGGTCGCGGATCCGCTCGGCGACTTCCAGCACCTCACCCTCGGACGCGCCCGGCAGCAGGACGGCCAGCTCGTCACCACCGACCCGGGCGACCAGGTCACCCTGGCGCACCTCGGCGCGCACGCTCTCACCGACCGCCCGCAGCGCCCGGTCACCAGCCGGGTGCCCGTAGGTGTCGTTGATCTCCTTGAACTTGTCCAGGTCCAGCATCAGCAGCCCGACGGTGCTGCGCAGGGACTCCGCCCGCGCCAGCTCGGCCGGCACCGCGTTGGCCCAGTACGACGGGGTGGCCAGACCGGTCTTCACGTCGACACCGGCCGCGCGCTGGTACTGCGGCAGCAGCAGGTCGCGGTGCAACGCCAGCACGGTCACCATCAGCACCGGAACGACCCACGGGTACGACGACTGCAGCGCCGCGATCGCGATGCCGAGGCCCAGTCCCGCGCAGATCACCAGCTGGTGCGAGAGCTCACCGAGCGCGTCGCGCGCCGTGGCCTCCGGCGAGGCCAGCAGGATCGCGCCGACGACCAGCGCGTAGTTGACCAACCACCAGGTCGCCGCGGCCGACAGGACGACCAGCAGGGACCAGAAGTCGGTCGGTACCCGGGGCTCGCTGATCAGGCCGCCGCCGCGCAGCACGGCCGCCGCCGCGGCGCTGGCCAGGATGGCGGTCGAGTTGGAGAAGATCTTGCGGTGCGCGATGGTCCGGCCGTAGACCCGGAACCACGAGTACACGTACGACAGCGCGGTCAGCGGAATCACCAGCGACAACGGCAGCAGCAGCACGCTGGCGAAGATCCACAGGCACTTCAGGTTCGTGTGCGGGGACGTGTTCGCGGCCAGCTCCCGGCGCCGCTCGATGCTGCGGGCGGACTCCAGGTGCAGCGTCGACGCGATGGCCAGCACGGCGAACGCCGTCCACTCGGCCCTGCTGATCGGGCCGCCGAGCACCGACGACCGCACGGCCAGGCCCGTGATCACGAGCGCGATCGCGTCGATCGCGATCACGTATCCCAGGGCGGCGGGCGGCAGCGACCACAGTTTCCATTGCCGGGGTGGCACCCAACCGCTCCGACCGATCAGAATCATCATTAGCCTCACACTGTTCAGCCTGAACGGTATTGCAATCATCGTAGTGGTTTGCTCACTTCAGGTCACCCCCACCCCGGGGGGAATCTTCAAACAACTGTTCGGAAGGGTCGAAAATCATGGCTAAGGCGACGCGCGGCACGGTTCGTACCAACGACTGGTTCACCGGTGGCACGAACGACTGGTTCGCTGGTGGGACCAACGATTGGTTCACCAGCCGGACCAACGACTGGTTCGTCGACAGCACCAATGACTGGTTCGCCGGAAATGCCCGGTCCACCACGAACGACTGGTGACAGCCGACGAAGCTTTACTGCGCTCTTACATTCACCGCCGTTGATTCCGGATCGGTGCCCGAGTTTTGCCTCACCGTGATTCTCCGGAATCGGTCGCCGACCGGTGGGCGCGTGCCCAGGCAGCGCCCGCCGTAATTGCGGCCAGGGTTCCCACGGCGCCCATGACCGCCAGGGCCTGTGGGGGACCGAGAGGTTCTGCGAGCGCGCCCGCGAGCAGGATGCCGAGTCCCTGGCTGCTCTTCAGTGCGGTGCTGGCCACGCCGAAGGCCTGCCCCCTTTGGTGGTCCGGCACAGCTTGGACGAAGGCCGCGCTCGTGGGCAGGTGGTACGCCGAGGCCAGGCCGGACAACGCCCACAACGCGACCGTGGGCAGCAAGCCGGGCTCGAACACGCAGAACACCAAGGGGAAGCACGCGCCGGCCGCCAGCGGACCGATCAGCTTCATCCTGCGTTCCGGTGCCAGCAGCGTGATCAGCCACATGCCGAGCACGGCTCCGGCAGGACTGGCCGCCAGCAGCAGGCCGGAGGCCTCCTTGCCCTGGCCGATCGCGTCGGCGTACGGGACGGCGAGGCCTTCCACGGTGACGTAGAAGCCCGCGATCGTCGCCAGAGCCACCAGCGTGCGCAGTTTCGGCGTACGCAGCACGAGTGAGGTGCCTGCGGCCAGGTCGCTGAAATAGCCACCGCGCGGCTTGTCGCTGTCGTCGTCCCGCGCCGGGGTCGGGCGCTTGCGTAAGCCGACCGCGATCAGCGCCGCGGACAGCAGGAACGTCCCGGAGTCGAGCAGCAGCCCACCGGAAACGCCGACCGCGACCACGATCACGCCACCGGTCCCGAAGCCGAGTACCTGGCTGAACTGGACCACCATGTCGTTGGCGGCCTTGCCCAGTACGTAGTGGTCGCCCGGGAGCACGACCGGCAGCGTGGCGGCGCGTGCGGCGTTGAACGGCGACCCGAACGCCTGCAGCGCCAGCAGGAGCAGGATGACGGCCCACAGCGGCAGTGCCTCGATGGCCATCAGAGCGACCACGACGGCTCTGGCCAGGTCTGTGACGATCATGACCTGACGCCGCGGGTAGCGATCGGCGAAGCCGGACAGCAGCGGGCCGAACAGGAGGTCCGGGATCAGGGTCAGGGCGTAGGTGAGAGCGGTCAGACCGGCCGACTGGGTGCGCTCGTAGACGAGCACGGACAACGCGACCCTGGCCAACTGGTCGCCGGCGACCGACAGGATCCCTGCCAGGAACAGCGCCCTGAACTCGCTGTGCCCGAAAACGTCCCGCCAGCGCGCACGCTCGACCCCCACCCCACCAACCATGCAGAGACCTTAACCACAATCCGTGCCGTCATACCTGCCCGCTGTGACGACAGGGGAATCCCTTCGGCGTGAGCTTGCTCGCATCCGCGGTGATCAAGGGTTCGTTCGCGGCGAATCAGTGCCATTTCGGCGGGGCGGGTGTCGATGCGTTTGCCCGCGCCCTCTATCCTGGAATCCTTCGGCACCGGGGTCTGGGCGGGGCGGCCCCGACCCTGGTGCCGGAGCTTTTTCATGTCCGGGTCGAGGTCTCTCCCCGGAGCGTGGGGCCACGAGTCCCGGGAGACCCGCGGGCGAGAGCCTTGAGCGGCCTGCGGGCGATGACCAGCTGCTCTACCGGCGCCTTCCACGCCGCGCGCCGAAACTGTCGGTGGCGGGCGGTAGCGTTCTACTTGCCAGGGGCGGCTCCTGGACGTGCTTCCTTCTCCTTCACCAGGCCAAGTAGCGCGTCCGCTCTCCGCTCCTGGCACTACTTTCCCGTCCGCCCTGGGAGGTTCGATGCCCGACGCGCTCGCCGCGGTGCTGCTGCGCCGCCGACGACTGGTCGACGGCGTCCGCCTCACCCCACCGGTCCGCCGTACCGCCTGGCAGTGGCTGAAGCGTCCACTGACCACCCAAGCGGGCCTCAGCGCACTGCAAGCCGAGCTGATCCAGCGCGGCTTCCTCATGTCGGTCGCGCTCTATCGATACTGCGCGAGCCTCAACCCCCTCGCGCTCACCGGCTTCGGACAGAGCCTGGTCGCTCTGCTCGACCAGGAGTCCGGTGCGGACGCCCAGCACGTCCCCCTGTTCCGCGGCTTCCCGGAGAGCGTGCCGGGCAACACCGAGACCTTCTACGTCAACCGTGTCTTCGCCCGGCTCCTGCAGGAGCCCGAGCAGCCGTGTGTGCTGTGCAGTGAGGTCGGCACGGTGCATCCGGTCTCACCGTGCGCCCACCTGGTCTGCCGCACCTGCTGGGACGGCTCCGACTTCAGCGCCTGTCCACTGTGCCTGCAGCGGATCGACCCCGACGACCCGTTCCTCGAACCGGCCTTCGACGACGTCCCCCGTCAGGCCGACGCTGACCGTCTCCACCTGCTCGGGGTCGCCACCGACACCGCCGCGAGATCCGCTGCCACTGAGCTGCTCGCCCGCCGAACGCCCTTGTCAGTCGTCGATCGCGCCGACCTCGCGGTCCTCCTGCAGGACGCTGATCCGTCCTGGCTCCCGCCGATCATCCCGGTCCGCGAAACCCGCGCCTTCGTGGTCGCCCACTTGATGCATCAGCACCCGACCCTCGTCGACGACCTGATCGAAACCGCCACCGACGCCCTGCGTCTCCTCTATGTCCTGATGGACGCCGACCCCGGTCTGCGCACTCCGCCCGTACGCCGGCAGTCGCTTCCGCGTGCCATCCGCCGGGTGATCCTGTCCCGCTTGAACCGCCTGCCGCTCGAGCATCTCGTCGAAGACCTCCACCGTCACCAACGCGCCTGGAAGCGAATGGCGGAGAACCTCCACCCGTTCGAGTACGCCACCCGCTACCCGACGGCTGCGCTCGCGTTCGCCCTCATCCGCAACACCACGCTGAACCCGGCGACTCCCGCCCACCGCGCAGTACTGGCCGAGGTTGCTCAGCACCCGCTGATCCGGGTGGAGCCCGTGGAGACGGCCGCACGGCCGAGCGGGGCGGCGGCGCGCGGATCGGTCGGCGGGGGAGAGACCGACGCGACTGCGGCCGACCGCGCCGCATCCGCGGATGGTGCTGCGCCCGTGGATGGTGCTGCGCCCGTGGATGGTGCTGCGCCCGCTGAACGCACTGCCTCCGGGGGACACCGTGCCCCCGCGGATCGCGGGGCTTCTCCGGATCGCGCTGCGCCCGCGGATCGCGTCTCCGCCGCGGATGGCGGTGCCCCCGCGGATGTCGCCGCACATACGGAACGCGTTGGCACCGATCGCGCTGCGCCAGCGGAGCGCACTGCCCCCACCGGTCTCACCACTCCCGCGACCGCGGCTGTCGCCGCCCCCGCCGGTGTGCGGTTGGTGACCAGCACCTTCGCCAGCCGGGTGGAAGGCGCCTTCGCCGACGGCCGCCCAGGGATGGCGCTGGACCTCCTGCGGCAGCGACCCGGAGAGCTCGTCCGGCGCCTGGTTCACCTCGCGCGGACTCTGCCGGCCGACGCCCACGGCGTACTGGTGGAAGCCCTCGGCACCGCGGTCTCCGACGTCTCACCCGTCGTCCTCACCGCCGCCCTCGGCCAGATCCGCACCCCACCCGGCGATCTGCGCCTGTTCTTTCCCCGCGGCGGCACCACCCGCGTCTGGACCACCGTCGACGAGCGCGACCCGCTGCCGTCACCACTCGCCGCCGCACTGGCCGGCGTACTGGTCACCGAATTGTTGCGCAGGGCAAGCACCTTGCCCCGCCTTCGCCGCGCCTTCCTGGACGAGGAACTGAGCAACCTCGCCGCCCCCGGCTCCGAACGCGGCGCCTCGTCGACCCTGCTGCGCATGACTCGAGGCAGCGCGCAACCCATCCCTCTCGACGACGAACTCCGGCTCTTCCTGCACTGGCAGCAGCCGCCCGCGCAGCGCATCGACCTGGACCTGTCCGTCGCCGTCTACGACACCGAGTGGCGCTTCGTCGGCCTCTGCGACTACACCCGGCTGCGATTCGACCAGGACGCGCTGGTGCACTCCGGCGATCTCACCTCCGCGCCGGATCCGCTCGGCGCGACCGAGTTCGTCGACCTCGACCTCGCCGCCGTACGCCGCATCGGCGGCCGGTACCTGCTGCCCGTCGTCTTCAGCTACAACAACGTCCCCTTCGACCGCCTGCGCCGCGGCTTCGCCGGCGTGATGCGACGACCGTCTGGACTGTTCGACCCGTCCGCCGTCGAGGACCGCTTCGACCTGTCCGGCCCGGCCAAGATCCTGCTGCCGTTCGGCGTCGACCTGGAAACCAAACAACTGCGCTGGTACGACGTCAACCTCAGCGCAGCCGGATACCGCCACAGCATCGCCAAGTACGCCGGCCAGCTCGCCCTGCTCTCAGCCGCCCTCGAGGAAGTCCACGGCTCCGGCGACCGCGTCTCCCTCTGGGAGATCGCCTGCTGGCACGCCGCCGCCCGCACCGACGAGGTCGTCGTCCGCTGCGCCGACGGCTCGGTCGTCGGCTACGTCCGTTCCCCCGACGAAGACACCACCACCTTCGCCCACCGCCTCACCACCCGCCGCGAACCCGACCGAGTCTGGGACCCCGACGCCGCCCACCGAGCCGACTTCGTCGCAGTCCTCTCCACCGACAACCTCACCCCAGCCCCCGGCGCCACCGTCTACGCCCTCCACCCCCGCCTACTGGACCCCACCACCCACAACCTGGTCGCCGCCCCGGCCCTCCTCTCCCCACTGACCCCGGACGCGCGAGCCCGGCTCACCACCCACTGACCCCGCCGCCCCCCGCCCACGCCCACGCGGGACTCCCGCGCCCGGCTCACCACCCACTGACTCCCGCCGGGCCCCACGCCCACGCCCACGCGGGACGCCCGCGCCCGCCTCATCACCCATCGGCCGCGCCGGGGCACATCGGCGTGCCGAGCACGCCTCCACCGGCGACAGCGCCGTACACAACCGAACCGGGTCGCTGCCGACCGCTCACCCGACACCCGGGCTGCCTCGCCACCCACCGACCCCACCGGGCCACTCCGGAGCTGTACCCGCTCACCAGGACGGCGCGAGCCCGCCTCGCACCCGCTGACTTCGCCGGCCGTGCCGACGTACAGCCGCGCCGGCACCGCAGCATCGCGTACGAGTCAGGCTCGCCGACACCCCACGCCCGAACCCCAACCGCGACCCACAACAACCCCCCGCCGACCCTCACATTCCGATGACGGCCGCGCTCCACCGGCGACTCCCGCCCAACACCGGAGTACAAAGGAAGTGTCGGCGAAGGGAGCCAACCATGACCTACGACGTGGTGGTGCTCATCGAACGCGAGATGAGCGAGGGCGACGCCGAGAGGGTCGCCGCCCTGTATGCGAGATACGACGACGCGGTGAATTACCACCTGCTCGTCTCCAGTCATCCGACCCAGGGACTTGCCGGGCCGATGGCCCTGCTGGGATCGAGTTTCGCCGACGTGGCGGGCCTGTCGGCACCGCCGCCGACGAACCGGACGACGACGCTCACCGGCCCGGCGACCGACCGGCCCCAGCCAACGGCCGGGACCGCGTTGGCGGATCCGCGGGACGACCTCGCCTCCGTGATCGAGCACAGTTCGCGCCGCCTGCGGGCCCGGGTCCCCGGCACCGTCAACGTGTCGATCACCCACGGCGAGATCCTGCTCGCGTTGCGCACGCTGGTGAACAGCACCCACAGCCGAGAGGTTGTCGTGGTCGCCTGGCCGGAGACCGCGGCGCGGTTCGTCTGCTCGGACTGGACCACCCGGGCGCGCAAGGAACTCAAGGTCGCTCGGGTCCGCGTGGTCGAACACGACACCTGAGCCCGCCGCACAAAGGCCCCGACACTTGGGGACGCGTGGTCCGGCACGGCCGGACCAGCGCGCCGGTCAAAAGAACGCTTGACACCTCAGGATGACGGGACAACTCTAGGGATCCGGTCCGACCGAGGGCGTGCCTCCGAACCTGTCGCCCGCTGGGCGGCAGACTAGGGGGCGCACCTTCGTTCCCCTGCTCCGACCAGCCCAGGAGTCCTTGCGTGAAGTCGTACCTCAGCCCCGTGGTCGCGCTGCTCGGATCGGTCACGCTGCTGGCCGCCGCGGCCTGCTCGGCCGGTTCCGGTTCGTCCTCGGGCTCGAGTTCGCCCGGCGCCGACCAGTCGCTCGCGATCGGCCTGGTCGCCGAGCCGGCCAGTTTGGACTTCACCACGACCGATGGTGCCGCGATCCCGCAGGCGCTGCTCGGCAACGTCTACAACGGACTGGTCAAGCAGGACGAGACCGGCAAGATCGTGCCCGACCTGGCCAAGTCCTGGACGATCTCGGCCGACCGCAAGACCTACGTCTTCACGCTGGTCGACAACGCGAAGTTCACCAACGGGCAGCCGTTCACCGCCGACGACGCGGTGTTCAGCATCGAGCGGGTGAAGACCGCCTGGACGACCTCGTTGAAGTCGGCGATGGACGTCGTGCAGACCGCGAAGGCCGTCTCGCCGACCGAGCTGCAGGTCACGCTGACCAAGCCGAGCAACGACTGGCTGTTCCGGATGACGACCCGGATCGGTGCGATGTTCTCCAAGACCGGCGTCGACAAGCTCGCCACCGAGCCGATCGGCACCGGCCCGTACAAGTTCGGTTCGTGGAAGCGCGGCGACTCGATCGTGCTGCAGCGCAACGACGCGTACTGGGGGACCAAGCCGCACTTCGGGCAGGTCACGCTGAAGTACTTCAAGGACCCGACCGCGCTGAACAACGCGCTGCTCACCGGCACGATCAACGTGATCGGTACGGTCCAGGCGCCCGAGGCGCTGAGCCAGTTCACCAGCAACGACAAGTACCAGGTGATCGAGGGTACGACGAACGGCGAGGTGCTGCTGTCGTTCAACAACTCGCGGCCGGTGTTCAAGGACGGCCGGGTCCGTTCGGGGATCCGCGCGGCGATCGACCACAAGGCCCTGCTCGACACCTGCTGGGCCGGCCGCGGCAAGCTGATCGGCTCGATGGTTCCGCCGACCGATCCCTGGTACGAGGACCTGACCGGCGTCGTGCCGTACGACCTGCCGAAGGCGAAGTCGTTGCTGCAGGCTGCGGGTGCGACCGGTAAGACGCTCCGGCTCCGGCTTCCGACGTTGCCCTACGCAACGTCCTGCGGTCAGGTGGTGAAGAGCCAGCTGGAGCAGGCCGGGCTGAAGGTGCAGATCGACCAGCTCGAGTTCCCGGCCGCGTGGCTGACCACCGTCCTGAAGAACGCGGACTACGACATGTCGATCATCGCGCACGTCGAGCCGCGTGACCTCGGTGCGGTCTTCAACGCCAAGTACTACACCCGGTACGACGACCCGACGCTGCAGCAGGCGCTGGCCGCGGCCGACGCCGGTGACGAGGCGACCCAGGTGAGCGAGATGAAGAAGGCGGCCCGGCGACTGGCCGAGCAGGCAGCCGCGGACTGGCTGTTCCTGATCCCGAACCTGATGGTCGCCGACAAGGACCTCAAGGGCCTGCCGCAGAACGCGATCACCGAGTCGCTCGATCTGTCCACGCTGTCGCGATGATCCTTCGGTTGGTCGAGCGCACCGCCGTGCTCTTGGTCAGTCTGGCGGTCAGCTCGGTGCTCGTGTTCGCGTTCCTGGCCGTGCTACCGGGTGATCCCGCGCGGGTCGCGCTCGGCGTGAACGCCTCCGACGAGGCGGTCGCCGAGTTGCGCCGCCAGTTCGGCCTCGACCGCGCGTTGACCACGCAGTACGTCGACTGGCTGACCGGGTTGCTGCACGGCGATTTCGGGACGTCGTACATCTCGAAGGCGGAGATCGGGCCGCAGATCACCGACCGGTTCCAGGTCACGCTGTGGCTGGTGGTGACCGGGATGGTGATCGCGCTGCTGGTCGCCGCACCGGCCGGCACGGTGATGGCCGCGCGGCACCGCAAACTGTCCGGGCTCGCGCTTTCCGCGTTCTCGCAGGTGGGCGTCGCCGTCCCGGCGTTCCTGGCGGGCATCCTGCTGATCATGTTGTTCGCGGTGAAGCTCGGCTGGCTGCCGGCGAACGGGTGGACGCCACCGGCCGAGGACCCCAGCATGTTCCTTCGGCAGTTGATCCTGCCCGCGCTCTCGCTGGGGCTCGTGCAGGGGGCAGTCCTGACGCGGTACGTGCGCAGCGCCGTACTGGATGTGCTGCGGGAGGACTACCTCCGGACGGCGCGGGCCAAGGGGTTGCGGCCCTTTCCCGCGCTGTGGCGGCACGGTTTGCGCAACGCCGCCGTACCGGTCGTCACCGTGCTCGGTCTGCAACTGGCCACCCTGCTGATCGGCGCGGTCGTCGTCGAGCGGGTGTTCGTCATCCCCGGTCTCGGCAGCCTGCTGCTCGACGGGGTGTCGAACCGCGACCTCCTGCTCGTCCAGGATGTCGTGATGGTGCTCGTGGTGGCCGTCCTGGTGGTCAACTTCCTGGTCGACCTGCTGTACGTCGCGCTCGATCCGCGCCTGCGGGTGAGCCGATGAGCGCGGACCTCGGACCGGTCAGTCACGCCGTCGGCGGACGCCGCCGCTGGAACCCGAGCCTGCTCGTCGGCGGTTTCATCGTCGCGCTGATCGCCGTGCTCGCGTTGGTCTCGTTCGTCTGGACGCCGTACGACGCGACGCTGGTCGACCCGGCCGGCCGGTTGGCGTCGCCGTCGTGGACGCACTGGCTCGGGACCGACAAGTTCGGCCGGGACATCCTCAGCCAGCTGATGGTCGGCTCGCGGACGACGCTGTTCGTCGGCCTGGTCGCGGTCGGGGTGGCGGCGGTGCTCGGCGTACCGCTCGGCATCTTCGCCGCGATGACCCGCCGCTGGTCCAGCGAACTCGTGATGCGCGCCAACGACCTCCTGCTCGCCTTTCCGGCGTTGCTGCTGGCCATCATGTTCGGTGCGGTCTTCGGTGCCAGCACGACGACGGCGATGGTTGCCATCGGCATAGCCACGATCCCGAGCTTCGTCCGGGTGATCCGCAGTGGCGGGATGCAGGTGATGCGTACCGAGTACGTTCTGGCTGCGCGCGCGGCTGGTCGCCGGCCGTTTCCGATCGCCGTACGGCACGTGCTGCCGAACGTGGTCAGCCTGATCACCGTGCAGGCTTCGGTCTCGTTCGCGATCGCCGTTCTGGCCGAAGCGGCGCTGTCCTTTCTCGGCTACGGCACGCCGCCGCCGACGCCGTCGTGGGGACGGATGCTGCAGGAGAGTCAGGAGTTCCTCTTCAGTGCTCCGCGCTTGGCTGTGTTTCCTGGTTTGGCGATCGCTGTCGCCGTCCTGGGTTTCAATCTGCTGGGCGACGGGCTGCGTGACCACTTCGATCCCAAGCTGGAGGACCGCCGATGAGCAGTCCGGCGGACCGTCAGATGCCTGTGCCGGCCGACGCGGTGGACGACGTTGTCGGCCCGGCTGATGCCGTGGTCTCCGCGCCGGTTTCAGAGGCGGCTTCGGCGGTGCTGACCGTTCGCGGGCTGACCATCTCCGTGCGGAATCTGGAGCTGGTCAGCGACGTCGACCTCTCGGTCGCCCCAGGGGAGCGGGTCGGTTTGATCGGGGAGTCCGGCTCGGGCAAGTCCCTGACCGCCCTCGGCATCCTCGGTCTGCTGCCCGAGGACGTGACCGCGGCCGGCTCCGTACGGCTCAGCGGCATCGATCACGACCTGATCGGCGCGGGCGAACGCCGCCTGTCGCGTGTCCGCGGCAACCACCTGGCGATGGTCTTCCAGGAGCCGATGACCGCGCTGAACCCGACCATGCGGATCGCCGACCAGGTAGCCGAGGCGATGCTCATTCATCGCACCCACGGCAACCGTCGCGCCGCGCACGCCGCCGCCGTCGAGCTGCTCGACCGCGTCCAGCTGACCGGTGTCGCCCGCGCCTACCCGCACCAGCTTTCCGGTGGCCAACGGCAACGAGTCGTCCTGGCGATTGCCCTGGCCAACGACCCGGCGCTGCTCATCTGCGACGAACCGACCACCGCCCTGGACGTCACCGTGCAGGCGATGGTGCTCGACCTCATCCTTCGCGGCGTGACCGCTCGGGATTCGGCCTTGCTCTTCATCACTCATGACCTGGCGGTTGTCGCCACCATCTGCCAACGGGTTCTCGTCATGTACGGCGGGCGCGTGGTGGAGTCCGGTCCGGTGCGCGAGGTGTTCACGAATCCTCGCCACCGTTACACCCAAGGCCTGCTCGCTGCCTCGGACCTCGAAGCCGCCGACTCCGGTCCGGTCGACTTTTCGGAGCCGGTCCGTCGTCGCCTGCCGACGATCCAAGGCACTGTGCCCGCCGCCGGTCAGTTTCCTGACGGATGTGTCTTCCGTACGCGCTGCCCGCACGCCACGGAGGTTTGCGCTGAGCTGCCGCCGTGGACCGGGGACCAAACTCGCGGTTTCGCCTGCCATCACCCCGCGGGAGCAGACGATGTCTGAGACAGCCGCCCGGCACGACCACGCGGAGGCCCCCGATGCCTGAGCTCTACCGGCTTCCCCGGCCCACCAACGGCCCGCGCGCCGCCGACCCCGTCATCAAGGTCACCGACGTCACCCGCGACTACCCGCGCCCTCGTACTTCGCTCCTCAAACGCGCACCAGTCGTGCACGCCCTGCGCGGCGTCAGCCTCGAGGTGCAGCCCGGCGAGCGCTTCGGCATCGTCGGCGAATCCGGCTGCGGCAAGTCCACCCTGCTCCGCATCATCGCCGCCCTCGACCGCCCCACCTCCGGCCGGGTCGTTGTCGACGGCACCGACATCACCCGCCTGCCCGAACGCCGCCTGCGCTTCCTGCGCGAGAACCTCCAGCTCGTCTTCCAGGACCCGATGAGCTCCCTCGACCCGCGGATGCGCGTCCGCGACATCATCGCCGAACCGCTCGTCGTCCAAGGCCACCCCGCCTCCGGCGCCCGGGTCCGCGAACTGCTCGACGCCGTCGGCCTGTCCGCCGACGCCGGCGACCGCTACCCGCACCAGTTCTCCGGCGGCCAGCGCCAACGCATCTCGATCGCCCGAGCTCTCGCGCCCAACCCGAAGATCCTGGTCGCCGACGAACCGGTCAGCGCCCTCGACGTCTCCGTCCGCGCCCAGGTCCTGAACCTGATCTCCGACCTGGTCGACGAACTCGAACTCACGCTGGTGTTCGTCTCCCACGACCTGTCCGTCGTGAAGCACGTCTGCGACCGCGTCGCCGTCATGCACGCCGGCGAGATCGTCGAAACCGGCACCACCGGCGAGGTCTACGCCGCTCCCCGCCATCAGTACACCCGGCGCCTGGTCGCCGCCATCCCCACCATCCCCAAAGCCCTGGCAGGAGCCACCCCCGAAGACCTGCTCACCCCACCCAAGGGAGCCCCGCGATGACCTCCCACCACACCCCTGCAGACCCACCCGCCGGTACGCCGTACGGTTCCGCGACCGCCCCCGCCCTGCCGGATCCCGCGGCGGGAATCGCGCCCGCTCTCGCGTTCCCCTCCGGCCTCCCCGTCGGCGAATCCTGGGTCGAGGCCCCCACCACCGCCCCCGTCCACTTCCCGTACGACGGCTCCGTCGTCGCCCACGCCCCCGTCGGCGACACCGACCTCGCTCGCCAAGCGCTCGAGAACGCGCTCTCCGTCCGTTCCCAAGTTGCTGACCTCCCATCGCATATCCGCAGGTCAGCCCTCCAGGGAGCGCTCTCCGCCGTCTCCGAACACCGCGCGGGCTTCGTCGACCTGCTCGTCCTCGAAACCGGCAAACCCCGCGTCGACTGCGAGGTCGAGCTCGACCGCACCCTGCTCACCCTCCAGACCGCCGCCGAGGAAGTCGCCCGCCTGCACGGCGAAACCGTCCCGCTCGACCTCCTCCCGAGCGGCGAAGGCCTGATCGGCTTCTGGGTCCGCAAGCCGATCGGCGTCGTCGTCGGCATCACCGGCTTCAATTACCCGCTCCTGCTCGCCGCGCACAAGATCGCCCCCGCCCTCGCCGCGGGCTGCCCGATCATCGTCAAACCGGCACCACAAACCCCGCTCGCCACCCTGTGGCTCGTCCACCTGGTCCGCGAAGCCCTCGTCGCCGCCGGCGGCCCCGCGTCCGCCGTACAGCTCGTCACCGGGGGAGTGGAGGTCGGCTCCACGCTCACCACCGACCGGCGCATCGGCGCGGTCTCGTTCACCGGTTCCGCCGCCGTCGGCCACCAGATCGCCCGCGACGCCGCGCCCACCAAGGTCCTGCTCGAACTCGGTTCCAACTCGGCCCTCGTCGTCGCCGAGGACGCAGACCTCGCCGCGGCCGCCGACGCGGTCGTTCGCGGCGGCTACTACGCCTCCGGCCAGGCCTGCATCAGCGTGCAGCGGGTGATCGTCGTCGAGTCCGTCCGCGCCGCGTTCCTCGCCGAGCTCGCCCCACGCCTGGACGCCGTCGTCGTCGGAGATCCCCGAGATCCCGCGACCCGCGTCTCGGCACTGATCGACGAACGCTCGACCGCCCGCGTGAACACGTGGATCGAGCAGGCGGTCACCGCCGGCGCCACGGTCGCCCATCAGACAGAAGTTGCCCCTAGCAACAATGCTGCACCCCGCTCGCGCCCGATCGTCGGCCCGACCGTGCTGCTCGATCTCCCGCACGGGCAACTCGCCTGGGACGAGGAGATCTTCGGCCCGGTCATCGCGATCCGCTCCGTTCCGGACGTAGAGAGCGCGTTCCGGACCGTGAACGACACCCGGTACGGACTGCACGCCGCCGTCTTCACCTCGTCCCTGTCCACCGCGTTCGCGGCGATCGACCAGCTCGATGTCGGGGGAGTGGTGGTCAACGAGGTGCCCGGGTTCCGCTCCGACGTGATGCCGTACGGCGGCGTCAAGGACTCCGGCACCGGCCGCGAAGGCCCCCGCTTCGCGATCGAGGAACTCACCACCACCCGCATGGCGATCATCCGCCCCAACCCCTGACCCCGGGAGGTCCCCGTGCCGCACGACTACGCGAACCTGTTCCGTCTCGACGGCCGGCACGCCCTGGTCGTCGGCGCCGGCAGCGGCATCGGCCGCGAGGCCGCCCTCGCCCTCGCTGCCCACGGAGCCCACGTCACCTGCGCCGACCGGGACCTCCCGGCCGCCGAGCAGACCGTTGCCCTCGGCACCTCCAGCGCCGACCAGAGCGGCGCGCCCGCCACCCACGCCGATCCCCGTCCCGGCGCCGACCCGATCCGCGCCACCTCGGCCCCGAGCCGCGCAACCACCAGCGACGCCGCGCTCACGCCGTACGAGCTGGACGTGCTCGACGCACAAGCGATCACCACCGCGGCCGAAACCCTCGCTCCCGTCGACATCCTCGTCTTCACCGCGGCGACCAATGTCCGCAAGCGCATCCTCGACTACACCGGCGAGGAGTTCGACCGCGTCGTCGCACTCAACCTGCGCGCGTCGTTCGACCTGATCCGTGCCTTCGGTGGACAGATGGCCGAACGCGGCCGAGGCAGCATCATCGGCTTCAGCTCCATCCGCGCCACCACCGTCGAACCAGGCCAATCGGTCTACGCGGCAACCAAAGCCGGCCTCGTCCAGCTCCTCCGCACCGCCGCCGCCGAACTGGGCCCGAACGGCGTCCGTGTCAACGCCATCGCCCCCGGCGTCGTCGAAACCCCGCTCACCGCACAGATCAAGGCCGACCAGTCCTGGTACGACGCGTACGCGGCCAAGAGCGCGCTCTCTCGCTGGGCAACCCCGGACGAACTCGCCGGCGCGGTCGTCTACCTGGCATCCGACGCCGCCAGCTTCGTCACCGGCTCCGTCGTGCACGTCGACGGCGGCTGGACCGCCGTGGACGGCCGCTTCGACCCGCCGAACTAGGAGCGGAGATGACGCCCCCGACATCTTCCTTGTATGGGAAGCGCTCGACCACAGATCCCGTCGACTGGAGACCTGCAGATGCCCGAGAGCCTCGCCGATCTGACCGCCACCGACCTGGTCGCGAAGTACCGCGCCGGTGACCTCTCACCCGTCCAGGTGATCGAGGACGTGCTGTCCCGCGTCGAGGCTCTCGAACCGCACCTCTGCGCGACGTACGCGCTCGACCCGGACGCGGCCCGCCAAGCCGCCCGCGACTCCGAGGCCCGCTACCTGCGCCACGAACCAGCCGGCCCGCTCGACGGCGTACCGGTCACGGTGAAGGAGAACATCGCCACCCGCGGCACCCCGGTCCCGCAAGGCACCGCCGCCACCGAGCTGATCCCCGCCAAGGAAGACGCTCCCGCCGCCGCCCGCCTCCGCGAAGCCGGCGCGGTGCTCTTCAGCAAGACCACCATGTCCGAGTACGGCATGCTGTCCTCCGGCGTCTCCACGTTCCACCACCTGGCCCGCAACCCCTGGGACCTCAGCAAAACGCCGGGCGGTTCCAGCGCGGGCGCCGCCGCGGCAGCCGCCGCCGGCTACGGCCCGATCCACCTCGGCACCGACATCGGCGGCTCGATCCGCCTCCCCGCCGGCTGGTGCGGAGTCGTCGGCCTCAAACCCACCCACGGCCGAGTAGCAGTCGGAAACCCCTACCCAGGCAGGGCCATCGGCCCCATCACCCGTACGGCGGCCGACGCCGCCCTCACCCTCCAGGTCATCTCCGGACCCGACCGCCGCGACCACACCTCGCTCCCGCCCCTGCCCGAGACCAACGAGCCCTTCGACCCCAAGGGCCTCACCATCGCCCTCCTCCTCGACGCGGGCCTCGGCCTCCCCGTCGACCCAGAAATCACCGCGGCCGTCACCAACGCCGCCCTGACCCTGGAATCCGCCGGCGCCAAGCTCACGCAGATCCCCCCGATCGTCACCAGGGAGATGCTGACCGGCCTCGACCACTTCTGGCGCGTCCGCTCCGCCGTCGACATCGCCGCCCTCCCCGAGGACCGCCGCGCCAAGGTCCTGCCCGCCATCCGCGAATGGACCTCCACCGCCGCCGACCTCACCCCGTACGACGTCTTCCGCGGCTACTCGCAGATGCAGGCGATGGCCACCGCCGTCGACCAGGCCTTCGCGTCGTACGACGCGATCCTGTCGCCGACGGCCCCCATCCCCGCCTTCCCCGCCGACCTCGCCTATCCCACCGGCAACCCACTCGAACCCTTCGAACACATCGCCTTCACCGTCCCGTACAACATGTCCACCCACCCCGCCCTCACGGTCAACTGCGGCTGGACCACCACCGGCCTCCCCATCGGCCTGCAAATCGCCGCGCCCCGGTTCAAGGACCAGACGACCTTGCACCTGGCGGCGTACTTGGAAGCGGTCCTGCCGACGAAGCCCTGGCCGGCGCTGTGAGCAGCACGAACTGTGGCGTCAGCTGATCCACTCCGGAGGCGGACGTCCACCACCCACCAACCAATCTCCGGCATCACCTCTGCAGGGGATCTCAGGCGTGGGGCCGCTGCGACGACGACGCTGCACCGACCTTGGTCGGTGGTGGACGTCCGGGCTCGACGCGTGACTCAGTACTGCCCGTACACCGACACCCGGGTGCCGATCTTCGTTTCCTTGAAGATCTCGTGGATCTGGGGGCGCATCACGCGGACGCAGCGGTGGGAGGCTGGGTAGGTCTTGACCAGCGAGTTGGCGCGCGAGCCGTGCAGCGCGATCCCCGGGCGGTCCTTCAGGAAGTAGATCGAGTCGTACATGTACGCGTCGTCGTACAGGCTGCTCTCGTGGGCGCCGGCCCACTTGCGCCAGACCTTGCCGGTGCGGTTCGGGGTGTCGTAGCCGGCGGCGCCGGTCGAGACCCAAACGATGCGGCGGTAGGTGTTGTTCACGACCTGGTACAGCATCTGGCAGGTCTTGTTGACGTAGACGCCGGCGGGCTTGTTCGGGACCGGGCGGTTCTTTGCCAGCAGCACCGATCGGACGTCGCCGGTGGTCAGCCGGCCGCGGCTGATCGGGAGGCCGTTGGTCTCGCGCCAGGCGCAGAGGGCCTGCTTGGTCCGCGGGGTCACCTTGCCGTCGACGATGCCGACCGGGTAGCCCCAGGCGTCGAGGCGCTTCTCGACCTCGAGCGCGTAGTTGACCTTGGCCGGGGGTTTGGCGGTGGGCTTGGCCGTCGGCGTCGGCGTCGGCGTCGCCGTCGGCTGGGCGGTCGGCGTACCGGTTGTCGGGGTGCCGGCCGGAGTCGCGGACGGCGTACTGGACGGCGCGGTCGTCGGCGTACTGGAAGGCGCGGAAGTCGGCGTACCGGAGGGCTTCGGGCTCGTACCGGAACCAGCCGGCTCCTCGGCCGCCACGTCCGTGCACCCGCTGAGTACAACGCCGAGTACCACCAACCCCGCCAGAAGACCACGACGACGCGCCACGGTATTCCCCTCTCCTCAACACGTTCAGCGTCGCAGACAGGGGCCGTCCCGGGCGGAAGCCTCGCCGTAACCGCGCGCTCGCCGAACGCTAGTACTCCCTCAGGTCCCCGGCTGGCCCGATTCCACTCCCGTCACCGAACCGTTGTGATCGGTGACGTATCGCCCAGTGGACAGGTCGAGCAGCACCAACTGGTTGCCGAAGGCGTCTTCCACCACCGCGCACCTTCCGACCGGTACGTCGAACGCCGCCGTCACGACCCGTCCGCCGCCGTCGGCGAATTGAGCAGCGGCGTCGTCAGCCGATTCGACCAGCCAGGTCGGCGCGTAGCCGAGCTCGGTCGTCAGCACGAGCTCGGTGTCGCTGTCGGGCAATCCCAACCCCGCTTGCCCGATCGCGTCGCTGCGCCACAGCAACGGATGCCCGAGCCGGTCGCGGTAGTACGCGAGCCCGGCGTCGAGGTCCGGCACCGGGACCATCACCGCGTCGACCTTGCGCAGTAACGGTCCCGTCATCGTGGCGCCTCGTCAGAGCCCGAGGTCGCGCAGAAACTCCGGCTTGTAGGCCTGGATCACCACGTACCGCGGGTCCGGGACCTCCACGTCGGCGTTCTTCGCCGCGTCCTCGGCCGGGTCGTGCTCGCCGACCGGAACGCTCGGGTCGGTCCACTCCTGCTCGGCCGCGTTCCACCGGGTGATGGTGTACTCCGCGCTCAGCTTGTCGTCCGCGACGAGCTCCTTGACCTTGCTCTCGGCCTCGCGCGCGTCCTCCAGGGAGTGCGTGTAGAGCAGCATCCGGTTGCCGTCGCGGGTGACCGTGACCTGCCGCCCGAGCCGCTTGCGCGCGTCGTCGTCCAGGTCGAGCGCCCGCAGCCGCTCCCAGAACGTCAATCCGTGCTCGTCGTTCCCGAGCTCGACCTCGACCCGAAACTCCTCATCCGCCATACCGGACACCCTACCCAGCCCCGGCGACAGTCGATCGAGCCGCACCCGCGCCCCGTACGCCGTACTGTCTGCGCCGCTGATCGCGGCCGCCCGCACCTCGTTGAAACGTAAACCCATCGCCGGACAATCGATAACCATCCATCGACTACAGTTCTGAGTCATGGAGCTTCGCCACCTGGAACACTTCCTCGCCGTCGCCGAGCAGAAGCACTTCACCCGCGCCGCCGAGGCGATGTCGATCTCCCAGTCCGGGTTGTCCGCCTCCATCCGCGCGCTCGAGCGTGAACTGCACGCGTCGCTGTTCGTCCGCAACACCCGCAGCGTCGAGCTGACCGAAGCCGGCCGCGCCCTGCTCTGCGAAGGCCGCCGCACCCTGGCCGCCGCGGAAGCCGCCAAGGACGCCGTCGCCGCCGTACAGGGTCTGCTCCGCGGCCATCTCAACGTCGGCCTCGAACAGTGCCTCGGCGTCGTCGACGTGCCCGCGCTGCTGGCGAAGTTCCGGTCCGCCTACCCGGGCGTCGAGATCGAGGTCCGCCAGGGCGGTTCCACGCCGATGCTCGACGAACTGGCCTCCGGCCGCCTCGACGTCGCCTTCGTCGCCACCGCCGGCGAACCGGTCGACGGCCTCGACCTGCGCCCGCTGTCCACCGAGTCGATGGTCCTCGTCTGCGCCCCCGACCACCGCCTGGCCGGTGCCGAGCAGGTCTGCCTGCAGGACCTCGCCGGCGAGTCCTTCGTCGACTTCGACCGTACGTGGGGCGCCCGCGCCATCTCCGACCAGGCCTTCGCCGACGCCGGAGTCGCCCACCCGGTCACCATCGAGGTCAACGACGTCCACACCCTCCTGGCCCTGGTCGCCCACGACCTCGGCGTCGCCCTCGTCCCCGAACGCATCGCCGCCAAACGAGGCGACCACCGCACCGTCCCCCTCACCCCAGGCTCCGCGTCGGCCTGGCAGGTCTCGGTCGCCGTCCCGACAACTCCCGCCGCCAGCCTCACCGCGAACGCGCTGATCGGAATGCTGCCGACGACTCGCACGTAGTTCCAGCTAGGTGCTCCGGGAGGGATGCCAGGACGGCAGCAGTTCCTGCGATCGCGGAAACAGCCGCTGATCCTCCACCATCAGGTCGTCCTCGGCGTCCCCGTCGAACGGGCGGCTGTCGTAGTCGAACTCGGCAGCCAACTCGCCGCTGCGGTCGAGCGTGAAGTACGCGTCGTACCAGGCCCCACGGTCGGCTTCGTACATCGCCCCGCGGAGTGCGACGGCGGCGTCCTCACCGTCGTCGTCGAGTACGCACTTGCGATCCAGGGTGCCATCGGCGCGTGTAGCGGTGACCGTCGTCCTGGTCATTCCGCCGGCAGCCGTGATCCGCAATTTCACCTGCGCCCACTCTTCGGGAGCTGAGCGCGCCAACGACTCACCAACCGCTGCAAGAAGCTCCTGGGCTGCTGCGTTGACCATTTAGTTCGCTCCTTCTGTCGGACTGTTGTCGATAGCGATTCGTTCTGCCCCATCGGCCCACTCGTAGAGGAGCCTGATCCTATGTGGCCGGACCGCGTCGCCGACGTATGCGAGACGGACCGACACCTCGACTTCCTCGCCTTGCTCGATCAGTCGGCGCCAATGGTTCTCGACGGTCTTGTACTGGCTCAGGTTGACCTGGTGGCCACGCATCGGCACCAGGTTCATCGTCCCGATCGGTCCGCCGAAGATTCTTGCAAAGATGTGTCCGGCGTGATCGCCAGGAAGTTTTCCGACGAGCTTCCGTTGGGCCGTGGTGTCGCGCGGATGCTGGAGATCGACCCGGTCCAGCACGGCACGTGCGCTGACGACTCGCCCAGCCTGATCTGTGCGGTAGAGGAACTTCTCATCCACAAGGAGCGAGCTGTTCGGGGGAGGCGCGCTGAGGGTTGGAAGGTGATCAGGATTGGTTGTCGAAAGCTTCAATACGTCATCGGACTCATCGCCGTCGCGATCGACCCGAGGCGCGGCATCGGAGTGGCGGTTGTCCATCTTTGTGGTGTTCTGTTTTCTATCTCCTTCGGAGGCCGGTCGCGCAGATAATGGTCTGCGCTCAGCTGGCTGGGGGTCACGAGCCGGCGCTCCGACCTCCGTTCGGATCATCTGCTCCGCCCAGGTACGCGCACGCTGCGGAGCGATCGACGCCTGATGAGCAGCCTCTTCGCAGCTTCTGGCTGCCTGATCGAGCTGCAGTGCAGCCCTACGAGCGCTGGGTTGTGCGGACATCGACCCGATCAGTCCGGCATTCTCGCGACAGCGGCGAGCTGTGTCGTGCAAATAGGCGACAACCCGTGGTACCTCGTCCAGGACCTCGAGCAAGGCCTGAGCGACTCGCTGCAGCTCGGAGGGCACGGTCAGCCGGACTAGATCTGGTCCGCGTAGCTGCGGCACCCGGCCGCAGCGATCTGCAGGGCCTCGACCGCCTGATCGATGGAACGCCCCGCTGCTTCGAGCACCTGCACGATCTCGCGGTCGGCGCCGGTTGCCGAACCGGCGATCAAGCCGTGGACGTGCTGACTGGTCTGCCCGAACCGCTGCCGGAAACCGCCCAGGCTGCCGGCACCTTGCTGAGCTTCGGTCATGAGTTGGTAGAGCTGTTGCTTGAGGCGCTGAACGTCTGACATGGCGGATCCCCTCGGCAGTGTGCTGGTGGTGGGTCCAGCTCACCGCATGCAGCCTGGACGGCACAGGTCGTCACGGGGGCATCGTCGGGACATCGGTTGTTCTGCCAGAATGTCCCCGAAACGTCCCTATGTCCCGAGGAGCGACGCGGTGGTGAATGACCGGCTCCGGTCAGCGCTGCGCGATCGCCAGTTCACGCTTGAGGTCTTCGCTGCCGAATTGGGGGTCGACCCGAAGACCGTCCAGCGGTGGTTGACTCACGGGCGACGCCCGCATCGCGCGACGGCGTACAGAGCGGCGACGCTGCTCGATGTACCGGCCGTCTGGTTGTGGCCCGAACTCGAGGTGAGTCCGGGCGCCGCCAAGCCGAGTGAAGTCGTGGCCTTCTATCCGCATCGTTCGGAAACTCCGAAGAGCCTGTGGCTCGAGCTGCTCAAGTCAGCCCGCAAGGAATTGTGGCTGCTCGCTTATGCGAGCCTGTTCTTGCCTGAGCAGAATCCCGAAGTCATCGCGCTGATCCGGGAGAAAGCTGCGGATGGGGTTGACGTGCGGATTGTGCTCGGGGACCCGGACAGTGCGGACGCCGAGTTGCGTGGTCGCGAAGAGCAGTTGTACGAAGCGATTCCGGCTCGGATCAGGATGGCGTTGGCCTACTATCGCCCGCTGACCGAGGTCCAGGGCATCCAGTTCCATCTCCACCGGACAACGCTGTACAACTCGATCTTCCGGTTCGACGACCAAATGCTGGTCAACCAACATGTCTACGGAGCGTACGGCTACATGGCTCCGATTCTGCACCTTCGCCGCGTCAATGGAGCGGACCTGTTCGAGACCTATACGACCAGTTTCGAACGCGTGTGGACGGAGTCCTATCCCTGGGAGGCGCCCACCCCGAGAGTTACCCCTGGCCGGCCAGCCTCTTAACCGCCAGGACCACTGCCTCGGTGTCCCGGAGATCGTCGAAGACCATGTCGGCGCCCTCTGCTCGCAGGGTTGCCGCGGAGTCGACACCGGTCGCAACTCCGATCACTCGGGCGCCGCCGAGCTTGGCCGCGCGTACGTCGCGGACAGTGTCACCGATCAGGACGGTCGACCTCTCGTCGAACTCGGCTCCGTACTTCGCCTGCGCTCGACGCTGAGCATGACCGACCAAGCGGGGCCTGCTGATGTCGTCGGATCCGAAGCCACCGATTTCGAAGTCGATGAATTCGTCCAATCCCAGTGCGGCCAGCTTCGAACGACCGTTGGATGCGATGTTTCCGGTGAGAACCGACTGGTGAATGGAGCCGTCTGCGAGAACGGTGATCAGCGCTTCTCGAGCGCCCGGCAGGACCGATCCACGGTGCCGGAGATCGTCGTACTTGTCCTTCATCGCCGCCATCAACGCATCGGTGATCGCAGGACGAGTGAACTCGTCCGGATTTTCCTTGTTGGCGCTCAGCAGGTTGGCGATGATTTCGAAGTCTGTGCGCCCGTCGGTCTGAATCGACGCCTCGGGCGCGCGATCAGTCAGATACTCGAACGTGCGCGCGTAGATCTCCTTACTGACACCCGCGTTCTCGATCAGGGTGTGATCTACGTCCCACAGCAGCAGAATCTGTCCGTCGCCCATGCGGGGGAGTATCTCAGAAGGCGAACGGTGTCCGGCCCACCTCACGGTGAACGCCCGCAGGCGAAACAGCGACTCAGTAGGTCCACGTACTGGTCTGCCGGCCACTGTCTTCCGGGGCTGCTTCGGGAAAAGCCTATGCGTACCGCACCATCGTCCCCGAATCGGTGCAGACTGGAGGCGTCCGGTCCGGTGGTCGCCTGCGCCGCGGAGGTGATGTGGTGGAGCTCAAGGAATTGATCGCGGTCGTCAGTGAGGTCGCGGGCGCGCTGCAGGTGCCGATGGACCTCGAACCGGCGCTGGAGTTGATCACCGCGAGCGCCGTCGACGCGATTCCGTGCATCGACCACGCCAGCATCTCGGTGACCACCAAGCACGGCCGGATTGAGACGCATGCTTCCACCGACGCGGTCGCGGTGCAGGCTGACGAGTTGCAGTACCAGCTGCGGCAGGGGCCCTGCTACGAAGCCGTGCTGAGCGATCCGGTGGTCCAGGTGGATGACCTCGCGTCGGATCCGCGCTGGCCCGCGTACGGGCCGAAGGCGGCGTCGCTCGGACTGGGCTCGCAACTGGCGTACCAGTTCCGCGCCGATCCGCACGTCCGGGGAGCGCTGAACCTCTACGCGAACAAACCGCACGAGATCGACGTCGACGCGCGGATGCTCGGGGCGATGTTCGCGCGGCTGGTCGCGATCGCGATGGGCTGGGGCCGCCAGGACGAATCGTTGCGCGAGGCACTGGCCACCCGCGAGCAGATTGGCCAGGCGATGGGCATCGTGATGGAGCGCTACCACCTCGACGGGGACCGGGCGTTCGCGTTCCTGGTGCGGGTGTCCCAGGCCGGCAACGTCAAGCTGCGCGACGTCGCCCGCGCGGTGATCGCCGACACCGCCGGCCACGCGGAGGAGCCACCCGGAGGGTCGTACGTCGTACGGCGTGACGAAGCTGCGTCGTACGACGAGCCGGTCAGAGGTTCGGGGGGTAGGCGACGGTTTTGACGATCTCCGCGGCGACCTCCGACAACGATCGGTGGCTCTGCCGGGCCTGGGTCAGCAGGCGGTCGAAGGCGGCGTCGACGGTCAGGTCCTCGGCGTAGGCCAGGACGCCCTTGGCCTGCTCGATCACGATCCGATCGGCCAGAGCCGAGCGCAGCTGAGCCACGACGTGGGTCGTCGAGATGGCTCCTGAGTGCACGACAACGACGGTCGCGATGTCGGAGAACGCCTGGGCGACGGGTTCGGTGCCGTCCGGAACCGTGTCTGCGGCGAAGAACAGGTTCAGCGCACCGATGGTCTGGCCACGCCACCGCATCGGGTACGCGTACACGCTGCGGAACCCGCGGGCGTGGAACAGGTCCGTCAGGCCGGGCCAACGCTCGCCGAACGCGGCGCCGTTGGCGCTCACCGGCTCCCCGGTGGCGACGATGTCGGCCGCCGGTCCTTCGTCGATGTTGGCCTGGTAGAGCTCGATGTCCTCGGCGCGATGGCTGGTCGCGGCGAGGAACTCCAGCCGCTCGTCGCCGGGGCGCGAGACCAGGATCCCGCTGCCGGCGGCGCCGAGGCAGCGTTCGCAGCCGGACAGGAGATCGGTGACGGTTCCGAGGACGTCGTGCTCGGTGACCAGCGACGCCACGGCGGCCGCCAGTTCCCGCACGGCGCGCTCCGGCATGACGGTGTCGACCTGGCTGTTCATGAGTCCCCTCGGAAATCGAGTTCGCGGTCCACGACCTGGCGGGCGGTTTCGGCCAAGGTGATGTTGCACGAGTAAGCGTGCGCGCGCAGTATCGCGAGCGCGTCGTCGGGCGGCAGCCGGAGCTGGGCGGAGACCATGCCGCAGGCGTGATGGATCGGCGCGCGGGACGCCCAGGCGCCGTCGCCCAGTCCCTCGGCCGCCGGGTCCCGCAGCAACGCGGCACCGACGGCGTCGGCGACGAACTGTGCGGCGTCGATCGGTTCCGGCAGTTCGCGTCCCTGACCGACGTACACGCTGATCACGCCGAACGTCTCACCGCCGGGGTGCATCGGGAACGAGTACATGTTCAGGCCGCCGACCGCCTGCCACGCCGACCGCGCGAACTCGGGCCAGCGCTGATTCGGCTGGTTGTCCACGGCAAGGCTGAAGTGGGTGCTGTGCCGGAACGCGTCCAGGCACGGCCCCTCGCCGGTGACGTCCTGCAGATCCTCCAGCGTCGCCATCACCTGGTCCGTCGTCGACAACGTGGTCCGGTTCGCGGTCGTGTTCTCGACGGTGATCGCCGCGCCGTCGGCGCCCAGGATCAACTGGCTCGCGGCACACAGCCGGCCGGCCAGGTCGGCGTGCGTCGCGTTGGCCGCGGCCAGCGTCGCGAGCCGCACGAAGATCTCCGCGCGATCTGTCATCAGTCGAGCTCCCGTCGCAGCCGTCCGGGACCGCGTACCCAGGCTATCGCGTGGGTATTCGGCGGGAGGCGCGGGTGGGCGGTGGTTTTCGGCGGACTCTCGTACGGCGAATCGGGCCGCTCGCCGATTGCTCGGCGGGCGACCCGATCCGGGAGCTCGATCCTGTGACCGGCGTACGGCGTACCGGGGGAGCGCTGCTACCAGGCGTAGTCCTCGGGGGCGGTCTTGTAGCCCGGGAAGATCTCGTCGAGCCGGGCGAGCGCCTTCTCGTCGAGCTTGAGGTCGACCGCGCGAACCGCCGATTCCAGCTGCTCCATCGTCCGCGGCCCAACAATCGGCCCGGTCACAGCCGGCTGGTGCAGCAACCAGGCAAGCGCCAGATCACCCGGCTGCGTACCGAGCTCATCGGCGAACGCCTCGTACTGCTCGATCTGCGGCCGCAGCTTCTCGACCGTCTCCTTCGCCCGTCCCTCGAGCCGTCGGACGCCCTCGTTCTCCTTGCGGATCACGCCGCCCAGCAATCCGCCCTGCAGCGGCGACCACGGAATCACACCGAGCCCGTAGTACTCCGCCGCCGGCAGCACCTCGCGCTCGACGTCCCGGACGATCAGGTTGTAGATCGACTGCTCACTCACCAGCCCGGTGAAGTTCCGCTTCTCGGCGGCCGCCTGAGCCTGCGCGATGTGCCAGCCCGCGAAGTTCGACGACCCGGCGTACAGGATCTTGCCCTGCTGAATCGCGACCTCGATCGCCTGCCAGATCTCCTCCCACGGCGTGTTCCGATCCACGTGGTGGAACTGGTACAGGTCGATGTAATCGGTCTGCAGCCGCTTGAGACTCGCGTCGAGCGCCCGCCGGATGTTCAGGGCGCTGAGCATGCCCTCGTTGGGCCACCCGTCACCCATGTCCCCGTACACCTTGGTCGCCAGCACCGTCTTGTGCCGCTTCACCGGGTCCTTCGCGAACCACTCCCCGATGATCTCCTCGGTCCGCCCCGGATAGATCGCCCGCCCGTACCCGTTCGCCGTGTCGAAGAAGTTGATCCCCTTCTCATGCGCCGCATCCATGATCGCGTGCGAGTCCTCCACGCTCGTGTGAGGCCCGAAGTTCATCGTCCCCAACACGATCCGACTGACCTTCAGTCCCGTCCGCCCAAGCTGAGTAAAGTCCATGCCTCCCACCTTCCTCCGCGGTCGCTCAGACTTCCAACAGAAGAATCCGCACAGTGCGATCGGGTGGGCTTCTGAATGGCCGTCAGGCGACCACGCAGGCAGCCTGGAACATATCCGTGGGCATCGGGTGGTGCAGCTTCCAGGTGATGGCTATTGGTCGGTCGCCAGTGTGATTGGTGTAGGTCGCTGGTCCCAGGAACAAGTACGGCGAAGTGCCGAGCTCATCGCTCTTGTGAGGCCGGGCGAAGATCAAAATGTTGGATTTCAGTTTCCTGTGGTTCAGATATCGCTGGCCAGTCATGGACGAGACCGAGGTTGTGCTCTGCGACTCCCAATGGAACAACTCGGGACTGATTGCATAGTCCTGGTACATTGTGGTCGGTGAGTAGTCTGCCTCGGATTTGTTCAGCGTCACGAAAAAGGCATCAATAGAGCTCTCCTTCAACGCGAGCACGCCTTCGCGGAAGTTGCTCGGGGGGCGCTGAATGCTTGCGTGGTTGAGTGCCGCGAGGATTTCCTCCCGCTGATAGCGGGCGTGGATACGCAGGCTCAATCGCCTCAGCGGACCTACGAGCACCTGCGCTCGGTGCCGGGCTTGGTCCATCGCATAGTCGATGACTTCTAATAGCTCGTCGCGGAGCGCCTGTTCTCCTCGCAAGGCGTCGAATCCTTGCTGGTAGGACGCGAAGCCGCCGCCGTTCGGCCAGAGCGAGAAGAACAGCATCCGCGCATAGTTCCGTTGTGACTCGTCGAGTTCAGCGTAGGACGGTGCGCCATCGATGATGAGATTCCGATAGGCCTGAGTTCGCTCGACATCATCGACATGGGCCAGAGCTCGAACTCGCCTGAGCAGCGCTGGCTCTAGCTCACCGCCGGCTCGAGTCGGGAGTCCGGCATCTCGACGCAGCGTGGTCCACGTGCGCTCACGTCGGAGTACGTCGCTGAGTTCGACGCCAGTCTCCACCAGGAAGGTTGGAAGAGTCTGGTCGCCATGGTCGCGTAGTTCGGTGACGAGGTCCTTCCAGCGACTACCGATCTGGAAGCGCACGTTGTCGAGCACCGTTTGTTGGGCGACCTTGTCAAGGATGATCTGGCAACCCGCCGGGAGGAAGGGGAAGCCCTGCAGTAACTGTTTCTCAAGCCCACGACGGGTATCTCCTGTCAGGGCCCGAAAGCGCCGGTCGAAACGGAACTCCTTCCGCTGATTTCCGACAAAGTCGAGGGCGGTTAGAACTGGCTTACCGCTGGCCTGTCGGAGGCCCCGGCCGAGTTGCTGAAGAAATATTGTTGGGCTCTCGGTCGGCCGAAGGAATAGGACCGTGTCTACCTCCGGGAGGTCCAAGCCCTCGTTGAACAGGTCGGCAGCGAATAGCGCGTTGACCCGCCGCGCTCTCAAGTCTTTAAGTGCTTGCTCCCGATCCGCGATCGATGACTGGCCAGATACTGCCTTGGCTGGGATGCCGGCTTCTGAGAAAACCTGAGCCATGTACTCCGCGTGTGCGACGGACACGCAGAATCCCAGGGCGCGCATCTTGTTGACATTGGTGATCTTGTCGCGCACTTCCCGCAAGACAATGCTCGCCCGTTTACTGTTGCCGGTGTAGAGTTCGCTCAATTGGTGGTCGTCATAACGGCCTCGTTTCCAGTCTAGACCGGTAAGGTCAGTGCCGTCAGCGATGCCAAAGTAATGGAATGGGCACAGCAGGTCGTCAGACAGCGCATCCCATAGGCGCAACTCGACGGCCGTTCGACCGCCGAAGTAGCTCTGCACATCGAAGCCGTCTGTACGCTCCGGTGTCGCCGTGAGGCCGAGCAACTCTTTCGGAGTTAGATGTTCCAGCAGTGTTCGGTATGTCTTTGCGGCCGCATGGTGGAACTCATCAACGACCAGGATGTCGAATGCTTCACGTGGCATCGCGGTGACGTCGTCGACCGAAAGTGACTGAATCGAGGCGAAGACATGTCGCCAACGCTCGGGTCGAAGTCCGGAGTGGTACTCCTCGCCGAACGACGCATCGCTCAAAACTTCGCGGTAGGTCCGGATCGACTGTTGGAGGATCTCTCGCCGATGGGCCACGAACAGCAGCGATGGGGCGGGCTTGCCTTGGCACTCGGCCTCGTCCCTTAAGCGACGGTAGTCGAGAGCGGCGATCACAGTCTTGCCAGTGCCAGTTGCCGCTACCACCAGATTCCGATGCCGGTTGTGGACCGAGCGCTCGGCCTCGAGGGTTTCTAACATCTCTGCTTGGTAGGCGCGTGGTCTGACTTCAAGGCCGGCGAGTGAAACTGTGCCTGCACCAGCGGTCCTGTCGCGCTGCGACTGTGCGAGCGCATCGTCGAGTCGGTCGCGGTCACGCTCAGGGTCGTACGGCTCGAAGCTTGGATCGTTCCAGTACGTGTCGAAGGTGGCTGCGAACTTGTTGAGCAGACTGGGGGTGCTGATCCGAGAGAGCCGAACGTTCCACTCGACGCCATCGAGTAGCGCCGCGCGAGAGAGATTGGACGATCCAACGTAAGCCGTATCGAACCCGGTCGCTCGGCGAAAGAGCCAGGCTTTAGCATGCAGTCGCGTGCGGAGGGCGTCGTACTGCACCTTGACCTCGGCGCCGAAGTCTCGGACAAGCCGGTCTAATGCCCGCCGGTCAGTCGCACCCATATACGTCGTGGTGATGACTCGCAGAGGTGCGCCACGGAGTCGTAATCGCTTCAGTTCAGGCTCGAGCACGCGCAAGCCGTACCACTTGACGAAGGCGCAGAGCAGGTCGACTTCGTTCGAGGAATCGATCTCGGCGCGCAATTCGGTGCCGAGCGCAGGCTCGCCGTGAGCGTTGGTCAGGAGCGCCGCATCCGAGAGTGGTGTGCTGGGGCGAGTAAGAGCGACTGAGTAGACGCCAGGGCCGGCGGCCTCCCCGGCGGCAAGGAGTCGCTCGGGCCTTGTCTCGGGAAGAGTGTCGGTGTGCGACTCCAATTCGGCGAGCAGGCCGTTGACGATGGCGACCCGCTTGCCCTCGTCGCGCGTACCTGAAAGGACCCTGAAGATCGCGTCCCGAAGGTGTCGAGACAGCACCTCCGGCTGATCGGCCTCGTCGATCTTGCCAAAGGTCGGTGTTAGCGCGTCGGACTGGCGTAGTGCTTCGAGTAGTCCGTCCGTCACGAGCGCGTCGTAGATCCCTGGCTTCATTCCGTCACCGCCACGCGACGATCTTGTCAGATCTGGCCGGCTGGCGCGGCATGGTCGAGAACTGAGGCGGGAACCGTGCCTCGATTCGCTGGTCTGCCTGTGACGTCCGAAGCGTTTGAGTGGCGAAGGTTCAGCCTCTCGGCCCTCCGCTGATGAGCGACGCCCGGTGTATCCGTGGATGCCGATCTTGAGGTGCGGGCAACCAAGGCGCTGGTGATCCCTCGGTCAGCCGGCCACCTTGGCCAAGAGGCGGCCGGCTCGATTCGCGAGCGCGTCGACGGTTTCCGCGATGCGCGCGACAGGCGGCGACAACGTGAAGGCCAGCTGCTTGCTCACGGATTTCGCCTTGTCGTCGAAAGCGCCGTGGGAGCCGTGGTCGCCGGGGACCGGGTCGTACAGGTTGTCCGGGCGGTCGTGGGTTTCCGGTTCGTCGACCTGCTGGCTCTTGAAGCCGGTTTTGCCGAGGAAGGCGTCGAGCAGGGGAGCGGCGAGGCGTTCGCCGAGGATCGTGTAGACGGTGGGGAAGCCGACCCAGACCTGGCGGCGCCGGTGGTGCGCGGCGTGCCAGATGGCCTCGGCGGCGAGTTCGGGCTGGAAGATCGGCGGGACGGGCTGGGCCTTGTGGTCCAGTTTCGAGCGCTGGATGCGGAACTGCGGGGTGTTCACGGCGGGCATCTGGACCTCGGTGATTCGCACGTTGCTCTCGTCGTGCAGCAGTTCGCAGCGGATCGAGTCGGTGAAGCCCTGGATCGCGTGCTTGGCGCCGCAGTACGCCGACTGCAGCGGGATCCCGCGGAACGCCAGTGCCGAACCGATCTGGACGACGACGCCGCGGTCGCGCGGGACCATGCGCTGCAGCGCGGCCCGGGTGCCGTTGACGAAGCCGAGGTAGGTGACCTCGGTGACGCGGCGGAACTCGTCGGGCTGCAGCTCGAGGAACGGCCCGAACACGGTCGCCATCGCGTCGTTGACCCAAACGTCGATCGGACCGAGTTCCTGTTCGATCCGCTCCGCGGCCGCGTCGATCGCCTTGTCGTCGCTGACATCGGCCTGTATGGCGAACGCCCGTGCGCCCGCGAGCCCGACCTCGGCCTCGGCCGCGGACAAGCCGTCACCGCCGCGGGCGATCAAGCCCACGTCGTACCCACGCTCAGCGAACAAGCGCGCACACGCCCGCCCGATCCCGGCACTCGCACCTGTGATCACCACGACACTCATGTCCGCCCGGTTCCCACATCGCATCCGTCCAACGCGTGACCTGCACGACGTCCGGTTCCTGCCGTGCCGGTTTCGGACAGCGCCGAGGACTCCTGCGCGGCGACGGCGGCTGCTGGTATTGGGGCAATTGGTGTGAGGAGGAGCCGTGGACAACACAGTCCGGCGCAGCAGGGTGCGGGTCTGGTTCGGCGAACACGTGATCGCGGACTACTGCGCCGAACCCCTGCTCGCCGAGCGCTACGCCCAGGCGATGGCCCGCCGCTTCGCCGGTCTTCGCGTGACGAACGAGCCGCTCATCGGCGAGGGTCCAACGGATCGACCGCTGCCCGACGAGCGATTGTGGGGGCTCGGTCCGCAGTGAACCGGTAGGCGGGCGCTCCCAGGTCTGGTTCGCACACGAACGGTCGTCGACCAGTGCTTGTGCGTGGCAACCCGCGAGAGGATCATGTGGCCCGAACAGCCGGGACAAGGTGGGGGTGCTGTGGGGGCGTGGGTGGAGGTCGTACTGCTGGAGGACGATCCCGAACTGGCCGACCGGGAGGTTCGGCAGCTACGACGCGAGTTGGCCGCTGAGTTCGACACCCGATCGGTCCCCGTGATCGCGCCAGGGGGAGCCAAAGGCGACGCGGCAGCGATCGGCGCCGTCGCGGTGGCTCTCGGCGGAGCCGGCGGAACAGTGTCGCTACTGGTCACCTTGCTGAAGGACTGGCTCGGTCGGCGACGAGGGTCCGGAGCGGTGCGGTTGACGGTGGACGGGAACTCGATCGAGCTGGATCGGGCGACCGTCGACGAGCGGCAGCAGTTGATCGAGGCGTTCCTGCGGTCGGCCGGAGAGAAGTGACCGATGGCTCGGCGGTTGGCCTTGCTGGTGGCCACGTACGAGTACGAGGACTCGGGGCTGCGACGGCTGACCAGTCCGGCGCAGGACGCCGAGGCGCTGGCGGCGGTGCTCGCGGATCCTGAGATCGCCGGGTTCGACGTCCGGACCTTGATCAACCAACCCACGCATCGCGTCGGCGAAGCGATCGCGGAGTTCTACGCCGGCAGTGAGCGCGACGACCTGACCCTGCTGTACTTCACCGGGCACGGACTGAAGGACGACAGTGGCCGGCTCCACCTGGCCCTGGCGAACACCAGACGGGACAACCTGCGGTTCACCGCGCTCTCGGCGCAGTTGGTGGACGAGGCGCTGGAGGACGGCTCCTCGCGGCAGAAGATCCTGATCCTCGACTGCTGCTACAGCGGGGCGTACGCGACACAGCAGTACGCCAAGGCCGATACCGCGGTGCATACGATGGCCGCGCTCGGCGGGCGAGGCCGAATGGTGCTGACGGCATCCGACTCGACGCAGTACGCGTTCGAGGGCAGCCTACTTCACGGCGCCGCTCAGCAGTCGGTGTTCACCCGGCACCTGGTCGACGGCTTGCGCAGCGGCGACGCGGACCTGGATCGCGACGGCGACATCACCGTGGACGAACTGTACGACTACGTCTACCGCCACGTCACGGCAGAACAGCCGAACCAGCGACCGAAGAAGCTGAGCAACGTCGAAGGCGAGACGGTCATCGCCGCGAACGTGCGGTGGTCGTTGCCCGAGGCGATCACCACGGCACTGGAGAGCCCGTTGCCGGCCGTTCGGCAGTCCGCGGTGTCGCCGCTCGCCTTGTTGCTGACAGCAAACAACGAGCGAGTACGGCGGACTGCCCGCGCTCGGCTCCAGGAGTTGCGGGACGACGACAGCCGGGCGGTCGCTGCCGCCGCGGAGGCAGCGCTGTCGCCCCCGACCCCCAATCGGGAGGCCCGGTCGTCGCCGAGCCCTCCAGGCATCATGCCAACCGTCGAACGGCCGGTGCCACTCGTCGAGCCCGGACCACCGGAGCTCTCCCGGCCTCCGATGTCGCAGGCACGATCGCCATCGCCGTCGAGTGGGATCTCCGGCGAACCAACGCTTCGGACGGTCCTGCGGACCTCGGTACGGCGCTGGCGATCGCGGCTTCATCGGCCGACCGTCTTGTGGCCGATCTTCGCCCCCAGTCTGCTCGGCGCGATCGCGGCAACCCTCGCCGCGATTCTGGTCGTGCGGCAGGCGCTCGGTGCCGAGCCGGTGAACGACCAGGTCGTTCGCTATCTGGTCGCCGTCGCGATCCTGCTGTGTGCCGCGGTGGTCCTGCACGTCTGGAGGCCGTCGAACGCCGCGGCGTTCTTGGTCGGCTCATTAGGCGGAGCCGTCGCTGGTTCGGCGCTGCTAGGGGCCTGGTGGTCCCAGCTGAGACCTCTGGTACTTCCACTGAAGGAGGAGGCGGGTTTGGTCACGTCGGCGGTGATCGCGCACGCCGCGTGGCTGGCTGCCGGCATCGTCGGTCTGGTCGTGCTGTGGCGCTCTGACGGCACCACTGCGCGGCGCGCTCTGTCGCCTCTCGGTAAAGCGATCGTGCTCACCGGCGCGGCGTCCGCGTTGATTGTCTTGCTGATCCTGTTCTTCTCGTACCGCCAGGGCGCCAGTTTCCACATCGCCGCGCGGACCGTTCCGATCGTGCTCGCTGCCGAACTCGCGCTCGCCGGTCCGCTGCTCGCTGCTTCGATCAACCAGCGACGAACATTCCTGGGCGGCTGGGTGCTCGGAGGGTTCGCGCTCTACCTCGGGCTGTTCGGGATCTTCGAAGGCGGATCGCGGATCGAGATCCTGGAGAGCGCGCTCTACGGATGCTGGCTGGTTCTCGGTGTCCTGGCCGTCCGCTGGACGTCGACGTCGGCCGGAGAGCGGCCCGGCCGGTGGCGTCCAGTCGTCGCGGCGCTCCTGGTCCCTCTCGTGCTCGGCGGCGCGACGGCCTTCGCCGTCCCCGAGGCGCCGAAGACGCCCGTCGCGCTGGGGCTGGTGGTCAGTCCGGCAAGCGACTATCTGTACGCCGCGGATGTCGTCAACGGCACAGTCGTGAAGGTCAGCACCACAACCCGCGAGCAGATCGGCGAGGCGCTCGTGGTCGGAGACAAGCCGAGCCGGATCGCGATGTCGCCCGATGGCAGTCGGCTCTACGTGAGCAACTCGGGTTCGAGCTCGGTCTCCGTCGTCGACACCGGCGCCTGGACGTTGCTCGGCTCGTCCGCGGCGGTGGCGCCCGAACCGCTTGATCTCGAACTGAACGTGCCGACCAAGCGGTTGTACGTGCTCAGTCCCGAGAGCGAGACGATCACGGTGCTCGACACGACCACGATGAGAACGATCGGCGGTCCGATCGCCACCGGACCAGCTCCGTCGGACCTTGCGGTCAGCCCGGACGGCCGCCGGTTGTACATCAGCGGCAAGGACACAGCTTCTGTCGCGGTGATCGACACCTCCACGCGCAGCCCGCTGCACACCCCGATCGAGGTCGGCGCGACGCCGGAGGAACTCGTCTTCGGACTGGACGGCAACCTGTACGTGGTCGGCGGTACGGCGTACGCGGTGATCAACACGAAAGTGGAGCGCTCACGGCCGACGCCGCGGGAGTTGCCGGGCAGAGCGCGGGTGGCTGCGGTGAGTGCGGACGGTGAGCGGCTGTTCGTGCTCGCTTCGAGAACGGACAACACGCAGGCCGTCGACGTGGTCGACATCGGCAGCGGCAAGACAGCTGGGGCGTTCGAGAGCGACGCCGGTCTGCTCACCGGCCTGGCGGTCAGCCCCGACGGGCAGCGGATCTACGTCAGCCGACTGTTCGAAGAAGGCATTCTCGTGCTCGACACGAGCGGCCCGAAGGCTGTCGGCGTGATCAGCCTGGACGGCTGATCCGGGGGCCCGCACACAGCCTGGCGGGGCGTCTCCGATGGAGACGCCCCGCGGGTGGTGAGGATCGGGTCAGCGCAGGTTGCTGAAGAACTTGCGGAGGTCGGCGGTGACGTCGTCCGGGCGCTCGAGTGAGGCGAAGTGGCCGCCGGACTCGAAGTTGCTCCAGTGGACGATGTTGGAGTTGTCGCGTTCGGCGAGCGGGCGGATGGTCTTGAAGTCGTCGGCGAAGACGGCGACGCCGGTGGGGGCGTGGTTGACGGCGGGTTCGGTGCCGGCGTTGGCCTCTTCGTAGTGGTAGCGGCCGGCGGTGGCCGAGGTGTTGGTGAACCAGTAGAGCGAGACCTCGGTGAGGATCTGGTCGCGGCTGACCAGGCTGGTGCCGTTCCCGAAGTTGTTGAACAGTTCGTTCCAGGCGAGCTGGCCGACCGGGGAGTCGGAGATGCCGACGGCAACGGTCTGCGGGCGGGTGGAGTTGATCGCGTTGTAGCCGCCGACGGACTGGAACCACTGCAGGTGCTCGAGCGCCGCGTAGTCCTCGGGGGTGAACTTCTCGAACTCGGCCGGGTCGCCGGAGGGGAACGAGAAGAGCTGGAGGACGTGCAGTCCGAGGAAGCCGGGAGGGTTCAGCAGGCCGAGTTCGCGGGAGATCATCGCGCCGCCGTCGCTGCCGTGGGCGCCGTACGAGTCGTAGCCGAGGCGGCGCATCAGCTTGTCGAAGGTGCGGGCGACGCGGGCCATCGTCCAGCCGCGGTCGATGAGCGGTGTGCTGAAGCCGAAGCCGGGGATCGACGGTACGACGACCGAGAACGCGTCGGCTTCGGTGCCGCCGTGCGCGACCGGGTCGGTGAGCGGGCCGATCATGTCGAGGAAGTCGACGAACGAGCCGGGGTAGGTGTGCAGCAGCAGCAGCGGCGTCGCGCCCTCGACGGCCGACGGGACGTGCAGGAAGTGGACCGTCTGGCCGTCGATCTCGGTCAGGTAATGCGGGAACTCGTTCATCCGGGCCTCCTGCGCCCGCCAGTCGAACCCGTTCTGCCAGTGGTCGACCATCTCGCGCAGGTAGTGGTTCGGGGTGCCGAGGTCCCAGTTGTCGCCGGGGGCCGGCTCGGGCAGCCGGGTCCGGGCCAGGCGGGTCTGCAGGTCGTCCAGGTCGGCCTGGTCGATCGTGACGGTGAAGGGCCGGATGCTCTCGTTGTTGTTCATGGCTCAACCGTAGAAGCCGTATAGGAACGTTGGATTCCTATTTGTGCGATGATTTTCAGATGCGTGAGACGTCGTCGAGATTGCTGTCGTTGTTGTCGCTGCTGCAGACCAGGCCGGCCTGGACCGGGGCCGAGCTCGCGACCCGGCTCGAGGTCAGTACGAGAACGATCCGGAACGACGTCGACCGGCTCCGCGAGCTGGGGTATCCGATCGACGCGACCCGCGGGCCGGCCGGGCACTACCAGCTCGGAGTCGGCGCGAACATGCCGCCGCTCCTGCTGGACGACGAGGAGGCGGTCGCGGTCGCCGTCGGCCTGCGCACCGGCGCGGGCGTCGCCGGAATGGAGGAGAGCAGCGGACGCGCTCTCGCGAAGCTCGAGCAGGTCCTGCCGCACCGGCTCCGGCGGCAGGTCAACGCGATCCACACGACGCTGTCGAAGGGCCCGGACAACACCGGCTCCAACGTCGAGGATCCCGAGGTGGATCCGGTGCTCGTGACGACGATCGCCGCGGCGATCCGCGACGAGCACTACCTGCGCTTCGAGTACGCCGTACCGGAGGCCGAGCCGGGCCTCCCGATCGTGGTCGAGCCGTATCGGCTGGTGAGCTGGCAGCGCTACTGGTACTTGGTCGCGCGCGACGAGAAGGGGGCCTGGCGCACCTATCGGGTGGACTGGATGACGTTGCGAATGGCAACGGGACGGCGCTACCAGCCGCGGCCGATGCCGGACGACGACTACACGGACTTCGTTCTGCGCGACGTCGCTACCACGGGGTGGAAGGTGCACGCCAGGATCACCGTGTTCGCGTCCGCCGAGGAGGTGTTGTCCCGGATCCACGCGGCGGTCGGCATCGTCGAATCGGTCGACGAGAACACCTGCGTGCTGGTGACGGGGGCGGAGTCGCTCGAGGTGGTTGCCGTGTACATCGGAATGCTCGGCATCGACTTCCAGGTGACGGCGCCGGCGGCGCTGGTGCAGCATCTGCGGATCATCGGAGAGCGGTATCTGCGGGCGGTCAGTTCGTAAGATCGCTTATCTCGTTGGCCCCGGCTGCTCGCGGCCCAGGCCGGCGTCGCGGGCGCGGACGATCGCGCTCGGGCGATCGGCGACGTGCAGTTTGGTGAAGATCGACGAGACGTTGTTGGCGACGGTCTTCGCGGCCAGGGACAGCCGGGTCGCGATCGCTGGGTTGGACAGGCCGGCGGCGAGCAGGTCGAGGATCTCGTGTTCGCGGGCGGTGAGCTCGGGGAACGGAACCTCGGTGGCCGGCGGAGCCGCGAACAGGGCGAGGACGCGCCGGGCGACGCCGGGGCCGAAGATCGCCTCGCCGGACGCGACGGCGTGGATCGCGCGGGCGATCTCGTCCTGCTCGGCGCCCTTGACCAGGTAACCGCGGGCGCCCGCGCGCATCGCGGCGAACACGGAGTCGTCGTCCTCGAACATGGTCAGCACCAGAACGGCGACGTCCGGGGCCGAGCGGGCCAGTTCGCGGGTCGCGGCGAAGCCGTCCAGGTCGGGCATCTGCAGGTCGAGCACGGCGACGTCGGGGTGGTTGGTCAGCACCTCGCGGATCGCCTCGCGACCGGTCGCGGCGACGCCGACCACCTCGATGCCGGGCAGGGAGGTGAGCAGCGCGGCCAGGCCGGCCCGTACGACGGGGTGGTCGTCGGCAAGGACGACGCGAATCGGGGTCTCACTCATCCGGGACCGCCGAGCGGCTGGTGGAAGTCGTCGCTTCCAGGGCGTCCCGGCGGTCCCGCGCGTCCCCGTCCCGGGCATCCCGGCTGCTCCCGTCCCGGAGGTCCCGGTTCCGGGCGTCCCCGTCTCGGGTATCGCGGCTGTCCCCGTCCCGGAGGTCCCTGTTCCGGGCGTCGCCGTCTCGGGCGTCCCGGCTGTCCTCGTCCCGGACCTCCCGGCCGTCCCCGTCCCGGCCATCGCCGTCCCGGATCTCCCGACCGTCCCGGACGGCCGCACGCCCCGCACCGAGGCTTCGCGCCGCCGCGTCCGCTTGCGGTTCGAGCAGGCTGCCCGAGTGCTGCTCGATCATCTGACTGGACGACGCATCGCCGTACAGCGTCAACGGGAGCCAGGCCGTAACACGACCCCCGGACGGCGTCGGCCCGGCCTCGACGCGGCCGCCGAGTTCGGTGGCGCGGTCGCGCATGGCCTGCAGGCCGACGCCGGGAATCCACGGGCCTTGCGGCGGGCCGTCGTCTTGGATCTCGAGCTCGAGGCCGGATTCGCAGCGCAGGGTGAGAACGGCGGTGGTCGCGTGCGAGTGCCGTACGACGTTGGTGAGCGCTTCCGTCGCGATCCGGTACGCCGCGACCTCGAGCGCGGCGGGCAGCGCGGGCAGTTCGTCGGCCTCGACCCGGACGCGGATCGAGGCGCCGTCCGCTCGCCAGGACAGCTGGTCGGCTCGCTGGCGAAGGGCGCCGACCAACCCGACCTCGTCCAGTGTGGGTGGTCGGAGGTCGTCGACCAGGCGGCGTACGTCGGCGATCGCTGTGCGGGTGTCGGTACGGAGGCTGCGCAGGAGCTCCGAGGCGCGGGCCGGGTCGGCGGTGACGAGGTTCGCGGCGGCGTCGGCGGTGAAGGCGACGCCGGTGAGGGCCGGGCCGAGGCCGTCGTGGAGGTCGCGGCGGAGGCGGCGGCGTTCTTCTTCCCGGGCGGAGACCAGTTGCTCGCGGGAGGCCTGCAGTTCGGCGGAGAGTCGGGTCGCGTGGACGGCGACGGCGAGCGGAACGGCGACGAGGGCGAGTACGTTGCGGTCGGCAACGGTGAGCTCGGATTCGCCGGGGCGGAGGCCGATCAGCAGGGAGCCGACCGAGGTGCCGCCGTAGGAGAGGTCGAGCGCGACGATTCGGCCGGTCCCCGAATCGGTCCGTGGGTCGGTCCCGGAGGGGATCGTCGTCCCAGGCGTCTCCAGAGCGACATACGGAAACCGCAGCGCCGACCTGATCGCCGCGGCGACGGTGTCCAAGCCGCCGCTCGGATTGGCGGACAGTTCAGCGCCGATCCGCGAGGCGACCCGAGCCGGGTCGCGGCGGTCGCCGTACATGGCACGGTCGACCAGCCGTTGCAGCCGAGGCAGGACCGGTGCGATCAGCAGCGCGACGACCACGGTCAGCGCCGCCGAGCGGCCGAAGCGGGACGAGACGAACGAGTCGGTGAGCGCGACCAGCAGTACGTAGGTGCCGATGGCAACGAACGACAGCAGGCCCCAGGCGATGGCCCGGGAGACGACCAGCCGGATGTCGAGCAGCTGGTGCCGAACGATCGCGACCGCCACCGCGACCGGGACGAGTGGGATCGCGAGCAGCACGAACACCGGCGTACCGGCGATCAGGGCCCACGGGATCATCAAAGAGAGCGCGATCACCGCTGCCAGCAGCAACCACAGCAGTTGCCGGCGGCCCGTTTCGGTGGCGCGGCGGTAGCGGATCACCAGGCACGTGATCGCCAGCAGGAACGCGAGCAGACCGCGGAGCTCGGTGGCCGTCCAGAGAGGTTGCAACGCCTCGTACGACGGCAGCGCGAGATACCCCGTCGGACCGCCTTCGAACGGAGCTGAGCCGCCCGTTCCCATCTCCAGCGCGAACAGCGGTGACGTCAGCACGATCGCCCAGGCGACCGGTCGCCAGCGCGGCGAGAGCAGGCGCCCGTCGGGGAACAGCAAGAGCGCGAGCGGCAAGAACAAGCCGATCGACCACGGCCAGGCCCATTCGCTCACCGTCATCACGGCACGCTGCAGCCCCATCGGTGCCGAGGAGTCGTACAGCAGTTGCAGCAGCGGTGCGCCGGCCGCGGTCGTCGCGTGGCCGATCCCGTCCGCGAGGAACAACCAGCCGATCGGGTTGGCCGGGCGGTGCCAGGCGATCACCGCGCCACAGGTGCCGAACGCGAACCCCATCAACGCGTTCGTCACCATGAAAGCGTCGAACGCGTCCCGCACAGACCAGCCCGCGAGCACGCTGAGGACGACCGCGGCGATCACTTCGACCGCCGTCAACATCCCCAACCCCGCTGCCAGCCGTCGCCGGCCGGGCAGCCATGCCCGCGTCACGGCCCTCGTCATGGCCCCAGTGTGCGCCCGGAGGTGTCCCGGCGTCCCGGGATCGCGCTCCCTGGGTTTCCGGGCGATTTCCCGGTTCACCGGTGATCGCGGTCTCCGGCGCGAGAGTCCGGTCCGGCGGCAGGCTGATCGGCAAGTGGAATCGTCGAAGGGGGCGAACGTGATGTCTGGAAGGTTTCGATGGGGGCTGGTGCTGCTCGCGGTGCTGTCGGTGGGGGACCTGGCTGGTCCGCTGCTGACCGACGGAGAGCATCCGCCGATGGAGATCGCGCTGCTGGGTGCCGGGCTCGGGCTGGTCAGTCTGGTCCTGGTGGTACTGGCGTGGCGTGGACGGCGGTGGGCGGTCGTGCCGCTGATCGTCGTACGGGTGCTGTCGGCGGTCGCCGCAGTGCCGGCGTTCTTCGTGGACGACGTCCCGGTGGGTGCGATGGTGGCGGCCGGCGTGGTCGTCGGGCTGACCGCCCTGGGGGTGGCCTTGTTGCTCGTGCCGGCGCGGGAGCTGGTGAGTGCGCGATGACGACGGTTGCTGAGGTCGCGCAGCCGGTGGTAGCGCGGCGGTGGACGGTGTGGGCGACCGCTTTGCTGTTGCCGGTGGGGCCGTTGGCGGTCGCCGTCCTGCGGTACGTGCTGCCGTACGACACGGTGGACGACAGTTCGACGATGGTGCGCAAGGCGATCGCCGAGCCGGGCAGGGCGTCGCTGGTGCTGTGGTTGGGGTTCGTCGCGGTGCTGACGTTGGTCCCCGCGGCGTACGCGGTCGGCCGGATGACGCGGTCGCGGACACCACGGCTGACGGCGGCGGCGCTGGTGCTGCTGGTTCCGGGGTATCTGTCGCTCGGGTGGCTGGCCGCGAGCGATCAGTTGCTGTGGTTGGGCCCGGAGGCGGGCTTGGCCGCGGGTGACGTGATCAGGCTGTACGACGCGGCGCATCCGACAACGGAGATCGCCGAGGTGTTCTTCGTCGTCGGGCACGTGGTCGGAACGATCCTGCTGGGAGTCGCGCTGTGGCGGTCGCAGGTGGTCCCGCGCTGGGCGGCAGTGGCGGTGATCGTGTCGCAGCCGATCCATATCGTGGCGGCGGTCGTCGTACCGAACCACACGCTCGACCTGTTCGGGTGGGGGTTGCAGGCGGCCGGATTCGCAGCCGTCGGGTGGGCGATGGTGCGCGGGAGCCGGTTGCCGTGATGCGCGGATCGCGGCGGCGGGCCGCTTGGCGGGGTTACCTTGGTCGTGGGGAGGGATCATGACCAAGACGCATGCGGTGGGGTTCAAGCGGGGGGACGGGGCTCAGTCGGACGCGGCACGGCTGGTGTGGATCCTGGATCAGCTCGCGCAGCGGTCCGCCGTACGGGTGTTGAAGGCGTTCGCGCTCGAGCAGCTGGCGCCGCGAGCGGGAGACGTCGCGCTGGATGTCGGGTCGGGGACGGGCGAGGACGTCGCGGCGCTGCGGGATCTCGTCGAGCGGGCGGTTGGTGTCGAGCCGCACGAGGGCCTGCGCGCCGAGTCGGTACGGCGATTCCCAGGGCTCGAGGTGGTCGACGGCGACGCGCTGGCGTTGCCGTTCGAGGACGAGTCGTTCGACGTGATCCGCTGCGAACGCGTGCTCCAGCACATCGCCGAGCCGTCCCGCGCCGTCGCGGAGATGGCTCGCGCACTACGCCCCGGCGGCCGGATCGCGTTGATCGACACCGACTGGGGTACGGCGCTGCTGCACCCGGTGATCCCCGACATCTACGACCGGCTGACCGCCTCGATGCTCGCCGACTCCCCGAACCCGTACTCCGGCCGCACGCTGCGAGCCCTGCTCGTCAACGCGGGCCTCAACGTCACCGCCGAAACCGCCGCCACGTGGATCGAGTCCCAGGACGGCGCCCGCCAGGGCGTCGCCCCCGCCATGATCGAGGCCGGCGCCGCCGGCGGCGTCATCACCCCCTCCGAGGCCGAAGCCTTCACCCACACCCTCACCGAAGCCGCCGCCCGCGGCGCCTTCCACATGTCCCTCACCATGTACGCCGTGACGGCGGTCAAGCCTTAGGACGTGTCTCCCTAGACCCCGTACTGCTTGAGGAAGCTGACCGTGCGGGCCATTGACGTTGGCCAGGCTGGGCCGAAAGCGTGTTCTTCGCCCGGATAGGTGTACATGGTGGCGTTCTTGCCGGCCTGTTTGAGGGCGGCGAGGGTTTTGGTGGACCAGGCGATGGGACAGGTCGAGTCGGCGGTGCCGTGGTGGATGAGCAGCGGCTCGGTGACGCGGTCGAAGGAGTTGATGGGGGAGACGTTGCGCCAGAACGCCGGGTTGCGGGACGGCTCGCCGTGGGCTCGGAGGATCGCGCGGGAGGCGGTGGTGTCGTTGCGGGTCCAGCGGTTGAAGTTGTCGGCGGTGTCGGAGCTGACGGGGGCGAAGACGACTCCGGCCTTGACCAGGCCGGGCTGGGTGACGAGCACGTTGTACGTGATGCCGCCGCCCATCGAGCGGCCGAGCAGGCCGATGCGGTTCGGGTCGACGGACTGCGAGGTGCGCAGGGCGAGAACGGCGTTGATGACGTCCTCGGTGTAGCCCAGGCGCAGGTTGACCTCGGAGTTGGGGTCCTTGGAGGACTGGGCGTGATTGCGGTAGTCGGTGTGCAGGACGACGTAGCCGCGGCGGGCCAGATAGTCCTGCTCGCGCATCAGGCCCCGGCCGTTGGTGTAGATGTCGAGGTCGATGTGGCCGTGGGCGAGGACCAGCGCGGGATGTGGACCAGGCGTCGACGGGATGATGAGGATCCCGGAGATCGTCAGTGACCCGCTCGGATACGTGACGAAGTATCGCGTGTACGCCGCGTTGCGGGCCAGCACGCGGCCGACCCGCAGCGTGCCACCGGGATACTTCTTCGCCGCCAGCGCCTGCAGCGACACCGGGTTGGGCGCGGGAGCCGACGGCGTCGGCGTGGAAGGTGGTGGAGTGGCAGGCTCCGGCGGAGGGACGGATGACGGGGCGGGTGTGGAGCTGACCGCCGTACTGGGAGTGGACGCAGGGGATGCCGCGTCGTCAGGTGTGGTGCAGGCGACCGCAGCCGTCATCCCGAGCGCGGCGAGCCCCGCCCACGTCATCCGCCGGTTCATGGCTCCAGTTTGTCGCGCACCGGCGAAACTCGGTCGAAAATCCCTACAACGATCGGTACGACGAAAGCGGCCGGCCCGGTCAGGGCCGGGCCGGCCGCGGTCAATCAGCGCTGGTGGTTCAGCGCCGGACGGTCAACTGGGTCGTGAGCGGGCCCAGCGTCAGGGGATGGGTGCCGACCGCCGGGCTCCGGAAGGTGAAGATCACCCGAGTGTCCCGATTGCTGCGGAGAGCAACGTCTCGCTCCGCGACGACTCGGCCGTCCAGCTTCAGCGTCGCGGTGTAGGTGCCCGCCGCCTCGCCGACGTTCTTCAGCCAAGCGGTCGCGATCACCCATTGACCAGGGCGGACCTTCGTCGGCGGCACCAACAGGTCCGTCAGCGCCCAGCGGGCTTCCGGGCCGGCGGCCAGGTCGTGGACGAAGATGTCCGAGCGGTGGTTGGTGTCGCCACCGACCAGATTCGTCGAGGTGCTCTGGAAGGCGACGTACCGGCCGTTGCTGCTGAGGTTCGGCAGCTCGGAGCGCCCGTCGCCCTGGACTCCGAGCGGTCCGCCCGACACCGACGTCGTGGTCTTCGCCGCGAGATCGCGGACGAAGATGTCCGGCTTCGCGTTCGTGTCACCGGCCACGAGGTTCGTCGCGTCGCTGTAGAACGCGACCTTGGTTCCATCCGCGCTGATGGACGGCGCGAACGACCAGTCATTGCCCTCGGCCCCGGACGTCGCGACCGAGGCGAGCTCGGCCTGGCCGGTCCGCAGGTCGAAGACGTGCACGTGGTTCGCCCACGACGGCGCGCTGCGGTTCTCGAACACCACCTTGGTGCCGTCGGCACTGATCAGCGGCGACGAGTACTCACCGGCGAGATCCGGGTCGGCGATGCGGCGAGTGGTCCCGGCGACCCGGTCCCGGACGAACAGGTCGCGCTGGAACTCCACGTCGTCGCCGGTCAGATTGCTCGCGTCGCTGACGAACGCGACGTACCGGCCGTCGGCGCTGATCGACTGCTCGCGGGAACCGCCGTTGCCGCCGGATCCGTCCGGGGCGACCGAGATCCGCTCGGTGGTCCCGGTCTGCAGGTCGCGGACGAAGACGTCGGTCTGCCCGTTGGTGTCGCCCGGGACCAGGTCGTCGGCGTCGCTGTTGAACGTGACGTACCGGCTGTCCGCGGTGAACGACGGCGGCCCGGACAACCCGTTGCCCGGAGCACCTGACGGCGTGACCGAGACGAGCGTCGTGGTCCCGGTGGTCCGATTGTGCACGAACGTGTCGGTCTGCCCGTTGGTGTCACCGGCCACGAGGTTCGACGCCCCGCTGTTGAAGCCGACGTACCGGCCGTCGGCGCTGAGCGTGGGGGAGAGCGAGAAGCTGTTGCCCTGCTCACCGGTCGACGAGACCGAGACGCGCTCGACCGCGCCGGTGCGTTGGTCGGTGACGAAGACGTCGAGATCGTTGTTGGTGTCGTTGGCCACCAGATTCGACGACGCCGTGGCGTACGCGACCAAGCTGCCGTCGGCGTTCAGCTCCGGCCACCAGATGTCCGAGTTGCCCTGGGCACCGGCCGCCGAGACCGAGGGCCGCTCGGTCGGGAACGGCTTCGGCAGCGCCAGGTCGAGCCGCCCCTGCGTCCGTACGGCGACAGCGCCGGGCGCGGTCCGGGAGATCCCGGGCGCGTTCGCGACCACCTGGTACTTGCCCTCCGGTACATCGCGGATCGTGTACCGCCCGTCCCGGCCGGTTGTCGCGACCAGCTTGTCGGGCACGTCCTGCACCTCGACCGTTGCTCCCGGCACCGTGCTGCCGGTCGGACCGTAGGTCACCTTGCCGGTGATCGTGCCCCAGCGGGTGCGGTCGAGCTCGACCCGCAGCTCGGTGAGCCGATCGGCCTTGACCGTGGCGGTGGCCGTCGTGGTCCGGTAGCCGAAACGGGAGAGCGTGATCTTGTACGTCCCCGGAGCGACCCGCAGCTCGAACGTGCCGGTGGCATCCGTGCTCACCGCGCGACCGCTGGGCAACGTGACCGTCACGCCGGTCAGGACCTTGCCCGACTTGTCGTCCTTGACGACACCGCGGACCCCGCTCTTCAGCCCGGCCTCGTTGACCGCGGCGAAGGCGTCGATCCGGCCGCGGCCGAACCGGTCGTTCGGCAGGGCGCCGTACCGGCTGTCGTGCACCGACGTGCCGGCGAGGATGTCGAGGGCTTCGTCGACCGACAGGTCCGGGCGGGCCTGCAGCATGAGCGCGACCGTGCCGGAGACGTGCGGCGTGGCCATCGACGTACCGCTGAGCTCGCCGTACGAGCCGTCGGGCAGCGTCGAGTAGACGTCGACGCCGGGCGCCGAGATGTCCGGTACGACGAACGACGCGGGCCACTCGCTCGGCGCGTCGATCCAGTCGGTCCGCTGGACGGTGCCGCCGCAGGACCAGTCCGGGACGTCGTCGTTCGCGTCGGTCGCGCCGACGCTGACCGACTCGTACACGTTGCCCGGGCTGGAGGAGCCGCCGGGCAGGCACTCGTTACCGATCGCAAAGGCCGGGAAGACGCCGGCGCGGTAGATGTTGCGGACGGGCTCGATCATCTCGTCCTCGAAGCCCTCGGCGCCCAGCGACATGCTCACCACGTCCGCGGGCTCGCCAGCCGGCTTGCCGTCGGCGTCGTACGGTGCGATCGCCCACTCCATGCCGGCGATCACCTGGGCCAGCGAGCCGGTGCCGTTCGGGATGACCAGGCCGGCCATCAGGTCGGCGCCGGGGGCAACACCGATCCGGGTGCCGGAGGCATTGCCACCGGCAACCGTTCCGGCGACGTGGGTGCCGTGGTAGCTGCTGTCGTGCGGCTGCGAGTGGATCGGCTCGCCGCCGCTGCCGAACTCGAGCCAGCCGCCGGGGTGCTCGGGATCGTTCGGGTCGGCGCTGACCAGCTTGCCGGCCAGGTCTGGATGGTTCGGGTCGATTCCGGTGTCGAGGATCGCGACCCGGACGCCCTCACCGGTCAGGCCGCGCTCGTTCTGCACTCGGTCGGCGCCGATCTTGGTCAGGCCCCAGGTGGTGTCGTCGGTCGCGGTGGTGGCGACCGGCTTCTGGTCGGGCGCGGTGAGCTCGAAGTTCGGGATGATCCGGTCGACGAGGTCGTTGGTGGCCAGCGCCTCGAGGGTTTGTGGGGTGGCGCGGACCAGCACCATGTTCTTCAGCCAGAACGTGCTGACCACCTCGTCGCCGAGCGCGCGCACGATGTCGAGCACCGGCCGCTGGGTCTCGGCGGCCTCGGCCTCGAGTTCCGCGGGGACCTGCTCGGGGCTGGTCGCTGCCGGAGTGGTCGAGGTCAGGACGACGGCGGCCTCGACGCGCCCGTTCGCCGAACGCTGGGTCCGGGCGGTGTCGAGCAGCGAGGGGTCGATCTTGCCGCGCGCCCGCTCAGAGGTGACGGCAGTCACGGCGGCCATCGACGTACCCATCGGTGGGGCAGCGGAGGCGAGGGACGGCGTGAGCAGCAACACGGCCGACGCGGCGAGCCACCACCGGGCGGGGTGACGGGAGGACTGCGACATGGGGACTCCTCAACAATGGCGCGCATGCCGACGGCGGGCCGCGCGAGGCGCGGTCCGTGCGGGTACGGCCGGAAATCAGGCGGAACAGAGGCCGGGCGGACAGTGACCGGTTCAAGAACATTGGCATCGGAACTATGCACTGACAAGCTGTTCCGGCGACGACTTCCGGTCAGGTGACGGGTTTACGACAAGGGGTGGAGCGGTGCTGGAGACGATCGGGCTGGGACCAGCGGACGAGGAGATCTACCACGCGCTGGTCCGGCGCTCGCGGGCGACGGTTCCCGAGCTCGTGGCCGACACGGGCAGCCCGGCTTCGGCCGTACGCCGGTCGCTGGCGCTGCTGGTCGACCTGGGGCTGGCGTCCCGGCCCAACGGCCGGCCGGTCCGGTACGTCGCCGGTTCGCCGGACAGCGCGCTGGAGTCGATCCTGCGGCAGCGCGAGAGCGAGTTGCACGAGGTGCGTGGACATGTCCGGACGCTGATGGAGATGTACCGGGCGGGCTCGCGGTTCAACCACCCGGGCGAGTTGGTCGAGGTGATCTCCGGCCGGGACGAGGTGAACCACCGCTGGGTCGAGATGCAGCGCAACACCCGGAGCGAGATGCGCGGCTTCGACCGTCCGCCGTACGCCGCTCCGCAGGCGCACACCGAGTCGAATCCGGTCGAGCTCGACCTGCTCCGGCGCGGGGTCAAGTACCGGGTGATCTACGACCGGTCGGTTCTCGAGCTGCCCGGCTGGTTGGCGGACGTGACGCGCGGGATCAAGCACGGCGAGCAGGCCCGGATCGCGCCGGACCTGCCGATGAAGCTGGGCATCTCCGACGACCGGCTGGCGATCATCCCCTTGCTGCGGACTGGGGACGACGCGGTCACGGCGTCGTACCTGATCCATCCGTCGCCGCTGCTCGACGCGCTGGTCGCGCTGTTCGATCTGGCGTGGGAAAGGAGCGTGCCGGTGCGGTTGAGCGCGCTGGACGTGGAGGAGGTCGGGGAGACGCTGTCGGCGGAGGAGGTCAAGCTGCTGACGCTGCTGGCCTCGGGCGCGACAGACAAGGCGGCGAGCCGGGCGCTCGGGTGGAGCGAGCGCACGGTGCAGCGGCATGTGATGCGGTTGTCGCAGCGGGTGGGGGCGCAGACGCGGTTCCAGTTGGCGATGGAAGCGACTCGCCGCGACTGGATCTGATTTCTCGCCTGCGGGGCGAGATATCAACAGAACAACGGGAAGCGAGGTAGGGGTCAGGCGCTGGGCAACCAGCCGAGGCTGCTCGCGGTGTCGACAGTCGGCTTGTACTCGGCGGCGACCACGCCCGAATACCCGGCGGACTTCAATGCGTCCAAAGCCTCGACGATCGGCAGAGCCCCCGAGCCCGGCTCCCCGCGGCCGGGGGAGTCGGCGAGTTGCACGTGTGCGAGCCGGGAGCCGAGAGCCGACGCCGTGGCGACCAGATCCACGCCGTTGCTGCCCAGGTGGAACGTGTCGAAGAGCAACGACAGGTTCGGCACGTCCTTCAGCGGACCGTCGAGCAGCGCCAGTACGTCGTTTGCCGTGAGCAAGGGATAGCGCCCGTTGAGCCCCTCGGTCAGCGGCTCGATGAGCACAGTGCCGCCGAAGCCCTCGACGGCCGCCGCGGCCGAGCGGATCGCCTCGACCGCGCACGCCTCCTGCTCAGCGGGTGACCACCGGTCGTCGAGCTGCCCGTAGAGCAGGTTGAACAGCCGGCACCCGGTCCGCTCGGCGATCTCGACCATCGTGGAGATGTTCGCCGCAAGCTCCTCTTGCCGGTCCGGATGCGAAGCGACACCGCGTTCACCGCCAGGAATGTCGCCGCCGTAGAAGTTCAGCGCGCTCAAGGTGACCCCGGCCGACTTCAGTGCCGTCACCAGCAGGTCGATCTCGGCCGGCGACGCGGTCGGCCCGGGGAAGGGCCACCACGACTCGACCAGCCGGAACCCGCTGCGCGCCGCCGCGGCGTACCGGTCCAGGTAGGGGAGCTCGGTGAAGAGCATCGACACGTTGGCGCTGACCTCGAAGCCGCGGAAATCCATGCGAAAAGGCTAACACCAGCTCTTGCCACTCATGCAATCTTGTCTAACAATCTTCCCAAGCCAACTCCAGGAGGAACCGCCGCATGCGCATCGAGCCAGAGCAAGCGATCCAGAGCGCCGACCGGAGTCCCGACTGGCCGGAGCGGGCCACCCGCTGGGCCCAGATCACGCTGGCCGAGGACGACCCGCTGCACTTCGACGCGGACTTCTGGCTCGACCTGATGCGCGACAGCCGCTCCAACGCGACCTGCATCAGTGCCGGCGGCTACATCGCCTACTACCCGACCCAGTTGCAGTACCACTACCGCAGCAAGTACCTCGGCGACACCGACCCGTTCGGCACCCTGGTCGACGGCGCCCGCAAGCTCGGCATGAGCGTGATGGCCCGGGTCGATCCGCACGCGATCCACGCCGACGCGGCCGCGGCGCATCCGGAGTGGCTGGCCCGCGACAGCGACGGCAACGCGCTCGAGCACTGGGCCCACCCGAACATCTGGCTGACCTGCGCGTTCACCGGCTACCACCGTGAGTTCATCACCGAGGTGGCCCGCGAGATCGTCCGCGAGTACGACGTCGACGCGATCTTCGCCAACCGCTGGGAGGGCTACTACGGCATCTCCTACAGCGATGCCGCGCGCAAGTCGTTCCGTGACGAGACCGGCCTCGAGTTGCCCGCCGGCGAGCACCAGGAGAACTGGCAGGAGTACGTCGTCTGGCGCCGTCGGCAACTGAGCCGGCTGGTCGGCATCTGGGACCAGGCGGTGCGCGACATCCGGCCGCACGCGCGCTTCATCCCGAACCTCGGCGCCCTGGCCGCACGCGACCTGGACCGCGAGCTGGTCGAGAAGCACTACCCGATCTTTTTCATCGACAAGCAGGGCCGCTCCGGCATCGAGGCGCCCTGGGCGGCCGGCCGCAACGGCAAGCGCAACCGCGGCGTCTTCCCCGATCGCCCGGTCCGGCTGATCACCTCGGTCGGGCCCGAGCACCACCAGTACCGCTGGAAGGACTCGGTCGCGCCGGCGGAGGAGACGAAGACCTGGATCGTCGACGGTTTCGCGCAGGGTGCGTTGCCGTGGTTCACCAAGTTCAACGCGAGCGTGCCGGACCACCGCTGGGTCCCGCCGATCGTCGAGGCGTTCAATCTGCACGCCAAGGTCGAGCCGGTGCTCGAGCCCCTGCGCATCACCGCCGAGGTCGCGCTGCTCGACCCGACCCGCGCTGGTCAGCTGCGGACGCCGGACGGCATCGGTCACGAGGACGGCTTCTACCAGGCGCTCGTCGAGGCACGGGTCCCGTTCGAGTTCGTCTCCGACCAGGAGTTGTCGGCCAATCGCCTCGGTCAGTTCAAGGTGATCGTGCTCGCGAACGCGGAGCAGCTCGGCGACGACCAGCTCGCGGCGCTCACGGCGTACGTCGAGTCCGGCGGCTCGCTCGTCGCGGCGTACCAGACCTCCCTGTACGACGAACGCGGACAGCTCCGCGCCGACTTCGGTCTGGGCGACGTGCTCGGGGTGCACCTGGCGCAGCCCGCGCGACAGGTGAAGAACAACTACATCGCGCTGACCGGCGACCATCGGCTCAACGAAGGATTCGACGGGACGACGCGAATCATCGGCGGCACGCACATCATCGACATCGACGCCGTGCCGACCGCGCAGGTGCCGTTCCGGTTCATCCCGGACTTCCCCGATCTGCCGATGGAAGAGGTCTACCCGCGCGAAGCCCCGGATCGGCCCGCGGTGGTCTGCCGTGAGCACGACGGCGGCGGCCGGACCGTGTACTTCCCGTTCAACCTGGGCGCGATCTTCTGGGAAGCGCTGCAGGCCGACCACGGGCGGCTGGTCGCGAACGCGGTGGCATGGGCCTTGGGCAAGGATCCCGAGGTCACCGTCGAGGGCGCCGGGCTGGTCGATCTCGCCGTGCGTCGCGGGGACCACGAGGTGGCCGTTGCCCTGGTCAACCTGACCAACCCGATGGCGATGCGCGGCCCGATCCGCGAAACGTTGCCCTTGCCCCCGCAAACGGTGTCGGTCGCGGTCCCCGCCGATCGCCTGCGGGCGCGACTGCTGGTCGCCGATGTCGACGTCGAGGCGACCGTCGAGAACGGGCGGGCGGTGGTGACGATCCCGACCGCCGGCCTGCTGGAGATCGTCCACCTGGACTGGAGGTCGTGATGCGGATCGGTTTCGTCGGGCTCGGCGTGATGGGTACGCCGATGGCCGCCAATCTCATGGCTGCGGGCCACGAACTCGCGCTCTACCGCGGGCGCGAAGGGCTCGCCGGTCACCACTGCGAGTCGGCCGCCGACGCGGCGGAGCGGTCCGAGGTGGTGATCCTGATGCTGCCCGACACCCCGGACGTCGAGAACGCGTTGTTCGGGCCGGACGGCGTAACCGAGGGCATCAACCCTGGAACGCTGGTGATCGACATGAGTTCGATCTCGCCGACCGCGACCAAGTCGTTCGCCGAGCGGATCGAGAAGCTGGGCTGCGACTACCTGGACGCGCCGGTCTCCGGCGGCGAGGTCGGCGCGCAGCAGGCTTCGCTAACGATCATGGTCGGGGGCCGGCCCGACGTCTTCGAGCGGGCCAAGCCCCTGTTCGAGGCGCTCGGCAAGAACATCACGCTGATCGGCGGGAGCGGCGCCGGGCAGACCGCGAAGGTGGCCAACCAGATCGTGGTCGGCCTGACCATCGAGGCGGTCGCCGAGGCGCTGCTGTTCGCCGAGCGCGCCGGCGCCGACCCGGCCGTCGTCCGGAAGGCGTTGATGGGTGGCTTCGCGTCGTCGCGCATCCTCGAGTTGCACGGCGAGCGGATGGTCAACCAGACCTTCGACCCGGGCTTCCGGATCCGGTTGCATCGCAAGGACCTGATGCTGGCGGTCCAGGCGGCCGCCGAGCTCGACCTCGCGTTGCCGAACACCGCCGCGACGCAGCAACTGATGAACGCCGCGATCGCCGACGGGGACGGCGACCTGGATCATTCCGCGCTCTACAAAACGCTGCGGCGGTCGCCATGAGCGGCCTGTGGTGGCAGGACCCGTTCCGGATGTTCCAGACCAACCTGCGGGAGATCGACGCGGGGCTGGACGTCGAGGAGGTGCTGGACTACCTGGTGGAGTTCGGCGCCGACACCTGGCTGCTGAGCGTCGGCGGCATCCTGTCGAACTACCCGACCGACCTCGACTTCCAGACCCGCAACCCCTACCTCGCGCAGCGCGCGTCGGGCGACCTGATCGGCGACGCCGTGAAGGCGGCCGGGCGGCGCGGGATCCGGGTGATGGGCCGGATGGACTTCTCCAAGATCGACCACCGGCGGGCCGAGCAGCACCCGGACTGGTGCTTCGTCGACGCGGCCGGTGACCAGCAGGTCTACAACGGACTGACCAGCGTCTGCCCGAGCGGCGACTACTACCAGGTGAAGCTGTTCGAGGTGCTCGACGAGGTGCTCGACCGCTATCCGGTCGACGGCTTCTTCTGCAACTGGATGTCGTTCAACGAGGTCGACTACAGCCGCGTCTATCGCGGCGTGTGCCACTGCATGGCCTGCCGAACCCGGTACGCCGACTACGCGCCGGGCGAGACCTTGCCGCAGGGCAAGGATTCGCCGGGGTACGAGACCTGGCAGCGGTTCGCGCGGGACGTCCTCGCGGACCTGACCGGCCGGATCCGCGACCATCTTTCCGCGCGTCGTCCCGAAGCCCCGCTCGTGCTGGGCGATCGCGCCGACATCGTCTTCCACGAGGCGAACAACGCCGTCGGCCGGCCGCTGTGGCACCACCGGACCAGTGAGCACGTCAGCGCCGCGAAGACCTACCGACCGGAGGTCCCGGTGCTGACCAACTCCGTGGCCTTCGTCGACATGCCGTACCGGATGGCCGGCGAGGAGCCGCACCACTTCGCGCAGTACCTGATCCAGGCGATCGCGCGCGGAGCCAACCCGTCGACGTACATCATGGGGACGCCGCGGGACAACCCGTACGAGTGCCTCGCGGTGGCGGGGGAGCTGACCCGCTTTCACCGGGACCATCATGACGTCTACCGCGAGCTCGTGCCCGCGGCCGGGACGCTGCTGGTTCGCCCCGACAAGGGTGCGATCCAGGAGTTCCAAGGCCTCTATCTGGCGCTGCTGCAACGGCACGTCCCGTTCGACGTCCTGCCCGAGGAGCGGCTGGGCGACATCGACCTCGGCCGGTACGGCGTCGTGGTGCTGCCCGACTTGGGGTCCCTCGCACCGGACATCGCGTCGGTGCTCGACCGGTACTGCGCGGCGGGTGGAGCAGTTGTTGCTACCGGCAACAGTGGTGTGCTGGCCGAGGAGATCGAGTTGCAGTGCTTGCCGGCGCAACGGCGACTGGCCAGTCACGACACCGAGGAAGCCGTCCGGTCGTTGCACCTGCGCGACAGCGACCACGGTGTGGTGCCGGTGGTCGGGCGCTTCGACGTGATCCAGCCGTCCCCGACCGCCGAGATCGGATGGAGAGCGCTCTCTCGGGCGCCCTACGGGCCGCCGGAGAAGTGTCACGGGCATCTGGAGCTGGAGCATCCGGGACGGCTGCGGGCGCCGTACGGGCAGGGGCGGGCGGTGATGCTGCCGTGGACCGTCGGACGGGCGTACCGCGAGGTCGGGCTGACTGCGCATCGCGAGCTGGTGGTTACGGAGGTGCTCTGGGCGGGCGCGCAGCAGATCGCTACCGGACTGCCCGAGCAGGTGGAGATCGTCCTCGGCCGGTCGGCCGCGGGCCGGGTGATCCACTTGCTGAACAGATCGGGGGACGCCGACCAGCGGTTCGCCGAGCCGCTGCCGATCGGGCCGTGCTGGCTGGAACTGCCTGATCCCGAGGTGGCCGAGGTACAAGCGCTGCGGGCCGGCGTACGGCTGCCGGTGGTCGACGGGCGGGTCGAGGTGCCGGTGATCGAGCGATTCGAGACCCTTGTCTTTTGACAAATTGTCAAACAACTATGCATGACCTCTTGACCGTCATGTATCGGAACCAAACAATGAAGCCACCCTGAGGAAGCGAGAGACCGTGATGACCGGACTGAATCGGCGAGGGTTCCTGAAGCTCGCCCTGGGTACGACGGCGGCGAGCCTGTCCGTGGCGGCAGTGACGGGCTGCGGTGGCAGCGGCGGAGGTGCCGAGGGCGGCGGCGGGGGCAAAACGACCCTGCGCTACGCCTGGTGGGGCAACACCGTCCGCCAGCAGAACTACACCAAGGCGCTGCAGCAGTTCAGCTCCGCCAACACCGACATCGCCATCGAGCCGGAGTTCGCCGAGTACAGCGCGTTCCAGGAGCGGATGACCACGCAGATCGCGGCCCGCGACGTCCCGGACATCTTCTGGATCGCCTCACCGCAGGTGCTGACGTACCACAAGAGCAAGCTGTACCGGAAGCTCGACGACGTGCCGACGCTGAACTGGGGCGACTACAGCAAGGAGGACCTGGAGACCTTCAAGCTGGGCGGCGAGCTGAACACGATGCCGTTCGCGATCTTCGTCCCGGTGATCCGCTACAACGAGACCGTCGCCAAGGCCGACGGCGTCACGCTGCCGGCCGTCGGAGCAGGCTGGAACTGGAACGCCCTGTCGGAGCTGCTGATCAGCTACAGCAAGGACAACCCGGGCAAGCGCAAGGGCACGCCGTACGCGCCGGACCACGACCTCACCTTCGAGGCCTGGCTGCGGCAGCGCGGCGAGCAGTTGTGGACCGAGGACGGCCAGGTCGGCTTCACCGCCGACGGTCTGGGTAGCTGGCTCGACTGGTGGGAGAAACTGCGCAAAGCCGGGGCCGCGCTGTCGCTCAGCGAGCAGGAAGGCATGGGACCGGACTGGGCCCAGGTCGGCAAGAAGGTGCTGCTGAACTTCGGCAACTCCAACCACATCATCGACGACGCGAAGATGTTCCCGCAGGACAAGTTCCGGCTGCGCCCGATGCCGGTCGACGCCGGTGCGGTCGACGGGCACAAGTACCTGTACTTCCCGCGGATGGCGATGTACCAGCGCATCGACGACAGCAAGGTCGAAGCGGCCGGCAAGGTGCTCGACTTCAACGTCAACAATCCCGACATGCTGAAGACGGTCCGGTTGACGATGGGCGCGCCGACCAATCCGAAGGTCGCCGAGCAGGCGGTCGCGTTCGCCAGCGCGGACGAGAAGGAGATGCTCGCGCTGGTCGCGACCGAGCGGACCGCGCAGCGCAAGCCGCGCTACGAGGCACCGCCCGGGTCGAGCACCTGGCGGACCACGATGTCCCGCGTCTGCGAGGAGATCGCGCTCGGCCGGACCTCCGTACCGGACGGGTCGAAGAAGCTGGTCGAGGAGATCTCGGCCGGCATCAAGCGGGCGCAGTGACGTGGCGACGCTGACCGACGAGCAGCGGGCGGTCGACGGCCCACCGGCCGACCGGCCGCCCACCAAGCGGCCGGCGTTCCACCTGAACCGGCAGGGCCGGGCCGCGCACGTCTTCCTGATCCCGTGGCAGCTCGGCTTCCTGCTGATCACCGCGGTCCCGTTGTTCGCCTCGCTCTATCTGGCCTTCACCGACTACGACATCTTGAACCCGCCGGAGTGGTCCGGGCTGGAGAACTTCCGCCGGATGGTCGACGACGAACAGTTCTGGGCGTCGGTCAAGGTCACGCTCGTGTACGTCGTGGTCTCGGTCCCGCTGCAGCTCGGCTTCGCGTTGCTGCTGGCCCTGATCCTGGACCGTGGGCTGAGCGGCCTGGCCTTCTACCGCAGCGCGTTCTACCTGCCGTCGCTGCTCGGCACGAGTGTCGCGATCGCGATCCTGTGGCGGGAGATCTTCGGTGACGCCGGCCTGATCAACAAGGGCCTGGCGCTGATCGGGATCGACGGCGAGAGCTGGCTGCAGAACCCGAAAACCGCGCTGGCCACGCTGATCGTGCTGAACGTGTGGACGTTCGGGTCGCCGATGGTGATCTTCCTGGCCGGGCTGCGGCAGATCCCCGACGAGCTGTACGAGGCGGCGAAGGTGGACGGCGCGGGCGTGTGGCGCCAGTTCGCCCACGTCACCGTGCCGCTGCTGACGCCGATCATCTTCTTCAACCTGATCCTGCAGACGATCGGCGCGTTCCAGACCTTCACCCAGGCGCACATCATCAGCGGCGGCACCGGCGGACCGGCGAACTCGACGCTGTTCTACACGCTGTACGTGTACCAGCAGGGTTTCGTCGCCTTCGACATGGGCTACGCCTCCGCGCTGGCGTGGGTGCTGATGGCAGTGATCGGCGCGGTCACCGCGCTGCACTTCCTGGCCTCCAAGTACTGGGTCTTCTACGGAGACAACTGATGACCGCCACCCTGACTCCAGCCCCCACCGCCGTCCTGAGGCAGCGCCGCTTCCGGTCCGCGCTCAAGCACACCGGCCTGCTGGTGTTCGTCGCGTTCATGGTCTACCCGCTGGTCTGGATGGTGGTCAGCGCGTTCAAGCCGGCCGACCAGATCCTGACCGATCCCGGGCTGATCCCGAAGGACCTGACGCTGGACAACTTCAAGGACGGCTGGCACGCGCTGAACCGGCCGTTCTCGGTCTTCTTCCTGAACTCGTTGCTGGTCACGCTCGGCTCGATCGTGGGCAACCTGTTCAGCTGCTCGCTGACGGCGTACGCGCTGGCCCGGCTGCAGTTCCGGATGCGCAAGCTGTACTTCGCGATCACGCTGGCCTCGGTGATGCTGCCGTTCCACGTGCTGGTGATCCCGCAGTACATCTTCTTCTCGCAGTTCGACCTGGTGAACACCTACTGGCCGCTGCTGATCCCGAAGTTCCTGGCCACCGACGCGTTTTTCGTGTTCCTGATGGTGCAGTTCATCCGCACGCTGCCACGCGAGCTCGACCGGGCCGCCTGGATCGACGGCGCGGGACCGTTCCTCACCTTCTGGTACGTCGTACTGCCGCTGATGCGGCCGGCGCTGGTGACCACCACGATCTTCACCTTCATCTGGACCTGGAACGACTTCTTCGTTCCGCTGATCTACCTGACCCGGACGCAGGTGTTCACCGTCCCGGTGGCGCTGAACTCGATGGTCGACTCCGAGACCCAGAGCGGGGTGGGCATGCTGTTCGCGATGTCGCTGTTGTCGTTGCTGCCGATCCTGGTCTTCTTCGCGTTCGCGCAGAAGTACCTGATCCGGGGCATCGCGACGACGGGACTCAAATGATTGTTGTCATCGGCAAGCACCAGCAGGACCTGGCCGAGCTGACCGACGTGCTCTTCGTGGACGGATGGGCCGACGTCCCGGACAACGTGGTCGCCTCGATGGAGGCGGTGATCGGGCGCGTGCCCGGCGACGTCCTGGCGCGCGCTCCGAAGTTGCGGTGGGTGCACAGTCCGGCGGCCGGGGTCGACGCGGACCTGTCGCCGGAGATGCTGGCCTCGGACGTGGTGCTCACGTCGTCGGTCGGCAACGGCGCGATCCCGCTGGCCGAGCACGCGATGCTGCTGATGTTGATGCTCAACCGGGACGTGCCGCGCTGGATGCGGGCGCAGGCCGAGCATCGCTGGGATCGCTTCACCCATGGAGAACTGGCCGGGCTGACGCTGGGCATCTACGGACTCGGCAACTCCGGCCTCGACCTCGCGCGCAAGGCGGAGGCCTTTCACCTGCGCGTCCTCGGCGTACGGCGGCGGGCGGGCGAGCCTTCGCCGTACGTCGAACAGGTGCCCTTCGAGACCTTGCTCGAGCAGTCGGACTTCGTCGTGGTGACGGCGCCGAGTACGCCGGAGACGCTCGGGCGGTTCGGTGCGGCCGAGTTCGCGCGGATGAAGCGGTCGGCGTACTTCATCTGCATCTCGCGCGGTGGGATCGCGGACGACGACGCGTTGCTGGAAGCGTTGCGCAGTGGGCAGATCGCGGGCGCGGGCCTGGACGCGCACGGGGTCGAGCCGTTGCCGCCGGAGAGCGCGTTCTGGGATCTGCCGAACGTGATCGTCACGCCGCACAATGGCGCGACCAGCACCGGGACCGCCCGGCGTGGCGAGCAGATCGTGCGGGAGAACCTGCGACGCTTCCTGTCAGGGCAGGAACTGGTGAATGTGGTCGACAAGGCCGCGGGGTACTGAGGGTTTCGGGGAGCCTTCGGACAGTTCGGAAGGACTGGTTGACCAGTACACTTGCCTGACCATTCGTCGGAAGGGGGTGCCCCGGTGGGTACCGAATCGAGTCTGGAGCTCGGGCCGTCCTCGCTGACCGAGGCGCTCTACGAGTCGGTGCGCAAGCGCATCGTGAACGGCGACATCCCGCAGGGCGAGAAGCTCACCGAGGTGCGCCTGGCCGGCGAGTACAACGTGGCCCGGCCGACCGCGAAGGCGGTGCTGGAGCGGCTGACCGCGCTCGGCCTGCTGCGTCGTACGGCGCACAAGACCGCGGTCGTGCCGACGCTGGACGAAGACGAGATCCGCGACCTGTTCTTCAGCCGGGTGACGATCGAGAAGGCGGCCGTCTCCACGCTGGCCGGCGGCGGACAGGTCCCGCCGGCCGCGGCGAAGGCCCAGGTCGCGATCGAGTACGCCGCCCGCGACCGCCTGTTCGAGAACCAGGTCGAGGCCGACATCGCCTTCCACACCGCACTGGTCGCCGGCGTCGGCAGCCGTCGCCTGTCGCGGATGCACGAGCTGATCATCGGCGAGGTGCACCTGACAATGGGCCAGTACAAGGCCCACCGCACCGCGAACCCGTCGAACGTCGCCGCCGAGCACGCCGCGATCCTGCAGGCGATCGAGGCCGCCGACCCGGCCGCCGCGGCGGAGCACATGGCCTACCACCTCGAACAGGCCCAGAGCCGCTTGCTCAGCTCACTGCAGAAGGACTGACTTCAGGGCATTGACGCGTGGTTCCACCGGGAGCATCGTCGGTAGGGGATGAGGTCCGGCAGTTCGTCCGGGGGTTGATCGGGCGCTGGTCTGTGGGGGAGTGGTTCTCGCGCTGTGCCGGGACTGCCGGTCGGGCGGGCGGCTGGGGGGCCGGCCGGTGGTGTGGTGCCCGCACGGCGGTGGAGGATGTCATGGGCGAGTACACGATCGAGGACCTGCGGGCACGGACCCGCGGCGCGGTGATCACGGACGGCGATCCGGACTACGACCAGGCGCGCATGGTCTACAACGCGATGTTCGACCGGCACCCGCGGGTGGTGGTGCGGTGCGAGAACGCCGGCGACGTGATGGCGACGGTCGGCTTCGCGACGGCGAACGGGCTGGAGCTGGCGGTCCGGGGCGGATCGCACAGCGTGCCGGGGTTCGGGACCGTCGACGACGGCGTGGTCTGCGACCTCGGCGCGATGCGCGCGGTCCGGGTCGATCCGGTCACCCGGACGGCGCGGGCGCTCGGCGGCGCGACCTGGGGCGACTTCAACGCCGCGACCCACGCGTTCGGGCTGGCTACTACCGGCGGCATCATCTCGACCACCGGCGTCGGCGGTCTGACGCTCGGCGGCGGCATCGGCTACCTGGCCCGCGGACTCGGCCTGTCCTGCGACAACCTGATCTCGGCCGACGTGGTCACCGCGGACGGGCAGTTCCTGATCGCCAGTGAGAAGGACCACGAGGACCTGTTCTGGGCGCTGCGCGGCGGTGGCGGCAACTTCGGCGTCGTCACGGCGCTGGAGTTCCGGCTCGAACCGGTCGACCAGGTGTACGGCGGGCCGATGCTGTTCGAGATGTCCGACGCGGCCGCCGTACTGGCCGGGTTCCGGGACCTGATCAAGGACGCGGACGAGTCGCTGGGCGGGTTCCCGGCGTTCCAGCTCGCGCCGCCGCTGCCGTTCATCCCCGAGGACCGCCACGGCGAGTGCTTCTGCCTGATCGTCGGTTGCTGGGCCGGTGACCTGTCCGCGGGTGAGAAGCAGATCGCCCGGTTCCGGGAGTTCGCGCCGGTGGTGGCCGAGCACGTCGGCGCGATGCCCTACCCGGCGCTGAATTCGGCGTTCGACGCACTGGTGCCGCCCGGCCTGCAGCACTACTGGAAGGCGAACTTCGTCACCGAGCTGACCGACGACGCGATCCAGGCGCACCTGCGGCACGCGCCCGGACTGCCGGCGGTGAACTCGACCGTGCACATCTACCCGATCGACGGTGCCTGCCACCGGGTGCCGGCCGACGCGACGGCGTTCGCGTACCGGGACGCGAACTTCGCCACGGTGATCGCCGGGATGTGGCCCGACCCGGCCCAGAACGCCGCGAACATCGACTGGGTGAAGCAGTACTACGCCGACGTCGCGCCGCACTCCGAGGCCGGCGGCTACGTGAACTTCATGGCCGACGACGACCAGGGCCGGATCGCCGACAACTACAAGGGCAACTACGACCGGCTGGTGGAGGTGAAGCGCAAGTACGACCCAGACAACGTCTTCCACCTCAACCAGAACATCGCGCCTTAGGGGTTGTCCCAGATCATCGCCTGCGCATTGCCGACGCGGGTGAAGCGGGCCTGGGGGAAGACCTCGGCGTACACGGAGCGGAATTGCTCGCGGCTGAGGTAGCGGTCGCTGACCCGGTGGTCGAGCCAAGGGCCGGTGGAGAGCTGGAAGATCTCCCAGGCCTCGCGGGCGTCGCGGCGGACGAGGTTGCGCAGCAGCTTGCGCACCTCGTTGCCGTACAGGCGCCAGCGGGGGTTGGCCGGGCGCGGTGACACGGTGTCGACCAGGACGGCGCGACCGCCGGGGCTCACCAGCCGCCTGATCCTGGTCAATGCTTCCGGCAAGTTGTCGACGTGGTGCAAGGTGGCCACGCTGAGCACGAAGTCGTAGCTGCCGTCGAGGTCGCGCAGATCGCTTTCCAGGTAGCAGATGTTGCTCCGGGCCCGTTTCCGGCGGGCGAGGCGGATCATCGCGCCGGACAGGTCGACGGCGTCCACCTGCGCGAAGTGCTCCCAGCCGGTCACCGGCCGTGTCGGTGACCGGCTGTTTCGTCGTTCAGGCCTTCGGGGCCAGTTTGTGTACGACGATGCCGGACTTGAAGGTGGTGGTGTCGAGCAGCTCGAGGTGGGTCGCGGCCAGGTCCTGGCCGTCGAACATCTTCTGGCCGGCGGCGACGACCGGGAAGATCCAGAAGTGGTACTCGTCGACCAGCTTGTTCTCCAGCAGCGTCCGGGACAGCTCGCCGGTGCCGAACTTGAGCAGGTCGCCGCCCTCGGTCTCCTTCAGCTTCCGCACGGCGTCGGCGACGTCGCCGACGAGCAGTTCGGCGTTCCAGGTGGTCTCGGTCAGCGTCCGCGACGCGACGTACTTGCGCATGGAGTTGAACTTGTCGGTGTACGGGTCACCGCTGCGCCCGGACCAGGCCTCGGCGAAGGCCTCGTAGGTCTCGCGGCCCAGCAGCAGGGCCTCGGTGCTCTCCATCAGCTTCATGCTGTAGCCGGAGTGCTCGTCGTCCCAGTACGGCGCGCTCCACAGGTGCGGGTCGGAGATGACGCCGTTGAGGGTGACGAAGGTGCTCTCGATGATCTTGCGCATGGCGGTGATCCTCTCGTGTTCTCAGGTCAGGTCAGGCGTGGTAAGGGGAGTGCAGACGGGCCGTGCGCAGAGCTTCGGCCCACCAGATCAGCTGGTCGAGAGTGGTCTTGACGGAGTCCTCGTAGCCGGAGCCCGGTCGGGGCCAGCTGCCGTCGGCGGCGAACTGTTCCCAGTAGCAGGGCAGGGCGACGGTGTTGCGGATGGCAACGGCGTGCAGCTCGGTGAAGACCTGCCGCAGCTGTCCCGCGGCGTACAGGCCACCGGTCTCGCGGCCGTAGCTGACGATGGCGACCGGCTTGGCGTGCCACTCCTCGTAGTACCAGTCCAGGGCCGTCTTCAGCGGTGCGGGAAAGCTGCTGTTGTACTCCGGTGTCACCACGACGAAGGCGTCGGCAGCAGCCAGCCGCGGAGCCAGTACGGCGACCTCGGCGGGCGTCGGCTCGTCGGTGTCGGTCAGGGTCGCCGGCAGGTTCGCCGTGGCCAGGTCGACCAGGTCGAGGTCGAGCTCCGGACGTTTGGCGGCCTGCTGGGCGAACCAGTTGGCCACCGTGGGGCCGAAGCGCCCGGTCCGGGTGCTGGCGACGATCACCGCGACGTTCAGTCTCATGTCCACCTCCGCTCTGTTGATGAGGACTCTGCCGGAGGGGGTTTTCGGTTTCTTTCCGGTCCGCGACGACCGGACCGAAAGATAGGGTGCCGCCATGCGATTCGGGGTGCTCGGGCCGGTGACGGCGTGGACGGACAGTGGCGAGCCGGTCACTGTGCCGGGTCTGAAGGTGCGGGCGCTGCTGGCCGATCTGCTGCTGCACGAGGGCCGCCCGGTGCCGGCCGACCGGCTCCTGGACGACCTGTGGGGCGACGACCTGCCGGGCAACCCGTCCGGCACGCTGTCGGCGAAGGTGTCCCAGCTGCGCCGGGCCTTCGAGGACGCCGAGCCTGGCTCGCGGGCGCTGGTGATGTCCGGACCGGCCGGGTACTCGCTGAAGGTCGACAGTGCGACGTACGACGCGCTGCAGTTCGCGGAGTACCTGGAGCAGGGCCGGCTGGAGGAGGCGCTGGCGTTGTGGCGTGGCCCGGCGTACGCGGACTTCGCGGACGAGGCTTTCACCGAGGCGACCGTGGCCCGGCTGAACGAGCAGCGGCTGGCGGCGCAGGAGGAGTTCCACACCGACGTCAGCGTGCTGGCTGATCTCGTGGCTCAGCATCCGTTGCGGGAGCGGCTCAGGGCCGCGCACATCAAAGCGTTGTACCGAGCAGGCCGGCAGAGCGAGGCCCTGGCGAGCTACGAGCAGCTGCGGGTGCTGCTGGCGGACGAGCTTGGCCTGGACCCGAGTCCGGAGCTGGTGGAGCTGCACCGGTCGGTGCTGACTCAGGAGCTGCCGCAGCTGCCGAAGCGGCGGAGCAATCTGCCTGCTCAGCTCACCGATCTGATCGGCCGGGGCGAGTCGCTGGACGAGATCAACCGACGCCTGTCGGAGGACCGGCTGGTCACGCTCACCGGTCCTGGTGGCGTCGGCAAGACCCGCCTGGCGATCGCTGCGGCCACCGAGGCGGCTGGGCGTTTCCGGGACGGCGTGACGTTGGTCGAGCTGGCAGGCATCGCGCCCGACGCGCTGGACGTCGCCGGGTCGCTGACCGACGCGCTGCAGGTCGCGCTGGACCTGCGGGACGCAGGCGGCGAAGACGTCGTGGACCACCTGGCCGACGTACTGGGGGAGAGGCTGCTGGTCCTGGACAACTGTGAGCACGTGATCACCGAGGTTGCCGCACTGACTGATCGGCTGCTGGCTTCCGCTCCTCGGCTGCGAGTGCTGGCGACCAGCCGGGAGCCGTTGGGGCTGACCGGCGAGGCCGTGTGGAACGTGCCGACGCTGGCCGTGCCGTCGCCGGGTGACTCAGTTGATGCGTTGCGGGAGTCGACCGCTGTGCAGCTGTTCGTCGCGCGGGCCGTCGCAGCTGATCGCGCGTTCGAGCTGAACGAACGCAACGCGTCGGCGGTGTCGGTGCTGTGCCGCCGGCTGGACGGGATCCCGCTGGCGCTCGAGCTGGCAGCGACGCGTGTCCGGGCGCTGGGCGTCGACGGACTGGTCGCACGGCTCGACGACCGGTTCCGGCTGCTGGCGACCGGACACCGTGGTGCCGCGCCTCGGCAGCAGACGCTGATGGCAATGATCGACTGGTCCTGGGAGCTGCTCAGCGCGGACGAACAGGCCGTCCTGCGACGCCTCGCCGTCCACGCCGACGGCTGTACGCCGGAGGCTGCCGAGGCGGTCTGCGGGGTGGACGTGCTCGACGTACTGGTCCGGCTGGTCGACCGGTCCCTCGTCGTACCGGTTCCTGGCGCTGATGGCATGCGCTACCGGCTGCTGGAGTCCGTAGCGGCGTACTGCGTGGACAAGCTGCACCGGTCCGGCGAGTACGAGTCGGTGCGCGACCGGCACCGGCGGTACTACGCGGAGCTGGCTTCGTCGGCGTCCACTCACCTGTTCGGCGCTGAGCAGGGTGTGTGGTTGCAGCGGCTGGACGACGAGTCGGGCAATCTGCGCAGCGCGCTGGACGGCGCTCTCGCCGCAGGCGACGACGTACTGGCTCAGCGGCTGGTGTGTTCGCTGGGCTGGTACTGGTTCCTGCGCGGGCGGTTCGCTGAGGCTCGGCGGTCGTTCGAGGCTGTGCCGGAGACGGCTGAGGTGGCGGCTTGGCTGGCGGGCTACATGTACCTGCACGGGGATGCTGAGGCCACGGCCGTTCGCGACCGGTGCAGGTCCGAGGTCGGGCCGCGGTCTGTGCTGTGGATGGCCTTGCACTGCAGCGATTCGCAGGCAGTGGCGATGCTGGAGCAGTGCTTGACGGCGTTCGAGCAGTCCGGTGACCGGTGGGGGATCGCTGCGACGCTGGCCGCTCGGGCGAAGCATGCGCATGTCCGGACCGACCTGGAGGTGCTGCAGCGGGACGCCGGCGAGAGTGCGCGGCTGTTCCGGGCTCTTGGCGACCGGTGGGGACAGCTGCAGGCGCTGGGCTGGCTCGGTTCGCACGCGGAGCTGGTCGGCGACTTCCGGGGCGCGGTGAAGCTGCACACCGAGGCACTGCGGATGGCGGAGGAGCTCGGGCTGTGGCCGGACGTCGCGGGCGAGTACGGCTGGCTCGGCTGGACCGCCGTACGGGAAGGTGATTACGCGCAGGCGACGGCGTACGGGGAGAAGGCGTTCCAGCTGGCGATCGAGCAGGGGCACCGGCCGCTGGAGTCGCTCGGTGCGCTCGTGCTGGGTTTCGCGGCGCGGCGCAGTGGCGACTTCGCCGTCGCGGAGAACCGGCTGCAGGCACTGATCGACGAGGCTCGGGGGCAGGACGACTCGGTGCTGTACTTGCCGATGGTGCTCGACGAGCTCGGCTTGCTGCGGGAGCAGAGGGGCGAGTTCGCCGCCGCACGGGCGTTGCATGTGGAGGCGTACGAGCTGTGCGCCGGGCAAGAGGCACGCAGGTCGATGGCCTGGTCGCTGGAAGGCATCGCCGGGACGCTGACCTCCAGTGCGCCGCCGGTGGCGGCGCGTCTGCTGGGAGCGGCTGCGGTGGCGCAAGAGGCGGAGGGCATCCTGGCCACGCCCGCGGAGACCGCTGACACGCAGCGGATCACCGAGGCGGCTCGTGCGGCGCTTGGGGACCAGTACGACGCGGAGTACGCGGCTGGGCGGTTGCTGACGCTGGAAGAGGCCTTCGAACTCGCGTCAGGCGTATAGGTCGCCGGCCAGGTACTTGAGTCCGGTATCGGCGGCAACAGTGACGACCGTCTGCTCCGGAGTCAGCTCGGTGGCCAGCTGGATCGCGCCGAGGATGTTGAGTGCTGACGAGGTGCCGGCGAAGACGCCGTCGCGCTGAGCGAGCTGCTTGACCAGATGGCGGGCTTCGGCCTCGTCGACCGCGCGGGCTTCGTCGTACGCGTCAGGAGTGAGCAGGGGCGGGACGATGCCGGTGGCGAGACCCTCGACGCGATGCGGGCCGCCGTACCCGCTGGTGAGCATGGGGGAGCTGGTCGGCTCGAGCGCGACGAGTCTGCCGGTGCTGGGACGGATGCTTTGGCCGACGCCCACCAGGAGCCCGGCGGTGCCGACTCCCGCGGTGAAGACGTCGATGGCCGGGAGGTCGGCGAGCAGTTCGTCACCCAGCACCCGATAGCCGCGCAGGGCGTCGGTGTTGTTGAACTGGTCCGTCCAGAAAGCGTTGTCGCGCTCGACGACCCGGTCCACCTCGTGGCGCATCCTGACGAAGAGGTCGGGCGTGATGCGTCCGTTCTCGCTCGGCACGACGATCAGGTCGGCGCCGAACGCCCGGATCGTGCGCAGCTTCTCCTCGGCGAAGGCGTCGGACGAGACCACCGTCAGCGGGTAGCCCTTGATCGCGCAGACGAACGCCAGCGACGAGCCGGTACTGCCGCCGGTGAACTCGACCACGCGCTGCCCTGGCCGCAGTACGCCGCTGGCCTCGGCGCCCTCGATCATGGCCAGCGCCATCCGGTCCTTGTAGCTGCCGGTCGGGTTGCCACCCTCCAGCTTGACCAGCACCTGCGCGGCGCCGGCGGGGACGGTGTGGCGAAGGCGGACGAGGGGAGTCGCGCCGATCGCTTCCAGCGCCGAGAGCAGGATCATCTGGTCAGTCTGCGAACACGGCGGGCGCGTCGGCAACCAGTCGGCGCAGCGTCCCGGTGAACTGCTCGCGCTCCTTGGCCGGCAGCTCGGTCAGCAGCTGCTCCAACTTGATCGTCAGCTCCTTGTGGAACCGCTCCAGGGCGTCCATGCCCTCGGCGGTCAGCGTCACCTTCACCGCACGGCGGTCCGCCGGGTCCGGCTGCCGTACGACGAGACCGCGGTGCTCGGCGCGGTCGACCAGACCGGTCAGGCTCGAGCGCTCGACGCCGAGGATCGCGGACAGCTCGGCCATGCCGGTCGGGCGGCTGCCGAGCGAGCACAGCATCTGCGCCTGGGCGGTGGTCAGGTCGCAGCCGCGCCCGACTTCGGCGTACAGGGTGTGCACGAGGTGGGTGAGGCGGACCAGGCTGCTGGCCGCGCCGAGCGTCTCTTCCATCCGGTGCTCCCGCCGACTTGTGAATGTTCGTGGCACGAAGTAATTTGTTCGTCAGGTCAATAGTACGTGGCACGAAACAACTGCGGCAACGAAGGTGTGGACGATGGACTACGGGCACGAACTGGTCTTCGGAACGTTCATCACGCCGGCGATCGATCAGATCGACCGGGTGATCGCGCTGGCTCAGCTGACCGAGCAGGTCGGGCTGGACCTCGTCACTGTGCAGGACCACCCGTACCAGCCGCGGCTGGCCGACGCGTGGACTCTGCTGAGCGTGATCGCCGCGCAGACGCGTTCTGTCCGGGTGGCGACGAACGTGGCCAATCTGCCGCTGCGGCATCCGGTCGTACTGGCGCGCAGTGTCGCCTCGCTCGACCTGATCAGTGGCGGGCGGGTCGAGCTCGGTCTGGGTGCTGGTGGCTTCCGTGAGGCCATCGCGGCGAACAGTGGGCCGCAGTTGACTGCTGGGGAGAGCATCGCGGCGCTGGAGGAGGCGCTGGCGATCATCCGCGAGGTGTGGAAGCCGGAGGGCGGTGGGATCCGGCTGCCGGGCAAGCACTACTCGTTGAACGGCGCCAAACGCGGTCCGGCGCCGGCGCATCCGGTGGAGATCTGGCTCGGGGCTTATAAGCCGCGGATGCTGGCTCTGACGGGTCGGGCGGCCGATGGCTGGTTGCCGTCCAGCGGCTACGCGGGGCCGGACGAGCTGAGCGCGATGAACAAGATCATCGACGAGGCGGCTGTTGAGGCCGGTCGCGATCCGTCGGCGGTGCGGCGCCTTTACAACCTGTCCGGGAACTTCGCTGGGCGCGGTGGTTTTCTGCAGGGCCCGGAAGAGGTCTGGATCGAGCAGCTCACGGAACTGACGTTGACCGAGGGGATGAGCACTTACATTCTCGCTTCGGACGATCCTGACGCCATCCGCCGCTTCGCCGACGTTGCGGAGGGGGTGCGGGAGGCGGTTACCGCGGCGCGCTCCACGACTTCGGTGGCTGGGACTGACAGTAGTGCTGCGTCGGCGTCGGCCTCGGCGGGCTTGGCTCCGGCCGCCGCCGAGGTCAGCCGTCCCGCGGTGCTCCGGAAGGGCGGCTTCACCGTCGTACCGACTCCGCCGCCGGCCGAACGCCGTAGCTCCGTCCAGGTCTGGGACGAGTCGGCTCGCCCGACCGGTCCCGCTCTGGACCCCGAGCGCACCTATACGCCGCACGAGTTGGCGTCCGGCGAGCACCTGATCCAGGTCCACGACCATCTGCGCGCCGAGCTCGAGCAGATCCACGACCTGGTCGAACAGGTCGCTGCCGGAACCATGGACGTCGGCGCCGCCCGCTCGCACATCAACACGATGACCATGCGCCAGAACAACTGGACGCTGGGCGTCTACTGCGAGTCGTACTGCCGGCTCGTCACCACGCACCACTCGCTCGAGGACGCGTCGCTGTTCCCGCGCCTGCGCCGGGCCGACTCCCGCCTGACCCCGGTGGTCGACCGCCTCCAGGAGGAGCACCTGGTCATCCACGACGTCCTGGAAGGCGTCGACAAGGCGCTGGTCTCACTGGTCTCGGGCGAAGGAACGATCGACACCCTGCGTGAGGCGGTCAACATTCTCGACGACACGCTGCTGTCCCACCTGTCGTACGAGGAACGCGAACTCGTCGAACCGCTGGCTCGGCTGGGCGTCATGTAGTCGCGGGGGTACGCCGTACTGGCGTGCTACTTCGCCTCGCCCAGCAGCGACGCGAGGATGTCCAGCAGCCGCAGCGTCGGCGCCTCGGCCAGCACCTTCGCGGCCGAGGTCGCCGGCTCGGCGATCAGCCGGGTCTGCAGCACCTTGAAGTCCCGCACGTTCGCCGGGTTGACCAGGTCGCGGTGCACCGCCGCGAGGAACTCCGCACCCGCCGAGGCGTCGCTGTAGGTCATCCGGATGAAGCTGTCGCTGACCGGGAAGAGATACGGCCGCTTCAGGTGCAGCAGCTTGCCCTTCTTCGCGTGCCCGAACCCGCGGTGCCCGGAGAACTTCTCGTCCAGCGCCATCGCCGCGTCGAACAACGACGTCCCTGGCGCCGCGTCCTCGAGCCGCGCGTCCACCGGAATCGCCGCGAACTCCTTCTCCGCGTCCACTTCCAGCAGCCAGACGATGTCCAGCGCCCGCAGGTCGGACCCGATCACCATCGTCCGGGCCAGGTCCTCCAACGTGACCTTGTCCGGCTCCGACCCACCGACAGTGGTCAGCCCCGGAAGCCCGTCGTAGTACTTCAGTACCGCACCGTTGGACTCGCAGTACAGCCGCAACTGCGCGATGGCCTCGTCCACGACGATCTTCCGACTACCGATGTTCATGAGCCACACCCTCACACTCTTGGTGGCGAACCCGCCAGCCGGACTGAGCGATCCGACCGGGAATCCGATCAAATCCGGATGCGGTGCATCGTAGGGGAAGCCGTCCCGCCCCCGCCGACAGGGTGACTCCTACTTGTCCACAACCCGTGACAAGCGCACCCGTAACCACTCGCCACGACCATAAACTCTCCGTGACGACCCCAACCGAAACGGAGATCCAGATGCGGACGGCCCCTCGCGCATTGTCCGCCTTGCTCGTACGTGACCCGACTTCTGCACGCCGCAACCGGACCGTCCCGAGGACCTGGACAGGTCTGCCGAGCGGTGGCGCCCCCAGCATCGCCAGCTCAATCGCCGGCGGTGATCGCCTCGGACAGTCCACCGCTGGTGGCGATCGCCTCGAACAGTCCAACCGACGGCCGAGAGGGCGCTCGCCTCATCACCGTGTCGACAGGCAGGTGCCGTAACGGACGAATGCCCGGTGTGTAGCAGGCGTTCCGTACGGCGAGCCTGGGTGCCAAGCTGCCGCACGAGCTTCGTGGCCGCGAAGCCGTACGAGACGTGGCCCCCGCCATCGGCGCTCGCGATGCGCAAATCGTATGGGCAGCGACTGTCGGCCAGCGTCACCTCGTCGGGACTACCTGGGACAGCCGTCGTGCGAGGTCAGTCCAGGCTGCTGATTCGCGTTCGGTAACGACGATCCGGAACTGCTTCTCCGGTGTCCTTCGAATAGGACCGGTCTGAGGGGAGGCCCAGGGCCGGCCGTGGTTCGACAGAGACCAGGCCGTACTGCCACGACCAGCCGGCGCCCAACCCGCCGGCAGTGAGCGGGTGATCCAGGAGTGAGGCCGATCCGCAGCTCGAGGTGAGACCTGCGTGCTGCCGGCACAACACGCGCCACCGACCTTCGGGAACCAGCCGACTTCGTTCACAGCCCGCGAACTGTCCAGCGCCGGCGGGGCCTCGGCCTGCTTAATGCCCTCGGTGCTGAGCGGAGCCGAGTCGGCGGCCATGCACGGCCATACCCCGGCCAGGCTGCAGGCGAGGTCGCCCTGTCGGAATGAACGCGAGCAGCGTGCTCCAGGGTGATCGGCCCCCGGCCGACCGCGAACGCGCCGAGCAGCAGCACAAGGGCGATTGCTGCTTTCACTCGAACCTTTCGAGTTTGTGGTCAGAAGAGTCCCAGCATCACCAAGGACAGCCGAGCGCCGGCGAGCCGATGTAGGGGCAACAGTGGGCCGAACTGGACGCCGTTGTGACGTCCGGGCTTGATCCGGTCGTCACAGCAGCACCGCCGTACCGAGGACGCGCGACAACGTCGAAGCGCCGTACGTCAGGTGCGTTCCGACGTCGTGGTCGGCCGGCGGAGGAGCGCGAGTGGACGTCCGTCGCGCCTGCGATCGCCGCGCCTGTGATCAGCCGCCACCACGAAGGCGGTACGGCGCGAGCCGAGTGGGCGCTTCTTTCGGGGCTGGACCGCTTCGCCGTCCACCGGTGTTGGGTTGGAGCCGAGGCGGTCGCCGTGGTGACCGCCTCGGCTCGCCTTCAGTCAGACGGTTGTTGTCAGGATGCGGAGCGCCAGGACGGTGATGATCGCGCTGGAGGTGAGGGCGGTGAGCAGGCGGGCGCGGGGGCTGGTGAGGAGGCGACCTAGGAGGGCACCGCTCGTGGACAGGGCGAGTTGCCAGGAGGCTGAGGCGAGGAAGGCTGCTGTGATGAAGATGGTTTGTTCTGCGTAAGTGGGAGTCGTGGCGTCTTGGGTGCCCAGGACGAGCGCCGTGAAGTAGATGATCGTGGTGGGGTTGAGAAGGGTCATCCCGAGCAGGGTCAGGTAGGCCCTGGTTGGCGTGGGCGGGGGAGGGATGGGTTTGCGGGAGTGGAGGCGGCGGTGGTGGGTGATGGCCGTGGCGGCACCGCGGCCGGCCAGTGCCAGGAGGACCGCCACCGAGATCCACTTCAGGGGTGTGGTGATGGGCACCAGGGCTGGGGCGATGGCGGAGCCGCCGAGAGTGGCGATGAGGGCGTAGAGGCCATCGGCTGTGGCGACGCCTAGGGCTGCCGCGGTGCCGACCTTCAGAGTCGTACGGGCGGTGAGGGCTACGAGGTAGGTGCCAATGGCGCCTACAGGAATGGCGATGCCGTAGCCGGCGACGAGGCCCGCGACGAGCGCGGTGATCACGTGCGGAAGGTGATCGCTCCCGACGGTCGGCCGGTCTGCTGCTTGGCCGCCACCGGGACATCGGTGGAGGTCAGAAGCATGGTGGCGTTGGTCGTGGTCATGGGTTGATCGTCGAACTGATGCACGGCGGATTCAAGTGAATTATCAGGCCGTGGCGTGGATCCCGATCCCTACGCCGCGCGCCGTTCGCCCCCGGCAAACGCGGCGAACCAGGCAACCGGGCGACTGGCAACCGGGCCGACCGGGCAACCGGAGAAACCGGGCGACTGGGCAACGGGGAAAACCGGGCGACTGGCAACCGGGCCGACCGGGCAACCGGAGAAACCGGGCGACTGGGCAACGGGGAAAACCGGGCGACTGGCAACCGGGCCGACCGGGCAACCGGAGAAACCGGGCGACTGGGCAACGGGGAAAACCGGGCGACTGGCAAGCGGGCCAACCGGGCAACCGGGAAAACCGGGCGATTGGGCGACCGGGGCGACTGGGCAACCGGGAAAACGGGCGACTGGGCAACCGGGGCGACTGGGCAACCGGGAAACCGGGCGACTGGGAAACCGGGCGACTGGGCAACCGGGGCGACGGGGCAACCGGGACAGCCGGGCTTGTCCGGGCATCCGAACGCAGCGCGCCGGGCGACCGGGCGACCCGGAAAATCAGGCGATCCGCGATCCGCGATCCGCGATCCGCGATCCGCGATCCGCGATCCGCAGACCGCCGGGCAACGCGCTCGCGCAACTGTTGTTGCCGTCAGCCACAGATGCTGGCGGTGAGCCGACTGTGCGCTCCCGACGGCGACAACAAGATCCCCGCGCTGAACGGGCAGCCGCTCGGTGCCGACGATCGACAGCGCGACGTGGTGCCCGACGCCCTCGGCCGTGTGGTCCGGCGGCTCGTGCGCCACAAGGCGGGTGTCGCGAGCGCCGCTGTCGCCGGCGTCGCCACGCTGGCCGTGAACCGGCCCGCCGCCGCGGACTTCTCCACCGCCGCCAGCGGCGGCCGCGGCAACCGGACCTCACGGAATCACCGCTCGATCGGTGAGCTCCTTGGTGTTCATCTACGTGCCCAAGGGCGTACGTGCCAGGCTGGTCAAGACGCCATAGCGGCTGACATCGGCATCCAGCCCCTACAACCTCACGGGCGCCGGATCCGCGGCGCGGGCCGTTGCGGTGGATCCAGAAGACCGCGATGGAACGCGCCGCTGCCACGGTAGGGCGCGGAACGGGGCGACCCGTCCGCGGCGGGTAGGCATCGCGAACGGCGAAGCCGGGCCCGGTGACGTGGTCGCGGTGATGCGAACGCCGTCGACGAACACGACATCGCGGATCTCCGAGGTCCTCGTCGTCGCCGGCGTTCTCCAGCTCCGCCGCGGACCCGGAGCCGGCGCAGCGCATCGTTGTTGGCCGGCGTGGTGAGCGTTGACCGACGCGGGTGGCGATGGGCTCGTGACGGGCCGACGACGTGTGCGTCGGCGGAGGTCTGAGGGGTGGGTTCAGAGTTGGTGGGCGTGGGCCTTGGTGGGGGAGAGGAACAGGAGGGTGGCTTTCGCTTTGGTGGGGAGCATGGTGGTGTAGGCCTGGAGTTGGGGTGTGTAGTGGGCGATGCGGGAGTCCAGGGCCGCGGCGGGGATGGCGTCGGTCTTGTAGTCGACGATCATCAGGGTGCCGTCGTCTTCTTTGTAGAGCAGATCGATGAAGCCTTCGAGGACGGTGCCGTCTGGTTGGGGGATACCGACGAACGACTCCCGCCAGTGGTCGCGAGTCGCGGCTCGTTGGACGATCTCGGAGGAGAGGGCTGAGCGGACCAGGGCCTGGACGACGTCGGCGTACTCGACTACGCCTTCGGCCACGCATTGGGACTGGACGGCTGCTTCGAGGCCGGCGGCGGTGGTGAGGTCGATGACCTGGAGGACGCCGTGTACGGCTCGGCCGATGGCGGTGCCGTAGCGGCCCTTGGACCAGGGCGGGAGGTCGATGTCGCGGGCTGCTTTCGCCGTACCGGGATCGGCTTCGTGGATAGCTACATCCGGGCCGGTGCCTTCCAGGCCGGAAGGGCTGTGGCTGGAACGGCGGCGGCTGGCGGCGCGGGATTCGGTGATGCGGGCTTCCCACTCCGCGCGGTTGAGGGGTGGGGCGATTTTGCGAGTAGAAGTCGCGGAGGTTGTGGTTGAGGTTGGCGTGGAGGAGCTGCCCTGGGAGTTCGCCACAATGCCGCTGCCGGGCGCGTTGGCTGCCGGCTGGGGTTGCTGATCGGCGCATTGCAGGCGGTGGATGTGGGGGACGTCCAGGGCGTTGGCGGAGGTGAAGAGTTCGGCGTTGCTGGAGTGGCGGCGGGTGCCGGAGCGGTGGAGCGAGACGACGAGGTGGTCGCGGGCTCGGGTCGCGGCGACGTAGAGGAGTCGGCGGCGTTCGTAGTCGTCCATCTGTTCGTCGACTGGCTGGACCAAGTCGAAGTCCTCGGTCTGGATGGAGGACTTGAGTTTCACGGCGTAGCCGCCGTCTGGGGGCCAGAGGACCTGGACGCCGCGTTGACGGTTCGGTGAGGCGGTCATGCCGGAGAGGATGACGATCGGGAACTCCAGGCCTTTGGCGGCGTGGATGGTCATGACTCGGACGGCGTCCGCGTCGGTTTCGGGGAGCACGGCTTCGGCGACCCGGGAGGTTTCTTCGCCTTGGTGGGCGGCCCAGGCCAGATAGGCGCGCAGACCGCCGTGCTCGACTTCGGACCAGGCGCGGGCCTGGTCGACGACGAAGCGGATGCGGCGCCAGGTGTCGCGGGCTCGGGGGCCGGTCGCGGCGACTTCGAGGACTCGGCGGTCGGCGACGATCGTGGCGAGGACTTCGCTGGGGGTGAGCCAGCGGGAGGCGTAGTAGGTCTTGCGGAGCCACTCCATCGCTTCGCCGACGGGGTGCGTCAGGAGATTGTCGGGGACGGGGGCGGTGAGGGTGAAGGTGCCGCCGGAGCGTTTCCAGGTGAAGAGGTCGTCGTCGCCGCAGCCGAACAGGGGAGACCGGAGGGCGGTGACCAGAGCTAGCTGGTCGCTGGGATCGCCGAGCGCGCGGGCACAGGCGAGCAGGTCGCGGACCTCGGAGGTTTGGTAGACGAGGGAGCTGGCCTCGGCGCGGTACGGGATGTCGGCGCGGTCGAGGGCGTCTTCGAGGAAGGGCAGGGAAGTGCGGGCTGGGACCAAGATGGCGATGTCGCCGGCGCCGGCTGGACGCCAGGTGCCGATTTTCTCGTCGTAGACGGTCCATTGCTCGGTGAGGGCTTGGGTGATGACGGTCGCGACGTCGGCGGCTTCGCGCTCGCGGAGGACCGAGGCTTGGGCGCGGGGGAGGTCGTCGTGGGCTTCGGCGCCGAGGATGGTGACGGCGGGGCCGCCGGGGGATTCGGGTGAGTCCGTGGTCGGGGTGCTGGCGATTGTCGGTGGGGCGGCGGGGTTGTCCTTGGGGGACCAGCCGGGGATGGCTGTGGCTGCGGTGAGTTCGGTGGGGGTGTCGTCGGGCGTAGGCGGGACGACGGTGAGGTGGCGGCGGATCGACGTGACGGTCGCGAGGGGTGTGTCGTCGGCTTCGGCCGTTAATGAAGCGTCGGCGGTGTCGGGGTCGGAGTCGTCGAAGAGGGAGAGTTGGTCTCCGGTTGCGGGGGTGCCGATGCGGCCGGTGAGGCCGGCTGGGGTTGAGGTCGCTGCGGCCGATGAAGAAGCAGGAGAGGTGGGGAGGTTGGTGGGTGTGGTCTGGTCGGTGACCGGGGTGCTGAGGACGGTGTGGTTGGGGGCGGGGAGCTTGGTGGGTGTGGATCGGTCGGTGGTCGGGGTGGTGTCGGCGGTCGTGGTGGCAGGACCGGGGTGGTCGGCTGGCGTGGGCTGATCGGACGCCGACGGGGCGCCGGTGGTGTTTGACGAACCGGCGACGAAGTCGGGCGCGGTGGCAGGGGTGGGTGTGGGGCGGTGTGGGGTTAGTGGGTGGTAGGTGGGTTGGGCGTCGGGGGCAGGGGTGATGAGGGTGGTGAAGACGGTGTTGATCCAGTCGAGGACTGGCGGGACGGTGCGGAAGTTGGTGGTGAGGGTGACGGTTTCGCCGAGTAGGGACTGGGCGGTCAGGTAGGTGGCGATGTTGGCTCGGCGGAAGCGGTAGATGGACTGTTTGGGGTCGCCGACGACGAACAGGGAGCCGTCGGGGATTTCGATGTCGCGCCAGTCGTCGGCGTCGGCGGCCGCGCCGGCGGCGATGCGGACGGCGAGTTCGATCTGGATCGGGTCGGTGTCCTGGAACTCGTCCAGGAGCAGGCGTTGGTAGCGGTCCTGCAGCGCGGAGCGGACGGCGGGGTCGCGGCGGAGGAGGTCGCGGGCCAGGACGAGCAGGTCGTGGAACTCGAGGCGGCCTTCGGCGCGGCGGCGTTCGGCGGATTCGAGCACCCGTTCGGCGATCCAGTGGGAAAGGTGCCTGAGGCAAGCATCGAGGAGCAGCTCGACGAGGGAGCCGGCGACCTCGATGACCTCCGCGCAGTCGGCGCGGCTGCGGGTGATGTCGGGCCAGTTCTCCTTGCGGCCGATCTTGCCGACCTTGAGCGTGCGCAGGGCGTGCAGCACGGCGAGCTGGGTCTCGGCGTCGGTCGCGGCGGCCAGCATCACGCCGAGGTCGCGGATGCGCTCGATCTTCGGCAGCAGGCGATCGTCCTCGGCGCGGCAGTCCGCGGCGGAGGCGCCGATCTTGGCCGCGGCGGCGATCAGGCCGCTGAGGTCTGGCATCGCGACGAGCTCGGGTGGGTCGACCAGGACGCGTTCGCCGATCAGATCCCAGTCGTTGCCGAATAGGCGAGCCAGCGAGCGGAGGTGCTTGAGCTCGACGCCGACCGCCATCGCCAGCAGCAACGGCTCTGCGATCGAGTCATCGTCGAGCAACTGCTGCTGCAGCTCGGACCAGCGTTCCTCGAAGGCGACCGACGAACCGACCTCGTCGAGGACGTCGATCAACGGCGGCAGACCTGCCTCGATCGGGTGCGCGAGCAGGATCTGCTGGGCGAACGAGTGCAGCGTGCCGATGGACGCGGAGTCGAGATCGTCCAGGGCCTCGTCGGCGCGCTCGCGGTCAGGTCCCTTGCGGGCCTTCTCGAACTCGACGCGCAGCCGGTCGCGCAGCTCCGCGCCGGCCTTCTCGGTGAAGGTGACGGCGGCGATCGTGCGCAGCGGTACGCCGTCGCGCAGCACCAACGTCGTCACCCGGTCGACCAGGGCGTGCGTCTTGCCGGAGCCGGCACCGGCCTCGACGAACAAGGTCGTGTCGGTGTCGTTCCGGATCTGGTCCCTGGCCTCGGCATCGAGCAGTTCACTCATGGAGTGCCACCTCTTCGAACGCGGGCAGGGCGCTCGGATCGATCAACCGCACCAACCTCTCCAGCTGCGGATCGGACCGCTTGCGCTCGTAGCGCGCCCGGACTTCGCTGTGGCCGATCCCGTCAGGGTTGCAGTACTCGCACTGCACCCAGAGGAAATCCGGTACGTCGGGCGCCTTCGGCGGGAAGTACCCCGCTGCGATCGACGAGACGATCACGTCGAGCGCGTGCACGTACCGCTCGGCGACCTCCGGGGTCAGCGGCACCGGGATCCGCCGGCCACCCCTGCGAACGAACCAGTACGCCGCTTCGACCGGCGTCGACTCGTCGCCGAGCCGGGCCCGCGCGGCGTACGCGTAGACGGGCAGCTGCAGCTTCGTCCCGGCCGCGACCGGGTCGATCTCGATCGCCTCGTATCGGGAGAAGCTGCCGGTCTTCACGTCGGTGACATAGATCGTGCCGTCCTTGCCGAGGTCGACCTTGTCGGCCGAACCGCGCAGCAGCACGCGCCCGGACGGCACCGGGATCTCCACCGGCGGCTCGCCGTCCGAGCCGAAGCGCAGCTCGCTGGCCACCACCGACGCGTCGTGCTCAGCGCGCCAGCGATCGTCGTCGTCGAGCAGGTTGAGCAGGTCGCCCAGGATTCGGAGTCGCTCGCGCTGCCACAACCGCGGATGCCCGGTCAGACCCTCGGCTTCGAATCGGTCGGCCAGGTCGGCGCCGATCGCCAGCAGCAGCGACCGCTGCTCGGCCGTCCAGGGCTCGCCGTACCCGGGAAGTGAACCGGCGAGCCGGCTGACGAACGCGTCCAGGCTGTTGTGGATCAGGTTTCCGATCTGGGCCGGTGAGATCACCAGCAGATCCTCCGGAGCCTCCAACGGCTGGACCTGCAGCAGCCGCTCGACGAAGTACGCGTGCGGGCAGGACGCGTACGACTCCAGCGACGTCGGCGACGCGATCCGCTCCTCGCGCGCGAAGTCCGGCAGGCCGTCGACACCGGACAGGTTGCCGTCGAAGCGAGTGAACTCGTCACTGGTGCGGGCCCGAAGCAACAACCGGGCGCGATCAACGACGCCGTCCGACAAAACCAGCCCGGCCGTCGCGGCGCGGACCCGCCAGTCCTGCTCGGTGGCCGGCATCCTTGCCGTCGTCAACGACCCCGCGTACGACGCCGAGGTCAGCAGGCGGTCGCCGTACGACGTCTGGTCCCACAAGGTGGCTGCCAGCGCGTGGTCTCCGCTCAGGTCGCGCAACGTCCCGAGCAGCCAGCGGGTCGGCAGGCGGCGGCTCGACCGGCGCAGGTCGCCGCGCGGGAACGACGCGACCACCCGCGACGATCCGGCCGAGAACGCGGCGAGCAGATGCCGCTGCTTCTCGTCGAGCCGGTCGCGCGCCGACGCCAGCTCGGGCGCCGCCGCCTCGCGAACCCGGTGCGGCAACAAGGCGTCCTCGTGTAGGCGGCCCGGGTAGATGTCTTCCGCGAGCCCGACCACGTAGACCACATCGACCGACAGCCCGATCGCCGCGGACAGCGGAGCCACCAGTACGCCGGTGCCGAACGTGCCGACCCGGGGGAGCGACTGCTGCAGCTCCAGGTCGAGCACGTCGCGCAGGATGCTCAAGCTCGCCGGGGTGCCCAACTCGTCCAGTGTCGACAGGCCGCGGAGCGATCCCTCGACCGCAACCGCGGCGTACTGCTCTTCGACCGGCAGGGACGCGTAGTCGCCGAGCAGGTCGTGGAACAGCCGGAGCACCACCTCGGACAGCTGTGACCAGCTCTCCATCACCGCGGCCGCACTCAGCCGGCGCCGCAGCTCACCGACGAACAGGTGCATGCGCTGGGCGTGGGACGCGTTGTACTGCGCGCGGCGGACCACAGCGGGCCTCGGGTCGTCTGCGAGTTGCTCTTGTTCGGCGGTACGGCGCTCGTTTTCGGCGTATTGCCCCAGGCGGACCGCCCAGTCGTCGCCGCGGACGACGCCGGCCGCGCGGGACAGCCGCTCCCACTGCGGCACGGGGATCCGCTCGCCGGTGAAGTCGCGGGTCGGTGCGTTCGCCAGAGCGCGGAACAGATCCGCTCGGGGCAGATCGTCGTCGACCAGCGCGAGAACCTCCAGCAGCGTCCGCGCCAGCGCCCGCTCGTGCACCGGGCGCGTGCCAGGACCGTTCACGGTGATCTTGGCGGCCGCGAGGTGCTCGTGCAGGAGTCGCGCGTACGGCGAAGCCGCCGAGTACAGCACCGCGACCCGATGTGCGGGCGTCTTCTCCAGCACCGTGACGAGATCCCTGACGACGCAGCGAACCTCGTCGTCGGCGTCCGACGCGTTCAGCACTTCGGTCGCGACCGGGTAGTTCTTCGAGATCGACGGCGGCAGGTCGATCCCGATCCGCTCCAGCGACCGCCGCACCGCCCGGTCGGCGCGCCGGACGTCGGTCAGCCCGACGAGGACCGTCAGATCGGCGGCCGCGATCCCGAGCGCGGCGACGAACGACGCCTCGGCCTGGCTCAGCTCCTGCGGAAGGTACAACACCAGCGACCCGAGCTCGGCGACGACGGACGGCTCGGTCTCGGCCCGGGCCGCCGCAGCGCGCAACAGGTCGGTCTCGTCGTACCACTGCTCGCTGAGCTGGTCGCACACCATGCGGTGCAGGTGGACCAGCGAAGGGCCGAGCCCCGAAGCGGCTGACACCTTCTCCAGCGCGGAATCGCTCAGGTCACGCAGCTCCCGGTGCGCTGCAGCAAGCGCTTGGATGGTGGACGGGTGATCCGCGACCTCCTCGAACACACCGGGCGCCTTGGACAGCGCAGTCCGCCAGGTCGCCGCGACGATGGGGCGCGTGGCCGGCCGTCTCGGCGCCAGCAGCCCGGCCGCCAACTGCTCGGCGAGACGGGACAGCGTCGCCAGATACAACGCGGCGATGCCTGTGGAGGCAAGGAAACGGCGCGCCACCACGCCGGTCAGGTTGTCCGGCAGCAGCAGCGTGACGGGCTTCATCGGGTCGTCGGCCTTCAGCCGCGCGACGACGTCGGCCAGCCGCTCCAGCGCTGCCGCGCCGTACGCCGTGGTCTCGATCCGGGTCCCGCTCACCTGTGCCCCCGATCCTGTTTCGCTGTCAGGAAAGACGCTAAACCCTGCCACAGACATAATTTCTCGCCCACGGCCGCCGCCCAACGACCTCAGCAGGACTTCGTCAGGAACTCTTCGGGAACCCGGTCGGCACTCACGGCGCGAACGGCGTACATACGGCGCAAAACACCGTGCAGAAAGGGGAAGGCGCGCCGTGTCGCTGCGCGCCGCGCGATCGGCTCCGACAATGAAGTATGACCAAGGAGACCACCGTCGCCCGCGCGCTGCTGGTGCTGGTCTTCGCCCCGGCCGGTGGTCTGTTCGGCAAGGCGGTGGCGGAGGCCGCCGCCGGTCAGGCGTGGTGGCCGTGGCTGGTCGTCGCGCTGGTCTGGCTGGTCTTGTCCGGGACGGTTTCGGTGGCGGTGTTCAACCGCCTCGACCAACACAGATAATGCTCCGATGGCCGCCGCGCTGCACCACGTCGAGATCTGGGTCCCGGACCTGTCCCGCGCCGTCGAGAGCTGGGGCTGGATCCTCGGCCGGCTGGGCTGGAAGGACGGTGACAGCTGGCCCGGTGGGCAGATCTGGACCAGCCCGGACGGCAGCTACCTGGTGGTCGAGCAGAGCCCCGCGCTGACCGCCACCGAGCACGACCGGCTGCGGCCGGGCATGAACCATCTCGCGCTGAACGCCGGCAGCCGGGCCGAGGTCGACGCGATCGTTGCCGAGGCCCCCGGCCAGGGGTGGACGCTGATGTTCGCCGACCGTCATCCGTACGCCGGTGGGCCGCGGCATTACGCCGCCTTCCTGCACAACGACGACGGTTACGAGCTCGAGATCGTCGCGCCGCTCTAGGCGGCCAACGGAGGTGTCGGCTGGTGAGACTGGTGATGCCTGGAGTGACACAGGAGACTGTTGGTGTGACATGGTTGTCCGCGGCAGTGAAGGTCGCGGGGCGAAGGTGGAAGGACGGTGCTCGTGACGGAGGCGCCTGACGGGGGAACGACGCCCGGACCGGTTTCTCCGGAGGTCCTGGAAGCCCGCATTCGCGGCCTGCAACACGCACTGGCTCAACTGCTCGACAACGCCCGCCAGCTCACCCGCGGCGAGCATCAGCGCGCCGTCCAGTTGCATCGTCAGCTTCAGGAGCAGACAGCGATCGCGCGGCGCGAGTCCAGGGGACTCGTCGAGGCAGCGACCGCCGAAGCGCTCGCCACCGCGGAACCGGCCGCACGACAGCTGGCCGATCGGCTCGCTCGCGGACTCGCCTCCATCCCTCCGAACGACGCCCGCTGGCGCTCCCGCCAGCTCGTCGGCGCCGGCATCCCGTCGTACGTGCGAGTGGGCCAGCTCGAAGCCGGTACGCCGGTCATCGCGCCGTTGCTGCGGACGAACGGGTGGCGGGTCACCTCCGACCGGCCCGAGGCGGCGCGGCAACTGCTGCAGAGCACGGCGTTGCGGCTGATCGCGGCGTCGGAGCCGTTCCGGTTGCGGATCGACTCGTTCGACCCTCGGCTGACCGGCATGATGGGCCTGCTCGGCCACCTGACCACGAAGTACCCGCAATTGGTGCCGAGGGCAACACACACCGCGGAGCAGTTGCATTCGGTGCTGTCCAGCCTGGTCGACGTGTCCTCGCTGCGCGCCAGCCGGCAGGCGCAGCTGGGGCACAAGCGGTTCGAGGAACTGATCCGCGAGACCGGTCGCGTCACCGACCCGTACCGGCTGATCGTGCTGTTCGACTATCCGGCCGGCATCGACACGCTCGCCCAGCGCGACCTGGTCCGGCTCGCCGCGACCGGTGGTGAGCGGGGGATCTGCTTCCTGGTCCACCACGATCCGGCGATGTCGTCGGAATCCGACGTGGACCCGCGGCAACTGCTCGACCTGCTGACGCCGGTCGCGATCGCCAACGGCAAGGTCGAGGTGTCGCAGCTGCCCAACGTACCGGCCTTGCTGGACCCGCCGTTCGAGGCGAACGTTGCCACCGGCATCTGTGACGTGGTGGCCGAACTGGCCGAGATCGCGGTGCTGCCGACGATCGACTTCGAGCGGACACTGCCGGACCGCTCCACCTGGTGGCAGCCGGTCAAGGACGAGCTGAGCACGGTCATCGGGTACGACGACCGCACGCCCGCGCTGATCCGGCTGCGCAGCGGCAACCCGGCGCTGCCGCACGTGCTGGTCGGAGGCGCGGTCGGCCAGGGCAAGTCGAACCTGCTGCTCGTGATGATCCACGGTCTGGCGGCCAGGCACTCGCCGGACGACCTGGAGATGTACCTGCTCGACTTCAAGCACGGCGTGGAGTTCTCGGCGCTCGGCCCTGCCGCTGAGCGTGAGCACTGGCTGCCACACGTGCGGGTGCTCGGCATTCACAGCGACCGGGCGTTCGGCCTCGCCGTACTGCGGCACCTGTCCGACGAGCTGGCCCGGCGCAGCGAGATCTTCAAGGCGCACGGGAACGTAGCGGACATCGCCGAGCTGGCTCCTGGACCGGATCGGCCGCCGCGGATCCTGGCGGTGCTGGACGAGTTCCAGGTGCTGCTGGAGGACGACGACGAGCTGGCCGACGAGGCCGCGCGGCTGCTGGAGCGGCTGGTGCGGCTCGGTCGTGCGTACGGCGTTCACGTCGTACTGGCGACGCAGACGATCGAAGGGGTCAAGCGGCTGTCGACCCGGCGCGACTCGATCTTCGGCCAGGTGCCGTACCGGATCGCGCTGAAGACCACACCGGCCGACTCCCAGGCGATTCTGCGGACGGGCAACACGGCGGCCGCGGAGCTGCAGTTCCGCGGCGAGGCGGTGCTCAACGCGAACTTCGGCTCGCCGGACGACAACCAGCACGTACTGGTGAGCTTCGCCGACAAGCCGGTGCTGGACGACCTGCGGCACGAGCTGTGGCAGCGATCCGGTACGACGAGGGCGCCGCGGGTCTTCCACCTGGCCGAGCCGGCGCGGCTGACCGACACGGCGGCCGCGGTGAAGGCGGAGCTCGGCCGTCCCTGGACCGGTCTGCCGATCGCGGTGACCGAGGAGCCGGTGGCCATCGAGGTGCGGCCGGAGCCGGGCGCCGGCGTACTGGTGCTGGGCGACGGGCCTGCTGACGCGCTGGGTGTGCTGACCGGGCTGGCGGTGTCGGCCGCGGCTGCTGCTGCCGTACCGCCTCGCTTCGTGTTCCTGGACGGGACGGACTCCGCTCCGGCGGTTGCTGAGGGCAAGGACGCGCTGATCCAGACGCTCCGGTTGCTCGGCTGCGAGGTGGAGACGGTCGACAAGCACGCCGACGTCGCGCCTCGGCTGTTCTCGCTGCGGGACATGGTCAAGGAGGGCCGGGTCGGCGGTACGACGTACGTGCTGGGTTTCGGCTTCCACGGTGTGCCGAAGATGCAGGTGCACCCCGAAGGGCTGTACGAGAGCCCGGCGAACGCGCTGCAGGAGATCGTGCGCGACGGGCCGACGCAGGGGCTGATCACCTTCGGCTGGTGGAACCGGCTGCACGTCTGCACCGAGCAGCTGGGCTACGGGCGGTCCAATGTGGCGACCCACCTGTTCCTGCGGCATCCGCAGGACGGAGTGCGCGCGGTAGCCGGTCCGCTGATGCGCTGGGCGTCGGAGCCGCATCGCGGCCTGCTGTGGGACGGGCTGCACCCGGAGGCCCAGGTGGTTGTGCCGTTCGCTCCGCTGCGGGTCGACGAGGTCGAGCGGTACCTGGAGCTGGTGCGGCGATGAAGACCGAGGAAGAAGAGTGGACTGCCTACGTGCGGGCGCTGCGGCAGGTCGCCGGTGCCCGTGCGGACGCGCAGCAGGAGCAGGACCGGCGTACTGCGGCCAAGACGCAGGCAGAGGCGACCGCTGCCGCTGAGGCCGACGCCATGGCCGAGCGGGGACACAAGCTGGAGACGCGGCTCAACGGGCTCGCCGAGAAGGCAGCCGTCAGTCTGCAGCGAGCCGGGCTGCCGCCGGACGGCAAGCGGGCGAACGTGCCGCTGCCGGAGATCAGGGGCATCGCCGACATCGAGGTGGTGGCCGCACGACTCACCAAGCAGCTGGCCGAGACCGTCGACAAGCTGGAGGAGGTCCGGGCGGCGACCCGGGCCGAGCAGGAGCGGCGCAAGCGCCGTACGATCAGCGCCGCCCTGATGGTGGTCGGGTTCGTCGTCGTCTGGGTGGTGACCCGGTCGTTCCTGGCGGGTGTCGAGGCGGCCGCGCTGGCGGCTGTGACGATGCTGGCCGCGTCGCGGGTGCTGGGCCTGCCACGGCTCCCCGGAGCACGCTGGTGGGGCTGGGGTGGAGCGGGGCTGGTCGTCGTACTGATGGCGGCCGGGCTCCCGTGGTGGCTGGCGATCGGCGTACCGGTGGTGGTGGCGGGGACGGCGATCGTGCTGCCGAAGAAGCGCAACTCCTAGGGAAGAGGCAGTCGAAGTGTCGGACGTACAGCGGCTCAAGGAACAGTTGCACCAGGTCTCTGCCGAGGCCAAGCAGGCAGCGGGCGGACTGGCAGGGTTCAAGCTGCGGTTCACGCAGCACAGTGCGCAGGTGGAGAGCCTGATCGCCGGTACGGCGACCGGGGTCGACCGGGACATCACGGAGATCCTGGACGCGGCCGGCAAGGCGGTCGAACAGGCCGCCGAGGCGCTGGAGATCGCGTCGGCCGGCTGCAAGAGCTACGCGGACCAGATCTAGGCCTTCGGCGTGCCGTCTGACCTGCAGCGGGTGGCTCGGGGCCTGGTGGAGTGCCTCGACGAGGTGCCGCAGGTCGTGGTGCACCTGCAGCGGACGGCGGACCGGTGCCGGGAGAACGCGGCGATGGCGATCGCCGCGTCGCACGGCCAGGCGACGGTGGCGGCTCAGCAGTTGGATGCGGCCGCGCGGGCTTGTGAGGCGGCTGCGCACTACCTGTCGATGGCTCCGCCCAAGGCGAAGGCCTGGGCGGAGCGGCTGGTGGGCGAGGGGCGGTCGACGAACCGGCCTGACTCGGGGTCGGCGGACCGCAACAAGGCGACCGGTGCGGGTGGGGATGTCGCCGAGCGGGATGCGCGGGGGCGGACGAAGCGGCTGACGGCGCGGTTCAAGCCGGTCGAGGATCCGGAGACGCCGGAGCCGCCGCTGATCAAGGTCGCGCGGAAGGCGTTCGAGCAGCTGCGGAAGAAGCAGGACAAGGACGCCGAGGAGCGCGAGAAGGAGCAGCCGGAGGAGGAGCTCGAGGTCGAGATCGTCGTCGACCCGAAGGGTGAGCTGCGGGCGGCGGCGAAGGCGGCGGAGGACGAGGTCGACGAGGAGCGTGAGAAGGAGCAGCCGGAGGAGGAGCTCGAGGTCGAGATCGTCGTCGATCCGAAGGGTGAGCTGCGGGCGGCGGCGAAGGCCGCGGAGGACGAGGATGACGACGAGGAACGCCGGGACGACGAGCCGGCGTACGAGATCGCGGTCGACCTCGGTGACGCGGCGCGCGAGCTGCTGGAGGCGATGGCGGAGTCGGGGCAGCAGCGGTGGGAGCGCGCCGAGCTTGTGATCGAGGTCGACCGGGTCACGGCGAACTTCGAGTACGCCGAGGAGCCGGATGCGCCGGAGATCGCGGTACCGGTGGTCGATGTCGAGCTGCCGGACTTCAGCTCAGTCGACGAGGAGTCATCGCCATCCGATACCGGCAAGGGAAGCAGCGACCGCTCGACAGCCGACGGAAATGAACGTCCAGCTGGTGTCGACGCAGACTTCGGCTCGTATCGGCAGCGATTGACCGAAAGCGGCCGCATCAGACCCATTGTCGGATCCGGTCCGGAGATGGAGTTCCAACGACGGTATTGCGGTCCGGTCGAGTTTCGCCTGACAACTGACGATCGGTTACCGCGCGCGGTCTGGGCCGATGGACTGGACGCCCTGCTGCGACGGGCTCAGGACGCGAAGTACGTGGCGCCGGCGTCAGCGAAGTCTTTCTACCGCCCAGAGTCGCTGCCACCGTTCCTGCGCAAGATCGCCGAAGAGAAGAACGATCACATGCTGATGAAGTACCGGGAGGTCATCAAGTCTCAGGACAATCCGGTGGAAGGCTTGGAGATCATCACCAACGACCCGACCCCGGCAATGTACTTCCGCGACCGGATGGCGAAGCTGGACATTCCTGGCCAGGTCACTGTCGAACAAGAGGACGATGTATGAGCGATTTTCTGGTGGCGCCGCTTGAGGAGCCGACGTGGAGTGTTTCTGCCGACAATCTCGCGGTGGCATTGCGGGGGCGGTGGCCTGACGTTCGGGTGGGCCTCGGGGGGGTCGAGGGTTCTTCGATGGCTCTGGAGGCGTTGATTCCGGCTGGGCCCGGAGGAGGAGAGCTGGGCATCGCGCTGAGCGGGACGGGGCAGGCAGTGACGTTGGATCCTGCGGATCTGGAGGGCGCGGCCGAGTTTGCGGTGTGGTTTGCGGCGAACCTGGTGCCGGAGGATTCGGGGCTGCATCTGATTGAGCCCGGGTCGATGCGGAGTGTGGAATTGGTAGCCGGGATCACGCCGCGTGAGGTGCGGGAGCAGTTGGTCTGAGGGCCTCGTACGCCGGCTCCTGCCTCACCGGGCGAAAACTTCTGGCAAGTCGCGTCATGAAGGCTTGAGAGCTTCGTCACTACCTGTGAACCCATCCCCACAGGGAAGTGGAAGTGATTGACGTGATGTGCAGGTTGTCGAGGTCGCTGGTGGGTAGGTCACGGGGCGGATCGTCTCGCCTCCTGGTTTTGCGTCGGGTGCACTGATGGGCGGGGACCAAGCCGGGCCGCGGCAGCGGCGGCGGGTCCGGGTCTGGTTCGGCGACCACGTGGTCGCGGACTACTGCGCCGAGGCGGAGTTGGCCGATCGGTACGCCGCGGCGATGTCGCGGCGGTTCGCGGGGCTGCGGGTGACCAGCGAGCCGGTGTCGGCGGCTGATCCGGGGTCGGGGCGGCCGTTGCCCGGGGAGCGGTTGTGGGAGGTCGCGCCGAAATGAGCTCTCGCCGGTTTCGGTTGATGCGGTACGAGGACGTGTCCGGGGTGAGTGGGACCGGGCCCGTCGCCGAGGGGGTTCAGTTCACCGACGGGGCGGTCGCGTTGCGGTGGTACGGGGACTATCCGACGACCACCGTCTGGGACGGGATCGATTCGGTGATCGCCATCCACGGGCACGGGGGTGCCACGGAAGTCGAGTGGCTCGACCCGGATCCGGGGCCTGATCCGGCGGTGCCGCGGCGGGAGGACCTGCCGCCGCAGCCCTGGCCGGAGTTGCACCCCGCGCCGGAGTCGGTGGACGAGGGGCCAGGGCCGAGCTTGTCCGGGCGGCACGCGCCGCCAGGACCGGGAGACACCGCTAGCGACCCAGCCACCGCTAGCGATACAGGCGAAGCGCCGGGGCCGGACGGTGTCGAGCGAGACCCCCGTCGGCCAAGCGCGAAGGCGACGCCTCCGATCTTCCCCGCCGAGCACGGATCGACCGGCCCGATCTTCCCCGCCGAGCGGTCCGGATTCTCCCAGCACAAAGGGCTGTTCTCCGAGTTCATGGACAACGAGCCGGCCGCACGGACGCACCGGCGTACCGGCTTCACCGATCTGCTCTGACCAACCACCGACTGGCTTCCACCTCACGAGTCCAGTCCCAGACCATGACCGGGTCCGGCGCCGCGGACCCGGTCGTACCCCGAGCGGGCCGGCACCGAACTCCCTCCGGTGCGCGGCCCGCTCGAGCTGTCAGGACTTGCGCTGGAACTCCTCGACCTCCAGCAGATCGAGGTTGTGGAACGTCGGCGGCCCGTCGCACAGCTCCATCAAGGTGGAGGCGAACTCGCTGGTGTCCGGCCGGTTGGAGTTCTCCATCGCCTCCTCGTACGACGCGAACTCGACGATCGAGGTGTACCGGCCGCTCTCGTCGCGGTCCGAACACAGCATCACCCGAGTCGGCGAGGGGCCGGCGTCCGCCTCGGCCTCCCGCTTGCCGCGGTAGTCGGCCATCAGCGCGGCGATCTCGTCCGGCCGGGAGGTCCGGTACTCGATGAGTTGCACAAAACCTGTCATGACTTCCCCCTGGTGGTAGTTCTTCTCCTGCCGACAGTGCGCCGTCCCCGCAGCCTCCGCAAGAGCATGAGCCCACCGATAACTCACTGCGGGCGCTGGGCAACGATCTGCTGTCAGCAGAGGCAGTGGGAAATGCCGCGCCGGGCTGCTTGGCTGGGTGCCATGCAGATTCTGGTACTGGGCGGCACGGCCTTTCTCGGGCGGGAGATCTCGGCGCAGGCAGTGGCACGGGGGCACGCGGTGACCTGTGTGGCCCGCGGCGAGAGCGGTGACGTGGTGGACGGAGCGACGCTGGTCGCCGCGGACCGGAGCAAGCCCGGCGCGTACGACGGCGTACCGGGGCGGGAGTGGGACGCCGTGTTCGAGGTCTCCTGGCAGCCGGGCTTCGTCAGGGAGGCGCTGGCGGCGTTCGGCGAGCACGCCAAGCACTGGACCTACGTGTCGTCCGGCAACGCCTACGCCGACTTCAGTACGCCGGGTGCTGACGAGACCGCCGCCCTGCGCGAGCCCACTGACGCGGACACGGCCGAGCGCGACCAGTACGGCGAAGCGAAGGTCGCCTGCGAGCAGGCGTCGTCAGCCGCGGTGGGGGACCGCCTGGTGATCGCACGGGCGGGGCTGATCGGCGGTCCGGGCGACCGGAGCGACCGGGCTGGCGCCTGGATCGCCCGCGCGGCCAGGGCGCCGGAGGAGCCGCTGCTGGTGCCGGACACGCCAGAGCTGCCGACCTCGGTCGTCGACGTACGGGACCTCGCCTCCTGGCTGCTCGACTGCGCCGAGCGGGGCGTGACCGGGACGTACGACACGGTCGGCCCGGTGGTGCCGTTCGGTGAGTGGGTTGAGGCCTCGCGGGCGATCGGTGGTCATACCGGTCCAGTGGTGCTCGCACCGCGGGAGTGGCTGGAGGAGCAGAAGGTCGAGCAGTACATGGGACCGGACTCGCTGGCCATGTGGTTGACCGAGCCGGGCTACGAGGGCTGGTCGAACCGCAGCGGTCAGGCGGCCGTCCGGGCGGGTCTGCAGCACAGGTCGCGAGAGGAGCTCCTGCGGGACACGCTCGAGTGGGAGCGGGAGCTGGGGCTCGACCGGGAGCGCAAAGCAGGACTCAGCCCGGCGCGGGAACGTGAACTGATCGCGCAGCTGGGCACAGAGTGAGGTATGAAGCTGCTGCTGATCTCTGACACCCATTTGCCCGTCAGGGCGAAGAAGCTGCCGGAGCAGGTCTGGGCGGCGGTCGACGACGCCGACGTGGTGATCCACGCCGGCGACTGGGTGAGTGTCGAACTGCTGGACGAACTCACCGAGCGAGCGGACCGGCTGATCGGCTGCTGGGGCAACAACGACGGCCCGGAGCTGCGCCGGCGGCTGCCGGAGATCGCCCGGGAGACGCTGGACGGTCTCCGGGTGGCTGTTGTACACGAGACCGGCGGCAAGCAGGGCCGCGAGCTGCGCTGCGAGAAGGCGTTCCCGGACGTCGACCTGCTGGTGTTCGGGCACAGCCACATTCCGTGGGACACCACGTCACCGCGGGGTCTTCGGCTGCTCAACCCGGGATCACCGACGGATCGCCGACGGCAGCCGCACTGCACCTACCAGACGGCGACGATCACGTCGGGCCGCCTGGAGAACGTTGCCCTGCACAACCTCTAGCGCAGCGGGTCAGGCGCTGGCGGCTTCCTTGACCCGGGCCTTCAGCCGGTCACGCACCTCTTCGGGTGTGTAGGCGCGGCGCTTGCGTTCGCCCCGTGCGATCACCACACCGGTCGCCGCGACACCGACGAGACCCGCGACTCCGAGCACCTTCCAAACCTTCATGAGCACTAACCTAGCGATGTGGAGACGCGGATAACGCTGGACGACGCTACGGATCTGACACGAACAGGTGACATTTGGCTGTTCCGCGGTGCTTCCGCGGCCGACCGGGCGATCCAGCTGACCACGAACAGCCCGGTCAACCACGTCGGCATGGCGATCGTGATCGAGGACCTGCCGCCGCTGATGTGGCACGCCGAGCTCGGCCGCTCGCTGCCCGACGTCTGGACCGGGAACCACCAGCGCGGTGTTCAGCTGCACGACCTGTGCGACGCGGTGACGACCTGGGTGCACAAGTACGGCCAGCGGGCCTGGCTGCGGCAGCTGGACCCTGAGGTCGGCAAGGAGATGGAGGACGCCGTACTGCGGGTCGTCGCGCGCCTGGACGGTACGCCGTTCCCGTCGACCGCGCGGCTGGCGTCGCGGTGGTTGCGCGGCCGGATCCCGGCGTTCCGGCGTGGCCGGCGCGAGCTGGAGCTGGAGACGGCGTACTGCGCCGAGGTGGTCGCGCTGACGTACGAGGAGATGGGGCTGCTGCCGGGTGGACGGCGGCCGAACTGGTACGACCCGGGCCGGTTCTGGAGCGGCGACGACCTGGACCTCGGACTCGGGGCGACGCTCGGCGAGGAGATCGCGGTCGACGTACCGGCTTGAACCGGGCCTGCGATCCGTTGGGCCGGAATTGTCGGTGGCCTGTGATTGGCTGGTGGTAGCTGGACACCACGGACCGATTCCGAGGAGGCGTCGCGGATGTATGCCGTCATCGACACCGAGACGACCGGCCTGCTGCCCGGGCACCGGCATCGGGTGATCGAGATCGCCGTCGTGCTGCTGGACGCCCAGGGCCGGTTCGAGCACGAGTGGGTGACGCTGCTGAATCCGCAGCGCGATCTCGGTCCGCAGCACATCCACGGGATCCAGACCGCCGACGTGCTGGCCGCGCCGGAGTTCGTCGACGTCGCACGCCATCTCGGCGAGTTGCTCGCCGGGCGGATGGTGGTCGGGCACAACGTCGAGTTCGATCTCGGCTTCCTGCGCGCCGAGTTCGCCCGGCTCGGTCACGTCGTGCCGCTGATCACCGAGCGGTCGATGTGCACGATGGCTCTGGCCGGTTATCTGTATCCGGGGTCGAAGCGGACGCTCGGCGCGTGCTGCGCGGCGGCCGGGATCACCTTGGAGGGCTGGCACTCGGCGCTCGCCGACACCCGCGCCACGGCCGAGCTGTTCAGCACCTACCTGCGCTCGTTCCCGTCGCCACCGCCATGGCAGTGGGCGTACGAGGAGATCCGCGACCTGCCTTGGCCGGAGCTGCCGGGCACGCATTTCACTCCGACCGTTCGACCGGTGCACGCGGGCGGCCGGCACGGGTGGATGAGTCGACTCGTCGACCAGTTGCCACGGGTTCCGCAGCCGCCGCAGGCCGACTCCTACCTCGGCGTGCTCGACACGCTGCTCGCGGATCGTGAGATCGACGCGGCCGGCGCCGACCTGCTGGTGCACGTGGCCACGGATCTCGGCCTGACCCGGTCGCAGGTCGACCGGCTGCACGGCGTCTACCTCGACGAGCTGGCCGCGGCCGTCTGGCTGGACGGCGAGATCACCGACGACCAGCGCGCGGACCTCGATCGGGTGGCGACGATGCTCGGGCGGCAGGCCAACGACGTCGACGACGCATTGGTTGCCGCGAGCAACGGGCAGTACGTCGTACCGGCGCGGCCCGGTGCCGGTGGGTTTCCGCCGGGCAGCACGCTGGTCTTCACCGGAGACATGGTCGAGCCGCGCGAGGTGTGGTGGGATCGGGCGGTCGCGGCGGGGTTCCGTCCGCAGGAGGCGGTGCGGCCGGACACGACGTTCGTGGTCGCCGCCGATGTGGACAGCTTGTCGCTGAAGGCCCGGACGGCCCGGGAGTACGGCGTACCGATCATCGCGGTGGAGTCGTTCCGCCGGTTGCTGCCGGCGCATCTGCTGCCGCTCGACGAGCGCCAGGCCGGGTGATCTAGAGTCGGCGGCGTGGAGACAGCGGAGCTGGGGCGGCGGATCTACGAAGCGGCGCATCTGACCGGGCAGTTCACGCTGCGGTCGGGGCGGACGACCGATCACTACTTCGACAAGTACCAGTTCGAGGCTGACCCGGTGCTGCTGGATGCGGTCACGGCGGCGATGGTGCCGTTGGTGCCGGCGGAGACCGAGGTGCTCGCCGGGCTGGAGATGGGCGGCATTCCGGTCGTCACCGCGCTCGGGCGGCACACGGGCTTGCCGTGCGCGTTCGTCCGCAAGGAGGCGAAGAAGTACGGGACCTGCCGGCTGGCGGAGGGCGCCGAGATCGAGGGTCGCCGGGTGCTGGTGGTCGAGGACGTGGTGACCAGCGGCGGACAGATCGTGCTGTCGACGCAGGATCTGCGCAAGCTCGGCGCCGACGTGCGCGAGGCGTTGTGCGTCATCGATCGCGAGCAAGGCGGCGCGGAGGCGCTCGGGGCGATCGACCTCGGACTGATCTCGTTGCTGCGGGCGGCTGATCTCAGCAGCTCGTAGCCGGCGCGACTGCTTCGAGGTCGTAACGCGTTGCCTGGTCCGGCGTGACCGGTACGAGGATCTGGCCCGCGTCCGGACTGCCGAAGTAGCGGACCCGGCTGGGATGCGTGGTCGCGTAGGTCGCGATGTAGGCGCACACGATGCTGTCGAGGGCGTCCTCGACGCGTTTGAGATCGGCCTTGCGGGTGGCGGTTGCCAGTTGGTCGCGCAGCAGCTGCCAGGCGGGACTGTGGTCCAGCAGGAGTGGTGGGGACGCGTCGGCCAGCGACTCGACGTACTGGGTGAGGCGGAGCATCTCGCCGTGCAGGTGAGCGAAGTCACGGCCCGGCTTCGCCTTGTACTGCAGGATGCGCGGCAGTTCGAACAGGGTGACCAGCGCGGGATGCGGGTAGACCTCCGCGGCGTGCCGGTCCGACGCGGGATCGAGGTCGAGCTCGAGTTCTTGGATGAAGTGGAACGCGCGTGAACCGTCGGTGAAGCTCGGGTTCGCGGTGTTGGCGGCGTGGCAGGACGCACCGAAGCGCCCGAAGTACTGCGAGATCAGGCGTTCGCACGGACGATGGCCACTGGGATTGCGGACGACGATCGGCGCGTCGAACGCGACGAAGCACGGCCCGGCGGTCCAACGGCGCAGCCAGGTGAGGATGTCGCTGTCGCTCTGCAGCACGGTGACATCCAGCAGTGCGCCCGACGAGTCGAGAACGGCCAGACCGGTGACGCCACGTTGACCCCAGGCGAGGTCGACACCGACGTACCGCACACCGGCTCTCCTCGGACCTTCGCCGGCGGCCGGCCGCCGCGACCTCGCGGCGGCCGCCACCCGCGGATCAGTCCGCAGCGGGTTCGCGTTCGATCTCGAAGCGCAGGCTCTTGCCGGAGCGGATCCGTTCCACCGCGGCCAGGCAGGCCTCGGGGCTCATGTGGACGCCGATCTCGCCGAGCCGGTTGCGCAGCACCAGCGCGGCGTCCTCGGCCGACCGGGAGCTCGACTCGTTGATCGCGTCGATCGTCGCGGTGGTCAGCTTCTCGCGGATGTCCGGGTGGACCTCGTGGATCTCGTGGGTGATTCTGAACTCCGACATCGCGACCTCGTTCTCGTGTCCGGCCTTGATTCCAGACTAGTTCCCCGGACCAGTCTGCCGAAGCTGATTGTGTCGCTCCGGATGCTGCTAGGCGAGTACCCGCGACAGGAAAGTCTCAAGCCGTTGGCCGAGGCGCTCGACCCGGATCTCCGGGCTGACGGTTTCGCCCTGCGGCACTTCGGGGTCGCGCAGGCCGCGCACGTACAACGAGCAGGCCAGATCGGCGCAGATGTAGGTGCCGACCGTGTTGCCCTCGCGCCCGGCCGCGCCGGCCCGGCGGGCGGCGAACAGCGCGACGTCGGTGACCTGGTGGGCGGTGTGGCAGACGTCGCACAGTCCGGTGCCGCGACGCGGCTTGCCGGTCGCGGCCGTGCTGAGGGCGACGCCGAGAACGCCGTCCTCACGCGGTACGACGAGGTAGCCGCGCGCCGGGGCCTTCGCGTCGCGCCAGCCGAGGAAGTCCAGCGACTCCCAGGGCAGCTCGTTCAGCCCGGCCGGCATCGTGATCGCCTTCACCTGGCTCTTCGACGAGTTCACGAACGATCGCCGGATCTCGTCGGCGCTCAACGCCTGCACCACACACTCCTCACCTCGAACGATTGCCGAGCTACTCAAACCCGGGGTGGTGCGAGGCCGCAACCCAAATATGTGGCGCAGAGACGACACGTTGTCCGCAGAGAGTGGACTTATCAACCTGACTCTGGCACAGTAAGAGATACAAAGTTCAACTAAACGCCCCCGGAGGACACGACTCATGAGCACGACCGGCTATGCCGAACTGACCGGCGACTACACGATCGACACCTCGCACAGCCGCGCGGGCTTCGTCGCCCGGCACGCGATGGTGACCAAGGTTCGCGGGTCGTTCAACGAGTGGGAGGGTTCGGCCCACATCGACGGCGAGAACCCGGCGAACTCCTCGGTCAAGGTCACCATCCAGGCCAAGAGCATCGACACCCGCAACAGCCAGCGCGACGAGCACCTGCGCGGCAACGACTTCTTCTCGATGGACGAGCACCCGGAGATCACCTTCGTGTCGACCGCCGTCGAGCCCAAGGGTGACGACGTCTTCGCGGTGACCGGTGACCTCACGATCAAGGGCATCACCAAGCCGGTGACGATCGACTTCGAGTACACCGGTACGGCGACCGACCCGTTCGGCAACGTCCGGGTCGGGTTCGAGGGCGCGGTCACGATCAACCGCAAGGACTGGAACGTCACCTGGAACGCGGCCCTCGAGGGCGGCGGCGTCCTGGTCAGCGAGAAGGTCACGCTCGAGATCGAGGTCTCGGCGATCAAGAACGCCTGAGCGTTTCGCCGTACGAACACCACCGGGGTCGCTGCTGGTCGGCGGCCCCGGTGGTTGTTTGTCCGGGCCCGCCGGTCCGTCGGTCGGCGGGGTCGCGGGCTCGCCGGTCTGTCGGTTGGCGTGTCGCGGGGCAGCGGTCTGTCGGTCGGCGGGTCGCGGGGTCGCCGGGTGTCGGGTTCGTCGCGGTGGGGTCACGATCGGCCTTCGGTGCGGGCGGGAAGGTTTTGCCGCCCCCGGAGGCTGGAAAGCTCTTGCCTGAGTGACGACCTAGGGCCAGGGGGTCCGCCGATGATCGACACCAGGCTCTACCGGTGGATGTTGCCGCTGCTCGGCCGACGCCGGCCGGTACGCCGTACGCCGGAGTCCTTTCGTCCGCGCGGGACCAGTTCGCGGGTCAGCCGGCTCGCGGCCCGCTACGACGCGGACGTCGACGAGGCGCTGCAGCGGCTGTGGCCGAAGGCGCGGGTCTACCACGACCGGGAGTTCGCTCGGGACCGCGCCGATTTCCTGCTGGTGGTGCGCGGGCGTGGGGTGATGGTCGAGACGAAGGTGAAGAGCGATCCGGGGTTGTTCCGCGGGTCGACGTTGCCGCCGTTGCTCGACCGGTTGCAGCGGGACGGCAGGCGCCTGGTGGTCCTGCTGAACCAGGGTGATCCGACGCCGGCGCGCGAGTTGGTCGCGGACAAGCTGGGCGACAAGGCGCGGATCGTGGTGTGGTCCGGCCCGGAACAGGATGCCGAGCTGCGGGCGGCGGTCGAGGAGTTGATCGCGCAGGAGTCGCGGCATCCGCTCTGAGCGCTGTGGGGATTCTCGAGGGCCGTAGCCGGGCGGATTCTCGAGGCCGGACCGAGTGTCCCGGCCCTAGCTGCCTAGGTTGGGAAGCCGACAGCGCGGAGAGGTGGACTCTCCGCGCTGTTGGCTGGCTCCGGTTCGCGAGGTGTGCCCGAGGGCGGCGACCCGGAGTCGTGTTCTCCTCCGGCAAGGCCCGGAGGTTGCTTCAGGGGTGTGGCTTCAGCACTTCTGCGGCGTGGTGCGCCCGCCGTCGACGACCCATCGGCCGTCGCGCTGCTCGACGCGCATCTCGTCGACCCAGCGGGTCGGCGACTTGGCCGGGATCACGCCGCGGCCTTTCGCGTCGACCGTGCGGGCGGCCTTGGTGTCGTAGCAGGCGCGGACGATCACGCCGGCGGCGGCGACCGTTCGCTTGGCCCAGACCACCTTCGTGGCGCCGGTGTTGCGCAGTTTGCGGGCTCGGTAGTACTTGGCCTGCAAGCTGATCGCCTTGTACAGCGTCGGCGTCATCACCGGGATCAGCTGCTTGGTCGCCTTGCCGCCGCTCTTCATCATCGTGTCGAGCGCGGCGCGGTAGTCGTAGTACGCGTTGACGACCGGGTCGTCGGAGGCCTGCGTGGTCTCCGGCTGGCCCGCGCCGGCCGGGATGTCGGTGTGCTTGGACGCCTTCTGGGCGCCGGGGGACGAGGCGGCCACGTCGGCCGACGTGTCGGCGCCGCAACCGGCGAGCATCAGGACCGGGATCAGCGTGGCGGTCACCGCCAGGTTCCGAATGCGCATGGGGTCGAACCTCCTGTCAGGTGCCGTCGGGGCGGTGCTGCCGCTACCACCGGCACTGTTCGTGTAACGCGGCGACACGGACCGTGGTCACTGTGACCTGGGTCACACTGGACACCCAGACCCGGCTGGCGGAGGTACAGGGCAGTCCGCAGCGCCGCGGAGGCGAGTACAGCTAGTCGACCAGTGCGGCGAGGGATTTCGGGGCGATCTGGCGGTAGGCGTCACGGACGATGTCGGCGACGTGGTCCCAGTCGACGTCCTCGATGTCCAGGTACACGCCGATCCAGCCGCGATGGCCGACGTACGGGGGTCGGAAGAACCGGTTCGGGTCGGTGGCCAGCAGTTCTTCCTGGGCGCCCTCGGGGGCCGCGCACCAGAATCCGACGCGATCGTCGTGGTGCTGGTTCGCGAACATGACGAAGGTCTTCTTGTCGCGGATGAACCAGGTCGGTTCGCCATGACTCAGCCGCTCGGTGACCTCAGGCAACGCCAGGCACAACCCCCGCAACCGCTCCAATCCGTCCATGCGACCACCTTCCCGCCCGGCGAGCGGTTTGTCAGCCCAAGACGCGCAGACCGGGACCGCGGTCGCCAGGGACTCGCGGAAGGACCCTCGGGTGGAACCCACCGATAGGGTGGCGCGGTGAGTGAGACGGAAGTCCGGGTCCGGGGGATCGGGGACAAGCTGGCGATCGGGTTGTCGTTCGGGAGTTCGGCGGCGGTGATGGTGCTGGAGCTGGTTTCGCTGCGGCTCGTGGCGCCGTACCTGGGGCTGACGCTGGAGACCAACACGGCGATCATCGGCGTCGCGCTGGCGGCGATCGCGACCGGTGCGGCGTTGGGTGGGCGGTTCGCGGACTCGGTGCCGCCGACGCGGACGCTCGGGCCGATGATCCTCTTCGGGGGAGCGCTGGTGCTGCTCGTGCTGCCGGTGGTGCGGTGGACGGGCGAAGCGGTTCGGGGCGGTGGGGGGAACGCTGTGTTCCTCGCGGTCGCTGTCGCCATGTTCGTTCCGGCGTCGTTGCTTGCCGCGGTGACTCCGATGGTGACGAAGCTGCGGCTGTCCACGCTGACTCAGACCGGTACGGTCGTGGGGCGGCTGTCGGCGTACGCGACGGTGGGCGGGATCGTCGGTACGGTGCTGACCGGGTTCGTGTTCGTGGCCAAGGTGCCGACGAGCGTGATCGTGCTCTGTCTCGGTGGTGTGCTGGTGCTGACCGGCGCGGCGCTGACGATCTTCCTGCGCGGCATCCAGGCCGCGGCTCGGCCGCTGATTCTCGCGCTCGTCGGCGCCGGTCTCACCGTTGTCGCGCCGCGGCCGTGCGAGGTCGAGACCGCGTACCACTGCGCCCGGATCGAGCCCGATCCCACCCGCGCGTCCGGCCGCACGCTGTACCTCGACCAGTTGCGGCACTCGTACGTCGACCTGCAGGATCCGACCTACCTGGAGTTCGAGTACATCAAGAACTTCGGCGCCCTGATCGACAGCGAGTTCCCCGCCGGCCAGCGGCTCGACGCGCTGCACATCGGCGGCGGCGGGCTGACCATGCCGCGCTGGCTGACCGCGACCCGGCCGGGCACGAACAACAAGGTCTACGAGATCGACCCCGGCGTGATCGCGCTGGACAAGGCGGAGCTCGGGGCGCGGTCGGGCCCGGACCTCGACCTGCAGATCCGGGACGGTCGGCTCGGCGTACGGTCCGAGCCCGCAGACAGCCGGGATCTGATCATCATGGACGCGTTCGGGGGTGTCGCGGTGCCGTGGCATCTGACGACGCGCGAGGTGGTTGCCGATGTGCACCGGGTGCTGCGTCCGGACGGGATCTACGCGGTCAACATCATCGACTTCGGGCCGCAGCGCTTCCTCAAGGCCGAGATCCGCACGGTCGCGGAAGAGTTCGAGAACGTTGCGGTGATCTCGACCGAGGAGGCGCTCGCGGGCGAAGAGGGCGGCAACTTCGTGCTCGTCGCGTCCGATCAGGCGCTGCCGGTCAACGAGCTGCGCACCCGGCTGGGCGATCGCGCCGACGTACTCGACGGGGCCGATGCCGTACGCCGGTTCGTCGGCGACGCGCCGCTGCTGACGGACGACTTCGCGCCGGTGGATCAGCTGCTCACCCCGTTCTCCAGCTGATTGGCGCCAGGCGCAGCTGACCAGAACTCGCGCAATCGACCGGGTCGAGTTGTGCTCCGCGCTTCGGGCTTGTTGCATGTGCACATGCACCCACGCGCAGGTCAGCCCGCTTTGCCCGAGGACCTCGTCGACGTCGACGCGTTGCTCGCGGCGTACGACGGGATCACCCCGGACGTCGACAACCCCGCTCAGAAGGTCGTCTTCGGTACGTCGGGCCACCGCGGCTCGAGCCTGGACGGGGCCTTCAACGAGGCCCACATCCTGGCGATCACGCAGGCCATCTGCGAGTACCGCGCTGGTGAGGGCACCAACGGCCCGCTCCTGGTCGGCCGGGACAGCCACGGCCTGTCCGAGCCCGCCTGGCGGACCGTGCTCGAGGTGCTCGCGGGCAACGGCGTGCAGACGCTGGTCGACAGCGCGGACCGGCTGACTCCGACGCCGGGCGTGTCGCACGCGATCCTGCGGCTCAACCGCGGCGACGGCGCCGGTGCTGACGGCATCGTGATCACGCCGTCGCACAACCCGCCGCGCGACGGCGGCATCAAGTACAACCCGCCGCACGGCGGGCCGGCCGACTCCGACGCGACGGGCTGGATTGCCGCCCGGGCCAACGAGCTGATCGCCGCGGGCAACCGCGAGGTCCGCCGTACGCCGTTCGAGCAGGCGCGGAGCCAGGCGGAGGGCTACGACTTCCTCGGCCACTACGTCGACGACCTGCCGTCGGTGATCAACCTGGACGCGATCCGCGCGGCCGGGCTGCGGATCGGCGCCGACCCGCTCGGCGGCGCGAGCGTCGACTACTGGGCCGCGATCGCGGAGCGGCACAACCTCGACCTGACCGTGGTGAACCCGCGGATCGATCCCACCTGGCCGTTCATGACGCTGGACCACGACGGCAAGATCCGGATGGACTGCTCCTCGCCGTCCGCGATGGCCTCGCTGGTCGCGCAGAAGGACCGGTACGACCTGGCCACCGGCAACGACGCGGACGCCGACCGGCACGGCATCGTCACCCCCGACGCCGGGCTGATGAACCCGAACCACTATCTCGCCGCGGCGATCTCCTATCTCTTCGCGAACCGCGAGTGGGGCCCGGACGTCGCGGTCGGCAAGACGCTGGTCTCGTCGTCGCTGATCGACCGCGTGGTCGCGGACCTGGGCCGCCGGTTGTGGGAGGTGCCGGTCGGGTTCAAGTGGTTCGTGCCTGGGCTGATCGACGGGTCGGTCGGGTTCGGCGGCGAGGAGTCGGCCGGGGCGAGCTTCCTGCGCTTCGACGGCAGCGTCTGGACGACCGACAAGGACGGGATCCTGCTCGCGCTGCTGGCCAGCGAGATCACCGCGGTGACCGGCGAGACGCCGTCGCAGGCGCACGCGAAGCTGGTCGAGCGGTTCGGTGCTTCGGCGTACTCGCGGGTGGACGCTCCGGCCAGCCGGGAGCAGAAGGCGAAGCTCGCGGCGCTGTCGGCCGACGCGGTGACGGCGACCGAACTGGCCGGCGAGCCGATCCTCGACCGGCTGACCAGTGCGCCGGGCAACGGTGCGGCGATCGGTGGGCTGAAGGTGACGACAGAGTCGGCGTGGTTCGCCGCGCGGCCGTCGGGGACCGAGGACCTGTACAAGATCTACGGCGAGTCGTTCAAGGGCGCCGACCACCTCGAAGAGGTCTTCGCCCAAGCCCGTGAGGTCGTCTCGAACGCGCTCGACTAGCGCACGAAGGCGTCGACCAACCGGTCGAGGTCCGCGGCGGGGCTGCTGGTCAGCCCGCTGTGGATCGGGCCGGGGTGGACGACCGTACTGCGAGGTGCCGCGAGCCAGCGGAAGCGTTCGCCGATCCGCGTAGCAGCGGCCGGTCCGCCGGCCGGGTCGCCGGCGCAGATCGCGCGGATGTGCTCCAGCGACGCGCACACCACGTCGACGTCCACGGCCGGGTCCAGCGCCCGCAACCGCGCCGGGTCGACGTCCCAGGCGGCGCCGAGGAAGTCCATCCCGCGGCAGTAGAGCACCGCGCCGACGTTGACGAACTCGCCGCGGTGAATCCTCGGCGCGGCGCGCAGGATGACGTAGTCGAACGGAATCAGCTCGCCGGTCTCGCTCATCGCGCACCACCCGGCAGCCACGCCGACCGGTCGGCCAGTCGCGCGGTCAGGTGACCGTGGTACCGCTCGCGGTCACCGTCCGCGATCCACTCGTCGGGCACCAGCGCGATCACCTCGGTCAGCAGGTCGGGCGTGATCTCCGTGGCCAGCGCGGCGTCGATCGCCGGTACGGCGGCCGCGTCGTCGCGGAAGACGTGGTCGCTCGCGTCGTACGGCAGCGCGGCGAAGCGCTCGGCCGACATCCAGGAGTGGTGGAAGTACAGGGCGGCGCCGTGATCGATCAACCAGAGTTCCTTGTGCCAGACGAGCAGATTGGTGTTGCGCCAGGAGCGGTCCACGTTCGCGATGAACGCGTCCAGCCACAGGATCCGCGCCCGGGTGGCCTGGTCCGGCGTACCGCTGGAGCCGTCGTAACCGAACGAGCCGGGCAGGAAGTCGACCGCGAGATTGAGCCCGGCGCTGCGGACCAGCAGCTCCTGGATCTCCTCGTCGGGTTCGGACTTGCCGATCGTGGGGTCGAGCCGGCACAACTTCAGCTCGGGCACCCGCAGGCCCAGCCGGCGCAACAGCTCGCCCGCGATGATCTCGGCAACCAGCGCCTTCGGGCCCTGCCCGGCGCCGTGGAACTTCAGCACGTAGGTCCCGAGATCGTTGCCTTCGACAACTCCAGGTAGCGACCCGCCTTCGCGCAACGGCAGCACGTAGCGGGTGGCGGTGACGGTCGGCAGACTCACGCGGGTGAGCCTAGAGGGCCGTTTCCTTTGCGTGGGCGCCGGGTACCGATCCGGCGTGAAGCATCCGTCCATGGGCGTCGAAGAAGAGCTGCTACTGGTTTCCGCCACCGGTGAGCCGCTGCCGAGAAGCAAAGCGGTCGCCGACGAGGTGAGCGGGATCGACGTCGAGCTCGAGCTGACGCGGGCGCAGGTCGAAACCAACTCGCCGGTCTGCGAGACCGCCGACGAGCTGCAGACGCAGGTCGCCGGCATGCGGGCGAAGCTGGCCGCCGCCGCGGCCGAGCACGGCGGGCGGTTGCTGGCGGTGGCCGCACCGCCGACCGGCCAGGCCGTCCAGCTGGTGACGCGCAAGCCGCGGTACCTGGAGATGGAGGAACGGTACGGCCTGCTGACGCGCGAGCAGGCCGTGTGCGGGTGCCACGTACACATCGACGTACCGGACAAGGAAGCGGCGATCAGGGTCAGCAATCACCTGCGCCCTTGGCTGCCGTCCCTGCTGGCGATGACCGCCAACTCGGCGATCTACCTGGGCAACGACACCGGTTTCTCCAGCTGGCGGTCGATCATGTGGTCGCGCTGGCCGTGCGTCGGTCAGCCGCCGTACTTCGAGTCGGCCGAGCACTACGACAAGCTGGTGAAGACCCATCTGGCGGCCGGCACGATCATGGACGAGCAGATGGTCTACTGGGACGTCCGGCCGTCCTCGCACCTGCCGACGGTGGAGATCCGGGTCAGCGACGTACCGCTCACGGTCGACGAGACGGTGCTGCTGGCGACGGTCGTCCGCGCGCTGGTGATGACCGCGCTGGAGGATGGCGGGCTGGGGCCGGAGCTGCAACCCGAGGTGCTGCGGGCGGCGTACTGGCTGGCGGCGCGCGACGGTCTGACCGGCGACAACCTCGACGTACTGCGGGCCGAGCCGATGCCGATGAAGCAGGTGCAGCGGCTGCTGATCGATCACATCCGGCCGGCGCTCGAGCAGCTGGACGAGGTCGAGCGGGTCGAGTCGACGATCGAGCGGTTGTTCCGCGAGGGCAACGGCGCTGTTCGGCAGCGCAAGGCCTTCCGTGAGGGCGACGACTTGATCGCCCTCACGGAAGTCACCCATTAAGGGCATGCCTCCCGATTCCCCGCCTACTGCGCGGCACTCGGCGCGGAATCGGGAGCCATGCCCTAGCCCCTGAGGAAGTCCTCCAGGCCGTGCAGGTCGTCGGTGTTGAGGTGGTCCACACCGGCGGCCTCGAGCTCGGACCAGAGGGCGTCACGGGCCGCGCCGCGGGTGTCGGGCGTCGCCCAGAAGCGAACCCGGTAGCCGGCCCGGTGGGCGGTCGTGACGATCTGGCGCAGCTTCTCCCGCTCGGCCGTCGGGAAAGCGCCGACGCCCTGCCAGGTGAAGTTGTTCGTCCAGTTGTCGCTGACCAGCGGCATCAGCGACGCGGGCATCTTCGAGTTCAGGTCGGACAGGCGGCCGTCGTAGCCGGCGTACCGGATCTTCTGGGCCTTCAGGACGTCGAGCGGCCGGTTCCCGCTGATCACCGCCGTGACCGGGCCGCGGAAGGTGCGACCACCGGCGAAGATCGTGCTGATCCCGCGGTACTTGCGCAACGCGGCGTCGATCGCGGCGTACGTCGTCGGACCGTCGCTCTTGATGTCGATCAGCAACTGGAAGTCACGGCCACGCTGGTAGACCTCGCCGTGGTTCTCCCGGATCCGGTCGGCCAGCGGCTTCAGGTACAGGCTCTCCAGCGTGCGCCCCCGTACGGCGTCCTCCAGGTCGTGCGCGACGCGCAACTCGCCGTCGATCAGCCAGACATCGGCCTCGACCGAGTTGAAGCCGCGGTCCAGCGCGTCCTGCAGCGGACGCCGGTGCTCGTAGTCGTTGTGCGCGTGGGCGGACGGCATCGGCCGGATCGCCGGCGCGTCGTAGACCTTTGGCAGCCGGAAGCCGTTGTCCCGGGCGACCGTGCGCAACCGGTCCGGGTAGTCGGAGATGATCCCGTCGACACCCTTGTCGATCAGCGACTGCATCGTGGCCGGGTCGTCGACCGTCCACGGCACGACCTTCAGACCGGCCTTGTGCGCGTCCTCGACCATCGCCTCGGTCACGTACGGCCGGTACGCCGGGTCGCCGATCTTGCCGTCCTGCGGGAAGCCGTGCACCGGGGAGATCGCGTTCGCGCCGAACGACGTGGCCGCCTTGACCAGGTCGCCGCCGAAGTCGTCGATGTCGATGCCGCCCAGCCACGGCGACTTGCCGGGCTGACCGGTCTGCAGGAAGTCGTAGTTGGTCAGCGCGACGATCGGCAGCTCGGGAGCGACCTGGCGCATCCGCATCAGCGCGCCCCAGTCGAAGCTCTGGATCGTCACCTGCCGGCTGATCCGCGCCTTGCGGACCTCCTGCGCGACGACCTGGACGAACTGCTCCCGCGGCGCGGTCTCGGTCGGCGCGCCCGCCTCGACCTTGGTCTCGATGTTCAGCTTCACGTCGTTCGCGCGGAAGCGGTGCACGAGCGCGAACACGTCCCGCAGCTCCGGCATCCGGGCGCCCGGATCGGGCGTCTGGCCGGGGTAGTTCGCCTGGGTGAGCGAACCGCAGTCCAACTGCTGGACCTGCTTCAGCGTCAGCGTGTTCACGTACTTGCCGACGTAGGGGTACTCGGGGTCTCCGGCGGTGTACGGCGCGGTGTCCTTGCACTTGGACCCGGTGACCTTGCGGTCGTGGGTGACGACGGCGTGACCGTCCTCGGTGATCTGGACGTCCAGCTCGAGGGTGCTGACTCCGGTCTCCAGACCGCGCGAGAACGACGCGATCGTGGACTCGACCGTGAGGCCGAGGCCGCCACGGTGGGCCTGGAGGTCGAGCTCGCGGCCGCGGGTGGCGGAGGCCTGGACGGAGACCAGGCCCTGGCCGAGCAGGGCGGCGCTGAGGGCGAGCGGGAGCAGCGCGCGGGGGAGGCGGCGCATGAGGGATTCCTGTTCGTCGGGCGGAGGGGTCGGTGCGATGGTTCAGGGCTCAGGGATACCCGGTGCCACCCGAAGGTAACCAACAAGCGGCCGACTGGTAACCGCCTGGCGCCGATCACTGACCGTACGCAGCCGAACCCGGGCGTTCGCGACGGGGCTGGTGGGACAGGAGGGAAAGCAACGGCCGACCGGGCTCACCGAGCAGGATCTGCGGGGGAGCGGCCGGTCGGCCGGAAGATTGTGCGCCGGACCGGGAAGCGCCTCACGGCGCGTGGCCGCTCGTAGCGGCTATTTTTGGGACCCGGGGCTACCGCGGCCCGACGCGTGTATCAGTGTAGCCGGTGCCCAAACGCCTTGTCCTGTTGAGGTTTTCGGTCGTGGCGCACCTAACATTTCCAGGGGCCGGACGCAAGAGTCCCCGCCGGACTGCCAGGCAACTACCAGAGTTGACCGACGCGCTCGGCGCGGGCCGCGGTCTGCAGCTGGTCGGCCATTTCCACCAGCTTGGACGCCGACCGGACCTGGTCGTGCGTCTCGTCGGCCAGGTGGGCCCGGCCGGTCGCCACGATCCGGGCGAACGCCGCCGCGCGGTCGAGCGTGGTCGCGAAGTCGCCGGTCGCGACTCCGCGCAGTACCGCGTCCACCATCGCCCGCACCTCGTCCGGGCCGGGCGGGTCGGCGACGCCGGCGACCGCCGCGTGCACCTCGGCGTACTTGCGGCCCGTCGCGTACTCGCGGGAGACGTCGTCGGCCTGCGAGTGCACCCAGGAACGCAGCAGGTAGAGCCGCCACAACGTGCCGGGCAGCGAGTCGGCGGGCGCCTCGGACCACAGGTCGGCCAGCTCGTCCAGGCCGTAGTCGTCGGCCAGCTTGACCACCCGGGAGATCACGTCCGCGTCCTCGCTCGACCGAGCGCCACGAACCAGCAGCTCGGCGGTGCGGTGCGCGACCTCGGCCGCCTTCGCCGGGTCGGCCGCCGCACCGGGCAGCGACTCGAACAGCTGGTTGCCCGGCAGGATCGGCCGGCGCGGAGTAGGAACGGTCACCCCGTCATGATCCCCGACGGCACCGGCCTCCGCATGCCGACCCGGTACGCCCACCACTGACCAACCCGTCGTTTCGGCCCGTTTCGAGCCGTCCGTGAGCGTGACGCGGTCGCCACGGCGATCCTTGGTGGGTGCTGCACGTCCGCTAGTAGAGTCGACGCATGGCAGCACCTCAGCGTGGGCGACTGGCGAAGAACCTGGTCAAGTACGGCGTGCGGTACGGGCCGATGGCCTTCGAGGCGGTCAAGCACGGCCGGGAGCCGGCCCAGCAGGCGATCCAGGCGGCGCTGGCCAAACGGACCGCCCGCAAGAAGGCGGTCGAGCACGCGCTGACCGTGCGGGACGGGTCCCTGCTCAAGGTGATCAAGGACGGCGCGGCGATCTTTTTCGTGTTCAGCGGCGACGCGATCGTCACAACGTATCCGCAGGTGCCGCAGGCGACCTACCCGGAGCTGCTCCGGCACGCCGACCTGGATCGACGCGAGACGGCCGGCGAGTTGGCCGCCGCGCAGCGTCCGAAGCTCACCGACCGGATGCCGAAGCGGCGCCGCCGCGCGTGAGCTTTTGACAAAGGCGTAACACGGCGGACCCGGCGTGGTCACACCCTCCGCGCACAGTGGAGGCACGATCCACGAGGGAGGGCGTCCGCATGCTCTGGAAGATCAGGACCGAACTCGCCGACCGGCCGGGTGCACTGGCCGAACTCGCTGCACGGTGTGGTGCGGACGACATCAACATCCTCAGCCTGGAGGTCTTCACCTCCGAGAGCGGGGCGATCGACGAACTGGTGGTCTCCACCGGCGTCGGCTGGACCGCCGACGACCTGGCCGCCCTGACCGTCGAAGCCGGCTGCGCCCGTACGACGGTCAGACCGTGCCAGGCCGACGTACTGAGTGACGCGCCGACCAGGTACTTGCGGGCCGTGCTGCGCCTGATCGACGACCCGCTGGCGGTCGACGAGGAATTGGAGAACCTGCAGGGCTTCGGCGAGTACACGCCCGCCGAGTGGGCCCGTGCCGATGTGCTGGTCGAGATCGCCGGCCGCCTGTCCGCCCGGTACGCCGACGAGGTGCAGGACGCGCCGCGGCCCGGCGGTGGCGTCGTACCGGAGCTGCGTCGGGCGACGGTCGAGGACGCCGAGGCTGTCGTCGCCATGCACGAGCGATGCTCGTACGAGAGCCGCACCCGGCGGTACCACGTGCCGATCCCGCGGCTGACGGCCCGGACCGCGCGGCACCTGTCCGCGCCGGCCGGTGGGGTGTCGATCGTCGCGACGGTCGACGACGCCGTCGTCGGGATGGCGACGGCCGCGCCCTGGGACGAGCTCGGCGGCCAGGCGATGGAGATCGCCGTCCTGGTCGAGGACGGGTGGCAGGGCCAGGGTCTGGGGTCGCAACTGCTGCGCCAGGTGATCCGTGAGGCGCGGCTGCTCGGCGCCGACCGGGCGGTCTGCATGGTCCAGCCGGACAACGCCGCGATGCTCCGCACGGTGGAGGGTCTGCGGATGCGAACCCGCGTCGTACCGGACGGCGACAACCTGATGGTGGCCATCGCGCTGTCCGATCAGAGCCTGTCGCATTCCGTGGATCGGGGGCCGGTGCCCTATCGTCGGACCCGTGCCATCCCTGCCCTCCGGCCGCAACCCGCACGGTCTACTGGTCAACCTGCCCGCGAGCACGCGCTCGCCGGTCCTGGAGTTGTTCCGTCGACTCCTGATCGCGGTGGGCCTGCTGACCGTGATGGTGCTGATCGTGGTGGTCGACCGTGACGGCTACAAGGACACCTACGACGGCCGCGTCGACCTGATCGACAGCATCTACTACGCGACGGTGACGCTCACCACGACCGGGTACGGCGACATCACTCCGGTGACGCCGACCGCCCGGCTGGTGAACGCGTTCGTCGTCACGCCGTTGCGCATCTCGTTCCTGGTGGTCCTGGTCGGCACGACCCTGGAAGTCCTGGCGAACGAAGGTCGTCGCATCATGCGCGACTCTCGGTGGAGGAAGCGCATGAAGGACCACACTGTTGTCGTCGGCTACGGCACCAAGGGCCGGTCGGCCGTGCACACGCTGCTGAGCAACGGGGTGAAGCGCGAGGACATCGTCGTGATCGACCCCCGGGCCCAGGCGATCGGTGACGCCGGCAACGACCAGATGGCGGCCTTCCACGGTGACGCCACGAACCGGACGGTGCTGCGCCGGGCCGAGGTGATGACCGCCCGCGAGGTGATCGTCACCACCGATCGCGACGACTCCGCCGTCCTGGTGACCCTGGCCGTGCGGCAGTTGAACCCCGGCGCCCACATCGTGGTCGCCGTCCGCGAGGAGGACAACGTCCCGCTGCTGCGGCAGAGCGGCGCGGACGCCGTCGTCACGTCGTCCGAGGCGGTCGGTCGCCTGCTCGGCCTGTCCGCGGTCAGCCCGAACCTGGGCGAGGTGATGGAGGACCTGCTCACCTACGGCGAGGGCCTCGAGGTCGCCGAACGCGCCATCCTCGGCCGCGAGGTCGGCAAGTCGCCGTCGTCGGTGCCCGACCGCGTCGTCTCCGTGGTACGCGACGGCAAGGTCTACCGGTACTACGACTCGAACGTCTCGGTCCTGGCGGCCGGCGACAAACTCATCGTCGTCCGCCCCGCCAAGGAAACCCCGTGGGCCGAGCGCCCCGGCGCCGACGACGAGGACGAGTAACCCTTCTCAGCCCCGGCCGAGACAGTCCCGTACGGCGGCCACGAGGTAACCCTGGCCGGTGGACAGCTCGCGGGTCGCGTCGGTGATCGTCTGCTCGATGAGCAGGCGGTCGGGTCCGGTCGGAGGCGGCGAACATGCCGGCGAGGCCTGACGCGGACGCGACGGCTGATCGTCTCCTGGATGGTCGTGCGCAGGTGGTCGGGCGCGGACCACCGTACGGCGGGGGAGCGGGCTCGACGAACTGATATCGCGTCGCCCGGGCGGCGCCGCGATCGCGGAAAGTGTGGACCAGGTGACGGAGTGGTCCGTTCTTGACGCCGGATCGAAGGCGTCTTAGGGTCTGATCTGTAAACGATTACAAGAACGATTACAGGAGTGCTGCGTGAGCCGTCCGACGATCGCCGCCGTGGCCCGGGCCGCGGGTGTTTCGGTGGCCTCGGTGTCGCGGGTGCTGAACGGTTTGCCGGCCACCGAGGAGATGGCCGAGCGGGTCCGGCGCGCGGTCGCCGAGCTCGGCTACGTGCCGGACTCGCGGGCGCGGTCGTTGAAGGTCGGGCGGACGTTCCAGTTGACGCTGGCGGTCGCCGACGTCGGTAACCCCGTCTACGTGACGATGATGCGCGCCGTCGAGGAGGTCGTCTCGGCCGCCGGTTACCGGCTCGTCGTCACCACCACCGGCCCGGACGTCGCCGACGAGGTCGCGCTGGTCCGCGGTATGGCGCGCGGGTATGCCGACGGCCTGGTGATCAGCCCGCTGCGCGTCGACGACGACCTGATCAAGTCGATCCAGGAGTGCGACGTACCGGTGGTCGTCGCCGGTAACGTCCCGGCCCGCGCCGGCGTCGACACCGTCCGCGCGAACTCGCCGAAGGGCATGCTGCTCGCGGTCGAGCATCTGCTCACGACAAAGCGCCGCAAGGTTGCCTTCGTCAACGGCCCGGTCGACACCGTGCCCGGAGCGGCCCGGGCCAAGGGTTTCGCCGACGCGATGAGGACGAACAAGCTGACGCCGGTGGCCGAGGTCGCCGCCGAGGACTTCACCTTTGCCGCCGGCCGCGATGCCGGTCGCGAGCTGCTGGACGAGAACACCGAACTCGACGCGGTGATCGCCGCCAACGACCTGCTCGCAGTCGGCGTGATGCACGAGCTGGCCGCCCGCGGGCTGCGCGTCCCCGACGACGTCGCCGTGATCGGGATGGACGACAGTGCGCTGGCCGAGCAGTCGTTTCCGCCGTTGACGAGCGTGAACCTGGGGTCGGCCGAGCGGGGGCGGCGGGCCGCGGAGTTGCTGCTGGCAAGGATCGAGGACGACAGCCGGACCCCCCGCCGGATCGTGGTGCAACCGTCCCTGAGCGTGCGGAGATCATCGTGACCACCCAAGCCGTCGCCGCGCCGGACACCGCGGCCGGCAAACCACCGGGCCGCGGCACCGGCCGGCCGAAGCAGAACCGGGAAGCGATCTTCCTGTTCCTGCCCGCGCTGCTGCCGGTGCTGCTGCTCAGCGTCTACCCGCTGGTGCGCGGCATCGCGCTCGGCTTCACCGACGCCCGCGCGGGCCTGAACGTCGACACCAACTTCATCGGCTTCGGCAACTTCGCCAAGCTGCTGCACAACGACCTGTTCTGGGACTCCTTCCGGATCGGCCTGATCTGGACCGTCTCGGTCACCGTGCTGCAGTTCGTCGCCGCACTCGGCCTGGCGCTGCTGCTGAACACCGACATCAAGTTCCGCGGCATCGCGCGCACGCTCGCGCTGATCCCGTGGGCGATGCCGCCGGTGGTGGTCGCGATCATGTGGCGCCTGCTGCTGCACCCGACCAACGGCCCGGTCAACGACATCCTCCAGGGCGCGCACCTGACCGATCGCCCGATCAACTTCCTCGGCGACTTCGGGACGGCGCTGCCGGCCGTCATCGTGGTCGGCATCTGGGTCGGCATGCCGATGACGACGGTCACGCTGCTGGCCGGTCTGCAGAGCATCGACCGGTCCCTGTACGAGGCGGCCGCGGTCGACGGCGCCGGTGCCTGGGCGCAGTTCCGGCACGTCACGCTGCCGCAGCTGAAGACGGTGATCGTCGCGATCACCAGCCTGGACATGATCTGGAACTTCAACTCGTTCGGCCTGGTCTACGTGCTGACCGCGGGCGGCCCGGGCGGCAAGACGATGCTGCCGATGCTGTTCGCGTACAACGAGGCGTTCCGCTACGGCAACTTCGGCATGGCCGCCGCGATGGGCGACGTGATGGTCGTGATCATCATCGTGTTCCTGGCCTTCTACCTGCGCAACCGGTTGAGGAGCGAGGCATGAGAACGCGTCCGGCCACCCGCGCCGCGCAGTACGTCGCCGTACTGCTCTACCTGGTCTTCCTCGGCTTCCCGCTGGTCTGGCTGATCTCCAGCTCGCTGAAGTCGCCGCGCGAGTTCGCCACCATCGACCCGACCTTCTTGCCCAAGGCCCCGACACTGTCGAACTTCAGCGACGCGCTGGAGGAGCAGGGCCTGGTCCGCTCGATGGTGAACTCGCTGCAGATCTCGGTGCTCACCACGATCCTGGTGCTGATCGTCTCGCTCCCGGTCGCCTACGCGCTGGCCCGGTTCCGCAGCCGGTTGCGGCCGATCACCAACGGCTGGATCCTGGTCAGCCAGGTCTTCCCGGTGATCCTGATCGTGATCCCGCTGTTCCTGATCCTGCGGCCGCTGCACCTGACCAACACGATCCCCGGCGTGGTGATCGTCTACATGGTCTGGTCGATGCCGTTCGCCCTGTGGATGCTGCAGGGGTACGTCGCGGCGGTTCCGCGCGAGCTCGAGGAAGCGGCCTCCGTGGACGGCGCGAGCCGGTTGCGCACGATCGTGTCGATCGTGATGCCGCTGCTGCGACCGGGGCTGATCGCGACCGCGATGTTCACCTTCATCTCGGCCTGGAACGAGTTCTTCTTCGCCCTGGTCCTGCTGCAGGACCCGCAACTCAAGACGCTGCCGCTGGTGCTGGCCCGCTTCGTCGGGGCCGAGGGCCAGGTCCAGTTCGGCCCGCTCGCGGCCGCGTCCGTGCTGGCCACCGTGCCGAGCCTCGTGTTCTTCGCCTTCCTGCAGCGCCGGCTGACGTCCGGCCTGCTGTCCGGAGCTGTCAAGGGCTGACGCCCTTCCCCCTGAGGAGTACAACCATGAGAAAAGCACTGACCGCCCTGATGGCGGCGGGCGCCCTGGTGGCGCTCGCGGCCTGCGGCAGCGGGAACGACAACGGCTCGGGCGACGCCGCGCCGGGCGAGAAAGTGACGCTGAAGTTCCAGAGCCTCGCCTTCCAGAAGACGACCGTCGCCGCGACCAAGAAGATCGTCGCCGACTGGAACGCCAAGAACCCCGACATCCAGGTCGAGTACGTGCAGGGCAGCTGGGACTCGGTCCACGACCAGCTCGTCACCCAGTTCCAGGGCGGCACCGCGCCGGACATCATTCACGACGAGTCGGCCGACATCACCGGGTTCGCGAACCAGGGCTACCTGGCCGACCTCACGCCGTACCTGAGCCAGCAGACCAAGGACGCCGTACCGGCCGGGGTCTGGGACACGGTGAAGACCGCTGACGGCAAGATCATCGCCGCGCCGACGCTGCTGCAGTCGTACGTCGTGTTCGGCAACTCCGCGCTGCTCAAGCAGGCCGGGATCTCCACCACCGGCGATTCGCTCAGCTGGGACCAGCTGCAGGCGGACGCGAAGAAGCTCACCACCGGCGGCAAGTTCGGCCTCGGCTGGGGGCTGAAGAGCCCGACCGCGACCGTGCTGAACCTCGGGATGAACTTCGACGCCGCGTTCTTCGAGGGCACCGGCCGGGACGCCAAGGCCAAGATCGGCGACGCGGAACTCGAGGTGCCCAAGCGCATCCACGCGATGGCCTACACCGACAAGTCGATCGACCCGACCTCGCTGACGCAGAGCGGCTCGGACGTGCTGCCGGGCTTCTTCGGCGGCAAGTACGCGATGGTGGTCGCGGGCAACTACACCGCCCAGCAAATGGTCGAGCAGGCGCCGAAGGGCTTCCAGTGGGAGGTGCTGCCGCCGCTGAAGGGCACCTCGGAGAAGCAGGCCGCCAACCCGCAGACGCTGTCGGTCCCGGCCGAGGGCAAGCACATCGAGCAGGCCGCGAAGTTCATCGACTACTTCATGCAGGCCGAGAACCTGGCCGCGGTCGGTCAGGGTGACTGGCTGATCCCGACCACGCAGCCGGCCCGGGACGCGATCCTGAAGGCCACCGGCGGCAAGAACGGCTGGCAGCAGACGCTGGCCAGTGGCGCGGAGATGACCAAGGCGCCGTTCCAGAGCGTGGAGAACTACCCGAAGTGGAAGGACCAGATCGCCACTCCGGCGCTGCAGGAGTTCCTGGCGAACAAGATCGATCTCGCGACGCTCGGCCAGAAGCTGAACGACGGGTGGGGCCAGGTCAACAGCTGATGCCGGAGCAGACGAAGAGCGCGCTGGAGGACAAGTCGGTCGGAGCCCTGCTGGGCTCCGCCGTCGGGGACGCCATCGGCGGCGCGGTCGAGGGCTGGACGCCGGAGGCGATCCGGGACCGGCACGGCGGCTGGGTGACCGGCATCGTCGGCCCCTGGTACGACGACTGGCGCAACGCGCGCCCGATCGCGCCGTACCACAAGGGCGACGGGCACATCACCGACGACACGTTGATGACGCACGCGCTGGTCGAGGTGTACGACGAGACGCGGGCGCACCTGGACGCGTACGCGATCGCCGAGCGGCTGGTGCCGAAGATGCTGGCCGGCAAGCGCTGGGTGCCGGAGCTGGAGGCGGACGCGTTGCTGCTGCAGCGGGTTTTCCTGGCCGAGAAATGGCTGGTGGCCCGGTTGCACTACGGGCACATCGACCCGCGCGAGGCCGGCGTCGGCAACATCGTGAACTGCGGCGCGGCGATGTACGCCGCTCCGGTCGGCATCGCCAACGCGGGCGACCCGGCGGGGGCCTACGCCGAGGCGATCGACCTGGCCGGCGCGCACCAGTCGAGCTACGGACGGGAGGCGGCCGGGGTGTTCGCGGCCGCCGTCGCCGCGGCGATGGTGCCCGGGGCAACGGCTTCGTCGGCGGTCGAGGCGGCGCTGGAGCTGGCCAAGGACGGCACCCGGGCCGCGGTCGCCGCGGTCGCCGAAGTGGCCGAGGGACTGGACGACTGGCAGGCCGCGATTCCCCAGCTGCGCAAGGCGGTCGAGCCGTTCGACACGGTCGGTCCGGACTATCGCAACCAGTCGCTCGACGCGCGGCGTCCGAGCCGGACCAAGGCCATCGAGGAGCTGCCGGTCGCGCTGGGATTCGTCCTGGTCTCCGGTGGCGACGTGCGACAGGCGGTGCTCGGCGGCACGAACTACGGCCGCGACGCCGACTCGATCGCGTCGATGGCCGGTGCGGTCACCGGTGCGCTGAGCGGGCAGGCCGGCGTACCGGAGGACTGGGCGGCGGAGATCGCTGAGGCGAGCAAGACCGACCTGATCGCGCCCGGCCGGGTGATGGCGGCGGTGGCCAGGGACTTGCGCGCGGCGGACGCCGAGCGCTGGGCCCGCCGTACCGCGGCGCTGGATGCGCTGGCCTGAGCGATGTCAGCTGCTGAAGGCCTCGAACTCGATGATCCGGGAGTATCCGTGATCGTTGGAGTCGAGGACGACCACTTGGACGGCGTCGGCCGCGACCGGCGCGAAGGTGACCTCGCGGAGGCCCTGCACGTTGCCGCGGATTTGGCCGACCGTCGTCCAGGTGTCACCGGTCCGGACGCGGACGTCGACGTCGCGGATGCCCATCGCGGCGGCCGGGTAGCGGGCCGAGTCGAGTGTCTGCAGCGTGATCCGTCCGACCGTGGCGGGAGCGGTGAAGTCGACGCCGTACGTGTCGGGGAAGACGCCCTTGGTGGCGTCGTGCCAGCCGCTTGCGCCCCACTGCTCGGAGTCGGTGTTGCCGTCGACGCCGCCACAGAGCTTCATGTTGCCGTGGGTGCTGGAGGCAACGGCCTGCTCGCCGAGCAGCAGATTGTCGCCGGGGCCCTTCGGCGGAACGGGTTTCACGACCACGGACGCTGCGTGGGTCTCGCGGCCGACGGCGAGGTCGACGGTGAAGCTGCCGGGCGCGGTGCCGCGCGGGACGGTGACGTCGAGCGGCGCCGTGACGAGCTGGTCGACCGGCAGGTAGCTGGAGAACTGGCGCCGGGACAGGACGAGCGGGCTCTCGCCGCTGACGCGCAGGTCGGCGACGACGGGTTTGCGGCCGGTGTTGGTCATGCCGAGTGTGAGCCGGCCGGACGGGAAGCAGGGCAGCGGAACGACCTCGACGGGCTGCGGGGTCGCGCTGACCTCGATGTCGCTGTGCTTGACGTTGCTGTGAGCAACGACGGGCACGACGAGCAGCGGGACGGCTCCGAGCAGGGCGATGGCGCGGTTCATGGCGGGGTCCCCTCAGACCTGGTGAATTCCGGGGCGGCCGTTCTCGACGACCAGGGTGGCGTGGGTGCTCGGCGCACCGCCGCGCGTGGTGACCTTGTCGACCACGCGGAACTCCGACGTCCAGCGGTCGGCGTCGAGGCGGCAGCTGAGGTAGCCGCGCTGGACGTTCTGGTACTTGACGTGCGGGTTCTCGGCGAGCAGCGCGCGGCCGGTGGCGTCGACGTCCACACCGTCCTTGCCGGACGAGATCGACGTGGTGACGAACTCGCTGCCGACGACCGGCGCGGTCGGGTCGGAGAAGTCGAGCTTGAGGTCGGCTGCGACGCTGCGGTGCAGGTCTCCGGTCAGTACGACGAAGTTGTCGACGCCGCGATCGCGGATCCCTGTCAGAACGCGCTCTCTCGACGCGGCGTACCCGTTCCAGGTGTCCATCGGGAGCTCCAGGTCCGGGCCGGTCCTGCGGTCGAGCTGGGCCATCGCGACCTGCTGGGCGACGACGTTCCAGCGGCTGGGGGAGCGGCGCAGGGCGTCGAGCAGCCAGCGTTCCTGGTCCGCGCCGGTGATCGTGCGGGCCGGGTCCTGGGAGACCTGATCGGGCGGGAGCCAGCCGCCGTCGCCGGGCTGGTCGTCGCGGAACTGCCGGGTGTCGAGCACGCTCAGATCGGCGGTCCGGCCGAAGCGCAGATGGCGGTGCAGGCGGATCGACGGGCCGCTGGCGGACTGGTCGAGGCGCAGCGGCATGTGCTCCCAGTACGCGCGGAAGCCGTTCGCCCGGCGTACCAGGAACTCGGGTTCGGGCAGGCCGTCCTCGGAGATGTCACCGGACCAGTTGCCCTCGACCTCATGGTCGTCGAGCGTGACCACCCAGGCCGACGCGGCGTGCGCGGCCTGGAGATCGGGATCGGTTTTGTGCAGCGCGTACCGGGCGCGGTACTCGTCGAGCGTGAAGACCTCGCCGGCGAAGTCGACCGGAACGGGCTGGTTGCGGATCCCGGCGGTCGGGCCGACACCGACCTCGTAGATGTAGTCGCCGAGGAACAGCACCACGTCGTGATCCCGGCTCGCGACGTCCTGGTACGCCGTGTAGAAGCCGTCGTAGAAGGCCTGGCAGGACGCCACCGCCAGCGTCATCGCGGGCAGGTCGTGGGGTGCGGGCGCCGTACGGGTGCGGCCCGTCGGACTGATCTGGCCGTGGGCGCGGAAGCGGTAGAAGTAGTGCCGCCACGACCTGAGACCGCGGACGTCGACGTGCACCGAGTGCGCGTACTCCGGCCGGGCCGTCGCCTTGCCGCGGCGTACGACGCGGCGGAAGGCCTCGTCCTCGGCGACTTCCCAGTCGACGTCGATCGGGCGGTCGTCGAGACCGCCGAAGGGTTCGAGCGGGCCGGGTGCGAGGCGGGTCCAGATCACGACGGCGTCCGGCAGCGGGTCGCCCGAGGCGACGCCGAGCGTGAACAGCGGGCGGTTGGTCGGTGTGCGGATGCCGGTGGGGACAAGCCCCGGCAGCGTGCCGGTGAGCGCGAGCGCCGCGGCCGCACCGGTGGCGCTGAGAAAGCTACGACGGGTCGCGGTGGCGGCGGCGAGACCGCGGGCGGCGGAGAGCATGGCACGGAGTATCCGGCCGTGACGACGAGACGAACCAGGTGCGTGTTTCACCTGGCGCAACAGGAGGAAGAACGCAGATGAGACTGACCTGGGTGCAGCCGGAAGACCTGCTGCCGCACCAACTGGTCCAGTCCTCGGCCGAAGGCGCCGACGTCACGGACATCACCAGGCGCTGGCTTTTGGCGGGAGGCTCGGCTGAGGCGCCGGTGTCCGGGGCCTCAGCCGAGCCGGCCGCGCCGGAACTCCGGGCGTTGGCCCGCGAGCTGCTCGACGAGCTGGACAAGAGAACACCCACCTGGTCTGCACCATCAGTTCCTGAACTTCCACTGCTGCCTCAGAGCGGTGGTACGACACCTTCTACCCTCTCTTCGTTCCGTGGGGTGGAACGGCGGATTCTGGATGGTTGGCTCGGGCGGGCGGCGGGCAATCTGCTCGGGAAGCCGGTGGAGAAGATTCCCCGGGAGGGGATCCGGGAGATCTTGGTCAGTTCTGGGCAGTGGCCTTTGACGCGGTACATCACAGCGGTGGGAGTGCCTGAGGACGTGCTGGCGCGGTGGCCGTGGAACCGGCGGTCGAAGCCGACGAGTTTGCGGGAAGTCATCGACGGGATGCCGGAGGACGACGATCTCAACTTCGCGATCCTGGCCCTGCAGCTGGTCGAGCGGCACGGCGACGAACTGACCACCGAGGACGTGGCTCAAGCCTGGTTGAGCGACCTTCCGGCCGGTCGCGTGTTCACCGCCGAGCGGGTCGCCTACCGCAACCTGCTCGACGGCGTCGCGCCCGAGCGCGCGGCGCTGGTGCGCAACCCGTTCCGCTGGTGGATCGGCGCGCAGATCCGGACCGACGTCTACGGCTGGGTCCACCCCGGCGACCGTACGGCGGCCGCCCGGCTCGCGCTGACCGACGCCCGGCTCAGCCACACCGGCGCGGGCGTCGACGGCGCGATCTGGGTCGCCGCGATGTCCGCCGCCGCGCTCGTGCTCGACGACCCGCGCGAAGTCGCGCTGGCCGGCCTCGAAGCCGTTGCCCCCGACAGCGAGATCACCCGCGCGGTCCACCTCGGCTTGTCACTGGCCGACAAGCCGCTGGACGACGCGCTCGACGTACTGCACGCGGAGTACGGGCAGCTGCACTGGGTCCATGCCGTCAACAACAGCGCGCTCACGGCGTACGCGCTGACCGCCCCGGACTTCGCCACCGGCGTCGGCCGCGCGGTGATGGGCGGCTGGGACACCGACTCGGTCGGCGCGACGGTCGGTGCCGTGCATGGCGCGGTGCGCGGCGTTCCGGCAGAGTGGAGCGAACCACTGGACAACCGGCTGGCCACCAGCCTGCCCGGGATGAACCAGGTCGCTTTCGACGAACTGGCCGCGCGAACCGCGGCCGTGGCGGTTGGAAAGGGGGACCGGCGTGGCTGACGTCGTGGTCGTCGGCAGCGCGAACGTGGACCTGGTACTTCCGGTCCAGCGGATCCCGCGCCCCGGCGAAACCGTGCTCGCCTCCGGCCTGACCCGCGGCCCCGGCGGCAAGGGCGCGAACCAGGCCGTCGCCTCGGCCCGCGCCGGCGCGTCCACCGCGTTCGTCGCCGCGCTCGGCGCCGACGACGGGGGAGCGTTGTTGCGCGAGGCCCTGGACGGCGTCGACCTGTCGCTGGTGCAGACGGTCGACGAGCCGACCGGCACCGCGATCATCACCGTCGACGCCGACGGCGAGAACGCGATCACCGTCGCGCCGTCCGCGAACGCGACCCTTGGGCTCACACCGGAGGCGCGCTCGGCGCTGGGGGAGGCGAAAATAGTCCTTTCCCAACTCGAGATTCCGTTCGGTACGGTGCAGGCGGCAGCCGAGGCGAGCCGGTACTTCATCCTGAACGCCGCACCGGCTGCCGAGCTGTCCGACGAGTTGCTGGGGCATGTCGACCTGCTGGTCGTGAACGAGACGGAGGCCGAAGCGGTGGCTGGTGCGAAGCTGTCCGCCCTGCTGGACCGGGTGCCTGCCGTGGTCGTGACGCTGGGCGCGGAGGGCGCGGTGATCCTGACTCGTTCGGCGGACGAGGTGCGGATCCCGGCGGTCCGGGTCGAGGTGGTCGACACGACCGCCGCGGGCGACACCTTCTGTGGAGTGCTTGCCGCGACACTTGCTGCGACATCAACTACAGCGAGCGACCTGACGAATGCGGTCCGACGCGCTACCGTTGCTGCTTCATTGAGTGTTCAGACCGCGGGGGCCATCCCCTCGGTGCCTCACGGGGACGTTATCGACGCGCGCTGTGCGGAGGTGTACCTGTGAACCCGCTGGAGCCGAGGCCGATCGACCTCCCCGCGAAGGTCGAGCTCGGTTTGCGTGCCGACCTGAGTTATCTCGACGACGCCAAGATCCTCGGCGCCCCCGACGACCCGGCCGACCTGCCGCGCTGGCGCGGCAAGCTCGCCGAGTGGCTGATGGGCGCCTACGACCGGACGGCGTACGACGGCGGCTCGCACTACGAGGAGCCGGGCCGCGAGTGGACCCAGACGGCGTACTCGGTGGCGCTGGTCTGGTTGTGGGACGACCAGCTGTACGACGTGGCCACCGGCAAGTTCACGCCGGACAAGTTCGTCCGGCACGGCCTCGAGGACTTCGGCGGCTACGACGCGGTGGTGCTGTGGCACGCCTACCCGGTGATCGGGATCGACTCGCGCAACCAGTTCGACTTCTATCGTGACGTTCCGGGCCTCAAGCAACTGGTCGACGATCTGCACCGGCTCGGGCTGAAGGTGTTCTTCGACTACAACCCGTGGGACGTCGGCACCCGCCGCGCGGACGGGCCGGACGCCGAGGAGTTCGCCGCGCTGGTCGCCGACTTCGGTGCGGACGGCGCCTTTCTGGACACGCTGAAGGAGGGCGACCCGGCGTTCACCCGGGCGCTGCACAAGGTCAACCCGGCGATCGCCTTCGAGGGCGAGTCACGGTTGCCGTTGGCAAGGATCTCGGACCACGCGCTGTCCTGGGCGCAGTGGTTCGCCGACACCCGGGCGCCCGGCGTACTGCGGGCGCACCTGTTCGAGCGCCGGCACATGATGCACCACACCCGCCGCTGGAACCGCGACCACAGCGACGAGCTGCAGTCGGCCTGGGTGAACGGCGTCGGCATCCTGGTCTGGGAGAGCGTGTTCTCGGCCTGGGTCGGCTGGAACGCCCGCGACCGGGCCACGTTGCGCCGGATGGTCGCGGCGCAGAGAGCGTTCTCTCCGGTGCTGATCAACGGCGACTGGATCCCGTTGACGCCTGAGATCCCGGACAAGGCCCGCTCGCACGGGGTGTTCGGCTCGCGCTTCGAGCTGGCCGACATCACCTTCTGGACGCTGATCAACCGCGACGAGGAGGACTTCGAGGGCGTCGTCCTGCGCTCGGAGGACCAGGTCGGCGACTGGTACGACGTGACGTCCGGCGTACCGATCACTGCCGACGACGACGGCGTGCACCTGGTCGTCCCGGGTCGCGGCGTGGCCGGGATCGTGCGGGTCGGCGCGACGGCCGGCGCGACCTGCCGGGCCACCGCGCGGCGGCTCGGGACGATGCCGCGCCCGCATCTGAAGGACACGACGTTCCCGGTCGCGCCCGGGCGGCGGATCCCGCCGCCGACGCCCGTGGGCGAGCCGACGTTCGGTCCGGCCGTCGTGGTGCCCGCCGGAGAGCGCTCTCTGGTGGTCCGGCACCGGCGCCGCGAGACCGGCCTGTACGACGAAGCGCCGTACGTGGAGGAGTGGAAGCCGCTGCCTCCCCGCCTGCACGACCAGCAGACGCTCCAGCGGGACGTGTCGCTGGAGGAGGTGTCGGTCGCGGTCCGCGAGGTGACGAACGCGGAGTACGCGGAATTCCTCGCCGCGAGCGGATACCAGCCGCTGGTGGCCAACCGCTTCCTCGCGCACTGGGTCGACGGTGCTCCGGCGCCGGGGACCGAGGACCAGCCGGTGACGTACGTCGATCTGGCGGACGCGCGCGCCTACGCACAGTGGGCCGGCGGTCGGCTGCCGACGGAGGACGAGTGGCAGGTCGCGGCGGCCCTGGACGGGTTCACCCGCTTGGAGCCACTGGTCTGGAACTGGACCGAGAGCGAGCACCGCGACGGCCGGAGCCGCTTCTGCATCCTCAAGGGCGGCTCGTGGTACGTCGCCGAGGGATCCGACTGGTACGCCGACGGTGGTCCGCAGGAGCCGGAGTTCAGCTTCAAGCTGGTGCTCACGGGCGGCGGACTCGACCGCTCGGAAACCATCGGCTTCCGGTGCGCACGGTGAGCGCGGGCGGATCCACGGCCGGGAACACCTCATCCGCGGTGCCGGGTGGGAGTGTGCCCGCGGGGCGGGCGGCACCGCTGGCCGGGATCAGGGTGGTGGAGGCGGCGACGCTGTTCGCCGGTCCGCTCGCGGCGACCTTCCTCGGCGACTTCGGGGCCGACGTCACCAAGATCGAGCACCCCGCGCGCCCGGACGCGGCGCGCGGGCACGGTGCTTCGAAAGACGGCGTGGGGTTGTGGTTCAAGACCCTGGGTCGGAACAAGCGACTCGCGACCCTCGACCTGTCCCGCGGCCGCGACGTCTTTCTCGAGCTGATCCGCGAGCAGGACGTCCTGGTGGAGAACTTCCGCCCGGGCACGCTCGAGCGGTGGGGCCTCGGTCCCGACGTGCTGCTCGAGGCGAATCCGCGCCTGGTGATCGCCCGCGTCACCGCGTTCGGCCAGGTCGGCCCGTGGTCGAGCCGGCCGGGCTTCGGCTCGCTGGCCGAAGCGATGAGCGGGTTCGCGGCCGTCACCGGTGAGCCCGACGGTCCACCGACCCTGCCGCCGTTCGGTCTGGCCGACGGGATCACCGCGCTCGCCACCGCGTACGCCGTACTGGTTGCCCTGCGCGAGCGGGACCGGTCGGGGCAGGGACAGGTGATCGACATGGCGATCATCGAGCCGATCCTGATGATGCTCGGCGGGCAGATCACGGCGTACCAGCAGACCGGGTACGTCCAGCCGCGGCTCGGCAACCGCTCGTCGAACAACGCTCCGCGCAACGTCTACCAGACCTCCGACGGCCGCTGGGTCGCCGTCTCCACCAGCTCGCAGAGCATCGCCGAGCGCGTGGTCACGCTGGTCGGTCGCCCGGATCTGGTCGCACAGCCGTGGTTCGGCACCGGTCGCGAGCGCGCTCAGCACGCCGACGAGCTGGACGAGGCAGTCGGATCCTGGATCGGAGAGCGCTCTCTGGACGAGGTCATGCTCGCCTTCGAAAAGGCCGAGGCGGCCGTCGGCCCGGTCCACGACATCCGCGGCATCGTCGAGGACCCGCAGTACGCCGCGCTCGGCACGATCGTCGAGGTCGACGACGAGGAGCTCGGCGGCCCGGTCGCGATGCAGAACGTGCTGTTCCGGCTGTCCGACACCCCGGGCCAGATCCGTTGGGCCGGCCGTCCGCACGGCGCCGACACCGACGCGGTGCTGGCCGAGATCGGCATCACCCCGGAGCAACTCGCCGCGCTGCGCGAGTCGGGAGTGGTCTGAGTGCTGACCGCTCTGTACGTGCCGGCCAACCGGCCGGACCGCTTCGCGAAGGCCGTTGCCGCGGGCCCCGACCTGGTGGTCTTCGACCTCGAGGACGCCGTACCGGTGGACGACAAGGCGGACGCTCGGGGCTGGGCCGTGGCGTGGATCGCGGCGCGGGCTTCGACGGCGTTCGAGGTGCGGGTGAACGCGCCCGGCACGCCGTGGATCGAGGACGATCTCGCCGCGCTGGCGGCCGTTCCGGATGTGCGGGTTCGACTCCCGAAGGTGGAGAGCGCGGCGGACGTTCACGCCGTCCTGGATCAGGTGCCTTTGGCAAGGATCACCGCCCTGATCGAGTCGCCGCTCGGCCTCGAACGAGCCTTCGAGATCGCGTCGGCCGATCCCCGCGTCGTCGCGGTCGCCCTCGGCGAAGCCGACCTCTCCGGCGCCCTCGGCGTCGACGGCCCCGAAGGCCTCGCCTGGGCCCGCGGGCGACTGGTCTCGGCGTCGCGCGCCGCCGGCCTCGGCGCCCCGATGATGTCGGTCTACCCGTACGTCAACGACGAGCAAGGCCTCCGTCGTACCAGCCTCGAAGGCCGCAAACTCGGCTTCGTCGGCCGCACCGCGATCCACCCACGCCAGCTCGCGCCGATCGTCGAGTCCTTCACCCCCACCGCGAACCAACTCGCCGACGCGGCCAACCTGCTCGCCGCGGTGGAGAAGGCCGGCGTCGCCGAGGGTGGCGTCATCGTGCTGCCCGACGGCCGCATGGTCGACCCCGCGATGCTCGCCCGAGCCCGCGAACTGACCACGCTCATGCAACACATCGAGTCCCGCCAGAGCTGACATCGAGTCCCGCCAGAGCTGACACCGCGACAGACCGCGGTCCGGCCTCCGACCGCGCGGACTGGTCGATCACGCCGGCCGGGCGCGAACGTGCCGGTCAGGCGCGGACCTGCACCACCCACCAACCACCGTTCACCACAGCCCTGCGGGGCCGGCTGAGCGTGACTCGCCGGATCCGGCGGTGCTTGGTGGGTGGTGCGCGTCCGCCTCGGTCTGGTGTGCTCAAAGTCGCGAGGTGGGCTGCGGGGTAGGGCGACGGGATGGCTTAGGGTCGAAGCATGCTTCCTCGTAGGGTGGATGCCGTCGTCATCGGGTCGGGTCCGAACGGGATGGTCAGTGCGGTCGAGCTGGCCGATGCCGGGTGGGACGTGCTGGTGCTCGAGGCGGCGGACACCTTCGGGGGTGCGGTGCGGTCGACCGTCGCGGACGGCTGGGTGAGTGATCGGTTCAGCTCGAACTACCCGTTGGGCGTGGCGTCGCCGGTGTTTCGGGCGCTGGAGCTGGAGAAGTTCGGGCTGAAGTGGACGCATGCGCCGCTGGCCCTCGCGCACCTGCTCGACCCGGAAACCTCCGTCGCGATCCACCCGGACCCCATCGACACCGCCGCCTCCGTCGCGCGTCACCACCCCGCCGATGGCGACGCGTGGCTGGATCTGTACTCCAAGTACGTGGGCATCCGGGAGCCGTTCCTGCAGTCGCTCCTGACCAGGTGGCCGCCTGTGCTGCCCGCCGCGCGGTTGGCCCGGCGGCTGGGATCGGCCGGTGAGCTGGTCCGGTTCGCGCGGTTCATGGCGATGCCGATGCACCGGATGGCGCAGGAGCTGTTCGAAGGGCCCGGCGGTCGCGCACTGCTCGCCGGGAACTCGTTCCACGCCGACGCGCCGCTCACCGGATCGGTCAGCGGCACGATGGGCTGGCTGCTCGCGATGCTGGCGCAGGACGTCGGTTACCCGGTCGCGGAAGGCGGTTCGAGCGCATTGTCGAACGCGCTGCGCCTCCGCGCCGAACGCGCCGGCGCCCTCTTCGTCGCCGGTACCCCGGTCACCGGCATCGAGCTGACCGCCGGCCGTGCGAGCGCCGTCCGCACCGCCTCGGGCGAACGCATCGCGGTGAGCCGGGCCGTGATCGGCGACGTCTCCGCGACCACCCTGTACGACGTACTGTTGCCCGAGGCAAGTGTCCCGGGTGGGCTGCGACGGGATCTCGAGCGGTTCGAGTGGGACTACCCGACGGTGAAGGTCAACTACCGGTTGAGCGGCCCGATCCCGTGGAACTCCGACGACGCGCGCGTGGCCGGAGTGGTCCACCTCGGCGGAACCGCCGACGACCTCGTCCATCTGTCCGCGGATCTGGACACGGGACGGTTGCCGTTGGAGCCGTTCATGCTGATCGGGCAGACCACCAAGGCCGACCCGAGCCGCTCGCCGGAGGGGACCGAGGCGGTCTGGGCGTACTCGCACCTGCCGCGCGGCATCGCCGACGACGCCGCCGCGGAGAAGCTGGGCGACCTGATGGACCGGCACATCGAGCGCTACGCACCCGGCTTCTCCGAAGTCGTGATCGACCGCGACCTGCAACGCCCCAGCGACTTCGTCGGCCAGAACGCGTCGCTCGGCCTCGGCGCGCTCGGCGGCGGCACCGCGCAGCTCCATCAGCAGCTCATCTTCCGCCCCACCGTCGGTCTCGGCAGCCCGCGCACGTACGTCACCGGCCTCTACCTCGGCAGCTCCGCGATCCACCCCGGCCCCGGCGTCCACGGCGCCTGCGGCCACCTGGCCGCCCGCACCGCCCTCCGCGACGCCTCGTTCCTGGGTCCGGTCACGCGAGCCCTCCCGACCGCGGCCCTCCGTCGCCTCCAAGGCTGAACGACGGCGCGACCGGCCGGTTGCAGGTGGTCGAAGGTTGGTGTGTGAGCCGGGGGAGAGGCAGGGTGGGCCCATGAGTGGAAGCGATGGGCGGATCGAGCAGTCGCTGCGCGAGCTGACTCCGCAGGTGCTCGGCTTCCTGACCAGGCGCTACGGGCAGTTCGACCTCTGCGAGGACGCCGTGCAGGAGGCCCTGCTGGCGGCGGCGACGCAGTGGCCGACTGACGGCGTACCGGCGAACCCGCGAGGCTGGTTGATCACCGTCGCGACCCGGCGGCTGACCGACCAGTTCCGCAGCGAGAGTGCGCGGCGCAAGCGCGAGGACTCCGTCGCGGCGATGGCCGGTCCGGACGAGCTGGTTGCGCCCGGCGCCGACCAGGACCAGCCGGCCGAAGGTGACGACACGCTGACGCTGTTGTTCCTGTGCTGCCATCCGGCGGTGACACCGGCTTCGCAGGTCGCGTTGACGCTGCGCGCGGTCGGCGGTCTCAGTACGGCGGAGATCGCGCGCGCGTTCATGGTGCCTGAGGCAACGATGGCGCCGCGGATCAGCCGGGCGAAGAAGAGCATCAAGGCGGCCGGGAGCCGCTTCGTGCTGCCGCCCGAGGAGGAGCGGGCCGACCGGCTGCGCGTCGTCCTGCAGGTGCTCTACCTGATCTTCAACGAGGGCTACACCGCCAGCTCCGGCGACCAGCTGCAGCGGGTCGAGCTGACCGCGGAGGCGATCCGGCTGACCCGGATGCTGCGGGAGTCCCTGCCCGATGAGGGCGAGGTCGCCGGTCTGCTCGCGCTGATGCTGCTCACGGACGCCCGCCGGGCGGCGCGGACCACCGAGGACGGCGGGCTGATCCCGATCGACGAGCAGGACCGCTCACTGTGGAACCGCGAGTCCATCGAGGAGGGCGCGGCCCTGACGCTCGAGACGCTGGCGAAAGGAGAAGTCGGCCCGTACCAGCTGCAGGCCGCGATCGCCGCCGTGCACGCCGAGGCGCCGACGGCCGACGAGACCGACTGGCCGCAGATCCTCGCGCTCTACCGGCTGCTGGAAAAGCTCGCGCCGAACCCGATGGTCACGCTCAACCGCGCGATCGCGCTCGCCCAGGTCGAAGGGCCCCGGGCCGGGCTCGACCTGCTCGCGACGCTCGACGACGACAAGCACCTGGCCGACAACCACCGGCTGGACGCCGTCCGGGCCCACCTGCTAGAGCGAGCCGGCGACCTCGCCGCGGCCCGGGAACACTTCCTCGCAGCGGCCCGCCGTACGACGAGCCTGCCGGAACAGCGCTACCTCACGGCGAAAGCCGCCGGGATCTCCACCGAGACCACCGACGGCTGACGCCCGGACAACCCACTCAGACCGGTTCGGCTGCCCGCTCCGGGACCGCCGGCTCCGAAACCGAAGCCCCGGCCGGCTCCGGCGTGGTCCGCAGCCGGATCGCGGCCATCACCGCACAGCCCACGAAAACGACCGCACCGACCACCGCGACCGTGTCGAGCCCGGTCGTGAAGGCCGCCTTCGCCGCCGACGCCAAGTCCTCACCCAGCTGTCCAGGCAACTGACCTGCCGCCGCAACGGCCGCGGTGACGCTCTGCCTCGCCTGCTCCGCAACGCCGTCCGGCACACCGGCGGGCACCTCGAGACTCCGCTGGTAGGCGAACGTACCCAGGCTGCCCAGCATCGCGACGCCCAACGCGATCCCGCCTTCCCCGCTGGTCTCGTTCAGCGACGCCGCCGACCCCGCCCGCTCCGGCGGAGTCGCCGCCATGATCAGGTTCATCGTCAGTGTCATCGGCAGGCCCATCCCGAACGACGTCACGACCAGTCCGGCCACCAGCACGCCGAGCCCGCCGCTGCTGTCCGCCAGCGTCACGATCAGTAGCCCCGCGGCACAGACCAGCAGCCCGGCCGCGACCACCGTCGAGGTCTGCCGGCGCTGAGCGATCCGCGGCGCCAGGCTCATCCCGGCGATCATCGCGACGTTGGACGGGATCAGCCAGAGCCGGCGTCCAGTGGCGACAGTCCCTCGACCACCTGCAGGAACAGTGCCGCCTGGAAGGCGATCCCGGCCATCACCACGCCACTGGCGAGCATCACGCCCAGCGCCGGAGTGAACCGGGGCAGCCGGAACAGTCCGAGGTCCAGCAGCGGGTGCTCCAGCCGCTGCTGGCGCCGTACGAAGGCCACGCCGAGCAGGCCGCCGACCACGATGGCCACCGCAGGCGTGACCGCCCAGCCGGACCGAGCCAGTTCCTTCAGCCCCCAGATCACCGGCAGGATCGTCGCGAGCGACAACGCCACGCTGGCCAGGTCGATCCGGCCGGCGTCCGGGTCGCGGTACTCCGGCAGCAGCACCGGACCGAGGATCATCAGCAGCACCATCACCGGTACGCCGAGCAGGAACGCCGAGCCCCACCAGAAGTGCTCCAGCATCACCCCACCGACCACCGGGCCGAGCAGCATGCCGCCCATGAAGCAGCTGAACCACAGCCCGAGCGCCTGTCCCATCTGCTGCGGGTCGCGGAACATGTTGCGGATCAGCGCCATCGTCGACGGCATCAGCGTCGCCCCGGCGACGCCGAGCAGTGCCCGGGTGCCGATCAGCATCTCCGGACTGCTGGACCAGGCCGCGAGCACCGAAGCCATGCCGAACGCGCCCGCACCGATCAGCAGCAGCTTGCGCCGGCCGATCCGGTCGCCGAGCGTGCCCATGGTGACCAGGAAGCCGGCCAGCAGGAACGAGTAGATGTCCAGGATCCAGAGCTGCTGGGTGCTGTCCGCGCCCAGGTCGGCGCTCAGCTTCGGCAGCGCCAGGTAGAGCACGCTGACGTCGAGCGACAGCAGCAGGGTCGGCAGGGCCAGTACGGCCAGTCCGATCCACTCCCGCCGGGTCGCCCGCGGAGATGTCTCACTCATCGGTTCGTCCTTTCCAAGGTGGTGGCCAGGTCGGTCAGTAGGAGGAGTTCCGGCCAGCCCTCGTCTCCGGCGATCCGACTCACCTCGGTCGCCAGTACGAGGCCGTCGCCGCGGCCGGAGATCAGGAGCCGGGCCGGATCGGCTTCCAGCTCGGTCGCGTGGTCAGCGGCCCAGCCGACGATCGCCTGTGCGTCGGCGAGCGCCACGTCGTACGGCGAGGTGGAGGGGCCGGCCAGGATGACCAGTCCGCCGCGCAGGCAGAGCTGCCGGCACTCCGGGTCGGGATCGGTGGCCTCCGACCCGGCGAAATAGATCAGCAGGGGAGGCGGTGGCCGGCCCGGTCCGCTGCCGGGCGGCCAGTAGATGCGGGCCCAGATCGGACCGGTGGTGCCGCGCAGCTGGACCGCCGCGCGACGGGTGAACGGTGGTGAGGAGGTCATGCCGAAACCGTCGCAGTGCGCACCGGTGCAAGGGAAAGGCCGATCGTGCATGGCGGTCGTGCGGCAACGGCATGACCGAACGACGGACCGGCAGCCCGCTTCGGGGTCAGAATGTCGGCATGAGCGAGAGCAACGAGTCTGCCGACGTCCTGGCGCTGTCCAACACCCCGGACGCGATCGAGCTGCGGCACCTGCGGGCGTTCGTCGCTGTCGCGGAGGAGCTGAACTTCGGCCGCGCCGCGAGCCGGCTCTACCTGTCGCAACCGGCGCTGAGCCGCCAGATCCGTGCGCTGGAACGACTGCTGGGGTGTGACCTGCTCCGGCGCTCGACCCACCGGGTGGAGCTCACGCTGGCCGGTGAGGCGCTGCTGGATCGCACCCGGACGCTGCTGGCCGACCTGGACAGCGCACTGGTGACGGCGCGATCGGTCGGGGGTGAGCTGGTCGGACGAGCGAACCGCATGTGGGCGCCAGTGGCGACCGGTCGCTCGGATCGCGGGCAGGAGAGCTTGACCAGCCTGCGTTCGGCGTACGAGCAGATGCTGGCGCAGGCGCCGGTGCCGCCTGATGTTGTCGTGGTCCCGCTGACGTGCGGCGGCGTACCGGCTTTGCAGGTGGCCGCTGACGCGTCCCGTCCGCCGAGGGTGCTGCACCTGCACGGCGGAGGCTTCGTGATGGGCTCGGCGTACGGGTATCGCGGGTTCGCGGGGGCCCTGGCGACGAGCATCGGGAGCGGCGTACTGGTCCCGGACTATCGGCTGGCGCCCGAGCATCCCTACCCGGCTGCGGTCGACGACGCGGTGAGCGCCTATCTGTGGATGCTGGAGCAGGTGCCGGCCGACCAGTTGATCGTCTCCGGCGACTCCGGGGGAGGAGCTCTGGCGTTGTCGCTCCTGCTGGCCCTGCGCGACCGCGGCCATCCGATGCCGGCCGGCGCCGTGTTGCTGTGTCCCGGCGTCGACATGACCGAGATCGTCGAGGGTACGTCGCCGCTGGCCGAGCACGAGAACTTCGGCATGCTGGCGCAGTGCGTCGAGTGGTACGTCGCCGGGCAGCCGACCGACGATCCGCTGCTCGACCCGATGAACGCCGACCTGGCCGGGCTTCCGCCGATGCTGATCCAGCTCGCCAGCGGTGATCCGGTCGCGGTGGGAGCGCGGCAGTTGGCCGAGCGGGCGGAGCAGCAAGGTGTCCAAGTGACGATGGAGCTGTACGCCGTGGAGACGCACATCTTCCAGCTGTTCTGGTCGTTCCTGCCCGAGGCGCAGCAGGCGATGGCCAAGGTGGGTGAGTTCACCGAGCGGCTGCTCGGGCCGGGGAAGGTCAGCAGGACTGTCTGAGCGGGTTGGCCGGGCGGCGAGCGTGACTTGAGTTGTAACTTCGGTTTACAGTGACCGGATGGCGAGTGACCAAGCGGTACGCACCGGGCGGGACGCGATCGGGTACGGCGTCGCGTTGCTCAACAAGCTGGCCAGGTCGCGGGCGATCGACCGGCTCGGACTGCGCAAGCAGACCGAGCGGGTGGTGTTCGAGGCGACCCGAACGGGATTCCGCACGGCCGGCGCGCTGACCAGGAGCTTCTCGGCCGCGACGAGGTTGATCGCCCCGGCCCGGCTGCCGTCCGCGCGGGGGAGCGGACGGTTCGACCTGACGCCGACCGACGACCAGCAGATGGTCGTCGGCGTGGTGACCGAGTTCGCCGCGGAGGTGCTGCGGCCGGGCGCCGCGGACGCCAACACCGCGTGCACGACCGACCCGAAGGTGCTGGAGCAGTCCGCCGAGCTGGGACTGAGCCTGATCGAGGTGCCGGAGGAACTCGGCGGGATCGTCACCGAGCGGTCGGCGATGACCGGCGTCCTGGTGGCCGAGGCGATGGCGCACGGCGACATGGGCCAGGCAGTCGCGTGCCTCGCGCCGGCCGCGGTCAGTACGGCGATCTCGCTGTGGGGCGACGAGACCCAGCAGGCGACGTACCTGCCGGCCTTCACGGGCGAGAACGTGCCCGCGGCCGCGCTGGCGATCGTCGAGCCCCGGCCGTTGTTCGATCCGTTCACGCTGAAGACCCGCGCGACCGGGCAACGGACCGGCCACCTGCTGAACGGCGTGAAGTCGCTCGTCCCGCGGGGTGCTGAGGCCGAGGTGTTCGTGATCGCGGCCCAGTTGGAGGACCAGGGACCGGCGTTGTTCCTGGTCGAGTCGGACCATCCTGGCGTGACCATCGAAGCCGAGCCGTCGATGGGACTGCGGGCGGCCTCGCTCAGCCGGGTGATGCTCGAGGACGTACCGGCGGTGCAGCTCGGGACGTTGGCGGACTACGCCGACTGCGTGCGGCTGTCGCGGCTCGGCTGGTGTGCGTTGAGCCTCGGCACGGCGAAAGCGGTGCTCGACTACGTCACGCCGTACGTGAACGAGCGGACGGCGTTCGGGGAGCCGATCAGCCATCGGCAATCGGTCGCGTTCATGGTGGCGAACATCGCGATCGAGCTGGAAGGCATGCGGCTGGTCACCTACCGGGCCGGATCGCGTGCGGAACAAGGGCTTCCGTATGCGCGAGAGGTCGCGCTGGCGCGACGGCTGTGCACGGACAAGGGGATGCGGATCGGGACCGACGGTGTCCAGCTGCTCGGTGGGCACGGGTTCGTCAAGGAGCACCCGGTCGAGCGGTGGTACCGCGACCTGCGGGCCGTCGGCGTGATGGAAGGTGCGGTGCTGGTCTGATGATCAATCTCGAGGTTCCCCGCAAGTTCCGTGCCTTCGTCAACCAGGCGCACCAGGTCGCGGTCGAGATGCTGCGCCCGAACTCGCGTCGCTACGACCTGGCCGAGCACGAGTACCCGAAGGAGCTCGACCTGCTGGCCGCTCTCGTCGACGGCCTGGGCGCGAGCGGGACCGGGTCGGGCGCGGGGGCGAGCGGCGTACGGCGTACTGAGGGTGACGACTCCAAGGTCAAGAACGGGTCCAACCTGTCGTCGGTGCTGTCGATCATGGAGATGTGCTGGGGCGACGTCGGGCTGCTGCTGTCGATGCCGCGGCAGGGGCTCGGCAACTCGGCGATCGCGTCGGTCGCCTCCGACGAGCAGTTGCGCCGCTTCGACGGGGTGTGGGCAGCGATGGCGATCACCGAGCCCGGCTGCGGTTCCGACTCGGCGAACATCCAGACGACGGCCCGCCGCGACGGCGACCACTACGTGCTCGACGGGGAGAAGATCTTCGTCACCGCCGGCGCACGCTGCGACGCGGTGGTCGTGTGGGCCACCGTCGACAAATCGATGGGCCGGGCGGCGATCAAGTCGTTCGTCGTACCGAAGGAGACGCCCGGGCTGACGGTCGAGCGGGTCGAGCACAAGCTCGGCATCCGGTCGTCCGACACCGCCACCATCCGCCTGACCAACTGCCGGGTGCCCGCCGAGAACCTTCTGGGCTCGCCGGAAGTCGACCCCGACAAGGGTTTCGCGGGCGTCATGCAGACCTTCGACAACACCCGGCCACTGGTCGCCTCGATGGCGGTCGGTTGCGCCCGGGCGTCCCTGGAACTCACCCGCGAATTGCTGTCGGAGGCCGGCGTCGACATCGACTACGACCGGCCCACCCACCTCCAGCCGTCCGCGGCCGCGACGTACCTGGAGCTGGAGGCGGACTACGAATCCGCCTACCTGTTGACTCTCCAGGCCGCCTGGATGGCGGACAACGCCCGCCCGAACTCCCTGCAAGCCTCCATGGCGAAAGCCAAAGCCGGCCGCGCCGCCAACGACATCACCCTGCGCTGCGTGGAGCTCGCCGGCTCCCTCGGCTACTCCGAACACCACCTGCTGGAGAAGTGGGCCAGAGACTCGAAGATCTTGGACATCTTCGAGGGGACGCAGCAGATCCAGCAGCTGATCGTCGCCCGCAGGCTGCTCGGGAAGACCTCAGCGGAGTTGAAATAGCTGTGTGGATCACCGGAACATGACTGTTCCGCCAGTACGTCGTACAAGAGCACCGATCCGAGAGGTTTGGCCTCGTCCGGTGGCCGCGGACGTCAGGCCAGTTCGGAGAAGAAGGCGGTGAGGTCGTCGGCGAGCAGGCCTGGTTCCTCGCGGGCGGCGAAGTGTCCTCCGCGGGGCATGGTGGTGTAGCGGATGAGGTTGTAGGTGCGCTCGACCCACTCGCGGGGCGGTCGGCCTCCGAGGTCGTGGGGAAAGACTGCGACCGCGGTCGGCACCTCGACCCGTTCGGCGGCCGGTCTGATTCCTTGGCCCCGCTCGTAGTACGGCCGGAACGAGGTCGAGATCGTGTTGGTGAACCAGTACAGCGACGCCTGGGTCAGCAGGAAGTCGTCGCCGAAGCGGCCGGCTGGGTCGCCGTCGCAGTCGCTCCAGGCGCGGTACTTCTCGAGAATCCACGCGAGCAGGCCCGATGGGGAGTCGGACAGTCCCTGGGCGAGGGTGAGCGGGCGGGTCTCCTGCTGATGGGAGTAGCCGCGTTCGGTGTCGAACCACGCCTTCTCCGCCGCGAGATAAGCGCGTTCGTCGTCGGTCAGACCTGGCTGGTCGTAGCTTTGCGGTCCAGCGACGTCCAGGAGATGGACGCCGGCCACCGCTTCCGGGTGGGCCTGCGCGAGCAAGCTGGACTCACCTGAACCGAGGTCGGAGCCGTGTACGCCGTACCGCTCGAAACCGAGGATGTCGTGCATGAGCCGGTGCCAGATCTCGTGGGTCAGCGGGGCCTGGTCGAGGGTGGGCCGCTGCGGAGAGAATCCGAACCCGGGCAGGCTCGGGACGACCACCGTGAACGAGTTCTCGGCGCTGCCGCCGTAGCGCGAGGGCGAGGACAACCGGTCGGCCAGCTCGGTCAGTTCGAGGAACGAACTGGGCCAGCCGTTGGCCAGCAGGAGCGGAAGCGCCCCGTCGCGCTCGGCGTCGAAACGCAAGTAGTGAACGGACGTGTCGCCGACATCGGCGAACTCGGACGGCAGGGCGTTGATCGCCGCTTCGTGCTCACGCCAGTCGTACGCCGTGGACCAGTAGCCGACCAGTCGACGCAACTCGTCGCCGTCGGTACCGGCTTTCCAGGCGTCGACCGGCCATGGCTTCGCCCACCGCGTCCCGCGCAGACGTGCGCGGAGGTCGTCGAGGTCGGCGTCGGACACGGTGAGTACCTGTTGAGAGCTGGGCATTGGCTGAATCCCTTCCATCGACACCATTGAAAGCTAACAGCGGTGTCGCTCACGTGCAACACCAGTAACTATGTATAGTGGTGTCGTGCACGGGTTGGATTTGATCGCCGAGTTCCTCAACACGGTCGACCAGCGATCGTTCAGCCGACATGGCGTGAGCCATGCCGGCGGCGAGCGGCTGGCGTCGCCGGGCGACTTGGCGGACTGGCTGGCGGAGTGCGCCATCCTCGCCGCCGATGACGAGTTGGGCCCCGAGGATCTGACGGACGCCATCGCCCTGCGTACGGCGCTGCGTCAGTCGCTCGCCGGTGAAATCGATGCCGCCACCGCCTTCGAGAACTACCCGCTGCAGCTCGCGCCCGACCGCTCAGGCGGACTGCGAATCGCCGCCCGGTCGGGAAGGCCCTGGCTCGACACCATCGTCGAGACCGTGGTCGTGGCCGTGGGCAACGGCGACTGGAACCGGGTCAAGCTCTGCGCAGCGCCGGACTGCCGCTGGGCTTTCCACGACACGTCGCGCAGCGGTCGAGGGCGCTGGTGCGACATGAACATCTGCGGCAACCGCCACAAGACCCGCATCTACCGCGAGCGCCGGCAGCACGCCGGATGATCCGGAAGGGGAATCCGTGGCCGACGACCGCGCTGCCCACTGGCGACGACCTGGTGGCCTGCCGGCTGTGGTTCGACTGCAGCCAGTAGTCAGGAGTGGGCGAGGTAACGAACTGGTCAAGGGCTTGCGTCAACGCGTTTGACGGGATGAACCTGCTTTCAAGGGTTCGACTTCAATCGTTTGACGGATGGTTTTCATGGTGACCTTGCGGGACATCGCGGAGCAGGTGGGAGTGTCGGTCTCCGCGGTGTCACTGGTGCTGAACGATCGCGGTCGTGGCCGGGTGCGCGCCGATGTCGCTCAGCGTATTCGCGAGGTGGCAGCGGAGTTGGGGTACATACCGAACCTGCTGGCGCGGGGTTTGAAGACGCGTCAGTCACTCACGATCGGGTTGATCTCCGATCGGGTCGCGTCGATTCCGTTCGCCGGTCAGATGCTGGCCGGTGCTCAGGTCGCGGCGTCCGAGCAGGACTACCTCCTGATGCTGATCGACACAGCGGGTGAGGCTCAGCTCGAAGGTCCCGCAGTACGAGCTCTGCTGCAGCGCAACATCGAGGGATTGATCATCGCGGCCGAGTTCCATCGCGACGTGGAGATTCCGCTGTTGCCTCTTTCGATTCCAGCCGTTGTCCTCGACGGTCGGCCCAACGATCCCTCCGCAGAAGTCGACTGGGTGGTCCCGGACGAGGTGGGCGGCGCGTATTCGGCGACGCGACATCTGGTCGAGGCCGGGCATCGCCGGATCGCCTTCTGCAACGTGGCCGACTCCATGTTCGTCGCCCGCGAGTTGCGCCGGGACGGTTACGAGAAGGCTCTCATTGAGGCCGGACTCGAAGTCGACCCGGCGCTGATCGTGGAGGCGGCCGATCCGAGCGCGGTGGCCGGCCGGGTTCCGGCCTGGGAGCTGCTGGGACGCCGTGATCGGCCGACGGCGGTGTTCTGTTTCTCGGACCAGATCGCGTTGGGTTTCTACCAAGTCGCCCAGCAGATCGGTCTGCGCATCCCCGATGACTTGTCGGTGATCGGTTTCGACAATCAGCAGTTCATCGCAGACAGCCTTCTGCCCGGACTGAGCAGCATCCAGCTACCTCATCGAGCGATGGGCGTGTGGGCGGCCAAACAGGCCATCGCCCGCAGCCGGGACAGCTCCGAATCGGCACCGGCCCACAGGCTGATGCCTTGCCCCCTGATCGAGAGATCCTCCGTCGCGCCACCGGCGCGCGGCATCCGCTGAACAACGACTGACATCCACCGCCGCGTCCCGACGTACGGCGTTGGGTCACGCACGCCTGGCGTCGCTTCGGCGCGCCCACTTCGTACATCACCTCGGCCCGGAGCGTCGGGCCGACAGCTGAAGGAGCCTGCCTTGAAACCATGGAGATCCGCTACCGCAGCAGTTATGACCACGGCGCTCGCCGCAGTCATGTTGACCGCGTGCGGCGGCAGCGAAGCCGGTGATTCCGGCACGACGTTCACGATCGTCCAGTACGAGAATCCGACCAGCGCTCAGGGCCAGGGCTGGCAGAAGGCGCTGGAGATCTTCAGGGCCAAGCATCCGGACGTGACGGTCGAGTTCCAGCAGACGAGTTTCGACGCCTTCCGCCAGAACGCGAAGATCACCTTGTCCGGTAACGACGTACCGGACGTGGTCGAGTTCAACAAGGGCAACGCCGACGGTGGTCAGCTCGCGGCGCAGGGGTTGCTGGAGCCGCTCACGGAGCAGGCCGGCAAGTTGGGCTGGGACCAGAAGGTGACCGGCTCGATGGCGGCGTTCGCGAAGTACGACGAGGAGGGCCGGGCCGGCTCGGGGGAGTGGTACGGCGTACCGAACATCGGTGAGTACGTGATGTTCTACTACAACAAGGCCAAGTTCCAGCAGGCCGGCATCACCAAGCTGCCGACGACGCTCGCGGAGTTCGAGGCCGCGATGGACAAGCTCAAGGCGGCCGGCGAGCTGCCGATCTCGAGCTCGGCGAACACCAGCCAGGGCTTCAACCAGATGTGGATCTGGTATTCGCTGGTTTCGGCCAACGCGTCGCGCCAGCAGATCGACGACTTCATGTTCGTCCGGAATCCCGTCGACTTCCACAGCGGTCCGTGGCGGCAGGGCACCGAGAAGTTCCAGGACTGGATCGACAAGGGATACGTCGGTAGCAAGCTCGGCGGTCTGTCGTTCGAGCAGGCCACGGTCAACTTCCTCAGCGGCAAGGCTGCGATGCTGATCTGGAACAACGGCGAGTTCGCCAGGATCCGCAAGGATGCCAAGTTCGACTGGGGTTACTTCACGCTTCCCGGCGCCGGGCTGTCGATGGGTTCGTCGGGCCATCTGTGGGGTGTTCCGGCCAAGGCCGACAACAAGGACCTGGCCTACGACTGGATCAACACCACCCTCAGCCCCGAGGTGCAGAACGTCATCGGCCAGCAGGGCGGCCTGCCGCTGGCCGGGGACACCAGCAAGATCACCGACCGGACCACCCGCGAATTCACCCAGCGCTTCGACCAACTGGTGAAGGCCGACACGCTGTCGTTCTATCCGGACTATCCCGTCCCCGGGTTCCTCGACTTCATCCAGAACCACATGCAGGCCATGTCGAACCGCAACGAGAAGGCTTCTGGGTACCTCGACGCACTGCAGAAGTTCTACGAAAGCGGCAGTGGGCGGTGACGCCTTGAGGAGGACCGTACGCCGGAAGCCGGCCGGCGCCGGTGGCTACTGGTGGTACCTGCTACCGATCGCGATCGGGTTCACGGCGATCGTCGCGGTGCCCTTCGTCGCCAACGTCTTCTTCAGCCTGTTCCGCTGGAAAGGCGGGATGGCGCCGATGCGGTGGAACGGTCTGGGCAACTATGCCGATCTCTTGCACGACGAGAGTTTCTGGCTCTCGTTCCGCAACTCGGTGTTCATGATCGTGGCGATCGTGGTCGTTCCCACCGTCATCGGCATCCTGCTGGCCGCCATGTTGGTCGACTATCTCGGCAAGAAGTTCGGGGCCCGGGCCGCAAGCTTCCTGCGAGCGACCTACTACCTGCCCCAGATCCTGCCGATCGCGGTCGCGGGCTTCATCTGGAGCTGGATCCTCGACCCGGGCAGCGGATCGATCAACACCTTCCTGAGGTCGATCGGTGTCGCGGATCCACCGGACTGGCTGGGCAGCCCTGACCTCGCGCTCTACTCGGTGATGATCATGCTGGTCTGGCTGCAGATCGGTTATCCGCTGGTCATCTTCATGGCGGCGCTGTCCCGAGTGGATCCCGAACTCTACGAGGCCGCGTCCCTGGATGCGGCCGGCTGGTGGCAGCAGTTCCGCGCCATCACCTTGCCCACCGTCCGGCCGGAGATCTTCATCGTCGTGCTGACCGCCACCGTCGCGGCGCTGAAGGTGTTCGCGCCGATCCTGATCCTGACCGGTGGCGGTCCCGAGGGTTCGACGATCGTGCCCTCGTACTACGCCTACCGGAACTTCTTCGAGCTGTCCCAGGTGGGGTACGGCTCGACCATCGCCACCGTCATGTCGATCGTCATCTTCGGGGTCGCCGCGGTGATGCTCGGCTGGCAACGACGGTCCGATAGAGCTGAGGGTGTGCGATGAGCGTCGAGACAACTGCAGCCAGCGCCGTGGTACCAGAGCGTGTATCGCCGCCGCCGGACAGGCACCGGAGCAAACCCCGGCGGTCGGCGACGGCCTGGTTGGTGCTCGGTCTCGCGGCGGTGTTCGCCGTCGTGATGGCCTCGCCCTTCCTCCTGATGGTGCTCAACGCCTTCAAGTCCGGCGAGGACTACTCGTCCCGGGGACCGATCGCCGTGCCGACGACGTTCAGTTTCCAGGCGTTCACCGACTACCTCTCGATCGTGGACTTCCCGGTCGCGTTGGGGAACTCGATCCTGATCTCCACCGTGGTCGCGTTCGCCGGTGTCGCCCTGAGCCTGATCAGCGCGTATCCCATCGGTGTCGGACGGGTCAGGGGCAGCGGGCTGATCCTGGCCGCGTTGCTGTTGTCGACGATGCTTCCGCACGAGGCGCTGATCTATCCGTTGTTCTACGGGGCGCAGGCGACGCACACGTTCAACACCGTCTGGTCGGTGATCATCGTGTTCGTCGTTCTGCAAGGGGCGTTCGGGACGTATCTGCTGGCCAGCGTGCTGGGCACCGTGCCGAAAGAACTGATCGAGGCGGCCGAGATCGACGGGGCCGGCCGCTGGCAGATCCTCTGGCGGATCCTGCTTCCGGTGCTGATGCCGACGCTGTCGGTCCTGCTGGTGTTCTTCTTCATCTGGACCTGGAACGAGTTCTACATCCCGGTCGTGCTGCTGTCCGACCAGTCCTCCCAGACCGTTCCGATCGCTCTGTCGACGTTGCGGGGCCAGCACTCCATCGACATCACCGTGCTGAACGCCGGGTCGTTGCTGTCGCTGCTGCCGACGCTTGTCTTCTTCCTGATCTTCCAGCGCACCCTGAACCGCGGCGTGACCGCCGGTGCCGTGAAGTGAACGCCGATCGTCCAACCGTGAAAGGAAATCCCCTCCTTGTTCCCCATCCTGAGCGTCCCTGTCCGGACGGACGGCGTACGGAGCCGATCCATCAACGCCGAGAACCCGACCGGAGCCTCCGGGGCCGCGGGCCAGGCGGCGTCCGCCCTCGGCCCCGGGCGCAAGGGGTCGGCCTACCTGCCCCTGCCGGCCGGTGAAACGCTCACCCTGGCAGAGATCGAGGGCCCGGGCGTGATCCGCCACCTGTGGCTGACCGTTGCCGACCGCACCGATCGCGGCCCGTTCGTACTACGAGATCTGGTCCTGCGCGCGTACTGGGACGGCTCGCCCACGCCGTCGGTCGAAGTGCCACTCGGCGACTTCTTCTGCAACGGGTTCGCGACCCGGGCCCTCGTCACCTCGGCTCCGATCGTGGTCGCCCCCACCGGCGGCATGAACTGCTACTTCCCGATGCCCTTTCGTGCCGGGGCTCGCCTCACTCTCGAGAGCCAGCATGCCGGTGACCTCCCGCACGTGTTCTTCCAGGTCGACTACACGACCGGTGACGACCTCCCCGCCGGTACGCCGTACTTCCACGCCCAGTGGCGACGGTCGAACGCGACGACGCCGCTGGGCGAGGACCACGTGATCCTCGACCACGTGACGGGTCGAGGGACGTACGTCGGGACGTATGTCGCGCTCGCTTCCCTGCACCGGTACTGGTGGGGTGAGGGCGAGGTCAAGTTCTTCATTGATGACGACCACCTGTTCCCAACCCTGTGCAGCACCGGACTCGAGGACTATGCGGGCGGCGCCTGGGCCTTCCAGGACGAACTACGCACCGCCCCCGAACCGGAGATCCTGACCTTCAGCGCGCCGTACTGCGGCTACCCGTTCCACTCCAACCGCGACCGGAGCAAGGCCTCGCCGTTCTCCACCGAGATGCCGCCCATGCACGGTCTGTACCGCTGGCATCTGCCCGACCCCATCCACTTCGACCGACGACTCAAGGTGACCCTTCAGCAGATCGGCGCCTGGGATCACGGCTTGTTCGAGCGCCAGGACGACATCGCCACCACGGCGTACTGGTACCAGACCGTCCCGCATAACCCCTTTCCAGTGTTACCGGCACCAGAAGAGCGCTGGCCACGCTGAGCCCGCTGGCCCAACGTGCTCTTGAAGCACTCGCTCGCGGACAACTTCGAATTCAAAGCAGGTACGATCGCGGGGTGAGGGAAGCGGCGCCAGGCCCGAGCTCCCGCTCGGCCACGCCTCGCGCCCGGCGCAACCGGACCGGCTGAGGCAGGGGAGAGCGATGGACCGCGCGTTGCTGGCGGACTTTCTCCGGGCTCGCCGGGCGGCGCTGCAGCCGGAGGAAGTAGGGCTGCCGCGGGGTGCCCGGCGTCGTACCGGTGGGCTGCGGCGCGAGGAGGTCGCGGTGCTGGCGGGCGTGTCGGCTGACTACTACAGCCGGCTCGAGCAGACGCGCGGCCCGATGCCGTCGGAGCAGGTCCTGGCTGCTGTGGCCGGGGCGTTGCGGCTCAGCCCGAGTGAGCGGGAACACCTGTTCGCCCTTGGTGGGCACGCGGCTCCGCGGCGTACCCTGCCGGACGACCGGGTCGGTCTGGCGATCAGGACGATCGCGGAGCAGCTTTCAAACACGCCCGCGATCGTGTTCTCGCGGTTCGGTGAGGCGTTGCTGCAGACTCCGGCGGCGATCGCGCTGTTCGGTGACTACACCCGGTACGACGGCCTGTCGCGCTACCTGGTCTATCGCTGGTTCACCGACCCGTCCCAGCGGGCCATCTATCCGCCCGAGGATCATGACCTGCGCGCCCGGGTCTTCGTCGTGGACCTGCGGGCGGCGTACACGACCGATCCGGCGGGCACCGCCGGGGAGATCGTCGACGGGCTGCTGGCGGTCAGCCCCGAGTTCGCCGAGGTCTGGCGGCGGCACGAGGTGGACGTCACCCATCACCACGAGCTGAAACGCTACCGGCACCCGGAACTGGGCGAGCTGGAGTTGTACAGCCGGCGGCTGGTGGATCCCGACGAGGGCCAGGATCTGCTGGTCTTCATGGCCGAACCCGGATCTCCGAGCGAGGCGAAGCTCCGGCGGCTGAACACGCTGACCGCCGGTGAGGCGTGAGCCGAGCCTGAATCTCGTATCCATGGTCTGTCATACCGTGGATGACGAGAACATTCACCCGCCTCCCGTTCTGCGCCACGCTTGAGTGGTCGAACCGGGAAGGCGGTGAGCACCGTGGATCGGGAAATACTGGCGCACTTTCTCCAGGGACGCCGTGACGAGGCGGCTCTCGGCCGGCCCGATCACCGAGCCAGCCCGGTCCTGGAGCTCGTCGTCGAGCACCTGCCGGAGTACCCCGCGACGGTGTTCTCCCGGTTCGGCGAGGTGTTGCTGCAGACCCGGCCGGCCATCGCTCTGTTCGGCGACTACACCCGGACCGGCGGATCGTCGCCTTTCCTGGTCGATCGCTGGTTGAGCGACCCGACGGCGCGTGAACGCTACCTCGTCGAGATGGGTGTCCCTGTTCGGGGCCGGCCAAGGTGTTATCGACATGTCGCGCTGGGCGGGTTGGCGCTGTACCGCCACCTGCTGGTCTGTCCGGTGGAGCGCCAGGCGTTGCTGGTCTTCGCGGCTGTCCCCGGTTCGGCCAGCCAGGCGAAGCTTCGTGCTCTGGCTGCCGGGAGCGACGAGGCCGGCCGGCGGTAACCCAGGCCGGTCGGGACGGCTACCACCCGCCGCATCAAATTTGCTTCGAATCCGAAGCGAACACGGCCCAGAAGTGCTTCGGAATCGAAGCATATGGGATTCACAGAAACGAGGCTCGTCATGAAGGCAGTGCGTTTTCACCAGTACGGCGCTCCCGAGGTCCTGCGCTACGAGGACGTGGACCAGCCGGTCCCCGGCGTCGGCGAGGTCCGGATCCGGGTGGCGGCGACGTCGTTCAACCCGGTCGAGGGCAACATTCGCGCCGGTGTCATGCAGGGCCCCATCCCGATCCAGCTGCCGCATACCCCCGGCCTCGACATCGCGGGCACGGTCGACGCGCTCGGCGAGGACGTGACCGGCTTCGGCATCGGTGACCGGGTCATCGGCGCCCTGCCGCTGACCAGCACCGGCGCGGCCGCCGAGTACGTCGTCGCCCCGGCCCAGATCCTGACGGCAGCCCCCACGAGCGTCCCGCTGGTGGACGCCGCCGGACTACCGCTGGTCGGGCTCACCGCATGGCAGGCGCTGTTCGACCACGCGAAACTGACCCGCGGCCAGCGGGTGCTGATCAACGGCGCGGGCGGTGTCGTCGGCGGCTACGCGGTGCAACTGGCCAAGAACGCCGGCGCGTATGTGATCGCCACGACCGGCCCGCGCAGCTTCGAGCCGGCGAAGATGGCCGGCGCCGACGAGATCTACGACCCGGGAATCCCGGAGCTGTCCGAGCCGGTCGACGTCGTACTCAACTTCGCCCCGATCCCCCCGGAGCAGATGGCCGCCCTCGCCGCGGTGATCCGGGACGGCGGCGTGCTGGTCAACACCACCGTATGGATGCCCGCGGCGTCCGACGAGGCCCGCGGCGTACGGGGAATCAATCTCTTCTTCCGTCCCGATGCCGAACAGCTCGCCCAGCTGGTGACCCTGGTCGACGCCGGCAAACTGCACCTCGGCGCGACCCGGCGAGTGCCGCTCGCCGAACTGGCGCAGGTGCACACCGAAGCCACCATCGCCCCGATCAACGGCAAGGTCGTCTTCTTCGCCCCGAGCGCCATCCTCGACTAGAGGACGGCATGAGGGTCCGGTGCCTCGCCTGGTCCGGCGAGGCACCGCGTGGTTCGGTGATAGTCAGCGCAGCCAGAAAAGCGCTGGACCATCGTGGTGCCGGACACACAGACGCAGTACGCCGTGACTTCAGTTCAGCAGGTCCTGGACGACCGGCCAGATGATGGTGGCCTGTTCGGCTTGGCCCGTTGTGTTGAGGTGGCTCCAGTCGGGGCCGAGGTTTTGCAGTTTGTCCTGGTAGGCGGCGCGGACGCCGCCGTCGGTGCGGCAGTGCTGGAACTCGCCGCAGACCCGGGCTTGTTCTGCCTCGTACGCCTCGATGATCGCGGTGAGCGCCTGGAAGTGTGCGGGCACCAGCTCGCCGGCGGGGTTGTAGAAGTCGCAGATGCCGGAACCTGTCATGGCGGCCTTCGCGTTCGGCGTGTGGGACACGAGCTTCCGGACGAACGCGGGGTCGGGACGGCCTGCCTGACCGACGACGAGAATTCGTGAGTCGGGCGATTTCTGGGTGATGGCGTTCAGCGCGGCGCGGACGGACTGGCCGAACTCGGCGACGTGATCCTGGTCGGTGCCGTCGCAGCGGATGTCGTTGTCGATGGTGGCGATGATCACCAAGGCGGGCGCTGTCACCTGGGTGAGGGCACGCTCGGCCTGCGATTGCAGTTCGGAAGCGTGGGCGCCGCCGGAGGCTGTGTTCGCGACGTGGTCCTTGTGTTCGGGGTTTGCCGCGGTCAGGCGTAGGTAGATGCTGTTGACCTTGGGGTTGGTGCCAGTTGCCCAGGAGTTGTCGGCTGTGGGCTCTGCTGTGCCCTCGCCGGTGAGGCCGGAATGGCCGATCGCGACGATCCCGATCGGCTGAGGCTTGGCCGATGGCGCACTGGATGGCGGCTCCGCGCTGCAGGCCGCGAGCGCGCACAGGACGACGAGGATCCAGATCCCGCGTCGCGGCGTACCGGATGCTCCGGACATCGCGCCTCCTCGATCGCCGGCCTTGCGAGGAGCGTAACTCGGCGATGTCAGCGTGTAGAGGCCTCGAGTCAGCGGCGCGACGGATGTCAGGTGGAGACGCGCGGCCGGGGCGCCCGGTGGGCGAGGGTCATCCGCAGGTGGGCTCGGCCGCGGTGGACTCGGCTACCGACTGTGCCGACCTCGACGCCGAGGACCGCGGCGATCTGCTTGTACGACAGGGCTTCGATGTCGCGCAGGACGACGGCTGCGCGCAGTCGCGGGTCGAGTTCGGCCAGGGCGCCGCGGACGTCGGGGTCGAGGGTGTGGTGGTCGAAGACCTCCGCGGGGTCGAGGTTGTCGGCGGGGAGCCGGTGCTGGAGGTCGCTGGTGAGTTCGTCGAGGTGGAGGCGCCGGCGGTGGCGGATCTGGTCGAGGAACAGGTTCGTCGTGATGCGGTAGAGCCAGCCTTCGAAGGTGTTGGGCCGGTAGGTGTGCAGGTAGCGGAAGACCCGGACGAAAACGTCGTGGGTGAGGTCCTCCGCGTCGTGCCGGTTGCCGGTGAGGCGGTAGGCGAAGTGGTAGACCCGCGCCGAGTGGGTGCGGACGATCTCGTCCCAGGACTGCGGCTTGTCCATGACACACCTCTCGCGCTCCGTGGTGGCTGAATCCCGGCCGCTGGTGCTGCCGGCTCACCTTCCACGGTCCACGGTCCGGGCGCCGATCGCCCCCGGGATTCCCCCTGGTCGGCTGTCCCCGGGGTCGGCACGGGCCCACGAGTTCCCGGCCTGGGCCACCGCGCCGCGGTCAGGCGGCGGCGCGGTGGCAGACCCACCAGTGCATGTCGAGTGACTGCACCAGCTCGTGCAAGCGGTGGGCTTCGGCCGACTCGGCAGGCAACGAGATCAGGCGTCGGCGTGCTGCGTTGCCGAGCTGTTCCAGGGCTTGCTTGATCGCGACGAGTGGGGGTTGTTCAGGATGGGACGCGTCGGCGATCTCGCCGAGCGACAGGTCCACGGTGTCGGCGTGGTGCTGCAGATCGTCGGCGAGATAGGTGAGCCAGTCGCGCAGGGGGAGCGCGGTGCTGGGATCCGCCAGGGCGGCGGACTTGCGCGCGTACCGGGCCAGGTCGACCAATCGGTGCTGCAGGCTGAGGTCCCGGGGCGTGATCGTTGCCGTGTTCATCGGGTGTTCCTCTACTCCGGCCAGGCGGAGTTCTGGATGACGTCGACGAAGTCGATGTGGCGGTAGCCGGGCACGAAGTGCTCGAGGACGTCGGCGTTGACCGTTCCGAAGGTGGTGTCGGGGCGGTGCTTGAAGCCGTCGGTGAAGGCCTGGAGGATCTGCCGCTTGAAGTCCGGGCGGGGGTGAGCGGTGGTCACGGCGTCGATCTCGGCCTTCTGAAGGTTCGTCAGGCGCAGACCCAGTACGTCGGTCTCGACGCCGAACGTGGTGGCCGCGATCTCCGGCGCGAGCTTGTACGGGACCTCCGGGGTGGTGTGCAGCGCGATCGCGAGCCACACGGTTTGCGCGTCGGCTTCGGAACAGCCGTGGTCGAGCAGGAAGGCCCGGGCCTGGTCGGCGCCGTCGAGCTCGAAGCGCTGGTCGTCGCTGCGGTACGGCGGGACCAGGCCGGCGTCGTGGAACAGCGCCGCGACGTACAGCAGTTCGGGATCGGGGGTGATGCCGAGGGCGCGGGCCTGCAGGCTGCCGAACAGGAAGACGCGGCGGGAGTGGTGGAAGATCAGCGGGTTGGTGGTCTCGCGAATCAGCTCGGTGGCTTCGACGGCCAGCGGGCTGTCGGGGATCGTGATGCCTGCGATGGTGGTGTGGTTCGAGGTGGTCTGAGTCATGGCTCTACTGTGCGCGGGACACCACCTCCCGGGCCGCTACTGCTCGGCCAACAGTCCCTCAAATCCGGCCATCCGGCGCGAGGTCAGGCCTGATCGACGCGGCTGGTCCGGAACCGTTGCTGGTAGCGCGTCGGAGAGATCCCGAGATGCCGTGCGAACGCCCGTCGCAGGGCTTCGTAGCTGGGGAACCCGGCCGCCTCGGCGGCCTCGGTCGCGTTGCGCCCGGAGTCGAGCAGCGCCTTGGCCAGGTCGAAGCGGATCAGCTCGACGTACTTGGTCGGGGTGGTGTCCAGCTCGGCGCGGAACATCCGGGTCAGGTGCCGCTCGCTGACGTGGACCCGGTTGGCGAGCGCGGGCAGGCTGTGATCGGCGGCAGGATCCGCCTGCACGGCGTTCATCACCAGTCGCAGGACGGGAGTCTGCGGCACCGGGCCCTGCAGCGACGCGGAGAACTGCGACTGACCACCGGCGCGCTGCATGTAGACCACCAGCGACTGGGCCACGAGCCGGGTGATGTCGGGCCCGCGGTCCTCCTCGAGCAGAGCCAGCGCCAGGTCGATACCGGCCGTGACGCCGGCCGAACTGTACGTCGTACCGTCCCTGACGTAGATCGCGTCCGGCTCGACCTGGGTGGACGGATGCCGCCGGGCCAGCTCGGTGGTGTGCCGCCAGTGGGTGGTGGCGCGCTTGCCGTCGAGCAGCCCCGCGGCGCCGAGAATGAACGCGCCGGTGCAGATCGACGCGACCCGTCCGGCCCGCGCGGCCAAGGTCCGGGCCGCGTCCGCGAGGTCCTGATCGACAGGCCGCTGGGGGATCCGGTCCCCGCCGGCGATCAGAACGGTGTCGAAGGCAACGGACTCGCCGGCCGCCAGGTCGACCGGCACGGTCATCCCGATCGACGAACGGACCGCTTTCCCGTCGGCCGACACGATGCTCAGCCGGTAGTCCGCGCCGTGTTGGTTCGCCTCGCTGAACACCTCGGCCGGCCCGGACAGATCCAGCATCTTCAGGCCGTCGAAGACCAGGATGCCGATGTGATGGCCGCTCACGTTCACCTCAGTTCGCCCGCTCCGTGCTGCCGAAGCAGTCTAGGGCAGCGCCGAAGCCGGTACGGCGGGCTGCGCGCGAAGCTGGACGGCGTCCTGGCTCGGCGGCGTACCGAACATCCGGCGGTACTCGCGGCTGAACTGCGACGAGCTGTCGTACCCGACCGCGTGGCCGACTCCGGTGACGTCGGCGCCGCCACCGGCCAGCAGCAGCCGGGCTTCCTGCAGGCGGATGTGCTTCTGGAACCTGATCGGGCTCATCCCGGTGACGGCCTGGAAGTTGCGGTGGAACGCCGACACGCTCATGCCGGCCAGGTGGGCGAGCTGCTCGACCCGGAAGGGTTCGGCGTAGTTCTCGCGGATCCACCGCACGGTGCGGGTGATGTGGGTGAGGCTGCTGTCGGCCAGCCCGAGTTGCCGGATCGCCGGTCCCTGCGGGCCGGACAGCAGCCGCCAGAGGATCTCCCGTTTGATCATCGGCGCGAGGATCTTGCGGTCGCCGGGACGGTCCAGCAGGCGGAGCAGGCGCACGATGGCGTCGAGCAGTTCGGCCGGGGCGTCGGTGACCGCGACGCCTGCCTGTGGCGTGCGGGGTGCGGCCGGGAGATCGTCCGGGTCGGCGTCGAGCAGCAGGGCCGCGATGTCGGCGGGGTGTAGAGCCATGCCGAAGGCCAGCGTCGCCTGGCCGGTGTCCATCACCTGTCCCGTCCCGGGGAGATCGACGGACGTGACCAGATACTGGCCGGCGCGGTACTCGTACAGCCGCTCACCCAGCGCCAGGCGCTTGCCGCCCTGGGCGATGACCGCGAGCACGGTCCCGGACATCCCCGAGACCGGTGGGTCGGTGTGCTCGAACCTGCAGACCTGTACGTCGTCGATGGCCGTGCTCAGGTCGGGGCGGGCGTGCCGGTCCAGCAGCGCGCACATCTCCTCCAGCGGCATACGCCCAGTGGAGCATGTCGACGGCCGGGCGCGCCCACCCCGTCCCGTGCCCATCAGAGGTTCTGGCCGCCGGACACCTCGATGTCCTGTCCGGTGATCCAGCGGCCCTCGTCGCCGACCAGCACGGCGATCACCATGCCGATGTCGTCCGGCTGACCGATCCGTCCCAGCGCGAAGGTCCGGGCCAGCTCCGGGATGATCTCCGGATTCTTGGCGAACGCGTCGTCGGCGAAGCGGGTCTGCGTGGCGCCGGGCGCGACCGAGTTGACCCGGATGCCCCGGTGACCGAGTTCCTTGGCCTGGTACCGGCTGAGCACGACCATCGCGCCCTTCAGTGCCGCGTAGACGGAGTAGCCCGGTGCGGTCACGTGCGGCCGGGCCGCGCTGCTGGTGACGTTGACGATCGCGCCGCCGTCGGCGAGCAGCGGAAGCAGCGTCTGGGTGAGAAAGAACGGACCCTTGAACAGGCCACGGGTCAGCCGGTCGAACTCGTGCTCGCTGGTGTCCTCGATCATCCCCGCGCCGGCGAAGCCCGCGTTGTTGACCAGCTGGTCGACCGTCTCGCGCTGCCAGGTGTCGCGCAAGGCGGCCGCCACCGCATCGCGAAAGGCCGGGAAAGCGGCGGTGTCGTTGATGTCGAGGTGCAGTGCCACCGCGGTCCCGCCGGACTGCTCGATGCGGGCGACGGTCTCCTTGGCGCCCTGCGCGTTCGAGCTGTACGTCAGGATGACGCCGCTCCCGCGCTCGGCGAGCTGGATGGCCGCGCTCTGCCCGATGCCCGAACTGGCGCCGGTGACGACGGCTACCTTCATGATGTGCCTCCTGGCCGTGAGAATGTGACCCCTCAAGGCAACCAAGCCGGCACCGCCCGCGGACAGACCGATCCTCTTCGGTTCTTGCCTGATCCTGCTCCGGCGATCAGTCCGGCGGCACGATCGTGTAGTCGCAGGACACGACGTCGACGAAGCCGGCGCCGGCAGGGTTGTAGGTCTGAATGCCGACGCGGTCGCCTCGGTAGCCGCCCCAGGTCAGCTGGTACGGCGTACCGAAGTCGGCGAACGTCGTACCGTCGAGGCTGTACGAGAAGTGGCTGACGCCGTCCAGGTCCCAACGGGAGCGGAACCAGATGTTGTCCTGGGCAATGACCGGGCCGGCCGTGCGGGTCCCGTCGACAATGAACGACAGCGCCGTGACGCCGTCGGCGCGGGTGACGCCCAGTCCTGCGTACGTCGCGGCGAAGTGGCAGAGTCCGGCGTATTGGCCATCGGACAGTCCGCCGAGCTCGAACCTGAGGGTCACGGTGCTGCCGGGGGCGCGGATCGCTCGTTGGGTGAGGGTGTTGCCGACCTTCGTGAGGTTGCGCGGCTCGAGCGGCGGGAAGGCGTGCAGGCGCAGGGCTCCCGGTCGCTCGTCGAGAGACCACTTGTCGGCGCGGGGCTGGTAGTGCCACTCCCACTCGGGCTTCAAGGTCGGCCCGGTGAAGTCGTCGCTGGTGGCGGTGGCCGGCAGGGCGGCACGCGGGCGCGAGCCGAGCGGCATGGCGCCGGACCAGACCATCGAGCCGATACCGTCGGCCCCTACTTCCCCGAGCACGGGCCAGCCGTCGATCCAGGTCACCGGGAGCAGCGACAGCACCCGGCCTTCCCAGTGCCCGCCGGTGCCGTGATGGGTCACCCAGTACCAGTTCTCGTCCGGGCCGAGGATCAGACTGCCTTGATTGGGTTCGCGGTCGATCGACGCGTCGACGTGCTGCAGTTGCCGGTTCTCGTACGGTCCGTGCAGGGCGGTGCCGCGGTTCATCATGACGACCCGGCCCTCGGGCCTCACCTCGCTGTAGAGGTGGTAGTAGTACCCGTCGATCGCGTAGAGCTTGCTCGCTTCGCTTCCGGCTGACTGCTGGATGACCGTGCCGGACGAGTGGATCAGCGACCGGCCGTCCGGGGTCAGCGCGAACAGGTGGATCTTGTAGTCGTCGGCGAAGTGGGTCGCGACCAGATAGGGCTGGTCGCCGTCCCAGATCGGGCAGACGTCGTCCCAGCCCTCGACGCGCCACATCGCGTGCACCGGCTCCCACAGCCCGGCCGGGTCCGTCGCGGTGGTCATGAAAAATCCTTCGTCCGGGGTGGCGAAGTAGATCCAGAACCTGCCGGCGTGGTGGCGGATGGCGCCCGCCCACACTCCGCGCCCGTACCGGTTCATCCGGTCCCAGTTCAGCTCGGGACCGATCCGGGTCAGGTCGTCGATGGCATGCCCGATCACCGTCCACGTCACCAGGTCGGCCGAGTGCAGGACCGCCATACCGGGGGAGTAGCCGAACGTGCTGGTGATGCCGTAGTACTCGTCACCGACCCGGATGCAGTCGAAGTCGCTGAGATCGGCGGGCACGATCGGATTGACGTAGCGGCCGTCGCCCTGATCGCCCCACCGGCCCTCGGTCCACGGCGTCGCGGTACGCCGGGCCGGTGCTTCGTCGTACGGGGACATCTCGGTGGACTCCTTCAGGAGTTTGTTAGAGGGTTGTGAGGACGGGAAAACTCGCGGTTTTCGGTGGTTAGGGTGCCGAAATGCGCATCGGGGTCCTGATCTGGATCATAGGGATGGCCGCCGTGCTCGGTGGCCTGCTCGCCACGCTGCGGTATCGCCTGGTGATCGGTACGGTGCTGATCGTGACAGGGTTCGCTGTGGGCGTCGCCGGGGTGGAGTTCGTGGGGTAGCGCCGAGGCTCAGCCGCGGATCGCGGTGCCGCGCAGGCGGTGGAGTTCGTTGCGGGCGTGGGTGACGCCGGGGGACTCGGTGCCGCCGGCGCGGGCGAGTTCGCGGGCCAGGTCGGAAGCCGCCTCGAGCAGGTGGCGTGCGGTCCTGCGGCTGTGAAGGTGCTTCCGGTAGGCCCTGCGGTCTTTGCCGAGACCACTGACGGCGTCGAGCAGGGGCGGGTCGATGGCGTCCGTGGCCAGTTCGGGAGTGAGCAGGGCGCGAGTCCAGAGGCGTTCCTGCCGGGCGGCGTGGCGCAGTACGTAGAACAGGGCGGTCAGTTCGACCGCCGCGATGACGAACGGCAGTACGGCGGTCGCGTAGCCGCCGCCTCCGAGCGCGGCCATGTCGTCCCAGGCGAAGTGGAAGAACATCGCCATCAGCATGGTCAGCACGCCGCGGAGGACGTTGCGTTCGCCGCGGGTGCGGCCGAGCACCCACATCAGGCCGGCGCAGAAGATGGCGCTGAACAGGGCATGGGACACGATGCCGGCCGCGCCCCGGATCAGGAAGATCTGCAGGGACGTGCCGAACTGGTCGACGCCGTACTGCTGGGCCGCGCCGTTGTAGACGTACAGGACGTCCTCGAACACCTGGAATCCCAGGCCGATGAACGCGCCGATGATGAACCCGTCGTAGGCGCTGCGGACCAGTCGCGGCGCCAGACCGATCAGCAGGACCAGCCCGAGTGCCTTGCCCCACTCCTCGTTGATCGGCGCGGTGAGCCCGGCTCCCCAGTTCGTGCCGAACGACGGACGCCGACCTTGGCCCAGATGTCCAGCAGCGCCGCGTTGGCCGGGAGGGCGATCCAGAACGTCGCCGCGACGCCGCCCCACACGAAGCCGGTCGCGAGAAGCCCGGCCGGTTGCGCGGTGAAGCGGTTGTGGTGACGCAGGAGCAGCAGCCACGGGACAAGGTACAGCCCGAACAGCAGGACACCGCCGGCCAGCGCGGGGGTGTAGAAGGCACCGCCGGCCCCGAAGTAGCGCAGCATCGTCAAAGCGCCGCCACCGACGCCGAGTAGGTAGACCCAGAAGGCCAGATTGTGCGGCTGCAGGAACCGGAACGGGTGACCCCAGCCGGAATCCTCGATCGCCGCGAGTTGCTCGGCCTTGGCCTCGACCGCGACGTCGCTCATCGGGCCGCTCCGGGCGTGATACTGCGCAGCAACGCGGCGACTTCGTCCTGGTAGTGCTCGAACTGCCCGGCCGCCGTCCGGACCCGGACGAGTAGAGCGGGCGCGGAGTCGATCGCTTCGGGGCTGCCGACGGCCATCTTGAAGGCGGCGTCGATCTCGTCACCGCCGCTGGGCACGGTTCTGCTGTCGACGACGCCGACCAGGCCGGCCCCGGTGGTCAGCGTCGCGCGTTGGCCGTTCACGCCTGCGCCGTCGCTGCCGGCCCGCTCGACCTGGTCGAGGAACGCGGCCGCGGTTCCGTCGTACGACGTGCCGTTGAGTTCGATCGTGGCTCCGCCGCTGGCCAGCAGGACCTGCAGATTCGTCGCGCTGCCGCCGGTCAGCGTGCCGCTCTCGAGCTGCCAGCCGACCGGCGGGACCGCGGTCGCACCGCCGCCCAGGTCCAGCACCTGGCCGGCCTTGATCTCGTTGTGCCAGGGGATCGCCGAGTTCAGCGCCGGGATCCCGTAGATCAGCGCGAGGGCGATGGCGAGACTGATCAGCGCGGGCTTGAGGGTTCGCCGGTCGAGGCCGAACCAGCGGTGCTCGACCGGCACCCAGCCCTTCGGCGGCTGCGTACTCACCGTCATGAATGTCACTGTACGCGTGTGCGCACACCGCGGACCGAACTTGTGCACCAGCCGAAGTGTGTCGGGAGCGTCTGTGACAGTGGGAGCGTGAACGAGTCGAACGCCTCCGCCGGGACGCTGCCGCTGCTGGAGGTGAAGCGGATCTACGCCGAGCCGGCGGCGAGGGCGTCGGAGCGTGGGCGCCAGGTGCTGGGGCGGTGGCCTGCTGCCGAGGTGGTCGAGGTGGCGAGCCACTGGAACATCCCGGAGTTGCACGGTGACGAGACGAACGTGCGGCGCTGGGTGCGGATCAAGCGCGAGGCCCTCGTGCTGGGTGAGAAGAAGTCGCTCGGTGTGCGGCCGAACGGGCGGTCGGCCGACTTCATCGCGCCGTCGTCGGCCAACGGGTGCGCGATGGCGTGCGCGTACTGCTACGTCCCACGCCGCAAGGGCTACAGCAACCCGATCACGGTCTTCACCAACCTCGACAAGATCATCGGCGCGATCACCCGGCACGCCGGCCGGCAGGGGCCGAAGACGCCGAACCAGTGCGATCCCACCGACTGGGTGTACGACCTGGGGGAGAACAACGACTGCAGCGTGGACGCGCTGGTGAGTGACAACGTGGCCGAGCTGATCGCCGCGTTCCGCCGGCTGCCGAACGCGAAGGCCTCGTTCGCAACGAAGTACGTGAACCGGGACTTGCTGGCGTTGCAGCCGGAGGGCCGGACCAGGATCCGGTTCTCGCTGATGCCGGCCCGCGCGTCGAAGTTGCTCGACATCCGGACGTCACCCGTCGAGCAGCGGCTCGCCGCGCTGAACGACTTCGTCGAGGCCGGCTACGAGGTGCACGTCAACTTCTCACCCGTGGTCGTGTACGACGGCTGGCGCGCGGACTGGGCCGAGCTGTTCGAGCAGCTCGACGCCGTGACAACCGCGGCCACGAAGCAGCAGCTCGCCTGTGAGGTCATCTTCCTGACTCACAACGAGGAACTGCACCGGATCAACCTCGGTTGGCACCCCAAGGGCGAGCAGCTCATCTGGCGGCCGGAGCTGCAGGAGCCGAAGCGTTCGCAGAACGGCGCGACGAACGTGCGGTACCGGTGGCGGGACAAACAGGACTACCTGGCGCAGTTCGAGGAACTGCTGCAGCGCCACGTCCCGTACTGCCGAGTGCGATACGCCTTTTGACGGAAGGCGTCGGACGGCTGATACGCCCAGTGCCCGGCGTCGTCGAACTCGTTGACCCGGAGCACGATCTGCAGCTTCGCGCCGCCGCGCAGTGGCATCAGGTGCCCGGCGCCCGGGCGGAAGACGTTCGACACGTACCGCACGCTGTACCCCGGCGTCGTGCCGGAGACGTCGAACACGACGCGGTCGAAGCAGGCGTGCCGGCCGGACCGGACGGTGGTGAGGATCCCGGCGGTCACGAACGTGTTTGCTTCCGGCAACGAACCCCAGCCGGTGGGGCACGTGGTGGTGGTGTGGATGCTGTGCATGGATTTCGCTTGGTCCCCCTTAGGGACACCTCTTGGATGCGGCCCGGTGCACGGAAGTTGTTCCTTGCCCGGGTGTGGACTATCCGGGCCCGAGCGACCACTGTGAGACATGAACAGCACCGCTTCTCTGCCGCACGGTCTGACCGTCCGGCCACCTGAGCCGACCGATGTCGAGGCGATCTTCGGGCTTGTCTCGGCCCACAACACCGCTTTGCTCGGCTTCGCCGACTGCACGGTGGGCGACATCGCCGACCGGGTCGTCGAGCCCGGGTTCGACCGGATGGCCGACGGCTGGCTGGTGATCGCCGCGGACGGTGTGCCGGTCGGCTACGGATCCGCCTTCGGCAAGGCCGCGGGCGAGATGATCGAGCTCGAGGTGACCGCTCAGGATCCGGCGGTCGCGGCGTGGCTGTACGACCAGTCGATGACGCGGGCCCGGGAGATGGGCCGCCGCGGCGGCCACGCCGAGATCACCGTCGACATCTTCGCCTACCGGGCCGACGAACTGCTGCGCCGGTTGCTGTCCGACCACGACTTCGTCTCCGGCACGACGTACCGCCGGATGCGGATCGACCACACCGGTCCGGTCGCCGCTCCGGCGCCGCCGCCCGGTGTCGTGGTTCGCCGAGGCGTGTACGGCGACGAGGCCCGCCTGGCCGCCCACGACACGATCGTGGACTGCTTCCGTGGGCAGTTCGGCTTCGTTCCTCGCCCGCACGAGGAGTGGCTCGAGTTCCGGGAGAACAGCGCCTTGTTCGACTGGTCCCAGCTCTGCCTGCTGGAGATCGACGGTCAGGGCGTCGCGTTCCGGGACAGCTGCGACCTGTCCCTCGACACCGAGAACTGCGGTCACATCGCCGGCCTCGGAGTCGTCGAGCAGTACCGCGGCCGTGGGCTGGCCAAGTTCCTGCTGCACGATGCGTTCGCCCTCGACGCGGCGGCCGGCCGGACCGGCACGATTCTGCTCGTCGACACCAACAACCCGACTCCGGCGCTCGAGCTCTACCTGTCGGTCGGCATGACACCCACCCTCACCTTCGACGGCTGGCGGCGGGTCCTCCCCGTCGACTGACCGCCTGCCCGCGGATCAGCCGCTGGTTTTCAGCGGATCGGTCGGGGTACCGCCCGGATATGCCTGTAGCAATCGTGACTGGATCGGACAGTGGGATCGGACGGGCCGCCGCGGTGGCGCTGGCCCAGGACGGCTTCGACGTCGGGGTGACCTGGCACAGCGATCAGGACGGAGCCGAGGAGACGGCCGAGGAGGTGCGCAAGACCGGGCGGCGGGCCGAGGTGCGGCAGCTCGATCTGGAGGTGCTGCCGGACGCGGTCGGAGCGATCGACGAGCTGATCGAATCGCTGGGCGGCGTCGACGTCCTGGTGGCGAATTCCGGGACCGGGACCAGCAAGCTCGCGGTCGATCTGGAGTACGACGAGTGGCGCAAGGTGATCAACGTCGATCTCGACGGGGCGTTCCTGTGCCTGCAGCGGGCCGCGCGGCGGATGATCGAGCAGGGCCGGGGCGGTCGGCTGATCGCGGTGACCAGCGTGCACGAGCACCAGCCGCGGGTCGGCGCCGCGCCGTACGACGCGGCCAAGGGCGGGCTCGGGCTGCTGATGAAGACGCTGGCGATCGAGCTCGGCGAGCACGGGATCACCGCGAACTCGGTCGCACCGGGGGAGATCGCCACGCCGATGACCGGTCAGACCGACGAGGACCCGCACGGCAAGGACCGGCCCGGCGTACCGCTGGGGCGGCCGGGCGACGCGCGGGAGATCGCCGCGGTGATCGCGTTCCTGGCCTCGGAGAAGGCGTCGTACGTGACCGGAACCAGCGTCGTCGCGGACGGTGGCATGCTGCAGATGGGGCCGATGGCCGGCAGCCACCTGCAGGATCCGTCCTGGCGCCGCCCGTGACCGGAGGCCGCGGATGCGACTCGCGACGCTGAACACCTGGGGAATCCGCGCCGACTGGCCGGCCCGGCGGGCCCAGCTGCGCAAGGGATTCGAGCAGCTCGACGCCGACGTGATCACCTTGCAGGAGACGATCCTGACCGACGAGATCGATCAGGCCGCGGAGATGCTCGGGCCGTCGTACCAGCTGGCGCAGTCGTCGGATCGCGAGACCGACGGGCAGGGCATCACGACGGCCAGTCGCTGGCCGATCGCCCGGGTGGAGGAACTCGACCTGCACCTGACCGAGCGGACCGGCGACTTCGCGTGCACCTGCTTGATCACCGAGATCCTCGCGCCGTGGGGCCGGCTCTGGGTGGCCAACCACTTCCCCGACTACCAGGTCGATCACGAGCGGGAGCGTTGCCTGCAAACCGGTCTCGCCGCGCAACGTCTCGAAGAGCTCGTGGCCGAGTCACCAGGGGACGTGGTCGTCGCCGGCGATCTGGACGCCGAGCTGACCGCGGACAGCCTGCGCTTCTGGACCGGGCGGCACGTGATCGACGACTTGAGTGTCTGCTACCGCAGCGCCTGGGAGTCGGTCCGTCCGGGCGAAGCCCTCGAGACCTACGTCCGGGCCAACCCGTACTTCGAGGCCGGCGACTGGCCGTTCCAGGGCATCGACCACGTGCTGGTCCGCTGCGGCCCGCACGGCCGCCCGACGTTGCCGATCCTCAGCTGCGACCGGATCTTCGACCAGCCGGACCTGACCCCCAGTGACCACTACGGCCTGCTCGTCGAGCTCGGCACGCGCTAGTTGTTCAGATAAGCCAGTACGGCGAGGCGGGCCGGGTCAGCCGCCGGTGCTGGTGAAGGCCTTGTACGCGTGGCCTGCCAGGGCCACGGTGATGGCGGCGGCGAGGAGGTCGTGGACGACGATCACGCCCGCGCGGGGGATGCCGGTCAGGCTGAACTTGAACCACAGCAGCAGGCCGGTGAGCACCATCACGACGATCGCGCCGGCCAGCCAGGAGGCGAAGACCTTCTGGCCCGCGTTGAACTTGCCGGAGACGTGGTCGCGGTGCGGGCGGCGGCGGAGGGCGCCGAGCAGCCAGCGCGCGTCGGTGTGGGTGAAGCGGTTGAGACGGCGTACGTCGAGTCTCAGCGCGCGGGACATCAGGCCGAGCAGGAACGGCGCGGGCAGCAGGATGCCCGACCACTGGTGGACGGTCGCGACCACGTGGCGCCGGCCGATGACGGCGGCGATCGGGCCGAAGTAGATCGCGGCCGCGGTCGCGAGGCAGATCGCCATCAGGACCAGGGTGGTCTGGTGGACGATGCGTTCGGCGCGGGTGAAGCGGCGTACGGCGAGGTCAGGCACCGGCGGGCTCCTCACCGGGCAGCCAACCGTCGACCGGGTAGCCGTACTCCTCCCAGTAGCCCGGGACCACCTCGTCGGTGACGGTGATGCCGGACAGCCACTTCGCGGACTTGTAGAAGTACATCGGACCGACGAAGAGGCGCACCGGGCCGCCGCTGATGTGCGGGATCGGCTGGTCGAGCATCCGGGTCGCGACCAGGACGTCGGGCCGCCGGGCCTGCTCCATCGTCAGGCTCTCGCTGTACACCCCGTCGAAGCAGGTGAAGCGGACCGCCTTCGCGGTCGGCCGGACGCCGGCCGCGTCGAGGATCTTCGCCAGCGGGACGCCGGCGAACGGGACGTCGTCGACCTGCCAGCCGTCCGTGCAGACCACGTCGTGCGTCACCCGCGACTGCGGCATCGCGCCGAGCTGCGCCAGCGTGTACGTCGTGGGCTTGTCCACCAGCCCGTCCACGGTGAGCCGGTACGTCGACGCGTTCTTCTCCGGGACCGAGCCGGCGACGCTGAAGTAGCGGAAGCCGCCGGGGTTCGGCAGCAGGCCGGACAGCCCGGTGGGGTCGCGCTGGGACGCGGCGCCAAGCATTTGACTCCACTTCTCCTGCAGGCTCGGGGCTACGAACAGGCCCGCGACTCCGGCAGCGATCGTCGACAGTACGATCCGGCGTCCGATCGGGCGACCGGCCGTGTCGTCGTGCGATTCGGGGCTGTCCGGCGGCAGTGCGTCGGCCATCGTTTTCCTCATTTCGTCACCGGTTCAACTGGTGACTATGATGTCGAATCATGCGTCACCGGTCAAAGCGGTGACGCATTACCGATCGATGACGCGAGGAGACGATGCAGATGATCAGCAGGAGGCGGTTCACCCAGGCGCTGGCGGCCACGGGCGCGGCCGGCGTAGCGGGCAGCAGCGCGCTGACCGCGTCAGCGGCGAGCGCGACGGCGCGGACGGGAGCGGACCTGCGGGCCGGCGCCGGTGAGCACACCACGCTCGGCCCGATCAAGCGGATCAAGGCCGGCGTACTGGAGACGGCGTACGCCGAGTTCGGGCCGCGGACCGGGCAGCCGGTCGTCCTGCTGCACGGCTGGCCGTACGACGCGCACAGCTACGTCGACGTCGCCCCGATTCTGGCCGCCGCGGGCTACCGGGTGATCGTGCCCTTCCTGCGTGGCTACGGCCCGACCCGCTTCCGGTCCTCACGCACCTTCCGCAACGGGCAGCAGTCCGCCGTCGCGCTCGACATCATCGCGCTGATGGACGCGCTGGAGATCGACCAGGCGGTGCTCGGCGGCTTCGACTGGGGTGCTCGCACGGTCGGCGTGATCGCGGCGCTCTGGCCCGAGCGCTGCAAGGCGATCGTGTCGGTCAGCGGGTATCTGATCACCAGCCTGGAGAAGAACCTCGAGCCGTTGCCGCCGGCCGCGGAGCTCGGCTGGTGGTACCAGTACTACTTCGCCACCGAGCGCGGCGTGAAGGGCTACCAGCAGAACTGGTACGCGTTCAACGAGCTGATCTGGAAGATCGTCTCGCCCCTGTGGAAGTACGACGCCGCGACGTACGCTCGGACCGCCGCGTCGTTCCGCAATCCCGACCACGTCGCGATCGTGATCCACAACTACCGCTGGCGGTTGAGCCTGGCCGAGGGGGAGCGCCAGTACGACCGGTACGAGCGCGAGCTCGCCGCTGGGCCGGCGATCGGTGTCCCGGCGATCACCATCGGCAGCGACTTCGACGGCGCCGCTGCCGACGGCTCGGGGTATCGCGACAAGTTCACCGGCAAGTACGCGCACCGGGTCTTCGACGGCATCGGCCACAACGTCCCGCAGGAAGCCCCGAAGGCCTTCGCCCAGGCGGTGATCGACGCCGACCACCTCTGAAGTCCTTCAGCAGTTGGGGATTCCGGGCAGTTGCGCGTCCGGGTGGTCGATGTAGATGTTGCTGATGTAGCCACCCTGGTCGCGCAGCCGGGACCACCAGTTGTTGGTGTGGCCTTCGGCGGTGACCGTGTCGCCCTGCTTCTGGCACTGGACGAAGACCTGCGTCGGGCCGGGCAGTGTCGCGACGATCGGCGCGTTCAGCCGCGCGTCGGGGCGGTGTGGTGCCAGAGCACGCCGATCGGGGTCTCCTTCAGGGCGGACCGGGAAGAGCTGCAACCTGACCGTTGCGCGGCACCCGGCCAAGCCCTTCGGTCCTGGTCAAAACCCTCGACGCAGGCCGTCCGCGCCGAGGGCGGCCGGCGCGGACGGATGCTGCGGACGATCGAGCGGACCGGGTGATCAGCCCGGAACGCCGGGAGCTCAGCGAATGGTGGCGAAGTTCGCCGCCGTGAAGCCGTTGGCCCACAGCTGGTTGACGCGCGACCGCTCGGCCGAGTTCGGGATCGCGTTGGTGCAGGACGGGCCGGGGCCGCCGCCGGACATCAGCTCGCTGCACGGGCCGGAGTAGTGGTCGGGCAGGCCGAGCACGTGGCCGGTCTCGTGCGCGGTGACGCGGGTCGAGTCGTACACCTGGTTCTGCCGGTAGTCCAGGAAGATGTAGCCCCGGCCGTGCCCGTTGGTGGACGCGTACGAACCCCGTGGGTCGTTGCCCTCGCGGTAGTAGAAGTCGTAGTTGCTGCCGGAGACCAGCCGGACGTTGGTGACCGAGCTGTTCCAGATCTGGGCGCTGCGGGCGATCTGGGTGGCGAAGCTCGGCGCGCGGCTGGCGCTGTAGACGACGGTGACGGCGGCGGTCTTGTCCGGGTTCTTGGCCTGCTTGGCCCGGGCGGACTTCATCACCGCGTCGTAGAAGGCCTTGGTCTCGGCCTGGTCCTGGACCGTGCCGATGTACGCCGAGGTGGTGGTCTCGGGGGACGACGCGGCCGGGGTGGGGGCGGCGGTGGACGTGGACGCTGCCAGTGCGGGGACGGCCAGCGCTGCCGCGGCGACAGCGGTGACAGCGGACAGAAGACGACGGGACATAGGAGCCTCACTCCCTGGTCGGTGGCGGAACGCGATCAGTGGGCTACTGACCGCAACGCCACGGATCGTGACAGTTCGCTGACAGATCCGCACCGGTCCGGCGAAAATCAGGGGGTTAACCTTCGCCGCCTCCGGGCCGCCCTTCAGCGAAGCCGTCCGGTGCGGCCGCGGGATCACGTAGCCTCGGGCTGAGCTCGTCCGGGCGGGACGAGGGTTTGTGAGGTGGTTGGGATGCGCTTCATCCAGGGGCCGGTGCCCGGTCAGGACCTGACGTTCAACGACGTCTTCCTGGTGCCGAACCGGTCGGCCGTGACGTCGCGGCTGGACGTGGACCTGTCGACCAACGACGGCAGTGGGACGTCGATCCCGGTGGTCGCGGCGAACATGACCGCGGTCTCCGGCCGGCGGATGGCCGAAACGATCGCGCGGTGCGGCGGGCTGGCGGTGATCCCGCAGGACATTCCGGTCCCGGTGGTCGCCGAGGTGGTCGCGTGGGTCAAGCAGCGGCACACCATCTACGACACCCCGCTGGTGATGACGCCGCACGACACCGTCGCCGAGGCGCTGAACCTGCTGCCCAAGCGCGGCCACGGCGCCGTGATCGTGATGGACCAGGGCCGGGCCGTCGGGGTGGTCACCGAGGCCGACTGCCAAGGCGTCGACCGCTTCACCCAGCTGGACGCCGTGATGTCGCGCGAACTGCTCACACTGCCCGCCGGGATCGACGCCGAGGCGGCGTTCGACCAACTGCACGGTGGCCGGCACCGGCTGGCCCCGGTGGTCGACGGTGACGGGCGGATCGTCGGCATCCTGACCCGCCAGCGCGCCGTCCGGGCGACGCTGTACGAACCGGCGCTCGACCCGACCGGCCGTCTGCGCGTCGCGGCGGCGATCGGCATCAACGGGGACGCCGAGCAGAAGGCCAAGGCGCTGCTCGACGCCGGCATCGACGTCCTGGTCGTGGACACCGCGCACGGTCACCAGGAGCGGATGCTCGACGTACTGCGTACTGTCCGGGCGCTCGATCCCCAGGTCCCGGTGGTGGCGGGCAACGTCGTCACCGCCGAAGGCGTGTCCGACCTCGTCGAGGCCGGCGCCGACATCGTGAAGGTCGGCGTCGGGCCGGGCGCGATGTGCACGACGCGGATGCAGACCGCGGTCGGGCGGCCGCAGTTCTCCGCCGTCCTGGAGTGTGCGGGGCGGGCGCGTGACCTCGGCAAGCACGTGTGGGCCGACGGTGGGGTGCGGCATCCGCGGGACGTCGCGCTCGCGCTGGCCGCGGGCGCGTCGAGCGTGATGATCGGCTCCTGGTTCGCCGGGACGTACGAGTCGCCGGGGGATCCGCACCATGACAGCGACGGGCGGATCTACAAGGAGAGCTTCGGGATGGCCTCGGCGCGGGCGGTCCGGTCGCGCACGGCCGACGACACGCCGTTCCAGCGGGCCCGGAAGGGGTTCTTCGGCGAGGGCATCTCGACCGCGCGGATGTACCTGGACCCCGAGCGGCCGAGCGTCGAGGACCTGCTCGACTCGATCGTCTCCGGCGTGCGCAGCTCGTGCACGTACGTCGGGGCGCGCACGCTGGAGGAGTTCCACGAGCGGGCGGTGGTCGGCATCCAGACCAGCTCCGGGTACGCCGAGGGCAAGCCGCTCGACCAGAGTTGGTGAGACCTGCCGGAGGGCTTGAAGTTAGGGCAGCCTATCCTTTGGTGCATGCGTAGATTGGGTGTCCTCCTGCTGATTGTTGCCCTCGGCTCCCTAGCGGCCTGCGGCGACGACGCCGCCGATGCGAGCGGCTCGGCGCCGTACGCGAAGGTGGCGACGAAGTTCGGTGAGGTGACGATCCCGGCGGAGCCGAAGCGGGTGGTCGCGCTCGGCTGGGGTGACGCGGAGACCGCGCTGGCGCTGGGGGTCGAGCCGGTGGGCGCGAGCGACTGGCTGGCGTTCGGCGGTCAGGGCGTGGGGCCGTGGGCGGCCGGCAAGTACCAGCAGGCGCCGCAGCTGATCGGCACGCTGGAGCCGGAGTACGAGAAGGTCGCGGCGCTGAAGCCGGATCTGATCCTGGACACGAAGTCCAGCGGCGACCAGGACCGGTACAACACGCTGAGGGCGATCGCGCCGACGGTCGGCGTACCGGCGGGTGGGGAGTCGTACAAGATTTCGTGGGAGCAGCAGACCGAGCTGGTCGCGGCCGCGCTCGGGCGGGTGGACCAGGGCCGGGAGTTGATTGCCGCGACCAAGCAGAAGTTCGCGCAGGCCGTTGCCCAGCACCCCGAGTTCACCGGTCGCACGATCACACTGGGCGCGAAGACCAGCGAGGGGTACGGCGCCTACGTCAGCGGAACCGGCCGGGTGAACTTCGTCGAGCGGCTCGGCTTCAAGAACAACCCGGTGATCCAGGCCAAGGCGACGGAGAAGTTCTCCGTGCCGGTCTCGCGGGAGAACCTCGACCAGTTGAACGCTGACCTGGTCGTGATGACGCCGATCGGCGTCACGGCGCGGGACATCACCGGCGACCCGCTGTTCCGGGCGGTGCCGGCGGTGAAGGCCGGCCACTCAGTGGTGTTCGACGACAAGACGATCAGCTCAGCCTTCGCGACGGATTCGGTGTTGTCCACCGGCTACGCGCTGGAGAAGGTCGTCCCACTTTTCGCCGCAGCGGTGAAGCGCTAAGGCGGTGCCAAGCCCCCGCTCGCTACGGCGGTGAAGCGCTAAGGCGTGCCGACCACCTGCTCGCTAACGCGCGGAATCGCGCGGGATCCCCTAGACCGCCTTGCCGAGCAGGTGGCGCAGGGCCGGCTCGAGGGTGGGGTAGCGGAACGTGTGGCCCAGCTGGTCGAGGACGGCGGGGACCACGCGCTGGGAGGCCTCGGCCAGTTCCTTCGCGCCTTCGTCGCCCAGCAGGATGCGCGGGCCGAAGGACGGCACGCGGAACAAGGCCGGGCGGCGGACGACGTGCGCCAGCGTGGTGGTGTAGTCGCGGTTGCGGACCGGGGCGGGGCCGACGCCGTTGACCGGTCCGGCCAGCCGGTCGTCGTACAGGGCGCGGTGGTAGATGTCGAGCAGGTCGTCGACGCCGATCCACGGTTGCCATTGGTTGCCGCTGGCAAGTGGTCCGCCGAGCCCGGCGGCGAACATCGGATACTGCAGGCGCAGGACGCCGCCCGCGGGAGTCTGGACCAGGCCGGTGCGCACGTTCACCACCCGGACGCCGCCGTCGCGGGCCGGGTCGGTGGCGCGTTCCCAGTCTTCGACCAGGTCGGCCAGGAAGCCATCGCCGCGGTCGCTCTGCTCGGTCAGCACCTCGTCGCCGCGATCCGGGCCGTAGTAGCCGATCGCCGAGGCGCAGACGAACGCGCGGACGCCCGTCCTGGCCGCAAGACTCGCCAAGGCCCGCGTCGGACCGATCCGCGACTCGACGACCGCGCGCCGGTGGGTCTCGGTGAACCGGCCGGCGATCGACGCACCGGCGAGATGGACCACGGCCTCGACGCCGTCAAGCAGGTCCTCGGACGGAGCGGCGGGGTTCCACTTCCGTTCGTTCGGGCCCGACGGTTCGCCGCGGACGAGCTTGATCACCGTGTGCCCGGCGGTGCCGAGCAGCGCGACCAGGCCGCGGCCGACGGTGCCGTGGCTACCGCTCACCGCGACGGTCCGCGGCGTGAGGCCGAGCGCTTGGGCGCGGCGTAGCGCGGCCAGGTCGTCGGCGAACTGCTGGTGCCGGTAGACCAGCATCGAGCGAAGCAGGAAGCCCGGCACGTTGCTGTCGATCCGGTCGGTGATCCGGGTCCGGTCGTTGCCGACAGCATCGAACTGGTGGGTGTGCCGCCAGTTCACCGCCCAGCGCAGCGGGGCCGAGGTGAGCTCGTCGACGAAGTGGTCCGGGGGCACCGAGTCGCGGTGCTGCGCGACCCAGTCCAGCCCGAATGGGAACCCGAGCACCGCTCGGCCGGCGCCCAGATCGTCGGTCTCCTGCTTGATCCGGACCGGCATCCACGGCGGAGTCAGCCGCTCGATCGCACCCGGCCGCTCGTGCCAGCCGAACACTTCGTCGCGCGGTGCCGCGACGATGCTGCTGTAGCTCAGACCCACGCGTGTCTCCTCCGCTCGTCGTGCTGTCACCAGGATGCCACGCGTGACTTTTGCATAAGTTTGGCCCGGATGCGGTGCATCCGCGCCGGGGTCCCGGACGGAACAGACAGGCACAAGACCGCCAAACCCAGGAGGGTTCCAATGTCTGTACGCCGTATCACCGCACTGACCGCCGCCGGACTGCTCGCCGCGACGCTGCCCGTCGCGGCCGCCAGTACCGCGCAAGCCAAGCCCACGGCCAACGCGACCGTCTCGGTGCTGCACGCCGTACCGGGCGCGACCGTCGACGTGTACGCCAACGGCAAGGCGCTGCTGACCGACTTCAAGCCGGGCACGCTGACCGATCCGCTGCAGCTGCCCGAAGGGGAGTACGACCTGAAGGTGACCGCGGCCGGCGCCGGCGCGAACGGTGCCGCCGTCATCCAGGCCAACGACGTCGCCGTACCGGGCGGCGCGAACGTCACGGTGGTCGCGCATCTCGGCGCCGCCGGCAAGCCGGTGCTGACGCCGTTCGTGAACGACGTGTCGAAGCTGGCCGCCGGCAAGGCCCGGATCACCGTCCGGCACACCGCGGCCGCACCCGCGGTCGACGTCCGGGCCGGTGGCGACCCGGTCTTCGAAGGCCTGGCCAATCCCCAGCAGGTGAAGGCCGATCTGCCCGCCGGCACGGTCAAGGCGGACGTCGTCCTGGCCGGCACCTCGACGGTCGCGATCGGCCCGGCCGACGTGAACCTGAAGGAGGGCACGAACACGATCGTCTACGCGTGGGGCAGTGCGAGCGGCAAGAACCTGAAGCTCGCCGTCCAGCCGATCTCCGGCCTGCACGGTGACCCGAGCGGCATCCCGGGCGGAACCGGTGGACAGGCTGCCCAGGAGCAGGGCGTGCCGGTCTGGCTGGGGCTGCTCTGCGGTGCCGTCGCCCTCGGTGTGATCGGCGCCGGTACGTCCGCGGTGCGCGCCCGGTCGTGACCGCACCGTACGCCTCGCTGCACGCCGCCCGGAGCCTGGTCGTCGTCGTGATGGTCTTGCTGCTGGGCGGCTGTGGGGACTCCGGTGCCTCGTCGTCGTCGACGGCGCCGGAAGGCGGGCGGGTGGAGAGTGCCGGGCCGGCGATCGGTGGTTCCCCCACTCCCGGTCGCTCCGCGCCTCCACCCGTACCGTCGGCACCGGTCCGGACCCGCGTCGCTGAGTTGCCCAAGGCAACTAGTGGCCCGGCGCCGGACCGGGTGACGATCCCGTCGATCGGGCTCGAACTGCCGGTCCGGGCGGTCGGGGTCGCGGCCGACGGCCAGATGGAACTGCCGGTGAATCCGGCGGTGGTCGGCTGGTACCGGTTCGGACCGGTCCCGGCGGATCAGCAGGGGGCGGTCGTGCTCGGCGGGCATCTGGACAGCCGCGAGTACGGCGTGGGCCCACTGGTCCGGTTGCGCAAGCTGCGGGTCGGAGCGTTGATCGAGGTCCGGACCACCGACGGTGGAACGGCGCGGTACCAGGTGGAAGGAGTGCGCGATGTCGACAAGCAGAAGCTGGCGGTCGGCGAGCTCTTCGCCCGGACCGGTGCCCGCCGTCTCCACCTGGTCACCTGCGGTGGCCCGTACGACCCGAATGGCGGTGGGTACCGCGACAACCTCGTCGTCACCGCAGCTGCGCGGTGACCGGATACCTCCCAAGGTGGCTAGAGTGCGATTCGTGACCAGCGCGGAGGTGGGACCCGCTCCGGCCGAGATCGCGGAGGGTTTCACCGGCGGCCGGGAGGACAGCCTTGCCGACGCCTACCGGCGTTGGTCGGGTCTGGTCTTCACGCTCTGTCTGCGGGCGCTCGGCGACCGGGCCGACGCCGAGGACGTCACGCAGCAGGTGTTCGTGTCCGCCTGGCGGGGACGCGGCAGCTTCGATCCGGGGACGGGCGAGCTGGGAGCGTGGCTGGCCGGCGTGGCCCGGCACCGGATCGCGGACCGGCTGGCCGAGCGGTACCGGGCGCAGCGCGATCAGGCGGCGGCGGAGAGCCTCGCCGAGCGGGAGGTCGAGCCCGGCCACGACCAGCTGCTGGTCGAGCGGGTGGTGATCGCCGACGAGCTGGACCGGATCGACGAGCCGCGCCGAACCATCCTTCGGCTCGCCTTCTACGAAGACCAGACCTACGCACAGATCGCGGATCGGCTCGACCTACCGTTGGGAACGGTGAAGAGCCACGTACGCCGTGGCCTGCTGCACCTGCGGGACCGGCTGAAGGAGGTGAAAGGTGACGACGCATCTTGACGACGAGGTGCTGGCCCAGTGGGCCTTCGAGCAGACCCAGCCCGACCACGACGCCACCGACCACCTCCGGACCTGTCCCGACTGCGCGACGAACCTGGCCGAGCTCCGGCAGTTGGTGGGTGCGGCCGAGGACCTGCCGCGGCTGGAATCGCCGCCGAACGAGGTGTGGCACCGCGTCGCTGCCGAGCTTGGTTTCCCGGCCGAAGGCGCCCCCAGCTCCCTGGATCCCCAGGGAGCTGGGGGCATGCCGGGCGCAGGTCGTACGCCGGGCGCCGGTCCCATGGCGGGCGCGGGTTCTGCGGCGGGCGCACGCTCGACGGCTGGTGCTGGTGGCGCGGCGGAAGGCACGGCTCGACGTCGAGGCGCCGGGTGGACGCGGCGGTCGGTGGCGTTGGCGGCGAGCGTTGCCGCGATCGCCGGAGTCGGCCTCGGAGTGGGCGGCACCCTGCTGTTCGACTCCGACGACACCCCGGTGGCCACACCGCAGACCGTCGTACAGCTGGCTCCGCTGGCCGGGAAGTCCGGCAGCGGTACGGCGGGTCTGGTGCAGGCCGCGACCGGGCAGCAACTCAAGGTCTCGGCGTCCGGGCTGCCCGCGGCCGGTGGGTACTACGAGGTCTGGCTGATCAACGAGGACGGCAAGCGGATGGTCTCGCTCGGCGTGCTCGCGGCCGGTCACGACGGCACGTTCCAGGTGCCCGGCGACCTGCCGTCGCAGGGTTACCGGATCGTCGACGTGTCGCTGGAACCGGACGACGGCAATCCGGCCCACTCGCTGGACAGCGTCATCCGGGGCACCCTGCCGGCCTGAGGTCTCAGGCCTCCCAGGTGGGGGTGATCGTCTGCGTGGGAGTGCTGCTGGACACCTTGCTGGTGCGGACCGTGGTCGTGCCCGCGCTGGCGTTCCTGCTGGGTGACAGGTTCTGGTGGCCGGCCCGAGTGCGGGCCCGATGACAACGTTTCGACCGAAAATGTGACTGTCCGGTGTCGATTTCTCTCAGGGTCTTGCCGAATCCCTGCTGCAATCGATACCTTCCTGTCCGGCTCGACCTGGCCGTTCCCCCCGTGACGGCCAGGCCGAGCCCCTTTTTCGCCCCCGGCTGCAGTACGGTCGGCGAGTGCGGATCCTGTACGTCGGCAACAGCTTCACGGCGCGCAACAACCTGCCCGGAATGCTCGCCGGGCTGGCCGGTGCCCGCGGCATCGACGTCACCCACCGGCTGATCTCCGCCGGCGGCGCCTCGTTGCGCCAGCACCTGAACGCCGGCGCCGCGCTCGACGCGATCGCGAGCCGCGAGTACGACGTCGTCGTCCTGCAGGAGCAGAGCACGCTGCCGGTCAAGAATCCGGCGCGGATGCGGGACAGCGTGCGCGACTTCCACGCCGCGATCGAGGCGGCCGGCGCGCGTACCGCGTTGTACCTGACCTGGGCCCGGCGTCATCAGCCCGAGGCGCAGGAAGCCCTCACCGCGGCGTACGCGGGGTGTGCGGCCGAGGTCGGCGCGACGCTGGTGCCGGTCGGGATGGTGTGGCAGCGCTTCCTGGCGACGTACGAGCAGCCGGTGCTGCACGACGCCGACAACAGTCACCCCGCGGTGGCCGGGAGCTACCTGGCCGCGTGCGTGTTCCTGATCGCGCTGCTGGAGGCGGATCCGGTCGGCGTCGAGGTGCCGGTCAAGGGGCTGGACGTGGACACCGCCGCGCTGATTCGCCAGGCCGCGTGGGACATCTGCTCGGAGCTGACGTCCTAGACGGCGACCGGTACGCCGGGGACGGTGACCGGGGCGGTGTCGGCCAGCGGGAGAGCCGGAGCCGGTACCGGCTCGGTGTGGTGCGGCGCCTCGCGGTAGGCGTGCCAGCACCAGGAGGCGACGTCCGATGCTTCCGGGCGGTCGGCGGGGTCCTTGGCGAGCATCCGGGACAGGTAGCGGCGGAAGCCGGGACGCACCTGGTCGGGTTGCGCGGGGCAACGGTGCAGGTGCTGGCGGAGGATGCCGGTCGGAGTGTCGGCGACGAACGGCGGGCCGCCGGTCAGCAGTTGGTAGAGAACGCAGCCGAGGGAGTAGACGTCGGCGGCCGGGCCGGCCGGCTGGGCGGCGGCGCGTTCCGGAGCGACGTAGTAACTGGTGCCCAGCAGGTGGCCGTCCGGGCACTCGTCCTCGACCGGGTCCTGGACGAAGCAGGCGATGCCGAAGTCGGCGATCTTCACCGTGCGGTCCGCGGTGATCAGCAGATTGCCCGGTTTGATGTCGCGGTGCACCACACCTTCCTGGTGCGCGGCGGCCAGGCCTTCGGCGACCTGCGCCGTGATGCACGCCGCGTCGGCCGGGTCGAAGCAGCCCTGACGGCGGAGTTCGGCGGCGAGGTTGTCGCCGTCGACCAGCTCCATCACCAGATAACAGCTGTCGCGGTACGGGCCGAAGTCGTGCACTCCGATCACGTGCGGGTTGTTGACCACGGCCCCGGCGTGGGCCTCGCGGCGAAAGCGTTCCATCGCGTCGGCGTCGCTGTGCTCCGGCGGCAGCAGCTTGATCGCGACCGGCCGGCCGAGGAGCTCGTCGGTGGCCCGCCAGACCTCGCCCATGCCGCCGCGGCCGAGCACCGTCTCCAGCTGGTACCGATTCGCGATCCGCATCACGCCTCCCGCGTCCCCGTGTGACGATCCGGTACCCCGGACAGTGAACGGCCATGCGCACGGCGTCCGTGGGAACACCGGCGCCCGGCGCGGTGTTGTGTCGGCAGGACGAACCGAAGGAGTGTCCGATGAAGGTACGACGTTCACTGCGAGCCCTGAAGTCGCGGCCCGGCGCCCAGGTGGTCCGCCGGCGCGGACGGGTCTTCGTGATCAACCGCCGCGACCCCCGGAACAAGGCCCGCCAGGGCTGACACCCGGTTGACGACAAGGCCCGTCGAGCCCTGCTCGGCGGGCCTTCGTCGTCCCCGGACGCGCCGCGCGGACCCGCGCTGTCTAGGGTTGCGGCTGTGATGAGGCTGAAGGTGTCGCACATCGTCTGGGACTGGAACGGGACGCTGCTCGACGACAACACGGCGGTACTTGCCGCGGTCAACGAGGTCTGCGCCGGCTTCGGGCGGCCGCCGCTGACCTGGGACGAGTGGCGTGAGGTGTACGCGCGGCCGATGCGGCTGTCGTACGAGAAGATCCTCGGCCAGGAGCTGACCGAGGAGGACTGGGCTCGGGTCGACAAGCTCTACCACGAGCGGTACGACCTGCTGCTGCACACCTGCGGCCTGGCTCCCGGCGTACCGGACGGGTTGCGGACGTGGGGTGCGAGCGGGCGGACGCAGTCGCTGCTGTCGATGTGGTTCCACGCGCAGCTCGTCCCGACGATCGACGGGTTCGGGCTGACCGAGCTCTTCCAGCGGGTCGACGGGTTGCAGAGCGCCGTTGGCGGCGGTTCGAAGGCCGAGCACCTGGCCAATCACCTCACGGCGCAGCAGCTCGACCCGGCGGACGTCGTACTGATCGGTGACGTCGTCGACGACGCCGACGCGGCCCGTGCCGTCGGGGCCCACTGCGTGCTGGTCACGACCGGTGCGATGTCGCGTACGGCGTTGCAGGCGACCGGGTTCCCGGTCACCGACTCCGTGCCCGACGCACTCGGCACGCTCGCTTCTGGGTAACCTGGCGGGCGCCGCCTGACCCGGCGGCCGACCGGATAGGAGACGATGTCCCCCGTGACCTCACGTGACGCCCAGGACGCGCAGGCCCGGCCGGCCCCGTCAGAGGCCGATCCGGCTGTCGCCGGACTGACGGTCGGTCTCGGTGGCCCGGCGGGGCGGTTCGCCCGGTTGAGCTCGTCGTGGTGGACGCCGCTGCGGATCGCGCTCGCGGTCTGCACCGTCACGTTCGCGCTCGGCGTCCTGCAGAAGGCGCCGTGCATGGACGCCGGCTGGGATCGGCAGAGCTGGCGGCCGTTCAAGGCGCTGTGCTACTCCGACATCGGGTACCTGTACCAGGAGCGCGGCTTCGCCGAGGGCAACCGGCCGTTCCTCGACACCGGCAACTACCCGGTGCTGGAGTACCCGGTGCTGACCGGTGGGTTCATGGAGGTCGCGGCGCAGATCACCTGGGTGATCACCGGCGATCCGAAGCAGGACGTCACGGTCGAGCAGAAGCGTGACACCGCCGGGGTCTTCTTCGTGGTGAACGTGGCGCTGCTGTTCATCTGCGCGCTGCTGCTGGTCGGGCTGACCGTCGCGACCGCTCGCGGGGTCGCGTCACGTCCGGGCGGGGCGCGTGGGCAGCCGCTGGACGCCCTGTACGTCGCGGCCGCGCCGGTGCTGGCGCTGACCTCGACGATCAACTGGGACCTGTTCGCGGTCGTGCTGACCGCCGGGGCGATGTGGGCCTGGTCGCGGGGCAAGCCGATCTGGTTCGGCATCCTGCTCGGCCTCGGGACGGCGGCGAAGTTCTACCCGTTCCTGCTGCTCGGTCCGTTGCTAATCGTCTGTCTGCGGGGGCGCAAGCTCTGGCCGTGGTTCCAGGCGGTGGTCGCCGCGGTGGTCGCCTGGGCGGTGGTGAACGCGCCGATCTACCTGCTGGCCAAGAACGAGTGGCTGTCGTTCTGGGTCTTCAACGACGAACGGGCCAGCGACTACGGCTCGATCTGGTACGTGCTGAAGCTGGCCGGGAACGAGGTCGCCGACGTCAACAAGCTGAACATCGTGATCTTCGCGGGCCTGTGCCTGTCGATCGCGATCCTCGGCCTGATGGCGCCCCGGCCGCCGCGGTTCGCGCAACTGGCCTTCCTGGTCGTCGCCGCGTTCCTGCTGGTCAACAAGGTGTACTCACCGCAGTACGTGCTGTGGCTGCTGCCGCTGGTCGCGCTGGCCCGGCCGAAGCTGCGGGACTGGCTGATCTGGCAAGCTTGCGAGTGCTTCTACTGGATGATGGTCTGGCTGCATCTGGCGCAGTTCCTCGCGCCCGGGCAGCCCGAGGCGCCGGACAAGATCTACTGGTTGTCCGTCGTGCTGCGGATGGCGGGCACGCTCTACCTGATGGTCATGGTCTCCCGCGACATCCTGCTGCCGGACAAGGATCCGGTCCGCCAGGGCGACCTGGTGGACGATCCCGGCGACGGCGTCGCGCCCGACTTCCCACCCCGCGAACGGGTCGCGGTCTAGTAGAGCTTCGAGACGTCCAGGTTCCCACCGCTGATCACGGCGGCGGTGGGGCCGGTGAGGCGCAGCTTGCCTTCGAGCAGCGCCGCGAACGGAGCCGCCGCGGCCGGTTCGAGGGCGAGCTTGGTGCGCGACATCACCAGCCGGGTGGCGTCGAGCAGCGCGTCCTCGCCGACCCGGACCAGCTCGTCGACGTACTGCTGGATGATGCCGAAGGTGTGCGTGCCGCAGACCGGCGCGGCCAGGCCGTCGGCGAGGCTTCGCGCGGCCGGCAACTTCTGCGGGGATCCGGCCGCCAGGCTGCGGCTGACGACGTCGGCGCTCTCGGGTTCGACGCCGACGATCCGCACCGAGGGATCGGACAGCTTCAGCGCGAGCGCGACGCCGGAGATCAGTCCGCCACCGCCGACCGGAACGAGCACCGTGCGCGCCTGCGGAGCGTCGTCCAGCAGTTCGAGGCCGAGACTGCCGTGCCCGGTGATCACGTCGAGGTCGTCGAACGGGTGGACGCCGGTCAGCTGCCGCTCGTCCCGGATCGCCTCGTACGCCGCGATCAGGTCGCCTTCGACGAGTTCCACCCGCGCGCCGTACGCGCGCGCCGCGTCGACCTTCGCCTGGACGGCGGTACTCGCCATCACCACGGTCGCCGGGACACCGGCGTCGCGCGCGGCCCAGGCGAGCGCGCCGGCCGCGTTGCCCGCCGACACGGTGATCACTCCGCGCTCGCGCTCGCTGCCGGTGAGCTGCAACGTCTTGTGCAGCAGGCCGCGCACCTTGAAGCTGCCGGTCTTCTGGAACAGCTCGGCCTTCAGCGCCAGTGAGGCGCCGAACAGCTCGTCGAGCGCACTCGAGGTGATGACCGGCGTGCGGTGGATCCGGCCGGACAGCCCGGCGGCGGCGTGGCGGATGTCGGCGAGAGTCGGCATGCGGCCGAGCCTAATTCGTCGATCAGGAGCGCCGGGCCTGGGTCGAGCACGTGCTGTCCAGACCCGGGCGCCCAACTACGCCGCCTACCTCGCCGCGGAGATCCCGGCCGGCTGACGCACCGCCTCGGCGACGGTCCGCGCGAAGGTTTCGAACGCCGGGGTGTGGTCGATCAGGAACAGGTACGGCTCGATCAGCTCGAGCTCCATCAGCAGGAAGCGCCCGGCGGAGACGATGCCGTCGACCCGCGCGTACGCCGGGGTGGTGCTGAGCGCGGTCAGCGCCTCGGTGGCGCCGGCGATGACGGCGGCGGGCGGCTCGGCCTGCTCGGCGGTGCCGCCGTACTCGTGCTGGACCCGGTAGTCGCCGGTGCCCGGCCGCTTCACGACCGCGTGCGAGTAGACCCCGCCGAAGAACATCAGCGACCACTCGCCGTCGGTCTGCACCTCCGGCTGGAACGGCTGCACCAGGTAGACCGTGTCGGGCAGCTCGTCCATCGCGCGGCTGAGCTCCTCGGAGCCGGCCACGCCGCGCACGGTGTGCAGCGCGCTGGCGCTGACCGTCGGCTTGACGACGATCTCCTGGCCGGACAGCCCGCCGACGACCTCACGCAGGCAAGCGCCGGCGGCGACCTGCGACGGCACGATCGCGACGCCGCGCTCGCGCAGCTCGAGCAGGTAGCTCTTGTCGGAGTTCCAGCGGACCAGTCCGCTGTCGTTGATCACCCGGACGCCGGCCTTGTCGAGCTGGCCCAGCCATTCGGTGAATTCCAGGTACCGGGTGTGGTAATCCCAGACCGAGCGCAGCAGGACGGCGTCGTACGACGACCAGTCGACCGAGGGGTCGGTCCAGACCTGGACGACGGGCTCGAGTCCGGCCTCCCGGAGCGCGGGAACGAGCGGGAGGTCGTGCTCGTGCAGGTCCGGGTGGTCGGCCGAGGTCGCGAGAGCGATACGCACGGTCACGGTAGTTGCCTTTCAGGGTGGAGCCTCGGGGCTCCGTGGCTAGGTGTGATTCTGGGGCGCCCGGATCAGTGTCCGAGCGCTCCGCCCAGAAATCAACCGGGATACCGCGTCCGGACGGTGACGCAGCGTGATCAAGAGCAGCACCACCAGCAGGGCGCTGAGGTGGATCAAACCCTGCCGGAGCTCGTGCCCGAAGTTCGCGTACGCCGCATAGGCGGCCAGCGGGACGGCGAGCCACTCGGCCCGTCCGGCGAGCACGGCGAGCGCGATCAGCGGCAGCCCGTACCAGGGGTACGTCGGCGTCGCCACGAGCAGCGCGGCGCCGTACAGCCAGCAGCAGGTGACGGCGACCGGCTCGCGTCCATGCCGGCGGATCGCGAGCAACGCCAACCCGGCGGCGAGCACACCGGCGGTGACCTGACGAGCCTCAGGAGGCAGTACCAGCGCGAGAATCGCCGATCGCGAGCTGCCGTCGGAGAAGCCCTCCTGGGTGAGATAGCCCGGCAGGAACCCGGCGACGAGCGTGCCGGCGACCAGCACGTGCGGCAGGTAGCTCGCCGCAAAGGTGCCGACGGCAACCAATGGCGTTCGCCGGTTGGTGAGCGCGGGCAGCAGGAGGAGCGGAAGGAGTTTGACGGCGCCGGCCGCGCCGAGCAGGACGCCGGTCAGCCAGGCACGGCGGCGGGTGAGCGCCGCGATCACCAGGAACGCGGCGAGCACGTCGACGTGCGCGGAGCTGCCTGCCTCCAAGGCCACGATCGGTGACCAACCCCACAGCGCCGCCCAGCGTGGATCACGGCCCCGGCGCTTCAGCTCGACGGCGAGTAACCAGGTGAGACCGACAGCGATCAAAGCCGCCGCCAGTTGCAGCCCGAAGGTGCCTGCTGACCACGGAGTGACCAGGGCGACCACCGTGAAGTACGCCTGCGCGACAGGCGGGTAGATGGTCGGCACGAGTGGCCGGTTGATCCTGGTCCGCGGGTCGTCCTGGGAGAGGGCGGCGACTCCCGCCGCATCCATCGGGACTCGTGGCGGGCCGACCACCCCGGTGCGGTCGGCAGGCGTCAGTCCCGGGAACAGCACAGGGTCGCGCAGCTTGGCGAGCGCGTCGTCCAACGGCACATGCGAGTACGGCGAACTGCCGGACAGCTGAACCCGCCCATCCCACACGTACCGGTAGGCGTCCGTGCTGGTGATCGGCGCGTGCAGCAGCCCAGGCACCTGACACACCGCGGCGCCCGCCACGAGCAGCAGCACGCTCTTCGGCCCACCAAGCTTGACCAGCGCCACGACCAGCAACGAAGCGCCGATCAGTACGACGTTCGGCCACCACCCGTACGCGGCGGTGACGATCACCGCGGCACTGCAGGCGACCGCCACGACAAGCGTCTTCACGAGGCGCGGCGGAAGGTGAGAAAGGCCCGATGGTTGGTCCGCCAGTCCTCCGTGGGGCGCAGACCCGCCGCGTAGGCGTGACGCAGGACGGCGCGCGTGCCGAGCCGAGCCCAGGGGAGTGGGTGCGACCGCCGACCCGTCGTGGTCCGCAGCACGATCGGGCGGGTGTCGTCGAGGTCGTCGTCGGGATCGACCTCGACAAGCACGACGCCGTCCGGCCGGATCAGCTCGGCGCAGCGGCGAAGCAGCGACTCGGGATGCCCGCCGATGCCGATGTTGCCGTCCATCAGCACCACGCTGCCCCACCGGCCTTCGCCGGGCAGTGCGTCCTCGACCGGCCGGCGCAGCGCCGGTGCGCCACGGTTGGTCGTCAGCCGGACGGCCTGTTCGGAGATGTCGACGCCGAGCGCGGCGATGCCCTGCTCGGCCAGAGCCGTCACGATCCGTCCCGGACCGCAGCCGATGTCCAGCACCGGGCCCTCACAGCGACTCAGCGCGAGCCGGTCGGCTTCGTCGGCCGGGGCATTCCAGCGGTCCACCTCGCTCAGTCCCGGCAGCATCCGTCCGTCGGTGCCGGTGGCAACGACCTCCACTCCGTCGAGCGCGCGTTCGAAGAGCAGCGCCGGGTGAGCCGACGTCTGCAGCCGCCGGTGCAGCCGCGACACCCGCAGCTCCGGGTACGCCGCTGCGATCACCGCCGCGTCCACCGGCGTGTCCATGTCGCGCAGAGTCGGCAGCAGCTTCACCTGGTAGCCCAGCGCTTGCAGGCGCGTCAGCTGGTCCTGCCCGGTGTGGTCGGTCGACATCGGTACGCCGACCAGCGCCCGCCGATCGGGGGTGCGCAGCCCGAGGCACCAGTAGCCGCCGTCCTCGGTCATGCCGAGCACGGCGTCGTGGCCGTCCCAGTCGACGCCCAGCTGCGCCGGAGTCAGCTGCGGGGTGTCCATGCCGACCAGCAGCATCGGCGACCCGTCGTACGCGTCCTCGAAGGCCGCGGCGAGGCGCTCGTCGAGTCCGTCGCCGCGCTGGGTGACCACGGCGAACCGGTCGGGGAGCCAGGACCCGGGTGCGCCGTCGAGCGCGACGACGTACCGGCGTACGGGGGTGGCGCTGACGGCGGCGAGGGTGTCGGACAGCGACGCCCTGGCCAGCGCGGCCGCCTCCTTCGGGGTGAACTCCGACTGGAGCCGGGTCTTCACCCGGCCGGGCTCCGGGGCCTTGGCGATCACGATCAGCGTGCCGGCGGTCATCGGGCCAGCACCTTCGACATGTCCTTGACCGCCCGGGCCGCGCCGAGCGGCGTACCGGTGACCTTGGAGCGTCCGGAGCGTGGCAGGTAGTCCACGTCGACCTCGGCGATCCGCCAGCCGGCGTCGGCGGCCTTCACGACCGTCTCCAGCGGATAGCCGGAGCGCCGATCGACCAGCTGCAGGTCCAGCAGCGCCTCACGACGAGCTGCGCGCATCGGACCCAGGTCATGCAGCCGTACGCCGGTCCGGCGGCGGATGCGGCGGGACAGTTCGGCGTTGGCGAGGCGGAGGTGCCAGGGCCAGGCGGCGCGGGAGATGGGCCGGCGGCGGCCGAGCATCAGGTCCATCCGGCGCGACAGCACGGGTGCGGTGACCCTGACCAGCTGGCGCGGGTCGAGCGACGCGTCGGCGTCCAGAAATGCGACCACCTCGGCCGTGGCGACCTCCAGCCCGGTGTGGCAGGCCGCGCCGTACCCGCGCACCGCGCACCGCACGACGGTGGCGCCCAGCGTCGTGGCGATCTCTGCAGAGCCGTCGGTGGAGCCGTTGTCGACGACAACAGCCCGTACGCCGTCCGGCAGCCGCCCGAGCACCCAGGGCAGCGCGGCGGCCTCGTTGAGACACGGCAGGATCAGGTCGACCTCGGCAGCGGACACTCTTCGACGGTAGGGAAATTCCGGCGGGTTGCGGCCCAGCGAGCGGCTACAGGTCGCTTACGGCCGGTCCGGCCGTGAGGACCGGGTGACCGCACCACTTAGGCTCTGACCGTGGCTACTCGTGTGCTCGTGGTGGACGACGACCCGACCGTGTCGAACGTGGTGTCGGCATACCTGACCAAGGCCGGGTACGACGCCCGTGTGGTCGCGGACGGCGTCAAGGCGGTCGAGGTCTGGCAGCAGTGGAAGCCGTCGGTCGTCGTACTGGACGTGATGCTGCCCGGCCTGTCCGGTCTGGAGGTGCTGCGGCGGCTGCGGGCCGCGGACGACGGTGCGGCGGTGATCATGCTCTCGGCGCGTGGCGAGGAGGAGGACCGCCTGGTCGGGCTGGAGTTCGGCGCGGACGACTACGTGGTCAAGCCGTTCAGCCCGCGCGAGCTGACGCTGCGCGTGCAGGCCATGCTGCGGCGTGAGGAGCGGCTGGCCGGTCTCGACCTGACGCCGACCAAGCTGCACTCCGGTCCGGTCGTCGTCGACACCGCCGCCCGGACCGCGACCCTGGACGGCGCGGAGCTGTCGCTGACGCATCGCGAGTTCGACTTGCTGGCGTTCCTGGTCGCGCACCAGGGCAAGGCGTACACGAAGGCCGAGCTGCTGCGGCGGGTCTGGGGCTGGGACTTCGGCGACTCCTCGACGGTCACCGTGCACATCCGGCGGCTGCGGGAGAAGATCGAGGCCGACCCGTCCGACCCGAAGCTCGTGCTGACCGTGCCGCGGACCGGTTACCGCTTCGCCGGAGAGGCGCAATGAACCGCGACCAGGTCACGATCCTCGCGATGACCGCGCTCTGGACGCTGCTGGTCGGCGCGATCGGCGCGGTCGTGTTGTGGCGGTTCCGCCGGCGGTCCTTGCGGATCACGATGATCGTCGTGTCGCTGGCTCCGCTGGCGGCAGCGCTGGCCGCGGTCGGGCAGAGCGTCCGGGCGATGTTCATCTCCGCGCACGACTCGCTGGTGGTGCTCTGGACGCTGGCGTTCTCCGGCCTGCTCGGGCTGGCGATGTCGGTGATGCTCGCGCACTGGATCAGCGCCGGCTCACGGGACGTCGGGCGGCGACTGCGGCACCTCGGTACGTCGTACGAGGCGGTGGGAGCGGTGTCGAACGGCAACGTGCCCGCGGAGCTCGCCGAGCTGACGGACGAGCTGGAGACGACCCGCGCCCGCCTGGCGGCGTCCCGGGAGCGGGAACGCGCGCTGGAGGCCAGCCGGCGCGAGCTGGTCGCGTTCATGTCGCACGACCTCCGTACGCCGCTCGCCGGCCTGCGAGCGTTGTCGGAGGGCCTGGAGGACGGCGTCATCGAGGACGCACCCGGAGCACTCCGGCAGATGCGGACCACGGTGGACCGGATGACCGGGCTGGTGGACGACCTGTTCGAGCTGTCGCGGTTGTCGACCGCTCCGCCGCCGCGGCGCCGATCGGCGGTCAGCCTGCGCGAGCTGGCCGAGGACGTGGCCGGCGAGACCACCGAGCACGCCCGGTCGAAGGGCGTCACGGTGGCGGTCAGCGCACCGGACGACGACGACCGGCTGGCGGTTCACGGCGACGCGGACGAGCTCACTCGCGCGGTCAGCAACTTGGTCGGCAACGCGATCCGGCACACGGCGCCGGGCGGCACGGTGAAGCTGGCCGTCGATCGGGAGGCCGACGGGCGGGTCCGGCTGGCCGTCACCGACGGCTGCGGTGGCATCCCCGACGACGACCTGGAGCGGGTGTTCGACATCGGGTGGCGCGGCGACGAGCAGCGCACCCCCGCCACCGTGTCCGCCGGAACCGACCTGGGCAGCAGCGGCGGTGGACTCGGCCTGGCGATCGCCAGGGGAGTCGTGGAGTCGCACGAAGGCACCATCGAGGTCAGCAACGTTCCCGGCGGCTGCGCGTTCAGCATCGACCTGCCGCAGGTGACGACGACGCCGTAAGCCCTACCGGCCCGAGCGAACCAGGTCGGCGACGCCGGTGGCCAGGTCGTAGGTGGGCTTCCAGCCGAGCGTGTCGCGCAGGCGCTGGGAGCTGGCGGTGATGTGGCGTACGTCGCCGAGGCGGTACTGGCCGGTGACGACCGGCGCCGGCCCCTCGCAGGCCTTGGCCAGCTCGGTGGCCAGGTCGGCGATCGTCTGAACGGTCCCGCTCCCCACGTTGTACGCCGTGAGCGCCGGGTGCTGCGCTTGTGTGACGGCGGCGGCTGCCGTGGTCACCGCGGTGGCGACGTCCTGGACGTGCACGAAGTCGCGACGCTGGCCGCCGTCCTCGTAGACCCGCGGGGCCTCGCCGCGGGCCAGGGCGGAGCGGAAGAGCGAGGCGACGCCGGCGTACGGGGTGTTGCGGGGCATGCCGGGGCCGTAGACGTTGTGGAAACGCATTGCGGCGACGCGGCCGCCGGTCTCCCGTGCCCACGCGGCCGCCAGGTGTTCGCCGTTCAACTTGGTGGCGGCGTAGGTGTTGCGCGGGTCGGTCGGAGCGGTCTCGTCGACCAGGCCGGGACGCAGTTGCGCGCCGCAGAGCGGGCAGGGCGGCTCGAAGCGGCCGGCGTCCAGATCCTCGGTACGCCGGGGGCCGGGCGCGACCGCTCCGTGCCGGTCGCACTCGTAGCGGCCTTCGCCGTACACGACCATCGAGCTGGCATAGACCAGGCCGCGGACCTCGCTGTGCGCGAGCTGTTTGAGCAGGACCGCGGTGCCGAGGCTGTTGCTGGAGACGTAGTCGTCGATGTCGTCGAGGTCCACACCGAGGCCGACCTTCGCGGCCAGGTGGACAACGACGTCGACGCCGCGCAGTGCGGTGTCGACGGTGTCCGGGTCGCGGACGTCGCCGACGATCAGGCCGGGCAGGTCTTCGGGCGCAGTGCTGTGCACGTCCGGGCGAAGCGAATCGAGTACGACCGGGTCGTGGCCCTCGGCAAGTAACTGCGCGTGGACGTGGCGGCCGATGAAACCCGCACCGCCGGTGACCAGGACTCTCATCGGACCACCTCCGGCGTCCACAGGTGCTCAGCGGCGGTGCCGTCGAGGGAGTGGTGGCAGCTGCAATCGCCAGTCAGGAGTTCGCCGATCACGGCACTGAGCAGGGCTTTGAGGCGGTCGATGCTGCGGCTGAAGACCTCGAACACCTCGGCCTGGGTGACGCCTTCGCCGGCGACAACACCGGCGTCGTGGTCGGTGACAACGGCGACGGAGGTGTAGCAGACGGCCAGCTCGCGGGCGATCGAGGCTTCGGGCGCGCCGGTCATGCCGACCACGGACCAGCCCTGCGCGGCGTGCCACTGGGACTCGGCGCGGGTGGAGAAGCGCGGACCGTTGATCACGACCATCGTGCCGCCGTCGACGATGTCATTGCCAGCAGCAACAACCGTACGGCGGCCGGCCGAGCAGTACGGGTCGGCGGGGGAGGTGTGCACCACCGGGCGCGGCGGGCCGTCGTACAGGGTGTGCTCGCGGCCCCAGGTGCGGTCGACGTACTGGTCGGGCACAACGATCGTGCCGGGGACCAGCTCAGGGCGCAGCGAGCCGACGGCGCAAGGGCCGAGCACGGTCCGGACACCGAGGGAGCGCAGCGCCCACAGGTTCGCGCGGTAGTTCACCCGGTGCGGCGGCAGCCGGTGGTCGGCGCCGTGGCGCGGGATGAAGGCCACCTCGCGGCCGTTGACCTCGCCGACCACCGGCGGCTCGCTGGGTGGACCGAAGGGCGTCTCGACCGCGACGGGCCGCGCGTCGGCCAGGAACGAGTAGAAGCCGGAACCACCGATCACACCGATCTCTGCCATGATTCCGAACCTAGGGGCTGGCCGCCGGGTCGTTGCCGGTTCCGGGCGGACCGTCAGCGCCCCGTAAGAGCCCGTCGCCGGGGGACCCTGAGAATGGGGCCGTGGAGCTCTCCGGCGTACTGGTGCTGGTCGGCGCCGTCGTGATGCTGCTGGTGATCTTCTACGGCAGCTGGACGGCCGGCCGGCTCGACCGTCTGCACCACCGCGTCGCCACGGCTCGGGCTCGACTCGACACCGAGCTGGCCCGCCGGTCCGCGCTGGTCGCGGAGCTGGCCGTCAGCGACGTACTGGATCCCGCGTCGTCGCTGCTGCTCCTGGACGCGGCGCACCGGGCCAGGACCGCGCCGGAGGAGGAGCGCGAGCAGCGGGAGTCCGCGCTGACCAGAGCCATCGCTGCGATCGACACCGACGAGCAACCATGGGCGGGCGAGCTGGCAGCCGCCGTACGCCGGGTGCAGCTGGCTCGGCGATTCCACAACGACATCGTGGTGTCCACCCGCAACCTCCGGAACCGGCGGCTGGTCACCTGGTTCCGGCTGGCCGGTCACGCGCCGATGCCGAGCACGATCGAGCTGGAGGACGGCAGTTGACCGACGACACCTTCGAGCAGGAGGCCGAGCGCTACCGGCACGAGCTGCGGGTGCACTGCTACCGGCTGCTCGGCTCGTACGACGACGCCGAGGACCTCGTCCAGGAGACCTACCTGCGGGCCTGGCGCGGCCGGTCCGGCTTCGAAGGCCGCTCGAGTCTGCGCACCTGGCTCTACCGGATCGCGACCAACGCCTGCCTCGACGACGTACGACGTCCTGGGCGCGTCCTGCCGTACCAGCTGGAGCCGGAGTCGTTCCCGGCCGAGGCGCTGCCGGCCCGTCACGACCTGCCCTGGCTGCAGCCGTTCCCGGACGTCCTGCTCGACCGGGCCGAGGAGCCGGACGCGCAGGTGATTCGGCGCGAGACGATCGAGCTGGCGTTCCTGACCGCGATCCAGCAGCTACCGCCGAGGCAGCGCGCGGTGCTGATCTTCCGGGACGTGCTCGGCTGGTCGGCGAAGGAGACCGCTGAGGTGCTCGACCTGACCGTCGCGGCGGCGAACTCGGCGCTGCAGCGGGCGCGGCCCGTCCTGCGTGAGCACCTGCCGGCTCGGCGTACGGAGTGGTCAGCCGAGCCATCCGAAGCGGAGCAGAAGTTGGTGGCGAGGTACATGGCGGCGTTCGAGGCGGGCGACGCCGCCCGGCTGGCTGCGCTGATGCACGAGGACGTGCGGGTAACCATGCCGCCGTACCCGTTCTGGTACAGCGGGCGGGACAAGGCCGAGCAGGTGTTCGCGGCGAACTTCGAGCCCGGTGGTCCGGCCAACCGGGGGCGCTGGCGGTTCGAGGTGGCGCGGGTCAACCGTCAGCCGGCGGTGGCGGCGTACCTGGAGGGTGGTCGCGGGTTCGAGCCGTTCGCGGTCGTGGTGTTCCGGATCGAGCAGGGGCTGGTGGCCGAGATGACCGCCTTCGAGAACGTCGACTTCGCGCGCTTCGGGCTGCCGGGCTACTTGGCGTCGGCGTAGCACTCGACGATCGCGGTGCCGAACGGGAAGCGGGTCGGCGTCGGACCGAAGCAGAGCGTGCCGGCCAGGTCACCGGCGGCCTGGATCGCGGCGGCGACCTGCTCGGCCTCCTCGGCGGGGCAGTGCACGATCACCTCGTCGTGCTGGAAGAAGACCAGCTCGGCCTTGAGCGAGGTGATCGACTGGCGCAGCGCGGCCATCATCAGCACCGCCCAGTCGGCGGCGCTGCCCTGGACGACGAAGTTGCGGGTGAAGCGGCCACGGGCGCGGGCCCGGCGTCCGTCCACCTGCGGCTCGTCGGCGGGTGGACCCTCCAGCTGGGCCGCGTCGAGCTGGGAGCCCGACGGAGGACAAGTCCGGCCGAGCCACGTGCGGACCAGGCGGCCTTCCTCGCCGGCGCGGGCCGCGTCGTCGACGTACTGGACGGCCTTCGGGAACCGCTTGCGAAGGTCGGCGAGGTTCTTCAGGCCGTCGCCGGAGGTCTGGCCGTAGATCGCGCCGAGCACGGCCAGCTTGGCCTTCGCGCGGTCGCCGGAGAACGCGGTGTCCGACACGGCCTTGTAGAGATCGGCGGCGTCACCGGCCACCTTCATCAGGCCCTCGTCGCGGGAGATCGCGGCCAGCACCCGCGGCTCCAGCTGGGAGGCGTCCGCGACGACCAGCCGCCAGCCGGGATCGGCGACGACCGCCCGGCGGATCACCTTCGGAATCTGCAGCCCGCCACCGCCGTTGGTCACCCAGCGGCCGGACACCGTGCCACCGGGGACGAAGCCCGGACGGAAGCGGCCGTCGTGGACCCAGTCGTGCAACCAGGACCAGCCGTTCGCCGTGTAGATGCGGTAGAGCTTTTTGTACTCGATCAGGGGCTCGACCGCCGGGTGGTCGATCGTCTGCAGCTCCCACCGCCTGGTCGAGCTGAGCTGGTACCCCGCCTGCTTGAACGCCTTCAGTACGTCGGCCGGAAGGTCCGGCCGCACCCGTCGGCCGAACGCCTCCGACACCTGCTCGGCCAGCTCCGTCAGGCGCCGCGGCTCGCCGCCACCCGCGTAGCGCTCACCGAGCAACTCGGTCAGCAAGGCCCGGTGGTCCTCCGCGCTCCAGGGCAGGCCGGCGCGATCCATCTCCGTGGCGATCAGCCAGCCGGACGACTCGGACGCCGTCAGCAAACGCATCCGCTCCGGGTGCTCGGTGTCGTGGTGCCGGCGCAACTGATCGGCGTACACCCGCAGGAGTGCTTCGAACGGCAGTGGCTCGGTCTCGATGTCGAACAGCGACGACTGCTCACCGCCCGGCTCGGTGGCCCGCATCGGCGGATCGGATGGCACCGGCTGGTTGGTCAGCCGCGCCCAGGCCGCCGCCGCCGACCGCGGCTCGCCGAGCCGTCCGGCATGGCCGAGCAGCAGCCCTTCGGCGGTCTCGATGTCGTAGCACCGCTCCACCCGTACGCCGGCCGCCAGCAGCCGCGGGTAGATCTCAGCCGTCGACCGCCAGACCCAGCGCGTCACCTGAGGCCGTGACGCGACCGCCGCGGCCAGATCCGGCTCGTGCACGATCTCCCCGGCGGGCTGCCCGTCCGGGCGCAGGGCGACGAGCAGCGCCCCGCCACCCTCCGCCGGCGCGATCGCCCACCGCTCGTCCACCCCACGATCCTCGCACCCGCCACCGACAGCCTCCGCGGCACCGGCGTCGATGAGAAACGGCTCATCTCGGTGAGAGTCTCCTCATCAACACCGCGCGCAGTGGAAGTCACTCCTAGGATCCGAGCGTCGGGCACAACCGGTGGGGGCTGGTTCCGGCGTGTAAGGGGGGTGGGGAGCCCTCCTGCCAGGAGGGGGATACAGCCATGTCCAGTTCTCTGCGCAGTCGTCGGAGCGTGGCCGCGGTCGCTGCCGCTCTCGCGCTGGTGGTCGGATTCGTCGCGGTCCCCGCGACGCCGGCGGTCGCCAGCTCCGTCTACACCGTCACCACGACCGCCGACCAGGTGGACTCCGACATCGGCAACGGCCTGTGCGCCACCGCGGCCGGCGCCTGCAGCCTGCGCGCGGCGATCCAGGAGTCGAACGCCACCACGGTCGCCGACACCGTGCACGTCCCGGCCGGCACCTACTCGCTGACGCTCGCGGGCCAGGGCGACAACGGCGCGAACAACGGTGACCTCGACCTGTCCCGGCCGATCACGATCCTGGCCACCGGTACGGCGGTCGTCGACGCGAACGGGATCGACCGCGTGCTGGAGATCCACCCCGACGCGGGCGCGGTCACCGTCTCCGGCCTGACCCTGCGCGAAGGCAGCCACGGCGAGCTCGGCGGTGGCTTGCGCAACGCCTCCACCGGAACCGTCCGGCTGCAGAACGTCGCCGTACTGGACAGCGCCGCGACGACCACCGGCGGCGGTATCGCGAACGAGGGCACCGGCCGGCTCGAGCTGACCGGTGTCACTGTCGAAGGAAACCGGACCGACGGTGAGGGCGGTGGCATCGCCACATCCCTTGGCGCCCTCACCGTCACCGGCACGTCCGCCGCGCCCAGCCGCATCGTCGACAACGAGGCCCGCACCGGAGCCGGCCTGTTCAACAGCGGCGAACCCGGCCCCGACGGCTTGCCCAGCATCGCCACCATCAGCCACACCACCTTCCAGGGCAACGCGGCCTCCGGCGCTGGCGGCGGAATCTTCGTCGGCCACGAGGGCGAACTGGTCGTTGCCGACAGCACCTTCACCGCGAACACGGCAGCCGAGTACGGCGGCGCGGTGGCGGCGGTCGCGAAGACCACCGTCAGCCTGACCCGAGGCGCCCTGCAGCAGAACGTCGCGGGCGGCGCCGGTGGCGGCCTGTTCTCCGGCACCGAAGGCCCGGTGTCGGTCACCGGCGTGACGGTGACGGGCAACCAGGCGGGAGATCCGGTGTCGGGCGACGGCGGTGGCGGCGGCATCGACGCCGGCGGCACCGGCGCGGTCACCATCGCGGACTCGACCTTCACCGGCAACCGAGCGACCGGACCGGGCGGCGGAGTGTCGCTGGGCAGCAACGGCTCGGTGACCGTCCGGGACAGCCGGATCACCGGCAACACGACAGCGACCGACGGCGGCGGACTCGCCAACGGTGGTCAGCGGGTCAGCCTGGAACGCCTGGTGATCCAGAACAACCGTGCGACCGGCAACGGCGGCGGCGTCGCCAGCGACGGCAGCGGCGACTTCACGCTGCTGGAGAGCACGCTGAGCGCCAACACCGCGGCCAGCGGCGGCGGACTGGCCAACGAGGCGGACGGCGCCCTGCGCGTGGTCCGCTCGACGATCTGGAACAACAGCGCGCGGGCGGGCGCCGAGGAGGACAGCGGTCTCGGCGGTGGCGTGTACGGCCTGGGCGACGCCGAGGCGACGTACGAGAACACCACGATCAGCGGCAACTACGCGCAGGTGCGCGGCGGTGGGCTCTACATCGACTCCGACTCGTCGGTCCGGGTGGTCAGCTCGACGATCGCGCACAACAGCGCGCCGGTGGCCAGCGGGGTCGGCGGCGAGGTGACCTCGCAGAACTTCCCGGTGGTGCCCAGCCCGTCGGTGCTGTTCCGCAACACCGTTGTCGGCGGCAATCAGTTGGGGGCCGGCTGCAACTTCGCGATCGGGTCCGAGGGTGGCAACCTCGACTCGGCCGACAGTTGTTACTTCCGCGGCCCGCGGGACCGGACGAACGCCGGCGACCCGCGACTCGACGCGGTTGCCGACAACGGCGGCCGGACCATGACGCAGGCGTTGCGGGCCGACAGCTTCGCCGTCGACGGCGGCGTCTCGCCTTGCCCGCCGACCGACCAGCGCGGGGTCACCCGGCCGAAGAGCACGACCTGCGACATCGGCGCGTATGAGCACGAGGGTCCGTTCGGTCCGCCGGACGTGACGCCGCCCAACACCAGCCTGATCGACCCGCCGGCCGCGGTGGGGGAGTCGGCGACGTTCCGCTTCGCCGGCACCGACCAGGTGACGCCGCCGGGCGAACTGCTGTACGAGTGCCGGATCCTGCACCACGACCCGACCGAACCGCCGCCGGACCCGACCGAGCCGCCCGACCCTGAGTTCGCCTTCGTCGGTTGCCCGAACCCGTACGAGGTGCACGGCGTCGAGGAGGGTGACAACCGGATCGAGGTCCGCGCGGTCGACCGGGCCGGCAACGTCGACCCGTCGCCGGCCGTGCACGAGTTCGTCGCCGGCCAGGACGTCACCGCGCCGCAGACGAGCTTCACGCTGACGCCGCCGAACCCGAGCAGCGGCCGCACCGCGACGTTCGGTTTCACCGCGACCGACGACCTGACGCCGACGGCGCTGATCGAGTTCGAGTGCCGGCTGGACAGCACCGACGAGGAGGCCTGGCTGGAGTGCTTTCACCCGGCCACGTTCTCCAACCTGACGCCCGGCCAGCACACCGTCCAGGTCCGGGCGACCGACCAGATGGACAACGTCGATCCGACACCGGCGTCGTACACGTGGACGGTCGCGTCGCCGGTGGACTGCGACGAGGCCAACGTGACGCTGACCGCCGTCGCGGACAGTTGGGTCGACGAGCAGAGTCCGCTGGAGAACTTCGGCGCGCTGCCGGATCTGACCGTGCGCTCCAGCAGTCCGGGCGCCGATGCCCGCACGCTGGTCCGGTTCGGTCAGCCCGGTGCGTTGCCGGCCGGCTGCGAGCTCACCTCCGCGACGCTGCGGCTCAACGCCGAGAGCGGTGACGCGGGCCGCACGCTGGCCGCCGTACCGGTCGACTCGGCGTGGAACGAGACCGCGGTGACGTGGAACAACCAGCCGCCCGCCACCGGCCCGGCGGTCAACGCGACGTCCGGTTCGGGCTTCCGCGAGTGGAACCTGACCAGCCAGTTCGCGGCCGTCCTGGCGGGCGGTCCGAACCATGGCTTCCTGATCCGCGACACCGCGGAGGAGGCCGACCCGGCCGCCGAGCAGAACTTCACCAGCCGGCAGGCCGACCAGGACCCGGCGGCACCGCCGACCCGGCCGCAGCTCGTCCTGCGCTTCGGCGGACCCGGTACGCCGCCTCCGCCTCCGCCGGCCGACGCCGAGCCGGAGACAGTGAGTTGCGGACAGGTCCTGACGAAGAGCACGAAGCTGCTCAACGACCTGACCGACTGCCCGCTGGACGGTCTGGTGATCGGCGCGCCGAACATCCTGGTCGACCTCAACGGTCACACCGTCGACGGCCCGGGCTACTTCCCTGACCAGCCGGGTTCACCGGTCGAGCTGCCCGAGGGCGGTTTGCCGGCCGGCGTCCGCAACGTCGGGTACGCAGGGGTGGTCGTCCGCAACGGCACGATCAGCGAGTTCGGGACGGGCGTGCAACTGATGGCCGGCTCGCGCTTCGGCACCGTCCAGGCGCTGACCCTGCGCGGCAATGCCGTCGCCGGCATCGAGCTGTCCGACGCCGACGACGGCCGCAACGGCAACAAGGTGCTCGGCAACACGCTGACCGGCAACGAGACCGGCATCGCGCTGGTCAACGGCAGCGAGCACAGCGTCGTCGAGAACAACGTGCTGACCGGGAACCTGGCCACCGCGATCCACGCGTGGTCGGGCGGCGGCCACCGGATCGTGGGCAACCGGATCAGCGGTGTCACCGGCGATCCGCTGCTGAGCAGCGACGGCGGCATCCTGGTGCAGGGCTCGACCGACAACGTTCTGGTCGCGAACACGCTCACCGACACCGGTGACGCCGGCGTACTGATCACCGACGGCGCGCACCGCAACCGGGTCGAGGACAGCACCTTCAGCCGGACCGGGGACGCGGCCGTCGCAATCGACGAGTCCGACGGCAACCAGGTGCTCGACAACGCGGCCTATCTGGCTTCGGACAGCGGGATCAGTCTGTCCGGCGCGAGTGCTTCGGTGGTCCGCGGCAACGACGTCCGGTTCAACCCGGGCGGCGTCGAGCTCGACGCCTCGTCCGACAACCTGGTCGAGGACAACGACGCCAGCCGTACGTCGGGCACCGGAGTCACCGTCGGCCACGACTCGTTCCGCAACCGGATCCTCGACAACCTCGCGGTCGCGACCAGCGCGGACGGCATCGCGCTGCTCGGTGAGGCGCTGGACGCGAACGGCGATCCGGCCGCGGGCAACCTGGTCCGCGGCAACACCGCGCACAGCAACCTCGGCGACGGCATCAGCACGGCGGCCGGCCACACGCTGACCGCCAACCGGGCGCACAACAACGCGGCCTGGGGCATCCAAGCGGCCGAGCCAGTCGTGGACGGCGGCGGAAACCTTGCTAATGGCAACGGTCAGGAGGATCAGTGCGAAGGCGTGGTCTGTCAGCCCGGTACGCCCGTGCCGCCGGAGCTGCCGGACGTCACCGCGCCGGACACCACCATCAGCACCCGTCCCACCGACCCGACCAGCAGCTCCGCGACCGCGACGTTCACGTTCACCGGCACGGACGACCTCGCGCCGTCCGGCGCCCTGCGGTTCGAGTGCCGGCTGGACGCTCCGGCCGGGAGCGACTCGTGGACGGACTGCCCGACACCGGTTGGCTTCGGCTTCCTGCCCGCCGGTGAGCACACCTTCGAGGTCCGCGCGGTCGATCCGTCGGACAACGTCGACGCGACCCCGGCCAGCTACACGTGGACCGTCGTACCGGCTCCGCCTGGTCCTGACACGCTGCCGCCCAGTACGACGATCCAGACTGGGCCGGAACTGGTCGGCACGAGCACGACGGCGACCTTCGGCTTCCGGGGCAGCGACAACCTGACGCCCGGCCCGAACCTGCGCTACGAGTGCAAGCTCGACGCCGGCCCGTACGAGGCGTGCGTGACGCCGAAGACGTACACCGGTCTGGGGCTCGGCCAGCACACCCTCCAGGTCAGGGCGATCGACCTGGCCGGCAACGTCGACCCGACCCCGGCGACCCGGATCTGGACCATCGGGCAGCCGGAGGCCGACACGACCGCACCCGACACGCTGATCGGCTCCGGCCCGGATGCGACCACCGTGGCGACCGCCGCGACGTTCGTGTTCACCTCGTCGGAGGCCGGATCGACGTTCACCTGCGCGCTGGACGGCGCGGCGTACACGGCCTGCACCTCGCCGCACCAGCTCACCGGCCTGCCGGTGGGTGACCACACCTTCCGGGTCCGGGCCACCGATGCGGCGGGCAACACCGACGCGACGCCGGCGGCGTACGGGTGGACCGTGGGCGCGGCGCCGATTCCGGTCGCGGCGACGTGCGGTCAGGTCCTGACGCGCAGCAGCCTGATCACCAACGACCTGACCAACTGCCCGAACGACGGGCTGGTGATCGGCGCCAACGGCATCACCGTCGATCTGGACGGCTCGGTCGTCGACGGCACCGGCCAGGGCGCCGGCATCCGCAACCCGGGCTTCGACGCGGTCACCGTCACCGGCGGGACCGTGCAGGAGTTCGATCACGGCGTCCAGTTGACCGCGGGGACGGCGCTCGGCATCGTCCGCGGGCTGGCCGTACGGCTCAACCAGGAGACCGGGATTCAGCTGACCGACGCGGACGGTGGGGGCAACGGCAACATCGTCCGCGAGAACACGCTGGCCGGCAACGGCTCCGGCATCAGCCTCGAGGGCGGCACCCAGGGCGCCGCCGTACTGCGCAACACGATCGGCGGGAGCACTCGCCAAGGTCTGCAGGTGCTCGCGTCCAGCGGCAACACGCTGGAGGGCAACACGGTCACCGGATCGAGTGAGACCGGCCTGCTGCTCGATGCCGCTGGCAACAACACGATGGTGAGCAACTCGGTCATCGCGAGCGCGAAGACCGCGATTCTCGTCCAGGCCGGGTCGAACGCCAACCGGCTGGAGGGCAACACGGTGCGCGACGGAGAGTCGGGCATCCAGCTGGTCGACTCCGACGCCACCCAGGTGGTGGCGAACATCGCGCACCAGCTGGACAAGGCCGCCGTGGTGCTGGAACGCGCCGACGACACGGTGGTCCGAGGCAACGACCTGCGCTTCAACGGCGGCGGCGTGGACCTGCACGAATCCGGCAACAACCGGGTGGAGTCGAACACCGCGAGCGAGAACTCCGACACCGGCATCTCGGTCGGCGCGCTGTCGCTCGGCAACGTGGTCGTGAGCAACGAGGCTTCGGCCAACGCCTCCGAGGGCATCGCGGTCGAGGCCGACGTGACCGCCGGTTCCGCGTTGCCCGGCAACCTGCTCGAACGCAACACCGCGGACGACAACGCCGGCGACGGCATCGCGGTGAACAAGGCGGGCCACACGGTCACCGCGAACAGTGCCAACAGCAACGACGGCTGGGGCATCCACGTCGAGACCGGCACCGTCGACGGCGGCAACAACCGTGCCGTCGGCAACAGCGAGCCGACCCAGTGCCACAACGTCGAGTGCAACGGCGGCACGCCCGTCCCGCCGGAGGTCGCGCCGCCGGACACCGAGCTGCTGGACTTCCCGGCGAACCCGAGCGGCAGCCGCTCGGCCGCGTTCCTCTTCACCGGGATCGACGACAACACGCCGCTGACCGAGCTGTCCTTCGAGTGCCGGATCGACACCGGCGCCTTCACGGACTGCGAGAACCCGCGGCTGTACTCCGGCCTGGCGCCCGGCACCCACACCTTCCAGGTGCGCGCCGTCGACCTCGCCGGCAAAGTGGATCCGACCCCGGCAAGTTACGTCTGGGTGATCGAGCTGCCGCCACCCGGCGTACCGCCGGACACGACCGTGCTGACCGGACCGGCGCCGCAGACGCCGCTGGAGGACGCGGTGTTCACCTTCCGCAGCACCGAGCCGGACACCACCTTCCAGTGCTCGCTGGACGGCGCCGCCTTCACCACCTGCACCTCGCCGCGGGAGTACACCGAGATCGCGTACGGCGCGCACGAGTTCCAGGTCCGGGCGATCGATCCGGAGGGCAACGTCGACGCGAGCCCGGCCGTGCACAGCTGGACCAGGACCGGTCCGCCGGTCGTCACCATCCAGTCCGGCCCGGCCGATCCGACCACCAGCAGCGACGCGACGGTGACGTTCAGCGCGAACGAGGCGGTGACCAAGTACGAATGCTCGCTCGACCTGGCGGCCTTCACCGAGTGCACCTCGCCGGTGACCTACGAGGGTCTGGCGGTCGGCGACCACTCGCTGCGGATCCAGGCGACCGATCTCGACGGAGTGGTGTCGGGTCCGGACGAGATGGGCGTGCACGAGTGGCAGATCGACCCGCCGCTCGACACGGTGCCGCCGCAGACCGTCCTGACCACCGGTCCGGCCAGCCCGAGCGGTACGGCGTCGTTCGTCTTCACCGGCACCGACAACGTGACGTCCCCGCAGGGGCTGACCTTCGAGTGCCGGCTGGACAGTGACAACGAGGCGGACTTCGCCGAGTGCACCAGCCCGTACACCTATCCCAACCCCGACTTCCCCGAGCCGCTTTCCCTCGGGCAGCACACGGTCGACATCCGGGCCGTGGACGTGGAGGACAACGTCGATCCGACCCCGATCCGGCATACCTGGACCTTCACCGGGGACACCGTGGCGCCGCTGACGGCGTTCGCCTCCGGACCGCCGGCGACCACCGCGGCGACCGAGGTGACGCTCACCTTCGCCGCGAACGACCCGTACGCGACGTTCGAGTGCTCGCTGGACAACGCGGCGTTCGCTCCTTGCGAGTCGCCGCACCAGGTGCAGGGTCTCGAGCCGGGAGCGCACCAGCTGCGAGTCCGCTCGACCGATCTGTCCGGTAACACCGAGGCCGCGCCAGTCGTCCGCACCTGGACGGTGGTCACGGCGCCCGACACGACCATCACGTCCGGGCCGGCCGCCACGACGGCCAGTACGACGGCGACGCTGGCGTTCGGCTCGAACCAGGCCGGCACAACCTTCAGGTGCTCGCTGAACGGCGTTCCCTATGCCGTCTGCACCTCTCCGGTCAGCGTGACCGGGCTGGCGATCGGCAGTCACAACTTCCGGGTGTACGCCGTCGAGCCGAGCGGCTTGGTCGACGCCACGCCGGCGGTGCACACCTGGACGGTCGCGACCCCGGCACCGGTCTGTACGCCGGGCACGGTGACCGTCGGCGCGGCCGCGGACAGCTGGTTGCTGCAGAGCTCCGGAGGCCAGAACTACGGCACCGACTCGGTGCTGAAGGTCGACACCAAGTCCGGGGCGAACGCCCGGGCGATGGTCCGGTTCAACCTGCCGGCTGTGCCGCCCGGGTGCTCGATCACCGACGCGAAGCTGAGGCTGTACGCCACGTCGTACAAGGCGGGACGCACGTTGCAGGCGCTGCGGGTGAACGGGCCGTGGACCGAGTCGAACGTGACCTGGAACAACCAGCCCGCCACCACCGGGACAGCGGTGACGGCCGCCTCGCCGACCAGCAACCGCTACGTCGAGTGGGGAGTCGTGTCCCAGCTGCAGAGCATGTACGCCGGGTCCAACCACGGCTTCCTGATCCGCGACAGCGCGGAGAACGGCGGCGGGCTGGACCAGGCGTTCCACAGCCGGGAGAAGGGCACCGACAACCCGCCGCGCCTGGTGATCACCTTCGGCTGATTCGGGGTCGCCGGCCGGCGTCCGTTCACGGACTGTTCGCCGGCCGGTGACCGCTCCGACATGGACTACGCACAGTGAGCAGGCGACGGTGAGTGCAATGACGGGGATCACGCTCTCAGCCGGGGGGAGGCTTGCGGACCTCACCCGGTCGGTCCGCGCCCGGATCCTGGCTTGGGTGCTGCTGCTGGCGGCGGTCGGGATGGCCGGCGCGGCTGGTACGGCGTACGGGCTGGAGCGGCAGCGGATCGACGTACGGATCGAGCAGGCGCTGGCGCAGGAGGTGTCGGAGTTCGCGGAGTTCCGGCGGTCGGCGGTGGATCCGCGCGATGGCGGGCAGTTCACCTCGCTGGAGCGGTTGTTCGAGGTGGCGCTGCGGCGCAACGTGGCCGATCACCATCAGACGCTGGCGGCGTACCTGCCGGACCGCACGCTCTCGCCGGCCGGCGGGGCCGTCGCGCTGCACGACGATCCGGCCTTTCGCGCGCTGGTCACGGGGTCACCTGGACCGTCGTCGGGCGCCTACGCGTCGGCCGATGGTCCGGTCCGGTACTCGACCGTGCCGATGACGCTCGGGCCCGAGCGGGGAACGTTCGTGGTGGTCTACTTCACCGGGCCGGAGCGCGCCGAACTGACCGAGGTGTTCCAGATCTACTCGGCTGTCGCGGTCGCCGCACTGGCGGTGATCGCGGTGGTCGGCTGGCTCGCCGCCGGCCGGTTGCTGCGGCCGATCCGGGACGTCCGGCAGACCGCGCAGCAGATCAGCGAGTCCGACCTGACCCGGCGAATAGTTGCTCCGGGCAATGATGACGTGTCCTCGCTGGCCCGGACCTTCAACGCGATGCTGGACCGGCTGGAGGAGGCGTTCGCCACCCAGCGCCGGTTCCTCGACGAGGCCGGCCACGAGCTGCGTACGCCGATCACGATCGTGCGCGGGCACCTCGAGCTGCTGAACACGGCGGATGCCGAGGAGACCGCCGAGGTGCGCGACCTGCTGCTGGACGAGCTGGACCGGATGAGCCGCTCGGTGGAGGACCTGATCGTGCTGGCCAAGGCGGAGCGGCCGGACTTCCTGCGGCCCGACCTGGTGGATGTCGGCCGGCTGACCGACCATGTGCTGGACAAGGCGCGGGCGCTGGGGGACCGGGGGTGGCGGGTCGACCGGCGTACGGAGGCTTGGGTGGTCGCCGATGCGCAGCGGTTGACTCAGGCGCTGGTCCAGTTGGCGGAGAACGCGGTGAAGTTCACCCGGCCGCAGGACCGGGTGGTGATCGGCTCGTCCTCCGACGGCGAGGTGGTGCGGCTCTGGGTGAGCGACACCGGGCCGGGCATCGCCGCGGCCGACGCCGGCCGGATCTTCGAACGCTTCCAGCGCGGTCGGGGCGCGGGCCGTGCGGACGGCTCCGGACTGGGGCTGGCCATCGTGCGGGCCATCGCCGAGGCGCACGGCGGGTCGGTGCGGCTGCACCCGACGCCGGGCGGAGGCGCGACGTTCGAGCTGACGATCCCGCAGGCGGCCGCGCCGGTGCCGGCTGCGGTGCCGCAGCGGGAGGAGGTGGTGTTGTGAGCCGCGTGTTGATCGCCGAGGACGAGGAGCGAATCGCCTCGTTCGTCGCGAAGGGGCTACGGGCCAACGGTTTCACGCCGACTGTGGTCGGTGACGGGCAGACGGCGCTGGATCACGGGTTGACTGGCGAGTTCGACCTGCTGGTGCTCGACCTCGGGCTGCCTGAGCTGGACGGGTTCACCGTGCTCGGCAGGCTCCGTACGGCGGGCAGTGCGATGCCGGTGGTGATCCTGACCGCGCGCAGCTCGGTGCAGGACACCGTGGCCGGACTGGAGGGTGGGGCGGACGACTACCTGTCCAAGCCGTTCCGGTTCGAGGAGTTGCTGGCGCGGATCCGGCTCCGGCTGCGTGACGACCGGGGGAGCGAGCCGGCGATCCTGCGCCGCGGTTCGCTGGCGTTGGACCTGCGGTCGCGGTCGGCGGTGGTCGACGGGCGGATGGTGCCGTTGACCGCGCGGGAGTTCGTCCTGGTCGAGGTGTTCCTGCGCAACGCGGGGCAGGTGCTGTCGCGGGAGACGCTGCTCAGCCGGGTCTGGGGGTTCGAGTTCGACCCGACGTCGAACGTCGTCGACGTCTACGTGCGCTATTTGCGGCGCAAGCTCGGGGCCGATCGGTTCGAGACGGTGCGCGGCGCCGGCTACCGGCTGGTCTAGGGCGTTCGCCCGGTTCCGTCCGGAGGCGCCGCGCACCGTTCCTCCGGGGGGTGGGAGGTTCAGGTGCTCAGCGGGTCACAGGCGGCGGCACTGGTCCTGCTTGTTGCCGCCGACAACGTTGCCGGAGCCGGTCGGAGCGGGCACGTTCGACTTGCACTGCAGGTTGCCGTTGATCCGGTTCGCGGTGAAGTTCTGCGCGCCCCGGTTGGTGAACGACTGGACGTCGCCCTTGACCTGGTTGGAGCGCAGCGACGCCGTCCGGCCCTGCTTGAGCTGGACGCTGCCGCCGACGGTGGAGGCGTACAGGTAGACGTGAGCGTGGCCCTCGGTCTGGACGTTGCCGTTGATCCGGGCCGCCGAGGTGCTCAGCCGGGCGTTCCGCTCGACCTTGACGGTGCCCTTGACCGTGGTGCGGTTCAGTGTGCAGGTGGCGCCGGCCGGCACCCGGACGTTGTCGACGGTGACCGCGCCGAGCGTGCCGCGGCAGACTCGTTCCTCGGCGTGGGCGGCGGGCGCGGTGACCACGGCGCCGGCCAGCGCCAGTACGCCGGCTCCGGCCACGATGATGGAGCGCTTCATGAGTGTCCTCCGGGGATCGGGCCGGCCCTCGCGGCCGGCACGCAACCACTCTCGGCGCCGGCGATGAGAGGGCCGTGAAGAAGTGATGAGAAACGGTTCATCGCGAAGGATCAGGCCAGTGGTGGGAGACTGGACTCATGTGGCGGGGGAGTGATCTGGACCCGGCGGACGGGACCAAGACCGAGCAGGTCGAGGCGCTGGTACTGCGGTCGATCGAACGGGGTGACCTGTCGATCGGGTCGCGGCTGCCGTCCGAGCGGGTGCTGGCGGAGCGGCTCGGCGTGAGCCGGGTGACGGTGGTCAGGGCGCTCGACCAGCTGCGGGCGGACGGCGTGCTGGAGACCAGGCGCGGGTCCGGCACGCATGTGCGGCCGCTGGACCGGCTGCTGGATCCGATCGCTCCGGTGTCGACGGTGACGGCCGGGGACCAGCCGGTGCTGGACCTGCGGTTCGCCACCACCGCGGCGCCGCACGATGTGGCTGAAGTGGCGGCGCAGATCGTCGCCGAGGGACTGCCGCAGGCGATGGGCGGCGACGGCCCGCCGTCCGGCGGCTCACTCGAGCTGCGTACGGCGCTCGCCGAGCGGCTGACTTTGGAGGGCGTCCCCACCGAGCCGGGGCAACTCACGCTGACCGTCGGAGCCGCTGCGGGACTCAACGCCGCACTGGCCGGTCTGGACCTCGGACCGGGTGTTGCCGTCACCGAGACGCCGACGTATCCGGCCGCGTTCGACCTGCTGCGCAATCACCGGCTGGACGTCGTCGGCTGGCCTGCGGGCGTCTGGGACACCGACCAGCTCGCCCATCTGTGCCGACGCCACAAGCCGAAGGTCATCTACCTCCAGGCCGACAACCACAACCCGACCGGCCTCAGCCTGCCGGCGGACCGGCGTACGGCGGTGGTGGAGATCGCCCGGCGCTACGGAGCCGCACTGATCAGCGACGAGACCATGCGGCCGCTCTGGCTTGCCGGAGGCAAGCAAGCCGACCCGCTGAGCCGCTACCCGCGCACAGTCAGCGTCGGCTCGCTCAGCAAGACGGTGTGGGGCGGTCTACGCGTCGGCTGGGTCCGGACCGGCCGCCAGCTCCGCCGGAGGATCAACACGGCGGCCCACCTCAGCGTCACCTCGCCCAGTGCGCTGGACGACCTGCTGGCGTTGGCCATCCTGGACCGGCTCGACCGGGTCATCTCCCGGCGCAAGACTCGGCTCAGGGCGAACCTGGCCGCGCTGGAGACCGGACTGAAGACCGTGCCCGGCGTGGCCTGGTCGACGCCGACCGGTGGCATGACGCTGTGGCTGGAGGTCACCGAGGTGCGGGCGCGCAAGGTGCTGGAGGCGGCCCGCGAGCAAGGGCTGCTGCTCGGGGCTGGCGACCTGTTCACTCCCGACGGCACCGACCGCCGCCACCTGCGGATCCCGTTCACCGCGCCACCGGCGACGCTGCGCCTGGTCGTGGCGCGGTTGACCGCCGCGATCGGTCGGTCCAGTTGATTCGAGGTGGACTGATGCCGGCCCTCGTCCGGGACCTACGCTGGGGGCGTACCCAGCTCTGACCAGGAGGACCCCGAAGTGACTGAGACCACCGCACCGCAGACCGGGCCGGAAACCGGTACCGCCAAGGTCAAGCGTGGCATGGCGGAGATGCTCAAGGGTGGCGTGATCATGGACGTCGTCACCGCCGAGCAGGCCAAGATCGCCGAGGACGCCGGCGCTGTCGCGGTGATGGCGCTCGAGCGGGTCCCGGCCGACATCCGCGCCCAGGGCGGCGTGTCCCGGATGAGCGACCCGGACATGATCGACTCGATCATCAACGCGGTCTCGATCCCGGTGATGGCCAAGGCCCGGATCGGTCACTTCGTCGAGGCCCAGGTGCTGCAGAGCCTCGGGGTCGACTACATCGACGAGTCCGAGGTGCTCACCCCGGCCGACTACGCCAACCACATCGACAAGTGGCAGTTCACCGTGCCGTTCGTCTGCGGCGCGACCAACCTCGGCGAGGCGCTGCGCCGGATCACCGAGGGCGCGGCGATGATCCGCTCCAAGGGCGAGGCCGGCACCGGCGACGTGTCGAACGCCACCACCCACATGCGCCAGATCCGCCAGGAGCTGCGCCGGCTGCAGAACCTGCCCGAGGACGAGCTGTTCGTCGCGGCCAAGGAGCTGCAGGCGCCGTACGAGCTGGTCAAGGAGGTCGCGGCCGCGGGCAAGCTCCCGGTCGTGCTGTTCACCGCCGGCGGCATCGCCACCCCGGCCGACGCCGCGATGATGATGCAGCTCGGCGCCGAGGGCGTGTTCGTCGGCTCCGGCATCTTCAAGTCCGGCAACCCGGCCCAGCGCGCCGAGGCGATCGTCAAGGCCACCACCTTCTACGACGACCCCGACGTGATCGCCAAGGTCTCCCGCGGTCTGGGCGAGGCGATGGTCGGCATCAACGTCGACGAGATCCCGCAGCCGCACCGGCTCGCCGAGCGCGGCTGGTGATCGCGGCCGGCCGCAGGACCACCGAGCTGTGGGTTGGCCGGCGGTCCTGCGGTGATGGTCGGTTAGCGTCGGCGCGTGTTGCTGCCTGAGTTGTCGGTGCCCGGGGCGGATCTGCCTGTCCGGACCGTGTTGCCTGCCACTGTCGACGCGCTGCGTTCGCGCGGTACGGCCGTGCTGGTCGCGCCACCTGGGTCGGGGAAGACCTCGTTGCTGCCGCTGGCGTTGGGCGACGCGCTCGGCGGCACGATCGTCGTCGCCGAGCCGCGTCGGATGGCGACCCGCGCGGCCGCGACCCGGCTGGCGGCACTGATCGGCGAACCGCTCGGGCAGCGGATCGGCTACGCGATGCGCGGTGAGCGCAGCGGCGGTCGAGGGCTCCGGGTCGAGGTGGTGACGACCGGGCTTCTCGTACGGCGGCTGCAGCAGAATCCGGAGCTGCCAGGGGTCGCCGCGATCGTGATCGACGAATGCCACGAGCGGCACCTGGACGCCGATCTGCTGCTCGCGTTCTGCCTAGACATCCGCGCGAATCTTCGCGAGGACCTGGCGTCGTCGCGACCTCGGCCACGGCGGACACGGTCAAGCTGAGTCGCGCACTGGGCTCGGACTATCCGGCGCCTGTGGTCACCGCGTCCGCTGCGCTGTTCGACGTGGCGATCGAGTGGGCGCCACCGCCGGTCCCCGTGCCGCTGCTTCCCGGTGGGCGGGTCGACCCGCGCCTGCTGGATCACGTCGCGGCCGTCGTCCAGCGGGCGCTGACCGAGAACGACGGCGACATCCTCGTGTTCGTGCCAGGGGAGGCTGAGATCAACGGTGTGACGCGGCGGTTGGCCGGTCAGAACGTGCTGCCGTTGTTCGGTCGGCAGTCCAGGGCTGAGCAGGACCGCGCGTTGGCGCCGGGCGCCACTCGCCGGATTGTCGTCACGACGTCGGTCGCGGAGAGTTCGCTGACCGTGCCTGGGGTCAGGGTGGTGGTCGACTCGGGTCTGGCTCGGGAGCCGCGGACCGATCAGTCCCGTGGATTGGGTGCGTTGGTCACCTGCCGGGTCTCGAAGTCGTCGGCCGATCAGCGGGCGGGTCGTGCCGGGCGGGAGGCACCGGGCCGGGTCTATCGGTGCTGGTCCGCGACCGAGCACGCGCATCTCGACGATCATCCGGCGCCGGAGATCGCGATCGCGGATCTGGCCGCCTTCGCGCTCGATCTCGCGGCGTGGGGTGCGCCTGCTGGTGAGGGGCTGACCTTGCTCGAGGCGCCGCCGGAGGTGGCGATGACCGCCGCGACCGAGTTGCTGCGCCGCCTCGATGCTGTCGACGACCGGGGCCGGATCACCGACCGGGGACGGCGAATGGCGGCGATCGGGGCGCATCCGCGGTTGGCCCGTGCGTTGCTGGACGGTACGCCGCGGGTCGGCGCCGATCGGGCTCGCGAGATCGTCGCGATGCTCTCGGACGACTCCGGCCGGGACTTCGGCGATGATCTGCCGGCCCGGTGGCGAGCCCTGCGGCGCGGGGAGGACCGCGGCGCCACGGCGCGCTGGCGGGAGGAGACGAAGCGCCTCGCCCGAGGCGCGATCGGCGAGCCGGCGGGTGGAGCTGGAGCACGGCCGGCGGGCGGGGACAACCTGCGGCCGGCGGGTGGGGACAACCTGCGGGCGTCGGGCGGGAATGACGAGCGGGAGTCGGGCGGGAATGACGTGCGGGCGTCGGGAGGGGACAACGTGCGGGCGAGCGGCGACGGAGGGCGGGCGACGGTTGGTATGGCGGCTGGTCGCAGGCCGGGCGGCGTACCGGATGATCTTGCGGCCGGGATCGTGGTGGGGCTGGCGTACCCGGATCGGATCGCGCGGATCCGGGCAGCCGACTCGGCGACGTACCAGATGGCCGGCGGGACGGGCGCCGCGCTGGATCCGCAGTCGCCGTTGCGGACCACCACCTGGCTGGCGATCGCGGTGGCCGACCGGGCGCCCGGTCGCGCCGATGTCAGGATCCGTTCCGCCGCCCCGATCGACGAACAGACCGCGCGGGACATCGCCGGCGACCTCGTCACGACCACCGACCAGATCCGCTGGGACGACGGCCGGATCGTCACGCGGCGCGTCGAGACCCTCGGCGCGATCGTGCTCAACGACGTCCCGCTGGCCAAGCCCGACCGGCTGCTCGTCCAAGCGGCCGTTCGCGACGGTATCCGCCGCAGCGGTCTGTCCGTACTGCGCTGGTCGGAGGCCGCACTCGCCTTGCGGGAGCGGCTCGCGTTCCTCCACGCGCACCTCGGAGCACCGTGGCCCGCGGTCGACGACGCGGCACTCCTGGCCGATCTCGACAACTGGCTGGGGACCGAGCTCGCCTCGGTGCGGGGCTCGCGCGACCTTGCCCACATCGACGTGGCTTCGGCGCTCCGGCGACTGCTGCCCTGGCCCGCGGCGGCCCGGTTCGGCGAACTCGCACCGGAGCGGCTCCGGGTCCCGTCGGGCTCCGAGGTACGACTCGCGTACGACGGTGTCGAGCCGCCGGTCCTCGCCGTGAAGCTGCAGGAGGTCTTCGGCTGGACGGCGACCCCAGCCGTCGCGGACGGTCGTGTCCCTGTCGTTCTGCACCTGCTCTCACCCGCACGGCGCCCGGTCGCGATCACGAGCGACCTCGCCTCGTTCTGGAAGCAGGGTTATCCCCAGGTCCGAGCCGACTTGCGGGCCCGTTACCCCCGCCATCCGTGGCCGGAGGATCCACTCACCGCAATCCCGACCAAGCGCGTGAAACCACGCCAATGAACGGAGATACGCTGATCACCATGGACGTACTGTCTGCAGCAGGCGAGCGAACTGCTCGCGAGCTGCGTGGGCTCGCCCGCGTGCTCGTCCGGTCCGGTTACGCGGACCGCGCGGCGGTGACGACTGCTCTGACCGAAGCAGTTCAGGAGGACGCGCCCGCGGCGGACGCGGCGGTCGTCGTACCGGAGCTGATCGCCGAGGCGGAGGCCGATCTGCGGGCCGACGCCGAGACCTGGCCGGCCGAGACCGGTCCGGACCGGCTGGACGCCGTACTGGCTGAGCTGGAGTCGCTGGGCATCGTCGTGGTCCGCTACTGCGCGGATCACCACGACGCCCGCAGGGCGCTGGAGGCGGCGACGGATCCGAAGGGGCTGGTGTTCTTCACCGACACCGACGTCTGGCACGCGGTCGACTTCGGCATGCTGGAGCTGAAGGTCTGGCACCCCGACACCGCCAACGTCGCGCCTGGTGAACCCCTGCTGGAGGACGTGCTGGCGTTGCTGCACGAGCGGGACCTGCCGGCGACCTTCGACGAGGGACGCATCGAGGTCACCGTCGACTGGCAGCGAAGGGTCGAGCTGTGACGGTCATCGGCGTGTTCGCGCTGCAGGGCAACGTGCGCGAGCACCTGGCCATGCTCGGCCAGGTCGGTGTCGAGGCTGTGCCCGTACGCCGGCCCGCCGAGCTGGACGCGGTCGACGCGCTGGTGCTGCCGGGTGGCGAGTCGACGACGATGGACAAGCTGGCGCGGTCGTTCGAGCTGTTCGAGCCGCTGCAGAAGCGGATCGCGGACGGCATGCCGGTGTTCGGGACCTGTGCCGGGATGATCATGCTGGCCGACGAGATCACCGGCGGGATCGAGGGGCAGGAGACGCTCGGCGGGCTCGACGTGACGGTGCGGCGTAACGCGTTCGGGCGGCAGGTCGACTCGTTCGAGGCCGATCTGGAGTTCGCGGCCTTCGACACGCCGTACCACGCGGTGTTCATCCGGGCACCCTGGGTGGAGCGGGTCGGACCCGAGGTGGAGGTACTGTCGACGGTGAGGTCCGGACCAGGCACAGGGTGGGACAGCGTGGGGCCGGAGGCGGAGCACAGTAGGATCGTCGCGGTTCGCCACGATCGGCTGCTGGCCACGTCGTTCCATCCGGAGATGACCGGGGACGCCAGGCTGCACGGGTACTTCGCCGACCTGGTGCGCGACCTCTAAGTCAGTTCGGCGGTAGAAGGGTTGGGTTCGCGATGTCAGGCCACTCCAAATGGGCCACCACCAAGCACAAGAAAGCGGTCATCGACTCGAGGCGCGCCAAGCTCTTCGCGAAGCTGATCAAGAACATCGAGGTGGCCGCCCGCACCGGCGGCGGTGACCTGTCCGGCAACCCGACCCTGTACGACGCGGTCCAGAAGGCCAAGAAGTCCTCGGTTCCGAACGACAACATCGACCGCGCGATCAAGCGCGGGTCCGGCGCCGAGGCCGGTGGCGCGGACTGGCAGTCGATCACCTACGAGGGCTACGGGCCCAACGGTGTGGCGATGCTGATCGAGTGCCTGACCGACAACCGCAACCGTGCCGCGGCCGACGTCCGGACCGCGATGACGCGCAACGGCGGCTCGCTGGCCGACCCGAACTCGGTCGCGTACCTGTTCAACCGCAAGGGCGTCGTCGTGGTGAACAAGGAGCAGGACGGCAAGACCTACTCCGAGGACGAGGTGATGGAGGCCGTGCTGGAGGCCGGCGCCGACGAGGTGAACGACCTCGGCGAGGCCTTCGAGGTGATCAGCGAGGCGACCGACCTGGTCAAGGTCCGCACCGCGCTGCAGGACGCCGGGATCGACTACGAGTCGGCCGAGGCGTCGTTCGTGCCGTCGATGACCGTCGAGCTGGACGCCGACGGCGCGGGCAAGATCTTCCGCCTGATCGACGCGCTGGAAGACAGCGACGACGTACAGAACGTCTACGCGAACTTCGATGTGTCCGACGAAGTCATGGCCGAGGTCGGCTGACCTTCTCTCGACCGCGCGGCGCCCTGGGAAGCTTTCCCGGGCGCCGCGTTGTCATTGCGCTTGCCGTCTTTGTTTACTCGCGGGTAACCTCGGCGCATGGCGACTCAGGTACTGGGCATGTGGTTGCGGTTCCGGACGCTCCCGGGCGGAACGCGGCTGTTCTCCTACGCCTTCACCCGGCGGGCGCCGTACTTCCGCTCGATCCGGCCGCGCTTCGTCCAGATCAGCCCGAACTTCGCCTCCTTGCAGCTGCCGAAGCGGCGCGCGGTGCAGAACCACATCGGCACCGTGCACGCGATCGCCGTCTGCAACGGCCTGGAGGCCGCGATGGGCGCGCTCGCCGAGGCGACCGTCCCGGCGGGCAAGCGCTGGCTGCCGAAGGGTATGGAGGTGGCCTACCTGGCCAAGTCCACCTCCGACCTGACCTGTACGGCGGAGACCGACCCGGCCGACTGGACCGCCGGCCCCGACGTACCGGTCCGGGTCCGGGCGACCCGCGCCGACGGCACGGTGGTTGTCGAGGGCACCATCAACCTGTGGGTCACCGACAAGAAGTAGCCCGCCGGGATATCACTTTCGCTCGCGGGGGAACGGCGTCGTAGGGTCAGGTCGTGACCGATGCGCTGCGACCTGTCGACATCACCGAGGACCAGCTGGACGACGTACTGCGGGTGCGGGCGCGTTCGTTCGGGCCGTTGCCCGCGTCAGCGCGCGAGGAGTGGCGCAAGGACGCGGTCGAGTTCCTGGAGGACGGCCGGTACGTCGGGGTGGCGGCCGGTGACGAGGTGGTCGCCGCGGCGCGGATCTGGGACTTCCAGCAGTGGTGGGGTGGCCGCCAGGTGCCGATGGCCGGGATCGCCAGCGTGGTGGTCTCCCCCGAGCACCGGGGACGTGGCGTCGGCAGCATGCTGATGCGGGGCGTGCTGCAGCGGAGCATCGAGCGGGGCTTCCCGCTGACCGCGCTCTACCCGGCGACCACGGTGATCTACCGCAAGCTCGGCTACGAGTTCGGCGGCGGGCGGTACCGGTTCTCCTTCGAGACCGCGGACCTGCGGTCGCTGGGTGGCAAGGAGGTCCGCATCCGTCGCGCCGGTCCGGCCGACGCCGGGCGCCTGCTCGAGCTGGTCGCGCAGGCGCACGAGAGCGGCCGGGCCAACGGTGTCCTCGGTTGGCCCGAGTCGAAGGTCGCCGAGTGGCTCGGTGACGACGACATGTTCGCCTACCTGGCCGACGACGGGTTCGTCGTCTACAACTGGCACGACCAGGATCTGCGGGTCGAGGAGCTCATCGCCCATTCCGACACGACCGCGCGAGCTCTCTGGTCGACCGTGGGCTCCGGCTCGTCGACAGCGCGCATGGTGCACGCCTACATCTCCCCGAACGACCCGGTGCACCTGCTGGCTCAGCGCGAGGCCGACAAGGAGACCCACGTCCAGCACTGGATGCTGCGGCTGCTCGACGCCCCGGCCGCGGTCGCCGCTCGGGGCTTCGCGCCTGGTGTGACCGCGGAGGTCGACCTGGAGTTCGACGATCCCGAGGTGCCGGCGCATTCCGGCCGCTGGCGCCTGGCGGTTGCCGACGGCTCCGGCAAACTCACGCCGTCCGAGCGCACTGGCGACGTACTGCGACTCGGCTCGCGCGGCCTGTCCGCCCTGTACGCCGGTACGCCGTTGGCGACCCTGCGCGGATCCGGCCTGGCGAGCGGGGGCTCGGCGGCGGACGACGGGGTGCTCGACACGGCGTTCGGCGGCGCCCCGGCGTACATGCTCGACTTCTTCTGACCGGGTTGTGCACAGGGGCGCGGCGCGTCGATTTCGTGGCGGCCGGAGCCCGCGCATAGTGTTTGTCGAACAAACGTTCGGAGGTGGTCCATGCGCGTGCTCGGCGTCGACCCGGGGTTGACCCGGTGCGGTCTCGGCGTCGTCGAGGGTGCGCCCGGACGGCCGCCGACACTGGTCGCCGTCGGCGTGATCCGGACGCCGACCGACCTGGACGTCGCGCAGCGGCTGGTCCGGATCGAGGCCGGCATCGAGCAGTGGATCACCGAGCACCGGCCCGACGCGGTCGCGGTCGAGCGGGTCTTCGCGCAGCACAACGTGCGGACCGTGATGGGCACCGCGCAGGCGTCCGGCGTGGCGATGGTCGTCGCCGCCCGCAGGGGACTGCCGGTCGCGCTGCACACGCCGAGCGAGGTGAAGGCGGCGGTGACCGGGTCCGGCCGGGCCGACAAGGACCAGGTGACCACGATGGTGACGCGGATCCTGCAGCTGCCGGAGCGACCCACCCCCGCGGACGCCGCAGACGCGCTGGCGCTCGCGATCTGCCACGTCTGGCGTGGTGGGGTGACGAGCCGGTTGCAGGACGCGGCGCAGTCTCAGCTGGAGGCCCGCGCGCAGGCGCAGTCCAAGGTCCAGTTGGCGAAGGTGCAAGCGGCGCTGGCACAGGCGGCCGAGACCCGGCAGGCCCAACTGCGGGCGGTTCGAGGAGGTAAACGATGATCGCGTTCGTGCGTGGCCCGGTGGCCGCGATCGGGCTGGACAGTGCGGTGATCGAGGTCGGTGGCGTCGGGCTGCAGGTGTTCTGCCATCCCGGCACGCTGGCCGGACTGCGGCCCGGCCAGGAGGCCCGGGTGTCCACCTCGATGGTGGTGCGCGAGGACTCGCTGACGCTGTACGGGTTCTCCGACGACGACGAGAAGAGCCTGTTCGAGCTGCTGCAGACCGCATCCGGGGTGGGGCCGAAGCTGGCGCAGGCGGCGCTCGCCGTACTGAGTCCTGATCAGTTGCGGCAGGCCGTCGCGTCCGAGGACCTGGCGATGCTGGTGAAGGTGCCCGGCATCGGCAAGAAGGGCGCGCAGCGGATCGTGCTGGAGCTCAAGGACAAGATCGGTGCGCCGTCGAGAACGGTGTCCGGACGTCCGCTGCAGACCACCGAGGCGTGGAAGGACCAGGTCCAGGCCGGTCTGGTCGGTCTGGGCTGGTCGGCCCGCGACGCCGAGGACGCCGTGGTCGCGGTGTCGCCGCTGGCAGCCGAGGGCGAACCGTCAGTGCCCGACCTGCTGCGCGCCGCGCTGCGCGTGCTGTCGAAGGCCTGACGGATGGACGACAACGTCAGGCCACTGGTGTCCGCGGACGCGGTGGATCTCGAGGAACGCAAGATCGAGTCGGCTCTGCGGCCGCGCACCCTGGCCGAGTTCGGCGGGCAGCGGCGGGTCAGCGAGCAGCTCGAGTTGGTGTTGCACGCGGCTCGCGGCCGCAACCGCGCGCCCGACCACGTGCTGCTGTCCGGTCCGCCCGGGCTGGGCAAGACCACGCTGGCGATGATCATCGCGGCCGAGCTGTCGGCGCCGCTGCGCGTCACCAGCGGTCCGGCGATCCAGCACGCCGGGGATCTGGCGGCGATCCTGTCCGGGCTCAGCGAGGGCGAGGTGCTGTTCCTCGACGAGATCCACCGGATGTCCCGGCCGGCCGAAGAACTGCTGTACATGGCGATGGAGGACTTCCGGGTCGACGTGATCGTCGGCAAGGGGCCGGGCGCGACGGCCATTCCGCTGGAGATCCCGCCGTTCACGCTGGTCGGCGCGACCACGCGGGCCGGGCTGCTGCCGGGACCGCTGCGGGACCGGTTCGGGTTCACCGGGCATCTGGAGTTCTACGACGCCGCCGAGCTGGAGAAGATCGTGCACCGGTCGGCCGCGCTGCTCGACGTCGACATCACGCCGGAAGGCGCCACCGAGATCGCGTCGCGGTCGCGCGGCACACCCCGGATCGCGAACCGGCTGCTGCGCCGCGTGCGCGACTACGCCGAGGTGCGCGCCGACGGCATCGTCACGCTGGCGCTGTCGAAGGCCGCGCTCGACCTGTACGAGGTGGACCGGATGGGCCTGGACCGGCTCGACCGTGGTGTGCTCGACGCTTTGTGCCGTCGCTTCGGCGGGGGACCGGTGGGCTTGTCGACCTTGGCTGTCGCGGTCGGTGAGGAGCGCGAGACGGTCGAGGAGGTCGCCGAGCCCTTCCTCGTCCGCTCCGGCTACCTGGCCCGGACGCCGCGAGGCCGCGTCGCCACTCCGGCTGCCTGGCGCCACCTGGGCCTCAGCGTCCCCAAGAACGCCACCTTCGCGGACACCTTGTTCGACGCCGAGGACGAATAGTTGTGGAGTCGGACCAGCCAGGGCGGCCCTCGGTCAGGCCGGGCCGGGAACTCCGGACCGCGTCGTAGGCGTTGAACCTCGTGAGACCGCGCACCCAGCCCGGTCCCGCACGGGTGCGCCGCGGAGCCGGGACCGGCGTACGGGTGGCGAGTAACGCAAACGTGACCCGGTGTCATGCGGCACTTGTTGCCGCCCAGGGTTAGACTCCCCGGTGGCCTGACCTCGGGCCATCCCGTGACGACCTGCGCGCGCGCAGCGTGCCGGGCCCCCGTACTCGACGAAGGATTCTGAGTCCCGATGGAACTGCTCGCCGTACCGATGGCCTCCTCCGGGGGTGGCTCGGGCTTCACGCTCCTGCTCCCGCTGATCCTGATCGTCGGGATGATCTGGTTCATGAGCCGCACGCAGCGTAAGCAGCGTCAGCGGCAGGCCGACACCGTCGCCGCGCTGACCCCCGGCACCAAGGTGGTCACCACCAGCGGCATGGTCGGCATCGTCGAGGAGGTCGACGACGAGTACGTCACCCTCGAGGTGTCCGACGGCATGCTGGTGCAGTTCGTCAAGGCCGCGATCGGCCGGGTGATCCCGGACGACACCGCCGACGCGGTCGCCGACGAGCCGGCCGACGCCCCGGTGGAGGACCGGGTCGAGGACGAGACCCCGGCGCGCGACACCGTCGACGTCCCGGAGACGGGCGACACCAAGGCGCAGGACAAGAAGCTGCCGCCGACGCACTCCGAGAACTGAACTTCCCGTCCTATCGGCGTGCGGCGCGCCCCGGCGTCCTCCTGACACCCCGGCGCGCCCAGAAGCGCAAAGGTTGAATCTGACGTGGCAACAACGACGACCTCCCGCCCAGGACGGCTCCTGATCGTCCTGGGGGTCATCCTGGTCCTGCTGTTCGGGATCATGGGCCTGACCAAGCACTGGGAGCCCAAGCTCGGCCTGGATCTGCGCGGTGGTACCACCATCACGCTGACCGCCAAGTCCCTGGCGGGCGGCGGAGCGATCACCGCCGAGCAGCTGGCCGAGGCGAAGAACATCATCTCGCAGCGGGTCAACGGCGCGGGGGTCGGCGAGGCCGAGATCACCACCGCCGGTGGCAGCCACATCAACGTCGCCGTGCCCGGCGCCAACCAGGACAGCCTGATCAAGCAGGTCGGCCAGACCGCCCTGCTGTACTTCCGGGTCGTGTACGACGCGCAGGCGGCGGCTCCGCCACCGCCCGCGCCGACGGCCACGCCGACCGGCAAGCCGACGACCACGCCGAAGCCGAGCACCACGCCGAAGCCGTCGACCACGCTGAAGCCGCCGAGCACCACCCCGTCGCCGAACGGCCGGGCGTGGAGCAGCGCGCTCGGCGAGGCCGCGTCCCCGACGCCGACGCCGAGCGCCAAGCCGAGCACGCCGGCGACCCCGCCGGCCACGCCGCCCGCGACGCCGCCGGCCAACTCCGGCGACCCGCTCGCCTGGCAGCCCGACGCCGCCACCACCGCAGCGTTCGCGACCTTCAAGTGCGACGCGAACAACAAGCCCGAGGACAACCCGGACAAGCCGCTGTTCTCCTGCGACAAGGCCGGCACCAGCAAGTACCTGCTGGGCCCGGCGATCCTCAAGGGCACCGACCTGTCCGACGCCAGCGCGGGCATCCCGCAGGGCGGTTTCCAGTGGCAGGTCAACCTGAACTTCAACAGCGAGGGTGGCGACAAGTTCCTCAAGGCCACCACCGCGCTGTCCCAGCGCGGCCAGGGCCAGAACCTGTTCGCGATCGTGCTGGACGGCGAGACCATCTCGACGCCGAGCGTGGACAACCCGATCCCTGGCGGCCAGGCGCAGATCAGCGGCAGCTTCACCGAGGCCGAGGCGCGTGACCTGGCGAACGTGCTGAAGTACGGCGCGCTGCCGGTCTCGTTCGACATCTCCTCGGTCGAGACCATCTCCCCGCAGCTCGGTGGCGACCAGCTCACCGCCGGCATCACCGCGGGCATCATCGGCCTGGTGCTGGTGATCATCTTCTCGTTCCTGTACTACCGCGGCCTCGGCCTGGTCGTGGTCGCCTCGCTGGCGGCCGCCGCGGCCCTGACCTACGCGTCGGTGGTGCTGCTCGGCCAGGCGATCGGGTTCACCCTGACGCTGGCCGGCATCGCGGGCCTGATCGTCGCGATCGGTATCACCGCGGACTCGTTCGTCATCTACTTCGAACGACTCCGCGACGAAGTCCGTGAGGGGCGCAGCCTGCGCTCCTCGGTGGAGACCGGCTGGGCCCGGGCCAAGCACACGATCATCGCGGCCGACTCGATCTCGCTGCTCGCCGCCGTGGTGCTCTACCTGCTGGCCGTCGGCGGGGTGAAGGGCTTCGCGTTCACCCTCGGCCTGACCACGCTGATCGACCTGCTGGTCGTGTTCATCTTCACCAAGCCGCTGGTCACCCTGCTGGCCCGGACCGACTTCTTCGGCCACGGGCACAAGCTGTCCGGCCTCGACCCCGAGCACTTGGGTGTCGAGCGCCTGCCTGGCCAGATGAAACCGGCCGCCCGCCCGGCCAAGTCGACGCGCAAGCCCGTGGGAGGGGAGGTCTGATGTCGAAGCTCGGAAGCATCGGTGCGAAGCTGCACCGCGGTGAGATCTCCTACGACTTCATCGGCAAGCGCAAGCTGTGGTTCACCGTCTCGCTGATCCTGGTCGCGGTCTCGGTGATCGGCCTGGCCGTTCGCGGTCTGGCGCTCGGCATCGAGTTCAAGGGCGGCGTCGAGTACCAGACGTCGGTCCGGGTCACCGACAACACCGTCGCGGACTTCGGCGACGCCGTGAAGGCGACCAACGCCCAGGACCTCGGCGACCCGGTGGTCACCACGATCGGCGCCGACAAGGTCCGGATCCAGACCCGGCCGCTGAGCCAGGACGACATCACCAAGGTCCGCAACGCGATCGCGCAGGAAGCCGGCGTCCAGCCGAACCAGGTCAGTACGTCGCAGATCGGCGCCTCCTGGGGTGACCAGATCGCGAACAAGGCGATCTGGGCGCTCGGGGTGTTCCTGGTCCTGGTCTTCCTGGTGATCTGGGTCTACTTCCGCGAGCCCAAGGCGTCGATGGCGGCGATCCTGGCGCTGATCCACGACGTGCTGATCACGGTCGGCGTGTACGCGCTGGTCGGCTTCGACGTCACCCCGGCCACCGTGATCGGCGTCCTGACGATCCTCGGCTACTCGCTGTACGACACCGTCGTGGTGTTCGACAAGGTCCGGGAGAACACCCGCGGCATCACCGGGTCGAACCGCCAGACCTACAGCGACGCCGCCAACCTGGCCGTCAACCAGACCGTCGTACGGTCGATCAACACCACGCTGATCGCGCTGCTGCCGGTCGGATCGATCCTCGTCGTCGGTACGGCGGTGCTCGGCACGGGTCCGCTGAAGGACCTCTCGCTGGCGCTGTTCGTCGGTATCGCGGTCGGGGCGTACTCCTCGGTGTTCATCGCTCCGGCGCTGCTGGCGGCCTTCAAGGAGCGCGAGCCGGGTATGCAGGCGCTGCGCCGCCGGGTGCTCGCCAGGCGGGCCCAGCAGAGTGGAGCCGCTGTTCCCGCCGCGGCCGCCGCGGGTGCGGGCGCGCCGGCTGCCGCGATGGCAGCGACCGGTGGCGGCGCCACGGCGACCGCCGTACGGCCGCAGGACCGGCCCAAGGCCGGCACGCCGACGGCGTCGAGCCGTCCGGTGAAGCCGACCGGTGCGGCCGGCCGGCCGCAACCGACCCGTAAGCCGCGTTCCAAGCGCGGCAAGTGATCACCCGCCCGAAAGGTTGCTGATGCGCTCGCTGGAACAGGTCCTCGCCGAGGGCATCCGCGACATCCCGGACTACCCGCAGCCGGGGGTGCTGTTCAAGGACATCACCCCCCTGCTGGCCGACCACACCGGGTTCACCCAGGTGGTCGAGGCGCTGGCCGCGAGCGGCAAGGACGACGACGGCAACCCGGTGGTCGACAAGGTGGTCGGGATCGAGGCCCGCGGCTTCATCCTGGCCGCCCCGGTCGCGCTGGCGCTCGGGGCCGGGTTCGTGCCGGTGCGCAAGCAGGGCAAGCTGCCGGCCGCGACGTTCGCGGAGTCGTACGCGCTGGAGTACGGCGAGGCGACCATCGAGGTGCACCAGGACGCGTTCGCGCCCGGTGACCGGGTGCTGGTGATCGACGACGTGCTGGCCACCGGCGGAACGGTCGAGGCCTGCCTGCGGCTGATCCGGCGCTGTGGGGCCGAGGTGGTCGGCACCGCCGTCCTGCTGGAGCTGTCGTTCCTGCCCGGTCGCAAGCGGCTGGCCGACGAGCGGGTGGACGCCCTCGTCACTGTCTGACACCGGCCGTCACGCCGATCCGGCGTGTTGTCCACAGGCCGTGTCCGCCTCCTTGGACCAGACCCCCTAGACTGGTGGTCTGTCGGCGGAGGGACACAACGTGGGCGAAGACCCGGCGATGACGTCAGCGGTACCGAATGTGGTGCCGCACGAGCCTCCGCGCGCGCCGGCCCCGGTGCGCCCGGTCAGTTCGTCGCCGCCTCCTGCCGCCCAACCGCCGAGGATCGCGCCCGCCCGGGTGCGCGCCCGGCTGGCCCGGCTGGGTGGCACCCGCCATCCGAACCGGGCCCCGATGCTGGAGCCGCTGTTCCGGGTCGTCCGCGCGACCCACCCCAAGGCCGACCTGGGCATGATCGAGCGGGCCTACCGGACCGCCGAGAAGCACCACAGCGGCCAGCTGCGCAAGAGCGGTGACGCCTACATCACCCACCCGCTCGCCGTCGCGACCATCCTGGCCGAGCTGGGCATGACCGCGCCGACGCTGTGCGCCGCGTTGCTGCACGACACGGTCGAGGACACCGACTACACGCTGGCCGAGCTGACCAAGGACTTCAGCGAAGAGATCGCGATGCTGGTCGACGGCGTCACGAAGCTGGACAAGGTCAAGTACGGCGAGTCTGCGCAGGCCGAGACGATCCGCAAGATGGTCGTCGCGATGGCCAAGGACATCCGGGTGCTGGTGATCAAGCTCGCCGACCGGCTGCACAACATGCGCACGCTGGGCTTCCTGCGCCAGGAGAAGCAGGAGCGGATCGCCCGCGAGACGCTGGAGATCTACGCCCCGCTGGCCCACCGGCTCGGTATGAACACGATCAAGTGGGAGCTCGAGGACCTGTCGTTCTCGACCCTGCACCCGAAGGTGTACGACGAGATCGTCCGGCTGGTCGCCGAGCGGGCCCCGTCGCGCGACGAGTACCTGGCCTCGGTGATCGACCAGGTGCACGAGGACCTGCGCGCCGCGAAGGTGAAGGCCACCGTCACCGGCCGGCCGAAGCACTACTACTCGATCTACCAGAAGATGATCGTCCGCGGCCGCGAGTTCGGCGACATCTACGACCTGGTCGGCATCCGCGTGCTGGTCGAGTCGGTTCGGGACTGCTACGCGGCGCTCGGCGTACTGCACGCGCGCTGGAACCCGGTGCCCGGCCGGTTCAAGGACTACATCGCGATGCCGAAGTTCAACATGTACCAGTCGCTGCACACCACCGTGATCGGCCCGCAGGGCAAGCCGGTGGAGCTGCAGATCCGGTCGTTCTCGATGCACCGGCGCGCGGAGTACGGCATCGCCGCGCACTGGAAGTACAAAGAGGACCCGAACGCCCCGGCCCCCGAGGTCGGCGCCCCGCAGACCACCGAGGTCGGCGCGCCCAACGACATGCCGTGGGTCCGGCAGTTGGTCGACTGGCAGCGGGAGACCTCCGACCCGTCGGAGTTCCTCGACTCGCTGCGGTTCGAGATCAACAACTCCGAGGTCTACGTCTTCACCCCGCGCGGCGACGTGATGTCGCTGCCGACCGGATCGTCGCCCGTCGACTTCGCTTACGCGATCCACACCGAGGTCGGGCACCGCTGTATCGGCGCCCGGGTCAACGGCCGGCTCGTCCCGCTGGAGAGCACGCTCGAGAACGGCGACGTGGTCGAGGTCTTCACCTCCAAGGCCCAGGGCGCCGGTCCGTCGCGCGACTGGCTCGGCTTCGTCAAGAGCCCGCGCGCGCGCAACAAGATCAAGCACTGGTTCAGCAAGGAACGCCGCGACGAGGCGATCGAGCACGGCAAGGACGCGATCGCCAAGCAGCTGCGCAAGGAAGGCCTGCCGCTGCAGCGCCTGCTGTCGCACGAGACGCTCACCGCGGTCGCCAACTCGCTGCGCTATCCCGACGTCACCGGCCTGTACGCCGCGGTCGGGGAAAGCCACGTCAGCGCGCAAGCCGTCGTACGCCGCCTGATCGAGACGTACGGCGGCGAGGAGGGCGCGGCCGAGGACCTGGCCGAGGGTCTCCGGCTGCCGCAGACCCGCGAGCGCCGCAAGCGCACCGCCCGCGGCGACGCCGGTGTGATCGTCAAGGGCGCGACCGACGTCCTGTCGAAGCTGGCCCGCTGCTGCACTCCGGTGCCCGGCGACGAGATCATCGGCTGGGTCACCCGGGGCGCCGGCGTCTCGGTGCACCGCGCCGACTGCGCCAACGTCGAAAACCTGCAAAGCCAGCCCGAGCGCATCGTCGAGGTCGAGTGGGCCCCGACCGCGCAGTCGGTCTTCCTGGTCGCCATCCAGGTCGAGGCTTTGGACCGCGCGCGGTTGCTGTCCGACATCACCCGCGTCCTGTCGGACTACCACGTGAACATCCTGTCCGCCGCGCTCACCACGACCCGCGACCGGATCGCCAAGTCCCGCTTCACCTTTGAGATGGGCGACCCGACGCACCTCGGGCATGTCTTGAAGGCGGTTCGGTCGGTCGAAGGCGTCTTCGACGTTTACCGGGTGACGCAGTAGCTCGCTGAGGACGCCGTCCCTTGAGGACAAGCCCTCCGCCGTACGGCGGAGGGCCTCGTCTCTACCGTGGCGGCTGGGGGCCTGTCTTCAGTTCAACCCGCGCTCGCCGAGCGTGAGGTGGAGGTCGATCGCCTCGGTGTCGCGCGCGTAGATGGTCCAGCTCAGCATGCTGAGCGTGTGGTGGGCCCAGTACGTGCGCAGGGTGTCCGGCGGGATCGTGGAGTGAACGAGCTCGTCGATCCGGTCGAGCGCCGCTGCGGTCGGACGCTGCTCGACCCCGGGGACCGCTGCTGCCCAGGTCAGGTCGAACAACAGCTTCACCAATCCGAACCGGCGGTCACCGCGCGCCACGCCGAGGTTCCAGTCGACGACACCGGTGACCTCGCCGGACCGGTTGAACAGCACGTTCGGCACGGTGAGATCGGGGTGCACCAGATCGTCACCGTCGAAGGCCGTGCTGTTGGATCCGGCATCGAGCTCCTTGATCCGGTCCAGCAGACGACGGCTGCGGGCGTCGTACTGCTCGAGCAGTCCGTCAGCAGGCGGAAGCTGCAGCTGCGGTGGTGGAACATCCGGCCGGTCCGCCAGGAGGCCGGCGAAGCGGTTGTTCACCGCAACGATCGCGTCGATCGTCTTCGCATCGGGCTCGGTGATTGTGGCTCCAGGCAACTTTTCCTGAACCACCGCCGTTCGCCCGTCGCCAAGCGGGACCACAAGGTCGATCCGTGGAACCGGAATTCCACGCCCGCGGAGTTCGCCAAGCACCTCCGCCGTCTGGACCATTCGCTCCCGCGATACCTGCCCAGTGGTGACCACGCCTTCGCGGCCGTCGGGCCACCGTACGAACACCGCCCCGCCCGACTGGCCCTGCCCGGCAACGCCCGTCACCTCGAGTCCACACCCCGCCTGCCGGTTGACTGCCGCGACGAGGTTCACGCTCACCTGCTACGCCCGCACCTGCGTGGGCAAGGTGAGGATCTCCGCTCCGTCCTCGGTGATGGCGATGGTGTGTTCGCTGTGGGCCGTGCGGCAGCCGGTTGCGCTGCGTAGGGTCCAGCCGTCGGGGTCGGTGACGAGTTGGTCGGTGTCCTCCATCACCCACGGCTCCAGCGCGAGCAGCAGCCCGGGGCGGAGTTTGTAGCCGCGGCCGGGGCGGCCGGTGTTCGAGATGTGCGGATCCTGGTGCATCGTCGAACCGATTCCGTGCCCGCCGAACTCGGTGTTGATCGGATACCCCGCCGCGCTGAGGACCGTGCCGATCGCGTGCGAGATGTCGCCGATGCGAGCGCCCGGTCCGGCGGCGGCGATGCCCGCGCTCAGCGCGCGCTCGGTCGCGTCGATCAGCGCCACGCTCTCGGCGGGCCGGGAGTCGCCGACCAGGAAGCTGATCGCGGAGTCCGCGGCGATCCCGTTGGTGGAGACGGCGAGATCGAGCGTCAGCAGGTCGCCGTCGGCGAGCGTGTAGTCGTGGGGGAGTCCGTGCAGTACGGCGTCGTTGACCGACGTACAGATGTAGTGGCCGAACGGTCCGCGGCCGAACGACGGCGCGTAGTCGACGTAGCAGGACTGCGCACCGGCCTCGGCGATCATGGCCGCGGCCCACTGGTCGATCTCCAGCAGGTTCGTGCCGACCGTGCTGCGGCCGCGCAGGGTGTGCAGGATGTGCGCGACCAGGGCGCCTGCCTGCTTCGCGCGGGGCAGTTCGGTGGGGTTCAGGATCTCGATCATGCGGGCGCCTTCCGTACGTACCAATAACTATCCCGGCCATATTATCCCGGTACTAGAATCGGTTCATGGTCAGGTTGCCGCTCACTCCCGCGGAGGTCGAGCGCGGACAGCGCCTCGGCGCGCTGCTGCGGCGCGCCCGGGGAGAGCGCTCGATGCTCGAGATCGCGCTAGACGCCGGGGTCTCGCCGGAGACGCTGCGCAAGATCGAGTCGGGCCGCGTGGCGACGCCGGCGTTCCCGACCATCGCGGCGATCGCCGATGTCCTGGGGCTGTCCCTCGACGAGGTCTGGGCCGAGATCAACCAACCCGAACGCGGCGCGGAGCCGGCCGGCGCCGGTCACGACGCCCGGAAACGGCTGGCCTCGTAGGCCTCGACCCACTGCCGCCGGGCCGGATCATCGAGGAGGCGTCGATGTCAGCGTTCGTGCCCGGGGTCGAGTTGAGTGCGCGGTTCTACTGGGACGCCGTACGGCCGGTGCTGGAGTCGGCGTTCCCGGCCCTGCCGCATGCCGCCGCGCGGCTCGGAGGTGCTCGGCTTCGACGACGCGATGTCCACCGATCACGACTGGAAGCCACGGGTCCTGCTGTTCCTGCGTGAGGAGGACGAGTACGGCGACGCCGTGCGCGACGTACTGCGGCAGCAGGTGCCGTCGTCCTTCGCCAACCGGCCGACCGACTTCTCCGTCCACACCGTGGAGAGCTTCTTCCAGCAGCACCTCGGAATCGATCCGGCAGGGGAGATCCACGCGCGTGACTGGCTCACCTTCTCGGAGCAAAGCCTGCGGATGATCACCGCCGGCGCGGTCCACCACGACGAGGTGGGTTTGCGCGCGGCGCGGGAGCGGTTCGCCTACTACCCGCACGACGTCTGGCTGTATCTCCAGCTCGCCGGCTGGTGGCGGATCCACCCGGAGGTCAATCTTGCGGGCCGAGCCGGCCACGTCGGCGACGAACTCGGCTCGGCGCTGATCGGCGCGCGACTCGTGCAGGACCTGATGCGCTTGTGCTTCTTGCTGGAGCGCGAGTATTCGCCGTACGCGAAGTGGTTCGGTACGGCGTTCAATCGGTTGCCTTGCGCACCTGATCTGGCGCCGGTCCTGTCGAGGGTGCTGCGGGCCGACTCGTGGCAGGACCGCGAGCAGGCGCTGCTCACGGCGTACGAGCTGGTGGCGGAGCGCCACAACACCTCGGGCATCACGGCCCCGGTGGCCACCGAGGTCATCCAGATGTGGGACCGGCCGTTCAAGGTTTGCTGGGGGCCGTTCCCCGAGGCGCTCACCGCGAAGATCACCGACCCGGCCGTGCTCGAGATCGCGAATCAATGGCCGACCGGTGGCATCGATCAGGTCAGAGAGATCCTGTGGTCAACGGCCCAACGAAGCCAGTTGCTGGCTCTGGTCAACCAGCCCTTCACCAGCGGCGGGGGAGACGGGGTTGCTGGCTGAGGTAGCTGCCGACGGCGAGTTCGAGCGCGGGGTAGCGGCCCCAGAGGTCGGGGCGCCGGACAGAGATGATGTGCCAGCCGAGGGCAGCCAACTCATCCCGGCGACGCTCGTCGCGCACTTCCTCGCGAGGGCGAGAGTGCCAGCGATCGCTGTCGTACTCGAGCCCTAGACGGCGGCCGTCGTCGAGGGGCTGGGGGTAGGCGAGGTCGATGCGGTAGGTGCGGCCGGCGCCCGGGACCTGGAACTGAAGGGTGGGGATGGGGAAGCCCGCGTCGAGGAGCCGGAGACGGAGCCAGGATTCCCCGGGGGACTCGGCGCGGCGGTCGGCGTACTGGAGGATCTGGCGGGCTTGATAGGCGCGTGGTTGGTCTGCGGTGATGGCAACCGCACGGAGCGAGTCGAGGTCGGCGGCACCTGAGCGGAGGATGGCGTCGACGGCCGACAGCGCGAACGGGCGAGGGAGGTTCATCGCCAGATTGACGGCAGTGATGGCGGGTGAGGTGACCCGGAGGCCGGCGATCTCGACAAGGTCGGTGGCTTCGGTGGTCCAGTGCAGGCCGGGTACTTCGCTGGTGCCGAGGGCGGTGGTGTCGATGCCGTGGATCCAGGCGGCCGTCCGGCCGCAGGCCGCTGTCTCGGGAGGCAGAAGAAGCGCGACGGCTGCCGCGCGCAGTTCAGGAGTGTCGGGCACACGGGCGTCCACGTACACGCCCTTCAGCACAGGCCGAATGTCACCGGAGCCCAACAGCCACTTGAGCTTGCGGCCCACCTGGCGACCGGTGAAAGGCAGACCGCAGAAGTACAGCGGAACGTCGTACGGGAGCATCACCAAAGGATGGTCGACGACCACCCTTCGGTGATTTCAGTTGTCCACAGGTCAGCTGAACTCGGCCAGGGCGTTCTGGGCCTGGGTGAGCCATTCGCGCCGCGCCGCGATGGCTTCGCGGGCTTCCTTGGCCTTGCGGGCGTTGCCTTGGGACTCGTGTTTGGCGGCCTGCTTCTCCAGGTCGGAGATGAGGGACTGGAGTTGCTTGACCGTGGCCTCGGCGCGGGCTCGGGCTTCGGGGTTGCTGCGGTTCCAGACCTCGTCCTCGGCGGCTTTGACGGCTTGTTCGACGGCGCGCAGGCGGCTGTCGATCGTGCGCATCGAGTCGCGGGGGACCTTGCCGATCTCGTCCCAGCGGTCGAGCAGGGTGCGGAGCTGGTCGCGGGCGGCCTTCGGGTCGGTGACGGGCAGGATCGCCTCGATCTCGACCAGGAGGGCTTCCTTGGCCTGCAGGTTGGCCTGCTGTTCGACGTTCTCCTCGGCCTGGACGGCGTCGCGGGCGCCGAAGAACGTGTCCTGGGCGCTGCGGAAGCGGGCCCACAGCTTGTCGTCGACCTCGCGCGGGGCGGGGCCGGCGGCCTTCCACTGGCGCATCAGGTCGCGGAAGCGGCCGGACGTCGGGCCCCAGTCGGTCGACGTGGCGATCGACTCGGCCTCGGCGGCCAGGCGCTCCTTCACCGCGGCGGCCTCGTCGCGCTTGGACGACAGCTCGGCGAAGTGCTGCTTGCGGTGCCGCGTGTACGTCGTACGCGCGGAGGAGAACCGGTGCCACAGCTCGTCGTCGCTGGACTTGTCCAGCCGGGGCAGCGCCTTCCACTCGTCGAGCAGTTCGCGCAACCGGGTGACGCCGTGCCGCCAGTCGGTGCCGGCGGCGATGCTTTCGGCCTCGGTGGCGATCTTGGTCTTGGCCGCGCGGGCCTCCTCGACCTTCGCCGCGCGCTCGGCCTTCTTCTTCTCGCGCTGCTGGGCGACCAGGGGGGTGAGCGCCTCGAGCCGGGCCAGCAGGCCGTCCAGGTCGCCGACCGCCTGGGCGTCGGTGATCGCGCTGGTGACCTTCTTCACCGCGGCGCGGGCGTCGTCAGGTGACACCGTGCCGGCCTGGACCCGCTTCTCCAGCAGATCCACCTCGAACGCCAGCGCGTCGTACCGTCGGGTGTAGAAGGCCAGGGCCTCCTCGGGGTTCGCGTCGGGCCACTGGCCGACCGCCCGCTCGCCGTCCTTGGTCCGGACGTACACCGTTCCGTCGTCTGCTACCCGGCCCCAGCTTTCCTCGGCCACAACTCGCCCCTTCCGGCGGTATGCACTGCGCTCGTGCCCATTCTGGTCGGCCGCTGGTTCAAGTCGGGTTTCAGGGCCGCCCCGGGCGCGTCGAGAACTTGTCCCGACAGTTATCACTGAACAATCACAAACAAGCAGCCCTGACGCAACGGGGTTGCCGTCACAATCCGGCCTACTCCGCGCGGGGGCGGCCACGCGGGCCGGTACTGTCTGCTTGAAATCTGAATCACGGGAACGGGGCGAATCATCAACCGCTGATGAGCGGCGACCTTTCCGCTGCACCTGGCCGAGTGGGCCCGTGAGGAACTGGCCGTGCTGGCGAACCTCGGCTCGCCTGCCACGCCGGACCGGCCGGTGCAGATCGGCGCTGATCGCGATCAGTTCCGCGCCGCCGCCGATCAGCTCGTCGTCCGCGACCTGGTGGAGCAAGCCGTCGGCCGTCCGGTCGACATCGCGGCCGCGTGCGGCCTCGGGCGCCGTACGCCGGAACAGGCCGTCGACGCTGTCGCGCGGATGCGGGCGCTGGTGGGCTGAATCCCGGTACGTGGCGACGCCGGGCCGACCGGTAACCTTGGATGGTCCCGCACCGATCCAGGAAGGCCAGCCGTGCTCATCGCCGGGTTCCCCGCGGGGTCGTGGGGTACGAACTGCTACGTGGTCGCCACCGGCCAGGGCGCGGAGTGCATCGTGATCGACCCCGGTCAGGACTCCGCGCCGGGCATCGAGCAGGTCGTTCGGGAGAACAAGCTCAAGCCGGTCTCCGTGCTGCTCACGCACGGTCACCTCGACCACATGTTCTCCGTCCTCCCGGTCTGCGGCACGTACGACAGCACCGCCTGGATCCACCCCGACGACCGGCACCTGCTCAGCGACCCGGTGGCCGGGGTCAGCCCGGAGACGGCTCGGATGCTGCTCGGCGGCGACCACAAGTTCGCCGAGCCCGACGACGTCGCCGAGCTGAAGGACGGCCAGGCGCTGGAGCTCGCCGGGTTGCGGTTCACCGTCGACCACACCCCGGGCCACACCCGCGGCTCGGTCACCTTCACCACCCCGTACGACGGGCCGGAGGACGTGCCGGCCGTGCTCTTCTCCGGTGACGTGCTGTTCGCCGGGTCGATCGGCCGGACGGACCTGCCCGGCGGCGACCATCCCACGATGCTGCATACGCTGGCCACCAAGATCCTGCCGATGCGCGACGAGATCGTCGTGCTGCCGGGTCATGGTGGCCAGACGACCATCGGCCGGGAGAAGGCGACCAACCCCTACTTGCAGGACCTGGAGAGTTAGAGCAATGAGCAAGGTGACCCCGATCAGCGGGTTTCCGGAGTTCCTTCCGTCGGACCGGATCGTCGAGCTGCAGTTCCTCGACACGATCCGGGAGACGTTCGAGCTGCACGGTTTCGCCTCGATCGAGACCCGCGCGGTGGAGCCGGTCGAGCGGCTGTCGAACCAGGGCGAGGACGCGGACAAGGAGATCTACGGCGTCCGCCGGCTCGCGGCCGGCCCGGACGACGACGGCGCGGGCCTCGGGCTGCACTTCGACCTGACCGTGCCGTTCGCGCGCTACGTACTCGAGCACGCCGGCAAGCTCGCGTTCCCGTTCCGCCGGTACCAGATCCAGAAGGTCTGGCGCGGCGAACGCCCGCAGGAGGGCCGCTACCGCGAGTTCACCCAGGCCGACATCGACGTGGTCGACAGCGGTGAGCTGCCGAACCACTACGAGGTCGAGCTGCCGCTGGTGATCGCCGACGCGCTGCGCCGGCTGCCGGTGCCGGAGTTCGTGATCAAGGTCAACAACCGCAAGATCCCCGAGGGCTTCTACCGCGGGCTCGGCCTGGACGACGTGACCACGGTGCTGCGGATCGTCGACAAGATCGACAAGATCGGCCCGGACAAGGTCGTCGAGCGTCTGGTGGAAGCCGGTGCGACCGACAAGCAGGCCAAGCTGGCGGTCCAGCTGGCCGACATCTCCAGCACCGACACGTCGTTCGTCGAGCAAGTGCGGGCGCTCGGCGTCGAGCACGTGATCCTCGACGAGGGCTTGGAGCAGCTCAGCCAGGTGATGGCGGCCGCCGCCGAGCACGCGCCCGGCCTGCTGATGGCCGATCTGCGGATCGCCCGCGGCCTGGACTACTACACCGGCGCCGTCTTCGAGATCTACCTGGTCGGCCAGGAGTCGTTCGGCTCGGTCGGCGGCGGCGGCCGGTACGACGCGCTCGCGTCGGACGGCAAGACGACGTACCCGGGCGTCGGCATCTCGATCGGCGTCTCCCGGCTGGTGCACCGGCTGGTCGGCCAGGGCCTGGTCAAGGGCAGCCGCAGTACGCCGACCGCCGTGCTGATCGCGTTGACCGCCGAGGAGGACCGCGCCGAGGCGATGCGTACCGCGGCGCAGCTGCGCGGCCGGGGCATCCCGGTCGAGGTGGCGCCGGCGGCGGCGAAGTTCGGCAAGCAGATCAAGTTCGCGGATCGTCGCGGTATCCCGTTCGTGTGGTTCAGCACCGACAACGGGCCCGAGGTGAAGGACATCCGCAGTGGCGAGCAGGTGCCGGCCGACCCGGCCACCTGGGCGCCGCCCGCGCACGACGTACGACCCAGCATCGAAACCCCTCAGGAGAACTCGTGATCCGTACCCATTCCGCCGGCTCGCTCCGGGCCGAGCACACCGGGCAGACCGTCACCCTGGCGGGCTGGGTGGCGCGGCGGCGCGATCACGGCGGCGTGGCGTTCATCGACCTGCGCGACTCCAGCGGCACCGTGCAGGTGGTCATCCGGGACGAGGCCGCCGCGAGCGGACTGCGTTCGGAGTACTGCCTGAAGATCGTCGGCACGGTCGCGGCCCGGCCCGAGGGCAACGCGAACCCCGACCTGCCGACCGGTGAGATCGAGATCATCACCGACGAGATCGAGGTGCTCAGCGAGGCCGCGCCGCTGCCGTTCCCGGTCGAGGAGCACCACGCGACGCCGGTGAACGAGGAGGTCCGCCTCAAGTACCGCTACCTCGACCTGCGCCGCCAGGGCCCGGGGTCCGCATTGCGCCTGCGCAGCAAGGTGAACAAGGCCGCCCGCGACGTGCTGGCCAAGCACGACTTCGTCGAGATCGAGACGCCGACGCTGACCAAGTCGACGCCGGAAGGCGCCCGCGACTTCCTGGTCCCGGCGCGCCTGCAGCCCGGCTCCTGGTACGCGCTGCCCCAGTCGCCGCAGCTGTTCAAGCAGCTGCTGATGGTGGCCGGGATGGAGCGGTACTACCAGATCGCCCGCTGCTACCGCGACGAGGACTTCCGCGCCGACCGGCAGCCCGAGTTCACCCAGCTCGACGTCGAGATGAGCTTCGTCGACCAGGACGACATCATCGCGCTGTCCGAGGAGATCCTGGTCGAGCTGTGGAAGCTGGCCGGGCACGAGGTGCAGACCCCGATCCAGCGCATGACGTACGCCGAGGCGATGGCCCGGTTCGGCTCCGACAAGCCCGACCTGCGGATGGGCCTGGAGCTGGTCGAGTGCACCGACTACTTCAAGGACACCCCGTTCCGGGTCTTCCAGGCGCCGTACGTCGGTGCCGTGGTGATGCCGGGCGGCGCCGACCAGCCGCGCAAGCAGCTGGACGCGTGGCAGGACTGGGCCAAGCAGCGCGGCGCCAAGGGACTGGCGTACGTGCTGATCGGCCAGGACGGCGAGCTGGGTGGTCCGGTCGCAAAGAATCTGTCCGAGCAGGAGCGGGCCGGTCTGGCCGACCACGTCGGGGCGAAGCCGGGGGACTGCGTGTTCTTCGCGGCCGGCCCGGTGAAGTCGTCGCGCGCCCTGCTCGGCGCGGCCCGGCTGGAGATCGGCCGCCGCGGCGGACTGATCGACGAGTCGGCCTGGTCGTTCGTCTGGGTGGTCGACGCGCCGCTGTTCGAGCCGGCCGACGACGCGACCGCCGCGGGTGACGTCGCGGTCGGGTCCGGCGCCTGGACGGCGGTGCACCACGCGTTCACCTCGCCGAAGCCGGAGTCGCTGGACACCTTCGACACCGACCCGGGCTCGGCGCTGGCCTACGCCTACGACATCGTCTGCAACGGCAACGAGATCGGCGGCGGCTCGATCCGTATCCACCGCGAGGACGTGCAGAAGCGCGTGTTCAAGGTGATGGGGCTGTCCGACGAGGAGGCGACCGAGAAGTTCGGCTTCCTGCTCGACGCGTTCAAGTTCGGCGCGCCGCCGCACGGCGGCATCGCGTTCGGCTGGGACCGGATCACCGCGCTGCTGGCCGGCGCGGACTCGATCCGCGACGTGATCGCGTTCCCGAAGTCCGGCGGCGGCTACGACCCGCTGACCTCGGCGCCGGCGCCGATCACCCCGGAGCAGCGCAAGGAGGCAGGCGTCGACGCGAAGCCGGAGCCGAAGGGCGAGGCGAAGGGCGAGGCGAAGGCCGACGCCAAGAGCTAGTCCCGAGAGCTGGGTTGTCCTCTTGAGCAACCCGACGGACTCGGTGGGAAAGTGACAACGCCGTGGGAATCACCTGACAGGTTCCCACGGCGTTCCCGTCCCGACGGCCGACGTGACGCTGGCCGATGTGCAGGCGATGTTCGGCAGCAGGATCGTGAATCCGTCGCTGGTGCAGACCGCTGCTCGGCAATCCTGAGCTGGCGCGGTCGTTGCAGTGGTCGGCGCCGATTGCCCGCTGGTACTGGACCGTTGCTCGTAACATCAACCCGTTCGCCGACGCGCTGAACATGGGCAAGGTGAACGCCGCGATCGGCTATCCCGCCGGCGCCGAGGACGGTCGCCGCTGCGACTCGTTCAAGAACGCGATCCGCTATCTGACCGGTTCGGTGCCCGGCGGCATCATCTACACCCACTCCACGGCGCTGTCCGGCGACACCAGCAGGCTCACCCGCGCCCAGTTCGACGTACTGGCTGCCAGGTAGGCGCTCAGATCGGCCGGGCGGCGAGCCAGGTGTGGTCCTGGGTGAGGTAGCTGACCGACCCCAGGCCCGACTCGGCAAGCAGGGTGGCCAGTTCTTCGTCGGTGAAGTTCTGGGCCACCACTCGCTGGCTCCACGTCCGGCCGGCCACGGTGTGGGTCATGGTTGCCGCGTCGCGGTCGCCGGGTAGGTGCTCGACGTCCGAGATCTCCAGGCGATGGCCCGGCCGCTCCAGCACCTGGGGCTCGGCGAAGCTGGCGCGATCGTGACGCTGCAGCACGACGACGCCGTCGGGGCGCACGTGGTGGACGCAGGTCGCGAGCAAAGCGCGCCGGACGGCGGCGTCGGGGGCGTTGATCAGGAACGACATCATCAGTACGACGTCGAAACGGCGGTCGAGGCGGAGTTGCTCGATCGGGCTGCAGACGGTTTCGGTGCCGGTGATGTGGGCGAGCATGTCGGGGGACTCGTCGACCGCGACGACGCGGTGCCCGGCCGCGGTGAGCGGGCGGGTGATCCGGCCGGTGCCGCAGCCGAGTTCGAGGACGTCCCGGCCGGAGCCGGGGTCCTGAGCTAGGAGGGCGTCCGGAGCGGCGAACGCGGTCGGCAGGGCAGTGGCGATCGCGTCGAGCACGATCCGGTGCTCGCCGTTCGACTCGGCGCCGACGTACAGCTCGACCGGACTGCCGTCGGGGGTGATCGGGCCGGGGCCGGTGCCGCCTTGGCCGGTGCTGCCGCGAAGGTCCATGCCGAGCAGCATCTCCGATCCGGCCGGAAAGCGGGAGAGTTTCGGCGGCTGCCGAAAGTCGGCGGCGACGATTAGGCTCGACGGCATGGTGTCCGTTCCGGCCGACCTGCTGCCGCACCTGCGCCGGGCCCGGGATGTTGCCGATCGCAACTTCGCCGAGGCGCTCGACCTGGACGGGCTGGCGCGGGCGGCGGGCGTCTCGAAGTACCACTTCCTGCGCTGCTTCGCGGCCGAGTACGGCGAGACGCCGATGCAGTACGTCAGCCGGCGGCGGATCGAGCGGGCGACGGACCTGCTGCGGGCGACCAATCTGAGCGTGACCGAGGTGTCGACACTGGTCGGGTACTCCGGGGTCGGGTCGTTCAGCCGGCGGTTCACCGAGCTGATCGGCGTCAGCCCCTCGGAGTACCAGCGGACCCAGACCGGCGCGCGGATCCCCGGCTGTTACGTGTTCATGCTCGGCCTGAACTCCGCAATTCCGGCGAAGCCAGGCGACGCTCCGGCGTCGTACGGTCGAAGCACCGACGACACCGAGGAGCAAGCGTGATCACCAACGTCCACCTGGTCACCGTCTACGTGAACGACATCGACGAGGCGAAGGCCTTCTACACCGACGTGCTCGGGTTCGAGCAGCGCAACGACATCACGCTCAGCCCGGAGTTCCGCTGGTGCACGGTCTCCCAGCGCGACCACCCCGAGCTCGAACTGGCCCTGATGCTGCCCGGCCCGCCGATGGACGCCGAATCGGCCGAGTCGATCCGCCGGATCATGGCCAAGGGCCTGATGCACGGCGTCGGCCTGGCCACCGACGACTGCCGCAAGACCTTCGACGAACTGGTCGCCAAGGGCGTCGAGCACATCCAGGAACCCTCCGAACGCCCGTACGGCGTGGAGGCGGTCCTGCGCGACAATTCCGGCAACTGGCTGGTCCTGGTCGAGCAGCGTCCCTACACCCCGGAGGACTTCGCCTGACCGAGGTGGTTGGATCGGCCGGGTGGACATCTCGGTGGATCCGGCCGGCTCCGAGCCGCCGTACGAGCAGGTGAAGAACCAGATCGAGCAGCTGATCCGGAGCGGAGAGCTGGCCCAGGGGACGCGCTTGCCGACCGTGCGGCAGCTCGCGGTCGACCTCGGGCTGGCGGCGAACACGGTGGCTCGGGCGTACAAGGAACTCGAGGCGGACCGGCTGGTGCGCACCGAGGGGCGGAACGGGACGTTCGTGCTCGCCTCGCGCAGCCAGGTGGACGACGAGCAGGCGCGGGCGGCGGCCGAGACCTTCGCCCGGGCCGCCCGTCGCGCCGGACTCAGCCGGTCCGAAGCCGGCCGGATCCTCGACGAAGCCTGGTGATCACCCGGCCGCCGCCGCAGCGAACGGAAACGATTCCAAACTGCTCACCGACAACGTTGTCCGAGCTCTTCACAGCTCTGATCGGCGTTGTTAGTCTCGCCCGCATTTGACAGCGATGTCAGCGACAGGGGAGTGGTCACGATGGTCTCGAGACGAACGTTCCTGGCGGGCAGCGGCGCGGTGGCGGCAGGGGGTCTGGGCTGGTTTCAGACCGGACCGGCCGCCGCGGCCGGGCAAGTGGGCAGCGGTCTGGTGAGCGCTGCACAAGGCAACGGGGCCCGGCGGTTGCTGCCGGCCTTCGCGCGTCCGCAGCACCTGCACTACGGCGATGTCAGCAAACTGAGCGGCGGCGACCAGACCCTGCTCACCACGCTCCAGGGCTTGGTGAACCGGAGTCGCCCCGAGCTCTACTTCCTCTACTCGCCAGGCGGCGCCGACGGTGTCGATGCCCGCTGGCTGCGCAACACCGGCGTACCGACCACCCGGTACGCCGATCCGCTCGACCTGGTGGCCAAGTACAGGCACCGGATCCGCGGCGCGATCCTGCACGACCCGGAGGTTCCGGACTCGCTCAACGTCGCGACCACGCTGGCCGGGCTGGAGAACGCCGTCGTCGCGGACGCCGCCCAGGCCAAGGCGCACGGCCTGCGCGTGGTGAAGGATTTGCGCGGGCTCTTCGACGACGACCGGGTGAAGACCTATCGCTGGCAGCTCGAGCACCTCTTCCCGCGCTGCTCGCACCAGTTGCTCGCCGGTCTGCCGCCGACCATGGTCGTGCAGGCCGAGAACGTGACCTGGCACGAGATCGCCCGCGAGACCCGGCAGATCCGCGACGAGTCCAACCGCGGCACGTACACGCTCGACGTCTCACCCGCGCTCGGCCAGGACGCCGTCTACGTCCGGTTCCAGGATTCGTTCGGCGACGACGGCTGGGGACCGTCGATCCTGTCCCTCACGGCGAAGGCGAACGGGACGACGCTGGCCACCTTCCAGCCCGGCACGCCCGCGGAGGCGCCGTACCTGTTCGACGGGGTCAACTCCTCGATCGGTGCCGCAGGCAACCGTTTCGCGGACGGCGGCGGCTACTTCATCTACAAGTTCACCCCGCCGGCCGGGACCACCTCGCTGACCGTCACGGTCGAGATGTGGAACCAGTACCTGGTCACCGCCACCGACACCGCGCCGACCCGGATCGAGCCCTTCCCGTACTTCCGCGACTACGTCGTCGCGACCAAGGCCCTGGTCAGCTGGCTGCCGCCGAACGGCCCGACCGGCGAACTGCTGAAGGAACACTTCGCCGCTGTCGGCCCGACCACGCCGTACGCCGGCTGGTTCGCGAACGACGTCGCGGGGGAGTGGAGCGGCGTCGACCTGGCCGCCCAGGGCGGGTCCGAGGTGCTGCCCGCCGACTTCTACATGAACGGCACCGTGCACTCCGGCGTCGCGGCGCCGATCTCGGGCAAGGTCCGCCGGTTCACGCCGATCACGCCGAAGAAGAAGATCTACCTGACGCTGACCTTCGGCGAGGGCGACAACGTGCAGTACTGCCAGCGGCACATGCGCGATCTGTGGGACGACCCTCGCCGCGGCGACGCTCCGGTCAACTGGACCGTCAGCCCGCTGCTCGCCGACATCGGTCCCGGCATCCTCAGTCACTACCAGCGCACCGCGACGAAAAACGATCTGCTGATCTGCGGCCCGTCCGGAGCGGGCTACACCTATCCCGGCGCCTGGCCGGCGGAGCAGCTGGACGCGTATTTCCAGCTGTCCGGCACCTACTTACGCCGTACCGGGATGGACCTGGTCTACGCCTACAACCACCGCGAGAACGACGCCTGGGTGCCGTTCTCGGAGACGATCGGCCGGGGCTACGCCGAGCACACGCAGCTGCGCGGCATCATCCAGTCCTGGGAGAAGGGCGACCTGCTGGTACGCCGGGGCGGCCTGCCGGTGATCGGCAACTTCTCCCCGCCCGGCAAGGCCGCCGAGTACAAGGCGGCGCTCGACCAGCACACCAAGAGCTGGACCGGCGACGCCCCGCTGTTCGTCGCCGGCGCGATCAACGCGTGGTCGTGGACCCCGACGGACGTCGCACAACTCGCCGAGCTGCTCACCGCGCCGTACGAGCTGGTCCTCGGCAACGTCTTCTTCGACGCGCTGAACCGAGCCCTCTGACCCGATCTCGTGGAGGCGACTTTGTGCACCGTTCAGCCGAGGGAACCGCGGTTCGGCGGCTGAGCGGTGCACGAAGGGGGCAGCGTCAGGGGTCGGTCCGGGGGAGGACGGCGGAGATCGTGACCAGGACGGCCGACAGCGCCAACGGGAGGAACATCGCCTGCTGGATGCCGACACGCTCGACCAGTTGGCCGATGATCGCCGGGCCGACCAGGAAGGCGGCGTAGCCGAAGGTGACGACGATCGCGAGCATGCGGCCGCCGCCGACGTGGCCCGCGACGGCGTACACCTGCGGCGCGACCAGGCCGAGTCCCAGGCCGACCAGCGCCCAGCCCGCCAGCAGCGGGGGGAGCGAGTCGGTGAACACCGTGACGAGGTAGCCTGCGACGGCCGTCACGCCGCCGACCCGGACGACAGCGCGGCGGCCGAAGCGGGCGACGACCTGGTCGCCGAGCAGCCGGACGACGACCATGAACCCACTGACCGCGACCAGGCCGAGCGCGCCGGTCGACGGATCGATCCGGGCGACATCGGTGACGTGCACCGACGACCAGTCGACCGCCGTGCCCTCGGCGAGGCCGAAGCAGAACGCCATCAGGCCGAGCGCCCAAGCCAGCTTGGGGATCGCGGTCCGCACGCCGTCCTTGGTGTGCTCGATCCGGCGCCCGGCCGGAACGATCCGGTACGCGACCACGACACCGGCCAGCCCCAGCACGGTGAGCGTGCCGAGCGCAGGACCGACGTTGCCGCCGCCGGGGCGATCGAACAGCCGGCCGACCAGGACGACGATCCCGGCCGCGGTCAGGTTGCCCAGGCTCCAGAACGCGTGGAACCGGCTCATGATCGGCTTCGGCCGGGCCTGCTCGATCTCGACGCCGAGCGAGTTCATCGCCACGTCCATCGCGCCATTGCCGAGCCCGGCCAGCACCATGCCGACGACGGCCCAGGCCAACGACGACGTCACGGCGAGCGTGCCGACGCCCGCGGTGAGCAGTCCAAGGGTGACCAGCGCGACCGGTCGCGCGCCGATCCGGTCAGCCAGCCGCCCGCCGATCTGCATCGACAGCACCGCGGAGACCGCCAGGCAGAACAGCAGCAGGGACAACCCCGACGCGCTGACGCCCAGCCGGTCGCGCATCGCCGGCAGCGTGCCACCGACCCCGCCGATCAGCGCGCCATTGACGCCGAACAACACGAAGACCGCACCGGCCGCCGTACGGGAGCTCATCGGCGCCGAGACGACCGGAGCCGCCATCACCTTCGCCCGCTCTCGACGTCGGACTGCGGTCTCGGCGCGCTCTCCATGCCGTCATTCGATCACGGCGAGCGCGCTGATATGTAATTACCAATGGTGCGCGACGTCGACGACCAGGCGATGGGTGGTGCCCGGCCCCGCCAGCAGCCGGGTCTGGAACGGCAGCCGAGCCCGGACGCCGAGCGCCAGGGTCGTCCGGCCCTCGAAGCTGCCGCCCCAGGCCACTTGGCGGAAGGTGTCGAAACCACGCACGTCCGACACCTCGTTCCGGTTCTTCAGCGGGTACGTCGGGCGCCCGGCGTCGTCGTAGGCGGGTGCCTCGACGTCGATCCGGAGCTTCGCGCCACCGCGAGCCGGGACCGGGGCGCCGGAGCCCTCGTGCTCGACGACCGGCACGTAGCGGACCTGGTACGCCGTGGCCGGACCGGCCAGGTCGACCACGAGGCGGTCGAAGCACGCGTGCCGGCCGGTCCGGATGTTCTCCACGGTCGCCGGCCGCAGCGTCTTGGTTGCTTCGGGCAAGGATCCCCAGCCGCTCGGACAGTCCGCCGCCGGGCGGCTCGCGGACTGGCCGGGCGCGTGGCCGGCCGTCGATGCGGCAGCGGCTCCGGTGGGCAGCGCGGCCTGACCGCGAACGCGGTCAGGCCGGTGCCGACGACAGTGCGGACAGGGTGCCGAACGGTGCTGAACATGGTCATGCTCGTTCTCCCTTCCGATGCTCTTGTGGTGCCCACTGAGTCGACGCCCTAATAGGGATGACGGTTGTCGCCGCGCGGGGGAGGATGGCCGGTGATGAAAACCTCCGAAGAGCTGCTCGACGTGTTCCACCGCCGGATCCGATTGCCGGACGCCGACACCATCCCGGGGTGGAAGGTCGAGCACGACGGCCTGGTCCACCGCTCGTACGCCGAGGGGCCGGGTGGTGGCGGGTTCGTCGAGACGCCGCGTGGCCTGGGCGCCGACCCGGACGCGGTGATCGAGCGCGAGCTCGCGTTCTTCCGCGAGCGGGGACTGGCCTTCGAGTGGAAGACCTACGCGTACGACGAACCGGCCGACCTGGGTGAGCGGCTGGTCCGGCACGGGTTCGTCGCCGAGGGCCCGGAGACGCTGATCCTCGGCGACGTCGAGACGATCCTGCAGCGGCCGCTCGCGCTGCCGTCGAAGGTCGTGATCCGCGACGTCGAGGAGGCGGCCGACTTCCACCGGATCGCCGTCCTGACCGACACCTTGTGGCACAACGGGTTCGAGCGGATCGAGGAGCAGTTGGCCGGCGAGGCGCGGATGTTCCCCGACCGGTTGGTGGTCAGCGTGGTGGAGAACGCGCTGGATCCGGCCGGGCCGGTACTGACGTCGGGCTGGATCCGGTTCCACCCGGGGACGGGATTCGCCAGCTTGTGGGGTGGCGGGACGCTGCCCGAGTGGCGGCGGCGTGGGCTGTACTCGGCGATGCTGGTGCACCGCGCGCGGATCGCCAAGGAACGCGGTTACGAGTACCTGCGGGTCGACGCCTCGCCGGACTCCAGCCCGATCCTGCAGAAACTGGGCCTGCACGCGGTCACCACCACCACGCCGTACACGTGGACCCCGTGACCGGTCGGCGGCGATCGGGCGATCGCGCGCGGTAACACGCGGGCCGCCGTACGGAACGACCGGGTCACGTTGTACGTTGCGGAGATCATGGCTCTGAAACTCACCTCGCGCTTCCGCCGGCTTCTGCAGCGCCCCGGCTCGATCGACCTCGGCCCGTACGAGAAGCTGACCGCCGCGGTCGGTGAGGCGGGCGAGTCGTCCACCTCGCTCACCGACGAGGAGCTGACCGAGGTCGTCGCCGAGCTGCGGACCGAGGGCGGGCTGGACGAGGACGGCCTGATCGAGTTCCTGGCACTGGCCCGCGAGGCCGGTGAGCGTGCGCTCGGCGAGCGGGCCTTCGACGGCCAGATCGTCGGTGCGCTGGCGCTGCTGCGCGGCCGGGTGGTCGAGATGGCGACCGGTGAGGGCAAGACCCTGGCCGGCGCGTTCGCCGCCGCGGGCTACGCGATCGGTGGGCGCAAGGTGCATGTGCTCGCGGTCAACGACTACCTGGCCCAGCGCGACGCGGAGTGGATGGAGCCGCTGTACAAGCTGCTCGGCGTCACGGTGAGCCACGTCGGGCAGGCCTCGACGCCGGAGGAGCGGCGGGCGGCGTACCAGGCGGAGGTCTGTTACGCGCCGGTGAGCGAGGTCGGGTTCGACGTCCTGCGGGACCGGCTGGTCGCCGACGTGGCGGACCGGGTGTCCGCGGCGCCGGACGTGGCGCTGGTCGACGAGGCCGACTCGGTGCTGATCGACGAGGCCCGGGTGCCTCTGGTGCTGGCCGGCGCGACCCGGTCCGAGGAGCTCGACGACGACATCGTCCAGCTGGTCCGCACGCTGCGGGCCGGCGTGGACTACGAGATCGACGGCGACGGGCGGTCGGTCGCGCTGACCGACAAGGGCACCGACACCGTCGAGGAGCTGCTCGGCGGCATCGACCTGTACGACGACGCGAACCTGGACAAGATGACCCAGGTCAACGTCGCGCTGCACGCCGAGGTGCTGCTGCGCAAGGACGTCGACTACCTGGTCCGCGACGGCAAGGTCAACCTGATCAACAACAGCCGCGGCCGGATCGCCAAGCTGCAGCGCTGGCCCGACGGGCTGCAGGCCGCCGTCGAGGCGAAGGAGGCGGTGCCGGTCAGCGAGAGCGGTGAGGTGCTGGACAGCATCACCGTGCAGGCGCTGATCAAGCGCTACCCGACGCTGTGCGGCATGACCGGTACGGCGGTCGTCGTCGGCGAGCAGTTGCAGGAGTTCTACGACGTCGAGGTGGCGGTCGTGCCGCCGAACAAGCCGAACATCCGGATCGACGAGCCGGACCGGCTGTACCTGACCGTCGAGCAGAAGAACCAGGCGCTGGTCGCGCACATCAAGGAGGTCCACGAGACCGGGCGGCCGATCCTGGTCGGCACGCACAGCGTGGAGGAGTCCGAGCAGCTCAGCGACCGGCTCGAGACGGCCGGGGTGCCGCACGTCGTACTGAACGCGAAGAACGACGCCGAGGAAGCCTCGATCGTCGCCGAGGCCGGTGTGCCGGAGACCGTGACGGTCTCGACGCAGATGGCCGGCCGCGGCACGGACATCCGGCTCGGTGGGCGCGACGGGTCGAACGGGCGGGAGCGGGCCGCGGAACTGGGCGGTCTGTACGTGATCGGGACCGGCCTGCACGCCTCGCGGCGGCTGGACGACCAACTGCGGGGTCGTGCCGGACGCCAGGGTGACCCGGGCGGGTCGCTGTTCTTCGCGAGCCTGGGCGACGAGCTGGTCACCCGGTACTCGATCACCAGTGGACTGCGGCCGTCGCCGGACAAGGAAGGGCGACTCACGGACCGCAAGGCGATCGGCGTACTGGAGCATGCGCAGCGGGTCGCCGACGGTGCGAACGCCGAGCTGCTGCGGACCACCTGGTCGTACAGCCGGCTGACGGAGCAGCAGCGCGCGATCGTACTGGACACCCGCGAGAAGATCCTGACCGAGGACTTGGCGGCGGAGAAGCTCGCCGACGCGGCCAAGGAGCGGTACGACGAGCTGGTCGAGGAGCACGGCGAGGACGTCGTGAAGGACGCCGCCCGGCGGATCGCCCTGCACCACTTCGACCGGCGCTGGACCGATCACGTCGCGTATCTCGCTGACCTGCGCGAGGGCATCCACCTGCGGTCGCTGGCCGGCGGCATCGTGCACCAGAAGCCGATCGACGAGTTCAACAAGCTCGCGATCGAGTCGTTCAAGACGCTCGTCGACGGCGCCTGGGAGGACGCGGCCGAGACGCTGGCGACCGCCGAGATCGGCGACGGCGGGCTGGACGAGGAGAAGTCCGGCGTTCCGCGGCCGACCGCGACCTGGACCTACCTGGTCAACGACAACCCCTTCGGCACCGAGGCCGACCGGATCCTCGGCCGCCTGCGCAACGCCGTCAAGGGCGACGAACTCGTCACCGTCGAGGACGACACCCCGGTCGAACTGGCCGAGGACGAACTGCCCGAGGAACTGCGCGACCTGGACGACGAAGACCTCGCCGACGAGCTCCCGGAGGAGTTGCGCGACGCCGACGAGGACGACGACAAGCCGAAGAAGTAGCCCGCCGTCCCGGGACGGGAACGGGTGCCCGTCCCGGAACAGGATCGGGGACCGCTGACAGGAAGTGGGGACCGGGGGACAGGAAGTGGGGACCGGGGACAGGCAATGTGCTGTCCGAGGTTGTCGGTGGGCGTCCGGAGTCCTGGGTGCTGCCCGTGGGCGCGGGGTGTCGGTGGGCGTAGGTAGGCTCGTCGGGTGACCGAAGGCCTGTTCGATCTTCCTGGTGCTCCTGCTCCCGCGCGTGGGGGTGGGAGCCTGGCGGACGTCGATCACAGCTCGGCGCCGCTGGCGGTGCGGATGCGGCCGCGCAGTCTGGACGAACTGGTCGGGCAGCAGCATCTGCTGGCCCCCGGATCGCCGTTGCGCCGGTTGGTCGAGGGCGACCAACCGATGTCGCTACTGCTGTGGGGGCCGCCGGGGACGGGCAAGACGACGATCGCGGCGGTCGTGTCGCACCAGACGAACCGCAAGTTCGTGGAGCTGTCGGCGGTGACCGCCGGGGTGAAGGACGTACGGCAGGTGATCGACGCCGCGCGGCGGGAGTTGTCCCGGCCGGGTGGCGCGGTCGAGACCGTGCTGTTCATCGACGAGGTCCACCGGTTCACGAAGGCTCAGCAGGACGCGCTGCTGCCGGGCGTCGAGAACCGCTGGGTCACGCTGGTCGCCGCCACCACGGAGAACCCGTTCTTCTCGGTGATCTCGCCGCTGCTGTCGCGCTCGCTGCTGCTGACGCTGGAGTCGCTGACCGACGACGACATCGCCGTACTGCTGGATCGGGCGCTGACCGACGAGCGAGGCCTGAACGGCGAGTTCGAGCTGGCCGCCGACGCGAAGGACCACTTGCTGCGGATGGCGGGCGGCGACGCGCGCCGGGCGCTCACCTATCTGGAGGCCGCCGCAGGGGGCGCGAAGGCGAAGGCCGCCGCGGAGCAGCCCGCCGACGACACCGACCGCGGAGCCGCCAACGCGACCGCCGACGACGCGACCGCCGACGGCGAGGCGTCGACGCGGCCCCGCGCGATCCTCATCGATCTGAAGACGCTGGAGACCGCCGTCGACCGCGCCGCGGTCCGGTACGACCGGGCCGGCGACCAGCACTACGACGTCACCTCGGCGATGATCAAGTCGATCCGCGGCTCGGACGTCGACGCGGCGATGCACTACCTGGCGCGCATGGTCGAGGCCGGTGAGGACCCGCGGTTCATCGCGCGGCGGCTGGTGATCTCGGCGAGCGAGGACATCGGCATGGGCGACCCGACCGCGCTCGGCGTCGCGATCGCGGCGGCCGACGCCGTCCAGCTGATCGGGATGCCGGAAGCCCGGATCAACCTGGCCCAGGCGGTTGTCGCGCTCGCCCTGGCGCCGAAGTCGAACGCCGTGATCACCGCGATCGACGCCGCCATCGCCGACGTGAAGGCCGGCAAGGTCGGCCCGGTCCCGCCGCACCTGCGCGACGCCCACTACGCCGGCGCGAAGAAGATCGGCCACGGCGCGTCCTACCAGTACTCACACAACGATCCGCGCGGTGTCGTTCCCCAGCAGTACGCACCGGACGTGGTCGACCGGGTCGACTACTACAAACCCACCCGCCGGGGCGGCGAGGCCGCGTACGCCGACCGCGTCGCCGCGATCCGCAAGATCCTCCGCGACCGCAAGTGACCGGGCCGATGCGGCACCGTCGTCGTACCGGGAACCGGCCCGGCGCGAGCACCTGTCACGACGTACGCCGGGCAGGTCGCCGATGAACCGGATCGACGAGCATGTCGAGGCGTTCAACCGCGCGGTCGGTTCCGGGGAGTGGGACGCCTTCGCCGAGCGGTTAGCCGTCGACGCGACGATGACGTTCGACGGGGTGCTGGTCGGTCCCTTCCACGGCCGGGCCGCGATCGCCGAGGGCTACCGCGGCAACCCACCGACCGCGACCATGCACCTCATCGACAGCGCCGACGATGGTCCGGCGGCCACGACCGCGCGATTCGCCTGGGCGTCGGATGCGACCGGGACGATGCGGATCACCTGGTCGCGCACCGGTGAAGTTCAGACCCTCACCGTGAGCTTCGACTGACCACACCTCGGAGACCAACGACGAACTGATCAGCGGCGTTTGCGCGGCGCCGCGGAGCGCGGTGGCAGCGCCCGCATGTGGTCCCGGGCCCGCGTCATGATCTCGCTGAGCTGCCGCAAATCGTCGCCGTCCAGCGAGTCGAACAGCAAGCCCCGCACGACGTCGACGTGCCCCGGCAGCACGCGCTCGACCAGAGAACGCCCGCGGTCGGTGATCGTCACCAGCGTCGCGCGTTCGTCGTCGGGGGAGGGCTCGCGAGTGATCAGGCCGGCCTTCTCGAGGAGCCCGGCCTGATAGGTGAGCCCGCTGCGGCTGTAGACGACGCCGTCGGCCAACTGGGTCATCGTCAGTCGCCCGGGCCCATGAGCCAAGCGGGCCAGGAGCTGGAACTGCACGTAGCTCAAATCGCCCTCGGCACGCAGCTGCTGCTCGACCTGGTGCTGCAGCAGGCTGACCGCTTCGGTGAGCACGAAGTACGTCGCCAGCTGCTGGGGATCGAGCGCCTGGTCCGCCACCTCGTCAGCGTACCTGTTCCGAATTCGAAGCAGCGGGTCCACACCGCTCGACAAGGCTGACTTCCTGGCCGGGCATCCGGCCGCTTTCCAGGCCCCGCACCCGGTCGCGCCGAGTTGGTGAGCGACTGTGATCTGGGGGATGGTGTCCTGAAGCGGAGTGCGGTAGGGGCGCGCGATAAGGTCGGGCGGTCCACGTGGTCGCAACGGAAGGTGGATCGTTTCCCATGAGCGTCGGTGAAGTCGCGGGGCTGATAGCGGCCTGCGCGCTGCTCATCCTGGTGGGCCTGCTGGCCTATCCGATCCTGAAGCTGGGCAGGGTGCTGGACGAGACCCGGATCATGGTCAAGGGCGTCTCCGACTCCAGCGTTCCGTTGCTCGGCGAGGTCACCGAGACCGTGGCGACGACCAACGCGCAGCTGGCCAAGGTGGACACCATCACCGACAACGCGACCACCGTGACCACCAACGCCGCGGCCCTGGCGTCGTTGTTCGCGGCGACCGCCGGTGGTCCACTGGTGAAGGCGGCGGCGTTCACGTACGGCGTACGCAAGGCGCTCGGCGACAGCCAGCGCAAGGACGTGGCCCGCCGGGTGAAGGACGAGATGAAGGCCGACCGCAAGGCGCGCAAGCGAGGTGACCTGTGATCAGGCGGATCCTGTGGTTCGTGATCGGCACCGCCGTCGGCGTCTACGCGGTGACCCGGCTGAAGAAGCGGGCCCAGGTGCTCGCGCCGGAGAGCCTGCAGCAGTCGGCCGAGAAGGTGGCCAGTGCGATCCGGCACTTCGGTGACGAGGTCCGGGCCGGCATGGCCGAGCGGGAGACCGAGCTGCGCGACGCGCTCGGCATCGACACCGCGGCAGCACACCAGAACGACTCGACACAGCGTGAGGACTACCGGTAACACCCATGGAAACCAGTGAGATTCGCCGGCGGTTCCTGAGCTTCTTCGAAGAGCGCGGTCACACCGTGGTGCCGAGCGCGCCGCTGCCGTCGCCGGACCCGAACCTGTTGTTCAACGTGGCCGGCATGGCCCAGTTCGTGCCGTACTTCGTCGGTCAGCAGACCCCGCCGTACGCGCGCGCCACCAGCGTGCAGAAGTGTGTCCGCACCCTCGACATCGACGAGGTCGGCAAGACCACCCGGCACGGCACGTTCTTCCAGATGAACGGCAACTTCTCCTTCGGCGACTACTTCAAGGAAGACGCCGTCCGGTTCGCCTGGGAGCTGGTCACCAAGCCGCAGAGCGAGGGCGGCTACGGCTTCGACGAGTCGGTCCTGTACGCCTCGGTGTACTACGAGGACGACGAGGCGATCGACATCTGGAAGCGGGTCGCCGGGCTGCCCGACGACCGGATCGTCCGGCTCGGCATGAAGGACAACTTCTGGTCGATGGGCATTCCCGGCCCGTGCGGCCCGTGCTCGGAGATCCTGATCGACCGCGGCCCGCAGTTCGGCGCCGACCGGGACTGGGAGGCTGGCGACCGCTACCTGGAGTTCTGGAACCTGGTCTTCATGCAGAACATCCGCGGCGAGGGCGGCGGCAAGGACGGCTACCCGATCCTCGGTGAGCTGCCGAAGAAGAACATCGACACCGGCCTCGGGCTGGAGCGGGTCGCGTACCTGCTGCAGGGCGTCGACAACATGTACGAGATCGACGAGATCTTCCCGGTGATCGAGCGGGCCTCGGAGCTGAGCGGCCGCAAGTACGGCGCCGAGCACGTCGACGACGTCCGGTTCCGGGTCGTGGCCGACCACGTCCGCAGCGCGCTGATGCTGATCGGCGACGGGGTCACCCCGGGCAACGAGCAGGGCGGCTACGTGCTGCGCCGGCTGCTGCGCCGCGCGATCCGCTCGATGCGCCTGCTCGGCTACGAGGACCCGAGCCTGGTCGAGCTGCTGCCGGTGAGCCTGCAGCAGATGAAGAAGTCCTACCCCGAGCTGGAGTCCGACTTCGGCCGGATCAGCCAGGTCGCGTACGCCGAGGAGGAGGCGTTCCGCCGTACCCTCACCGCCGGGACCAGCATCTTCGACCTCGCGGTCCGCGACACCAAGGCCGGCGGCGCGCACCAGCTCGAGGGCGCGAAGGCGTTCCAGCTGCACGACACCTACGGCTTCCCGATCGACCTGACCGTCGAGATGGCCGCCGAGCAGGGCCTGCAGGTCGACACCGAGGGCTTCCGCTCGCTGATGAAGGAACAGCGCGAGCGGGCCAAGGCCGACGCCCGGGCGAAGAAGGCCGGCCACGCGGACACCTCGGGCTACCGCGAGCTGCGGGAGAAGGGCGCCACCGAGTTCACCGGCTACAGCGAGCTGGCGACCGACTCGCAGGTGCGCGGGCTGCTGCGCGACGGCGCGGTGGCCACCGCCGCCGAGCAGGGCGAGACCGTCGAGGTCGTGCTGGAGAAGACCCCGTTCTACGCCGAGTCCGGTGGCCAGATCGCGGACGAGGGCCTGATCGTCGCCGACGGCGTGAAGCTCAAGGTGCTCGACGTGCAGCGGCCGGTGAAGGGCCTGATCGTGCACCGTGTCGAGGTGCTCGAGGGTGTGGTCCAGCCCGGGCTCGACGTGCACGCGCAGGTCGACCACGAGTGGCGGATCCAGGCCTGCCAGGCGCACTCCGGCACGCACGTCGTGCACGCCGCGCTGCGTCAGGTGCTCGGCCCGAACGCGCTGCAGAGCGGTTCGTACAACAAGCCCGGTTACCTGCGGCTCGACTTCGCCTGGTCGTCGGCGCTGGACCAGGCCACCCGGTCGGAGATCGAAGAGGTCGCGAACCTCGCCGTCCGGCAGGACCTGCCGGTGTCGGCGCAGTACATGACGCTGCCCGAGGCCCGCGAGTGGGGCGCGCTGGCGCTGTTCGGCGAGACGTACGACGAGCAGGTCCGGGTCGTCGAGATCGGTGGTCCTTGGTCGCGCGAGCTCTGCGGTGGCACGCACGTCAAGCACTCCTCGCAGGTCGGTGCGCTGACCGTGACCGGCGAGTCGTCGGTCGGCGCGGGCGTGCGCCGGATCGAGGCGTTCGTCGGCATGGAGGCGCTGCACTACCTCGGCCGTGAGCGGGCGCTGATCCGCCTGCTGAGCGAGAACCTGAAAACCCGTCCGGAAGAGCTCCCGGCCAAGGTCGCCGACCTGGCCGAGCGGCTGCGGACGGCCGAGAAGGAGCTGGAGAAGATCCGCGCGAGCCAGGTGCTGGCGGCGGCCGGTGAGCTGGCGAGCAACCCGAAGGACGTCTTCGGCGTCGCCTTCGTCGGGCACCGCGCGCCGGACGGCGTCGGCGGTGGCGACCTGCGCAAGCTGGCGCTGGACGTCCGTGGCCGGATGCCGGCCGACAAGCCGGCCGTGGTCACGCTGGTCGGCGTGAACGACGGCAAGCCGAGCGTGGTCGTCGCGCTGAACGAGACCGCGCGCGAGTGGCGGCTGAAGGCCGGCGACCTGGTCCGGATCGCCGCCGAGCAGCTCGGTGGCCGCGGTGGCGGCAAGGACGACGTCGCCCAGGGCGGCGGGACCGACCCGGCCGGTGCCGACAAGGCGCTGTCCGCGGTCGAGCACGCCGTCGGCCAGCTGGTCACGGGCTGACTGTGATGACCGGATCCGCACGCCCCCCGGCGGAGGCAGACTGATGCGCCGGGGGGTGCGGGTCGCGCTCGACATCGGCGACGCCCGGATCGGCGTGGCCAGTTCCGACCCGCACGGGATCCTGGCCACGCCGGTGGAGACCGTACGGCGTGGGCCCGGGGACCTTGACCGAATCGTTACGCTCGTACACGATCTCGAGGCGTTCGAGGTCGTCGTCGGGCTGCCTCGTTCGTTGAACGGGGGTGAAGGTCCGGCGGCGGTCAAGATCCGGGAGACCACCGAGCTGCTGCGCCAGAAACTGGTGGCCGGTCAGGACAACCCGGACGCGACGGACGGAGTGGAACAGGTGCGTACGACGGTGCGGATGGTGGACGAGCGGTTCACCACCGTCACCGCCGAACGCATGCTGCGCGAACGGGGTAAGAAGGGCGCCAAGCGGCGGGCCGTGGTCGACCAGGCCGCGGCGGTCGTGATTCTGCAACACGCGCTCGACTTCGAGCGGGAGACCGGCAACCCACCCGGGAGGCCCCTGTGAACGGAGCAGCGGTGGTCGAACGATGAGCAGGACCTCTACGCACGGCGATCTCGACGAGACCGACGACCTCGACGTCGATCTCGGCCTGCGCCCGGAGAGCCGGACCGAGCGGCGGGCGAACCGGCGCAAGCAGCGGGCCCGGCGCGGTTTCGGGTGCTTCGCGGGTCTCGTGTCGCTACTGGTGGTGGCCGGCCTGATCGGCGGACTGATGTTCGGCTTCGGCAAGGGCCGTGACTACCTGGAGCAGATGTTCGCCGCGCCCGACTACGAGGGCGAGGGCACCGGCTCGGTGCAGGTCGAGGTGACCAAGGGCCAGAGCGCGCAGGCGATCGCGGACACGCTGGAGAAGAAGGACGTGGTGAAGTCGGCCCGCGCCTTCGAGCGGGCCGCCCGCGAGGACCCGCGCAGCGTGCAGATCCAGGCCGCGACGTTCACGCTGCGCAAGAAGATGTCGGCCAAGGCCGCGCTGGCGCTGATGCTCGATCCGGCCAAGTCGATCCGGGTCACCCGGATCGGGGTGAACTCCGGCTGGACCAAGGAGCAGGTCGCCCAGAAGCTGCAGGAGAACAAGACGGTCAAGCTCCCGCCGGGTTCGGTCGCCGCCGCGCTGGCCAAGCCGTGGTCGCTCGGGCTGCCGTCGTACGCGAACAACAACCCGGAGGGCTTCCTCTACCCGGGCACGTACGACGTCCCGAAGAACGCCACGGCGTACTCGATCCTGCGGCTGATGACCGCGCAGTTCGCCAAGACCCAGGCCGAGCTGAAGCTGCCGCAGACCGCGCAGCGCAAGAAGCTCGACCCGTACCAGGCGGTGATCGTGGCCAGCATCATCGCCGCGGAGACCAACCGGCCCGAGGACTACGGCAAGGTCGCCCGGGTGATCTACAACCGGCTGCAGCGCAACATGAAGCTGCAGATGGACTCGACCGTGCACTACGTCACCGGCCGCAGCGGTGGGGTGTTCACCAGCGACGAGGAGCGCAACTACGACTCGCCGTACAACACCTACATGTACCGCGATCTGCCGCCCACGCCGATCAACTCACCTGGCAAGGACACCCTGCGGGCGGCGCTGAACGCGACGCCGGGTCCGTGGCTGTACTTCACACTGGTCAACCTGGACACCGGCGAGACGGCGTTCGCGGCGACGGCCGAGGAGCACCAGGCGAACGTGCGCAAGCTGCAGGCCTGGTGCCAGGCCCACAAGGGGCGGTGTTAGTTTGGCCTCGCCTCCGGCTCGGCGGGTTTTGGGGCTTTGTCTCCCGGTCTTCCCTCGTCGCTTCGGTCGCTTCGCTCCCTACACTCCTCAGTCCAGACCGGGAGGCCCCAAAACCTTGGTGATCTGGTCATCGCGAGAGCGGTTGTCATGACCCGCTGTGCGGTCCTCGGCAGTCCGATCGCGCACTCGCTGTCGCCGGCGATGCACCGGGCCGCGTACGCCGAGCTCGGGCTGGACTGGCGGTACGACGCGTTCGAGGTCGGCGAGGACGAACTGCGCGGGTTCCTCGCCACACTCGGCGACGACGTGCGCGGGCTGTCGCTGACCATGCCGCTGAAGCGGGTCGCTCTGGAGCTGGCCGACACCGTCGACCCGGTCGCCGAGCTGATCGGCGCGGCGAACACGATGCTGTTCGAACCCGACGGCTCGCGCTCGGCCCACAACACCGACGTACCGGGACTGGTCGCGGCCTTCGCCGAACGCGGGATCACCGGCGCCGACACGGCTGTGATCCTCGGCGGCGGTGCGACTGCGGCGTCCACCCTCGCGGCGTTGCGCGCCGGGCTGAAGGTCAGCGAGGTGACGCTGGTCGTGCGCGACATCGCGAAGGCCGAGCGGCTGCTGGACCTGGCGGCCGCGCTCGACCTGAAGACCTCGGTGACGGACTTCGGGCAGGTCGAGCAGATCGGTGGCTTCGACCTGTGCGTGTCGACGCTGCCCGGTGGTGCGGTCGACCCGTACGCCGAGCACTTCGCCGCCGTCGCGCCGGTGGTGTTCGACGTGGCGTACCACCCGTGGCCGACGCAGCTGGCGCTCGTGGCGCACCGGATCGGTACAGAGCTGTTGAACGGTCTTGACCTGCTCGTGCATCAGGCCACCTTGCAGGTGGAGATGATGACAGGTAGGTCGCCCGCGCCGCTGGCGGCCATGAGGGCCGCCGCGCGTGAGGAGCTCGACGAACGTGAGCCACAGTGAGGATCTCTGGAACCGTCGTAGCCTGCTGAAGGCCGGTGGTCTGCTCGCCGCCGGTGCGGTGGCCGCCACCGCCGGTGCGGAAGCAGTGCACGCGGCGACGGCCGCCCCGGACTGGGCCGCTCTCGATCGCGCGCTCAAAGGCACGCTGTTCCGCCCCGGCCAGACCGGGTACGCCGCCGCGCACCAGCTGTTCAACCCGCGCTTCGACTCGATCCAGCCGGCCGCTGTCGTCCGGGCCGGCAGCGTCGAGGACGTCCGGCAGGCGATCCTGTTCGCCCGCAAGAACAAGCTGGTCTGCGTCCCGAAGGGCGGCGGTCACTCCTACGTCGGAGCGTCGGCGATCGCCGGCGGCCTGATGGTCGACGTCGGCCCGTTGCGCGGCCTCACCTACGCGAGCAACGCGATCCAGATCGGCGCCGGCGCGCGGCTGTACGACGTGCACGCCTACCTCGACAAGTTCGCCCGGTCGCTGCCGACCGGGACCTGCCCGACGGTCGGCATCGCGGGCCTGGCGCTCGGCGGCGGGATGGGCATCCACACCCGGACGTACGGGCTGACCAGCGACCGGGTGCTGTCGCTGCAAGTGGTCACCGCCGACGGTGTGGTCCGGACAGCGAGCCCGACGCAGAACGCGGACCTGTACTGGGCGCTGCGCGGTGGAGGCGGCGGCAACCTGGGCATCGTCACGTCGTTCCGGCTGGCGACGATCGGCGCGGGCAGGCTCGGCTTCTTCCGGCTGACCTGGCCGGAGTCGAAGGCGGCCGCCGTCGTGCGGGGCTGGCAGCGGTTCGCGAAGGAAGCGCCCTCGACCGCGTGGGCGAACCTGCACGTCACCGGGACGAGCTCCGGCGGACTGTCGATCCACGTGGTCGGCGTCTCGACGACCGGTTCGGCGACGGCCGCGGCCGCGCAGCTGGAATCGTTCGTCGGGGCCAGGGGCTCGACGCGCTCGATCTCGGTGAAGACCCACATGGAGGCGGTGCACTATCTCGGCGGCGGGACGACGAGCCCGCGCCAGGGCTGGCTGGCCGGCTCCGACGTACTGCGTGGCCCGATGGACGCCGCGACGATCAACGGCCTGCTCGGCGCGGTGCGGACGGCCGCCCGCGCGAAGGTGGCGGCGTCGGCGATCCTCGACCCGCTGGGTGGGCAGGCGGCGAAGCAGCCGGCGGGCGGTTCGGCCTGGCCGTGGCGCTCCGCGCTCGGCGTCATCCAGTGGTACTCCGGACTGCCGTCGCACCCGACCACCGCACAGCTGCGCGCGGCTCAGTCCTTCGTCACCAATGGCCACCACGCCGTCACCAGGTTCTCCGCCGGCGGCTACGTGAACTATCTGGAAGCCGGCCGCTCCAACAACTCGTACTACGGCAGCAGCCTGTCCCGCTTGCACGCGGTCAAGCTGAAGTACGACCCGACCAACTTCTTTCACGCGCCGTACACCTTTGCCTGAGTACTGTCTGCGCCATGAGGACATGGCGAGCGGTGGCGGGCATCCTCGCCCTGGGTCTGGTGTCGATCGGGATCTCACCGGCCTGGGCCTGCGCCTGCGGCGGATATCTCGCCGACGAGGAGTCACGGGCCCGGGCCACCGGTGAGAACGCGCTGGTCCGCTTCGACGGCACGACCGAGGAGATCGTGCTGTCGATGGCGATCCGCGGCACGTCGAAGAAGGCGGCCTGGATCATGCCGGTGCCGGCCGCGGCCCAGGTGACCCTCGGCGATCCCGCGACCTTCGACGAGCTCGGGCGGCTCACGCGGCCCAAGGTCGTGGTGAAGAAGACGTACTGGCCGTTCCGGGACACCGGGCTCTTCGGACGTGGGAGCGGCGACACCGCCGGAGCGGCACCGGGGGCCGCGGTCGACGTCCGCGAGCAGATGGTGCTGGGGCCGTTCCAGGTCGTGCGGCTCGGCGGCTCGGACGCGGCCGGGGTGACCGGATGGCTGCGGACCAACGGGTACGCCGTACCGGACACGCTGGCGGCCAACCTCACGCCGTACCTGGTGGAGAAGTGGGAGATCGTCGCGGTGAAGCTGGCGCCCAAGGCGACCGACGGGACGCTGGGCGGAGAGACACCGCCGCTGAAGCTGCGCTTCGCGTCCAAGCGCATCGTCTACCCGATGCGACTGAGCAAGGGCGCCACCACGAGCCAGGCGGTCACCGTGTACGTCGCGGCGCCGTACCGGGTGGATGCGTCGACCGTGCCCGACGCGTCGCTCCCGCCGGAGCTGCTGTACGCCGGCCGGGTCGACGGCGCGCAGGCCGAGCAGCTGGCCGCGCCGACGAACTTCCTGACCGCCTACTCGTCGTACTTCACCGAGCCGGGCCGGATCACCAGCGACTACACGTTCACCCGCTCGGCCACCGACGACGGCTTCCAGCGGACGACGTACGTGACCCAGAACGAGAGTTTGTGGAGCACTCTCGGTGTCGTTGTCGGAGGTCTGCTGCTCCTGGGCGGCGGTGCCGCGGTGGTCGCTCGCCGGGTGCGCTGAGTTGTCCACAGGGGCGGCTCGCGGCCGGGCCCCGATCGTCTAGGCTGCGGCATCGTGCCAGATCTGATCGCCGGAGTCGTCGCGATGGTCGTGTGCGCGCCGGCGGCGTACGTGCTCGGGCCCTGGCTGCTGCGCAGGATTCCCGAGCCGATCCTGGAGGAAGGACAGACCAAGCCCCGGTACGCCGAGTTGGCGACGCCGCGGGCCGCGATCTGGTGTGCCGTGCTCGCCGCAGTCGCGGGCGGGGTGGTCGGCTGGCGGATCGGGTTCTCGGCCGGGCTGCCGGCGTGGATCGCGCTCGCGGTGTCGGGCGCCGTGCTCGGTTACATCGATGCCCGGACGCGGTACCTGCCGTCCGCGATCATCTGGCCGACGTACGGCGTGGTGGCGGTCGCGCTGGTCGGCGCGGCGGCGGTGACGGGGGAGTGGGGGTCGCTGCGGCGGGCCGCGATCGCGGGGCTGATCGGGTTCGGCGTGTTCTACCTGCTGTGGTTCGTGTTTCCGCGCGGGGTCGGGTTCGGCGACGTGCGATTGTCGGGGCTGCTCGCGGTGGCGCTCGGCTGGCTCGGGTGGGGCGAGTTCGTCACCGGCCTGTACGGCGGGTTCTTCCTCGGCGCGGTGCTCGGCATCGTGCTGACCGCGGCGAAGGTCTTCCGGCGCAAGGAGATGTTCCCGTTCGGGCCGTTCATGCTGGCCGGCGCGGTGCTCGGAGTGCTGTTCGGCGGACCGCTGGAACGCCTGTACCTGGGCTGAAATCCGGCTCCGCACGACTGACGGTGGACCGCCAGGATCCGCCGTCCGGTTGATGCCGCGAGCGGCTCGCGCCCTCTACGGTCGAACCTCCCGACCAAGGAGTCCGTCGTGCCGAACCTCAGTCGTCGCGGCCTGCTCGCAGGCAGCGCCGCCCTGCTCGCCGTCCCCGCCACTGCTTCGACCGCCGGCGCTTCCAGCGCCGTGGACCGCGGTCCTGCCGCCGAGAAGATCCTGCCCGACGACGTCCGGTACCAGGATCTCGTCCAGCGCGGCACCAACCGCCGCTTCGTCGCCGCCCCCGACTACGCCCGGGTGATCCGTTCGCCGCGCGACGCCGTCGACGCCGTCCAGGAAGCGGTCCGGGCGAACAAACGCATCGCGATCCGCGGCGGCGGCCACTGCTTCGAGGACTTCGTCGACCACAGCGACGTCGAGGTGCTGCTCGACCTGTCGCAGTACGACGAGGTCACCTTCGACGAGCGCCAGCGTGCCTTCTCCGTCGGCGCCGGCGCGACGCTCGAAACCGTCTACAAGGCGCTGTTCTACGGCTGGGGCGTGACCGTGCCCGGCGGTGGCTGCCTCGGCGTCGGCGTCGGCGGTCACTTCAGCGGCGGCGGGTACGGGCCGCTCTCGCGCCGGTACGGCTCGGTCGTCGATCACCTGTACGGCGTGGAGGTGGTCGTCGTGGACGCCCGCCGCCGGGCGCGCCTCGTGCTGGCGACCCGCGACAACGAGCACCGGGACCTGTGGTGGGCGCACACCGGTGGAGGCGGCGGCAACTTCGGCGTGGTCACCCGGTACCTGCTGCGCAGTGCCGGCGCCCGCGGCGCGGACCCGGCCAAATTGTTGCCGAAGGCCCCTGCTTCGTTGCTGTCCACGGTCACGGTCTACGACTGGAACACGGTCACCAAACCCGGTTTCCTGCGCACGCTGCGCAACTTCTTCGACTTCTACGAGCGCCACAACGCGCCGGGTTCGCCGTACGCGACGCTGTACAGCCCGTTCATCCTGACCCACAAGTCGGCCGGTGGCTTCCTGCTGTCGACGCAGCTCGACGCCGGCGTCCCGAACGCGGCGCAACTGCTGAAGGACTTCAACGCCGCGATCGTCGCCGGGGTCTCGCCCGCGCCGCAGCTGATCGACCAGGGGGAGGGGCCGTTCCTGCACAGGACGATGGAACGGTCGATCGCGGAGGCCGTGTCGCCGACCCGCGGCAAGTACAAGGCCGGCTACCTGCGCAAGGGCTACACCGACACACAGCTCGAGACGATCTACCGGCACCTGACCGACGCGTCGTACCAGGGACCGGAGACCAGCCTGTTGTTCGTCCCGTACGGCGGTCAGGTGAACACCGTCGCGCCGGACGCGACCGCGACCGCCCAGCGCGACGTGATGATGAAGATGGTGATGGCGGCCAGTTGGCAGGACCCCGCCCAGGACGCCGTGCACCTGGAGTGGTTGCGCACGACGTACCGCGACATCTACCGCGACACCGGCGGTGTGCCGGCGCCGAACGCGATCAACGCGGGCTCGTACATCAACTACCCCGACGGCGACCTGGCCGACCCGGAGCAGAACACGTCGGGCGTGCCGTGGCACACGTTGTACTACCTCGGCAACTATCCGCGACTGCGGCGGATCAGGAAGACCTGGGACCCCGGCAACATCTTCCGCCACCGGCTTTCCATCGAACCCGCTGAATGAGAAGCTGTCCCGGCCCCACCGAACCGGTGGGCCGGCCGGGGCGCCGGGCCTGATCCTCGGGGGACGGGCCGGACGCCTCGGCCTTTCACCAGCCTAGGTAGCGATTGCGCCACGCGGTCTCGGGGCCGTACTCGCCGTGCAGGTGCTTGCCGCGGGTGAACTCGAGCACCAGATCGTCGGCCAGTTGCAAGATCACGCCGCGGCCCTCGACGGCGAACACGAGCTCGGCCGGCAACGCGGTCTCGCCGTGCAGCGCGCCGAGGATGTTGCCGCAGATCGCGCCGGTCGAGTCGCTGTCGCCGGAGTGGGTGACCGCCAGGGCGAGCGCGTCGAGGAACTGGCCGGGCTCGGGACGCGCGAGGGCGGCGTACACGCCGATCGCGAGGGCTTCCTCGGCGATCCAGCCGCCGCCGAGGCGCTCGACCGTCTCCAGACCTGGTGCGGCGCTCGCGGCGAGTTCGCGGGCCTTGGTCAGCGCCGCGGTGGTCTCCTCGTGGTGTTCCTTGTCCTTGAGGATCCGCTGGGTCGCGTCCAGCGCCGCGTCGAGGTCGGCACCCTGGACGATGTGATGAACCAGTACGGCGAACGCTCCGCTCGCGAGCTTTCCGGTCGGGTGTCCGTGCGTGTAGCCGGCCGACTCGGCCGCGGCGTCGAAGACCCAGTCCGCATTGTTCTCGTACGGCAGCAGGCCGAAGGGCGCGGAGCGCATCACTCCACCGCAGCCCTTGGAGTCGTTGGCCGCCTGGGCGCCGAACTGAGGGATGGCGTCGCCGCCCTTCCGCGCTTCGGTGAGTGCGGTCAAGCAGGTGTTGCCCGGAGCACGCCGCGCGTACAGCCACTGCTCAGCCTGCAGCCAGCCGTCCCGCTTGCCGCTCGGCCCTGGCAGCAGTTGCGTGTCCAGCCACCGGTCGAAGGCGTGCTGGGTGACGGCGACGGTCAGTCCCAGCCCGCGGTCGGTCCGGACGCCGGCCCGGATCAGCCCTTCGACCGCGAACAGCGTCATCTGGGTGTCGTGGTCACCGTTCCCGGCGGCCAGTTGTTGCCGCCAGCAAGGAAAGTCCGGAGCCCGCCGGGGTGTTCGGCGAGAATCGCGCGTCCGTCGGTGAACTCCACCGGCCCGCCGAGTGCGTCGCCGATCGCTCCACCCAGCAGGCATCCGCGGACCCGCGACCGATACTGCTCTTCCTCCCGCCGCTGCATCATGAGGGCGACTGTAGCCCGCTCAGGAGGGCATCGGTTCGAAGCCTCCGGCACTCCATCGACGGCGCGAGACTTCGTCCGCCCTCGCGTCGAGCGACTGCTCCTGACACGCTCGCAACGCTTGCTGGAGTGCGTCGGGGAGCTCTGCCGCGAGGACCTGGTCCGGTGCGGCGACCCGAGCCGGAGCGGTGATGCCCCGGGCCAGACGATCGAGCCGCGCCCCCGACCTGACGAGCAGATGGGGATCGAGGTCGGCGAGCAGGTCCTCCAGCTCGTACTCGATTTTGTGCTCGTCGCGCGGCACGCCGATGTTCACGCTGGTCGCCGGCGACCGGCCGCAGTTCTCGCCGACGTGGTAGTAGCCGGCCGGCCAGTAGAGCAGGTCCCCGGGCTCCACCTCGACCGCGAACGACTCCGGCACGAAACGCGCGTAGTCGACCACAGTGCTCACCGGCTCCCTCCACGGCCGTTCGGCCCAGAATCGCATCCGCTTGCGCGCCCGCAGCCCGAACATGAACGTCGCGAACCGGTCCTTGTGCACGCCCACCGGACTGTGGTCGTAGTTGCCGTGGAACATCGTCGTGATCGCCCCGGTCAGCGGCAGCCCGACCTGCGCCCACAGCCCCGCGAAGAACTCCCGTTCGCGGCTCCACAGCTCGCGGTCGAAGGCGTGGAACCCGCTGACGATCAGCGCGTACCCGCGATCTCCGAGCCGGTCCGCCAGCCGCTGCTCGTACCGCTCGAACGAATCGTCCGCCGCCGTCGGCAGCAGTTCCAGCCGCTCGCCCTGCTGCGTCCGCTCGACGGTGAACTGCGCGGTCGGCGCCCGATGTCCGTCGTACGACGACTCCTGCGCTCGCACCGCTGCGGCGAACACCTCCTTCGCCACGAACGGCACGGGCTGCACGCCACGGATCAGCACCGGCCGCTCGTCCCAGTAGTGCTCGGCGAATTCAGCCCAGTCCAGCCTGGTCAGCGTCGCCAGGTCGCTCATGCCACCACCTCCACTGCCCGCAGCGAGTGCAGTCGACGCAGCAACGGCAGGTACGCGTCGTCGCGCGCCAGCACCTCACCGCGCTTCAACTCAGCCAGCAAGCCGTCACCCCCACCGATCGTGAACGCGTGCCCGTTGACTGCCCACAGCCACCGGTCGCCGTCACGCATCCGGTAGACCGGGGCCGCGGCCTTCACCCGTTGTCCGGCGACCAGCTCCGACCGCTGTGGTGCGGGCACCGGCTCCAGCGCTCCCGCGCTGACACGGCTCGCCCACTGCACCCGCAAACTCCGCTCGACCTCCGCACTACTGCTCAGCTCAGCCAGCCCGGCCGCCGTCTCCACCAGCGGTTGCATGGGCCGCCCAGCCTCAGCCATCGGCAGGTACGGCGTCGCATCCGTCCCGCGCCGTCGGTCCAAGCCGGCCAGCAGTAGCTCGGTCACCGGCTTCGCGGCCAGCTTTCCGTCGACCGGTACGAGCAGCCGCAGCCACAGGCACTCCGTTCCTCGCATCGAAGCCGCACCAGGCGGCCACGACAGCAGATCACCCTCGTCACCAATCAGCGTCGCACCACCGGCCTCAACCTCCAGTCGGCCGTGCAGCACCCAGACGAGTGTCAGATACCTGTCCTCACTGACCCGCTGCGACTGCCCGTCCGTCACCACCAGCTCAGCTGCCAACGGCACCACCGGCACGCCGATCTGCTGCCACAGCGGCACGATCCAGTCCCGCACCTGCGACCAGACCGAGTAGTCGAGCATCAACGGCTCCCGCGCCCGCAGCAGGAACGGCTCGGCCTCCCGGCGATGCAGATACTCCTTCAACGACCTGTCCTCCGGCCCCGGCAGCAGCTCGCCTGGCGCACCGACTCGCCCGCTCGGCTGGTGGAAGCGCACTTCCGGCAGCGCCAGGAACCGCGTCCCGTTCCGGAACGGCGTCGCCGCGGCCACCACGGCGCCATACGCCGTACTGGCGCTGAGCGGAGCACCGGCGCTGGGCAGGTGCAGCGGCTCGGACTGCCAGGGGAGAGCGGTGAAGGCTGTCCAGTCGGTCATCGAACCTCCAAGGGAAACTTCTCGCGCAGGCGCTCCGCGTAGTCGGCCAGCGGTTGCAACCCGACTGCGTGCCGTCGCTCGTCGACGGCAGCCGGTTCTTCCAGGGGACAAGGGACGAGCTGCCCGTCCACGGCCTCGAATTTGGTGCCGTAGACCTGTGGGCGTCCTTCGGCGACACGCAGTGCGTCGGTCAGATAGGCGACGTGGCTAGGCGGTCCGTCGACCGCCCCTCTGAGCAGGTCCAGACAGGCTCGCTGGAAGTCGGGCTGGTTCTCCAGATGCTGGACCAGTCGGCAAGCGGCCTCGGCAGCAGCTTCACCGACCAGCAGCGGCCCGGGCCAGCCGTGCTCGTTGATGACCTGCTGGAGCCAGGTCGCCGCGGTGGTCGTGAGCTTGGTGAGTCGCTCGGCGATCGTGTCGTCGGTGAAGCGGCCGGCAGCCCACTGGCCCCGCCAGGCGGCGTCCACCCCGTCCAGCTTCAGCAGCCGCTCACGGATGGCGGCGAGCTGATCGAGCGCCGCCAGTTGGAGAGTGATCTTCGACCCGCTCCAGCGGTAGCAGACCCAGCGGTTCGTCTCAGCCCAGTCGAAGCTGACCGCACCATGGTCGGGATTCTGCACGGCGACCCGGGTGCTGTCGTCCACCAGCAGTGCCGGTGGGTGGAGCTCCGTGGCGATCGGCGCCACCGCGTCGCGGAGAGCTGTGCCCAGGCGGGACAGCGTGAGCCCGGCCGCCCAGTCCAGCTGTGGCGGCACGGTCCGGCCCGTGGCAACGGACGTACTGGTCTCCGGGTCCCAGTGGCGGAGCGGGCCGCCGTCGGTCGAGCGGTAGAAGTACGGGACGTCGTGGCGCAGCAGTTGCTCGCGCTCCGCCGGGTTGAGGTCGTCGGGGAGCGGACTGCCGTCCAGCAGCCAGTCGTCGAGCATGTCGCCGTACTGGGAGGTCGGGCGGAGCAGGACGCGAGTGGTGACGGGCTGGTCGAGTACAGCCCGCAGCCCGGGCACGTTGGTGCACATCAGCGTCCAGGCATCGAACATGCCGCGCAGGAATCGGCCGAGGTGAACGCCGTAGCCCGTACGGCGGGCAGCGTCCGCGACGACCGTACGCGTCTCGCGCCTGGCCCACGGGGCGGTCCGGCGCCAGACCTCGAGACCGTCCTGCTCGACGAGGCAGACGGTCGGCCCGTCCGCGGCGCACAGCCGCGGCTCGGTCTCCAGCCCGACGTGGTGGTGCTGAGCGCCGTCGCCGGCGACCAGTCCGGTCTCCGACAGGCGCCGGACGTCGACGAAGGCGAACTCCAGGTCGATCGGGTACATCAGGGGGTCCGGGCCGCCGACGTACAGGTTGCCCTCGCTCAGGTCGGTGATGCCGAAGCCGAAGCAGGCGGCGGCCAGCGAGCCGGCTCGATGCCAGAAGAGCTCGGCCTGCTCGGCGGTCAGCACCGCACCGGCCAGGCCTGGCCGGATCACGTTCCACTGAGCAGGCCGCTCGATCCAGGGCTGCCACTCGTAGCCGTCGCGGGGGAGCAGGTCCATCACGGGGAGCCGGACGGTGTCCGAGAGGCTGTTGAGCAGGGCGAAGGCGGACGCCTCGGGCGCGAGGAACAGGCGCCCGACGTCGGCCGGGCGTGGTTTGTACGCGACGCTGCGGCCGTCCGGGAAGTCGACCCGCAGGACCCGGCGGCGGCCGTTGTGCGTCTCGCCGCCGTGCGCGGTCAGGCCGGTGACGGGGAACCGGGCGTCGAACCACAGTCGTCCGGCGTCGTCGTGCAGGCGCTGCAGAAACTCCCGGAGGAAATCGAGAAAACCCACCGCTTGACGGACGGGTTGAAAGCGCTCCGCGGCGCGGGAGAGGCAGGCGAGAAATGCCGAGCCGACCAATGGGCCGAACAATTCGCCGTTCGTCGGCCGCAGAATTCCCGCGGCGGTCAGCTCGGGGAATTCCTTCCGCAGGTTATCGCAGCCCGCGGTCAGCGTGGCAAACATTTCGAGCAGGGTCGAAGAGTCGGGCCGGTCGAGCAGTCCGGCCAGCAGTTCGGCGTCCGCGGGCCCGCTCAGTTGCCGCTCGACCCGAAGCAGGCCGTCCGGACCGACTGCCACCACGGGCGGGAGCAGTCCGGCCGCCGTGCGAGCGTGCACCGCGGACACCAGCGCGTCGCGCGCCGCCCGCACGGCGGCCGGATCGGTCACCGGATCAGAAGTCGCAGTAGACCCGGACGCAGGTGCCGGCGGCACCCTCGGCGCCCGTGGCGGGCAGCTCCGACTCCAGATCGCCGATCACCAGGTCGAGCTCGTGGCTGTTGTCCATGATTTCTCCTTGGGATTGTTGATGTGCATCGTGTCCAGCACAGGGTCCGACGATCGTCCGGCCGCAATAGTTTCCGGATGGCGGCTTTTGGTGGCTGCGCGAATTTACGCCTGATGCATTGTTTCCGTTGCCGCGGACAGGATTGTGTCGGCGAGTTGTCGGTGCGCCCGGGGTGGCCCGACCGGGCGGCTGAGGTGAGACTGCCGACCGGCGGTCCGGGCCGCCGTGGGAGAATCGCGGCATGCTGCGCTGGCTCACCGCCGGCGAGTCGCACGGACAAGCGCTCGTCGCCGTACTCGAAGGTCTTCCCGCAGGCGTTCAGGTCACCACGGATCACGTGGCCGACGCCCTGGCTCGTCGTCGGCTCGGTTACGGCCGAGGTGCCCGGATGAAGTTCGAGCGGGACGAGGTGACGTTCCTCGGCGGTTTTCGGCACGGACTGTCACTCGGCAGCCCGATCGCCATCCAGGTCGGCAACACCGAGTGGCCGAAGTGGGAGCAGGTGATGGCTGCCGACCCGGTCGACCCGGAGACGCTGGCCGACCTGGCCCGCAACGCGCCGCTGACTCGGCCGCGGCCCGGTCACGCCGACCTGGCCGGCATGCAGAAGTACGGGTTCGACGAGGCCCGGCCGGTGCTGGAGCGGGCGAGTGCGCGGGAGACCGCCGCCCGGGTCGCGCTGGGCGAGGTCGCCGCGCGGTTCCTGCAGCAGGCGTTCGGCGTCACGATCGTCAGCCATGTGGTCGAGCTCGGCACGGTCAAGGCGCCGTACGGGCTGCTCCCGTCGTACGCGGATGTCGAGAAGCTCGACGCCGACCCGGTGCGCTGCCTCGACGCGGACGCGAGCAAGGCGATGGTCGCCGAGATCGACGCCGCGCAGAAGGCCGGCGACACGCTCGGCGGCGTGGTCGAGGTCGTCGTCGACGGTCTGCCGCCGGGCCTCGGCAGCTACGTGCACTGGGACCGCCGGCTGGACTCCAAGCTGGCCGGCGCGCTGATGGGCATCCAGGCGATCAAGGGCGTCGAGCTCGGCGACGGCTTCGAACTGGCCCGGACGCCGGGGTCGAAGGCGCACGACGAGATCGTCGCCGAGGACGGAACGGTACGGCGTACGAGTGGACGCTCGGGCGGTACCGAGGGCGGCATGAGCACCGGCGAGACGCTGCGCGTGCGGGCCGCGATGAAGCCGATCGCCACGGTGCCGCGGGCGCTGCGCACGATCGACACGAGCACGGGCGAAGCCGCGTCCGCGCACCACCAGCGGTCGGACGTGTGCGCCGTGCCGGCCGCGGGGATCGTCGCGGAGGCGATGGTCGCGCTGGTGCTGGCGGATGTGTCGCTGGAGAAGTTCGGCGGGGACTCGGTGGTCGAGAGCGCGCGGAACCACCGGGCGTACCTGGCGGGGTTGCCGGAGACGATCCAGCCGCGCGAGTGGGGTACGGAGTGAGCGGAACGCGTGGGCAAGCCGGGACGAGCGGCGCCGGCGCTGAGGCCGGGCCGGTGGTTGTGCTGGTCGGACCGCCGGGGTCGGGCAAGTCGACGATTGCCGGACTGCTCGCGAGCAAGCTCGGCCGGACGCACCGCGACACGGACACCGACGTGGAGACCACGGCGGGCAAGCCGATCTCGGACATCTTCGTGGACTCCGGCGAGCCGGTCTTCCGCGAGCTGGAGCGGGCGGCGATCGTCGCCGCGCTGCAGGACGACGGTGTCGTGTTGTCGCTCGGCGGCGGCGCGATCCTCGACGCGAACACGCGCTCGGATCTTGCCGGTCACACCGTGGTCTTTCTCGACGTCTCGGTCGGTGAGGCCGCCAAGCGGGTCGGCCTCGGCGTCGCCCGCCCGCTGCTGCTCGGCAACGTGCGCACCCAGCTGAAGAACCTGATGGACGCCCGGCGCCCGCTCTACGCGGAGGTCGCCAAGCTCACCGTGACCACCGACGGCCGGACCCCGGAGGACATCGCCGACGAGATCGCGGAGCACCTCGGATGACCGACAGCAACCCGACGGCCGACCCGGCCGCGTCCGCCTCGGCGACCACGTCCGCTGACGCGACCGCGTCCGCCCCGGCTACCACGTCCGCTGACGCGACCGCGTCCGCCCCGGCTACCACGTCCGCTGACGCGACCGCGTCCGCCCCGGCGGATTCTGGCGCCCGGCGCATCCGCGTCGCCGCGGCCGCGCCGTACGACGTGGTGATCGGCAACAACCTGCTCGGCGAACTGCCCGGTCTGCTAGGCGACGGTGTCCAGCGGGTCGCCGTCATCCACCCGCGGGCCCTGCGCGCGAGCGGCGACGCGATTCGCGACGACCTCGTCTCCGCCGGCTTCACCGCGCACGCGATCGAGATCCCGGACGCGGAAGAGGCCAAGTCCGCCGAGGTGCTCGCGTACTGCTGGTCCGTGCTCGGCCAGGCCGGGTTCACCCGATCCGACGCCGTGGTGTCGATCGGTGGCGGGACGACGACCGACCTGGCCGGGTTCGTCGCCGCGACCTGGCTGCGCGGCGTCAAGGTCGTGCACATCCCGACCACCCTGCTCGGCATGGTCGACGCGGCCGTCGGCGGCAAGACCGGCATCAACACCGCCGAGGGCAAGAACCTGGTCGGCGCGTTCTGGGAGCCGGCCGGTGTCCTGTGCGACCTGGCCGCGCTGGAGACCCTGCCGAAGAACGACTACGTGAGCGGCCTGGCCGAGGTCGTGAAGTGCGGGTTCATCGCCGACCCCGTGATCCTGGACCTGGTCGAGAAGGACCCCGAGGGCGCCACCAGCCCGGCGTACGAGCACACGGAGGAACTGATCGCCCGCGCGATCCAGGTCAAGGCCGACACCGTCGGCGCCGACCTGCGCGAGCGGACGACCGCCGCCGGGGGCGCGATCGGGCGTGAGGCGCTCAACTACGGCCACACGCTCGGCCACGCGATCGAGCGGACCGAACGCTACAAGTGGCGGCACGGCGCCGCGATCAGCATCGGCATGGTGTTCGTCGCCGAACTCGCCCGCGCGGCCGGCCGGCTCGACGACGCGACCGCCGACCGCCACCGCACGGTCCTGGAGTCGCTGGGCCTGCCGGTCAAGTACCGCGCCGACGCGTGGCCGCACCTGCAGGACGCGATGAAGCTCGACAAGAAGACGAGGGCCGACCGCCTCCGCTTCGTCATCCTGGACGCCCTCGCCAAGCCCACGATCCTCGAGGCGCCGGACCCGAGCCTGCTGATCGCCGCGTACGCCGAAGTCAGCTGACCGCGGCGGGCAAGACGCGAGTGTGCAGCACATCGAGCCGCGACACCGCCCGCGTCAGCACCACGTAGAGCCGATTGAGCCCCCGCAGCTCGGCTTCCACGATCTCGGCCGGCTCGACGACGATCACGTGGTCGTACTCCAACCCCTTCGCCAACGCCGCCGGTACGACGGTCACCCGCTCGTCCTCGACGCCGGCCGCCCGCAGTGAGGACTCGAGGTCGGCCAACCTCTGGTCGGCCACGATCACCCCGATCGAGCCCTCGTCCTTCAGCGCCGCCCGTACGGCGTCCGCGCAACTCGCCTCCAGGTCATGGACCTGCTGGATGCTCAACCGGCCGTCGCGGCGAAACGACCGCGTCGGCGGCACATCGACATCTAGTGCCGTCAGCAACCGATTCGCCAGTTCCACCACTGCGGCGGGCACGCGGTACCCGGTCGTCAGCGTGACGATCTCCGCGTCTGGCTTGCCCAGGTGCGTCAGCTGCTCCGCCCAACTCCGCGCCGCCCACGGCGTCGTACCCTGCGCCAAGTCGCCCAGCACGGTCAACGACCCGTGTTCACTGCGCCGCGCGATCGCCCGGCACTGCATGGGGGAGAGGTCCTGCGCCTCGTCCACGATCACCTGCCCGTACCCGGGCACGCGACTGATCAGCCCGCTCAACTCGTCGAGCAGAACGGCGTCGGCGGCGGTCCACCGGGCCGACTTCGCCTTGCGTCGCCGTGGCCATCGGATCGCAGCCCGCTCCTCCGCACTCAGCAGCTCGTCCGCTGGATCGCTCAGGAACTCGGCCAGCACCTCGTCCGGCTTCACCGTCGGCCACACCGCGTCCACCGCCGGCGCGACCGCTCGAGCCATCTTCCGCTGCCAGCTCCCGTTGCAGTTCTGCCCGCGTGCCTCCGCCTGCCGCTGCAACGCCGCCACCAGCCGCGAGATCACGCGCTCCCGCCCGAGCCCGTACGCCGTGGCTTCGACGCGCGCGTCCTCGACCATCTGAGCGAACTCGTCGCCGGTCACGCGCCATCGGTAGGAGCTGTCCGGCACGACGACCGCGTCGACCGGCGTACGGATCCTGTCGTAGAGCGCTCTCCGAAGGATCTCGGCCATCCGCGCGTCGTGCTTCACCGCCGCAGCCGCCGGGCTGTCGACGGCATCGATGCTGATGGCAAGCAGTTCGCCGATCGTGGCCTGCTCGACGTCGACCTCGCCGAGGGTGGGGAGCACCGCGGAGATGTACTGCAGGAACGTCTTGTTCGGCCCGAGCACCAGCACGCCGCTGCGCTTCAGCCGGGCGCGGTGGGCGTACAGCAGGTACGCCGCCCGGTGCAGTCCGACCGCGGTCTTCCCGGTCCCCGGCGCGCCCTGCACGCAGACCGAGTCCTCGAGCTCAGCCCGCACCAGCTTGTCCTGCTCGGGCTGGATCGTTGCCACGATGTCCCGCATCGGTCCGACCCGCGGACGCTCGATCTCGGCCCGGAGGATCTCGCCGATCCCTGCGCCGGCCCCGTTGCCGGCCCGGAGATCGCGCTCTCCCCGTTCCGCACTTTCCTCGTCAGACCGGCCCCTCGCGAGTGACTCGTCCTCCAAGCTCGTCAGCGTCTCGCCGGACCAGCCGAAGCGCCGGCGTACGGCGACTCCGCGTGGTTCGTCGACGGTCGCCTGGTAGAAGCTCGTCGCCACCGGCGCCCGCCAGTCGATCACCAGCGGCGGACGCCCGATCGCGTCCGAGATGTGCCGGCGACCGAGGTAGTAGCGCTGGCTCCGGTGCTCCTGCGCCTGCTCGTCGTCCCGGTAGCCGATCACCCCGAAGAACGGCGGCCCACCGGCCTCGTCGGCGAGCTGCCGCGCCTGGCTCTTCAGGTGATACCCGAGACGTTCGGCCGTGTAGCGGTCGCCCCAGGTGTCCTCGCCGATCACCACGTTGTCCCGCGCGCCGGAGATCATCGCGCGCAGGGCGGCCCGGCAGCGGTCGGCGTACCGGCGTTCTTCCTCCAGTCCTCGCATCCGCTCTCTTCCCACAAAGATTAACTCGGTCAATGTTTTGGCCAGGTTAACACTTCGGATAGAGTCACTGACGTGACCGGACTGCGCGAGCGCAAGAAGCAGCAGACCCACGACGTCTTGTCGCAGGTGGCGATCGAGCTGTTCCTCGCCCGCGGCTTCGACCAGGTCTCCGTGGCCGACATCGCCGCGGCGGCGAACGTGTCCAAGCCGACCTTGTTCAAGTACTTCGCCACCAAGCAGGATCTGGTCCTGCACCGCTTCGCCGACCACGCCCACGAGGCCGCCCGGGTCGTCCGTACGTCACCGGAGCTGCCCGCGGAGGCGCTGCTGCAGCACTTCCTCGACGGTCTCGATCGCCGCGATCCGGTCACCGGGCTGAACGACCACCCCGACGTGATCGCCTACTACCGCCTGGTCTTCGGCACCCCCGCGCTGGCCGCACACCTGCAGCAGTTCATCGCCGCCGACGAGGAAGCCCTGGCCGAGGCCCTGGGCAACGACCTCGACGCGCGGCTGCTGGCGGCGTACCTGATCTCCACCCAGCAAATCCTGGCCCAGCGCAACTGGCAGGCCGTCGCCGACGGCCAGACCGCCGACGCCCGCCACCCGCTCGCCGTTGCCGAGGCGACGCAGGCCTTCACCGCGCTGGGCACTAGGGTTGCCCTGTGACCGCGCGCAAGGTGCTCGTACTGAACGGACCGAACCTGGGCCGCCTCGGCTCCCGGGAACCCGACGTGTACGGCGCGACGACGTATGCCGACCTCGTCGCCGACTGCGAGAAGACCGGCGCCGAACTGGGCCTGACCGTCGAGGTCCGCCAGACCGACGACGAGTCCGAGTTGGTCGGCTGGCTGCACGAGGCCGCCGACCACAAGTACCCGGTCGTGCTCAACCCGGCCGCCTTCACCCACTACTCGTACGCGCTCCGCGACGCCTGCGCCCAGCGCACCGCCCCACTGATCGAGATCCACATCAGCAACCCCGCGGCCCGCGAGGAGTTCCGCCACACCAGCGTCGTCGCCGCCGTAGCCACCGGCACGATCGCCGGCTTCGGCCTGAACTCGTACCGCCTGGCACTACGCGCGATCACCACCCTCGACTGACCGCGGCGCACGGCCAGTACGCCGCGCACGGCGGTGCGCCCGCCACATGGGAGGCGCCGGTTCGCCGGGTCATGCGGGGCGCGCCGGTACACCGCGCACGCCGGTACGCGTGCATGCCCCTGGGACGGCCCAGGGGGGGGAAGCCCGGCACGCTCGGCCCACCGTTCTCTCGCGTGAACACCTCCGCGCGGGGCACGCGGGGCACACCGGTTTCTCGCCTGGCCTCCGCCGCGCCGGGCACGCTCGGCACACCGGTCTGTCGCCTGAACACCCCCGCGCCGGGCATGGTCGGCACACCGGTCTGTCGCCTGGCCTCCCGCGCCGGGCACGCTCGGCACATCGGTCTGTCGCCTGAACACCCCCGCGCCGGGCATGCTCGGCACATCGGTCTGTCGCCTGAACACCCCCGCGCCGGGCATGCTCGGCACACCGGTCTGTCGTCTGAACACCCCCGCGCCGGGCATGCTCGGCACACCGGTCTGTCGCCTGAACACCCCCGCGCCGGGCATGCTCGGCACACCGGTCTCTCGCCTGAACACCCCCGCGCCATCGCCGCTGTCGCCGCCTCCGCCCCTTCGTCATCCGGCGTCGCCGTTCGAGTCGGCAGCCTGGTCTTCGCTCCGGCGTTTCGTGGGTTGACCCACGAGATGGCCAATTCAGGGGGGCGAAATCCGGTCGGCCAACGGTGCATCTCGTGGGTTCACCCACCAAATGCGGTCCAGCAGCCACCAGGTCAGCCGGGTCGGACGCTGCCAATGACGTCGGGCGGCGCTGGATCGGTACAAGGCGGCGCTGGATCGGTACAAGGTAGTCGGCGCGACCTGCCCGATCGGCGGGCCTCGCGGGCAGCCCGCGGGGGCAGACAAGCCCGCCGGGAGGGCAGGAAACGGGCATGAGACGCCGGTGAAACGGCGACCGGGCAGGCTGTGTCGCGGGTCGGGGTCCCGGGGAAACGGCGTGAGCCGCCGGCCGTGGCAGTCGAACCTTGCGGAGGTCCATCGGGGGACCACAGGGCACGACCGCGGCGGCCGGCGGTGAGCGTCGGTAGTTGCCCGCAAGGGCAGCGCCTTCGGGAACCACGACGGAATCGACCGAGCTTGGGGGTTTGTGTGACTGCGGATGCGATTCGTTCCGTTCAACACTCTGGGGGAGTGATGCCCGTGAAACAGCGCCGGATACCCGTCTGGGTGAAGGCACTCGACCCGCTCTCGCAGTTCGGGCTGGTGCACGCGCTCCGGCCGCGCCCGGAGATCGCTCTGCTGAGCGAGGCCGATCTGCCCGGGATCCAGCAGCCGAACGACCAGCGCCCCACCCCGCCAGTGGTCGCGCTGATCGCCGTCGACTCGCTCGACCCGGTCGCGATCCAGGTTCTCCGGTCGGCCACGCAGCGCGGCTGCCGCCGGACCGTGCTGATCAGCAGCGCGATCGACGACGACGCGCTGATGACCGCGGTCGAGCTCGGCGTCTCCGGCGTACTGCGCCGTGCCGAGGCCACCGCCGACCGCATCGTCCACCTGCTGCAGACCGCCGCCGCCGGTGACGGCAGCCTCCCGCCGGACCTGCTCGGCCGGCTCCTCGGCCAGGTGTCGCGCATGCAGCGCCATGTCCTGACGCCACGCGGCCTGTCCCGCACCGGGCTGTCCGACCGTGAGACACAGGTCCTCCGACTCGTTGCTGACGGCAAGGACACCCAGGAGATCGCCCGCGAGCTGTCGTACTCCGAACGCACGGTGAAAAACGTCCTGCACGACGTCACCAGCCGCCTCCAACTCCGCAACCGCTCCCACGCGGTCGCGTACGCCCTGCGCGAGGGGTTGATCTAGCCGGACGCGGTCGCGTACGCCGTGCGTGTGAGGGGTTGATCTAGCTGGACGCGGTCGCCAAGGCCGTGCGTGAGGGGTTTGATCTAGCTAGACGCGGCCGCCTACGCCCTGCGCGAGGGCTGCTCTAGCTCGACGTGGCTGCCGAGGTTCCTGTCTCAGCCCGACGCTTGGAGGGTGGCGCCGGGAGGAGAGGGAACACGGCTCGCGAGCATATGGACGGTTAACCCATGGACTGGTGGGTTCGACCTGCGCAGGCGGGCATCGAACCCACCACATCGGGGGTTAACCGCCCAAAGTGGTCGGGGGGTACGACGAAGAGGCGATGAGAGGTACGCCGGCGGCTAGTCGAGGTAGCGGTCGGCTAGCTCTTCGAGGGGTAGGTCTTGGGCCGACTCGATGATCTTGTCGGCGGTGGATCCCAGGGCCTCGTACGCCGTGGTGCGGGCTTGGGCGACGTCGGCGAGTTCGTCGGGGACCTGGACCGGGAGGCCGAGTTTGGTGCGGTGCTGTTCGGTCGCGGCGAGCAGCTGCAGTCCTTCCTCGGCCCGGCCCTCGGCGACCGCCAGGCAGGCGATCGACTCCAGCGCTCCGCATATGCCCATCGAGAACGCGCTCTCCCGTGCTCTCCTCAGGCTCTCGACCGCCCAGCGGTGGGCCAGTTCGTGCTGTCCGGTCTGGCGGGCGACGATCGCCAGGTTCTCCATCGCGATCGCGACGCCGCCGAAGTCCTCGATCTCCTGCCAGCGGTCCCGGGCGGCCTCGAACAGTTCGGTCGCTTCGGCGGGGTGGCGGAGGTTGCGGTGCGCCAGGCCCATGTAGTTCAGCGCCGAGGCGCGCGCTCTCCGGGTGACGCGGTCGTCGGCCCGGCAGCGCTGTTCGACCTCCTCCGCGTGCGCGAGCGTCGCGACCATGTCGCCCTGCGCGAGGCACGTCCGGGTGAGTGACATCAGCCCGATCGTCACCTTCTCTTCGTCGCCGAGCGCGCGGAAGGCCGCCAGGGAGCGCTCTCCGATGGTCCTGGCCTCGGTGATCAGTCCGCGGTTGCGGGTCAGACTCGCGACCGTGCTCAGTCCCGCGGCGTACTCGTCGGAATCCGGCGGCAGCACCGCCAACGACCGCTCGAGCCACTCCGACGCCTCGACCATCAACCCACGTCCGGGCCAGTACCACCACAGCGGTGCGACGAGCGCGCTCACCTTCTCCGCCTGCGCGCCTTCGCCCAGGCACCAGTCGATCGCCGCGAGCAGGTTCGCCTCCTCGGCGCCGACGCCGGTGTTGTTCCGGGCGCCCATGCCTTCGTACCGGCGTACGAAACAGCCGTACCACTCCACATGCCGGCCACGCAGGAGTTCTTCTTCACCGGCTTCGCGCAGCCGCTCGAGGGCATAGTCGCGGACGGTCTCCAGCAGCCGGAACCTGACGCCCTCGGCGCTGCTCTCGACCGTCAGCACACACCGCTCGACGAGCTCAGCCAGCACTGCGCCGACCTCCTCGGCGGGTAGCACCTCGCGTGCGTTCGCATCCGCGGTGACGAGTCCTGCATCTGTCGGCGGATCGGTGACAGGCGCGCCCGTGGGGTCGGGTAGGGGAGTCCCCGGCGCGGGCGCGGCATCCGCGCTCTCCCTTGGAACGGTGGGGTTGGCCGAGGTGTCGAGGTTGGCGCTGCGCGAACTGGCGCTGCCCGGTACGGCGGCGCCCGAGGTAGGAGTTCCCGCGGTGACGGTGGCCGAGGTATCGGCGCCGGCGCTGTCAGCGAGGGGTGTGCTCGATGGGCTGCGGGTAGGTCCAACCTCCCGGTCTCCCGCGGTGGTCGGGGTAGCGCTGTCGGTCGGAGTGCTGGGCATGGCCGCCGTCGCCGGGTCGGTGCGCGGGCCTGTCGGGTCGTCGGTCGAGGTACGCGGGCCAGTCGGGTTGTCCGTCGAGGTCGGCGGGTCGGCGATGACTGCTTGGGCGGCTTCCGCGGTGAAGCCGCCGGCGAAGACGGACAGGCGGCGGAGGGCCACTCTTTCCGGGGTTTCGAGGAGCTCGTGGCTCCAGTCGAGCGCTGCGCGGAGGCTGGTGTGCCGGATTCCTGCGTCGCGCGGGCCGCGGACCAGGAGGCGCAGGCGGTTGTCGATGCGTTCGGCCAGTTGGGTGACCGACAACGTGCGGGTCAGACCGGCGGCGAGTTCGATGGCGAGGGGGAGACGGTCGACGGCTGCGCAGATCGCGTCGACTTCTGGGCCGGGCTCGGCGGCGCTGCGGGCGCAGAAGAGTTCGGCGGCCGCGGCGGCGGCCAAGGGGCGGAGACGCCGTTCTTCCTCGGCCGGGATCCTCAGCAGCCGTTGGGAAGTGACGATCACCGAGGTGCCGGCGCCGAACTTCAGCAGGCCTTCGACCAGCGCTGCCGTGTTGTCCACCAGGTGTTCTGCGTTGTCCAGTACGAGGAGACCGCCGGTCAGTTCCTCCGCGCAGCGGGCCAACGGGTCTTCCGAGCTGCCGTCCACGCCGAGAGTCGCCGCGAGGACGGCGACCAGACTGTCCGATGGTCCCAACGGGCCCAGGTCCACCCAGCCGATCCGTCGTCCGCGGGCGCCCTCCCGCCAGGCGACCTCCCGCGCCAGGCGGGTCTTGCCGACCCCGGGACCGCCGGTCAAGGTCACCACCTTGGCGTACGGCGCGGTGTCGCCTGCCCGCACCTTGTCGGTGGACGAACCCGCCTGGTCGCGGCCGAGCCCCGACGACCCGTTGTCGGCGCTGTCGCCCACGATGCCGATCCGTTCACGGTCGACGTGGTGGACCTCCGCCTGGTGGCTGTGCCGGAGCCCGTCGCTCAACACGCCCGTGCGATCGCTGGATCTGGACCCGTTGTTCGGGACGCCGGTGCGGTCGCTGGGTCGGGACTCGTTGTTCGGGACGCCCGTGCGGTCGCTTCCGCTCGGTCGCTGCCCGCCTTCGCTTGGCTGCGGTCCGCTGCTCGTCAGGGGATGTCCGCCGAACGCCTCCGGTGCGGCGATCTGCGCCAGCAGTTCGGCGTACTCGCGGTCTCGGCCGACGAAGGCTTTGTGGGCCTGGGGCAACGAAATCGTCGGTGGGAGCTGGTGCGGTGGGGGAGTGGAGGCGGAGGTGGAAGGGTTGCGGGCCGGGGCGAGGGCCCCGCCGTTGCGGAGTTGGTGTTCCAAGCCGGCGGTTTCGGGCGAGGGGTCGATGCCGAGTTCGTCGGCCAGGCGTTCGCGGAGAGCATCTAGGCGGGAGAGCGCTCCCTGGAGATCTCCCGCGCGGACGGCGGCGGTGGCTGCGAGGCGGACCAGTCGTTCGTGCAGCGGGTACTTGCCGATGAGGCGTTCGAGTTCGTCGTCGATTCCGCCCGTGCCGAGTTCGAGGCCGCTTTCAACCCAGTCGAGGCGGAGCTCAACGCACAGCGATTCGAGTCGCTGCTGCTCGGCGACGACGAATGGCAGGTCCGGTAGGTCTTGCAGTGGGTCGCCGCGCCAGCAGTTCAATGCGGCATCGGCGGCGGCGTGCACCTCGGCCCAGCGGCCGGCTCGGCGTGCGGTCTCGAGTTCTGCGACCCGATTGGTGACCTCGGCCAGGTCGTCCGCGACGGCGTCGAGCCGGAAGCCGGCCGCCGTACGGGCCAAGGCCGCGCTCTCTTCGCCCAGCGCACCGCGCAGTCGCGAAGCGAGCACGCGCAACCGCGCCGAAGGCCGCGCGAGCTCGGCGTCACCCCACAGGTCTCGCACGAGCACGTCGTCGGCGACGGCTTCACCTTTGGCCAGTGCGAGCCGCACCGCCAGCGCGCGAACCAAGGGCTGCCGAAGAGAGATCCTGCCGGGACCGGCGCCCGGCGCGGCGTGGTGAGCGTCGGCGTCGGGCGCGGTGCTCGGCCCGGCGTGGTGCGCGTTGAGCTCGGTGCCCGGCCAGACGCGAGCCGTGCCGGGCTCAGGCTCGCGCCCGATGCGAGCCGCGCCGGGCTCAGGCTCCCGCCCGACGCGAGCCGCGCCGGGCTCAGGCTCGCGCCCGATGCCAGCCGTGCCGGGCTCAGGCTCGCGCGTGGCGATCTCCACCGGGCCCAGGACTCGTACCCTGAGCCGAGGCTCGTCGCCGTGTCGCGTTGTCACCTCACCACCGCACCCAGGTCCGCCATCCACGGAATCTTCCCATGCCCGGCGCCGGTCGGTGCTGTGAATTCCGTCGCCGACCGGTCACCGACGGTGACGACCATGCTTTCTTGCTTGAGGCAACTGACAGCCGGCGGCCCACGGCAGGACCCCGGCTCCGGACCGCTCGGACCGAAGCCTCCGCCCGTCTACAGTGGGCACCATGGCCGGGCAGCGCGTGCGGGCTGGAGCTGGGAGATGAACGGCGATCCTCGGTACGCCGAGGCGCTGCGGGCCGGGCTGGTCGACGTGCTGAGATCGCAGGGAGCGCTCTCCAGCGATCGGGTCGCGGCCGCGTTCCGGGTCGTGCCGCGGCACGTGTTCGTACCGGACGTCCCCATCGAGGTCGCGTACGCCGACGACGTCGTGCTGATGAAACGCGACGACGCGGGCGTGGCGATCAGTTCGGTGTCGCAGCCGGCGATCGTCGCGGTGATGCTGGAGCAGGCCGGGATCGAGCCGGGGCATCGCGTGCTGGAGATCGGATCGGGCGGCTACAACGCGGCTCTGCTGAGCGAGCTGGCCGGTGAGGACGGCGAGGTCACCACGATCGACATCGACCCGGAGGTCACCGAGCGGGCGTCGGCGACGTTGCGAGCGGCCGGGTACAAGGCGGTCCGGGTCGTGCAGACCGACGGCGTCGAAGGCTGGGACGCCGGTGCGCCGTACGACCGGATCGTGGTGACGGTGACCGCGGGGGAGATCGCACCGGCTTGGATGGACCAACTGGCGCCGGGCGGGCGGATCGTCGTACCGCTGCGGATCCGCGGCCAGACCCGGTCACTCGCGCTGGACCTGCAGAGCGACGGGTCGTTGCGCAGCCGGTCGAGTGTGAACTGCGGCTTCGTGTCGATGCAGGGCGCGGGCGCCGATCCCGGGCGGGTGGTGCCGGTCGTGGACGGCGAGGTCGTGCTGCGGATGGACTCCGACCAGACCATCGGCAAACCCTCGCTGGACGGGCCGGCAGTCGTCCGTTGGACGCGCGTCCTGCTCGGTCGCGAGGAACCGTTCTGCCAGCTCGACCTCTGGCTCGCCTCGGTCTTCGAGCAGTACTGCGTGATGTCGACCAGTCGGGCGGCGGTGAAGAAGCGCCTGGTGCGCCCGGCGTTGCGCTGGGGCGGCGCGGCCGTCGTCCGCGGCGAGACGATCGCCTATCTCGCCTCGCAGGCCGGCCCGAAGCGGAACCTGGTCGAGCTCGGCGTCCGCGCCCACGGACCGGCCGCGGTGCTGTTGGCGGAGGAGGTCGCCGAGCAGATCCGCACCTGGGACGCCGTGCAACGCGGCAGGCCCGACCCGGTGTTTCTGATCCACCCAGCCGGTACGACGGACCTGCCGGACGGCCCGCACTTCCGGACCAGGAACTGCGTCGTCACCCCGCGCTGGGACTAGCGCCCGGCCGCCCGTGGTCGCGGACGGTCTTCCAGAGTTCGTCCATGTCGGAGCGGTCGCCGGGCTCGGGCAGGTCGACCCAGCCGCTGGCCCAGCTCTCCTTGTCGTCCTGGTTGGTGTCGAAGATCGACTCCGCGAACGCGGCCGAGCCGACGTACCTCTCCCGCGGACCGTCCGCAGAACCAGCCCCGGAGACCGCCGCCGAGCCGCCACCTTCACGATCACGCCCGGCCTCACCCGCCGCGCCGTCACCCGCCGCGCCACCACCCGACTTGGCCGCCGGCGCGACCAGCGACCGCGCCCGCTTCTGCGCGTCGATGATGCCGAGGTCCTGCTCGTCGCACAGCAGCCGCACCGCCGCGACCTCGTTGCCGGACTTCATCAGTTCGCGCACGCGCTGGTCGAGATCGCGCTGCGACACCTTGGGCTGTACGGCGCGCTGGCCCGGCGCGGGCGGTGCGTACCACGGTGCCGGCGGCTGGAACTGGCCTGGCTGCCCGAACGGCATCGCCTGCTGGGGAGCGCCCGCGTACGGCGTGGGGCCGGCGTACTGGCTGTCGTGCCGACCTGCCAGCTGTGCGGAGTTCTGCACCGGCATGCCGGCGTGACCCGGGCTGCCGTAGCCCTGCGCCGGTGGCTGCTGACCGTGGCCGAACGTCGGCTGGGTGTACTGCCCCTGCAACGTCGCCGGCTGGATGCCCTGCTGGGCCTGCAGCCGCGCGATCAGCCGCTGCACGCGCGGCGACGGCGTACCAGGGTTTCGCCCGCCCCGGTCGGCGGCGTTGAGCCGCCGGGTGACGACCGTGATGACGATGAACACGATCACCGGGATCAACAACGCTTCGACCATCGGGCGACCTCTCTCGGCGGCGCGGACTGACCTGCCACCTCCACCCTAGGGCCCCGGGGGTCCGCACGAATCGGCCGATCGGTGTCCCGACCGCTACAATCCGGTGTACCGCTGATCGATCTTCGAAGGGTTCCCACGCGTGGCAACGACGAACGACCTCAAGAACGGCATGGTGCTCAACCTGGATGGGCAGCTGTGGTCCGTCGTGTGGTTCCAGCACCACAAGCCCGGCAAGGGTGGCGCCGTGATGCGGACCAAGCTGAAGAACGTGCTGTCCGGCAAGGTGGTCGACAAGACCTTCAACGCCGACGTCAAGGTCGAGGTGGCGAACGTCGACAAGCGCGACATGACGTACCTGTACAACGACGGCTCCGCCTACGTCTTCATGGACAAGTCGACCTACGAGCAGCTGACGATCCAGCCCGACGTGGTCGGTGACGCCTCCCACTTCCTGCTGGAGAACCAGGACGCGATCGTCGCGGTGCACGAGGAACTCCCGCTGTACGTCGAGCTGCCGGCCTCGGTCGAGCTCACCATCGAGTACACCGAGCCCGGCCTGCAGGGCGACCGCTCCACCGGCGGCACCAAGCCGGCCAAGCTCGAGACCGGTTACACGATCAACGTCCCGCTGTTCCTGACCACCGGCGAGAAGGTCAAGGTGGACACCCGGACCGGGGACTACCTCGGCCGCGTCACGTCCTGACCGCCCGTCTCGGCTGGAGCTGACAACCGAACATGTCTGCCCGTAGCAAGGCCCGCAAACGCGCGCTGGACGTGCTGTACGAGTCGGAGGTGCGCGACCTGCCCGTCGGCGGCACGCTGGCCGACCGCGTGGCCGACAACGACCCGCCGGTGAACGAGTTCACCGTGGCGCTGGTCGAGGGGGTCGCGGAGCACATCGACGCGATCGACGACCTGCTCGGCACGCACTCGGTCGGCTGGTCGCTGGACCGGATGCCCGCCGTCGACCGCAACATCCTGCGGATCGGCGTCTACGAACTGCTCTTCGACGACCAGGTGCCGGACGTCGTCGCGGTCAGCGAGGCGGTCGCGCTCGCCCGCGACCTGTCCACCGACGAGTCGCCCGCGTTCGTCAACGGGCTGCTGGCCCGGCTGCTCCAGCTCAAGCCGACGCTCGGCGTCTGAGCCGCTCGCCCGGATCCCGGGCGACTGGCCGACCGCCTCGACGGTCGGCAAAACGATCAGGCCCGGTACCGCCTCGGTGCGGTCCCGGGCCGATTCGGCGTCCCCGTGTGCGGCGCGGGGGGAACGGCCCCGGCCTGATCGAGTCGTCACCGCGAACGGTGCCGGCTCGTGCTGCTTGGGTGCAGCTCTTCCTCACTAGGTACTACGCGGGTACTACGTCCTGACGGGTGCTGAATCGGCCCGTACGTCGCGGCGCGTGGTCCAGGGAGTGCGCCTGAGATGCGACGAAGGTGGTTCCCCGGCCGTGGAGCGCCGAGGACTCGCGGGTCAGCTGGGCGAGCGACGGGCACGTCCAGCCGGTGACAGCGAATCGTTCAGGAGGGCCCGCCACAGTGAAGTGGGGCGGGCAGGCGGCCGTGGGCAAGCTGCTACGAGCCCCGACCGTCTTGGTCACGCCGTACTGCTTCAGGCTCCGGCGGCCTCGGACGCGTCGTCGACGTCGCCCTTCGCCTCCGGGTTGAGCACGCCCCAGGAGATGAAGCGCTCGGTCAGGGTGGTCGGCGACTCGTCGTAGATCACGGCGAGCGTGCGCATGTCGTCCTGCCGGATCGACAGCACCTTGCCGTTGTAGTCCCCGCGCTGAGCCTGGATCGTGGCCGCGTACCGCGTGAGCGGACCGGCCTCGCTCGCGTCGAGGTGCTGCAGAGCCTCCAGGTCCAGGATCAACCTGGGCGGAGCGGCTGCCGCGGCGGCCGCGCTGGCGGATCCGGGCAGCAGCTCACGGATCGGCACGCCGTAGAAATCGGCGAGCTCCGCGAGCTTCTGGACCGTGACGGCTCGATCGCCGCGCTCGTACGAGCCGACGACGACCGCCTTCCAGCGACCCTTGGACTTCTCTTCCACGCCATGCAGCGACAGTCCCTGCTGCTGGCGGATGGCGCGTAGCTTGCCACCCAGTGTCTTCGCGTATTCGCTAGGCACGCTGGTTCTTCCCTCCGACTTGTGGTCATTCTCGTGGTGTGAAGACCGGCGTCCCGGATCTGGGCCGCCGGCTGAAACCCCCCACGATTACACAGAGTAACAATATTCCGGGCTGGAGGCCAGCGTCAAGACGGCGTGTCACTTCCGATACCATGTCAAGCGGTCCGAACGTCCTTTAAAGACCCGTCCGGTGAGGCGGGAAAGGAGGAACGGTTGCGATGAACCCTGCCCCGACGACGCACGAGTCGCCCGACTCGCACTTCTCGCCGCGCACAGTTCTTGATGCATCCGACATATCCCGGGCACTGACCCGGATCGCGCACGAGATCCTCGAGCGCAACCGGGGCGCCGACCCCGTCGTCCTGCTCGGCATCCCCACCCGTGGCGTCGGTCTGGCGGCCCGGATCCGCGACCGGATCGCGGCCGTGGAAGGGCGCAGTGTGCCCACAGGGTCACTCGATGTGACGATGTACCGCGACGACATCGGCCTGAAGCCGGCTCGCGCGCTGGAGCACACCGACATCCCGCCGGGCGGCATCGACGGCAAGGTGGTCGTGCTGGTCGACGACGTGCTGTTCTCCGGCCGGACGATCCGCGCCGCGCTGGACGCGATCGGCGACATCGGCCGGCCCAAGGCGGTCCAGCTGGCGGTCCTGGTCGACCGCGGTCACCGCGAGCTGCCGATCCGCGCCGACTACGTCGGGAAGAACCTGCCGACCTCCCTGGTCGAGCGGGTGACGGTCCACCTGACCGAGTACGACGAAGCCGACGCCGTCGTCATCGCCGACCGGACGGGAGCGAAGGTTTGATGAGGCATCTACTGAGTGCGGGAGATCTGTCCCGCGACGACGCCCACCTGATCCTGGACACCGCCGAGGAGATGCGCTCACTGGCGGACCGGCCGATCAAGAAACTGCCGGCGCTGCGCGGGCGAACGGTGGTGAACCTGTTCTTCGAGGACTCCACCCGGACCCGGATCTCGTTCGAGGCGGCCGCCAAGCGGCTGTCCGCCGACGTGATCAACTTCTCGGCCAAGGGCTCCAGCGTGAGTAAGGGCGAGAGCCTGAAGGACACCGCGCTGACCCTGCAGGCGATGGGCGCCGACGGCGTCGTCTGCCGGCACGGCTCGTCCGGCGCGCCGCACCTGCTGGCCACCTCCGGCTGGCTCAACGGCTCGGTCGTGAACGCCGGCGACGGCACCCACGAGCACCCGACCCAGGCGCTGCTCGACGCGTTCACGATGCGCCGCCACCTCGGCTCGCTGGAAGGCCGCCGGATCACGATCGTCGGTGACGTCCTGCACTCCCGGGTGGCCCGGTCGAACGTATTGCTGCTGTCCACTCTCGGCGCCGACGTCACGGTGGTGGCGCCGCCGACGCTGCTGCCGGTCGACATGACCAGTTGGCCGTGCGCGACGTCGTACGACCTGGACGCTGCGTTGCCCAAGAGCGACGCGGTGATGATGCTGCGGGTCCAGCGCGAGCGGATGGGTGAGGCGTTCTTCCCCAGCGCCCGCGAGTACACCCGGCGCTACGGCCTGGACGTGCACCGGATGGCGCAGCTGCCGGACGAGGCGATCGTGCTGCACCCCGGCCCGATGAACCGCGGCATGGAGATCAGCGCCGAGGTCGCCGACTCGACCCGCTCGGTGATCGTCGAGCAGGTCACGAACGGCGTGGCGATCCGGATGGCCGTGCTCTATCTGCTGCTGTCGGGAACGAACGAAACGACCAACGAGGAGCCCACAGCATGACCGCGTACCTGATCACCGGAGCCACGATCGTCGGCGGTGAGGTGGCGGACATCCTCCTCGACAACGGCGAAATCGTGGCCATCGGCAATGACCTGCCGACGCCCGAGAACGCCGAGCGCATCGACGCCGCCGGCCTGATCGCGCTGCCCGGCCTGGTCGACCTGCACACCCACCTGCGCGAGCCCGGCCGCGAGGACGCCGAGACCGTGCTGACCGGCACCCGGGCCGCCGCTGTCGGCGGGTTCACCGCGGTCTTCGCGATGGCCAACACCGATCCGTGCGCCGACACCGCCGGTGTGGTCGAGCAGGTCTGGCGTTTGGGTCGCGAGAGCGGGTACGCCGACGTCTTCCCGATCGGCGCGGTCACGGTCGGCCGCCAGGGCACGCAGCTCGCCGAGCTGGGCGCGATGGCGGACTCCGCGGCCCGCGTCCGGGTCTTCTCCGACGACGGCGACTGCGTCTGGGACGCCGCGCTGATGCGCCGCGCGCTGGAGTACGTGAAGGCCTTCGGCGGCGTGATCGCCCAGCACGCGCAGGAGCCGCGGCTGACCAAGGGCGCGCAGATGAACGAGGGCGCGCTGTCCGGCGTGCTCGGGCTGACCGGCTGGCCGAGTGTGGCCGAGGAGTCGATCATCGCCCGCGACATCCTGCTGAACGCGCACGTCGGGTCCAAGCTGCACATCTGCCACCTGTCCACCAAGGGCTCGGTGGAAATCGTCCGCGCGGCGAAGAAGCGCGGACTGGAGGTGACGGCCGAAGTCACGCCGCACCACCTGCTGCTCACCGAGGATCTGGCCGCGTCGTACAACCCGGTCTACAAGGTGAACCCGCCGCTGCGGACCAAGGCCGACGTCGAGGCGGTCCGCGAAGGCCTGGCCGACGGCACGATCGACATCGTCGCCACCGACCACGCGCCGCACCCGGTCGAGGACAAGGACTGCGAGTGGAGTGCGGCGGCGTTCGGCATGACCGGGCTGGAGACCGCGCTGAGTGTCGTCCAGCACTCGATGATCGACACCGGGCTGATGACCTGGGCCGACCTGGCCGACCGGATGAGCTACCGCCCGGCCGCGATCGGGCAGATCGGCGACCACGGCCGGCCGCTCGAGGCGGGCGCCCCGGCGAACCTGACGCTGGTCGACCCGGCCGCGCAGCGCACCGTCGTACCGGCGGAGAGCACGTCGCTGTCGCGCAACACGCCGTTCGAAGGAATGATCCTGCCGGGGCGGGTGGTCGCGACCTTCCTGCGCGGGACACCGACCGTGCTGGACGGACTGGCCGTTCTGAAGGAGAAGGCGGCCAAGTGAAGACCGTCCTGAGTATCGCCGGCACGCTGCTGGTGATCGCCGCCGCCTACTACGGCATGCTGCGCGGCTGGCGGAACCGCAAGGCCCGCCAGGCCGATCTCGCGCCGCTGCCGGAGGCGCCGGTCGACGACAAGACCGAGGGCGTCGAGGGCGTGTACGTCGCGACCACGACCGCGGGCGACTGGCTGGACCGGATCGCCGTGCACGAGCTCGGGGTCCGCAGCAACGCCGACCTGGCCGTCTCCCCGGCCGGTCTGATCTTCCACCGCCAGGGCGCGGCGGACGTGTTCATCCCGGCCGGGCAGCTGACCGGCGTACGGGCCGACCAGGGCATCGCCGGCAAGGTGACCGCCGACCGGTCCGGGCTCGTCGTGGTCACCTGGCAGCACGACGGCCGGGACCTGGACACCGGGTTCCGCCCGCGGCACAAGGCCGACACCCCTGCCCTGACCGCATCCATCACCACCCTGATCGGAGCCGAGAAATGAGCCAGAACGCACTGCTGGTCCTCGAGGACGGCCGCGCGTTCGCGGGTACGTCGTACGGAGCGACCGGTGAGACCTTCGGCGAGGCGGTCTTCACCACCGGGATGACCGGTTACCAGGAGACCCTGACCGACCCGTCGTACCACCGCCAGATCGTCACCCAGACCGCGCCGCACATCGGCAACACCGGCGTCAACGACGAGGACGACGAGTCGCAGAAGATCTGGGTCGCCGGGTACGTCGTCCGCGACCCCGCCCGGGTCTCCTCGAACTGGCGCGCCACCCGCTCGCTCGACGAGCAGCTGACCGCGCAGGGCATCGTCGGCATCTCCGGGATCGACACCCGCGCGCTGACCCGCCACCTGCGCGAGCGCGGCGCGATGCGGGCAGGCATCTCGACCGAGACGCTGGACCCGGCCGAGCTGCTGAAGAAGGTGCTCGAGCAGCCGCCGATGACCGGCGCGGACCTGGCCTCCGAGGTCACCACCTTCGAGCCGTACGTCGTTGCGGCGCAGGGGGAGAAGCGGTTCACCGTGGTCGCACTCGACCTCGGCATCAAGACGATGACGCCGAAGCGGATGGCCGAGCGCGGCATCGAGGTGCACGTGCTGCCGGCCACCGCCTCGCTGGAGGAGGTGCTGGCGGTGAACCCGGACGGCATCTTCATGAGCAACGGCCCGGGCGACCCGGCGACCACCGAGCACCCGACCACGCTGCTGAAGGAACTGCTGCAGCGCGGCAAGCCGTACTTCGGGATCTGCTTCGGCAACCAGGTCTTCGGCCGGGCGCTCGGGCTGGGCACGTTCAAGCTCAAGTACGGCCACCGCGGCATCAACCAGCCGGTGCTCGACCGGGTCACCGGCAAGGTCGAGATCACCTCGCAGAACCACGGCTTCGCGGTCGACGCTCCGATCGAGGAGACCGTCCAGACGCCGTACGGGACCGCCGAGGTCAGTCATGTCTCGCTCAACGACAACGTGGTCGAGGGTCTGAGGTTGACCGGTACCGACGGGCGGGTACTGGCGTTCTCCGTGCAGTACCACCCCGAGGCGGCGGCCGGCCCGCACGACTCGGCGTACCTGTTCGATCGCTTCGTGGAACTGATGGAAGGTCGTAACTGATGCCCCGCCGTACAGACATCGAATCGGTGCTGGTGATCGGGTCCGGCCCGATCGTGATCGGCCAGGCCTGCGAGTTCGACTACTCCGGCACCCAGGCGTGCCGGGTGCTCAAGGAGGAGGGGTTCCGGGTCATCCTGGTCAACTCCAACCCGGCCACGATCATGACCGACCCGGAGTTCGCCGACGCGACCTACGTCGAGCCGATCACGCCGGAGTTCGTCGAGAAGGTGATCGAGAAGGAGCGTCCGAACGTCCTGCTCGCCACGCTGGGCGGCCAGACCGCGCTGAACGCGGCGATCTCGCTGCACGAGAACGGCGTCCTGGAGAAGTACGGCGTCGAGCTGATCGGCGCGTCGGTGGACGCGATCCAGCGTGGTGAGAACCGGCAGTCGTTCAAGGGCATCGTCGAGAAGCTCGGCGCCGAGGTGGCCCGCTCGGTGATCTGCCACTCGATGGACGACGTGCTCGGCGCGGCCGCCGAGCTCGGCTACCCGCTGGTCGTCCGGCCGTCGTTCACGATGGGCGGCGTCGGGTCGGGCATGGCCCACGACGAGCACGACCTGCGCCGGATCGCCGGCGCCGGCCTGACCGCGAGCCCGACCACCGAGGTGCTGATCGAGGAGTCGATCCTCGGCTGGAAGGAGTACGAGCTGGAGGTGATGCGCGACAAGGCCGACAACGTCGTGATCATCTGCTCGATCGAGAACGTCGACCCGATGGGCGTGCACACCGGCGACTCGGTCACCGTCGCGCCGGCGATGACGCTGACCGACCGCGAGTACCAGACCATGCGGGACCTTGCCATCGGCATCATTCGCGAGGTCGGCGTCGACACCGGCGGCTGCAACATCCAGTTCGCGGTCAACCCGGCCGACGGCCGGCTGATCGTGATCGAGATGAACCCGCGGGTGTCGCGCTCGTCCGCGCTGGCCTCGAAGGCGACCGGCTTCCCGATCGCCAAGATCGCCGCCAAGGTCGCGATCGGCTACACCCTGGACGAGATCCCGAACGACATCACCCAGCAGACCCCGGCCAGCTTCGAGCCGACGCTGGACTACGTGGTCGTGAAGGTGCCGCGGTTCGCGTTCGAGAAGTTCCCGGCCGCCGACGCGACGCTGACCACGCACATGAAGAGCGTCGGCGAGGCGATGGCGATCGGCCGCAACTACACCGAGGCGCTGCAGAAGGCGCTGCGCTCGCTGGAGAAGCCGGAGGCCCGGTTCTCCTGGGCCGGTTCGCCGGCCACCGAGCTGGAGCCGCTGCTGGAGCGGATCAAGACGCCGCACGACGGCCGGCTGCGCACGATCATGGACGCGATCCGGGCCGGTGCGACACCGGAGCAGATCAACGACGCGACCAAGATCGACCCGTGGTTCGTCGACCAGCTGTACCTGATCCACGAGACCGCGCTGCAGGTCGCCGCCGCGCCCCGGCTGACCCCGGACATCCTCCGGCTGGCCAAGCGGCACGGCTTCTCCGACCTGCAGCTGGCCGAGATCCGCGACCTCGCCGAGGACGTCGTCCGCGGCGTCCGGCAGGCGCTGGGGATCCGGCCGGTCTACAAGACCGTCGACACCTGCGCGGCCGAGTTCGCCGCCACCACGCCGTACCACTACTCGTCGTACGACGAGGAGACCGAGGTCGCGCCGCGGGAGACCCCGGCCGTGCTGATCCTGGGCTCCGGCCCGAACCGGATCGGCCAGGGCATCGAGTTCGACTACTCCTGCGTGCACGCGTCGATGGCGCTGCGCGACGCCGGCTACTGCACGGTGATGGTGAACTGCAACCCCGAGACGGTCTCCACCGACTACGACACCTCCGACCGGCTTTACTTCGAGCCGCTCACCGCCGAGGACGTCCTGGAGATCGTGTACGCCGAGATGCAGGCGGGCCCGGTCGCGGGCGTGATCGTGCAGCTCGGCGGCCAGACCCCGCTCGGCCTGGCCCAGCGCCTGGCCGACGCCGGTGTGCCGATCGTCGGCACGTCGCCCGAGGCGATCCACCTGGCCGAGGAGCGCGGCGCGTTCGGCAAGGTGCTGGCCGACGCGAACCTGCCCGCCCCGAAGCACGGCACGGCGCTGTCGGCCGAGGAGGCGCACACGGTGGCCGAGGAGATCGGCTTCCCGGTGCTGGTCCGGCCGTCGTACGTGCTCGGTGGGCGCGGCATGGAGATCGTCTACAGCGACGCCGAGCTGACCGCCGCGCTGGAGCGGCTCAGCGGCGGGGCGAACGCGTGGGAGCACCCGGTGCTGATCGACCGGTTCCTCGACGACGCGGTCGAGATCGACGTCGACGGGCTGTTCGACGGCGACGAGCTGTTCCTCGGCGGCGTGATGGAGCACATCGAGGAGGCCGGTGTGCATTCCGGCGACTCGTCCTGCGCACTGCCGCCGATCACGCTCGGCAACGCCGACATCGAGAAGATCCGGCAGTCGACCGAGGCGATCGCGCGCGGCGTCGGCGTGCGCGGGCTGCTGAACGTGCAGTACGCGCTGGCCGGCGACGTGCTCTACGTCCTGGAGGCCAACCCGCGGGCGTCGCGGACCGTGCCGTTCGTGTCCAAGGCGACCGCGACGCCGCTGGCCAAGGCGGCCGCCCGGGTGATGCTCGGCGCGACCATCGCCGAGCTGCGGGCCGAGGGCATGCTGCCGGCGCAGGGCGACGGGGGCACGCTGCCGCCGTCGACGCCGATCGCGGTCAAGGAAGCGGTGATGCCGTTCAACCGGTTCCGGACCATCGACGGCGGCTCGGTCGACACGCTGCTCGGGCCCGAGATGCGCTCGACCGGCGAGGTGATGGGCATCGACGACACCTTCGGTACGGCGTTCGCCAAGTCGCAGGCCGGGGCCTCGCAGCCGCTGCCCGGCGAGGGCAAGGTTTTCGTGTCGGTCGCCAACCGCGACAAGCGGCACATGATCTTCCCGGTCAAGCGGCTGGCCGACCTGGGTTTCCAGATCTACGCCACGCAGGGCACCGCCGAGGTGCTGCGGCGCAACGGCGTCGAGGCGGTCACCGTGCGCAAGAGCAGCCAGGGCCCCGGCCCGAACGGCGAGCCGACGATCGTCCAGATGGTCCAGGACGGCGAGCTCAACCTGATCGTCAACACCCCGATCGGGATGACCCAGGGCGGGTCGCCGCGGATCGACGGCTACGAGATCCGCAGTGCGGCGGTGGCGCGCAACATCCCGTGCATCACCACCGTGCAGGGTCTGGCGGCCGCGGTGCAGGGCATCGAGGCGCAGCGGGCCGGTGACATCGGAGTGCGGTCGCTGCAGGACTGGGTGTCGCGGATCCGCGGTCAGCAGTGAGTACGGCGTACGAATCCCTGGTCCGGCCGGTCTTGTACCGGCTGGGCCGGGGTGACGCCGAGGTGGCGCACGAGCAGACGCTGCACGGGTTGCGGCGGCTGAGTCGCGTGCCGGGCGCGGTGAGCGCTCTCTCGCGCACGTACGGCGCCCTGCCGGGCTCGCTGGCCACGACGGTGTTCGGGGTGCGGTTCCCGAGCCCGGTCGGACTGGCCGCCGGGATGGACAAGAACGGGATCGCCCTGCCGGCCTGGCGGGCGCTCGGGTTCGGCTTCGTCGAGGTCGGCACGGTGACGGCGCACCCGCAGCCGGGCAACGAGAAGCCGCGGCTGTTCCGGCTGGTCCAGAGCGAGGCCGTGATCAACCGGATGGGGTTCAACAACCTCGGCTCGGCGGCGCTGGCCGAGCGGCTTTCGGCGTACGGCGAACTGGGGTACCCGCTGGGGATCTCGATCGGGAAGTCGAAGGTCACGCCGCTGGAGGAGGCGGTCGAGGACTACGTCACCTCGCTGCGCCGGCTGTACCGCTTCGGCGACTACTTCGCGGTGAACGTCAGCTCGCCGAACACCCCGGGCCTGCGTTCGCTGCAGGACGCCGGGCATCTGCGGGAGCTGCTCACCGCCCTGCGCGCTGAAGCCGGCGCACTGTCCGGGGCCGGCCAGTCCTCGTCGGCCGGCGAAGCCGTGCCGGGCTCGGCGGGCCCCCACCCCAAACCCATCCTGGTCAAGATCGCGCCCGACCTCACCGAGGCGGCGATCGACGAACTGCTCGGCGTCTGCACCGACGTCGGCGTCGCCGGGATCATCGCCACGAACACCACGATCGGCCGCCCGGGCATCGCCCCGGCCGACCAGGCGACGGCCGCCGAGACGGGCGGTCTGTCCGGCCGGCCACTGACCGAGATCTCGGCCAAGACCGTCGCCCACATCCACGCCGAGACCGGGGGAGCGCTGCCGATCATCGGTGTCGGCGGCGTGCTCGACCCGGACGACGCCGGCCGGCTTTTGGACGCGGGTGCGAGCCTGGTCCAGATCTACACCGGTCTCATCTACCGCGGCCCTGGCCTGGTCCGGCGGACCAACCGGCTGCTGGCCTCGAGGAACCCTTCATGAGAGAGCGTGATCTGACCATGAGCAACCAGCCCTTCGGGACGCGCCTGCGGGCGGCGATGGACGCACGCGGCCCGCTCTGCGTCGGGATCGACCCGCACGCCCACCTGCTCGACTCCTGGGGGCTGCCGGACACGCCCGAGGGCTTGGCCTCCTTCACGTACGGCGTGGTGGACGCGCTGGCCGACCGGGTGGCCGTGTTCAAGCCGCAGTCGGCGTTCTTCGAGCGGTTCGGCTCGGCCGGCATCGCCGTCCTGGAGCAGGCCACGCTCCGGCTGCGCGAGGCCGGCGCACTGGTGATCATCGACGCCAAGCGCGGTGACATCGGCACCACGATGGCCGGATACGCCGCGGCGTACCTGGCGGAGAAGGCGCCGCTGGCCTGCGACGCGCTGACCGTCAGCCCGTACCTCGGGTTCGGCTCGCTGCAGCCGGCGATCGACCTGGCGCGCGAGTCGGGTGCCGGGCTGTTCGTGCTGGCCCTCACCTCCAACCCGGAGGGGCCGCAGTTCCAGTCCGCGCGGACCGCCGACGGGCCGACCGTGGCGGGCGCCGTACTGGACGGGCTGCGGGCGCTGAACGCCGACGCGGACGACCTGGGGTCGTTCGGCGCGGTGGTCGGGGCGACGATCGCGAAGACGGAGGAGGACCTGGACGTCCGCGGACCGCTGCTCGCGCCGGGCCTCGGCGCCCAGGGCGCGACGGCCGAGAGCCTGGTCGACGTGTTCGGGACGGCGGTGCGCAACGTCGTACCGTCGAGCTCGCGGGAGATCCTGGGAGCCGGTCCGGACGCCGGGTCGCTGCAGGACGCCGCCGCGCGCGCCAACGACGCCTACCGCACCGTCCTGGGCTACTGATGGCCGCCGAAGGCCGGACCCGGAAGGTCGCGGCCGGTGTGGCCCTGCTGGTCGCCCTCGCGATGGGCGCGACGGCACTGATCGGGCCGATGGCCGCCGCGCCGAGCAGCAAGGAGCAGTACTGCACCGGGCTGCAGGCGTACGTCGGGCAGTTGAGCTCGTTCCGGGACCCGACCGACAGCGCGCAGTTGGACCGGCTGATCTCCGACGGCACCACACTGTCGAAGTCGGCGCCGGACGGGCTGCACGACCAGTGGGGTCTGCTGCTGAAGTACCTCGAGCAGATCCGGGCGACCGGTGGCGACCAGGCCAAGCTGCAGGAGCTGAACGCGTCGATCGACCCGGCGACCAGCCAGGGGATCCAGGCGATCGTCACCGATGGCCAGCAGAACTGCGCGGGCTCGGGCTCCGGCGAGACTGCCTGACGCGTCACGTCACGACCTGGTTCCGGCCAGGGTGTGCGACGTTGTTCACGGCGTGCCTTGCGTGCTGTTGACCCCCGCGTTCGGAACTGTTGCGTCGACGGGTGGCGACGGGCCGCCCGCGAGCGACAGTAAGGAACACGATGCGCAAGGTGGCAGCCCTGGCGGCGGTAGTGACGATGAGCGCCGGGGTACTGACGGCGTGCTCGGGCGGCGACTACTGCTCCGAACTGCAGAACTACGCCGAGGCGGTCAAGAACCTCGACATCAAGGACACCGAGGCGGTGGACAAGATGCGCGGTGAGGCGAACAAGCTGTCGAAGTCGGCGCCGGACGACCTGAAGGACGACTGGAAGACCGTGCTCGACTACGCCGACAAGGCCAAGGACGCCAAGGGCGACACGGCCAAGCTGCAGGAGCTGGCCAAGGCCGACGGCACGAAGATCGCCGCGGCCTCGGAGGCGATCGCCAAGCAGGCCAAGGACACCTGCAAGGTGACGATCGAGGGCTGAAAAGGATCGGTTCCCGATGTGTTGGTCACGGCCGGTAGCGTCGTGGCCAACACTGCCCACGACCCGCAGAGGACGACTCGAACGATGCGCACCGTTGTGATGACCGCGGCGATGCTCGCCACCGCCGCCGGCCTGACCGCCTGCACCGAGGAGCAGGCGTACTGCGTCGACCTGGCCGGCTACGTCGCCTCCGCGGCCGAGGTCGACCCGACCAACCCGGCCGACTACCCGAAGATCCTGGACGACGCCCGCAAGCTGCGCGACAGCGCTCCGGCCGAGGTGAAGGACGACTGGGCCGCGGTGATCGCGTTCGCCGAGAAGGCGCAGAAGGCGGGCACGGATCGTGTCGAGCTGGCTCGGCTGAGCAAGCAGACCGGTTCGGTCACCGCGGCGTACTCGACGATCGCGTCACACGCCAAGGACTCGTGCAAAGTCGACGTCCCGGCACTGGGCTGAGCCTGCCTGGTGCCGTGTTAGGTTCACCTGCGAAGCCACACAACGGGACAGGTGAAACACGGTGCCACTTCCATCTTTGACCCCGGAGCAGCGCGCGGCTGCTCTGGACAAGGCCGCGGCCGCACGGCGTGAGCGTGCGGAGATCAAGAACCGGATCCGGCACTCCGGAGCGTCGCCCACCGAGGTACTGCACGAGGGGCAGACGAACGAGGTGATCGGCAAGATGCGGGTGAGCGCGCTGCTGCAGTGCATCCCCGGCGTCGGCAAGGTGCGCGCGCAGCAGATCATGGAGCGCGCGGGCATCTCGGAGACGCGCCGGGTGCGCGGCCTGGGTTCGAACCAGATCGCCGCGCTGATCCGCGAATTCTCCGAGTGAGCCGGACCGAAATCCTCGCTGCTTCGTTGGACACTGGTGTGAAGATGACCATGGACAGGCCCAACGACATCCACGCCGACGAGTCGCGCGCCGCTGACGTGGCGGCGACGAGCGCCTCCTCGGTGCCCGATGCTGCTGCCCGGCAGGGCAGCGGTGCGGCCCCGACGGGCAGTGGTGAGGTCCCCGGCGAGGCTCGGCTGACGGTGCTGGCCGGACCGACCGCGGTCGGCAAGGGGACCGTGGCGGCCGAGATCCGCGAGCGGTTCCCCGACGTCTGGATCTCGGTCTCGGCGACGACGCGCAAGGCGCGGCCGGGTGAGCAGCACGGTGTGCACTACCTGTTCGTCTCCGACGAGGAGTTCGACCGGATGATCGCCGACGGCGAGCTGCTGGAGTGGGCCGTGGTCCACAAGGCCGCCCGGTACGGGACGCCGAAGCAGCCGGTGCTGGACAAGCTCGCCGAGGGCCGTCCGGCGCTGCTGGAGATCGACCTGCAGGGCGCCCGCCAGGTCCGCGAGACGATGCCGGAGGCGCATTTCGTCTTCCTGGCCCCGCCGAGCTGGGACGAACTGGTCCGCCGCCTGGTCGGTCGCGGCACCGAAACGCCCGAGGAGCGGGAGCGCCGGCTGGAGACCGCGGTGCTCGAGCTGGCGGCCGAGAAGGAGTTCGACGTGACGATCGTGAATGCCTCGGTTCGGGACGCGGCCGATCAGTTGGTAAAGTTGATTCGATCACCCAACATCTCTGGAAAGAGCTGAACTTGTCTGGCAACCAGCCTGTCGCGATCGGCATCACCTCCCCGCCGATCGACGACCTGCTCACCCACACCGACTCCAAGTACAAGCTCGTGCTGTACTCGGCCAAGCGGGCGCGGCAGATCAACGCCTACTACTCCCAGCTCGGCGAAGGCCTGCTGGAGTACGTCGGTCCGCTGGTCGAGACCCACGTCCAGGAGAAGCCGCTGTCGATCGCGATGCGCGAGATCAACGACGGCGTGCTGACCTGCACCGACATCGACCCCGAAGCCGAGGCGGAGGCCGCTGCCGCCGCTGCTGAGAAGTCCGCCGCCGAGTAGTTCCGCGTCGATGAACGCGACCGGGGGCACACCCCACGGCCCTGGTGACGACACGCCCGACCGGGCGCAGCAAGTCACAGGGGCTTCTGGCGTGGGCAAGAAACCCTCTGTGGTCCTCGGGGTGGGCGGCGGCATCGCGGCGTACAAGGTGTGTGATCTGCTCCGTCGGCTGACCGAGTCGGGTCACAGCGTGCGCGTCGTACCGACCGCGGCCGCGCTGGAGTTCGTCGGCGCCGCGACCTGGGCGGCGTTGTCCGGTCAGCCGGTCACCGCCGACCCGTTCGACAACGTGCAGGAGGTCCCGCACGTCCGGATCGGGAAAGGCGCCGACCTTGTCGTCGTCGCTCCCGCCACGGCCAACCTGATCGCCAAGGCCGCGCACGGACTCGCCGACGACCTGCTCACCAACACGCTGCTCACCGCGCGCTGCCCGATCCTGTTCGCCGCCGCGATGCACACCGAGATGTGGGAGCACCCGGCCACCCAGGCGAACGTCGCGACGCTGCGCTCCCGCGGCATCACCGTGCTCGACCCCGCCGTGGGCCGGTTGACCGGCGCCGACACCGGCCGGGGCCGGCTGCCCGAGCCGTCCGAGATCTTCGCGATCAGCCAGCTGATGCTCGCCGACTCCGCCGCCCGCGCGGCCGGCCAGTCGGTCGCCGATCTGACCGGCAAGCACGTCCTGATCAGCGCCGGCGGCACCCGCGAGCACCTCGACCCGGTCCGCTACCTCGGCAACTCCTCGTCCGGCAAGCAGGGCTACGCCCTGGCCCGGATCGCGGCCGCGCGTGGCGCGAAGGTCACCCTGGTCGCCGCGAACTCCGAGCTTCCCGATCCCGCCGGGGTGCAGGTGGTCCCCGTGACCTCGACCCGTGACCTGTACGACGAGATCACCGGCCGGGCCGCCGACGCCGACGCGATCGTGATGGCCGCCGCCCCCGCCGACTTCCGCCCGGCCGACGTCGCCGAGCACAAGATCAAAAAGACCGAGGACGGCGCCGTTCCCGCGGTCAGCCTGATCCAGAACCCGGACATCCTCGCCACCGTCTCGCACGACCGCCGCCGCTCCGGCCAGGTGATCGTCGGCTTCGCCGCGGAGACCGGCGACGCGGACCACTCGGTGCTCGACCTCGGCCGCGCCAAGCTCCAACGCAAGGGCTGCGATCTGCTGGTCGTCAACGACGTCTCCGGCGGCAAGGTCTTCGGCAGCGACATCAACGAAGCGGTCATCCTCGACCGCGACGGCAACGCGCTCCCGGTGCCGTCCGGCAGCAAGGACGCCCTGGCCGGCGTCATCTGGAACCTGGTCGCCACTCACTGGCACTGAGTGTCGGGGCGTCGGGCCGCCGCCTCCTCGGTGACCGGAGCGAAGAGGTTGACCAGGTTGCCGTCCGGATCGCGGAGCAGCGCCGACCGGTTGCCCCACGGCATCGTCGTCGGCTCCTGGACGAACTCCAGGTCACGCAACCGCTCGAACTCCGCGTCGACGTTCGGCACCAGGAACTCGAGCAGGACCGTGCGATTGGACGCGGCCCGCACCACCTGCTCGCCGTACAACGAGTTCGTGAGCTCGCTGGCGGAGATCGCGAGCACGCCCGCGCTCGTCGGCAGCTCGGCGAACACCGGCGCCGGACGGCGGGCAGTGAGACCCGTGACGTGTTCGTAGAAAGCGGTCAGCCGGTCGACGTGGTCGGTCACGAGGCGGACCGAAGCGAAGATCGTCATTCGGTGGGTACTCCCAGTCTGTGAGGGGTTGAGGTCTTCGACGAGGCTAGGACCGATACCGGACAGACTCCGCCCGGTATCCGTGAGATTCTGAGGAAATGTCCAGGCCGACCTCCCGAGTACTGGCTTTGCTGGAGCTGCTCCAGGCCGGCGGCACCCGTCGCGTCGCGGACCTCGCCGACCGGCTCGGGGTCGACGAACGCACCGTCCGCCGGTACGCCGAGCACCTGAGCGATCTCGGCATCCCGGTCCGCTCGGTCCGCGGCCGGTACGGTGGCTACCGCTTGGCGCCGGGCTACCGGATGCCGCCGCTGATGCTCACCGACGACGAAGCGGTCTCCCTGGCGATCGGGCTCGTGGTGGGCAGCCGCGCCGGACTGGTGCCGGAGTCGACCGCGTCGGAGAGCGCGCTGGCGAAGCTTCGCCGGGTGCTTCCCGCCCGGTTGGCCGACCGGCTCGGCGCGCTGCTCGCCACGTCGTCGTTCACGGCTCCGCCACGCGCCGCGGCCGCCACCGACACCGGCGTCCTGCTCACCATCGCCGAGGCCGCGCGCAATCGGCTGGCAGTCGAGCTCGACTACACCGACCGCCACGGACGACGCAGCACCCGCACTATCGCGCCGTACGGCGTGGTCGGGCACTCCGGCCGCTGGTACGTCGCCACCGCCGACCGCAGCTTCCGGCTCGACCGGATCACCGCAGTATCGATGCTCACGGCAACGACCGGCCCGGCCCCGGACGACGACCCGGCCCACGCCGTACTGGAGTCCTTGGCCACGGCACCGTGGACACATCAGGTGTCGGTCCGGGTCAGTGGCACGGTCGAGGACGTTGAGCGGCGTCTCCCACTCGGCCTGGCCGTCGTCACTCCGCTCGGCAACGAGCCGGCCGAGGTGCGGGTCGAGCTCCGCGCCGAATCGCTCGACTGGGTGCCCGCGTTGCTGGCCGGCCTCGACCTGCCGTTCGTGATCGAGGCGCCGGACGAGCTGCGACAGCACGTCGCAGCACTGGCGACTCGCCTTGCTACGTGGGCCGATCGCTGAACCCGGTCGCCACTCCCTGGCACTAGCCCGCCATGCCATCGGCGCAACATCGCGACCTGGGTCCGCATCGACAGTGGTGAGACCAGGAGGTCCACCATGAGGTGTTCTTTTCCGCGACGGCTCCTTGCCGTCTTGCTTCCGCTGGCAGCAGTGCTGCTACCAGCTGGGCCGGCGGCGGCCGACCCGAACTGTCCATTCCCCACCATCGTCGATGTGTACGCGTACCAGCAGACGCCTGAGGCGTCGGTGCTGACCGGGCGGGTCGACCCCAGCCCGGGCTGCCCGTCCAACGGGACTCTCACCAAGGTCAGCACCGGTGAGCAGCTCGCCTTCGGCGAAGCGATGTTCGAGCTGCCGCTCGGCACCGACTCGGGTGAGTGGTACCTGTCGTCGTTCACCGTCTGGGACGTGACGACCGGCACCCCGGAAGAGACCCGCACGTTCCAGCCGACCGCGCCGTACCTGTTGCGCGTGCTCGACCCGACCCGCGTCACCTCGACCAGTCCCGCGTCGACCGTCGGCTACGGCGACCGAATCGCGGTGTCCGGCTACCTCGAGGGCTGGACCGCGGCCGGCGGCTGGCAGCGTCTGCCCGGACGAGACCTCGCGATCCGGACGGGCAACGGCAGCGACGGGCATCCGAACGTGCCGACGGTCACGGACGCCAATGGCGCGTACGCGGTGACCGTGCCGATCTACAGCAGCTTCGCCGGCGTGGCGATCTTCGCCGGGGACCACCAGTGGTTGCGCAGCGGCAGCTCCAACTACACCCAGGTCCACGGTCTGGTAACTGTCGCCGTGAGCGACCGTACGCCGTCCGTCGGCCAACGCGTCGCCGTCACCGGCACGGTTGCACCGGGAGCCGTTCCGGTCTGGATCGAGCGCCTCGTCGGCTCCGAGTGGACCAAGGTCACCGCCACGGTCACAGCAGGCACCGACGGCCACTACCGCCTGACCTACCGCCCGGCCACCCGCGGCGTCCACCAACTCCGAGTCTGGAACGACGGAACCGAGCCGGAGGGCCGGATGGGAGTCCAGCCCTACGCCAAGGAATTCACGCTGACGGTCCACCGCTGATGCCGCCGCTGGCTCAGGGCTGGACTGGGGTCGCGATGTGCAATATATTGCATGTCAGTTGTTCGTCCAGGTTTGGAGCTGTGTATGCCCATCGGTGACTTCGAGCGGTACCCGTTGCTCTTCGGGGCGAGTCCCGTTCATCCGCTCGACCGGCTGTCCGTGCATCTCGGGGGCGCGCGGATCTGGGCGAAGCGGGAGGACGTCAACAGCGGCCTGGCCTTCGGCGGCAACAAGACGCGCAAGCTGGAGTACCTGTTGCCGGACGCGTTGGCGCAGGGCGCGGACACGCTGGTCAGCATCGGGGGAGTGCAGTCGAACCACACCCGCCAGGTCGCTGCGGCGGCTGCGAAGGCGGGGTTGAAGGCTGTGCTGGTGCAGGAGAGTTGGGTCGACTGGCCGGACCCGGTGAACGACAAGGTCGGCAACATCCTGCTGTCGCGGATCATGGGCGCCGACGTGCGGCTGGTTCGGGCTGGGTTCGGGATCGGTTTCAAGGAGAGCTGGCAGCAGGCGCTCGACGACGTGCGCGCATCAGGCGGTACGCCGTACGCGATCCCGGCCGGTGCTTCCGACCATCCACTCGGCGGACTCGGGTTCGCCAACTGGGCCGACGAGGTCCGGCAGCAGGAGGACGAGCTCGGGGTCTTCTTCGACACGATCGTGGTGTGCAGCGTGACCGGCAGCACCCAGGCGGGCATGATCGCCGGCTTCGCGGGCCAGGACCGGCCGCGGCGGGTGCTCGGCATCGACGCCTCGGCGAAGATCGCGGAGACCCGGGCGCAGGTGGCGAAGATCGCGCACGCGACGGCGGAGCTGATCGGGCTCGGCCGGGAGTTGCGCGACGACGAGATCACCGTGCTGGAGGGGTGGGCCGGTGACGAGTACGGGATTCCGGTCGAGTCGACGATGGACGCGATCCGGCTCAGCGGGCGGCTGGAGGCGATGATCATCGATCCGGTCTACGAGGGGAAGTCGATGGCGGGACTGATCGATCTGGTCCGCGGCGGTGACATCCCGAAGGACTCGAACGTGCTCTACGCGCATCTCGGCGGTCAGCCGGCGCTCAATGCGTACAGCGGCTTGTTCCAGTGACAGGCCGGGAGTGGCAAAGGTCAGAAGCTGACCGCTGCTCCTTCTAGCCTGACGGTCATGAGCTCACTCTCCTGGCCTGCCGTGGTCGCGCGGCGGATGCGACGGCACCACCTGCACGCGAGCACGGCGAGCAACCCGGCCGACGTCGTACGGGCGATGTGTGGGGCTCATGCGCAGGTGCTGTCGGCCGGCGAGGTGTCCGTGGCGCTGCGGCTGGCGAAGGCGACGCGGGCCGACGTCCAGCGGGCGCTGTGGGAAGAGCGCTCTCTGGTGAAGACCTTCGGCCCGCGCGGGACGGTTCATCTGCTGCCGACGGACGACCTGCCGCTGTGGACGGGAGCGCTCTCCGCGTTGCCGCGCTCGGGAGGAGTGGCGACGCCGGAGATGCGGATGACGGCGGAACAGACGGCCGAGGTCGTCGAGGCCATCGGGGGAGCGCTCTCCGACGCGGATCTCACCGCCGACGAGCTGACCGATGAGGTCGTCGCGCGGACCGGTGCGTGGGCGGGTGAGCTGGTGATGCCCGCGTTCCAGGGCTACTGGCCTCGTTGGCGTCAGGCGATCCCTCTGGCCGCGTCCGCCGGCGTGCTCTGCTACGGCCCGAATCGTGGCCGCAAGACGACGTACACGAACCCGCATCGCTTCGCTCCGCCCTTCCAGCCTCAGAACGGCGAGGAAGCGCTCTCCGAACTTCTTCGGCGCTATCTCCACGCCTACGGTCCGGCCACACCGCATCAGTTCGCGAAGTGGCTCAGTACGACGCCCTCCTTCATCGCGAAACTCTTCCAGGAGAGTGGACTCGAGCAGGTGGAGCTCGACGGGCAACCCGCGTGGCTCGTCGAGGGCGACACCGACTTCTCCGACGAGCCTGTCCGTGGCGTACGGCTGCTCCCGTACTTCGACGCGTACGCCGTGGGAAGCCATCCGCGGGAGCTGGTCTTTCCCGGTGAGGCCTCTGTCCGCGCACTCGCTGGCGGCCAGGCCGGCAACTACCCGGTGCTCCTGGTCGATGGAGTCGTTGCGGGGGTCTGGCACCAACGCCTGTCGGGCCGCAAACTCCAGCTCACCGTCGAGCCGCTCCGGCAGTTGAAGCCCGCCGAACTCCGCGCCCTCGACAACGAGGCCGAACGCCTCGGCGAAATCGTCGGCGCCCGGCCCACCCTGACCATCGACAAGATCACCGTCGGCCCGCACGCCTGAACGCGGCCTACTGGGGAGGCTGCAGATGAGTAGCGCTGTGCTGCTACTGATTCGATAGCGCAAGAAGCAGGCCCGACGAACACGCTCGTACGAGCAGCCGTGCCCACGATGCAAGACAGCAGTCTCAGCAGGCGGACGAAACCGGTGTCCGGCACGGCGCCCGGCCCGAAGTGCTGGCATACTGCCGAGGTGCATCGCCCGAGGCGGTGCGTGTGGGGCGGGGCGACGGCCTCGTCGTGTGGACACCAGCAAACCTGAGGGAGAACCGTGGCACGGCGCCTTTTCACGTCCGAGTCGGTGACGGAAGGTCACCCGGACAAGATCGCTGACCAGATCAGCGACTCCATCCTCGACGCCCTCCTGGCCGAGGACCCGAAGAGCCGCGTCGCGGTGGAGACCCTGATCACGACCGGACTGGTGGTCGTGGCCGGCGAGGTCACCACGTCGGCGTACGTGGACATCCCCGGGATCGTCCGCAACCGGATCCTCGAGATCGGTTACGACTCGTCGCTGAAGGGCTTCGACGGCGCGTCCTGCGGCGTCCAGGTCGCGATCGGCAGCCAGTCGCCCGACATCGCGCAGGGCGTCAACACCGCCTACGAGACCCGCACCGACGCCTCGGCGGACGCGCTGGACCTGCAGGGCGCCGGCGACCAGGGCCTGATGTTCGGCTACGCGTCGAACGAGACCCCGGAGCTGATGCCGCTGCCGATCACGATCGCGCACCGGCTGTCCGAGCGGCTGTCCGAGGTCCGCAAGGACGGCACGATGGCCTACCTGCGTCCCGACGGCAAGACCCAGGTCACGGTCGAGTACGACGGTGACAAGGCGGTCCGGATCGACACCGTCGTGGTTTCCAGCCAGCACGCCGCCGACATCAGCCTCGACTCGATGCTGACCCCGGACGTGAAGAAGCACGTCGTCGACCCGATCCTCGAGCAGTTCGAGATCGACTCGACCGACTACAAGCTGCTGGTGAACCCGACCGGCCGCTTCGAGATCGGTGGCCCGATGGGCGACGCCGGTCTGACCGGCCGCAAGATCATCATCGACACCTACGGCGGCATGGCGCGCCACGGTGGCGGCGCGTTCTCCGGCAAGGACCCGTCGAAGGTCGACCGCTCCGCGGCGTACGCGATGCGCTGGGTGGCCAAGAACATCGTCGCCGCCGGCCTCGCGGCCCGCGCCGAGTGCCAGGTCGCGTACGCGATCGGCAAGGCGGCCCCGGTCGGCTTCTACGTTGACACCTTCGGCACCGAGACCGTGCCGGTCGACCAGATCACCGCCGCGGTGCTCGAGGTCTTCGACCTGCGCCCGGCCGCGATCATCCGCGACCTGGACCTGCTCCGCCCGATCTACACCCAGACCGCCGCCAACGGCCACTTCGGCCGCACCGGCGACGACTTCACCTGGGAGCGCACCGACCGCGTCGACGCGCTGAAGGCCGCTGTCGCGAAGTAACCCGTACGACGAACGCCCGCACCCCGGCCAGGGTGCGGGCGTTCGTCGTCTCCGCCCATCGCCGGGTCTTTTGGTTCTCGCCGACGCCGCCGCGGTCTCAGCTGCCAGGCCTCCCCGCACCACCCCGGAGTCGTGTTGTCCACAGGCTTGCGGCGGGTTGTCCGGCGATCGGACTAGAGTTCCCGAGTGGCACCGAACGGGGAGAGTCCTGAGCAGCTGACCTTGCTGCGCGAGACCGTCCGGCGCTCGCGGACCAAGGAGCCGGCCGGGATCACCGACGTGCTGCCCGTCGCCCGGGTCGCGGTCGACGTGTCGCTGCCGCATCTGGACCGCCCGTTCGACTACCTCGTCCCCGACGACCTCGCCGACGCGGCGCAGCCGGGGACGCGGGTGAAGGTGCGCTTCGCCGGCAAGGACCTCGACGGGTTCGTGCTCGAGCGGCTCGCGTCGTCCGAGCACGACGGCAAGCTCGCGCGCCTTCGCAAGGTCGTTTCACCCGAGCAGGTGCTCACGCCCGAGGTCGCCGACCTGTGCCGCGCGGTCGCCGACCGGTACGCGGGCGTCTTCGCCGACGTGACCCGCCTCGCCGTCCCCCCGCGCCTCGCGAAGGTCGAGGCCGAGACCCTGCGCTGCAGCCAGCCGATCCGGCCGGTCGAGTCGACGTCGCGGTCCGAGTGGTCGCCGTACCCGCAGGCCGAGGGCTTCCTCGAGGCAGTACGCCGTACCGAAGCACCTCGCGCGATCTGGACCGCCTTACCGGGCGCCGACTGGGCTCTCGCCTTCGCCCAAGCCGCCGCGGTCTGCGCGTCGACCGGCCGCGGAGCCCTCCTGCTCGCCCCCGACGCCCGCGATCTCGAGCGTCTAGCCAAGGCCTGTACGGCGGTGCTCGGCCCCGACGGCTTCGTCACGCTGTCGGCCGACCTCGGCCCCACCGCCCGGTACCGCGCGTTCCTCGCCGCGCTGCGCGGTTGTACCCGGGTTGTGATCGGCACGCGCGCGGCCGCGTTCGCGCCGGTCGCGGATCTCGGACTGGTCGCGCTGTGGGACGACGGCGACGACTCCTACGCCGAGCCGCGCGCGCCCTACCCGCACGCCCGCGAGGTCCTGCTGCTGCGGGCGCATCGCCAGAAGTGCGCCGCGCTGCTCGGCGGGTTCGCCCGCTCCGCCGAGACCGCCGCGCTGCTGGAGTCCGGCTGGGCGGCCGAGCTCATCGCCGACCGGTCGGTCATCCGCGCCGCCGCTCCCGCCGTACACATCGCGGGGGAGTCGGATCGCGATCTGGCTCGCGACCCGGCGGCGCGAGCGGCGCGGTTGCCGCACCAGGCGTTCGAGATCGCGCGCGACGGGTTGAAGACCGGCCCGGTGCTGGTGCAGGTGCCGCGCGCCGGGTATCTGCCGAGCCTGGTCTGTCAGACGTGCCGTACGCCGTCGCGGTGTACGACGTGCGGCGGTTCGCTGCGGCGTACCGGCTCGGCCGGGCCGCCGAGCTGCAGCGTGTGCGGCCGGCCCGCGACCGATCACCGGTGCCCGGAGTGCGGCGACACGAGGATGCGCGCGGCTGTCGTCGGCGCGCGGCGAACGGCGGAGGAGCTCGGGCGAGCCTTCCCTGGCGTTCTCGTCCGTACGTCGGGCGGCGACAACATGCTCGACGAGATCCCGGCGGCGCCCGCTTTGATCGTGACGACGCCGGGCGCCGAGCCGATCGCCGACGGTGGGTACGCAGCCGCGCTGCTGCTCGACACCTGGCTGCTGCTCGCGCGGCAGGACCTGCGCGCGCCGGAGGAGGCCGTCCGGCGCTGGTTCAACGCGGCGGCGATGGTGCGTCCGGCCCGCGAGGGCGGAAAGGTGATCTTGGTCGGCGAACCGTCGGCGATGCCGCTGCAGGCCGTCGTCCGCTGGAGTCCCGAGGGCTACGCGACCCGCGAGCTGGACGAACGCCGCGCCGCTCGCCTGGCCCCGGCCGCGAAACTGGCCGAGCTCGTCGGTTCCTCGGACGCGGTCGCCGACATGGTCGCGCGGGTCCGCGAACTGGTCGACCCGGCCGCCGGGCTGGAGGTTCTCGGCCCGGTCGACGTCGACGACGAAACCGTTCGCGCCGTCGTCCGTACGCCGAGGGCCTACGGCTCCGGCCTCGCCCGAGCGCTCAAGGAAGCCTCGTCGGCCCGCGGCACGAAGAAGCTCCCCGGCCCGCTGCGGGTGCAGGTCGATCCGGCGAGCTTCGGCTGATCCGGCTCGGCATTTGAAGGGCTGGTCGAGCTGCCGGCGTACGGGACGCACGTAATGCTCGACGACCAGTACGTCGTGGTGCTCAGGCCGTTTCGGAGAGTCGGCCGCTGCTGCCTGCGGCGAGCAGCTGGTTGCCGAGCGACGTCCGGTAGTAGAGCACCGTCCGACCGTCGCGGCGCGAGTCGACCACACCCGCGTTGCGCAGGATGCCGAGGTGGACGCTCAGCGTGGGAGCCGAGACGTCCAGCGCGTGCGCGAGATGGGTGGTCGACATCGGCAGGTCCAGGTGGCTCACGATCGCCGCGCGCGTCCGCCCGACCAGGTCCGCCAACGGCGAGCCCTCCGTCTCCTGCTGGCTCTCCCACAACCGCCCGAGCCCGCGCGGGGGATAGGTGATCGTCGGCACGTGCGGCGCCGCGGTCACCATCAACGTGCTGGGCCAGGTGAACACGCACGGCACCAGCAGCACCCCCTGCCCGGCCATCGGCATCCCGTCGCAACACACGAACGGCCGCTCGATCTCGATCCGGTTCCCGTTCAGCCGCACCGACGGATGCAGATTGCGGAACAACCGGTCGAAGCCACCCGTCGCCAACTCGTCCAGCCGGAACACGAGATCGTCCTGCAGCAGGGCGCGCATCCGCCGCCAGTCGGGCTCCACCGCCCGCTGCCAGTACGTGCGCAGCGCCGCGGTGATCCGCGTCAGCGCGGCGCCCGGATCGGCGATGAGTCCCGGTAGCAACGGATCGGGAGTGTCGTGGTGCAACTTCCCGAGCTCGTCGACGACCAGCTCGTACGGCGTCGCCTCGATCGCCGCCAGCCCGGCTTCGAACCCGGTCGACCGCCGAGGCGGCGCCGGGGTGATGAAGTCCGGGATGTAGCCGACCGCCGGAATCAGTGCGCGCAGCAACCGCAGCGCTTCCGCGACCTCGTCGCCGGCGTGCGCGTCGACCCTCCGCAGCTCGCCGCGCCGCCCCGGTGCGCCGGCCGCTCGCGCATCACGCCGGTCCGGGGCGTCAGTGGCCTGCGCATCACGCCGAGCCGGGCTGTCAGCCGCTCGCGTCTCACGCCGACTCGTGGCTCCGGCGTCGCGCCGGCCGCCGTCCACGCCCTCCTCACCGAGCAGCGGGCGAACCTTGCGCAACCACGGACCGTGCACACTCCCCAGCGAATTGTTGCTCAGGGCCCGGACGCTGGTGACCGTCTCCCACACCGGCGAGAACGCGAACCGGATCCGGCTGACGTCGTCGGTGTTGAGTCGAATGCTGATCACCTCCGCAACTCTAGTGACGTCCACCGACCAGCGCGAGGATTAGTCCAGAAACTAATGATCGACACCACCCGCCGACCACCCGGAACCTGGACCACATGACATCGATCGGTGCTCCCAGGGAGCGCTCTCCGCTGCCGCGTTCGTTCTGGGCGCTCTGGGTCTGCCAGTTGGTCAACCGCCTCGGCAGCTTCGTGCAGCCCTTCCTCGTGCTCTACCTGACCCAGGAGCGGCACCTGTCCGCCAGCACCGCGGGCGCCGTCGCGGCCGCCGTCGGCGCCGGTTCGGTGGTCTCGCAACTCGTCGGCGGCTGGCTCTCGGACCGCATCGGCCGCCGCCGCACGATGCTGATCGGCTTCCTCGGTACGGCGGCCGCGCTGATCCTGCTCGGCTCGGCCCGCTCGCTGGAGACGATCGCCGTCGCCGCGTTCGTCGTCGGCCTGATGGGCGACCTGTTCCGCCCGGCGGTCCAGGCGACGGTCGCCGATCTGCTCCAGCCCAGAGAGCGCGTTCGCGCGTACGGGCTGCTGTTCTGGGCGATCAACCTCGGCTTCTCGGTCTCCACCGTCAGCGCCGGCGTCCTGGCGAGCATCGGCTACAACCTGCTGTTCTGGATCAACGCCAGTACGTCGGTCGTCGCGGCGCTGGTGATCTGGCGGATGGTCCCGGAGACCCGGCCCGTGCTCGACGACGGTCCGCGCCGGGCGTTGCTGCCGGTGGTGCTGCGCGACGGAACGTTTCTGCTGATGATCCTGCTGCAGATCGGCTACGCGACGATCTACTTCCAGGGCTACTCGACGCTGCCGCTGGCGATGGCCGGCGACGGCCTGCCCAGTTCGACGTACGGTCTGGTGATCGCACTGAACGGCGTGGTGATCGTCGTCGTGCAGCCCTTCGTCAATCGGCGGCTCGCCGCGCTCGACCGCCCGAAACTCCTGGCCGGCTCGATGTTGATCGTCGGGCTCGGCTTCGGCGTGGGCGCGCTGGTGGACAGTTGGTGGGGCTACGGTTTGTCCGTCGTGGTCTGGACCATCGGCGAGATCGGTTTCGCGGCCGTGATCGGCGCGGTCTTCGCCGACCTCGCCCCGGTGGATCTGCGCGGCGGGTACATGGGCCTGGCCGGCAGCATGTCGTTCGGACTCGGTTCGGTGATCGGTCCGCTGGCCGGGACCAACGCGCTGGAGCACTTCGGCAGCACCACGACCTGGCTCGCCTGCGCCGCGCTCGGCGTGGTCCTGTTCCTCGGTCAGATCGCGCTCTCTCCCGCTCTGCACGCGCGCGCCGGTGCGGCGGCCGAACGCGCTCCGGGTTTTCGTAGGGTGGAGGCATGAGTGAGCAAAAGGTCGACGTGGTCGTGTTCGACATCGGCGGGGTCCTGCTGGACTGGAACCCGAACTACCTGTACGCCGAACTGATCCCCGACGAGGAGCAGCGCCGGCACTTCCTGACGGCGATCACCACCCCCGACTGGAACATGCGGCAGGACGCCGGCCGCCCGTGGGCCGAAGCCGTCGAGGAGCTGACCGCGCTGCACCCGGAGCACGCGGAGTGGATCGCGGCGTACGACACCGGCTGGCTCAAGATGGTGAAGGGCCTGTTCACCGACACCGCCGAGGTGCTCACCGAACTCCAGGCGCTGGGCGTCCCGACGTACGCGCTGACCAACTTCTCCGGCGAGAAGTGGGCGATCGCGAAGGAGACCTTCCCGATCCTCGACACCTTCACCGGCGAGATCGTCTCCGGCCACGAACAGGTGGTGAAACCCGACGAGAAGATCTACCGCCTACTCGTCGAGCGCTTCACCCTCGACCCCGCGCGCACGTTCTTCACCGACGACGTCCAGCGCAACGTAGACGCCGCCCGCACCGCCGGCCTCGACGCCGAACTCTTCACCTCAGCCCCCGACCTCCGCACCCAACTCCGCACCCGCGGCCTCCCACTGAAGCCCTGACCCGCACAACTCCGGAACCGAGGGTGCCTGCTCGAGCCTGGAACCGAGGGTGCTTGCTGGCGCCCTGACCCCACAGGGGTCAGGGCGCCCAGCCGCTGCCCGAGGATTCTTAGGGATCGGCCCACCCTGCCACCTCCGGCCGCCGTGGCATCAGCCACAGGCGACGTCGCCGGCCGCATGGTCGCCGGCCTGTTGTCAGACAGTGCCAGTTGCAAGCGCTTCGGTGTACTTGGTGCCTCCACCAAGATGCGCGGCCTCGACAATCAGCGTGTTGTCCTGGCACGCCGGCGCGGTGATCGCGGTGTCTGGGGGAGTCGAGTAAATGATCTGCGGTCGAGCGAGACCAGGCTGCCAGCGGTGGACCTGGTAGGTTTCGGCGCCGTTAGGCATCGACCGCACCTCCCAATGGATCCAGTTGCCGCAAGCGACGATCGTGTCGGTGACAATCGAGCCGAGCGACCGAGCGGCAGCGCCAGGAGACTCCCGCAGATAGGCCCGGCTCTGATACTGGTCAGGATCGTCCGCCCCGATCTCCGACCAAATAGTTGCCCCACGCAACGTCGCTCCGCTCCACTGGATGCAGTTGCGACTGGCCGCGATCGGCCGCGCAGGCCCACCGGCGAGCGGCGCGGCGAACAGACGCTTGCAGCGTTGTGGGCTCTGCGGCGCCGTGATCGTGCTGAACGTGACCGAGTCCGCCGACACGACCGGATCGGCGACGTACCCCGGATCAGCCACGCACGTCACCGTGCGCGCCGCCAACGTGTCCAGCGATGCGATCACCAGGCACGACCGCTTCTTGGCGTCCGTGCTGCTGTACGCGAACGTCCCGTCGTACGCGCCGATCTCCGGCTCGGAGATCCGGGGGAGCGCTCTCTGTGTGGCCAGGTCCGTTTTCGCGCCGGTGCTCAGGTCGTACCGGTAGGCACGGATCTGCGGGTCCGGACCGTCGGAGCGGATCTCCTCGATCAGCGCCCACCGGTCGTCGATCACCACCGGCGACTGCGCGACGAACCCGGCCGGCGGCGCGTGCCGTACGACGACTTTGCGGCTGGCCCGGTCGGTCACGGTGGTGGTGCCGGCCTCGTCGCTGCTGCGGGTGACCAGGTACTTCCGTTGCTGCGTGACGATGTGCTGGCCGTCGACGGGCTGGCGCAGGATCTTCGTCCAGACCGGCTTGCCCGATGGGTTCCCGGGGCTCACCGTCGGACTGCTCTCGGGCGGTTGGCTCGGCGTACTGCCCGGTCGGGGTGGTGTGCTGCTCGGCGTACCGGAGGGTGTCGGAGAAACAGAGGGAGCGCTCTCCGGTGATCCCGAGTTCGATCCCGAGCAGCCGGCCGCCAGCAGGGCGACCGCGGCGACCGGGATCAGCAGGTGACGACCCCGGCCGCGGGTGCTGCCGTGACGATCAGGCATGATGCGGTCGCGCATCGCCTACAGACCGATGTTCTTGAACTGGTTGGCCAGCGTCGCGTTGAACATCGCCGTGGCGGGAATGTTGCGCGCGCCGTCGGTCTTGTTGCCCCGGCTGTTGAAGCGGCGCTCGTTGAACACCTCGAAGATCCCGATCGTGCCGGTCTTCTTGTTGTAGCCGCGCCCGACCTGGTAGTGACCGCTGTGGTTGAAGGCCAGGTACGGGAAGTACCGCTTCAGCAGCTGGACGTGCTCGATCACCGGTGCCGGGGCGCCGTCGCCGAGGTGGTTCTGGTGCACCTGGAGGAACTTCGCCGGTGTCCAGTGGCTGACGTTCTGCACGATGTAGGTGCCGGCGGCAAGATCCCAGTTGGTCTTCAGGTTGGTCTGCTTGACCATCGCCGAGATCGCGGTTCCCGACGTGGTCGCGCCGAGGTCCTTGGCCCAGGACGCCTGGGTGTCCTTCTGCTTGTCGTCGGCCCAGTCGATCGACTGGAAGGTCGCCGGGCCGCACCAGTACCCGCGGTCCTGCGAGGTCTGGTAGCCCTTCATGATGTAGTTCGAGACAGGCTTCGGCTTGACCACCACCGGCGGCTTCAGCGGCGGCGGCGACGGCTTGGTCGACGGGCCTCCCGGTTTCGGCGCCACGCTCTGCCCCGCACTCGGCGCCACCGTCTCACCCGCCCCAGGCACCGGTACGCCGGTCCGCCCGTCACCGGTCGTCGGCGCAGTCGTCGCCGACCCGCCCGGCAAAGCGGAGTCGGACCCGTCCGAAGCACCCGCCGTGTCATCGCCTGTCGCGCCCGCAGGCGGATTCCCCTCCGCGTCCAGCAGCCGCAGCGCGCGAGCCTTGTCCCGCCCGTCCCACGCCGTCTGCATCTCCTCCAGTTCGGCGTTCGTCCGCTCCGCCTTCGACATCGCGGCCCGCTCGCCCACGAACGCCACCGGACTCAACGCGCCCGTCGCGATGTCCTGCTCGGCCGACACCCCGGCCCGCAGGTCGTCCCGCGCGACGTCCGGCTCGACGACCGTCGCACTGATCTGCGCCCCGCTCGGCACCTTGTCGACGAAACCCAGCCCGAGGCAGTAGTTCTCGGTCTCCAGCGTGAAGCAGCGCATCACCTGCTTGGACTGCTCCGCCGCGGTCGCCCGCAGCTCCAGGTTGTTCGGCGACGTCTCCGTCACCTGCTTCACCAGTTCGCTCCAGCTCCGCGCGACCGGCGGCTCGGCCGCCGCGCCGTCGCCGGCCACCGGCGCGACCGTTGGCGCGCCCCCCGGCTCAGCAGGCTCAGAGGACTCGGAAGCCTCGGATGATTCAACAGATCCAGGATCCGGAGCCGAGGGCCGGACCACCGCCGGCGCTCGCGTCGGTTCAGCGTCCGCGGCGCGGTACGCCGGGTCGAACTCGAAGGCCCGAGCCAGCGGAGCCTGCGACAGCAGGACCCCCAAGCTGATCAGTGCGGCAGCCCCCCGTGTCGCTGTGCGCATTGTCTACTCCCGTTGGGCGTGTGGCTTGTGTGACTGTAGGTACGCCTGAGGCCACACTACGTGCTCACGGCAACAACTGGGAGTGGGGTCCGCGAATTACATCCGTGTGATCACCGAGCCGCCCGACCGCGGCCCCGACGCAGCCGCACCACCCCACGCGCCGCAGCACGCCGTACGCCCGCCACTAGACTTGTCAGGTCCTGCTGCGAAGGAGTCTGCGTGTCGGTCCAACCCATCCGTCTGTTCGGCGATCCCGTGCTGCTGACCAAGGCCGACCCGGTCGTCGACTTCGACGCCGAGCTGCGCCGCCTGGTCGCGGACCTCACCGACACCATGCAGGCCGCACCCGGCTCCGGCCTGGCCGCGCCGCAGATCGGCGTCGGCCTGCGGGTCTTCACGTACCACGTCGACGGCGAGCTGGGTCACCTGGTGAATCCGGAGCTCACGCTGTCGGCCGAGGAGCAGTTCGGCCCCGAGGGCTGCCTGTCGATCCCCGGCCTGACCTTCGACTGCCGCCGCGCCCAGCACGTGATCGCCCGCGGCTTCAACATGTTCGGCGACCCGGTGGTGATCGAGGGCGACGACCTGCTGGCCCGCTGCATCCAGCACGAGACCGACCACCTGGACGGCGTGCTGTTCGTCGACCGGCTGGACCGCGAGACCCGCAAGGCCGCGATGAAGGCGATCCGCGAGGCCGAGTGGTCGGGCCTGTCCGGCCCGCCGCAGATCAAGGTCTCACCGCACGCGATGAACGGATTCGGCCTGTGAGACTCGTTTTCGCCGGCACCCCCGAGGTGTCGGTCACCGCGCTCGAGGCCATCGTTGCCAGCGGCCATGAACTCGTTGCCGTCGTCACCCGCCCGGACGCGCCGGCCGGCCGCGGCCGCAAGCTGGTCGCCTCCCCGGTCGCCCAGTACGCCGAAGAGCTCGGCGGCGTCGAGATCCTCAAGCCGGTCAAACCCAGCGACCCCGACTTCCTGGCCCGCCTGAAGGAGATCGCCCCCGACTGCTGCCCGGTCGTCGCGTACGGCGGGTTGCTGCCGCAGGCCGCGCTCGACATCCCGCCGCACGGCTGGATCAACCTGCACTTCTCGGTCCTGCCGGCCTGGCGTGGCGCCGCCCCGGTCCAGCACTCGATCATCGCCGGCGACGACGTGACCGGCGCGAGCACGTTCCGGATCGTCAAGGCGCTCGACGCGGGCCCCGTGTACGGCGTACTGACCGAGCCGATCGGCCCGAAGGACACCGCGGGCGACCTACTGAACCGGCTCGCCAAGTCCGGCGCCAAGCTCCTGGTCGACACGCTCGACGGCATCGAGGCCGGCGTACTGCAGGCGGTCGAGCAGCCCGCCGACGGCGTCTCGATCGCGCCGAAGCTCACGGTCGAGGACGCGGAGATCAACCTGAAGCACCCGGCCCAGCAGATCGATCGCCTGGTCCGCGGCTGCAACCCGTCGCCCGGCGCCTGGACGACGTTCCGCGGCGAGCGGCTGAAGGTGCTCGCGACCGCGCTGACCGACGAGGAACTGCCGCCGGGCGCGATCCGTAGTACTAAGTCGTCGGTGACGGTGGGCACCGGAAGCAAGGCGATCGAGCTGGTCACCGTCCAGCCGCAAGGCAAGAAGCCGATGCCCGGCGCCGACTGGGCCCGTGGGGTCCGCCTCACCGACGACGACCAGCTGGGTGCCGAGTGAGCGACCGTACGCCGCGTAACCGCGCTCCGCAACGGCGTCCCGACGAGGTCCGGCAGATCGCGTACCGGGTGATCCGGCAGGTGAACGGCGAGGACGGTTACGCCAACCTCACGCTCAACAAGGCGCTGCGCGACCAGCGCCTCGGCGGCCGCGACGCCGCGTTCTGCACCGAGCTGGTGCACGGCACGCTGCGCTGGCAGGGCACGTACGACGCGTTCCTGGCCCGCAGCGTCTCCCGCCCGCTGGCCGACCTCGACCCGGAGCTGCTCGACCTGCTCCGGCTCGGCGCGCACCAGCTGCTCCGGATGCGCGTCGACTCGTACGCCGCGGTGAACGAGATGGTCACGCTGACGCGCGCGGAGGTCGGCCAGAGCCGCAGCGGACTGGTCAACGCGGTGCTGCGCAAGATCAGCCAGCGCACGCTCGACCAGTGGATCGCGACCGTCGCGCCGCCCGCGGAGGAGGACAACGTCGGCTATCTGGCCATCGCCAAGGCGCATCCGCGCTGGGTGATCGAGGCGTTCGCCGAGGCGCTCGCCACGAGGACGCCGGACGCGGCGGCCGTGGCCGAGCACGCCGATTCCGTGGAGTGGTCGGTCGAGGATCTGCTCGACGCCGACAACGATCCGCCGAAGGTCACGCTCGTCGCGCGGCCCGGTCTGTCGGACGTCGACGAGCTGATCGAGGCCGGCGCGAGCCGGGCCCGCTGGTCGCCGTACGCGGCGGTCTTGCAGGGCGGCGGCGATCCCGGCCGGATCCAGGCCGTCGCGACCGGCCGGGCGGGTGTCCAGGACGAGGGCTCGCAGCTCGTGGCGACCGCGCTGGCGACTGCGCCGCTCGAGGGCAGCGATGCGAAGTGGCTCGACCTGTGCGCGGGTCCGGGTGGTAAGTCCGCGCTGCTCGCGGCGCTGGCCAACCAGGGCGACGCCGTGCTGACGGCGGTCGAACCGCAGAAGCATCGGGCCGAGCTGGTCCGGTCGAATCTGCGCGCGATTCCTGGCGAGCACCAGGTGCTGGTCGGCGACGGGACGAAGCCGACGTGGCCGGCCGGCTGGTATGACCGGGTGCTGGCCGATGTGCCGTGCAGTGGTCTCGGCGCGTTGCGGCGTCGCCCGGAAGCGCGCTGGCGCCGTACGCCGGAGGACGTTCTCGAGCTGCGACCGCTGCAGGAAGCGTTGCTCGCATCGGCGATCACGTCGGTCCGGCCTGGTGGCGTCGTCGCGTACGTGACGTGTTCGCCGCATCCGGGGGAGACGCGCGAGGTGGTCGACGCCGTGCTGGCGCGCCGGCCGGACGCCGTACTGGAGGATGCGCGGGCGCTGTTCCCCGGCGTACCGGAGCTCGGAGAGGGGCCGGACGTGCAGTTGTGGCCGCACGTGCACGGCACCGACGCGATGTACCTCGCGCTGATCCGGCGGTCTTGAGACCTGGACCGGTGTCAGGCGTCTGAAGGCGAACGGTCATGATGAAAGGGTGACAACGACCGACAACCGCCCTGTCCGCAGCGCCCAGCAGCACCAGATTCTCGGGCTTGCCGCGTCCTTCGGCATCGGCATGCTCGTCGCTGTCCAGTCGCGGGTGAACGGCGATCTCGGCAACCGGCTCGGCGACGGTGTGACCGCCGCGCTGATCTCGTTCGTCTCCGGCCTGATCGTGCTGCTCGCCGCGGCGGCGCTGGTCCCGCGGATCCGGGAGGCGATCGGTCAGGTCTGGCAAACCATCCGTACGCCGTCCGAAGGTTCGGGTGGTCCGCTGCGCTGGTGGCAGTGCCTCGGCGGGCTGGCCGGGGCGTTCCTGGTCGCGACGCAGTCGATCACGGTCGCGGTGATCGGGGTCGCCGTGTTCACCGTCGCGGTCGTCGGCGGGCAGGCGGTCAGCAGCCTCGTGGTCGACCGGCTCGGCTTCGGCCCGGCCGGTCCGCAGCCGTACACGACTCTGCGCGTCGTGGGCGCGGTGGTCGCGCTGCTGGCCGTCGTACTGGCGGTGTCGGATCAGCTGAGTCATCCGTCCGGGCTGCTGCTCGCGATCCTGCCCGCGGTGGCCGGCATCGGCACGGCGATCCAGCAGGGCATCAACGGCCGGGTCGCGCGCACGGCGTCCGGCGACGCGTACGGCGCTCTGGCCGCCGGCACGATCAACTTCCTCGTCGGGACCTGCGCGCTGGTCGTCGTCTTTCTCGTCGATCTGGCCTTCCGCGGTGCTCCGCGCCCGCTGCCGAGCGACCCCTGGTTGTACGTCGGCGGGCTCTGTGGCGTGGTGTTCATCAGCGCGGCGGCCGCGGTGGTCCGCATCGTCGGCGTTTTCGTTCTCGGGCTCGGCACCATCGCCGGTCAGCTCATCGCGAGTCTGCTGATCGACCTCTTCGCGCCGGCCGCCGACACCGAGGTCACGTTCCAGGTGGTGGCCGGCACGCTGCTCGCGCTGGCTGCGGTGGTCGTCGCGTCGATTCCCAACCTGCGCCGTTCCTGACCGCGGGGGAGCGCTCTCCGGCGCTCTCCGTCAGCCCTTCCTGATCAGGCGCGTGTAGTTGTAGTACGCGCGTCCGCCGACCACTTTCCACAGCACGCGGACCGGCGGCGGCAGTTCGCCCATGAACTCGCGCTGCTCGTCGGGTGAGGCCTGCTCGAGGATCGCCCCGAGGAACAGCAACCGCTTGCGCTTGTCCTGGATCCCGTTCGCGCCGCGCTCGCCGACCTTGCCCCACTCCTCGACCGTCAGGTGCTCGGCGATCACCGGCAGGATCTCGTCCTCCTCCTCGGCCAGGTGCTGCCGCAGCACCGCGGACGCCTCGCGGACCGTCGCAGCCAGATCCTCACCTTCGACCCGGCTCGCGGTCCGGCCCCAGACGGGTGTGAGCCTCTGGATCCGATCGAGAAGCGCACCGAGCGCCGCGTGCTGCGCCTCCATCCGGTGCACCAGGTCGGTGTGCAGCGACGCGCGCTCGAGCAGCACCGGCCAGATCAGGTCGTCCTCGGCCTGGTGATGGTGGTGCAGCGCCGCGACCAGGTCGCTCAGGTGCTCGGCCAGCACCGCCGCGCGCTTGGTGTCGCCGTCCCGCACGCCCTCGACCAGGTCCGGCAGCAGGTCGAACTCCCGCTGGAACACCCGGTGCACCACGACCATCGCGTGGGTGTCGGGTTTCGTGCCAGTACTCATCGTGTCGCCCCCTGTGCCGGAAGCCGGCGACCGCCCTCCCCGGGACCGCCGGTCTCAGCTCACGGTACCGGCGCGACCGTCGGTTGCAGAGGCTTGCGCGGCTTCTTTCCCGACCGCACCGGACGCCGTACGACGCCCTGTGACACCGCGACTCCGGTGAGCACCACGAGCGCGCCGACCGGCTGGTACCACGTCAGGTGCTCGTCCAGGACCAGGACGCCGACGACGATCGCGAAGATCGGCATCAGGTAGGTCACCATCGACGACATGCTCGCGCCGATCAGCCGGATGTTGCGCATGCTGAGCACGAAGGCGATCCCGCTGCCCAGACCGCCGAGCGCGAGCACGCTGCCGATCACCTCGGGCGACAGCGTCCACGGCATCGGCGGCGCCGCACCGGTGACGATCGGCGCCACGATCGCCAGCTGAATCGTTGCGCACAGCAACAGGCTGGCGGACAGCGCGGTCCCGGAGACCTTGCTGCCGGCCACGAATCGCTTCTGGTAGGGCACGGCGATGCCGTAGCAGACGGCGGCGGCCATGCAGAGCAGCTGGCCGGTGAGGTCGGCACCGCCCTCGATGTTCCACGCGCCGAGCACGACCATCATCCCGGCGAACCCGATCAGCAGGCCGATCACCCGTTGTGCGGTGAACTTCTCGGTCCGGAACACCAGGACGGCGACCGGCAGCACGACCAGCGGGGTGATGCCGTTCCAGATCCCGGCGAGCAACGAGGGCACCCGCTGTTCGCCGTACCCGAACAGTGTCCAGGGGATCGCCGACCCGATCGCGCCGATCACGAACGTGTGCGCCCACAGGCGCGGCTCCCGGGGCAGCGACTCGCGCTTGATCGCCAGGAACGCCAGCAGGACAACGGATCCGGCGATCACGCGCCCGAGCGCGAGGTACATCGGGTGCAGCTCGCGCACCCCGACCGAGATGAACAGGAAGCTGCAGCCCCAGATCGCGGCCAGCGTCACCATGGTCGGAAGCCAGGCCCGGACCGGCGGCTTGTCAGGAGTCGTCAAGGTGCTCACTCCTGACATCCTGCAGTACGCTGCCGACAATTTCCGCTTTTTGCCTGAAATTGGGCAGGAGTTGACGTCGGCGCGATCGGGTGGCGGCTCAGCGGAAGGCGGCGAGGTGGTCGGCCAGCCAGTCGGCGTAACCGCGAGCGGGCCGGCCGAGCACCCGCTCGACGTCCGGGCTCACCCGGCGTTCGGCGTCGTTCGGGTGTCCGAGGATCGCCAGAGTGCTGTCCGTGACTTGTTCCGGCATGAAACGCAGGAAGCGCTCTCTGGCCTGTTCCCGGGTCAGCTCCACGAACCGCACCGGCTCGCCGAGCGCCTCCGCGATCGCGGCCGTCTGCTCACGCGGCGAAACGCCGATCGGCCCGGTGAGTTCCCACGTCGTACCGGCGGAGGCAGGGTCGCGCAGCGCGACTGCTGCGACCTCCGCGATGTCCGCGGGATGGATCTGGGGGAGCGCGATCTCGCCGTACGGAGCCTCGACCGTCCGGCGTTCCCTGACCGACTGACTCCATCCCAACGTGTTGCTCTGGAAGCCCGACGGCCGCAGCACGCTCCACTCCAGGCCGGACTGCTTCACCGCGTCTTCCAGTACGGCGGGATGCCGGTTCGTGCCGACCCCTTGCGACGAAAGCAGCACGACCCGTCGTACGCCGGCTGTCCGGGCGTTCTCCAGCAACGCATCGGCGTCGTACCAGCCGCCCGGCGGGAGCACAAAGAGCGCTCTCGCACCGCTCAGCTCGAGCTTGTCGCTGGTGAGATCAGCGGCCTGATGCCGAACGCCGGGCGGCAGCTCGGCCGCCTTCCGCGAGACCGCCGCCACCTCCTCGCCGGCGTCGACGAGCGCCCGCACCAGCGTGCGCCCGATGTTTCCCGTTGCTCCAGTCACGACGATCACAACGTGCTCCAGTCTTCTGTTCGGTGAAGGACTGGCGCTGACGCTACTGTCCTGGAGATAGTAGGTACCTAGGAGAAAGTATCGGCCGAAAGGGAACGTCGTGACCGAGGTCACTCCCGAGCTCGCCTGCCCGATCGCCCCGGTGGTCGACATCGTCTTCAGTCGCTGGACGACGCCGATCCTGTGGACTCTGAACGAGTACGGCCGCCAACGCTTCGTCGAACTCGAACGCCGGATCGGCCCGATCACGCCGAAGGTCCTCACCCAGCGCCTGCGCCAACTCGAGCGCGACGGGCTGATCACCCGCACCTACCACCGCGAGGTCCCGCCCCGCGTCGAGTACGAGATCAGCCCGCTGGGCCTGACGCTTGCTCCGCTGTTCGCCACGCTGGCCACCTGGGCGAAGACCAACCTCCCGGCCGTCGACGAGTCCCGCCACGCGTACGACAGCGACAACCGTCCTCGCCCGTAGCCGCACTCCCATGGTCGGCCGTGTCGACGCGCGTGCGGTACTCCGCCGGTCCGCCGGTCCGCCGCGTCGATCCGCGCGTGCGGCACTGGAGCGGTTCCTGCGGTGCTCGTCCCCGCCTGCCTTTCCCTTCCTTCCGTGCTGGACGGCAAGCAAGGATGTCCCCATGCCTGACTTCGACGTGGATGCGGTCCGCAAGCAGTTCCCCGCGCTGTCCGAAGGTGCCGCGCACTTCGACGGCCCCGGCGGTTCCCAGACACCCCAGGTGGTCGCCGACGCCGTCGCCCGCACGATGACCTCGGCGCTGGCGAACCGCGGCCGCCTCACCCCGGCCGAGCGCCGCGCCGACGAGATCGTGATCGAGGCGCGCCAGGCGATGGCCGACCTGCTCGGCGCCGACCCGAACGGCATCGTCTTCGGCCGCAGCATGACCCAGCTGACCTACGACTTCTCCCGGACTCTGGCCAAGAACTGGGGTCCCGGTGACGAGGTCGTCGTCACCCGGCTCGACCACGACGCCAACGTCCGGCCGTGGGTCCAGGCGGCCGAAGCCGTCGGCGCCACCGTCCGCTGGCTCGCCTTCGACCCCGTCACCACCGAGCTCGACGACATCACGCCGCTGCTCTCGGAGCGCACCAAGCTCGTCGCCGTCACCGCCGCCTCGAACCTGCTCGGCACCCGCCCCGACCTGGAAGCGATCACCGCCGCGGTCCGGACCACTGACGCACTCCTGTACGTCGACGGCGTCCACCTCACCGCCCACGCCCCGATCAACGCCTCGTACGCCGACTTCTACGCCTGTTCGCCGTACAAGTTCTTCGGCCCGCACTGCGGTGTCCTGTCCGCGTCGCCCGCGCTTCTGGAAACCCTGAACCCCGACAAGCTGCTGCCGTCCAGCAATGCGGTACCGGAACGCTTCGAGCTCGGCACCCTGCCGTACGAGCTGCTCGCCGGCACCACCGCCGCGGTCGACTTCATCGCCGGTCTCGGGGGAGTGGGCGAGACCCGCAGAGAGCGGTTGCTGAGTTCTCTCACGTTGCTCGAGATCCACGAGGACGCGCTCCGGGCGGAGCTGGAGTCGCGGCTGGGCGCGATCGACGCGGTCACCCTGCACGGCAAAGCGCGCCGCCGTACGCCGACGCTGCTGTTCAGTGTGGCCGGCCACGAGCCTGTCGCGGTCTCGACCAAACTCGCCGAGTACGGCGTGAACGCTCCGTCCGGCTCGTTCTACGCCATCGAGACCTCGCGCCACCTCGGTCTCGGCGACACCGGCGCCACCCGGGCCGGCCTCGCGCCGTACACCGACCAGTCGGACGTCGACCGTCTCGTCGAAGCTGTCGAACATCTGGCGGGCTGACCAGCAGACTTACTAAAGTCTGTGGGGTAAATTCTGCCCGGTGAACGAACCGACCCACGTCTTCGTGCAGAACAGCCCGACGGATGCCCTCACCGCAGCGACCCGCGACGGCCACCGCTGGAGCGCTCTCCGGACCGAGGTCACGTGGTCCGACAGCGGCGAAGTCACCGTCACGGCGACCACCGTTTCCCGCGTCGCGCTTCGCTGGGAGCGCGCTCTCCCGGAGAGCTCCCTGATCCTCGGCGACGCCTGGGAGCGCTCGTACGGCGATCTGCAGTGGCGGCATCTCCAGCCTGAGCGGCTGCTCCCGTGGTACTGGCTCGCTCACGACCAGCAGACCGGCGCGACCACCGGGATGGGTGTCGACGTCCATCCCGGGGCCTTCTGCTCCTGGACCGTCGACCGCACCGGTGTCACCCTCTGGCTCGACCTCCGCAACGGCGGCGGCCCGACGCAGCTCAACGGCCGGCGCCTTCAGGCCGCCGTCGTCCGCGAGTTCACTGACGCCGGTACGCCGTGGACAACGCTGCACGCCGCCACGGAGGTGATGAGCGCCAACCTTCCGCCGCGCACCGACCTCGGTCCGGTCGTTGGCGCGAACAACTGGTACTACGCGTACGGCGAAGGCTTCGACGAGAAGGCGGTCCTCCAGGACGCGGCAACCATCGTCGAGCTGGCCGATAGCCACCCGGTCAAGCCGTTCAGCGTCGTCGACGACGGCTGGAACCCGGGCGGCAACGCGTCCGGCGGTCCGTGGGACAGCGGGATCCCGGGGCTCTTCGACGACCTGGCCGCGACCGCCGAATCGATCAAGCAGCTCGGCGCCCGGCCAGGGCTGTGGTTCCGGCCGCTGCTGTCCCGGGAGAGCGGTCCCTGGGCGCATCCCAACGGCGGCGAGGGATCTGGCCGCGCGCTCGACCCGACGTACCCGGAAGTGCTCGACCTGGTCCGCGGCGACCTCCAGCGGTTCCGGTCCTGGGGCTTCGAGCTGGTCAAGCACGACTTCAGCACGTACGACGTGTTCGGCCGTTTCGGGCCGGCGATGGGTGCGCGGCTGACCGACGCGGGCTGGCAGTTCCATGACCCGACCCGGACGACCGCCGAGATCGTGCTCGACTTCTACCGCGAGATCCGCGCGGCCGCCGAGGACGTCGTGCTGATCGGCTGCAACACCGTCGGGCATCTCGCGGCCGGCCTGGTCGACGTCCAGCGCACCGGCGACGACACGTCCGGCCGGGACTGGGAACGGACTCGCAAGATGGGCGTCAACTCGCTGGCCTTCCGGCTGCCGCAGCACCAGCGGTTCTTCGTGCTCGACGCCGACTGCGTCCCGTGCACTCCGCAGACCCCGTGGGAACTCAACCAGCGGTTCCTTGATCTCGTCGCTCGGTCGGGGAGCGCTCTTTTCGTTTCCGTGGATCCGGCGGCCCGGACCGCGCGGGCGGATCAGGAACTTGCCGACGGTATACGGTTGGCGCTCGATGGCGGTGACCAGCTCGAGCCGCTGGACTGGCTGGTGAACACGACGCCGAACATCTGGAGCACGAGCGCCGGCACCGTCCAGTACGACTGGTCGTTGCCGTGGGGTGCGGACCCGGTCTCCGGGTGACCACGTCGTGAGGACAGGGGGAGTGGTGAGCACGGAGCAGCCGCCGGCTGTGGTCCGGCGCGGTACGAACCTCGACCGCGTCGGAGGGTTCAACGACAGCGTCGTCCTGGACGCGATCCGCCGCGCCGACCAACTGCTGAGCCGGGTCGAGCTCGCCGCCGCGACCGGACTGTCCGGCCAGGCCATCTCCAACATCACCCGCCGCCTGCTCGACGCCGGTCTGGTCCGCGAAGCCGGCCGGCAGAAGAACGCGGGCCTCGGCAAACCCCGCACCTTGCTCGAACTCGAGCCCACCGGCCAGTACGCCGTCGGCGTGCACCTCGACCCCGCCGTCGTCACCGTCGTCGTACTCGACCTCACCGGCACGATCGTCGCCCGCCGCCGAGCCGACACCGAAACCGTCGCAACGTACGCCGACCCCGTGCCGCCGTCGTCGGGCGCCGACCCCGCGCCGCGCGTCGCAACGTACGCCGCCTCCGCGCCGCCGCCGTCCGGCGCCGACCCCGCGCCGCTCAACGCGACCCCCGCGCCGAAGCGCGCCGCCGAGGCGTCCCCGGCTGACGACCCCGACGCGCTGATCAACGGAATCGCGGCCATGGTCGAGCAGGTGATCACCGAAGCAGGCGCACCCCGCGCCCGCGTCGTCGGCGTCGGGATCGCCGCACCCGGACCGATCGACGTCGAGCGCGGCGCGGTCGTCGACCCACCCAACCTCACCGCCTGGCACCGCGTCCCCCTCCGCGACGCCTTGCGCGACCGAACCGGACTCCCCGTCCTGCTCGACAAGGACGTCACAGCCGCCGCGTCGGCGGAGAAATGGGCCGGCGGCCCCAACGGCCGCGGCAGCTTCGTGTTCTTCTACCTCGGCACCGGTGTCGGCGCCGGCCTGGTGATCAACGACGAGGTGGTCCGCGGCTCGTCCGGCAACGTCGGCGAGATCGGCCACGTGATCGTCGACCCGGACGGCCCACCGTGCGCGTGCGGGCGCCGCGGCTGCGTCGGCGAGACCAGCCAGCCCAGATACCTGGTCCAGCAGGCCGTCGACGCCGGAGTCATTGCCCAGGGCATCGACCTGGAAGACCGGCACGCGGTCGACCGTGCCTTCGCGGCGCTCTGTGCGACCGCCGCGGCCGACGAACCAGGCGCGGCCCGCGAGATCCTCACCGCCCTGGCCGCCCGGATCGCCAAGGTGGTCGAGGACATCGCGAACCTGCTCGACCTGGAGCGCGTGGTGTTCGGCGGACCGCACTGGGACAAGCTCGCCCGGTTTTTCGCCGACACCGTCCGGGAGACGCTCGGAGAGCGCTTCCTGCTTCGCTCCGTGCACCCGTTCGCCGTGGCCGGCACCGCGCTCGGCGCCGACGTCGGCGCGGTGGGCGCGGCCAGCCTGGTTCTCGACCACACGTTCTCGCCCAATCCGTCGGTCCTGCTGCTCGGGCCCGTGGAGAGCGCTCCCTGACGATCCCGCCCCGTCGAGCGCCGTGAATACTGCGGTGTGAGACATCCTGTCCCGCTGAAAGGTGATGTGTTGATGATCGACCCCGACGTGCTGGCCCGCGCCACCGAGGAGGTCCGCCAGGCCACCGGCGACCCGGTGATCGCGACGATGTTCCAGCAGTCGATGGCGCAGAACCTGCCGGCCGTCGCCGAACGCCTGCCCGACGGTACGACGTTCGTGCTGACCGGCGACATCCCGGCGATGTGGCTGCGCGACTCGGCCGCCCAGCTGCGTCCGTACCTGGTGCTGTGCGCCGACGACCCCGGCCTGCAGGACGTGCTGATCGGCGTCCTGCACCGGCAGTTGGAGTACGTCGCGATCGACCCGTACGCGAACGCCTTCAACCGGGAGGCCAACGGCGCCGGCCACACCACCGACCTGACCGAAATGTCGCCGTGGGTCTGGGAGCGCAAGTACGAGATCGACTCGCTGTGCTTCCCACTGGACCTCGCGTACAAGCTGTGGCGGATCACCGGCCGTGACGACGTGATCGACGAGCGGTTCCGGACCGCCGCGAACGCGATCATCGACCTGTGGACGGTCGAGCTCGACCACGAACAGCGCTCGCCGTACCGGTTCGAGCGGCACGGCGAGCCGGTCACCGACACGCTGGTCCGCGAGGGCCGCGGCCGCTGGACCAAGCCGACCGGGATGTCGTGGAGCGCTTTCCGGCCGAGCGACGACGCGACCGAGCACGGGTTCAACGTGCCCGGCAACATGTTCGCCTCGGTGGTGCTCGGTTATCTCGAGGTGATCGCGACCGAGGTGCTCGGCGATTCGGCACTCGCCGACCGCGCCAAACAGCTGCGGGTGAGCATCGACGAGGGGATCGCCCAGCACGGCACGGTCGACCACCCGACGTACGGGCGCGTTTTCGCCTACGAGGTGGACGGCGCGGGCGAGTGCCTGCTGATGGACGACGCGAACATGCCGAGCCTGCTGTCAGCGCCGCTGAGCGGGTACGCCGAACCCGACGACCCGACGTACCTGGCGACCCGCAAACTGCTGCTCAGCCCTGAGAATCCCTACTACTACAGCGGAAAGCACGCGTCCGGCATCGGCAGCCCGCACACCCCGCCGAACTACGTCTGGCACATCGCGCTCGCCGTCCAGGGCCTGACCGCGACGTCCGCCGAGGAGCGCGCGCAGATCCTCCAGACGCTGCGCGACACGACCGGCGGCACCGGTCAGATGCACGAGGGCTTCCACGTCGACGACCCCAACCAGTACACCCGCGAGTGGTTCTCGTGGGCCAACGCGATGTTCTGCGAACTGGCCCTGGCCCACGCCGGCCGCCGGCTCTAACCCCGCTCGAACAAGTCGCGGTCCCAACCCCGCACGTCGAGGACGGCTCGGAGCAGCACCGAATCTCCGAGCCGGCCTTGGCCGTTCACCACTTCCCGCAGCGGCAACGACCCGAGGCCATTCCGATACACGTCGAGCGCCGCCCGGCGCCGCTGCTCGATCTCCGCCGCCGAGCTTCCGTCCTTTGCAACCGGCCGTCCTGAATCCCGCTCGCCGCGGCTGCTCTTCGACGGGACGCCGGATCCGCTCACCTCTACCAGCGCGATCTCGTTGCCCGCACCAACCACCCGCCCGGATCCGATCCGGCGCCCCTCGTTGCCCGCGCCAACCACCCGACCAGGTCCGGTCCGCGGTCCCTCGCCATCAAGAACTCCACCCTGCGCGACGAGCCGACCTAGCTCAGCCCGAGCCGCAGCAACATCCGCCGTACGCAACCGAGCCCCCAACACCTCCACCTCGCGAGCCCACGCCGCCTCCCGCACCGCAGTTCCCACAGCGACATGATCCGGATGCCCGGTCAGCCCATCGCCCCCCACAGTCAGTACGACGGCCGGCCGCACCTCCACCAGCGCCCGCCGTACGGCGTCAACCAAGATCGCGCTCTCCGCATCCGCAACCGTCTCCGGACCCCCGTCCCCACCACGATCGACCCACTGCGCCGGCTCCCCGAGCCATCCCCACTCCGAGATCCCCAGCAACTCACACGACCGCGCCAACTTCCGAGTCCGAACCAGCCGCGCCTCCGCCTCCCCGAGCTCCGGATCCTCACCGGCCTCCCCACCGCTCGCGACCCGCAGGACAACCTCCCAGCCCGCGTCGGACAGCGCGATCGTCGCCGCCCCGGTCGCGAACACCTCGTCATCCGGATGCGCATGAACCACCAACACCGTTCCCGGCTGAGCGGGCAGGATCACGTTCGTCACGACCACATTGTTCTCACACGATGTCGCGCCGCCGAGTGGTGTACGCCGCCAGCGCCACGAACACCACGCTGTACGCCACCAGCGTCGCCAGCGCCCGTCCGCCACCAACGGCATCTCTCACGCCGGGCGGCGCGTCAGCCGCGACCATGCCCGTCACACTGAACACCAACGCTCCGGCGTTCGCTCCCGGCAACGCGTCGGACAGCACCTCCAGGTCCGGCAGCAGACTGCTCACCACGCCGGCCAGCAACGTCTCGATGCCCAGGATCCACACCACACCCAGCCCGATCGGCAGTGCAACGTTGCGAAAGGCAACAGCCAGCACCGCGCCGGCCAGGCACCACATCGTCAGCACGAGCCACCCACCGGCCAACGCCTCCACGATCTCCAGCGGACCCGGCCAGTTCATCGCTCCGCCCTCGGCGGCCGCGATCCCCACGCTGCTGAGCGCGCAGGCCACGAAGATCCCCAGCACCCACAGCGCGACCATCGTGAACAGCCCGAGCAGTTGCCCACCGAGCACCGAGATCCGCCCCGGCCGCTGGGTGAGCACGGTCTTCAACGTGCCCCACGTGTACTCGCCGCCGACGACGATCGCCCCGAGAACGAGCGAGAGCGCTCCCGCGAACACCGGGAACCCGCCGATCGTGTTGTCCAGCACGCGTTCCGGTAGCAACCCGCGCAGCACCTCCGCGCGCGGGACTCCGGCCGTCTGCGGATTGTCGTCCCCGGTGAGATAACCGACGTACGGCAGCACGTACCCGAAGATCAGACTCAGCACGAGGCCGGCTCCGAACAGCACCCAGACCGCCGACCGCTTCCGCAGCTTGATCAGCTCCGCGCGATAGCTACCCAGCATGGGACTTCTCCTCCGTGGTGAGTTCGAAGAACACGTCCTCGAGCGCTCTCTCGGTACTGCGCAGCTCCGACACCGCGATGTCGGCCCGCACCAGCAGCTGGTTCAGCTCGGCGGCGCGATCGCGGGAGACCTTGACGCGCAACGTGTCGTCGTACAGGTGCACGGCCTCGGGACCGAGAACATCCCGGAGAACCGAGTGAGCGCTCTCCAGCGGTCTCGCCCGGATCACCAGTTCCTGTTGCCCGCGCAGCTCCTCGACGTCGTGCTCGGCGACCATCCGGCCGGCGTTGATGATCCCGACCCGGTCGCAGACCTGCTGGACCTCGCCGAGCAGATGGCTGGACAGGACGACGGTCCGCCCTTCCGACCCGAGCTCGCGGATCAGCCGGCGCATGTCCCGCATACCGGCCGGGTCCAGCCCGTTGGTCGGTTCGTCGAGGATCACCAGCTCCGGATCCTTCAGCAACGCCGCGGCGACCCCGAGCCGCTGCTTCATGCCGAGCGAGTACGTCGAGAAGCGATCCTTCGCGCGCTCGGCCAGATCGACCAGCTCGAGCACTTCGCGGACCCGGGCGCGCGGCACCTCGGCGTACTCGGCGAGCAGCCGCAGGTTGTCGAGACCCGACAGGTACGGGTAGAACGCGGGCGACTCGATCATCGAACCGGTCCGTGCGAGCACCCGAGCCTGGCCCGGCGCTCCGCCGAGCACCTCGACGCTCCCGCTGGTCGGTGCGATCAGGCCGGTCAGGATCCGCAGGGTCGTCGTCTTCCCGGCGCCGTTGGGCCCGAGGAAGCCGTAGACCTCACCCGGCCGGACCACCAGATCGACACCGTCGACCGCGAGGGTGTCGCCGTAACGTTTGGTCAGGCCGTGCACCTGAACCAGCGGGGCAGCTGTCGTCGTCATACCCCGAGGGTCTCGCCGAACCTCTATCCCCCGCGTCGCCCACCGGGAGTCACTGCAACTACCGCCGGGGGAGTACTCACTCCGGCGACGCGTACCGAGGCTGTCAGCCCAACCAGCCCGGCCGAACGAGTCCCGTCTGGTACGCCAGCACCACCAGCTGCGCACGGTCCCGGACGCCGAGCTTCACCATCGCCCGGCTGACGTGCGTCTTCGCCGTCGCCGGGCTGAGCACCAGGCGGGCCGCGATCTCGTCGTTCGACAACCCCTCGCCGACCAGCGCGACGATCTCCTTCTCGCGTTCGGTCAGGACGTCGAGCTCCTTGCTCGCGTGCGGCTGCCGGCTCCGCGACGCGAACTCGGCCACCAACCGCCGCGTCACCCCGGGCGACAACAACGCGTCCCCGCGGGCGACCACCCGCACCGCCTGCAGCAGTTCGACCGGCTCGGTGTCCTTCACCAGGAAGCCACTCGCGCCCACCCGCAACGCCTCGAACACGTACTCGTCCAGGTCGAACGTCGTCAGGATCACCACGCGAACGTCGGAGAGCGCTTCCTCGGAACCGATCTGCCGCGTCGCCTCCAGCCCGTCCGTGCCCGGCATCCGGATGTCCATCAGGACGACGTCGGGTTTCTCCACGCGCGCCACCGCGACCGCCTCCGCTCCGTCCGAGACCTCCCCGATCACCGTGATGTCGTCCTCGGCGTTCAGCAAGGACCGGAAGCCCGCGCGCACCAACGCCTGGTCGTCCGCCAGCAAGACCCGAATCATGCGCCCACGCTAGAGCATCGCCCGGTCAGCGCCTCCCCGCCAAAGCCAACTGAAGCGCCGCGCTCCCGCATGCGGCGGCCCCGCTCAAGCCAACCCGGCGTCGTGCGCGAGCAGCGCGATCTGCGTGCGGTTGCCGAGTTCCAGCTTGGTCAGGATGTGCGAGATGTGCGCCTTCACCGTCGCCAGGCTCATGTAGAGCTCCGCCGCGATCTCCGCGTTGGCCTTGCCCTGTGCGACCGCGAGCATCACGTCGTACTCCCGCGGACTCAACCGGGAGAGCGCTCCCTGGGCCAGCGTGTGCGCGTCCGCCTGCGTCGCCGCCCGATCCATCAACCGCCGCGTGATCGCCGGCGACAGGATCGGATCACCTGCGGCGACCCGGCGCACGGCGTCCACGATCTGGGCCGGAGGCGTGTCCTTCAGCAGGAACCCGCTCGCCCCGGCGCGCAGCGCGTGCAGCACGTTCTCGTCGGTGTCGAAGGTGGTGAGCACGATGACCTCCGGCGGGTTCTTGCGCGCCCGGACCCGCCGGGTCGCGGCGATCCCGTCGATCCGCGGCATCCGCAGATCCATCAGCAGCAGGTCCGGGAAGTGCGCGTCGACCGCGGCCGGCACCTCGTCCCCGTCCGCCGCCTGACCGACCACGGCGATCCCGTGCGCGCCGTCGAGCATCATCTCCAGACTGGCCCGGACGAGCGCGTCGTCGTCCACCACCAGCACCCGGATCGTCGCGCTCTCACTCATAGCCGTCACCGTAGGGACTCCGGCCACGGCAACGAAGCATGCAACCTGAACCGCCCGGCGACCTCCCCGTGATCGAGAGTCCCGCCGGCCAGCTGCACCCGCTCGGTCAGCCCGACCAGCCCGGCCCCGCTCCCAGGCGTCACCGGGACCCCGTTCCCGCCGGGATTCGTCAGCTCGATCGTCAGCCCGTCACCGGGCCGACCGCGCACCACCAGGTTCACCGGATGCCCGGCCGCGTGCTTGCGCGCGTTGGTCAACCCCTCCTGCACCACCCGGTACGCCGTCCGCCCAGTCGCCGGTGGTAACGTCTCCGCCGCGCTGACCTCGGCGTCGTACGAGATCGCGCTCCCCGCGTCTCTCGACTCCTGCACGAGCGCGTCCAGATCGCCGAACGTCGGCTGCGGCCGTCCACCCGGCAGCTCGTCGATCTCGCCGTCGCGCAGCACGCTGATCACCTCGCGCAGCTCGTCCAGTGCCTGGTGCACACCGGTCCGGATCACGCCCGCCGCCTGGGCGAGCTTCTCCGGCGACGAGTCCGGCCGATACTCCAGCGCGCCCGCGTACGTCGCCAGCAACGACAGCCGGTGCGCGAGCACGTCGTGCATCTCCCGCGCCATCTTCGTCCGCTCCAGCGCCCGCGCCTCGGCCACGCGCCGGCCCTGCTCGTTCTCGGCCCGGAGAGCGCGCTCTCGCAGTGAACCGACCAACGCACGCCGGGCCTGCGTCCACTGGCCCCAACCCAGCAGCGCGGCATGGACGGCGAGCACGAGGATGACGTACCAGAACAGATTCAGCCCCTCGACCGGCCGCCAGATCCGCTGGACGAGGTGCCCGGCCGCGCCGGCGAGCGCGACCAGCGCTGCCACCCGCAACGGCCGGCGCTGCGCGACTGTCAAGGTTCCGACGGTCGACGTCGGAGTCGCCGCGGGGGAGAACGCTGCGAGCACGGCCAGGACCAGTGCCGTGCGCACCGGCCAGGGACCCAGCCTCAGCATGAGGCCGACGGCAACGATCCCGAAGACGATGTCGAAGATCAGCCAGCCGGTCCCGCTCTGGTGGCCGGCCTGCCGTCCGACGATCGTGGATCCGGTGAAGACTGCGATCGCGATCAGCGGCAGCAGGTCGTAGACGCGTCGTCGTCGCGTCGGCGGCGGACAGCTCGAATCCATGCGTTCGAGCCTAGGTCCGGACCCGGTACGGCGACCACCGACCAAAGTCGGTGCCCGACCGACTTCCGGGCGGGGCGCCGCAGCCGCGCGGCCGATGCCGGAGAACGCGCTCTCCCATGACGCTGGGACGCACCTCGACCAGTGGAAGGCACCGATCATGACCATCACCAAGAGCACTTCACCCACCCGCGTCGCCGGCAAGAGCCGCCTGGCCGTGATCGGCGCGAGTTCCGCGGCGACAGTGGCGACCTGGGCGGTCCTCGCCCCGCTCGCGGGCATCGAGCTGAAAGCCGAGCAAGGCTCGTCGACGACGGAGGTCACCGGAGTCGCGGTTTTCCTCGCGGCGACTGTTTCCGCCTTGGCCGGCTGGGGCCTGCTCGCGCTGCTCGAACGCCGTACCGTCAACGCCCGCAAGATCTGGACGATCCTCGCGGTCGCCGCCTGCATTTTGTCGCTCGGCAGCCCGCTCGTCAGCGGAGTCGGCATCGGCGCCAAGCTGGGCCTGGCGTTGCTGCACCTGGTCGTCGGCGCCGTCGTCGTGCTCGGCCTCCGTCGCACGGCCCTGTCGGCAGGCGACCGCTGCAACTAACATGGCGCCGGAGATGAGGAACTGGAGCGGCTACCAGACGGCGAAACGAGACCTGATCCGTACGCTGTCCGGCACAGTACTGGAGATCGGCGCGGGCAACGGCGCCAACTTCGCCGACCTGCCCGACCACGTCGAGTGGATCGGCCTGGAGCCGAACCGCCGCGCCCGCGCCCGGCTCACCCGTACGGCGGCCGGGCGCCGTGTCCTCGCCGCGGGAGCGGAGGACATTCCGTTGCCAGCGGCAAGCGTCGACGGGGTGTTGTCGACCGTGGTCCTCTGCTCCGTCCGCGATCTTCCGGCCACCCTCCTGGAACTCCGCCGGGTCCTTCGCCCCGGCGGACGCTTCGTCTTCGTCGAGCACGTCGCGGCCCCCCGCGGCACCTGGACCCACCGCCTGCAGGTGGCGGCCGCGCCGTTCACCCGGCGCCTGGACCGCGGCTGCAATCCCGCCCGCGACATCGCGACGGCGATCGAGCACGCCGGCTTCACGACGATCGAGCTCGACCACTACACAATGCCGGGCCTGATTCCCATCCCATTCATCGCCGGCGCCGCCACCAACTGACTCACCAGGTCGGCGACGACAACCGGGCCGCTCGGTAGAACCCTTCGATGTGCTCGGTCACGAGCCGGGCCGCGTCGTCGCCACGCCCGTCCCGGATCGCCGCCACGATGGCGTGGTGCTCGGTCCGCAGGCCGATCGCCGTCGCGTCCCAGTCCGGCAGATTCGGCACGGCCGCGAGGACGTACCCGTGAATTGCCGACCGCAACGATCCCATCACCGCCGCGATCAGGACGTTGCCCGCCAGTCCCGCCAACGCGACGTGGAACTCCGCGTCCAGCAGATGGAACTCCTCCGGCGACAACCCTTCGCCGTCCATCCGCTCCAGCAACTGCTCGGCCTCTCCGAGCTTCGCAGCCAGCTCCTCCCCGGCACCCGGTACGGCGTCCTGACCAGCTCCCGCGCCGAGTGAGCGATCTCCCCGGCCAGCGGACGAGGACGAGCCGGCGAACAGCGCAGCCGCCTCCCTGGCCGACCAGGACTCGAGCAGCACTCGCGTCTGCACGATGTCGTGCATCGGCAGGTGACTCGTCGCGAGGTGCAGCCGCAGCAGCGCGGTCAACGGCGCCGACGGCTCGGCCACGATCACCGCACCCGCCTCGGGCCCCGACCCCGTCGCCGTCCGCACCACACCCAGCGCTTCCAGCACCCGCACCGCCTCGCGCACCGACGGCCGGCTGATCCCGAGCTGCTCCGCCAGCGCCCGCTCGCCGGGTAGCCGGCCACCCAGCCGCAACCGCCCGGCCGCGAGGTCCGCCTCAACCTGCTGCAGAACCAGCTCGTAGTTCTTCACAGCGGGGAGTCTAGCTCTGTGGTCGGACCACAGACTATGCTGTGGTCCGACCACACCCGCTCGAACCACGAGGACGCCTGATGACCGATCGCCAGTTCCCCCGCTGGTCCGAGCTGAAGCCGCTGCTGCGACCCAAACCGGTCACGGTGAACCCGACCGAGCGCCGGCTCGAGAAGGCGCTCACCATCGCGGACCTGCGCGCGATCGCAAAGCGCCGTACGCCGCGCTCGGTGTTCGACTACACCGACGGTGCGGCCGAGTCGGAGATCAGCCTGCAGCGAGCCCGCCGGCTGTTCGCCGAGATGGAGCTGCAGCCGTCGATCCTGCGCAACGTGTCCGACATCGACCTGGGCACCGACATCCTCGGCCGGCGGTCCGAGCTGCCGTTCGCGTTCGCCCCGACCGGGTTCACCCGGATGATGAACCACGAGGGTGAGAGCGCGGTGGTCAAGGTCGCCGAGCAGATCGGCATCCCGTACGCGCTGTCCACCATGGGCACCACCTCGATCGAGGAGGTCGCCGCCGCCGGTCCGGACGCGCGCAAGTGGTTCCAGCTGTACGTGTGGCGCGACCGCGACGCGGGGGAGGACCTGGTCAAGCGCTCGGCCGCCGCCGGGTACGAGGCGCTGATGCTCACCGTCGACGTACCGGTCGCGGGTGCGCGGCTGCGCGACGTACGCAACGGCTTCACCATCCCGCCGAGCCTCACCGCCAAGACGGTGCTCGACGCGTCCCTCCACCCGGCCTGGTGGATCAATCTGCTCACCACCCGGCCGCTGACCTTCGCCTCGCTGTCCAGCTGGGGCGGCACGGTCGCCGAGCTGCTGGACCAGCTGTTCGACCCGACGATGACGCTGGACGACCTCAACTGGATCCGCTCGATCTGGGACGGCCCGCTGATCATCAAGGGCATCCAAACCGTCGACGACGCGCGCCGGGTGGTCGATGCCGGTGCCGACGCCGTCGTACTTTCCAACCACGGCGGCCGCCAGCTGGACCGGGCTCCGACGCCGCTGCGCATCCTGCCGGACGTCCGCAAGGCCATCGGCTCCGACGCCGAGGTCTACCTCGACACGGGCATCATGAGCGGCGCCGACATCGTTGCGGCGCTGGCGCTGGGCGCAGACGCCTGTCTGGTCGGCCGTGCGTACCTGTACGGGCTGATGGCCGGTGGCCAGCGCGGAGTCGAGCGTGCGGCACAGATCCTCACCACCGAGGTCCGGCGCACGATGGCCCTGCTCGGTGTCCCCAGCGTGAAGGACCTCAACCCGTCCCACGTCCGGTTGCCCTGACCGACCCCAGTACGACGTACGGCCGCGGCGCCCGTCAGGTGGTGCGCGGCTCCAGCGGCAGGTGCGCCACGACCCGCAAACCACCGGTCGGCGTGCGGCTCGCGGTCAATGTGCCGCCGAGTGCTGTCGCGCGCTCGCGCATGCCGATGATTCCGTTGCCCTCGCGGGGCGGTCCGGTCAGTGACTCGCCGTTGTCGTCGACCTGCAGTACCAGCGTCTCCTCGCCGTACTGGATGCGGACGGTGGCGGCGGTCGCCTTCGCGTGCCGCACGATGTTCGTCAGCGACTCCTGGATGATCCGGAACGCCGCCCGGTCCAGTCCGGTCGGCAGCGGGCGCGGATCGCCGTGCACGATCGTGTGTACCTCCAGCCCGGCCCGCGACGTACCGCTGATCAGATGCTCGAGCCGCTCGAGCCCGGCCACCGGTTGCCGCGGCGCTGACTCGTCGGTCTGCCGCAGGATGCCCACGATCGACCGCAGCTCGACCAGGGCCTCCTTGCTCGCCTCTTTGATCGCCGACAGCGCCGGACCGGCTTGCTCGGGCTGCCGGTCGACCAGGTGCAACGCTGTCGAGGCCTGCACGTTGATCAGCGAGATGTGGTGCGCGACGACGTCGTGCAACTCCTGGGCGATTCGCAGCCGCTCCTCACCGGCTCGGCGTAGCTCCGCTTCGCGACGCGTCTTGTCGGCGGCCGCGACCCGCTCCCGGTGCGCACGGAACAGCTCGGCCAGGAAACCGAGCACCAGGAAGCAGGTGCCGACGAGGAGGACTTGGTAGACGTTCTGGTCGTTGGTGCCGAGCACGAGCCGGCCCAACACGTGTCCGGTGTAGAGGGCAGCGATGGCCGCCCAGCCGGCGGCTCGATGACCGGCGCGGATCGTCGCGAACACCGCGATCACGAAGCTGAAGATCACCGGCCCGTAGCCGTACTCGCGCAGCATGTAGATCAGCGTCGCGAGCGTGATCGTCCAGATGACCGGAACCGGGCGGGTGTCCAGCCAGTAGAGCGACACCGAGCCGATCAGCACGAGCACGACCAGGAGCCAGTCGGCCGGACGCCGGTCCGCCTGACCCTCGGTGGCCCGGATCGACCCGAAAACGGCCACGACCGAGACGATCGCGGGCAGCGCGATACGTTTGACCTGCGACCGGGTGGCCGGCGTTGTAGTGCTCACTCTGAGAACGGTAGAGGTCGCGGCGACCAGGTGTCATCGGCGCCACGGAGTACTCGCGCCTGCTTCACCGGGCGTACGTCAGTACTTGACGCTGTAGATGCCCTCTTCGTACTTCGGGCCGTAGTACTGCTCGAGTGTCGCCAGGTCGTCGTTCGGGCGGTCGAGCGCCTTGGCCAGCTTCGCGCGGCTCGGCACCGCGTCCGGCTCCCAGGTCTCCGGCTTCCAGACCTTGGAGCGCAGGAACGCCTTCGAGCAGTGGTGGAAGATCTCCTCGATCTCGACCAGCAGCGCCAGCTGCGGCCGGTTGCCCTTGACCACCATGTCGTCGAAGAACGGCGCCTCCCGGACGATCCGCGCGCGACCGTTGATCCGCAGCGTCTCGCCGCGGCCCGGGATCAGGAAGATCAGGCCGACGTGGGGGTTGCTGAGGATGTTCTGGAAGCCGTCGATCCGGCGGTTGCCGGCCCGCTCGGGGATCGCGATGGTTGTGTCGTCGAGCACCTTGGTGAAGCCGGCCGGGTCGCCCTTGGGGGAGACGTCGCAGCTGCCGTCGGCCGCGGAGGTCGCGATCAGGCAGAACGGCGACGCGGCGAGCCACTGCTTGTCGAGTTCGTGCAGTTCCTTGCGATTCTTGTCGGCGGCGTGGGCCAGCGGCGCCGGCACTACATCGCGAAGCTCTTCGTAGGTAGTGATCTCGACCAGGCCGGGAATGTCCATCAGGCGGCGTACTCCTCTACCAGGGAAGGCCGGACCGCCTTGCTGGCGGCCCGAGTCCGTGCTGCCCATCGTACGGCGGGACCAGTTGCGCAACTGGTCCCCAGGAACAGCGCACCGACCACCATCCAGCCGATCGGACCCCACCCGAGCACCAGCGTCGTGAGCAGAACCGGGCCCAGCATGCGGGCGATCGCGGGGCCGGTGCCGAAGAATCCCTGGTACTGACCCTGCTGCTCGGCCGGGGCGAGCCCGAAGCTGATTTCCCAAGCGCCCGAGGCCAACTTCATCTCGCCGAAGGTCAGCAACGCGGCAGCGGCGGCCAGTACGACGGCCGTTGCGGCTGGGGGAGCGTCGATCGCGGAGAGGGCGAACACCGCGCAGGCAACGAGCATCGCGACGCCGGCGACCCGGACCGATCGGGTTGCCGTCTTCAGACTCGTGACACCGCGCGCGATGCGGACCTGGAACACGGTGACGCCGAGCGTGTTGATCACCAGCAACGACGCGACCACCCAGCCAGGGGCGTTGGTGCGCTCGACGATCCACAACGGCGCGACCAGGCTGAGCAGCGGCATGAACATCAGCATCACCGCGTTCAGCAGCGTCAGTACGGCGTACGGGCGGTCGCGCAGGACCGCGAGTCGCGGCGCACTCGGGTCCCGATCGGTCACGGCCCGAGCGGCCGGCACGCGCCGGATCAAGGCCGCCGCCACCAGGAAGCTGACGGCGTCGATCGCGAAAACCGTCAGGTACGCCTCGGTGGTGTCGAACTTCAACGCGACCCCGCCGAACGCTGCGCCGACCGCCAGTCCGCCGTTCGCGGTCGCCTGCAGCATCGCTCGGATCCTGGTCCGTTCGGCGGGGGAGACCAGGCCGGCCAGCAGTGCCTGCCTGGCGGCGGTCAGTCCCGTCTGGCTGGTGGCGTAGGCGATCGCGGCGATCAGGAAGAGCGGGAAGCTTCGAACGAACAGGAACGCTCCGACCGAGGCCGCGGTCGAGACCGCGAGCAGCATCGCGACGCCTCGAGGACCGCGTCGATCGGCCAGGTGGCCCAGCGGGACACCGGTCAGAAATCCGACCAGCCAGGCGATCGTGAGTCCAAGGCCTACTTGAGCGGTCGACAGTCCGACCACGCGGGTGAAGAACAGCGCCGACGTGACGATGAAAGCACCGTCACCAACGGAGTTCGCCAGCTGAGCCATCGCGAGGTGCTTCGAGGTCGTCATACCGCGAGCCTAGGCTTCAGAGGCCCACCAGTCAGGTCCACTTTGGTTGCTTTCTGATGGGCCAATGTTTTCCTGTGGACAACCGTTGGACAGGGCTCTTTCGACGGCATCTTCTAGGCATGACCTTCACCGACCTGCCCAAGAACTGGCGTCGCCGGCCGCTCACCGACCCCCGGCTCGCCGCCGACGTCGTCGACCTCTATTGCTCCGCCGGTGACCGCCAGCGCGGCACCGTCACCCTGTTCATCTGTGACGAGCGGGACCGCTTCCGCGGCGCCGTGGTGATCGATCTGTGCGACCTGGCCGTCGAGCCTCTCCCCAAGAGGGGAGCCGCTCCGCAGACTGCCCGTCCGACCGGCCGGGCTGCTGCGCTCAGACCGGTCATCAAGCCGCTGCAGGTGTTCCCCGGCGGCGCGCTCATGCTCGCCCTCAGCCGGTCAGGTCCCTCGACGACGACCGCGGCCGATCGTGAGTGGGCCGATGCTGCCGTCCGCGTCAGCCGCTCCCTCGGCGTACGCCTGCTCGGCTTCTACCTGGCCTCGCGCGACGCCGTCTTCCCGGCTGACGTCACCACCGCCGTCGCCGACCTTCCTGCCGCAGCCTGACCAAGGAGTGTGCCTCGATGCCCCGATCCTTCACGCCGATCCCAACTGTTCGGACGACGGCCTCAGCGCACGCCGCGCGGCCGGAACTGAATACTGATCCTGGGGCCGATCCGTCCCGACGCCTTCGGGATCGCGTGCTCCCAGGTGCGTTGACACGACCCGCCCATGACGATGAGATCGCCGTGCCCCAGCCGATGCCGGATGGTCGAGCCCACCGGCCCGGTGACGGAGCCGGGCCGCGGACGCAACGCGAGCACGCGAGGCTCACCCACCGACAGGATCGCCACCATCGTGTCCTCGTGGTTCCCGCGCCCGAGTTTGTCGCCGTGCCACGCGACGCTGTCCCGGCCGTCGCGGTAGTAGCACAATCCCGCCGTTCGGAACGGCTCGCCCAACTCCTCCGCATAGTGCTCGCTGAGAAGGTCGCGCGCTTCCTCCAGAATCGGCAGCGGCAGCGTGTCGCTCTCCCCGTAGAAGCAGAGCAGCCGCGGCACCTCCACCACCCGGTCGTACATCTGCCGTCGCTCTTCCCGCCACGGCACGTCCACCGCCAGCCGCTCGTACACCTGATCGGCGCCCGACAGCCAGCCCGGCAGCACGTCGATCCACGCGCCGTGGCTCAGTTCGGTCCGCTGGATCGCATCCAGAGATCCCAGTTCCGGATCAGCGAAAGCATCCAGCAAGGACGCTTGAAGGTCAGCACCCATGACCCCACAGTACCTGACACTCGAACATTTGTTCCCCTGACCGCCGGGCCAATTTCCCGCGCTCACGACATGCTGAGACCGGTGGTGCCAAGGGGGCCAATGAGGTCCTCTCCACCCTGGCCTTCACCTGCGAAAGACTGCTCTCACGATCGCGGACCGCATGGGAGCCCTGATGTCACGCTTGCTGATCCGGAACTGCTCGGTGCTCGTCGTCCGCGAGACGGGCGAGTGCCACGTCGACGAGGGCCAGGACATCCTGACCGAGGACGGCCGAATCAGCTCGATCACCCCGACCGGCACCTCCGCGTCGTCCCCAGCCAGGCACCCCGAGGACTCTGATCCGCCGGAGATCCTCGACGCCTCCGGCCTGCTGGCAGTCCCCGGCCTCACCAACGCTCACACCCACAGCCCCATGGTCATGATGCGCGGCGCCGCCGAGGACGTCTCGATCGAGGACTGGTTCAACCAGAAGATCTGGCCGATGGAAATGAACCTCACCCCCGAGCGCGTCCGGGTCGGCGCCCGCCTCGCCTGCGCCGAGATGCTGCTGGCCGGCGTCACCACGTTCGTCGACCACTACTTCCACGCCGACCAGATCGCCGAAGCCGCCCTCGAACTCGGCATCCGCGCCGACCTCGCCCCGACCTTCTTCACCTCCACCGGCACCGAAGCCCGCGAGGCCGCCTTCGACACCGCCCGCCAGATCCGAGCCCTAGGCAACCAAAAGGCCAACGGACGCCCACCCCGAATCACCGCCAGCCTCGGCCCGCACGCCCCCTACACCGTCTCGGAAGAAGATCTCCGCCGCACCGCCGACGTCGCCCAGTCCGAGAACTTCCGCATCCATCTGCACGCCGCCGAAACCCTCGACCAGACCACCTCGTCCCAAACCCAGCACGGCGCGACCCCGATCGAGATTCTCCACCGCACCGGCATCCTCGAATCCGGCGCCCTGATTGCCCACGGCTGCGGCATCCTGGACGCCGACCTGAAACTGCTCGAGCCCCACGCCGACCACACCACCGTCGCCACTTGCCCCAAGGTCTACCTGAAACTTGCCATGGGCAACACCACCCCCATCAGACAACTCCGGTCCACCGGCATCGCCGTCGCGATCGGCACCGACGGCGCCGCGGTCCACAACACCCTCGACGTCTGGGAATCCTTACGCCTGGTCGCCCTCACCGAGAAGCACCAGCAACAGTCAGCCGAATGGATGCCCCTCTCCGAAACCCTCCGCTTGGCCACCAGATCAGGCGCCAAGGCGTCCCTCCACAACGCCGGCACCCTCACCCCAGGCCACGCTGCAGACATCACCCTCGTAGACCTCTCCGGCCCTCACAACCAACCCCTCCACAACCACTTGGCCGCCCTCGTCTACTCAGTCCGCCCGACCGACGTCGTCCACGTCGTAGTGGACGGCCAAGTGGTAGTCCACAACCGCTCCCTCACCACCGCAGACCTGACCGAAATCCTCGCCGAAGCCAATGCGGTAGCCCACACCCTCGTAGACCTCAGCCGCCCCGGCGCCGTCCAGCACTACGCCCCATGACCCCGTCCTCCCACCGAGCCGAGCCAACAGTCCAGCTACTGGAAGCCGTCCGCCACGAGTACGCCCTCACCGACCTCGCCGTCACCCGCGACCTAGGCGGCAACTTCAACCTCAACCTGCAGATCTCCACGCAGCAAGGCCATTTCGTCGTTCGAGCCTGCCCACCGTGGGTCACGCCGGACCGACTGACCGCAGTACAAGCCGTCCGAGCTCACCTACGCGTCCGCGACTGGCCCATCCCTCAAACGCTCCGCACCCGTACCGGCGCAAGCATGCTCCGAACCTCCGACCACATGATCGAGGTCGAACAATTCGTCGAGCCCCGCGGTGTCCCCATGACCACCTGGCCCACCATCACAGCGGCCCTACCGTGGCTGGCCCGCCTCCACGATGCGCTCCTCGATGCCCCCAGCTCTCCAGCCGCCGCCGACCCACCCTTCGCCAACCACGTCCCTCCCCACACCGACCTGACCCTCGCAATCACCGCGATCCGCACGTGGGACTTGCCACCCACCGAGGCGACCTATCTCAACGCCGCCGCTCTCAACGCCGCCGCCCACCTCGCCGCGTCTCTCCCACACCCAGCCCTACCAACACAACTGGTCCACGGCGACTTCTGGGCCACCAACGTCCACCTCTCCGGCGACCGCCTGACCCTCCTGCTCGACTTCGATTTCCTGGGCGACCGCGCCCGAGTCGACGACCTGGCGCTGACGCTCTTCTTCATCAACGAACACCTGGGCCGAGACGACGTCACCCCATCCCGCCTCGCCGCCCTCCGACAGCTCGTAGACAGCTACGACTCCGCCCTGACCACCCCACTCACCGAGGCAGAACGAGCAGCCCTCCCACATGCCATCCTCCGCACACCACTGACCTTCCTCCAGGACCTCGCCTACCTAGGTCCCACCAGCCGCGCCGAACTCACCTCCCTCCGAGGACCCCAGTACGAATGGGCACTCGGCCAGCTGAATGACCCAACTTGGCTCAGCGCATTCGTCTGAAGGCGGCTCCAGACCCGGTACCCCTGACCTGAGAGTCATGGTCATCGTCACCACCCGAAACAGCGACGCGCCCCGCGCGGAAGATCCCGAACGAGGCGCGAGGCGGTCTAACTTCTCCACCGGCCGAGCAAGCCAGAACTCTCGCCCGCCAGCGAGAAAGGAGCGCTGGGTCTATCGCTTGATCAGATGCGCCCGGAACTCACCGCCGGCCGCGGTTCGGGTGTTGGCGGGAGGTGCTGGTGGCAGGTCGAAGAAGTAGACCTGATAGTCCTGCGTGTAGCTGACGATTCCCCACGCGGCACCAGCGGCGTTCTTGTAGCTGGGGTACGGCTGATTTCGGGTATACCAGGGCCGGTTGTCTGCCGTCGCCGATTCAGTGACCCGTACACGGCAGACGATCGGCTACAACGCCGCTGGGCAACTGGAGTCGATCGACTACGGCGCGGGACGGGTCAGAACCGCCGGATACGACGCTTTCGGCCGTCTCGCGACCGACACGCTCAAGAACAGCGCGGGTCAGACAGTCGCGTCCGTTGGATACGGGTACGACGTCGACAACCAGATCACTCGCAAGACGACAACCGGCGTGGAAGGCGGCGGGGTCAACACCTACACCTACGATCAGCTCGGTCGCCTGTCGACGTGGACGGTCGACGGGCAGACCACTGGCTACGGCTGGGACGAGGCAGCAACCGGATCAAGGTCACAACTGCCTCCGGCACCAAAGCCGCGTCGTACGACGAACGGAACCGGCTGCTTTCCGACGGCACCTCGACCTACACCTACACACCGCGCGGCACGATGGCGACGAAGGCCGCTGCCGGTTCCAATCTGGCCTTCAGCTTCGACGCCTTCGACCGGCTCATCACCAAGGCACGAAGTCGATCGCGTACGACTCGCTGGACCGTCCTCTGACCAGCGGCGCGTTGATCTTCAAGTACGCCGGACTGGACTCCGATCCGTCGGCCGACGGCATCCAGACCTTCGCCCACGGCCTCGGCGACGACGTCCTGGCGGTCGGGCAAGGAGCCACCAAGCGGCTCGCCATGACGGATCGGCGCGGCGACGTGGTCGGCGGCTTCGACCCAGCCGACCAAGCACTGAACGGTCTGGCGGACTCGAAGACCTTCGATCCGTTCGGCCAGGTCGCAGCATCGAAGGGCGCCGCGTACGGCGTCGGTTTCCAGGGCGACTGGACAGACCCGTCGACCGGGCAGGTCAACATGCACGCCCGGTGGTACGACCCGAGTTCGGGCACATTCGCTTCCCGCGACTCGATCACCTGGCCGGCCGGTACCGGGTCCGCAGGCAGCAACCTGTTCGCGTACGCGGGCGGGAATCCGATCGCGAACACCGATCCTGACGGTCACTTGTTCAGGCCTGTATCGCCGTGGACGTTCCCCGAGGTCGGCGAGTGCGAAGACGATAGGTGGGACTGCCTGAACCCTCCGGACGACCCCGCCGACCCGCCGAGCGACCCGGTGAAGCCACCGAAGAAGCCGAAGAAGCCGAAGAAGCCGGGCGACGGCGGCCAGGGAGGCGGGCGGCGTGGCGGGAGCGGTGACGGCGATGGCGATGGCGGTCGCGGCGGAGGTGGCGGAGGTGGCGGTGACGACAAACCGAAGCGGCCGAAGTGCGACGCCAAGTGCCAGGCCGAGAAGAAGCGGCTCAAGGACATCGCCAAGACCAACCGCACCAAAGAGGTCATCAAGACCTACGTCACGAACAACACGGTAGTCACCCCGGGCGTCCAACTGCCGCACTGTGTAGGCGGCAACGCGGCCTGCCCGAGCTACACGGGCGATCCGTCGACCAGAGTCGGTGACAGCAAGGCATTCAACGACGGCCAGGCCGCGACCATCACTCGCGGACAGGTCGTCCGCTCGAACGGACCGGTCACCACCAACGCGACCGAAACAGCAATTCGAGCATCTGGGACCGAATGTTCGACCACGGCCTCCCTGGCTCCACGTTCGATCCTGCGGCCATGCTCTATGCGGAGAACCCCGAACTCTTCCATCTCGGCATGGACATCTTCGGTCTGCTTCCCGGCGTCGGCGAGTACTTCGACGCGATGAACGCCGGCCTGTACGGAGTGGAAGGCGACTATGGCAACGCCGCTCTGAGCGGCCTCTCCACCATCCCGATCGCCGGCTGGATCCCCGCCGCGGGCAAGCTGGGCAACAAGGCCTTCAAGTTCGGCTTCAAGGGCAGCGTGAAAGCCGGAGAAGCAGAGGCGGACAATGGGGTCCGAGAACTCGCATGTGTTGTTGGCAAAGTTGACAAGGAGTGCAGCTTCTCGGGCGACACATCGGTGGTCATGGCTGATGGGACTGTGAAGCCGATTCTGAGATCAAGGTCGGAGATCAAGTAGCGGCCGGAGATCCCCGGACTGGCGAAAGCGGTCCTCGTGCGGTCACGCACCTGTGGCGGCACCTTGATGATTTGGCCCAACTACAGGCCGACGCCGGGTCGGTGACCACAACGCCCGATCATCCCTTCTGGAACGTAACAGACAGAGAATTTCAGCGGGCCGACGAACTCGACGCGGGAGACCGCCTTCTGACTGCGGGTGGAGAGCTGGTCCGGGTAGTCGGATTCGCATCCACGTCGTCGCACGGCGCAGCCTTCAACCTGACTGTCGATGACATACACACGTACTATGTACTGGTCGGGAAGCGAAGTGTGTTGGTACACAACACTTGCCCAACTGATACGCGGGGACTGTGGGAGTTGACGCGCGAGCGCGCCAGTGAAATGGCGCAAGGAGGGCCATTCGGTACGAAGTTCTTCAAGTCCAAGTCCGATGGCCTGTGGTGGACCAAGGACAAGAAGGGTGACGGAGGTTCCGCGTTCAAGGTCTATAAGGCGACGAGTGAAGGTCTCGAATGGTACAAGGATGCTGATATCTATGGCGACTTCTTCACTAATAAATGGAAGAGCGACAAAGGGAAATTCATTCCTTGGAAGCAACTGCGGAGACTGGGTTGACGATACGAACTGCGGAAGAGTTTATCGGCCTCCGATTCAGTGGTGATCCGCGCGAGTACCGCCGTGCGGCTACTGAATCCGCGGACGTCTCCGTATGGATGGATATCATCAGAGATTACCCCGAGGCGCGGGTATGGGTGGCTCATAATAAGACCGTGCCGATGGAGGTCTTGGCAATTCTGGCTCATGATACAAATGACGAAGTTCGGTTCGCGGTCGCAATGAAGCGAAGGCTCAGCTCCGAGTTGCTTGATCTGCTTGCCCGTGACTCGAAGGATTCGGTGAGATTTCAAGTCGCGAAACATCGAAATACTTCAGCGTCTACTCTGTTGGCCTTGACGGATGATCCGTGGCAGGCTGTCGCGGAGCTGGCCGCCGAGCGGTTGCAGGCTGAGCACTCACCCGATTGAGCGAGTGACGTAGGCAGATCGATGACCTAACCGGAATGCAGCGGCCCGCATGCCGTCCTCCGTACGCTGTTCGCCTGCCTGCAAGATTTCCGCGTACCTAGGCGCACAGCGGCCGGTACGAAGTCACTCCCTACGAGGCGCTCAGTTTGGATGGGCAGCCGGGCTCACTGACGAACCCAAGCTGGTCTTGCACGTTCGTCTAGCCCGGGTCCCAGTTCCAACCGAAGTGACGACACGCCCCGCCCCGCAGGATCCCGGGCGAGGCGCGCCGAACAAACTGGATCAGCTCAGCTCACTGTGAAGCTCTTGGCCGGGCTGACGCCCGTGGCGTGGTCGCCGTCGGACTGGAAGACGACTCGGTAGGTGTAGCTGGCTCGGGTGGTGGGCTTGATGGAGAAGGCGTAGTTGCCCGTCGAGTTCAGCTTGGTGCTGGTGATCGTTGTCCAGGTGGTTCCGGTGGAACGCTGGAGGTAGACCGGGGAACCGGCGTGCTGGGGGCGGACGTAGCCGTAGAACGTGGTGGAGGCGCCGAGTTTGATCGACGTCGCCGACAAGTTCGCGGTCAGGGTCGGGCGGATGTCCGTCGTCCAGGTGCCGGTGCGGGAGCCGAGCAGTTGCGGCGAACCGTTGTAGCCCCAGGCGAAGACCGTGGAGTACGTCGGCTGGTAGGTCACGCCGTACGTGCCGGTCGGGCTCGTCGTGACGCGGGTGATCTCGCGCCAGGTCGAGCTGTTCTTGTTGCGGCCGTAGAGCGAGATCGGTACGCCGGCCAGCGGCGCCTTGGTGTCGACCCGGACGACGCTGCCGCTGAGCGTGACCTTGCCGCCGAAGTCGAGCGCGGTCGCGTTGGCCGACAGCGTCGTGTAGGTGCCGGTGAGGTTCGCGGCGACCGACGTGCTCCACTTGCCGCTGCGGTCCTTGACCCAGGCGCGGAACGCGTAGCTCGTCGCGTTCGCCAGCCCGGTCGCGGTGGCGCTCGAGGCCGGGCCCATGTACGCCGAGGTGCCGGTGTTCGGAGCGGTCGGAGCGACGGTCCCGGCGTTGCGCCGGACGACGACCTGGTCGAGGTCTGTGATGCCCGGCAGCGTCCACTTCATCGGCGCCGCGGCGTACTGGCCGGTGACGGTGAAGTTGGTGATCGGCGCCGGTGCGATGTCGACGGTCCGGAAGAACACGAAGTACGACCCCGGCATCGTGGCGCCGCCGGTGTCCTTCACCGCGCCGACAACCGCCCGGTACGGCGTGTTGTCCTGCAGGGTCGGCGTCGGGTTGATCGTGACCCGCTTGGTGGTCGGGTCGTACGTCACCGTGCTCGGGATGAGGGCGCCGGTCTTGCCGTGCAGCAGTCGCACGGTCGACGTGGTGACGCTCGCCGGGTTGAGCGCACGCTCGAAGGTGAACGAGGGCGAGTAGGTCTGCGCCACGTTGCCGGCCAGGTCGGCCGGGGCGGTGTTGTTGACCCAGTAACGCTGGCCGACTGTCGATCGACCGGTGGAGCTGGCGCCGACCGACAGGGTGTAGGGCCGGCTGTCACGCGCCCCGTTGAAGTTGTTCACCTTGATGTAGGCCCGACCCGCGGGCAGCGTCACGGTGACCTTCTCCGCCACCTTGTCGCCGGCGTCGGCGAAGCCGATGAGCTGGAGCTGCGCGTTGTAGATCGACAGCACCGGGTCGTTGTTCTGCGGTCGGTTCACGTCGTCGTAGCGCGGCGGCGTGAGCGTGACGACCACGTTGCGGGCGGACGCCGACTGGGCGGAGTACCAGTCCTCCTCACCTTCGGTGCCGATCGCACCGGTGATCGAGGCGTGGGCCATCGCTGTGGCCCGGGCGGGAACGTCGTTGCCGTCTGGACCGGCGGCCCAGAACTCCGGTGCCCAGGTCGCACCGAGCGCGTTGGCGGCGTCGAGCACGCCGGCGCCGTAGTACGGGTCGCGGCCGCGCGGACCGGCGTCGCGGGCAGTGTTCTTCAGCTGCGCCTCGACCTGGGCCGGAGTCCAGCTCGGGTACCTGTTGCGCACCATCGCGGCGACGGCGGCCACCATCGGCGCCGAGAACGACGTCCCGCTGCCACCCCAGTACGGCAGGTAGGCCGGGTCGGTGAGCGCCCGCGGACCGGTGGAGATGATGTTCCAGCCCGGCGCGGTCAGGTCGACCGTGTCGCCCCACGAGCTGAAGGACGTCAGCACGCCGTTGCTGTCGGTGGCTCCGACCGAGATGGACTCCGGAAAGGAGGCCGGGTAGTTCGGTGCGGAGGAGTACTCGTTGCCCGAGGAAGCGACGACCACAACACCCTTGGCGACGGCGTTCTTGACCGCCGCGTGCATCACCGGGTTGTAGCTCGAGCCGCCGAGGGACATGTTGATCACCCGGGCGCCGTGCGAGACCGCCCAGTTGATTCCGGCGACGACGGACGAGTCCGACCCGCTGCCGTGGGAGTCGAGCACCTTGACCGGCAGGATCCGTGCGTTCCACGCGACGCCGGAGACTCCGCGGCGGTTGTTGGTGTTCGCGGCGATGATGCCCGCGACCATCGTGCCGTGGCCCTCGTCGTCGTTCGCCGACGCCTTGGGGTTCAGCGCGTTGTAGCCGGTGTAGACCCGGCCGGCCAGCTCCGGGTGCCCGCCGTCGACGCCGGTGTCCAGTACGGCGATCGTCTGGCTGCCGGCGGTCTTGGAGCGGTCCCAGGCCTGCGGCATCCGGATCGTCGACAGGTAGCCCTGGTCGGAACCGTAGAACTCGTCGTTCGGCGTGGCCGCGCTGGTCCGCACATAGTTGAGCGAGGCGAGCTCGACGTTCGGCTCGGCCTTGAGCTTCTTCAGCAGTTCCGGGGCGGTCGCGTTGCTGGTCACGGTGGCGTAGTCGTCGGTCACCGAGACGGCGGCCTGGCGACTGTTGTGCTTGGCAAGGACCGTCGCACGCGCGGTCGCGCTCGCCTTCGACGAGAACTTCACCAGGACCGAGTGCGGGTCGTAGGCCTCGGCGGCGGGAGCGGCCTGCCGGTTCGGCACAGCGAAAGCGTTGTGGAAGGGCTTCGGCGGGGCGGCGGACACCGACGAACCGGTGACGCTGACCAGCGTGGTCGCGACGAGCGCGGCCGGTAGGCCCAGTTTCAGGAGGTGGGACGGGCGGATGGGTAACACAGGGGACCCCCCCAAGGGTCTTGAGAGTGACATTCTGGGCGGAGTATGTCAGAGCTGGGAGACAGTTTCGGATCGATGCGGATGTCAAAAGCTGCAAGATTGGTTTGAGGGCGTGCCACCGTGGTCACCCTGAGCCCTTTCAGTTGCTGAGGAGTACCCGACGATGGCTGCTGGTTCCGCACCGAGGTCCGATCTGTCCGGGTGGCGCAAGGCGCCGTTCACCGGCGGTGGGCTGACCTACGACTGCTACGAGAAGGGCGCGGGTCCGGGCGTCGTGCTGATTCCGGAGCTTCCGGGCATCACGCCGGAGGTGCTCGGTCTGGCCGAGCACCTGGTCGCGGAGGGCTTCACCGTGGTCGTGCCGTCGCCGTTCGGGACGCCGGGCGCGAGGCAACGATGGCGTACGGCGTGAGCGTGTTCGCGCGGCTGTGCGTGTCCAAGGAGTTCCGCGCGTTCGCGGTGAACGCCGAGCGGCCGATCACGCGGTTCCTGAGCGCCGTCGCCGCTGAGCTGGCCGCCCGTACGCCGGGCCGTGGGGTCGGCGTGATCGGGATGTGCTTCAGCGGCGGGTTCGCGCTGGCGACGGCAGTGGACGACGCGGTCCGGGCGCCGGTGATGAGTCAGCCGGCGACACCGTTCCCGCTGGGCCGGGCGCGGCGACGCGATCCCGGAGTCTCGGAGCAGGAACTGGAGACCGTCGTGGAGCGCTCTCGCACGGACGGGGTCTGTGTTCTCGGGCTCCGGTTCAGCAAGGACCGCGGGGCCCCGGCCGCGCGCTTCGCGACCCTGCGCGAGCGGCTCGGCGATGCGTTCGAGGTGATCGAGCTGGACTCAGGACCTGGCAACGCCGGCGGCTTCTCCCGCTACGCGCACCAGGTCCTGACCGCTGAAGTCCGCGAGACCCCGGGCCACCCGGCGCTGACCGCTCGAACCCGCACCGTCGAGTTCCTCCGCAAGCAACTCACCCCGACTGAGTGAGCAACGCAGCCTGAAGCCCCCGTCGGAGACGCCGGGCTCAACAGGGGCTAGAGGCAACGGACCCCTCAGTTCACCTGCGCCCGCGAAATGTCCTCCGCAGATCCTCCGTCCACTGCTCCGGAATCTCCCACGGAATGAAGTGCCCGCCGCGATCGTGGCAAGCGATGTCGACGTGGTTGTACCACTCCGCCCGGTCGCTGCTGAGGAAGTTCTCGATCCGCTGCTCGGCGCTGTGCACACCCGGCGGGTTCTCGTAGCTGACGAAGGTGATCCCGGTCGGCGCCTCGACGACCGGTTTGCGGTCGTGCGACGGCGTCCACGGATAGCGGTTGTTGTTGGCGTAGGTGCGGATCGAGGTCTCGATCGAATTGCCGGCCCAGTAGATCATCGCGTGGGCGAGCAGGTCGTCGGCCGAGAACACGCTCTCCACGTTCCCGCCGTTGTCCGACCACTTCGTCCAGCGTTCGAGCAGCCAGGCGAGCAGGCCGGCCGGGGAGTCGGACAGGCCGAAGGCCAGGGTCGTCGGCGCGAGCATGTGCGCGGACAGATGCACGGCGAACCGCTTCTCCACCTCGATCAGCCGGGCCCTGTCCTGCGCGGGCAGTCCCTCCGGGATCGGCCGGCCGCCGGTGATGTCCCAAGCGCGTTCGCCCTCGAAGAACGAGAGCTTCAGCGCGGAGCCGATGTGGATCCCGTACAGCTCGTCGGCGTACTTGTGCCCGAGCTGCCCCGTCACCAGCGCGCCCACGTCACAGCCCCCGGCGGCGTACCGCGAGTAGCCGAGCACTTGGGTCATCAACGTGTGCCAGACGTCGGCGATCTTCCAGTAGTTCATGTCCGGACGCTCGAGCGGTGCCGAGAAGCCGAAGCCCGGCAACGACGGCACGATCACGTCGAAGGCGTCCGCCGGATCACCTCCGTACGACGCGGGGTCGGCGAGCCGGTCGATCACCTTCGACCAGTGCCAGAACGTCCACGGCCAGCCGTGACTGAGGATCAGCGGCACCGGGCGCGGACCGACTCCCGGTTTGCGCAGGAAGTGCACCGGGACGCCGTCCACCTCGACCCGGTAGTGCTCGTAGGCGTTGATCGCGCTCTCCGCCGCTCTCCAGTCGTATCCGCCCGCCCAGTACGCGACCAGCCGTTCGAGATCGGTACGCCGTACGCCGTACCGGCCGTCCTCGTTGCCTTGGTCGAGCGGCCACTGGGTGGCCAGCAGGCGCCGGCGGAGATCGTCGAGCACCTCGTCGGCGACGTGGATCGGCGTCGGCTGGAGCGGGAAGGAACTGGTCGTCATCGAGTCCTCACGGGGTCGTCGTCGGCAATCTCGGTCAGGCGTTTGAGCACGTGCACCGAGTCGGCCAGGAGAGCGCGTTCTTCGTCGCTCAGCCGATCGACCAGTTCGGCCAGTCGCTCGACCCGGCTGGTCCGGCGGGCCCGCACGATCTCCCGGCCTTCGTCGGTGAGTGACAGCAGGACGGCGCGTCCGTCGGTGGGATCGGGCGAGCGAGCAACCAGGCCGTCGCGTTCGAGCTTCGCGACGAGGCTGGTCAGCGCCGGCTGCTTCAACTGCTCGGTCGCGGTCAGATCGGTCAGCCGCATCGGGCCTCGCCGGCCCAGCGTGTGCAGGACCCCGAGCGTGGAGAAGTTGAACCGGCGAACCGCCGGCAGCCGGATGAAGATCGTGGTGAAGTCCTCGATCGCGGTGGTCAGGTCGTCGAGATCGGGCGTCGGCTTCGGCACCGGGCAACCATATCAAACTTTGATGTAACTCACCGCGATGAACGGCAACCACCCGGAGCGGTTGTGCCGCTGCGTGTGGTTACCGACACGTCGTGACGGGAAGTGTTAAGCCCGCGTTGGGAAATTGCCTCGGTGTGATTGCGATCCGCCGAGTGGGGGAACGTAGCAAGTGGACGAGGTGAGGTGTCGCCCGGGCCGGTCCGGGCGAGGTTCACCGACTGGGGTCGTTGCTGTGCGCAAGGCATGTTCAGCCCTGTGTGACGCTCGGTGATTCGCTCTGGTCGCACCCCCTGCGGGCATGGCACCATCGGCCACCGGGGAGTCACGTCATCAGGGGGCGACGAATGGCGAGAGCCAAGCGGGCGAACCGCGGCGACAGCGAGATGTCGCGGTGGTTGAACGGCACGGCGGACGCCGGCGGCCGGGAGGAGTCCGGCTGGGGCGCGCAGACGCTGCCGCCGATCCAGGAAGGCCGGCTCGGAATCGATCCACAGGCAGGTATGAACGGTTCGCAAGCAGCAACTCAGTCCAACGGCCCCGGCCGGCCGATCGGCGTCGTCGGCAACGATCCCGACGCGCCGGTGGAGGCTTCGGCCGCCGGTCGTGGCAGCGAAGCATCCGAAGGTGCTGCCAAGAAGCCGAGGCGCAAGGCGCCGTCAAACGATCCGCACCCGGAGCCGCAGGGCGGCGATGCGCACTCCGAGCCGCAGGGCGATCAGTCCGAGCCGCAGGGTGAGTCCCAGGAACCCCGCGCGCACGCCGAGCCGCACCTGCAGCCGGCCGAATCACCCGCGCCCGACGCGGCGACCGCGAATCCCGATCCGGAAACCCCCGAGAACACCGGGGAGCGCTCTCCCGCGCCCGGCGACTGGCGCAACGAGGTCGGCACCAACGGCCGCGTGCCTCCGGTGCATCCTCGCGAGACCGGCTTCGGTACGCCGGTCCGGGTGGACGAGATCGCCCTGGCCGCCAAGGCGCTGTCCGAGGACTTGCTCACCGCGACCCGCGGTCTGCCCGAGTCCGTCGAGTCCCGTCAGCTCCGGCGCGATCTCGATGCCGCGGTGGAGACGTTCCGAGCGGTCGCCAGCCATCTCCAGTCGACCGCCGGCAGTCTGGTCCGGCTCGCCGCAAGCGAGGGACTGGTCTGCGGTGTCACCTGGGGCGTCTGTCCGGATCACGGCCTGACGCTGATGAACGTCGACGGCGAGATCGCCAGCTGTCATGTGCTCGGCTGCCACCAGCAGCAGCAGGCTCCGGCCGAGCGGTGTCCGCAACCCGTTGCGTACAAGGTGGTTGACGCCGCCGGACCGGCGCTGTTCACCTGCGCCGGCCACGCGATCGCCTGCCGCCTGCACCTCGACGGCGCCGTCATCACCCTCACCACCGACAGCCTCGAAATGCTCTGACGCACCAGCGAACCCGACCTCGAGCGACAACTGCCGAGGCCGGGTTCGCTGGCTGTGCGCGACCTACTGGATCCGGCAGGACGTCAGGTGGTCGTTCGCGTTGGGGGACAGCGTGGTGAAGTTCGGCGTGTTCGACGACCACGTCCACGACTGCCCGCTGAAGTTGTCCTCGGCGTACGCTGTCACCGTCCAGCCCGCCGGGATCCGCACCGACGACGCCCAGTTGTCCTGGACGCCGGCCGCCTGCAGCTGCGCCCGGGTGTAGTTGCCCTTGGCAAGCGCAGCGCCGGCGGCGCCGAGATAGTCGACGTGCTCGTAGAAGATCACCCCGCCGGTGCCCTGCGGAGGCATCGGCGGCGTCGGCCGGTTCGGGGTGAGCGCGAGCTGCCCCTTGAACATCCGCCCGCCGTCGTTGGTCAGCCGCAGGTAGTAGTCCGACGAGCAGGCCGTGCCGTCCTCGTCCAGTGCCCGGATCCCCGATCCCTGGGGAATCCAGGCAGCGCTCTCCGCGGTCTTGGCGATCTGGTTGCCCTCGTTGTACTCGTCGAACATCGAGATGTACAAACCCTGCACGCCGACCCGGGTCAGGTTGTAGAACTGCCGCCACATCAGGTCGCCGTGCCGCCGGTGCCCGGACTGCAGGTCACCGGGGATCACACACGGCTGGTAGTCGATGCCGTGGGCGTTGCAGTCGGCCTGGTCCTGCTGGTTCACGTTGTTGTAGTAGTGATCCGCGCCCGCGACGTCGCTGATCCGCCCGACCATCCACGGCGACAGCATGTTGAAGGCATGGAACACGTCCAGGTAGCCGGGCCGCGCGTCCTCGACGCCGCGTCGCCAGTGCGTCGGAACGCCGCCGATCACGTAGCAGCCCTGGCCCTTGAACCAGTTCACCACGTCGAGGCAGACCGACGCCGGCCAGGCCTTGTTGCCCTCGTTGAACCCGAAGCCCCAGATGCAGACCACCGGTTTGCCGTTCTGCTTCGCGTACGCCGGTGACGACGTGTACGCCCGCATCTTGTCGATCCAGTCCTGCTTCATCTCCGACTGCATGTTCAGCCAGCCGGTCGCGTCGTACATGATGTAGAACTTGCGCCCGTACTGCTCGGCGGCCTGGCGCACCTTGGCCGCCATCGCGTCCCGGGTCGGGCCCTCGCCGCCGAACGGGTTGAACCGCTGCAGTGCGGCGGTGTCGCAGCCGTTCTGCTGCATCCACTGGAAGTGCGTGTTCACCGCCTGCTGGTCGTACGACGAGAACAGCTTCGCGGGCTGGCCGTTGCCGAGATTCGCGTACGCCGTCTGGTACGTCGCGGTGTAGTCGCGCACGTCCGGCCAACTGCCGAGGGCGTTGTTGGTCGGTGACGGCGGCTGGCCCCAGTTGTTGCTCCAGTGCCACCAGCCGTTGATCGGGGCACCGTCCCCGGCGCAGGCGAACCAGCCCTGATAGCCGACGGTGATCTTGCCGACCACGTCACCCGGCGGACTGGCCACAGGAGTCGCGGTGGTGGCGGAGGCGGCGAGGGTGCTGCCGACGGTGGTGGCGGTAGCTGCTGTGGCCGCGGAGGCGGCCAGGAAGGTACGTCGTGTGAGTGCCATGTGCAGGCTCCTGGTGGGGGCGGGCAGGACTGCGGAGAGTGGCGCCGAGCGTACAAACGGTCGCTTCAGGGCGCAAGACCTGATCGCAAGAGCTTGACGAATTCTTGCAAGATCACTACGAGATCCGCAGAGAGAGCGTTCTCTCACGCCCGGTAATCCGCAAGAAATCTGGTCGCAACATCTTGACGGCGCTCGCCTGCGTACTTAGTTTGTTGGCTCAACAGACAAAGTCTGTGACTGGCATCACAGTGCTGGTGCCGTTCTCCTGTCGGGGGAGAAGGGGTGGGGGTCTTGTGACGCTGACCGACGGTCGTCGGCCGGGCGGTGGCATGGTTGCCGCTGACCACGTTTCGCTGCGCCGCAACAACCTGTCCGTCGTCCTCCGCCACGTGCGCTCCGAGGGCCCCAAGTCCCGGGCCCGGATCGCCGCGGACACCGGCCTGAACAAGGCCACCGTCTCCAGCCTGGTCGCCGAGCTGGTCGAGCGCGGACTGCTGCGCGACGGCCGCGCCGAGTCCGAGCGCGGTGCCCTCGGCCGCCCCGGCCAGCTGGTCGAGCTCGACGGCAGCGCGGTCTGCGGCGTCGGCGCCGAGATCAACGTCGACTATCTCGCCGTCACCGCGCTCGATCTGTCCGGCGACACGATCATCGAACGCCGTGTCCCGCTCGACGTGGCCCACCTCGAGCCCGGTACGACGCTCGACCGCCTCGCCGAGCTGGTCGACGAAGCCGTGACGGCCGTCGGCACGCGCGGCGGGCAGACCGCGGGCCTGACCTTGGCGGCTCCGGGCCTGGTGCAGAGCACGACCGGTTCGCTCAAGCTCGCGCCGAACCTCGGCTGGGGCGAGCTGCAGATCGTCGACGCGATGCGCGAGCGGCTCGGCGGTCCGGCGTACCCGGTGCGGGTGGACAACGAGGCGAACCTGGCCGCGCTCGCGGCGTACTCGGAACTGCGCAAGGACACCGGGAGCAAGGTCGAGGACATCGTGCTGCTGACCGGCGCGGTCGGTGTCGGTGGCGGCATGGTCGCCGGTGGGCATCTGCTGCGCGGCGGTCGCGGGTTCAGCGGCGAGGTCGGCCACATGCCGGTCGCCCCGGCCGGTGGGATCTGCGGCTGCGGCCGGACCGGTTGCTGGGAGACCGTGGTCGGGCTGACCGCCTTGCTGAACAAGGCGACCGACGCCGACGACCCGGTGCGGGACCCGTCGCTGGACGTCGAGCAGCGGCTCGCCGAGATCACCCGCCGGGCCGAGGCCGGGGGAGCGCGGACCCTGCGCGCGCTCGCCGACGTCGGGACCTGGCTGGGTATCGGCGGCGCGATCCTGGTGAACATCCTGAACCCGGACGTACTGGTGCTCGGCGGGTACTTCGCCGTGCTCGGCCCGTGGCTCAAGGAACCGCTGGAGAGCGCGATCCGCGACCGCGTGATCGCTCCCGACGGCGGCGGCTGCCGTGTCGTGCAGTCCGAGCTGGGCTTCACCGCCGCGGTCCGCGGCGGCGCGCAGATCTCGCTGGACCAGGTCTTTCTCGACCCGACGCTGGTCGGCCGCGACGCCACCGGAGTCGCGCAATGAGCAGTCAGAACACCGTGGGCGGGGTCAGTAGGAGAGGTGATGGGGTGGCCGACGAAGAACTGTTGCGGATGACCGGGATCGTCAAGGAGTTCCCAGGCGTCCGGGCACTGGACGGCGTCGATCTCGACGTCCGGCGGGGCGAGGTGCACTGCCTGCTCGGCCAGAACGGCGCCGGCAAGTCGACGCTGATCCGCGTGCTGACCGGCGCGCACCAGCCCGACCAGGGCACGATCGTTGTCGACGGCAAGCAAGTCGCGCTGAACAGCCCGACCGCCGCGATCGCCCTCGGCATCGCCGCGATCTACCAGGAGCTCGACCTGGTGCCCGACCTGACCGTGGCCGAGAACGTGTTCCTCGGCCACGAACCGGCCCGCTTCGGGCTGACCCGGCGGCACGAGGTGAACACCAGGGCGCGGGAGATCCTGACGGGCCTCGGCCACGGCGAGATCCCGGTCGGCCGGACCGTCGGGCTGCTCCCGGCCGCCGGTCAGCAGGTGGTGAGCATGGCAAGAGCGCTCTCCCGTGACGCTCAGCTGATCGTGATGGACGAACCGTCCGCGGTGCTCGACTCCGAAGAGGTCGGCAACCTGTTCCGGGTGATCCGCGGCCTGACGTCGCGCGGTGTCGCGGTCATCTACATCTCGCATCGGCTGGAGGAGATCCGCGAGATCGGCGACCGGGTCACCGTGCTGAAGGACGGCGCCACCGTGGCGACCGGCCTGGACGCGCGTCAGACGCCGACGTCCGAGCTGATCCGGCTGATGACCGGCCGCTCGATCGAGTACGTCTTCCCGCCCCGCGGCGAGGTGCCGCCGGACGCACCGACCGTGCTCGAGGTGACCGGCCTGTCCCGGCCGCGTGAGTTCGAGGAGATCGGTTTCGAGGTCCGGGCCGGCGAGATCCTCGGCCTGACCGGCCTGGTCGGTTCCGGCCGCTCGGAGATCCTCGAGACCGTGTACGGCGCGCGCAAGGCCGCGACCGGATCCGTCCGCGTCGACGGCACCGAGCTGAAGCCGGGCCGGGTCCAGGCGGCGGTGAAGGCCGGCGTCGGGCTCGCGCCCGAGGAACGCAAGAGTCAGGCGCTGCTGCTCGACGAGGCGGTCTACAAGAACATCACGGTCTCGACGATGCAGCGGTTCGCCAGCGGCGGGTTCCTCAACGGCGCCGCGGAGAAGAAGGCCGCCGAGGAGTTGACCAAGGCGCTGGACGTCCGCCCAGCGGGGGTGGAGCATCCGGTGCGCAACCTGTCCGGCGGCAACCAGCAGAAGGTCGTGCTGGCCCGCTGGCTGCTGCGGGACTGCCGAGTGCTGCTGCTGGACGAACCGACCCGAGGGGTCGACGTCGGCGCGCGCTCGGAGATCTACGCGCTGATTCGCAAGCTGGCCGCCAACGGGGTCGCGATCGTGCTGGTCTCCAGCGAGGTCGAGGAAGTGCTCGGTCTGGCCGACCGGGTCGTGGTGATGCGGGAGGGGCGGGCCGTACACACCGGTCCCGCGGTGGACATCGACGAGCACCGGGTCCTGGACCTGGTGATGGAAGGAAGTGCCGTGTGATGGGCGAGGAAGTCGCACGACCGGGGACGAACCCCGAAACACCGAACGGAAAGTCCTCCGTCCAGGACTCCGTTCCCAGCACCGCCGGCACGCCGGCGGGAGCGGGATCAGCCACCGGAACGGCCGGTGCCGGGTTGCCCGCCCAGGCGGCCCAGGGCCCGCGGGACGGACTGCCGGCCCAAGCGCTCGACGGCGGTACGGCGTCGACGCAGTCGACCACGACCCAGCCCGGGGCGCCACGGCGTACCGGTGGGGCGGCGATGCTGCGCAGCGGGATGGGCCGCAACGTCGGACTCGTGGTCGCGCTGGTGGTGCTGTGCATCGTCGGCGTCGCCACCTCCGGTGACACCTTCGCCACCGGCGCCAACGTCCTCACCATCCTGCGGGCGGCCGCGGTGATCGGCGTGGTCAGCATCGGCATGACGTTCGTCATCACCGGCGGTGGCATCGACCTGTCCGTCGGCGCGATGCTCGCGTTGTCGTCGGTCTGGGCCACCACGCTGGCCACCCAGCAGATGGCCACCGACTACGGCGTCATCTTCATGGTCACCACCGCGTTGCTGGTCGGTTCCGCCTGCGGCCTGGTCAACGGCCTGCTGATCGCCTACGGCAAGATCGTGCCGTTCATCGCGACGCTGGCGATGCTGGCCGGGGCGCGCGGTCTGGCCGAGATCATCTCCGACCGCAAGACCCAGATCATCACCGTCAACTCGTTCTTCGACATCTTCGGCGGCTCGGTGATCGGCGTGCCGGTGCTGGTCTGGATGTTCGTCATCGTCTCCGCGCTCGGCTGGGTGCTGCTCAACCGCACCACCTTCGGCCGCCGCACCTTCGCGGTCGGCGGCAACGCCGAAGCGGCCCGGCTGGCCGGCATCAAGGTCCAGCGCCACACCGTCGCCCTCTACGTGCTGGCCGGCCTGTGCTGCGGCATCGCCGCGGTCATGCTGATGGCCCGGACGACGACCGGAAGCTCCACCCACGGTGGACTGTACGAGCTGGACGCGATCGCGGCGGTGGTGATCGGCGGCACGCTGCTGTCCGGCGGCCGCGGCACGATTGTCGGCACCGTGTTCGGCGTCCTGATCTTCACCACGCTGAACAACGTCTTCACCCTGAACAACCTGAGCATCTCCGCGCAGTCGGTGGCGAAGGGCCTGATCATCGTGATCGCGGTCCTCCTCCAGCAGCGCCTGGCCGCCCGCGCCACCACACCATGAGTTCCGTTACCCCTGTAGAGCAGTTCGCACATTGGAGGACGACGATGTCCGCACGACCCGCGCGGTTCCTGACAGCACGATCCCTGAAGGTGGCCGGTATCGCCGGCCTGAGCTCGCTGGCACTGATCGCCTGCACCAGCAACACCCCGGAGGCCGAGAAGACCGCCGACAGCAACGCCACCCAGGCGGTGGGCGGCGGCAAGAACGACGAGCCGGGCCAGAAGGTGAAGATCGGCTTCTCCGCGCCGGCCGCCGACCACGGCTGGATGAGCGCGATCACCAAGGCCACCCAGGCCGAGGCGAAGAAGCTGTCCGACGTCGAGCTGGTGGTTGCCGAAGGCACCAACGACGTCAGCCAGCAGATCAGCCAGGTGGAGACCTTCATCAACCAGAAGGTCGACGCGATCGTGCTGCTGCCGTTCGACGGCGCCGCGCTCACCCCGGTCGCGATCAAGGCGATGGAGGCCGGCATCACGGTGGTCAACGTCGACCGTGAGTTCAGCAGCAACTTCGCGGCCCGGACCACCGTGCTCGGCGACAACAAGGGCATGGGCGTCTCGGCGGGGACCTACATCTGCCAGGAGATGAAGGGCAAGAAGGACGCGGTGATCGCCGAGATCGCCGGGATCGACTCGCTGCCGCTGACCCAGGCCCGCAGCCAGGGCTTCAAGGAGGCGCTGGCCGACTGCGGCCTGAAGGTCAACAACCGGGTCGCCGCCGAGTTCACCGTCGAGTCCGGTGAGAAGGCCGCCGCCAACCTGCTCCAGGCCGCGCCGAAGATCGACGCGATCTGGAACCACGACGACGACCAGGGTGTCGGCGTGATGGCCGCGATCAAGAACTCCGGCCGCAAGGAGTTCTTCGTCGTCGGTGGCGCCGGTTCGGCCAACGTGATGCGCGACATCAAGGCCGGCAACACGCTGATGCGGGCGACGGTCATCTACCCGTCCACGCAGGGTGCGGACGGCGTTCGGCTGGCCCGCCTGCTGGTGCAGAAGAAGGCGCTCGGCGACCTGGTCGAGGTCGAGGTCCCGCGCACCGTCCAGCTGTACGCACCGGTCGTCACCAAGGACAACGTCGACCAGTACCTGCCGTCCGCCTTCGAGAGCTGACCAACACCGCGAGAGCTGAGGAGTTCAGACAGTATGACGAACCTGGGCATCGGCCTGATCGGCTACGCCTTCATGGGGGCCGCCCACTCGCAGGCCTGGCGCAACGCGCCGCGCTTCTTCGACCTGCCGCTGCATCCGGACCTCAACGTCCTGTGCGGCCGCAACGCCGAGGCGGTGCGGGAGGCCGCGGGCAAGCTGGGCTGGAGCACGACCGAGACCGACTGGCACAAGCTGCTGGAGCGTGACGACGTCCAGCTGGTCGACGTCTGTACGCCGGGCGACAGCCACGCCGAGATCGCGATCGCCGCGCTCGAGGCCGGCAAGCACGTGCTGTGCGAGAAGCCGCTGGCCAACACCGTCGCGGAGGCCGAGGCGATGGCCGCCGCGGCGGAGAAGGCGGCGGCCAGCGGGATCAGGTCGATGGTCGGGTTCACCTACCGGCGGGTCCCGGCGATCGCGCTGGCCCGCAAACTCGTGGCCGAGGGCAAGATCGGCACCGTCCGGCACGTCCGGGCGCAGTACCTGCAGGACTGGATCGCCGACCCCGAGGCGCCGCTGTCGTGGCGCCTCGACAAGGACAAGGCCGGCTCCGGCGCGCTCGGCGACATCGGCGCGCACATCGTCGACCTGACCCAGTTCATCACCGGCGACCGGATCGCCGAGGTGAGCGGCCGGCTGGAGACGTTCGTCAAGGAACGTCCCAAGGCCGAGGCGCACAGCGGCCTGTCCGGTACGGCGAGCAGCGAGCGCGGTCCGGTCAACGTCGACGACGCCGCGGTGTTCATCGCCAACTTCCGCAGCGGCGCCCTGGGCGTCTTCGAGGCGACCCGGTTCGCCACCGGCCGCAAGAACGCGATCCGGATCGAGATCAACGGCTCGGCCGGCAGCCTGGCCTTCGACTTCGAGGACATGAACCTGCTGCACTACTACGACGCGACCGAGGACCCCGAGACCGCGGGCTTCCGGCGCATCCTGGCCACCGAGCCGGTGCATCCCTACGTCGCGGCCTGGTGGCCGCCGGGTCACCTGCTCGGCTACGAGCACGGCTTCACCCACCAAGTGGTCGACCTGGTCACGGCGATTGCCGAGGGCAAGGACCCGGAGCCGTCGTTCGCCGACGGCCTGCAGGTCCAGCGCGTCCTGGCGGCCGTCGAGGACAGCTCGAACTCCCGACAATGGCAGGAGATTCCAGAGTGAACGCATACACCCCGAGCAAGGCCGACAAGTTCTCGTTCGGTCTGTGGACGGTCGGCTGGGAAGGTGTCGACGTCTTCGGTACGGCGGTGCGCGCGCCGCTCGACCCGGTGCTGGCGGTCGAGAAGCTCGCCGAGCTCGGCGCCGCCGCGGTCTCGTTCCACGACGACGACCTGGTGCCCGACGACGCGCAGCGCCAGCAGATGCTCGAGCGCTTCACCAAGGCATTGGCCGACACCGGTTTGGTGGTCGAGATGGCCACCACGAACCTGTTCGCCCACCCGGTCTTCAAGGACGGCGGCCTGACCGCCAACGACCGTGACGTACGCCGGTACGCGCTGGCGAAGGTGCTGCGCAACGTCGACCTCGCGGCCGAGCTCGGCGCCACGACGTACGTGCTGTGGGGCGGCCGGGAAGGGGCGGAGTCGGGCGGTTCGAAGAACGTCCGGGCCGCGCTGGACCGGTACAAGGAGTCGATGGACCTGCTCACGTCGTACGTGCGCGACCAGGGCTACGACATCCGCTTCGCGCTGGAACCGAAGCCGAACGAGCCGCGCGGCGACATCCTGCTGCCGACGATCGGGCACGCGATCGCGTTCATCAACGACCTCGAGCACCCCGACCTGGTCGGCATCAACCCCGAGATCGGGCACGAGCAGATGGCCGGCCTCAACTACGCGCACGGCATCGCCCAGGCGTTGTGGCACGGCAAGCTGTTCCACATCGACCTCAACGGGCAGCACGGTCCGCGCTTCGACCAGGACCTGCGCTTCGGCGCCGGCAACCTACGGGAGGCGTTCTGGACCGTCGACGTGCTGCAGGGCGCCGAAGACCAGCCCGGGTACGACGGCTACGTGCACTTCGACTACAAGCCGCCGCGCACCGAGGACATGGACGGCGTGTGGGAGACCGCGCGCGCCTGCATGCGCAACTACCTGATCCTGCGCGAGAAGGTGGCCGCGTTCCGGGCCGACCCGGAGGTCGCCGAGGCGCTGGCCGTGGCACGCGTCGGGGACCTGTCGCAGCCGACGCTCGGTGCGGGGGAGTCCCTCGAGGAGTTGCGCAAGGCAACCTACGACCCGGACGCCCTGGCGGCTCGTGGCCTCGGCTTCGAGAAGCTCGACCAGCTGGCGATGGAGCACCTGCTCGGCGTCCGCTGAGCCACAACCGCAAGTAGCTGTACCAGGGCCGACGCCCGGGGACCCGCCCCGGAACCGATGGAGCGCGCACCTTATCCGACCCATAAGGAGCACCTCATGCACCAGCTACGCAGGCGCCTGCACGGCACGGTTGTCCGTGTCGTGCTGCTGGCGCTGATCGCCACCTTGGCGATCCCGCTCGGCGCAGTTCCGGCGCGGGCCCATCCGGGCCACGGCGACGAGACCTTCAACGCACTGATCTTCAGCAAGACCGCCGGGTTCCGGCACGACTCGATCCCGACCGGCATCCAGACCATCAAGGACCTGGCGGCCGCGAACAACTTCACCGTCACCGCGACCGAGGACGCGGCGATGTTCAACGACACCGAGCTGGCCAAGTACGAGGTGGTCATCTGGCTGTCGACCACCGGTGACGTGCTCAACGCGGACCAGCAGGCGGCGTTCGAGCGCTACATCCGCGGCGGCGGTGGTTACGCCGGCGTGCACGCGGCCTCCGACACCGAGTACGACTGGCCTTGGTACGGCAAGCTGGTGGGCAGCTACTTCGACAGCCACCCGCCCGGTACGCCGAACGCCGACGTCAAGGTCGAGGACCACGCGCACCCGTCCACCGCCGAGGCTCCGACCACCTGGAACCGCACCGACGAGTGGTACAACTACCGGACCAACCCGCGCGACTCCGTGCACGTGCTCGCCTCGCTGGACGAGAAGTCGTACACCGGCGGCAACATGGGCGCCGAGCACCCGATCGCGTGGTGCCAGGACTACGACGGCGGCCGCGCCTGGTACACCGGGATGGGCCACACGATCGCGTCGTACGCCGAACCGGCCTTCCGCGACCACCTGCTCGGCGGGATCAAGACCGCGGCGGGCGTCCAGCCGGCCGACTGCGGCGCGTCGCTGAGCGAGAGCTACCAGAAGGTCACGCTCGACGACGACACCTCGAACCCGATGGAACTGACCATCGCCAAGGACGGCCGGGTCTTCTACATCGACCGCAACGGCGCCGTGAAGATCGTCAAGACCGACGGCACCGTGGTCACCGCGGGCACCCTGAACGTCTACACCGGTCAGGAGTTCGGCCTGCTCGGCATCGCGCTCGACCCGGCCTTCGACACCAACGGGTTCCTCTACCTGTACTACTCGCCGGCCGGCACCGAAGCCTTCGACCGGGTCTCCCGGTTCAAGGTGAACGGCGACACGCTCGACCTGGCCAGTGAGAAGCAGGTCCTTCGCATCGACACCCAGCGGGCCCAGTGCTGCCACGCGGGTGGCGCGCTGGAGTTCGACAACAACGGCAACCTGTTCATCGCGACCGGTGACAACAGCAACCCGTTCGACTCCGACGGCTACACGCCGATCGACGAGCGGGCCGGCCGGGCGGCCTGGGACTCCCAGCGCAGCTCCGCCAACAGCAACAACCTGAACGGCAAGGTGCTCCGGATCCACATCGAGCCCGACGGCTCCTACACGGTGCCGGCCGGCAACATGTTCCCGGCCGGGACCGAGAAGACCCGTCCGGAGATCTACGCGATGGGCTTCCGCAACCCGTTCCGGATCGGCATCGACCCGACCACCAACCACCTGTTCGTCGCCGACTACGGTCCGGACGCCGGACAGGTCTCGCCGACGCGCGGCCCGGACGGCCGGGTCGAATGGGACATCCTGGACAAGCCGGGCTTCTACGGCTGGCCCTACTGCGTCGGCAACAACACGCCGTACAACGACCACGACTTCGCCACCGGGACCTCCGGGGCGACCTTCAACTGCAACGCGCCGGTGAACAACTCGCCGAACAACACCGGGATCACCCAGCTCCCGCCGGCGATTCCGGCCAGCCTGTGGATGGGCAAGTCCACCACCGGCGTACCGGAGATCGGTGGCAGTGGCGCGCCGATGACCAGTGGTGCTTACCAGTTCGACCCGGACAGCGACTCCGACCGCAAGTGGCCGCAGTACTTCGACGGCAAGGCGGTTTTCGCCGACTGGAACGACAGCCGGCTGTTCTCCGTGCAGCTGAGCGACGACCGGACCAAGGTCGCCGACGTGTCACGGATGCTGGGCAAGCTCAACTTCGTCCGGCCGCACGCGCTGCAGTTCGGCCCGGACGGCGCGCTGTACGTGATCGAGTGGGGCAGCGGGTTCGGTGGCAACAACGCGGACTCGGGCATCTACCGGATCGACTACGTGCAGGGCAACCGGGCACCGATCGCGCAGTTCAGCACCGACAAGACGTCCGGCCCGGTGCCGTTGACGGTCGCCTTCGACAGCACGGGATCACGTGATCCCGACGGGCAGCCGATCACGCTGGCGTGGGACTTCGACGGCAACGGGACGACCGACTCCACCGAGGCCAAGCCGACCCACACCTACACCACGGCCGGGGTCTTCACCGCCCGGCTGACCGTGACCGACAGCGACGGCCGGACGGCGGTCTCGAACCGCACCATCACGGCCGGCAACACCGCTCCGACGATCTCGATCGAGGCGCCGCTGGACGGCGGCTTCTTCGACTTCGGCGACACGATCCGCTACAAGGTGACCGTCACCGATCCCGAGGACGGCACGGTGAACTGCCAGGACGTGGTCACCCAGCCGGCGCTCGGCCACGACGAGCACGCGCACGGGTACGAGCTGTACCACGGCTGCGAGGGGACGTTCCCGCTTCCTGGTGACGAGGGGCACGTCGGCGCGAACATCTTCGGCATCGTGACGGTGAAGTACACCGACAAGGGTGCCCCCGGCACCGGTGCGATCACCACCGAGAAGGTCGTGCAGCTGCAGCCGAAGACCCGCGAGGCGGAGTACTTCAGCGAGACCGGTGGCCCGGGAGCGACGCCCGGCGTCCAGGTCGAGGACACCGGTGACACCGCCGGTGGCGGCAAGAACATCGGGTTCATCGAGGACGGCGACTGGTGGGGCTGGAAGCCGACCAACCTGACCGGGATCGACCGGATCGAGCTCCGGGCGGCCTCGCCCGACGCCGGTGCGACCGTCCAGGTCCGGCAGGGTTCGCCCACCGACGGGCCGGTCGTCGCTACCATCCAGGTGTCGCCGACGGGTGCCTGGCAGACCTACGGCAACTTCTCCGCGGCGGTCAGCGGTGCCTCGCTGACCAGCGGTCCGCTGTACTTCGTCAAGACGACGGGTCAGCTGAACGTGAACTGGGTGAAGTTCATCGGCAAGGGCGTCACCGAGAACCAGCGGCCGGTCGTCACGGCGTCCGCCTCGGTCGTGCAGGGCAAGGCGCCGCTGAAGGTGGACTTCACCTCGTCGGCGACCGACCCCGAGGGTGACGTCCCGTTGTCGTACGCGTGGAGCTTCGGCGACGGCGGGACCGGCACCGGTGCTTCGCCCAGCCACACCTACACGGTGGCCGGGACACACGTCGCGACTGTCACGGTGACCGATGCCCGTGGGGCGAAGGGCACCGCGAAGATCACGATCAAGGTGGACTCGCCGGCGGCGCCGACCTGTCTGACCGGACGGTCGGACGGCTTCGACGGTACGACGCTCGACACCGGCCGGTGGAGTGCGGTTGTCCGGGGCAACCAGGAGCTCTCGGTTGCCGATGGCAACTTGGTGCTGCCGCTGACCGCGACCGACATCTACGGCACCGGCAACACCGGTACGCCGAACATCGTGCTGCAGCCGTTGCCCGCCGGTGCTTGGCAGGCGACCGCGAAGCTGACGATGCCGGCCCGACTCGCCTACCAGCAGGCCGGGCTGATCGTGTACGGCGACGACGACAACTACGCGAAGATGGTGCTGCAGGGCCGGTCGACCGGTGCTCCTTCCGCGGCGGACCGGATCTTCCAGTTCATCCGTGAGGAGGCCGGTGCGCCGAACGAGGTGGCCGCGTCCAACACGGCGAACCTCGGCGCGGCGTACCCGGACACGGTGTGGGTCCGGTTCACCAGTGACGGCGCGAACCTGAAGGCGTCGTACAGCTCGGACGGTGCGACTTTCACCGAGATGCCGGAGACCAAGCAGTTGGCCGGGATCAGCAACCCCCGGATCGGCATGTTCGGGCTGGCCAACCGGACCGAGGCGCTGCCGTTGGCGGCGCAGTTCGACTACTTCAGCATCACGCCGGACGACACGGCCGAGGTTCCGGCCCCGGACGACGAGTTCACCGGTACGACGCTGGACGCCTGCCGGTGGTCCGCGATCGTGCGGCCCGACCCGGCGGCGTACCGGGTGACCGGGGGAGCGGTCGAGATCGACACCAGCAACGGCGACATCTACCAGGGCACGGCCACCAACCCGAAGAACCTGCTGCTGCAGCCGGCTCCCGACGGTGACTGGACGATCGAGACCAAGGTGGACGCCTCGGCCTTCGACGAGCGGTACCAGCAGGCCGGTCTGATGGTGTACGGCGACGACGCGAACTACGTGAAGCTGGACTACCTCGCGACCAACGCTCCGGGCTCCGCGGTGACGCGGGGGATCGAGCTGCGCAGCGAGGTGAACAACGCAATCGTCCAGCCCGCGCCGAACGCGCCGGCTCCGACGCAGGGAGTCTGGTACCTGCGGCTGGCCAAGAGCGGCTCGACGTTCACCGGGTCGTACAGCGCGGACGGGCTGGCCTGGACGGCCCTCCCGGCCGTGACCAACCCGGCGCTGGCCTCGGCGAGCTTCGGGATCTACGCCTACGGGGCCGACCAGCTGGCCTCGAAGACGGCGAAGTTCGACTACTTCAAGCTCGTCCGGGACACGGTCGCACCGCAGGTCAGCCTGTCGCTGAACCCGTCGGCGCCGTCCGGCCTGAACGGCTGGTGGACCGACGCGGTCGTCGCCACGGCGATGGCGACCGACAACCAGCCCGGGCAGGTGTACCTGGAGCAGAAGGTCGGCGACGGGGACTGGTCGGAGTACACCGCTCCGGTCACCTTCTCGACCGACGGGACGCATACCATCCAGGTGCGGGCCAGTGACACCGCGGGCAACGTGTCGGCGCCGGAGTCGGTGACGGTCAAGGTCGACCGGACCGCGCCGAAGTCGACGGTGACCGGCATGGCTGCCGGTGGACAGCTCGGGGTGGCCTCGGTGGTCGCGGTCTCGGCCACAGCCGAGGACGCGCTCTCCGGGCTCTCCGGCGTGACGCTGACCGTCGACGGGAAAGCGCTCCCGGCCGGCGGGAAGCTGGACGGGGTCGCGCTCGGGCTCGGTGCGCACGAGCTCGCGGCCACGGCCACGGACAAGGCGGGCAACACGTCGGTGACCAAGGTGCCGTTCACCGTGTTCTCGTCGTACGCCGAGGCGCTGAAGCTGGTCGAGCGGTACCGGATCGCCAAGACGTTGCCGCCAGCAACGGCCACGGTGATGAAGGTGCAGCTCACGCTGGCCGAGAAGCACGATCGCCAGGGCCGGGAGGCGGTCGCGGCGGTCGCGCTCGACCTGTTCCTGGCGCAGGCGCGCACGGTCCGGGACGTGCCGGCCCGGACCTTGCTGGTAGCTGTCGGGTCGGACCTGAAGCGGAAACTCTGACCCGATGAACACGTCGCTGTGCGGGATCGCACCCTGTCCGACGCGGAGAGGCGTGCAGGAGCTGTCGAGTGCCAGGTGGTTCGGCCCCACCGGGCGCACGACAGAGCGGTCCCGCCCGGCGACGGGGGCTTCACCGCCCCGTCCCCGGCGCCCGGCGCAAGCGCTCCGGCCGCGGCGCCGGGGACACCTCTTCCCGTCCACCTCCCAGCTCCCCGCGCCTGCTCGCTTTCCCTCACCTCAGGTGTGCCCGCCTGCCCCCAGGTCCCCGCGCCTGCTCCACTCCGCTTTCCCTCACCTCAGCTGTGCCCGCCCGCCCAGCCCGGCGTTTCAACCTGTCGATTGACGAAGGAGTAGCAAGATGGCTCGACCGATCACCCTGTTCACCGGCCAGTGGGCCGACCTGCCGTTCGAGGAGGTGGCTCGGCTGGCGTCGGAATGGGGCTACGACGGGCTCGAGATCGCCTGCTGGGGTGACCACCTCGACGTCCGCAAAGCCGCCGAGGACGACGCCTACGTCCGCAACCGCCTCGACATCCTCGAGAAGCACAACCTGAAGGTCTGGACGATCTCCAACCACCTGCTCGGCCAGGCGGTCTGCGACGACCCGATCGACCAGCGGCACCAGGCGATCCTGCCCGCCCACATCTGGGGCGACGGGGATCCCGAGGGTGTCCGGCAGCGCGCCGCCGAGGAGATGAAGACGACCGCCCGGGCGGCCCGCGCGCTCGGGGTCGACGTGGTCGTCGGCTTCACCGGCTCGGCGATCTGGAAGACCGTCGCGATGTTCCCGCCGGTGCCGCCGTCGATGATCGACGCCGGGTACGCCGACTTCGCCGACCGGTGGAACCCGATCCTCGACGTCTTCGACGAGGTCGGCGTGAAGTTCGCGCACGAGGTGCACCCGTCGGAGATCGCCTACGACTACTGGTCGACCACCCGCACGCTGGAGGCGATCGGGCACCGCGAGGCGTTCGGCCTGAACTGGGACCCCAGCCACTTCGTCTGGCAGGACCTCGACCCGGTCGGTTTCCTGTGGGACTTCAAGGACCGGATCTACCACGTCGACTGCAAGGACGCCAAGCGCCAGGTCGGTAACGGCCGCAACGGCCGGATGGGTTCGCACCTGGCCTGGGGCGACCCGCGGCGTGGCTGGGACTTCGTCTCCACCGGCCACGGTGACGTGCCGTGGGAAGCGTGCTTCCGGATGCTCAACACGATCGGGTACGACGGCCCGATTTCGGTCGAGTGGGAGGACGCCGGCATGGACCGCCTGGTCGGCGCGGCCGAGGCGCTGCAGTTCGTGAAGAAGCTGGCCTTCGACCCGCCGACGGCTTCGTTCGACGCCGCGTTCTCTTCCTGACCAGTACTCCTGTGGTGCCGGATCCTGCCCTGACCCGGCACCACAGGTGCTTCAGGGGCGTCCGGGCAACCGGTAGTTGTCGCCGAGGACCTGCCCGCGCTCGGGCTTGTAGAGGTCGAAGCCCTTGGAGTTGCACTGCAGACCACCGTTGATGCAGTGGCTCACCAGGGCCGCGAGCGTCGGCACGTCCCAGGCGTTGAAGAAGTCGTAGTGCCAGGTGTAGCCACGTCCGCTCGCCAGCCGGACGTCGGTGGTGTTCCCGTCGGCGGGGAACGCGATCTTGAACTCCAGCATCGGCACCGGGTTCGGGTGGCCGGCCGGGCAGGAACCGTTCACCGGGTAGGCCATGTGGCTCTTGTGATCCGGTGAGTCGAGGTCACGCCTGTTCCAGCAACTCGGGGCCTGGTAGCGGATGTTGAGCTGGGTCCCCGCCGGGCAGCTGGCCGGGAAGTCCCAGTTGTGGGCGGAGTCCCCGCACTCCCAGCCCTCGACGGCGCCGGGAGCGGTCCGGAACTCCTCCTGGCTCGCGGTCGGGCTGCCGACGACGTACCGCAGGCCCGGCGGGAACGGCCGGACGGCTTGGTAGTCGAGAATGCCGGACTTGTAGTAGATGGTCTGGTGCCAGGTCTGGATCACCGGCTGGTTGCCGCGGAACATCGTCGGCCACCAGTACGCCGAGAGGTCGTCGGGGTTGAGGCAGGTGGTCGCGTACGCGCCGGCCGCGGTGAGGCTGGTGAGCGTGGTGGCGGCGTTCGTCGTCTTGTTGCCGACGAAGCTGTGCTCGTGGGACGCGCCGGGCAGGTTGGGGAACACGATGGGGTCGTCGTTGGTACGGTGGTTGACCGTGCAGTTGACCTGGAACTCGTGATGGGTCACGTCGGCCTGCGCAGACGAGCCGGTGACGGCGGTCAGCACAGCGCTCAGGGTCAGGGCGGCGGTGCCGCCGGCGAACAGGACTCTTTTCCTTCTGCTGAACACGGATCTCCTCCTGTCGGGGGATTCCGCGGGGCGGTGGGCAGGACTCGGTACTACGCGGCCCGCGGTCTTGGGATCGCGGGAGAGCGCTCTCTGAAACAGCCTCGATCCGGCCGCCGGCGGTGTCAACCCCCGCCCGGTTCCGGAACTCGCCGAGCGTGAACGAGCCGTTGACAAGCCGTCCGGCAGCCTCCACGATCAGAGCGCGAGAGAGCGCTCTCTGACTCTCGCGCACCGTTCCCGGCGGGTCTGACGCCGGGAGCTGGTCGCTGTGCTGTCCCGCCCGAACGCACACAGCGAAGGAGCACGCCCCGATGATTTCGCCCACCCCACCACCTCCGCCGGACGACCGCGCCGGACCGCATCGTGCCCCGCTCCGAGTCCGCGCGGCAGGCCGCGCCGGCCTTCGGCCGCGGGTCCGGCGGCGGGGTCGTTCGTTGCTTGCAGCAACCGTTGCGCTGAGCACAGTGCTGCTGTGCAACCTCGTTCTCCAAGCCGCACCTGCCCAAGCGGCGACGCTGCTGTCGCAGGGCCGCCCGGTGACCGCCTCGTCGTCCGAGGGCGCCGGTACGCCGGCCGCCGCGGCCGTCGACGGCAATCTGAACACCCGCTGGTCCAGCGTCTTCAGCGACCCGCAGTGGCTCCAGGTCGACCTCGGCTCGGCCGCGACCGTCAGTCAGGTCGTACTGCGGTGGGAAGCGGCCTACGCCACGGCGTACCGGGTCGAAATCTCCGACGACGCCCAGAGCTGGCGCCCGCTCCACAGCACGTCCACTGGCGATGGCGGCACCGACTCGCTCACCGTCAACGGCACGGGCCGGTACGTCCGCCTCACCGGCACCCAGCGCGTCGGCGGCTACGGCTACTCGCTCTGGGAGTTCGAGGTGCACGGCACGCCCGGCACCGGCGGCCCCCAGCCCGGCAACGGCACCGTCCAGGTCGCCGGTGGCCAGGGCAACTGGCAGTTACTGGTCAACGGAGCGCCGTGGCAGGTGAAGGGGCTGACCTGGGGACCGGCAGCGGCCGACGCTCCGCAGCACCTGCCGCAGCTCAAGTCGATCGGCGTCAACACGCTACGGACCTGGGGTACGGACGCGAGTTCCAAGCCGTTGTTCGACTCCGCGGCCGCGAACGGCATGCGGGTGATCGCCGGCTACTGGCTCCAGCCTGGTGGTGGGCCCGGCAGCGGCGGCTGCGTCAATTACGTCACCGACACGACGTACAAGCAGACCATGCTCGGCGAGATCCGGCGCTGGACCACCGAGTACAAGGACCACCCCGGCGTGCTGTTGTGGAACGTCGGCAACGAGTCGGTGCTCGGCCTGCAGAACTGCTATTCCGGCGCGGAGCTGGAGCAGCAGCGGATCGAGTACGCGAAGTTCGTCAACGAGGGCGCCAAGGCGATCCATGCGATCGACCCGAACCACCCGGTCACGTCGACCGACGCATGGACCGGCGCTTGGCCGTACTACAAGCAGTACTCGCCCGATCTGGACCTGCTCGCGGTCAACTCCTACGGCAATGTCTGCCAGGTCAGGCAGGACTGGATCAGCGGCGGTTACACCAAGCCGTACATCCTCACCGAAGGCGGACCGGCCGGCGAGTGGGAGGTGCCGAACGACGCGAACGGCGTACCGAACGAGCCGACCGACGTACAGAAGCGCGACGGCTACCTGCAGGCCTGGAACTGCGTCACCGGACACACCGGGGTCGCACTCGGGGCGACGCTGTTCCACTACGGCAACGAGAACGACTTCGGCGCGGTCTGGTTCAACATCGCGCCGGGCGGCGAGAAGCGGCTGTCGTACTACGCGATCCGGCAGGCGTACGGCGGCCCGTCGGGCGGCAACACGCCGCCGGTGATCACGGCGATGAATCTGAGCCGGACGACCGACGTTCCGGCCGGTGGGACTCTTTCCGTGAACGTCGCGGTCACCGATCCGGATGGCGACGCGTTGACGCACGAGTTCAAGGTGGGCGGAAAGTACATCGACAACAGCGGCTCGCTGGTGACCACGCCGTCGTCGGGAACCGGGCCGTTCACGGTGACCGTGCCGCAGCGGCTCGGGGTCTGGAAGCTGTACGACTACGTGCGCGACGGCAAGGGCAACGTCGGGATCGAGACCCGCTCGTTCCGTGTCGTGGCGCCGCCGGTCGCGGGGACGAATGTTGCCCGGGGCAAACCGGTGACCGCGTCGTCGTACCAGCAGGTCGGCAACGGCGCGCCGTACCCGCCGTCGAACGTGACCGACGGCAACAACACCACGCGCTGGGCCAGCGACTGGTCGGATCCGCAGTGGATCCAGGTGGATCTGGGCGCTGTCACGTCGTTCGACCGGATCCAGTTGACCTGGGAGGGCGCGTTCGCCCGGTCGTATCGGATCGAGGCCTCGGACGACGGGTCGAACTGGCGACCGGTCTACAGCACGGCCGAGGGCAACGGTGACGTCGACGACCTCGGGGTGACCGGTGCGGGCCGCTACGTGCGGCTGACCGGCACGCAGCGAGGCACCGGCTTCGGCTATTCGCTCTACGAGTTCGGCGTCTACCGACGCTGACCTGAGGGGTACGGCGGCCCGGGGGCGGGCCGCCGTACCTGTGGACAACGAGCAGGGGACGACACGTTGACCGAGATAACATCCGTTGCCATGAAGGAAAGTCGGGCACCCACCCTGGAGGACGTCGCCAGCGAAGCCGGCGTCTCGCGGGCGACCGTGTCGCGGGTGATCAACGACGTCGCCACCGTCGCACCCGCGCTGCGCGCCAAGGTCGACCGTGCGATCAAGAAGACCGGCTACCGGCCGAACAAGGCCGCCCGTGCGCTGGCCGGCAGCCGGACCGGTGCGGTCGCGCTGGTGATCTCCGGCTCGGACGGCTCCGCGGACGAGATCTTCGGCGACCCGTTCTTCGGCCGGATCACCGGCGCCATCTTCAAGCACCTGCGCACGATGGGCATCCACCCGACCATGGTGCTGGCCGACTCCGAGCAGGCGCGCGCCGAAGCGGTCGCCTTCGTCCGCCACGGCAACGCCGACGGTGCGCTCCTGGTCTCCACCCATGCCGACGACACCCTGCCCGGCCTGTTCGTGGACGCCGGCCTGCCCGCCGTCCTGTTCGCCCGGCCAGCCCTGCACGCGCCGATCAGCTACGTCGACGTCGCCCACGAGGTCGGCGCAGGCCTCGCCGCCGACCGCCTGGTCGCCCGCGGCTGCCGCCGAGTCGTCACGATCGCCGGCCCCACCGACGTCCCCGCCGCCCAGGACCGCCTCACCGGCTTCCGCCAGGCGATGGCCCGGCACGGCCAGCCGTCGGTATCGGTTGCTTACGGCAACTTCACCCAGGACAGCGGGGAAGCCGCGATGCTCGACCTGCTGGCGCGCGTCCCCGACCTCGACGGCGTCTTCGCCGCCAACGATTTGATGGCCGCCGGTGCTCTTCGCGCGCTGAAAGACGCCGGCCGGGTCGTCCCTACGGATGTCGCCGTCATCGGCTTCGACAACAGCGCTCCCGCGAGCACGTCCGTCCCGGCGTTGACCACCATCGCGCAACCGATGGAGGAGATGGCCGCGGAGATGTCGCGCCTCCTGCTGGCCCAGTTCACCAGCCCTGCCTGGGAACCAGAATGCAAAATCTTCAACCCCCACCTGGTCGAACGAGACTCAGCCTGAAGAACAGAAGAGCAGAAGAGCAGAAGAGCAGAAGAGCAGAAGAGCAGAAGAGCAGAAGAGCAGAAGAGCAGAAGAGCAGAAGAGCAGAAGAGCAGAAGAGCAGAAGAGCAGAAGAGCAGAAGAGCAGAAGAGCAGAAGAGCAGAAGAGCAGAAGAGCAGAGTGCCCCTTGCTGCTGCCTTTCGGGCTCACGCGGCGCCCTCGAATGACTTGATCGCAGCGCATTCAGCTCCTGCGAATGAAGTTACAGATGATCACCCCGCGAACCGGCCCGACTGACCACTTCGCGGACTACCGGATCATCCATCCACCCCGCCGACCACGGGAACGACACCACCAGACCACCACACCGCGCCCCATTCCTGGCCACGTCACCCTGCTGCCCGCGCTCATTTGGTGGGTCAACCCGCCGAAAGGCACGTTGCCCACAACACTCCGGTGGGCCAACGGGCGACTTCAAGGGTTAACCCACCAATTGACGCAAGGCGATGGAGTTGAGGGGATCCGAGGCTGCGGGGTGAGGTGAGACGGGACGAGGGAGGCTGGATGCGCGGGTGGCTGAGACGGGGCCGGGGCGGGACGAGGGGATGGCTGAAGACGGGGTCCGGGTGGGCCGGGGCTGGCTGGGATCGGCCCGGGACGGGACGAGGATGACAGGGTTGGGACGGGATGATGTGCGAGTGCGAGGGTCGAGTCATTGGCCGGCGAGCACAGCCCAGGCCTGACCAGAGCTCACGTACGCGACTCACGCACAAGGCTGCTCGCGACGACCTCAAAGACCTTCTGGCAGCACGCTCCGAGGCCGACCGAGGCGCGTTGCCCGCGCGCACCACGAAGCGTCGAACGGTCAGACCGGGTCGGTGAACGTGACCGGCTTGCCGGTGGCGTGGGCGTAGGCGATCTCCCTGCTCGTGGACTCGCCGATGTACCCGCCGGGGTTGACGACCAGAACCCGGTCGGCCAGGTCGATCTTGCGCAGGTGCAGGGTGCCGAGTGCGGTCTTCTGCTCGTCGGTGATCAAGACCTCTGCTTCGTGATCGGCGCGCGGGAAGACGCCTGGCGCGACGACGATGACACCTGCGAACGTCAGTTCACGGTTGGCCGCGTGCATTTCGTCTACGAACCGGGCGGAGCCGCAGATGCAGACGATCTCAGGTCGGTCGGGCACAGCTCAGTCCTTTGGGTTGAACGGGAAACCGTCAGTGCACCTTGGCGTCACGGAGGGGCACACGAGCCAAGAGTTTATGCAGCGAGCTGGACACTACGCGGATAGACCGGTCGCGGGCGGGAAGCGCGGCCCGTACGGGGAATGGCTCGACGCCGATGTCTGGGATGCACCCGGCACCAGCTTCCTCGAGCAACACGGCCTAGGCGTCACCGTCGCGCAGGGAGTGGATCATGCTGCGCAGGATCCGCAGTGCGTCCGACCGCTCGGTCTCGGTCAGGCCGGCCAGCATCCTGACCTCGACGGACCGGACCGCCGCAGACGCCTTCTTGAGGCTCGCGCGGCCGCGGGGTGTGAGTCGGGTGGGAAGGACCTTGCCGACAGCTGCCTGAGCCGGCCTGGTCGCGTAGCCGTCGCGTTCCAGGGCCCGGAGCAGTACGTTCATCGACTGCCGGGTCACGAACGCGCCCCGCGCGAGCTCGGAGTTCGACAAGCCCGGTCGTTGGGCCAGCAACTCGAGGCAGGAGTAGTGCGTCACGGTCATCCCGAGCGGCCGCAGCACCTCTTCCATGGCCGCACGCAGGGTGCTCGACGCCTCTTTCAGCAGGTAGCCCAGTGACGTCTGCAGGTCGACACCGTCTTGACTCATGTCAGTATTCTGACATACGTTGCTGCGTGTCATAAAACTGACACAATCTGAAGGAGCAAATCGTGCCCGTCACCGGCCCCGATTTCATCTCCCTGCAAGCGCGCGACCTGGCCGCTTCGCAGGCGTTTTATGAGCAGTACCTCGGCCTCGTCCGCTCGCCGGCCGGACCTCCGCATGCCGTCGTCTTCGAGACGAAGCCGATCGCGTTCGCACTGCGCGACGTCGTCCCCGGCACGGAGCTCGCATCCGTTCCCCAGCCCGGCATCGGTGCCGCGATCTGGCTGCACGCTACAGACGTTCAGGCCATCCACGACGCTCTCGTCGCCGATGGTCACCCCATCGTCTCCGCGCCGATCGACGGCCCCTTCGGTCGCACGTTCACCTTCGCCGACCCCGACGGCTACCAGATCACTCTCCACGACCGCGCCTGACAGCATCTCGCAGCGTCCGAACGAACGTGGCCTATGGCCTCGGATTCTTCGGACGCTATCCGTGGCTCAGGCCTCGCGCATCAGGGCTTCGGTCTGGGCGACGACGTAGGTGAGGTCGAGCTGGCGGGCCCAGCGGTTGGTTTCGGTGGCGATCGCGCGAGCGGCTTCGGGACGGCCTTCGGACTGGGCAAGAGTCGCGAGGATGACCTGCTGGGCCAGGGTTCCGGGGAGGTGGCCGGCTTGCTGGCGTAGTTCGGTGGAGCGTTCGGTGTGGGCCCGGGCCAGGGGCAGGTCGCCGGCGAGGTGCGCGTGGTCGCCGAGGTGGCGGTGGGCGTAGGAGGCCTGGAGGGTGTCGCCGGTGGCTTCGCACAGCGACAGGGAATCGGTGTAGTGCTTGACGGCTCCCTCGGGATTGCTGAGGAAATGGTCGGCGATCAGGCCTCGGTAGAAGGTGACGGCCGCTCGGCGTACGTCGTCGGGGGCTGCGGTCTGGAGGTCTTCGGCTTCGCGGTCGAGGCCGTCGGGAGTCGTCGCGGCGGCGAAGAGCTTGGCGAAGTACGTCGTACGCAGTTGGAGCATGGCGAGATCCCACTCGAGGGTGGGATCGGGGCGTGCGGCGACGGCCTCGGCCAAGGCTTCAAGGGCAGCGGGGGAGTGGGTTGTGCGTTGCGCGAAGTCCTGGTCGACGGCGAGCTCGGCGAGGGCGAGCTTCAGCTCGGACTCCTCGTCCGCGGTGACCTGGGTGGAGTGGAGAAGGTCTCTGGCGGCGTTCCACTGGGCTGCTCGGGCGAGCAGTGTGGCCGCGGTGAGGATCTGAGAGAGCGGTATCTGAGCCATGTCCGGCCTCACTTCTGGTCGTGGTAAACCGGAGACTATTTCGACGTCGAAATGTTTGACAACTAAGCTTCACCGGCTGAACAATTCAGCGGGTGAAGGACTCGATCGACGACCACGTCGCACTGTGGTCCCGGGAGCAGCCCGGCCTCGACGCCCGGGTCGAGGGCATCGTCGTGCGGATGCAGGTGCTCACGCGCTACCTGGACCGCAGTCGCGAGGCGGCGTTGGCGTCGTACGGGCTGCAGTGGTGGGAGTTCAAGACGCTGCACATGCTGCGCCGCGGCGGTACGCCGTACCGGACGACGCCGGGGGTCCTGGCCAGGCAGCTGGGGATGTCCGCGGCCGCGATGACGAACCGGCTGGATGCCCTGGAACGCCGGGGATTCGTGGCGCGCGGCCACGACCCTGACGACCGGCGGAAGGTGGTCGCCACGCTGACGCCGGCCGGGCGAGTGGTCTGGGAGCAGAGCATCGGCGAGATCGAGAAGCTCGAGCAGGAGCTGATCCGCACGCTGCCGGCGAAGGATCAGAACGCTCTGGAGGAGCTGCTTCGTCGACTCGTGCGGGTTACCGAGCGGGAGTGATGTCGAGAACGCCAGGCTGAGGTCCGACGTACCAGTGAAGGCGCCAGTACGGCGCTCCGAACTGGAGGACGACGATGGACCCGCTGAACCTGCTGGTCGCGCGACAGAACGCGGCCGACCAAGTCCGCGAGACGGTCAACGGCGAACCCGCATGCGGCCGGCGCCGGCCGGCTGGTCGCCGCGGGAGAGCGCGCTCCGGATCAGAGGTGACCGATCCCCGGCCCGCGGACGCTTGTGGTGATGGACGTCTGGGGCCCGCCGCACACGTGGCCTGGTGGCGCCGGCTGGCGGCGCGGTTCGGCTACCGGCGGGCCTCCGTCGTCGGACCGCTCGACTGACCGCCGAAATTCGAGCGCGCGGCGACCCGGTCGCGTGTCACAGTCCTGCGGTGACGGAAACGACGCGGGACGAGCAGGTCGCCGAGCTGTTGGCGGCGTACGACGAGCAGTTGCGCGGTGGCGCCGAGACCTCCGGTGTCCCGAGTACGACGGACGGCCCGGTGATCCGGGTCGAGTACCCGACGCGAGGGTTCGTGAGTTACCGCTGTCTCGAGGGCCTCGACGGAACCGAACTCGACGCGCTGATCGCGCGCCAGCGGGACTTCTTCGCCGCGAAGGGTCAGGCGGTCGAGTGGAAGACCCGCGGCCACGACCTGCCCGCGGACCTGCCCGACCGGCTGACGGCGGCGGGGTTCGTTCCGGAGGAGCGGGAAACGGTCGTGATCGCGGAGAGCGCGGTCATCGCCGCTCGGCTGCAGGGGCGGGACGCCGTTGACGGTGTGACGATCCGCCGGACGACAGACCTGGCCGACTTCGAACGCATCGCGCCGATGGAGTCCACGGTCTGGGGTGAGGACTGGTCCTGGCTGACCCAGGATCTGGCCGGCCGTCACGCCGCCGGCAACACCGACATCTACGTCGCCGTGGCCGACGGCACTGTCGTCTCCGCCGCGTGGGCCGTTCACAGGCCGGGTACTGACTTCACCGGTCTCTGGGGCGGACCGACCTTGGCGGAGTGGCGCGGCCGCGGTATCTACAAGGCACTGGTCGCCGTCCGCGCGGCGCGGGCCGTGGAGCTCGGACACCGCTACCTCCAGGTCGACGCCTCGGACGACAGCTCGCCGATCCTCCAGCGGCTGGGATTCCTGCCCGTCACCACGACAACGCCGTACGTCTTCACCCCTCGGGACGGTGAGCGTCACGACCGGTAGCCGCCTGGGTCGATGTGAGTGATCTCGCTGGTACGGCGCTCAGAAGGTCTACTTTGGTGCGGCGTTCAACTGATAGACAGGATGGATGCACCAACTCCGCGCGCTGGGGATCTCTACTGAGGCCGAGGGGATCTATCTCGACCTCATCGCGCGCGGTGCCCTCGACGAGGCCGACCTGGCGCAGCGCCATGGCGCCGACCTCGCCGAGCCGCTGCGCGAACTGGCCGCGATCGGACTGATCGAGCGGTCCGACGACAAGATCCTGCCGCAACCGCCGCATCTCGCGCTGGAAGCCGTCGCCCAGCGCCGCACGACCGAGGCGCAGCTGGCCCGGGAGAGCGCTTCCTTGCTCGCCGACCTGTGGACCGCCGGTATCGGTCAGCAGACGTACGTCGAGTTGCTGCCGTCGGCCGAGTCGGCGCGCGCCATGCTCAACCACGTGCAGGTCGACGCCCAGCAGCAGGTCCGAGCGATGACAGTGGGCAACCTCGCTTCGCCGAACCACCAGATCGTCGACGGGCTCTTCGACGCGCTGTCGCGCGGCGTGTCGTACGAGGTCATCTACGGCACCAGGGTGCTGCAGGACCTGGAGGCTCTGCGAAAGGTCCAACAGTGCGTGGACGCCGGTGAGCAGGCCCGGGTCTTCCCGCAGGTCCCGTTGAACCTGACCGTCGTCGACGACCGCTGGGCCCTGGTCTCGGCCCGGGCGACGGTCGGCGGGATCGTGAACACCGCCGCGATGGTCGTGCACCACTCGCCGTTCCTGACCGGTCTGATCGGAGTTTTCGACGCGTTGTGGCGGGTGTCGGTCCCGATCACCGGCGGCACCGAGAACACCGAGGCGATCGGAGCACCGGCGCTGGAGACCAAACGTCTGCTCACCTATCTGAGCGCGGGCCTGACCGACGAGTCGATCGCGCGCGAGTTCGGCGTCAGCGAGCGAACCGTCGCCCGGCGGATCAGTCGCCTGCAGGAGATCCTCGGCGCCCAGACCCGCTTCCAGCTCGGTGTTCAGGCCTCCCGCCAGAACTGGCTCTGACGGGAGTGCGTGCTCGATGGGCCGCGACCGGTGCGCAGCTCAGCGGGTCGTCAGCGGACGCGGTCGTAGATCAGCGCCAGCTCGCCGAGCTCGCCGGTCTCCTGGCGCGACAGCGACCACTTCGTCGCCGGCAGCCCGTCGTCGAACAGCCGCCGCCCACCGCCCACGATCTCCGGAACCACCATCAGGTACAGCCGGTCCACCAGGTCGGCGGCGAGCAACGGCTTGATCAGGGTCGCGCTGCTGTTGACCAGGATGTCGCCGTCACCGGTGGACTTCAGTTCGGTGATCACCTCCGCGGCCGGGGCGCTGACGAGCCGGGTGCGTTCCCACGGCGCCTCGGTCAGCGTGGTCGAGAAGACCACCTTCTCGGTCTCCACCAGCCACTTCGCGTAGCCGCGGTCGCGCGGGTCCGCGGCCGGGTCGTCGGCGACCGGCGACCAGTACCCGAGAAAGCCTTCGGCGTTGTTCCGGCCGAGAACGGCGGTGGTCGCGCTCTCCCAGATCCGGCTCAGGTGGTCGCGCGCGACCTCCGTGCTGACGTACGGCACGAACGCACCGAAGTCGTTCGGCCCCTCCGGCCCGTGATAGCGCCCGTCGAGCGTGAGGGCCAGATTCGCGGTCACCGTGCGATCGTTCATGGCAGTCAGTCCTTGTCCGTGGTGGAAGTTCCGGTACGCCGCGACGCGGCGCCTTCGCCGATCACCTCGGCGAGGTTGTCGAGCACCTGGTTCCAGCCGGTCTCGATGCCGGCGATGTACGTGACCGCGTCGACGGTCGTCTGGTCGATCCGCAGGTCGAGCCGCAACTGGGTGCCGGTCGGGACCGCCGCGAGCTCCACGGCGTACTGGCCGGAGAACGAGATCGCGCTCTCCGCGTCCAGAACGGCCAGGGTGAACACGAGGCGCTCGCTGTCGCGCGCCGTACTGACCGATCCTTCGGACCGGTACCGATTGCCCTCGGCATCGGCGTACTCGAGAACGGCGCGGCCGCCTGGGGTCGGTTCGAGGACCGCGTCGACGATCGTCATCGGCCGCGGCGCCCACCAGGAGGCGAGCAGCTCGGGATCGGTCCAGTACTGCCAGACGAGGTCCGGCGGCGCGGCCAGCGCGCGTTCGAAGGAGAAGAGGCGGCCGTCGGCCCATCGATCTTGGTCGGCCACGGCGGACTCGCGCTCGATGGCCGTGCGGTAGCGCGCGATCACGTCGCGCTCGTCCGCGTGCGCCTCGGTCCTTTCGGCGAGTTCGCGCAGTCGGCGTTCGAGCGCGTGGAGCGGTTCGCTCTCCAGCGCGTAGACACGGCGTTGACCGAGCGGGAAGACCGTGACGAGGCCGGCCCGCGCGAGCGTCTGCAGGTGCTTGGTGGTCTGGGGTTGCCGCAGCCCGGTCAGTTCGGCCAGTTCGCCGACCGAGCGCGGACGGTCGGCGAGCTGTTCGACGATCCGCCACCGCGCGGCATCCCCGAGTGCAGCGGCGATCTTGTCCATGCCGAAGATATTCGCATCCAAGAATATTCCTGTCAATGAATATCTTCGCGAGGGGCCATGTCGAGAACGCGGAAGTGGCTCCGACGTTGTTGACGGAGGCGCCGAATGGCGCTTCGGTGGGGGTCGGCGGTAGCCGCCGGCCGGAGCTGGAGGAGCTGGGATGAAGTACATGCTGTTGATCCACTCGAACAAGCAGGGCTGGGACGAGATGCCCGCGACCTGGTCGCACGACGACGTGATGGCGATGGTGGGCTTCATGGACGAGCTCAACAAGGAGCTGGTCGAGTCCGGCGAGCTGGTCGAGGGCCGGGGGCTGTCCGGTCCCGACCAGATGAAAACCGTGCAGGCCACCGAGAACGGCGAGCCGATCATCACCGACGGGCCGTTCACCGAGACCAAGGAGGTCCTGGCCGGCTACTGGGTGGTCGACGTGAAGAACGAAGAACGCGCTCTCGAGCTCGCTCTGCGGATCTCCCAGGCACCCGGCCCCGGTGGCAAGCCGTGCAACCAGCCGGTCGAGGTCCACCCCGAGGGCGAAGCCCCGGCCTGACAATCCGTTCGCCCGGAGCGCGTCGGCTCGCTAGCGTCGAGTTTCATGGACCCGAAAGAGATCGTTCGACGCGGGTACGACGCGCTCTCGGCGCGCTACGACGAGGCCTACGGCGGCGAGTCGAAGTACCGCGACTGGATCGACCGGCTCACGCAGCGGCTCGACGAGGGCAGCCGGGTGCTCGACATCGGCTGCGGGAGCGGGATCCCGCTCGCCCGCGAGCTCGCGGGCGCCGGACACGCCGTCACGGGTGTCGACCTCAGTGAGGTGCAGGTCTGCCGGGCGCGCGAACTGGTGCCTCAGGCAACATTCATCCAGGCCGATGCGGCGGCGCTCGACTTCCCGCCGGAGTCGTTCGACGCCGTGGTCTCGTTGTACATGCTGATCCACCTCCCGCAGGACGAGCAGCAGGAGTTGCTGGCGAAGGTCGCACGGTGGCTGCGACCGGGCGGATGGTTCGTCTGCACGACCGGTCAGCACGAGTGGACCGGCGTCGACGGCGACTGGCTCGACAGCGGGGTCAGCATGTGGTGGAGCCACGCGGACGCCGACACGAACCGCGCGTGGATCGTCCGGAGCGGTTTGACCGTTGAGGAACAGGAGTTCGTGCCCGAAGGCAACAGTGGCCACGTTCTGTTCTGGGCGCGCCGCCCCGGCTAGGTGCGGGGTTTGCGGCGCATGGCCCAGTGGGTCGGTCCGTCGTTCGGGAGGTCGATCTCACCGAGTACGTCGAAACCCAGCGACTCGTAGAACGTGACGTTGCGGGCCGTCTGCGTTTCGAGGAAGGCGGCCGCGCCTTCGGCGTCGGCGCAGGCCAGGCCCGGTGCGATCACCGCACGGCCGAGGCCCTGGCCCTGGCGGCCGGGATCGACGCCGACCATGCCGAGGATCCACAGCGGTTCGTCCGGGCGCAGGATGGCCATCGCCTGCCCCACGGATTCCATCGGGAGAGCGCGCTCTCCCGCGATCTCGTGGAACTCGTCCGCCACCTGCGCCAGGACGTCCCGCGGCGTCCGGGGCGTGGTCCAGACGGCGACGGCGCTGTGGTCGCTGCTGGTCCAGACCTTGCCGTGCGGCAGGCCGATCCCCGTCACGAAGAGCCGGTAGTAGCGCTCCAGCCGGTCGAGGTAGCCGTCGGGATCGATCGCCAACCGTGACATCGGATAGTCCTCGAACGCGCGAACCAGCGTCCGCACCATCGGCTCGACGTCGTCGGCCTCGGCCGGCCGGATCTGCGGAGGGTCAGCTACCACGCCTCGCAGCATAGGCAGACCGCTACTGCGGGCTTCGCTCGAGCTGCCGTACGACGTACTCGGCGACGGCGGCCATGCCGGCTTCGTTCGGGTGGTACGGGACGACACCACCGAAGCGCGGCGAGCGCAGACTGAAACCGGTCGTCCAGGGCTCGCCCGAACCGACCGCGTGCTCCTTGCTCACCTCGGAGACCGCGACCAGCTCCGCGCTCGTCTTCTCCGCGGCCTGCGCGAACGCGCCGGCCAGTCGGTCCGCCATCAGCGCGACGCTCGGCAACTGCTCCTCGTTCAGCGGTACGTCGAGCCGCGGCCGCGTCGCGGGCCCGACGACGGCGAGGTAGTCGACCAGCAGGATCCGCGCCGAGGGAGCGCGATCTTGGATCCGGCGAACGATCTCGGCCAGGTTGGCGGCGGCCGCGTCGTACGCCGTGTCGTCGCGCAGGTAGCTGACCCGGGCGCGGATCCGGTTCGCGACCCGGCGGCCGAAGATCGTCGCCGGCTTGGCGAGGGTGTTCATCGTGCTGCCGCGAACGAACGAGCCGATGTACTCCAGGTCGTTGCCGCCGGCCGTCACCGTGACCAGCGCGGTGTCCGGGCCGACGGCGTCGAGCTGAGGCGGCGCGTCGTCCTGCCGGTCGGTGAGCAGGTGGGCGGTCGTCGCGCCGGAGTACGTGACGTCGACCAGGTCCAGCCCGAGCCGCTCGGCGACCAGGTGCGGATAGTTCCGCCCGGACCGGCCCGCGGCCTTGTCGAGTACGGGCGCGATTCCCGGCCCGGCCGCGAACGAACTGCCCAGTGCGACGTACCGGCTGCCAGGAGAGATCACGGCCGCCAACCTACCGGTCGGTGAGGTTTGACGGTCAGGTGGTCCAGCGGCCGCGGTGGACCAGCTCGCCGGTCGGCTTGCGGCGCTTGCTCAGGTCGCGGGGCGGTTCGTCGGAGTAGCCGATCGAGATGGCGCCGATCGGCATGAAGTTGTCCGGTACGCCGAACTGCTCGCGGTAGACCGGAATCCGGTCGGCGGGCAGCCCGAAGAAGCACGCGCCGAGCCCCTCGTCGACCGCGGTCTGCAGGATCAGCAGGGCCGACATCCCGGCGTCGACATCCCAGTACGGCACCGGCCACCAGTCCTCGGCCCGGTCGGTGTGCCCCTTGTCCGGCTCGGCGTACCGGTCGAGGTAGGCGTCCTTGTTCGAGTGCACGACGATCAGCAGCGGGGCCTGCACGTTCGCGGCCAGCCAGTTCTCCGGCTGCTCGTCCGGAGTCGCCGCCGCCCGGAACCGTGCGATGTCGTCCTGGGTGTCGAGCACGAGATACCCGAACCCCTGTGAGAACCCGGCCGAGGGAGCCCGCTGGGCGTTGTCGAGAATGCGCTCCACCACGTTCTCCGGCACCGCCCGCGCCACGTCGTACCGCCGAACCATCCGTCGCCGTCGTACCACGTCCTGAAAGTCCATTCGTGCAACGTACGCGGTCGACAGCTCTCGCGGTACACGGTTTTCAGCGTGCGGTCGGCTCGTCGTCCGGCGGCGTGGTGTCGACCGACCGGCTCTTGGTCCGCTCGTCGGTGTGCGGCGCGGTTTCCTCGGGATGATCGGATGCCATCGACCGACCGGCCGCCACGGCGCCGCGACCGGCCGCGAACAGCGACCACAGCACGAAGCCGACGGCGACCAGCGCGATCAGCACCAGTGCGATGACGATTGGGACTCCCATGACGGCCTCCTCGGCAGGTTCAGCTGGCGGTACCCGCGACCATGCGCCGGCACGATTCCGTCCCCGGCGCCGGGCCGCATAGGCTCCGGCCGTGAGCGAAGACTTCGGGAGTTCCCAGATCAGAGAGCGCGTTCTCGCGGGCTGGGCGGCGGCGCCGGTGCGGTTCCGGGAGGACGCGAACGCGGAGGAGGATCTCGCGCTCGGTGGCTATCTGGACCGGGTGGTCGTCGAGCTCGCGCAGAACGCGGCCGACGCGGCGGTGCGGGCAGGGGTGCTGGGCCGAGTGCGGTTCTCGCTGCGGGACGGGACGCTGGTCGTCACGAACACCGGTGCTCCGCTGACGGCCGAGGGGGTTGAGTCGCTCGCGACGCTGCGGGCCTCGGCGAAGCGGGACGACGCCGCTAGCGTCGGGGAGCAAGCGGATCCCACGTCGATCGCGGTCGGGCGGTTCGGGGTCGGGTTCTCGGCGGTGCTCGCGGTGAGCGACGAGCCGGTGATCTTGTCGCGCTCCGGCGGCGTGCGGTTCTCGCGCGCCGACTCGGCGGCGGCTGTGGCGGCGTTGGGGTCGGAAGGGCTGGACCTGGAGGTTCGCCGGCGCGACGGCCAGGTGCCGGTACTGCGGCTGCCGTTCGCCGCCGAGGGGGAGCCGCCGGAGGGGTACGACACGGCGGTGATCCTGCCGCTGCGCGACGACGCCGCGCGGCAGCTCGTTCAGCGGTTGCTCGCCGAGGCCGGTGACCCGTTGCTGCTCGCCTTGCCGGGGCTGGAGCGGATCGAGATCGACGTGGACGGCGAGGAGCGGGTGCTCGCCGATGTGACGTCGCGATGGGTGGTACGACGGGCCGCGGGAGTGCTCGACGAGAACGCGAGAGAGCGGTTGCTCGCGGACCGCCCGGTCGAGGAGCGAAGCCGGCCGTACTGGTCGGTGCTCTGGGCACTGCCTCGCTCGGCCGATGCTGCGGTACCGCGGACTGTCTATGCGCCGACGCCGACCGACGAGCCGTTGTCGCTGCCGGTGTTGCTGTTGGCAACCTTTCCGTTGGATCCGGCGCGGCGGCATGTTGCCAAGGGGCCGCTCACCGACTACCTGGTTGAGCAGGCTGCCCGTGCGTACGCCGGTCTTCTTCAGCAGCAGGCGGAAGCCGGCGTGAACGTTCTGCCGCTGGTGCCGACCGGCCTCGCTGCGGGGGCGCTGGATCGCGCTCTCCGCGATGCGATTCTGGCGGTTCTGCCGACGACGCCGTTGTTGCCGGCGGTGGGGAACCCGCCGGGAGGTGCAGGAGCCGGGGGGACGGTGTCCGGCGGCGGCTCGATCGATCCACTCGCTGAGCCGGTCGACGCCGAGCGTGGTGACGCCGGGCCGGTCGACGCCGGGCGGGTCGAGGGTGAGCGATTGGACGCCGGGCGGGTCGAGGCTGAGTGGGTCGACGCCCGGCGGGTCGATGCCGGGCGAGTGGGCGCCGGGCCGGCCGACGCCGAGGGGGGCGAGGCTGAGTGGGTGGACGCTGGGTGGGCAGACGTCGCGCGGATCGAGGCCGGGCGGCTCGGCGCCGAGCGGCGCGAAAGGCTGGGTGGTGGCGAGCATCCGGGCCTCGCCGACCCGGTGGCCGATGGCAACGGTCGGCGGCTGTTGGCGCCGCGGGACGCGGTGGTGGTGGAAGGCGCCGACGACGCGTTCAACGGCGTGCTGGCGCCGATCGTGCGTGGGCTGGTGCGGAGCGGGCGAGGTGATCGGGTCGCGTTGGACGCGCTGGGGGTTCGGCGGCTCGATCTGGCCGAGTTGGTGGATCAGCTCGGGGCGGCGGGGGAGTCGCCCGAGTGGTGGCGGGAAACGTATGGAGCGCTCTCCGGGATGGTGACGGATCCGCTGCTGCGGGAGGCGCTGGGGACGTTGCCGGTGCCGCTGGCCGATGGCCGGCTGGTTCGCGGCGTGCGTGGGTTGTTGTTGCCAGGGCGGGAGCTGCCGAGCGACGTACTGGCGACTTTCAGCGAGTATGGCGTCCGCGTCGTTCATCCGGACGCGGCGCACGAAACGCTGGAACGCCTGGGAGCGCTCCCCGCGACTCCGCGGACGCTGCTGGAGGACAGCGCGGTCCGGGCGGCGGTGGAGAACTCGGGCGACGCCGACGATCCCGAGCTGATCGCGGCCGCGGTGCTCTCCGTCGTGGCGGTGGATCCGGCCCAGGCTGATGGCTTGTGGTGGCTGTCCGATCTCCTCCTGCGCGACACGGACGGCGAACTGGTCCCGGCGAACGCGCTGGTGATCCCTGGCTCCGAGGCCGAGGCGGTGCTGGACCACGACGAGGTCGCACCGATCGACGGCGACCTGCTGGAGCGGTACGGCGCCGAAGCGCTGGGCGCGATCGGCGTCCTGAGCACGCTCGGAACGGTCGCGGCCGCGGACGTCACGCTCGACGAGTTGCCGGACGAACTGGCCGACCTCGACGGGATCGAGGACTGGGCCAACGACGTCGCGCCGGACGGTTCGCGGTACGGCGTGACCGTCGGCGAGCTGGTCGCCGTACGGGATCTGGACTGGGTCACCGACGACGCGTGGCCGCGCGTGCTGGAGATGTTCGGGTCGTCGCCGGAGTTGCGGCGGGCGTTGGTGGATCGGCCGCGGGTGGTCGGGCCGGACGATCGCGCGTACGGCGTACCGTCGTACGCCGCGTGGTGGATCAGAGAGCGCGTTCTCCTGGAGGACGGCGAGCCGCTGGCCGGGCGGGCGGATCCCGAGGTGGATCCGGTGCTGGCGCGTCTGCTGGATCCGGCGCCGGAGTGGACGGCGCGGCTGGATCCGGAGGTTCGGACCGCGGTTGGGCTGGTGCGCACCGTCGGCGACCTCGATGTCGACGGGGTCGGGCAGTTGCTGGACCGACTGGCCGATCCGCGACGGAAGATCGGAGAGAGCGCGATCCTGAGTCTCTGGCAGCAGCTCGGGACGTTGACGGTCTACCCGGACTCGGCACCGCACCACGTGCGGGTGCTCGGCGCAGCACCGTCGCCAGCCGCAGAGGGCGATGGGCGCGGAGCTGGCGCTGATACGGGGTGGTCCGGCGACGAGGGTGCAGCCGGTGCGGGTACGGCGTGGTCTGACGACGCGGATAATGCCGGTGCGGATACCGGGTGGTCCGACGACAGGGGTGCCGCCGGTGCGGACGCCGGGTGGTCCCGTGGTGCGGACGAGGTGATGAGCCGGGTCGTCGCCGCCGGTGACGCGGTGGTGGCGGATGCGCCGATGTGGTTGCAGCGGGGGGATCTCGGTGGGTTCGTGGTCGCGTCCGGGGTGGTGGCGGACGGGCTGAGTGATCTGCTCGAGGTCCCGATGGCCGGGGAAGTTGCCGCCGGCAAGGTCGACGGGGTGGGGACGGCGGCCGACGTGCCGGCGATCGTCCGGGAACTCGTTCCCGACGTACCGGCGCTCTGGTGGGAGCACGAGGAGCTGACCGTCGACGGGGTCGAGGTCTCGTGGTGGGTCGACGACGACGGTGCGCCGCACGCGGCGACGTTCAACGGCTTGGCCAAGGCGCTCGCGTGGGCGGCCGGACGCTGGGACCAGCGGCACGTGATCCTCGCGGTCCTCAGCGACCCGACGCGGGCGTCGGAACTGCGGATCGACGCGACCTTCGACCCCTCCACGACCAGCTAGCGGCGGAGGGAGATCGGCCGAGCCCGCGATGGAGCGACGCGCCGTCCAGCTAGCGCCGCGGTGACTCGAGCGGCCGATCGGCCGGCCGAGGTGATTCGAGCGGCAGATCGGCCTGCCGCGGTGAGTCGAGCGGCCGCCCGGCCGGGAGGGCGTCCAGGACGGCCGCGGGAGCGAGGTCGTGGTACTCCGCGTCCGGTCGTACGCCGAGCGCGTCGTTGACAGTGGAGAACGCGATCCGCAGCGCCACGAACGCGGTCAGCCCGAAGATCTGCCGGTCGGTCCAGCCGCACTGCCGAAGCGGTTCGAGGTCTTCGGCGGTGGTCGCGTTCGGTTCGCGGACGACCTTGCGGGCCCAGGTCGCGAGAGCGTTCTCCGCGGGGGAGAGCAGGGCGTCGTCTCCGGTGAGTGCGGCGGCGGCGTGCTCGGCCGACGTCTCCCGTGCGAGTTTGGTGCCCCAGGCAACGGAGCAGTAGGAGTCGCCGAGCGAGGACGCGGTCGCGGTGACCAGGATCGCCCGGGTCCGGAAGTCCAGATCGTGTTCCCGGGCCAGCGAACCGAGCAGGGCGAACAGGCCGTCCTTCAACCCCGGATGGAACGCCCACAGGCGCGTCCCGTTCATCACGAACCCGACCTCGGCGAGCTCGTCGGCGAAGCTCGCCCGGGCTGTCTCGTCCGGCTCGGGAAACGGCAGGAAGGTCATCGGAAGTGCTCCCATCGAAAGGTAACGGAGTAGATGGCGCCCGCAGCGCTCACGTCTGGGCGTCGAGTTCGGGCTTGTGGGCAAGGAATCCGGTGACCGCCAGCTCGGCGCGCAACGGCAGCCCGGCGCGCACTTTCTCCGTCGCCTCGGCGACCGCCCGGCGGTGGAACTCCTCTTCGCCCACCTGCTGAATCGCCTCGTACGCCGGCCCGGTGGAGGCGAGGGCTCGCGCGTACGCGACCGGATCCGGGAACTCCCACGCGAACGGCACGGCGATTCGCCGGATCCCGGTGAAACCGAACTGGCCGAGCAGTTCCTCGCCGGCGCCCGGCCGGCCGAGCGAGACCATCTTCGCCTGATTGCGCACCTTGGTTTCCGCCGCGAGACGGAACGGCGCCAACGCCCACACGCCCGGCGACTGCTTCAGATGACCCCAGACCGTCAGCCCCACGCGTCCGCCAGGACGAAGCACCCGGTGGATCTCGCCGAGCGCCGCGGGCGTCGTACCCCAGATGCCGCGAAAGCTTGTCACCACATCGAAACTCGCGTCGGCCCAGGGCAGCGCGTGCATGTCACCGACTCGGAGATCGGCGCCGGGGTTGCGATCGCGAGCCACCGCGATCAGCCGCGGAGCGGCGTCGATCCCGGCGCAGATCGCACCCCGCAACTGCGCGAGCTCGACCGCCAGGCCGGCACCGCACGCGACGTCCAGCAGACGGTCGCCCTCGGCGACTCCGAGATGGTGGTGCAAGGCAACATACTCGCGGCAGTTGGCCGGTTCGCTCAGGGTCGCGAAGTCGACCGCCTTGCGGCCCCAGCCTTCGTCGACGACCGTCCAGTCCGTCGTGACAGTGTTGATCATCGGTCCTCTAACAGAGCGGTCAAACTCGGATTGTCGATACCGGCGGCCATCCGCCGGGCGGAGTGAACCGCCTGCGGATCGCCCAGCCGGCCGAGGTGAAGCTCGGCGCGGACGACCAACTCACGCATGTCGCAGCGTGCGGCCAGAGCGGCGAGCTGGCCGGCCAGCGGCCGGGCACGGACGAGGTCCCCGTGATCGAGCGCGGTGGCGGCGGCCGTGTCGAGAACGTGTGCGTGCACCCACTGATAGCGGTCCGGTTCACGGCTGGCGCGGCGAACCGCCTGATCCAGCCAGTGCACCACACCCTGGTAGTCCCCGCGCTCAGCGGCGAGCAAGCCGAGTCCCCGAGCCGAAATCCCTTCCCAGCAAGGATCGTTGACCTGGCACCCGAGCGCCCAAGCCTGTTCGAACCCCTCGGCGGCCGCACCCACCCGCCCGGCGTACAGATCGAGTTCGGCCTGCAACGCCTGCGGCCACGGCATGAACGCGACCCACCGTTGCTGCCTGACCAGTTCGAGCGAGCGGACAATCGCGGCCCTCGCCTGGCTGTACTCCCCGCGGAGCAGATGCGCCCGCCCGAGGATCGACAGCGACCAAGCCTGCTGCCGTGGATCGCCACACCGCGCCGCGAGGTCGACCGATTCCTCCAGCTGGCGCAGCGCGGCCGGATAGTCGGCCAGATCCGACGAGTTCATTCCTCGTACGCCGAGGATCGCGGCGTTCTCCTCGTCGGTCTCGGCCAGCTTCGCCGCCTTCGCCAGCCAGCTCTCGGCCGTCGCCCGCCGCCCGGCCTGCACCTCGACGAACCCGAGCTCCCGGTACGCCGCGACGACGGTCGCACGATCGCCGGCCCGTTCCGCGACTAGGATCGCCTCCTGCAACGTGATCGCGCCCTCTTCGTCCCGACCCCGGATCGCGTGCACGAGAGCACCGCCGAGAGCGACGAGAGCGCGTCCCTGCAGCTCCGTGTCACCGCAGCGCGCGGCCTCGGAGACGGCTCTGCGAAGACACTCCAGTCCGGACTCGACGACCCCCGCGGCGACTGCCGCCCGCCCTGCTTCGAAGGAGCTCGACGCGGTGGCACGACTCCCGACGACCTCGAGCGACGGCTCGCGATCGACCGCGGACGCCTGTCGCAGCGCGGCCGACGCCTCGACGCCGAGTTCGCGGCGCAGCACGTCCTCGCACACCGCGATCTGCCGCAACGCAGCCGGCCGATCGCCCGAGACCGCCAGACTCCGGACCAGCAGTTCGTGGTTTCCCTGCTCCAGCGGATTCGACGCGACCGCCTTGCTGGCAAAGGGAATCGCGTCCCGCGCCCGTCCTGCCGCGACCAGCCCGACCGCAGCCTCCCGCAGACGTGCCTCCACCGCCGACGCGACCCGCTGCCGCTCGACCATCAGCCAGGACTCGAAGTCCGGGCAGGACTCCAGCTCGACGCCTTCGAGCAGCTCGCCGTCGACCGCGAGCAGCTGCTCCGGATCGGGTGCGTTGAGCACCTGCAGCACGTCCACCGCCATCACGCCCGCCAGCGAGACCATCACGGGATCACCAGAGAGCGCTTCCCGTACGCCGAGCGCCCGGCGCAGCTCCGCCAGTGTCCAGCGGAGCGCGCCGAGCGGATCCTCGGCGTCCGCGAACAGCAGTTCGGCGAGGCGTTTGCGGGCCGGTGGACGTTCCGCGAGCAGCACGTAGCCGAGCAGCGCCCAGCTCTTGCGCCCCCGCGGCGGCCGCACGGGCACCCCGTCGTACTCGATCGACGGCCGGCCGAGCAGCCTGATCGTCCCCTCCATGACCCCACCCCCCGACCTCAGTGTGAACCCGCACCCCCACCGGTGTCACCGACCGGCGACGGTCCCCTCAGCCGTCGCCGGTCGATGCGCTGTCAGCGGCGTACGCCGACTGCTTCCAGGTACTCCGCGTGCGCGGCGAGCGTGCCGTCGTCGGCCCGGTTGAAGCTGCGCGGTACGTCGGCCAGCTCGGCCGCGAACTGGGCCCGCTCGGCCTCCGGCAGACTCGCCGCCAGCTTCGTGATCGGCCCGTAGAACTCGCGGAACCACTCCGAGAAGTGTTCGGCCGAGTGGTACCGGAACACGTACTCGCGCTTCTCGAGCGCGGTCCACTCGACCCGGTCGCCGAAGAGTTCGGCCAAGTGCTGCTCGGTGCCCCACAGTACGGCGGGTTTCACCCCGGCCGGCGGCGGAGCCCACTTGCCGACCACCTTGAACATCTGCCCGACCATCCCGGTCGGGGTCCAGCAGGAGAGCGCGATCTTGCCGCCCGGCTTGGTGACCCGGACCAGCTCGTCCGCGGCCCGCTGGTGGTCCGGAGCGAACATCACGCCGACCGTGCTCAGCACGAGGTCGAACGAAACGTCCGGCACGGGCAGGTTCTCGGCGTCGCCTTCGGTGAAGGTCACCGGCAGGTGCTCGGCGGCGGCGCGTTCGCGCCCTTGCTCGAGCAGGTTGGTGGCGTAGTCGATCCCGGTCGCTTCGGCGAACCGGCGCGCGGCCGCCAGAGCGGCGTTGCCCTGACCGCACGCGACGTCCAGGGCTCGTTGCCCGGCGCGGACGTCGGCCGCCTCGACCAGCAGTTCGGCGATGATCTGCAAGGTGTTGCCGACCCGCGGATAGTCGCCGGTCTCCCAGCCGGCCCGCTGCTTGGCCTTGATCGCCTCGAAATCGACAGTGGTACTCGTCATGCGTGGTTCCCCCTGGAACTGGTTGCCGCGTCCCCCAGTGACACGAGTCGCCCGGGACCGTCCCGGGCTCGCCGCCACCTGCGGTGGCGACACGATGAGCGAACCGGGTCACCGTGTGACAAAGCGTGTGACGGCCCAGACAGCACCGCGATCACGGAGCGCAAGCCATCGTTGTCAGCAGTTGGTATATCCACTGATCAGCGGATATCGGCAGATTTGGCAAGCCTGGCAGCGAAGTCTTGCCATCGTTGTCATCGCTACTTATAGTCCTGGAAACGTTTCAAGCAGTGACATCGGCTCCCGAGCACGCGAAACGGAGATGCCTTTCGACACACCGGCCGGGGCGCGGCCAGCCGCGCCGACCGAGGCCGAGCCACACCCTCGGACCGAAGGAGATCCGATCGTGAACGACGCGCCGCGCCCGCAGTTCGAAAACGTCGCAGCTGTTCTGCGCCACCAGTTGAGTCGCCGCAGTGTGGTCGGGGGAGGTGCGGCGCTGGGGCTGTCCGGCCTGCTGGCCGCCTGCTCCGGCAACGGCGGTTCCTACTCCGACAAGCCGGCCAACGACAAGCCGGCCGCCGCCCCGAAGTCGGTGCAGATCGGCAAGGCGAACATCCCCACGCCGCGTGACCAGACGGTCGTGGTCGGCCAGGTCGAGTACAACGTCTTCGACAGCTTCAACACGATGATCCCGAACGGCTGGCAGTCCGGCGCCGGGTTCGAGTCGGTCTGCCGCGAGGCGATGTTCTACCTGAACCTGGCCAACGGCGAGCTCAAGCCCTGGCTGTGCACGGGCTACGAGTACAACACGGAGCACACCCAGCTGACCTTGAAATTCGATCCCAAGGCGAAGTGGAGCGACGGCAAGCCGCTGACCGCGAACGATTTCAAGTTCACCGTGCTGCTGCTGAAGGACCGCAAGGACCTGTTCGGCGGCGGCGGTGACCTGGCTGAGTTCGTGCAGTCGATCGAGGTCCCGGACGCCCAGACCGCGGTGATGAAGCTGAAGAAGCCCGGTCCGCGGATGCACTACAACTTCATCGCGGCGATCGCGAGCGCGTTCGACATCCTGCCCGAGCACGTCTGGAAGGGGCAGGACCCGACGAAGTTCAAGGAGAACCCGCCGACCCGCACCGGCCCGTACAAGCTGAAGCAGACGATCCGCAGCCAGCGGATGTTCGTCTGGGAGAAGAACCCGGACTACTGGGCCAAGGAGCAGCTGGACCCGGCTCCGCAGTACGTCGTGTACCAGAGCACGGCCAAGCAACTGGACTCCGCGGCGCTGGCCTTCGAGCGGGCCGAGTTCGATGTCGGCTCGATCGACGAGCAGCACGCCAGGCAACTGCGCAACACCGGCTACCCGGCGATGGTCACCACCCAGTTCCACGACCCCAACCCGCGGGTCATCTGGCCGAACTGCGACCCGGCACGCGGTGTGATCGCCGAGCCGAAGATGCGCCAGGCGATCAACTACCTGATCGACCGGGAGAAGATCGGCACCTCGATCTGGCCGGTGAAGGTGCCGCCGGCGATCTACCCGTGGGCCGACTACCCGAGCAATGACCAGTGGAAGAACGACGAGCTGGCCGAGAAGTACAAGTTCGAGTACAACCCGGACAAGGCGAACGCCCTGCTCGACGAGATCGCGCCGAAGAACGCGGCCGGCAAGCGGACGTACAAGGGCAAGGAGATCAACCTCGAGATCATCACCGCGTCGCCGGTCGACGGTCCCGAGTACGCGATCGCCAACGTGATCAAGACCGACCTCGGCAAGGCCGGCGTCCCGGCGACGCTACGCAGCCTGAGTGGTCCCGTGCACAGTGAGAAGTTCGAGCGCGGCGAGTTCGACCTGGACTCCAACTGGGCCGGCTTCGCGTTCGACCCCCAGCAGCTCTACACCGACTGGACCAGCGACAAGGCGCAGCCGATCGGCAAAAACGCGGCCGGCAAGAACAAGCAGCGGCTGAAGAACCCGGAGCTGGACGAGGTGTCGGCCAAGCTCGCCGTTCTGGACCCCAAGAGCGCCGAGGCGAAGCCGCTGCTGGACCGGGCACTGGAGATCTACTTCCAGCAGCTGCCGCTGATGCCGGTGATCCAGACCGGCTACCCGTCGTACTTCAACACGACGTTCTGGACCGGCTGGCCGACCGACGACGACCTGTACCAGGTCCCGCTGAACTGGTGGTCACACTTCATCTTCGTGCTCGGAAGGTTGAAGCCGACCGGCCAGAAGGGACCGGCGTGACCGCCACCGCGCCGTCCGCGACGGTCGTGGGAGAGAGCGCGGAGAGCGCTCCCTCCCGCGGCTGGCGGGCCTGGCTGGCGCGGCACCCGTTGGCGGCGTACGCGATCCGGCGGTTCGGGCTGTACCTGGTCGAGCTGTGGGGCGCGCTGACGATCGCGTTCTTCTTCTTCCGGATGATTCCCGGCGACCCGATCCAGACACTGATCCAGACCCTGCAGCAGAACTACGTCTACAACCAGGCGGCCAGCGCGGAGGTGATCGCGCGCTACCAGACCGAGTTCGGCCTCGACGGCAACATCCTGACCCAGTACCTGAAGTACATGCAGAACCTGATCTTCCACGGCGATCTCGGCCCGTCGCTGATCAACTACCCGACCCCGGCCCAGGACGTCATCTTGCGGTCGTTGCCGTGGACCATCGGCCTGCTCGGGATGGCCGCGGTGATCAGTTGGGTGCTCGGCGTCCTGATCGGTGCGATCGCCGGCTGGCGGCGCGGCAAGCTCGGGTCGACGATCGTCACGAACCTGTCGATCGCGCTGTCGCACGTGCCGTTCTTCTTCGTCGCGCTGATCCTCGTGTACGTGTTCGCCTACACGCTCGGCTGGCTCCCGGCGCGGTCGGCGTACGACTCGACGATCAGTCCGGGCTTCAGTCCGGAGTTCATCGGCAGCGTGATCAAGTACGGGTTCCTGCCGGCCATGTCGATAGTGCTGATCGGGACGTTCAGCTGGATCCTGTCCACCCGGATGCTGATGGTCCCGGTGCTCGGCGAGGACTACCTGGTCTACGCCGAGGCGAAAGGCCTCAGGCCGTGGCGGATCCTGACCCGGTACGCGCTGCGCAACTGCTACCTGCCGCAGATCACCGCGTTCGGCATCTCGCTCGGCTTCATCTTCAACGGCAACGTGCTGGTCGAGCAGCTGTTCAACTACCCGGGCCTGGGATCGACGCTGGTGACGGCGATCCAGCAGCTCGACTTCAACACGATCCTCGGCGTCACCGACATGGCGATCTTCTCCGTGCTCACCGCCGTCCTGCTGCTCGACCTCCTGCTGCCCCTGCTTGACCCGCGGGTCAAGTACTGGAAGTGATCACGATGAGACTATTGACCGCGACCGGACACACGATCCGGCACAGCCCACGCCTCGCGACCGGCCTGGCCCTGCTGGCGGCGATGATCCTGCTGGCCGTCTTCAGCCCGCTGATTGTCGATGCCGTCGGCAACGGTAAGGACCCGCTCGAGTTCGCGGCGTACGAGAAGTGGCTGGTGCCCGGCCCGGACCACCTGCTCGGCACCGACCAGTTCGGCCGCGACGTGCTGGCGATGGTGGTCAGCGCGACCTCGGTCTCGTTGCAGATCGGCGCGATCGCCGGCGTGATCTCGACCGTGGTCGGCGTGATCGTCGCGTTCGTGGCCGGCTACAAGGGCGGCTGGGTGGACGGCGTGCTGTCGACCTTCACCGGGATCCTGCTGGTGATCCCGACGTTCCCGCTGCTGATCGCGCTCTCGGCGTACGCCAAGAACGTGAGCCTGTTCCAGGTCGGGGTGATGATCTCGATCTTCAGCTGGCCGTTCGCGGCCAAGACCATCCGCTCGCAGGTGCTCAGCCTGCGGTCGCGCCCGTACGTCGACCTGGCGCGGGTGAGCAAGGCCCGTGACCTGGAGATCATCGTCACCGAGTTGCTGCCGAACCTGCTGCCGTTCATCGGCGTCGGGTTCGCCTCGTCGGCGCTCGGCGCGATCTTCGGCCTGGTCGGGCTGGAGGTGATCGGTCTCGGCCCGGGCGGGGTGATCGACCTCGGTCAGATCATCTTCAACGCGATCAACACCGGCGCGCTGACGCTGGGCGCCTGGCCGATGTTCGTCGTACCGATCGCGCTGCTGACGGTGCTGTTCGCGGCGCTGAACATGATCAACATCGGGCTCGAAGAGGTCTACAACCCGCGGCTGAGAGGAGTGGCTGGTGAGTGACGACGACATCGTGCTGGAGATCTCCGGCCTGGAGGTCGGCTACTCCACCAACCGCGGCGAGGTGAAGGCGGTCTCCGGGCTGGACCTGGCCGTACACCGCGGCGAGATCCTCGGCATCGCGGGGGAGTCCGGGAGCGGGAAGAGCACGCTCGCCGTCGCGCTGCTGCGGCTGCTCAAGCCGCCGGGCAAGGTCACCGCGGGGAGCGCGATCTTCCGTCCCCGCGGGCGGTCGCTGGTCGACCTGCTGAAGGTCGAGGGCGAGGAGTTGCGGGTGCTGCGCTGGAGCGCGCTCTCGTACCTGCCGCAGGGATCGATGAGCTCGCTCAACCCGGTGATGCGGATCGGCGACCAGTTCCGCGACGTCATTCTGGAACACGCACCGGATCGCAAGAACACGCTCTCCGAGCTGATCCCGCGGCTGCTCGCGCAGGTCGGGCTGGAGCCGGACGTGGCCCGGATGTACCCGCACGAGCTGTCCGGCGGGATGAAGCAACGGGTGCTGATGGCAATCTGTGTCGCGCTCGAGCCGGACCTGGTGATCGCCGACGAGCCGACCACGGCGCTCGACGTGACGATCCAGCGAGTGATCCTGCAGAGCCTCGTCGACCTGCAGCGCGACTTCGGCGTCACGCTGGTCGTGATCTCGCACGACATGGGCGTGCACGCGCAGCTGGTCGACCGGGTCGCGGTGATGTACGAGGGCAAGCTGGTCGAGGTCGGCGACGTCCGGCAGGTCTACAAGCGGCCCCAGCACGAGTACACCCGGCAGTTGATCGAGTCGATCCCGCGCCTCGGCAGGAGGGCATCGTGACCAAGACGATCGAACTCAGTGGCGTCCAGCAACGGTTCCACGCGCGCGGCGCGGCCGGCGGCTACCTCACCGCGGTCGAGGACGCGAGCTTCACGCTCTCCCCGGAACCGCCGCAGGTGGTCAGCCTGGTCGGTCAGAGCGGCAGCGGCAAGAGCACCATCGCCCGCAACGTGCTCGGCCTGCAGAAGCCGACCAGCGGCACCGTCAAGTACGGCGGCAAGGACATCTTCACGCTCAGCCGCGCCGAGTACGACGACTACCGGCGCAACGTGCAACCGGTCTTCCAGGACCCGTACGCGATCTTCAACCCCTTCTACCGCGTCGATCGGGTGCTCTGGAAGGCGGTCAAGAAGTTCGGTCTGGCCACGAGCCGTGCCGATGGGCTGGCCCTGATCGAGCGCTCTCTGGACGCCGTGAAGCTGGACCCGGACCGTGTCCTCGGCCGGTACCCGCACCAGCTGTCCGGTGGCCAGCGGCAACGGGTGATGCTGGCCCGGATCCACATGCTCCGGCCGGCTTTCGTGATCGCGGACGAGCCCGTGTCGATGCTCGACGCCCAGGTCCGCCGGCTGTTTCTCGACATCTTGCTGGACTTCCAGCGTGAGCACGGCATGACGACCCTGTTCATCACCCACGACCTGTCCACCGTCTACTACCTCGGCGGATCGGTGATGGTGATCAACCGCGGCCGCATCGTCGAGCGCGGACCGGTCGACATCGTGATGCACGAGCCGTCACACCCCTACACCCGGTTGTTGCTGGATTCGATTCCGCAACCCGATCCCGACCAGCGCTGGACCGGCCGGATCGAGGTCGACGAACTGTCCGGCACGGCCGAGGCCGGTACGCCGAAAGCCACCGCTCCGGAGACCCCGATCATCTGAGAACACCTATTGAGTCGGGGTCGCACGGCCATTAATTCGGGGTCGTGAGGGCTTTGCAAGATCGTCACTGTGTGCGTCTCTTGACGCACTCGGTGAGGGCTCGGTTACGGTGAGTTCGTATTCAGCCGGACCGGCCGAGCAGGGGACGAACTGGGCGTCCCGAGCAGTCGTCCGCCGGCCGGATCCGTCCCGCGCCGGCGTTGCCACCGGTGCTCGTGGCGACCACCGGTGGGGACCGCGGCTGGACCTCACCTCTGTCCGACGAGCCGCTCACCGCGGCCTGCCCGCAAAGCCTTCCTGCCTGCCCGAGTAGAGCTGTCCGCCAGATCGCCGACCGTACCCCGCGGTGTTCGCGGGGCGCTGCGTGCTGCGATCGGGCGGTCCGACCCCGATTGGTGGTGCTTTTCGCGTGACCTTGACCGAACCGGCGTCGTCCGACGCCGCCACGCAGCGACCGCAACTCAGCCTCGGAACCGCCGCCGCGCGGAACCTGGCGACCACGACCAAGTCCGAGCCGCAGATGCAGGGCATCACCTCGCGGTGGTTGCTGAAACTGTTGCCCTGGGTGCAGGTGAACGGCGGTGCGTACCGGGTGAACCGGCGGCTCAACTACGCCGTCGGTGACGGCCGGGTCACCTTCACCACGACCGGAGCCGATGTCCGGGTGATCCCGCAGGAGCTGTGCGAACTGGCTCTGCTGCGCAGCTTCGACGACGTCGAGGTGCTGACCGCGCTCGCCGACCGGTTCGAGCAGCAGGAGTTCCAGCCCGGCGACGTGATCGTCGAGCGGGGCCGGCCCGCCGACCGGATCTGCCTGATCGCACACGGCAAGGTGAACAAGATCGGCGCCGGCAAGTACGGCGACGAGACCGTGCTGCAGACGCTTGCCGACGGCGACCACTTCACCTACCGGGCGATCCTCGAGTCCGAGGACTACTGGGAGTACACCGTCAAGGCGATCACCCCGTGCACGTTGCTGACGCTGACGCAGGGCTCGTTCGAGGAGCTGGTCGGGCGCTCGGACAGCCTGCGGTCGCACATCGAGGCGTTCCGGGCCAACCCGCTGCCCGACCAGGACGAGTACGGCGAGGCCGAGATCGCGCTCTCCGCGGGTCATGAGGGTGAGGCCGACCTGCCCGGCACGTACGTCGACTACGAGACGACGCCGCGGGAGTACGAGCTGAGCGTCGCGCAGACCGTGCTGCGGGTGCACTCCCGGGTCGCTGATCTCTACAACCACCCGATGGACCAGACCGAGCAGCAGTTGCGGCTGACCATCGAGGCGCTGCGGGAACGCCAGGAGCACGAGATGGTGAACAACCGCGAGTTCGGCCTGCTGCACAACGCGGACCTGAGCATGCGGATCCCGACCCGTTCCGGGCCGCCGACGCCGGGCGACCTGGACGAGCTGCTCGGCATGGTCTGGAAGGAGCCGGCCTTCTTCCTGGCCCACCCGCGCACGATCGCAGCGTTCGGGCGGGAGTGCACGAAGGCCGGCATCTATCCCGACAGCGCCGACTTCGGCGGCCACCGGGTCCCGGCGTGGCGGGGCGTGCCGATCTTCCCGTGCAACAAGATCGGCGTCAGCCAGACCCGGACCAGCTCGATCCTGCTGATGCGCACCGGCGAGGAGAGCCAGGGCGTCGTCGGCCTGCACCAGACCGGACTGCCCGACGAGTACGAGCCGGGGCTGTCGGTGCGGTTCATGAACATCAACGAGAAGGCGATCATCAACTACCTGGTCAGCGCGTACTACTCGGCCGCCGTACTGGTGCCGGACGCGCTCGGCATTCTCGAGGACGTCGAGATCGGTCGCGAGGGCTAGCACCGGATGAGAGCGCCGAAACCGCCGGGAGCCGCCGCCCGGCTCGTCTCCCACGTCGGGCGGGACGCGACAGACGAGCCGGGCCGCCCACGACCGGTCGAGCAGACCAGTACGACGGCCGGTACCCAGTCCGCCGCCGGAACCAAGAGCAAGCAGCCGTACCAGTTGCCGGACTTCTACGTGCCGTATCCGGCGCGGATCAATCCGCACCTCGAGCAGGCTCGCGAGCACAGCCGGGCTTGGGCGTACGCGTTCGACATGATCGACGTACCGCAGCAGGGCAAGGCGGTCTGGGACCTGCACGACTTCGAGTCCCACGACTACGCGCTGCTGTGCGCATACACCCATCCGGACGCCGGGGCCGCCGCGCTCGACCTGGTGACCGACTGGTACGTGTGGGTGTTCTATTTCGACGACCACTTTCTCGAGCTCTACAAGAAGACCCAGGACACCGCCGGGGCCAAGGCCTACCTGGACCGGCTGAGCGCGTTCATGCCGGTCGACGGGCCGATCACGGCGACGCCGGAGAACCCGGTGGAGCGCGGTCTCACCGATCTGTGGAACCGGACCGTGCCGTCGATGTCGACCGGCTGGCGGCGGCGGTTCGTCGAGACCACGGAAGCGTTGCTGGCCGAGTCGCTGTGGGAGCTGTCCAACATCAGCGCGGGCCGGCTGCCGAACCCGATCGAGTACGTCGAAATGCGCCGCAAGGTCGGCGGCGCGCCCTGGTCGGCGAACCTGGTCGAGTACGCCGTGCAGGCGGAGGTGCCGGACGAGGTCGCGCACCTGCGGCCGATGAAGGTGCTGAGCGACACGTTCTCCGACGCGGTGCACCTGCGCAACGACCTGTTCTCCTACCAGCGCGAGGTGGAGACCGAAGGCGAGCTGAACAACGGCGTTCTCGTCGTGGAGCGCTTTCTGGGATGTTCTCCACAGCGCGCGGCCGATCTGGTGAACGACATCCTGACGTCGCGGCTGCACCAGTTCGAGAACACGGCGCTCACCGAGGTGCCGCCGCTGCTGGAAGAGCACGGGGTCAGCCCGCAGGGGCGGCTCGACGTCCTGAGCTACGTGAAGGGCCTGCAGGACTGGCAGTCCGGCGGGCACGAGTGGCACATGCGGTCCAGCCGCTACATGAACGACGGCGGTCAGGCCGCGACGCTCGGGCCGAGCGCACTGCTGGACGGGCCGAAGGGGCTCGGAACATCGGCGGCCCGGATCCTGCAGTCGATGGTGACCTCGGCGCCGTACCGGACCCGGACGCACACGCACCGCCCGTTCGAGGTGATCGAGCCGTACGCCGTGCCCGAGCTGTACATGCCGTACCGGGCGAAGCTGAGTCCGCATCTGGAGAGAGCGCGATCCAACGTTGTGGAGTGGGGTGAGCGCATCGGGATCACCGACGGTGTGGTCTGGGACCGGCAGCTGCTCGAGATCGCGGATCTCGCGCTGTGTGCCGCGGGCATCCACCCGGACGCCGAACCGGACGCACTCGACGTGTCGACGCAGTGGCTGGCCTGGGGCACGTACGCCGACGACTACTACCCGGTGGTCTTCGGCCGAACCCATGACCTGGCCGGCGCGAAGGCGCAGAACCGGCGGTTGTCGGGGCTGATGCCGCTGGAGCTGAACGGACAGATCACCCCGGTGAACGGGCTGGAGCGCGCTCTCTCGGATCTGTGGCAGCGCACCGCGGGGCCGATGGCGCCGGAAGCGCGCAAGGCCTTCAAGGACGCGATCGATTCGATGACCGACAGCTGGTTGTGGGAGCTGGCGAACCAATTCCAGCACCGGATCCCAGATCCGGTCGACTACCTGGAGATGCGCCGGCGCACGTTCGGCTCCGACCTGACGATGAGTCTGTGCCGGATCGGGCACGGCCGGACCGTGCCGCCGAGGATCTACCGGACCCGGCCGATCCGGGCGCTGGAGAACGCGGCCGCCGACTACGCCTGCCTGGTGAACGACGTGTTCTCGTACCGCAAGGAGATCCAGTACGAGGGCGAGCTGCACAACGGTGTGCTTGTCGTCCGCAACTTCCTCGACTGCGACCTGCCGACGGCGTTCGCGACCGTGAACGCGTTGATGACGGCGCGGATGCGGCAGTTCGAGCAGTTGGTCGCGGTCGATCTGCCGGTGCTGTTCGACGACTACGAGCTCGATGACGCCTCCCGGCGGGTGCTCACCGGCTACGCCGAGGAGCTGCAGAACTGGATGTCCGGGATTCTCGTCTGGCACCAGGGCTGCGGCCGGTACGACGAAGCCGAGCAACTGCATCTCCCGCGGAAGGTGCTGGGCCTGTCGACGGGCCTGGGAACGTCGGCCGGGCGGATCCGGCGACCCATGAGTGGTAAGCGACTGGAGGGTGCACTGTGACGACATCCGAGACCGAGGTCAAGCCGCAGCTCAGTCTGGGCACCGCGGCGGCGCGGCAGCTGGCCAGTACGACGAAGACCGTGCCGCAGATGCAGGGGATCTCGCCCCGCTGGCTGCTCCGGATCTTGCCCTGGGTGGAGACCAAAGGCGGCGCCTACCGGGTGAACCGCCGGACCAGCTACGCGGTCGGTGACGGCCGGCTGACGTTCTCCGTCGCCGGGGCCGACGTCCGGGTGATCCCGCAGGAGCTGACCGAACTGCCACCGCTGCGCGAACTGGCCGATCCGGATGTGCTGCAGGAACTGGCGAACCGCTTCGGGGTCGAGGAGTACGAACCCGGCTACGCGCTCACCGAGTTCGGCAGCCGGATCGACGACGTGCTGTTGATTGCCCACGGCAAGGTCAGCAGGATCGGCATCGGCCCGTACGGCGACGGCACCGACCTGGGCCTGTCGGCCGACGGCGACTATCTGGGCGAGCAGCTGTTCCTCGATCCGCCGGAGAGCATCTGGGAGTACACCGCCCGGACGACGACGCGGTGCACCGTGCTGCGCCTCACCCGGCAGTCCCTGGAGGAACTGAAGGACCGCTCCGAGGTGCTGCGGACGTATCTGGACGACGTCCGGTCCCGTCCGCGGCCGGCACAGAACAAGACCGGAGAGGCCGAGATCGCGCTCTCTTCCGGTCACGCGCTGGAGGACGACCTGCCCGGGACGTTCGTGGACTACGACCCCGCGCCGCGGGAGTACGAGCTGAGCGTCGCGCAGACCATCCTGCGGGTGCACACGCGCGTCGCCGATCTGTACAACCACCCGATGAACCAGACCGAGCAGCAGTTGCGGCTGACCATCGAGGCGCTGCGGGAACGCCAGGAGCACGAGTTGATCAACAACCGGGACTTCGGGTTGCTGCACAACGTGGACTTCAAGCAGTGCCTGTACCCGCGCACCGGTCCGCCGACCCCGGACGACTTCGACGAACTGCTCACCCGCCGGCGCAAACCACGTGCGCTGCTGGCCCACCCGCGGGCGATCGCGGCGTTCGGGCGGGAGTGCACGAAGGCCGGGGTCTATCCGGAGAGCGCTCTCGTCGACGGCCGGCGGGTTCAGGCGTGGCGCGGGGTGCCGATCCTGCCCTGCAACAAGATCCCGATCGACGCCGACAACACCACGTCCGTGCTGGTAATGCGAACCGGCCTCGAGGACGAGGGCGTGATCGGCCTGCGGCAGACCGGTCTGCCGGACGAGGTCGAGCCCGGCCTGAACGCCCGCTTCATGTGCATCAACGAGAAGGCCGTTACGTCGTACCTGGTCAGCACCTACTACTCCGCCGCGGTCCTTGTGCCAGACGCCCTCGGTGTTCTCGAGCACGTCGAACTCGGCGGATGAGGAGTCCACGATGACGACAGTAGAACGGGCCGGCCCGCCCGCCGACCAACCGGTGAAACGACTCCCGAGTCCGCAGCTTCCGGCCCAGCAGTTGCTGGCCTGGTCCCGCGACCAGGTGGAGCCGGCGTTGCGATCGGCGGTGGGAAAGATGCCGTTGGCAACACAACGCATCACCAACTACCACTTCGGCTGGGAGGACGAGGACGGTACGCCGACCCGCGCGGACGGCGGGAAGGCGCTACGTCCGGCCCTCGCGCTGCTCGCGGCCCAGGCCGTCGGCGGTACGGCGGCCGACGGCGTCCCGGCCGCGGTGGCGGTCGAGCTGGTGCACAACTTCTCGCTGCTGCACGACGATGTGATGGACTGCGACACCACTCGCCGGCACCGGCCGACGGCCTGGACGGTCTTCGGTCTCGGCCCGGCGATCCTCGCGGGTGACGCTCTGCTCAGCCTGGCGTTCGACGTCCTGGTGGCCAGCGGGCATCCGTCGGCCGACGAAGCCGCGAAGATGCTCGGCCAGGCCGTGCAGGAACTGGTCGAAGGACAGTTGGCCGACGCGCACTTCGAGACCAGGAACGAGGTCGCGCTCTCCGAGTGCATCCGGATGGCGCAGCTGAAGACCGGCGCCCTGCTCGGCTGCTCGACCGCTCTGGGTGCGTTGCTGGGCGGAGGCCGGTCGGAGCAGGTCGATCACCTACGGCTGTTCGGTGAGGATCTGGGTCTGGCCTACCAGTACGTCGACGACCTGCTGGGCATCTGGGGTGATCCGCGGGTCACCGGCAAGCCGGTCCACTCCGACCTGCGGCGGCGGAAGAAGTCGTTGCCGGTGGTCGCCGCGCTCGGCTCCGGAACCAGCGCCGGCAGAGGTCTCGCCGAGCTGTACGGCGGGACGCACGACCTGTCCGACGAGGAGTTGGTGCAAGCGGCAGACCTGATCGAGCAGGCGGGATCGCGCTCTCAGAGCCAGGCCCAGGCCGACGCTCTGCTGACCGCGGCACTGGGCGAACTGCGCTCGGCGACGACCGGACGGCCCGCGGACGACCTGGAGCGGCTGGCGCGATTGGCGACCCGCCGGGACCGATGAGCATGGGGGGAGCTATGCCGAAGCACACGGATTTGGACCACTCGCCAGGGGCGGCCGTCGCGGGCAGGGAGTCCGCGGACGGGGAGACTGCGATCGGAACGACCGCGGGGGCAGAGGCTGCGGGCGGAAAGGCTGCGGGTAGGGAGGCTGCGGACCGGCGGACGATTCTGCTGGCCTCACCGCGATCGTTCTGCGCGGGGGTCGAACGAGCGATCGAGATCGTCGAGTTGCTGCTCGAGCAACGCCGGCCGCCGGTCTACGTGCGCAAACAGATCGTGCACAACACGCACGTGGTGGCCGACCTGGAGAGCCGGGGGGCGGTCTTCGTGGAGGAACTGGACGAGGTGCCGGACGGCGCGACGGTGGTGTTCTCGGCGCACGGGGTGGCACCTTCGGTCCGCGCGGAAGGAGAGCGGCGAGGGCTGGACGTGGTCGACGCGACCTGCCCGCTGGTGACGAAGGTGCACGCCGAGGCCCGCCGGTACGCCGCGCGCGGCGACACCGTCGTACTGATCGGGCACGCCGGGCACGAAGAGGTCGAGGGCACGATGGGCGAGGCCCTGGACCGGACCGTGCTGGTGGAGAGCGTCGAGGACGTCGCCGCGCTCGAGGTCGACGATCCCGACCGGGTCTCGTACCTGACCCAGACCACCTTGGCGGTCGACGAGACGACCGCGATCCTCGATGCCTTGCGTGACAAGTTCCGGAACCTGCGCGGACCGGACTCGGCCGACATCTGCTACGCGACGACCAACCGGCAAGAGGCACTGGGAGCGCTCTCCGACGACGCCGACCTGGTGCTCGTCGTCGGCTCGGAGAACTCGTCGAACTCGCGCCGCCTGGTCGAGCTCGCCGTTCGCCGCGGCACCCCGGCGTACTTGATCGACGACGCGACCGGTGTCCGGGAGGAGTGGCTGGACGGCGTCCGGGTGATCGGGCTGACCGCGGGCGCGTCGGCGCCGCCGCGACTGGTCGACGGGGTGATCGCGGCGATCCGCGAACGCGGCGAGGTCGAGGTGGTCGAGCGGGAGATCACCCAGGAGACCGTTCACTTCACGTTGCCGGTCGCGGTGAGGCAGCCATGACGGGCGTCCCGGGCCCGTCCACGAGGAGGCGGCGATGACGGCGGTGTCGTTGGGGGTGCCGAGCGTTCCGGTGGTCCGGCGGAAGTCGCGGCAGGTGATGGTCGGGTCGGTGCCGGTCGGCGGGGGTGCACCGGTGTCGGTGCAGTCGATGACGACAACCCCGACCGCCGACGTGAACGCCACGCTGCAGCAGATCGCCGAGCTGACCGCGGCGGGCTGCCAGATCGTCCGGGTCGCCGTACCGTCGCAGGACGACGCCGACGCGCTGCCACAGATCGCCAAGCGCTCGCAGATCCCGGTGATCGCGGACATCCACTTCCAGCCCAGATACGTGTACGCCGCGATCGACGCGGGCTGTGCGGGTGTTCGGGTGAACCCGGGCAACATCCGCGCGTTCGACGATCAGGTCGCCGGGATCGCGCGGGCCGCGTCGGCCGCCGGCGTACCGATCCGGATCGGCGTGAACGCGGGCTCGCTGGATCAGCGGCTGCTGGCCAAGCACGGCAAGGCGACACCGGCCGCGCTGGTGGAGTCGGCGCTGTGGGAGTGCTCGCTGTTCGAAGAGCACGGATACCGCGATCTCAAGATCTCGGTGAAGCATCACGACCCGCTGGTGATGATCGCCGCCTACCGCGAACTCGCCCGGCGGTGCGACTACCCATTGCATCTCGGTGTGACCGAGGCCGGGCCGTTGCTGCAGGGCACGATCAAGTCGGCGGTCGCGTTCGGCGTTCTGCTGGCCGAAGGCATCGGGGACACGATCCGGGTCTCGCTGTCCGCGCCGGTGGTCGAGGAGGTCAAGGTCGGCGCCGGGATCCTCGAGTCGCTCGGGTTGCGGCCTCGCCAGTTGGAGATCGTGTCGTGCCCGTCGTGCGGCCGGGCGCAGGTCGACGTCTACACGCTGACCGAGCAGGTCGCGGCGGCGTTCGAGGGATTCCCGGTCCCGTTGCGGGTCGCGGTGATGGGGTGCGTCGTGAACGGTCCCGGTGAGGCGCGGGAGGCTGATCTCGGGGTCTCGTCGGGCAATGGCAAGGGGCAGATCTTCGTCCGCGGTGAGGTGGTCCGGACGGTGCCGGAGAACCGCATCGTCGAGGCGCTGCTCGAGGAGGCGCTGCAACGCGAGTGGGGAGAGCGGTCATGAGTCTGACCTTCAGCGGTCTGTTCTGGGTGATCGGGTTGATGCTGGTCACCGCGGTGATGGCGGTGATCCTGCGCAAGGCCCGCCAGCACTTCGGACGGGAGGCGAACAACGAGGTCGCCGGCCAGGTGTTCACGATCGTCGGCGGGGTGAACGTAGTGGTCGCGGCGTTCGTGCTGATCTCGCTGTTCGACGCGGCCGACCGGGCGGAGGAGAACACCTACCAGGAGGCCAACGCGCTGATCGCCGTCCGCTGGGCGAGCGACTCGCTCGCCGAGCCGGCTCGGGCCCGGATCGAGAAGCTGACGCAGGACTACGCCAGTCAGGTGTCGGAGAACGAATGGCCCGACCTGCGGGCGGGGAAGCCGGTCGACGAGCGCGGTTGGACCCTGCTGACGCAGCTGCAGAACGAGATAGAGCGCGTTCCGACCAAGAGTGATCGGGAGGAGGACAGCCGGGTCGAGGCGTCGGCCCAACTGTGGAACGTGTACGAGGCCCGGCAGGAGCGGTTGAACTCCGCCGGGAGCGGCGTGAACGCGGTGGTCTGGTTCGCGATCCTGGTCGGCAGCGCGATGTCGATCGGGTTGATGTTCCTGTTCGGCGGACCGGGCGTCTACTCGTACGCCGTGATCGTGTCGATGCTGTCCGGGGCGATCGCCCTGCTGCTGTTCGCGATCTACCAGCTGCAGAACCCGTTCACCGGTGGCGCGAACGTCGGTCCGGACGCGTTCGTCGCGGCGCTGTCCCGCCTCAGTCGCGGAGGCTGATCAGTGATGGGAGGGCTACGGCGGGGTGGGGCCTTGGCAGGGGCGGCGGGACTGGCGGTACTGCCGGCCGTGCTGGTGGTGGAGGAGTCGTCGGCCGAGTCCACCTGTGTGGTGCTGCAGGTGGACTCGAGCGGACCGCTCTCCCTGTCCCGGTTGCGACGAGTCGAATTGCCGTCCGGGCGGATCACCGAGCTGGGCAAGCTCGACTACCAGGTGGATGCGATGGGATACGCACGCGGACAGGACCTGGTCTACGGGATCGCGCTGCGCGATCGGGACGGCTGGCTGCAGCGCAAGCCGCATCTGGTGTCGATCGATCGCCGCGGGACCGTGAGGGATCTGGGCGAGGTCCGGCGCGGCGTCGGTGGCGTCGCGGATCCGGTCGCCGGTGCGATCTCGGGGAACCGGCTCTACCTGCGCGACGCGATGCGGCTCTACACGATGGACATCGATCCCGGCAGCCCGACGTACCGGAGTGTGCTGCGGGTGGTCCGGTTGAAGCCGATCGTCGGGACGTTGACGCTGGACGACTTCGCGGTGAATCCGTCGAACGGGCTGCTGTACGGCGTTTCCACGCTGGGATTCGGGCGGGCCAAGGTGGTCAGCATCGATCCGGGCAGTGGGGTTGTCCGGGTGGTGGCGGAGGTTCGGGGCGCGCCGTCGGTGGCGGCGTACAGCTCGGTGGTGCTGTCCGGGGGAGCGCTCTATGCCGTGCGGACGCATCCGGGGTTGGCGAGCCGGACCGTGCGGATCACGCTCTCCGGGGAGGCGCGGGAGCTGAATTCGTTGCCGTCGGCGTGGAGTGGGGATTCTGCTGGTTGCTTGAAGCAAGCAGCTGCGCCGCCGCCTCCTCCGCCTCCACCCCCGCCGCCGCCTCCACCGCCGCCGCCGCCCACGGTGACGCCGCGGCCTCCGGCGCCGACGCCTAGGCCGACGCCGCGGCCGACTCCGCGTCCGCCGGTCGAGACGGTGACGCCGCCGGTTCCACCGCGAACGGTGCGGCCGTCGATTCCTCGGCCGCCCAGCCCGTCACCTTCGTCGCAGCCGACGCCTCGGCCGAGCGCTACGCCGACAGACGCGGTGGAGTTGCCGCCGCCTCCGCTGCCTCCGGCGTTGACTCCCACACCGACGCCGCGGCCGACTCCGCGGCCGTCGGTGGACGTGACGCCGCCGGTGATCAGCGTGGCGCCGCGGCTGGCGTCGGTGCCGGACGAGCCGGACCGGACCGTACAGGTGCTGCGGCGGTGGTCGATGGCGACGTTGCTGGTGATCCTCAGCAGCGCCGCGGCGATGGCGGCGCAACGGCGGATGCGGCGAGTGCAGCGGTGAGGCGAGCGGATCGAAGGTGAGACCGGCTCACTTCGGTGGGGGTCGGCGGTGCGGGAAGACAGGAAAGCGGTCACACTATGTACGTGGAGTTGTTGACTGAGAGTAGTTTGAACGAAACAACCGGCTACTGTCCGGCGGTGCGGATACAGAGGGTGGCCGACGGCTGCCTTGCCGAGGCGACCCTCTGTTCCGTACCTGAGCGCTAGGCGACTGGCGGTGCACGGGGAGAGCGGGGACTGGCCGCAGCGGCGGGATCGGCCGGACGGAGACGATCGGGCGGATCGGGCGGATCAGCCGTTGCAGGCGCGGCTGATGGGGAGGGAACGGGAGACGCGGGTGCTCCGGACCGCTCTCGCTGCGGCGCCGAGTCTGGTGCTGGTGGTGGGGGAGGCCGGGTCGGGCAAGAGCCGGCTCGTCGCCGAGATCGCGCGGGATCATCCCGCGCGCTGGCTGACCGGGCAGTGTCACCCGGTGCAGGATCAGGTTCCGCTCACGCCGGCGCTCGAGGCGTTGGCTCCGGTGCTTGATCAGCGGCCGGGGACGGGGACGCCGTGGCGGGGTGAACTCGTTCCGGGGATGCGGCACTCGGTGTTCGCGCGGGTGACCGAGGTGCTCGGATCGCTCGGTCCGGCGGTGCTCTTCCTGGAGGATCTGCACTGGGCTGATCGGGGAACACTCCAGCTGCTGCGTTTTCTGGCGAGCCGGTTGCCGCGCGAGGTGCGGCTGGTGGGGACGTACCGGCCGGAGGACCCCCGGCTGGCGGGCGAGATCACCGCGCTGGCGGGATGTGTCCGGGCCGGGACGCGCACGGCCGAGGTGCGACTGCCGCCGTTGCCGGCGAGCGCCGTACGGGAACTGGCGACGGAACTGCTCGGCGTGGAGGCGTTGCCTGACTCCCTGGCGAAGGAACTGGTCGAGCGGACGGGTGGATTGCCGTTCGTCGTGGAGGAGTTTCTCCGGGATCTGGCGGTTGGGCCGGACGGGTTGGTGCCGGCGGTGCAGCGCGCGCTGGCCGAGACGCGGGCGCCGGTCGCGTTGCGGGCGTCGGTCACGATCAAGCTGGAGCAGTTGACGGAGGCCTGCCGACGCGTTGTCTGGGCGGCCGCCGTACTGGATTCGCCGGCGTCGGACGGGCTGATCGGTGCGGTCGCCGAGGTGCACGGACCCGAGCTGACCGAGGCGGTCGATGTCGGCTTGGCGCGGGGGTTGCTGGGGCAGGTGCGGCCGGGCCTGTACGACCTGCGGCATGCGTTGGCGCAGCGGGCGGTGTACGACACGATCCCGCCGGACGAGTTGCGGCGGTTGCACCGGCGGGCGGCCGAGGCGCTCGCGACGCGGGACCCGGCGGCGCATCCGCGGATCGCGGAGCACTCGCGGCGGGGCGGGTTGATCGACGTGTGGCTGGCGCAGGCCGAGCTCGCCGCGGCCCAGCTGGTCGCGGCGGGAGAGTCGGAGAGCGCGATCTCGCAGTTGCTGGAGATGCTGCGGATCGAGGTCTTGCCCTGGCCGGACCGGGCGCGGCTGGCGACCCGGCTCGCGCACGCGGCGGTCGAGTCGTCGCTGTGGGACGAAGCGGTGGTCGCGGTGCGGATGGTGCTGGACGAGGCGTTGCAGCCGAGTGCCGATCGCGGGCGGTTGCGACTGGCGCTGGGGGTTCTGCTGCACGACCGGGCGGGGGAGTTCGGTACGGCGCGGCGTGAGCTGGCGGCGGCGGTCGAGGAGTTGGCGGAGGACCCGGCGAGTGCGGCGTGGGCGATGTCGGCCCTGGCGGTGCCGACCTCGGGGCCGGAGGAGATCGCCGAGCACCGGGCGTGGATGCATCGGGCGTTGAGGCTGCTGGGGGAGACGCATGGGGTGGGCGGCGGTGATCGTGGTCGGGGTGGTCGTACTGGCACCGATCCCGGACGCGAAGACGAGGACGATCGGACGCGTGGCTTCGGCGCCAACACCTCGCCGCCCGCCGGCGGCGGCACCTCCGCCCGTCCGTTCGGCGAGGGCGAGGACGGGAAGGACGGTTGGGCCTACGTCTCCGGTGGCCTCGGCTCGCGGGAACGGCGCGGGTCGAGCGACGCCGGTCGGGGGAGCGACGGCGCCGAGCACGTCGCCCGTGCGATGGTGCGGCGGAATCGTGGGCGGTTGGCGGTTGCGCTGGGGGACTTGTCGGGGGTGGACGAGTCGGCGTACTCGGCGCGCGGGTTGTTGTGGTTGGGACACGACCGGCGGAGTGCGGCGTTGCCGGCGGGGGTGGGGACTCGGCTGTGGCAGGCGTGGCTGGCGGGGGACTGGGAGATGTTGCCCGAGAAGTTGCTGAGGGCAAGGGCTGTGGGTGAGTCGGCGCCGTTGGTGCAAGCCGAGCTCGACCTCGTGGCCGGGCGGATGCGGTTGGCCGAAGGCGATGTCCCGGGCGCTCAGGAGTTGCTGATGTCCGTCGGCGGCGAACTGCCGGTACGGGCGGCGGCCTTGGCGACGCTCGGGCGGATCCACCTCGCGACCGGCGACAGCCGAGCGGCGCTCGCGGCGGTCGAGGAGTTCGTGCAGGTCGTACGGCGCAAGGACGGGTGGGCCTGGGCGGGCGAGCTGGTGGCGACGGCGTGTCTCGCATTGGAGGCGGTTGGGCAGCGGGAGGACGCGGTGGGCCTGCTCGCCGAGTTCGAGGCCGGTCTGACCGGCCGCGACGCTCCCGCTTCTGTTGCCGCCGGCAAGTTGGTGCGGGCGGCCGTGGTCGAGGATCTCGGCTTCGACGACGCGGCGTCGGCGTACCGGGCGATCGGCAGGCCGTACGACGAGTGTCTGGTGCTGGAGCTGAAGGCCCGGCGGGCGCTCGACGCGGGGGAACCGGCGCAACTGGTCGCACTGGCGGCGACGTACGAGAAGCTCGGCGCGCGGTGGGATGCGCGGAGGTGCCGGGACGCACTGCGCGAAGCGGGGGTCGCGGTGACGTCGCGGCGCGGACGGCGGGGCTACGGGAACGCGCTCTCTCCGCGAGAGCTGGAGGTCGCGCGGCTGGCAGCGCGCGGGTTCACCAACAGCCGGATCGCGGCCGAGCTGTCGTTGTCGGTGAGCACCGTCGAGGATCACCTGACCAACGCGATGCGCAAGCTGAAGATCCGTTCGCGCCGAGAGCTCGGACCATTGGTGAACCCCTGAGCAGAAGGCGGCGGTGCCCTCGTCGCCTGAGGTCGTGACCTCCACGTCGTAGCGGCAGCAGACCGGCTGATTGCCCCGCCGGTGGGTACGGTGACCTCCGTGGACATCGTCGACGCGTGGATGCAGCACCCGACCGAGCGGATGCTGGCCCAGGATTGGTTCGACTCGCTGCGGCCGTGGATCGGCACCGAGGAACTGTCGACCGCGCTGCCGCTGGAGAGCACGATCGCCGCGATGGACGCCGGCGGTGTGACGACCGGGCTGATCAGCGCGTGGTACGCCGCCGAGGGCCCGCTCGTGTCGAACGACGAGGTCGCGGACTTCGTCGCGCAGTACCCCGATCGCCTGGTCGGGGTCGCGTCGGTCGACCTGCGGCAGCCGGTCACGGCCGTGCGTGAGTTGCGGCGCGCGGTGAGAGAGCGCGGTCTGCGCGCTCTCCGGATCGTGCCGTGGGTGTGGGGCCTGCCGCCGAACGACCGGCGCTACTACCCGCTGTACGCCGAGTGCGTGGAGCTGGGGATCCCGTTCTGCACCCAGGTCGGGCACACCGGCCCGCTGCGCACGTCCGAGACCGGCCGCCCGATTCCTTACCTGGACGACGTCGCCCTGGAGTTCCCCGACCTGACGATCGTCGCCGGCCACATCGGCTACCCGTGGACCGCGGAGATGATCGCGCTGGCGACGAAGTACCCGAACGTCCACATCGACACCTCGGCGTACACCGTCCGCCGCTACCCACCCGAGCTGGTCAGGTACCTTCGGACGAACGGCCGCCGCAAGGTCCTGTTCGGCACGAACTATCCGATGATCACGGCCGAGAAAGCGCTCTCTGACCTGGAAACGCTCGCGCTGGACACCGAAACCACGGAGCTGTTCCTGAACGGCAACGCCCGAAGGGTCTTCGGGCTGAGCTGATGCACCTGGCCTGGTACGTCGCGTACGGCTCGAACCTCGCGAGCGATCGCTTCCGGTGCTACCTCGCAGGCGGCCGTCCAACCGGCGGACGCCGGCAATACCCGGGCTGCCGGGACCCGCGCGACCCTCGCCAGGTTGCCGCGGTCGAGATGCCGGGCGGGCTGGTGTTCTCCGGCGAGTCGGCGGCGTGGGGCGGCGGCCGCGCGTTCTACGACCTGACGGCGCCCGGACTGGTTGCCGGGCGGGCGTACTTGGTGACCGCCGAACAGTTGGGCGACGTCGCCGCGCAGGAGATGTACAGAGAGCCGGGGAGCGCTTTCGCGCATGATCTCGCCGAAGCACTCGACGACGTCGACCAGGTCCGCGTGATGGGCCCGGGCCGGTACGAGACGATCGCGCGGCTGGGGGAGCGGGACGGCGTACCGATGTTCACCGTGACGGATGTGAAGGCGGGCCACCTCGAGCCGTCGGCTCCGAGTGCTGCCTACCTGTGGTGGATCGCGGCCGGTCTGCGGGAGGCGCACGGGTGGGATGCGTCGCAGGTTGCCGACTACCTGAGCGAGGCCAGAGGCGTGACGGGAGCTTGGAGCAAAGACGACCTCACGAACATCGCCGAGCGTTGAAGGTCTGCTACTCGTACTGCAACGCCTCCAGAGGGTTGAGCCGGGCGGCTCGGCGGGCCGGCCAGATGGCGGCGAGGATGCCGACGACGATGGACAGGACGCCGAAGACGATCAGCTGAGCGACCGGTACGGCGAAGGCCACTTCCTCCAGTCGCGCCGCGAGCAGCAGGGCCAGACCCAGGCCGAGCACGATGCCGATCGCGGCGCCGATCAGGGCGGTGATCACGCTCTCGTGCCGGATCATCTTCCTCACCTGCCCGCGGGTCAGCCCGACCGCGCGCAGCATGCCGAGCTCGCGGGTGCGCTCGAAGACGGTCAGCACCAGCGTGTTCACGATGCCGAAGAGGCTGACCAGCACCGAGAGCGCCAGCAGCACGTAGAGCACGTTGAGGATGCTCTTGATGCCGTCGGTCTGCGACTTCTTGAACGCGTCGCGATCGAGCGCCTTGGCGTTCGGGAACGCGCTCAGCGCACTGTCGAGAGCAGCGGTGTTCGCCGCCGTGACGCCACCGGTCAGGTTGACGAACGTGTACACGTTCAGCGGCTGCGGGTTGTTCGCGTCGAAGGTCGGCGTCGAGATCGTGACGTTGCCGAACGGCGACCCACCGGCCGGCGGCCGGAACACCCCGAGCACCTTCAGCGGCAGCGTCTTGCCGGTCACCGTGGTCAACGCGAGCTGCGATCCCACCGACAGCGCGTGCTTGTCGGCGTACTCCGCATCGACGATCGCGCCGTCGGCCCCGAGATCGGCGAGCGACTGCTGCGAGCCCGACCGCCAGTCGAAGCTGAGCAGCTCCGGCGCGGCGGCGTCGACCCCGGTGATCTGGATCCTTTCGCCGTACGCCGACGCCTGTCCGCCGCGCACGCTGGTCACCGCCGAGACGCCAGGAGTCGCGGCGACCGCCGCGGCCACGTCGGGCGGCAGTGGGCTGAAGTTGTTCTGCGCCGTGATCGCGTAGTCCGCGCTGAAGATGCCGTCCACGGCGTCCTCGAACGGCTTGATGATCCCGGCCCCGAGCGTCGCGACCAGCGTGACGAGGGCGAGCCCGATCATCAGCGCCGCCGCGGTGGAGGCGGTCCGGGCGGGATCGCGGCGGCTGTTCTGGCCGCCGATCGTGGTCGCCGGTCCGTCGGGCAGGACCCGCGGGAACTCCGCCCGACGCCGGAACGCCCGCTTGATCAGCCAGGACAGCACGAGCACCGGCCAGGCGATCACCGTCAACGTCACCACGGACCACCGCGCGACCGGATCGGACGCCGCGGCCAGCGGCTTGACCAGCCGAGCCGAGAACAGCGCGACCCCGACGAACAGCAGCAGCACACCGCCGCCAAGCATCACCAGCAGTGTCGACGTCGGCAGCCCGTCGACGAACAGCCCGACCACGACCAGGGCGATCCCCGCGATCGCGAGCAACGCCGCGCCCAGCGGCCGGTACCGGTTGAAGCGTCCCGGGATCGGCTTGGCGCCTTCCCGTACGGCGGCGATCGGCGGCACCCGCGTCGCGCGCCACGCGGGCCGCAGGCTGGCGAAGACCGTGACGACAATGCCGACGAGCAGACCGACGACGACCGTGCGGGTCTGGAACACGAGCCCGTTGTTCGGCAGCGTGAACCCCACCGCGTCGAAGAGGTTGAACAGCCCGGTCGCGATCGCGAGCCCGAAGAGCAGCCCGGCGATCGACGCGAGCACGCCGGTGATCAGCGCTTCGAGCACGACCGACCCGAGGATCTGCCGGCGGGAGGCGCCGAGCGTGCGCAACGTGGCGAACTCGCGGGTCCGCTGGGCGATCGTGATCGACAGCGAGTTCGCGATCACGAACGATCCGACGAACAGCGCGATCCCCCCGAACACCAGCAGGAAGGTGCGGAAGAAGTCGAGGAACCCACTGGTCTCCTCGGCGTCCGCGTCGGCCTGCTCCTGCGCCGTCCGGACTTGCGTCCCGTCGGGCAGCACCTTGCCGACGGCATCGACCAGCTGTTGCGGCGACACCCCGTCCTTGGCGGAGATCAGGATCTGGTCGAGCTGACCGGTTTTGCCGAGCAGCTTCTGCGCTGTCCCGAGGTCGAAGCCGGCCAGCGTCGCGCCACCGATCGACGAGACCTCGCCGAACTCGACCAGACCGGAGATCCGCATCCGCTGGGCCGCGCCACGCGCCTGGACGGCGATCTCGTCGCCGGGCGCGAAGCCCTTCTTCTCGGCCGTCTGGGTGTCGATCACGATCTCGTTCGGCCCCGGCCAGCTGCCGCCGACCAGGCTGAGCGTGTTGAACTGCGGCAGGTCCGGGTCGACGCTGTAGCCGAGGTTGGGCGAGCCGCCGAAGACGATCGCCTTGCCGTCGCGGCCGATCATCTGGACCTCGCCGAACACGCTGCCGCCGGCGGCGTCGACCTCGGGCAGCTTCTCGATCGCGGGCAGCACGGTCGCGGTGAACGGTGGCGCGACCCCGCCGGCGGAGTCCGAGGTCGTGTCGAACGCGGTCTTCCCGCTCACCGTGGCGTCGGTGTTCTTGTAGCTCTCGGAGAAGATCGAGTCGAAGGCGCTGGTGATCGAGTCGGTCAGCACGTAGGTGCCGGAGATCAGTGAGACGCCCAGTACGACGCCGATCGCGGTGAGCGCGGTCCGGAGTTTGCGACTGAGCATCCCGGCCAGCGCGAAGCGGATCACTGCAGGTCCAGCGTGTCGATCACCTGCAGGATGTCGTGCTGGCTGATCCGCCCGGTCTCCTTCACGATGCTGCCGTCGGCCAGGAACAGGATCCGGTCGGCCATCGCGGCCGCGCGGGCGTCGTGGGTGACCATCACGGTGGTCTGCCCGTACTCCTCGACCGACTGCCGCAACAGATCGAGGATCTCCTTGCTGGTGCGGGAGTCGAGGTTGCCGGTGGGTTCGTCGGCGAAGACCACGGTCGGCTGGGACACCAGCGCACGCGCGATCGCGACTCGTTGCTGCTGGCCACCGGAGAGCTCAGCCGGTCGATGGGTGAGCCGGTCGGCCAGACCGACCCGTGCGACCAGCGCGTCGAAGTACTCCGGATCGGCGCGGCGGCCCGCGATCGTCAACGGCAGCAGGATGTTCTCCCGGGCCGTCAGCATCGGCAGCAGGTTGAAGAACTGGAAGATGAAGCCGATGTGCTGGCGGCGCAACTTGGTCAGGTCGTCGTCACCGAGGGTGGTGATCTCGGTACCGGCGATCCGGACCGAGCCGCTCGTCGGCTTGTCCAGCCCCGCCAGGATGTGCATCAGCGTCGACTTGCCCGAGCCGGACGGTCCCATCACCGCCGTCAGCTGTCCGGGCTCGATCCGCACGCTCACCCCGTGCAGCGCGCGGACCGCGGTGTCACCTTCGCCGTACACGCGGACCAGTTCGTCGGCCTGTACGACTTGAGTGGATTGGTTCGTCGGTTCTTCCGTGCCGATCATTGCCCCTCCCGGCTGATCAGCGGCCCCCAGCCGAGCTGTCCCGTCCCTGCGCCGAGTCTGCTCCTGGTCTCCGGGCGGCACAACGGCTTTCCGGCGAAGTGGGGGATCGATCAGGGATCAGCCCGGGGGGCGCGGCGTGCTCGGGATCCACACTCGAACGCGACCTTTCCGGAGCCGGTCGCGGGAAAAACGGTTCGCCCGGCGAGGTCACAGGGCAGGAGGATGACGGGATGGACGACGTGCTGAGGGCGTGGGGGCTGGCCGATGCCGTCGTGCGGCCTGTGGGCGTGGGGACGAACAACACGAGTTACTTCGTGAACGACGAGTTCGTGCTCCGGGTGCACTTGAACTCGGGGCTGCCGGACTACGAGCACGCCGTGCTGCGGGCGCTGGGGGACCTGTCGTTCGCCGTACCGGAGCCGGTGGTGACGCAGGACGGCCGGACGTGGATGCCGTACGGCGACGGCGTGGCGAGTCTGTGCCGGCGGATCGCGGGGGAGCATCCGTCGCGGTCGGATGCGCGGCAGGCGGAAGCCTGCGGGCGTGCGCTGGGGGAGTTGGATGTCGCGCTCGCGGGCCTCAAGGGATTGCCTGCGCGGAAGGTGTGGAACGGCGACCTGACGCAGGTTCATCCCTTGGTGCCCAATCCGACGGAGCTGATGGAGGAGGAGCCGGCCATCGGGGAGGTGCTGGCCCGGATCCGGCCGCGAGACGATCTGCCGGTGCAGCTGATCCACGGCGACTTCGCCGCGGGGAACGTACTGGTCGTGGGAGAGCGCGTCACCGGAATCCTGGACTTCGAGTTCGCCGGGCCGGGGTACCGGGCGATGGATCTCGAGACCGGGCTGTGGAGCTTCGACCGCGACGAGTGGTCGACACCGAAACCCTGGCCGGTCAGCGACGCGTTCCGGCGAGGGTACTTCGAGTGGTTGCCGTTGAGCGACGCCGAGATCGCGGCGATGCCGTGGCTGCAGGTGGTGCGCGAGGCAACGAGTTTCGTGCACTGGGCCGGGAGGCATCGCGCCGGGCTCACGTCGTACGACGACCTGCTGGGCCGCGGGGAGCGGTTGCTGCAGGTCGCCGACGGGCTCAGATGGTGATCACGAGCTTTCCCCGCGGGTGCCCGTCGCGGAGGTGGTGGATCGCGGCGGCGGCTTCGTCGAGCGGGTAGGTGCGGTCGATCGCCGGGGTGATCTTTCCGGCCTCGATCAGGTCGCGGAGCTCGGCGAAGTCCTCGGCGCGTTCGGAGCTGATCAGGCCGCGGAGCTGCTGGCCGATGAACGGGGAGATCAACGCCGCGCGCAGGATCCGGCTCATCCCGCCGAGCGGTCCGCTGGTTTCGCTGCCGATGATCACCGCGCGGCCCTTGGGTTTCAGGGCGCGCCGCAGAGAACGCAGAGAGCGGTTGCCGCCGGTGTCCAGGATGAAGTCGTACGCCGCCGCGGGCAGCTCGTCGCGGGTGTAGTCGAGCGCCTCGTCGGCGCCCAGTTCGCGGACCAGGTCGAGCTTCGGCGTACTGCAGACGCCGGTGACGTGAGCGCCGAACGCCTTGGCCAGCTGGACTGCGTACGAGCCGACGCCGCCCGCGGCGCCGAGCACGAGAACGCGCTCTCCCGGCCGGATCCCGCGAAGCCCCTGCAGCGCCGTACCGGCCGAGATCGGGACCGCGGCCGCCTGCTCGAAGGTGAGGTTGGCCGGTTTGCGGGTCAACTTGCTGACCGGGCCGACGGCGTACTCGGCGAAGGAACCGCTCTCGCACGTTCCGAACACCTCGTCACCGACCCGCAACGACGTGACCCCGGCGCCCACCGCCTCGACCACCCCGGCGACATCCCGCCCGCTGACCGGCACCTTCGGGCGGCGCAGTCCGAATCCCAGCCGGACGAGACGTGGTTGCCCCGCCATCAGGTGCCACGTGCCCTGGTCGACGCCAGCCGCCCGGACGCGCACCAACAGTTGGTTGCTCCCGGCAACTGGTGGCTCGATCTCGGCCACCCGCAGCACCTCCGGCGGCCCGTACCGGTCCTGCACAACTGCTCTCATGATGATTCCTCCCCTGGATACTGAAAAACGTCCTCGAGCGGTACGCCGAACACGTGCGCGATCTGAAACGCGAGCTCCAGCGACGGCGAGTACCGCCCTTGTTCGATCGCGATCACCGTCTGCCGCGTCACCCCGATCCGCCGCGCCAGCTCGGCTTGTGTCATCTCTTCGTGGGCGAACCGCAACGCCCGGATGGCGTTGGTCACCCGGGTCGGCTTCACCACGGCAGCCCCCGCCGGTACGCGACGATCCGCGCCACCGACCCGAGCACCGCGGACAGGAAAAACGCCAGGTACACCGCGTTCGCGATCCAGAAGTGATCCACCTCGAGCATCGCCAGCCCCATCGCCGTGACCCCACCGATCACCACGAACGACTGCCCCACCTGCTCCCCGAACCGCGCGATCTCCAGATCCCGCTGATCCTTCTGCGGGCCGTCCTCCTTGGACCCCGTCCCGGCGACCAGCATCTCGACCACCATCGCCGCCACGATCGCGCCGCCGATGCACCACAGCATCACCCCGATGTACGGCGTATCGCCCCAGTCGCCGTCCACCCGGCGCAGCACCACCACCAGGTACACGAGGTAACCCAGCACGGACACGAGCAGGAACACCCAGGCCCGCTTCTCCTGATACGCCACGATCCCACCCCTTGTGTAAAACATCTTTGACACTCTCGAAGGTAAAGCAGAACGGACACCGTGTCAAAGATTCTTTACAGCCGACCACAGAAAGAACCGGGTGGGGACCACGACGGGTCCCCACCCGGCAGGAGAGAACTAGCGGGCGACCGCCACGCAGCTGGTGGTGGACTTCTTGGTCGGATCGGATTCGGAGGTGGCGGTCAGCGTCACGCGGCCGATCGCTGCCGCGTCGGTGTCGTGCTTGGCCTGGACCGGGACGGTGACGCGCTGGCCGGCCTTGGCGGTGGTGAGGGCGTTGGGCAGGTTGACCGACCAGCCGCGGCCCTCGACCTTGGCGGTGAGGCGGTAGACGTCGCTGTTCAGGTACTTGCTGACGTCCTCGGGGTGCTGCCCGGCAGGAGCCGCGGCCTTGCCGGTGTTGGTCAGCGGGAAGTTGCAGGTCGCGAGCCCGTCGCGGGCGGGCAGGCCCACCGTCGGCAGGACCCGGACGCCGCGCTGGGCCGGACCGGAGCCGTCGAGCGAACGGACGGCGACGGTGTAGGACAGGATGCCCTTGGCGTCACGCTTCACGTTGGTGACGTAGAAGTGCAGCCGGTTCGCCTGGTCGACGTACTCGTACTCGCTGCCGGAGTTGGTGCCGGCGTGGAACAGAGCGTCGGACAGCTGCCGGTAGTCGCCGATCGTGATCGGGACCTTGGTGCCGTCTGGCATCACGTAGTCGGTCATGTTGATGTCCTGCGGGTTGGCGTCGATCACCCACTCGAACGGCGCCCGGTCCTGGTCCTTGGTCTTGGCCAGCAGGACGCCGGAGTCGGGAGTGAACGAGTCGGTGCCCATCCGGTCGACGACCTCGAGGGTGTAGTTCTGGTAGCCGCGGCCGTCGCACAGCGGATCGGTGGCGGTGTTGCAGGGCGGCGCGAGGTCGCCGCCGCCGAGCGTGATGTTGATGCCGGACAGGCCGCTCGGGCCGGGCTGAGCCACTCGCGCGGTCACGTCGGCGACCACGACACCGGACTGCGCGAGCGCCTCGCGGTTGAGCCGGAGCACGTTCTGCTCGTCGACCATCTGGAGCTTGATCTTGTTGCGCAGCATGTGCTGCGCGCCCATCGAGGCGCCGCCGGTCGCGGGGATCATCCACCGGCTGTGCGGTCCGCCGGGGCCGTTGAAGCTGCCCCGGCTGAGCATCTCCCAGACGCCGGTGTAGGCCCGCCGCGGCGGTACGCCGTACGGGTTGTTGTAGTTGTCGCCGATGCCCAGGATGTGGCTGAACTCGTGCGCGAAGACGCCCATGCCGGAGCTCTCCGCCTGGGTCGACGAGCCACCGCCGGCGTTCGGCCAGATCGACGAACCGGCCGCCCAGGACGTCCAGTCGACGTACCGGGTCTCGGACCAGTTGCGCTGCTCGGGGACCGGCGGGCCGAACTCCTCGGTGACGTCCTCCTTGGTCGGGAACTTCATCATCCCGAACTCCTGCCAGGTGGACGACTCGTCCTGCCCGGCGCTGAGGAAGAAGACGAAGTCGAAGCCGGCCGGGACCTGCGGGCCCTGGTCGGCGACCCACGCGGCCTGGCCGTCGGCGCGGATGTTGCGCGTGCAGTTGTCGCCGGCCGGGCAGTCCTCGTCGGCCTGGAACTCCATCGCGTACTCGTGCGACTTGCCCGGCATCAGGTACGGGCCGAACGCGCTGAGCTCCACGCCGTACCGGCCGCCGGAGTCCTCCATCCAGTACTCGTGCAGGGTGTGGCCGCGGTTGAGCGCGCCGGGCTTGTTGAGGAAGTCGTGGTAGAACTGCGCGACCTGGTCCCGCGGTATGCCGTTCGCCTCGGCGCTCGGGTTGCCGAACGGCGTGGAGTGCTTGGGCTGGGTCACCACGAACGGCTGGTTCGGGTAGTCGACCAGAACGAGCGCACCCTTGAATGTGCGGGTGGAGCCCTTCACGGCCGGGTCGGCCCAGTTCGTGCCGGGCGGCTTCTTGTAGTCGGACCACGTCATGTGGTCCGGGTTCTCCCAGTTCTGCGGATCGATGGAGGCACCGAACGCTCCGGTGCCACTGGCCGGACCGGCCAGGCGGTTCGCCGCCGGCTGCGGCTGAGCCTGCTGCCACGGCTGCTGCTGCGGCCAGTGGTCGAACTGCCAGGCGTTGGCCGGATCGGGCTGGTCGGCGAGGGTGGCCGGCGCCGGAGCCGCGAGCGCGACTCCACCGATGGCCGCGGCGGCGAGCACACTCACCAGCCGCAGGACAAGACGGGACTTCCGTTGGTCGGGCACGGGCGGTATCCGATCGACGATGGGCGGCAGGTAACCCCGAAGGCCGGGGTGACGGGGATTTCTCGCCACAGCATTCCCCGTTGTCACCACCGCCGAACAGGAGTGATTCGAGGGTTTTCCCCTGTCTTGTCCGGCGACGGGTCAGGCGGCGGGGTTGGCGCGTCCTTGCAGACCGGCCGATCGTGAGAGGTGAGATGAGTGTATACAGTATGTACTGCAGCGGTTAGCCTTTGCTCTTGCGCACTGTCGTAGAGAACGGAGGACTCGTCCCCCATGTACTCAGTCACTGACCCGGCGACGGGTGAACTGGTCGAGGAGATCGAGAACGCCAGCGACGAGCAGGTTCGGGCCGCGATCGGGCGGGTGCACGCCGGGTTCTCGGCGTGGCGGCGGCGGCCGGTGGCCGAACGGGCGGCGATCGTCGCGCGGGCGGCGGAGCTGTTCGCTGCGCGGGCCGACGAACTGGCGGCGATCATGACGCTGGAGATGGGTAAACGGATCAACGAGGGCCGTGGCGAGGTCGGCATCGTGGTCGACATCTTCCGGTACTACGCCGAGCACGGCCCGGACCTGGTCGCCGACGAGCCGATCACGATCAAGGGCGGCCGTGCGGTGATCACCAAGGAGCCGATCGGCGCGCTGCTCGGCGTGATGCCGTGGAACTTCCCGGTGTACCAGGTGGCCCGGTTCGTCGCGCCGAACCTGGTGCTCGGCAACACGATCCTGCTCAAGCACGCGTCGATCTGCCCCCGGGCGTCGGTCGCGATCGAGCAGCTCCTGTACGACGCCGGCGTACCGGACGACGCCTACGTGAACGTGTTCGCGTCCAGCCGGCAGGTGCCGTGGATCCTCGCCGACCCACGGATCCAGGGCGTCTCGCTGACCGGCAGCGAACAGGCCGGCATCTCGGTGGCCGCCGAGGCCGGCAAGAACCTGAAGAAGACCGTGCTGGAGCTCGGCGGGTCCGACCCGCTGATCGTGCTGGACACCGACGACCTCGACGAGACCGTCAAGGCGACCGCGACGGCCCGGATGCGCAACTGCGGCCAGTCCTGCAACGCGCCGAAGCGGATGATCGTGCTCGCCGACCTGTACGACGAGTTCGTCGATCGGCTGACCAAACGGGTCTCGGAGTACTACGTGGCCGGTGACCCGGCGGATCCGAAGACGACCCTGCCGCCGCTGGCGTCGGTCGCGGCCGCGGACGAGGTGGCCGCGCAGGTCGCGAAGGCGATCGAGCAGGGCGCGACCCTGCGCACCGGCGGGCATCGGATCGGGCCCGGCGCCTACCTGGAGGCGACCGTGCTGACCGACGTCACGCCGGAGATGGACGCGTACCGGGACGAGATCTTCGGGCCGGTGGTCCTGGTGTTCAAGGCCGAGACCGAGGAGGAGGCGATCGCGATCGCCAACGACTCGCCGTTCGGGCTGGGCGCGAGCGTTTGGGGGACCGATCCGGAGCGCAACACCCGAGTCGCGCGGCAGATCGAGGCGGGCATGGTCTACCTGAACAGCGCGGGTGGTTCGCAGGCCGACCTGCCGTTCGGTGGGATCAAGCGGTCGGGGATGGGCCGCGAGTTGGGGCCGGCGGGCATCGAGGAGTTCATGAACAAGAAGTCGATCCGGTTGTAGCTCCGGCGGTCGGGCAGGGTGGCGGGACCTCGGACAGGCTGTGGGCTGTCCGAGGTCGCCGTTGCTTGTCCCCGGGCACACGAGATGATCGGTGCGTGGGCGAAGACGAGCGTGAGTGGCAGCGGGTCGAGCGGTTGGATGCGGACTGGGCGGCGGCGGAGGTCGCGAGAGTCGCCGGCGTGAAGCTGGTGGTCGAAGGGCCGTGCGGGGGAGGCGAGGTCGGGGCCGCGTTCGTCCGGTGGGAGGACGGGCACCGGTCGGTGCTGAAATGGCGGCCCGGCGTGGAGCTGGGGGAGTTCGAGCGGGGACCGCTGGCGGTGGTCGAGGTGTTGCGCACCGAGGGGTATCCGGCGCCGCGGACCGAGCTGGCCGTGCAGGTCGGTACGGCGGTGGTGACCGTGCAGGAGTTGATGCCGGGGGCAACCGTCGAGCGGCTGACCCACGACTTGCTCGATCAGATCGTCGAACTGAACGCGTTGCAGGCCGGCCGGTTGAAAGGGTCGGACGTCGAGCAGTTGCCGACGTACCTGCATGAGGACGGGCCGGGGTTCTGCCTGCACGGGCCGCTGCGGGAGTTCAGTGCCCGGACGGCCGAGCTCGAGCGGCGGATCTCGGCGGTCGACGCGGACGTGCTCGCGGGTGACGACGCGGTGCACGTCGACTTCCATCCGGGCAACCTGCTGCAGAGCGACGGCCGAATCACCGGGGTGATCGACTGGGACGGCGCCGGCCGCGGGCATCGAGGGTTCGATCTGGTGACGCTGCGGTTCGGTGTCAAAGAGCCGGACGACGTGGTCGCGCGACTCGATGCGCTGCTCGACGAGCTCCCGTACGACGTACTGCGGGCATCGTGGGCGCACATGAGTCTGCGGATGGTGGACTGGGCGATCCGGCACTTCCCGGCCGGCGAGGTCGACGCCTGGGTCGACCTCGCCGAGCAGCGGCTCTAGCCGGCGCCGCGCGATGGGGGACTAGCCGACGGCCGCGAGTTCCTTCTCCGCCGCGGACGACTCACGCCGGTCGAGCCTTCCTGAGATCAGCGCCAGCACCAGCGCACCCACAGCCATCGCAGCACCGGCCCAGTTGGTGGCCGCGTAGCCGTAACCGGCCGCGATGACCAGCCCGCCGAGCCAGGCCGCCAGCGCATTGCCGAGGTTGAAGGCGCCGATGTTGACCGCCGACGCGACTGTCGGAGCCGACGACGCGCTGGCCAGCGTGCGCAGCTGCAGCGGCGGCGTGGTCGAGAACGCGAATCCGCCGAGCAGGAACAGCGTGATGATCGCCGGGACCGCCCAGTGCGCGGTGAAGCCGAAGACGACGAGCACGAGCGCGAGCGAGCCGAGCGAGGTGTAGAGCGTCGGCATCAGCGCGCGGTCGGCGTACCGTCCGCCGAGCAGGTTGCCGAACACCATGCCGACGCCGAACAGCACCAGCAACCACGAGATCGCGCTCTCCGGCAGGCCGGCGTCCTCGGTCATCATCGGCGCGACGTACGTGAACGAGGCGAACACGCCGCCGAAGCCGAGCACCGTGGTGCCGACCGCGAGCCAGACCTTGACGCTGCGGAACACCGCGAACTCCGCGCGCAGGTTGCCGCCCGCGGGACGCGCGATCTCTGGCACCAGCGCCGCGATCCCGATCAGCCCGACGATGCCGAGCCCGGCGACCACCCAGAACGTCGCGCGCCAGCCGAGACCCTGGCCGATGAACGTGCCCATCGGTACGCCGAGCACGTTCGCGACGGTCAGACCGGTGAACATCAGCGCGATCGCGCTGGCCTTCTTCTCCGGCTTGACCAGGTCGGAGGCGACCACCGCGCCGACCCCGAAAAACGCGCCGTGGCACAGCGCGGTGACGATCCGTCCGGCCATCATCACGCCGTACGACGGCGCGATCGCGGACAGCACGTTGCCGGCGACAAAAATTGCCATCAGCAACAGCAGGAGCTGCTTGCGGCGCATCCGGTTGCCGAGCGCGGTCATCGGCAGCGCGCCGACGGCGACGCTCAGCGCGTAACCGGTGATCAGCCAGCCGGCCGCCGGGATCGAGACGGCGAACTCGGTGGCGACCTCGGGCAGCAGCCCGGCGATGACGAATTCCGTGGTGCCGATGCCGAACGCGCCGATGGCCAGCGCGAGCAGAGCGAGCGGCATGAAAGAGCCTCCTGATGAGTACGACTGTTACCGGCGTCGACAATACTTGCAGACGCCGACTAAAGACAAGTGGTACTACTCAGGAAGCAGAACAGGCGGTGCAGGCAGCCGAAGCCGCCCGCACCGCCTGAGCACTCAGTCCTGGTGCCGGGTCAGGACCGCGTTCCGTACAAGTACTCGATCGCGAGCTGGTCGAGCTGCTCGAACGCCATGCCGCGGCGGCCGGCCTCCTCGGGATCGAAGTCCTCGGCACGCAGCGTGGCCACGGACTCACCAGCAGCGAGCGTCGGCTGGGCGAGCTGGTCGAGGCGGGCGTCGCGCAGCGCCTGCTGGACCTCGGGGTCGGCCCGGAAGGCGCGGACCTTGGCGCGCAGGATCAGGTAGTTGCGCATGCACCCGGCCGCCGACGCCCAGACGCCGTCGATGTCCTCGGTCCGCGGCGGCTTGAAGTCGAAGTGGCGCGGTCCCTCGTAGCCACCGTGCTCCAGGACGTCCACGGTCCAGAAGGCACCGCGGGCGTTGCCGGCGCCGAAGCGCAGGTCCTGGTCGTAGCGCGGGCCGTTCTGGCCGTTGAGGTCGGCGTGGAACAGCTTGCCGTGCCACAGCGCCTGGGCGATGCCGTGCGCGTAGTTCAGCCCGGCCATCTCCTCGTGCCCGACCTCGGGGTTCAGGCCGACCCGCTCGCTGTGCTCGAGGGTCTCGATGAAGGCCAGCGCGTGCCCGATCGTCGGCAGCAGGATGTCGCCGCGCGGCTCGTTCGGCTTCGGCTCGATCGCGAAGCGGATGTCGTAGCCCTGCTCCACGGCGTACGAGCCGAGGATGTCGAAGGCCTCCTTGTACCGGTCCAGCGCCGCCCGGACGTCCTTGGCCGCACCCGACTCGGCGCCCTCGCGACCGCCCCAGGCGACGAAGGTCTCCGCGCCCAGTTCGGCGGCCAGGTCCAGCTGGTCGGCGGTCTTGCGGATCGCGTACCGGCGGACGTCGCGGTCGTTGTTGGTGAAGCCGCCGTCGCGGAAGACCGGGTGCGAGAACAGGTTCGTCGTCACCATCGGGACCTTGAGCCCGGTCTCCTCCAGCGCCGCCCGGAACGGCTTGAGGTGCGCGTCACGCTCGGCCGCCGTAGCGCCGAACGGGAACACGTCGTTGTCGTGGAAGGTGATGCCGTAGGCACCGAGCTCGCTCAGCTTGTGGACGGCCGCGGCCGGGTCCAGCACCGGCCGCACCTCGCCGCCGAACACGTCGACGCCCTGCCAGCCGACCGTCCACAGACCGAAGGAGAACTTGTCATCCCGGGTGGGCGTGTAGTCGGCGTCTGTCATGGAAGATCCTCTCGAGGGGGAAGAGTGGTGGTCAGCGGCTGAAGCCCGCGGTGAGCCCGCTGAGCAGTTGCCGACGGCCGATCGCGTACAGGACCACGATAGGCAACGTTGTCAGCACGACCGAGGCCAGGACGGCCGGGACGTTCACGGAGTACTGGCCCTGGAAGGTCCACAACGCCAGCGGAAGGGGGCGTTTGTCGGGGCTCTGGGTCAGGATCAGCGGCAGCAGGAAGCCGTTCCAGACACCGAGGCCGTTGTAGATGCTGACCGTGACCAGGGCCGGCCGGGTCAGCGGCAGCGCCAGGCTGCGCAGCATGCCCCACTCGGTCGCGCCGTCGACGCGCATCGACTCGAACAGTTCCTTGGGCACGTCGCGGATGAAGTTGGTCAGCACCAGGACCGACAGCGGGATCGAGAACGCGATCGACGGCAGGATGATCGCCAGCAGGCTGTCGTACAGGTGCATCTTGATGATCAGCAGGTAGACCGGGATGATCGTCGCCTGCAACGGGATCGCCAGTCCCATCAGGAACAACCCGTTGACTCCGGCAAGGAACCGGCTGCCCGCGCCGCGGATGATCGCGTACGCCGCCATGAACGAGATCGCCACCGCGGGGATGATCGTGCCCGCCGTGATGATCACGCTGTTCAGGAAGTAGCGCGGGAAGTCGGACTCGATCACGAGCTGGTAGTTGGCCAGCGTCGGCTCGGCCGGCAACGCGAACGGGTTCTGCGCGAAGAACGCGCTCTGGTCCTTGAAGCTGGTGATCACGATCCAGTAGATCGGCACGATCACGATCCCCAGCCACAACCAGCCCGCCGTACCGCCGAGCCAGTTCAGCCGGAGCAGCTTGCGCCCGTACGACGTGCCCGCGGCTTCCCGCCGGGTCGTTGCCTGGGCGCTGGTCGCCACCGCCATCTCACGCACCTTCCTGCTGGCTGGCCGTCGTGCTGCCGCCGAGCCGGCGCAGGATCAGGGCCAGCGCGAGTCCGATCAGCACCAGCAGGACCGCGATCACGCTCGCTGGTCCCATCAGGTTGGCCTGGAAGCCTCGTTTGTACATGTCGAGTGCGAGCACTCTGGTGGCGTCGCCCGGACCACCGGCGGTGAGCACGAAGATCAGGTCGAAGAACGTCAGCGACCCGACCACCATCAGCGTCGACGAGGTGATGATCGTGTACTTCAGCTGCGGCACGGTGATGCTGAAGAACTGCCGCAGCCGCCCGGCGCCGTCGATCGAGGCCGCCTCGTACATCGTGGTCGGGATCTGCCGTACGCCGCCTTGGTAGATCAGCGAGTGGAACGGGATGAACTGCCACGACACGACGAAGATCACCACGCCGAGCGCGAGGTTGTCCTTGCCGAGCCAGTCCTGGGTGAGGAAGCCGATGTGCAGGCCGGCGCCGAGACCGAAATTCGGGTCCAGCAGCGCCTTGTAGGTGATCGCGATCGCCGCCGAGCTGAGCAGCAGCGGGACGAAGTACAGGACCGCGAGGAACGCCCGGTACCGCTGCCGGCCCGCCAGGAAGACCCCGAGCAGCAAGCTCAGAGGGGTCTGCACCAGCCACGACAGGATCATGATCTCGAACGTCACCCACAGGGCGTGCGGCAGGCCGGGATCGCTGAGCACCGAGCGCCAGTTGGACAGCCCGGCCGGATTGATCGCGCCGATGCCGTCCCACTGGGTGAAGCTCAGCACCAGGACGCCGACCAGCGGCACGACCCCGAAGACGAAGAAGAACACCAGGGCGGGCAGCGCCATCCACGCGACCGGGCCGCTCCTCCCGACCTGCCCGGGTCCGGCTCGTCCACCGGCCCGCGCAGGAGCCGGGGGAGCGGCGGCCGTCACTTCCCGATCACCCCGTTCATGTTGTCGGCGAACTGCTGCGGGCTGATCGAGAGCTGGAACAGCTTGGCGATGTTGTCCAGCAGCGCCTCGGCCGCGGTCGGGCTGAGGGCCTGGTCCCACGACTGCTGGAAGTTCTTGGCCTTGCTGGAGGTGTCGTAGACGAACTTCAGCCACGCGGCGTCGTTCTTGTCCTGGACCGAGGGCAGCTTGGCTTCGGCGCTCTTGACCACCGGGATGTTGCCGGCCGCGACCCAGGCGTCGACCGAGGCGGAGTCCAGGGTGTTGTTGGCCAGGAACTTCTTGGCCACCTCCTTGTCCTGGTCACTGGCCTTGGAGGAGACCGACAGGTACGCGGCGGGGTTGCCGACCGAGCTGGTCGGGTCGCCCTTGCCGCCGTCGACCGGCGGGAAGTTCATGTAGCCCAGGTGGCCACCGGTGACGAAGTCGCCGCCGTCGGCCTTCATGCCGCCGTAGGTCCAGGCGCCGTGCAGCATCATCGCGGCCTTGCCGGTGTAGAGCAGGGCCTGATCGGCGTTGGAGTCGGCGGTGATCGAGGAGAAGCCCTTGATGAAACCGTTCGCCTTGACCAGCTTTTGTACCTCTTCGAGCGCCTTCAGCGACGAGGGGTCGGACCAGGCGTCGGGCTTGCCGTCGAAGATGTTCTGGAAGACCTCGCTGCCGCCGATCCGGTCGTACAGGAACTCCAGCCACATCATGTTGGTCCAGCGCGACTGGCCACCGAGCGAGAACGGCGCGATCTTGGCGTCGTTGAACTTCGGCACCAGGTCCATGATGTCGCCCCACGACTGCGGCGGCTCGGCCCCGATCTTGTCGAAGGCCTTCTTGTTGTAGAACAGCACGATCGGCGTGGTCGACTCGACCGGCATCGCGTAGATCTTGCCGTTCACGGTGGCCGCGCCGAACGCGGACGGGAAGATCCCGCTCTTCAGTTCGGCGTTCTGGTCGAACCAGCCGGTCAGGTCCTCGACCTGGTTGGCGTCCACGTAGCTCTTCAGACCACCGCCGCCCCAGCCCCAGATCAGCGTCGGGCCCTGGCCGGCGCCGATCGCGGTCTTGATCTTCTGCTTGTACGCGTCGTTCTGGAACTGCGTGGTCTTGATCTGCGTGTCCGGGTTGGCGTCGTTGAACCGCTTGACCTGGGCCTCACGGATGCCTTGCTGCGGTTGCCCGGTCAGGAACCAGTAGGTCGTTCCGGTGCCGGCCGCGGCACCACCGGTCGAACTGCCTGAGCTCTGCGGGCCCGAGGTGCCGCAGGCGGCCAAGCCGGCCGCGACGGCGCCGGCGCCGGTCAGGCGGAGGAAAGTACGCCGAGAAGTCGTCATGGGATCCACCCTGATCTCCGAAATCCTGGCCGCGAAGACTTCACGGCGGTTAAAACTGTGTTTCGTAACGTAGGTTTCGGTGATGTTGCTGTCAAGGTCTTGAAACTTTCGACTTTCAGCCTGCACTGTTAGCGATGCACGCCTCGTGAAGTATCGAAACATTTCGAAACTTTGCCTTCTGTTGATCGATCCAAAGGGAGAATTTCGTGGCAGCTCCAGACGTTCGGCCGTGGCAGAACACCGCGCTCGCGGCCGAGGAGCGGGCTGGGCTGCTCCTTGACGAGATGACGTTGCCGGAGAAGCTCGCTCAGCTCGGCAGTCGCTGGATCGGCAACGACATGGCCGAACACGACCGGCCCGCCGAGGCCGAGGAGACCCTGAACGTCGCGCCGATGCAGGACGTGTTCGCGCAAGGCGGTGCGGTCTCGCTGGAGGACGCGAGCCGGCACGGACTCGGGCACCTCACCCGCGTGTGGGGCAGCGTCCCGCTGACCGTCGAGCAGGGCGCCGCGGAGGTGGTGCGCCAGCACAAGGTCGTGCTCGCGGGTTCGCGACTCGGCGTACCGGCGCTGGTCCACGAGGAGTGCCTGACCGGCTTCACGACGTACGGCGCGACTGTGTATCCGACCGCGTTGGCCTGGGGTGCGACCTTCGATCCCGAACTGGTCGAGCGGATGGCCGGCGCGATCGGCCGCGACCTGGCTGCGGCCGGGGTGCACCAGGGGCTGTCGCCGGTGCTCGACGTCGTCCGCGACTACCGGTGGGGGCGGGTCGAGGAGACGATCGGTGAGGACCCGTACCTGGTCGCGATGGTCGGTTCGGCGTACGTGCGCGGGCTGCAGAGCGCCGGCGTGATCGCGACCCTGAAGCACTTCGCCGGCTATTCGGCGTCCCGGGCCGGACGCAACCACGGCCCGGTGTCGATCGGGCGGCGCGAGCTGCTCGACATCGTGCTGCCGACGTTCGAGACCGCGATCGCGACCGCCGGCGCGGGATCGGTGATGACGTCGTACTCCGACCTCGACGGACTTCCGGCGGGTGCCGATCCGTGGCTGTTCACGCAGTTGCTGCGGGAGGAGTGGGGCTTCGACGGCACGGTGGTCTCGGACTACTGGGCTGTTCCGTTCCTCGCGACGATGCACAAAGTTGCCGCCGACACCGATGCCGCGGGAGCGCTCGCGCTCACGGCGGGAACGGATGTCGAGCTGCCCGACACGATCGGCTTCGGCGAAGGGTTGCTCGAGCTGGTCGAGTCCGGCGAGCTGTCCGAAGAACTGATCGATCGTGCCGCGCGCCGGCTGCTGGTGCAGAAGGTACGCCTAGGACTGCTCGACGCCGACTGGACGCCCGAGACCTCGGTGAAGCCGGTCGATCTCGACTCGCCGGCGAACCGGGAGCTGGCCCGCGAGATCGCCGAGCGGTCCGTCGTACTGCTCGATGCCGGTACGGCGTTGCCGCTGCTGGGCGAGGACCGCCCGGCGCTGGGCCGGGTCGCGGTGGTCGGCCCGTGCGCCGCGAACCCGAAGACGTTCATGGGCTGCTACGCCTTTCCCAACCACGTCCTGCCGCGCTACCCCGATCGGGATCTGGGCATCGACGTCCCTTCGGCGCTCGATGCCTTGCGCAACGAGCTGGACTCCGCCGAGATCGTGCACGAGGCTGGCTGCTCGGTGCTGGGCCACGACCGGTCCGGGATCGCGGCGGCGGTCGAAGCGGCGCGCGGCGCCGACCTGTGCGTCGCGTACGTCGGGGACCTGTCGGGCCTGTTCGGCCATGGTTCGTCCGGCGAGGGCTGCGACGCCGAGGACCTGCGGCTGCCCGGCGTACAGGCTGAGCTGCTCAATGCCCTCTTCGATACCGGTACGCCGGTGGTCGTGGTGGTCGTCTCGGGTCGGCCGTACGCGCTGGGCGAGTTCGCGGACCGGGCGGCCGGGATGGTGCAGGCGTTCATGCCTGGGCAGGAAGGCGGAGCGGCGATCGCCGGCGTGCTCAGCGGACGGGTGATGCCTGGCGGCAAGCTGCCGGTGCAGATCCCGCAGCACATCGGCGGCCAGCCGGGCACGTACCTGCAGCCGGCGCTCGGCAGTGTGGAGAGCGCGGGGATCAGTGGGCTGGAGACCGTGCCGTTGTTCCCGTTCGGATTCGGCGCGTCGTACACGAGCTTCGAGATCGGCGAGCTGCGGTTGAGCGCGACCGAGATTCCGACCGACGGTGAGGTCACCGCGACCGTGCGAGTCCGCAACACCGGGCAGCGGGCCGGGGACGAGGTCGTGCAGCTCTACCTGCACGACGTCGTGGCGCAGGTGGCGCGGCCGCTGAAGCTGCTGATCGGCTTCGCGCGGGTGTCGCTCGAGCCGGGCGCGGCCGTCGACGTGACGTTCCGGGTGGACGCCGACCGGACGGCGTACACGGGTCCCGACCTGCGCCGCATCGTGGAGGCGGGCGACATCGAGTTGCTGGCCGGAAACAGCTCGATCGACCTGCCCGCGCGGGGTACCGTGCGACTCACAGGGCCCACTCGCGTGGTGGGCCACGATCGTACGATGGTGACCCCCGTCGGGCTGGCTCCGGTCAGCGCAGCAGGAGGAGAGTGAGCAGGTGCCGCCGTTGAGAGGCCGGGTCACGTTGGCCACCGTCGCGGCCTCCGCCGGGGTCTCGGTCGCGACGGTCTCCAAGGTGCTCAACGGACGCAGCGACGTCTCGGAGTCGACCCGTGCCCGGGTCCAGGAGATCCTGCGCGAGCACGAGTACGTCGGGCGCCGGCCCGAACCGTCGGCCGAGCGGGCCGGCGTCGAGCTGTTCTACCAGGGCGTGCTGAACAGCTACTCGCTCGAGGTGATCCAGGGCGTGGTCGAGGCCGGCCAGGCAGCCGACGTCGACGTCGTGGTGAGCTGCCATCCGCCGCGCGGGCAAGGCCGGACCGCCGGACGCGCCGCGCCGTGGATCCGCGAGCTCACCGCGAACGGCCGCCGGGCCGCGATCGGGATCACCTCCGAGCTGACCGCCGCCGACCTGGCAGCGCTGTCGCGAGCCCGGCTGCCGCTGGTCGTGGTCGACCCGATGAACGTCGTACAGCCTGATGTGACCAGCGTCGGCTCGACGAACTTCGCCGGCGGGATGGCGGCGACCCAGCACCTGCTGTCGCTCGGCCACCGGCGGATCGCGTACCTCGGCGGGCCGCCCACCTCGGGCTGCAACCAGGCCCGGATGAACGGCTATCGCGGCGCGATGGAGGCGGCCGGGCTGCCGGTGCCGAAGGAGTACATCTGGCTGCGCGAGTTCCTGTACGACGACGGCCTGGCCGGCGGCGCGGCCCTGCTCGACCTGCCGGAGCCGCCGACCGCGATCTTCGCCGGCAGCGACGAGGTGGCGCTGGGCGCGATGGAGGCTGCGCGGGCGCGGGGGCTGCGAGTGCCGGAGGACCTGAGTGTCGTGGGATTCGACGACACCCAGGTGGCGCGGCTCGCCTCGCCGCAGCTGACGACGGTTCGGCAGCCGATCCGGGAGATGGGTGCGGTCGCGCTGCGCACGGCGTTGCGGCTGGCGGCGGGGGAGAAGGTCGACTCGCACCACGTCGAGCTCGCGACGCAGCTGATCGTGCGGGACTCGGCGACGGAGCCGGCGCGGGTGGACTCTCGGGCCTGACGGCCGCCGGGGTCCAGTGCCGGTGGGCAAGTTCAGATCGCGCAGGCGATGCAGGTCGTGGCGGTGGGCCGGGCGCGCAGACGCTCGACGGCGATCGGTCGCCCGCACCGCGCGCAGACGCCGTACTCGCCCGCCTCGAGTCGGGCCAGGGCGAGGTCGAGCTGCTCAAGGCGCTGCCGGGCGTCTTCGAGCAGCGTCGAGGTCTGGGATCGCTCGAAGGCGATCGTCGCGCCCTCGGGATCGTGCTCGTCATCGGTCGCGACCAGCCGCGAGGCCTCCATCACCGCCTCCACATCGGCGCTCAGCGCGGCGATCCGATCGGCCGTCCTCGCTCGTTCGGCCGCCAGGAGCTCGCGGAGGTCGTCCATCGTCGCGCTCCCGTTCGGCCGAGGCTACTGTGCGGATCCATGATCACCTGCGTTGTCGAGTACGTCATCGACCCGGCCAAGATCGAGCAGTTCGAGCAGTTCGCCCAGCGGTGGATGGAGCTGGTCAACCGGCACGGTGGCACTCATCACGGCTACTTCCTGCCGTCCGAGGGCGCCTCGGACAAGGCGCTCGCGCTGTTCAGCTTCCCGAGCCTGGCGGCGTACGAGGAGTACCGGCAACTGTTCGGCGTGGATCCGGACTTCATCGCCGCCGACCGGATCAGGGACGAGTCGGGCTGCGTGCTGCGCTACGACCGTTCCTTCATGCGCCCGATGCTGCCCTGACCCGCGGACGGGCCGCGGGCAGAACGCCCGCGGCCCGTCCGAGAGGTGGAGCCGCTACTGGATGTCGTCGTCCTGACCATCCAGGCCGTCCAGCCGGTCCTTGGCGAAGTCGGTGCCCTGGTCGATCTTGTCACCGTGCTGACCGCCGGTCTTCTCGTCGGCCATCTCACCGGCCTTGTCGAGACCGCCGCTGACCTTGTCGCCGTGGTCGTCGACGGCGCCGGTGGCCTTGTCCTTGAGGTTGTCGAAAACACCCATGTCGCCCGACTTCCTTCCTGGTAAACGCGTCCGGCCGGTTCATCGCCCCCTCCGCTGGGCAGCGAGTTCCGGACGCTACTGGCAGGTCGTACGGGGCTCTGGTGCCCATCGAGTCCGTTGCCAAACGCAAGGGCACGATCCGGGTGCTGCCGAGCCCGGAAGTCCTGCCAGGTCAGGAATTGCGGACGCGGGTAGTTGATCGCTCAGCCGATGGTGGAGGCAACAACCTTCGCCGCCTCGGCAACCAACCGGTTGTCTGGTTCGGCGTCCGGCGCGCGCCGGTTCGAGAACACCGCGACCACGATCGGCGCCCGGCCCGGCGGCCAGATGACAGCGATGTCGTTGCGCCCGCCGTACGTCCCGGCCGTCCCGGTCTTGTCGCCGACGACCCAGTTCTTCGGTACGCCGGCCCGGATCAGCTCGGCGCCGGTCGTGTTGGTCTTCAGCCAAGTGGTGAGCTGGTCGCGCTCGGGCTTGGCGAGGGCGTCGCCCAGCACCATCGCTTGCAGGTTCTTCGCGAAGGCGCGCGGCGTACTGGTGTCGCGGGGGTTCTTCGGATCCCAGTCGCTCATCTCCGGCTCGTCGCGATCCATGCGAGTGACGTCGTCGCCGAGCTCGCGCAGTACGGTCTCGAGGCCCTTGGGTCCGCCGAGCTCGGCGAAGAGCAGATTGGCGGCGGCGTTGTCGCTGTAGCGGACGGCCGCGTCGCACAGCGCCAGGAGTGTCATACCGGTGGCGACTTGCTTTTCGGCGACGGGGGAGTTGGGTTCGAGATCATCCTTGGAGTATTTGACGACCTTGTTCATGCCCGCGAGCTTGTTCTTGCGCAGGACGGCGCCCGCGGCGAGGGCCTTGAAGGTCGAGGCGTAGGGGAAGCGGGCGTCGGCGTTGTAGGCGATCTCCCGGCCGGTGCCGGTGTCGACGGCGTAGACGCCGAGGCGGGCGGCGAAGCGCTGCTCGAGGCGCTGGAAGTCGGCGGCGTACGGGGTGGTGGTCGGGGTGGTCGTTGGGGTCGGGGTGCTCGTGGGGGTCGGGCTTGCGGTCGCTGCGCCTGCGGGGGAGTCGTCGCTGGTACAGGCGGCCAGTGGTGCGACGGTGAGGGCGACCAGTGCTGCGAGGATCGCGCGGGTGTACTGTCGGATGTTCCACCTCCGGGGCTCGAGTGTTGAGTGCTACTTCACCGGCTCGAACCCATGCGGGTCCAATGCGGAAACGCTCGGTCTGATGCTGGATCCGCATAGCATGAGGCAGGTGGATCTGGTCGGAGCATGCCGCGCCTTTGTCAGCGTGAGCGAACGGGGAAGCTTCACCGTCGGCGCCGCCGCGCTGCGGATGTCGCAGTCGGTGGCGTCGCGTCGCGTTGCCGCCCTGGAGGAACGGTACGGCGAACGCCTCTTCGAGCGGACGGGCCGACGAGCCGTGCTCACTCCCTTCGGGCGGGATCTGCTGCCCGCGGCTCGGCAGGTGGTCCGGGCGGCCGGCGTACTGGATCATGAGGCGGAGGTCGCCAAGCGCCGGCCGTGGCGACTTGCCGTGCCCACCACGTGCAGTACTGCGCGGTTGGCGCAGTTGATCGCCGAGGCGCGTGCTCATGGCGTCGTGCTGGAGGTGCAGGTTGCGGCCGCGGGCGAGCGGGCGGAGCTGGTTCACTCGCAACAGGTGCGGGCCGCGCTGCTCGCCGTACCGGCTGATGAGGCTCGGTGGTCGGTGCCGCTGGGGCTGGCGGGTGAGCTGAAGGTCAGCCGCGTGTACGTCGCGACGTTGCGGCCGAGCCGGTCGCGGGCCGGTTCCGCGCGGCGGATCTGGATCCAGCCCGAGGACGACGTACCGCACATCCGCGATCCGCTCACCCGCCTGCGCGACGCCGTCGGGCTGCGTCCCGCCCAGGTCGCGGTCGCGCCGGACCTGACCACGGCCGCAGCCGAGACGCTGTGCTCCCGCGACCTCCTGCTCTGCTCGCCCGATCAGGCCGCCGATCTCGGTCTGACCTGGCGCCCGATCGGGGACCTCACGCTCACCCGTGGGTTCGCGCTCACCGCCGCTCCCGCAGTGAACGTCGACCTCTTCGACACCCACCTCTCCGACGCCGTCGCCCGATGCCTCGGAGTACCGCGATGACGACCGAACACCTGCTGCACTCCCTGCGCCAAGACCTCGCCGACGGCGGGCTGCGCGCCGGCATCCTGGTCCGCGACCTGCACACCGGCGACGAGCTCGGCATCGACCCCGACGTACAGCTGCCGTCCGCGTCGCTGGTCAAGATCCCGCTCGCGCTGGCCACGCTCGAGCGAATCCGTCGCGGCGAACTCGACCGCGCGACGACCGTCGAGGTGCAGCCGGGCCGAATCACCGCCCCAGGCCCCACGGGCCTCAGTCGCTTCCGGCACCCCTCGCGGATCGCGATCGAGGACCTCGTCTACCTCAGCACCTGCCTGAGCGACGGTACGGCGGCCGACGCCCTCTTCGCCCTCACCCCACCGGCGTACGTCGCCGGCCTGCTGCGCGAGTGGAACCTCGACGGCATCTCGATCCGCCACACCATGCACCCGCTGACCGACACCCCCGCCGACCACCTGGCCGAACCCGGTTTGGCCCACGCCCTGGCGATAGATGCCGGAAGCAACGGTCGTGTCCCGCAGCTCGACACCACCCGCGCCAGCTCTGGCAGCGCCCGCGCCCACGTCGACCTGCTCCAGGCCATCTGGACGCCGTCCCGGATCCACCCCGAGGTCGCCGCCGCCGTCCGCACCCTGATGGCCCACAACGTGCACCGCCAACGCCTCACCCCCGACTTCAGCTCCGACGCCACCACCTGGTCCTCCAAGACCGGCACCCTGCTCAACCTCCGCCACGAGATCGGCGTCGCCGAACACCCCGACGGCCACACCTACGCCATCGCCGCCCTCACCGCCTCCCAGGTCCCCGCCGCCGTCCAGCCCGCCGCCGAAGCCCTCATGTCCACCACCGCCCGAGCCCTCCACGACCACCTCCGCCAGCGCTGACCCCACCCGCCCCACCACCCACACCAGCCCCACCGCGACACCCCCGAACCCCCGATGTGAAGTTCCCCCAAAACGTTTGCTACTGTTCTCCGGTCGGCGCCACTGAAAAGTGGCCAGACCACCTGTCCGGGTGGCGGAATAGGCAGACGCGCTAGCTTGAGGTGCTAGTGCCCTTTACGGGGCGTGGGGGTTCAAGTCCCCCCTCGGACACAGTTACAGACAAGGCGGCACGAGAAATCGTGTCGCCTTTGGTTTTGGACCGGTGCGAAAGGACCCACATCATGTGCCGCCCAATCACCTGCAAGACCTGCTCGAAGACGACCTGGGCCGGCTGCGGCCAACACGTCGCCCAGGTCAAGGCGATGGTCCCGCCCGACGACTGGTGTCCCGGCCACCCGAAGGCAGAGCGCCAGGGCGGCAGCTGGTTGGCCAAGCTGCTGGGACGGTGAGCTAGTTCGGGGCACCCGCCGCAGCCATCATCGCCGCCCAGCTTCCGGGATGCATCGGCGAGCCGCCACCATCTGCTGCTGGGCCCATCCTCTTCCTCCGCACCGACCAGGGCAAACCCGGTGTAGCGAGGGTTGTCCAAGATCGCGAGCACCATGATGCTGCCATCCGTCCATCTTGCCGTGCCGGTTCTGGGAGGGCGTGTGAGCCGACGGGCAAGGAACGTGCTCGAAGTTGAGCACCGCGGCGATCGCCTTGAACCCGAGCCCCTCGAGAGACATCGAGAAGATCCGCTGCACCACCCGTGCCGCGATCTCATCGATTGCCGGCACCCGCCGCCGATACCGCTCCTGCGCCTTCCGGGGATTCGGATACGGCCCCGCGTCGACTACGACATATCCGTACGGCGCCCGCCCACCCTGACGCTTCCCATCACCTGAGCCGCCATCGCCGCGCGAGTCCGCCGCTGCACATGCTGCCGCTCACTCTTCGACAACCCACCCGTGATCGTCATCGCCATGTCATGCACCGTGTTCTCAGGATCGAACCGACCCCCAAGACTCGGAATCCACAACGAGGCTCCGAAGCGATCGAACTTCGGCCAGGTCAGACTGAACTGGTTCCCGAACCAGCACCGTGTCGCCTCACGGACCACCAGCCCGTCCCACCCCCGCCGCGGATCCTTCAGCGCCGCCAGAGCCAGACTCGCCTGCGTCCTCCGCTCCCATGGCAACGACCGAGACTCCCCAATGTCGAAGAACTCCGCCACAATCCCGCCACCCAGCGGCTCCACGAACCGCTGAGCCTCGCCGAGCTGCCAGGCATGCGAGGTCCGCGGATCCTGGTTCTCCTCAGTCGAGCATCGCCCGTAGAACGCCAGCTTCCCGATCCCCGCCCCGGCCACCGCCGCATCCGCGATCGCCTCCAGCCCCAGCAGGTCATCCAGCGTCTGCCACTGCCCGCTGTCCCCGTCGCTCAAGATCCGTTTTCCCCCGTCCACCCTGCCGCCCCGCACGTCTGCCAGACTCCACACTTCCTACAACAATCCGGCACAACACACGAGCAGCCTGTGGACAAAGCACCGGCACCCCGTCCGGCAACCGCACGGCGAGAGGTGAGCCCTCGGCCAACTGCTGCCTCCCTATGTAAACCGCCCTGGCCAGGGCGCCGTCCTGATGCAACGAGCCACAAGCCCCACTCGTGGGTCGAACCTCGACCCCGCTGATCGCAGCCGAGGTTGATCATTGTCTGCCACAGGTGAGCGGACTCTCTTGCTGGCAAGGCGCTGGCTCGTTGGATGGTGCACGCAGGTTCTCGTCGGTGACGATCATCACGCGCTGATCGAGGTACACAAAGGTGCGTTGGCGGCCCGCTGCCTCCATCCTCGCGCCACCGACAGCACCGAGCCTCGCGAAACGTGAGACAGTTGACGCATGCGCCCGCCCCGGGTTAACACCCGCGGGCGCCTTCACTCCGGAGCGGCCGCCGCCTCATCCAGGCGCGTTTCACCGCTTCCGTTCATTTCGCACCACTCCACGCCAGGACCGGGCACCACCCCACAAGGGAGATCTCCCATTACCGCCTCTGCGCTCACGCCGATCCTGGCCGCCCCTCGCACCCTGACCGACATCTACGGCCCCGGTATCGCCGTCTGCGCACGCCCCGCCCAGGAACCGACTGTGCCGTGGAGCAGGCACCGCAACACCCGCGACGTCCTGTCCGCCCGCCCCCTCGCCATCGCCGCCGACACCCCCGTCGTCACCAGGGCGGGCGGCACTGAACCCAACCTCCTGGCCGCCCTCCGCGACGGCGGCCTGCCCGTCGGCACCGATCCACGCGAGTTCCGCACCGAGGCCGAGTTCGCCGCCCGCGTCAGCGAAGCCCTCAGCGATGGCCTGCTCATGTCCATGGAATACCCGCAGCCCACGGCCCTGTACTCCGACGAACGCTCCGTGAAAAGCGCCGAGCTCGTCGGCTACCTCAACAACAAAGCCAGCATCAGCACCTTCGTCGACCCCCGCTTCCAGGCGCGCCGCCAGATCGTCACCATCGACGAGCTCGCCGAAGCCGCCCCCGCCGAGAAATCCTGGGTGCTCAAAGCCGCCACCAACGCCGCTCACGGCGCCAGCCTCGACGTCTACCTGCACCGAGCAGGGGACCCGGTGATCCTGCCCGCGTTCACCGACATCCTCACCGAGGTGGTCGTCGAGGAATACCTGAACATCCACTACAACTGGGGCGTCCAGCTCTACGTCGCCGCCGACGGCCGGGCCCGCCTGCTCGCCGTGACCGACCAGCGCATCGATGCCGACGGCGTCTACAGCGGCGGCCGCTTCGGGCTCATCGTCCCCCTGCCCGCCGACCTGCTCACCGAATGCCTGGCGATCGCCCAGCGCGCCGCCGACGTCGGGTACCGCGGCATGTGCAGCCTCGACTGCGCCCAGACCGACGACGGCAGACTCCTCATGCTCGACCTCAACTTCCGCATCACCAGCGGGTCCATACCGCTGCTGGCGCTGCACACCATCCGCCCCGACGCCCTGGACCGTCCGTCGGAGTCGACGAAGCTCACCACCTCCGCATCCATCGCCACACTGCTGACCGCGCTGCGGCCCGCACTGCAGCGTGGAGGACTCATCGTCACCGGCGGCCACGACACCCGCCGCACCGACAACACGATCAACCAGACCACGCTGCACCTGATCGTCTTCGGCGACGATCATGACGACGTCACCACCCGCCGCACCAAGCTCGAAGCCTTGTACAACCACTGACGCGGACGCTGTGCGCGACAGCAGCAGCGGGCGTGGGCCATTCAGTCACACGGTGTAACGACTTCGCGCGGCCACGGTCATGATCTGAGCACGAACCTGTCGTCCGATCACTAGGCGAGCATCGTCCACAAACGCAAAGATGATGAGTAGTCCACCCGCTACCGATACTCAGTACTTGCGCAAGTCTCGTCGTCCGACTCGCCGCGCTGTAGGCTCTGTCAGTGGTCACGTGTCAGGAGGTCGAGGAGTTTCTCTCGCTCGGGCACGAGATTCGGTCGTTTGAAGTCAAAGGCCAGGGTGAACTGGACGACAAGGCCTTCTGCTCGAAGATTGCCCGCGCCGCGATGGCGATGGGCAATCTCCGCGATGGTGGGCTGATCTGCATCGGTATTGTCGAGCCCCAGATGGCCGCGATGCAGCCGGGGCTTAGCGTGGCACAGCTCGCGGCCTGGTCGGATTACGACAACGTGCACGATGCGCTGGCGCGGTACTGTGATCCGCCGGTTTTCTTTGCCCTGCACTCCTTCCGTCTCAGCAGCGGCGCCAGCATCGTCGTACTCGAGGTCAACGAATTCGAGGACGTGCCGCACATCTGTAAGAAGAGCTATCCAGGCGAACTTGCCGATGGCCTCACCTACGTCCGACCCCGGGAAAACCGCAGTCCATCGCAGTCCCGAGCAGCGTCGAGATGCGCGAGTTGCTCGACCTGGCCACTACCAAGGGCGTGCGGGAGTTCGTCCGACGTGGAGGTGAAGCCGGGATCATCCATTCCGAAGCACGATCTGCTAGTGCCGCCGAACGCGAGGCGTTCGAAGTCGAGGCTGGGCGAGCCTGGTCGGTCGGCAGTGAGGTGATGGCGTTCATCCGGAGCGCTGGACACTTCGACGTCTCCATCCGGCCGGGTCCTTTCGACGACACTCGTGTGGAACCGGGGCGATTGGAGCCGCTCATCGCAGAGCGCGTGGTGCGGTTGCGAGGCTGGCCGGTTCCGTTCATCGACAACCAGGCCCCCATTCAGCGGTACCGAACGTGGGTCGGACAGGACATCGAGGCCCGTGTGGTGCCGCATTCCGAGGCATGGCGGATGTGTGCCAGTGGACAGTTCCTGCATCGGCGTGTTCTCGCAACCGATCTCGCGAGAAGCCCCGAGTTGCGGGCAGACGCAACCGGAGCTACGGGCGCGGTTGCTGTCTGGGATGTATTGCTTTACCTCGTCGAGGTGGCCGAGCTGGGCGCACGGCTCGGTGCGGCTTTGGAGTGCAAGGCGGTCAGAATCGACGTCGGCCTAAGAGGAGTCGCAGGGCGCCAATTGATCTCAGGCGACCGTGCCCGCGAGCTGGACGGAGATTATCGGGTGGCCGCCGACGAGCTGGCGGCAACGGCGTCGGTTGATACGCCTTCGTTGATGCGGGACGCGTCCGGCACCGGTGTTGGGCTGGCACAAGCGATCCTCACCCAGTTCGGGCTGCGGGTCCCAAACCAGGTACTTCACGCCTGGCAAGACGAGACCCTGAGTCCCCGCAGACCGAACTCGGGTTCGACAACGTAGGCCGAGGCCATCCTGGCCGCTAGTTCCACTGTCAAGATGTCAATCGGGCTGACCGAACAGGCCTGCAGCCTCCGAGATCGGCGCCGCGCTTCGGGTGATGGCTGTTCCTGTGAAACGCCCCGACAGCCCGACAAGCATCACGGTCTCGAGATTCAACCAGGCCGCTCTGGTCCTCGAGCACGAGCATCCCTTTGTTTCCAGCGCGACATGCCATCGACGCCGGCGGTTCCGGTCATCCCCGAGACCGCCCACGCGGCCTCCCGGCTGATCATCGCGTTGCGAGTGGTCTGCGGTGGTTCGGTCTCGGTGTCGCGGTCACTGCAGATGCTTCATCCGGACGAGTTGGAGGCGAACGGTACGGGTCAGGCGCAGCTCACACCGCTCTCCGCCGTCGATGCGGGTCGGCCGACCGTCCTCTTCGGAGAGCAGATCGACGAACTGCGTCACTTGTTGGAGCTCCTCGAGTCCCCACTGCCGGGCGCGCTCCAGGTCGCGACGCGCCGCTTGGTGTTCGCCAGCCACCGGACGGACGCTGCCGATCGCCTCATCGACCTGATCATTAGCGCCGAGGCACTGTTCATCCACTACCTGGGCAACGGAGCACGATTCCATTCGGACGCGATCGCGGGTGGCGCTGAAGCGTTGGGGTCCGATGCAGGAATCGGTGCGACGCCGGCCGGAGTACATCACTTCATGAAGGCGGCCTATCGCCGCCGGAACGAAGAGTTCCATGGGACCCGGTCCCGCCGAACTCCCTGATCAATCTGCAGGGGGAGCCGGTCGCGGACCTCGAATCCTTCGTTGAGAATCTTGATCGCGTCATGCGACGCGCCTGCCGGTTGGCTTTGGGTCGCACAGCCGACGGCACACAGACCGAGGTCGGCCAGACCTAGCGACCCGGAGATTCCATCAGTAGCTGTTGGAGCCCCCTCAGGCGGTAGAGGATTTCGTCGAAAGCGACGATCTCGGCACCTGTAGGCCGTTGCGGTAGCGCAGGAACGATCGCTGCTCTTCTGTGGTGAGAGAACCGGCCATGCCGACGATGACGGCGCCTTGCACCACGCAGGTGTCGAGAGAATTCAAGCCGGGTGTCTGCGCGACGAGCTGGGGGAGATGCACCTGCGCCGACTCGATCTGTGCCTGGCGCTGGGCGACCGCGCTCGTCAGGTCGTGATGGGGTGGATGTACCTCAGCGCCGCCGCTTCCTCGGTAGCACGGGCCAGTCGGTCGAGCGCCGGGTTTTTTGATTTCGACCACCAACGCGCTTCATGTCACGGTGTTGACGAGCATGAAGTCGGCGATCCTAGAGCCTCTTCCCTCTGCGTTGATGCCCTTGACAACTAGCTGCTCCTTAACAGCGTGACCCGGAGCCGCGAAGAGTTGTTGCAGCGCGAAGGTGTTGGTCTCGAGGAATCGCTGCCAATGCCTTTCGTCCTTCGAGCGGCCGCCGCGCAGGCCGCGGCGAACTTCTCGATGAGGACCTCCTGCGACACGAGTCGGATGTCCTGGCGCAGTTTCCCGAACTCGGCAGGTGCCTCGGTCGCGGCCGCTCGGGCTTGTGTGGACACCTGCTTTACGAGGAGCCGGCGTTCGTCCGTGCTCATGGCGGGCTCGCGCAGGAGCTCGCGGATGCTCGCCTGGATGATCGGATTTCGTCCGATGGTCGGCCGCTGGGGCTCGAGATCGAGAACATCGGCGATCGACGGGCTCGCGAGGCCGAGACGTGATAGTTGACGTTGACGGTCTGGGGCCGGGCTGGAAGTTCACCAGCACGCTGTTCCAGAAGATCCTCCGAACGCCGGAACGTGGCACCGGAGGTGGCAGTCGGATGAGGTCCCCAGAGTGCGACCGTGTATGGCGAGTTCGCAGGGGAAAATGTGAGCGTCGTGGGAAACCATCCTCTAGCCTGAGCACGCCAATCTCGATAACAAAGGGAGCCGCAGTGGGCGGTCAGAAGTCGCGGGAGATTATCGGCCAGGCTCTCAAGGCCAAGGCCGACTGGGTTAATCGCCGCCTGACCGCCGCGGCGCACCTAGGAACCCCGTATGGCGAGGAGACCATCACAGAGACAATGCTGCTCGATCTGCGCCTCGAGCTTAGTGGTCGGCTGGCCGTCACGCCATACACGAAGTATCAAGAGAGCCGCGTTACTGGCGCAGACTGGGAATGGTGGTTTTGCGACGGTATCGGCCGGCGGATGTACGGGATGCGAGTACAGGCAAAGAAGCTCAAGCTCGTGAACGGCTCGCCAGCATACGACTTCGCTTACAGGCCAAACAAGCGCAAGGAGCGGCAGGTCGATCGTCTGCTCGCCAACGCAAGAGACGCTGGACTGCCGGCCGTCTACGCTCTATACAACGGTCCCGAACTCGACCTGAGCTTGTTCGCGTGGAGCTGCTGCACGGAGCAACCTTCTGCCAGCGTCTTCGGCGTATCCATGATCTCGGCAGCGGCAGCGCGCCGGTTGGCTGATATCGGTCAGACGACACTCGCGGATGCTGGTGCTCTGTCATTGCCGTGGTCCTGCTGCGCTCTGTGTCCGACCCCCCTCCGGCACAAGGCTTGGGATCTGTGGCCGGAAGGCGCCGGTGACGAGGTAACCCTCTTCGTCGCTGATCTGGTGACGGATCTCCTGGCGAAGGATGGAACGCGGTCCGTCCGGCTGCGCGAGTTGGAGGCCGCTACCGGATTCCGGACGTGGGACGAAGCTCCGATCTACGTGCGACAGATGGTGGAAGACGCACGCCAAGAGACCGCCGAAGGCGTGCTCCGAAACGAGTTGCCGATCGAGTTGCCTGCGGGCCTCGGGGGCGTGACCGCCTTCATCGGCCGGTTGCCCGATCCGCGGGCGAGGGACGATCTGTAGGTAGAGCAGGCCGGACATGGAACACAGGCCCCCGAGCAACAGGCGTTCGGAGGGTCGCCTGCAGCATGCTCGACTGGGCGTCAGTGGAATGATCAGCGATGGGTCCGCTCCGCGGCACGCGACCGACGTCATCGCTGCGCGCCGAGAACCCGCGACCTGAAGTCTGCCGGTGAGACCGTCGTCGCGGTGGTATCGCCGCGGGTGCACCCCGGTGAGGGACTACGACGCCAACGACGATGGATGCCAGTCCGCGTGTTCCCGTGTTGCTGATCCGACTCTAGCCGCACCTGCGGGAACGCCGCCTGGAACTCCTCGTGAGCAGCCAGTGAGTCGTTGCGAGCCGACCGTCGAGCACTCCAGCTTGGGCCAGCAGGAACGCTCCACCGCAGTACGAGACCATCCTCGCGCCCACGTCGTGCGCGGCCCGCAGGCTGTTCAGCACATCTTCGCTGCGTGATGCCAAGGGATCCTCGACGCCGGGAATCATCACCGTGTCCGCCTCGACCAGGGTCTTCAGCGGCTGCAGCTCCCCGAGATCGGCTCCTGCCGGGAGCACGTAGCGCGGGCGCTCTGCACAAAGGACGATCTCGTACGGGCTGTCAGGCTCCCCGGTGAGATCGCGCAGGGTGGCCATTCGCCGTCCGACGAAGACGTGTGCCACGTCCCCGACGCTGCGGCCCGCTTCTACCAGGACGTCTCCGATGACGAGGCCGCGGCGTACTGCGCGCTCACCACGAAGCAGCGTCTCTCGGCCTTCCAGCAGCCGTTGACCGGCGCCGGCTGGCACGCCATCCCCAGCACCTACGTGGTCTGCACCGAGGACCGAGCCCTCCCAGCGGAGAAGCAGCGCTGGATGTCGGCCCAGGCCGGTTGCACCCGGGAGATTGCCAGCTCCCACTCACCCTTCGCGTCCCGCCCCCAGACCTCGCCCGCCTGATCGCGGCCGTCGACACCACTCCTGCCGGTATCCCGGTCACGGCCTGTGAACCAAGCGCCGGCAGTGCCGCACCTCCCGGAAAGTCGCTGCCCGGCGCTCATCATCAGCCGCGTGTCGAGTCCCGAACCCTGACAAGCTGAACCACTTGCAGATCGTGTCCTTCGCGGTTCATCGCGCGTACCTCGATCCTCTGACCGGCTCCGGAGTCCTCGTGTGCCCGGATCCGGACGAGGATCTCGATCCACCCGGCGACCCCCTCGGCGAACGCGTCTGGCTGCCGAGCCTGGGGGAGTACGGTTTCAAGGGGAGCACTGTCCCTGCACTGGCAGACTGGGAAACGGCGATCCGCCGCCTGTACGACATCGCCTGGATGCCGCTCGAACACGAGTACGGCGACCCGCAGGTCGTTGGTCAAAGCAACGACGGCAGATCAGCCGTCGGCCTGTACAGCGAAGCATCGATCATCGGCGGACCAACACTGATCGAGTAGGACACTGCCATCCGCGAGCTCTGCGAGGCAGCAGCCGTACAGCCGCTGTGAGGTCGCCTACGTGTTCGCGGGAAACTAGTACGCTCTGTCCTGACCTTGCTGGGGCAGAAGTCGGAAACTAGGGGCAATCGTGCAGCAGTTGAGGTTCGACACACCGCTTGGCTACTACACCGTGAACGCGGCGCCGGAGACGCTGGGCATCTTCAAGGGGATGGGGACCCATTACCTCCAACTCCAACTCGACATCGGCATCCCCGAAGTCCAACCGGAAGCTGGTCGACTCCTCTACCTGGAGCGACCCTCGTCGCGCCCCGATCCGACGGGCCGTCGGTGCCCCTCGCGAAGGCGAACGTTTCGGTCCCCTTCATACCGACCGGGGAGATCCGCCGGGTCACACCGCAGTACCTCCTGACGAACGCGCAAGTTCTGGCGTTGGACGAGCACCGGCGAGGCGACCTGCGCCTCGAGTTGCACATCCGCGGCTTTCTACCGCAGGCTTCCGGATACCCCGGCGCAACCGATGTTGTCGAGCCAATCGCCGTCGCCGAAAGCCGTTGGGGCCAGCAACTCCGGGCCCTCGGCCGCACCCTGGGCGTCGAGATGCTGATCCCGTTCCCATCCGACGACGGACCACACCGGGGCATCGCCGACCACCTCCGCGAGGCTCAACGCCTACTGGCCGGCGACGAGATCAACCCCGCGATCCTCAGCATCCGCCAGGCGCTCGAGGCCATCAAACTCAACAGCGGGTGGTCTCAGCCGCCCAGCAACAACAGCGGCCGGAACGACCGCACAGCAGAACAGCGCTGGGCCGTCATTCAAACCGCCCTGCACCACCAAGCCAGCGGCGCGATGCACGGCGACGGCGGCACCGAGGACCACACCTACACCCGATCCGAAGCCGAGGCCCTGATCGCTCTGACTGCAGCTCTGCTGACCGTCGTACCTTGAGAGTCGTCACCACGGGAGCTGTCCCGAAAGACGGTACGGTTCAGGACATGGACGACTTCACGCCCGGGACCAGCCAGGCGCAGCGCACGAGCATGAACTGGCTGCTGAGTTGACCACGTTTTCTGAACGAGGCTGGATCAGCCTGACGCGTGTCCTCGGCTACGAAGGGTGGGAGTGTGCCCTCACCCCCAATGGTCTCGGCTACATCGAGCGGATCCATCTACTCCGCGGCGACGTGGTCGCTCGCAAGTACGGACTGCGCGGTGCGCGTCTGCGCCTGCTGTACGGCCTGCACCACGGTCGCCCAGGGCTCGCTGGCGAATCCTTCTACGGTGACCCGTTCTCTGAGCGCGAGGTGACAGATGCCGACACGTGGCTTCATGGCAAAGGATTGATCCTTGGACAGCCGAACGCGAACGGGAACATCTTCGGCCCGAGGATCAGCGACAGGGGAGCGGACTTCCTGGAGTCAGGTCGATCGGCGAGTTCGCTCGTCGGCCGTCCGGCGGACCTCGTGCCGGCCGCCGTGGCGGTCACCGTCATGGGCAACAACAACCCCACGAACCTGATCGCCGAAAGCCCTGGGGCGGTTCAAGTGTGTCGATCTCCGACGAACAGCGCCAGCAAGTGCTCGACTTCGCCCGCTTGATCACGGAGGCGATGCCCGCCCTGCAACGCACGCCGTCGACGCCCGGGGCTGCCCGGACCGCGTTGGAAGAACTTTGCGAGTCAGCCGCCGCCGATCAACCCGAGCATCCGAAGGTCCGAGCTGTACTGGGACGGGTCATGGAAGCACTCGGCGCGAGTGCTGCAACAAAGTCTCGGTGCTCTCCTTGTACAGCAAGCCCAGGAGCTCTTGGAGAAGCCTCATTGACGCGCCAACAGGTCGTTGGTCAGGAGCCTGCCTTGAATGGTCGCCACCGTCGTCTTGTTGTTCGTGGCCGAGCTGCGCGCCAGACGTCGAGCTGGTCGCGGGTGGCGGCCGTGTCCGGGTGATCGTTGCTGAGGATACGAACGCGGTCGGCGAGCAGAATCTCGAACGCGGCAACGGCGCCGTCGACGTCTCCGTCTTCACCACGCCAGTGGGCGAGGTTGCCCCGTGTGGTGAGGGTGTCTGGGTGATCGGCTCCGAGAACTCGAACCTGATCGGTGAGGAGGCTGTCGTACGTGCTGATCGCACCGGTCCTGTCGCCGGCCTTACCTCTGCAGCGAGCGAGGTTGCTACGAGTTGTGAAGACTTGAAGGTGGTCGGGGCCGACTCTGCGGACCAACTCGGTGAGGAGGCCTTCGAGTTCAGCGATTGCGTTGGCCGGGCTACCGGCTTCTGAGCGCCAATAGGCGAAATTGGCCCGGATCTTGAGAGTGTCTGGATGGTTGGGGCCCAGAATCCGCAGGTAGTCCGACACGACATCGTGATATGCGGCGACTGCGCCTGCCGGGTCGCCGTTGGCGCCCCGGAGGTATGCCATGCCGTTCCGAGTAGTGAGAGTGTCTGGATGATCGGCGCCCAGGATCCGCTCTTGGTCTACGAGGAGTGTCTCGTACACGGCACTTGCCTTGGCTACGTCGCCTGCGCGGGCTCGCCAGAAAGCAATGTTGCCTCTGGCAGACAGTGTGTCCGGATGATTGGGCCCCAGGATCCGTAGCTGATCGCTGACTACGCTTTCGTAGAGCTCTGCAGCCTCTGATGGATTGCTGGCGCCACTCGCCCACGCCGCGAGGTTCGCTCGGGCGCGAAGTGTGTCGGGGTGGTCCGGACCGAGAATCCGTAGGCAGTCGGAAAGAAGGCTCTGAAAGGTGTCGGCGGCGCCGTCCGTGTCCCCGGCCTCGCCGAGCCAATGCGCCAGGTTGTTGCGGGTCAACAGGGTGTTGGGATGGTCCGGCCCGAGTACCCGGTCGTAGTCAGTCAGCAATTCCTGATAGGCGGCTGCCGCACCGACCGGGTCTCCGGCATTTCCGTGATTCGCCGCAAGGTTGGCGCGAGTCGCGAGACAATCGGGATGGTCTGGGCCGAGCACGCGCAATCTGTCGGCAAGCAAGTCTTCGAACGCTGAAGTGGCACTGGACAGGTCGCCAAGCTCACTCTGCCAACTCGCCAGATTGGAGCGAATGGTCAGAATGGCAACATGATCCGGATCGAGCCGGTTCAGCAACTCGGCCATGAGTTCGTCGTACGCGGCGATCGCGGCGGTGAGGTCGCCCGTGCGAGCACGCCAATATGCGAGCCGGCTTCGCGTGAGCAGGGTATCGGGATGATCGGCGCCTAGCAGACGCAGTCGGTCGGTGAGTAGTCCTTCGAAGGCCGCAACGGCCTTCGCTGGGTCGCCTGCTTCGCCGACAACCCTGGCGAGATGGTCCCTTGCTACGCATGTACTGAGGTGATCGGATCCAAGTCGATCCGTGGCGGTCGCGTGCAGTCCTGTTGCAGCTCCTAGAGCCTCGGCAACAAGGCCCGCCCGGCGGAGGCTCGTGATACTTCTGAAAAGGAGCAGGTGTGGTCCGTCATCTTTGTTCCACAGCTCGAATTCATAGGGGCCGTTGGCGAGTGTCGAAGCGTTCGCTCGTAGCCGCGCAGAGTCAACCTGGTCACGCTCGACGTCTGGCCAGATCTGCAGGACTGCTTCCGCCGCGCCGACAACGGCGGCGTGGACGGCGGCCTGACCTGTGAGCAGGGTTGTTTGGACGGTGCGCTGAACCAGTCCGTGGAGTTGCAACACGCCATCGCTGCGGGTGGCGACGTTGAATCGGTGGAGGTTCCCCAAACCGCGGCGGATGAGCTCTTCGAGCGGCTCGTCCGCGACGCTTGACATGTGGAGGCGGAAGTACTCCTGCGCCGCGTGGGTTGTGAAGACGCCCAGGGGAATGCCGTTGGGATCGAGAAGGCTGGCCAGCTCCAGCAATGTTCCCGCCGCGCCGACGGGATCGGCCTCGTCGGCGCGCTCGATCGCCACGGCCATTGTGGCGGCGACCGTCCGGATCGATCCGTCGAACAGTTCGTCCGAACGAGGGAACAGCTCGTCCAGACTTCGCGCCTTGTCTGCGAACAGCCGGCGGTACTGGCTGCATGGCATGTCTTGGTCGATGAGGTACGCCGAGGCGTGGCTCAGTGCCAGCGGCAGGTACTCGAGATCCTGTGCGATGCCGTCAGGGTCGTCGGCGAGGTCGGCGGGTACGCGCTTCTGCAAGTAGTCGCGGGCCTGGGCTGGGGTGAAGACCTCGAAGGTGACCTTGTCGCGGCCGTTGAACAGCGATCCGTCTTGCCGCACGGTCGTCGCGACAACGCGGCCGACTCCTGGCCGCGCCACCGGCCACAGATCGGCGAGCGCGACCACCGACTCGACGTTGTCCAGCACGATCATCCAACGGATCTCGGTAGTTGTGAGCCATCCGAGAAACTGCGTCGCAGCCGCCTGCGGATCGCTGGTGATACCGAGACCGGCGTGCTGAGCTGCCAGCGCGTACTGGCTCACGATGCCTCCCCGGTCGTCTGCGGATGTCCACACGACCAGGTCGAGATCACCGGACTCCATCAGTTCGCGGGCGTGGGAGGCGGCCAGGTGGCTCTTTCCGGTGCCAGGAGGTCCGGACAGCACCGCAGCCCGGCCGGCCGCAGCGGCCGCTTCGATTGCCTCATGCTGGTCTGCGCGGGCCTGGAACTGGTCCGGCCTTTCCAGCACGGTGCCGATCCAGCGTGGCCACTGCGGTGTGGTCGACTGTTGTGGGCGGCCACCGTAGTGGTGGCTCGTGATGCTGATGCTTCCGCCGGCGTCGACGTGGCTGAGATATGTCCCGGGTGTGCCCTGGGGTCCGGCGGCAGTGCCGGGCTGAACTGCCGCGCTTAAGGGCCCGTGGGCTTGTCGGTTCCGGCCTCGACCACGCCGAGGTCGATTCCGCCAGTGGCCTTAATGTCGTGACCGCGGAAGCCGGTGCCAGTGGAGCGGATCTCCTGGACGCGGATGAACTCGGTCTCGATTCTGGCCAGATCGACACCGACGACCTCTGAAGCCGTACCGGGAGCTTCTCGCAGCGCGCTGATCAGTGTCTGTGCGGCGTCGAGTACCTGCTGCTCGGCGTCCGGATCAGCGCCGGCCAGCGCGTCGGTCAGGTTCTCTTCGAGGGCCGCCTTCTGCACCTCTGACTCGGGTCGGCGTTCGAGCGCCGCGACATCCACGTCGTGCCTGCTGAGCAGTCGTTTCAGCCCCGCGTACGCGTCCTTCACCACCTGTGTCGCGGTGTCCGTGAGTCCGCTCATCGCCCCCGCGACCACTGCGGCCACCACCAGTGACACTGGTTCCATACCTGCCCCCTGAGTCCGAATTAGATCCCCACTGGACCAAGTCCAGAAGCAGAGTCTCGCTCACCCTCGGCCACTACGTCGAGCCCCAGGAGCGACAAAGTGTCACTGAAAGCCACCGCGTGCCTTCGGGCGCGCGGTGTCGGCCAATCCTGGTGCTCAGTCGGTCAGTTCAATCCCCAGCCGAAGGGCTTCATTGCGCAGGGCGGTCCAGTCTCCGGACTGAGCGACCAGGACCTCGAGTATGGGCTTGAGGTACTGCTGCCCGTAGAAGGGGAGCTGAGTGTGGGTCATGAGGTGGGTGAGCAGCCGGCCGATCGCGGGAGCGTTCGCCGCCAACGACTCGGCGGAGAAGTCTGAGACAAGGTGACTGTGCCGGTTGAATCCTGCAGGCCTGGCCGTCGCGAGAATGATCGCCGGCTCCAGGTATTCGGATGGAAGCAACGGAATCCACTCGGCCATCGTGGCTCCTTCGTCCGGCGTCAAGACCTTCGGATCGTCGTTGGCGCGGGACCGCCAGTAGGCGTGCATCCAGTGTGTCCAGGTCGCCGACGTCGCCTCGGGTGGGAGCTCCTTCAGTAGGTCCCTCACGGCCTCTGCCCAATCCACGCGGCTTTTGGGGGTAGCCGCAGCGATCAGGTTGCGGATCCACGACAGAGTCTCCGGCTGATCGGTCTGGAGAGCCACGGCGGCCGCGAAGCCGGCCCATCGCTTGTGCAGATCGTCGTCAAGCTCGTCGAGGTGCCCGGCGGTTTCGAGCAGTCCCTTGTCGAGACCGGCAGCGACCAGGCCCTGGTTCCAGCGCGCGAAGGTGAGCACTCCACTCCAGAAGGGTCGCGCTGTGGAGGGATCGCTCCAGTGGCGCAGAGGAAGAAGATGCTCACGGCACCATTCGCTGTCGGCCGCGTCGAGAACGTGGATCAGCCCGGCGAGCTCGGTGAGTGCGATATCGCCGCGGCTGGTCCTGTCCGCCAAGATCGTCGACAGAAGTTCCTGGTCTTCCGGTCGTAATCCACTCCAGGTTTCGGCGGCGTCGGTCCACGCGGTGCGGAAACCGCGGTACCAGTAGTCGACCAGATGTCCGACCGGGTCGTTGACGACCTTGCTGGTCCAGTTCTCCCATTTTCCGGATGTCGTAGCCGCCGCAGCCCAGACCGCCGCGACGAAGGCGTCGTTCTCGGGCGCCGTGTGCCAGCCGGCAATGTTCTCGCGGACGACGGTGGACAGGAAGTTCCCCACGGCGGATCGGTGTCGATCCAGCTCGAGCCCCAACATCAGCCGCAGCGCTCGAGACTGAACGTCAGAGTCGGTTGCATACGCCAAGGCCATGATCACAGCGTCTTGAAGCTCACGTTCCTCGGACACCGGCTCCCAGAGCACGAAGGCGTCTTTCGGGTTGGTACGAACGAGATCCGCGACCAGCCTGACAGCATCTCCCCAGCTGGATCGCCCACGGGTGGGAAGTTCGACTTCCCGGAATTGGAGCAGGAACGCGAACGCTTCGGCAGGATCGGCGGTGACCCGATCGTGGAAGGTCGCGGTGTCGAGTGGTGGAAGTGACTGGAATACGTCGAACTCGTGCCAGCCGCGGAACTGCGGATGTTCGGAGACCTCGAACTCTGGGTGCGCGCTCCGGATCCCGTTGAGAGCGGCGACCAGTGCTTCGGTGCTCACGCCGTTCGTCCGTAGCCATTCTAGGAGGGTGAAGGCCGCATACGCCGAGGCACCCTCTGCTTCGCCGGCGGCGGCTGATTCTGCGACCATGCGGTCGACAACCTCGCCGGAAGCGTCCTGCGCGGTATCGGCGATGAGACAGAAGAACTCCTGCCGGGCCGGTCGGTCGGCGATCACTTTCTGGTCGAGAGCGCGACGCAACTTGTCGTCCGCGGTGAGGTCGTCGCGCACACGGGTCAGATGAACCGCGAGGCGGCGGAGCAGCGCGTACTCGCTGGCGAACCAGCGCTCCGCGATCTGTTCGACTGCCGGTGACCCGGCGTCTGCCAGGAAGACGGAGCAGTCCCTGAGGACGTCGACGAGGGTATCGATCGCCTCCGGGAACTGGTCCTGGGCGTCCGGCTGGATGGCCGATCGGTGGAGGGTGTACGGGTCGTTCGTCGGGTCAACCATCGTGTGAAATCGCCGATAGTGCAGGACGAGGTTCCGCTCGACGATTCCGAGGATCTCGGCCGCCGCAGGCACGTCTAGGTTGGGGTGGATCTGAGTGGTCCAGGCTTCCATGAGCCAGTGCTGATCCCCGTACGGGCTGATCTGGAACCTATGGGGCAGGTACCCGTAGCCTTGAGCCACCGTCGTTCTCGGCGCGGTGAGATGGGTGAAGAGTTCGATGATCTCGGTTCGATCCGTCGACCAGTCGCTGTCCATCAGTGCATAGCTCAGGAGTTCCTGGTCCGAGCCGGCCTGATTCTGGTCGAGGAGGAGGTACAGCCAGCGCCGGTGGTGAGGCGGCCGCGGCGTGGGAGCGGGGTGCAGTCCGGAGGCGAGTGCCGTCCAGAGGTGGAGGCTCAGCCGTCCGCCGAGTTTGGTCAGCGCTGCCCAAGCTTCGTCCTGGGCGTTAGGATCCAGGACGAATCGGTCGACGAACCAGGTTGCCAGTAGGTGGCGGAGCTTCTGCTCGACCTCGTCTCGCGGGGCCTCCCGGCTGAACACGGACTGGAAGGAGTTCTGCTCGGTCGCCCACTCCAGCCAAGTGGGATGTTCGGCCGCTTGGGTGAAGAATCGTGCTCGTTCGGGCCTTCGAAGCGAGTCTTCCAGGTAGGACAGTTCGGCTGGGGTCGCCTCGGCTTGACCGGCGACCAACTGACGGATTCTCTGCCGATGTTGGATCAGCCCCATCTCGCCGAGATCGGCCCAGTCCGCCAGGCAGTCGGCCAGTGCTTGGTGATTGTTGTCCGGCGAGTAGGGGATCGGCGTGACGTCGAGCCGGCGCCAGTTGGGATCGTTCTCGTCTGCGGTGAGAACGTACCGAGAGGAGTCTTGGCCGAGTGCGAGTCCAAGGTATTTCATGACGACATCACCGTGGCTGTAGCCGACGAACAGGACCGTGTACTTCCCGAACATTCGCTCCAGGAACCTGGCCGCCCATGCCTCACGCAGGTACGCGTGGCCGAAGTCGCGGTCGGTGACGATCAGTTTCCCGGCCTCCTGGTCGGCTGCGCCGTGCAGGTAGACCATCCCTGAGAAGTCGTCGCCGAGGGGCAGCGCCGGGGCGCGGAAGGTCTGGATAGGGAGTTGGAGGTCGCCGCCGGCTGTCTCGAGGTGCAGGTCGTAGTTGGTGGTCACGATCCGTGGGACAGACTTCGCGGCGATCCGCATCAGGCTCTTGTGGACGTTGTTCGGGACCGAGTCCGCACGCGTCACGATTGCTTTGGTCAGCTCGTGGACGGCTGTGGCCGGATCCTCGTCGAGCTGGCCGAGGAGGACGTCGAGGCGGTCCTTCCAGTCGTCGGAGTACGGGTCCAGATCGGAACCGACCTTGCCGACGATCTCGGCTGTCAGAGCTGCGAACCCAGGGAGTCCGGAAGGCGGCGCCATCGAGATCCCGGCGCCGGTGAACAGGACCAGGGTGCCTTCCTCGTACGCCGTCAGGACTTGCTCGGGGATCTCGACGTCGCCCAGACGCATGGTTGGCGGTCCTCGTTCTCGCTCGGTCTCGCGGTGACGTCACCACCGTAGTGCGTGCTGTCCAGCCAACCCCGTAGCAGCGATCCCGACGGAGCGCCGCTGCGGGGTTGGCTCAGGCGACCTCGGGAGCCGCGAGGGGACTGGTGGGTGTCGCCGTACGGCGGGTGCCGAGCTCTGGGATCAGGCCGAGCTTGCCGGCGGCGTCGAGGTGACGAGCTCGGACAGCGAGTGGCGGTTCAGCTCGATGGCGATCGACCAGCCCACGAGGAGGAGGAAGACCGGAACGGTCAGATAGAGACGATGGACCGCGACGGCACACACCCGGCCCTCGCGATCTAACCCTCCCCAACTCGGCACTTGCCAAAGCCGCTGCCGCTGGCAGCCTGCCGGTCGTCGGTGAGTACTTCGCCGACCGCCCGTACCAGGACACGACCGTCACCATGTTCGGTTGGGCCCTCGAATAGCTCGACTCGAGAACAGGTGGTCGCGGGGGAGTGCTGTCGGGTGCGTGTGGGTGTTCACCCACGCGGGGCCCTCCGCTCGCTGGCGCTCGCTGCGGCGCCCCGCTCCCGCCCGCCGTTGTCGCAGCAGATCAAGGCGCTGGAACGCGACCTCGGGGTCCATACCTCGGCCGACGCCGCCGACCGCGTCACCGCCATGGTCGCCGACCCCAGCTTCGCCGACGTCAACACCGTCTGCGTCCACAGCGACACCCCGAACGGCCCAGCCATTCTCGCGGCAGTCGGCGACCGCCTCAGCTCCCTCGCTCTGGTGGCCATCCCTGCGCCTCCGGGCACATCCGACGGTCGAGCGCCTTTGGCACCAGATGCCGCACCGTTGGGCGGTTGAGTGATCAGGGGCAAGCAACCGCGAGGTGCTCAGGAGCGCGTGGCGGGAACCAGGTTCGGCGGAGCCGTGGCGTCACAGAGGCTTCTCCGCTACGGTGAGTCGTTCCCCCTGGGGGCGGATCGGTCGAAGGGCCAAGGGGGTGCCGTGGTTCCGGTGAACGTGGTGGTGACGGCAGTGGCGCTCGGCGCGGTTGCCGAAGCGAATGGCGCTGCACCGACGGTCGTGAGCGACGCGTACGCGGCCGTCAAACGACTCTTGGACGAACGCGGGATCGATCTGTCAGCACTTGAGCGTCGACCCGACTCGGCGACACAGCGCGCGGCTCTGTGGGAGACCCTCACTGATCTCGGCGCCGCCGGTGACAACGAGTTGATGGCGGCTGCGCGTCGGCTCGTTGAGGTCATCGGGGTCGACGCCGCCGAGGCGGGGCCCGCTGTCGGGGTGGACCTGAACCAGGTCGAGGCGGAGTTCCTCCGCGTGCAGCACGTCCAGTCGGGGGGCAGCGCTGTGATCGTCGAGCGCAGCCGTTTCCCCAGCGGGATCGAGCTGACGGACCTCAACGCCGGGGTGGGGCGAGGAAACCACCCTTGACGGCGGTAGGTCAGCCCGGCCCTGCCGCAGCATACTTGGGCAGCCCTCTGGTGAGCTTCGATGACGTCGAGGCAAGAGACGTCCGTATCACTCTCGGCGGTGGCGTGACCGAGCCTCCGTGGCCAGTTGTGATCGGCTCCATCCCGCCGGGTGCGGACTACTTTCAATACCGGACGCTTGCGTGGGAGAAGCTGCTTAGGGCGGGGCCGTCGAGGCGTGGTTCTGTCGCCGGGCGGCCCGCCAGCCTGTTGTGTGGGCTTGGCGGAGTCGGCAAAACTCAGCTGGCTGCGGCGTACGCTCGGCATCTGCTGAACGGCAAGGAAGTGGATCTGCTCGTTTGGGTGCCGGCTTCGACCCGCGCCGAGATCATCGACAAATATGCGCAGACCGCCGGGAGCGTTGGCCTTGGAGTGGCCGGCGAGCCCGAGGCGGCTGTCGCACGCTTCCTCGGTTGGCTCTCCACCACCGATCGACGGTGGGTGATCATTCTCGACGACCTTCAGGCAGCCGACGACATGCGGGACCTTTGGCCGCCAGATCACCGGCCCCACGGTCACACCGTACTGACAACCCGCCGGAGCGACGCGTCGCTGCGCGCCGGCCTCGAGCCGATCGACATCGAGAGTTTCACCATTGCGGAGGCGAGCGCCTACCTGACTCAACGGTTACCCGCCGAGCTGGCCGACGATGCCGCCGGGGTCGCGGCCGACCTGGCAGGCTTGCCACTAGCCCTCCCACATAGCGCGGCGTACATGGAAGACTCGCCCCTCACCTGCTCGGGCTACCGAGAGCGGTTCGCCGATCGGAAGCGGCGGCTCGGCGAGCTCTTTCCCCATACCGACAACATCTTCAAGGGGCCGGCAGCAACGGTTGCGACGACGTGGTCGATGTCGATCGAGCAGGCCAACCAGCTTCCTCCCGTAGGCCTGGCAGGACCAATCCTCGAGCTGATCAGCATGCTGGACCCGAACGGTATCCCTACCGAGGTGCTCACCAGCCGACATGCCATCGGCTTTCTCGCGGCGCGCGCCTCTACATCGACCAACAATCTTGAGGACGACGTTCAGCAAGGGCTTGCCAACCTGCGCCGGTTCAGCCTGGTCACCGTCACGGACTCCGTGGTCCGCGTCCACGCCCTGGTGCAGCGAGCCGTCCGTGACGCGCTCGAAGTGCCGATCTCGCGCGCCGCTGCTCGCGCCGCCGGCGACGCGGTCATGGGAATCTGGCCCGTGATGGAACAGGGCAGAGCAATCGTCACGTTGCTGCGCGGTAATGCTGCGGTCCTCTCCACCCGATCCGAGGCGGAGGATCTGTGGACCAGCGCGGGCGGTGTGCCGAGAGTGTTCTTCCGCGCGGCAGTCAGCCTCGGCGATGCCGGACTACTCACTGCCGCACTCGCCGCCGCCGATCAGCTCTACCAGGAGGCCGAACGGCGCTTCGGAGCCGATCACGGGCACTGTTTCGAGCTGCGCCACTGTCTGGCCAACTGGCGTGGCACAGGTGGAGATCCGGTTGGGGCCACTCGAGCTTACGAGGAGCTCTTGAAGGACAGATTGCGCCTGCTCGGTCCGGATCACCCCGAAACTCTGGTAGCCAGCTGCAATGTGGCCCGCTGGCGCGGTGAGTCCGGTGAGTACGCTCGTGCTGCAGCCGAATTCGAGCAACTGCCGGGCCGTCTGGAGTCGACTCTGGGGGCCGATGACGAGCACACGCTCATCGCCCGCCACAACCTCGCCTATTGGCGCGGGATGGCGGGAGATCCGGCGTACGCTGCCGCTGCCTTCAAACAGTTGGGGGTTGCTCGGACCCGAGTGCTTGGACCAGAGGATCCGGAGACTCTGATCACCTACGCCAACGCCGCTCGGTGGCAGGGGGAGGCTGGGGATCCGTCCGGAGCGGCCACAGCGTTGGAGCTGATACCCGCGCGCCTGGCGGCAGTGCTCGGACCCGACCACCCGAGCACTTTGACTGTTCGCAACAACTGGGCCTACTGGCGGGGGATGGCCGGAAAGCCTGCGCTCGCGGCCGCTGACTTCGAGCAATTGCTGGACGACCGTCTGAGGGTACTCGGGCCGGACCACCCCGACACCCTGGTGACGCGCGCCAACCTCGCCAACTGGCGAGGAGTGGCTGGGTACCCAGCAAGCGCGGCGGCCGCGGCGGCCGCCCTCGAACAGGTGCTGGCCGACTATGTACGGATCCTCGGTCCGGACCACCCTCAGACCTCTACGGTGCGTTCTGACCTGGTGATCTGGACCCGACGCCGGGCCGAGGCACGCGGCATCAGAGACCGACTGCCGAAGACAGGTCAGGACGCGCGAAAGCCGAAGAAGCGCAAGAAACGCAAGAAGCGCTGACCCGCGAGTCCAACCGCCGCCGCCCAGCGCTGGTCTCGCGCGTCGTGACGACACGAACGTTCTTCTCGAGGACGATCGCATCATCATCGCCGATGTCCAAGAGATCGGTGGTCGCGGGCCGCCGATCAGCTTCTCTGGTCCGCGAGGGCGCTGTGGAGGTTTGCGGCTTGACCGGCAGGCCGTGGCGCCGGCTTGTAGCAACCTTCGGTGGCGCACCGATCTGTCCGCGCGACGTTGTCGGCGTTGCAGGCGCGGCAATGCCAGTTGGTGACCTCATCGGCCTCGGCAATTGTCTCGAGGATGGCGGCGAGGTCATGGGGGCGCAGGTCCCAGGCCTTGATGATCGCCGCCTCACGGAAGGGCGGCTGATGCTGCAGAGTGTCGTGGTCGGTTAGGGCGGGGTCCAATCGCGAACAGTTCAGGCGATGATTGAGAGACCGCGCACAAACCCAGGGCAAACGCTGATGAGGCAGTAGAAGGTGAGTGGTGAGCCTCAAGTCGGATGCCTCGGATCGGGGAACCTCCCGCTGGCACTTCCGTGTTGTGACGGTCTGTCTCGTGATATCCGCCAGTATTCAGAGGTATAGTCGGCCGCCGAACATGGGTTCGACAATCTCCGGGAGTTCTAGGTGTGGGGCACTGGCCGACGGCTGGACGACTATCTGCGTGGTCGTCTCAAACGCGCGCTTGACGAGCTCGCCAGAATCGAACCTGACGTGATCCTCAGCGAAAACACGGATGTGCTGGTGGCCGCGCTGCTCGGAAAACACATGCCCGCCGAGATCTCGGTCGATTGGGGCGATGCGACGCGGACTCCGGTGACGGAGGTCACCACTCAGTTCAACGACCAGTTCGAGCGTGATCGGGTCTACGACGTGCCGGCGAGCCGGGTGGTCATCAGGTTCCCAATCTCAGGCACAACGGAGATGCTCGACTATCAGGCTTCCCACTTCAGCATCGCAGGCACGTATGGCAAGGTTTCGAAGGGCAACGTGGAGGTCGAGGTTATCGAGCGGACGCTCGATGCCGCCACGATCCAAAGTCGAGTCGACCGAGTGAGGCAGGATATCGAGCAGCGAGTCGGCTGGGCGAACGCCGATCTCGACTCGTTCCGAGCTACGGCCGAACAGACCATTCGTAACGCCTACCTGGCCCGTAAGGAACGCATCCTTAACGACCGTGCCGTGGAGGAATCACTCGGGATCCCCGTACGTGCGTCGACGATGCCTCGACCGCCTGTTCCGGCGCGGCGGAAGCAGGTGACTCTCCAGGTCCGAAACGCCCAAGCCGCCTTCGTGCCTGAACCTGTACTAGATGAGGCCATCTATCAAGATGTGCTCCAGACTGTCCGTGCATGGGCGAACTCCCTCGAGCGGACGCCCGGAACTGGGGCCAAGCTTGGGGAGGAGGAACTGCGTGACCTGTTGCTCGGAAACCTGAACTCCTATTGGGAGGGCGCAGCAGGCGGCGAACTCTTCAACGGGAGCGGCAAAACCGACATCCTGATCCGCAACCACGATCGCAACGTCTTCATCGCCGAGTGCAAGATCTGGGACGGCCCCAAGGTCGTGGCCGATGCTCTCGATCAACTCCTCGGCTACCTAGTCTGGCGCGACTCCAAGGCCGCCCTCATCATGTTCATCAGGACGAAGAACCCTGCGACGACGATCGAGAAACTCCACTCCGCCGTCGAGGCGCACCCACGCTACGTCCTGACCAAAGATGCGTCCAACCCGAGCAGCCGCGTGGATTACATCGTCACAGCTGACGATGAAGGCAGGAGGGTCTTGCTCGCGGTGATCCCCGTGGTGCTCCGGCCCGCCGACGTGTAATACGACGAGGCAGTTTCTCTCTCGGCGAGCATGCGGGGGCAACGCGCCTGCTCCGGACAGCGGTCAGATCTTCATCATTGATCTGGGTACCGATTCGCTGCCATCAAGAGCGCAACCCCGCGACGACGCAGAGAGGCCGACCTTCTTGACCGCGGCCACGGTTGCCGGACGTTCACCAACGCGCGAGCCACGGGGCCTACCAGATCGACTAATTGCAGCTGGTCGTGTGCGAGTACCGCTGCGCGGTCAACCTGAACACGTGCTTCCTCCTGCCAATCGATGGTGGATCGAGCACAGGTCACATCGTAGAGCGCGAAATACGAATACTAGGTTCACGAGCCGTTCGGGCTGGGGCGTGCCTACCACGACGAGGTTGGCGCCGAGCTCACGAGCTCTGGTGAGGGTCAGCTGCGAAACGTCCTCGTCCAGCACGTCGGCGACATCGTCGGTGCATCGATGCCCGTCGACCGCACTTGAGCCAGGCGGCGATCGATCAGGCACGGGCGTATCGGTCGTCATCGAGATCGACGACCTGGTCGTATTCGCTTTCCGCTTCGTCGGCGCGCACCAGATGCACCGCCGCACCGCTGGTCCGGGCCAGTACCGGACCTCCTCCAGCACGCGACCGCTTTCTCCGAGCTGCCCTCTCTACGCTCCAGGGTCGCCTGCGCCAGCGGCTTCGCGGCCCAAACGGGACCTTGCCAAATGGCCGGCTTCACGCCCGACGCAAGCGAGGGGACCGACCGTGAGGCGATCAACTAGCGATGCTGCTATTCGACCGCACGGGCGATGCTCAGCGGACCGGTGTTCCGAGTGAACTAATCGGGCTAGCCTCGATCCCAAGACTGACGCAACCTACCCTCCTGCCGACATTTATGTCGGCGCTCGACGTGCGTGTACACATCATCCGATCGGTACCTGATACCAGGCTGGTCCAGGTGGAAACCACTTACCGCTCGCTAGTCGCGGTGGGTTGACGCCGGCCCGCCGCCAGCGGCGGCCTGAGTTGTCGGTGTAGGCGATCACAGGGATCGGTCTGACCTAGCCCAATCCTTTGGTTAGAGCGGGCTTGTAGCTGATCGACACCGGCAGCGTAATCCGTTCTCCGGTACCGAGTGCTGCTGGCGGGTCGTGATCGATCTCCCAGTTTGGGTCCGTTGGATTCTCGAACTTCCAGTAGGCGAGTCTGGTCATCCAGACCGGCGCGAACCCTTCGAGTCGGGGCAACACGACAGGCGTCGGCCCATAGTTGACGATCTGGACTACCCACTGTGGATCGCTGGGCTGGCGAATCGACAGGGGTACCTGGGTCACCTCTGCGATGACCAGACTGGCTCTTTCGACCGCAACTCGTTTCTCTGCTTCGAGTTCTCGGATGCCCCGCTCGCGCGCTTCCCTGACGGCGGCTCGCGCTTCTGTGCGAGCGATCCAGAGCGCCACTATGACGGCGGCGAGCGTTCCTATCGCGCCCATCCATTGCCCCACCGCGCCCCACACCGATCCCCAGTCGCTTCGCGACCACGTCAAGAACGAACTAATGGCGCCCACCGTGGTGAAAAGTAGGGGAATTAGCGCAACGCCGAGGAGATACTTCGGTGAGCGCATCGGCATCGGCTTGATCGGGGGAGGCCACCAATCGGTTCTACGGGAGGTGCTCCGCTGCGATCGATCGTTGTCATGCACGGCGAGACACTACGCCAAGGCCTCTGGATGTTGCCGCTGACTGCGCGGCGAAGTCGTCGTACTGAGCCCGGAGATCGCGAAGCACACCTGCTACGTGGTGACGCGACGAGACCCACTCGGTTGGGCCGGTGCTGACTAGTCGAGTTCGGGCAGCACGACCCCGCCGTCGTGCGACGTCATTAGGTTTCCCGGGTGTGCATCGCCGCGGATCACTGCGATGGGCAGTGTCCAGTTGGCGCTCCCGACGGCGAACCGCAGCTCCGAGCGACGCAGCTGCCTCGATCGAAGAAATGGTCCGACCTGCCCGGGGTTGCTGAGGGCGGAGGTCCCGCAGTGGGTTTCGAGGTTCCCTCAACTCATGATTGGTCTCGTAAATACTCGGCAATGGCGGCTTCGTCGTACTCGACGGAGAGCAGTTCAGGATCGAGTACGTCAGGACCCGAACCGAGCGGCTCTGATAGTCCCACGAGCGTCAGGAGCCAGTCGCGAGCGCCTGCGATCAGGTCCTTGTCCGTGGTCCACAAGCCCATCTCCAGACTTGTGCGAGAGCTCTTGGTGAAGTTAGCGGATCCGATCCACAGCTTCTCGGGCACAAAATAGTGGTAGTCGCCGACGTCGCCCGACGGGTGCTCGTCTGTCCAGGCCATACGGCCCAGCAACATGATCTTGGCGTGGACGATCGGAACGAGTTGGTTGCCAACCTTGCGGAACCCGACTTCGCGAACGGCACCGATCTCACTGGTGTCGACCCACGAGGGTCCGGACGGACCGACGATCAACGGCTGGCCGTTCTGCCTCGGTGCAAGCTCGGCCAATTCAGGATAGGCAGCCTGGAGGATCCCCTTGGTTGCGGCAAGATCTGTCAAAGACTTCAGCGTCGGCTTTGTGTACTTGTTCTGGAGTTGCTTGGTGATCACGACGCAGACGTTTGCCATGTGGCTGAGGACGTCGATCAACTCCGGATCGTCCATCCACATCGAGCAGCCGAGCACGCCAGGTCCCCATTGGCGGTCGGTCCTTGGCCGCCGGCTAGCATCCTGCAATCCATCGACAAGGGTGGCCAGCACGTTTCGACCGAATGCGGCGTCGCCGGCTGCCGTAGCGATCTTCTGGTCGATGTGGTCGGGGAAGGTGAAGTCCGAGATGGCCATGCTGCTTACCCTAAGTGGAAGCGCGAGAATGTCAGGCCAGCGCCGCGATCGCCGCTGAACTCAGCTCTGCCGAGCCGGGATGCAGGCGTTGATGAACGGTGTCAACAGGCCGCGAGCATCGTTGCCGCCGTCAGGTAGGTCGAGGCATACGCACTCGAAAGCGCGGGTAGGGCACACACAAACACTCAGGAGGGCGGGTATGGTTCGACTCCGTATCCGCGGACCTTGGCGGGTTGGAGCAGCAGGATCGTGGGGCCCGGATTCCCGGTCTCTGGTCAGATGCGAAGCGCGGGTGACGTGCGAGGGGCGCTCCCCGCCAACCAGGTCCGTTCATCCGATGAGCCCGCTCGGCCTACAAGGAACAGGGAGCAGTCGTCTTGGTCACGGTGGCGCGGTGGCGTTGTACGTCCTCCGCCGCCTTGCTCGGCAGTCGGATGATCGGTCTAGCAGCCTGGCGGCATATCGGCTGTCCATGCGCCTAGCCGTCTCCGCTTGGCATTGCTAGCAGCTGCTCCGCTCAATGCACGATTGGACTCGCGCGTTGAGTTCGCACCTCTCCGGTGTTCTCACGAAGTTGGGCTCGGGGCGTTGACCAGTACGCTGACGAGGTCGGAGACATTGGAGAGTAGGCGCGTGGTGTAGCGCTGATCGACCTTTCGGTTGCGCAGGTGGTGCACCCATTGCTTCTCGGTCACGATGACGTCGCAGTACACCGCCGCGACAGGTAGTGCCAAGATATCGGCGAAGTCGTTGGGCTCCCACTTCTGCTCCTTACCGCGGTGCTTCGCACTGCGCATGACGTTCGTGACGTAGCGGGTGGGTAGATCGTCCATGAACGACATCACCTCGCCGACGGTGATGTGCTCCAGGAACTGCCGGTAGCTCATGTCGATGCGGTCGAGCGCGTCGACCAAGGCTGGTCGGATGTCGCCGAGATCCGTCGCGCGGACGGCCACGTCGATGGCATACCCGGCGAGTCTCTGCTGGGAGATGGCAGCAGCGACGGTGTTCTCGAAGGCGACGAATCGTTCGGCGTGGTCGGACGAACTGTGGCCGTAGCCGAGCCGGCTGAGAGTGCGTGGTCCGATGCGTAAGAGTTGCTCCTCAACGATCTCTCCCACTAATTGGTCAAGTTGCGCTCGGACGCCCGCAGGAATATCCCCGTCGCTGAACATCGCGCTCAGATAGATGTCGGGCAACTCCAACCGACCCTGAACAATGTGCTGGATTCCGACGCCGAACACTTGGCGAGACCGCGGTAGTTCTGGGCGCCCGTAGCGTCGGTGCAAAGCGAGGTCGATCTCACGGTCGAGCAGCGCCACCGGCGTCGCCATGGTGTGCTGCTGCGACAGCTCCCACATCAGGTCAACAACATCGTCGCGCGACCTGTCGTTGCCTCGCTTGCTGGTCTCCCAGTACCGGTACATGTCCAGTGGGAACGACGCAGCCCCCGACTGAACCGCTGCGCGGCACATCTCAAGCGCGTCGTGGACACCTGCCGTGGCCGGCTTACCGGTCGCAGCACGTGCTAGGTCGATCCACTTGTTTTGGTCGAGGTAGATACGCAGCACCCGGCCATCGTCTCGCGCTAGGTGTCACCGACCAACTCGATTTCGAGAGGTCGCACTCCACCAGCGTCAGTTGGCTGGCGTGGTTGGGCGATCGGAATCAGGCGGACTGTCACTGCGAGCGCGGTACCGCGCTGCTGCTACGACAGACTTGCGGCCCTCGTCGGCCGACATCCAGACCGCGTGCCACGAGCTCCTCGGTCAGTCTTGACACGTTCGGCGCAGCGGTTGGTCGGCGAAGATCACGCCATCGAGACCGTGGTTGATCATGTTGCGGATGTTGGTGTCGTCGTTGCCGCCGGAATTCGTCAGCACAGCGCGATGGTGCCCGCGAAGGCCAGCAACGCGTGCTGATTAGTGAAGCCTTACAGGCGGGCGAGGATGAGAGTCTTGCAGGAGCCCTCGTTGTGACCTGCGGCGTTGTCAACGTCGCCATTGGTGAAGGCCTGCGGCTGGTAGTCGTAGTGCTCGGCGACGAAGGCCAAGGTGTCGGCGAACTGGTGCCGACCGGTGGCGACACTCACCAAGAAGACGTTCGGTTCAATTCTGGGGTGTCCTTCCGAGGCAAGGCTGCCGCCCAAAGAACTCCTCCATCTCGTCGTTGGTAAGCGCATCTTCGAATGTCGGCAGGCGGAAGGAGACGGCCGAGAGATGTAGCATGAAGGCGAGAGCGGACGCGATCTGGCGCACCAGCGCAACTGATCAGCATGGTGCGCTAGCTGCCCACCGGTCAACATGTCTCCGTTGCGCCTCAGTCGACGATGTACGGCCAGTCAGGCTCCTGCGGCTAGGCCTAGGCGTGTGGTTAAGGTGCGTGTCCCCCCTCGGACACTGAAACAGCTGATTCATCAAGAGGTGACACGCTAACTTGTGTCACCTCTTCTTGATGTGCGAGGTACGTTCCGTTCTCCGAGGAACATGTTGCCAACGAGCACAATTGATCACGGCACAGCGGACGGTGATCGGAGGCAACGGACGTCCAGTTGGGCTGACGTGGTCGCGATTCGCCTGCCGGAAACCGAAGAGTCCACCTCCTACGGAACGCCTGCTTCAGGTGCGCGGCAAACTCCTGGCCAGACAACGCGGCGATGCGGAAGGCAGGACCTTGGTTGTCTGCGACCTCGCGGAGAAGAACGCGGTCGGGGGTGTAGATGCATTGACGCTGGTCAGCCGGCCCTTCGTCAGGACCGTCTGCCAGTGCAGGGTCCCGGACCTCTCGGCGCTGACCAGCCATTGGTCCACGGGCCCTGTCCGGAACGTGTTGGTCTGGTGACTGAAGACCAGGATCCGCGCGCCGGGATCGTCCGGGTAGATGTAAGACTGAGGGTTGCGATCCCGGACGTTGTGACCGAAGGGTCGGTATGCGACGGTCACTTTCACTCGACTCTACGAGATGTGAGTTCAGGCGAGCAGGGGAGTCAGCGCTGCGTCGGTGGCGGTCCGGAGATGCTCTGGCGGTGCGCCGGCGCGGGACCGGAGGTTGATGGCGTAAGCGAGCAAAGCGAAGTGTTCGGCTGTCGCGGTCAGATCTAGACCTGACTGCAGTTGCCGGCAGGTGTCAGCGGCCTCCAATGCTGACTGCAGGGCTTCCTTGAGGCTGGTCTGATGGGCGTCCAGTACCGCTTTCGCTGCGCTGGATGGTTGTTCGAGGTGAGCGTTGGACACCAGACATCCCCAGCCGGCGAACTCGCCCGTGCAACGCACCGAGATGAGGCGGTGGAAGAAGTCCTTGATCGCGGGAACCCCTCGCGCATCGGCGGCCAGCGAAGCGAACATCGGCCTCGATCGTCGGTCGAGGTATCGACGCAGGACATCGACATACAGCGCATCCTTGCCGCCGAAGGAGTTGTAGAGGCTGGACCGGCTCAGCCCGGTGGCTGTGATGATGTCCTGGATGCCGGTCGATGCGACACCTTGCCGCCAGAACAGCCGTTCCGCCGTAGCGAGCACCTGGTCGGGCTCGAAATGTTTGACATCGGGCACCGCATACCCCTTATCTTGGAACGAGTGGTCCAAGTTTAGGAGGGAATCGCTCATGGCTGCAAGCCGCCCTGAGGTGCTGGTGCTGGACGTCAACGAGACGCTGTCCGATCTGACACCGATGCGGCAACGGTTCGAGGCCGCCGGATTGCCGGGGCATGGTTTCGATACCTGGTTCGCGGCAGTCCTCCGAGATGGCTTCGCGCTGGCTGCCGTCGATGCGACGGCCGAGTTCGGTGCGATTGGTGCCGAGATCTTGGCTGGTCAACTGGTCGCTGCGAGGATCGAGCCCAGTGCGGACGCAATCCGGGACGTGCTTTCGGGCTTCACCCAACTGGCCCTCCATCCGGATGTCGTCCCTGGGCTGCGGCGCTTTCACGAGTTGGGTATACGAATTGTGACGTTGACCAACGGTTCGGCGGCAATGTCGCAACAGATGTTCACCGATGCCGGACTGCTGCCGTTACTGGAGCACCGGCTCGACGTGACAGTGCCGGGACGCTGGAAGCCGCATCGAGCTGCCTATGAATACGCGGCTGATGTCTGCAAGGTGCCGATGGAGCGGATGGCACTGGCGGCGGTGCATCCCTGGGACATCGACGGCGCGAAGCGCGCCGGCCTCCAAGGTTGGTACGTGGACCGGCGGCGGACGCCGTACCCGGCCATGTTCACATCCCCTGATCTCACGGCCACCGACTTCGAGCAGTTGGCAGAGCGTCTCGCGCCGAGCGCTGCCTGAAGCTCTCGGCGGGACCCCGAACAGACTCGGAGTCTCCTACGCTCTCGACCAGCTGAACGGGCTGAACCGGAAGCTTGCCTACAGCAACATCCGAGATCACGAATTCCGTTGTCCGGCGCACGGACCCCTGAGGAAACGTCATTGGGCGGCCGTGATGAAAACGGCAGTCGTCCGTCCTCGGGATCCACCACAATCCGACCGAGCGTGAGGCCCTTGGAAGCAACGCCCGGTCGGCTCAGCTCATCGGCGGATGCTCGGATCGTAGACCTAGCTGACCGGTGGGAGGTTCGGGCCGGTGGTGCCGAGTTGTTCGGCCGCCACCACTTCGGGGACCGGCCAGCGGATCCCGGGCGGTGGCCAGTGCATCCCGGTCGCGGCCAGGAAGTCTGCCGGCGGCTCGTACACCGGTGGCTGCTGCCCGTCGGCGATCAAGCTCGCCCACTCGACGCCCGCCGTACGCTCCTTGAACTCTTGTTGGAGCGCACCAAGGAGGTCTGGCTGCTGAACCAGGTCGATCGCCGTAGCGGCAAGGTAGCGGGCCGCGGACAGCATGCCCTGATGCCCGATGGAGCTGCCGGCCGTCGCCGTGACCGTCCAGTTGTGGTTCGGCAGCCCGGCCGGGAACGTCGTCACCAGCGCCGTCATCACCGGCGTGCGCCAGCTGACGTCGGCCGTGTCGGTCGAGATCCCACCGCCGAATGCCGCCGGCGGCGGAGTGAGCGGGATGAGGCCGATCGGCAGTCCGGTCCGGCCTCCCGACCGACCGCTGCAACGCCTTCGCCAGCTCCTGGTCGGCCGCGCTGAACACCGGTGCGCCTAGCTGCTGCATGTTGTCGTTGAGCAGTTCGGCGCCGGCTTTGTTGCCGAGCGTGTTCCAGGTGGCGGAGTGGAATTTATGCACGAGTTTGGTCTGGCTGGCCTGAGCGGCCGCGTTTGCGCACTCGACGATCTTGTCGTAGAGCACTTTGACCCGGGCCGGGCTGCCCTCGCGGATGAAGTACCAGATCGAGCACATGTCCGGGGTGACGTTGGGGGCGCCGCCCCCGTTGATCACTGCGTAGTGGAACCGGCCCGAGGCGGCGACGTTCTTTTCCCGCAGGTACTCGGTCATCGTTGCCATCAGCAACGCCGCGTCCAAGCCGCTTTTGTTGCCCAGCGGATTGGCGCCGTGCCCGGCCGCGCCGAGGAAGGTGAACGTGGCCGAGCTGAGCGCGCTGGTGGTGTTCCAGAAGGCCAGTGAGTTGTTGAACGGGTGCCAGTCCAGGAACGCGTCCAGCCCCGTCGTACACGCCGGCCTTGACCAGGTACGGCTTGCCGACCAGTTGCTCCTCGCCGGTGGTGCCAAAGACCATCACAGTCGCTTTCAGTCCGTGCGCCCGGATCGCCTGGCTGAGTGCGATCGCCGCCGCGGTCGACCCTGCGCCGAGCAGGTTGTGCGCGTCCCCGTGCCCCGGGCCGTACGTCGGCCCATAGGCGTCGTAGTTGTAGACCAGTGGATCGTGGCTGCTCGCGCCGCGCTGCTGCGACAACCCCGGCAGTGCGTCGTACTCGGCGTTGAAGCCCAACACCGGACCTCCCGACCCGTACGTCGCGACGAACGCCGCGGGCAGCCCGCCGGCACCCCACTGGATCGTGAACCCGTACTTGCGCAGCAGCGCCGCGACCGCGAGCGAGGACTTCCACTCGCGCAGCGACAGCTCGGCGTACTGCCAGATCGCGTCGGCCAGCCGCACGACCTCGGCCCTGTTCGCCTCGAGCCAGGCCAGCGCAGTGCTCTTCGCGTCACTGGTCAGCGCCAGTCCGCTCGGAGCCCGGTAAAGCGCGGGATCGATGCCTTTGCTCTCGTCATACCCCAGTGACGCACCGAGCACTGGATCAGCTGCGGCCATCGCCAACGGCCCCGCCGCCGCGGTCAGGCCGAACGCTTGCAGGAGACGCCGCCGACCGACGTCGTAATTGTTCGTCACGTCCAAAACCCTTCAGGTAGTGGGATCGGTGACGCGTGTCACTTGATCGGGAAGTCGAAGTAGGTGGTCGGGTAAGGCTCGACCTGGAGCTTGTAGTGCCACCATTCACACGCGTACGCTTCGAAACCGGCGTCCTCCATGACCGAACGAAGGATCTGGCGGTTGCGTTTCTCGGTCTGCGTGATGTCGCTTGCGCCATGATGCGAAACGGTGTCCATCAGGTCGTGGTCCCCGCCCATCGGAACGAGTTCGCCGGTCTCCAGGTGGTAGAGCGTCAGGTCGACAGCACTGCCCCGGCTGTGACCGGACCTGGTTGCCACGTATCCCTGCTCGAAGAGTTCGGGTCGCTGAATCCTTGGATAGTGCCTCGACTTCTTCCGGCCGTCTTCTGGCTGCGCCGACCAGCGCAGGAAGCAGTTCACGGCGCGCTTCGGGCGATAGCCGTCCCACAGGAGTAGGCCGAACCCGAGTGCGGCGGCGGCTTTCCGCGCACTGTCCAGCGCATCGCACAGAGCTCTGGTTCCCACGATGCGATTCGCCAGGTAGCCGTCCACCGGCTTGCCGGTGAAGTTGTCCCAGGTGGCGTACTTGGCATCCCACCGGATGCCCGGAACCAGTTGGTCGACGAAGACGAAGTCGGATTGCATCGATTCGTCCAGCAGGATGCCGCTCGTCATGATCAATGCTGCTTTCTGTTTCGGTTTCAGACAGTTGCCGGCTTTGCCGGCGTCAGTGGGACGCCGTTCGGATCAGGTGGGCCGCGCGCTCCGCGATCGCGTAGACCGTCGCGTTGGTGTTGGCCGACGGCAACGACGGCATCACCGATCCGTCAGCCACCCGGAGTCCCTCGATGCCGTGCACCCGCAGGTCGAGATCGACCACCGCGAGGTCGTCGGTGCCGAGTTTGCAGGTGCCGACCGGGTGGCAGTACGAGATCATCGTCGTCCGGAGATAGGTCGTGAGTTCCGCGTCGTCGTCCAGATCCGGACCGGGCGCGAGCTCGGCGTCACGCCAGCTGTCCAGTGCCTTGGCTCGGCCGATGTCGCGGGCCAGACGGAGGCCGGTGACCATGGTTCGGATGTCGTAGTCGTCCTCGAAGTAGTTCGGGTCCAAGTTCGGCGACGTTCCCGCCTCTGGGCCTGCAAGGCGCACGGTGCCGCGGCTGCGCGGAAGCATCACCGATGGTCGAATGGTGAAGCCGTTGGCAGGGGCACCTTGGTAACCACCGTGTTCGGCGACCTGCGCCACGTCGACGAACAGGAGCTGAAGGTCCGGGGCGTCCAGCGCGGAATCGGTCCGGATCAAACCGAACGCGTCGGCATGGTTGGAATTTCCTTGCGGCACCGTCCGGTGGGCGCTGTACGCGACCGCCGCGGTCGGGTGGTCATGGAAGTTGCCGCCGACACCGGGCAGGTCCAAGGCAACGTCGACGCCGACGTCCCGCAGATGCTGCTTCGGTCCGACGCCGGACAGCATCAGCAGTTGGGCCGAGCCGATAGCACCGGCGGCCAGCACAACCTCGCCCGCGCAACGGACGGGCGCCGGCTGTGCGTAGGCGACGGAGTACTCAGCTCCGACGCATCGGCCACGTTCGATCAGAAGCCTGTGCACGAGAGCGCCGGTGATGATCGTGAGGTTGGGCCGCTCGCGGACAGCCGGTGTCAGGTAGGCGTCCGCCGCGCTTTGACGTCGACCGTCGACGACATTTTGATCGGCCGCGCCGAAGCCCTCATCCAAGCCCCCGCTCACGTCGCTCGCGCGGGGGTGGCCGATCTCTGCGGCGGCTTCGAGGCATGCGGCGATCACCGGGTTCACGGGCGTGGCGGGGGCGACGGTGAGCGGCCCGGTGGTTCCGCGCACCTGGGGATCGCGGCCCGGAGCGGTTTCGCTGCGCTGGAAGTACGGCAGTAGATCATCGAAGCCCCAACCCTTCGCTCCCGCCTCGACCCATGCGTCGTAGCTAGTTCGGTGGCCGCGGGCGAACGTCATGGCGTTGATGGCCGAAGAGCCCCCGAGTCCGCGGCCACGGGGGAGCGGCACGGGTCCACCCGTGCCGGGTTGCGGGACGGTGACCTCTCCCCAGGACATCGAGCTGGTCAGCAGGGCGGGCCAGGCGGGTGGGATCGCGACCTCTGGCAGGGGTTCGGCGGCGCCGGCTTCGAGCAGGAGGACGCGAGCAGCCGGGTCCTCCGAAAGTCGGGAGGCCAGTACGCAGCCTGCTGTGCCGGCGCCGACGACAACGTAGTCGTAGTCACTCACGTCAAGACTCCTTCATGTTTCCAGCGATAACAGTTCAGTTATAGCATTGGTATCATGCGTTTGATTCTCGACTTCGGTTAGTGTCGATAACATGCCAATCAGTACTGCCCGGGCGGCCGCCCGGAACCGCATCGTTCTGGCTGCTACCGACTTGCTGAGCGACGGGGGGCGGGATGCGGTGACAACCCGCTCGGTCAGCGCTGCTGCAGGCGTGCAGCCCCCGACGATCTACCGGATCTTCGGAGACATGGACGGCTTGCTCGACGCGGTGGCGCGGCAGGCCTTCGAGGATTACCTGCGCGACAAGCACGATCTCGGTGAAACCGACGATCCGGTCGACGACCTGCGTCGTTCGTGGGACCTGCATGTCGAGTTCGGGCTGTCGAAGCCTGCGTTCTACATCTTGATGTACGGCGGATCCGCCGATGGCAAGGTGTCGCCGCTGCGGTCTCAGGCTGTGGCCCGGCTGCGCGCCATGATCGCGCGGGTGGCTGCGGTGGGCCGGTTGCGGATGAGCGTCGAACGCGCCACCGCGCTGATGTACGCCAACGGCATCGGGGTCGTACTCACTCAGATCTACCAGTCTCCGGCCGATCGTGACCCTGACCTTCCTGCCGTGGCCCGCGACAGCATCATTCGCACTATCACCACGGAGACGGCGCAGGTCTCGCCATCGGCGGTCGTGTCCGCGCAGGCGGCGGCGCTTCGGGTTGCACTCGGCGGGGACTCGGCGACCGGTGTCCATCCGTTGAGCAGGGCGGAGATGGCTCTCCTTGACGACTGGTTACGCCGTCTGGCTGACTCCGCCGGATAGCAGGTCCCTTCCAACCCGACGGCGAGCAGGTTGCTGGCAGCAACTGACTGTCAGCTGGTCCCGAGGCGAGGCGCGGTCGATTCCTGCGGTCATGTCACAACCGCCCGGCGGACTGCTGCTGGAATCGAACCCCGTACGACGATAGCCGCGCCAACTCACTGCGATGGAGGAACTCATGCGAAGGCTGGTCGGTGGGCTCGTGATGGTGCTGGGACTCGCGCTGGTGCCGGCGTCGGCGTCGGCGATCATCGGTGGGCGGACGGCGGTGCAGCACTCGTGGATCGTCGACCTTGGTCACAGTGGCAACGGGCACGGATGTGGCGGTGGACTGATCGCTCCGCGGTGGATTGTCACCGCAGGGCACTGCCTCTCCATGGTGCAGAAGGGGAGTCCAGTTCGAATCGGATCGAACGACCGGATCCGAGGTGGCGCGATGGGCGTCGTCGATTCGACGTACCAGCCGGCGACGGGCGACATCGGCCTGATCAAGTTGGTGAAGCCGGTCCACCAGCGACCACTGCGGGTAGGGCCGATGCCGACCAGCGGACCGATCCGGCTTCTCGGTTGGGGGATGGATGCGCAAGAGCAACCTGCATCGCCACGGTTGCTCAAGCAGTTGGACACCACGGTGCTCGGTCAGTGCGGCGGTGCCGACGAGATCTGCGTGAAGGTCTCTGTCGAAGGGACCACGTGCAACGGGGATTCGGGGACGCCGGCAACAGTCGGCAACCTGGTCGTCGCGGTCACGAGTCGTGGGCCGATCGGCGACTGTGGCGCGGAGGGCTGGACTGTCTACACCGGTATCGCACCGCACATGGATTGGATCAAGCAGACGATGGGATGACATCTCGGCCGCGCGGGTGGTTGACCGCAGCGTCAGCCACCGTGGGAGCGGATGACCTCCAAGGTCTTCCGAACGGCGACAGGCCGTAATGGAACTTCGGTCTCCATCAAATTTGATCCAGATCAAAATTCCGGTCATGATGAGTCGGTGGGCCGATGGTGCCCTCTTCCTCGATGAAAGGTTTGACCGTGCGCGCCTGGACGCTGGATGACTTCGGCTTCGACAACTTGAACCTGCGGGAGGTGCCCATGCCGGAGCCCGCGGCAGGAGAGGTACTCGTCAAGGTCTCGGCGGTATCGCTGAACTACCGGGACAAGGCCCTGGTGGACGGCGTCTATGCCCCGGAGAAGATGCCGAAGGGTCTTGTTCCCGGCGCGGATTTCGCCGGTGTCGTGGTAGGGACCGGCTCAGGCGTGACGAAGTACTCCGTGGGCGACCGGGTGACTTCGCACTTCTACTCGACCTGGCAGGACGGTCCGTGGCTTCCGGAGTACGCCGACCATCAGATCGGTGGACCGTTGCACGGCGGACTGGCCGAGTACCAGGTCATCGGCGAACATGCCGTTGTCCCGACGCCGGCTGCATTGACCGACGAGGAGGCGGCGACACTCCCGATCGCGGCGCTGACGCCGTGGGCCGCGTTGCGCGAGCACGGTGATATCGGTGCCGGTGACACGGTCCTCGTGCAGGGCACCGGTGGCGTCTCGATCTTCGCCATCCAGATCGCCGCGGCGCTGAGGGCCCGGGTGATCGCGACATCGAGCAGCGACGTCAAGCTGGCTCGTGCGCGCGAGCTGGGTGCGACCGACACCATCAACTACCGGACGACTCCCGACTGGGCCGGCGCGGCGCTCGAGCTGACCGGCGGTCGTGGCGTCGACCTGGTGCTGGACGTCGTCGGTGGTGACGGACTGCGAGACTCGATTCGCGCTGCCCGTGGCAGCGGCATGGTCGCGGTGATCGGTTTCCTGGACGGGCAAAGTGCGAACCTGGATCTGATGAACCTCCTCTGGCAGCAGACTCACCTCCAGGGCGTAGCGGTAGGGCATCGGCGCGCGTTCCTCGATCTGGTGGGGTTCCTCGACGAGCACGCGATTCGGCCGGTGATCGATACGGTGTACGACTTCGACGACGCGCTCAAGGCCTACGATCAGCTCGCCCGCGGCGCGTTCGGGAAGATCGTCATCCGCGTCGGCTGAACCGCCGTGGGCGAAGGGGGTTCGGCGAAGACGTAGGATCACGGGGCGCGGAAGGAGACCCGGCATGGCACGGCTGAAAGACGTCACGGACGAACCCGATGTCGACGCCTTCGACTTTCCCCGGGTGCTGGCCGCGGTGGCCGACCCGATCCGGCTCAGTATCGTGCTTCAGCTCGCCGCTGCCGACGACGACCTCAGCTGCGGCGCGATCGAGGTTCCGGTCAAGGCACCCACCGCGACCCATCACTTCACCGCGCTGCGGCAAGCCGGCGTCCTGCACCAGTACTACGTCGGGACGTCGCGGATGAACAGGCTCCGTACCGACGACATGGAGCGAGCCTTTCCCGGCTTCCTGACCGCGCTGATCGTCGGCGCCACGAGGAAGCCGATTTCCTGATCGACCTTGCCCAGGCCTCACCGGCGGTGGCCGGCAGCAGCCGGCCATATCCGTGGGTCCATGCCGAATAGTCAGATCGGCAATGCGATCGACGACCGACGGCCGCCTCATATTGCGGTTCATGCACCGGACAATGGACGATCGGCTATGACAGATCCGCACCCCCGCTCGATCGATGCCCCCGATGTGGCCGAGGAGCCCTGGTCTCAGCTTCGCGACGGCGTGGTCGCCGGTGACGTGGCCGAGGATCTGTTCGATGTCGTCGACTCGATCGCGCGCCTCATCGGCGGGCCGGTGGTGGTCGAGGACGTCGACTTCCGGGTGCTCGCCTACTCGGCGATCGAGGGCCAGCCCAACGACGAGCCGCGGCGATCCGCGATCCTCAACCGCCGGACGCCCGATCGCTGGCTGCGCTGGATGGAGGAGTCAGGCGTTCGTCACCAGCTCCTCCACGGGGATGGCGTCATCCGCTTGGACATCCCGTGGAGCTCGCCGTTCCCGCGCTACATCCAACCCATCCGGACCGCCGGGCAGCTGGTGGGATACCTCTGGTTCATGAGCGGGTCCGGTGAGTTCGCGGACGACTTCGAGCGCACGGCGCGCGAGTTCGCGGTTCTTCTGGCGCCGGAGCTGGCGCGGCGCAGCTGGGCTCTGAACGAGAACCCAGGCGGTCAATTGCTCCGGCGGTTTCTGGGCGGCGGTCTGCCGGCCCGGCGGCTCGGCGAGGTACTCAAGGTCGACCACGAGACGGTCGGTACGGCGGTCGTGGTGTTCGAGGTCGAGGCGGATGCTCCTGACGCGGTCGCTGTCGGCGCACGGGCGGTACGGGAACTGGCACGCTTCGTACAGATGAAGCTGCACGCGGGTCTCGTGGGCTCGGTCGACCAGCAGATCTATCTCCTGTATGCCACTGACAGCCTGAACGACCGCGGACTGGCGGGTCTCGTCGAACAAACCGCCAAGCATCTCGAGCGTGTGCTGAGACTGGACATTCGTGCCGCGGCCGGCTCCGTCCGGCGCGGACTAACGACTGCCGCTATGTCGCGCGCTGAAGCCGACGTGACAATCCGGTTTCTGGCTGCCCGGTCAGGCGGGCGCCGACTCGGCTGCTTCAGCTCGATGCGCCACCAGATTCTGGTCCATGAAGTCGTGAGCGGTTTGCGGACCCGCCCGATGCTCACGCGCGGCCTGCTGGACAAGTTGAGTGATCACGACCGACTGCACGGGACCGATTACGTGCAGACGCTCAGTGTCTATCTTGGTTCGTTCGGTGACGTCCGCGCGGCCGCGGATGCCCTGCACATCCACGCGAACTCGTTGCGTTACCGCGTGAAGCGACTGACCGAGATCGCCGAGCTGGATCTCGAGAACCCGGACATCCGCCTCGCCCTGCAACTGGCGCTCGCGGCCCGCTAGCCCCGTTGGCGCCTTCGTGCGATCGGCAAAATCGCACGCTCTGATCTTTCCTGTCAGGACACAGACGCCACGTCGGCCCGTTCGCAGACTGTACGAAACCTGTGGTCGTGACACAGCTGCGGACAAGGAGCCACCATGAGAACATCCACCTGGCCGAGCGTTCCCCTCCCCGGCGATTCCGCCGGATCATGACGCGGAGGCCATCATGCACACCAGCGCTGCAGGTGCTTCGTTCGTCCAGATCGACGAGCGTCCGCTCAACCGGAGGCAAAAGGGTCTCATCACAGCGGCGGTCCTGGGCACCATGCTCGAGTTCTTCGATTTCTTCATCGTCGCGTTCGTCCTGACGGTCATCTCCAAACCCTGGAACCTGACCTTCGGGCAGAGCGCGTTCATGCTGCTCACCGCAGGAGTCGGTGCCATCCTGGGCTCCTTCGCCTTCGGCGCCCTCGCAGACCGGTACGGACGCAGGCGCATCTTCGTGACGACGATCTTGGTTTTCTCCATCGCGACCGGTGCACTCGCCTTGGTTCCGGAGGGAGGCTGGCTGCCGTTCGGGCTTCTGAGGTTCGTGGTCGGCTTCGGTGTCGGGGGTCTGATCGTCGTGGACGTGCCGTTGGTGCAGGAGTTCGTACCGGCCCGCCGAAGGGGTTTCCTCGGCGCGCTTGTTGTCGTGTTCGTGCCGATGGGGACCCTGCTCGGCAGCGCCGGAGCGGCGCTGCTCGGTCCGGTTGTCGGCTGGCGGGGACTCGTCCTTCTCGGTCTGCTGCCGGCACTGGTCAGCATCTACGTGCGGATGACTGTGCCTGAGTCCCCGACCTGGCTCATCCGCCAAGGGCGGCCGGAGGAGGCACGGCGCTCGGTTGCCTGGATCCTCGGGATCAAGCCGGAAGAGGTGATCCTGCCGCGCAGCGTCGAAGGCACGCGGAGCCGATGGCGGGACATGTTTCGCTACCGCCGCAGCGTCGGCTTCACCTGGCTGAACAGCCTCGCCGTGCAGGTCCCCTACTACGGCGCGAGCCTGTGGGGCCCGACGCTCATCGTCATGCAACTCGGCGTGACGCCCGCTCGTGCGGCCTTCCTCTATGTCTTCGTGAGCCTCAGCGGTTTCGTCGGCCGTGTGCTCGGCGCGCGGGCGAGTGACCGGTTCGGGCGCAGACCCACAGGTTTCGTCGCGATGGCGGGCGCGTCGGCAGCCATGATCCTGATCGCTGTGTTGCCTGGGAGTGCAGCGATCGGCGGAGTGGCGCTGTTCTACCCGATCCTGCTGATCGGCTGGGGCTTCATGGATGCCTCGTTTGCCGTCGGACTGCCGTTCTGGTCCGAGATGTTCCCTGCTCAGATCCGGGCGAGCGGCGTCGGTGCGGCGTACGGGTTCGGAGGGCTGGGCAAGATCGCCGGTCCGGCGGCTCTGGCGTTCATCTCCGGCATGGGTACAGTCCTCACCCCGGCTGCCACTGCAGCGGCGATCAGCCCTGCGTTCTGCTTCTTCGCGGTCTTCACCCTGATCGCCGCCGGAACGTACATCTGGCCCGCGCTGGAGACCAAGGGCAAAAGCCTCGACGAGATCGAAGAGTTGCACGCTCGTCAGCTGCGCGGAGGGCATTTGGCCAATCGCAACAAGACGAGGCCGGTCGCTGTGCCGGGCCGACAGTGACACAGGCAACTTGTACGCCGGAATATTCAACTGTCGAACGAAGTGTCGACGACGAACCTGCAGTCGAAAGGAATGGATATGGAGACCAAGGACGTGTCCCGTGAGGACATGCTCAAGCGCGTCGCCAGGTTCACCGACCTGACCCGTTCCGTCGGTGGCTTTCCGGACAGTGACATCCCCGGGTGTGAGCGCACTCTTCTGAACGTCATCGGCTTCGACCCGCCGGACGAGGTCCCCGGCCAGGAAGTCATGTCGCCCGTGGGAAAGAACGCCGCGGAGAACTCGGCGATCCCGATCTCCGAAGGCTTCAACCTCGGATACGTCGAGGCACTGCCCGGTCACGGTGTCATGAGCCATCACCACGACACCAACGAGACGTTCGTGGTGATGACCGGCACCTGGCGGTTCACCTGGAACGACGCCGACGACGAGTACGTCGATCTCGTTGCCCTTGACACCATCACGTTTCCGGTCGGCCTGTCTCGCCGGTTCACCTGCCTGGCCAGCGAGAACGGGACGCTCGACGAGCCGGCGTTGCTGATGGTGGTCGTGGCGGGAGACAAGCCCAGGGCATTCATGCGGCCGGACTTCCTCGCCGAGGCTCGCCGGACGGGGAAGTTCACGCCCCGGACCTACTCCGTCACAGCCGTCTGACCGACTCAGCGCCGGCCGGGTGGCGTTGCCCGGCCGGCGCTGTCGTGCCGCTCGACGACGACCTTGAACGAGGCTCATGGTGTCAGTGATCGATTCGAGAACTTCCAGCATCATCGCGAGTGACGCGGTGACCCTGCCATCAGCGGAAGGGCCGGTGACAGTCCATCGAACCGGAGATCCCGAGGCTCCGCCGATCCTCTTGCTGCACGGCGCCGCGCCGGGTGCGAGTGGCCTTTCGAACTGGCGCAGCACTCTCCACGCGCTCAGCGACCGCTACTACTGCCTGGCGCCCGATTTCATCGGGTTCGCGGACAGCTGGCACCCCACTGAACCACCCAGGACGATGGTCCAATGGAACCGGTTGCGTGTCCAGCAGGCGCTGGAGGTGCTCGACCACTACGACATCGCCAAGTCCTGTCTGGTCGGAAGCTCGATGGGAGCGGCAGTCGCGTTGCAGCTCCTGAGTGAGTCGCCCGACAGGTTCGACCGTGCGGCCCTGCTCGCGTCCGCGGGCCTCGACATCCCGGTGACGCGCGAGCTTCAGCGAGTGATGGACTTCTACCTCGACGCGAGTCCCGCGGCGCTCGCGGCGATGTACAAGTCCTTCGTGTACGACACCGGCTCGATTCCGGTGGACGTCGATGCGCTGGCCGCCACGAACTATCCGATCGCCACTCGGCCCGAGGTCCGGCGGTCTTTCGAAGCGCAATTCGCGAGCGGACCACCTGTCACCGTGACCGACTCCGCACTTCGACGCATCAGCCACCCCGTACTGGTCGTTCATGGAGTGCAGGATCCCGTCGTCCCGGTTGATGCGGCCTTCCATCTCGGTGCCCTGCTCCCCGATGTCCGGATCTACCTGTTCGGTCAGTGCGGGCACTGGATCCCGGTCGAGTACCCGGACGAACTCCATGCGCTCCTGGCCGGCTTCTTCGCATCAGGCGAATCGCGCGCGTCAACGGAGAACGGGTGACGGCACACAGGATTCGTCGCCGGTCCACCGACCAGACCGCGCTCGAGTCGTCGTCGGCGCCGGCGTCCGAAAGGGTTCTGGCGTCGTTGGCGAGGCGATCGTGTCGACGGTGCCGTCCAGTCCCAGCGAGGTACGGCGTACGGGCACGCCCTCGTCGGCTCTGACGACCTTTGCCACTGGCAACAGATCTGGAGTCGTACGGCGGTGGCCAGCTGGGTCGGATCGGCCAGGTCGATCTCGCGGCCGCGGGTCAGGCGGATCAGCGAACACGGCGTGTGTGCGGTGAGTCCGGCGACTCGGTCGACGACGTACTCGTCGAGGCAGAACCAGAACCTCCGGGCGTGCATCGGGACACCGCGCCTTGCAGGTCCTGTCCGACTGCGGCGTAGCCGTCGAGGGTGGAGCCGCCTAGCCAGGTGGTGGTGGGCCGGGCCGCGCCCCGTCGCCGCCGGCTTTCGGTGCCTGGGGCAACTTGCCGATGGTTGCGTGCGTCGTGCACGACCTGGTCCAGGTAGCACTGTTGCGCCACATGTCGACCCGGCGTCCGCGAGTGATCTCAGTGGTCGACGAGTTCATGGTCGGCGGTACGGCGGGCGACCAACTGCTCGGCCGCCACTTGGTTGCCGTCCTCGGTGACGAAAGCCAGTCGCACCGGCGTTCCGGAGTCTTCGATGGCGAAGGCCGGTGATGTTCCCTCGGGGCGCGGCCGGCGTGTCCGCCCCCAGTCGCTGAGTGCGGCGATCACCAGATTGAGACTGCGGCCCGTTTCGGTGAGTACGTACTCGTCGCGCGGGCGAGCACCTGTCTCCTGGTAGGTACGCCGGGCCAGCAGTCCCTCGTCGATCAGGAACGTGAGGCGCTGGGCCAGCAGGTTCGGCGCCACCCCGAGCGCGTCCCGGAACTCGTGGAACCGCGTCGCCCCCGAGATCAGTGCTTCCCGCAGGATCAGCAGCGTCCAGCGGTCGCCGAGCACCTCCAGGCTGCGCGCGATCGAGCAGGTCGAGTCCTTGCCGAGTGACTTGGGCATTGGCGTCCCACCTTTCGAGCTGGGTTACGAAACTATACCCAGCGGATGCTAGGTTTAGAAAATCAACTCAGCTAGGCGGCGGTCGGCCGCAGTTCTTGGAGGATCCGTGCGATCGCTCAGTGAGCGCGCCAGTTTCTGGACAGCCGGCGCGGTGGTCGCGCTCGCGCTGTGGACCAGCGCGTGCCCGACGATGATCTACCCGCTCTACCAGGCCGACTGGGACGTCACCTCGACGACCGTCGCCTGGATCTTCGCCGCCTATCCGATCGCGCTGATCCCGGTGCTCGTGGTCTTCGGCGACCTGTCCGACCACATCGGCCGTCGCGCGGCGATCCTGCTGGGCCTGGCCGCCGAGCTCGTCGGCGTGCTGCTGTTCGTGCTGGCCCGGGACGTCACATGGCTGCTGATCGGCCGTGCGTTCATGGGGCTCGGGGTGGGGTTGTCGCTCAGTCCGGCAAGTGTGGCGATGGTCGAGTTCAGTGCCGCCGGCGCCGAGAAGCGGGCCGGTGCCGTCGGTACCGCGGTCTCGGCGTTCGGCATCGCGCTCGCGATGCTGGTCGGCGGCGGGCTGTCGCAGTACGCGCCCTACCCACTGCGGTTGACCTTCGTCGTGCTCGCGGTCGTGATCCTGGGGGTCGGGTTCGTGGCCCTGGGGCTGCCGCGGCACACCCCGAACGAGACCAGGTTGCGCTGGCGGGTCCGCGCGATCGTGATCCCGCGCGGGAACCGGTGGATCTTCACGACCGGCTCGATCGCGTTCGCCTCGTCGTTCCTGCTCGGCTCGCTGGTCCTCCCGCTTGGTGCCAAGATCGCGCACCAGCTCGCGGGTTCCGACAATGCGCTGGTAACCGGGTCGCTGCTGTCGGTCTTCGCGATCTCGATCGCCGTCACCGCCTTGCTGGCCAAGCGGCTGGACAGCTGGACGACCGTGATCCTCGGCGCCGTGTTCTCGGCCGGCGCGGTGTGGTTGTTCGTCGTCACCGGAACGACGCACTCCATCGTGGTGTTCTTCCTCGCCTCGGCCTGTGCCGGGATCGGCTACTCCTTCGACTTCGCCGGCGGACTGACCATCCTCAACCGGTACGCCGCTCCGCATCACCGCGCCAGCATGGTGTCCGGCGGTTACCTTGTCGGTTACATCTCCCAGGGCATCGGCGCTCCTGCACTCGGCGCGATCGTCACGGCCAACGGGTTGAGGACAGGCCTGCTGACCGGGGCGATCGCGTTCAGCGTGGTCTTCGGAGTCTCCCTGATCGGCGCGATGGCCGTGAGTAGGTCGCTGCGCACGGCCACCGCGAAACATCGCCGCCCCGAGACGGTCTTCGCCGACTGAGCGGGGTCGGTCGGCACCGGTGTCAGGCGATCGGGAAGTCGAGGGTACCTGTCCGAGGAGGCTCGTCGCGCGAAATGTAGTGCCACCATTCGGCGTCGTCGGCGTGCAGCCCGGCGGCCGCCATGATCGATCGCAGTGCGTCGCACAGGGCTCGGTCCCGACGAGGCGATTTCGCCAAACAGCCGTCCACCGGCTTACCGGTGAAGTTGTCCCAGGCCGCGAACCGTGCGTCATCCCACCGGATGCCGGGGAGAAGCTGGTCCACGAAGACGAAGTCGGCGCTTGCAACGTCATGCTCCTTGCTGGTCTGGAGATTCAGGGGTGCGCCCTCCACCCCGCCAGGCTGCTACTTCGCCTCTCAAGCCCTCGGATCAGGGCGTGCGCGCTCGGCGATCGCTGGACCGCGGCGTTGGTGTTGGCCGAGGGCAACGAGGGGATGACGGAGCCTTCGGCGACCCGCCGCCCTCGACGCCGTGCACCCGCAGGTCGAGATCGACCACCGCGAGATCGCCGGTGCCGAGCTTGCAGATGCCCACCGGATGGCAGTACGAGATCGCCGTGCCTCGCAGGTACGCCGCCTGAGGTGGCCGGTCAGCCGTGGCCGGAGATCATCAGGTCGGCCAGGTCCTCGGGGTCGAGGAAGGAGGCCGGCGGTGGCGGGCCCCAGGTGAAGAGACCACGCGCACCTTCCAGGATCTCCGGAGTCCACAGGGCGTCCTCGGGGATGTGGTCCATGTCGCTGTGGTACTCGGCGAAGTTGCCGGACGGATCCTTGAGGTACCAGAAGAAGTTGCTGCCGGCGTAGTGCCGGCCGAGCCCCCAGACGTGACGATCGGGGTGGCCGGCGAGCATGTCCATCGCACCCCGGCCGACCTCGTCGACGTCCTCGACCTGCCAGCTCGTGTGGTGCAGGAACGGCACCGGCGCCTTCTGGACCAGCAGGTTGTGATGATCGGTCGAGCAGCGCAGAAACACGCCGAAGTCCTTGACGATGTCGCTGACGCGGAAACCCAGCCCGTCCACGAAAAAGGACTTCGTCACCGCGAAGTCGGTCGTGCCGAGCACGAAGTGGCCGAGCTTGCGCGGGCGGACGCGGTGCTCGCGGACGACGCCGTCGGCACGCGCGTTGACGCGCTGGATCCGGCCGGGGCCGTTGTAGACCGGCGCCGGTGTGGAGTCCTGCTGCAGCCGTGGTGCGACGACGACGCGAACCAGTACGCCGGTCGCGCGCTCGACCGCCGCACAGTCGAGGGTGGTCGAGCTGACCTCGACGCCGAGCCGCAGCAGGCTCGCGACGACCCGGCGGATGTCGTCGGGATCGTCGGCGGCGAAGGTCGCCTCGACCAGCCGCCGGGTCGGCCGCTGGACGAGGATCAACTGGTCCCCGCCGTCCTCGGTCGCGAACACGTACTCACCCGGAACGTTCGACCGGCGCAGGCCGAAGTCCTCGTAGAACCGGGCCGATGCGTGCAGATCGGGGACGCCGAGGGTGAGGCTGTTCAGCCGGTGCAGTGCCATGGTGAGTCCTTCCGTCGGAGGTTCAGGTGGGGCGGTTGGATGTGAGTCGCGCAAGGGAGACGGCGACCAGCAGCGCGAGCCCGTAGAAGTACTGCTCGACGTAGTTGAGGGCGCCGTGCTGCCGCAGCCCCGTGATCCCGATGGCCACCACGTACACGGCGATCACGGTGCCGAGGGCGTTGTAGCGCCCGGGCCGGATCGAGGTCGCGCCGAGAAAGGCGCCGGCGAAGGCCGGCAGCAGTGCGCCGAGGCCGACCACCGGTGACGATGCGCCCAGGATGCTGACCGACAGCACTCCCGCGACGGCACACAGCACTCCGGTGCCGGCGAACGCTTGCACGGTCACCCGAGCCACCGGTACGCCGGCCAGCTGGGCCGCCTTCGCGTTGCCGCCGGCGGCGTGGACCTGCCGTCCCCAGGTGGTGAACTCGAGCGCCAGCCACAGCACGGCGGCGGCCACCAGCACGTAGACGAACGGCAACGGGATCCCCGCCAGTTGCACGCGGCCTGCCTTCAGGAACCAGTCCGGCATCGCGCCGTTGATGGTCAGATCGCCCGTGTACCACTGGGTGGTGCCGAGGACCAGGATGCCGACGGCGAGCGTCGCGATGAACGAGTTCAGCCCGAGCCGGGCCACCAGCAGACCGTTGACCGTTCCGATCAGCAGTCCCGCCAGCAGCACGACCGCGATCGCCGCGCCGGCCGGCAGTCCTTCGTTGACGATCAGGCCCGCGCACAGCCCCTGGGCCAGCCCGAATTGGAAACCGACCGAGATGTCGAACTGGCCGACCGCCAACGGCAGCATCGCCGCCAGCGCGAGCAGCGCGATCGTGGCATTGGTCGAGGCGATGGTCCGGGCGTTCGCAAGGGTCGCGAACACCAGCGGGTCGGCGATCGCGAAACCGGTGCTCACGACCACGAGCACCACGACGAGGGAGTACTTGCCGAGCAGCGAGCGCGCCGCGGGGTACGGGCTGGAGCCGGTGGTCTCCGGCGGACGGGCGCGATGCTCCTGAACGGTGGCCGATTCCATCAGGCTCTCCTCGGGTCGAGTACGGCGGGTTCGGTACGGGCGTAGCTGTGCTGGGCGAGGCGGTCGGTGGTGAGGTCGTCACCGGTGAGTTCGGTGGTGAGGCGGCCGGCGTTCATGACCAGGGCGCGGTCGGACAAGGCGGTGATCTCGTCGAAGTCGGTGGACAGCAGAACGACCGCGGCGCCGTCGGCTGCGGCGGCGCGGATCAGACGGTGCAGCTCGGCGCGGGAGCCGACGTCGACACCGGCGGTCGGATCCTCGAGCACCAGGAGCCTGGGATTGCAGCGGAGTGCACGGCCGACGACCACCTTCTGCTGGTTGCCCCCACTGAGGGTGCCGAGATGACGCTCGACCGTGCCGTGCGGTCGTACGGCGAACCTGGTAGCCAGGCGCGTAGCGAGCCGCCGCTCGGTGCTCGGGACGATGACGGAGGTGTCGTGCGCTCCCGGACTGGTGCCGCGGGCAAGGAAAAGATTCTCGCGGATGCTGAGGGTGGTGGCGGCGCCCGCTGCCAGCCGGTCGCCGGGCACGAAGGCGCATCCCGCATGACGGAGCTTGCGGCTGTCACCGAGGGGAAGCCGTGCACCGCCGAGCGTCGCGCTCCCGGAGACCGGCCGCGTGGCTCCGCCGAGCAGGCCCGCGAGCGCACGGGTGCCGCTGCCGATCAGGCCGCAGATCCCCAGGATCTCGCCCGGCTCGACCGTCAGCCGGATCGGCGCGTTGAGACCTGGCCCGACCAGATCCCGCACCTGCAGCCCAGGTGTCGCGGCGAGCCCATGCCGCGCGCCTCGGGCGGTCGCTGTGTGAGCAGCGAGGGGAACATCCGCCGTGCCGGAACCTGTTGCCGAGGGCACCGACGATGCAGCCTCTTGCTCGCCGACGATCCAGGCGACGATCTGCTCGTGGGTGGTGTCGGCCACCGGAACCGAGGCTCGTACGCGGCCGTCCCGCAGTACGGTCACGTGGTCGGCCAGGTCGAAGACCTCGTCGAGGCGGTGGGTGACCAGGACGTACGCGACGCCGTTGGCCCGCGACGCCCGCAGCGCGACCGACAAGCGGGCCATGTCGGGGGCGGGCAGGCTCGCGCTGACCTCGTCGAGTACCACCACGCGCGCCTGCATCGACAGCGCCCGCGCGACCGCGACCATCACCTTCTGGTCCTGGGGAAGCTGGGCCACCACCGCGCGCGGATCCACGTCGACCCCGGCCGCGGCGAGCAGTCCGGCCACGACGGCTTCGGTACGCCGGTGCGAGACGAAGCCCAGGCGGTGGGCGTACCCGGTCTCCAGCGCCACGTTCTCCGCGACGGACAACGTGTCGATCAGACCGAGATCCTGGTGCACGAACGCCAGCCCGGCCGCGCCTTCGGCGACCTCGCTGCCGTTGAGCAGGATCCGGCCGGCGTCGCGTTTGTGGACCCCGGCGAGGATCTTGATCAGCGTCGACTTGCCGGCGCCGTTCTCACCGAGCACCGCGTGGATCTGGCCCACCTCGGTGCGCAGGTCGACGTCGTGCAGCGCGACCTGCGCGCCGAAGGACTTGGTCAGGCCCTGGACCTCGAGGGCGGCGGGCCGGTTCCCCACGGGCGGCCGGGTTCGGCCGGGCGCGGACATCATTTGCCCCAGAGCTTGCTGAACTGAGCCGCGTAGTCGAGGTCACCCCGCCACGAACCCTGCTCGGCCGGGACGTTGTCCGCGGTGAAGAGGCGTTGCGGCAGTACGTGCGGCTGCACGGCGGCGCCGGTGAAGAGCCGGGCCAACTGGTCGACGGCGGCCCAGCCGGCCCAGGCCGGTACGGTCGCGAGATCGGCGGCCTGCTCGCCCTTGCGCAGCCGGGTCAGACCGTCGGGATCACCTTCGCCGCTGACGAGGGCGACCTTCCGGGCGGCCTGCCGGATGCCTTGAGCGGCGAATGTTCCGGACGAGTCGAAGGGGGCCAGGATGTGGGTGATTTCCGGGTGCGACTGCAGTGCCGTGGTCACCAGCCCGGGCAGCTGCTGCACCATGGTGCCGATGCTGAACTTCGTCGTCGAGACGATCGTGCAGCCCGGGCAGGACGCCTGGAGCTGGGCGCGGATCCCGTCGTTGCGGCGGACCAGCTCGGGAAAGGCCGGTTCCTCCAGGAGCAACACCTTGGCCTGGCCGCCGGAGTCGGCGATCACCCAGTCGGCCAGCGTCTTGCCGCCGGCCAGGTGGTCGGTGGTCACGTGGGCGTCGACCTTTGCCCCGGGCAACTCGGGGATAAACTGCACGACCACCGGTACGCCGGCCGCCTTCGCCTTGGCCAGGCCGTCTTGGACCAGCGCCGGGTTGATCGCGGCGAGCACGATGCCGTCGGCCCGATCGGTGACCGCCTGGGTGACGGCGGCGTTCCAGACCGACGGGTCACCTTTGCCGTCGACGATCGAGACGTCCCAACCGACCACCTGTCCGGCGGCCGCGACACCTCGAGCGCCCTGGACGCACCCGTAGCCTTGCGAACCGCAGGTGATCGCGACGATGCGTCGTCCCGCGGGTGGTGTGACCGGGGTGGTGGGTCCGGTCCAGGTGGTCTGCGGCGCCTTGGCCGCGGTCACCGCGGCGGTCGCCGCACTCGTGTCGGTCCCGGAGTCGTTCGGCGCCGTCGAGCCCGCGGGCGCGGCGGCCGGATCACTGCAGGCAGCCAGCGTCAGTAGCAGGCCGCAGGCAGCCAGTCGGAGGGGTGAGAAGATCTTCATCGGAGGCCTTCCAGTTGCAGGGGAGCGGTGGCCGGGACGAGGACCTGATCGAGCAGGTCGTCGACCAGCATCGGGAGATCGGCGAGGCTGGGCAGGCCGCCGAAGACGTAGAAGTCGGGGCGGACGACGACAGCGGTGATCCCGCGGTCGGCGAAGTACGCGCCGTAGTGGCCGTCGGCATCGATCGGTCCGGTGCCCGGTTGACCGGGGGCGCGGATCGTGGCGTACGTGGTGCCGAGCCGGTCCAGGGCGGCGAGCTGGTCGGGACGGAGCACCGATCGGGGATCGCCGCCGAGGGCGAGCACGGTGAAGCGGCGGCCGGAGTGGAGACGGTCGAACAGATCCGTGCGGCCGTCCACCGTGACACGGGCCTGGATTCCCAGCTCGCCGGCCGGGCCGACGGGTACGCCGTCCGCGTCGCGGTGCAGGACGCCCTCGGTCAGCTGCGGGAAGTCGGGGATCGGTGGGCGGTACCCGGAGCGGAAGAGTTCGTCGCGCTGCCGTGCCTGCTCGGGGTCGATGATGCACGGGATCTTGCCGGACTCGATCGAGATCGTGGTCCAGTCGCGGACGTGCGGCGCGCGCTCGGTCTGGTAGGTGTCGAGCAGCGCGTCGGAGGCGAGACCGGACAGCACCAGGTCGAGCTTCCAGGCCAGGTTCTTCGCGTCCCGCATGCCCGAACACATGCCCTGACCCATGAACGGCGGCATCGTGTGCGCGGCGTCGCCGGCCAGGAAGACCCGGCCCGAGCGCCAGTCGTGGGCGATCCGCGCTTCGAAGGTGTAGACGAGCTGGCGCACCGGTTCCACGTCGTCCGGCGTCAGACCGAACTCACCGAGCAGCTCCCACATCCGTTCCGGCCGGGTGAACTCGGCCGCGTCCTCGGTGGGCCGCAGGTGCCACTCCCAGCGGCGATGCGATTTGCCGAGCGGCAGCACGGTGACCGGCCGGCGCGGGTCGCAGATCTGCCCGGAGTCGAAGTCGATCGGGAAGTCGCGCTTGCGCCGCGCGTCGACGACCAGCCAGCGCTCGTTGAAGCCGAGGTCGTCGCGGGCGATGCCGAGCCATTCCCGGACCCGGCTGTTCGCGCCGTCGCAGGCGACCAGGTACCGCCCGAGCAGCCGCCGCCGTACGCCGGTACGCCGGGGGACGGGGCTCCCGGGCACGATCTCGGTCTGCTCGATCACCAACTCGACATGGTCGTTGTACTGCGTGAGACCGACGGCCTCCCATCCGGCCAGCCGGGTGATCCCGGGTTCGGCCGTGATCGTGGTGAGCAGGGACTGCTCGAGGATCGCGGAGTTGTGCATGAAGTCGGAGTGCCAGCCGGAGATGCCGTTCTCACCCCAGGGGAACTCGAGCAGGGTCTCGCCGGTGGCGGTGACCCAGCGGTAGTAGCTGGGTTCGTAGGCGTCCTCGACGACCGGGCCTTCGGCGCCGAGCGTCTGCAGCAGCCGCATGATCTCGTGATCGATGTGCCCGACACGCGGCAGTCCGTACAGGTGCTGGTGCTTCTCGACGACCACCGCCGTACGGCCGAGCTGAGCCCAGACCGCGGCCAGCGTGAGCCCGACCGAACCGGAGCCGACGATGAGCAGTTCGTGCATGACCTCCTGACCCGAGGCCGAGGCTGCCGGCCGGGAACCGGCGCCGCGATCGTGACGGGCGGTCATCTCAAGCTCCCGCGACGAAGGTCTGCTCGAGCTCGCCTACGCCCCCGATGTGGCTGCGCAGCACCTCGCCGGGCCGCAGGTAGCGCGGTGGTTTGCGTCCGGCGCCGACGCCGGCGGGCGTTCCGGTGAAGATCAGGTCACCCGGCTGCAACGGCAGGATCGAGGACAGATACTCGACCAGCACACCGACCGGGAAGATCATCTGCGCGGTCCGGCCGGTTTGCACAGGATCACCGTCGATCGAGCAACCGATCTCGAGGTCGTCCGGATCGGTGAGCTCGTCCGGAGTGACCAGCGCGGGGCCGAGCGGGGAGAAGCCGGGGAAGGACTTGGCCAGCCCGAACTGCGGCGCCGGACCGGCGTGCTGCGAGGTCCGCTCGGACAGGTCCTGGCCGACCGTCACGCCCGCCACGTACGACCAGGCGTCGTCCGCGCCGACGTCGCGGGCGCGCCGGCCGATCACCACGACCAGCTCCACCTCCCAGTCGACCGTGTCGGTGGGCAGCACGACCGTGGTGTACGGACCGGTGAGCGACGAGACGTACTTGGTGAACACCAGGGGCGCGGACGGACGGACGAACCCGGACTCCGCCGCGTGCTCGTCGTAGTTGAGCCCGATCGCGAAGACCTGCCGAGGCCGGGGGACCGGCGGGCCCAGCCGGCGCACGTCGTACGGCGTGGCGTCGGCGGCCGCGAAGTCCGCGGCGGCGGCCCAGCCAGCGAACGCGTCCCACTCGTCGAAGACGTCCTGAGGGTCGGGGCCGAAGCGGCCGTTGCTGAGCTTCTCGACGTCGACGGCGTGGTGGTCACGCAGGACCACGAGCCGGCCGTCCAGGTTGGCCAAACGCATCAGTGTGTCGCCTTCCGGTCCGGGATGGTGGCCGGCCGCTCGTCCGCTCGGCGGCGGCAGGCCTTGTGCTACGAGCCTGCGGGTCCGGCCGGGCCGGGACATCGGACGGCCGACGCGGCGGCGGAGAGCGGAATCGCGCGCCGCGCACGGCCGGATCGGCGTGCCAGGTCCGCGACATTCGTCCTATGCGCGGCGGGTCCGGGTGCGGCACGCTGGTGCGGAGAGCTTGCCGAGGGGTGAACTGGATGTCCGCAGACGCAGCGGTGACGACGGCCCAGCTGGGGCTGGTCACGTTGTCCAGGCTGGTCGACACGGCTCCTGACGGGATCGCGGTCGTCGACGGCTCGCGCTACCGCTACGTGAACCCGGCCGGCTGCCGGATGCTCGGCGGCACGCTGGACCAGCTGGTCGACAGTGCGGCCGGCCACTTTCTCGGTACGACGCTCGGCGGGCCACGGTCCGACCCGGCGGTGGTGGTCTGCGCCGGCCGCGAACTCGAGTTCACGGTCACGCCGGTGCCCGAGGACGACGTGCTGCGGATCGTGCGGTTCCGTGACGTCACCGACGCGCGGCGGCAGGAGCTGCGATTGAAGGCTTTCAGCCGGACCTCGGCCAGTATCGCGTTCGCGGGACCGCTGACCTCGGTGCTCGATCTGCTGGCCGCCGAGGTGCGGCAGGCGACCGGCGTACTGGCGTGCACGTTCCTGCTGATGGACGAGTACGGCGACCTTCGGCAGTCCGGGACGTCCGGCAGCTATCCGAACGTGGACGACTACGCGGAGCGGCTGAAGGAGTGCCGCGATCTGGGGGCGCCGTTGCTGGCCGTCGAGGCGTTCGAGACCCGCAAACCGGTGGTGGCCGAGGGCTGGCGGGAACTGACCATGAACGACCCACGGTTCGCGCCGTTGCACGAGCTCAGCGCCCGCGCCGACTGGCACACGATCGCCGTCGTACCGCTGATCGTGCGCGACCGGGTCACCGGTGTGTTCAATGTCTTCTACCTGGAGGGTCATGGTCCCGCCGAGGCCGACCTGGGCTTCCTGACCGCGATCGCGGACCAGGCGGCCGTTGCCGTCGACAACGCCAGACTGCTGCGCGAGGTGGAGAGCAAGGCTGCGCTGGAAGAACGCCACCGGCTGGCCCGGGACCTGCACGACTCGGTCAGCCAGGCCTTGTTCTCGATGACCTTGCAGACCCGGGCCGCGGAACTGTCGCTGCGCCAGGACCCGCCGGATCAGCAGTTGGTGGCCCGCAGTCTCGCCGAGGTCCACGAGCTGACCCGCGGCGCCCTGGCCGAGATGCGCGCCCTGATCTTCCAGCTCCGTCCGGACGCGCTGCACGAGGAGGGACTCGTCTCCGCGGTCCGCAAGCACGCGGCCGCTGTCGAGGCGAAGACGGCCCTGCGGATCGTCGTCGACGGGACCGACGAGGAATTGGCGTTACCGGAGGACGTCGAGGCGCACCTGTTCCGCGTCGTCCAGGAAGCTCTGCACAACGTGGTCAAACACGCCGGGGCCCGCCAGGCGGTCGTCCGGATCGCGGTTGACGGACCGGGCCGGCGCGATCTGCTGGTCGAGGTCACCGACGACGGGTGCGGCTTCGACACCGACGCCGATCACCCGGGACATCTCGGCCTGCGCTCGATGAGCGAGCGGGTCGGCGGACTGGGTGGCACGCTGGTCGTGACGTCGCGGCCGGCCGGCCCGACCACGGTGCGGGCCGTCGTCGACGACGTGGTCGGAGGAGCCCATGGTTGACGTCATCAAAGTCTTTCTGGTCGACGACCACGCCGTCGTACGGCGGGGGATGCGGGCCTTCTTCGAGCTGCTGCCGGACCTGGAGGTGGTCGGTGAGGCTCCCGATGGCAAGGCCGCGCTCGACGAGCTGGCCGTGGCGGCCGCGTCGGACTGTCTGCCCGATGTGGTGGTGATGGACCTGCTGATGCCCCGGATGGACGGGATCACCTGCATCGGTGAGGTCCGCGCGCTGTATCCCGCGGTCGAGGTGGTGGCGCTGACCAGCTTCAGCGAGGCGGAGCGGGTGCACGCCGCGCTGGCGGCAGGGGCGGCGGGCTACGTGCTGAAGGACGCGGACGCCGACGAGGTCGCCGCCGCGGTCCGGGCGGCACACGCGGGGGAGGTGCATCTGGACGCCGCCGTCGCGCGCAAGCTGACCCGGTCACTGGTGGGTGGCAACGAGGGCGTGTCGGCACTCAGCTCGCGCGAGCGTGAGGTCCTCGTACTGGTTGCCCAAGGCCACAGTAATCGGGAGATCGCGCAACAGCTGGTGATCAGCGAGCGAACCGCCCGGACCCACGTGAGCAACGTGCTGCTCAAGCTAGACCTGGCCTCCCGCACCCAGGCGGCGCTGTGGGCGATCCGCCAGGGACTGGTTCCGTCGCCCTGACTGCCGCTTCCACCTCGCCGTCCGGGACAAATGACTCGTCGGGGAGGCGTCGCCTGGCCGATCCGGGCGGCGGCCGCTGCCGGTTGACTCGAACTACGGCAGCCGGCAGAGAGGAAACCGACGATGACGCGGACGCAGGTTCGCACGACCGTGCTGGTCGCGGATCAGGACCGGAGGGTGCGCGCCGCTCTCGCCGGTCTGCTCGACGCGGTGTCCGGGTTCGCGGTCGTGGCCGCGACCGGTACCGCGGCCGCCACCCTGGCGGCCGCCCAGGACCTCGGTCCGGACGTGGCGCTGGTGGACCTCCTGCTGCCGGACGTCGACAGCGGCCTGGACCTCGTGCGGCAGCTCAGCGGCATCCAGGGCCTTCGGGTCCTGGCGCTGAGCGCCCAGGGCCATCTGCGGGCCGCGGCTCTGGCCGCCGGGGCGACCGATTTCGTGGACAAGGGCACCAACCCCGAAGCCCTGCTCGCCGCGGTCCGCCCGTCGGTTGCCGGTACCGAGGTCGCCGACGACCGGCCCGCGCTGCTGTCCGGTGACCTCACCTATCCCGAATCGCCCCGATGGCACGACGGCAAGCTGTGGCTGTCGGACGTTCACGCGTACGCCGTCAAGACCGTCGACGCCTCGGGCCGGGTCGAGCACGTTGTCGACGTACCGGGCCGGCCCGCCGGTCTGGGATTCCTGCCGGACGGCCGATTGCTGATCGCGAGCGCTCTGGATCGCAAGCTCTGGACGTACGACGGCACCACTCTTGGTCTCGCCGCCGATCTGTCGCCGATCACCCGCGGCCTGCTCAACGACATGGTCGTCGACCAGCAGGGACGGGCCTACGTCGGTGACACCGGCTTCGACCTGATGGCCGGTGACGAACCGCGGCCGGGCCAAATCATCCTGTACTCCGAAGGGGGAGCGCGGGTGGTCGACCGGGACGTCATGTTCCCCAACGGTGCCGCGACCGACGGCAGGCGGTACTGGGTCGCCGAGACCGTGGCCCAGCGGGTTTCGGTCTTCGACGTGACGCCGGCCGGAGACCTCGCCGGTCGTCGGACGCTGGTCGAGCTGCCGGACCTGCCGGACGGACTGTGCCTGGACGTCGAAGGCGCCGTCTGGGTCGCCCTGCTGCGGCGTGGCGAGTTCTGGCGGGTGCTTGCCGACGGCACCGTCTCGGCCAAGGTGTCCGCCGAGGGACGACTGGCCGTCGCGTGCACCCTCGGCGGCCCGGATCGCCGAACGCTCTACCTGTGTTCGGCCGCGACCACGATGGCCGAGCTCGCGCTGGGCCGCAGTACCGGACTCGTTCACACTCTCGCCGCCGTCCCCGGCGCCGGCCGTCCCTGAGCCGGACCGTTCAACCCCGAAGGAGACCAGGATTCCCATGCCCACGATCGTGAAGGCGGCGGCGACGGCCGTCGAGCAGCACCGCAGTTCCGACCAGGTGGTGCAGACCGTCGCCGAGGTACTGGCCGACATCCGCACCCGCGGCGACGACGCCGTTCGGGCATACTCGGAGAAGTTCGACAACTGGAGCCCGGAGAGCTTCCGGCTGGACGCCGCCGCGGTCGAGAAGATCGTCGCGGACGTGCCCGGCACGGTGCTCGACGATATCCGCACCGTGCAGGCCAGCGTCCGTGAGTTCGCGCAGCGGCAGCGCGACTCGCTGACCGACTTCGAAGTCGAGACGATGCCCGGTGTCCTGCTCGGTCAGAAGAACCTGCCCGTGTCGGCGGCCGGTGCCTACGTGCCCGGCGGCCGCTATCCGCTGGTCGCCTCCGCCCACATGACCGTGGTCACCGCGAAGGTGGCCGGCGTCCCGCGGGTCGCGGCGTGCACCCCGCCGATCCGCGGTGAGATCCCTGCGGCGACGATCGCCGCCATGCACCTGGCCGGCGCGGACGAGATCTACCTGCTCGGAGGCGTTCAGGCGATCGGCGCGCTGGCGATCGGTACCGAGACGATCGACCGGGTCAACCTGCTCGTCGGTCCAGGCAACGCCTACGTCGCCGAGGCCAAGCGGCAGCTGTACGGCGAAGTCGGGATCGACCTGTTCGCCGGGCCCACCGAGATCCTGGTGATCGCCGACGAGCACGCCGATCCGTTCGTCGTGGCGGTGGACCTGTTGTCGCAGGCCGAGCACGGTCCGGACTCGCCGGCCGTTCTCGTCACCACCTCGCAGTCGCTGGCCGAGCGGGTGGTGGCGATCGTCGAGGAGCTGCTGCCGGGGTTGCCGACCCGGGACTTCGCCGGTCCGGCCTGGCGCGACCACGGCCAGGTGCTGGTGGTCGAGGATCTCGACGCGGCGTTCGCGCTCGGCGACACGTTCGCGAGCGAGCACGTCGAGGTGCTGACCGAGAATCCGCGGCAGGCACTCGACAAGATGCACGACTACGGTGCGCTGTTCCTCGGCGAGGGCACTTGCGTGTCGTACGGCGACAAGGTGATCGGCACCAACCACACCCTGCCGACGCGCGGCGCCGCGCGCTACACGGGTGGACTGTGGGTCGGGAAGTACCTGAAAACCGTCACCTACCAAGAGGTCGTCGACCAGCAGTCGAGTGCCCGGCTGGGCGAGTTGTGCGGGCGGGCGGCGCGGGTCGAGCTGTTCGAGGGACACGCGCGCTCGGGCGACGTCCGGGCCGCCAAGTACGCCGGCGCTTCGTTGCCCTGGGCCCCTGACGGACTGTCGTGATGACGCACCGGATCGCCGGCCGCACCGCCTTGGTGACCGGGGCCGGCAACGGGCTCGGCCGGGCGATCTCCCTGGCGCTGGGCAGGGCCGGGGCCAAGGTCGTCCTGGTCGGGCGACGGACAGCGGCGCTGGAGGAGACCGCGGCGCTTCTCGAGGCCGCTGGGGCGCAGGCGCACCCGGCGGCGCGGGTCGCGGTCGCCGACACCTCCGACCCGGCCTCCGTCACTGACCTGGCACACCAGGTGGCGGACGAGGACATCTCGATCCTGATCAACAACGCCGGTGTCGCCGGACCGGTCGCCGCGCTGGTCGACGTGGACCCGAACGACTGGGACGACGTGTTCGCGGTCAACGTGCGGGGGGTCTACCTGATGTGCCGGGCGTTCCTGCCGGCGATGATCGAGGCGGGCCGCGGGGACGTGATCAACGTGGCCTCGGTCAGCGGGAAGCGCCCGCTGGCCCGGAGGACGCCGTACACGGCCTCGAAGATGGCGGTGCTCGGGCTGACGACCACACTCGCGCACGAGGTGGGACCGCTCGGGGTGACGGTGAACAGCCTGTCGCCCGGCCCGGTTCGCGGGCCGCGGATGGACCGGAACTTCGCGCTGGAAGCGGCCTCCACCGGATCGACACCGGACCAGGCCGAGCAAGCCTTCGTGTCCCGGGCGGCGCTCGGACGGATGGTGGAGGAGGACGAGGTCGCCGACGCGGTGGTCGCCATGCTGCACATGCCCGGTCTCGCCGCGGCCGACATCGACCTGTCCGCCGGCATGGTGGCTCGCTGACGCACCTGACCGGTCGTCTCCGGTGTCGGCCTCAACCGACCAGGACCACAGTGTGTGGACCGCGAGTGACCTGCACGCTGTCGCGGGTCTGGACGCGTCCAGGGTCAGCAGGGACAGTGACGAGTGCAAGGTCTTTAGCGGATCCCCGTGCGGTACGAAGCTCCGTTCGAGATTGGTGGTCAGCACCAGGCGCCCGTCGGGACTGATGGTCAGGCCCTCGGGGGAGACTCCGTTCCGGCCTCGCCGACGACCTCGTGCCGGCCGCCGGATTCGGCGAGCCGGACGCTGGTGACGGTGCCGCGCGGCACCTCGGTCCAGAATCCCTCGACGTCGGGACCCCATTGGAGGTTGTTGGTGAGTGCGAAGGCAGTGAACGCACTGGCGTCCGCGAGGGAGGTGGCGATGGCGATGCCTTGAAACAGAGAGATGGATAACTTGAGGGTCGCGTTCCGGTCAAGGTGTACGGAGCACTCCCGGCAGCCTCACCGCGGTGCCTGAGCCGTCTGCAGGGCGAGCATCGCGTCGACAGCGCGTCGCGCTGCCTGAGGGCTTCGCCTTCCGAGTCCGCATGCAGTCGCGATGTCCACCCGTCGGCCCAGGGCCGTTTCCACCAGTCTGCGCACGGTGAGTTGCTCGTCGAGACCCTGGTCCTCGTGCGCGATGCCTGCCACCACCGGTACGTCCGGCGGCACGCGCAACCGCCGCAACGGGTCGAAGAAGTCCGGCGACACCACGGGTGGCTGGTCGGCGCCCGACATCGGCAGATGCACGAACTCCAGCGATCGTCCATCCGGCCAGTGCCGGACAAGAGCGTTCGTCAACCGCACCAGGGGATCGGTGTCGGCGAGCTGCAGGAGTGCTTGATGGCCGAGATCGCCAAGACACAGATGTACGCCGAAGCGGCTGCCTTCGGGTGCCCGCGCCACTTGCCGCGTCACCAGGTGCGCCATCAGCGCGGCCATGGCCGGCCGGAGCGGCGGCGGCGCCGCGGCGACCGCGATCAGCGCCGCGGGCACCTCCAGCTGGAAAACGATCCGGTCGCCGGCCTCGGCCTGAAGCTCAGCGATCTGGCCGGCGACCGCACCGAGGAACATCCGTCCGTACCGAAGCAGGCCCATTGGCCCGAAGGTGTACAACGCCATGTCCAGATATCCGGGAACGCCCACCTGCAGCGGCAGCCCGTGCGGATTGTCCAGACTGTCCAGCACGCCCAGTTCCTCCCGCGCGAACTCGGCCATCCGCAACGGGATGTCCTGGCGGGTGAACCGGGCCCGCCGACGCACCCGGAGTACGTCGATGTCGCGGTAACCGGTCCAGTCGCCGTTCTGGATCGTCCGCACCTGAGGGAGCCGCTTGATGTCCTTCACCAGCGGTACGAACCACAGGAGACGATCGCCGGTCTCGCCACCGGACAGCCGCCGTACCGAACCGGCGAGCGTGGTCAGCTGCCACCGCAGCGCGGAGCGTGCGTCGTCGAACTGCGGCATGCTCCCGACGAAATGCAAACAGGTGTTTTCGTTCATGGCCCGCTCCCTGGATCTTCCTTGTCTGCCGTGCCTAGCGAGGCAGCTGGACGAGGCCGTCGAACGTCTTGCCCGGGTACCACGGAGTGCTGAGCAACTGGTCGAAGCCCGGAATGGTCTCCATGTGCTGCACCATCCGCTCCCGCAGGCGCTGGTCGGGAAGCGGTCCGCGCATCGCCCCGAGGTTGTCGAGCACGTGCGCGGGATCGGTGGTCGCCGGCAGCGCGCAGGTGATCGCGGGATGGCTGATCACCCACTTGAGGAAGAACTGCGCCCACGACGTCACGCCGAGGTCGGCGGCGAAGGCGGGCAGCCGCCGATCGCGGACCAGGTGGTGAAGGCGCGCCTTCTCCAGCGGCATGTTCACGATCACGGCCGTGCCCTTCTCGGCCGCGAGGGGCAGCAGCCGCTCCTCCGCGGCCCGGTTGCGGATCGAGTAGCCGACCTGGACGAAGTCGAGGTCGCCGTCGCGGACGTACTGCTCGAGGAACGGGATGTAGCGCGGCTCGTGGTGGGTCACGCCCAGGTAGCGGATCCGGCCCTCGCGCTTCCAGGCCCGCAGCACCGGCAGGACCGCGTCGACGTTGACGAGGCTGTGCACCTGCAGGACGTCGATCTTGTCGCGCCACAGGCGGTTCAGTGTCTGCTCGAACTGACGACGCACGTGGCTGTCGTCCCCGAGGTACTCGCCGGTGGCCCAGGTCTTGTTGGTGATGAACAGTTCGCCGCCGATCCCGAGGGCTGCGGCCGAATCGCCGACGGTCACCTCGGACAGCCCGTACAGCGGCGAGGTGTCCACGACCCGGCCGCCACCGGCGTGGAAGCGCTTCAGCACCTCCCGGAGGTGATCGCGAGGCGCGCCCGGCCGCTTGTCGAAGGTCATGAAGGTGCCCAGGCCGATCGCGGGGACGGCTTCCCCGGTCCGGGGAATCTGCCGCGTGATCACGGGGCCGCCCGCAGCCTGCGGTTGCGTGGCGGAGGCGTTTGCTGAGGTGGCGCCGAGGACAGCGGCGGCGCCACCGGCCTGGAGCAGGGCGCGTCGAGAGATGGGAGACATGATGATCCTTCGGGAGTCGTCGGAACTGCGTCGCGGACGGCATCGCGTCCGGGGCGGCACGCTGCGTGACGCACGGTGTTAGCAACGGTAACGGAAGCTCTATAACGGTGGCAATCTCGACTATAGTGTTGTTATGACTGACGGGGAGCCGGTCCAGGCTCGGAGCCGCATCCTGGCCTCGGCGAGCGCGCTGGTCGCCGAGGTGGGAGTCGACGGAATGTCGATCCGGGATGTGTGCAAGGCCGCCGGGGTGACGGCGCCGACCGTGTACCACCACTTCGGCGACCGCAAAGGCCTGCTCGACGCCGTCGCTGCCGACGGCTTCGACCGGTATCTGGCCGAGAAGCGCCGGCGTGGCCCCTCGATCGACCCGGTCGAGGACCTGCGCCTCGGCTGGGACGGCCATCTCGAGTTCGGGCTACGTCATCCGGCTCTCTACGGCCTCATGTACGGCGGGGTTCGGACGACCCCGCATCCCGCGGCCGCCGAGGGTGAACGCATGCTGCGGGGGATCATCGCCCGGATCGCCGACGCCGGACTGTTGCGGACGTCGGTGGACAGTGCGGTGCACGTGATCCATGCGGCGACCATCGGCGCGACCTTGATGCTGATCACCAATGCGGACGCGCCGGGCATGGACGGGCTGTCCGAGCAGATGCGAGAGATCGTGCTGTCGTCGGTCCTCGTGTCCACGCGCACCGAACTCCGGGGTCTTGCCGCCGCGGCGGCCGACCTTCTCGGTCTGTTGTCCCGCGCACCGGCCGCGTCGCTGACTCCCGGCGAACTCGGCATTCTGCGCGAGTTGTTAGGTCGGCTCAGCTCGTCCTGAGGTTGCCGTTGTCATGAATTCGCCAGCCTCAGCCAGGTTGTGACGCGCTGCAACAAGCATATGTACACTCTGTTCGCAGAAGATATGTACATCGTGTACACAATCATCCGGCTACGACAGCGGCGCGATGGTGGCCAGGCTCTGGGGAGGGGGATCGATGGCGTACCGGCGATCACCTGCCGCGGGACACACCGTGCAGGATGTTGTGCACCAGCGCCCTGGCGAAGTCGTCGGTGAGCGGCTGGTCGCCCACCAGCAACCGGTTGTAGCAGGCTCCCCAGATCTGGTCGATGACCACCTCGGGATCGACGTCTCGGCTGATCTGGTCGCGTTCGGCGGCCCTGGTCAAGATGCCGGCGGCAATCGCGCGCCGCGGACCCGAGTAGCGCTCGGAAAAGGCTTTGGCCAGCTCCGGATCGGTCTGGGCGGCCCCGATCAGCCCGGCCACCGCGCGGCCGGCCGAGGTGTCGCGCAGCAGCCCGACGAACGAGATCACCTGGTCGGTCAAATCCGCCTCGAAGTCACCGGTGTCGCGGAAATCGAGCACGGGTCGCACCACGAAGCTGTAACCGTCCAGGGCCAGTGCGCCGCGGGACGGCCACCACTTGTGCAGGGTGACTCGGCTGGCGCCGGCGCGCGCGGCGACCTTCTCGATGGTGAAGCCGGCCATTCCGGCTTCGATGAGCAGTTCTCCGGCGGCCTGAAGCACCTGTTCCCGCACCTCGGCTGCTGGTCGTCGCCCACGTCCGCGGCGGCGCGGCGCTTGGTCCGCTCTGTCGGACACGAACATCTCTCCCTGCGTGAACTCGACGCATCCTATCGACAAGGAGCAGGATGAACAGACGCGGTCTCTTGAAGCTGGGTATGGCGGCCGGTGGGCTTCTGCTCGCCGGTCCCGCGACGGCGAGTGCGGCCCAGGCGGTGCGGCCGGGTGGCGACGCGGCGCACCACGCCAACCGTGGCTGGCTGTCGGTCACCGAGGCATTGATGCGTGGGCTCCCACGCACAATCGTCAAGCGGGGCAGCGGCTCCGCGCTCCTGGTCAGCTTCCAGCCCCAGGCAGCGATGAACGGAGTGTTCGGCATCGCGCGGAGGCCGGACCTGCGTGAGATCGAGCGCTTCGCCGAGGAACTGCCCGTGCTGGGAGTTCCGTGGGTGCTGCGGATCCGCGGAGAAGCGGGCGCGGACTTCGTGGAACTCGCGGCCCGGTTCGGCAAGACCGCGTTGAGCACCCGGACCCTCACCTCGGTCTCGGCTCGCGACCTGGTCCTGCCCGGCACTGTTCCGCCGGGTGTGGCCGTGCGTGCGGTCACCGGCGCGCAGTCGGACATCTTCCGCGACATCGCCGTCCGGGCGACCGGGGTTCCCGAGAGCTTCGTCCGTGATCTGCTCAGCACCCGGGCGTTGAGTCGCCCCGAGGTCCGGCCGTACGTGGTCGAGGTCGACGGCCGGCCGGCCGCGATCGGGGCCGGCTTCCGCGCCGGCGAGGTGGTCGCGCCGTACTACCTGTTCACGCTGCCGGAGTACGCCGGCCGAGAGTTGGACCGGCAGGTGGCCGGCCGCATCCTTCGTGACGCCTTCGCCGCGGGCGCCCGGACGGCTGTCGCGGCGATCGGGCCCGGCCAGGAGATCCTGCTGCCGGCGCTGGGATTCCGCCCGCTCGACACCTGGACCACCGCCGCCTGATCGGCTCCGAGCGTGACGGAAGCGTTCGAGGCAGCCGGGGTCACCGGGCACCACCACACGGATCGGAGGGTCAGCAGTGTCCGGGTCACGACCGTGGCGGGCGCCGGTGACCGTGGTCAGCGCGGCGGTCGTCGTACTGACCATCACGTCGCTCGGGCCCGCGGCGGTTGCCTCGCCGCGGACCCCGCTGCGGTGGAGTCCCTACGCCAAGGTCGTTCCCGACTGGGACGATGGTGAACGCACGGAGTGCGCCACGCTGCTCGTTCCCCTCGACCATCAACGCCCCGGCGGGCGGAAACTCGAGCTGACCCTCAGCCGGATCCCCGCCCGCTCACCCGAGCGACGGCGTGGGGTGATCGTCACCAATCCGGGCGGCCCGGGGATCTCGGGCCTCACGTTGCCCGGCCGGCTGAGCGCCGGCACGGTCGCCGGGACCGTCCCGCGGCCGACCCAGGCGCGCCGCCCAGACGGCAGTTCGAGCAGCAGTACGCGCGGGAGGCCCGCCGGAACGCCCGGTGTGTCGGTTACGACCGGGAGTTCTTCCCGAACCTGTCCACCATCCCGATCGCCGACGACCCCTGGACAGCATTCGGGTCGCACTCGGCGAGGACAAGAGGTTCGCCAGCTGGTTGGGCGAGCGCGACGACCGGTATCACTTCGGCGCCACGCCCGAGCAGGTCGTCGCCACCCTGCACGCATTGCTTGCCAAGGACAACGACATCCCGGCGCTGCTGGGCGCCTCCGAGCAGTACTGGGCGGTGGTGAGCTGGCGTCTGGAGAGGGGCACCACGAGACCGCGCTCGACCTCGTCGCCGAGCTGCGCCCGCTGATGCATCGGCTCCGGCTGGCTCCGTTGCGGGCAACGACGCATCGGCGGCCGACGGACTGGTCCGACGCTGCACGATCGGTGAGGTCCGCGAGTCGCTGACCGAGGTCGGTACGAACACCGCCTTCGCGGCGATGCTCGAGACGTTGCGGGTTTGGCATCCGCTGTTCAATCGCCTGGTCGCGCTCTGGTGTGAGACGGTCGACGGTGATCTGCCTCGCCTCAGCGGAGCTGCCGTCACCGGCGGATGGCCGTGCCGAACCTGGCCCGCCGACTGGGTGGAGCGGCGCGCCCAGTGGCTCGCCGATTATGCGGCCGCGAGTGGCCGGCACCGACGTCCAGCGCCCACCTGCATCTGAAGAGCAACTTCGCTCGCCTGCACCGCGGGCTGCTGGCCTGCGAGCACAACAGCTCCGGCCTCTCCGGTCGCGACGTCGGCTGGATCCGTCGGGCGCTGGCCAACACCATCGCCAAGCAGGCGCACCGGGATCCGAGCACCAGACCGCGGTGCGGTCGGTCCAGCCGTGGTCGCGGCGCAGCCGACGTACGCGGAGCTGGCCGCGGTACTGGCCGCGAGACTCGATCATCGTCCGGCCGGTGGTGGCCTGCCCGCGCTCGATCCGATCACGCGACCGCGTGACTCGATGCCTGGGCACCTGATCGACAAGGTGGCCCGTGTGGCCCGACACCGCGCCGGCGGTGCGCTCCGGCCAGTCCGGCACACCGACCGCGGACGACTTCACGGCTGTCTGCGTCAGTCGCGCGGCCGAGGCCCGCGTCGGAGGCACTGACAATCGAGTGGTGGCCAACGGCACCATCCTGGAGCAGAGCCAGATCCTCACCATCCACAACCTCGCGGTGCTGGTGGTGGCGCTCGAGCTGCAGGATTCGGATCCGCGAACTCGCGCCGGAGCTGGCCGGGCGAGCCTTCACCTGGATCGTCCGCCGGCTCTTGGCCCGAGTCGACAACGACCATGCGGCGCGCACGCAGGTGAAGAACGTCGCGTACGCGTGGCGGCGGGCGATCTTCTTCCGGAGGTTCTGCACCGAGGCGGAGCAACGAGCTGTGGTGGAGTCGCTGCGAGAACAGGTGGAACGAGCAGGTCTTCGGCCCCGGTTCGGTCCGGCGGTCGAGGGCCTGGCGCATGTCGTGGCCGGCGGCCTGTTCACCGCGTCAGGCGCGGTGCAGACCGGCCCGGACGACGGCTCCTGAACCCGATTCGGCCCGCTCTGTACCAACGTTATATTACGATGGTAACGTTGTTACATCAGGAAGTTCCTGATTCCCCTGAACGGAGAATTCTCATGCGCCGAACCGTGTTCGCTGTCTCCCTGGCCCTGCTGTGGCCCACCGCCGCTCCGGCCTTTGCTCATCCAGGCCACGGTGAGCAGCCGGAGTCGCCCGTGGTGACCGCAGCGGCCGCGTACGGCAACGGCTGGGCGGCTCTGGCGCCGATCGGTAGCGGCCCTCGGCAGGAACACAGCGTCGCGGCACTGGGCGGCAAGGTGTACGTGATCGGTGGCATCTACCGGGCCGACGGTGTCACCACGACGACCAACCGGGTCGAGGTGTACGACACCCGTCACAACACCTGGTCCGAGGTCGCGCCGCTGCCGGTCGCGATGAACCATCCCAACGTCGCCAGCGTCGGGGGACGGATCTACGTGCTGGGTGGACTGTCTGGCGGTGCGTCGTGGCAGGCGCTCGGCGACAGTTTCGTCTACGAGCCCCGGACCGATCGGTGGACTCGGCTGCCCTCGATGCCGAGCGAGCTGCGTCGTGGTAGCGCCGCGATCGGTGTCCGTGGCACCACGATCTATCTCGCCGGTGGAATGCGGACGCTCACTCCCGGGCCTGGTGGCCTGCACGACACGGTGGCGACGGTGTCCTCGTACGACGTGGTCACGGGTCGGTGGTCGGTGTTGCCCAGCCTGCCGGAGGCTCGCGACCATGTCGGCGGCGCAGTGGTCGGCGGTGTGTTCTACGTCCTCGGAGGCCGCGACAAGGGCCAGGTCAACGTCCGCGACACTGCCTACGCCCTCGATTTGCGCAACGGCCGCTGGACCGAACGCGCCCCGATGCCGACCGCACGCGGCGGCATCGCGACCGCGGTGATCGGGACCAAGATCTACACCTTCGGCGGCGAGGGCAATCCGGCGCCGGGCAGCCACAGCATCTTCGACGACACCGAGGCCTACGACGTCGCGCGCGATCGTTGGCAGCGTTTGGCCCCGATGGCGGTGCCGCGGCACGGTACGGCAGCTGTTGCGGTCGGCAACAAGATCTACATCCCCGGTGGGGGAACCGCCGCCGGGGCGCAGCCGGTCGACGTCAACGACGCCTTCCGCCCCTGACGGCGACGGTCACCGGCAGGCGGACTCGTCGCCTGCCGGTCGCCGAGGGCCTGCGTCCTCACTCGGGAGAAGAGGAACTCCATGTGAGACGCCGGCCGGGGCGTACCCGACGCCCCCGGTGCCTGGCCGCTGCTCGGGCACTCCCTGTCGCCGCTGAGACCCGACCGGGTCGGCTACCTCACCTCGCTGCAACCGCTGGGCGATGTCGTCCGGATCCGGATCGGTACCCGGCCCTTCCTGGTGCTCAACTCGCCCGGCGCTGGTGCGCACCGTGCAGGTGGAGGAGGCACGAGCTTCGACCGGGGCGCATCTTCACCAAGGCCAGACCGTACGTCGGCGACGGCCTGTTCACCGCCGAGGGTGCCGAGCACCACCGGCAGCGCCGGATGGTGCAGCCGGCCTTCCACCGGGCGGAGGTCGCGCAGTACGAGCAGACCATCAACGACGTGGTCAATCGGCAGATCGGTGCCTGGCGGCCCGGTCAGACCGTCTCGGTCGGGCGGGAAATGCCCGTGCTGGCGAGCGAGATCATCGGCCAGGCGATGTTCCGCGCGCTGGAGGCCCGTGAGGTGGTCCAGTTGGCCCGTGATGAGGTCGTACTCGACCCGCGCGGTCCCGGTCCGGTGCACGGCGTGGGCGGCGTCGACGATCTCCTGGTCGAGGCAGCCCCCTGTGAGGTTCCCGACGGTGCTGCTGTCGGCGTTGATCAGCAGTCGAGCGCCGGGCCGCCGGTACGACGAACCTTCGACCTTGACGAGAGTGGCCAGGGCAAGAGGGCGACCGCTTCGCCAGGCATGGCTGATGGCGGCGAGCTCGGCGGCGGTGGCGCTCATGCCCTCACGTCACGTCCTCGATACGGACCGGCAGGCGGCGGGCCCGTCGGCCGGTGGCATGCCAGACCGCGTCGGCGATCGCGGGTGCGATGCCGACCATGAAGACCTCGCCGAGGCTCTTCACCCCGACGGAGTTGAGCAGCGGGTCGGCTTGTCGATCAGGCTGACGTCGACGTCGCCGATGTCGGCGTTGACCGGAATCGCGTAGTCCTCCAGGGAGGCGCTGAGGGATTCGAGCAAGCGGCGACACGTGTCTCGCCCTGGGACCTTCGCCGGCTCACCGGCGCCGTCCGCCGATCTCGGTTGTGTTCCGAAAGTCAGCGATATGCTGGTGACATGGCACAGAAGCTGGGGAACGACGTCACCTGCTCGGTCGCTCGGACTCTGGACGTGGTCGGCGACCGCTGGACGTTGATGATCGTCCGGGAGGCGATGCTCGGTGGCGCGACCCGGTTCCAGGACTTTCGCGACGCGCTCGGGATCGCGACGAACAGCCTGGCCAAGCGGCTCGCGATGATGGTGGACGAAGGCCTGATGGAACGTCGAACGTATCGCGAGGCTGGGGAGCGGCCGCGCGAGGAGTATGTGCTCACCGAGGCCGGCCGGAGTCTCGACCTGGTGATCGGCGCGCTGGCGTCGTGGGGCCGAACGTATCGGCCGCATCCTCGGGGAACGTCGCCGCGGTTCGAGGTGGAGGAATCGTCGACGGTCGCGCAGGTGGCCTTCGTGACCTCGGGCGGCGACAGGATTCCGCCGGGCGTGCTGACGGCGGTGCGGACCGAAGACCGGCGGCTCGACGACAGCGCCTGACCGGGGACGTAGAGCGCACACCTTCGGCATACCTCTCACGACCACTGGGTTGCGGATCGAGAGTTAGCCCTGCTAGCTTTCGATCTTAAACCTAGCTAGGGAGTTGCGTATGCCCCCCAACCCTTCACAGCAAAGAGCGACCTTCGCTGAGCTGGTCCACGCCTCGGAGCCGCTCCTGCTGCCCGGCGCGTACGACGCGTTGACGGCCAGGCTGGTCGAAGCGGCCGGTTTCCGCGCCACGTACCTCGGCAGCTTCGCGGCTGCCGCGAGCACCTTCGGCCGGCCGGACGTAGGGCTGGTGACACTGACCGAGATGGTCGACGCCACTCGCCGGGTCGTCGAAGCCACCGGTTTGCCGGTCCTGGTCGACGGCGAGAACGGCTTCTACGAACCCGCGAACATCTGGCGCACGGTTCAGGCGTTCGAATCAGCCGGTGCGGTGGGTATCCACATCGAGGACAACCTCGGTGGTAAACACACCTCCAGGCCGGCCGGGTTGCTGTCTGCCGATCAGATGACGACCCGGATCCGGGCCGCGCTCGACGCTCGGACCGATCCCGCGTTCATGATCATCGCCCGTACTGATTCCGCCTGGGTGTACGGCGATCTCGACGACACGGTCAGCCGGTTGCGCGACTACGTGTCCGCTGGTGCCGACATGGTGTTCGCGCCGGCCGTGCCGGCCGTCCGGCTGAAGGAGATCCGGTCCGCGATCGAGGCGCCGGTCCTGGTCGCGGCCGACCTGTTCGATGCCCCGGGCAAGGATCGGCCGGGTAGCACGCTGGCTGAGTACGCCGACGCCGGTGCCGACGTGATGCTGCTGTGGTACAGCCTGATCGGCGCGGCGGCGAAGGCTGTACGGGCGACCCTCGACCGGTTCGCGCAGGGCGCGGAGGTGGAAGAGCTACCGGAGTTGATCCTCGGGCAGCAGGAGTTCGAGTCCGCGATGGACTACGCCGCCTACGAGCAGCGCGCAGCACGGTACTGACCACTGACTTCCGCCCCCCGGACAGAAGAGAGACTTCCATGCAGACCCAGATTCGCCCGACCACCTCAGGTGCGGGCACGACCGTGTTCACCGACGCGAGGTTGATCGTCGGCGACGGCAGCACGGTGCTGGAGGACGCCGTGATCACGGTGCAGGACGGCATCGTCGTCGACGTCGCTACGGCAGATCGGGAGGCAGCCGGCCGCTCTGCCCGCGAGGCCCAGATCATTTCCTGCGGCGGCCGCACGGTGATGCCGGCCCTGGTCAATCCGCACGGGCACATCGGATACATGCGTGGCACCGTGTGCGATCCGGCCTTCTACTCCCGCGACAACGTCATCGACCACCTGCGCCGCTTCGTCTACCACGGAGTAAGTACTTTCCAGTCGCTCGGCACCGATCTGAACGGCGTCGAGGTCGCCGTTCGCGACGATCAGCGTTCGGGGCTGCTGGACGACCCGGACCTCGCGACGCTGTTCACCGCGGGCGCCGGGATCGTTGCCGCGCCGTCCGGGGATGCGGGATGTGGCGCGCCGTTCTTCGCGGTCGACGCTGTTCATCAAGCCACTGGACCCGAGGATGCGCGAGCGTTCGTGCGCCGGTTGGCAGCACAGCGGGTCGACGCGGTGAAGTTCTGGATCGACGACCGTGGCGGCCAGTCGGCCAAGCTGACCGCCGAATCGAGCCGGGTGATCGTCGAGGAGGCGCACGAGCACGGATTGCCGGCCGCCGCCCACATCTACTCCGCCGAGGACGCGATGGTCGCGCTCGACGCGGGCGCCGACATCCTCGCCCACATGCCGCGAACCCCCGAGCCCGATCGGGCTCTGCTCGACCGCCTGGTCGAGCAGAACGTTGCCGTTTTCACCTCGATGACCGTCCAGGGGCCGGCCCGTACCGCCTGGCTCGACGACCCTCTGGTCGCGGAGACACTGCCCGAAGCGTCGATCGACGATCTCCGGGCTCGCATGGCGGCGCGCGCTCATGAGCCGCTGTTCGACACGGGAAAGACCTACCGGACCATGCGGCACAACTTCGAGGTGCTGCACGAGGCCGGCGTCCGGCTGGTCTACTTGGCTGACACCGGTGTTTTCGCGCAATTGCCGGGGATCGCGGAGCACCGCGAGCTCGAGGCGCTGGTCGATGCTGGTCTGTCGCCGTTGGAGGCGATCGAGTTCGCCACCAGGCGCTCGTCGGAGCTCCTCGGTCTGACCGATCGCGGGCTCGTCGAGGCCGGGCGGCGCGCGGACTTCCTGGTCCTCGACGCCGATCCGCTCGCCGACATCGCGCACACGCGCCGGATCGCAGCGGTGGTCCTCGAAGGTCGCGTGGTCGACCGGGAGAAGCTGAGTCAGCAGCTGCTCGCCGCAGCCCGCTGACCCACCGCAACTGTTCGGGCGTAGCTTGCCCGAGTTATTGTATCGACTGGTCGGTATACGCTTGATGCCTCACCAGACTCTTGCGGCGGCGTCCGCCGCCGCAAGAGTCCTTCCGAGCCGACAGCTCAATCGATCGGTACATTGCTGGCGCAGCCTACGGCCGGAGTGCCTCGAGCGGCTGAGTCGGCAGTCCACCGGCGGGCGGCGCGAACTCAGAGACCCTTGACCGTTCCACCGTCGACGATGACGTCCGCGCCGGTGATGTTCGCGGCCAGGTCGGAGACCAGGAAAGCGATCAGCGACGCCACCTCCTCCGGCTCGCCGAAACGGCCGATGGTGACGCCGAGCAGGTCCGGAATGCCAGCCACGAAGTCAGCCTGCTCCACGCCGCCGGCCGTTGCGGCCCGGGCGCCAAAGCTGTCGGGGCCGTCCCACAGCGGAGTGCGGATCGGCCCTGGCGAGACAGTGTTGACCCGGACTCCCTGAGCGCCGAACTCCTCGGCCAGCGACTTGCTCAACGCGGTGAGCGCCGCCTTCGAGGCGCTGTACGCCGCCGGTGCCGCGGCAGGGACCCGCGCGTTGATCGAGGACACGTTGACGATCGATCCGCGCCGCTCGATCAGGCTGGGCAGTGCGGCCTGGCTGGCCCGGATCGCTCCGAAGAGATTGAGATCGAAGATCTCCTGCCAGTGCGCCTCGTCGGTCTCGAGGAAGCTGGTCGGATCGGCCGCGCTGCCTGCGTTGTTGACGAGTACGTCGACACCACCCAACTCGGTCAGCGCCTCGGACATCGCTGCCGCGGCGTGCGTACCGGAGCGAAGATCGGCCGCGACCGCGACCGCGCCGGATCCTTCCAGTTCGGGCGTGACTCGGCGCGCGACACCGACAACGCGCATCCCTTCACCGATCAGCGTTCTCACCGTCGCCAGCCCGATGCCGCGACTCGCGCCCGTCACCACCGCCGTCCTGCCGGACAAGTTCAGATCCATTGCTCCTCTTTTCTTGAACTGTGAGTAAAGAATTTAGGTAGGCGGAATGCCGGTGGTGGTAGTGCTGTCTACAGAGTGGCGACAAGCGCGCGGATCACGCGTTCGTGCCGCTCAGGTCCTTCGGCGATCCGGGACTGCAGCCGCAATCCGATCACCGTGTTGACCAGCAAGCTCGCCACGGAGAGGGCGTCCACCTCGAGAGCGATCTCGCCGGTTCGCTGCCCCTGCTCGACGAGCGCCCGAAAGGCATCCTCGGTCTGCTCGAACATCCTTCGCACGAGTTCCGCCGCCGCCTCGTTCGAGCCGGCCACCTCTGCGGCGCTGTTGACTGCGAAACATCCCGGCCGCGCCGGATCGGCGAAGTCCGTCTCGACCAGGAACCACAATGCCGCCCGCAAGCGTTCCTTCACCGGACCGGCCTCGTCGAGCAGGTCGATCAGTGTCTGCACCTGGCTGTCGCGATACTGCCGCAACGCCAACTCGAACAGCGCCTGCTTGCTCCCGAAAGCGTTGTACAGACTCCCTTTGCCGATCCCCAAGGCGTCGACGAGGTCCTGCGGCGTCGTCCGGGCGTAGCCCTGCCGCCAGAACACCTCCATCGCCTGCATCACTGCGACGTCAGGATCGAACTCCTTGTGCCGGCCCACAGTTCCAGTCAAGCCGATACTGGACCTGCAAGTCAAGTATCGGAGACTTGGCCCACCGGCCCTCAAGTCCGCGCTCCCGTCGCTGATCTCCGCCCGCCCGTGCTGAGTCGATCTTGAGGGGGGAGCCGTGGTGCAAGCAGCGAACTATTGTATCGACTGGTCGGTATGTGCTTCGATGCCTCATGCTGAAAGCGACGTCGAGTGCAGTGCGGACGTTCTCCGTTCCCGCGGCGGAGTCCGTGGTGTACGGCGCCGGGGCGCTCGACGAGCTAGTGGTGGACGCGGCGGCGCGGCGGGTCGCGGTGGTTCGCTCCAGATTTCTCGCCGGATCGTCGATCGATCGCTCGATGGAGACGCTGCTCGGCGATCGCCTCGTCGGCACGCTGGACTCGGTCCCGCAGCACGTGCCGCTTGGGCCTGCGTTGGAGCTCGCGAGCCGATTGCGGCAGCTCGATGTCGACTGCGTGGTGAGCATCGGTGGTGGAACGACGATCGACTGCACCAAGGCCGTCGCGTTGTTTCTCGCGGCCGGGATTCGGGACCGCGCGGAGTTCGCAAACTACGTCGAGCGACGACAGCGGCTGCGGGAGCCGGTGCGGCACATCGCCGTACCGACGACACTGTCGGGTGCCGAGCACACGTCGTTGATCGGGATCACCAACGAGGCGACGGGGGAGAAGTTGATCCTCGACGACGCCGCCTTGACGCCTCGATCGGTGGTGCTTGATCCGACGGTCACGGTCGGTACGCCGCGCGAGCTGTGGATGTCGTCGGGGATCCGCGCCGTCGACCACGCCGTCGAGGGCATGTTGTCTGCCCGCGCGACACCGTTCTCCGACGCGTTGGGGCTGGAGGCGCTGCGGCTGCTGCGTTCCGAGCTGCCGCGGACCGGCGGGGACGACCTCGACGCCAGGCTCGCCTGCATGATGGGCACCTGGCTGGCCATCTTCGCGCTGCCGAATGCCGGCGTCGGGCTGTCCCACGGCATCGGGCACCAGTTGGCCGCGGAGTACGGCATCCTGCACGGCGTGACCTCGGCGATCATGCTGCCGCTGGTGATGGAGTTCGGCGCGGCCCACTCGGTCCGGCCGCTGCGCCGGATCGCGGCGGCACTCGGCGCCGACGTCAGCGCGTACGACGACGCCCGGGCCGCGCGGGCGGCGGCTGATTGCGTGCGTTCCCTGGTCGCCGAGGTCGGGGTGCCGGCCCGGCTGGGGGAGCTCGGCGTGAATCGTGAGCGTCTGCCGAGCGTTGCCGCCAACGTGATGCGTGACCCGTCGATCGCGGCCAGTCCGCGGCCGGTGACCCTCGACGACATCCTCGAACTGCTGAACCGGGCCTGGTGAAACGCGCGGCAGCACCAGGCGCTCACGGCTGATCAATTTAATAGACCAATCGATCGGTACATTACTGCTGGAGGCGACACCATGCACCGTCTCACCAAGCCCTTCACCGTGCTGGTGGAGCGCTTCTACCCCGATCCGTTCGTCTTCGCGATCGTGCTGTCAGGGGTGATCTTCCTCGGGTGTCTGAGTCTCACCGACGCCGGACCGAAGACGACCCTGTACGCCTGGGGCGACGGCCTCGACGGCCTGATGGCGTTCATCGGGCAGCTCGCGCTGACCCTGGTGGCGTCCCACGCGCTCGCGCACACCGACGCCGTCCGGCGGATGCTGGAGAAGGTCGGCGGACTGCCTCGGCGGCAAGCCACGGCGTACGCGCTGGTCGCCTTCATCGCGGGGGTGTCGAGCCTGGTGTCCTGGGCGCTCGGCCTGGTGGTGGGCGCCCTGATCGCGCGCCAGGTCGCGATCCAGGCGCGCAAGCGCGGGATCCGGCTGCACTACCCGTTGCTGGTGGCTTCGGCGTACGGCGGGTTCGTGCTGTGGTCGATGGGCTACTCGAGCTCGGCGGCGCTGTTCGTCGCGACGCCGGGGCACACGATGGAGAGCAAGATCGGGATCATCCCGGTCACCGAGACCATCTTCAGCCCGTGGAACGTGGGCATCCTGCTGGTCGGGCTGCTCGTGATCACCGTCTTGATGGCGCTGCTGCGGCCGCGCAAGGACAGCGAGATCGTCGAGATCTCAGAGGAGGCGGTGGCGGAGTACGAGGCGTCGGGGCTGGAGTCGGACCACCAGTACCTGCAGGTGACCGACGGACCGGTCGCGCCGGGCGGCGCGACCACGCTCACGCGGACCAAGCCGACGTTCGGCGAGCGTCTGGACAACAACCGCCTGCTCAGCATCGTCCCCGGCCTCGCGCTCACCGGGTACGTCGCGCTGTACTTCGTCCGCGACGGTTTCGGCCTGACTCTGGACATCGTCAACTGGACGTTCGTCGCGCTCGGACTGCTGCTCGCGCGTTCGCTGCGGCACTACATGGTGCTGGTCGGCCGGGCAAGCGCGACGGTCGGCGAGATCATTTTGCAGTACCCGTTCTACGCGGGGATGGCGGGCATGATGGGCGCGACCGGGCTGGTGGCGGTGATGGGCGGCTGGTTCGTGGACGTGTCCAGCGCCTCGACGCTCAGCTTTTGGGGCTTCGTCTCGGCCGGCCTGATCAACGTCTTCATTCCGTCCGGTGGAGGCCAGTGGGTGGTGCAGGGACCGATCTTCCTCGAGGCCGCGCAGACGCTCGGTGTCGCGCCGTCGCGGGTCGTGATGGGGGTCGCGCTCGGCGAGTGGACCAACATGATCCAGCCGTTCTGGACGATTCCGCTGCTGGCGATCGCCGGGCTGCGGGTGCGCCAGGTGATGGGTTACACCTTCGTCGTACTGATCGTGTTCTTCGTCCTGTACGGCGGCGGCCTGCTGCTCGCCGGCTCCGGGATGTAGGGGCCTCAGGCAATCATGATGCCGTCGAGCACGATGTCGCTGAGCCGGTCGGCCAGCTCCGGAGCGGTCAACGCCGCCTTCGGTGAGAACCAGGCGCTGGTCGAGTTGTACATGCCGAGGATCGCGTGGGTGGTGACGATGTCGGGCTCGCTGAAGACGCCGGTGGCGGCACCTTCCTTCAGTACGGTTGCGAACAGGCCCTCGTACTCCTCGCGCAGCTTGTTCAGCGCGGTGGCCCGTTTGCCGGTGAGGAACTGCATCTCGCGCAGAACGACGCGGACCTCGGCCTGCCGTTTGGTGATCACGGTCAAGTGCTCGCGGGCCAGTTCGCGGAACTTCTGCACCGGCGGGAGATCGGACTCGACGATCGGGCGGCCGCGGGTCAGTGCCTCCTCGACATGCCGCTTGGACAGGTCGAAGAGCAGGTCCTCCTTGGACTTGATGTGGTAATACAACGCACCGCGCTGCAGGCCGGTGGCCTCGCCGAGTTGGGCGACGCCGGTGCCGTGGTAGCCGTGGCTGGCGAAGGTCTCGGCGGCGATCCGGAGGATCCGTTCTCTGGTCGCCTCGCCGTCGGTGGCCGGGGGACGTCCGCGGCGTGGCCGCTCGGTGCTCATTCTGGCATAGTAATGTATCGACCGATCAGTACCAAGGAGGGTGCCATGTCGCACCTCGAACCTGGCCGCGCGACCGCGAGTCGCGTCACGATGGCGACGCTGCAGGAGCGGTCGTACCGCAACTACGCCGCCAGGACCGCCGTCATCGACGGTGATCGGAGCCTGACGTACGCCGAGCTGGGGGAGCGGGTTCACCGCGTGGCCAGTGGGCTGCTCGCCGCGGGGATGTCCCGCGGCGATCGCGGCGTGATCCTGCTGGACAACTGCCCGGAGTACTTCGCGATCGACCAGGCGCTGTTCCTCGGCGGGTTCGTCCGGGTCGCGATCAGCACCCGGCTGCACCTGCGCGAGGTGGTCCACATCCTCGCGGACTGTGGGGCCACGACGATCTTCACCTCCCCGGACTGGGCCGAGCGGATCGCCGCCGAACGCGCTGGACTGCCGGCGTTGAAGCTCCTTGTCGCCGATCGTCCGGCGGCGGCCGACGTGACGCTCGCGGACCTCCTGGCGCAGGGGTCACCGGAGCCTCCGTCGGAGTGGCCGCGTCCGGAGGATCCGGCGGCGCTGCTCTACACCAGCGGCACCACCGGCGTACCGAAGGGCGCGACGCTCAGCCACGCGAACTGGCTGGCGATGGTGCGTAACGCGATGGTCGAGCTCCCGGTGGTGACCAGCGCAGACGTGGTCCTGCACGCCGCTCCGCTGTCACACCTCAGCGGGTACATCGGTCCGGTGTACGTCGCGACGGGCGCCGCACACCTGGCGGTGCCGAAGTTCTCCCCGGAGACCGTGCTCGACCTGATCCGCGCGCACCAGGTCACGGTGCTGCCGATGGTCCCGACGATGCTCAACCTGCTGCTGCTGGCGGCGGAGAGCAGCCCGCACGAGTACCCCACACTCCGGACGATCGTGTACGCCGGTTCGCCGATCGCGCCCGACCGCCTGATCCGCGCGCGGGCGGTGTTCGGTGACGTCTTCGTCCAGTTCTACGGGCTCAGCGAGACCCCGTTGCCGCTGTCGTGCCTGTCCGCCGAGGATCACACCTTCGACCCCGATGGTTCGCCGCCGGCCCGGCTGGCGTCAGCGGGCCGGGTCAGCCCGTTCGTCGAGTTGCGGATCGTCGCGCGGGACGGCAGCGAGGCCGGGCCGGGGGAGGTGGGTGAGATCGTGGTGCGCACCGACACCACGATGATCGGCTACTGGGGCCGGCCGGAAGCGACGGCGCAGATGATCGACGCCGACGGCTGGGCGCGCACCGGCGACCTCGGCAGGCTGGACTCCGACGGGTACCTCACGATCGTCGACCGCCTGAAGGACATGGTCATCACCGGTGGCTACAACGTCTACCCCAACGAGGTCGAGCAGGCGATCAGCACGCTGGCGGCGGTCCAGGAGGTCGCCGTGATCGGCGTACCCGACGAGACCTGGGGCGAGGCGCTGCTCGCCTTCGTGGTGGTGCGCGACGCTCATCAGCTGACGCCGGAGGAAGTGATCGGGGCCTGTACGGCGAACCTCGCGTCGTACAAGAAGCCGCGGCACGTGGAGTTCGTGGCCGCGCTACCGCGGACCGGGTCCGGCAAGCTGCGCAAGCGCGACCTGCGCGAACGCTACTGGCCGGCCGACGGACGGCTCGTCTAGGAAGTCAGCAAAGAGGCGCCGGACCGATTCGGTGGTCCGGCGCCCCTCTCGTTGATTCAGCGAGCCCGTCGGTTGCCGAGGAACGCGTTCACGCCCTCCTTGGCGTCGTCGGTCGAGAAAACCGTCCGCATCAGCTCGTCGTTGACCGCCCAGGCCTCGTCCTCGACCGCGGTCGCCCGCGACAGCAGCTGCTTGGTCGCCCTGACCGCCGCCGGAGCCTGGGCCGCGATCCCAGCGGCCAGTTCGATCGCCGCGTCGAGCGCGGTCCCGTCGGGCACCGTGCGGTTCACGAGGCCCCAGCCGGCCAGCTCGGTCGCGGTCGCGAACCGGCCGGTGTAGGCGAGCTCGGCGGCCACCTGCGCGGGAATCCGCGCCGGCAGCCTCAGCAGTCCGCCCGCGGCGGCGAACAGACCGAGCTTGATCTCGGGCAGCGCGAACCGGGCGGACTCCTCGGCGACCACCAGGTCGCAGGCCAGCGCGATCTCGAAGCCGCCTCCTGCGGCGACGCCGTGCACGGCCGCGATCATCGGTACGCAGACTTGGTGCCGGACGATCCCGGCGATACCCCACTCGGGCCGCTCGGGGTGCCGGATCGGCTCGCCGCCGAGGAACGCGTCGAGGTCCATCCCCGCGCAGAACGCCTTGCCGGCGGCGGCGATCACGACCGCGCCGACACCGTTGTCGCGGTCGGCGCGGTCGAGGGCGTCACCGAGCGCGCGGGACAGTCCTTCGTCGATCGCGTTCAGCCGGTGCGGGCGGTTGAGGGTCAACACGAGGACGGCGCCACGCTGCTCGACCAGTACGTCGGGCACGGCGTTCATCCGTCGTTGCCGACGGCAAAGGGATCGCTGAACTGGTAACCGTCGATCAGCTGCCCCGCGGTCACCATGTACTGGATCGTCGGCGTCCCTTCCTCGAGCCAGTTCAGCCGCGCGTCGCGGTACAGCCGCTCGATCGGGGACTTCCGGGTGTAGCCGATGCCGCCGTGCACGAGCAGCGCGCGGTCGGTGACCCGGCCGACGGCTTCGAGGCCGAACTGCTTGACCATGCTGGCCTCGGCCGGGATCCGCAGTCCGCGGTCGGCCTTGCGGCCGGCGTCGGCGACCATCAGGCCGAGGGCCTGGACGTCGATCGCCATCTCTGCGAGGTAGCGCTGGATCGCCTGCCGGGCTTCCAGCGGTTTGCCGAAGGTGACCCGGTTCTTGGCGTGCCGCAGCGACAGCTCGAGCGCGCGCTGCGAGGTTCCGAGAGAGGACGCCGCGATGAAGACCCGGCTGATCTCGAGGGCCGCCTCCAGGTTGGCGACACCGGCGCCCTCGGCGCCGATCAGCGCGCTGTGCGGAACCTCGACGTCGACCAGCGTGAGCTCGCCGTGCTCACCGCCCTTGCAGCCCATCGTCTCGGGCAGTGCGCGGATGTGCAGACCGGCGGAGTCCCGGGGGACCAGGAACGCCGACACCTCGGTCGGGCCGGTCTTGGCGAAGTAGATGAACTCGGTGGCGATCTGCGAGTTCGTGATCAGGTGCTTACGGCCGTTGATCACATACCCGTTGGCGGTTCTGGTCGCGACCGACCCGAGGTCGGCGCCGGTCCCGTGGTCGGGCTCGGTCAGCGCGAACGCGACCGACCGGTCGCCGCGGGCCGCTCCCGGCAGGACGGCCTGCCGCTGCTCCGCCGTACCGATCTCGGACAGCGCGTGCGCGAACGAGTTGTGCACGTGCACCAGGCACCGGATGCCGCCGTGGATCTTGGCGAACTCGGCGATGATCGGCAGGTACTGCGACATCGACATCCCGGCGCCGCCGTACTCGGCCGGGACGATGAAGCCGAAGGCGCCGATGTCCTTCAGGGCCGGCATCACCTTGTCCAGTGGGAGGTGCTCGGTGTTCTCGATCTCCTCCTCGAGCGGGTCCAGTTCGGTCCAGATCGTGGTGAAGACGCGCTCGCGCAGCTTCGTGTACTCCTGCGGGTCCATCCCGACGTTGTGCTGTGTCATAACGACCAACCACCATCCACTGTGAGTATCGAACCGGTGCAGTACGTCGCGTCCTCGCTGAGGTACACCGCAGCGGACGCGATCTCTTCGGCCTGGCCGAACCGCCGGAGCAGGATCGACCGGGCGATCTCTTCGCGGGAGCTGTCCGGGACCCGGCTCGTCATGTCGGTCTCGACGAAACCGGGCGCCAGCAGATTGACCCGGATCCCGTCCCGCGCGACCTCCTTGGCCAGCGCGCGGCCGAACCCGAACAGGCCGGCCTTCGCACTCGCGTACGCCGTGTCGCCGGGACCGCCGATCAGCCCGATCACCGACGACACGATCGTGACGCTCGCGGACTCCGCCGCGGCGAGGTGCGGCAACGCGGCGCGGCTGAGCTGCGCGACGCCCTGGAGGTTGTCGGCGACGACGCGGAACCAGTCGTCCTCGTCCATCGTGGTGATCCGGCCGCCGGCCCAGACTCCGGCGTTGGCCACGACACCGTCGAGCCGGCCCCACTCCGCAACGGTCGCGGTCACCGCGGCCCGCGCCGATTCCGCGTCGCCGAGCCGGTATGCGACCGGTACGACAAGCCCGGGGAACTCGTCGGCGAGGCGCTCTGCGGCAGCCTGCGAGGACACGTAGCCGCAGCCCACCCGAACGCCCCGCGCGGCCAGCGCCCGGACGATCGCGGCCCCGATGCCCCGCGATCCGCCGGTGACGAGCACGACCCGGCCCGACACGCCGCTCATCGGGCGGCCATCCGCAGCGCGCCGTCGAGCCGGATGACCTCGCCGTTCAGGTAGTCGTTGTCCACGATCGACAGGACCAGCCGCGCGAACTCTTCGGGCCGCCCGAACCGCGGCGGGAACGGGACCCCGGCCGCGAGGCCGGCCCGGTAGTCCGCACCGACCGTCGCCATCATCGGGGTGTCGATGATTCCCGGCGCGATGGCGCAGACCCGGATCCCGAGTCCGGCCAGGTCGCGGGCCGCGGGCAGCGTCAGGCCGGCGACACCGGCCTTCGAGGCGGCGTACGCCGCTTGCCCGATCTGGCCGTCGGTCGCGGCGACCGACGCCGTGTTGACCACGACGCCGCGCTGATCGTCATCGCCGGCCGGGTAGCGCGCCATCACCTGAGCCGCGTGCGCCAGTACAGCGAAACTGCCGACCAGGTTCACCTGGACGACTCGGGCGAAGCGCTCGATGTCGTGCACGCCCTTGCGCCCGACGATCCGTTCCGACGGGGCCACCCCGGCGCAGTTGACGACGACGCGCAGGGGAGTGCCGAGCGGATCGAACCGGCCGAAGAGCCGCTCGACCTGCGTGGGGACTGTGACATCGGCGCCGACGTAGGTGACGCCGGGGACAGGTTCCACATCCTGAGCCGCCGCGGGTAGGTCCACGGCCAGCACCTCCGCGCCGGCTGCCGCCAGGGCGACGGCCGTCGCCCGGCCGAGTCCGGACGCCGCGCCCGTGACCACGGCGGCTCCTCCTGCGATCTTCATCGTGCCTCCTGAATCTGCTCGGCCTTTGACGGCAGGCCGATTCCGAGCGATGATTGTACCGATCGGTCGGTATATTCGTAAAGAGCAGCCCGGAGGTATGCGATGGACACCACTCCCGTCATCGTCGAAGCGGTGCGAACGACCAGCGGCAAGGGGAAACCAGGCGGCGCGCTGTCGGATCGGCATGCCGCGGACCTGCTCGCCGACGTCCTGACCGAGCTGGTGAACCGGTCCGGGGTCGACCCCGGCGCGGTCGACGACGTCATCGCGGGGTGCGTCACACAAGGCGGCGAGCAGGCCGGGAACATCGCCCGGAGCGCCGTGCTGGCCGCGGGCTTTCCCGAGCACGTGCCCGGGACCACGGTCGACCGGCAGTGCGGCAGCAGCCAGCAGGCGGTGCACTTCGCGGCGCAAGGCATCGCGGCGGGCGCGTACGACGTCGTCATCGCCGGCGGTGTCGAGCTGATGAGCCGTACGCCGATGTTCAGCCAGTACGGCGACCACGATCCGTACGGACCGCGGGTCGCCGCGAGGTACTCGCCGGGCTTGATTCAGCAGGGGTTGTCAGCGGAGCTGCTGGCGCGTGAGTACGGGTTCAGCCGTCTCGAGCTCGACGAGTTCGCCGCCGAGTCGCACCGCCGAGCCGCGCTGACCTGGGAGCAGGGCGGATTCGCCCGCGAGACGATCTCGCCGGGCGGCGGCCGCGGTGACGAGACCGTACGGGCGGGCACGACGGTCGAGAAGCTCGCGACGCTGCCGCCTGCGTTCGCGGATCCATCGGTGCTGCAGCGGTTCGGCGCCCTGGACTGGAAGGTGACCGCCGGGAACTCCTCGCCCTACACCGACGGTGCCTCGGGGATTCTGCTGATGTCACGGTCGGCGGCCGAGCGGTTCGGGCTGCGGCCGCGGGCCCGGTTCCTCGGGTATGCCGTGGTCGGTGACGACCCGGTCCGGATGCTGCGCGGGATCGTCCCGGCGACCAAGAAGGTGCTCGACCGCGCACGGCTGGCGGTCTCCGACATCGACAGCTTCGAGGTCAACGAGGCGTTCGCGGTCGTCCCGATGCTTTGGGCGCGGGAATTGAAGGTCGATCACGACAGGTTGAACCCGCGCGGTGGAGCGATCGCACTAGGCCATCCGCTGGGCGCCTCCGGCACCCGGCTGATGACTACGCTGCTGCACGAGCTCGAGGACAGCGGCAAGACGCTCGGGCTCCAGACGATGTGCGAGGCCGGTGGGACCGCCAACGCGACGGTCATCGAGCGGCTCTGATGACCGCCGTGGATCCGGCCGGGTCGGCCCGGACCGGCCCGCTGGCCGGGCTGACGGTCGTCGAGCTCGCGGGGATCGGCCCGGCGCCGTACGGCGTGATGCTGCTCGCGGACCTCGGCGCCGATGTGATCCGGGTCGACCGGCCCGGCGGCCACGCGGGCAACCCGGTGCCGCCGGAGCTGGACCTGCTCAATCGCAACCGCCGGTCGATCGAGCTCGACCTGAAGAATGCCGAGCACCGCGATGTCGTCCTGGCCCTGGTACGGCGCGCCGACGTGCTCGTCGAGGGATTCCGTCCAGGGGTCGCCGAGCGCCTCGGCCTCGGGCCGGCGGTCTGCCTCGAGGTGAACCCGGCGCTGGTCTACGGGCGGATGACGGGCTGGGGACAGACAGGTCCGCTCGCCGGCCGGCCCGGGCACGACATCAACTTCATCGCGATCGCGGGCGCGCTCGATCCGATCGGAACCGCCGAGAGCGGGCCCGTCGTACCGCTGAATCTGCTCGGCGACTTCGGCGGTGGGGGAACGTTCCTCGCGCTCGGCGTACTGGCTGCTGTCCTGCACGCGCGCGCGACCGGTGAGGGGCAGGTGGTGGACGCGTCCGTGCTCGACGGCACCGCGTCACTCACGACGATGCTGCACGCTCATCGATCGGCCGGGATGTGGAACGACGCGCGGGAGTCCAACCTGCTCGACGGCGGTGCGCACTTCTACCGCGTGTACGAGACAGCCGACGGCCGGCACCTGTCGGTCGGGGCGATCGAGCCTCAGTTCTACGAGCAGTTCGTGACGCTGCTCGGGGAGCAGTACGCCGGCGACTGGGCCCGCTCACATCGCGATCCTGCGCTGTGGCCGCGAATGACCGAGCGCGTGGCTGCGATCGTTGCATCCAGGACGCTGGCGGAGTGGACCGCGATCTTCGACGGCACCGACGCCTGCGTTCAACCGGTGCTCAGCGGGCAGGAGGCGGTGCGCCATCCGCACAACGTGGCCCGTGACACCTTCGTCCAAGTCGGCGGCAGGACCCAGCCGGCTCCGGCGCCGCGGTTCAGCGTGACTCCGGCGGGCCTGCCGCGTCGCCAGCCGCGGCCCGGCGCGGACACCGACGAGATCCTTCGTGATCTGGGCTGACGGTCAACCCACCAGCTGCGTGGCCGGGACTTCGCGCTGCCTGGCACCGGTGTAGCTGCTGAGCGGGCGGATGAGGGTGTTGGACTCCAGTTGCTCCATCACGTGGGCGGTCCAGCCGGTGATCCGGCTCATCACGAACAACGGGGTGAACATCGGAATGTCGAAGCCCATCAGGTGGTAGAGCGGCCCGGTCGGGTAGTCGAGGTTCGGGTGGATCCCCAAGCGGTCGAGCATCGCCGCCGCCAGTGCGTCGTACGTCGCCATCAGGCCGTCGGCCTGGCCGGGCGCGGTGAGGGCTCGCAGTTCGGCCGTCATCGTCGGTACGCGGGAGTCGCCGTGCTTGTAGACCCGGTGCCCGAAGCCCATGATCTTGCGTTTGCACGCCAGGGCGTCGTCCAGCCAGGCATCGACGCGCGACGCATCGCCGATCTCGCTGAGCATGTGCATGACGGCTTCGTTCGCGCCGCCGTGCAGCGGGCCTTTGAGCGCGCCGATCGCGGCGGTGACCGCACTGTAGATGTCCGACAGGGTCGAGGTGACGACGCGGGCGGTGAAGGTGGAGGCGTTGAAGCTGTGCTCGGCGTACAGGATCATCGAGACCTCGAAGGCCCGGACCTGTTCGGCCGGTGGGACGTGGCCCAGACACATGTGCAGGAAGTTCTCGGCGTACCCGAGGTCGGGGTCGGGCAGGATCGGATCGAGTCCGCGCCGCCGACGCTGCTCCTGGGCGACAATGGTCGGCAGCTTGGCGAACATGTCGATGGACTTGAGCAGGTTGTGGTCGCGGTCGGCCAGGCCCTCGGCCGGGTCGTCGGCGCCGAGGTAGCTGACCGCCGTACGGAGTACGTCCATCGGGTGGCAGGACTCGGGAAGCCGGCCGAGGACCGTCGACGCCGTGCGGCCCAGCGGCCGGCGGCTGCGCTCGTACAGACTGAACTCGCGAAGTTCGGACGGCGTCGGCAGCTCGCCGTGCCACAGCAGCCACGCGACCTGCTCGAAGCTGCACGACGCGGCGAGCTCCTGAACGGGGTAGCCGCGGTAGGTGAGCGAGTTGGTGTCCTGGTTGACCATCGAGATCGTCGTGGTGTCGACGACGACTCCGGCGAGTCCGCGGTGAATATCGGTCATCGGTGCTCCTCGGGAACGGTGAAGTTGAAGACGGACTCGTCGAAGCGGTTGTAGTCGGCGTACTTCAGCAACTCGTACAAGCGCGCGCGGGTCTGCATGTCGGGGACGAGCTGGGCCTGCGTGCCGACGGACTCGATGGTGTCGAGGGCGCGCTCGATCGCGCCCATGGCGATCCGCAGCAAGGTGACCGGGTAGATCACCACGCTGACGCCGGCGTCGGCCAGCTGCCTCGCGGTGAAGAGTTCGCTCTTGCCGAACTCGGTCATGTTCGCCAGGACCGGTACGCCGACTGCTTCGCGGAAAGTCTCGAACTCGCCGAGACCGGTCAGCGCCTCGGGGAAAATCAGGTCCGCGCCGGCGTCGACGTACGCCTTGGCCCGGTCGATCGCGGCGTCGAGCCCCTCGACGGCGCGGGCGTCGGTCCGCGCGCAGACGACGAAGTTCGGGTCGGTCCGGGCACCGACCGCAGCGCCGATCTTGCGAACCATGTCGGTGCGATCGACGAGCGTCTTGCCGTCGAGATGCCCGCAGCGCTTCGGGTTCAGCTGGTCCTCGAGGTGGCAGGCCGCGAGCCCGGCAGCCTCCAAGGACTCGACCGTACGGGCGACGTTCAGTGGTTCACCGAAGCCGGTGTCGGCGTCGATGAACGTCGGCAGGCCGGTGACCGCGCTGATCTCACGGCCGCGGTCGGTGATCTCGGTCAGCGTGGTGAGGCCGATGTCCGGCAGTCCGCGCTCAGCGGCGAGCACGGCTCCGGAGATGTAGACGCCGTCGAATCCCTTCTCCTCGATCAGCCGGGCCGACAGCGGAGTGAACGCACCGGGGAAGCGCAGCAACCGGCCGGACGAGAGTCCTTCGCGCAGCGCGAGCCGGCGTTCCGCGGCGGTCATCAGAAGAGTCCTTCGGCGGACACCTGGAGCTTCATGTCGTCGACCGTCACGCTCAGCTGCGCGACCTCCGCAGCGCTGAGCTGCGGCAACCGCTGGACGAGGGCGAGGAACCGCTGCTGCTCCTGCACGGACACCGCCCCGGCGGCGAGCATCCGGAACTTGTCGAGGTAGTTCGGCCGGGCGAAGGGACGGGCCCCGCGTGGGTGTGCGTCGGCGACGCCGAGTTCGTCGGAGACGACGGTCCCGTCGGTGAGCGTGATCTCGACCCGGCCGCCGAACTCCGGTTCAGTGGCGTGGTACCGCTCGGTCCATTCCGGGTCCTCGACGGTTGTGATGCGGTGCCACAGGTCGACCGTGTCGGCGCGCTGGGCGCGCTGCGGGGTGTAGGAGTCGACGTGGTGCCAGGTGCCGTCTTGCAGTGCGACCGCGAAGATGTACATGATCGAGTGGTCGAGTGTCTCGCGGCTGGCGGCCGGGTCGAGCTTCTGCGGGTCGTTCGCACCCGTCCCGATGACGTAGTGGGTGTGGTGGCTGGTGCGGATCAGGATCGACTCGACGGCCGACAGGTCGCGGATCCGGGTCCGCATCCGGCGGGCCAGGTCGATCAGCGCCTGACTCTGGTACTCCGCGGAGTGCTCCTTGGTGTACGTCCGCAGGATCGCCTGCTTCGGCTCACCGGGCGCAGGCAGCGGTACGGCGTACGAGGCGTCCGGGCCGTTCAGCAGCCAGGCGATGACGCCGTCCTCGCCTTCGTAGATCGGGGCCGGTGCGCCCTCGCCGCGCAGCGCGCGGTCCACCGCCTCGATCGCGACCTTGCCGGCGAAGGCGGGCGCGTACGCCTTCCAGCTGGAGATCGCGCCCTTGCGCGACTGCCGGGTGGTCGTTGCCGTGTGCAACGCCTGGCCGATCGCCTGGTAGGTGATCTCCGGTGCGGTGTCCAGCAAGGTGCCGAGCCCGGCCGCGACGGCGGGTGCGAGGTGCGCGATGTGGTCGATCTTGTGCTCGTGCAGGCAGATTCCCGTGACCAGGTCGACCTGCACCTCGTACGCCGTGGCGATCGCGCGGGTCAGCTGGTTGCCGTCGGCGCCGACATGCTGGGCGACCGCCAGCAGCGGCGGGATGGTGTCGCCGGGGTGCGAGTAGTCCGCGGCCAGGAACGTGTCGTGGTAGTCCAGCTCACGGACCGCGACGCCGTTGGCCCAGGCGGCCCACTCGGGGGAGACGCGGACGTCGGGCGTCGTACCGACGACCGCGGCACCGCGTGGGCTCGGGTGAGCCAGCGCTTGGCCGCGGGCCGCGACCACGGACTTGCGGTTGACCGACGCGACCGCGACGGCGGCGTTGTCGATGATCCGGTTGACGACCATCTCGGCGACGTCGTCGCGGACACCGACCGGGTCCGCGGCGAGCTCGGCGAGCTTCCAGGCGAGCTGATCCTCGCGGGGGAGACGGGCACTGCTCGGGCTGACACGGACCTGGTGCTCGATCACTGACACGTCCTTCGGGTGCGGGGGTGTTCAGCGAGACTCGCACCGGGCGCGATGACTGCGAAAGAGTGCCAAGCTGCGAAGTGTTGAAAGCGAAGATTCGCAAGTAATGGCGGTTGTGAAGTCGATGGGCGCGGCAAATGACGTGGTGAGCTACGCCTATGCCTATGCCCGCGGTCAGCTTGGGCGGCTCGGGGCGAGCGGGTAGGGCACGAAGGTGCTGCGGTTCTCGTCGATGTTCAGCGCGTGCCCGATCGGTGGGGCGGCACGCTGTGGGCAGCGGGGCCGGTCACAGGTCTTGCACCCGGGGCCGATCGGCATCGCCGAGCCACGGTCGTTCAGGTTCAGCCCATCGGCGTACACCAGCCGGCCGGCTTGCCGGATCTCGCACCCGAGCCCCAGCGCGAACGTCCGGGCGGGCCGCCCGTACCCGCCGCGGCTGCGAGTGATGGCCCGCGCCACCCAGAGGTAGCGCTGACCGTCGGGCATCTCGGCGACCTGGGTGATCACGCGCCCAGGGGTGGCGAACGATTCGTACACGTTCCACAGCGGGCAGGTGCCGCCGCTGCGGGAGAAGTGGAAGCTGGTCGCGGACTGGCGTTTGGAGATGTTCCCGGCCCGGTCGACCCGGACGAAGATGAACGGTACCCCGCGCAGCCCGGGGCGCTGCAACGTGCTGAGCCGGTGCGCGATGGTCTCGTAGCTCACCCCGAAGTGCCCCGCCAGCAGCTCGACGTCGTACCGGAACCGCTCGGCCGCCCGGAAGAACGGCGTGTAGGGCAGGACGAACGCCCCCGCGAAATGGTTGGCCAGTCCGATCCGGGCGAGGTCGCGCGTCTGCCCGTCCGCCCAAACCTGGGCGTCCAGCAGTTCGTCGATCTCTCGCTGCGCCTCGAGCAGGGCGAGCTGGGTCGCCATCCGGAACGCCTGCTGCCCGGCGCTGAGGTGCGCGGAGAAGTACAAGGTGCCCTGCGCCGGGTCGAACCGGTGCAGCTCGTTGACGTCGGACTTGTGGTCCTCGGTCGAACGCTGCACCACCCGGATCCCGTGTGCCGCCGCCAGATGCCTGCGCAGCGCACGCCGTACTTCCCCACGCCTGGCCCCGAGCTCTTCCGCGACTCCTTCGGCGGCACGGTCCAGGGAGTCGAAGTAGTTCTGATTCCGGTAGAAGAAGTCCCGCACCAGCTCGTGCGGCGTCGCGGTAGGGGAGTCGGTCCGGCTGTCGGTCACCGACCCAAGGTGCTCGCTGACCTCCCGATGCCGCCGAAACAACTCGATCACGGCATCAGCAACCTCCGGCATCGAGCTCACCAGCTCCTGCAGATCGGTCACCGCAACCGGCGTACCACCCGGCCCAGCGGGCAACGCCTCTCGCAGCTCCGCCAACTGCCGAGCAGAATCCTGCGGCGCGAAGAACGCCGGATCGATCCCGAACACCTCGGTCAACCGAACCAGCACCGACACCGTCACCGGCCGCGTGTCGTGCTCAATCTGGTTCAGGTAACTCGGAGAAATCGCCAGCACCCTGGCCAGCGCGACCTGACTCAACCCCCGGTCCTGCCGCAACCGCGTCAACCGCCCACCGGCGAACACCTTGTCCATGACCCACTGTACGACGAACCAGCGAAGATTCGTCTTCGCAAAGTTGGCAAGGGCGGCCTGCCGATTGAAAGGAATTTGCAGGGTCAGTCCCAGTGCGAGCCAACTGACCAAATCCTCTGGTGGCCTTTGCCGCCGTAGTACGTGGCGCGGTAGTACCGCTCAGCGTCACGGGCCAGGGCCCCTGGAACGCAAAGAGGCCGATATCGGGATTCCCGCCGGGTTCACTGTGCGTACGAGGAGCATGTAAAGCCGGTCAGGACCGCTTGTACGTCGCGCGCCAGCCTTCGGACGGGTCGGGCGGGGTCAGCACGAGCGTGTTGCCCTTCACCTCGAAGGCCCGGGTGAGGCGCTGACCGACGAGAGCGGGGACCAGGGACGACTCGACGGTGACGACGAACGTGCCGGCGGGCCGGTCGACATCGACGTGTCCGTAGAAGGCTTCATACCCGTTCAACGTGTACGGCGTGTCCGGTGCGGCGGGGTCGAGGTTCCTGGCCTGGACCGACATGGTGCCGGACGGGGTGAAGACGACTTGGCCGGAGTACGGCACGGGCTCCAGATTTCCTTCGGTGCCGACCTCCAGGGAGGTCATCTGCCAGGCGCCGATCAGGGGTCTGGTGCCCCGGTCGGCCCTGCTCTGCTGGGCGAACGGCGGCGCGATCGCCTGGAGGGCGAGCGCGAGTGCGGCCACCAGTGTGAGCGCGGTGATCCTTCGCTTGATCGTCATCATGTCTCGCAGGCTCCTCTGCTTCGGGGATGGAGATGCCGGAGGCAACGAATGCTCCGATACTCCAGTCAACCCGTTCCGCCGGCCGCGAGGGAGTCCCTCTCGAGACGTGTACTGTCAGGGCATCCCTTCGCAGCAGGCGACGCTGTACCGCCTGTCCAACGGCGACGCGTACTACCTGGACAGCGCGTTCTTCCCGGGTTCCCGCAGCCACTTCGAACGCGCTGCTCCTGCTCCGGCGAATCCACACAGAGACAACGCCCACGGAAAACGCCACTTCACACGAGCTTGATCTGGACCGGAGGACCCTGCAAGTCCGGGGCGACGCTTGCGCAACATGTCCGTGACGCGAGCAGCCGGCGATCAGCCCCATCACGGTAATGGGCCCCTTCTCGCGTTGGACGTGAAGGTTCGGACGGATCGCTCGGCCGCCGAGATCACGGCTTCGAGTGGGCCGCGTTGGTGGTAGGCCCGCCAGGTGAACGCGAAGGCTACCGCGACGATCACGTGGACGATCAGAAGTGCGGTTTCGTCGGCGTCGTGTCCGGCCACGCCGAGTGCGACGACGTGGGTGCTGTAGAGCGTGAGCGTCATACCGCCGGCAGCGACCAGTGGTGTCAACAGGGGTGCTGCGACGCGGATAGTCAGCAGGCAGGCGCCGAGCACGCCGAGTGCTGTGCCGATCGTGTGGAGCAGGTCGAGTGGCGTTCCCGAGTGCGGACCGGATACGGCGAGCCACCACCAGGAAGTCGTGGGGGTGGTGCCGCCGAGCGAGGTCGACAGTCTGCGCTCAACCGCGGGACTACCCACGATCCGGGCGAGGCCACCGAGCGGGTACAGCAGCGTCCAGGACACAACCTTGGCAAGGATGGCCAGGCCTGCGCCGCCGACGAGGAGGCCCGCAGCCACTCGCGGCGAGCCGAGAGCGAGCCGGCCGACGGCCATCCCGGCCAGCAGGTAGGCGATCCACGGCAACACCGGGTAGTACCCGGTCAGAGCCAGTTCCGTGACTAGTACGCCGGGTTCGGCGAGCGAGCCGAAGGTCGGGTTGCTGCTGCCGGACCCGTCCAGCGACGAGCGCAGTACATGGTTCAGAGCCGGCGCGAGTAGCGCCCAGCCCACCGCAAGCGGCACGAGCGCTCTCGCGCCGAGCGACAGGAAGGGCACGGCGCAGACGAAGAGCAGCGCGTAGTAAACCAGGATGATCGCGACAGGTGTCTCCACCGCTCCGAGCGTCAGTCCCAGAAGTGCGAGCAAACTCGCCCGGACGATGAGCCCGCTCCGGGTGGCCAGCATGCGCCTGCCCCGGTACGGATGCGGGCCGCCGGTCGCCAGGGCGAGACCGACACCCGCGAGCACGGCGAACAACGCCGACGCCCGACCGCTGGCCACAAGGTAGGCGGTAGTTGTCTGTCCCGTCTCGTCGGTGGCCGGGATGATATGCACCGACATCATCCCGAGCAGGGCGATTCCGCGCGCGGCATCCACGCCGGACAACCGGCCACCGACAGATGAGCAGTCCTGGGAGGTGCCGGCCGGCACCTGCTGCACCGCCATCTTGTCTCCTCAGCCTGTGCCGTTTGCACGCCTCGTATGCGGACAGCAAACACGGCGAGGGCGAAAGCCAGTGCAAAATCCAAGTCTGTGGATCGGGCTCATCGGCCGGTGAATTCGCCGCTCAGCGGAACCCGCATGAGAGCCGTTCTCGTTCGTGAACGTCTGCTGACCCGCGGTCGCCCGATCTCAATGTCGATGGTGAGGTGGTTTGCGCTTTGGGGCGCGGCGCGGCGGGATGAGGCGCTGACGCAAGCAGGAGTTGGATGGTTCGGCCGCGCCTCAGGCTAGCCAATGGTGGTGCCGGATCGCTGCGATTGTGAGCTTCATTCGACCAGGTCGGGCGACGGCGGAGCAGTTGTGCGGCGGGTGACTCGCGCTGCTGTCTCGCGATGGGGCGGCAAGTTCGGTGTCGAGCCGGAGGTCTTTGCCTGGCCTGTTGGACTCGGTGATGCTGACCGCGACGAGAATGTTGCCGACGGCAAAGTTCACGTTCGCAGTGGCGGTGTAGCGGTCCTTTACCCTGCGGGATCTGTCTCAGGCCGAGGCGGCGAACGCCGGAAAATCAATCGCAGTCTGTGCGGCGAGCCAGGCGCCGCCCGGCCTTACCGGTCGTGAAGTTGAGGACCGCACCAGTCGATGACCGTGCGGGCGTACTCGGCGGGGGCTTCGATCGGCGGCGCGTGGCCGACGTGGTGGAGGATCGCGAGGTTCCAGTCGGGCCGCTGTGCGGTCCAGTCGTCGATCGACGCGCGGGGAGTCAGGCGGTCGTCGTCCCCCCAAACCAACAGAGTCGGCGCCGTGACCCGGCGCATGGCGTCGAGCGCGGGGTGCTGCCGGACGAACATGAGCGACATGAGCGAGGCATAGACCGTGATCGCGCTTCGCAGACGCGTTGGCTCGACCGCTGCCATCTCGTCTCGCAGGAGGGCGGCGAGTTCGGGCGACATTCTGGTCAGGTCGCCGCCGATGTTCCATCTGCTGTTCGCTATCAATGCGGGATCGTCCAGTACCCGCAATTGCGCAGCGAGGATGCGTCGCCCGGACAGGCGGACCACGACAAGGGCGAGCGGGGCGGCGATGGCCAGCCCAGCCCTGCCGAGAGTCCGCCAGTTGCGGGTCTCGCTGCCGCTGAGCGGGGGAGGAAGTGCCGGCAACACCAGCACGAGCCGGGCGACCCGTTCGGGTGCTTGGGCGGCGAAGAGCAAAGCGATCATTCCGCCGGCCGACCAGCCGTGGAGCACGATCTGGTCCAGGTGGAGTGCGTCAGCGAAATCGCGCAGGAACAGCGCGTTGGTCTCGATGCCGGCCGCGCGCCGGTTCGGTAGCGCGGTGTGACCGGCGATCGTGCCGGGCAGGTCCAGGGCGATCGCGTGCGCGTGTGGTTGCAGTTCGGCGAGTACGTCGAGCCAGGTCGAGGCGCTGTTGGCCGGATTCGGAACGAGCAGGTGAACCGGTCCTTCCGGCGACCGCGCCTGATCAGTGACCAGATAGTGCACCTTCGTGCCGCGCACATCGACCGTCTCGCTGCGAATCCCGGACCAGCGAGTGGCGCGCTCACCCCAGTCGGCGTACTGCACCACGCCAGGCTACGCCCGCCGACGCACCCGAGCGGCTGTAGGTGGAGTTGGCAGCCACGGGTGCGGTGAGCGCCTTTGCGCCTCGGAGCCGCGGTCAATCGGAACTCTGACGTCGACCAGTTGACGGACGCGACTTGGTTCAGCTCGGACCGGAGCCGGGACCGTCCTCACTGTCGAGACGGTCCAGCAGCCGGACGATGAGGGTGCTGGCGAGTTCGGTTCCTGCTTGTTCGGGGACAGGTGGATGTAGTCCTCGAGCAGTCGTACTGTCGTCAGCACTTCGGAGTGGGTGAGCACAGGCAAGGTGGGGTCCCGGTTCGACCGATTGGCGGGCCCCGGGTCATCAACGGTGGGGGATTGCGCCGGAAGGGTGCCTTCAGGCTTTTGCCTTCTGCGGAACATCGATCCTCCGAGCGGCCTGTGGCCGGGTGAGCGCGGACTCACACGCCGAAGATCCGGACTTTGTGCCGCGTCAGACGCTCGGTGATCAGGCGGTTCGTGGTCTCCCCGGCCGGCAACCGGTCGGCGGACAGCAGCGAGCCCGCTGATTGGAGCCGCGGTTTCGAGCCCCGCAAGGTGATGGGGCCGCGAAGAACTTTCACGGTGCTGGTGTGCATGCCGGTTCCTTTCGGATCGCCAAATCCGTCGCCGACCAGACTTCCCGGCACACCTCGAGTCCGTCCGCGCTCAGGCGCGCTTTATCAGAGGACTCATCAGTACTATCCGCCGAGCGTACGTCCGCGTTACATCCTCGGGTCGGCGGTCGTCCCGACCTGCCGGCGTGACCTCACTGTTGCCGAGAGCAAATGGACTTCGGTGTAACGACAGGGAGGCAGGTTACGATGTAGCGATCACCTGGCTTTTCAAGGTCCGGGTGGGGCAGTTCAGGTGTGCCGGGAAGACTGGTCGGCGATGTTTCAGCCATGCCTTGACCTAGGGAGCACCCCCGTGAGCCGACACTTCGGCCTGAGCATCGTTGCCGCGACGACCCTGACCCTTCTGGTCGCCTCGTGCTCCGGTGAACCGCAGTCCAGCGGAAGCAGTTCGCCTTCGCCGAGTACGACCGCGAGTGTGACGCCGTCATCGACCGCGTCGACGCCGACCTCGAACCCGACACCCACGAAGCCGCCGGTCGCGCCGCAGAGGACCGCTGCGCAGCTCACCAAGGCACTGCTCGCCTTGGACGACCTGCCGGCCGGGATCTCGATCGATCCCGACAGCGGCGACGAGGGTGACGACGCGAAGATGTCGTCGAAGGACCCTAAGTGCGCGAAGCTCGTTGCGTACTCGAACGCCGACACCGCTCCGGGCTCGAAGGCCTCGGCGTTCCGCTCGTACTCGGCCAGCGAGCAGGGGCCGTTCATCGACGAGGGACTGGATGCCATGGGCTCACCGGCCGCGGTGCAGGCGCTGCAGAACTCCTTTCGGCAAGCGATCCGGGCCTGTCGGGGGATGACGCTGACCATCCCGGGCGAGGGGCGCTCGCCGATCACCGTGCGCGAGGTGTCGGCGCCCAAGGTCGGGTCCACTCCGGCGGCGGTCCGCTACAGCGCGTCGAGCGGGCCGCTCGAGGGGCTGGAGGTCACGATGGTGACCACCGGCGTACAGGACGTCGTGGTGTCGGTCACCGTGATGGGCGGAGCACCCGGTGACATCGAGTTCCTGACCAAGGCCGCGGTCGACAAGGCCACCAAGACCCTCGGCGCCACGTCGGGTACCTGACTGATCCCACCGGCGTGCAAGGAGTCCGTGCTGTGGCGACGAGAAGATCGGGGCTGCGTCAGGGATGTGTCGGTCCGGCGCTGCCTGGGCATTGCGCCTCTCCCAGTCGATCGATGGTGAAGGCTGCGATTCCGCCTCAGATTGGGGCATGGTCTCACTTGCTGCCGGGGGCCTGGCGTCGGCGCGAGCTGGTGAGGAGGACCGCCGTCCCGACGACTCCACCGACGATCCCAAGGCAGAGGTAGAAGTACCGACTCCAGAAGTCCGGCACCCAGCCGGCTTCACGGGCAAACACCTCGTCGCCATCGTAGGCGTACTGGATCTCGATGCTCTGTCCCTTGTTCCGCCGAGGAACGAGGTACTTCTCGATGGTCGTCTCAACCCGCTCGCCACGCGAGGTCGTGAACGAGACCGTGAGCGGCTGCCCGCGATCAATCAACGGCACGGGCTCGTCGACAACGACGCCGCTCACAACGGGGGCGTTGGCCAACAGTTGGTCCTCGTCCTGATCGAAGGAGGTGATCAAGACACCGACGGGCAGCAGAGCGATGCAGACGAGTCCCACCCGCCATGCTTCGCCAGACGGACGGCCAACCCGTACGCGCCGCTGATGCTGTCCCATGCGGAACATTCTGCGGTCTCTGTCCAATGCCCGCCCCAGTTGACCGTTACGTGAGCCGAAAGTTCGTACTTGCGATGGTTGCCTACGACGCACACGGGTGGTCGGAGTCATCAGCTGCGCCGTTTCGCGGTTGCAGCGGCGTGGGCGGCGATCAGTTCACGAGCGGGTGGGGTCACCGATCGAGTTGAAGGCGGTGCCAGTTGTTCAGGGCGAGTGCCGCGGTGGCGAGCACGACGGGTGCCACCAGCAGGAGTTGGACAGTGGAGACTTCGGTCCCGGCGCTGATTGCCCACAGCGCCGGTGCGGCGAAGGGGAACCAGCCGCCCGCGCCGGCGACGACGGTGAGCTGGGACAGTACGACGATTCCGATCGTGGTCGCGATCCCGGCCAGGATCGAGCGTGCCATCGTCGTCGCCCACGCGGCCGGTACGGCGATGGCGCCGGTCAATACCGCGAGGGCGAGTTGCCGTCCGAGTCCCGGTACGGCGTCCGCCGGGATTCCGCCGAGCCCGGCGGCTAGGCCGGCGAGGACCAGTGCCGTGAGGAGCGCGCAGCTCGCGGCCAAGCTCCAGACCATGTAGACGACGAGTTTCGCGGCGGCGATGGTACGGCGGGGGACCGGCAAGGCGAAGAGCCCGGTGATCGTGCCCTCGGCGAACTCGCGGCCGAACAGCCAGCTGATCACGACGCCCTGGGCGAGCAGACCGGCGGCACCGGTGACTTGTGCGGCGGTGGTCAGATACCCCGTTCCAGCCGCCGGGGTCGATCAGCGGGCCGAGTTTCGCGGCGAGCTGTGGGTCGTCGGTGCCGGCGGCCAGCAGCATCGACGAGCAGATCAGGGCGATGCCGAACACCATCAGCACGGTGGCCACCCGGGCGACCGTGGCGTGACGGAACTTGAGGGCCTCGGTGGCCAGTGCGGCGATCATGTGTGGGCCTTGTCGTCGGCGAGGACCTGCTCGAAGAAGACGCGTTCCAGGTTCGGTTCGCGGGGGTCGAGGGTGCCGATCACGCGGCCGGCGTTCAGGACCGAGATGCGGTCGGCGACTCGGGCGACCTCGTCGAGGTGGTGGCTGCTGACCAGGATCCCGGCGCCGTCGCCGGCCCGGCGCAGCAACGCCTCGCGGAGCAGGACGACTCCTGAGGGGTCGAGCGAGTTCGTCGGTTCGTCGAGCACGATCAGGCGCGGGTCGTGTTGCAGGGCGGAGGCCAGGCCGAGGCGCTGGCGGTTGCCGAGCGACAGTTTCGCGCTGCGGCGGTCGGCGTACTGGGCGAGGTGGAGTTCGTTGACGACGGCATCGATCACCGCCGGGATGCGAGTCGGTGGGATGCCGTGGAGGCGGGCGGCGAGGGCGAGGTTCTGGCGGGTGGTCAGTTCGCGGTAGGCGAGTGGGTACTCGACGAGGTGTCCGACGGCCGACCAATCCGCCTGCGAGAGGGAAAGGCCGGCGATGGTGATGCTGCCGCCGGTCGGCTTCAGCATGCCCAGTAGCAGGCGCATGAAGGTGGACTTGCCGGCGCCGTTGAGACCGACCAGCGCGTGGATCTCGCCGGGCAGGACGTGCAGGTCGGCGCCGCGGACTCCGGTGCCGTCGTCGAAGGTGCGGACCAGGGCGCGCGCCTGGACGGCGTACTCAGGCATTGGCGTGCTCGAGAACGTCCAGGGCGGAGTGGATCGCCGCGCCGAGATCGCCGTCGTCACTCAGGCTCCAGCGCAGCAAGGCGGCGTTGAGCGCACCCAGTACGGCGCCGGCCGCGACGGCGGCCCGGTGGGGATCGACGCCGAGGTCGGTGAGAGCCTCCGCGACCACCACCTCGGTCGCCGCGGTCCCGGCGGCCAGATCGGCGCGTAGCGACGGGGTCTGCGCGACAATCCGCAGCCGCGCCCGGACCTCATCGGCGGCCGGGCTCGGCAACTCCTGCCACGCCTTCCGTACGCCGCGCGCGGCCAGCGTGATCGGGTCGGCGCCGGGCGGTTCGCGCCGGATCGACTCGCCGATCACCGGGTCGTAGGGGTCGCCGATCAGCACGGCGGCCTTGGTCGGGAAGTGCCGGAAGAACGTCATCTGGGTCACCCCGGCGCGCGCGGCGATCTGCGCGGCGGTCGTCGCCTCGAATCCCTGGGTGGCGAACAGCTCCAGGGCGGCTTCGAGCAGCCGGGCCCGCGTGCGCATCAGTTTTCCGGTCACCTTGGAATGTTAGCCGCTAACATTCCAGCGCACCAGAGCCCGACGGCTTGCGCTGCGATTGAACACGTGTTTAGCATTGAACATGCGTTCAACCGCAGCCTCTGCGCCCGCTCCCGGTGAGTCGACCGTGGAGCGGATCCGGGACGCCGCGGTGCTGCGGTTCGGCCAAAACGGCTTCTCGGCGTCGCTGCGGACGATCGCCGCCGACGCCGGCGTGACGGCGGGGCTGGTGGTTCACCACTTCGGGTCCAAGGACGGTCTGCGGCAGGCCTGTGACGACCACGTGCTGGGCGTGATCCGCTCCGAGAAGTTGCGTGCGGCAACGGCTTCGAGCGCGGCCGGGCTGCTCGCGCAGCTGGCCGAGGTCGAGCAGTACGGCCCATTCGCGCTGTACGCCGTACGGAGTCTGCAGGCCGGCGGTCAACTCGCGAAGGCGTTCATCGAGCAGATGGTGCGCGACGCCGAGCAGTACCTCGCGGCCGGAGTCGAGGCGGGCACGATCCGGCCCAGCCGGAATCCGGCCGGACGGGCGAAGTACCTGACCTACCAGAACGTGGGATCGCTGATGCTGTGGATCTCGCTGCGGTCCGAGACGGTCTCGCTCGACGACTTGCGCCTGACGCTGCGGGAGATCTCCGACCAGGTCACGCTGCCCGCGCTCGAGGTGTTCACCGAAGGGCTGTTCGTCAACCGCACGATGCTGGACGAGTACCTGATGTACGTCCCCGACCCGCCAGGCGGACCCGCGGTTCCGTAGCGGACACGCGTCCCGGCCAGGGACGTCCAGGACGACATCAATCACCGGAACTTCTCCGGATCAGCAGAATGAGGAACAGCGATGAACGCTGCCCTGAACATCCAGCAACTGCACAAGTCCTTCGGCCAGGTGAAGGCCCTCGACGGGCTCGACCTGACCGTGACCACCGGCCAGGTGGCCGGATTCCTCGGTCCGAACGGCGCCGGCAAGTCGACCACCATCCGGGTCCTGCTCGGCCTGCTGCGCGCGGACGGCGGCAGCGTCGAGGTGCTCGGCCGGCACCCATGGGACGACGCCGTCGAGCTGCACCGGCGCCTGGCCTACGTCCCCGGCGACGTGAGCCTGTGGCCGAACCTCACCGGGGGCGAGGCCATCGACCTGCTCTGCCGACTGCGCGGCGGCGCCGACCGTGCACGCAAAGCAGAACTGCTCGAACGCTTCGAGCTCGACCCGACGAAAAAGGGCCGCACGTACAGCAAGGGCAACCGGCAGAAGGTCGCCCTGGTCGCGGCACTCGCCACCGACGTGGAACTGCTCGTGCTCGACGAACCGACGTCCGGCCTCGACCCGCTGATGGAGACCGTCTTCCAGGACTGCATCGCCGAGGCGAAGGCGGCCGGCCGCTCGGTGCTGCTGTCGAGCCACATCCTGGCCGAGGTCGAGAAACTCTGCGACACGGTGACGATCATCAGGGCCGGCCGAGCCGTGCAGTCCGGCACGCTCGCCGAGCTGCGGCATCTCACCCGAACCACGATCACGGCGACGATCACCGGTTCGCCGGCGTCGTTGTCGACGCTGCCCGGGGTGCACGATCTGCGGATCCACGACGACGAGGTGACGTTCGACGTCGACCACGACCGGATGGCCGGGACCGTGCAGGCGCTCGGCGCGCTCGGCGTACAGAGTCTGAACAGCGTCCCGCCCTCGCTCGAGCAGCTGTTCCTGCGTCAGTACGGCGACCAGCTGCCCGCCGAGGAGGTGACGGTATGACGTCCCGTCGCGACAGCCTGACAGCCACCGGCGACCTCGTCCGGTTCGCGCTCCGCCGCGACCGGGTCAAGCTGCCGATCTGGATCGGCGCGATCGGCCTCGGCATGCTGTACGCCGTCTCCGCGCTGCCCACCGTCTACTCGACGCCCGCCGAACGCCAGGTGCGCGCCGACCTGATGAAGTCGCCGGCGGCAACGATGATGTCCGGGCCCGGCTACGGCCTGGACAACTACACGCTCGGCGCGATGATCACCAACGAGATGGTGCTGTGGCTCGCCGTCCCGGCCGCGATGATGAGCATCTTCCTGGTCGTCCGGCACACCCGCGCGGAGGAGGAGACCGGCCGTGCCGAGCTCATCCGGTCAGCGGTCGTCGGCCGGTACGCCGCGCCGGTGTCGGCGCTAATCGTCGCGTTGCTGGCCAACGCGGGCGTCGCCGTACTGACCGCCCTGGCGATGATCAGCGGTGGGCTGGCCGCGACCGATTCGTCTGCCGTGGGCATCGGTCTCGGGCTGACCGGAATGGCCTTCGCCGGTGTCGCGACGGTCACCGCGCAGCTGACCGAACACGCCAGGTCGGCCTCCAGCCTGGCGATGACGGTCGTCGGCGCGGCCTTCCTGCTCCGGGCCGTCGGTGATGCGGCGCAACCGGGCGGCAGCCTCGTGTCGTGGTTCTCGCCGCTGGCCTGGATCCAGCAGAGCCGTCCGTTCGTCGACCTGCGCTGGTGGCCTCTGCTCCTGCCCGTCGCGCTCCTGCTGGTCACGGTGGTGCTCGCTCGGGCGTTGTCCGTACGCCGTGACGTCGGTGCGGGACTACTGCCGGCTCGACTCGGACGGGCCGACGCCGGGCGGACGCTGTCGACGCCGTTCGGACTGGCGGTCCGGCAACAACGCGCGTCGGTGATCGGGTGGGCCGCAGGGTTGTTCGTGTTCGCGGTCGCGAGCGGTTCGCTGAGCGACTCGGTCACTGACGCGGTGGCCGAGAACCCGGCGATGGGGGAGATGTTCGCCCGCAACGGCCTGGAGCCGACCGACGGTTTCTACGCCACGATGGCGCTGTTCTTCGCCCTGCTGATCGCCGCGTTCGCGGTGAGTTCGGTGCTGCGCCTGCGCTCCGAGGAACGCAGCGGGCACACCGAAGCGGTGCTCGCGACCGCGGTGAGCCGCCGGCGGTGGATCTCGGCGTGGGTCGGATTCACGACGCTCGCCTCGGCCGTACTGCTGCTGGTCAGCGGGCTCGGCGTCGGTCTGGGAGCGGTCAGCGGGGCGGCGGGTCCCGGGGTCGTCGGCGAGGTACTGCTCGCGACGCTCGCCTTCCTGCCGCCGGTGCTGGTGGTCGTCGGGCTAACAACCGCGCTGTTCGGCGTACGGCCAGGATTTGCGGTCTGGGCCTGGCTGCTGGTCGGGTACGCGTTCTTCTTCGGCATGTTCGGCGCACTGCTCGACCTGCCGACGCTGTTCACGGACCTGTCGCCGTTCAGCCACCTGACGGTGATGCCGCTCGACCGGCTCAGCGCCGTACCGCTGGTTGTCCTGACCGCGATCGCCGCGATCCTCGCCCTCGCCGGTCGATCGCTCTTCCAACGCCGCGACCTGGACGTGCCATGACGGCAGATCTGGCCGACTGGGTGCGGAAGATGAGTGGTACCACCCATCCCGCTGTACTGGCGGAGACGTCAGAGGAGATGTCAGACTGAATCTGTGGCGCCCGGCCGGCGCATCCGCTGCCGGTCGGCGCGGCTGGAGGTCGGTATGGCGTGGATCTTGTGGTTGATCGCCGCTGCCGGCCTGGGTGTTGCGGAGTTCTTCACGCTGGCCTTCGGGTTCGGGTTGATCGCGGCGGCCGCGGTCGTCGCGGCGGCCACGGCCGCGCTGGGTGCACCGCTGCTCATACAGGTCCTGGCATTCGCGCTCGCCAGCGCGGCCGGCTTGCTGGTGGTACGCCCGATCGCCTTGCGACACATGACCCAACCGTCCCTGACGCGCGAAGGCAGCGACGCGTTGATCGGGAGGCAGGCGGTTGTCATGAAGGATGTCACCGGTTCGGACGGCCTGATCAAAGTGTCCGGGGAAGTGTGGTCGGCACGGGCCTTCGACGAGACCCTCGTGATCCCACAAGGAGCGCAGGTGGACGTCATGGAGATCCAAGGTGCCACCGCGATCGTCTATCCCCGCGAGTTGCTGCCCTGAGCAACGGCCATCGAGCCGAGCACGGAGGAGACATGGAACTGCTGGTCCTCATCATCATCGTGGCGCTCGTGGCGGTGTTCGGCGTCATGTCCTCCGTTCGGGTGGTGCCACAGGCGCGCCGCTACAACATCGAACGGTTCGGCCGCTACCGGGCCACCCTCCAGCCGGGGCTCAACTTCGTCATCCCGGTGGCGGACCGCGTCAACACCAAGCTCGACATCCGCGAGCAGGTGTTCACCTCGCAACCGCAACCTGTGATCACCGAGGACAACCTGGTTGTTGCGATCGACACGGTGCTCTACTACCAGATCACCGATCCGCGCGCCGCCGCCTACGAGGTCGCCAACTATGTTCTGGCGATCGACCAACTGACCGTGACCACGCTGCGCAACGTCATCGGCAGCATGGATCTGGAGCGGACCCTGACCTCGCGCGAGGAGATCAACGCACAACTCCGCACCGTGCTCGACGAGGCCACTGGTAAGTGGGGGATCCGGGTCAACCGGGTCGAGATCAAGGCCATCGACCCTCCGAAGACGATCAAGGAGGCGATGGAAAAGCAGATGCGCGCCGAACGTGACAAGCGGGCGGCCATCCTGCACGCCGAGGGAGACCGGCAGGCGAAGATCCTCACCGCGGAGGGGACCCGTCAGCAGGAAATCTTGGTGGCCCAAGGCGATCAGCAAGCCAGAATCCTCCGTGCCGACGGCGAAGCACAGGCCGTCGAGCGCGTGTTCCAGGCAGTCCACCGAAACAACGCCGATCCCAAGGTACTGGCCTACAAGTACCTCGAGACCCTGCCCCACCTGGCGAACGGCGGGAACAACACCTTCTGGGTCATTCCGGGTGAACTCACCGAGGCGATCCGCACCGTCACGAATGCGTTCGGCGATCACTCCACGATGGGGATGTCGAGCAATGGACCCGGACAGGACGACGATGACCAGCCCGACAGCACCGAGCGGCATGAGCTCACGGCCGGTGAGCCGGCGTCGCTGAGTGCAGCTGCCGCAGCGACGCAAGCTGCCCAACAGGCCCAGAACGCCGTTGACGAAGCAAAAGCCGAGGCAGAAGCAGCGACAGCCGGCACCGCCAACCCTCTGGGCCCAAGCAGTTCGCGCCGCAAGGCTGCCCGCTGATGGGCCAGGTCAGCTGGCGTTCTGCCGGAAGTCGCAGGCGACTTTGTCGAGGGCCCGATCATTCCGGACACCACGACGCGTAGCCAGAGCTGGCGGCTGGCGCCCGGGGAGTGCGGCGGGCGTTGTTCAACGCGTCCATGACCAGGCGGTACCGCGAGACCCGGTGGCGGACGACCATGTCGAACGGCGCCGAGCCGGTTGCTGTTGGTTTCGTCGGGACAGAAGAGCCGGAACCGGTCGTCGTTGTCGCGGTAGATGTCGCGCAGCATCTCACTGAGCCGCCGCGTCGATTCGAGCCGGACACCGGCAGGAGACGGCATCATCCCGGAAGTGCGGCATGTCCAGCGGACGCGTCAGTCCGCCGCCGTTGGCGTACGGCGTTGCGCTCATCCGCAGCGCGCCCTCGGGGTTGGCGCTTCTGACCAGCGACGCGGGGGAGCCGTCGCTCTCGAACAGCTCGTCGGGCCGGTAGGAACGCAGTCATTGCTCCAGCAGTCTCAGGTGATCCGGGTTCTCCCTGACGGTTGCCAGCGGCACCTGATGGGAGCGGAACGTGTCGAGCATCTGCTTGCCGTCGACGGAGTCAGGGCCGGTCCAGCCCTTGGGGCTGCGCAGGATGATCATCGGCCAGCGGGGTCGCTCCCCGTCCCAGTCGCCGCCGCGGGCGATTCCTGGATGGCGCGGATCCCCAGGCTTGGGCCCAGCGCCGTCGCTAACCGGTATGCATCCCGGGCAGGTCCGAGCCGTCGACCTCGATGACGTCGTACCCGTGGCCCTCGAGCAGTGAACGGACCTCGACCGGGTCCTTGCGGCCCAGGACGGTCGGGGCCGGCGATCTTCGCGCCGTTGAGATGCAGCACCGGCAGTACGGCGCCGTCGCGGGCGGGGTAGAGGAACGAGACGCGTTCCACGACTATTCCAGCGGACCGGTCTCGGCCTCGCCGTCGCCGACCACGGCCAGCGCGATCAGGTCGGGGTTGTCCATCACCGCACCGAACGCATGGACGAGCACGTAGCCGAGCTCGCCGCCCTCGTGGATCGAGCCGGGCGTGGTCACCGAAACGTGGCTCGGGATGCCGCCGGGCGCGGAGAACTGCCGGAACAGCCGGCGAATGCCCTCCGCGTCGGTGCCGACTGCGGGATAGGTCTCGGTGCAGTTGCCTTCCAGATAACCGGCGGCCACCAGCGCCGGTCCGCCGTGTCCGGGCCCGGCCGGGTAGAGCATCTCCTGACCGGTCTCACGGATCAGGCGAGAAGCGGATCGAGAGCGCCTGCCTTCGTACGACGTACGAAGGCGGGCCGTGTTCAGGAGCCGTAGATGCGTGTGGGGCGGACGAAGACGGCAGCGCGGCGGTCGGCGGCCATCGTCCGGTCGTAATCGTCCCAGTCGTCATGAGTTCCGCCGGCGGCAGTGAAGATGTCGCGCAGGATCAGCCGGAGGTGCTCGGCGTCCACACCCGGATGCCCGTCATCGGGACCGATGATCTCGGCCTCGCCCTCTACGGCCGCCCAGCGCCAACCGGACCGCACCGCCAGGTTGATCTGCGGCCGCGCCCGCAGGTTCGCCAGCTTGACCTTGCCGTATGTCACGAACGCGACGACGGGCGCGCCGTCGACCGGATGATCCAGTACGCCGAGGTTGACGACGGACGACTGGACGGTGTGGTCGGCGCGCACCGTCGACACCACAGCGAGGCCTTGCTCCGCCCGGGCGAGGTCGGCGAACTCGTTCAAGCTGGTCACTGCACGCTCCCGTCGTGCCACTTGTTCTGCGGCGACTGCGGGACCCCGATCCTCACGGTTCTGCATGAGCGTCCCGATCTCATCATCGTCAAGCCGGCACCCTCGACGAAACCTCTGGCATCGAGCCGGCCGTCGAGATGTGGCGGCGCCGCTCCCAGAAATGGCTCGGCCATCAGTCCACCTTGCCTGCTTCGACGGAGATCATCGGTTCACGGGTCAGCCGGTGAAGGCCAGCACGATGGCAGCGATCCCGAAGGGAATGTCCAGCACGATGCAGAACTCGGCCAGAGATCGAGGTACCACCTGGTTGCGACGCCAGTGGATGTAGTCCCACACGGCATGGGTGGTCAGCGAGGCACCGGCCAATACCAGTCCGAGGCGCGGGGACACCAGGACCGCGGCGACGGCCAGGCCGCCGAATCCGAGCATCGCGAGTCCCTGTGCGGTGAGGGGGCGGGCTGAGACGCGTCGCGCGATACCTACCCCGACGAGGACGGCAGCGTAGACGGACAGCCCCAGCCACCAGGGGACGGCGGCGAACTCGCTGACGGTGACCACGAGCGAGCCGGTCAGCACACCGGCCCAGGCGATCCAGGGCAGGCCGACGGCCGCCGCGGCCAGATAGCAACTGGCCGCGACCGCAACGGTCATGGCCACCGCCTCGGCGGCCACTCCGGTCAGGATCTGGAACGCCGCGGCCGCCACCCCCAGGGCGACCGGCCAATAGCCCAGCACGGACCGGCGCCTGGCAATGCCTTCAGTCGTAGTGTTCGGCTTCGTCACGGGCGTCTTCCTTTCTCAGTCCATGAAGCCGCGTCAGTGAGCGTGTTTCGCGGCGTACTCGGCGGGTCGGAGAAGCATCGCCGCCGCCATGAACAGCAGCATCAGCAAGTGTCCGCCTGCCATCAGGCCGGCTGCGTCGATATGTCCTGACCACAGCAGCGGAAACAGCACCACGAAGCCGGCGTACATGGCCAAGGACATCTCAACGATCGGGCCGACGCGGTGCCTTCGGAACCGCATCCACGTGGCCATCGCGACCGACATGCTCGTCGCCATCACCAGGCTGTCGACCTCGGCGCCGCTCGCCTCCGGAATCGCCAGGCCCAGGACCGGACCTATCGCCACCATGCCGACTGCCATCGCAGCCACCATCTCCAGGTAGTGCCGGGCGAACCGGCCGGCCCGCCCGAATCTGTTCGACACCGGGGCTGCAGCCGGCGTGGCTGGGTTGGCTGGTTGGGTTCGTTTCGCTGCCTCGATCATGGCCGCCTCCTTCACAACTCGAACACCGCTGTTCGAGTACTTGGCGACACCGTAACTCGTACACCAGTGTTCGACAAGATGTTCTCCGGACTCAGTCAGCGGCAGGTACGAAGTGGACGAACTCCTCCACCCACGGAGGATGTCGACGGGACGGCTTTCGAGCGCGGAGGCCGGATCTCGTACGCCCAGATCCTCGGGCTGGGGCTGACCAGGGGAAGCCCAGACATCGCCGCTCGGAAGGGCCGTGGGAGCACGGCGAGTTCTGCACGTCTTGCTGGCGGCATCGATGGTGGCAGTGTTCGGGGTCGGTGGCGCGGACCGAGCGCCGGGGCCCTTGGCCGGGGCGGCGGTGGCAGCACCACCGAAGCCGGTACCGGAGACGGCCGCACCGGGAGACGGCCGCACAGGCCTCCGCCGACGCGCGGACCCTCGGCCGCCCGGTTCCCGGTCGAGGCCGAGCGCACCACGGCCCGTGAGGTGTTCGCGAATCCGGACGGCACGTTCACTGCGGAACTGACGACCCAGCCGGCCCGGGTTCGCCGAGGGACCGCGTGGGTCGACGACGACACCGGGCTGGTCCGCCGGCCGGATGGGTCCGTCGGCCCCCGAGCGGTTCCGGTGAGCCTGTCGCTGTCTGGTGGCGGAACGGCGCCGCTGGGCGGCTACGCGTAGTACCTCGTGACGCAGTCTGGCGTGGAGCCGAATGGGCGGCGCCATGACGAGCGCGTCCGTCTGCGCAGTAGCAGGGCGTCCTTGACGTCAGTGCCATCGACGGACCCCAAGGCATCCCTTCGGCGCTGGATCGACCGACTCGCCCAACCTAGATGGTCACCGGCCTTCGGAGTGGTCCCCCTCGGACACAGTCGAACCCAACGCGGGCTGATGAACACATCGGCCCGCGTTTGTGCGTCGTCGTACGTGATCGCCGGCCCGAGCGCCTTGTCAGGCTTTGCCAGGACTTGCGGTTGGCCAGATGAGCACGCGGGTCGTGTCGCCGGGTTCCGGGTGTCCGATTCAGCGGTCGACCGGAGACTGTGGTCGGGCGGTTGCTACATCCCCCTAGCGAAGATGGCCCAGCGTGATGCCCTGGGCGAACTGCTGTCAGCCCATTCCCGGCTTGTCCAAGAGTCCGGCGTTGGACTCGACGGGACGAGTGGCTCGGAGTTTGAGCCGCTCATCCCGTCGACGATCGAGGGCAGGCGCACTGGTTCGTACAGGGTCATGCCTTGCGCAGCGACCGGAGCCCGTCGCGGAGCTCGGAGGCATACAGGTCAGGGACCTCCCAAGCGGCGAAGTGCCCGCCCTTGTCGAGCTCGTTGTAGTGAATGAGGTTGGGGTACGCCTGCTCGGCCCAGCTGCGCGGTGAGTAGATGACGTCGTCGGGGAAGACGCTGACGGCGACTGGAATGGTGACGTTCCTGACGCCGGCGCCGGGCGGGTCTTCCCAGTAGATGCGGGACGCGGAGACCCCGGTGTTCGTCAGCCAGAACATGGTGATGTTGTCGAGCACGTCGTCACGCGTCAGGCCCCCTTCGCGCCCCTCGACGAAGGCGGGGGCGATCAGGGACGCGTAGCTGATCGGGTCGTGGTCGACCAGCCAGGCCGCCAGGGCGACGGGTGAGTCAGCCAGTCCGAAGAGTGTCTGCGGGTGCCAAGCCATCTCGGCCTGGCCGACGTACCCGTAGGCGGTCGTCAGCGTATCGACCGCGCGTCGCTCGTCGGCTGAGAGGTCGGACGGCAGCTCGGCGTGGGATTGGATCGCCTTCTCGATGGCGGCCGGAAAGACGCCGGGGAACGTGCTGTGGATCCCGATCAGTTCCGCGGGGGCGTCACCGGCGGCCATCACATCGACGAGGATGCCTCCCCAGTCGCCGCCCGCCGCCACGAACTGCCGGTAGCCGAGGCGCTTCATCAGCTCCACCCAGGCGTGGCCGATGTGGGCCATGTCCCAGCCGGTTTCGGTCGGCTTGCCAGAGAATCCGTAGCCCGGCATGTTCGGAATCACCACGTGGAAGGCATCCGACGCGCTGCCGCCGTGCGCCGTCGGGTCGGTGAGCAGGTCGACGATCTTCAGCTGCTCGATCACCGAGCCCGGCCAGCCGTGGCAGACGACGACCGGCAGTGCGTCCTCGTGCTTCGAGCGGACGTGGACGAAGTGGATGTCCAGCCCGTCGATCTCGGTGATGAAGTTGGGCACCGAGTTGAGCTTGGCCTCGCACTTGCGCCAGTCGTACTCGGTCTCCCAGTAGCGCGCGAGCGCCTGCATCGTCGCCAGTTGCACGCCCTGGGACGCATCGTTGACGGTTTCCTTGTCGGGCCAGCGCGTGGCAGTGATGCGGGCACGCAGGTCTGCGAGGTCCGCCTCCGGAATCTCGATCGTGAACGGTCGCACCGCTGTGTCGGTCGTGATGGTCATGGGATCCTCTTCGGTGGAGACGACAACTTGTGGACGCCACAGAGTCTGGTTCGGCTCGCGGGCATGGCGCGCCGGTAGAGAACCCTGGGTCTGCACCCGGGGATTGAGCCTGGCTTTCAATCTGTGTCTCGTGCACTGTCGACGCGCCATCATCCAGACAGGGCGTCGAATTGGATGACAGCCAGTTCGACCAGCTCCTTGCCGGTGCACCATGCCGGTGCAAGACTGCTGAGCGGTTGACCCCGGCGCCCACGCGCCGCGCCCGGGCCTTTGGCAGAGGCGTGCGGGGTGGGTTGGTTGGCATGTCCAACAGCGTTCACTGGGCCGGGCTGCGCGGGCGGCAGAAAGAGTGCAAGGTGCTGAGCGGGCTGGTGGCTTCAGCGCATGCCGACCGCAGTCAGGTCCTGGTCCTGCGTGGTGAGGCAGGTATCGGAAAGACCGCCCTGCTCGAGTTCCTGATCGACAACGCGGGCGGATGCCAGCTCGGTCGAGCGGCGGGGGTGGAGTCCGAGCTGGAGCTGCCGTACGCCGGTATGCATCAACTGTGCGGCCCGTATCTGGATCGCATCGGCAGCCTTCCAGCCCCGCAATGCGATGCACTGAGTACCGCGTTCGGAATGCGAGCCGGTTGTGCTCCAGACCGCTTTCTGGTCGGTTTGGCGGCACTGACCTTGCTGAGCGGAGTTGCCGAGGAGCAGCCCCTGATCTGCGTGATCGACGACGCACAGTGGCTGGACCAGGCGTCCGCCCTGGCATTGGAGTTTGTGGCTCGCCGGCTCGATGCCGAGCCGCTGGTCCTGGTCTTCGCAGTACGGAACTCCGGTCAGGACCGCAAGTTGGAAGGACTTCCGGAGCTTCAGCTGCACGGGTTGGGAACTGAGGACGCGGCAGCCCTGCTCGAGTCTGCTGTTGCCGGGAGACTCGATCCGAAGGTACGAGATCGCATCCTTGCCGAATCCGATGGCAATCCGCTGGCCTTGCTCGAGCTCCCTCGAGTGCTGACCCCATCGGAGTTGGCGTTCGGTACGGCGGTGGCGGCGCGCAGCGCCGCTCCGTTGGCCAATCGGCTCGAGCAGGGGTTCCTCCGGCAGTTGGCGACACTGCCGCAGCAGGCACGACAGCTGCTCCTGGTCGCAGCCGCTGAGCCGGTAGGCGACGTTGTCCTGCTGTGGCGAGCGGCCGAGCGATTACGTATCAAAGGCGAGGCATCGGCGACCGCGGAAGCCGTCGGCTTGATCGAGTTCGGGGACCGGGTCCGATTTCGGCATCCGCTGGTTCGTTCGGCCGTCTACCAGTCGGCCACGCCCGCGGAACGGCGAGAGGTACACCAGGCGTTGGCCGATGCCACGGATGCTGAGTCCAGTCCCGATCGCCACGCGTGGCACCGTGCGTGCGCGGCTTTGGGCCCAGACGAGATGATCGCGGCCGAACTCGAGCGGTCAGCAGATCGTGCAGTGTCCTTGGGTGGTCTGTCGGCTGCCGCTGCCTTCCTCGAGACCGCGGCATCGTTGACCCCCGACTCCGCGCGACGGGCTCGACGCTCACTTGCCGCGGCGCAGGCCAAAGCGGGTGCCGGCTCATTCGAAGACGCCTACAACCTGTTGGCATTCGCCCAGTCCGGGCCTTTGGCCGAGGTCGAGCTGGCGCACGTCGATCTTGTTCGGGCGCACATCTCGTACAACTCCATCCACGGCAATCAGGCCTTGCCGCTGATGCTCGCGGCTGCCAAACGGTTCGAACCTCTGGACGGCGTCATCGCGCGAGGAACCTACTTGGACGCGCTGTCCGCGGCATTGTTCGCCGGGCGGCTGGCACCCGGGCCTGGGCCCGGCATGCGGCAGGTGGCGGAGGCAGCTCGGGCAGCGCCGGCGTCCGAAGCGCCGAGCAAGGCCGACCTGCTACTCGAGGGAATGGCCATCCTCTATACCGACGGCTATGCGGCGTCGGCGGGCACACTGCAACGGGCGATCCAGGCTTTCGGGAGCGAAGAACTGACCCTGGAAGAGGCGTTCAGGAGCGCCTGGGTGGCAGCGGTCGCAGCTGTCGATCTGTGGGATGACGTGCACTGGGACCTCCTGAGCCAGCGGCATCTGGACGTCGTTCGCAAGGCCGGAGCTCTCAGCCTGCTTCCACTGGCTCTGGCAAGTCGCGCGATCTTCGACATCCACAGCGGGAACCTGGCCACCGCGGCATCTCTGGTCGCCGAGAGCAACTGGATAGCGGAGGTGACCGGTGGCGAGAACACCCTGACGGCGATCCCCGCGGCCTGGCTTGCCGCGATGCGTGGCCACGAGAAGCAAGCCGAGCAGCTGATTCAGGAAACCATCAACGACGCGACCGACAGAGGCCAGGGTGTCGGGCTGAGCATGATGTACGCCGCACGCGCCGTTCTGTGCAACGGTCTGGGCCGGTACGACGACGCCCTGGTCGCCGCCCAGGAGGCGACGATCGAACCGCTGGAGCTCGGCCCCACGAAGTGGGCGATCGCCGAGTTGGTCGAGGCCGGGGCGCGCAGCGGTCGTGCCGACATCGCGACCGGCGCGTTCGAGCTTCTCTCGGAGATGACCAGCGCGAGCGGTACCGACTTCGCGCTCGGAGTCGCGGCCGCCAGGGGGGCGCTACTGCGCGACGGTGACGAGGCCGAGGAGCTTTATCAGGAGGCACTCGACAGGTTGGGCAGTACCAGAATCCCCGTCGAGCTGGCTCGAGCACGTCTGCTGTACGGCGAATGGCTGCGGCGACGGAATCGCCGGGCCGACGCGAGGAGCCAGCTACGAACGGCCCACGAGTCGTTCGGCGTGATGGGTGTCGAAGCTTTCGCCGAACGCGCCCGTCGCGAACTGGCCGCAACCGGCGAGACGGTCCGCAAACGCACCGTCGAGACCCAGCAGGACCTGACCGATCAAGAAGCCCGAATCGCCCGGTTGGCTGCCGAGGGCCTCAGTAATCCTGAGATCGCCGCGGCCGTCTACCTGAGCCGGCGTACCGTCGAGTGGCACCTCCGCAAAGTCTTCACCAAGCTCGGAGTCACCACCCGGCGCCAGTTGAGGCGACATCCGTCCGTCGATCAGCTCGGCGCGATCGCCGGGGGTTGAGTCATCGGCCGGCCACTGGAAGTCATCCGGTGGGCGGCAGTAGCCGGGGCCGACGCCGCATCCCAGGGGAGCGGCCTCCGAGGTGGCACACGACGGCGACGGTCGCCCGCGTCCGGTCATGAACGCTGATGTCTGTGAATCACCAGGAGGTCGTTGACGATGGAAGGGTTTACCGGTTCGGTTTCCGGCCGTGGTCTGCTCGGTCGGAATCGGGAGTGCGGGCTACTGGACGACGTGGTCTCGACGATTCGTGGGGGAGAGAGTCGCTCACTGGTATTGCGCGGCGAGGCCGGGATCGGGAAGACCGCACTGCTGCAGTACCTTCTCGCGTCCGCGTCCGCGTCCGCGTCGTCGGAGTTGACCGTCGTGCAGGCGGCGGGAGTGGAATCGGAGATGGAGCTGGCCTATGCGAGCCTCCATCAACTGTGTGCACCCTTGCTCCAACGGCTGGACAAGATTCCCGCTCCCCAACGGGACGCGCTGGGGATCGTGTTCGGTCTGAGCGAAGGGCCTCCACCGGATCGCTTCCTGGTTGGTCTGGCCGTTCTCAGTCTGCTGTCCGAAGCCGCCGAGCAGCGACCAGTGCTCTGCGTCATCGATGATGCTCAGTGGCTCGACCAGGCATCGGCCCAGACCCTTGCCTTCGTGACCCGACGCTTGCTGGCCGAGCAGGTCGGAATCGTCTTCGCCGCGCGTGACCCGGGCGAGCACCTCCGGAATGTCCCAGCGCTGGAGGTGACGGGCCTGTCCAGCGACGACGCGCGGATCTTGCTGAGGTCGGCCGTGCGATTCGTGCTGGATGAACGGGTCCGGGAACGGATCCTCGCTGAGACCCGGGGGAACCCGCTGGCGCTGCTCGAGCTGCCGCAGGGCCTGACATCGACCCAGCTCGCGGGCGGATTCGGCTTGGTGGAGGCCCAGGCACTGACAGGGCGGATCGAGGAGGCCTTCGTCCGGAGACTCGATTCGCTCACCGAGGACTCGCGACGGCTGCTGCTGGTTGCGGCGGCCGAACCGATGGGCGACCCGTTGCTGCTCTGGCGCGCGGCCAGACGCCTTGGCATCGGCCCGTCCGCCGCGGGAGGCGGAGAAACCCAGCGGTTGCTGGCAATAGGTGAGCAGGTCACCTTCCGGCATCCATTGGTCCGTTCGGCCGTGTACGGCGCAGCAACAGCGGGGGAGCGCCGCGCTGTCCACCTGGCCCTGGCGGAGGCGACCGATCGGGAGATCGACCCCGATCGACGCGCCTGGCACCTGGCCGCTGCCACCGCCGGACCGGACGAAGAGGTTGCCCTGGAACTGGAACGATCGGCCGGACGGGCGCAGGCGCGGGGTGGGCTCGCCGCGAACGCGGCCTTCCTGCGAAGAGCGCTTGCCCTGACCGGTGAGCAGGATCAGAGGGCGGACAGAGCGATCGCCGCCGCCGAGGCGACCTTTCAGGCGGGTGACTTCGACGGCGCCCTAGGACTGCTGGCCAGCACGGAAACAGCGGATCTGGACGAGTTCCAAAGCGCCCGAGGCGATCTGCTGCGCGGTCACATTGCGTTTGCTTCGGGCCTTGGCAGCGCGGCACCGCCCTTGCTGCTGAAAGCGGCGCGCCGACTCGAGCCGTACGACCTGGACCTCGCGCGCGAGACCTACCTCATGGCCTGGGGCTCGACCGGGATGGCTGGAGAGGTCTCCGGAGTCGACCTTCGCCTGGAGGTTTGTCGCGCCGTTCAAGCCCTGCCACCGTCGCACGGGGAGCCTCGCCCGCTCGAATTGTTGCTCGACGGTCTCGCGCTCCTGAGCACCGGCGGTCACGCTGCGGCGGCGACCACGCTGCAGCATGCCGCCCAGGTTCTCACTGGCCTACCGGTCGGCGACGTACTGCGCTGGGGCTGGATGGCGACCACCGCGAGCACCATCGTGTTCGACTTCGAGTGCCTCCACGCGATCTCCATCCGGCAGGTCGAACTTGTCCGAGATTCAGGCGCGTTGGCTCAGTTGCCGCTGTACCTTTCCCAGCAAGGCATCGCGCTGCCGTTGATGGGCGATTTCGCAGGGACCGCCGCACTCATCTCGGAGGTCGACAGTGTCGCCGCGGCGATCGGCAGTCCCATCGCGCCGTACACCTTGCTCAGGCTGACGGCATTGCAGGGAAGGGAAACCGTCGCTGCTCCGTTGATCGCCGGCGCGCTCGAGCTGGCTGTTGTCAGCGGGCAGGGGATGGCGACGGTGTGGGCGAATTGGGCCGCCGCTGTTTTGTTCAACGGTTTGGCTCGCTACGAAGAGGCAGCCGCAGCGGCACTACAGGCGGCCTCGGAGGTACTCAATCCCGTGACGTTCATGTGGGTGCTGCCGGAACTGGTCGAAGCCGCGGCGCGGGGACGTGACGCCGGCCTCGCCCGGGATGCGCTCGATCGGTTGGCGAAGACGACACGACCCTGCGGAACCGACGCAGCCCTCGGAATCGAGGCGCGTTCCCGGGCGCTGCTGAGCGACGGAGAAGGTGCGGCGGCGCACTATCGCGAAGCGATCGACCGCTTGGGTCGTACGCCGCTGCGTCCTGATCTCGCCCGCGCCCACCTCCTCTACGGTGAATGGCTGCGGCACGCGGATCGGCAGGCCGAGGCACGTCAGCAACTCCGCACCGCGCACGAGATGCTCGGCACCATGGGGATGGAGGCGTTTGCCGAACGCGCACGGACCGAACTCCAGGCGACCGGTGAGAAGGTGCGTAAGTGGGCGGTGGAGGCTCGCGACGACCTGACGGCGCAGGAGCGGCAGATCGCCGCGCTGGCTCGCGACGGCATGTCGAACCCGGAGATCGGAGCGCGCCTTTTCGTGAGCCCGCGGACGGTCGAGTGGCATCTACGCAATGTCTTCAACAAGCTCGGGATCCGTTCGCGCCGGCAACTGCCCAACGCGATGGCTCACCGTCAGCCAACTGCTCCGGCCTGAGCTGACGGCTCCCGGCCCACACATCGGCCGAAGCATTCGCGGCGCCGAGGGTGAGGGCGGTGGTGATGAGGCTCGCGTGGCTGAAGGCTTGCGGAGTATTTCCGAGATGCTGACCGGTAGCCGGGTCGTACTCCTCGCTGAGGAGGCCCACATCGTTGCGCAGGGAGAGGAGGCGTTCGAACAGGTCGATCGCCTCGTCGGTGCGACCGATGCCGTGGAGCGCATCTGCGAGCCAGAAAGAGGTGGCCAGGAAGCTGCCTTCGCTACCGGGAACGCCGTCGACGTTGGCGCGGCCTTCCGTGACGGCGTACCGGAGGACGAGGCCGTGATCGGTGAGGTCTCGCTGGATCGCGTCGACCGTGGTGATCATGCGCTCGTCGTCCCACGGGAGGAAGCCGTAGCGAGGGATCAGCAGGACGGACGCATCCAGCCTGTCGGAGCCGTAGGACTGGGTGAACGCCTTGCGACCAGCATGGAAGCCACGCTCGGCGATCTCGCCTGCGATCGTCCGGCGCAGGACCCGGAGCCGATCGAGCTGCGGCGGATCCTTGTCGTGCTGATGGCTTCGGATGGCCCGGTCGAGACCGACCCAGGCCAGGAGTTTGGAGTGAACGAAGTGGCGCCTGGGCCCCCGGACCTCCCAGAGTCCATGATCAGGGTCGTCCCAATGGGCTTCGATGTTGTCGAGTAGAACGCGTTCGAGCTTCTCCTGCCCGGCGGCGTCCGGTAGGCCGGCGGCACGGGCTGCGAAGAGAGTGTCGCAAACCTCGCCCCAGACATCGTTTTGTTTCTGATTTGCAGCCGCGTTCCCCACCCGGACGGGAGTCGAGTCCCCGTGTCCGGGGAGCCAGTCAAGTGTCTGTTCGGGGAGTTCGGTGGCGCCGTCAACGGCGTACATGATCTGCAGGCCGCAGGGATTGTCGCCGGCCGTGCGGATCAGCCAGTCGCGCCAGGCCGCGGCTTCCTCGCGGTAGCCAGTGGCGAGAAAGGCCTGCAGGGTGAAGGTGGCATCGCGCAGCCAGGAAAAGCGGTAGTCCCAATTGCGGGACCCACCGAGCTGCTCGGGCAGTGACGTGGTCGCTGCGGCCAGGATGCTGCCGGTCGGCGCGTACGTCAGGGCCTTGAGCACGATCAGCGACTGTGTGACCTCAGCCTCCCACGGGCCGGTGTACGTCGATCGTCCTACCCACTCGGTCCAGAACGCGACGGTTGCCGCCAGGGCGGCATCAGCCGGAGGGTTCGGTTCGTGAGCTACACCTGCAGCGGAGTAGCTCAGCACGAACGTCATCCGCTCGCCTGCCGCGACGGTGAAGTCGCCGCTCCAGGAAGCCTCGGCGGTGGTCAGGTCGACATCGGTCTCCAGCCACAATTCGTCAGGTCCGGCGGTCGCCACCAGGTGCCGGTCTGTGGCGTACATGGAAGGCGTGTGCCTGCCGTAGCCCATCCGTGGCGCGAGCTGGGTATGCATCCGAACTGTGCCGGCCAGCCCCTCCACGATCCGCACCACCATCGACCCAGGAGACTCGGGAACCATCAGATCGGTGACGCGGACTGTGCCCCCCGCGCTCGTCCACCGGGTTTCCAGAACGAGAGTGCCCGGGCGATAGCGACGTCGTACAGAGTTCGCCTGACCGGTGGGGGCGAGGCTCCATCGACCGTGCCGCGCGTCGCCGAGAAGGGCTGAGCAGACAGCCGGCGAATCGAAACGCGGCAAACAGAGCCAATCGATCTCCCCGTCGATGCTGACCAAGGCCGCTGTCCGCAAATCACCGATCAGGGCGTAGTCCTCGATGCGTCGAGTCATCGTCTTCCCCTTGCTCCGGGTTGTGCATCAGGTCTCCACGATCGGCGCCAGGGGTGCACGATCGCGCCCGGGCGAGGCACTGGTGCGCACCACGGGACCGGCACCGGGGACACGGGGATGGGCACATCCCCGTGTCCGGACCCAGGGAGTCGCACTGGGGCGACAACCGCCGTCGAGCGCCAGGCTCGAGCCATCACTCATCCCACCGCCCCGCGCCAAAGGAGACGACATGGCTATCACTGCCGAGAAGCCGGCCAGCGACATCGCGATCCGGCCTTTCAAGATCGAGGTTTCCGAGGCGGATCTCGCGGATCTGCGGGCCCGCGTCCTGGCCACCCGTTGGCCGGACAAGGAGACCGTCGACGACCTGTCACAGGGCACACCGCTGGCGACGGTCCAGGCGCTGGCACAGTACTGGGCGACGACCTACGACTGGCGCAGGTGCGAGGCGGTGATCAACTCCTACCCCCAGTTCCTGACCGAGATCGATGACCTGGACATCCACTTCCTCCACATCCGGTCGCCGCACGAGGACGCTCTGCCGTTGCTGGTCTGCCATGGCTGGCCAGGGTCGATCGTCGAGCAACTGAAGATCATCGAGCCGCTGACCAACCCGACAGCGCACGGCGGACAGGCCTCGGACGCCTTCCACGTCGTCGTTCCCTCGATGCCCGGTTATGGCTACTCCGGCAAACCCACGGCCCCCGGCTGGGGCCCCGAGCACATCGCGAGTGCCTGGGCGCAGCTGATGAATCGCCTCGGATACGACCGCTTCGTCGCCACTGGCGGCGACTGGGGTGGGCAGGTCGTCGATCTGATGGGCGCACAAGCACCGGCGGGACTGATCGGCATCCACACCAACTTCCCCGGCGCCGTTCGAGACGACGTCTCAGCGGCGGTCGTGTCGGGCAGCCCGCCGCCGGCTGGGCTCGACGACGAGGAAACTCGCCTGTACGAGAAGCTGAGGGACTTCTGGGCAACCGACGTCTACTACGCACTCGAGATGGCGACCCACCCGCAGTCCCTGTACGGAATCGCCGACTCGCCCGTCGGCCTGGCCGGCTGGATGCTCGACCACGACTCGACCAGTTTGGCCATGATCACCCGGGTCTTCGACGGTCAGTCCGAGGGCCTGAGCCGAGACGATGTGCTCGACAACATCACCCACTTCTGGTTGACGAACACCGGGATCTCGTCCGGACGGCTCTACTGGGAGAACAAGTTGTCCTTCTTCGGTCCGAAGGGCGTCTCGCTCCCGGTAGCGGTGAGCGTCTTCCCTGGCGAGCTCTACCAGGCACCGCGCAAGTGGGCGGAGCAGGCCTACCCGAACCTCATTCACTACAACACGCTCGACAAGGGCGGGCACTTCGCTGCCTGGGAGCAACCCGAGCTGTGGGTCAACGAGGTTCGCGTGGGTCTGCGCTCGCTGCGGTAGCCCGAGCTTCTTCGATCCACCGGCGGCCACGGCGATCCAGAGCCAGCGCCGTGGCCGCATCTCGTTGTTGTCAGCAACCGAACCGCGCGCGGGGCCGCAGCTTCGTCTCCGTCACGTCAGGTCCGCTCCGGATCTGTTCCACCGATTCGTCCGATTCGATCTCAGAGGTTCATCATGTCCGAAATTGCTCCTCAGCCATCACGCCGGGGCTTCCTGTCCCTGTCGGCCGCCGCGGCCGCCGTGGGCGCCACCGGTTTGCTGTCCACGTCGTCGGCCAATGCCACGCGTCCGGGCTTCAGTGAGTCGGCAGACCCACGAATCCGTCGGTTCCGCATTCACGAGCCGCAGCGCAAGCTGGTCGATCTCCGCCGGCGAGTGCTCGCCACTCGCTGGCCCGAGAAGGAGACTGTCGATGACCAGAGCCAGGGCACACAGCTCGCGACCAGCCAGGCCCTGGCCCACTACTGGGCGACGAAGTACGACTGGCGCAAGTGCGAGGCGCGAATCAATGCGTACCCACACTTCCTCACCGAGATCGACGGGCTGGACTTCCATTTCGTGCATGTACGTTCGCCGCACAAGGACGCCCTGCCGCTGATCGTCTGCCACGGCTGGCCGGGGTCGATCATCGAACAGTTGAAGCTCATCGAGCCGCTCACCAACCCGACAGCGCACGGCGGCCAGGCCTCGGACGCCTTCCACGTCATCATTCCGTCGATGCCGGGTTACGGCTACTCCGGCAAGCCGTCGACCACCGGTTGGGGTCCGGGCCGGATCGCCCGCGCTTACACCGAACTGATGAGGCGTCTGGGCTACCGGAAGTTCGTGGCCCAGGGAGGTGACTGGGGCGCGGTCGTCGTGGATCTGATGGCCCTGGACGCACCAGCGGAACTCGCCGGCATCCACACCAACTTTCCCGGTGTCGTGCCGCCCGAGATCGACCGCGCGATCTTCACCGGTGCCCCGTTGCCGTCCGATCTGTCGGCCGAGGAGAAGGCCACCTGCGACCAGATCGCCTTCGTCTACAAGCACGTCCAGTACGCGTTCCTCTTGGGCGATCGGCCTCAGTCGCTGAGCGGACTCGCAGACTCTCCAGTCGGCATGGCGACCTTCCTGCTCGACCACGACGCGAAGAGTCTGGAAGAAATCTCCCGGACCTTCAGCGGCCAGTCCGGCTTCGGCGTCACTCGAGACGACGTTCTCGACAACTTCACCCACTACTGGCTGACGAACTCAGGGGTGTCGGCGAACCGCCTGTACTGGGAGAACAAGGTCTCGTTCTGGGGAGTCAAGGGCATCAAGATCCCGGTAGCCGTCACCGTCTTCCCGGACGAGATCTACCACGCCCCGCGCAGCTGGACGGAGAAGGCGTATCCCAACCTTCTTCACTACAACAAGGTGGCCAAGGGCGGGCACTTCGCCGCCTGGGAGCAGCCGCAACTGTTCTCCGAGGAACTGCGTACAAGCTTCCGATCACTGCGCTAGGCACGTCGGCCCGTCCAACGGAATCTGAAGGAGGCAATGCGATGACAACGCGAGCAAGCCTGCCCGAGGACCGTCCCTCGGCCGTGATCCGGCCCACCACCCGGAGCCGGCTTCCTTCGCTGGGTGATGCGACCGGATGGCTCAACTCCCAACCACTGACAAGCGACGCCTTGCAGGGACGAGTGGTCCTGATCAATTTCTGGACCTACACCTGCATCAACTGGCTGCGCCAGCTCCCCTATCTGCGGGCGTGGGCTTCGAAGTACTCCGACCACGGGCTGCTCGTGGTCGGCGTACACACGCCCGAGTTCGGCTTCGAAGCCGACGTCGGCAACGTCGCCCGTGCCGTGCGCGAGCTGGGGATCGACTACCCCGTAGCGATAGACAGCAACTACGCGGTGTGGAACGCGTTCAGCAACATGTACTGGCCCGCGCTCTATTTCGGAGACGCTGATGGGCTCCTCCGTCAGCGCCACTTCGGCGAAGGCAAGTACGAACGTTCGGAGCACGTCATCCAGCAACTGCTCTCCGAGGCAGGTCAAGCCGGTTGGAGCACCGGGCTGGTGGCAGTTGATGCCCAGGGCGTCGAGTCGCCTGCGGATTGGGCCAGCCTGGGGTCGCCGGAGACCTACCTGGGGTACGTGCGGACACAGGGCTTCACATCGCCGGGCGGCATCAAACCGGACGAGGCACACGACTACAGGACTCCTCCGGTCCTCGGACTCAATCAATGGGCCCTGTCGGGGAACTGGACCGTGACGGACCAGGCCGCCACGTCGAACGCGGTCGACGCGCACATCGTCTACCGCTTCCATGCCCGCGACCTCCACCTGGTGATGGGACCAGCACAACCAGGAAGCCCCGTGCGTTTCCGGGTGCAGATCGACGGACAGCCCCCAGGCCCGGCCCGCGGCAACGACGTCGACGAGCAGGGCTACGGAACGGTGACCGAACAACGCTTGTACCAGCTCGTTCGTCAACCCGGTCCGATCAGGGACAGCACCTTCGAGCTCACCCTGCTCGATCCCGCGGTTGAGGCCTACGCGATGACCTTCGGCTAGACCGGCGGGCGGGCGTTCCGACTCAGCGTCAGCGCCCGTCCGCCGTACCACCTCGCAGTCGAAACCTCCGGTCGAGTCGACCTCTCTGTTCGCGCAATGTCGGTCGCGCTGGTCGACCCACTGGTCTGGACTTGAACGCACCCCGGGCAAGCGGTGCCAGGGGCTCTCCCTGGCGCGAAAGATCGACAGCGCCGCGATGCTGTGGTTGCAGCCGCCGAAAGGAAACGATCATGAGTGAGTCAGTCGCCTATCCACCGGTCGGGGTGGCAACCCGCGATCGGACTCGTACGCTGTTCGCGCAAACCATGCAGTACGTGGCTGTCACCGCCGGACTCTTCGCGCTCGGCGCCTACCTCGGCCGCGATCTCACGGGCGGCCTCGGCATTCTCGCGTTCCTCGCCGCCTTCGGATGTCTGATCGGCATGCACTTCGCGGTGCGCAAGTCCGTCGAACTGACAATCGGGCTGCTCGGTGCCTTCGGCTTGCTGATCGGGCTGGCTGTCGCGCCGACGCTCGCCCACTACGCGAGCACGAACCCGCAGGTGTTGTGGCAGGCCGGCGGCGCGACCGCCCTGTTCATCGCCGGATTCGGCAGCGCCGGCTACGCCACGAAGCGGGACTTGTCAGCGCTCGCACGCATTGGTTCCTGGGCTCTCATCGGCCTGATCGGATTCGGCGTCGTGCTGATTTTCGTGCAGATCCCGAACGGCGCCCTGATCTACTCCATTCTCGGCCTGGTGATCTACGCGGGCCTCACGCTGTTCGACTTCCAGCGGTTGCGACGCTCCTCGGACACAGAATCGGCGCCGCTGCTGGCCGCGTCCATCTTCCTCGACATCCTGAACGTCTTCCTGTTCTTCGTGCAGATCTTCTCCCGTCCAGACCAGGCGTGAATCACCATGGAATGGTTTCTGATCGGCATGCACTGGCCTGCCATTGCCACCGCTTTCACGTCGCCTGATCCACAGTGGACCCCGCCGGCCGCGGAGCCGACGGACCTTGACCTGTGGTTGATTCGGTTGGTGTACGAGGCACACACAGCGCAGACACACTGCGGCAAGTGCGACGCCCAACTCGCTCGGCGGGTGCGTCTGGCCACACAGCGAGGCGCCCGATCGCAGTACTGGCGCGTTTCGGTCGCCACCCACTGCCAGGGGTGGCGACGACATCGTCACCTCGCACTGGTCACCGAAACTTCCAACGGTCTCCAACTCGGACCACTCTGTCATCGGATGGCCAACTGACAGTCGCTGACCGAGAGCGGCAAATGGGCCCTCGATCAGCATCTTGACGGGGACGTTCGCTCCTGCGGTCCGGTACCGCTCCTTGACGCAGAGTCCGGTGCGAGAAATCGAGCCGCTGCGCAAGCGTCGACGACCGCCAGCGAAGGCCCTGGACGCCGACGATCGCCAGCAGTGGTTCGAGTTGCTCAGGCAGGACGAGCGCGCGGTCAGAGCCGATCTCATCGACATCAGCAGGTTCATGCTGGCCACGGGGGAGCGGATCGGTGAGACGCTGGCGGTGATCTGGAGTGGGAATCGATCGGGAGACCGGTGTGGTCGACTGCAGCTATCAGAGGCCAGGTCTGTCAACTGGTACCACGCGCCGCAACATGACGGCCGAACACCAGCGCGTTGCGGGTGCTGCCGTCGTGCATTCGCTGCTCAGTCCGGCGCGAAGTTGCCGTCGCCTCGGATGAATCGCGCCCACCCGTTGTCGATGATCTCCTGCAGCCTGGCGGGCCGGCTCAGGGGAGCGTTGCCGGGGCGAGGACGGCGAACGTGGTCGAGGTCGGACGGGGTGTCGTAGATGCGTCCGCAGTACTTGCACTCGAGGACGAGTCGATCGTCCACGATCGCGATCAACAGCACCCGCTGATCGGAGGGGCACGAGTACGCTGCCGGGTAGTAGCCCGCCGGACGATTGCTCTGGGCATCATCTGTTCCCGGCGACAGCTCGCGCCCCGGCTCGTAGTCGATGTGCATGGTCCGGCAGATCACGTCGTACCTGCCGTGCTCGTCGAACGAGATCCGAAAGTGCCGTAGATCGTCATCGAAACCCTGGTTCACCAGAGCTGTCACCCGCTCCGACCCCTCGAGTTCGCCCAACTCGAGGCCGAAGTCCTCCGGTACCCCGCTTTCCTCCACATCCCAGAATCGCCAGTGGTACTCCACGACATCGTCGAAGACCACCCTGGTACGGCGGGGCACCCAGTCCTCACGGATCGGCTCGGTGGCCCACGACAACTCCACCGTCCCGAAGGCATCGCGATGATTGGTGACCACGACAACCGGTTCGTCATCCCACCGCGTCCGCAGATGGTCCCCGGGAAGCCCACGGTATTTCACAGCATCTGCCGCCTCACGTGTGAATTCGGAACGAGGTTCGAGGAACTGCAGCGACATCTCGGCAGACGCCAGCACTTCCTGGCGCGCAGGCACTGCCTCAGAAGTCAAAGTCCGGCACTCCTCCCTCGAATGTCCCACTGCGCTCGAACGTCTTTTTAGTGCTGACAGCCGCTGGTAAACCGTCTTTCCATGGTATAGAAGGGATTCGGCTCTCGACCGACGGCACGACGTACGAAGTCGGGAGTGTCGTGAGGACAGAAATGGCGCCCGAAGAGGCGCCGCCACCGATGACTGACGCTTGCGGAGGGATATACGTAGACGGCTACGTTCCTGTCGTCGTGGGCTGAAGAGTGGGGAGGTCGAGGGTGGGGAAGGGGACCGTCGACATCGAGTTGGTCGTCGTGATCGTGCTGCTCGGCCTGTTGGTCTTGGTATCGCTCGCCCTGTTGCCCAAGCTGTGGCGGTCGCAGGCCGATATCCAGCGTGAGGAGACGACCAAGTCGTGGCCGTTCGGCGAGGCGTTCCGGGCCGGGTTCCTGCGGTCCATCCCCGCCGCGGTGCTGGCCTTGCTGATGCTCGAACTCGGACTGATAGCGGCGTTCTTCGCCGAATATCTCACCGGCGAGGGGAGCCGATTCGCCGACCGGCTCACGGTCTACTTCGGTACGGCGTTCGTGGTGATGCTGCTGGTCGACCTGAGCGTGAGGTTGTTCAATCGGCCCAAGTTCATCGTGCCGCCGGATGCTCGTAGTGAGCCCGGCGCGGTCCGGCTGTGGTGGTCGAGTCGGAAGCGCCGCCGGTCCAACTAGCCGTGCGACAACGGCATCGTTCATCCGCACGTGCCGAGGTTCTTATGCGCACCGCGCCGGATGAACGCGTCGGGCATCACACTGTGACCATGAGCAAGGACGATCTCTGGCCAGTGACGATCACCCGCTCCCGCTACGGAGGCATCTACGAGCCAGGGGACTGGATTGCGTTTGCCGAGCTCCCAGACCGGTTGCCCGACGATTGGGATGCCGGCGACCTCCTCTGTGCTCGATTCTGGGCCGAGCACGCCCACGAGGTAGGCGGAGGGTCCTCGCCGGAAGAGGCCTATGCGGATCTGAGGCGAAAGATGGACGCCAGGAAGGCGTCCGGAGATGCGTAGCCCATCGAAGTCTGCCGCAGCGCCCGATCGCTAGCCGCACTTGCAGGTGTAAATGGCGCCGCCACCCCGCCTAGACTGCCGTGTGGGCCGCTTCCTGATTGAGATTCGAGACGCCGTCGTGTTGGGCGACGACTTCGAAGGCGACGTCACGCTCTTGGGCTTCCGGACCGGGGACGGCGACCTCCGCGTCGGCGATGCTCTGTCGGTCCCCACGCAGAGTGGACAGGACTGCCTGACCACCTGCGTGGGCTTTCCCTTGATCTCGATGACCGCGGATCGCAGCGGCTGGAGCCCGGTGTCGGTGAGCGGAATCCGATCGGATGAGGTACTTGTCGGCGGATTGGCGAAGGGACCGAACGCTTCCGCCTGACGTCGGGATTTGCGCGATCCGGTCGTTCTGCGCTTCGTCGGCAAGCGCCCTCGACGACCAACCGCTCTAGTAGGTCGCCCGCTTCCTGTCTGCGGGAGATGGGTGCACGTTGGCTTGGGCGGCCGGAGAATGCTGACCATGGATCACTCTGCGAAGGTGGAACTGCTTCAGCGCCTGGAGACGTGGCGCGACGAGGACGAGCCGTTGGTCGAGGCCATTGGCGATACGCTCGCACGATGGCAACGCGTGGACTCGCAGGAGCAGGCGCGGCGTGTTGTCGACACCTTGGTCGACGTTTTCGAGCGTGAGTTGTAGGTCGGCGGCCGACCCACGGGCACCACTGCGGTGCAGGAAAGTGCGCTCGGGTGGTCGGGTGATGTTCGCTACGGCGGGGCCAGACGGGTAATGGTGCCGTGGGCAACTAACTACCGACCGCAAGGAAGTCGATGGCCGGGACGAGTCGACCCGTAACAGGAGTCATGACTGGTGCGCGTTTCGGCGAGCGAAGACCGGTCTGTCGGGCGCCTATTATGCGGTGGGCACGCCGGACAGCAGGTGTTGTCGGACGTCGACCGTATCGTCGGTACATGGTTTTCACGTCGCCTGTGGAGCGGGCCATGCCGAATCGTCTGGCTGACGAGCGGGAGGCGCTGACCCAGCAGCTCGACTTCCACCGCGCCACCCTGCTTCGCAAGCTGGAAGGACTCGATGACGAACTGCTGCGCCGGCCGATGACGGCGTCTGGACTCAGCCTGCTGGGGTTGGTGAAGCATTTGGCCGCGACGGAGCATGGCTGGTTTCTCAAGATCTACGGACGGTTGCCCGAGCCAGATCTGTTCTCGATCGACGATGACCCAGACGCGGAGTTTCGCGTCGGTCCCGATGAGACGACCGACGCGTTGGTCGGGCAGTACGTGCGGACCTGCGAGCGCGCCCGGGCCGTCGTGGCGGCCGGCGGGATCGACGACGTGGTCACGACGCCGTGGGGCGCGGAAGTCAACTTGCGGGCGATCCTGGTCCATATGGTTCAGGAAACCGCGCGGCACAACGGTCACGCCGACATCATCCGAGAGGCGATCGACGGCACGACAGGTGATTGACACGGCGGCCCCGACGAGACGCGAGTGTTCGACGTACTGCCGAAGTTGTGGATGTCGGGCGACCGCACCACGCGATGACTGCTGACAGATCGAGATCATCGCGACACATCGCTCCTGCTACGAGATCGCCCGATCACATCAAGTGACCGCGCGGAACGCTGGCCGGTGTGCCGGGCGTCTTCTGCCGCTACATGCTTCTGGATGGCGTCTGCATCTTGCCGGGGCGCCGTGAGCGGACGAGAGTGAGAGGTTGCGACCACCTGACCGGTGCTCGGGGCAGCCAGGCGCGCCGCGCAGAACGATCCCATCTATCCGAGGAGCGTCATGCGCAGGATCAATGTCGCCGCGACGGTCGCCGCGGCAGTCGGAGCTCTACTTGTGCCGACGGCGGCGCAGGCCGCGCCGATCACACCCGGCGGGTCGACGGAAGTCACCGTTGGCAGTAACGACCAGCTGTTCTCGCAGAACAAGCAGAACGAGCCTGGTCTGGCGGTCAACCCGGTCAATCCCGCGATTCTCGCGGCGGGAGCCAATGACAACATCGACATGGAGGCGTGTAACGCCGGCGATGACCGGACGTGTCCGTTCACTCCGGGCGTGGGGGTTTCGGGCGTTCAGTTCTCGACCGACTCCGGCCGCACGTGGACGCAACCGACGTACACCGGCTTCTCGGCGCGTGTCACACCGTCCTGCCTCGGCGCACCGGACGTCGCGCCGGGCCAACCCCCGGCGGGCGACACCGGCTGCGTGCCCGATCCCAACGGCCCGATCGGCACGCTGCCCCACTACGACGTCAACGGCATGGTCTCTAACGGCGACCCGGAGCTGGCCTTCGGCCCCGTTCCCGACGCTTCGGGGAACTTCTCCTGGGCCAATGGGCAGCGGCTGTACTACGCGAACATCGCCACTCCTTTCCCGGGCAATCCCGGTTTTCCTGGCGATGCAGCCATCGCGGTGTCCCGCACCGATGACGTGGCCGGTGCCATCGCCGGTGACAACGACGCCTGGATGGACCCGGTGGTCGTGACCAGGCAGAACGAGGCGCTGTTCAGCGACAAGGAGCAGGTCTGGGCTGACAACGCCGAGACCAGCCCTCACTTCGGCAACGCCTACGTCTGCAACGTCGGATTCCGCGGGGCCGCCGGAGCCGAACCGGTCCTGTTCGCTCGTTCCACCGACGGCGGCGACACGTGGACCACGCGCCAGCTGACCGCGGCGACCAACAACAACCAGACCGGTGGCCGGCAGGGCTGTGCCATCCGGACCGACAGCCAAGGCGTGGTTTACGTGGTGTGGGTCGGCACCGACATCCGTACCCGCCAGGGCGTGTTCTTCCAGGCCCGGTCGTTCAACGGGGGCCGGAACTTCGAGCGGCCCAGGGTCGTGGTTTCGGGGCTCGGCGGAATCGGGCAGTTCGACCCGGCGCAGGGCCGGTTCACCATTGACGGCATCGCGGGCGCCCGGACCAACAACTTCCCGTCGTTCGACATCGCCAACGGTGCTCCGACCGGTGCGGACGCGACCGACCAGATCCTGCTGACCTGGTCCGACGACAGTCAGGGAACCAACCTGGAGAAGGCGTTCCTGGTGAACTCGACCAACGGGGGCGAGACCTACTCGGGCAAGGTGGTGGTGAGCGAGGGGGGCGACCGAGCCAACTTCCCGGCGGTGGCGATCTCGCCTGACGGCACCGACGCGTGGCTGGTCTACAACGCCTGGCTCGATCCCTGGCGCAACGAAACCACCTCCCCACGCCGGGTGCTGGGCGTGGTCCGGCACGCCGACATCGCCGGGGCCGCGAACACCGTCGGCGCGTTCACGACACTGTTGCGTGGAGCAGTAGGCGACGGGCGCGCATCCAGCGCCAACAGCCTGACCTCGGAGTTCCTCGGCGACTACAACTACGCCGTCGCCACGCGGGACTACGGTTCCGCGGTCTGGAACGACATGCGCGACGGAGCCGTTTGCCCGGCCATCAACGCCTACCGGCAGGCGTTCGTCGAGGACGTCCTGGCCGGCACCACCGAACCCATTGTGGGAGACAGCAAGAAGAACCCGAACGCGGCAGCCGAACTGCCGTCCACGCACTCCACGGAACTGCGCCCGGGGCCCAACAACGACTGCCCGGCGACGTTCGGCAACTCCGACATCTTCGGCGGAACCTTCAGCGACGACTCCTGAGCCCGTTCTGGCCGCAGCCACAACAACCCGGCGGCCGCCCAGATGGGCGGCCGCCGCCACATCGACCTCCCCTGCGCCCACTAGCGAGTCGGCGACTTCGAACTGCTGGCCTGCCCGGGCGCCGGGGCCAAGCAGTACCCGCGGTACACCTCGAGGTTGCTGTCGACGCGCCGGATCCGGTCGAACCCCCAGGTCTCGATGCCCGGCCGGTCGACGCTGCTCAGTACCCGGGCCGCCAGGTCCCGCAGCCCCCGCGCGAGCAGCGCGAACTCGACATGGTCGAGGTCGAGATCGTCGGCGCCGTACTCGTCGAGGAACTCCACGAGTCGCGCACCGTCGGCAGCGACCCAGACGTCGTACTCGCGGGGTCCGATCACGGCGTTCTCCCAGTCGAGGATCGCCGCCACCTCCCCAGCGTCGTCGAGTAACAGGTTCAGCCCGTGGAAGTCCGTGTGGCACACGACCGCACGGACCTTCTTTCCCACGACGCGCGCCCGAACGCTGTCCAGTCGAGCGATGGCCGCGGCCACCTCGTCGGCCCGGTCCGCGATCCACGGATGATCCAGCACGCGGCCCAGGTCCTCGATGGCCGGTTCGTCGGTGTTCGCGGGCGGCAGGTCCACCCGCAGCGGTACTTCGTGGACCTGCCGCATCGCCTGCGCGGCGACGCGCCAGTCACCGAACGTCGCGTTGCGCCCCTGCACGTACGGAAAGACGGCGTACGCCCGGGAGCCGTTCGTCGCGGACAGTTCGCCGCGCAGAGTGCGCAGCGGCTCCACCACCGGCAGTCCCAGCGCCCGCAGTTCGGCCAACTGCTCCAGCCCGACCGGGCGCTCACCGTCCTTCCAGCGCTTCACGAACCACCGCTTGTCCGCCACCCAGCCTTCGGTGGCGAATCCGCCCGGGTGCGGCTCGAGCGAGGAGACGGTCAGGCCGTAGTCACGTTCCAGATCCACATCCGCATCACATCACTTCTGACCGTGATCCGCTGACTAGCTCTGTGCTGCCTTGAACAGGCGGTGGCCGGCGCGGTCGTCTCCGGTGATGGTGAGCCGGCCGTCGTCGATCGCCTTGGGTAGCGCCGGTCCGTCGCCGACGACGCCGGCCAGGGTGTCTGAGTCCGACTCGATGATCACATCGGCTCGATCGCGCGGCTCGCCGCGGCTCATGTGGACGAGGTCACCGTCTGCCACCTCGACGGTGAAGCGCTGCCGGCCGAGCCGCACTTCGTATGTCGCGGTCCAGGGCTCTCGCCGCTGCGGAGCAAACAGGCTTCGCAACCTGAGCATGGCCGAATCCGCACTCACCGGATCCGTCCCGCCCGCTCCCCATCGGCCCAGCGCAACCACGACGTCCTCCAACTGAGCTCCCCGATCGGTCAGCTCGTACACCTGCGACGCCGCGGGCGGAGGCAACGTGCGACGAACCACGATGCCGGCGCTGTCCAGCTCCTTCAGGCGCTGCGCAAGAATCTTCGGCCCGGCATTCGGCAGCCCTTCCTGCAGGTCGGTGAACCGCTTGGGCCCGAGCAGCAGTTCGCGTACGACCAGCAGCGCCCAGCGCTCACCCACCTGATCGAGCGCGGTCGCGATCGCACAGCCGTCGCCGTACCGACGAGTCGTTGCCATGGCTCCACTCTACCCAGTGCACTCACTCTTGACTAGCTTCCACTTTCTCTGCTCCACTGAGTACTTCCCAAAAGCAAGTGAAAAGGATGATCATGAATCGCACTGCCATCAACCCGTGGCCGTTCTCGCTGGAACTCGGATTCGACCAGGCCCAGCTCGTCGAAGGCCGTCGGCGAGAGCTCATCTGCAGCGCGCAGGACGCTGTCGACGCCAACGGCAACTCCCTGCATCCCGGCAACATGGCCGGCCAACTCGAGCACGCCCTCGACAATCTCGAAACGGTGCTCGGCGACGCCGGCATGACGCTGGCCGACGTAGTACGGCTCAACTTCTACTCCACCGACGTCAACGCCCTGCTGCAGCACTTTCCCCTGGTGACCAAGCGTTTCAACGGCCAGCGATTCGCCACTACGGTCCTCGGCGTCGCATCCCTCGCCGGCCCGGACCTCCTCGTAGCGATCGAAGCAACCGCCATGGACTGAGCGGCCGGCAGGTCCTTGCGATGCCGGTTCTGGGCGATCGGGTGGTCCTGCCCGTGCGTACGATCTGTCGACAGCCGGCCGAGAGGATCTGTCACCGTGCGCCTATTCAAGACAACGATCGTGACCTTGGCCTGCGTCGGTCTGCTGGCGGTCGGGTGCGGGGACGGAACGCCGAGCACGTCGGCTTCAAAGACGGTTACGACGCCGCAACCCATCGAGTCGTCACCATCACCGACACCATCTGCCCAGCTCCAGTCGCTGGCAGAGCGGTGCGGTCAGACAGCGCAGCACGACGTAACGACCGCCCGCATGGTGAAGGGGAGCGGCGACGTTCAGTTGTACGAAGTCGGAGCCGGCAGCGGGCGGCTGGGAGTGGTGCTGGTGCACGGCTCGGGATCTCGTGGCGTGTGCAACTGGGCCGGTGAGATCGGCTGGCTGGCGAAGGCTGGGCTGAATGTCGTCGGCTACGACCAGAGCTGTGTCGGTGCGAGCACCTGCGCCAACGACGTACGGCCGGTCGACGACCTGCTCGCGGTTGTCGCCGATCTGCGTCGACGTGGAGCAACCGAGGTCGTGGTGGTCGGCGCTTCGGCGGGTGGCTCGCTGCCGCTGGTCGCCGCGGTCAGGCCGAACTCGGGGATCTCTGCTGTAGTCGCGCTGTCCCCGGCCGATCTGGCGACACCGATCGGTACGGCAGACGCACCGGACGACACCGCGATGTCGGTCGCGCGGAGTATTCGGCAGCCGGTGCTTTACGTTCTGGCCGAGGACGACTCGGCCTCGTCGGTGGCGGAGGTGAAGTCTCTGAGCGCCGCGACCAAGGGGGCGCGCCTCGTGCTGCTGCCCGCCGGGTCGGGCCATGCTCAGGCGGTTCTCTACGACAACACAGGTCAGAAGCCTTCCGCTTTCCGGCAGACGTTTCTCACCTTCCTCCGTACGCCGTGACCGCGAGCTGAGGGTGCGGCCGTGGGGGTGACGGAGGTGGTGCGCGGCCGCTTCGGGCTGTTGTTCTCGGCTCGGTCGGTTTCGTTCTTGGGGGACTCGCTGGGGCTCGTGGCGTTGCTGTTGTACGTCGAGGCTTCGACGGGTGCAGCCCTGGCGGTGGCGTTGTTGCTGCTGGCGGGGGACTTCACACCGGGGTTGTTCGGGGCCTTGGCGGGGGCGGTGGGGGACCGGTTCGATCTGCGGAAAGTGATGGTGACCTGCGACCTGTTGCAGGCGGGGCTGGTAGCGGTGATGGCGTTCGTGCTGCCGCCGTTGCCGGTGCTGCTGGTGCTGGTGGCGGTGCGTGGCGTGGTGGCTCAGGTCTTCCAGGCCGCGTCGCGCAGTGCGGTGCCGGCGTTGGTCAAGGACGAGGCGCTGGAGACGGCGAATTCGGCGCTGGGCGCGGGGACGAACGGAATGGAGGCGATCGGGCCGCTGGTCGCGGCGGGATTGTTTCTGGCGCTCGACGTACGGGCGATCCTCCTGATCGACGCGGCGACGTTCCTGGTGTCGGCGGCGTTGCTCGCCAGGCTGCCGGCTCTGCCGCCGAGTCCGGAACACCAGGGCGGGACGTTGATTGACAACGCGCGGGCAGGGCTGGGATACATCTGGCGGACGAAGGCGGTCCGGGTGATCGGGCTGGGGTTCTTCGCCGTGGTGGCGTTCAGCGGGGTGGACGACGTCGCGATGGTGTTCCTCGCGAAGGACGAGCTCGGAGGCGGGGACTCCGCTGCCGCCACTTTGTACGCCGGCGTCGGGATCGGTCTCGTGGTCGGGTACGCGCTGCTGACCCGCTTCGCTCCCAGGTTCAGCATGCCGGTGCTCCTGGTGATCGGATTCGCGATCAGCAGCGCGGGCAACCTGTTCACCGGGCTCGCCTGGGCGGTCTGGTCCGCGCTGGCTCTACAGACCATCCGTGGGCTGGGGATCGCCGCGCTCGACGTTGCGATCAACACCCACCTGCAACGCGTCGTACCGGCGGCCATGCTCGGCCGGGTCTTCGGCAACCTGTACGGCGCGATCGGCCTGGCCGCGGGTTTTTCCTACGTGTTTGGAGGCCTTCTCCTCGAGCACACCAATGCCCGCGTCACGTTCGTCGTCGCCGGTGTGGGCGGTCTGCTCGCGGCGGCCGCGTCCGGGGTCGCGCTGTTCAGGACGAGGCGATCGGACAGCGCAACGCGGTAAGCCCGGTCCGGGACGACGATGCGCATGCCGAAGCGATGCGCTTGTATCGCGGCGAGTTGCGCATGCGGCCGGATCATTCGGCCACGGGTCGTCGCCGCTGCGATCCGGTTCCCATTGACCATGTCGAGACGCGCATCCTGCCTCCGACGTCCCTGGTGAACGGGCGGCCAACCCGGCCGCCCCTCACTGAGGAGGTCCAGGATGTTCGGCAAGGTCAAGGCGTACAGCGGTTTCTCGGTCGACGACATCCCCGCGGCCGAGACGTTCTACCGGGACACCCTCGGCCTCACGGTCAAGGCGGCCCACGGCATGCTCACCCTCGAACTCGCGACCGGCGGCTCGGTCTTGATCTACCCGAAGGACGATCACGTCCCGGCCGAGTTCACCGTGCTGAACTTCCCGGTGGACGACATCGAATCCACCGTCCGGGCGATGGTTGCTCGAGGCATCGTCTTCGAGCGCTACTTCGACCACCACGACTCCCTCGGAATCGCCCGCGGTGACGGCCCGCCCATCGCCTGGTTCAAGGACCCGGCAGGCAACGTCCTCTCGGTCATCGAGGAATGACGCGGCACCAGGCGACGAGGCTATCCCGTGATGTCGGCGAGGGCCGTGGCGTCAGCGCTCGGAGTCGCGGATTGCCTTGGCTGTCGCGGCGGTGACCGCGGCCAGCAGGCACACCAGAGCGCATCCAGCGAAGAAGACGCCTGTTCCCCACGCGGCCGCGACCAGGCCAGTGATCGGGTAGAGCAGGGGGCTCAGGCCGAGGGTGCACAGGGAAGTCACCGAGCCGACCCTGCCGAGATACCGAGGTTCGGTCGTGCGTTGGAGTAAGGCGTTGCCGATAGCCATCGCAGCGCCGCTGATCGTTCCGAGCGCGGCGGAACCGACGATCAGGGCGGCGGCCGTGGTCACCTGGCCTAGGGCGCCGACCAGTACGGCGGTAGCTGTCAGGGCGGCCACGAGCGCGACCCCCGCTCGTGGGACGCGAGCCAGAGCGGTGAGCAGAATTCCGGTGACTGCACCTCCGAGGCTGAACACGCTCAGGGCCCAGCCGAGGATGGCCGGACCCCAATGCCGTTCGGCGGTCAGCAGGACCAGTCCGATGCCTACCGGACCGCTGAAGCACAGCTCGCTCAGCCCAACCACCACGACGAGGCGGGCCAGTTGCCGGTTTCTCCGGAGGTACCGCAGCCCGTCGCGGAGATCGTCCAACGGGGAGCCGGTCGAACGCTCGGCGGTCTGTCCCCGGTTCAGGCGGACGGCAAGGAGGAGACCGAAGGACAGGCTGAACAGCAGCCCGGCCAGACCGAAACCTGCGGCGACTCCGGCGGCAGTCAACACGATCGCGGCGATCATTGGACCGACCGCGTTGCTGATCCGGACCGCGAGGACCCGCAGTCCCTGCACCCGGCCGAGTTGTCCTGGATCGGTGAGCCGTCCCGCCATAGCCCCCACAGCAGGCATGAACAGCGCGTCGATCACGCCGAAGACCAGCGCGACGGCGTACAGCATTGGCAGCCCGCCCGCGGTGAACTGCATGAGTGCGGCGGCGCAGGCGATGATCACGCATCGGGCGAAGTCGCTGCCAATCACCACGCGGCGCGGTCCGTACCGGTCGGCGATCACGCCGCCGACCAGCATCAGCAGCGCCCGGGGAATGGCTCCGACGGCCAGCACCGCGCCGACCTGCGCCGGCCCGGCAACCCGGGTCACCGCCCAGGACAGGGTCAGAAAGAAGACGACATCGCCGCTGACTGACGCGGTGTAGGCCGTCGCCCAGCGCAGAACATTGCTGTCCCGGTAGGCAGCCGTCGGCGTTGTGCCGCTATGTGTCATCGTCCGGCTCGAGCAGTGGAAATCCGTGCAACTGGAAGGCCACGGGCGTTCCAGCGTCGTCCTCGCGGTGACGGTACTTGTTGACCACCGCAGCGAGTTCTGACTTCAGCTCGTTGAGCTCGGCCGGCGTCAATCGGAGCGCGTAGTTGCTGAACGTTGACGCCTCGTACCACTCGTCGGGCAGCAGCGGTGCGGTGTACGCCAATCGTCGCAGCTGCTCGCTGTACGCGAGCAGCACCGCATGCAGGTAACCGCGACTGTCCTCACGCTCGTCTGGACCACCGCGTACAGGATCGTGAACCGACGACCGATGCCGAGCCTGCCACCAGCGATCGCGCCTGGTACCACGCTGGGTGTCCTCTTCGATCAGACCCCCAGCTGCCAACTGCCGCAGGTGGTAGCTCGCCGCACCGGAGTCGATCTCGTAATGCTCCGCAAGCTGTCGCGCCGTCGCAGGACCACGCTGCCGCAGGTGCTCCAGCAAAGTCAGCCGCATCGGGTGAGCAAGTACCCGCAAAGCGGCCACATCCAAAACGATGTCGCCCGCTGCCTGATCACCCATGGGGCACAGCCTAACCCAGAAGAGTTCTTCGCGAAGAACTCTTCTGGGTTGATTTCAGTCGCGGACGCTGCGCAGCCGGCCGTGGACCTTTCGCATGTCTCGTCGCTAGAGGACTGACGGAAGAGTCAGTGGCTGGGAAGGGAGCGCGGGAGCCCGAACCAGGGCAGGACGCTGTTGTCGAAACGGGTCACGGCGGAGATCCGGTCCCCGGCGAGGGTGAGGACGACGAGGCCGATCCCGCGCCGGATGCCGTCGGTGGGCGCTCGCAGATAAGTGCCGAACGCCGGCTGGCCGTTGGCGCGCGTGGGGACCAAGTGGTACTCGCGGTTGGCGCTCATGAGCGTGGTGTAGAAACCGGCGGCGGCGTCGCGGCCGAGGTATTCGAGCGGCATGGGCGGCATCGAGACGCGAACGTCGTCGGTGAGCAGGGCAACTAGGGCGTCGATGTCGCCGGACTCGTACGCGTGGGCGAACTTCGTTACCAGTGCCTGTTCGGCCGGTGAGGCGGGCGCGGGCGATGAACTGGCGTCTCCGTCAGGTGGGATGCGCCGTTGCAGGGTGGCGCGTGCCCGTTTGAGCGCGCTGTGGACCGATTCGACCGACGAGTCGAGGATGTCGGCGACGTCGGCGGCCGGGTAGCCGAGCGCTTCGCGCAGGATCAGGACGGCCCGCTGGCGGGCGGGCAGGAGCTGCAGCGCGGTGACGAACGCCAGCGAGATGGACTCGGTCTGCTCGTAGCGTGCTTCCGGACCGGGCGGGGTGGCGATCGCGCCGTCGAGGAGCGCGTCGGGGTATGGCTCGAGCCAGACGATTTCGCCGTACCGGGTCGGCTGCGGTGGTTCGATCTCGGGCACGTCCCACTCCTTTGCCGGGCGGCGGCTGGCCGAGCGAATCGCGTTGAGGCACTGGTTGGTGGCGATCCGGTACAGCCAGGTGCGGATCGTGGACCGCCCTTCGAACCGGTCGAGACTGCGCCAGGCGGCGAGCAGCGTGTCCTGCAGAACGTCCTCGGCGTCCTGGAACGAGCCGAGCATCCGGTAGCAGTGCATGTGCAGCTCCCGGCGATGTAGCTCGGTCAGTTGCCGGAACGCCTCGTCGTCACCATCCCGCGCCTTTGCGATCAGCTCGCTCGCGGTCACGTGTCATCACCTCGCCTGTTGTCAGGTTCGCCAGTCTTCCTCAGTTGTGACACCGGCCGGGCCGAAAACTGGGCGCATCACGCGCCGCCCATTTGGCCGGCGGTGTGGTGTCTGCACTCTCGACAGTTCGATTTCCACCTGACGAGGAGAACGCATGACACTCGCGGACAAGACGATCCTGGTGACTGGCGCCAGCCGCGGCATCGGGAAGGCGCTGGTCGACGAAGCGCTGAGCAGGGGTGCCGCAAGGGTCTACGCCGGCACACGACAGCCCCTCACCCACGCGGATGAGCGCGTCACGCCGCTGGCCCTCGACGTGACCAACGCCGGACAGATCGCCGCAGCTGCGGAAACCGTTGGTGCACTCGACGTCCTGATCAACAATGCGGGCAGCTACGGCTATGAAGACCTGGCCGATCGAGCCGGCCTGGAGCGGCATCTTGGGGTCAACCTGTTCGGCCTTTATGGCGTCATCCAGACACTCTTGCCTCGGCTTGTCGAGTCGAAGGGTGCGATCGTCAATGTGCTGTCGCTGGCCGCGGTGGCTGCCGTGCCGATCAGTCCGGCGTACTCGATCTCGAAGGCTGCGGCGTTCTCGTTGACGCAGTCCCTGCGGGCCACGCTCGCCGGTCAGGGCGTGGACGTTCATGCCGTGCTGCCCGGACCTGTGGACACCGACATGGTGCGTGACCTCGACATTCCGAAGGCGTCAGCGCAGTCGGTGGCCCGGGCCATCCTCGACGGGCTGGCCAAGGGAGAAGACGAGATCTTCCCCGATCCGTTCTCGCAGGCACTTGCCGACAGCTGGAACAGCGGCGCAATCAAGGCGCTCGAACGTCAGAACGCGGCCCTCGTCTCCGCGGCGCAGAACCTGTAACGGAAGGGACATCCCGGCACCTTCGTCTCAACTGCTCCGATCCGCTCCACTGGGCACGCGGGCCACCTCGCGCTCCTCGGCGACGCGTGCGGTGTTGGGGCGGTCCGCGCCGGGCGGCTTCTTGGCCGAGCACTGCTGTTCGGTTCGGTAGGCCAGCCCGATACCTCCGAAACAGATCAGGAGCGTTGCCACCCCGATCAGAACCAGCAGTCCAACCTCGATCGCGTCCAATGCCGTAGTACTCATCATTCCTCCTCCGCAGTAGGTCAACGCATAATCGCTACACATGGTGTAGCGTAATCATGGATCGATCTATTCCGCGGGAGGACTGAAGCCATGGCCAGTACGAGAGGCGGTCGCGGCAGGCCGCGGCTCGAGTCGGTCGACCAACGCATCGGTGCCGCGGCTCTGGAGCTGCTGCGGACGAAGGGGCCGGCTGCGGTCAACATCGATTCGGTCGCCCTGCGAGCCGGTGTCGCCCGCACGACCATCTATCGGCGGTACAGCGGCAGGGATGAGTTGATGGGCGCGACGGTGGGCCAGTTGGTCGAACCTCCGCCGCTTGCGCCGGATCTTCCGGTCGGCGAGAAGCTGCGCTGGGTGCTTGATGGGGTGAGCGACATGCTGGAGAGCGGGCTCGGCCGTGGCGCCACCGCAGCCGTGATCGCCGACAGCGACCCCGACTTCACTGCGGCGCTCCGGGCTCAACTGGCCGCCCGGTTGGGCGCAGTGACAGAGCTGATGGAACTCGACGTGCGAGCCGGCGTACTCGACTCGCGTGTGGACCCTGACACCCTGGCCGGGTTGTTGGTTGGCGCGTATCTGGCAGAGGTGCTCAGATTCGGAACGCCGCGCGACGGCTGGACCGACCGAGCGATCGAACTCCTGGCGCCCGCGGTGACACCGCACCGCCGAACACGGTGACGCGGTTCTGGTCCAGAGCTGACGAGGCATCCCGCCGTCGGGCCCAGCACCCGTTTCGGCGTACGGCGCTGCGCGGAGCCGGGGGTGCGGGAATGAGTGTCACCCCCGATCGACGGAAGCTGGTCGAAACGGCAGGCTGGAGGCATGCGATCCGCCCAGGTGACGTCGGTTCCGCTGGTGGCTGGTCTGTCGGCCCAGGACGCCGAGCGCCGTCGGGTCCAGCCCTGACCGGACAGGACTCAGATGACCACCTCGGATAGCGGAGCCCAACCCGCCGGCAGCGGCCTCGACGAGGCCTGGCTGCTCGGCCTGGCGAAGGCGGCCGCCGGGAAGACCGAGGCGCCGCTGGAGCTGCTCGTGGAGTATCTGAGCCTCCTGGCCGACGTCGCGATCTCCGGCCGGCGACCCCGCGATCACGAGTTGGCGATCGTGCGCGAGCTCGGACGGCGAGCGGCCGAGCAGGGAATCCCGGCCGGGCGGGTCGTCGACCTGTACCTGTCGGCGGCGTGGCGGATGTGGCGCGATCTGCCCACTGTCGTGCCGCCTCGCGATCGGGACGCCGTACGGGCTTCGGCGCAGGCGGTGCTCCGCGCGGCCAGCGAAGCGATCGCCGTACTGGTGGACAGCTATCAAGTGGCGACGCGTCAGCTGATCCGGCACGAGGAGTCGCTGCGCCGGGAACTGGTCGACGACCTGCTGCGCGGGGACTCCGACCTGTCACGCATCGTGCAGCGCGCCGAGCCGTTCGGGCTCGACCTCGGCCGGGCGCACCATGTCGTTCTGGCCACTTCGGACGCGGGGCTGCCCGACGGCGAGCTCACGGTCAGTGTGCTGGAACGGTTCGTGCTCGATCACCTCGGGGACCGGGACGTTCTGGTCGCGACGAAGGACGAACTGCTGGTCGTCCTGATCCCCGCGCTGACGCCGGCCGGCGCGGAGACCGGCGGTGAGATCGGGGAACTGATGCATGCCGCCCTGACGCGGCACCGCGACGAACGGCGATGGCGTGTCGCCACTGGGCGGGCTTATCCGGGGGCCTACGGAATCGCCCGGTCGTACGAGGAGGCCCGGGAGGCGTTGGTGCTCACGGGCCGTCTGCGGCTGCAGTCCGACGTCGTGACGGCGCGCGACATGCTGATCTACCGGGTGCTGGTCCGTGACCAGGCGGCCATCGGCGATCTGATCAAGAGCGTGCTCGGTCCGCTCGGCGATGCGCGGGGCGGGGCCGAGCCGCTCGTGGCCACGCTGGAGGCGTACTTCGCCGCCGGCGAGGTCGCCACCGAAGCGGCGCGACGGATCAACGTGTCGGTGCGCACGATCACCTACCGGCTCGACAAGATCCGCACGCTGACGGGGTTCGACCCGGGCGTACCGACCGACAGGTTCACCCTCCACGCCGCGGTGCTCGGCGCGCGACTGCTCGAGTGGCCGGAACGCGAGCTGCCCGCGGTTCCCTGAGTCGAGGGTTGCCGGGCGACGGCAAGCAAGAGGCCCGACGTTGGCCGGTCGCAGCCGTACTGGATCGGGCCGGCGCTCGGCATGCTGGAGACCCGAAGGGAGCCGAGAAGACATGGACACAGTGCGCATCAGCGACGTACGGCCAACTCAGCAGGTGGTCGACCTCGAGTTCTTCCGCCAGGAGCTGCAGGAACAACGGCAGTTCCGGCTCGACCAGCTCACGAAGCTCGCGTACGACGCGGAGACGATCACCGACGAGGCGCTGGCAGAGGTGAACACGGCCTTGAAGCGGGCGGCTGCCAGCGTGCTCGGCGAGATCGACGCCGCACTCTTCCGCCTGGCCATCGGCACCTTCGGCACCTGCCAGCGCTGCGCGGCCGCTCTGACCGAGGACCGGCTCCATGCTCTTCCGATGGCCGCACTGTGCCTGCGATGCGAGTACGCCGAGGAGTCCCGCACGGCCGGTCGGCCGGCGACGTCCGACATCGTCGAGGTCTGGGGCCGCGACTCCTTCCCGGCCAGCGACCCGCCGGCGAACTGGTGAACGACGTCCCGGGCGGGAGGACACGTCATGAGGGCGTATCGCGTTGTCTGGTTGCTCTTCTGCGGCTCGATCGGCGCTCTGGGCGTCGTCGTGGCCTCCACCTGGTCTCTCGCGACCGTCGTGCTGCTTGTTGTCTTCGCAGCCCTCACGGGTGGTGTCGCGGCTACCGTCGCTCTGGAGGACACCGGCAGCGCGAATCCGCGACCGCGGCATAGGCGGCGGATCGTCACCAGCAGCGCAACTCTGTCCGCCCTGGGTTCGGTCGCCTTCGTCGGGCTGGCCACGTTGCTGGGGGCAACGATGGCCGTACTGCTGGCGGCTCTCGTCGTCGCGGGGTCGCCCTTCGTGATCCGGTACTGCGTTCGCCGGCTGAGCGGCCACGGCCACCTGGCCGGCGTCCCTGCGCCAGAGCAGCCGAACCCTGGCGAGCGCTCGCCAAGGTTCGAGGTCACATCGTTTGACGACAACGAACTGGATCACCGGCCCGCGGCGTTCCTCGCGCCGGAGCACCTGAGCGACGAAGCCCTGTGTCTTGCCTGGCGGGCCAGCTTTTCCGCACTGCAACGAGCCAGTACGCCGGAGCAGAAACTGCGGATCGTCGACCAGCGGTGCACGCACCTCGACGAGATCGAGCGCCGCGCCGCCCGTGGACTGGCGGCGTGGCTGGCGTCGGGTCCGAGAGCGGCCGGTGACCCTAGCCGGTTCGTGCTGGGGGAGAAGGCTGCCGGGGGCGGAACCATCGACTGGGACGCCCTGCTCCACGACCTGGGCAAGTAGGCGGCGAACGGCTGGCCGGAGCGCCAGCCAGGCCCTTATTTCACAGGGAATAACCGAGCGGGAAATTACGCTACATCATGTGTAGCGATATTTCGTTCGGCAGTACTGAAGCAGGAGGAGTTGGTGGACATGGAGCCGATGGGTGGAACCGATCTGGTCCTTTTGATGGTGCTCGGGGTGACGGTCGTCGTGATCACGTTGCGCGCCTACGCGCGGGCCGAGCGACTCAAGCGGGAGGAGTCGGCCAAGCGGACGACCGGCTCCCGCCGGCGATCCACCGCCGACGACACTCCGGCCGCGGCAGGCCGTCGTACGCGGTGACCACCAATCTGACTATCACTGGAGGACAAATGCAGAAGATCGTCGTCGGTGTGGACGGCAGCGAAACCGCGCAGAGAGCGCTGGAGTGGGCCGCGACCGAGGCTCAGGTGCGAGGTGCCGGCCTCGTCGTCGTGCACGCGTGGCTGCCGCTGGCCGGTGCGGCGTCGCCGTACAGCGCGGTCGTGGTGGATCCGGCCTCGATCGCCGAGACGGCACGGCTGACCCTCGCGGACAGCGTCGAGTCGCTCGAGCGTGCCGGTCTCGAGGTCGCCAGGCTTGACCAGGTGCTGGTTCAGGGACCTGCCGCGCGGGCCTTGATCGAGGTCGCGCGTGACAGTTCGCTACTGGTCGTGGGTTCTCGTGGCCGCGGTGGCATCACCGGTCTGCTCCTTGGCTCGGTCAGCCGGCAGATCGCGCAGTACGCGACGGTCCCGGTGGTCATCATCCCGCCCGCGTACGCCGAACGTCCTGACGCGGCCACGGAGACAAGCGCGGCGTGACCTAGTTCCAGTTGGTGGGTCCCGGGCTCGACGGGCGGACGGCGGCGCTGGTGGCCGTGTTGGGTGGGCAGACCGCGGCGGCCAGCCAAGCCGTACAACGTGCACATCGAGGTCCGCAACGAGTGGGGGACGACCTTCGGCCCGATTCCTCGGGGCGAAACGACCAAGAGCATCACGATCGCCGGGCCGAGCGCGACCAAGTAGGGCGAAACGACCACGCTGACCGGTGTGATGACCGGAACGACCCTGCGCCAGCAAGGCCGTCCGCCGATCTGCGAGGAGATCACCGGGCCGGTGCCGAACCAGCCGGTGGTCATCCAGCAGCGTACGTCGCCGACGGCGGCGTGGACCACGGTCGGCTCCACGAAGACCGATGCCAACGGCAAGTACACCGCCGTGGTGAAGAACCCCGGCCATCGCGAGTACCGGGTGCTCCGACTCGACTCGGCGGGCGACGGCCGAGCGTCGTACGGGCTGACTCGGCTCGACCATTTCCATAAACTCTGAATATAAAAGTGCTATGCTTCCAGCATGAGTCGTCGAGCCACCGCTCCTGACGCGTCCGCCGCCATCGGGGCAGCCCTCTACGGCCTGGCCGTCAGGGCCGTGAGACGCCTGCCCCGGGACATGAGCCTGACGTCCGCCGCCACCCTGGCCACCCTGGATCGGACCGGCCCGCGGCGCATCACGGATCTGGCCGCGGTCGAGGGCGTGACCCAGCCCGCGATGACCACCCTGGTCCGGGTGATGGAGGAGTCCGGCCTGGTCGAGCGGCGGGGCGACGCGTCCGACAAGCGGGTCACGCTGGTGTGCCTGACCGAGGCCGGCGCCTCCTATGTCCGGACGCGACGCCAGGCGGGCGTCGACGCGTACGCCCGGTTGATCGGCGAGCTCACCGGTGACGAGGTCGAGGCGCTGGTGGCGGCCCTTCCGGCGCTGAAGCATCTGGCAGAGCTCGAAAACCAGGACGGCGAAGGGCCGAAGCAGTGACCGGGCCGCCGGTCGGCGGGGGCGCGGCGAAGGCGTTCCCGGCGGCGAGTTCCGAGGCGCGGCTGCTGGTCCCCGCCCTGATGTTCATCGCTCTGGTCGTGGCGGCGGTCGCCAGCCTCGGGACGCCGCTCATCACCAGCGTGGCGACCTCGTTCCACGTCTCGCTCGGCAGCGCGCAGTGGACGCTGACCATCGCGCTGCTCAGCGGCGCCGTCGCCACGCCTGTCCTGGGCCGGCTCGGAGCCGGCCCGCACCGGCGGGCCACGATCCTCACCACGCTGGCGGTCGTCGTCGCCGGCAGCGCGCTCACCGTGCTGCCGTTGCCGTTCGCGTGGCTGCTGATCGGCAGGGCGGCCCAGGGCGTCGGGCTCGGGCTGACGGCACTGATGATGGGCGTGGCCCGGGACCACCTCCGCGAGGAGCGCAGCGCGGCCGTGATCGCACTGATCTCGGTGGTCTCGATCATCGGGGCCGGCGTCGGCTACCCACTGGCCGCACTGCTCGCCGAGCTCGGTGGGGTGCGGGCCGCCTACGGCCTCGGCCTGGTCGTCACCGCCGCCGCCCTGATGACCGCATGGCGCTCCATGCCCAAAGCCCCCGAAGGCCGCTCCGCCCAAGTGGACGTCGTAGGCGCGGTGGTCTTGGCCGCTGCGCTCGTCCTGGTGTTGTTGCTCGCCGGCGAACGGAATCTGTGGAGCCGGCACCTCGCCGTGGCGGCGGGCCTCGCCGTCGTCGCGGTGGTGCTGCTCTGCGTCTGGGCCGTCATCGAGCTGCGCAGTACGACGCCGCTGGTCGATGTTCGGGCGGTGCGCCACCCGGCGGTCGCCGGGGCGAACCTCGCCATGTTCGTCGGCGGGATCGGCATGTACCTCCTGCTCACGCTCATCACCCGGTACGCGCAGACGCCGTACGGCGCCGGATACGGTTTCGGGCTGACGACCTTCGTCGCCGGGCTGGTCCTCATCCCGTTCTCGGTGTTGGGGTTCGTCGCCGGCAAGCTGACGCCGCGGGTCCGGACGCGGATCGCCGACCCCCTGCTCCTGGCCGGGAGCGCCGTCGTGGTCGGTGGCGGGTTCGCCCTGTTCGCGGCGGCCCGGTCGAACCCGGCCGAACTGTTCGCGGCGATGGGCGTGCTCGGCTTCGGCGTCGGCGGCTTCTCGGCCGCGATGCCCGGTGTCATCCTGGCCGTCACCCGCAAGAGCGAGACGTCGAGCGCCATGAGTTTCAACTACGTCGTCCGCAGCGTCGGGTACTCCCTGGGCAGCGCCATCGGCGGCCTGGTCCTTGCCGCGGGCACCGGTCCCGGCCAGCTCTTCCCCGACGACGGCGCCTACACCACCGCGGCGCTGGTCGGCATCGGCGCCATGGCGATCACGACGCTGACAAGCCTCGCTCTCGCCCGCCGGCGCTCGTCCGAGACCACTCCGTAAGTCAGAAGCACTCATCCCACCACTGGAGGTTCCATGCCCAAGGGCTACTGGGTCAGCGTCTACCGCACCATCTCGGACCCCGAGAAACTGGCCGCTTACAACGAGCTGGCCCCATCGGCCGTGAAGGCCGGGGGCGGTCGGATCCTCACCCGAGGCAGTCGAGTCGTGGCGCACGAGGCCGGAATCGCCGAGCGCACCGTCGTGATCGAGTTCGACAGCTTCGAACAGGCCGTCGCGGCGCACGAGAGTGCGGCCTATCAGGAAGCGCTGGCCGCCCTGGCCGACGGCGTCGAGCGCGACTTCCGCATCGTCGAGGGCATCGACTGACCAACGGTCGGATCTTCCCTGAAGGACTCGGCCGGGATCTTTCAAACGTCACAGAACGGTCGGGCGAGCACGAGGTCGGCGTCCACCCGGCGCAATCCGTCGAAGCCCCAGGTGTTGATGCCTTGCAGGTCGACCTCGTCGCGGATGCGAACCGCGAGGTCGCGCAGCGAGCGGGCGAGCCGGGCGTACTCGAGGTGGGTGAGGTCGAGTCGCTCCGCGCCGTACGCCTGCAGGAAGCGCACGGTGCCGGGCTCGCACAGGGCGACGAACAGGTCGTGCTCGCGCGGCGCCAGCAGCGCGGTACCCCAGTCGACCAGCGCCGCGACGCGACCGTCACGGTCGACGAGGACGTTGTGAGGGAACAGGTCGTGGTGGCACACGACATGGGGAACGTCGATCGCGCGCGCCCGTTCGATCACCGCTTCGAGCCGGTCGACGTTGGCCATCACCTCGTCGCTGCGACCGGCGAGCCAAGGGTGGTCGTACCTGTCGCGCAGTGCCTCGATGCACCACTCGTCGATCTCGGCCCGGGGGAGGACAAGGTCTGCGATGTCGTGCACCGCACGCATCGCCCAAGCGATCGCCTCGGTGTCGTTCTCCGTTGCCGAGCTCGATACCGAAGGCTTCGCGGACCTGAGCCGTCGTCGGCGGTCGTACTTCGCTCCACCTAGGGCCTGGACACTACCGCTGACGAGCGGACCCGAGCGAGGGTATTCGCCACCGTCGCGCTCATGACCTGTCTTCCCTTGCGGGCGGTGCGAAGAGGATCGTCTTGGCGACCTGAAGGGCCTCCGAGAAGCCGTCCTCGTCAGGGGAGCCGGCGTCGACCTGGACGACGAACAACCATCCACTGTCGCCCCACCAGATGTGTACGTCGTAGGCGTAGTGCGACCCACGCTTCTCCTTGTTGGTGACCCGAAAGCGTCAGTCGCCGATGTGGAACGGCCAGATCCAGTACTGCGTACTGCCGGTGTCGTGGATGCAGTGCGGCGGCGGTATCACTACGTCCTCGGGGGATACCCGCTGTTCGGTGGCCCGCGCCCGCCAGGCTGCGGCGTCCTTTGCCAGACGCTGCACCCGCTCGATCAGGGCCGAGTCGACGCCGGCGGCAGCGAGGTGGTCGAGCGTCTGCTGGTCGTACGGGTTGATCTGCTGCTCAACCATTGGGTCAGCCTCCTGGTTGCCGGGCGAGTACTTGGTGCATGCCTGGCTCGAGTGTGAGGCTTCGAGCAATCGATGTCGTCGGAATCCGACGTTCAGGAGCGCATCGCCGGCAACCAGCCGACCTTGCCGGCCAGGAGGGCGTAGCCGAAGAACGCGGTGAGGTCGATGGCGGTGTGGGCGACCACCAGCGGCACGATCGAGGTGTTGCGCTGGTAGTACCGGGCGAACAGGTAACCCATGACGAGATTGCCGAGCCCGCCGGCCAGACCCTGGTAGAGGTGGTACGAGCCGCGGAGTCCTGCGCTGAGTGCCGCCGCGCGGCGGTCCGACCAGCCGAGCTGTCGGCACCTGTGCAGTAGGAAGCCGACCAGGACGACCTCCTCCAGGGTCGCGTTGGCGGCCGCCGACAGAGCAAGGACACCGCTGCGCCACCAGACGTCGGGGAGGTCGGCGGGGACGACGGTGACGCTGAAGCCCGCGGCGTACGAGAGCAGGTAGCAGCCGAGACCGAGTCCGCCGATTGTCGCCGCGATGCCGAGCCCGAGGGCGGCGTCCCGTCGCCAAGTCGACCACCGCAGTCCGAGCGCGCGGACTCCGCCTGCGGAGCGGTGCGCCAACTGCACCGCCAGCAAGGCCGGGAGCAGCAACGAGGCGATGAAGACCAGTTGAAACCCGAGGTCGATCCATGGGCGGCCGGGTGCCAGAGATCCGTTCAGGGTGGCCGATTGCGCCGGCAGTCCGCCGGGTGCGGTGAGGTCGGCGGCGAGACTGATCACTGATCTCGCGGCGGCGAGGCCGATGCCGATTCCGACAACGAGGACGGTCTCGGTTCCGGCGGCCCGGCGATCGTCGCCGCGGAGCACGACGGTGGTGCCGGGCTCGAGCGGCCCCAGCACGGCAGCGACGATCCGGTGACTCGCCCGACGCGGTAACCGCTCGGCCGATGTCCGACGCATCTCGACTCCTCCTGATCGTCACCGCCGACGACCACGGAATCAGGTCGCCGTCGTCGCGGTCCACGCTAGGGCGGCGGACGCCGGTGCGGATCGCCGCTGGCCGGAATCCTCGATCCCTGCTGGCCGGTACGGCGGATGTTGTCAACAGCAACTACCTTCGAGGGAGCCGGTGCCCGTTGGGAGGAGGGCGGTACGGTCGAAGTGGAGGCGATCGCCGATGCAAACCGTTGTGGACCTGCTTCTCGGCCTGTCGCCGTGGTGGGTCCTGGCGACTGTCTTCACCCTGCCGGCGCTGGAGGCATCCACCTTCGTCGGCCTGGTGATCCCCGGCGAGACAGTGGTGGTGATCGGCGGCGTGGCCGCCAACGGTGGCGCCGTACCTCTGTGGGCGGTGATGGTGGCAGCCGCGGCCGGGGCGTGCTGCGGGGATCAGCTCGGGTTCGCCGTCGGTCGTCGGTACGGGCGGCGCCTGCTGGACCGCCTACCTCGCCGCCTGCAGCGTCCGCGAGAGGTTGCTCGCGCTCTCGACCTGATCCGGCGACGGGGCGCCGCCGCCGTCGTCCTCGGCCGATGGGCCGCCGCGCTGCGGGTGCTGGTGCCGGGAGCCGCCGGGATGAGCGGGATGAGCCGGTCGCGATTCACCGTCGCCAATGTCGTGGGCGGCTCCACCTGGGCCGTCACCATGGCCGCCGCCGGGTACGCCGCCGGCGCGTCGTACCGGCAAGTCGAGACCCGCATCGGCCTCGCCGGCACCATCATCACAGCGGTGCTCGTCATCGCGGTCGCGGCAACGGTCCTCGTCCGCCGGCACCGGTCCTGACCAACCGGCCCGGCACGAACGCGGCGGCCTGACTCCGACGGCCTCCGGCTCCGCCGGACAGCTCACAGTTGCGACTTCGACCAGTCGACTTGTTGCGGCGCGACCGTCGGAGTGCCGACGTCGATCTGGATGTCTTCGTGTGGCAGCAGCGTGATCTCGCTCGGTGGTCCGGCGTACCGCCGGCCATTCACGAACACCGTCAGCGGTCCTCGGGCAGGTCCGACCTGATCGGCAGTGAGGGGTTGCTGCCAGAGTGCGAAGAACTGACCGAGCGTGTACTTGCGTTGGCTGGGGGACTCGACGTGGATGATGCCGTCCTGACTGTGGACGTGAAGCCAGTAGTAGCACGTCGTCGCGGAGTCGAACGGTCCGTCCGCCGTCTGCTCGGCCACCGGTGAGACCAAGCCGACCCCGGCGGGGATCGGCCGAAGGGAGCCGTTCACGTACACGGCCAGGTGCGTGTGGATGTGGTACGCGACCTGTTCGCTCGCGGAGCAACTGATGCCGTCGATGGTTCGGCCGGTCGCCGAGGTGCTCGCCGGTGCGAGCGGCGTTCCGTCCTCCAGCGCGATGCCTTCCGGACCCGTTGCCGGGAGCGCAGGCGATGCCGGCCCTGTCGCCGGGGACGCCGGCCCTGTCGCCGTGGCGGCCGCCCGGTTGCCTTTGCCGGCCAGGGTGAGAGCCGCTGCCGTCAAGCCACCGGCCAGAACGCCGGCCATGCCCACCCAGGCCACTACCCGGACGATGCGGCGCCGCCGAGCCGCCCGTCGACGCGCCGCGCGCAGTGCATCTACCCGTTCACCCATCGTCTGCCTCCTGATGTCCTAGCCGGCTGCCAGTGGGGGATCACTGCAGGCCGGACTCTTCCGGTACGACGACCTGGTTGATCATCTGCTCGATCCGGTCGGTGGGTAGGGCGACGGCGATGGCCCAGAAGTAGATGACGAGGCTGAAGGCCGCGACGACGACCATGTCCCACCACAGCGGGAACCACGGGTGCGTCAACGGGCCGAAGTCGCTCAGGTAGACGATCAGGCCCATGCCGACCAGGTACGCCGGCAACCACTGCGCCGCCCGCAGGTCGAGCTCCGGCGTGACCGGGTTCAGCTTGAAGACCCGGTTGCCGATCAGGACGACGTAGCCGAGCAGGATCGCGACGCCGAGCTTCCAGTCGGTGGTCCAGCCCGACCACAGGATCAGCAGGTTGGCCACAACGAACGCCAGCGGCGACATCCAGGACCCGCCGGGCAGCCGGTACGGGCGCTCGGCGTCGGGCAGCCGGCGGCGGAAGACTCCGAAGGCCAGCGGCGCACCGGCGTACATCAGGACGCTGGCACTGGTGATCAGGCCGACGAGCGAGCGCCAGCTCGGGAAGGGCAGGAAGCAGATGCAGCCGATGACGAAGGCGGCGATGAGTCCGGCCCAGGGCACTCCTTCGCGGGTGGTCCGCTCGAAGGCCGCGGGCACGTAGCCGTTGCGGCTGAGTCCGTACGCGACGCGCGAGCTGCCGGTGATGTAGATCAGGCCGGTGCCGGCGGGGGAGACGATCGCGTCGAGGTACAGGATCGCCGCCAGCCAGCCCAGGCTGACCAGCGTCGCGACCTGGGCGAACGGTCCGGTGAGCGTGCTGAAGGCGGCGGTGGCCCAGGTGCCGTGGATCAGTTCGGCGGGCAGGGCGGCGATGAACACGACCTGGAGCAGCAGGTAGATGATCGCGCCGATCACGATCGAGCCGATCACCGCGCGCGGTATGTCTCGTTTCGGATCAGTGCTCTCGCCCGCGAGCTGGTCGGCCTGCTCGAAGCCGAGCAGCGCGAAGATGATGCCGCTGGACGAGACCGCGGACAGGATGCCCTTGGCACCGTACGGGTCGAAGCCGTCGGCGGCGGTGAAGTTGCCGACGTGGAACTGCGCCACCGCGAGCACGAAGATGGTCAGCAGCGGGATGCCGACCTTCCACCACGTCGCCGTGCTGTTGGTACGGGTCAGCAGCCGGATGCTGAGGAAGTTGACGGTGGTGATCACGGCCATCAGCACCACCGCGACCGCGATGCCCGAGGCGGTCAGCACGTCCTGACCGCCGGTGGTCTTCAGCCAGCCGTGGGCCCAGGAGTAGTGCTGGCCGTAGGTGATCATCGCCAGCACCTCGATCGGTGCCACCGTGGCGGCCTGAAGCCAGGAGAACCAGCCGAACGAGGCTCCCGCGGCACCGCCGAACGCATAGTGCGGGAAGCGGGCAGTGCCCCCGGAGACCGGATACATCCCGCCCAGTTCGGCGTGCACCAGCGCGAGGATCAGGATCGCGACGCCGCCGATCGCCCACGAGATGATCGCCGCGGGACCGGCGGTCGCGAGCGCGCCCTGCGCGCCGAACAGCCAGCCGGAGCCGATGATCGACCCTTCCGAGGCCCAGATCAGTCCGATGAAGCCGACTTCCCGCTTGAGCCCGGGCCGGCCGCGCTGCCCTGCGGATGCCATCTGCGAAGTCCCCATGCCTTCCAAGATCACTCCGCGCGGACCCGCGGCGTAGACCTGCTGGCTGCACTTTCGGCCCGCCCGCTAGCAGGTAGTGGGCGGGTACGCGGGACAGCCGGCCAGCGGGTACGCGCTGACAGTGAGCCGCTGGCAGGGGCGATCGAAGACGAAGCCGGCGATCACAGGCCGGCCCGGCTCAGCCGGCCGGCGCCTTGTCGTGCGGGCGGTGGCGCCGTCGGCGCAACATCGCCGCGCCCATCAACAGTGCGACCGCCGCCGGGACGCCGGCGGCGATCGGGGCGGCTCCACCGGTGTCGAGGGTGCGTTCCTGGGCCACACTCAGTTGCAGCGACTTGCTCGAGGTCACCGGTGCGGCGGCCTGGTCGGTGCTGAGCGCGACGTACACGACGAATCGCCCGGAGTTCACCGCCTGCAGCTCCCACTCGAGCGTCTCCGCCTCGCCGCCGGCGATCGGTTCGAGGTACTGCGTGCGCTCGCCGGACCAGTCCTCGGGGTCGACGTAGACGCCCGGGTCGGTGGCGAAGACGTTGAGGTGCGCGATGACGCCGGCCGCGTCCTGCTCACCCGGATTGCGCACCTGCGAGGTGAAGCGCAGGGTCTGGCCGAGTCCGATGCTCGCCTCGGCCCGGTCAAGCGTGACCACCACTGGATCCGCCTCGACGGCGGGCGGGACCGAGCCGGTCGCCAGGACGACGGCCACCGAGGCGGTCAACCGCAGGTACGCCTTCATCACCGGCCTCCTGTCCCCAGTCGTAGCCGCGTCGATACGGCCACAGCGGCGACGACCAGGACGCCGGCGACGATCGCGGGCCCGATCAGCCAGTGACCTTCCTGGGCGAACGTGCGTGCGTTGATGATGGTCCGGCCCAGGTAGCGCAGTGCCGCGGTGAACGGGTCGACCCGCAGCAGCAGGTCACCGAACCACCCGCGCTGCGCCGACGACGGCATCTGGGTCGGCGCGAACAAGGCGAGCAGCACGAACACGCTCACCGAGAGACTGACCCGGTTCGACGACGCGAAGGTGCTGATCACCAGCCCCAGACCGGTCATCGCCAGCGCGAGCAGGCCGCCGACCAGGAAGCCGTTGAGCAGGGACGTGGTCACCACGTTCACACCGCGGCCGAGGTACCAGACGTACGGCGCGGACACGACGAAGGCGGCCAGCCACAACGAGAGCGCGGCCAGTCCTTTCCCGACGGTGAGCGACCAGCGCGGGATCGGTGCCAGCAGCAACGACTCGAGGCTGCCGCGTTCGCGTTCGCCGCTGATCGCGTCGGCAGCCGCCAGCAGCGTGAGCAGGACGCCGATCGCGACGGCGACCTGGAGGGTGAGGCTGACCGCTTCCCGCTGCTCGAGGAAGTTGAGCGCCTCGTTGGTCGCGGTCAGGTACGTCGTCACGCTGAGCGTGACGGAGTAGGCGAACAGCAGCACCAGCGCCCGTCCGCCCAGCCACAGGTCGCGCAACTCGCGTCCGGTCACCACCAGCCAAGCAGGACGGCTGCGCCGCGCGCCGTACTCGGCCGGCGCTTCGGGCCGACCCTCGCCCGCCTCCACCCGCGCCGCTCCGCCGCTCGCGTCGACAGCCATCAGACCTCCTCGGTGACGGCGAGGAAGGCGTCGCTCAGGCGGCCGCCTTCCAGCGAGAATCCCAGCACCGGTACGCCGGCCGCGATCAGGCTGGAGATCGCCGTCGTCGCCGCGGTCTCCACCTCGACCCCGGCCGGCAGGCTCAGCTCGAGCTCTCCGAGCGCTCCACGACCCTTGCCATCAGCAATCACCTCGGTGCCGGCCAGTGCGACGAGCGCCCGATCGACCTGCTCCGGCGGTACCCGAACCCGTCCGTGTCTGGCCGCCGCGGCCTTGCGGACCACCTCGGCGACCGTGCCCTCGGCAACGATCTTGCCCCGGTTCAGGATCACCACCCGGTCGCAGACCTGCTCGACGTCGGCCAGCACGTGGGTGCTGAGCAGTACCGTCGCCCCGCGTTCGCGCGCGATCCCGCCGATCAGGTCCAGCACCTGCGCCTGGCCCATCGGGTCCAGGCCGAGCGCGGGCTCGTCGAGGAACACCACGTCCGGGTCGTTCACGAGGGCCCGGGCGATCCCGAGTCGTTGCTTCATGCCCCTGCTGTACGCCGAGATCAGCGTGGACCCGCGCTCGGCCAGGCCGACGTCGGCCAGCAATCGGCGCGCCGTACCGCGGGCATCGGCGCGGCTGTGCCCGAACAGCTCGGCGTGGTAGCGCAGCCATTCCTCACCGGACTGGGCCGGCGGATAGCCGGCGCTTTCCGGCAGCACCCCGACCCGGCGACGGATCTCCGCGGGCCGGCTGTGCGGCACACCAGCGACCGTGAACGACCCACTGTCGGCGGGGAGGATCGTGGTGAGCATGCGGATGGCGGTCGTCTTGCCGGCACCGTTGGGGCCGAGAAAGCCCAGCACGGTTCCGGCGGCGACCTCCAGATCGAGCGACTCCACCGCGACGACTCGTCCGTACTTCTTACGCAGTCCCGTCGCCTCGAGCGCCGGACCGGCGGCCATGGTCAGCCGCCCTGCCCGGACGCGACGACTCCCACGTCCCCCATGAACGCCCCCTGACCGGCGCACCGCACGACCGTACGACGCGCTCCGTGCGCCTTCTGTCATGGTGGGCACAGCCGTGCCGAATCGGCAAGAGCTCGATCGCACCGAACACGGCAGTTCGCCCGGACCCCTTCTCGTCGCGGCTCCGGCGCGCGACACTCCAACCAAGGGCACGTGGTTGGGGGACAGGCCATCAGGCCTGCGACCGCGGTGCCGCATGGGGGAGGGATCCGGATGCGGCGTCTTCGCATCACACACGTTCTGTTGCTCACGGCCGGCCTCGCCGGTCCCGGGGCCCTGGTGGCCTGCAGCTCCGATGACCCGGCGGGCGTGCAGGCACCCTCGCCGACGATCGCGCCGCCTACTTCGCCGGTCACCAGCGCACCCGTCAGCGCGTCGCCGCCGGACGACTCCACGGCCTCGGTGCCGACCACGCCGGCGTCCCGGACGCCCGCACCGAAACCGACGACCGAGTTCGTTCCGCAACCTGGTTACGACCGGTCCGCCTTCACCCGCTCCACCGCCGTCACCAACAAGTGGTTCCCGCTGCGGCCGGGGATGCGGATGACGTTCCGGGGCCAGACGATCGAGGACGGTGAAGTGATCAAACATGCGGTGACCTTCATCGTCACGGACCTGACCAAGGTCATCGACGGCGTCCGCAACGTGGCCGTCTGGGAACGCGACTACAGCGACGGCGTGCTCGAAGAGGCCGAACTGGCGTACTTCGCGCAGGCCGACAACGGCGACGTGTGGCACTTCGGCCAGTACCCCGAGGTGTACGAGGAAGGGAAACTGGTCGAGAGCCCGGCCTGGATCCACGGCGTGAAAGGCGCCAGGGCGGGAATCACGGTCAAGGCGAATCCGGTCGTCGGCGGACCGAGCTACTCGCAGGGCTGGGGACCGGCGGTCGGCTGGTCGGACCGGGCCAAGACGTACCGCACCAACCAGCGCACGTGTGTCGCGGCCGGGTGCTTCACCGGCGTCCTGGTCACCGACGAGTACAGCCAGGACGAGCCGGGCGCCCACCAGCTGAAGTACTACGCGCCGGGCGTCGGCAACGTCCGGGTGGGGTTCTACGGCAACGACCCGACCAAGGAGACCCTCGAGCTGACCAGCGCCCGGATGATGAGTGCGGCCGACCGGGCCGAGGCGCGGGCCGAGGCACTGAAACTGGAGCGGAGCGCCTACCGGCACAGCAAGGACGTCTACGGCCGGACGGCGCCGTTGCGGTGAGCGCGATCGGGAGGTGACGTGCGGATCCTGGTGGTCGAGGACGAGCGCCGGCTCGCCCGCGCGATCGGGCACGGCCTGGAGGACCACGGTTTCACCGTCGAGCTGGCGCACGACGGTGAAACCGGCCTGTGGAAAGCCCGTGAGCAGGACTACGACTGCGTCGTCCTCGACCTGATGTTGCCCGTGCTGTCCGGTGAACAGGTCTGCCGGCAGCTGCGGGCCGACGGCTGCTGGGTGCCGATCCTGATCCTGACCGCGCGAGGCGGTGCCGAGGCCGAGGCCGGTGGGCTGGACTTCGGAGCCGACGACTACCTGCGCAAACCGTTCTCGTACCGGGTGCTGATCGCCCGGCTCAACGCCCTGCTGCGGCGGACCGCGCCCGCCCGGCCGGTCGACCTCGTCGTCGGCGATCTGGTGCTCGACCCGGCCCGGCGTTCCGTCCGCCGCGGGACCACGCCGATCGAGCTCACCCGGCGGGAGTTCTCGCTGCTGGAGTACCTGATGCGCAAGGCCGGCAGCACTTGCTCGAAGGCGGAGATCCTCGACCATGTCTGGGGAGCGAACTTCGACCGCGAGCCGAACGTCGTCGAGGTGTACGTCGGCTATCTGCGCCGCAAGATCGACCAGCCGTTCGGAACCGGGAGCATCCGGACCGTGCGGGGACACGGCTACCTGATCGGCGACGACGATCCGGGCAGGGTGGAGTCCATCGATGGCTGAGCCCCGGCCGGCCTGGCGACGGCTGCCGTCGCTGCGGACCAGGATGGTCCTGATCGCCGCGGCCGCCACGGCGGCGGTCCTGGTCGTCGGAGGCTTGCTGCTCGCGGCGACCGTGCGGATGATGCTGGTCGGCGACGCGGTGGACACCGCCCGGCTACGGGCCCGCGACCTCGGCGCGCTCGCGGCCGCGGCGAAACTGCCGCCCGACCCGGCCGTCCGCGACAGCGACCTCGTCCAGGTCGTCGGCGCCGGCGGCCGGGTGGTGGCGGCGAGCCGCAACATCGCCGGCGGACCACCGCTCAGCCTGCCCGCACAGCCCCCGGGAACCACCGTGGTCCACGAGGTCGACCGGATCCCGATGGCCGACTCGGGCGCCTACCATGTCGTTGCCCACGGCATCATCACTCCGGAGGAACCGGTCACCGTGTACGTCGGCGTCTCGATCGAGGAGATCGACGAGACGGTGGCCCTGGTCGGTCAAGCGGGACTGGCCGCGATCCCGGTGTTCGTCGTCTTGCTGTCGGTGGCGATGTGGACCGTCCTGGGACGAACGCTTGCTCCGGTCGAGCGGATCCGGCGCGAGGCCGACGCGATCACCGCCCAGCACCTGGACCGCCGGGTCTTCGAACCGGAGCAGCACGACGAGCTCGGCCGGCTGGCCCGTACGGTGAACGCGATGCTGGACCGGCTGCAAGACAGCGCGGACCGTCAGCGCCGGTTCGTGGCCGACACCGCTCACGAGCTGCGCAGTCCGATCGCCAGCCTGCGCACCCAGCTGGAGACGGCCCGGGACAGCAAACGGCCGGTGCACTGGGACCAGGTGAGTGCCGACCTGCTCGACGAGACCGTGCGGATGCAGATGCTCGCCGAGCAGTTGCTACTGCTGGCACGGGCCGACGCGGGAACGTTGGGACGAACGAGGACCGCCGTCGATCTCGACGATGTGGTCGACCTGGTCAGCGCTCGCCTGGTCGTCGACCCCGCGATTCGGCTCGATACCCGGGCCGTCGGGCCGGTCCAGGTGTTCGGCGACCCGATGCTGCTGGAGCAGGCGGCGCGCAACCTGATCGACAACGCGGTCGCGCACGCCGACCGGCAGGTCCGGGTCGGTGTCACCGTCACCGATGCAGAGGCGGTGCTCACCGTCGACGACGACGGTCCTGGGATCCCACCCGAGCGCCGCCAGGAGATCTTCGAACGGTTCACCCGACTCGATGCCGCCCGGGACCGCGACCACGGCGGTGCGGGACTGGGGCTGTCGATCGTTGCCGACATCACCCGGGCTCACGACGGCCGGATCGACGTCGGCGACTCACCGCTCGGCGGGGCCCGCTTCCAGCTCAGGCTGCCGATCACGGAGGAACTGAGAAAGTCCTGAGAACCGGCGCGTTGACGCGGGTTCCGCACCGACCTACTCTCCGAAGGAAGGGGACCACGCGAGTCGAGCCACAGTTCGCGTGGGACGAGCGAGGGGGTGTGGCCACGGGGTTCGGCTGGACGGCGTACTGCGTCGTGCTGCCCTGCGGCGCTGCCTCCTCTGGGGGAGGTCTCGACGATCATGCGTTGGATCGTGGCATCGAGCATCAGGTTCAGCCGGCTCGTGGTGGCGCTGGCCATCGGCGTGCTGATCATCGGCGTCGTTCAAGTGGGCCGGGCGCGGATCGACGCGCTGCCGGAGTTCACCCCGACCACTGTCGAGGTCCAGACCGAGGCACTGGGGTTGTCGGCCGAAGAGGTCGAGCAGATGATCACGGTCCCGCTGGAGCAGGATCTGCTGGCCGGGGTTGCCTTTCTCGACACCATCGAGTCGGTGTCGCTGCCCGGACTGTCCTCGGTGGTGATGACGTTCGAACCGGGGACCGACCTGCTCGACGCCCGCCAGGTGGTGCAGGAACGGTTGTCCCAGGCAACTGCTGTGGCGGGTCTTCCGCACGTGTCCAAGCTGCCGCAGATGATCCAGCCGTTGTCGTCGACGAGCCGGCTGTCGATGATCAAGCTGTCCTCGGACGCGCTCACCCCGATCGACCAGTCGGTCCTGGCCCGGTGGGTGATCACGCCCCGGCTGATGTCGGTGCAGGGCGTGGCCAACGTGACCGTCTGGGGATTCCGGGACCGGCAGTTGCAGGTCCTGGTGGACCCGCAGCGGTTGCGCAGTACGGGCGCCACGCTGCCGCAGGTGATCCGGACCACCGGCAACGCGCTCGAGGTGTCGCCGTTGTCGTTCCTGGAGGCGTCGTCGCCCGGGACCGGGGGGTTCATCGACACGGTCAACCAGCGGCTCGGCATCTTCCACGAGCAGTCCATCTCGACCCCGCAGGAACTGGCCCGCGTCCCGCTCGAGGGTCAGCCGGCCGGCGCCACCGCGCGCACCCTCGGCGACGTGGCACAGATCGTGGAGAACCATCAGCCGCTGATCGGCGACGCGATCTGCCCGGGCGGCGAACGCTGCCTGCTGCTGGTGGTGGAGAAGTTCCCCGGCGCCGACACCGTTGAGGTGACCAAGAACGTCGAGGCCGCGCTGGCCGCGATGCAGCCGGGGCTCGGGGGGCTGCGGATCGACACATCGCTCTACCGGCCGGCGTCGTTCGTCGAGTCGTCGTTCGCCGACCTGCAGTGGGCACTGGTTGCCGGGGGCATTCTGTTGTTGCTGGTCCTGCTGCTGCTGTTCCGGGACTGGCGCCGCGCGCTGATCACCCTGGTCGCGATCCCGGTTCCGCTCGCGGTCGCGGCCGTGGTCCTGTACCTGCGCGACACCGCCGTCAACTTCATGGTCGTCGCCGGTCTCGTGCTGGGCCTGACGGTGATCCTGCACGACGCGATCACCGACGCGCACGGTCTCACCGCGCGGTTGCGCGCCCGGCGCGGAGACGAGGATGCGGCCGACACCGTGGCGACCACGGCGGCGGCGACCCGCGGCGGCCTGCTGTACGCCGCTTTGATCGTGGCGGCGGCCGCCCTGCCGCTGTTCTTCCTGACCGGGGTCGGCGACGCCTTCCTGCCCCCGCTGGTGTTGTCGTACTTGCTCGCAGTCGGGGCGTCGATGCTCGTGGCGCTCGTGCTCACGCCGGTCGTCGCGGCGATGCTGTTGTCCGGTGACCACCCTGAGCCGAAGAGCGGCGGAGTCTTCCGCCGGCTGAGCGACGGGTACGACCGCCGGGCGCCCAGGCTGGCCGGCCGCACCCGGGCCGCCTTCGTCGTCGCGGCGGTCGTGGCGCTGGTCGGTCTGGCCGCGGTGCCGTTGCTGGACGCCTCGCTGAGCCCGGCACTCAAGGAACGCGACGTACTGGTTCATCTCGAGGCGCCACCCGGGACGTCGCTGCCCAAGATGACCGAACTCACCGAGCAGGCGGTCCAGAGCCTGCGATCCGTGCCAGGGGTCGAGAACGCGGGCGGTCAGGTCGGACGCGCGATCGCCTCCGACCAGATCGTCAACGTCAACTCCGGCGAGGTGTGGGTCAACGTCGGCGCCGACGCCGAGTACGACGCGACCCTGGCCGCGATCCGGGACACCGCGCGCGGCATCACCGGCGTACGGACGGAGGTGCTGACGTACTCCGGTGAGCGGGTCACCGACGTGCTCGACCGCAGCCGCGACGGCCTCGTCGTTCGCGTCTACGGCGACGACCCCGCTCAACTGGATCGCACGGCTGAGGAGCTGCGCGGACGGATCGCGGGAACCGACGGCATCACGGGCGTCACGGTCGACCGCGCGCTGACCGAGCCGACCATCCAGGTGCAGGTCGACCTCGCCCGGGCTCAGGCCGCCGGCGTGAAACCCGGCGACGTACGCCGCGCCGCGACGGCGCTGATGGGCGGCATCACGGTCGGCAACCTGTTCGAGCAGCAGAAGGTGTTCGACGTGGTCGTGTGGGGCACGCCCGCGATCCGGCAGAACGAGGCTGGGGTGGAGAACCTGCTGATCGACAAGCCGGCCGGCGGTCACGTCCGGCTCGGCGACGTGGCCGACGTCCGGGTCGTACCGAACCAGGTGGCGATCCGGCACGAGGCGGTCGCGCCGTACCTCGATGTCGTTGCCGACGTGGGCGGACGGGACCTCGACGCGGTCGCCGGCGACGTCCGCGAACACCTGGCTCAGGTGCAGTTCCCGCTGGAGTACCACGCCGAGCTGCTCGGTGAGTACGAGGAGGAACAGGCCGCGCAACTGCGGACGCTCGCGGTGTCGGTGGCCGCGGCGATCACCGTCTTGTTGTTGCTCCAGGCGGCGTTCGGAAGTTGGCGGCTCGCGCTGCTCGCCTTCGTGGCTCTACCGCTGACGCTGAGCGGTGGGGTGGTGGCGGCGGTGATCGCCGGCGGGACGCTCGGGCTGGGGTCGGTGGCCGGGCTGCTCGGTGTCTTCGGGATCGCGAGCCGGGTGATCGTGCTGCTGATCCGCCGGTACCGGCAGGAGACGGAGTTCGGATCCGACGCTGTCGTGCGGGGGACCCGGGACGTGCTGGCGCCGACGCTGGTCACCATGCTGGCGATCGCGGCCGTGCTGGTGCCGATCGTTGTGGTGGGCAACATCCCGGGGTTCGAGATCGTGCACGCGATGGCGGTGGTCGTGCTCGGCGGGCTGGTGACGACGACGGTCGTCACGCTGTTCGTCGTACCGGTGCTGTACCTGCGATTCGGGTTCGCGTCGGAGCCGGACCTGTGGGCCGACGAGCGGCCACCCACCGAACGATCGGAGCCGGAGCTGGTGCCGGCGAAGGCGGGGGAGCGGGAGGTCTCGTCGTGAGGCCGCGCTCCGCTCTGCCGGTGCTCGTCCTGACGGCCGTTCTCGCCGGCTGCGCCGGCACGGTCGCGGACTCCTACGAGATCGAGCACGAGCCCGCCCACCTGGAGACCGTGGCCGGCAGTGACCATCCGAAGGTCGTGCTCGAGCAGGAGGCAGTCCGCAGGCTGTCCATCCAGACCACCCCGGTACGCCGGCAGGCGAACCTCCTCGTCGTGCCCGGCGCCGCGGTGTTCGTGGATCCGGAGGGCGGCTGGTGGGTCTACACCAATCCCGAACCCAACGTCTACCTGCGGCACGCGATCACGGTCCAGCGCCAGGCCGGCGGACTGGCGTACCTGACCAGCGGACCGCCCGCCGGGACCCAGGTCGCCACCGTCGGCGTACCGACGCTGTACGGCGTCGAAGAAGAAGTCGGGCACTGAGGCACCGGTGAAGGGGCCACTGACATGCGCTGGATCGTCGCATCGAGTCTGAAGTTCCGCTTCCTGGTCGTCGCGCTGACCGCCTTCTTGATGTTCTTCGGCGTGCAGCAGCTGGGCAAGTCGGCGGTCGACGTGTTCCCTGAGTTCGCGCCGCCGAAGGTGGAGGTGCACACGATCGCGATCGGGCTGGGCCCGACCGAGGTGGAAGAGCTGATCACGGTTCCGATGGAGCAGTCGCTGAACGCGATCCCGGGGGTCGACACCGTCCGGTCGCGCTCGGTCGAACAGTTGTCTCAGGTCGTGCTGCTGTTCGCCGAAGGCACCGACCTGTTGGAGGCTCGCCAGTTGGTGGCCGAACGGCTGGCCTCGATCACCCCGACCCTGCCGACCTGGGCGGCGCCGCCGGTGATGCTGCAGCCGCTGTCGGCCACCAGCCGGGTCCTGAAGATCGGGCTGTCGCCGGCCGATCCGAGCATCGACATGATGGATCTGTCGATGACGGCGTACTGGAAGATCCGTGCCCGGCTGCTGCAGGTGCCCGGCGTGGCCAACGTCCCGATCTGGGGCGAGCGGCTGGAGATGCTCCAGGTGCAGGCCGACCCGGCCCGGATGGCCCAGCAGAAGGTCAGCCTCGAGCAGGTGATGACGGCCACCGCCGACGCCCTCGACGCCGGCCTGCAGCAGTACTCCGACGGCAACTTCATCGGCCGGGGCGGGTTCCTCGACGGCCCGGACCAGCGGCTCGGGATCCGGCACATGACGCCGATCGTGGACCACGACCAGCTGGCCGGCGTACCGATCGTCACGAACGACGGCCGGCAGATCCGGCTTCGCGACGTCGCCGATTTGAAGCGCGACCACCAGCCGCTGATCGGTGACGCCGTGATCAACCAGGGCGACGGCCTGATGCTGATCGTGGAGAAGTTGCCCTGGGCCAACACCCTGGACGTCACCCGGGGGGTCGAGGAAGCGCTCGCCGAGTTGCGTCCCGGTCTGCAGGGCATCGCGATCGACTCGACGATCTTCCGCCCGGCCACCTTCATCGAAGACGCGATCGACAACCTGACCCGGTCGCTGATCCTCGGCGCGCTGCTGATGATCGCGATGCTCGCGCTGTTCCTGTACTCGTGGCGGACCGCGGTGATCAGCGTGGTCGCGATCCCGCTGTCACTGCTGGCCGCGCTGCTGATCCTCACCGCGCGAGGCACCACGATCAACACGATGGTGCTGGCCGGCTTCGTGATAGCGCTGGGCGACATCGTCGACGACGCGATCATCGGCGTCGAGAACATCGTCCGCCGGCTGCGCCAGTACCGGAGCGAGGGCAGTACCAGATCGACCGCCAGGATCATCCTGGAGGCGGTGCTGGAGGTGCGCAGCGCGATCGTCTACGCGACGCTGATCGAGGTCGTCGCGATCCTGCCGATCTTCATGCTGGCCGGGCTGTCCGGATCCTTCTTCCGGCCGCTGGCGCTGTCGTACGCGCTGGCGTTGCTCGCCTCGATGCTGGTCGCGCTGACGGTCACGCCGGCCCTCGCGCTGATCTTCTTCCGCAACCCCAAGTCGCTCGAGCAGCGCGAGTCCCCGGTGGTGCCACCGCTCAAGCGCGGGTACGAGTGGATCCTCACCCGGTTGGTGAAGCGGCCGCGGTTCGGCTACCTGGCGGTCGCGCTGACCACCGCGCTCGGCCTGGTCCTGCTGCCGCTGCTCGGCCAGTCGCTGCTGCCGAACTTCAAGGAACGCGACTTCCTCATGCACTGGCTCGGCAAGCCCGACATCTCGCTGCAGGAAGAGGTTCGCACCAGCAAGGCGGTCAACGCCGAACTGCTCACCATCCCCGGCGTCCGCAACGCCGGTTCACACATCGGCAACGCACTGCTCGGTGACGAGCCGCACGGCGTGTACTTCGGGGAGAACTGGATCAGCGTGGACCCGTCGGTCGACTACGACCAGACGGTCGCGTCCGTCCGCGGCGTCGTCGACGGCTATCCCGGGGTGTTCCGCGACGTGCTCACGTACCTCAAGGAACGGATCCGCGAGGTGCTGACCGGGTCCAGCGACCCGATCACGATCCGGGTCTTCGGCCAGGACCTGGAGCAGTTGCGGACGAAGGCCGAGGAGATCAACCGGATCGTCGGTGACGTGCCGGGGGTGGGCAAGCACTCGGTGGACTTCCAGGACGCGATCCCGCAGATCCGCGTGGAGGTCGACCTGGACGCCGCCCAGCGGCACGGCCTCAAACCCGGCGACGTCCGCCGCGCGGCGGCGTGGCTGATGGCCGGCGAGGAGGCCGGCGACATCTACACCGAGGGCAAGGCGTACGACGTCCAGTTGTGGACGCCGCCGGACAAGCGACGCAGCGTCACCGACCTGGAGAACCTGCTGATCGACAAGCCGGGCGGCGGCCAGGTCCGGCTGAAGGAGGTCACCGACATCAGCATCGTGTCGGTCCCGAACGTGGTGCAGCACGAGGACCTGTTCCGCAACATCGACGTCGGCGCCGAGCTCGACGGTTCCCGGGACCTGGGGTCGGTCGTCGCGGACATCGAGGACCGGCTCGAGCAGGTACAGATGCCACTGGAGTTCCGCGCCGAGATGCTCGGCGAGTACACCGAGCGGCAGTCCGCCCAGCAACGGCTGCTGATCTACGCGATCGCGGCGGCGGTCGGGATCATGCTGCTGCTGCAGGCGTCGTACCGGAGCTGGCGGCTGGCGGTGATGACCTTCGTGACGCTTCCGGTCGCGCTCGTCGGCGGGGTGATCGCGGCGTACGCCGGCTCGCGGGTGATCTCACTCGGCTCGCTGGTCGGCTTCCTGACCGTCTTCGGCATCGTCGCGCGCAACGGCATCATGCTGATCAGCCACTGCCAGCACCTGGAACGCGAGGAGGGTGTGCCGTTCGGTCCCGACCTGGTCATCCGCGGCGCCAAGGAACGGCTCGTCCCGATCCTGATGACCGTGCTCACCACCGGCCTGGCGCTGATTCCGCTGCTGGTGTCCGGTTCGATCCCCGGCCAGGAGATCGAGCACCCGATGGCCGTGGTGATCCTGGGAGGACTGATCACCGCGACCTTGCTGAACCTGTTCGTGGTGCCGGCGTTCTACCTGCGCTTCGCCAGGTCCCGCAAACAACGCCGAGCCGAGCCTGAACCCACAGCGGTCTGACGGCCGGTGGGAGTTCCTTGCCCGCAAGGATCGTCACCGGGTCGGAACCTCGTCGAGCCAGGACCGCAGCAGCGCGTAGTCGGCCTCGGCGGCTCGGCGCCGCGCGCGGGCGGCGCGGACTTCGGCCAGCGCGCCGAGCCCGATCAGAACTACGACGTCAAGCAGAAGAACACCCTGCAGAAGGCTCATCAGCACCGCTTCCCGGACGGCAGAGGAGACAGACACCTCGATCATCCCGGTCTGCTGCTGAGAGTCCGCTGAGGACGCCTCGTACGCCGGTATTCAGGCCCGTGCCGAGCGATCACGACACCGGCAGCGACAGTCAGGCGAACCATCCGTCCGGGCCTACGGTCTGACCCGTGCGGGGCAGGTACTGGCCGAAGAGCACGTTCGCGACGAGTTCGGCGCGGCTGCCGACGTCCGCCTTGAGGAAGATGCTGCGGGTATGGTCTGCGACGGTGTACGCGCTGATCGAGAGTTCGCGCGCGATCGCCCGGCGGTCGCGTCCGGCGAGTAGCGCGCGAAGTACGTCGCCCTCGCGTTCGGTCAGGCCCCAGAGCCCGGCGAGCAACGAGACAACCGCGGGCGGCTGCGCGGGTTCCAACGTGACGACGATGCGGCCCTTGACCCGGTCACCGTCGAGCTCGCCCGCACGGATCACGATCCATCCGCCGTCGGCGGTGCGGGCGCGACTGACTGCGGTTCGCGCCCCGAAACGCCGATAGCGCAGGACCGCGGCCAGGGCCGGCATGAATCGATCGGGCAGCCGGTTCGGCTCTGCCTGGAGGCGGTCGAGGTGTTCCAGCGCCTGAGGGGTCGCGATCTCGATCTCGTTGTGGCCGTCGACGATGACCACCGCCGGGCCGGAAGGAACCGGTGGCAGCTCCACCGGCACCTGCCGGAGCAGCGTCCCACGCAGTCCGTCACCGAGATCTCGCAGGCAGCGCGCCAAGACGTCGACGTCATCGTCGTCGAAAGACCGCTCCTTGGCGCGCATGAGGGAGCCGTATCCCCAGCAGCGGCCGTCGCTGCCTCGAAAGACCATCCGTACCTCGTCGCGCATACCCAGCGCGCGCACCAGTTCGTTGTAGTGCGTGGTGTGCTCGGGCATCCCGTCGCAGGCTTCCCAGATCCCCCTGATTCCACGCTTGGTGTGGGCGAGGTCGGCATAGGAGTTGCTGTCCGGTGTGGGGCCGTACTCCAGATCGACGAACAACCGGATTCCGCGGGCATGGCCGAGTCCCAGGGTTGTGCCGGTGGTCGGCAGCATGGTGGCGGGGTCGACCATCGCAAGACAGGCCCCGTCGTACGGGACGACATCGGCTATCGCTGCCAAGGCGGCCGTTCGGAACTGCCCGCAGTCGGCCGCCTCGGTGGCGCCCTCGCGCACCGTCGTCCGGAGTACCTCGGCCCTGCGTGCCGGTTGCACCGATCCAGCCTACGTCCGGCGACGGAATCAAGGCACCCCACAGATGGGGGATGGCCCCGGCCGAGAGCCGGCACCAGGCTGGCATCGCACCCACTCGGAGGACCAGGAGCCGTCGAATGACCACCACCGGCCTGTCGAATGCCGATCTCTGGATCATGTTCGCCCTGCACGACGCCTTCCGGCGGGATGCGGAAAGACTGGCGAGGGTCGCCGCGCGATTCGCCGGCGACGACCCGGACAGGCGGGCAGCCCTCCTGGTGGGGTGGCGGCTGTTCAGCGGCGAGCTGCACCACCATCACGGTGTCGAGGACAACCGGATCTGGCCGCAGGCGCGGGAGCGCTGCGGCACCGAGGCACTGGCGGTGTTGCAGGCGATGGAAGACGAGCACGCGTTGGTCGATCCTGCGATCAGCGCGGTCGAGGCAACGTTCGAAGAGCCCGATTGCGCCTCGCTGCCCGATGCCGTCGAGCACCTCGTCGGTGTCCTGCGCTCGCATCTGGACCACGAGGAACGCTATGCGTTGCCGGTCCTTCAGCAGACGATCACGCCCGGCGAATGGCGCGCGCTGTCCCGAAGCGTCCAACGTGAGATGGGTTTGAAGGGCGCTGCGACCGTGCTGCCTTGGATCATGGACGACCTGCCGCCACGCCGTGCGCAGCAAGTGCTCGACGAACTCCCGGTTCCGATGAAGGTGCTGTACCGATACCGCTGGAACCCGCGGTACCGGCGCACGCGCCGCTGGGAGTGATCGACCATGAGCCGCACCATCCGGGCCGAAACGGTGATCCCGCACGACCCTGAACACACCTGGGAGTTGATGTTCGCCAATCGCTTGCAGCACGTGGTCGAGCGGTCGAGAGCGCTCGTCGCCGTCGAAGACTACGAGATGCGGGCGGACGGCACCCCCCGCTACGTGATGGTTCATCGGCTGGGACCTTTCACGACGCGTTTCACCTCGGACTACTCCTGCTACGACCGACCGCGGCGAACCGTCAACACCGTCGAGGACAGCCCGTTCGGCGGTACGTACGAGATCACGCTCGAGCCCGAGGGGATGGGCACCCGCGTCGTGCATCAGTGGCGAATCGAAGGCACCAACTGGTTCACCCGGGCCTTGCTCCCGGCCATCACGCCGCTGATGGCCCGCTCGCTACAGACGGATCTGGACGCGTTCGCCAAGCAGGAACACGGGTCGGGGAGAGAGGATGGTCCCCGCCCCTGATGCTCGAACTCGGACTGCTAGCGGCGTTCTCAGTCGGTCGAGGTAACCGTGGCCACGTCAGCTCTGTTCGGGACGGCCCGTTGCCGTGTCGGCGACACCCGACCCGAAATGTCCCCAGGTACGCCGAAGCCGCGGTGTGATCGGCGACCGTGCTCCAATTCTGGCGGTCCTCGCTGGTCTCGACGACGAACTGGGGCGTGTCTTCCGAGTCCCGGAACGTCACGTCCAGTCGCTCGAGCGCAACGAGACGCTCCAGATCGACGAGGATCCAATGTCCGTCCAGGACTGTCGCCGGCCCGGCCGTGTCGAAGGTGATTCGGCCTCCAGTGGCGAACTCGCCGGGGCCGTCCTCGACGAGCAGCGTGATCGGGGCGCTCGACGACACCTGGCGGCCGACGGCATCGGGGAGGGTGGCAACGATGTGCAGGTCGTCGGTTTCGTCCGCCCGTTCAAGCACGGTCCGGTCGGCCGACAGGACCAGCCGGGCTGGATCAGCGGGCTCGGGCCACGTCGGCGGCTCGATGCCGAGCGAGTCCTTCTGGTACCAGGGCCAGGCCCGCTTCGGCAGGTGCGCGTAGTCGATCATGCCCATCGAGCCGAACCGCGGACCCGCGATGCTGCCGTGGTCGAACCCGCACCAGCGCACCTCGCCACTGCTCCACGAATGGCGCCACGGGTACGGCGACTCCTCGGTCGGCTGCTCGTCGTGGGCCAGGTCTCCCCACTGCGGTGCGTACGCACCGGGCCGGTGCTCCATCGCCGACCCGTACGACACGATGTTCGGTACGCCGGGATCCGGGAACATCCACTCGAACCGCTCCCAGTGGTCCGGCTCGACCGGATAGGCTCCGCGTCCCCACGGCGAGTGACCGAACGGCGCGGTGCCCCAGAACGGCGGCTCCGGCCAGACCAGGAGACCGAGCTCATCGGCGTACGACGTGAACGCGAGGTCGTGCGGGTAGTGCTGCCACTGGTCGTCGTCGAAGTCCTCCACCTCGGCTGACGCAGGGTCGCCGAGGGCGAATCTCCACGCGCGGTTGAGGTTGGTCCGTCGCAGCACGTGCACACTGCCCTGCTCGACATAGATAGGATCTTTATCGACGGCCTGGTGAACGTCCAGGGGCTGTAGACGGAGGTAGTGTCGTTATGCTGCAAAGATTCATGGGATTAATAACCAAAGGAGCCGGATCATGAAGGTGCGGTTGGCTTACGGCCGGTCCGGTCGGGTGATCGACGCGGACCCGGCCCGTACGACGATCGTCGAGCCGGCCCACCACCCCGCCGCGTCCGATCCGTCCGAAGCCCTTCGCCGCGCCCTGCGTGAACCGGTCGCCGGTCCACCGCTGCGTGACCGGGTCCGCCGCGGTCAGACCGTAGCGATCTCCGCCTGCGACGGCACCCGCCCGCAGCCGCGCGAGTTGATGATCCCCGCGGTGCTGGCCGAGCTCGACGGGCTGGTCGACCTGGACGACGTCATCATCCTGGTCGCCACCGGTACGCACCGGGCGAACGACGATGACGAACTCCGCCAGATGTTCGGCGACGAGGTCGTCGACTCGGTCCGGATCGTCAATCACGACGCCCGCAACCCCGATCACCTGACCTGGGCCGGGACGCACGGCAACGGCGTACCGGTGTGGCTGAACCGCCAGTGGGTCGAGGCCGACGTCCGGATCACCACAGGCTTCGTCGAGCCGCACTTCTTCGCCGGCTTCTCCGGTGGACCGAAACTGGTCGCTCCAGGGCTCGCCGGGCTGGAGACCGTTCTGGTGCTGCACGACGCGACCAGGATCGGCGATCCGAAGGCGACCTGGGGCATCACGCACGGCAACCCGGTGCACGACGACGTCCGGGCGATCGCCGAGGCGACCGGCGTGACGTTCGCGCTGGACGTCGTACTGAATCGCGACCAGGAGATCGTCGGCGCGTTCGGCGGTGACCTGCTTCCCATGCACACGGCGGCCTGCGACCTGGCCCGGCGGATCGCGATGCGGCCGGTCGACGCGCCGTTCGACGTGGTCGTCACCACGAACTCCGGCTTCCCGCTCGACCAGAACCTGTACCAGGCGGTCAAGGGGATGTCCGCCGCGCATCAAGTCGTCCGTCCGGGCGGAACGATCATCTGCGCCGCGGAATGCCGGGACGGTTTCCCGGATCACGGGTCGTACCGCTCGACTCTCGTCGCATCCGAATCCCCGCAGGCGATCCTCGACCAGATCGCAGCGAGTCCCACCACAACGCCCGACCAGTGGCAGCTCCAGATCCAGGCGCGGATCCAGGTCACCAGCCGCGTCGTCATGCACACTGGCTATCTGAGCGACGACGAGCTGCGGTCCGCCCACCTCGAGCAGACCGCAGACATCTCGTCGACGATCAGCGAATCACTGGCCGCCGCCGGACCCGACGCACGGGTGGGCATCCTGCCCGAGGGACCCCAGACGATTCCGTACGTCGCGCAGCGCTGACTGCGGCCCGGTCAGATGCCCAGCGGCCGGCTGCGAGCCGTCGATATCGCTGCTACGTCGTCACGTGAGCCACGCCGGCGCGGCCGTTCTGGACGTAGACGCTGGCCTGCGTCGTGACCGGGGCGCCCGGGGCGTTGACGAACGGGACGACGCGGTAGTCGGTGCTCATCTCGTGACGGCCGAGGTGGCAGACCTGGTAGCCATGCTGGGCGTTGTGGAACTTCATGTGCGGGTTCTCGGCCAGCCAGGTCACGCCGAGCGCGTCCATCGCGGTGCCGTTGCCGCCGGAGCTGATCGACGTACCGAGGAACTCGGTGCCGACCGTACGGGACGCCGGGTCGGCGAAGTTCAGCTTGAGGTCGGCGGCCACGCTGCGGTGCGCGTCGCCGGTGACGATGAGGAAGTTGTCGACATTCCGCGCCGCGACGCCGTCGAAGAGCCGCTGGCGGGCGGCGGCATACCCGTCCCAAGGGTCCATACCGAACGTCTCACCCGGACCCGCGGTGTGGTCGGCCTCCATCGCGAAGGTCTGGTTGCCCAGCACGTTCCAGCGCGCGGTGGATGAGCCGAGGCCCTTGAGCAGCCACGCCTCCTGCTCGGCGCCGAGCATCTGCCGGTTCGGGTCCCAGCGCAGGGATTGGTCGGTCAGCTGCCGGTCGCGGAACCGCCGGGTGTCGAGCACGTTGAGCTGCAACAGGTCGCCGAACTGGAGCCGCCGGTAGACCTGCATCTCCGGGCCGTGCGGGATCGACGACGCACGCAGCGGGAGGTTCTCGTAGTACGCCTGGTAGGCCGCGGCCCGCCGGAGCCGGAACACCGCGGGGTCCTGGTCCGGTTCGGTGTCGGGCTGTGAGTGATCGCCGGCCCAGTTGTTCTCCACGTCGTGGTCGTCAGGCGCGACCACCCAAGGCGCCGCCGCGTGCGCCGCCTGCAGCGCCGGGTCGAGCTTGTACTGCGCGTAGCGGATCCGGTAGTCGGTCAACGAGAAGGTCTCCGCGGCCGGCAGGTGCGCACGCCCGATCGAGCCTGCTCCGGCGCCCTCGTAGATGTAGTCGCCGAGGTGCACGACCAGATCGAGGTCTTCCGCGGCCAGATGGTCGTAGGCGGTGAAGAAGCCATCGGTGTACGCCTGGCAGCTCGCGAACGCGAAGCTCATCGACCGGAGCGTGCTCGAGGGGTGCGGCGCAGTACGGGTCCGGCCCACCGGGCTGACCTGGTCCCCGATGCGGAACCTGTACCAGTACATGCGATCCGGCCGGAGGCCGTGGACTTCGGCGTGCACCGAGTGGCCCCAGCGAGAAGTGGCACGCTCGACGCCGCGGCGGACGATCCGGCGGAAGCGCTCGTCCTCAGCCATCTCCCAGCGGACGTTCACCGAGCGGTCGGGCATGCCGCCGCGCCCGTCGAGGGCCAGCGGCTCCGGCGCCAACCGCGTCCAGAGCACCACTCCGTCGGGCTTCGGATCCCCGGAGGCGACCCCCAGGGTGAACGCGTACCCGGGCAGCACAACCTGCCCCGCCGGCTCGACCGACCGCGCCGAGGCCGGCTCCGCGGCCAGGATCGCCGACCCCGCGGCGATCCCGCCGAGAGCGAGGAAGCGGCGGCGCGGCAGGTCGGAAAACAACTGCGACATGGGAAGAACCTTTCCGGCGGCGGCCTGTTCGGAAGCACAGGGGTTTGCATGTCAGCCCTTGACCGATCCTGCGAGTTTGCCGGGAAAAAGTCACGGGGCAGGAACGGGCAGACCACCATTCCGCAAACACTTCTGGCCCAGCACGGGGCGGTACGGCGTCACCGGCCTTCGGCGAGGTGTGCCTGCTCGATGTCCGAGAACAGACCCTTGAAGGGCACCTGGGTGCCTACGAGCGTGCCGAACAGGTCGGCGGCGGTCTGCGTCTCGACCGCGGCGGACGCGTCCTCGTAGCTGTCGAAGTAGAGGTCGAGCGTGCGGTACGCCGGGGTCGCGGTGCCGTCTTCCTTCGGCCACACCTTGGCGGACTCGAGTCGCTGCAGCTTCGGGAACTTCGCTGCGGCGAGCAGGATGTCCGCATAGGCGCGCTCGAACTCGTCCGGGTTCGCGGGGTTGTCGATGATCAGCGTGATCTTGGTGGGCATGAGGTCTCCTTGCCGAGTCGCCGCCCGAACCACCGGGATAGTGGAACGAACGTTCTGTCACGTCGACTGTAGGCGCAGGGACTCCGGAAGTCAAGACCGATCGTTCTACTGCCTTTTGCGGGACGCTGCCCTGCGGCTAGCGGGCGGACTCGGAGGACTGGCGTTCGGCGTTGATCCGAAGCAGTCCTTCGATCCCGCGGAGAAAGGTCTCGGCCACCAAGGCGGGGTCGAAGAGGCAGCCGGCGGCCATCGCGCCGTCGCGCAGCATCACGAAGTGGCGTGCGGCGGCGTCCGCCGTGTCGCGGTGAACCTGGGCCATCATCGTGGTCAGCGTGTCCAGGAACCACTGCCGGTGGGCGATGATCTCCTGGTGTACGGGCTGATCGTTGGCGGGATACTCCGCCGCGGCGTTCAGAAAGGCGCATCCGCGGAAGCCGGGGGATTGGATGCTCTGGGCAATCGACCGCGCGATGGCCAGGAGTGCGTCCACCGGATCCGGATGGTCGGCGATCGCCGTTTCGACCGTCGTGCGCTCCATTGTGTGGACCTCGCGCAGATAGCTGAGGACGAGGTCCTCCTTGCCGGGGAAGTGCCGGTAGAAGGTGGCTCGGGTCACCTTCGCCTCGGCGATGAGCCGGTCGACGCCGACGGAGTGGATGCCCTCTGCGTAGAAGATCCTGATTGCCGTGGCGAGCAGCCGCAGCCGCGCCTCGGAGGGCCGGGTTTCCGTTCCGCTGTGGGTCATCCCGCCATATTAGCGACAGAACGTTCGGTCTTCCAGTCTCGCCCGGTCGAGAAAGTCTTCTTCGATCGCGATCAAGGGCACGGCTTCAGTTCCGGGCGGTGAGTCAGCTTCTCGAGGTGGCGAGGTCGAGCGCGATGTCGGTGATCATGTCTTCCTGACCGCCGACCATGCCGCGCCGGCCGACCTCGACCAGGATCGTGCGCGTGTCGAGACCGTACCGCGTCGCCGCGGCCTCGGCGTGGCGCAGGAAGCTGGAGTACACGCCGGCGTAGCCCAGGCTGAGGGTCTCGCGGTCGACCCGGACCTCGCGGTCCTGCAACGGGCGGACCAGGTCGTCGGCGGCGTCCATCAGTGGGAACAGGTCGCAGCCGTGGTCCCAGCCCATCAGGTCGGCGACGGCGACGAACGCCTCGAGTGGGCAGTTGCCGGCTCCGGCGCCCTGACCGGCCAGCGACGCGTCGACCCGGGCCGCGCCGTTCTCGACCGCGACGACGCTGTTGGCGACGCCGAGCGCGAGGTTGTGGTGGGCGTGGATGCCGATCTCGGTCTCGGGTTTCAGGAGGTCGCGGTAGGCGCGGATGCGGTCCCGCACGCCGTCCATGGTCAGCCGGCCGCCGGAGTCGGTCACGTAGACGCACCGGGCGCCGTACGACTCCATCAGCTGGGCCTGCCACGCGAGCTCGGCGGGCTCGGCCAGGTGCGACATCATCAGGAATCCGGCGACATCCATGTCCAGCTCGCGGGCCGCGCTGATGTGCTGCGCGGCGACGTCGGCCTCCGTGCAATGCGTGGCGATCCGAACCGACCGTACGCCGAGGCGGTGGGCCTGCCGCAGGTCGTGCAAGGTCCCGATACCCGGCAGCAGCAAGGTGGTCGGGACGGCCTGGTGGGTGACGTCGCAGACCGCCTCGATCCACTCCCAGTCGGTGTGCGCGCCGACGCCGTAGTTGATGCTGGAGCCGGACAGTCCGTCCCCGTGGGCGATCTCGATCGCGGCAACGCCCGCTGCGTCCAGTGCCGCGGCGATCGTCCGCGCCTGCTCGACGGTGTAGCGGTGCCGTACGGCGTGCATGCCGTCCCGCAGGGTCACGTCCTGGATGTACAAGCCGGTCATTGGTTGCTCTCCTGCCGGTGGGCGGCGATGCGCTCGGCGGTTCGCAACGCGGCCGAGGTCATGATGTCGAGGTTGCCGGCGTACGCGGGCAGGTAGTGCGCGGCGCCCTCGACCTCGAGGAACACCGACACCTTGACCGCGTCGGCGGGTGCGCCGGCCGGGACCAGCCGGTGCAGCGGGTCGTCGACGGCGACAGATGCGAACTGGACCTTCTGCTTGAGCCGGTAGCCGGGCACGTAGGCCTGCACGCGGCCGACCATCTCCTCGACCGAGGCGGTGACGGCCTCGGTGTCGGCGCCGGAGACGAGGCAGTGCACGGTGTCGCGCATGATCAACGGAGGTTCGGCGGGATTCAGCACGATGATCGCCTTGCCGCGCGCGGCTCCACCCACCTTCTCGATCGCCGACGCGGTGGTCTCGGTGAACTCGTCGATGTTGGCCCGCGTCCCGGGGCCGGCCGAGCGCGACGAGATCGACGCGACGATCTCGCCGTAGTGCACCGGCGTGACGGCGCCGACGGCGGCCACGATCGGGATCGTCGCCTGACCGCCGCAGGTGACCATGTTGATGTTGGGCGCGTCGAGGTGCTCGTCCAGGTTGACCGGCGGGACGACGTACGGGCCGATCGCCGCGGGAGTGAGGTCGACGACCGTGCGGCCCAGGGCGCGCAGGACTTCGTCGTGCCGCCGGTGGACGCCGGCCGAGGTGGCGTCGAAGACGCACGCGACGTCGGCGAACTCGTCCAGCCTGACGAGACCGTCGATGCCTTCGTGCGTCGTGGCGACCTTGAAGCGGCGGGCCCGGGCCAGTCCGTCGGAGTCGGGGTCGATGCCCGCCATCGCGGCGATCTCGAGGTGCTCCGACAGCCGCAGCACCTTGATCATCAGATCGGTGCCGATGTTGCCCGAACCGATGATCGCGACCTTGGTCCGGCCGCTCACGACGCGTCGCTTTCCAGGGCGAAGCTGACCCGGACCGAGCCCAGGCCGGAGATCACCGCGGTGAAGACGTCGCCGGGCACGACAGGAACCATCGGTCCCAGAGCGCCGGTGAGGACGACGTCTCCGGCGCGCAGCGGCTCGCCGCGCCGAGCCAGCGTCGAGGCCAGCCAGGCCGCGGCGTTGAGCGGGTCGCCCAAGCAATCGCGCCCGGTGCCCTGCGAGACCAGCTCGGCGCCCCGGTACAGCTGCATGCCGACGTCCGCCGGTTCGACGTCGCCGAGGGGCAGGCTGTCCCCGAGCACGAACAAGCCCGAGGAGGCATTGTCCGCCACGGTGTCGACGATCGTGATGTCCCAGCCTGCGATGCGGCTGTCCACGATCTCCAGGGCAGGGGAGACGGTCGCCGTCGCGGCGCGTACATCGGCCGGCGTGCAGTCGCCGCCGGTCAGGTCTGCACCGAGGACCAGCGCGACCTCCGCTTCGACCTTGGGCTGCAGGAGCCGCCCAGCCGGCACCACACCGTCGTGGGCGACAGCCATGGTGTCGAACAACGCCCCGAAGTCGGGCTGGTCGACACCCAGTTGACGCTGGACGGCCGGCGAGGTCAGTCCGATCTTGCGGCCGACGAGGCGGTGCCCGGAAGTGACCAGGCGCTCGGTGGTGAGGCGCTGGACGTCGTACGCGGCGTCGATGTCACCGTCGGCGAACAAGTCGCGGACCGGTGAGCACGGTGTGCCGGTGGCCGCCGCGGTCGCGAGCAGCTCCGCGGCCTTGTGAACGGCAGTGCTCATCGGGTACCTCCGAGGTCTGGAGTGTGGTGGCCCAGATATAGGCCGGAGCAGTCGGTTGTGCCAAAGTTCGTTCCGTGACACGGAACCTCGCGACCGGGAACATGCTCGACAAGGCGGCGGCGATCCTGGACGTCTATCGGCCGGACGGCGGTTCGTTCCGTCTGACAGAACTCGCTGCCCGAGCGGGGTTGAGCAAGACCACCACGTTCCGCCTCGTCGGCGATCTGGTGCGCCTCGGCCTGCTGGACCGCGTGGGGGAGTGGTACCGGCTGGGCGGCGCGCTGTTCGAGCTGGGATCGCTCGTACCGCGCCGGCACGACCTGCGCGAGACCGCGCTGCCGTTCCTGCAGGACCTGTTCGAGAGCACGCGGCAGACCGTGCACTTCGGAATCCGCGACGACCGCGACGTCGTGTACCTCGAACGCATTCACGGTCACGACGCCGTCCCGCTGCCGTCCCGGATCGGCGGCAGACTGCCACTGACCTGTACGGCGATCGGCAAGGCCCTGCTCGCGTTCTCCGGGCCCGAGCTGGCGGACGCCGTCCTCGCGGATCCGCTGCCGCAGTTGACGTCGTACTCGATCACTGATCCGCTGCGGCTGCGAACGGCCTTGGAACAGATCCAGGTCTCCGGGCTCGCGTACGAGGAACAGGAAGCAGCGCTCGGTGTCAGTTGCATCGCGGCTCCGGTGTTCTCGGGCGCGGTGGCCGTCGCCGCGTTGTCGGTGGCCGTCCCGCGGGAACAGTTCCGGCCGGCGCACCTCGCCCCGGCGGTGCGGACGGCCGCGCTCGGCTTGTCGCGCACGCTGCGCCCGCCGGCCGCGAAGGGCTGACAGCGCGACCGTATCGCCGTCGCGCCCCTACGCTGACCGGTGCCATCGGCAACATGTTCCCAGCGCGCCGTGGTGGTGCAGATGGAACGCACCGCCGTCCGATGCACCCACATCGCGTGCCGGTGGGGGAGTGACGCCTGAGCGGACCTATCATGACCGCATGGTGAGGGAATCCGGCGCTGCGTCGGCTGCGGCCGGCTCGAGCAGTCAAGACAACATCCTGAACGCGGCACGCGCCCTCATCGGCGAAAAGGGCTACGACGGTATGGCTGTCTCGGACCTGACCGCGCGGTCCGGCTTGCCGGCGAGCTCCATCTACTACCACTTCGGCAACAAGTTCGGGGTGCTGGCGGCGCTGCTCGAGCGGACCTTCGAGGAAATGCACGCCCTGTTCCCGAATCCGTCGTCGTTCGACGACCTGCCGCCGCTCGACCGTCTCGAGGCCTGGTTCACCGCGGCGTGCCGTTCGCTGGACGAGCGCCCCGACTATCTTCGGCTGCTGGTCGCGATCAGCGTCGGCCCGCACAAGGATGCCGAGGCGGTCCAGCGGACCGTACGCCGCATCCGCGACTACGCCCACGCGTCCTGGGTGGAGGCGCTCACCCCGATCTTCGCCCCGAACGGCGGGAAGAACAACCAGGCCCTCGTCGAGCAGTTGGCCGTTCTCGGTCGAGCGCTGACCGATGGGCTTTCGGTGATCAACAGCTTCGACGGTATGAGCTACAGCTCCCAGGTCGCCCCGTTCGTCTCGCTGGTGCGTAGCTTGGCCGAGCAACGACGCGGCGCGGCGAAGCGCAAGCGCTGAGAGCAGGGCGCCCCGCACGCGCGCGCTGTCACCTGGCTGCAGGGCCGCCTCTTGATCACACTCTTGATCCTTGTATAGTGAGCGTTACATACAACGGATGAGGGGTGACGCGATGACGAGCACCGTGGATGCCGGAGACACGCAGCTGGCCTACACCGACGCCGGTTCGGGCGCCCCGATCGTGTGGTTGCACGGCTCAGGACCGGGCGCGTCGGGCCTGAGCAACTTCGGCGGGAATCTGCCGGCCTTCGACGACTACCGCAACATCGTGATCGACCTGCCGGGCTGGGGAGAGTCGCCGCGACCAGAGACGGACGAACCGCTGATCTTCCACGCGGCCGACCGGGTGTATCGCGCGATGACGGCACTCGGAATCGAACGGGCCCACCTGGTTGGCAACTCCTACGGTGGCGCCGTGGCCATGCGGATCGCGATGCAGTACCCCGAACACGTGGACCGACTCGTTTTGATGGCACCGGGCGGAGTGCTGCCGGCGGACGCGCCGCCTTGGCCTGCCGGGCTGGAGCTACTGTTCGCCTACCTGGCGGCGGACAAGCCCTCGCGTGAAGCGATGGCCGAGTTCGTCCGGCTGATGGTCTTCGACGAGTCCCTCGCGACCGAGGCACTCATCGACGAGCGGTACGCGGCGAGCCTTCGCGCCCACCCCGAAATGCCGATCCCGCCGAACTTCGGCGATCTGACGCCGGACCTGGCTCGCATCGGCGCTGCCACGCTGCTCGTCTGGGGCCGCGAGGACCAGACCGTTCCGGTCAACTGGGCGCTCCGCATTCTCGAAGGAATCCCCACCGCGGAGCTGCGCGTACTGCCGCACTGCCGGCACTGGGTTCAGTACGAGCGTGCGCCCGAGTTCAACCACATCGTCCGCGAATTTCTGCGAGGCGGAGCAGCCGCCTCATCGGAGGCATGACCCATCGTGGGGATCAGGAAGCTGGGATACGTCGGGCTCAACGTCACCGACGTCGACGCGTGGACCGATCTGCTCGGACGCACGCTGGGAATCGGTGTCACCCCGGCCAAGTCCGGTACGAACGAGGTGGCGCTGGCCGAGCTCGACGAGTTCAAGTACCGGTTGGCTCTTCATCCGTCCCATGAGGACGGTCCGCGCGAGCTGGGGTGGATCGTCGATTCCCCACCGGAGCTCGACCGGCTCACCGAGCGCCTGGAGGACGCCGGCTTCGCCGTCGCGGAGGGGTCCGCGGAGGACAGGGAACTGCGCGGCGCCACCCACCTGCGTTGGTTCACCGACCCGGTCGGTTACCGGGTGGAGCTCGCGGTCGGTGAGGCCAAAGTGCGCCTGGGTGCCGATCGCCCGTCCGGCGGGCCTGGTGTCACAGGCTTGGGTCACTTCGTGCTGGCCAGTCCCAAGCTCCAGGAGCTTCGTGAGCTCTACGAATCGGTGCTGGAGTTCGAGCTGACCGACTACCGGGCACCTGGGCTGTTCTTCTTCCGCTGCAACCGGACCCATCACAGCATCGCGCTGGCCGCCGCGGAAGCGCCGTCGATCCACCACCTCGAGTTCGAGCACGGCTCGCTCGACGACGTCGGACGAGCCTACGACCGGGCCCAGGCCAACGGCGTACCGATCTCGATCAGCCTCGGCCGGCACATGAACGACAAGGCGATCTCGTTCTACGTCCGCAATCCCAGTGGGTTCCACCTGGAGATCGGCTGCGGTGGCATCGAAGTGAGCGACGACTGGGTCCCGCACGACTTCGGGCGCCCCGACGAGTGGGGACACCACCACGCCGACGCGAATCCGTTCGCGACCCCGACGTCGTGACCATGGTGTCGCCGCAGACTGTCCTGTCCGGTCGCCGCGCCCTGGTCACCGGCGCGGCGAGTGGGATCGGCGCCGCGGTGGCGACCCGCCTGGCCGGACTCGGTGCCCAGGTCGTCGTGTGCGACATCGACGTCGAGGGCGCGACGCGGACGGCCGAGCGGCTCGGTGGCGAGGCCGTCGCGATCGATCTCAGCAACACCGCCGCCCTGGCGGAGCGGCACTTCGACGCCGACATCCTGGTGAACAACGCTGGGGTTCAGCATGTCGCGCCGATCGAGCGGTTCGAGGCCGAGCGATTCGCGTTCATGCTGCGATTGATGCTGGAGGCACCGTTCCTGTTGAGCCGTGCCGTCCTGCCGCGCATGTACGCGCGGGGCTGGGGACGGATCGTGCACATCTCCAGCGTCCACGGCCTGCGGGCCAGTGCCTACAAGTCCGCCTACGTGAGCGCCAAGCACGGTTTGCTGGGCCTGTCGAAGGTCATCGCGCTGGAAGGTGCGCCTCACGGCGTGACCAGTAATTCGGTGTGTCCCGGGTACGTGCGTACGCCATTGGTCGAGAACCAGCTGGCAGACCAGGCGGCCGCGCACGGGATGGGCATCGACGAGGTGCTGTCCGAGGTGCTGCTGGCGAAGTCAGCGGTGAAGCGCCTGATCGAGCCCGACGAAGTGGCCGGCGCAGTGGCGTACTTCTGCTCGCCCGAGGCGGCGTCCGTCACCGGCACCGAACTGGTTCTCGACGGAGGCTGGAGCGCTTCCTGACGGCGTCGTCGGCGGTTGAACGGGCCGCCCTCGAGGAGAGCGGCCCGTCCTTTCAGGCCAGGGGCAGCGGCGTTGCCGACGTGATCAGTTCGGTGGCCAGCAGATTGTCCGCGGCGAGACCGACCCGTCCAGCCAGCGGCCCGTAGCCACCGCCGAGGGTGAGCCCGGCCATCCCGACCGCTCCGACGGGCATGAGAGGTCCTTTGATGCGGTCGAGTGACGGACCAGAGCGGAGGGTGTGCTATGGAACGTTCGCTCTACCGCATCGCAGGACCGACCGTTTCTATCTACTAGACCGGGACCTTCCACTTCTGCGGGTCCAGGCCGGTGCAGTCATAGATCTGCAGGTCCGTACCGTCAGCGGTCGCGCCGCCGGGGCTGTCCAGGCAACGACCGGACTGTGGGTTGCGCAGCGCCCCGTTGGGCTGCGGTTGCCAGATCTGGCCGCCGGCGGTGCCGCAGTCCCAGAGTTGGACCTTGGTGGTGTTGGCCGTGCCGTTGCCGACGATGTCCAGGCACTTGCCGAAGGCACGGATCTTGCCGTCGGTGGACATCGTCCACTGTTGCCCTGGTGCGCCGTTGCACGTCCACAACTGGACGGCGTTGCCGCTGGTCGGTGTGTTGGTGTCGACGTCGACGCACTTCCCGGCGGCTGCGGGGCCGGTGATCGGGCCGGTCGGGAAGCCGGGAAGGTTCCACTTCTGCGGGTCGAGGCCGGTGCAGTCGTAGATCTGCAGGTCGGTGCCGTCAGCGGTCGCGCCGCCCGGGCTGTCGAGGCAACGACCGGACTGCGGGTTGAGCAACGAACCGTTGGCTTGCGGACGCCACTGCTGGCCGCCGGCCGGGCCGCAGTCCCACAGCTGGACCTTGGTGAGGTTCGCCGTGCCGTTGCCGACGATGTCGAGGCACTTGCCGAACGAGCGGATGGTGCCGTCGGCCATCATCGTCCACTGCTGACCCGGTGCTCCGCTGCACGTCCACAGCTGGACAGCGTTGCCGCTGACCGCGGTGTTGTGGTCGACGTCGAGGCACTTGCCGGCGGCGGCCGGTCCGGTGATCGCGCCCGTCGGCCCGCCGACGACTCCTGTCCCGAAACGCACCTGGCACTGGTTCCCCGTTCCGAGCCAGGTCGCTGCCAGGTAGAGGAACGACGTCCCGTTGGCCGACGGGACGATCGGTGAGCTGTAGCCGGGGCAACTCGGCACACCGGAGGCGTAGCCGCCGGTCGGGTTGATGTTGACCGGGGCTTCCAGTTCGGTCCAGCTGCCGGAACCGAGCGAGGTATTTGCCAACAGCACCGATCCGGACTCCGCCATCACGGCCTTGTTGCCCGTCGGGCCGGTGACGACGCGCTGACCGGACATCAGCAGCGTGCCGTTCGGACCACCGCCGGGCACCCAGGCGACGTACGGCGTATGCAGAAGGTGACGGCTGTCGGTTGTCTGAACGAGAGTGCCGGGGTTGTTCGTCGGAGCCCAGTTGAGACCGTCGGGGCTCGTCTTGATGTAGACCTCGCACGCGTGGTCCGCGTTGGTCGCGTCGCGGCACAGCTCGTAGGTCATCAGGAACTGGCCGTTGGGCAGCGTGGTGATGATCGACATGCCCGGCCGGGCCAGGTTGTCGGCGGGGAACGCGACGTCCGGCGTGATGCTCGCGCTCCAGCTCGTCCCGCCGTTGGTCGACGTGTAGTGGCCGATGATCTGGTTGTTGGTCGGCGAACCGGCCGGGCGCTCGTCGGAGATGAAGCAGGCCAGCGTGTTGTTCGGCGCGAGCAGAAACCACGGCTCCCAGATGCCCTGGCCGATGGTGTTCGGCTGGCCGCTGGTCTGGGTGCAGTTCGACAGGTACTGCCAGCTCGCGCCGCGGTCGGTGCTCTTGAACACCTCGATCTTCTGCGCGGTGAAGTTGCCCTCGTCCCACGCGGTGCCGGCGGCGAGCAGGTCGCCGGCGTTCAGGCCGTTCGCGGTCCGCGGGACCTCATAGATGACCGGCGCGCCGAGATCCCAGCCGGGTGTGTGCGAGGTGATCGTGCTGAGCGGAGTGGCAGCGAAGCTGGCCCCGCCGTCGGTACTGCGGTAGATCGGGAAATTGCTCGGACCGGCTTCGTTGCGCCGGGCGAAGGTCGCGAGCACGGTCCGGCCGGCATTGCCGTCGTGGTCGAGCCGGATCGCCCGCGGATAGCTGGCGTCGGCGGTCGGGAAGGTGGACAGGTTCGGGCTGTAGAGCACGTTGCCGGGTGGCGCCGCGGTGGCGGGTGTGGCGGGTGTGGCGACGAGTCCTGCGGCGAGCAGTGCTCCCGCGGCCAGCAGCCGGGTGACGGTAGACATGGTCCCCCTCTGACATCGGGCGGATGAGTCGAGCGAAGGTTCCCCGTGCGCCGGCGCCGCGTGGGCGCCGGCGAGCTTTCGGTGCAGCGTCAGTCGGCGAGGTCCACAGCCGTCCGCGCGACCACGACGCCGGATGCGTCCGTCGCCCAGAGCATCAGTCGCCCTGGGGCTGACGGCACCATGACGTCGAAGGGATCGGTGACTTCGAACGGTTTGGCGTCGACGGGCACCGAACCGGAGGCGCTGTCCAGCGCCCAGTGCAGGGTTGCGAGCAACGGATCCCGGCCGTGGTGGGACACCCGGACCGGTACGGCGACCGAACGGCCGTCCCCGGCAAGGACCAGGTCGCGACCCGGCGCTTGCGGAACCAGGTCGACGATCAGCACGGTGTCGGCGTGGACGTCGGAGGGGACCACGCCGCCGAGGTCCTTGGGGCGGCGTTCGTAGGTGTAGATGCCGACGGTCTCGTGCTCGATGTCGTACAGCTCGGTGTAGATGTAGCCCGCGTTGAGCGGGTGACGGCGCAGCTCCTGGGTTTGCCAGCGCAGGTGCCAGCCGCGTTCCACGCTGGTCGACCCGCCGCCGTACTCGCCGTTGAGCTGCGGCTTGCCCGTCGGGTCGAAGCCGGGCGCGGCGATCGTCTTCTGTGCCACGAAGTCCGGACCGAGCCGGACCGGGAAGGTCCCGTCGGCGGTGTTGACCAGCCGATCCACGATCGCGGCCCACGAGCCGGCGTTCTCGTCGTAGTAGTGCCAGTCGACCAGGTCGGTCTCGACATGCGCCCAGCCCGAGTTGTCGACGACCGGGCGGGTCGGGTCCGCGTCCCGGATGATCCGGTACGCCCGCCGTACGGCGTCCTGCTTGGCCGGATCGCCCGGCACGTCCCAGTCCAGGCCCCACTCCTCGTTGTACCCGCCCCAGATGACGATGCTCGGATGGTTGCCGTCCCGCGCGACCATGCCGGCCGTCACCTCCTCGAAGGCGGCCACGGACTCGGCCGTGAAACGCCCGGTCGACGGCGGTTCGGCCCAGACCAGCATGCCGAGCCGGTCGGCCCAGTACAGCCAGCGTGGGTCCTCCAGCTTGATGTGCTTGCGAACCAGGTTGAACCCGGCCTCGCGGGCGAGCTCGAGATCGCGCCGGAACGCCTCGTCACTTGGAGCGGTGTGCCCACCGGTCGGCCAGAAGCCCTGGTCCAAGACGCCGCGCACGTACGTCGGTGCGCCGTTGACCGCCAGGTTGTTGCCCTGCCACTCCACCTTGCGCAGCCCGGTGTAGCCGCGGACGGTGTCCTGGCCGGCGGTGACGATCACGTCGTACAGGTGCGGATCGTCAGGGCTCCACAGCCTGGGCTGGGGGATGGGCACGATCGCTGTGCCCGGCCATTCGTCGTACTCGCGAACCGCGACGCCCGGGATCTCGATCCGCACCGGCGACGGGCCGGTGAGGGTGACCTCGATGCCGTCGAGCGTCTCGGTCGGACGGAGCTGGAGCCGCGAGATGTACGCCGCCGGTCGCGGCTCGAGCCACACGGTCTGCCAGATCCCGCTCGACGGGGTGAACGCGCAGCCGTCGTAGTCGTCGGCCGGCAGGCTGCGCTGCTTGCCGTGCGGGACGAACCGCTTGTCGACCGGCGCGTCCACCCGTACGACGAGCTCCGCCCGCCCCGACGCGTCGAGCAGGTCGGTGATGTCCGCCTCGAACGGGAGGTAACCGCCGACATGCTCGACGGCGAGCTCACCGTTGACCCACACGGTCGCGTGGTGGTGCACGGCGCCGAAGTGAAGGATGGTCCGTTCGCCGGCCCAGTCGGCCGGGCGCTCGATCTGCCGCCGGTACCAGGCCGTGGGCAGCCAGTGCGCGATCACGCCGGAGTCGGGGTGCTCCCAAGGAAAGGGGACCACGATGGTCTCGGCGAAGGAGTCGGCCTCGCGGGCGAACGCCCACTCGCCGTTGAGGTTGAGCCAGCGCTCGGATCGGTCGAAGTGCGGACGGGGGTATTCGGGACGTGTGTTCACAGTTTCTCCAGGTCTCAGCCCTTGAGGCTGCCGGCCATGACGCCTTTGATCAGGTGACGTTGCAGGACGACGAAGACGATCAGCACCGGGATCGCCGCGACGGTGCTTGCCGCGAGCAACTGCCCCCAGACGCTGGTCCAGTCGGCCCCGAGCTGGCCCGAGCGGATGTTCTGCGCGAGTGCCGCGAGCATCACCTGCAGGGTCTGGTGCTGCTCGTCGTTCACAGCGACCACGGGCCAGACGAAATCGTTGTAGATGTTGATGAAGGTCAGCACGCCGAGCGCGGCCAGTCCCGGCCGGATCACCGGGATCACGATGCTGGCGAAGATCCGCAGCTCGTTCGCCCCGTCGACCCGGGCGGCGTCGAGCAGCTCGTCGGGGATCGCCATGATCACCTGGCGCATCCAGAACACACCGAACGCGTCGATCGCGCCGGGCAGGATCAGCGCCTTGAACGTGCTCACCCAGCCGAGCTGGCTCATTTCCAGCAGCAACGGGATCAGCAGTACCAGCGTCGGCAGCATCAACGTGGTCAGCACGGTCGCGAACAGCACGCGTTTTCCGAAGAAGGCGTACTTCGCGAACGCGAACCCCGCCATCGGGCAGAAGATCATCGTCAGCGCGCCCTTGACCACGACGACGATCGCGGTGTTCTGGAACCCGGTGCCGATCGGGATCGTGTCGAGCATCGACCGGAAGTTGGTCAGCGTGAGTTGCCCCGGGTCGAAGTCGAAGGGGCTGGAGATGATCGCGGCGCCGGGCTTGAAGGCCGACGCGACCATCCACAGCAGCGGTGCCAGGCTGATGACGCCGGCCACTGTCAGCAGGCCGTAGCGGCCGGCGGCTCCGAGCTTCATGAGTCCTCCCTGGAGCGCAGCAGCCGGATCGACGCGATCGACAGAGCCAGCACCATCACCACGAGCAGCATCGAGTTCGCCGCGCCGAGTCCGAGGTCGGAGTTCGTGATGTGCTTGTAGAGGTAGAGCCCGGCCGTCCGGGTCTCGTTGAACGGTCCGCCGCCGGTGACGACGTACGGCTCGGCGAACAGCTGGAAGACCGTCAGCGTGCCGATCACGACGACGAAGCTGAGGGTTCGCGTCACCAGCGGCACGGTGATCGACCAGAACTGGTGCCAGGCGCCGGCTCCGTCGATCCGCGCCGCCTCGTAGACGTCCGACGGGATCGACGACAACCCGGCCATCAGCAGGATCACGGCGTACCCGGTGGTGCGCCACAGCACCAGCAACGCGATCGTCACCTTCGCCCAGACCCCGGTCGTCAGCCAGCTGATCGCCGGCAACCCGAGCGAGGTCAGGCCGTGGTTGACCGCGCCGAAGTCCTTGTCGAACAAGATGATCCACACCTGCGCCATCGCCACCAGCGGTGTCACGAACGGCGCGATCAGTGCGGCGCTGAACAGCCCGCGGAATCGTGCCTTGCGCAACGCGACCGCGATCGTCAGCGCGAGCAGCACCTGCGCCGGTACGACGAGCAGCCACAGCGCGCCCGACGTCGCCATGGACTGCCAGAAGTCGGGACTGGTCAACAGGTACTGGTAGTTGGCCAGCCCGACGATTTCCAGGGCGCCGGCACCGTGCCAGTTGGTGAAGCTCAACTGGAGGGCGAACAAGATCGGGTACGCGCTGAACGCGGCGAAGACGAGGATGAACGGCGCGACGAACAGGTACGGCGCCGCGCGGACCCGGCGACGCCGTACCGGCCGGGCCGAGCGCCGGGTCGTCGCGGCTTCGGTGAGAGTCGCCATTCAGCTGGGACCCATCAGGTTCTTCTGGATCTGGGTCGCCGAGGTCTTGAGCACCTCATCCGGTGTCAGCTGACCGGCCAGCAGCTTCTGCACGTTGACGCCGAAGTAGTCGACGGCCTTCCCCCACCAGGTGGGAATCGTGTAGCCGCCCGGTGCCTGCTTGCCCGCCTCGACCGCGATCTTCCACAGGTCCTGGCCGCCGAGCGCGTCGATCGGCTTGAACAGCGGCGTGTTCGGATCCAGCGCCGGCAGGTACGACGGGATCGACGTGTTCAGCCCGCCTGGATACACCTGGTTCGGCCCGTAGACCGTGGTGTAACCCTCCTTGCTGAACACGAGGTGCTCGTACAGCCGCCAGGCGAGTTCGGGGTTCTTCGCCTTGGCCGGGATGACGAAGGACGAACCGCCCATCACCCCGGCGCGGGCGCCGCCGGCCTGCCAGGCGGGCAACGTGGTCGCCCGCCATGTGCCCTTGCTTGCCTTGAGCAACTGCTGCGGCGCGAAGACGTACCACTGCGCCCACGGGACGAACACCTGCGTGCCGTTGTCCTGGGTCTGCAGGTCGGTCGGCTGGGTGTACTTCGCCAGCGTGCCCAGACCTTCGGATCGAACCTTGTCCAGCCAGGTCAGCGCCGTCCGGTACGGCGCCGAGTCGACGGTGAGCTTGCCGTCGGCATCGACCATCGCGCCGCCCTGCTGGTTGGCGAACATCTCGACCCACAGCTGACCGAGGAACTGGTCGTTCTCGAGGTGGATCGGCCTGGCCGTGGGCGACTTCTCCCGGACCGTGCGCGCCGCGTCGAGCAGCGCGTCGTACGTGGTCAGGCCGGCCGGATCGACGCCCGCCCGGGTGACGACGTCCTCGCGGTAGAACAGCAGACCGGGGTCGAGGTCCCACGGCACCGCGATCACCTTGCCGTCGACGGTCACCACCCCGAGCTTGTACGGCGCGATATCGGACTTGTACTGCTCGATCAACTGACTGAGATCGTGCAGGTGGGGCGCGACGCCGGTCAGCAGCGCGTCGTCGTAGAAGGCGCCGTCGGGTACTCCCGCGCCGCTGATCAGGGTGCTCGGCAGCTTCGCGTTCACGTCCACCGCGAGGTGGTTGACCTTCACCTGCGGATACTTCGCCGTGAACGACGCGATCGCCTTGTCGAACACCTTGTACAGGTCGCCGGTGCGGTCCCAGATGGTGATCTCGCCCGACGGAGGCTTGGTCACACTGGCGCTCGGTAGCGGGTTGCCGCCGGTGGTGTTGCCTGGAGCGCAGGCGCCGAGACCGCCGGCGAGCAAGGCGGCGCCGGTGCCCCGCAGGAGCGTCCGGCGGGAGAACGGGGTGGGGCTCAGGGGATTGGTCATGTTGTCGTTCCTCACGACTATTGCTGAGCTTGCAACGTTGCAAGTGATGCTGGAGACGCTAAGGTTGCAACGTTGCAAGTGTCAAGGTTTCACCGCCCACGAAACGAGGTGCACAGTGGCCGCCACGCTGCGCGAGGTCGCCGAGAGAGCCGGGGTCTCGGTTCGCACGGTGTCGAACGTCGTCAACGACTTTCCCCAGGTCGCGGCCGAGACCCGGGCCAAGGTGCAGCGCGCGCTCGACGAGCTCGGTTACCAGCCGAACGCGGTCGCCCGCACGCTGCGCAACGGCCGCTCGGGACTGATCGCGCTGGTGCTGCCGGAACTCGACGTACCGTACTTCGCCGAGCTGACCCGGGCCGTGATCGAGCAGGCCGCGGTGGCCGGCTACACGGTCGTGGTCGACCAGACCGACGGCGATCCGGTCCGCGAGCGTGAGCTGGTGATGCGGGGCAGCCGGGCCGCGATGTTCGACGGGCTGATCTTCAACCCGCTGGCGCTCGGTGACGCGGATCTGCGCAACCGGCCGTCGTCGACGCCGGTGGTGCTGCTCGGTGAGCGCGTCGTCCAGGGCGGCCTCGACCACATCATGATCGACAACGTCGGCGCGGCCGAGCTGGCGACCCGGCACCTGATCGACCTCGGCCGGCAGCGGATCGCGGCGATCGGCGACCAGTTCGACGAGACCCGCCGGACCGGTCAGTTGCGTACGCAGGGTTATCGAGCGGCTCTGCAGTCGGCCGGCCGGGAGGTGATCGCGGAACTGGTCCGCCCGGTGGAGTTCTTCCATCGCGCCGACGGCGCCGCGGCGATGGCCGAGCTGCTCGCGCTTCCCGAGCCGCCGGACGCGGTCTTCTGTTACAACGATCTGCTCGCGCTAGGGGCCCTGCGCACCATTCTGAGCCGCGGTCTGCGGGTGCCCGAGGACATCGCGCTGGTCGGCTTCGACGACATCGAGGACGGCCGCTACAGCACCCCCAGCCTGACGACCATCAGCCCGGACAAGAACCAGATCGCGAGGAACGCGGTCCGGTTGCTGCTCAACCGCCTGGAGGGTGACCGCTCCGCTCCCGCCGAGATCTCGGCCGGTTACACCCTCGAACTGCGCGAGAGCACCACCGGCCGGCCGGCCTGAAAGACCCGGCAGCCGACGTCTTGGCTGTAGCCAACGCAGTCTCGAAGTCGTAGAGTGAGCGTTACATACATACGGACTGCAGCGGCGGAAGCGAGCAAGTTCCTTGCCCGGCTGCCGTGAACCGCGACCCCGACGTACGATCTGTTGAGGAGGCTCCAGTGGCTGCAGCCGAGCCAGGCGCAGGCCCCGTGGTCGTGCTGCTGCACGGTGGTGGGCCGGGCGTCGATGCCCTGAGCAACTGGGCGAGCGTGCGCGCCAGGCTGGACGGCGAGTTCCGCTGCCTGGCGCCCGATCTGCTCGGCTTCGGCACGCGGATCGCCGGAACCGGCGGGATCGAAGGGCCGCGGGCGTGGGCGCTGGCTCGGGCCCGCCAGATTCTCGACCTGCTGGACAGCGACGGCCTCGAACGAGTGCACCTGGTGGGCAACTCGGCCGCGGGTGGAGCTGCCACGCTCGCGCTGCTGGCCCTGGCGCCTGACCGGATCGACCGCGCGGTCGTCATGGGAGGAGCCGGAACCGGACCGCTGCCCGCGGTGGTGCCGTTCTACGACGATCCGAGCGAGCGGTCTATGCGGGCGACGCTCGCCCGGCTGGTCGCCGACGAGAGCGTCCACGGGGAACTGCTCGACGAACTCGCCGGTCTCCGGATGAAGCAAGCGCTGCTTCCTGGAGCCGAGGCTGCATTCCGGTCGATGTTCGTCGACGCTGTGGGCGGCCCTCCACCCATCGATCTCGCGACGATCGGCACGCCGGTCCTCGCGTTGCACGGGGAGCTCGACCGGGTCTCGCCGGTCGAGGTCTCCAAGCGGCTCGTCGACGCTCTTCCGGACGGCCGCCTCGCGGTGGTGGCGGGGGCGGGGCACTGGATCCACGTCGACCGGCCGGACGAGTTCTGCCGCCTGGTAGGGGAGTTCCTGAGCGCATGACACAGCCCAGCAGCGACAGCGCGAACCGAGTCGGCGTCCTGATCGTCGGCGCCGGTCCCGCGGGTCTGACCCTCGCGATCGACCTGGCCCGGCGAGGCGTGGCGTGTCACGTCGTGGAAGCGACCGATGAGCGACCGGTCAATCCACGATGCAACACCACGTCCGCGCGGTCGATGGAGATCTTCCGGCGGCTCGGACTCGCCGACGAAATCCGGCGGGCCGGGCTCCCTGCGGACTATCCCACCTCGATCCACTACCGGACGACGCTGAGCGGCGAGCAGATCTTCCGCATCGATCTGCCTTCGGCCGGTGACGTGCTCGCCGGTGCCGGCAAGGTCGACTGGCCCACGCCTGAGCCGCAGCACCGGATCTCGCAACTGTTCCTCGAGCCCATCCTGGAGCGGCACGCGAGCGAGCTTCCCGGGCTGACCATCGAGCGCGGCACCCGGTTGGTCGATTTCGAGCAGTACGCCGACCACGTCGAAGCAGTCGTGGAGACTGCCGGCGTACGCCGTACCGTGCACTGCGGGTACGTCGTCGGCTGCGACGGCGCCCACAGCGCGGTCCGGCGACAGCTGGGAATCCGCTACGAGGGTGTCGACGCGATCCAGCAGTTCGTGTCGACCTTCGTCCGCTCGCCCGAGCTGGGACGGCTGGCCGCCCGGGACCGCGCCTGGACGTACTGGACCTACGGAAACCGGATCGCGTCGTTGATCGCGATCGACGGCGAGTCGCTGTGGCTCAACCATGTTGCCTTCGGCTCCGATCACGACACCGAAGGTGAGGACCCCGAGCAGCTCCTGTACGACGCCGTCGGGCACCCGGTGGACCACGAGGTGCTCGGCGTGGTGCGCTGGACGGGGCGACGGCTCGTTGCCCAGCGCTACCGGACGGGCCGGGTGTTCCTGGCCGGCGACGCCGCTCACATCTGGATTCCCGTCGGCGGATTCGGGATGAACGCCGGCATCCAGGACGCGGCGACGCTCGGCTGGATGCTGGCGGCGGTGCACCACGGATGGGCCCCACCGGAGCTGCTCGACGCCTACGAGCTGGAGCGCAAGCCGGTGGGGGAGCAGTTCGCCGACGCGGTGGGTTCGGCCGCGCGGACGTCGTTCGCGGACGTCTCCGCCGACATCCACCTGCGCGGGCCGGATGGGCAGCGAGCGCGTGCGAAGTTCGCCGATCGGCTCGCGGCCACCGAACGGCACCGCTATTCGCCCGACGGCTTCAGCTTCGGCTACCACTACGCCGGCTCGCCGGTGGTCGTCGGCGGCGAGGGGCAGGCCACGATCACCATGGGCGGCTTCCAGGATCGAGCGCAGCCCGGGTTCCGGTTGCCGCACGTCTGGCTCGACGACGGCCGGTCCGTGCTCGACCTGGTCGGTTCCGGTTTCACCTTGCTGAGGACAGACCCGAGTTGCGACGTGAACGCGTGGACCTCGGCGGCGCACGAACTCGGTATCCCCTTCACGGTGGTCGATCTGCCACAGCGGTGGCCTGACCGCTATCCCACCGCACTGCTGCTCGTGCGCCCCGACCAGCACGTCGCCTGGATGGGCGGCGGGGACGCCCGTCCTGACGAGCTCCTGACCACAGTCACCGGCCATGTCACCGCCCACCAGCGGTAGAGATCACCTGGAGAACTCACATGCCATACGCACTGGGCATCGACGTCGGGGGCACCTTCACCGATGCGGTCGCCTCCGACGGCGCCGGCCGGATCGTGTCGGCCAAGACGCCGACGACCCCGCCGCACCGCGAGGTCGGGGTGATGCGCGCGATCGAGGACCTCGCCGGCGAGCTCGGCCTCGAGGTCGGCGACCTGCTGTCGCAGACCGACTACATCGCGCACGGCACGACCGCGTCGATCAACGCGCTCGTCCAGGGCCACGTGGCCGACGTCGGGCTGATCGCCACCAAGGGGCATCGGGACGCGATCTACATCATGAACGCCGAGGGGCGCACCCTCGGCCGCTCGGCGCACGAGATCCAGGACACGCTGCGCCGGCGCAAACCCGCGCCGCTGATCCCGAAGTACCGGGCCCTGGAGGTCACCGAGCGGATCGACCACGCCGGGAAGATCCTGGTGCCGCTGGACGAGGACGAGGTCCGCCGCGTCGCCCGGCGCCTGGTGGACCAGGGCGTCGAAGCGATCGCCGTGTGCCTGTTGTGGTCGTTCAAGAACGGGATCCACGAGCAGCGCGTCCGCGAGCTGATCCACCAGATCGCGCCGGACCTGTACGTCACGCTGTCCTCGGAGGTCAGCCCGCGGATCCGCGAGTTCGCCCGGACCTCCACGACGATCATGAACGCCCAAGTGGGTCCGCGGTTGCGCACGTACCTGCTCCCGCTGCAGCAGCAGTTGGAGGAGGGCGGGCTCAAAGGGCCGCTGCTGGTCATGCAGAGCGAAGGCGGCACCATCACCGCCGACCGGGCGCCGGAACACGCCATCACCACGGTGGGGTCCGTCCTGTCCGGCGGCGTCATCGGTGGGATGCGCCTGGCCGATCAGTTGGGACACCGCAACGTCATCACCACCGACGTCGGCGGTACGACGTTCCTGGCCGGACTGATCGTCGACGGCGAGCCGGTGATGGCGCCGGGATCGATCGTCAACCAGTTCCCGATCAACGCGGCGACGATCCGCGTGCACACCATCGGCTCGGGTGGCGGAGCGATCGCGTCCGTGGACGAAGGCGGGAACCTGCGGCTCGGACCGCAGAGTGCGGAAGCCGTCCCCGGCCCGGCCTGCTACGGCAACGGCGGCACCCGGCCCACGAACACCGACGCCAACCTGGTCCTCGGCATCCTCAGCGAGCGCGGGCTGCTCGGCGGCCGGAAGCCGCTGCGTCTGGACCTGGCCCGGCAAGCGATCCGCGAGCACGTCGCCGAGCCGCTCGGACTCACCGTCGAGCAGGCCGCGATCGCCATTCACGAGGTGCAGAACGCGCAAGCGGGTGACCTCGTACGCCGGGCCGTCGTCCAGGCCGGGTACGACCCGCGCGACTTCGTCGTTTACGCCTTCGGCGGTGCCGGGCCCGCGCACTGCGCCGGCTACTGCCAGGACTTGGGCGTGCGAGAGGTGGTCGTGCCGCTCGGTCCCGTCGCGTCCGCCTTCTCGGCGTACGGGCTGGCGGCCTCGGACGTCGCGCTGAGCGCGGAGTTGTCGGACCCGGTGACCTTCCCGGTCGACCACACGGTGCTCGAGTCGCACTTCGCGCGGCTGGAGGCCGATCTGCACCGTGCGCTGGACCGGCAGAAGGTGAAGTTCCACGACGTGTCGCTGTACCGGGAGATCGACCTGCGGTACTCGATGCAGACCACCGAACTCGCGACGGCCGTTCCGGACGGGAACTTCAGCGAGCGAACCGGCGACGAGATCCTCGAGCGGTTCGAGCAACAGTACGAGCGCATCAACGGCAGCGGCTCGGGCTACCGCGAGGCCGGCGTCCAGGCGATCACGTACCGGGTGCGGGCGAAGGCGAGTCTCGGCTTCCCCGTCACGCTCCCGGAGGTCCCGGCGGCCGATGGCCCCGATCCCGCCGAAGCGCTGCTCGGGCAACGGTCTGTCTGCCTCGACTCGCAGATCGGCTTCGTGACGACTCCCGTCTACGACTACGCACGGCTTCGCGCCGGCCACGAACTCGTCGGCCCGGCGATCGTCGACGTACCGACGACGGTGGTTGTGGTGCCGGCCGGAGTGACCGGTCGCGTCGACCACCTCGGCAACCTCGTACTGCGCTATCAGTGAGGACACCTTCGATGACTTCCAGAATCCCTGGGGCGGACGACTTCACCAGCCGGCCGATGCCCCGCGAGGAACTGCTGCGGCAGATCTCGCCCACCCTGCCGCTGCACCAGGTCGACGAGTCGCGGACCGAGTCGGTCGACGCCCTGACGTACGAGGTCGTCCGGCACCGCCTGTGGGCGATCACCCAGGAGATGGGCGAGACGCTCCGGCGGATGTCAGGCTCGCACGTCGTCACCGAGTCCAACGACTTCAACTTCTCGATCTGCGACGAGCTCGGCGAACAGGTCCAGGTCGGCACCTTCAACATCGGCCTGATCGGCTCGATGGACCTCGCGATCGTCTGGACCCTGCGCAACCGCAGCGACAACCCCGGCATCGCCGAGGGTGACATGTTCCTGTGCAACGACCCGTGGATCGGTGGTGGGCTGCACCAGAACGACGCCGCGATCCTGGCGCCGATCTTCCACGAGGGCAAGCTGTTCGGCTGGACGACGGCCATCGCCCACCAGGTCGATTTGGGCGGACCGCGGCCGGGCTCCTTCAGCCCGTCCGCGCAGGACGTGTTCGGCGAGGCGGCGCCGACACCGCCGTTGAAGGTGGTCCGCGGGGGAGTGCTGCAGCGCGACGTCGCCGAAGCCTGGGTCCGGCGCTCGCGGCTGCCGCACCTGGTCGGCCTCGACCTGCGCGCCAAGATCGCCGCCAACAAGAACGCGGCCGAGCAGATCCTCCGGCTGATCACCAAATACGGCGCCGACACCGTCAAGGTCGTCATGCGCCGGATGATGGACGACGCGGAACGCCGGCTGCGGGCCAAGCTCGAGACGTTGCCCGACGGGACGTGGACCGCGGTCGGCTACCAGGAACAGTCCGGGACCGGAGACCGCGGCCTGTACGCGATCAAGGTCGCGATGACCAAGCAGGGCGACCGGCTCGTCTTCGACTTCCGCGGGACCGCCGGGCAGACCGGCATCATCAACTGTCCCTACCCCGGGCTGCGGGCCGGGATCGTCTTCACGATGCTGCCCTTGCTGGCCGGGGACATCCCCTGGGCGGCCGGCGGGCTGATGCGTTGCTTCGAGATCGTCACCGACGAGGACACCATCACCAACGCGTCGTTCCCGGCCGCTGTGGGCAAGGGCCCCTTCGGTCCGGCCTGGGGCGCGGGCAACCTCGTCGCCGAGGTGCTCGCCAAGATGCTGGACGCCGAACCAGACCATCGCACCGACGTACAGTCCATCTGCAACGGCACGACTGACCTGTGCGTGGTGTCCGGCGTCGATGTCCGCGGCGGTGGCAGCAAGGGCTTCGTGTCACCGGTGTTCGACGTGATGGCTGGCGGCTACGGCGCGCAGGTGTACCACGACGGCGTCGACACGGGCGGCCGGCTGATCATCCCGGCGGCGCGGGCACCTGACGTCGAGATGACCGAGTACCTCTATCCGCTCGTCGCCTTGTGGCGGCGTGAGCAGACCGACTCCGGGGGACCGGGCCGGCAGCGCGGCGGGATGAGCGGCTCGGTCTGCTACGTCCAGCACCCCGACCAGCAGGGAACGATGTCGCTGGTCGTGTCCGGCACCGGTAAGGTCGCCAACCAGAACGTCGGCCTGGCGGGTGGCTATCCGGGCAACTCCCAACTCGACCTCGTGGTGCGCGGAATCGATCTGCCCCAGCTTGCCGACGCGGCCACCATTCCCGGTGGCTTGGACGAGCTCGGCGGCGAGGTCGAAGTGCTGCCCTGCGAGGGGGAGTCGACGCTCGGCCCTGGCGATGCGCTCTACCTGCATTGGCAAGCCGGCGGCGGGTACGGCGATCCCCTGCTGCGCCCGGCCGACGATGTTCGCGCCGACGTACTCCAGGTGCGGGTGTCGGCAGCCGCCGCGCGGGACGTCTACGGTGTCGTGCTTCGGGAGGACGGCGAGGTCGATCCGGCAGCGACCGACGACCTTCGCCAGGAACTGCGGACCACCCGCGCGTCCGGTGCCGGACTGTCCAGCGCGCCCTCGGCGATCAGCACGCCTGAGCTCGAGGAGTCGCGCCGGCTCGACGACAACCTCGTCGTCCTCGATTCGCCGGACGGCGGGACAGTGGCCTGTGTGCACTGCGGCACCGAGATCGGTCCGCTCGCCGGAGGCGAGTTCGTCGGGGCGCTGGCTCGCCGTGAGTCGGCACCGACCGAGGCGGGTCCGCACATCTGGCACGACCCGAGCGAGTACGTCGACGCCCAGATCGTCTTCCGGCAACTGTTCTGCCCTGGCTGCCTGACCGCGGTCCACTCCCGGGTCGTCCCGGTCGACCACCCGCTGCCGGCCGACGACTACCGCACCTGGACGTAGGAGAGATAGAACGTTCTGTCTTGACATTGGATGGTGCTCGCGACATGCTGTGTGTACGGAACGTTCGGTCTACTTCTGCGCCGCGCTCCTTCGCACATCACTCGAGAGGATCATCGTGAGCACCGTTGAATCACCCGCCGTCGGAGGAGTCGCGGCGGCACTGCGCCGGCTGTACTTCGTGCGGTTCGCCTTCGCCATCGTCTGGGCGGTCCTGCTGTTCACCACCAAGTCGGAGCTCGGGCCGCTCGGCGTCACGCTGGTCGTCCTGTACCCGCTGTTCGACGTCGCCGCGGCGGTCGTCGACCTCCGGTCCTCCCAGGGCGTCCGGTCGGTGCGTGGCCTGTACGTGAACATCGCGATCAGCCTGATCGCCACCATCGGCTTGGCGATCGCCAGCACGTCCGGTGTGCCGGCTGTCCTGCGGGTGTGGGGCGCCTGGGCGATCGTCGCCGGGCTGGTCCAGCTGATCGTGGCTCTCGGCCGTCGCTTGATGGGCGGACAGTGGCCGATGATCCTGAGCGGTGGCCTGTCCGTGCTGGCCGGCGCGTCGTTCGTCGCGGGTGCCTCCGCGGAGGACCCGAAGCTGACCAACATCGCCGGCTACGCGGTGCTCGGCGGCATCTTCTTCCTCGTCTCGGCGATCCGGCTCGGCCGCGCCGCGAAGGGGAACTGACATGACCACCACGTACGACGTCGTCATCATCGGCGCGGGACCGGTCGGGGAGAATGTCGCCGACCGCCTCGTGCAGGGCGGCCTGACCGCCGCCATCATCGAGCGGGAACTGGTCGGGGGCGAGTGCTCCTACTGGGCCTGCATGCCGACCAAGGCGTTGCTGCGCAGCGCGGCAGCGCTCCGGGCGGCCCGGCAGGTTCCCGGCGCCCGGGAAGCCGTGACCGGCGACCTGGATGTGGCCGCGGTACTCAGCCGCCGGGACTCCTTCGCTTCGAACTGGCAGGACGACGGACAGGCGTCGTGGCTGGAGTCGGTCGGCGTTCCGCTGTACCGCGGACACGGCCGGATCAGCTCAGACCGGATCGTCGAGGTGACCGCGGACGACGGTACGACGACGACGCTGACCGCGCGGCACGCGGTGGTCGTCGCGACCGGGAGCGGCGCGCTGGTCCCGGACATCGAGGGCCTCCGTGCGGCGGCGCCGTGGACCAGCCGGGAAACGGTTGCGGCCAAGGAGGTTCCGGGCCGGCTCGCCATCATCGGTGGCGGGGTGGTGGCCTCGGAAATGGCGACCGCGTTCAGCGATCTGGGGTCGTCGGTGACGATGCTGGCGCGTGACGGCGTACTGCACCTCGCGGAGCCGTTCGTGGGGGAGCGGGTGGCGGACTCGCTGCGGGACAAGGGCGTTTCGGTGCGGATCGGGGCCGAAGCCGGTGCGGTGAAGCGCAACGACGACGGCACGGTCTCCATCACGCTGGTCGACGGCGAGCAGATCGACGCCGACGAGCTGCTCGTCGCGATCGGCCGCACCCCGAACACGCAGGACATCGGTCTGGAGACCGTCGCCCTGACGCCGGGATCGTGGCTCACGGTCGACGACACGATGCGGGTCGTCGGGCCGGACGGCGCGCCGCTCGGCGACGGCTGGCTGTACGCCGCCGGTGACGTCAACCGCCGCGTCCTGCTCACCCACCAGGGCAAGTACCAGGCGCGCGCCGTGGGTGACGTCATCGTTGCGCGTGTGAAGGGCGAACCGGTCGAGGACGGCCGGTGGGGCCGGCACGCGGCGACCGCCGACGAGCGCGCGGTGCCGCAGGTGGTGTTCACCGATCCGGAGATCGCGTCGGTCGGACTGACCGCGGCCGCCGCCGAGGCCGCCGGGCTGCGGATCCGGGTCGTGGACTACGACCTGGCCGCCACCGCCGGTTCCTCTCTGCACGCCGAGGGCTACCAGGGGCACGCCAGGATGGTCGTCGACGAGGACCGCAAGGTGATCGTCGGCTTCACCCTGGCCGGACCGGACGTCGCGGAAATGGTGCACGCGGCAACGATCGCCATCGTCGGCGAAGTCCCGCTGGACCGGCTCTGGCACGCGGTCCCGGCGTTCCCCACCGTGAGTGAGGTCTGGCTGCGGCTGCTCGAAGCCTACGGCCGCTGAGCCGTCCCGCTGGTCCGTCCCGCCTGAAGACACCGGGACGGGACACCGGTGATCATCGAGTACGCCGCGCGGTGACCCGAGGACGCCTCCCCCAAGTTCGCCGAACTGAAGGAGTGACAGCGGGCGTGCTGTCCTCTACTGTGTAGTGGACGTTACATACACATTGAGCGGACGTTACCCACCGGGAGATCGAGATGCGGGTCGATAGCTGTGTTCGGTACGTGACCGGGAGTCTCGCGTGACCAGCGAGCAGCGCCGGCCGTTGGTCCGCGTCCAGCGGCTGACCAAGTTCTTCGGCTCAACCTGCGCTCTGGATCACGTCGACGTCGCGGTGCACGCGGGGGAGGTGCTGGCCGTGGTCGGGCACAACGGCTCGGGCAAATCGACCTTGGTGAAGCTGCTGGCCGGTTTCCACACGCCCGACGGCGGCACCATCGGCCTTCGTGGCGACGACGGCGAGCAGACCGAGCTGCGATTCATCCACCAGGACCTCGGGCTGGTCGGATCCCTGTCCACGGTGGAGAACCTCGCACTCGGCTCGGCTTCGGACGGCCCGCCGTGGCGCCGTCTGCGCAAGGGGGCCGAGCGGCTCGATGCCATCGAACTGGTCGCGCAGTTCGGGGTCGGCTTCGACGTCGACGCGCTCGTGCAGGAGCTTTCGCCGGCCGAGCAGACGATCGTCGCGATCGCCCGCGCGCTCCGCGGCTGGAACGACGAGCGCAACGTCGTACTCGTCCTCGACGAGCCGACCGCCGCGCTGCACGGGACGGAGGTGGACCGGCTGATGGCCGTTGTCCGACGGGTGGCCGAGCGTGGAGCCGGCGTGCTGTTCATCTCGCATCGCCTCGACGAGGTTCTCGGCGTCGCCGACACCGTCGTGGCGCTGCGCAACGGCGGCGTGGTCGGCAATCTGCCCTGCTCCGAGACCGACTACGCGGGACTGGTGGAGCTGGTTGCCGGCAGCGCCGTCGAGGAGCTGCAACGCCGTCCCGCCGAACGCGGCGACGTGGTGCTCCAGGTCAAGGCCCTGCAGGGCAACGCGATCCGGGACTTCGACGTGACCGTGCACGCCGGGGAGATCGTCGGTGTGGCCGGCATCCTGGGCTCGGGGCGCGACGAGGTGTGCGGCACGATCTTCGGCGGGCGTCGACGGACCTATGGCTCCGTGCGGCTGCGGGACAACGACCTCGCCCCGGGAGATCTCCGCCAGTCCATCCGCCGCGGCGCCGCGTTCGTACCGGGCGATCGGCACAAGCACGGCGCGGTGATGACGATGACCGCGGCCGAGAACCTCGAGTCCGTCCGTGTCCCGGGAGTCGAGGGCCGGTGGCAGCGGGTCCGCAAGCCGGACGAGTTCCGTGAGGTCGTGGAATGGTTCGCGGCGTGCGGAGTGGTCCCCGCCCAGCCGGAGATGCCGCTGTCGCAGTTCAGCGGCGGCAACCAGCAGAAGGTGGTGCTGGCCAAGTGGTTGCGAACCCACCCGAACCTGCTGCTGCTCGAAGAGCCGACGCAAGGGGTGGATGTCGGGGCCAAGGCGGTGATTCACCAGCTGATCGTGCAGACCGCCAACCAGGGCGCAGCGGTGCTGGTGGCTTCGTCGGAGGCCAAGGAACTCGCGCAGCTGTGCGATCGCGTCCTGGTGCTGGCCGATGGCGTCGTCGTCGACGAAGTCGCGGGCGCGGAGCTGACCGAGGCCCGGATTCTGCACGCGAGCGTGCCGGTATGAGCGCCGCGGACACCCGCCGTGCAGCGGCGCCGGACAACAAGACCATGACGTCAGGAGACCACGCGCCCATGCCCGCCAGCAGCACGAGCCAGACGCGGAGTGGGTGGCCCGGCCTGCGCCACACGCTCGCCTTCCACAACATCAGCGCGGTCTACATCTGGATCGCCATGGTGGTCCTGTTCTCGATCCTGGTCCCCGAGACGTTCCCGACGGTGGACACCGTCCGGATCGTGCTCGCCGACCAAGCCCTGACAGCGATCCTGGCCATTGGTCTGGTGCTCCCGCTCGCGGCGGGGGCCTTCGATCTCTCGATCGGTTCGCAACTCGGCCTGGCCGCCATCGTGGTGGCGTGGATGCTGTCCGTCCAGGACCTCGGACTGTGGGTCTCGATCCTCGGCACCCTCCTGGTCGGTGTGGCCGTCGGACTGATCAACGGCCTGCTGATCGTGAAGGCGAAGATCAGTTCGTTCATCACCACGCTGGGCATGAGCTCGATCATCCTCGCCGGGATCTCGTGGATCTCGCACGACGCCCAGATCCTCGATCTCGGGACGGACTTCCAGGAGATCGCGACCCACCCGATCTTCGGAGTGCCGCTGTCGGTCTACGTGATGGTCGTGCTGGCCGCCTGCGTCTGGTACCTGCTCGACAACACCCATCTCGGCCGGGCGGTCTACGCCACGGGTGGCAACACGGAGGCGGCGCGGTTGGCCGGCGTACGGACCGAGGTGGTTGTGGTGGCGTGCCTGGTGAGCTGCTCACTGCTGGCCGCGGTCGCGGGCATCCTGCTGAGCTCTTCGCTCGCGACGGGTGACCCGACGATCGGTCCGGGCTACATGCTGCCGGCGTTCGCGGCGGCGTTCCTGGGGTCGACCCAGTTCCGCAACGGACGGTTCAACGTGCTCGGGACGGTTGTCGCGGTCTACGTCCTCGCGACCGGCGTCAAAGGCCTGCAACTGGCCGGCGCTCCGGTGTGGATTCCGGAGCTCTTCAACGGCGTCGCGCTGCTGGTCGCCGTGGCGGTCAACCGGCGTCAGGGGTCGGCCCGCCGCGCCCGCTCGGCCCGGACCGCGGCGGGGGTCACCGCCGAACGTGCCGTCTGAGCGAGATCGCTCGCACGGCTCCAACTCGCTCGAGCACAACCTCTTGCAAGGAGAACTGGCATGAAGAGACGTCGATTCACCTTTGGTGCCACCGCGACGCTGGCCGGTCTGGCGCTGGTGGCCGGCTGCGGGAGCAGCGGGCAGGAAACGGCGACCGCCCTGACCGCCGACGCGCAGGCGAAGGCGAAGGAGCTGGTCGCGCCGTACGAGGGCAAGCCCGGGGCGTTTCCCGTCACCGAACGGCTCGGGGCGCCGGTCCCGGCGGGCACACGGATCGCCTACATCGACAACGGCAACGCGCTGGTTTCGCTGATCTTCCGGCTCATGCAGCCCGCCGCCAAGGAACTCGGTGTCGACCTGTACGCCGTACGGGCGGGCACTTCGGCCAGCGGCGTACAGGCTGCGTTCAGCACGGTCGTCCAGCAACGCCCGGCCGCGGTGATCAACACCGCCATCGATCCGGCGCTGTGGGACAACCAGCGGCGGCAGCTCGTCGCCGCCGGAATCCCGATCGTTTCGCTGGGCACCGTGGCCCCGGCAAGCAGTGGACTCGTGCAGCCGAACGGCGAAGCGGCCTTCGAGCGGCAGGGCCGGCTCCAGGCGGCCTGGCTGGTGGCCAACAACGACAAGTCGGTCGAAGCGGTGCTGTACGAACACAACGAACTCGCCTACGCCGCGGCGGTCAAGAAGGGGTTCGAGAGTGAACTGGAGAAGCTGTGCCCTGACTGCACGGCCAGAGTCGTGCAGATCCCGATCACCGAGGTCGGCAACAAGGCGCCGGAACGGATCGTCAGCGACCTCCAGGCGCATCCGGACACCCGCGCCGTCGTTTTCCAGTCCTCCGCGGTGGCGACGGGACTGCCTGCGAAGCTCAAGGTCGCCGGACTGAAAGACGTACAGATCGTCGGGGCGAACCCGCTGCCGACGAACCTGCAGTACCTCAAGGACAAGCAGGGCACGGTCGAGCTGGGCGCGGATCTCAACACGCTCGCCTGGACCGCCGTGGACACCGCCGCCCGGCTGATCGTCGGCCAGAAGCTCCAGCCGAACGTGGTCAAGGGCGATGCCCTGGTGCACCAGTTCCTGCGTCCGGAGGACATCACCTTCGATCCCACCCGCGGCTTCTCGGCGTACCCGGACGTTGCCGACCGGTTCAAGACCCTGTGGAACCGATGAACCAGCGCCTTCGGTGGTGGAGACGGACCTAGCGCGCACGCAGTCCGTCGACGACGACGGTGAGCATGCGGTCGAGTTGGGCGCGCTGCTCGGGCGCACCGGCCACGGAAAGTACGCCGGCGAGAATGCCGCCGATGTCGACCGGATCGAGGTCGCTGCGCAGTTCGCCTGGCTCGGCGCCGGCCTCGAGCAGCATGGCCAGGATCTGCTGGACCTCGTCGCAGACCGGTCCGGTGCCGAAGCGGCCAGTGGCGCTCATCGCGACCAGCGCTTCACAGATTCCGCGTCGTTCACCTGCCCATTCGGCGAAGCGGAGCATCCACGCGTGCAGGGCTTCCGCGGGCTGTTCGGTGGCCAGTAGCGCTCGCGCGTCGTCCCGCAACGGACGGATCTGGTCGCGGTAGACCTCTTCGACCAGGTCCTCCCGGGTGGGGAAGTGCCGGTACAAGGTGGCGTTTCCCACGCCGGCACGTTTGGCGATCGCGTCCAGCGAGATCGCCTGGCCGGACGCGAAAGCCTCAGCGGCCGTGGCGATCAGGTGTGCTCGGTTGCGCTGGGCATCGGCGCGCGGCGTGCTTCGTACAGGTGTCATGGCCTTCGCGATCAGCAGGTGGGTCGAGGGTGAAACGGGGAGATCCCCGGATAGTCTACAGTGGGCTAACCGGGGAGGTCCCCGATTACGCACCAGTCCCGACGAAAGGCCGTCATGCCCACAGCGCTCATCACCGGCGGAACGACCGGAATCGGCAGGGCGACCGCCGAACTGCTCCACGCCCGGGGCTACCAGGTCGCCGTCACCGGGCAGAATCCCGAGTCGCTCGCGCGAGCACGGCGCGAGCTTCCCGGCGACGTACTGGTCCTCCGGTCCGACGCACGGCTTTTGGCTGATGCCGACGTGCTCGCGGCGACGGTGTCCGAACGATTCGAACGTCTCGACCTGTTGTTCCTCAACGCAGGCATCTTCCGTCCCGCACCGGTCGCCGACGTGACGGAGGAGTCGTTCGACGAGCAGGTCGGGGTCAACTTCAAGGGGCAGTACTTCGCGCTCCAGAAGGCGCTTCCGCTGATGAACGACGGCGGATCGATCGTGTTCACCGTGGGCATCGGAGCGCGTCGCGGGAGTCCGGGCGCCACGGTGGGGGCAGCAACGCGCGGTGCTCTGCTGGCGATGTTGCCCTCGCTCGCCCTCGAGTTGGCGCCGCGCAGGATCCGCGTCAACGCCGTGAGTCCCGGTGCGACCGACACGCCGCTGTTCGACAAGCTCGGAGTTCCTCGCAGCGGCCGGGACGCGATGCGCGCGAACATCCCGTTCGAGCGCTTCGGATCGAGCCAGGAAGTGGCCGAAGTCGTCGCGTTTCTCGGGTCGGAGGCCGCGGCCTACCTCACCGGTCAGGACGTCGTCGTGGCCGGCGGCTACGGGCTCGGGGTCTGAACGTCACGCCCTTCCACGCACGTCGGATCACCAGCAATCACACCAGGAGAAGACAATGGCACTCACCCTCGACACCTATCGGCAGCTGGGGCGGTCAGGCCTTCGGGTTTCGCCGCTCGCTCTGGGGGCGGCAACCTTCGGCAACGAATGGGGCTGGGGTGCGGAACAGGACGAGGCGCGCAAGCTGTTCGACCTGTACGTCGAGCGCGGCGGCAACTTCATCGACACCGCGGTCACCTACACCAACGGCACGTCCGAGCGCATGCTCGGCGAGTTCGCCAAGGGCCGGCGTGACAGCCTGGTGCTGGCCACGAAGTACACGACGCTGCGGCGGCCGGACGACCCCAACTCCGGTGGCGCGAGCCGGAAGAGTCTTTTCGGCGCGGTCGAGACCAGTCTGCGCCGGTTGAACACCGACTACCTCGACCTGCTCTACCTGCACGTGTGGGACTCCACCACGCCCGTCGAGGAGATCCTTCGCGGGCTCGACGACCTGGTCCAGCAAGGCAAGGTCCTGTACGTGGCCATCTCCAACACTCCGGCCTGGCAGATCTCGCGCATGCAGACGATCGCCGATCTGCGCGGCTGGTCGCCGTTCGTGGCCCTGCAGTTGGAGTACAACCTGGTGGAGCGCACCGGCGAGCGTGACCTCATTCCGATGGCCGAGGAACTCGGGTTGGGAACGGTGCTGTGGTCGCCGCTGGCCGGCGGCGTACTCACCGGCAAGTACAGCCGCGAGGACCTGACCGCGCCGCCGTCCGGCGAGGGCGAGAGCATCCGCAAGAGTTTCAACGTGGCCCTGGGTGGCGTGACCGAGCGCAGCCTTGCCATCGTCGACGTGGTCAAGGAGGTCGCCGGCGAACTCGGTCGTACGCCGGCCCAGGTGGGGCTTGCCTGGGCCCTGCACAACCCAGCGGTGACCGCGCCGATCATCGGTGCTCGAACCGCCGATCAACTGCAGGAGAACCTGGGAGCGTTGGAGGTCGAGCTCACGCCGTCCCAGCTGACGCGGCTGGGCGAGGTCAGTGCGATCGACCTCGGATTCCCGCACGCCATGCTCGCGAGCGACCACATCCGCGTCCAGACCCGCGGGGACCTGAAGATCCAGGCCCGCCGCTGACGACCGGCCGATGCGCCGAGGGGCAGCGCCACCGCTGGGTTCTCGCGCACACTCGACATGGTGTTGATTTTTATCGACGCGGTGTAGAGTTGTTCGTATGGCCGAGACGACCGGTGGCAAGCGGAGGCAAGGCCCACGCAAGGGCGACCTGCGGGAGAAGGCGATCCTCGACGCGGCCGAGGCGTTGCTCGAGCGCGAGGGCGTCGAACTGATGACCGTCGAGTCGATCGCCAAGGGGGCGGGGATTTCGCGGGCCTCGCTGTACTTCTACTTCGGCTCGAAGCTGGACGTCCTGTCGGTGCTGGTCGCGCGGACCGTGGACGCGATGGCCGCGCAGGCCGATGTCGCTCAGTCCGCGGACGACTCCGCCGACGACGTGGTCACGGCGTCGGTGCGGCATACGGCGAACTTGTGGCGCGAGCACGGGGTGGTGCTCCGGGCCGCGGTCGACCTCGCGCCGGTGACGCCGGAGATCCGCAGGATGTGGACCGGCACCGTGACCCGGTACGCCGCGGCCATGACGGAGGTGCTCGCGCGGGCCGGCGTCGCCGATCCAGCGATGGCCGAGGCGCTGTGCTGGATGACCGAGCGCACCTTCTACTGGGCGAGCGTCAACGGCGACGACCTCGACCGGACCGCCGACATCTGCGCACAGATCTGGTGCGCGACGATTCGAGGGAACAACTGATGGCTGAATTTCTGATCACCGGCGTGAGCAGCGGTCTGGGCCGCGCTTTCGCCGAAGGAGCACTGGCCGCCGGTCACACCGTGATCGGTACGGTCCGCAAACCCGCCGATGCCGAGGCGTTCACCGCTCTGCACCCGGCCCGAGCGCACGGCCGGCTGCTCGATGTCACCGACGACGCGGCGGTGTTCGCGCTGGTCGAGGAGGTCGAGAACGAGGTCGGCCCGATCGACGCGGTGATCGCGAACGCCGGCTACGGCCACGAGGGCGTCTTCGAGGAGTCGCCGCTGTCGCAACTGCGCGACCAGTTCGCGGTGAACGTGTTCGGCGTGGCCGCGACCGTGCAGGCCGTTCTGCCGTACATGCGACGCCGCCGGGCCGGGCACATCTTCGCGGTCACCTCGATGGGTGGGCTGATGACTGTGCCGGGGTTGGCGTACTACTGCGGCAGCAAGTACGCCGTCGAAGGCATGATGGAGGCCGTCGGCAAGGAAGTCGCCGGTTTCGGCATCCACGTCACCGCGATCGAGCCGGGCTCGTTCCGTACCGACTGGGCCGGCCGGTCCATGGTCCGCGCCGAGCGGAGCATCGCCGACTACGACGAACTCTTCGAGCCGATCCGCGCCGCCCGGCAAGCTGCCAGCGGCAACCAGTTGGGCGACCCGGCGAAGGCGGCGGCCGCCGTACTCGAGGTCTTCAACTCACCGGAGCCGCCCGCCCACCTGGTACTGGGCTCCGACGCTCTCCGCTTGGTCCGGGCCGGCCGCGCGGCGGTCGACGCCGAGATCGAGCAGTGGGAGAAACTCAGCGTCAGCACCGACTTCCCGACCGGCGCTCAGCTCAGCTGATTCCTGTCGACAGGGGTCATCGACGACGGATTGGCTTCTGCCCAGCACGACAACAGGTCCGGCGTTCCCTCGACGTGATCGGGTGCTCATCCTCGATGGGTGAGGCGGTGCGGACTCTCGCGTCCTAGGGTGAACTCGCCACTGCCTGCGCCGAGTGGTCACGCGGACCGGGAAGAGGAACCTGGCATCGGAAGAGGAGCGGGCATGTTGATCGCGCTGCTGCTGGTTCTGGGGGTCAATCTGACCACCGTCATTGCGCTGGCCGTGCTGGTGTTCGGGCGGCGGCGGTGGCTGAAACGGCAGCCTGGGCAGTTCGCCGGGTCGATCAGGGTGGTGAGTGGCGCACTGGACGGTGTCGGCGGGAAGTGGAAGCGGGGTTCGGGCCGCTGGGTTCGGGACGTTCTCGTGTGGAGCAAGGCGCCGCTGATGTTCCGCAATCAGATCATTCCGATGGACCGTCTGGCGGACGCGCGCCTGGCGCGGACCGGTGAGGTGAAGAGACTCGGGGACCAGCCGGTCGTTGTCGAATTCGTCTCCGACGAGGCGCTGGTGCAGCTCGCATCGCGAGCGCAGGACCGCGCGTTGGCGATGGGGCCGATGAGGAACTCCGGCTGAGGCCAGCGCGCGATCGGTCTGGTCGAGCCGGGGATCGTCAGCGGGAGGCCGCCCAGTCGATGGGGATGTCGGCCCCGCCTTCCTCGGCGGTTCGGGCTCCGAAGCGTACGTAGCCGGCGTGGGGCTGGACCTTGCCGGCGATCAGGGCGTGCCCCTGGCGGAAGGCCGAGGCGCGTTCGAGCAGACCGGCGGGCACGAACGAGAACACGGCCCTCAGGAACTCCAGATCAGCCGCGGAGTTCATCCGCATCAGCATCAGGTTGTCGCACTGCGACAGGGCGTTCTCCTGGACCTTCTGCGGACGCTGGGTGGACAGCAGCAGGTACAGCCCGAACTTGCGGCCCTCGGCGGCGATCCGGGTGGCGTAGTCGGCCGCCAGCGCCGTGACCGCGTCCTGGGGCGCGGCCGGGCAGACGTTGTGCGCCTCGTCGATCACCACGAGGACCGGCTGACGGCGCGCCCGGCGGCGCCACAGCGTGGACAGCACCGCCTCCGCGACGACGCTCTGCTCGGCCGGGGTGTCGAGCGAGCCCAGGTCCACGATCAGGCAGCGGTGGTTGTCCAATTCTTCGAGCAATGAGCCGGTTTGTTCCCGAGCCCAGATCGACCAGTCGAGTACGCCGAGGTTGGCCGCGCGCAGCCCCAGTTCCCGGGCGCCGGGTTGCTCGCTGGTGAGGAAATCCTCGAGCCCGGTGTCCAACGCGCTGCCACGCTCGCTGGACTCGAGCAGGGCCGACAGCGCGCTGTACTCCTCGCGATCGGCGATCGGATCCAGCTGGAGCACGGCCGCCCGCCCGGCCGGGTCGAGCTCGGCGAAGCGCAGCCGGATCCGGTCGTCGCCCGGCCCTGCCCCGCGGACGGCGATGCCGCGCGCCGCCGCCGAGTAGCGATCGGCGACCGAGGGGTCGACCCCGGCTCTGGTTCGGGCCAGCTTGACGTAGTCGGAGTTCGGGTCGAGTACGACGATCCGCAGCTCGGTCTCGACCAGCAGGCGTTCGAGCACGAGGCCGAGCGAGTACGTCTTGCCGGACCCGGACTGACCGCACAGGAAGGTGTGCCGGTTGAACCCGCCGGCGTCGAGCGTTGCCGGTACGCCGGGCGCGAGCAGGTGCTCACCGATCTCCAGCACGGCGCGCCGCGGCCGGTTGCCGGCCAGCCAGGTACCGACCTCGTCCGGCCGCGCAGGACGGACGAGGACGTCGTGGAACGGCGTCGATTCGTCGTCGAGCACGATCCCTTCGCCCTGGGCGGTCCGGACGTGCAACGCCGCCGGGGCCCCTGGTTCGACCTCCGCGGCCTCCACCCGCGCGATCCGCAGGCTGAGAATCTGTCCCAGCCGCGGGGACGGACCGGTCTCGAGAACGACGTGACCGCCGATCTGGAGCGCGAGATCGTCCAGCGAGGTCTGGAACTCGAAGCCGATCCCGTCCACCGAACTCGCGAGCGGCCGGACTCCGCGCTCGACCACGCGGCGCGCGGTGCGGAGGTCCGCGAGGCCGTTGCCTGGTACATCGACCTGCGGCGAATCGGTGCGCTCAGTCGTCATTGGCCAGCTGTACCACGCGCCGTACGGCGTTGGTCTCGTCCTCGCGGGATGATGCCGGCGGCGGCGTCCGGCGACGATCCTGGGGCGGTGAGCAGCCCAGAGCCCTCCGAGCATCCCGCGGACGTACCGGCCGCGACCCGCGAGCCGATCGTCGTGATCGACCTGGCCGTGGGGGCCTCCGTCCTGGCGCTGACCTCGGTCCGTGCGGTCGGCCGCCGGATGCACCGGATTGCCAAGCCGGTCGCCGGTGTCGTGCTCCGGCCTCCGATGGTGCCGGCGCGGTATCAGCTGGACACGTTGCTGGTGGCGATGGCACGCCAGGGGCACAGCCACCGTCCGGACCTGGTGCGCCAGGTGTCGGCCGCGCTCGACGTGATCGTGCCGTCGGCCGTGGCCGCGACGCTGGCCCGGGTGGACGTGGCCGAGATCGTCCGCGAGTCCACTAGCTCCGTGGCGTCCGACACCGTGCAAGGCGTCCGAATGCAGGGCATCTCGGGCGACGAGGCGGTCGGCCGGGCGGTGGGTCGGCTGCGGCGTCCGTTCAGCCGGAAAGACGCGGTCGTCCCGGAACCGTGACGATGGACGAGCGCATCTCGCCGGTCCCGCGGGAAGCCCGGCCGTACCAGGGCCGGCGGGCCGGACTGGTCACCCGTGCGGCGGCGGGCGCGATCGACGCGGTTGTCGTGCTGGCGCTGCTGCTGGCCGGCTACCTGGCCGTCAACGGACTGCTGTTCCTGGTCGACCCGCGGAGCTTCCGGTTCACCGAAGCGTCGCCGCTGCCCGCTGTGACCACCGCGCTGGTCGTTCTCGTCGGCTATCTGTCCTTCGCGTGGTCGATCACCGGGCGCACGTACGGCTGTCACGTGATGGGCTTGCGGGTGGTCGGCTCCCGCGGTGGCAGGGTCAGGCCGCACATCGCTGTCCTGCGGGCCGTTCTGTGTGCCCTGTTCCCGATCGGGCTCCTGCTGTGCGCCGGTGGCCGGAGTCCTCGGTCGGCGCAGGACGTCGTACTGCGGACGTCGGTCATCTACGACTGGCAGCCTCGGCGAGCTCGCGCCGGGTGAGCAGCCCGGCCACGACGTACACGACTCCCCAGGTGAGCGCGATGATGCCGAGCAGGACGGCGATGCCGACGGCGCCCCGGCCCGGGTTGGCGACGAAGAACACGCCCAGCAGGATGGACAGGACCGCGCTGAGCAGAACCAGCCAGCGGGGTCCCGGCAACCGGGTGCTGAAGGCAACTATTGCCTCGAACAGGCCGCGCAGGATCAGCCAGATGCCGACGATCCAGGTGAGCGTCTCCGCCGCCACCTGCGGGCTGAAGATCGCGAAGAACGCCGCGATCAGCGCGGCGACGCCCAGCACCACCGACCCGAGCCGGGTCCCCGCGGACTCCGGCCTGGACGCCTGCACCAGCGCGCCGATCCCGTCGGCCAGCACCCACACGCCCCACAACACCATCAGCGCGGTCGCGGTCGAGATCGGCCAGACGACGGCCAGGATCCCGAACACGATGCCGATCACCCCGCGTACGACCAGGAACTTCCAGCTGACGTCCGTGTCCATGTTCTGGCCCTTTCGGTCGTGCTACTCGGTGACTTCGTGACCGTGCACGGTCAGCGCCCAGATCACCAGCAGGTCGATCGCGATCATGGTGACCGACCAGATCGGGTACGCCGCGAGGAAGCCGGCGTTCACGATCGCGCTCACCATCGCCACGACGACGCCGACCACGCGGGCCCAGACCTTGCCGGCGAACAGGGCGAATCCCGCCGCGGCGACGACGAGGCCACCGACGATGTGGATCCAGCCCCAGGCGGTGTAGTCGATGTGGATCGTGAGCTCGGACTGACCCACCAGGAAGTACTCGTCCTTGAACAGGGCAACGAGTCCCTGCATCACGTGGAACGTGCCCAGCAGCGTCATCATGACGCCGGCGAAGGCGATCCAGCCGACCCACCCGGTCATCCGGGTGGGTTGAACGCCCTGCGACCAGGTCTGCGGCGCGGCGCCGCCCTGCCCGGCCTTCGTGGAGTGCGACATGTGCGGTCCCTCTTCCCGACGATGGAACACCGGCTCCAGCCTTCGCCGAGCCGCACCGCACTGCCTCATCCGGAGAGGATGAGGCCGGGGCGGGACGGCGGGACGACCATCTGATTGCGGCCCGGGTGCCCCCGCGCCGCCCACGAAAGGGGTGCCTCATGGACGACTACCCGCTGCTCGGCATGTTCTTCACGATCCTCTGGTTCTTCCTGTTCATCGCCTGGATCAGCTGCCTGCTCTCGATCCTGCGGGACATCTTCCGGAGCGCGGATCTGTCCGGGGCGGGCAAGGCCGGCTGGACCTTGCTGGTCGTGCTGCTGCCGCTGTTCGGCGTCCTGGTCTACCTGCTGGCGCGCGGTGACTCGATGCAGGAGCGTGAGCTCCAGGAGGAAGCCCGGCGCGAGCAGGTGCGCCAGGACTACATCCGCTCGGTCGTGAACAAGCCCGCGGCATGAACCGTACGATCCGGTCGTTCTGCCTCTACCTGGCCACCACCGTTGGGCTCGTGTGCACGATCGTCACGTGGGGAGTGCTCGCGGCTCTCGCCAGCGGGGTCCTGTTCGCACTGGCGGTGGGCGCCATCGCTTCGGCGGTCTGGGCGGAGGACGTCCGGCGGGCGGCGTCGAGGATCGCTCGGGTCGCGCTGGCGGCCGCGGTTCTCGCGCCGGCCGCCATGGGCCTGCTGGCGGTCTTCGGGTTCGCCGGCCTCCTGGTCGTGCTGGCGCTGGCGGTGACCACACCGGGGTTCACCTCGCTGGTCCGGACTCGCCGGGCCGCTGATCGGGGTCCGTCGCCGGTCCGGCCGGATTTCGGCGTACCGAACGTCGCTGTGCCACCGATGCGACGCGCCGTACCGCCCATGACCGGTCCGCTGCCGGACGCCGGGTCGCTCGACGACGAGGCGCTGTGCCTGGCCTGGCGCCGCAGCTTCGTCCAGCTCGAAGCGGCTCGCTCGGCGGCGGAGCGGCTGGCCGTCGTCGAGCGGCGGCAGCAGTACCTCGACGAGTTGCACCGGCGATCGCCGCAGGGCCTGGCCGCCTGGCTCGCCTCGGGCGCCAGGGCCTCCGGCAATCCGCTCCCGTACGTCGGCGACACCTGGCGCCGAGCCTCCTGAGCCGGGATCAAACCCGGGCGAGCCGGGAACCTCCACCAAGCAGGGAAACCGCCGAGCCGGGAACCCCCGGCTCAGCCGGGACTCAGGTGCAGGCCCGCACGCCGCCCTTGACGCCGGTGTTGAACGCGGACGTCCGCTCCTCGGCGTTGCCGTGATCGCTCACGTCGGTCCAGGGATAGTCGTCCGCGACCGCGGCCAGCGTCGCGGCGATCTCGTCGCTGTCGCCCGGTTCGGCCGTGATCAGGCCCTCGTCGGCCGCCCCTTGCAGCGCCGCGCCGGCCAGGCAGTCGGCCTGGAGTTCCGCCGCGACCGAGACCCGGTCCTCGCGCAGCCGCGCCTGGATCGCGTGGCCCCACTCGTGCGCGATGATCAAGTAGACCCACGCGTCGCCGATCTGGCTGTAGCCGGCCATCATCAGGTTGTCGTCCCAGGCCACGAAGTCGCCGGGCAGGCAGTAGACGGCGTTGAACGGCACGGATTCCGGTTCGCCTCCGCACGGTGGGCCGTTCGTCCCGACGTACGAGCCGGCCACGCGGGGACCCTGATAGGGCTGCCCGGCCTGTTCGGTGAAGTAGCGCCGCCAGAAGGTGTCGACCGCCGTGACGGCGCCGCGCTCGTCGTTCTTCATCTCCGCATGGTCGGCGGCGTTGACGGTGCCACCGACCAGGGTCGGCTGCGTGGTCGGGACGTCGGTGGCCGGTCCCGCCGGTGGGGCGGAGGATGTCGTCGCGCAGCCGCCGGCGATGGCGGCCGCGGCCGTCGCGATCGTCAGCCACCCGGCCGCCTGTCGCCTGGCCATCATCAGCCCATCGGGGGGATGCGTCGGGCGGAGGCCACCGTGTAGTCGGTGCCCTCCGCGACGTGCCACGGCGCGTCGCCGACTCCGCCGAGCCGGTCCCGGACGTCGGACCACCGCGCGATCAGCGCGAACAGTACGACGGTGTCGAGCGCGATCATCAGCAACGACCAGATCGGGTAGGCACCGAGCCACGCGACCTGAGTGACCGCGTGCAGACCGACGACCACGATCGCGGCGAACCTGGCCCAGGACACGGCCGAGAGCACGCCGCCGCCGACAGCCATCAGCAGCAGCCCGGACACGATCAGGACCCAGCCCCAGGCGGTCACGTCCACGACGACCAGGTCGTCCGGCGTCATCACCAGCCGGTCGTCGGCGACCAGAGCGACCAGGCCCTGGAAGACGTTGATCAGCCCGGTCACCATGAGCATCGCACCCGCGAACGCGACGAAGCCCGCCAGCGCCATTCCACGTTGATTCGCAGCCATCTTCGGCATCTCCTCTCGGTGCGTCCGCCGGCCGGGACCGGCCGCGGGCCGCACCTGGATGGTGTCCTCGATCGTTCGCGGGCTGCCTCACCCTGCGGGGATGAGGGCCGGTCAGGCGACGCAGCGGAAGCCGAGGTGCGAGGTGGACGTGTCGATCGGCTGCGCCATCCGGGCCGCCGGCCGGTACCGGCGGCAGTAGTTCGGCGCACACAGGTGCGAGCCGCCCTTGGTCACCCGCCGGGGGATCCGGACCGGCTGCCGTGGGTCGTAGCTGCTGTCCTGGTCGGCGCCGCGGGGGTTGGTGACGGTGCAACAGGCGTGCGCTGTCTCCGTGTGCGCGGCGTACCAGTCGCTGGTCCACTCCCAGACGTTGCCGATCATGTCGTACAGGCCGTACCCGTTGGGTGGATAGGTGGCGATCGGGGAGGTTCCCTCGTACCCGTCGGCGCGGGTGTTGTCCAACGGGAACTCGCCCTGCCAGGTGTTGGCCAGGTGCCGGCCGTCGGGCGCGAACTCCTCGCCCCACGCGTACGTCGCGCCGTCCAGCCCACCGCGGGCCGCGAACTCCCACTCGGCCTCGGTGGGGATCCGTTTGCCGATCCAGTCCGCGTACGCCGTGACGTCCTCCCAGGCGACGTGCACCACAGGGTCGTCGGGACGGTTCTTGATCGAGCTCCCGGGTCCTTGCGGGTGCTGCCAGTCAGCACCCGGGATGTACGTCCACCAGTTGTACGGATCGCGCAGGTCGACCGGGTGGTCCTGCTTGACGAACACCGTGGAGGCGGGGACGAGCAGCTCCAGCTTCGCGCCGGGATAGTCGGCGGCGTCCGGCACCCGCTCGGCGACCGTGACGTGACGGGTCTTCTGCACGAACCTGGCGAACTGACGGTTGGTCACCGGGTGCTGGTCGATCCAGAACCCGTCGACGGTGACCTGATGGGCGGGTCGCTCCTCCGGGTAGTGGTCGTCGGAGCCCATCCGGAAGGTCCCGGCCGCGATCCACGTCATCGCGTCGTACGGCGCGTCGGCGGCGCGTCGTGAACCGGTCGTCGCCCGCGTCGTCATCCGAACACCACCGTCCAGTCGTCCTTCATGCTGACCACCGTCCAGCCGCGGGTCTTCGCGCGGTCGAGGACCTGGTCGGCGCCGCGGGTGTAGTCGAACTCCCGCTCGGCGTCGTCGTGCAGGACCAGCAGGCGCAGGCCGGGTCGGTCGGCGGTCCCGGCGAACTGCAGCATCTGGAGGTCGCCATTGGCGTTGCCACCGGCAACGACCGGGCGTCGGCCGGTGCGGCTCCAGATCCGCACCGGCTTGGCTGGTCCGTCGTCGAAGACGTCCAGCGCCGCGGTGCGCATCAGCTGCCCGGTGTCGCCGTCCTCGCGGTACTCGAGGTCGACCGAGCTGCCGATCACGCGGTCCGGCGGGATCCCGTAGAGCTCCTGGCTGACGACCCGGAGGAAGTCGCGCCCGCCGCCGGTCGCGATGTAGCAGGTGAAGCCGTTCGCGGCCAGGTAGTCGAGGAGCTCCACCATGGGCTGGTAGACGCACGCGGCGTACGGCCGGTTGAGGGACGGGTGCCGGGCGGTGGCCAGGAACTCCGAGGCGATCGCGTCGAACTGCTCGATGGTGATGTTCGCGTACGCGCCGAGCAGCCCGGCCGCCATCACCTTCAGGTCGGTGTCGTCGCCCTCGTAGTGCTTGACGATCGCCTGGTTGAGCCAGCCGTAGTCCTTGGCCGCGACAGCCTTCCAGGGCTGGCGACTGGTCAGGGAAGGGTCGGCCTGCGCCATCTCCCCGATCCGGCGGAGCAGGAAGTCGGCCTGGATCGGCATCGGCTTCTCGCACCACAGCGTGCCGTCGTTGTCGAACACCGCGACCCGGTCCTCGGGCGGCAGACCGCCCGGACCGGTCGCGGACTCGACGAACTCCACGATCGCCGTCCTGGTCGCGGTGTCGCGCCAGGACGCGAGAGTGCCGTCGGTTGTCATCGTCGGGTCCACGTCAGTGCGCGCCCGCCGTCGCAGCGAGTTCCATCTTCTCCAGCGCTTGGTCGATGGTGAAGCTGGCGGCGCGCTGGCGAGGTGGGAAGTCCTTGAAGGTGGCCAGGAACGGAACCACGATCGCCTGGGCCGCGATCACCAGGTACGCGCGGTCGATCAGCCAGTCGTAGTAGGTGTTCGACGTGATGTCGGCCCGTTCGAACGGGTCGGTGCGCAGGTTGTAGAGCTTCGGGATGCGCAGCGTCACGAACGGTTCGGCCCAGACTCCGAGCGTGCCCGGCAGCCGCTGCTCCATGAACACCAGCTTCCAGTGCTCGTACCGCAACGCGACCAGGTCGCCGTCGTCGCTGAAGTAGATGAAGCCCTTGCGCGGGCTCTTCTCCTCCGCACCGGTCAGGTAGGGCAGCAGGTTGTAGCCGTCGATGTGGACCCGGAACAGCTTGCCGGCCGCCTCGTGTCCCTGCTGCAGTTTGTCGACGACGTCCGGCTCACCGGCCATGGCCAGGAACGTCGGCAGCCAGTCGTGGTGCTGCACCAGCTCGTTGGAGACCACGCCGGCCGGGATCCGGCCGGGCCAGCGGACCATCATCGGGATCCGGAACGCGCCCTCCCAGTTGGTGTTCTTCTCGGCCCGGAAGGGGGTCATCGCGCCGTCGGGCCAGGAGTTCATGTGCGGCCCGTTGTCGGTGCTGTACATCACGAACGTGTTGTCGGCGATGCCCAGCTCGTCCAGCAGGTCGAGCAGCTCGCCCACGTTGCGGTCGTGGTCGATCATCGTGTCGTGGTACGGCGACTGCCACGGCCCGGCCTGCCCGAGGCTTTCCGGCTTGGTGTGGGTCCGGAAGTGCATGTGGGTCGTGTTGACCCAGCAGAAGAACGGCTCGTCGGCCTCGTGCCGGCGGGTGATGAAGTCCTTGGCCGCCGCCACGAACTCGTCGTCGCAGGTCTCCATCCGCTTCTGGGTCAGCGGCCCGGTGTCCTCGATCCGCTGGCGGCCCACCCGTCCCCAGCGGGGGTCCTCGCTGTCGTCGTCGGTGTCGGTCGCCCAGGTGTGCAGGACACCGCGCGGACCGAAGCGGGAGCGGAACTCGGGGAACCGCTCGGCGTCCGGGTAGTCCGGGAGTTCCGGCTCCTCCTCGGCGTTGAGGTGGTAGAGGTTGCCGAAGAACTCGTCGAAACCGTGCGCCGTGGGCAGGAACTCGTTGCGGTCGCCCAGGTGGTTCTTGCCGAACTGACCGGTCGCGTAGCCGTGGTTCTTGAGCAACTCGGCGATGGTCGGGTCCTCGTGCTGCAGTCCCACCGGGGAGCCCGGCATGCCGACCTTGGTCAGGCCGGTCCGGAAGCCGCTCTGCCCGGTGATGAACGACGCGCGTCCCGCCGTACAGGACTGCTCGCCGTAGGAGTCGGTGAAGCGCATCCCCTCGGCCGCGATCCGGTCGATGTTCGGCGTGCGGTAGCCCATCAGGCCGTCGCTGTAGCAACTGAGGTTGGTGATCCCGATGTCGTCGCCCCAGATCACGAGGATGTTGGGCTTCTCCGCCATGGCAGGCTCCTTTGCGTCGCGGGTGACCGGTCCACTGTCACCCGCGATCGCGGGCCCCGTGCTCACCCCTGCCGGATGACCTCGGTCCACGCTCGCCTGGCTCATCCCACGGGGGTGACGATCCGGCCGGGCCGGTCGGACAGGCTGATGATCCGGCTCGATCGTCTCCGAGAGGACACCGCTATGACGGCGCCGACAGTGTTCCCGTCGCTGCGTGGGTACCAGCGCAAGTGGTTGCGGGGCGACGTCCTGGCCGGTCTCACGGTCTGGGCCGTGCTCGTCCCCGAATCCCTGGCGTACGCGTCGATCGCGGGCGCGCCACCCGTGGTCGGTCTGTACGCCGCACCGGCCGCCCTGCTCCTGTACGCCGTACTCGGCAGCTCCCGGCAATTGGTGGTCGGCCCGATGTCGGCGACCGCGGCGCTGTCGGCCGGTGTGGTCGCCGCGGTGATCGGGGTCAGCGGCGACGGCTACGTCGCGGCCACCGCTGCGCTGGCGATCGTGGTCGGCGTGATCGCGATCGTCGCCGGGCTGCTGAAACTGGGCTTCCTGGCGTCGTTCATCTCCGAGCCGGTGCTCAAGGGCTTCATCGTCGGCCTGGCGCTGACCATCATCGCCGGTCAATTGCCGAGCCTGTTCGGGGTGCCGAAGGGGGAGGGCGATTTCTTCGAGAAGATCTGGGACCTGGTCACCGAGCTGGGCGCCACGAACGGCTGGACGCTCGGGGTCGGCCTGGTGTCGCTGCTGGTGGTGCTGGGCCTGAAGCGGTACGTCCCGCTGCTGCCGGCCTCGCTGTTCGCCGTCGTCCTCGGAGTGCTCGCGGTGGTCGTGTTCGGCCTGGAGGATCACGGGGTCGCCGTGGTCGGGCAGATCAAGGGCGGCCTTCCGTCGTACGGCGTACCGGATGTTTCCGCGGCCGACTACCTGGCGCTCGCCGGCGGTGCGTTCGGGGTCGCGCTGGTGGGCTTCGCCGAAGGTCTCGGCGCCGCCAAGACCTACGCGACCAAGGCGGGCTACGACGTCGACCCGAACCGGGAGCTACTCGGACTCGGTGCGGCGAACCTGGGCGCCGGACTGTCCTCGGGCATGGTCGTCAACGGCAGCCTGTCCAAGACCGCCGTCAACGGCGCGGCCGGAGCGCGGTCGCAGATCTCCGGCCTGGTCGTGGCCGGTCTCACCGTCGTCACGCTGCTGTTCCTGACCGGGCTGTTCGAGCAGCTTCCGGAGGCGACGCTGGCCGCTGTCGTGATCGCCGCCGTGATCGAGCTGGTGGACTTCCCGGCGCTGGCCAGGCTGTACCGGCTGTGGACCGGGCGTCTGGCCACGATCTACGGAGCCGCGGCGCGGATCGACTTCGGTGCGGCGATCGCCGCGCTGCTGGGCGTGCTGCTGTTCGACACCCTGCCGGGGTTGTTCATCGGGATCGGGGTGTCGATGCTGCTCCTGCTGTACCGCGCCTCCCGGCCTAACGTGGCGGTGCTCGGGCATGCCGGCGACAGCGCTCGGGTGTGGGTCGACCGCGACCGCCACCCGGACACCGTCACCGAGCCGGGCGTGCTGGTCGTCCGGGTGGAGTCCGGTCTGTTCTTCGCGAACGCCGACCACGTGCGCGACCGGATTCGCTCGCTGGTCTCGGCGGGGGAGTACCGGGCGGTCGTGCTGGATGCCGAGACGGTCCCGTTCGTCGACGTCACGGCCGCGCAGATGCTGGTCGAGCTGGCGCGCGACCTCGAGACGAACGGGACGCGGTTGCTGCTGGCCCGTGACATCGGCCAGGTCCGCGATGTGCTGCGACGTGCCGGCGGCGACGAACGGCTCACGCACCTGTATCCGACCGTGGAGGCCGCGCTGAGCGCGCAGAGACGCCCGTGACCGGTCGGCGCTGCTCGTGATCCAGCACCCCAACGGCCCGCTCCGAAGAACCGGAGCGGGCCGTTGGCCGGACGGGTCAGGCGGTGACGTCGCGACCGTGCGCCGCCAGCGCCCAGATCACGAAGATGTCGATGGCGATCACGGTCAGCGCCCAGAACGGGTAGTACGGGATGAACGCGAAGTTGGCCAGGGCGCTCAGGCCCGCCAGGACGATGCCGACCACCCGGGCCCAGGTCTGGCCCGCGATCACCGCGAGTCCGGCCGCCGCCACCACGACGCCACCGAGCAGGTGGATCCAGCCCCACGCGGTGGCGTCGAACTGGAAGACGTAGTTGCGGGTGGCAACGAAGAACTCGTTCTCGAACAGGGCCACCAGGCCGGCGAAGACCTGGAAGGTTCCGGCCATGATCATCATGACACCGGCGAACAGGATGAATCCGACCGCCCAGCTGCTGACCTCGTGCTGCTCGCCGGCGGCGTCGTAGTGCGATGCTGCTGCTCCTTGAGTCACTGTCTTGGCTCCTTGGTCGTGGTGCGTTGGCTGGCCGCCGGTGCGGTCTCTGGCATCGACGGGTGGTTCTCGGTGCGCGCGGTGTACCAGTCGGCGTAGCGGTCGGCGCCGGGCAGAGCCGTCAGGCCGTGCGCGAGCACCGACAGCGCCACCGTCCAGGTGACCACCGTGAGCATCAGTGGACGCTCGGGGAGATCGGTCTGCTCCACCAGGAGCAGCACGAACACGATCGAGGCGAGGCCGCGCGGTCCGAACCAGCCGAGGAAGCCGACGGTCACCGTCCGCAGGCCGGTGCCGGTCATCGCCAGCGCCACCGGAAGCATCCGTACGACGGTCAGACTGAGCAGCACGTAGAGCGCGATCCGCCAGTCCAGCTTGCCGATGGCCGGCCCGAGCAGCACCGCGCCGAACAGCAGGAAGGTGACGGCATTGAACAGCGTGCCGGACTGCTCGGCCAGCGCGGTCGTGGGCTCGGCGGTGGCTCCCGCGACCACGCCGTACGTGATGCCGGCGACGAACGCGGCGATGAACCCGCTGCCGCCCACGGCGCTCGCTGTCGTGTAGGCGAGCAGCGGCGTGGCGATCGCGGTGATCTGTTGCCAGGTCGGCGTCATCCAGCCGCGGGCGGCGAAGCTTCGCACGGCGAAGGCTCCGGCAACCCCGGCGACGACACCCCCGAGAGCGCCGAAGCCGATCTCCTCCAGGATCACCCGGACCGGTTCGATGTGCGCGGCGCCCTCCTCGGCTTCGGCGATCGTCAGGCAGATGATCAGCAGCGGGACGCAGACGCCGTCGTTCAGGCCACTTTCGACGTTGAGACCCTGCCGGATCCGGGACGGAAGCCGCGGGTTGCTGACGACCGGGAGCCCCAGCGCGGCGTCCGTCGGGGCCAGCACGATGGCCAGCGCGGCCGCCGTCCAGAACGTCAGGTCCGGAAGCAGCGCCAGGCCGGCCGCCGTACCAGCCACGATGGTCAGTGGCAGCCCGGCCCCGAGCAGCCGGGCCGGAACGAGAGCCTCGCGCCGAAGCCTGCCCAGGTCGATGCGGACCGCGTCGGTGAACAGGACGAGGGCCAGGGTGGCTTCCGCCAAATGCCGGACGAACTGGTTGGCCGCCTCGAGGTCGACCACGTCGAGGGCCCGGTTGCCGATCAGCAGCCCCAGGGCGACGAACACCATGGCCTGGGTGATCACGGTTGTCGCGAGCCGCGCCGAGACGGCGCCGTGGCCGATCAGCAGCACGGCGACGACGGGCAACATCCACTCTCCCACGGGCCCCTCCGTGACCGCACCGCTGCGTCGCGTCGGACGAATGCCACCAGCCTGATCAGCTCGTGCGGTCCCGTCCTCATCCCCGGTGGACGAGCCAGGCCGGGCTCAGTTCGGGATCAGGCTGAGTTCGCGGGCCCGGCGGATCGCCTCGTTGCGGCGCGAGACGGCGAGCTTGCGCAGGATGTTGCGGATGTGGGTGCGCACGGTGTTCACCGAGACGAACATCGCCAGCGCGATCTCCTCGGTGGTCAGCAGGTCGGACAGGTGACCGAGAACCTCGGTCTCCTTGGCCGTGAGCGGTTCGATGTACGGCTCGCCCGCGTGAACCGGGGCGCGGGGGACGAGCGCCTGGTGGCGCGGACCGAGGACGGATCCGAGCCAGGCGTTCCGGCCGGCCAGCCGCGAATCGGTCTCCAGCAGGTGCCGGACGGTGATGGGGGCCTCCCGGAACGGGCGGCGCATCCCCTCCGGTTCGGCCAGGCTCAGCGCGTGGTCGAGCGCGGTTCTCGCCGGTCCCGGCTGTCCGGCGTACAGCTTGTGTGCGACGTCGAGCAGCCGTGCGCCCACCCTGGTCTGGAGCGGTACGCCGTGGTCTCGGGCCAGGACGACGGTCGCGGCCTCCGCGACGCCGTCCCAGTTCTGCTGCTGCAGGTGCGCGTGCCCGAGCACCAGCGAGCCGGCGGTGTCGTCGGAGGGCCTCACGCGCTCGATCAGGTCGATTGCCTCGTCGGGCTTGCCCTGAACGACTTTCAGCATGGCCGCTTCCACCTGCAGCGGCTCGGCGGGCCACCCGGCTCTGACGTTCGGCTGATCAGCGGCTCCCAGCAGCAGCTCGATCGCCTGGTCGAGGTCTCCACCCGAGCGCAGCAGGCGTGCCTGTACGACGGCCGACAACGCTTGCAGGACAGGTTCGTCGCATTCGTCGTACGCGTCGATCGCCGCGCGGACGTGCTCACGGCCCGCCCGCAGGTCCTGACGTTCGACGGCCACCCGGGCCAAGGCGATCTCGGCCGCCGGTGGGTGACCGCCGGCGAACATGCCGGTCCGTTCGGCCAGGGCCACCGACCGCGATGCCCACTCGCACGCGCACCGCAAATCGCCCTGGAAGGAGTCGATCAGGGCGAGATAGCCGAGGAACGCGATCGTCAGCGCCTCGTAGCCCGGTACCTCCGCGCGTGCTGCCGCGACCAGGACGGCTCTGGCCTGCGCGAGTTCGCCGTCGTACAGCAGCGCTCGGGCCTTGGTGGCCTGCAGCAGCGCGGTGAGCTCGGGATGTGCTCTGACCTTGTCCCGCTCGAGCAAAGTCAGTTCGTGCTGGGTCAGGTCGGCGAGCTGGACGGTTCGTGGGTCGTCCAGCAGACCCGATCGCACGGTCCGGACGATGCCCACCGACATTCCGACCAGCGGGTCGTGGTCCGGCACATCGGCCAGCCCCAGTTCCTCGGCGCACCGGTCCGTGTCGCAGTCGACCAGGGCCAGCGCGGCCCGGACGACGCAGGCCCGCGGATCGTCGAGGTCGCCCGGGATCCTCCGCAGGTCCTGGTCGAGCCCGCTGGTGTCCTGGCCGAGCAGGACGTCGCCGATCGACAGATCGTTCACGACGTACGCCGAGACGTCGCTCCACGCTCCCACCGTGGCGGCGAGCGCGACGGCGGAGCCGAGGAAGCCGTGCTCGGCGTACCAGTCCGCCGCCTTCTTGTAGAGCCGCCGTTGGCGCGACGGCGAGGTGTGCGCCAGTTCGGCGCGCAGCAGATCGCGAAGCAACGGGTGGTAGCGGAACCAGCCCGGCCGGTCCGGCAGCGGCTCGACCAGCACGTTGGCGCCGGCCAACGAGGCGAGGGTGCGCCCGGCCGACCGTCCGCCGAGCTCCTCGATCAGCCCCGGCTGGAGAACGTCCACGACACTGGTGGACAGCAACAGCGACCGGACCTCGGACGACTGCGTCTGAAGGACCTCGGCCATCAGGTACTCGGCGATGTTGCCGCTGTCGCCGGCCAGTCGGGCCACGGCCGCGTCGGGATCGTCCTGCCGGGCCAGGTACATGGCGGCGAAGCGCAGACCGGCAGCCCATCCCTGGGTACGCCGGGTCAGGACCTCGATCGAGTCGTCGCTCAGGCCGATCGCGAAGAGCTCCACCAGATCCGACGTCTCGCTCACGGTGAAGGCCAGCTCCGCCATCCGGAGCTCGGTGACGATCTCGGCCAGCCGGTAGCGGTGCAGCGGCAGCACCGGATCGACGCGCGTCAGGATCACGACCCGAAGACGCTGATCGCTGTGCCGCAGCAGGAAGTCGACGGCGCTCGACTCCTCCGCCGTGGCGATCTCGTAGCCGTCCAGCAGGAGGGTCACCGGCTCGGTCTGCCGGGCCAGTACGGTGGCGAGATCGGTGAGCATGCGCGAGCGCCCGCCGGCGGTGTGGTGGTACGCCGCCGCGACATCCAGTCCTTGACGGCGGAGTGCCTCGTGGACGTGCGGCCAGAACACGGTGGCCGGCACGTCCTGCTCCTCGAAGGTGACCCAGGCGGTGCGGTGTCCGGCGGCTTGGCGCTGCGCCGCCCACGCAGCGACCAAGGCGGTCTTGCCGCTGCCGGCCGGAGCGCTGACCAGCGTCAGTGGCAGCTCGGCGCCGAGGTTCAAACGTTCGACGAGTCGTGGCCGTTCGACGTACAGCCTTGGTGGGCTGGGGATGGCGAACCGCATGGCGAGGACGGGATCGTCGGACTCCGGGCCGGTACCCGCGGTCGGCCGCTCCGTTGCTGTCATCCCCCAAGCCCCTTCGTCGCCCACCCCAGGTCCTACGGATACGCGACGACAGGCTCGGCGGCATCACCCACTGTGGGTGGTTGCCGGGATGCGGCACGCCGGTCTCGGGGGATGGCGGGACCGCTGGTCACCCGTAGCATGAGCCGAAATCAAGCCGGTCGCGGGGGAGCGCGGGGCGACAGGGGCGAGGAGATGACACCAGCTGAGGATTTGTCGCGGGCAGCCACGGCGGGTTTCGGTCTGCTGACCACGAAGCTCGCACGACCACGGGTCGCCTCGACGTACGTGCGGCGCCGGCGGATCGAGCAGCTGCTGGACGACGGCGCCCGCAAGCCGCTGACCGTGGTGAACGCGGGAGCCGGCTGGGGCAAGACCTCCGCAACGGCGGCCTGGGCCGCGTCGGGACCCGCCGCCGGGCCGGTCGCGTGGCTGTCGCTCGGCGAAAGTGACAACGAGCCGCAGACGTTCTGGTCGTACTTCGTCGCGGCGATCCGCGGTGCGGTCCCGGTTCCCCGTGGCCACCCGCTGGCCGGCTTCGAGCCGGGGCTGGGTCGTGAGGACGACAACTTCCGGCGGCTCGTCGGTGGGCTCGGCCGGCTTGGGCGGCCGGTCGTACTGGTGCTCGACGACTTCCAGTTCGTCGGCGAACCGGCGGTGCTCGCCCGCCTGTCCGAGATGCTGCGGCACGCGCCCCCGGCGTTACGGCTCGTGCTGCTGACCAGGGCGGATCCGGCCCTGCCGCTGCATCGGCTGAGGATCGCGGGGGAGTTGGCCGAGATCGGGTCGGAGGACCTCGCGTTCGGCGTCTCCGAGGCGGTCACCCTGCTGGCCGCGGAAGGAGTCGAGGTCGATCCGGACGGCGCCCGGCTGCTGGTGGAGCGCACCGAAGGATGGCCGGTCGGGCTGCGCCTGGCGGCCTACTTCCTCAACGGCGAGGGACCCGGCCGGACGCCCGCGGACTTCGCCGGAGACGACCAGGCAGTGAGCGGCTACCTGGCCGAAGAGGTCTTCGCGAGCCGGCCGCCCGAGCTCCGGCGCTTCCTGCTGCGGACCTCCGTCGTGGAGCGGGTGTGCGGCGACTTGGCCCAGGTACTGACCGACGACCCCCGCGGTCAGCGCTACCTGGAGGAGCTCGAACGATCGAACGCGTTCGTGACCGGTCTCGGCGCGGACCGGCAGTGGTTCCGGTACCACCCGCTGCTGCGGGAGATGTTGCGCCATCGGCTGACGGTCGACGAGCCCGAGGCCGTGCCCGAGCTGCAGCGACGGGCTGCGCTCTGGTTCGCTGCGAAAGGGCAGTCGGTCGACGCGTTGCGGCACGCCGCGGAAGCGGCCGATTGGCGGTTGCTCGGCCGGCTGTTCGTCACCCAGGCCGCGCCGCTGATGGTTTCGGCCGAACGCGCGGCGGTCGTCGCCGCGCTGTCCCGCATTCCCGCGGAGATGCTCGGCGACGGAGCGGAGCTCGCCCTGTCCGCCGCGGCGCTGCGGATGTACGCCGGCCGCCTGCCGGACATGCGGACACATCTCGAGCTGGCCCGGGCGCAGCTGGCCGCCACCGACCCGGAGTCGAGGATCGGCACCTCCATCGCGACCCAGCTGCTCTCGACAGCCCTGGCGCGGTCGGAGGGCGACGTCGACGCGTTGATCGCAGCGTCCGAGCAGGCGCTGGACGAGGTGTCCGGGCAAGGGGCCTGGTTGCCGGCCGCCGAGCAGTACCGCGCCGTCGCCTTGAGCACCCTGGGCACCGGGCTGCTGTGGTCCGGCCACGTCGAGGAGGCCGAGGCGCGTCTGCTGGAAGGGCTCGACGTCGCCACCGCCACCCGGCTGGACGCGTCGCGGATCAACGTGATGTCGCACCTGGGCCTGGCCGCCGCGGTCTCGGGAAGACTGCGGCAGGGGTTCGGGTACGCCGCCAAGGCGGTCGAGCTCGTCGACACCCGCGGCTGGGAGCCGCTCACCCAGGCGGCCACCGCGTATCTCGCGCTCGCGACCGTCCATCTGCAGTGGAACAACGTCGCCGCGGCGTCGCGACTGCTTGCCCAGGGCAAGGAAGCCGCGGTGTTCGACCTCGCGCCACGCTATGCGCTGGGACTGGCCCAGGCCGGGCTGGACGCTTCCCTCGGCAGGGTGGAGATCGCTCGCGAGCAACTGGAAGGCCTGCGGCGCGACGCCGGTTCGTGGCGGCCTACGACCTTTCTCGAACGATGGCAGGCGATCACCGAGGCCGAGATCGAGCTCGCCGCGGGTGATCCGGACGCCGCGATCGCCAAGGTCGGCCAGTGGGCCGACGGTGAGCCGCAGCTCGCGCGTGAGCACGCCTGCCTCGCTCAGGCGTTGCTGGCCGCCGGTGACCCGCACGGCGCCGACAAGATCCTTTCACCGCTGCGCGACCGGCTCGACGACCGCGGTGCCGCCGTCGAGGTCTGGTTGCTGACCACGCTGGTGGCTGACCACTTGCGGGAGGACAACCGAGCTCTCGCGGCGCTCGGCCATGCGGTGTACGCCGCGCGGCAGGAGGGCGTGAGGCGGCCGTTCCTGGTCATCGGCACCGAGCGGCTGCCGCGCCTGCTGATCCGGCTGGAGCGGATCGACCCCGGCGTCCGCTGGTTCGTGGACGAGCTGCTCGCGGATCTGGGTACGACGGGCGGGATCCCGGTCGATGGGCCGGCCGAGGAACTGACCGACCGGGAGCTGAGCGTCCTGCGCTACCTGCCCACGATGATGACCAACGGGGAGATCGCCGCGGAGCTGTTCGTCTCGGTGAACACCGTGAAGGGACACCTCAAGCGGATCTACAAGAAACTCGGGGTCACCAGCCGTCGGCAGGCCGTCCACCGGGCTCGCGCTCTGGGCCTGCTCAACGGGTGACCCTGGTCAGGTCGACAGGATCCGGGTCTTCTGCTCCTGGAACTCGGCCTCGGTCAGGACGCCCTGCTCCTTCAGCTGGCCGAGCTGCTGCAGCAGAGCGAGCTTGTCCTCCATACTTCCGCCCGAAGCCGGGGCGGCCGCAGGGGCTGGAGCCGGAGGCGGCGGTGGCGCCGCCGCCTGCTGCTGCTGGTAGGCCTGGGCCTGTTCCTGCTGAGCCCAGCGGCCGGCCTGCCGGCGGGAAACCCGGTTGGACACGGCGGTCGCGGTTCCGGCGATCGCCGCGGTCCGCGCCATTCCGCGAAGAAGACGTGGCATCGTGGTGCTCCTTGTCTGTGATCCGCGCCTGCCGGCTGCGGTTAGATGGTCGCGCCGTTTTTCGCCTCGGCGGCGTCGACGGCTTCCAGCACCGCCTCGAACGGAATGCGCCCGGTCGCCACGAGCCGCGCGCCCGCGCGCCTCAGCGCGGCGGCGAACGGAGCCGCCCACACGTTCTCGTACACCAGGATTCCGGCCGCGCTGCCGGGCTCGAGCACCTCGGCGGCGGTCGCGATGTCGTCGGCGTCGAGCAGCCCGGACGACGCTCCCTCGAAGACGGCGAGGTCGAGGTCGCCGTCGCCGTCCAGGTCGGCGAGCTCCAGCATGGCGACGGTCCCGTCGGTGTCCTTGTGGACCAGGACGAGATCGAGGATCCGGATGATGCCCCGGTCGACGAGATCGACCAGCAGCGGCAGGCCCTCCCCGGTCGTCCGATCGCCGGGAAACTCGACGACCAGATAGTCGATCGGCCCCAGTTGGTCGAGATCCACTGTGCTCGTGGTGCCGGCGTCCTCGGTCATCGCTCGTCCTCCCGCGGTCGGGTCCGCTGTTCACGTCCTTCGCCTCCCGACGCTAGGCGGGGGAGCGGGCGACCACCTCATCCGGAGCGAATGAGACGGCTCAGCCGTCCCGGCCACCGGGGGTGCGCAGACCGCGCTGAACCGCCGACAGCAGCACCCGTGCTCCCGCGCCGAGCAGTGCCAGGCTGCCGAGCATCTGCACCATCACCACCGTCCGCGTGCCGTCGGTGCGCGGCACGATGTCACCGAACCCCACCGACGTGAAGACGGTGACGGTCAGGTAGAGCGCGCCCGTGCGGGACAGCGGCTCGGAGAACGACTCCGGCCGGCTGTTCGCGATCAGGAAGTAGGCGGCGGCGAAGAGGAACAGGAAGTAGGCGAGTGTGGTGGCCAGGGCCTCGACCGCGCGGACCCGGGGATGGTCAGCCGTGGCGATCGCCCGCGCCTGCCAGGCGATCAAGACGATCACGGCCGCACATCCGACGGCGAACGCGGCAGCCGTTCGCCCGCTCCACGGCGCACCCAGCGGCAGGTTGTAGTAGAGGATCCCGAGACCGCCGGCCGTGACGGCGGCGCGCACGAGCACTGTGACCATCAGCCGTCGCCGTACCCGGCGCGGCAGTTCCTGGTTCGCCGGCGCGACCATCGCCACCCCTCAACTTCCCGTGGCCGCGGCCGACGGCGCGGCCCGTGGCAGATTCGCGCGGTGCCCGCAGTACTCCAGTACGCCGGTCAGCGCGACGTGCAAGGCGTCGGCGCCGATCACCCGCTCGGCGGGAAACGGCACGTCCACGGGGACGAGGACGAACGCACGGTCCTGCCAGCCACCGAGCCCACCGTGGCAGCCGACCAGGTCCTCGAAGGCGGCCACCTCCTCGGTGCCCGGTTCGATCAGGCTGTTGACGTAGATGTCGGGAGCCTCCGGACGCAGTGCCGCGCGACGGACGAAAGCCGCCGCGTTCGGGCCGAAGGGCGTCAACGGGTCGACGCCTTCCACCTGGCCGTTGTCGAGCCGGTGGGTTCCGGCGGATCCGAGTGCGACCGGCCCGGCGATCTCGTCGGTGACGACCACGAATCCGATGCCCGGATGCGCGGCCAGTCCCGCCACCAGGGCGGGATACCGGTCGTCGAGCTCACGGAGGGTCAGGCGCCGGGGCTCACCGCGAACGTAGACGAGGCCGAGATTGCCCGAGCCGAACACGTGGAACTCCTCGTCGCCGGCGGCCTTGCCCGACCGGTGGCCGTCGCCCGTCTCGACGGCGTCGGCGTCCTCCGGGCCACGCCGCCGCATCGCCTCGGCGGCGTTGCGCATCGTCCGGCCACTGACGCCGCTGCCGGTGGCCAACTCGTCCACCAGGATGCGGGTCCGGCCCCACCCCTCGACCGCCGCGGACGACACGGCGACGTCCGCGGCGGCCAACCGCGACACGACGACGGCGAGCTCCTCGCCGTACCGGTCGGCGAACGTCGTTCCCTGCGCCTGCCCGTGGTCGGACAGGATCACGAAGCGGTACCGGCGTGGCGCCACGGACGCGATCAGTTCGAGCTGGTGCAGCACCCGGTCGACCGACTCCAGCGCTTCCAGGCTCTCGGCCCGCAGGATCCCGGCGTGGTGCGCGACCTCGTCGTAGTCCACGTAGTCGACGTAGATGGATCGCGTGCCGCGCAGCATGTGATGCGCGACGAGTGCGGTGTTCACGTCCCGCAGCGCGCCGTTGGTCACCGCGCGCAGGGCGGCCGTCGACCAGGACCGGTGGCATCGCGGGCGGACGTCGCGCCGTACGCCGCGACGGGCCTGGAAGCGGTCGCGCAGCAGCTCCGAGACCGAACGCGACAGTGCTCGGGTCAGGCCGCTGGGGCCGGCGACGAACCGGGCGACCGCCCGGCGGGTGACCTCACCTCGCCCGGCCCGCCTGCTCATCGTCAGAGCTGCCTGCGGCGCGTCTCCGGTGAACAGGTTGCCGATGCTCACTCCGCCGTCGACGAGCAGCCCGTGTCCGGTGGTCAGGGTCGCCTCGATCAGCGCGGCGTCGGCCGGACGGTTCGCCACCAGGACCCGGTCGCCGGCGCGGTCGTACCAACGGAAGGCGGGGATCCCGTCGATCACCCCGTGCAGGATGCCCAGCTGACTCGCCGGGGTGGTCGCGGGCAGCTTCGGTGTCCACTCGTCGAGCCGATGGCTGCCCGAGCGGATCCAGCGCGACAGCGTCGGTACGGTCCCGGCGGTGACCGCCATCTGCAGCACCGGGAACGGCACACCGTCCACCTGGACGAACACCACGCCGTCGATCTCCGCGTCGTCCAGCGTCACCGGCCGGCGACGACCGGCCGCGACCAGCCGCTGCACCAGGGCCTCGTCGGTGCCCGCGGTGCTCAGCCAACCGACAGCGGTGCCGACCACGCCGACGATCCATGCGACGAAGAACGCGGACCAGAAGCTGTCGACCCGCACCCCGGGAAGCACCGCCGCGGCGACGAGCACGATCGACGCCTGACCGGCCAGCGCCAGCACCAGCACGCCCGCCCAGCCGAGCCGGACCGCGCCCGCGACGAGCAACGGTTGCAGTGCGAAGCCGGCGATGCCCAGCACGACGGCGAATCCGAGCGGCCCGAGCGGGAGGTCGGCGTGAAAGCCGGGCACGATCGCGTCCGCGAGCAGGACGGCCAGCACCGTCGCCACCAGCCACAACGTGACCGAGGCGAGCGACTCGTACCACCGCCGATGCCGTACGCCGTGCGCCAGCCGCCCGGCGAGGGTCGACCGGCGTTCAGCGCCGGCCGGTGCCGTCATCCCACCGCTCCGGCCGCGGCCGTTCCGGGTCCGACGACCGGTAGAGGTCCTGGACGAGCATCCCCGCGGACTCGAACAGACCGACCAGTTCGACCAGGTCCAGGTCGCGATCGTCCGGCGGCTGCACCCGCAACACCGTGCACGGCTCGATCGCGGCGATCCGCTGCCCCCGGAACGCGGCCCGCAACAACGGGCCCAGCGGGCCGGCGACGGTGAACTCGTACGCCGTACCGGCGGGTTGCCGCGCGATCATGGCGCCACCTCACCGGTGTCGCCGAGATGGTCGGGCGTCGGCACGGACCGGACCTCGACGAGATCGAGACCGAAGGCCCGCAGCCGCTGCAGGAAGCCGTGCAGTTCCGCCTGGTCGATGAACAGGCCGGTCAGTACGGTCCTCATCTCCAGCTCCGTGATCGAGACCTCTCCGAGCTCGGGCAGGAGTTGCTCCGGTACTGGACCGACAACGCGGATCTCGTACGTCGTCGGCGACATGGGGGCCTCCTCGGTCGTTTCGACCATCGCAGCGCCGGGCTGCCGCGATGTCGTCATCCCTGCGGTATGACCGTCAGTCCTTCGTCCGCTCGACGGTCCAGGTCACCGCGGCGTCGTACGCGGCGCGGGTCGATTCGCCGACGATCGGGGTGGCACCGAAGGTGCGGACCGGCCCCGACAGGTCGACGCGGCCGGTCCGGCGCAGCCGTTCGGTCAACGTGGGGTCCAGGCCCGACAGGTACAGCCGTCCGCCGTTCGCGGCGAGGCGGTCCGCGTAGCCGGCGACGACCACGAAGAAGGTGGCGCCCAGCGAGGTCCGGCCGCGCAGGCGCAGGACGACCGCGGCCCCCTCGGTCCCGGCCGGGTCGGGCAGCTTGTTCGCCAGCGTGCGCGATCCGGCGTACAGCAGGCTGCCGTACACGTCGAGCACGGTCACGTGGTGGCTGGTCAGGGTGGCCGGGGCCGCGTGCTCGACGACCCGGCCGTCGTCGCGCGGCAGCAGCTCGACGACGGACAGGTCCATCGCCTCCTGGTTCAGCTGCAGCAGCAGCGACAGCGCCACGCCGATGCCGACGGCGGCCGCCACCGGCAGGAAGAGCGTCGCGGCGAAGGTGGTGACGATCGCGACCGAGGAGGTCGGACCGGTGCGCATGATCGTGCGCAGCTCGCCGAACCGCAGTGATCCGGCGGCAGCGAAGATCAGCACCGCCGCGAGCGTCGGCATCACGACCAGGCCGACCACGCCCGAGAACAGCACGAGGATGACCAGCATCCACACGCCGGACAGGATCGCCGCCCAGCGCGTTCGTGCGCCGGCCGCGATGTTGAGCGAGGTCTGCCCGACCGAACCGCCGACGGGCATGCCGCGGAACAACCCGGAGGCCAGATTGCCGGCGCCCTGGGCGATGAAGTCGCGGTTGGGACGCGAGCTGGTTCCATCCTGGTTCGGAGCCGCCTCCGCGACTCCGGCGCCCTGGACCAGCACGATCGCCGCCACCGCCAGGGCGCCGGTCACCAGGTTGAACGACAGGACGCCGAAGTCGGGCAGGTGCGGCAGCGGCACGCCCTGGGGAACCTCACCGGCGTCCCGGACCCGTGCGACCGAGCCCGCGTCGGCCAGTACGACGACCACCGTCGGCACCACGAGGGCGACGACCGCGCTGACGATGGCCAGCCGGGTTCTGGCCAGCGCGACCAGCAGAGCGAGGGCGCCCAGTCCGGCGGCCAGGGACGGAACGTCGACCAGCGACGGGTGCAGCAGTACGTCGAGCGCCTTGGCCAGTGCGAACGGACCTTGCGCGTCGACGCCGGTGAGGTCGGGGAGCTGACCGAGCAGGATGTTCACCGCGACGCCGGTGAGGAAGCCGATCATCACCGAGTGGGAGACGAACCGGGTGTAGCGGCCCAGCCGGAGCAGTCCCGCGACAACCATGAAACCGCCGGCCAGCAGCGTGAGCACGATCAACGCGTCGGCCCGCTGCTCGGGTTCGACCGTCGACACGGCCGAGCCGGCCGCGAGGGCCGCGGCCGTCGTCGTGGTGATCACCATCAGGCGGGTGCTGCTGGTCAGGCCGCCGACGAGCGGCCCGGCGAAGGCGGCGTACAGGCCGTGGGCCGGGCTCACGCCGGCCAGGACGGCCGCCGCCATACCGTCCGGAACACTGCCGATCGCGCCCGGCAGGCCGGCGACCGCGTCGTACCGCAGGTGCCGGCGCTCCGGGCGCAATGAGCCGAGCCACCGCCGGACGGCGCTGAGGCCCGAGGCGATCGTGCCCCTCGACGTCATGCTCGTTCCCCAGCAGGCGATCGGGCGGGTGGCCGGTTACTGGGCGAGCATCTCGCGCAGCTCCGCCTCCTGCTCGTCGGACAGGTTCGACTGGACCAGCTCGGGCCGCTGCCCGCGGTCGCCGAACGCGGCCATCACCTTGTCCTGGACGGCGTCGCTCGACATCAGGAACAACGCCGAGGTCCCGGGGGTGATCTTGTCCCGGGCCGACTTGATGAAGTCGTCGTCGATGCCGACGTCACCCATCGACCCGGCCAGCGCGCCGGCCGCGGCGCCGACGGCCGCGCCCAGGAGCGGGACGAAGAAGATCAGCCCGAACAGCATGCCCCAGAACATGCCGCCCATCGCCCCGGCGCCGGTCAGACTGTGCAGCTGCCGCGTCTTCGGCTTCTTCTTGCCCGGTTCCCACGACACCGTCGCCGCGTCGTGCACCTTGATCAGTTCCTGCTTGGCCAGCATCTCCAGCGTGCCGACCGCTTCGTCGGCTGCCGTGGGGCCGTCGAACTTCCACACCGTCAGTGTCGCCATCGTGCGCTCCCTCGAATCGGTCGGTCCGTCGACTGCAGCCTCGGGCTCCGGGGCGGCGACCGCCTCATCCCCACCGGGTGATGCGACCGGGCCGGTGCCACGGGCAAGCTGCGGACAACGTCGCCCGGACAGGAGACCGCCATGGTTCTGCCACCGCCCTCGAGCGCTGCCGATGCAGCACCGCGGATCAACGCGGGCCGGCTCTGGGCCGGCGGGCTGGCCACCGCCGCCGTCGCCGCGCTGGCCGCGATCGTGGGAATCCTGCTCGCGCGTGGTGTCTTCGACCTCGCCGTTCTCGCGCCCCAGAGCGAGGGCAGCTGGGGGGACGCCGACACCTGGACGTACGCCGCGGTGGCCGCCCTCGTCGCGCTGCTCGCGACCGGCCTGCTGCAGCTGCTGATCATGTTCAGTCCCGACCCGCTGCGGTTCTTCCGCTGGGTCGTCGCCCTGCTCACGTTGGTCGGTCTGCTCGCACCGATCGCGGCGGAACGCACCTGGCCGGGCGTGGCCACCGGGCTGATCAACCTCGCCCTCGGGATCACGATCGGCACTCTGCTGTCCGGGGTCGCCCGGAGCGCGACCCGACCGGAGCAGCCGGGGATCAGGCGCGTACCACCGGCCCACTGACCGGTCTCCGGACGCGTGAGCTCAGACCGCCAGGCTGACCGGGAACGTGGCGATCCAGGTGAGGGCGATGACGAGCACGACACAGCCCATCGCCGTCAGGATCCAGCGCAGACGGCGGCTGCCGATCTTGGTGCTCATGCCGGCGAAGAACAGCACCACGGCGTACAGGACGATCGTGAGCACGTAGTTGCTGGCGCGCTGGATGTCGCGGCGTACTTCGGCGGCCGCGGTCTCGGCGCTGACGTCGAGCCGCGCGGCCTCCTGCCGCGACGCCAGCTGGTACTGCGGCATCGCGAACGGTGTCGGGGGAGCGGCCGGGTCGGTGAGCGGGCGGGTCGCCGTCCACGCGGTGAACGCGGTCCGGAACTCCGGCCGGAAGCGGGCCGCGAAGAAGCGGGCGAGCTCGGTCTCGCCGCGGCGGTCCGCGTCGGCCCAGGCGATGAACGTGGCGACGTCGATCTGGCTCTGGCTCTGCGCCAGTCCCTGGGCCCGGGCGGCTTCGATCCTGATCGCGTTCGTCCGCCCGGCCGCCTTGGCCTGTTCGCCGTTCCAGCGATTGGCCTGGTAGCTGCTCCAGGACGTCGCGAGCGCGGCGACCACCAGCAGGACGGTGACGATCACCTCCTGCCAGTTGCGGCCGGATTCGGCCGGCTGCTCAGCGTCGGTTGCCATGCTCGTCACAGGGAGGCGTCACGTCGAGCCCGGCCACCTCGAGCTGGGTGTCGATCAGGCCGACGGTGCGTTCCATCGCCGACGGCTGCAGCCGGCCGACTCCGTCACCGTGCGGATGGTCGAAGAACACGAGCAGGAACAGCAGCAGCGTGATCACCACCGTCACGCTTCCCATCAGGACGCCTTGTGTCACCCGGCCCTCGGCGGGGTCGGCGAAGAACAGCATGTACCCGAAGATCACCAGCGAGATCACCGCCAGCACCAGCCACAAGGGCGCCGGGATGATCCCCTCCGCGCCGTGGACGCGGTCGATGCGCGCCTGCTCCCGCTGGGCCGTCTGCTCCATCCACCGGTCGTACGCCGACTGCTCGGTCGCGGACCGCGGGTCGACGGCGGAGATCGTGAAGTACAGCTCGGCGCCCCACGGGTTGACGGAGTTGCCGAGCGTGCCGTCGTCCAGGGCGTCCCACTCGGACCCGGCCACGGATCGGGCGTAACACATCAGCTCGCCGGTCAGCTCGGTCGCCGATCCGTCGGGCAGGAACTGGGCGGTCTGCACCTGCTGCAGCACGATCGTCGCCTCGGACTCGGCGCCGGCCCGCGACTGGTCGTAGGAGGTGAACGAGAGAAAGATGATGAAACCCAGCAGGACCGAGAAACCGGTGGCCAGTACGCCGAACACCCCCGAGGCGCGGTCGCCGTCGCTGAAGTAGCTGCCCTGTGGCGCGCGCCGGCGGACGAGCAGCATCGCGGTGACGGTGACGGCGGTCGCGAGAATCACGACCAGGGCGGCCCAGGCGAGGTTCATCGGACCTGCCGGCCTATTCCGCGGTGGTCGGGACGACGTGGGCCGGCGTCCGCTGTCGCGTGCCGGGGATCGCCCGGCCCGCTCCGACCAGCACCTGCAGGACCGCGAGCAGGCCGATCACGAGCGCGAGCGACCAGAACAAGCGCGGCAGCGAGACGTCGTTGCCCCACAGCAGCACGACGACGCCGAGCAGTCCGACGGCGACCCGCAACCACGCGGCGTTGGGCGCGACCCAACGGCCGACGTCGCCGACCGGGCTGTCGGCCAGCACCGCGCCGAGCCGCTCCAGAGCGCCGGCCACGCCGGTGCGCACCGCGGTGCCGTACCGGTTGGGCCCCGCGAACCAGCCGACCACGACCAGGATCAGGCCCAGCCAGAAGAACACCTGCCGGCCACGCTCGAGATAGGCGAGCAGTGTGTCGTAGAAGACCACGCTCGCCGGGCCGAACGTCGTACCGGAGAGTGCGTCGACGAACAGCTGGCGTCCGACGGACAGCGCCATCGCCACCAGCAGCGCGTTGGCCGCCAGCACCGCCCCGATGATCACCGTCAGCCGCGGACGCCGCAGCGCGAGCACCAGGGCCACCAGGAAGAGACCCGCCACCGCGACGATCATCCACTGGGCCAGGGGATTCGCGAAGGCGTAGATCGTCTTGAGCTGCCTCAGCTGGGAACCTTCCATCAGCACGATCTGCCGGTCGAGGTCCGGGACCGGCACGTTGCGCACGATCGTCAGTCCGCGGTCGACCAGACGCTGCTTGACCCGGTCGATCACTTCGGTGACGTCGAACACGATCTGATCGTTGCGCAGGGAGATCACACCGGACTGATCACCCGCCAGCAGGCGTTGCAGCGACTGCTGGGCCCTGGTGTTCAGTGCGGTCCACAGATCGGCGAACTCGTCCGAGGCGAGGAACTCCCGGACCTGCCGGTCGACCAGGCTGTTGATCGCCGCGGCCAGCGGCCCGACCAGTCGCTGCAATCGCGGCCGGTCGGTGACGACACCGGAGAACACGTCGTTGAGCAGCGCCTCGATGTCGACCTGCTGCTCGATCGCGTCGGTGACCTTGGTGGCGATGGCGTTCTGCACCTCCGGCGAGTTCACCAGCGGAGCGACCGTGTTGACGTACCGGGTGGTGTCGTTCAGCGTTCGCTGTCCCCAGTACGCGATCGCGGCGGGCGTGGTCAGCAGCGCCGCCAGCAGCACACAGATCACCACGGCGGCCGAACGTCCCCGCGACGGCCTGGACACCTCGGTCGCCTGGACGGGACCGCGATCCGGGCCGGGCAGCGCGGGGTCGGAGTCGGACATGCTGCGCCTCCTTGCTGGCCGGCTGTACCCGGCGGATCGATCGTCTCCGCCGCCCACCCGCGCAACCTCACCCGGGGCGGATGAACCACCCGGCGCCGCGCTGCCGGATGATCCCTGCCAAGGAGGCGAGGCGACCATGGGGATCTTGCGTGGACGGCGGAACGACGACGTCGAGGTACGGCGGTTGCGGATGCGGGAGAAACTGCTGTCGATCGGTGACGACTTCTGGATCGAGGACAGCCACGGCGCGCGGGCCTATCGCGTGAACGGCAAGGCGATGCGGGTCCGGGACACCTTCGTGCTCGAGGACCCGTCCGGCCGCGAGGTGGCGACGATCCAGGAGCGCAAGCTCAGCGTGCGCGACAAGGTCGCGATCGAGCGCGACGGGCGGACGGTCGCGACGGTGCACAAGGCGCTGGTGGGGTTCCGCGACCGGTTCGCGATCGATCTCGCGGACGGGCCGGATCTCAAGGCCCACGGCAACATCGTCGACCACGAGTACGAGATCGAGCGCGACGGCGACCCGGTCGCTCGCGTCTCCAAGCGCTGGTTCCGCGTCCGCGACACCTACGGGATCGAGATCGAGCCCGACGAGGACGAGGCGCTCGTGCTCGCGATGGTCGTCGCGCTGGAGTCCCTGACCGACTGAGTACGGCGCTGCGAGGTCACGCCGGCGGGAGGTCGGCCTGCGGAACCTCGGTCTGCCGGCGGCGGCGCGCGATCACGAAGACGACACCGATCGCGACCGTCGTGACGACACCGGAGATGATCACCGACGCGAGCGGGAATCCCGCCAGCGCCGTACCGACCAGGTAGGCCAGGCCGCAGGTGTAGACCGACCAGATCGTGCCGCCGATGGCCGACCACAGCAAGAAGTGCCGGTACGGGTGGGCCGCCAGCCCGAGGGTGGCGTTCACGACGAACCGCAGTCCCGGCAGGTAGCGACCGAACAACAGCAGCATCGCGGTGCTCGAACCGACGAAGTCCATCGCCGCCGCGATCTTCTGGTGCTTCATCGCGGCCTCCATCCGGGGCCGGAACCGCTCGCGGTTGCGCCGGGCGATCCAGTACAGCGCCGAATCGCCGACGATGGCGCCGACCGCGCCGGCGAGCATCACCAGCGCCAGGTTCAGCACGCCGTTCGAAGCCAGCGTGGACGCGGCGTTCAGCGTCGTCTCACCCGGGAACAGCGCGCACAGGGCGTCCCCGAACACCAGCAGGAAGACCGCCAGGTAGGCCCAGTCCCCGTCGGCCTCCTCGATCATGGAGAACCCGTCGCCGCCGCCCAGTTTCTGCAGCACGACGACGACCGCCAGGAAAACGACCAGCGCGGCCGTCGCGAAAGCGATCCGTCGCCCCAGCCGGCGATCGCGCGGTCCCAGTTCGTTCGCCATCGCCAACTCCGTCCCGCCGAGCCGAGCGCACCCTCACTCGATCATCAGCCGGACGCCGTACGCCGTACTCATCCGCCAGGGGTGACGTCCACGAGTGTTCGCGGGCGGTTCGGCCTGGTCATGGTTTGCCGAGCCAGGTCAGGGCCGCGACGACCAGTGCTTCGACGCCGGTGGTCAGGGTCGGCTCGATCACGGGGGCGAAGTACGGCGAGTGGTTGCCCGGTAGCTGATCATTGCGGCCCTCGGCGAAGGCGGCGATGGTGGGCTCGGTCTCGAGGCCGCCCCAGAACCAGAACACGGTGGGGACCTGCAGCACCTCGCCGAACACGCCGACGTCCTCGCTGGCGTTGACCTGTGGCATCTGCTGGATCCGCTGCGCGCCGAAGTGTTCGACGAACGCGCTGATGGTGGCCTCCGTCGCCGCCGGTTCACTCACCAGTGCGGGCACGCTGGAGAACCATTCGAGATCTGGTTCGGCCACGGCGGCGCTGGCGGCGGACTCGGCTCGGGCGATGCGTTCGATGGCGCTGCGGACGAGGTCACGCGTCTGCGGGGTGTAGGTGCGGATGTTGACCCCGAGCTCGGCTTTGTCCGGGATGATGTTGTCCTTGGTTCCTGCCTGCAGGCGGCCGACGGTGACAACAGCCGACTCGGCCGGCGCCACCTCGCGGGCCACGATGCCTTGCAACCGGGTGACGACGTTCGCTGCCATCAGCACGGGATCGATCGCCGACTCGGGGCGGGACCCGTGGCCGCCTCGGCCGTGCAGCGTGATGTTGAGGGAGTCCGCGGCCGCCATCACCGGCCCGGTGCCGTACCCGATGAAGCCGGCGGGCAGCGGAGCGACGTGCTGGCCGAGCACGATCTCCGGTGCGGGGAAACGGTCGAACAGCCCGTCGTCGATCATCCCGCGGGCGCCGATCGCGAGTTCCTCGGCGGGCTGGAACACCACCAGCAGGGTTCCACGCCACTGTGCCCGCGCCCGCATCAGCAGTGTGGCGGCGCCGACCAGGCAGGCCGCGTGCATGTCGTGACCGCACGCGTGCATCACCGGAACGTCGCGGCCGTCGCGGTCGACCGCGCGGAGCGTGCTCGCGTAGGGCAGGCCGGTCTTCTCCTCCACCGGCAGCGCGTCGAAGTCGGCGCGCAGCATGACCACGGGCCCGTCGCCGTTGCGCACCACGCCCACGACGCCGGTGACGCCGACTTGCTCGGTGACCTCGTCGAAGCCGGCATCACGCAGCCGCTGCGCGAGCACTCCGGCCGAGCGTTTCTCCTGCAGTGAAAGCTCGGGATTTTGATGCAGGTCCCGATAGAGCTCGGCCAACTCGTCTCGAAGCTCCGAGAACTCTCCGACGACAGACTCGATCATCACGCGACCTCCCTGGGGGACCGTTACGTGCACCGTACTCCCAAGCTCTCGGCGGCATCAGAGCCCGCCAAGGCGGTGGTTTCAACCGACGAGTGGGTCAGATCCGGTGATCTGGGGCGTACGAGGCGGCCAGTTCGAGGGTGGGCTGGTCCAGGGCAGACGGTGTGATTTCGGGGGCGAACACCGTACGGAAGTGTTGCTCGGCGGCGGCTGCCGTCAGGTCCGGGCGTTCGGTCGTCAGGGAGCCTACGGTGGCGGGGTCTAGTGGTAGTTCCAGGTGGGCGTAGACCTCGGTCAGGAGTGAGCGGATCCGCTCGTCGTCGCCGATGACGGTCAGCGAGCTGAAGAGCCAGGCGTGCTGGACGACTCGTTGGGCGGTGCCGACGAGCTTGACCGCACCGCGAGCGTTGATGCTCTGCGCGCCGGGACAGTACTCGCCGGGGACCTCGCCCACCCGCGCGTCGATGCCGAGCGATCGCAGGGCGTCGGCGTACTGGATCCCGAAGCTGGCGAAGCGCCGCTGGTGGTCCTCGGTCGCCCGCAGGTCGTGCCGCACGTGGTCGATCACCAGCGCTTCGGAGGTGTAGGCGACCGGTCGCCCGCCGACGGCCCGGACGAGAGGCTGGAAGCCGGCGTCGCGCCCGGCCTGTACCGCGGCCTGGAATCCGGGATGACGGGTGTCCCGGCGTCCGAAGACGAGTACGGGCTCGGCCGGCCGATAGATCCGGACGACGTCGCTCACTTCGCCACTGGACGCCCGCCGAACCAGGGCATTGGACACTGCCAGCTCCATCGCCGCTTCACCTACGGGGCCCGAGAACACCTGCATGCCGACATCGTGTCATCCGGCACCACCTGCACGTACACTTCGGTGCCGCTGGCAGGTGAGCTACAGGTGGTGGACCGCATTGGTTGTTGTGGGCAAGTGGTCAACTGACAAGGAAGGAAGTCGTGTGAGTCGTTCGGTGACCAGGGATCGGTGGTCAGACGGGGGCGATCCTGCCTTGGCGCGGCGCGCTGCCTGGATGTGGGTGTTCATCGCGCTCGCCGCGTGGGCCATGGTGGGGCTGATCCGGCTCACCTGGTGGGTTGCCCAGGTCAACGACTACCAGGACAACTATCGAGGGTTCGAAGCGGGCGATCCCTTTCCCTGGGTCGTCGTGATCGTGTTCTGCGTCGCCGGCGTGGCCTGCCTTCCGGTCGCGCTCGTGCAAGCGTCCAGGGCTCGCTACCTGACGCGGCAGCATTCTCCCCGGGGACACTGACCCCTCCGTCTACCAGGGAATGATCCCGCTTCGCCCCTGCCACGAGCCGTGTTCCGACAGCGGCCGGAACCGCAGCGTGGCGAACTCGCGGTGGAAGTCCCTGCGCCGGCGTTCGGTCATCGCGTCGGCATGGCGGTCGGGGTCCGGGACGGTGCTGTGGCCGTGCACCATCTCTTCCATCTCCCGTACGGACCGCCAGACCGAGAACGTGGAGATCGTCCGGGGCGGGCGCATCGCGGCCAGCGCCAGCGTGGTTCCCGGGTGGTCGCGAACCAGCCGTTCCACGGGCTTGCCCCACTTGAGGAACCTCGGCACCTCCAGCAGGCGCATCCGGGCCAGCGTGACCGCCACGACGGGTTCGTCGAGGTCCCATTCGCCGGCCCGTGCCGGCAGGTCGGGCAGCGCCGCAAGCCGCGACCAGCGGCGCAGGAACTGCATCCGCACGTGCCAGCCCGCCGCCAGTTGCCTGCCGAGGGGATGGTCCGCCAGGAACGTCGTGACGGCCGCCTCGTCCTCCCACCGCGCGAACATCGCCATCCGGCGCAACTGCATCCGGTCGGGCGAGACGGTGGGGGCACCGAGGCGCATCAGCGCCAGGCACTCGGCGTACCGCAACCCAGGCGTGGAAGACACAGCCGGCGCCTTCCACAGTGCGCCCGCCGTGGTCGTCGGACGGAGTTCGGCGAGGTGGAACGTGAAGATCGTCATCGTTGGCAACTGTGCCACGCAGTGCCGCCCGGACGCGGGAAGACCGCCGGGGATGTCGGCACAGTGTTCGCACGTCGATCAGATCAGGGTCGGGATCCAGCGGGCCAGCGCGGTGAGGGTCGCGCAGACCGATCGAATAGGGGCGTCAAGCAACTATTCGAACAGTGCGCGGTCTGCTTACAGGTTTCTGCCATGCCGGATTCCGACAGCCACGTGCACTGTCCGACCGGCCCTGGCGCTCGGACAGTGAAAGGTGCCGGGCTGATCGCGGGCGCGTCGGCACCGTGCACGTGGACCGTCAAGAGGAGACGAACGACGATGAGCAACTCACTGGCCGTGCTCCGATCGGCGGCCGGCCTGCGCCAGTCGAGGACGCGGACAGCCGGGATCACCGCGTCCCGGACGGCCACCGACCTGCTCGACTCGACTGCGGCGATGGTCGATCCGGCGCTGCACGCCGCTGTCGACTCGCTGCCGGGCTCGACGCGCCGGATCGCGGGCTACCACTTCGGCTGGTGGGACGCGGACGAACGCCCGTCCGGCCACCGTCCCGGGACGGCGTTGCGACCCGCGCTGACGCTGGTCACCGCGCACGCCATCGGCGGGTCCGAGGCAACGGCCGCTGCCATCCCGGCCGCGGTGGCCGTCGAACTGGTCCACAACTTCTCGATGCTGCACGACGACGCGACCCATCACGACGCCGGTCGCCGGCGCCGCGCCAGCTCGTCGACGGTCTTCGGCAAGACCTCGTCCGTCCTCGCCGGTGACGCGCTGCTCACCCTGGCCTTCGACGTGCTCGCCGGGACGTCCGGCAGCCACGCCGCCGTGATCCGGCGCCGCCTGACCACCGCGATTCAGGCCTCGATCGAGGGCCAGGCCCAGGACCTCTCCTTCGAGCAGCGAACCGACGTCGCTCCCGCCGAGTGCCCGCACCTGCACGGCCTGAAGACCGCGGAGTTGTTCGCCTGCGCGTGCGCCGTCGGCGCGCTGTCGGCGGGTGGCACGTTCTCGGACACCGAGCGCTACCACCGGTACGGCGACCAGCTGGGGCTCGCCGTCCAGTTCACCGACGACATCCTCGGGATCTGGGGCCATCCCGCGGTCACCGGCAAGCCCGCGTACGCCGACCTCGCCGTCCGCAAGAAGTCGGCGCCTGTGGTCGCCGCTCTGGCTTCCGGCACCCCGGAAGCCGCGGAACTGGCCGACCTGTACCGGCGGCCGCAGCTCACCCCGCCCGAGCTCGCGCGCGCGGCCGCTCTCGCCGAGGCGGCGGGCGGCCGCGAGTGGAGCCGGCAGCAGGCTGCAGCCTGCCTCGCCGCGGCACTACGGGAGCTGCTGCCTGGAAGGTTCGACAACAAGCTGCGTTCGCTCGCCCAGCTGGCCGCCCGGGGCCATCAATAACCGCAGGGCGGCGAATCGAAGCCTCCGTCGCTGGCGGAATCCGGCATGGCAGGAACCCGACCGCGACGCCCGAAGCCCCGGAGGCCGTGGTGGCGTAGACAGGAAGGATGCAGCAACTGCGCGCGCTGGGAATCTCTGCTCGGGCCGAGTCGATCTATGTCGACCTGATGGCGCACGGTGCGCTGAACCTGGCTGAGCTGGCCCAGCGGTACGGCGCGGAGCTCGACGCGGAGCTCGGCGAACTGGCCGCGATGGGGCTGGTCGATCGGTCCGGTGGCGAGGTCGCACCGCAGCCGCCGCATCATGCGATGCAGGCCGTCGCTCTACGGCGCCCAGGTGCTGCAGAGTCCCGCCGTCATCCAGATGCTGCGCCAGTGCGTGGACGCCGGTGAGCAGGCCCGGGTCTTCCCGTTGAACGTGATGATCGTCGACGATCGGTGGGCCCTGGTCTCGGCCCGGACGATGGTCGGCGAGATCGCGCACACCGCGGCGATGGTGGTGCACGAGTCGCCGTTCCTGACCGGCCTGGTCGGGGTCTTCGACGCGCTGTGGCGGGTCGCGGTCCCGGTCACCGGCGGCACCGGGAGCGCGAAGGCGATCGGGGCACCGGCGCTGGAGACCAAACGGCTGCAGGAGGTTCTCGGTGCGCAGACCCGGTTCCAGCTCGGGTCGAGGCCTCCCGCCAGAGCTGGCTCTGACGGGAGGATCCGAAGGGCGAGGCGGCGCGGTTGTCGATGCCGAGGACGATCATCACCCGGGGCGCCGCCGGCGGAGGTGGTTCAGGCGCTCGCGGTCTCCCAGACGAACCCGTCGGGGTCGGTGACCGGCGCGGCGTCGGTGCTGAGCACGATCCGGTGCGATCCGGAACCTTCGGGGGAGACGCCGGCGTCCTTGGCCAGCGCGCGGCGCGGGTAGAGGGCCAGCGTGACGGCCGACGAGGGGGTGTCGAACTCGACGTACTTGCCGCCGAAGCTCTTGCCGACCGCCAGGCCGTTGTCGACGTAGAACCGCTTGCTCGCCTTGACGTCCTGCACTCCGAGCAGCAGCGCGACCTGGTCGATCTGCCGCGCGGCCGGTGCGGTGTCCTTCTTCTTGCCGGTCGCGACCTTGACGATCGTCCCGTCCGGGGTCTGTACGACGCCGCCGTAGCCCCAGAAGCTCTTGGTGGCCGGCTTCAGCGTGGTGGCGCCGGCCTCGACGGCGTCGCCGATGATCGCGTCGACGTTGCCGGGCTGCGACGTGACCAGCGACAGCGCGAAGCCGCGGAAGCCGGTGCTCGGCGCGTCCGAGCCGCGCACGGTCACGTAGGAGTCCAGGCCGGCGGCCCGGTAGAAGGCCGCGGCGGTGGTCGGGTCGGAAACTTCCAGGGTGACGGATTCGAAGGTGTTCATCTCAGGTCCTTGGGTGATCGAAGTGGTGTGTATGGAATGCCGGGGCTCAGCGGTCCTGCAGAAGTCCCAGAACGTTGCCGTCGCGGTCGATGACGGTGGCCACCACGCGGCCGCCGCCGACTTCGTGCGCTGCCTCGTGCACGGTGGCGCCCGCCGCCGTCACCTCGGCGACCTTCGCCTCGAGGTCAGCCACGTGCCAGTAGCTCACCGGCGACGTCATGCCCTGCGGTCCGCCGTCGGGGACCAGTCCGATGTGCTGCCCCTCGACCTCGAAGCCGACGTAGTACGGCGAATCGGTCTGCGGCGCGACACCGAGCAGTGCCGTGTAGACGGCCTTGGCCTCGGTCAGGTCGGACACGGGGTGCAGGACGGTTTTGATTCCCTGGGTGGTCATGCTCACTCCTTGTGGTGGCCGGGTCACCTCGACCCGCTGTTTCGTGGTCTCAGCTTGTCGCCCGGCCCCGCCCCGCCACATCCGTGCCGACCACTGAATTCGCACCACGGACCGGGCCACGGATCGACCGCACCGACCCGGCTCCGTGGCCCGGCTCGGTGGCCACCACGCAGGGGCACGGATGAGGGAAGATGGGCCGGTGACAGCGACTGTGGACATCTCGCCCCGCGAAGGCGAGGTGCTGGACCTGGTCGGGGCGCATTTCAGCAACGCCGAGATCGCCGCCCGGCTGAGCATCTCGGTGCGGACCGTGGAGAGCCACGTGTCGTCGCTGTTGCGCAAGCTCGACGTACCGGATCGGCGTGCGCTGGCCCACCGCGCCCCGCAGCCGACCGGTGCGGGCGCGGACCGTCCGTCCCGCCCGCCCCGGGTGCTGCCCGCCCCGCTGACCTCGTTCGTCGGCCGGTCCGAGGAGCAGGCGGAGCTGCTGGAACTGATCAAGGCACACCGCGAGGTGACCGCGGTCGGCCCCGGGGGAGTGGGCAAGACCCGGCTGGCCCTGGCGGTGGCCGCCGAAGCAGCCGGCGACTACGCCGACGTCTGGTACGTCGATCTGGTCCCGGTCACCGATCCGGAGATGATCGCCACGGCGGTCGCCGGCACGCTCGGTCTCGGTGAGCAGCCGGGCCGCGACATGACCGAGTCCGTGATCGCCGCACTGACCGACCGGCAGGCTCTGCTGGTGCTGGACAACTGCGAACAAGTCGTCGACGGGGTGGCGCTGTTCGTCGAGCGCCTGCTGGCGACGTGCCCCGGGCTGACGGTGCTGGCCACCAGCCGGGCCCAGTTGATGGTCCCGTTCGAACGGGTGTACCAGGTGCCGCCGTTGTCGCTGCCCGCGAACGGCGAATCGGACGCGGTGGCGTTGTTCCTCGAGCGCGCGGCAGCCGTCGGTGCGCCCCTGGACGCGCCCCGCCGCGACCAGATCGCCGCCATCTGCGAGCGGCTGGACGGCATGGCGCTGGCGATCGAACTGGCCGCCGCCCGCTATCACACGCTCGGGCTCGACGGCATCACCGCTGCTCTGTCCCATCCGCTCCGGATGCTCACCGGCGGTTTCCGTGCCGACGAGCGGCACCGTTCGGTGCGGGCTGCGCTCGACTGGAGCCACGCCCTGATCGACCCGGCCGACCAGGCGCTGCTGCGCCGGGTGTCGGTGTTCGTCGCGCCGTTCACCGTTGCCCAGGCCGCCGAGGTGGCCGAGTCGGAGGAGTTCGTGGTCGCCGACGGCCTGGCGCGGCTGGCCGAACAAAGCCTGCTGGTGGTGACAACGACGCCCAGCGGCACGGCGTACCGGGCGCTGGAGACCATTCGCGAGTACGCGACGGAACGGTTGGCCGAGGCAGGCGAGCTCGTGGACGCCCGGTTCCGGCATCTGCGCTGGTGCCTGGGCCGGATGACCGAGCTGGCGGTGGTGGGACCTGACTGGCGTGCGAGGTTCGACGCGGTCGCCGATGACCTCCGCGCCGCGCTCGCGTGGGCAGCTCAGGAGCCGGAGCAGCGCACGGACGCGTACCGCCTTGCCCGGCAACTGGCCGAGCTGACCTTCACCCGCACCCTGATCGGCGAGTCGCAGCAGCGGTACGAGCAGGCGGCCTCGCTGGCCGACGACCCGGATTCGCAGGCGGCGGCACTCCGGCAGGCCGCGGCAGTGGCTGCCTGCCGGATGCGCGGCGACGACCTGTATCGCCTGTACCGGGCCGCCGCGGAAGCCGCGGGCCGCGCCGGGAACACCGCCGGCGCCGCGCGTGACCTGGCGACGACCGCGACCACGGCGTACCGGTTCGCGAGCAAGTTCGTGCGCAAGCTGCCGCTGGAGGAGACCGACGCGCTGGTCGCGCAAGCGCAGGAGCTGGCCGGTGACGATCCGGCGGCGCGGGCCGTGGTGGCGGTGGCCGAAGCCGGGCAGGCGCTCAACGCCGCGGTCACCACCGTCGAGGGCCGCCCCGGCAGCTCCGTCGCGGACACGATCGCGCGTGCCGAAAAGGCTGTCGAGCTGACGCACGCCGTCGGCGATCCGCTCGCCGAGTCCGTCGCGCTCGACGTACTGACCGGGGCTCTCAGCTGGGCGGGTGACACATTCGCCGCAGCCGCGACGACCCAGCGCCGGATCAAACTGTTGTCGTCCGCACCGAACACTCCGGCCGCGACCCACGAGCTGATCGAGGCGCTCGGTGAGGCCGCCGAGGCCAGTCTCGGCACCGGCGACCTGCCGGCGGCCCGCCGCTGGGCCGGCCAACTCGCCGACCATCCGCTGCTCGCGGAGGTCGGCCACCGCGCGACGAGCTGGCTGCTGGTCGCCGACGCGTTCGCAGGCGCGGTGGATCAGGTGCTCAGCGGCAGCGTCCGTTTCCTCGACGGGTGGCGGCGAGCCGGGAGCCCGGCCGGCTCGTCGCTCGGCCCAGCCGTCGCCGCCGTGGCGATGGTCCACGGGCTTCGCGGCGACGACGATGCCAGGCGCGAGTGGCAGGAGGTGCTGGACCAACTCGGCACCTCACCCGACCGCACCTACGGCTACGGCGCGGTCTTCGACACGATGCTTCTGCTGCACCAGGGCCGTGTCGCGGAGGCGCTGGAGCGGATCGAACCCGACCCGCGGCAGGTGTGGAGATGGGTCACCTGGATCTGGCACCACTGGTACGTCGCGCTGCGCGCCGAGGCCGCCGTACTGGCTGGAAGCCCGGACGCCCAGGACCGTCTCACCGAGGCCCGAACCATCGTGGCCGGCAATCCGGTGGCCGAGGCGATGGTGACGCGGGCCGCGGCAATCCTGGCCGACGACCGGGAGGCGGTGCTGGCAACGGCGGCCGCATTCGACCGGGCAGGCTGCCCTTATCAGTCCGCACGCACCCTGATCCTGGCCGGAGGCGAGCCGACGTGACCGCAACGGACCCCGCAGGGCAGTTCGAGCCGACTCTGGAGTCGCTACGGACGTTCGTGTGCCCGGACTGGTTCCGGGACGCGAAGTTCGGGATCTGGTCGCACTGGGGAGCCCAGTCGGTGCCCCGGTTCGGTGACTGGTACGCGCGCCGGATGTACTGCGAAGGCACCGAGCAGTACCGGTACCACCTGCGGACGTACGGCCATCCGTCGGAGGTGGGCTACAAGGACGTCGTCCGGCAGTGGAAGGCCGAACGGTTCGATCCCGACGCCTTGATGGATCAGTACGTCGCCGCGGGCGCCAAGTACTTCGTCGCCCAGGCCATGCATCACGACAACTTCTTCAACTACGACTCGTCGATCCATCGGTGGAACTCGGTCCGGATGGGACCGGGCAAGGACATCGTCGCACTGTGGAAGGCCGCCGCGGACCGGCATCGGCTCCCGTTCGGCATCGCCGAGCATCTCGGCGCCACGTTCACCTGGTCGGCGGTCAACAAGGGCAGCGACGAGCACGGACCGTACGCCGGGGTGCCGTACGACGGCAACGACCCGCGGTACGAGGACCTCTACCTCCGCAACCGGCTCGACGGCCCGGTGGACCCGGGCAACCTGGACCCCTGGTACACCGACGATCCCGGCTGGCATCAGCACTGGCTCGACGTGATCAGCGAGGTGATCGACCGGTACCAGCCGGACCTGCTGTACACCGACGGCCCGCTGCCTTTCGGCGAGCACGGTTACCAGGCGGGGCTCCAGGCGGTCGCGCGCCTCTACAACGCCAGCGCGGCTCGGCACGGCGGAGTGAACCAGGCCGTCTACAACCAGAAGGACCGCGACCCGGCGATCTACCAGGTGGGTGTGCTCGACATCGAGCGGAGCCAGGAGCCGGACATCAACCCGCACCCCTGGCAGACCGACACCTCGGTCGGCGACTGGTTCTACGACGTTCGCGACGTCTACAAGACCTCCGCGCACGTGATCGAGATGCTGGTCGACATCGTCGCCAAGAACGGCAACCTGCTGCTCAACGTGCCGCAGCGGCCCGACGGCACGATCGACCTCGAGTGTGCCGCGCTGCTGGACGAGGTGGGCCGCTGGCTCGCCGTCTGCGGTGAGGGGATCTACGGCACCCGGCCGTTCCGGGTGATGGGGGAGGGGCCGGCCGCCGTACGGATCGACGGGTTCACCGAGGAGGCGGTCGAGTGGACGAGCGCGGACCTGCGGTTCACCCGGAAGGACTCGACGCTGTACGCGTTCCAGCTCCGGTGGCCGGCCGACGGACGAGCGGTGATTCGGACGCTCACGCCCGCGGACAAGGTCACCTCGGTCCGCCTGCTCGGCCACGGCCGGGTCGAGTTCGAGCAGGCCGAAGGCGTGCTGGTCGCCCGGCTGCCGGCGAAGGCGCCGGCCCAGCCGGTGAACTGCCTCGCCCTGGAGATCCCGACGTTGCGGTGATCGATCCTGGGGTTCGCGGTCCCAGCCGGGTACGTCGTACGGTCGCGTCCTCGCCGGTCCGGAAGATCATTGCTTCGGGCAACAACGGCCGGAGTCGGCCGCTGAGGAGCACCCGGCACGGGTGGAGAGAGATTGCGGGCCCGCTCCCCCTGTCCCCTCCGAAGAGGGGGCGGGCCCGCAATCAGACGGTGGGTGGCGGGTCAGGCCGCGCTGGATCGGTGCCGGAGACGGCGTAACTCACGCAAGGTGACCTGTTTGCGCCGGATCAGGGCAGTCAGTTGCTCGAGATCGGCGCTGCGGCGGGCCGCGCGCAATTCGTCCTCGACGATGAGCAGGGCAACGATCAGCTGGCGAACGGTGCTGGTGTTGTGATCGCGCATGAAGGCCTCGGCAGGTCGAAGTGTCCGACGCCCGAATGTCTGAGGCTGAACCACTATGACCGCTGGAACCGCTGCGATCAACCCCTGTCCGACAGGTGTCCAGCCCTGGACTGGACGGCCGCGCGGTGCTACGCAGGAGAGGTTGGGAGAGCTCGTGACCGATCGCCGCAGGTTGAGGAGTCTTGGGCCGGCACCTGAGCACGGTCAGGCCCGGCCGGACGAGCTCGCCCACGTGCTGAGCGAGTTGGCGCGGGAACTGCACCACGTCGACGATCCCGACGACGTACTGCGGGACGCGGTGGGAGCCGCGATGGATCTCGTGTCGGGGGCACAGGCCGGATCCGCGACGGTATTGGTCGGTGGCAGACATGTCGCCCACAAAGCCGAGTCGGGCGCCTTGCCGGCCCGGGTGGACGCGCTGATGTCGGAGGTCGGCGAAGGACCGTGTCTGGACGCTCTGTACCAGCGGCGCATCGTCCGGGTCGACGACATGCGCCAGGAGGATCGGTGGCCACGGTTCGCGCCGCGCGCGGCCGAGCTGGGAGCCCTGAGCATGCTGGCGTTCCCCTTGTTCGTGAAGGACGACAGCCTCTGCGCGCTCAACTTGTACGCCGACGAGCCCGGCGCGTTCACCGATGAGTCCGAGCACGTCGGCCGATTGCTGGCGGCCCAAGCGGCCGTCGCCTACTCGGGCGCGCAGCGGGCGGAGAATCTGCTGGCCGCCATCGAGACCCGCGACCTGATCGGCCAAGCGGTAGGCCTGCTGATGGAGCGCTACTCGATCACCGCCAACCGCGCCTTCGAGACGCTGGTCCGCTTCAGCCGCCAGACGAACCGCAAACTGCGCGACGTGGCCGCCGAACTCGTCCGTGACGCGGAGGCCGGTGCCCGTCGGTAGTCGCCTCGCCGCGGAGCGTTCTGGACTTTCCTCGGCGACCCGCAGTTCTCGCTAGGCTGAGCGATCATGACCGGCGTCTTCGAGGGGTGGCCGCGGGCGGCGTTCGATGTGCTGCTCCAGCTGGAAGGTGATCCTTCGGCGGAGGTCCGGCGGCGGTGCAGGCGCGACCGCGAGGACTTGGTCCGGCGGCCGATGATCGAGTTGCTCAACGTCGTGGCCGACGCGGACCCGCAGTACGAGGACTTCTCGGTTTGGGGCTACGGCGAGGTGCTGCTGCGGGCGTGGCAGCGGCAGCACGCGATCGTCCGGATGGCTCGCAACGTCGAGCTGGGAGTCCGGTTCGATCTCGACGGGCTGGAGGTCGGCGTGTCGTGGTGGTACGCGCCGTCGGCGCAGATCGAGCGGTACCGGTCCGCGGTGGCGGACCCCGGCTCCGGACCGAGGCTCGTCGCCATCCTTCGCAAGCTCGAGCGCGAGGGGTTCGAGGTCTCGGGTGATCAGCTGAAGCGGCCGCTCCGCGGGTATCCGGCCGACCACCCGCGGGCGACGCTCCTGCGGCACAAGTCCGTGATCGCGACCCGCCCGCTCGGCTGCGACGACTGGATCCACACGCCGGCCGCGGCCGACCGGGTGCTCACCGCCTTCGCCCAGCTCCAGCCGCTGACCCAGTGGCTGGTCAAGAACGTCTCACCGTCATGACGCTCGTCGCCCAGCCGGCTCACGTCCACGGGCCGGCCGGTCGTTCGGCAGCGTCGTCGCGGCGGCCACCCAGGCCAGGCCGATCAGAGCGAGGATCGCGCCGCCCAGGACGAACGACAGCAACGGGCCTGGGGCCGTGATCATGAGGCCCGCCCCGCCGAGGCCGGCGGTCACCGCTGCGGCGCGCGGAACCAGCCGGCTGCGGTAGAGCGCGACGGCCAGGACGACCGAGCCGACGGCGCCGATGATCAGAGCCAGGAAGAACACTCCGAAGACCGGAGCGCTGTTCACCCGGTCCAGCAGGGCAACGGTGGACTGCAGGTCCTGCTCCTGGGCGAGACGACCGACCAGGATGACGAACACCGAGTTCGTCCAGAGCCCGAAGGCCCCGACGATCGTGAGGGCGGCGCCGATCATCCCCCAGCGGGTCCTGACGATGCGGGCGAGCGCCAGCGCTGCTCCGACGTACAGGACGGCGCCGAGCAGTCCCAGCATCGCTCCGATGTCGTTGCGTGTGCCGGCGTCGGCCAGTGCGCCGAGATAGCGCGTGGTGTCGAGCTTGTCGGCTCGATCCTGGTACTGCGGCGTCATCAGTGCCCGGGCCGCCACTGCGACCAGGGGAGCGCTGACGAGGTAGCTGGCCATCGACGGCTTCATGGTGGTTCTCCTTCGAACGAGTTGGTCCCTCGACTCTGCGGCGCGGGGATGGCCCTGCACTTCGGGGCGACCCCGGGTCTTCGGGTCAGGGCCTGCCCCCAAGACGTGCGCGGGTTTCGGTGTCACCATCGAGCTGTGGAGAGGACCTCGAGTCGCTACTTCGCCGCAGCTGCCTGCGGATTGACCGCGGCGGTGGTTGCCGGCGTGGTGGTGCTCGACCGGCTGCTGGCCGGGGCCGGGCGCAACGATCTCGGGCTGTTCGGGGTGAATGACCTGTCGTTCGTCGTTGCCTTCGCCGGCGCGTCGGCGGTCGGGGCAGTACTCGCCTTCAAGCGGCCCTCCCATCCGGTGGGCTGGTTGTTCCTCGCCCTGGGCGGTTCCATCGCGCTCAGTGGGTTGCTGGAGGGATACGCCTCCTACGGCGGGCTCCGAGACTGGCCGGCGACAGAGCAGGTGTTCGCTCTCAGCGAGGAGCTGTTCATTCCCTGGTTCGTTCTGCTGGCGCTCATCTTGCAGCTCACCCCGACCGGCAGACCGCTGTGGCGGCGGGTCGCCGTCCTGACGGTTGCCGTCGGCACCTTGTGGTTCACGGCGTCGCTGCTCGACCTCGGGATCCCCGGTCAAGGGCTGCTCGGTGGGCTCACGGCGGCTGGACTGGTGGCGGGCGGGTTCTCGTTGCTGGTGAGGTTCCGGCGCTCGCGGGGCACGGAAGGACGTCAGTTGTTGTGGCTGGTCGTGGCAGTTGTGCCCCTGCCGGGATTTGTTGCCCTGGCCTTTTACGCCGCCGACGACCACCCGGTGCTGCTGGCGATCGCGACCAGCGGATTCGTCGTACTCATCCCGATCGCCGCCGGACTGTCGATCGTGAAGTACCACCTGTACGACGTCGAGCGCGTCCTCAGCCGAGCGGTCACCTACCTGCTCGTGTCCGGAGTGCTGGTCTTCGCGTTCGCGGTGGTGGTGATCGCGGCCGGCCGAGTCGTGGGTGGGCGTACCGACTCCGCGATACCGGCGGTACTGGGAACAGCGGTTGCTGTGGTTCTCGCGGGACCGGCGTACCGGTCGTTCCAGGAGTCGGTCGACCGGCGGTTCAACCGGCGCCGGTTCGACACGTTGCGGGTGGTGCGTGACTACGTCCGCGAGCCGACGTCCCAGGGGGTGGAGGAGGTGCTGCGTGGGGCGCTCGGCGATCCCGGTCTGCGAACGGCGTACTGGGTGGACGACCGGGAGCAGTGGGTGACGCAAGCCGGCCGGCCCGTCGACACCGAACCGGGCGATATCGAAGTACGACGGCTTGGGCGGGCGGTGGCCCGGATCGCCGTGAGTCCGGCGGTGGATCGCGAACTCGCCGAGGCGGCCTGCGCCGAAGCCCTGCCGGAGCTGGAGAACGCCGCGCTCCGGGCGGCGATCAGCCTTCAGTTGGTGGAGGTCCAGGAGTCCCGAGCGCGGATCGCGGCGGCCCAGCTCACCGAGCGGCGGCGGATCGAACGCGACCTGCACGACGGCGCTCAGCAGCGCCTGCTCGCCCTGGCGTTGAACCTTCGTGCGGCCCAGCTCAACGGGCGTGCGCTGCCCGAGGCTGTGGACCGGGCGATCGCCGAGCTCCAGGGCGCGGTCGGAGAACTCAGGGAACTGGCCAACGGGCTCCAGCCGGCCTTGCTGAGTGACGCAGGTCTTGGCGCCGCGATCGACGACCTGGCCACCCGGTTGCCGCTACCGGTCGAGGTGCACGCCATCGATCGGCGGTTCCCGGCGCCGGTCGAGACGACCGCCTGGTTCGTCGTCTGCGAGGCGATCACCAACGCGGTCAAGCACGCCGACGCCACCCGGGTCGACGTGGAGCTGACCTGCGCAGCGGGCGTTCTCGTCGTACAGGTGTGTGACGACGGGCGCGGTGGAGCCGACGCCGAAGGCAGCGGGCTGCGAGGGATCGCCGATCGGGCGGAGGCTCTTGGTGGCTCGCTCCGCGTGGCCGAGCGCACCGGTGGCGGGACGGTCGTGACGGGGGAGCTGCCGTGCGGGTAGTGATCGCGGACGACTCGGTCCTTCTGCGTGAAGGTCTGGCGCGGCTCCTGGGGGAGGCGGGAATCGAGACGTGCGCCATGGTCGGCGACGCCGAAGCGCTCGAGAAAGCGGTCGAGGTGCACCGGCCGGACGTGGTGCTGGTCGACATCCGGATGCCGCCGACGTACACGCACGAAGGGGCCCGCGCGGCGATCCATCTTCGCGAACGTGACGGGGGGCTCGGGATCCTGCTCCTGTCGCAGTCGCTGGAGAGCCGGTACGCCGCTGAGCTGGCGCGCGCCGCGCCGCGGGGCTTCGGGTACTTGCTTAAGGACCGCGTGGTGGACGTGGCGACGCTGGTCGACGCGGTGACGCGAGTGGCCGCGGGAGGAACGGTGCTCGATCCGGAGGTGGTCGGATACCTCCTCGGCAGACGGACCACCCGGGACCAGCTCGGCGTCCTGACCGAACGGGAACGGGACGTGCTGGGGCTGATGGCCCAGGGCCGCTCGAACGCCGCGATCTGTCGCCAACTGGTCCTCAACCCGAAGACCGTCGAGAGCCACATCGGCAGCATCCTCACCAAGCTGGACCTGCCGCCGCAGACCGACGACCATCGCCGGGTGCTGGCTGTGCTCGCTTGGCTGCAGCAGTGACGGCGGGCGACAGCGCGCGGGTCGGTTGTCAGTGCTGGTGTGGTCTGCGGTGGCGCCCAGCCAACAGTGAGCCCAGAGCGATGATGATGCTGACGGCTGCCAGTAGGCCCGCGGCGACGATCGTCCGGTGGGAGTCATCGGGCGCGACGGGGCCGGAGAGGCCGGCGTCCACGGCGGTTGGCACGGCCACCGGCGTCGAGGACTCGGCGGTTGTCGGTGCGGACGCGGTTGGCGTTGCAGACGGCGTACCGGTTGGCGGGGTGGCATGACACCGCACGCGCACCTCGGTCTGGGCCACGAAATCGCCGACGGCGTTCTGGACTCGCAACGAGTACGTGCGATCGGGAAGACCGCCGAAACCGATGCGTTCGGACCCGTGCGCGGGCGGCCGCACGACGTAGTCGTAGTGGACGTCGCCCCCTGAGATCGCGACCATGTACTCCTGCTCGGTCGAGTTCGGGTTGCGCAGCTTCGCCAAGACCCCGGCCTCGGATTCGTGGCACGCGACCCGCACGTTGCTGAGGACCGGTGGCCGGACCGGGGCGGCTTCCTGGGCCGACGCAGGCGTGCTTCCGACCAGGAACAAACCTGTCCCGACCGATGCGGTCAGGAGAAAGCCAAGCAAGGCCGGTCGATGCGCAGCCGGCGGCGAGTTCGAGCGCAGCACGGAGATCGGTAGACGGACGTTGACACGATGGATGGTGTGAAGAGATTTCACGATGCCCCCCTTAGGACACCTGTTCGATGCGCTGGGGGCCGTCAAGGTTGTGGATTCGGGGCTGCCAATGCCGGCTGTCGACCGCAGAGCGCAACCGCAGGCCTTCCGGTGGGGGAAGGCCTGCGGCTCGCTGGTCGTCGGGGACTCCTGGTCTAGCCGGTGAACACGACCTGGTCGAACTGGTTGATCGCCGACTGGGTCACGTCGTGCGAGGTGGAGAAGATGCCCGCGTCCTGCTGCGCCGTGGCCGAGGGCAGGGTGACCGGTGTGCCGATCGGGACGTAGTTGCGGCCGTCGTAGGAGTACGACGCGCTGAACGACGTACCGGAGCGGGCGAGTTTGACCCAGACCGGACGGAAGCTGTCGACGCTCGCGCGAGCGTCGCTGTCCAGGTAGCCGTCGCCGTTGGCGTCCCACTGGAAGACGACCCCATTGCGGGCGGTGGCCGCGACGACCGCGTAGCCGGCCGAGGCTGCCGCCTTCGTCATGTCGTTGCGGACCATGACTCCGGACTTGGTCCAGGCGTTGGCGTCGTTGACCGAGACGACCCGGGCGGAGACGCTCGCCTGCGGTGTGAACGAGCCGGCCCGGTAGATCGCGCCGAACTGGTCGTCGCGCTGACCGCCGGCGCCCCAGATGTCGGCGCCCGCGGCCGCGATCCCGAAGGCCCCGCCGCTCTGGCCGAAGTACGAGCTGACCGCTGAGGCCTTGGCGGTGGCGAACTCCGAGGCCACCGGCGCGTCGACCGAGCAGCCGGTGAAGCCGAACTGGTTCGCGTTGAGCGACGTCCGGTACCGCGGTGCGACACCGGCGGCGCAGATCACGTCCCGTGCGCCCGCGGGCCAGTTGGCGCCGCTGATCTTCACGTTGTTGATCAGCTTGTTGTTGTGGGCGGCGGCGTTGGGTGTGGAGGCGCCACCGGAGTTGTACCAGTTGTTCTGGATGACGTTGTCGCTGGTGTTGTTGCGCAGGCTGTAGGCGTTGGTGAACACGAACGAACCGCCCTGGACCACGTTGTTCTCGTAGGTCATCGAGCGCGACCCCTCGTCGAGGTACAGCCCGACGCCCGAGATGTTGAACAGGTAGTTCTTGCTGACCACGGAGCCGGGGCTGGCGGACAGGTTGTAGACCGATCCGCCGTCGGCGAACCGTGACTTCGTGTTGTGCACCAGGTTGCCCTCGACCCGGTTGTCCTTGAGCGTGGTCGGCGTGGTGTACAGGGGGTTCCACTTGTAGTAGCCGCGGTCGACGTAGTCGTTCGACCCGCCGGCGTCGTTGATGCCCCAGCCGTAGCCGGTGTCGATGCCGTCGTACGGGACGTTGGAGACCTCGTTGTGCAGGATCCTGGCGCCGGTGACGTAGGTGCTGAGGATGCCGCTGTTGTCCTTGTAGTCCACCGCCACCCGGTTGATCGTGTTGTTCTCGATCAGGATGTCGCGGTTGGTCATCCTCGGGTCGCTCGGGTGGTGCGCGTCGGGCAGTACGCCGCCGACCGCGACGCCGTGGCCGCTGGTCTCCAGGAACCGGTTGCCGACGACATCGATGTCGCTGGCTCCGAGCCCGATCCCGGTCAGGGTGGCGTTCGCGTCGTTGCCGATGCCCAGCGCCGACTGTCCGAGGTTGGCGAACGTGTTCTGGGTGAAGGAGATCCGGCTGGCGGCCGACACCTGCACCGCGGCAGGCTCCTGGAACCAGGTGGTCCGTGCCCGCTCGAACATCTCACAGCCGCGCGAGCAGCTCGTGAACGCGTCGGCGGGGCGGTAGTCGTAGGCGCCCTTGATGAACAGCCCGTTCTGCTGGACGGCGTACCCGTCGACGGAGGGGCCGAGCCACGACGTCCCGGAGAACTGGATGCCCTCGAAGGCGAGCCCGGTGACCGGTTCGTCGTACGTGCCGCCGATGCTGATCAGGGTCTGCAGCCGGGGGAGTTCGACCTCCAGCTGGTTCGGGTCGACGCCGTCGGCCGGCTTGTAGTAGAGCTTGCCACCGGCCGGGTCGATGTACCACTGACCGGCCTGGGTGAGGAAGCTGAGCGAGTTGTCGAGATACCAGCTCGGCCCGGCCAGGAACGAGTTCTGGACCGTGTCCCAGCCCCAGGTGTTGTTGTCCCAGGCCGGCTGCGTCATGGTGATCTCGGTCGCGCTGATGCTCTGGACCGGCGAGTACCGGTTGGTGAAGTCGCCCAGTGACTCGAACTCGATCCGGCGCTGGTCGGGCAGTGTCGCCAGGTAGCTGAGGGCGGGGTTCTTGATGGTCAGGCCGGTCGCCGTCGGCGTGACGTCGGCGTTGGCGAGGCGGATGGACGCGCGCGGCGCGATCACGCCGTTCACGTACAGCTGACGGGTGTCGAGGCCGGTCGGGGTGTCCGCCTCCCAGATGCCGCGGCCGACGCCGGACGGGGACCAGCCGGTGACCTTCGAGGCGCCCGTGACAACCGGGTGAGCGCCGGGCGCGGCAGTCCAGCGGACGGTGTGCTCGCCGCCGCCGTCCTCGGCCCCGAACCGGAGCGGGGCGGCGAGGCGGTAGTTGCCGTCGGCAAGTTGAACGGTCACGTCGCCGTGCTTCACGGCCGGCCTGACCACCCGCTGCGCACGCTCCAGCGAGCAGGGCTTCGCCTGGCTGCAGTGTCCGGAGTCCTTGCCGTCCGGCGCCGCGTAATAGACGGTCGCGGGCGCGGCCTGCGCGCCCAACGGGCTGAGCGCCGAGGCGATGACGGCGCCGGCACCGATCAGCGCGAGAACCGCCGTGCCGCGCCGTCGGCGCCGGCTCGTCGAGCGTCGCGATGCTGAGGTCAATCTCATGGTCGATCGCTTCCTGTCGTCGGGGCGTCGGAACAGAGTTAACATACGTATGATGTTTCCGACAATAGGTCGTGACATCGGTGTGGTTGCCCGGCCGGCTGCTGCGGCCGCGAATCGAGGAAGAGGTGGAGCGATGTTGGCGGTGAACTACCTGGGGGACCGCACCATGGCGGTCGAACAGCGCGAGCCGGCCGATCTACGCCCGGGAGAGGTGCGCATCGCGGTCGCGTACGTCGGCATCTGCGGGACCGATCTGCACGTGTGGCACGGTGACATGGACGGCCGCGTCAGCAGGCCGGCGACCATCGGGCACGAGATGTCGGGCACGATCGCCGCCCTGGGGCCCGGCGTCGACGGCTGGTCGATCGGCGACCCGGTGACCGTGATGCCGCTGGTGTGGGATGGCACCTGTCCGGCCTGCCGAGCCGGCAACGAGCACATCTGCCAGCACCTGGACTTCATCGGGATCGACAGCCCCGGGGCTCTCCAGCAGTACTGGAACGTCCCGGCGTCGACGCTGGTCAGGCTGCCGGCCGGGGTGTCGCTGCGCGACGCCGCGCTCGTGGAGCCGGTCGCGGTCGCGGTTCACGACGTACGCCGGTCGGAGCTCGGAAACGGCGACAAGGCCGTCGTCATCGGCGCCGGACCGATCGGCGTCCTGATCGCGACCGTCGCTGTCGCGTTCGGCGCCGACGTCGTGATCGCTGAGATCGACCCTGCGCGCAGGGCTGCCGCCGCTGAGTTCGGGCTCGCGACGCTGGATCCCACGGCCGTCGACCAGACCGCCTGGGTGGAGGAGTGGACCGGCGGAGCCGGCGCCGACGTGGTCTTCGAGGTGTCGGGTGCGGCTGCCGCTGTTCAGGCCGCCACCGGACTGGCCAAGGTCCGTGGAACGCTCGTCGTGGTGGCGATCCATCCGCAACCGCGCCCGGTCGATCTGCATCGTGTGTTCTGGCGGGAGCTGAGGATCCTCGGCGCGCGGGTCTACCAGCGGTCCGACTTCGAGCGCGCGGCCGAACTCGTTGCCGACGGCACGATTCCGGTGGAGCGACTCGTCACCCGCGTCGTGCCGCTGACGCAGATCCAGTCCGCGTTCGGTGTTCTCGAAGCAGGGCAGGCGATGAAGCTCCTCGTCGATCTGAACGCGTCATGAACCCGTTCGAGCTGACCGGGCGCCGCGCCGTGGTGACGGGCGCGAAGCGGGGGATCGGTTTCGCCGTCGCCGAGGCCCTGGCCGCCGCCGGTGCCGACATCGTCGGGGTGTCGGCCACTCTCGACCCCGAGTCGTCGCAGATCGCGGATCGCGTACGCCGGCTCGGTCGCGACTTCTCCGGGCATCGGGTGGACTTCGCAGATCGCGCGGCGGTGGTCGAGTTCGCCGAAGCGCTCGCGGCCGACGACCGTCCGGTGGACATCCTGGTCAACAACGCCGGCACCATCCGCCGCGCTCCCGCCGCGGAGCATCCGCTCGAGTGGTTCGACGAGGTGCTGGAGGTCGATCTGACCAGTACGTTCGTGCTCAGCCAGGTCCTCGGGCGGCGGATGCTGCAGGCCGGGTCCGGCCGGATCGTCTTCACGGCCTCGCTGCTGTCGTTCCAGGGCGGCATCAACGTGCCGGGCTATGCGGCCGCGAAGTCCGGGGTGGCAGGACTGATCCGGGCCCTGTCCAACGAATGGGCGGGCCGCGGCGTGACCGTGAACGGCATCGCCCCCGGCTACATCGCCACCGACAACACCCAGGCGCTGCAGGACGATCCCGATCGCTCCCGGGCGATCCTCGAGCGGATCCCGGCGGGCAGGTGGGGTACGGCGTCCGACATCGCGGGCGCTGCCGTGTTCCTGGCCTCGGATGCCGCCCGTTACGTCACCGGGACGATCCTGCCGGTCGACGGCGGGTGGCTCGGCCGATGAACTCCTCGATCTGGTCTGCCGCCGCCAGTGATGATAAAACGTCATACGTATGCTCTGTGGTCTGGAGCTGACCTTCACCTCCGCGTCGTCACCGGAGTCGACAAGACAAGGACATCTCATGGTCGCAATCCCCACGGCGGTTCGTTTCCGTCGTCGGTCGGTGGTGCCCGTCGCCGGGCTCTGCGCCGCAACCGCACTGCTGGGCCTGGCCGGATGCGGCAGCAGCACGAGTACCGACAGCGGCTCGTACGGCTTTCCCGAAGCCAAGCAGGACACCTCGTCGACCATCACGGTCTGGGTGGACGCCGACCGGCAAGCCGCGGCGAAGGCCTTCCAGAAGGCGAATCCGGACACCAAGGTCGAGGTCGTCGCCTACGACGGCTCGGCCAACGGGTCCAATTCGTTCCGCACGAAGATGCAGCTGTTCGACCGGGCCGGTGACGGCTGGCCCGACGTCGTGTTCTCCACGCAGAACAACGACGCGGCGTGGGCCAGTCAGAAGAGCGGGGGCAAGCAGGCCTTCGCCGCTGTGCTGAACAAGGGGCTGGTCCCCGACGACACGTTGTCGAAGTTCACCGAGGGATCGCTCAACCCCTGCACCGTGGACGGCCAGGTTTACTGCCTGCGCAACGACCTCGCGCAGGCCGTGCTCTGGTACAACAAGAAGTTGATGGATCAGTTCGGCTATGCCGTTCCGACCACCTGGGAGGAGTACCAGGCGCTGGGGGAGAAGGTCGCCAAGGAGCACCCCGGCTACATCATCGGCACCGCCGGCGACGCGTGGACCCCTGAAGTCTTCCTGTGGGCGAGCAAGTGCCAGGCCAACGACGTCACCGGTCCGAAGTCGGTCACGGTGAAGACCGACACCAACGAGTGCAAGCGGTCGGCGTCGATGCTCGACACGCTGCGCGAGAACGGAACCGTGCCCGTCGTCAGTGTCTTCACCCCGGAGTTCGTCAAGAAGTACTCCGGCAAGGTGCTGATGATGCCCGGACCGGCCTGGTACGCCGGCGCGATCTTCAACAACCCGCAGTCCCTGAACGTGCCGGCCGGCCAGCTCGGCGTCGCCGCGCCGCTGCCCTGGAAGGGAGACGACCAGGCGGTCACCGGCAACGTGGGTGGGGGGACCTGGTTCGTCTCCAGTCACTCCAAGAACCTCGCGGCCGCCCAGAAGTTCGTGCAGTTCGTCACGACCGCCGACGACTACCAGGTCAACGTCGCGCCGGGCTATCCGGCCTACGCGCCGGCCGCCGACAAGTGGGTGGCCAAGCAGGAGTCCAGCAAGTACTTCGCGACCTCGCTGAAGCCGGTGGCGACCGCCGCGTCGCAGGTGTGGGACGGCTGGGGCTACGGCATCTTCAGCCAGGAAGCGATCTGGGCGAAGACGATGACCACGGCGGTCACCGGCGGCAAGACGATCGTCGAGCTGCTGCCGACGTGGCAGCAGGCGATCGAGAACCAGGCCAAGGTCAACGGATACTCGGTGAACTGAGATGACCATCGCTCCACCGACCGATCGGCTGGTCGTCGGCGCCTCCGAGCGCCGGGGACCAGCCCGGGGCAACGGCCGCGCCCCCGGTCACACCCGGATCGGCTACCTGTTCGTCTCGCTCTACGCACTGCTCGCGCTGGCGTTCGGCGTCGTTCCTTCGCTGTACGCCGTCCAGTTGGCCTTCACCGACGTCGACGGCGGTTTCGCCGGCATCGACAACTTCACGAAGGTCGTCGGCGACTTCAGGTTCTGGCCGGCCGTACTGCACGTCACCTTGTACCTCGTGATCTGGCTCGTCGCGCTCGTCGTCCTCGTCGTGGTGCTGGCACTGCTCGTCCACGCCGTACGCCTGCGCTGGGCGAGCACGGCTCTGCGCTTCGTCTTCTATCTGCCCGGCGCTCTCGCCGGCGCGTCCAGTGTTCTGCTCTGGCTGTTCGTACTCGATCCCACCGCGAGCCCGGTCAGCGGACTGCTGCGAGCGTTCGGGTTCGACAGTTTCGTCGCGGTCATCCAGCCGGGCAATCTGCCGGCGATCTTCGCGATCATCGCGTTCTGGACCGGGGCCGGCGGCTGGATCGTGATCATGTACGGCGCGCTGAACAACATCAGCACGGAGGTGATCGAGGCGGCCCAGGTCGACGGTGCGAGCGCCGTACAGATCGCACTGCGGATCCAGCTGCCGATGCTGCGCAAGTGGATCGCCTACATGGGAGTGATGTCGCTGGCCGCGGGCACCCAACTGTTCGTCGAACCGCAGTTGCTCAGCCAGGCCAGCAACGCGGTGGTTCCCAACGACTATTCGCTGAACCAGCTCGCCTACCAGTACGCGTTCCAGCAGAACGACTTCAACGGCGCCGCCGCGATCTCCCTCATCCTGCTGGTCGTCGCGCTGCTGCTGTCGTGGGTGTTCGTGACCCGCGGCGGCCTTTTCGAGAAGGAATGAGTATGCCGGCCCTGTCTGTCGAACGCCGCCACGCGAACCTCCGGGGCTGGAGCGGACGGTCCGTCGCGGGCGTCCTGCTGACCCTGTGCGTCTTCTTCTTCGCCGTCCCGGTGGTCTGGCTGCTGCTCGCGGTCACCAAGTCCGCCAAGGCGCTGACCGTCTCGAACCCGTTCTCCGTGGGGTCGTGGCACGACCTCGTCGCCAACTGGAACCAGCTGTTCGCCTTCCAGGACGGCGCGGTCACGACCTGGATCGCGAACTCCGCCGTCTATGCGGTGGGCGCACTGGTGATCACCCTGGTGGTGGGAATCCCCGCCGGCTACGCGCTCGCGCTCACCGAGTTCAAGCTGCGCAGGGCGCTGCTGGTACTGACGCTGGTCGTCATGCTCATTCCCAACACCGCACTGGTGCTGCCGATCTTCCTGGAGCTGAACAGCGTCGGCCTGATCGGGAGTCCGCTGTCGGTGATCCTGCCGATGTCGTTCTTTCCCTTCGGCGTCTACCTCACCTACATCTACTTCTCCACGAGCATCCCGCGTGATCTGCTCGCGGCGGCCCGCATCGACGGCTGCACCGAGTTCCAGGTGTTCTCCCGGATCGCGCTTCCGCTGGCCGCGCCGATCGTCGCCCTGGTCGCGTTCTTCAGCTTCGTGCAGAACTGGAACAACTTCTTCCTGCCGTTCGTGATGCTGCCTTCCAGCGACGGCTACCCCATCCAGGTCGGACTCACCTCGCTCCTGGCCGCGACGCCCGCGTTCAATCCCAGCTCGGCGGGATCGGAGTCCATCCAGTTGCCCACGCTCGCGTTGGCGACGATCGTCTCGATTCTGCCGGTGCTGATCGTTTTCCTGTTCTCCCAACGATTCCTGGTCTCGGGAATGACGGCGGGGGGAACCAAGGAATGACCGCCCCGGCTCTCAAGGAGAACGACAGATGAAAATCACCGGATACCGCAGTCTGAGCACCGTGCACGACTGGGGGAGGGTCACCGGCGACGTCAACGGCGTACAGAGTGGCAACACCACGCCGGTGCCCGTGCTCCTGATCGAGACCGACGCCGGCATCGACGGGATCGGTCTGGGTGCCCACGGTGACGTGGCGCGGGTCTTTCCCGCGGTCGAGGGCGAGGACCCGCGATCGGTGGTGGCGCTGTACGACCGGATGCTCGACTGGGTGTTCAAGGCCGGTCATGGCGGGCCCGTGTTCGGCACGATCGGCGCGATCGACATGGCCCTGTGGGACATCAAGGCCAAGCTGGCCGGCGAGCCGCTGTGGCGACTGCTCGGCGGGCGCGAACGTTTTGTCCCCGGCTACGCGTCCGGGCTCGAGTACGGCCTGGCCGACGACGAGCTCGCCGAGCTCTACGGCCGGTTCGCGGACCGCGGGTTCAAGGCGGGCAAGCTCAAGGGCGGTCGCGATCTGGACCGCGACCTGCCGCGGCTGGAGATCATGCGCGACGTGCTCAGCCGCAACTCCCGCCGGCCCGCGCTGATGTTCGACGCGAACGAGTCGTGGAACCAGGCCCAGGCCGCCCGGTACGTCGCGGCGATCGAGCAGCAGTTCGACCTCACCTGGGTGGAGGAGCCGCTGCGCCGCTGGGACGCGGCCGGACTGGCCGCGCTGCGGGGCAAGATCCGTGCGGCGATCGCCAGCGGCGAGAACCTGACCGGCCTCGAGCAGTATCGCCCCCTGCTCGACGCCAAGGCCCTCGATGTGGTTCAGGTCGGCAACGTGTGGGGCATCACCCACTTCCTGCGGGTGGCGACGCTGGCGCACGGCCACGATCTGCCGGTCAGCCCCGTCGCGTACAACGCGAACCCGATCGCGCACGCGGCCGCCGCCGTACCGAACCTGCTGACCTACGAGGTCCAGGATCTTCATTTCCCGGTCGGGCTGGACGTCGACCAGGAGTTCGACGAAGGAGGGATCATCTTGGGCGACCGCCCGGGCATCGGCATCATCGTGGACGAGTCCCAGCTCTCACCGGGCAACTCCGGGGCGGATCTTCCCGCATCGACGGGGCCGCACATCCGGCCGGAGCGCGCTGCTCTGCGACTGGTGGCCGAGCCGGACGTGATCGACGTTCCCGCCGTACCGCTGAGGCCGGTCTCGTGACGCGGGCGCCGGAACGCCGGGCGTTCGTCGTCGGCGTACGTCCGGAGAAACGGGAGGAGTACCTGGCGCTGCACAGCGACGTGTGGCCGGGCGTCGAGCAGAAGCTTGTCGAGTGCAACATTCGCAACTACAGCATCTTCGTCTTCGGCGACGTCCTGTTCGCGTACTACGAGTACGTCGGCGAGGATCACGACGCGGACCTGCGGCGGATCGCGGACGACCCGGTGTCGCAGGACTGGTGGACGCACACCGACCCGTGTCAGGTGAGGATCGCCGAGGAACGCAATCCCGGTGCGTTGTGGCAACCGATCGACGAAGTGTGGCACCTCGGATGAGCCTGGGCGTCGACGCCCACGTGCACCTGTGGGATCGAGCGCAGGACCCGCAGGACTGGATCGATCCGCGGACCATGGCGCCGATCGCCCGGGACTTCGGCTCCGCCGATCTCGGTGTCATGCTCGCCGCGACGGGCCTCGAGCGTGCGGTCGTCGTCCAGTCGAGCAACAGCCTGGAGGAGAGCGTCCGGCTCGCCCAACTGGATCAGTCGGTGGTCGCGGGTGTGGTCGGGTGGGTCGACCTCACCGCGGAGGTCGGTCCGCAGCTCGATCGGATCCGTCGCGACGCGACCGTTCCCGTCGTGGGCGTGCGGCATCTGGTCCACATCGACCCGGATCCCGCGTGGTTGTTGCGGGACGACGTCGCGCTCGGCCTCGCCGCGCTCGAGCGTGAGGGGCTCTGCTTCGACCTCGTCGTACGGGAGTGGCAGCTGCCGCAGGCGGCGTTCGTGAGTGGTCGCCACGAGGGGCTGCGTCTGGTGCTCGACCATCTGGGCGGTCCGCCGGCGCCGGGAGCGGACCTCACGGCGTGGGCAACCGGGCTGCGAGAACTCGCTCGCCGTCCGAACGTGGTCGCGAAGGTCTCGGGCCTGGTGTCCGGCCTGGCGCCGGGTTCGTGGCGTGCCGAGGATCTGGCCGACCGGGTGGCGATCGCGCTCGAGGTGTTCGGGCCCGATCGTCTGCTGTACGGCTCCGACTGGCCGCTGGCCGAACTCGGCGGGGGAGCGGCGGTCTGGAGGACGGCCGCGGACCACTTGTTCGCGGGACTGTCGGAGTCGGAGCGCGGCCGGGTGTTCGGTGGCAACGCCGCCGCGACCTACTGCTTCTTCTGAGCCTTCTTCCGGCCGCGCGGTCGGGGAGCGTGGTCGGACAGCCGGCGGCGCTCCCACGACCCGTGAATGTGGGAGTGCATCGCCTTCTCGGCGGCCGCCACGTCGTTGCGCGCGATGGCCTTGACGATCGCCTCGTGCTCCTTGAGCGTCAGTGCCACCGCGTCGGGCGGGTTGATGCCCTGGTACCGACTGGACTCCACAGCGCGTTTGTAGATGTGCTTGGCGATGTTCTCGGCCAGCCGGTTGCCGGAGATCTCCATCACCGCGTAGTGGAAGATCACGTCGGCCTGCCGGAACGAGTCCGTCTCCGACTCGCTCTCCCGCATGGCCGTCAACGCGTTCTCCAGCCGCCGGAGCTCGTCCGCGCTGTGCGATCCGGCCACCGCCCCCGCCATGGCCGCCTCGAGGCTCGCGCGTACGACGGTCAGTTCGTCGAGGACGCCCAAGCTCTCGTCGTTGTCGATCAGGGCCGACAGCACCACCGGGTCGAGCATGTTCCAGTACCCCGGGGCGCGCACCTGCGTCCCCCGGCCCTGCGAGACGGTCACCAGCCCCTTCTCCTCGAGCCGCTTCACCGACTCGCGCAACACCGTGCGGCTCACCCCGAACTGCTCGCTCAGCGGGCCCTCCGGCGGCAGCAGATCGCCTTCCTTCAACCGGCCCGTCACGATCAGATCCACGAGCTCGGCGACGACCGAAACCCCGAGCCGACCCACGGGCAACCGTCGCGGAGTCAACTGCGCCGCGGAAATCGAGTCCTTCGCCATACGTATGATCTTAGCGAGGTGCAGCCCGCGCGCGGTCGTACCGCTACGGCTGCCAGGTGCGTAGTGTCGTGTCGACGATCTGCTGGAGTTCGTCGTGTCCGAGGCCGTTGGCAGCCTGGACGGCGATGCCGAACGCCACGGTGAGCAGGTAGCGGGCGAGTTGCTTCGGGTCCGCGTCGGGTGGAAGGTCGCCTTCGTCGACGGCGCGCTGGAAGCGCTGCTCGAGCTGCAGGCCTACTCCGTTGCGCCAGTCGACGAGTACGCCGTGCGCGGATCGGTTGCTGTCACTCGACGCCAGCGCGCCCTGCACGGCAAGGCATCCGGCGAACGTTTCGGGCAGGGTCGTGGTCCGAGCGGCTCCCCGCAGGAGCGTCTCGGCGACGGCTCGTGCGGTCGGCTCTTCCAGGGCGCGCGTCGCGTAGGCGGCCGGGCCTTCCTTGTAGCGCTCGAGCGCTTTGCGGAACAGTTGCTCCTTGTTGCCGAAGGCGGCGTACATGCTGGTCTTGGTGATTCCCATCGCGCCGGTCAGGTCGGCCAGGCTCGCGCCTTCGTAGCCCTGCTGCCAGAACACTCGCATGGCGCGCTCCAGCGCCTCGTCGGTGTCGAATCCCCTGGGCCGGCCCAAGACAGTGCTCCGGGAACCATCCATGCGTTCACTGTACCCCTCGGTACAGAAGTCGCCGCCGGCCGATGGTCCGGCAGCTAGCGCATCAGCCCGTACTCCCAGGCCCAGACCGCGATCTCGGTGCGGTTCCGGGCGGCGATCTTGCGCTGGATCGAGGCGAGATGGGATTTGACGGTGGACAGGGAGATCATCAGTTCCGCGCTGATCTCGGCGTTGGTGCGGCCGCGGGCGACGGCCTTGACGGCGTCCAGTTCGCGCTCGGTGAGCGCTGGTCTGGGACGGCGGGCGCGGCCGCCCGCGGTGCTGAAGTGTGCCAGCAACCGCGTGGTGATCGAGGGCGAGACGAGCGACTCGCCGTTGGCCGCGGCGTGCACCGCCTCCACCAGCAGCCTGGGACCGGCGTCCTTCAGGAGAAAGCCGTGGGCGCCGGACCGGAGCGCTTCGTGAACGAGTTCGTCGAGGTCGAACGTCGTCACGATCAGCACCCGGAGCGGGTGGGCGACGTCGTGGCCCGCCAGCAGGCGGGTGGCGGCCAGGCCGTCCATCAGCGGCATCCGGATGTCCATCAGCGTGACGTCCGGACGCAGTTCCTGGGCCAGCTCCACGGCACGCTTGCCGTCTTCGGCTTCCCCGACGATCTCGATCCCGGGTTCGCGTTCCAGGATCAGCCGGAAGCCGGCCCGGACCATCGCCTGGTCGTCGGCGAGCAGGACTCGCAGAGTCATCGTGCCGCTCCCTTCTCCGGCGGCCGCGCCGCCACAGCGCCGCCTGGCAACGGAAGCTCGGCGAGCACCCGCCAGCCGTGGTCGCCGTGCTCCCCGACGGTCAGTCGTCCGTCCAGCGCGTCGATCCGCTCGCTCATCCCAATCAGTCCGTAGCCGTCTCCCGTGTGGCGGGTGCGGCCTCGGCCCTGCCGTGTCCCGTCGTTGCACACCTCGACCCGGAGGTAGTGCGCGTCGGTCTCGACGACGGGCCGCACCGTGACGACGACCCGACGCGCGTCCGGCGCGTGCTTGCGCACGTTGGTCAGGGATTCGAGCAGGACGCGGTGCACCGTCGACACCGTCTCCGGAGTCACCGCGAGATCCGCGAGCTCGGGAGCCAACCGAAGGGTGATCGACGTGTCGCCGTCGACGGCCGCCTCGATGGTCTCCAGCAGGTTTCCGGCAGTGGGTGGAAGCCGCTGATCGGGACTGCGCAGCATCACCACCAACCGGCGTACGGCGCTGAGGGCCTCGGCTCCGGCCCGCTCGATCTCGCCGAGCAACTCTCGCTCCGAGCCGTCGGCGAGTACGACCTGCGCCGCTTGAGTGCGGACGACGACCCCGGTGATGTGGTGGGCCACCAGGTCGTGCAGCTCCCGGGCCAGCGCGAGGCGTTCCCGGTTGCGGGCGGCGATCTGCGCGGCCTCGCGGCGCGCGTCGCCGTCACGCAGGATCAGCCCGACCGCTACACCGACGCCCCAGAGCAAGGCCCACAGAACCGAGACGGTGAGATTGACCGAGTCGAAGCCGTACCGCAGAACGGGCGCGACGACGACGGTCAACCCGCCGGCCACCGCGACCCCGCCGGCCAGGCGCGGGCGCAAGTGGTGGCAGCTCGCCCCGATCAGCAGGATCAGGGCGAGTGTCTCGGTGTCGCCGGCGAGCCTCCCGCCCGGCTTCGTGAGGAAGCCGGCCAGGCTGCACAGCAGCGACAGCACGATCCCGGCCGTTGTGAGCTGCGCGAGCAGATCGGGCCGGCGACGCCGAAGGACCGCGAGTACGCCGATCGCCGCGCCCACGCTGAAGTACAGGAACTCGCCCGCCGAGGGCGAGTCGTCCAGGATCAGGCGCCGGACGACCTGCTCGGCGTTGAGACCGAGCAGGACGACGAACTCGGCGATGAACAAGCCCCGGCGCAGCGGCCGGTTGGTGGCGAGGATCACCGAGTCGTCGTCCTTCCTTGTGAGCGCACCGAGACCGTCACTGCCCGCTCGGTGGGCCCGGCATCAGCGAGGCTCTGCCTGGACCGGGCAGTGATAGCCGCGGTCCGGGCGGTCACCCGTGGTCAGGAACGACGTGACCGCGTGCTTCGCGCACTGGTTCTTGCCGCCCGGATAGACGCCGTGGCCGCCCTGATCGGCCGTGACCATGGTGGCACGGTTGCCCAAGGCCCGCAGTAGCTTCTGCGCACCGACCAGCGGCGTCGCGGGGTCGCGCAGGTTCTGCACCAGGAGCACGTTCGACGGACCCCGGTCGGTAATGCGGACCGGCGGCTCCGTCGGGTCGGGCCAGAACGCACAGGGCTGGAGGTTCGCGCCGGCCGCACCGAACAGCGGGTAGCGGATCCGGTCGACGGCGACGTTGCGCTGGTAGGTCTCAACCGCCTTCGGCCAGCGGGAGTCGTTGCAGATCATGTAGTAGCGCGCGGCAACCAAGTTCTGCACGTTCTGCGTCGCGGTGTCCGCAGGCACCGGCGGTTCCTGGTTCGCGTCCACGGCTCGCCAGATACCGGCCAGCGTCGGAAATTGCTGCCCGCCGTACAGGAAGACGAAAGTGAGCAGCCGGAACGTCGAACCGTCGATCGACGGGAACGGCTTCTTGTCCAGCCAGCCGGCGAGTTCGAAGTACTTGGCGGTCACCTCCGCCGGGGTGCGACCCAGGCCGTACTCGCGGTGGTTCGCCGCGGCGTACTTCGCGAAGTCCGGGAACCGGTCGGCGAAGCCGCGGGCGAACAACCGGTCGTTGGCGTAGTCCCAGCCGTCGGGTCCCACGTTGCTGTCGAGCACGATCCGGTCGCTGCGCTCCGGGAACAGCGTGGTGTAGACCGCGCCGAGGTGGGTGCCCCAGGAGGCGCCGGCGTACGAGATCTTCGACTCGCCCAGCGCGACCCGGACCTGGTCCAGGTCGCGGGCGGTGTTCGCGGTGCTGACGTACGGCAGCATCCACGCGGTCTTCGACGCCGCGCACTGCTTGGCGATCTGCTTGACCGCGGCGGCTCGCTTCGTCACATCGGCCGCGTTGCGCGCGTACGGCGGGACGTTGCCCGCTGACTGCTGCTCCACGGTGAGGTCGCAGGTGACCGGTGTACTGCGGCCCATGCCGCGGGGGTCCATCCCGATCACGTCGTAGCTGTCACGGACACTCTGCGGAAGGCCCATCGCGACGAGGAACGCCGGGTAGTTCTGACCGGGGGACGGGCCGCCGGGGTTGGTCAGCAGCACTCCGCGCCGCTTGTCCGGCTTCGTGCTGGGGAGCCGGGAGACGGCGATGTCGATGGTTCGGCCGTCCGGCTTGCGGTAGTCCAGCGGAACCTTCACCGTGCCGCACTGCATGCCGTCCGGGATCGGCACCGGGGAGATCTCGGGCGGGCACTTTTCCCACTGGATGCCTGGTACTGCTTGCGACGCTGCTGCGCCTACCTGTGAGACCGCCGGGACCAGCGCGGCTGCCACCGAGGCAACGACAACGGTCAACGGAATGGCTGTGCGTCTCATGTTTCCCTCCGAAAGGCGCTGTGGACGCAGTCGAGTCTTCGGCAGCCACTCGTCGAGCACACCCACCCACAGACCATGGCGGGTCAACCAAAAGTACGAGACCGCCGTACGCGACCGGGTGGTCGTCGTACGGCGGGCAGCGCGGCTCAGAGCTGGTTCTCGCCTCCGTCGACGTACAGGTTGGCGCCGAGTACGAAGCTGCTCTGGTCCGAGGCGAGGAACGCGACGGCGGCGGCGACCTCGTCCACCGAGCCCATCCGGCCGGCCGGAACCTTCGCCGCGAACTCCGCCTTGACCGCTGCGGCGTTCTCCTCGCCCACCATGCCGGCGACCGCCGGGGTGTCGATCGTGCCCGGTGAGATCGCGTTGACCCGGATGCCCCGTCCCTTGAGCTCGTTGGCCCAGGTCCGGGTGTAGGACCGAAGAGCCGCCTTCGAGGCCGCGTAGGTGCCGAAGGCCTCGACGCCGTCGTCGGCGCGCACGGAGGAGTTCACGATCACCGAGGCACCGTCGTTCAGCAGCGGCAGTGCCTTCTGCACGGTGAACAGCGTGCCCCGCACGTTCACGCCGAAGATGCGGTCGAAGTGTTCCTGCGTGATCTCCTCCAGGGTCGCGAACGCCGCTGTTCCGGCGTTGGCGAACAGCACGTCGAGGCCGTTGCCGCGGTCCCGGACCGCGTCGTACAGCCGGTCGAGGTCGGCCGGGTCGGAGATGTCGCCCGGCACCGCGGTGGCCGAGCCGATGGCCTCGACCGCCGCCTCCAGTTCGTCCTTGCGCCGGCCGGTGACGAAGACGTGCGCGCCTTCGGCGGCAAAGCGCTCGGCGACGGCCAGGCCGATGCCGCTGCTCCCGCCGGTCACGACCGCCGTCTTGCCTTCGAACTGCCCCATGGTGTGCTCAACCTCCTGTACTTCGGTACCGATCGGCACCGAAGTGGCCACCCTAACACTTCGGGACCGAGCGGTACTGAAAGCGTCCGAGGCTCACCACACGCAGCGGAAGCCGACGTTCCCCGCTGAGCTCGAGGCTTCGCTGGAGGACCGGGCCCCGACGCGATAGCGGTTGCAGTACGACGCGTGGCACAGGTACGACCCGCCCCGGATCACCCGGTTCCCGCCGGGGGACCAGTAGTCGGCTGTCCACTCCCAGACGTTGCCGACCACTTCGTACAGTCCGAACCCGTTCGGCGGGTAGCTGCGCACCGGCGCGGTGCCGCGGTAGCCGTCCTCGGCGGTGTTTTTGGTCGGGAAGGTTCCCTGCCAGATGTTGCACCGGTGTTCACCGCCGGGGGTGAGTTCGTCGCCCCAGGGATAGCGCTGTTGCTCGACGCCGCCGCGGGCAGCACGTTCCCACTCCGCTTCGGTGGGAAGCCGGCCACCCGCCCACCGGCAGAAGTTCAGTGCGTCCGCCCACGACACGTGGATCACTGGGTGATCGTCCCGGCCGGCCAGGTCCGATCCCGGGCCCTCCGGCCGCCGCCAGTCGGCACCGGTCACCCCGCACCACCAGGGAGTCGCTTCCGGCCGGTGGCTCACCTTGCGGATCGCGGCCGGCAGGAATCCCGCGAAAACGAAGCTCCAGCCGAATTGCTCGGCCTCGGTGACGTACTCGGTGTCCTCCACGAAAGCGGCGAACTGTGCGTTCGTCACCGCCGTCACCCCCACCGAGTAGGAGTCCAGGCGGACCGGCCGCACCGGGCCCTCGCCGTCGGCCGGGAAGCCGTCCGGGTCGTCCGTTCCCATCAGGAAAGTGCCTGCGTCGATCCGGACCCGCGGCAAGTCGTTCCCGGCGGAGTCCGACACGGCGACCTCGGCCGCCGAGGAGATGGCGGACGGCTCCCGAGCTGGAGCACAGCAGGAATGCTCGGCCATGCCAACCCCTTTCACAGGTCGAACGCCAACAGCGTGATGCTGTGCGCGGGGAAGTCGTAGGCCGCCTCGGGCAACTCGATCACACCCCGGTCCCGCAAGCCGACCCGATCCGGCCGGCTGAGACTGTTCGACGCCAGGACGTCGTCGACATCCGCTCCCAGGTCTTTCACCGCAGCCCGGGCCGGAAGGCTGCCCGGCCGGCCGTCGAGGGTCAGCCCGGCTCGAACGGCCGACGTCGCGTGGCGGTTGATCACAGCCAGCCGAAGCGAACCGCCGTCGGCGGTCACGGTCGCGGACACGTCCAGATCGGGCACTGTCGCGGTACGGACCTGGAAGCCGCCGGTGTGGTCGCGTTCGTCACCTTGCCGGACCGCCGCCAGCCGGCCCGGCGACCGGACCTTGGCCGCGAGCGCTACCGGGCCGAGGTGGTTCTGGTACAGATCCCAGACGTGGAACGTGGCAGCCCGTACGGCGCCGCCCGGCCGCGCGACCACCACGCCGTTGGCGTTCAGCAGGTTGACCGTGTTGGCCATCGTGACGGGTACTTCGAGACCGCCGGCGCGGTGAATGGCATGGAACACCCCGGCGTAGAACAGCGCGTCGGCCAGCGTTCTGGGACTCCACCGGTTGACCCGGTGCGGCCCGTCGACAGCCAGGCCGTGCAGTTCGCGGTCCGCGACGCCGCCGTCGTCGGCGGGCTGCGGCTCGGGCCAGGTCTTCGGTTCGACGTGCCGGATGTTCCACTCGTCAAGGGCGAGGCCGAGCGGGCGATCGGCACCGCTTCGGGAGGCCAGGTCGGTGACGAGGGCCGAATAGTCCTGAATCTGCTGCTCGAAGTACTGCGACTGGGCAACTGTCGCGTCGTAGTCTGCGGGGCCGTCGATCAGCTGGGTGGTCGCACCGTACAGGTGGAACGACACATAGTCGACCAGGTCGCCCACCTGTGCCAGGACGGCCTCGGTCCACCCCTGGCGGTCGTGGCCGAGTCCCACCGCGACGAACCTCAGCGAGGGGTCCACAGCTCGCATGAACCGCGCGTGCTCACGGGCGTCGGCGGCGTACTCGGCGGCGGTCCGGTGACCCATCTGCCAGCGGCCGTACACCTCGTTGCCGAGGCCCCAGTACCGCACGCCGTACGGCGCCGGGTGCCCGTTGGCCGCGCGCTGCCGGGTGTACGCCGTGTCGCCGGCGTAGTTGGTGTACTCGACCCAGCGGACGGCGTCGTCCACGTTCCGGCAGCTGTGCGCCAGATACGGTTCGGTGCCGACCTCGGCACACCAGGCGAGGAACTCGTCGGTGCCGAACCGGTTGCTCTCCTCCTCACCCCAGGCCAGCTCGAGCCTGCGGGGGCGGCTGTCGCGCGGTCCGATCCCGTCCTCCCAGTGGTACGGCGAGGTGAAGTTGCCGCCCGGCCAGCGAACCACCGGCAGGCCCAGTTCACGACACAGCTCGATGACGTCGCGGCGCAGTCCGTTGCGGGCTCCCGGGCCGTCGAGGGACAACGGCGATCCTTCGTCGAACACGCCGCCGTCGATGTTGGCGAAGAAGGCCGACTCCAGGAAGTGGCCGTAGACGAACGGATCGATGGCACTGCGCCGGTCGCGGCGGATGTCGATGGTGGCGCGGGCAGCGCTGGGTCCGGCGTCGGTCACTACGGCCTCGTTTCTGTGCTCACGGCCGCACGCCCGTCGGGCAGGCGTCGCGGCTCTACTCGGGGACGGATCATTGCTTCACGGCGCCGGCCAGACTCTCCACGAACTGCCGCTGCAGAACGACGAACACCGCCACCACCGGCGCCAGCGACAGCACCGCGGCGGCAGCCATCCCGGACCAGTCGGTGTCGTTCTCGCCGACGAACGCGGACATCCCGACCGCGAGCGTGCGCAGTTCGGGATGGCTGAGGGTGAACACCAACGGCAGCAGATAGGCGTTCCAGGCGGCCAGGAACTGCAGGATGAACACGCTCACGGTGATCGGCCTGGCCAGCGGCAGCATGATCCGGAAGAAGATCGTCAGTGGGCCGGCACCGTCCATCCGGGCGGACTCCTCCAGGTCCTTGGGAATGGTGCGGAAGAAGCCGGCGTACAGCAGGGTGGCCGCCGCGTGACCGCCGGCGCCCAGACCGAGGATGACGCCCAGGTGGGAGTTCAGCAGACCGAGCTGGTCGGTCAGCTGGGTGATCGGGATGATCGTGTACCCCTCGGGCAGGAAGAACGTGACCAGGAAGACCGCGATCAGCACCTTCTTGCCGACGAAGTCGTACCGGCCCAGCACGTAGCCGGCCAGCGCACTGCGGACGATCACCAGCGCGACCGTGCCCAGCGTGATCAGCACCGTGTTCAGCATGTACGAGGAGAATCCCACCTCGGACCAGGCCCGGCTGTAGTTCTCCCAGACAGGTGCCTGCGGCAACAGATCGAGACCCTTGCCGAAGATCTCCGGACCGGTCTTGAGCGATGCCGACACCAGCCACAGGAACGGATAGATCCACAGCGCGCACAGCAGCGCGAGGCCCGTGCCCACCAGCCAGCGGGAACTCCTGGTCGTGGTCATGACATCGCCTTCCGGGCGGCGCGGATCCCGGCCGCCTGACCGACGGCGAGCACCATGGTGAGCAGACCGAACAGCACGGCGGCCGCCGACGCGTAGCCCAGTTGAGGCACGGTGGCCCCGAAAGCGGTCCGGTAGATGTAGACCTCGACCACCTCCGAGGAGAACGCGGGACCGCCGCCGGTCAGCGTGATCACCAGGTCGAAGACGTTCAGCGCGCCGACCATGTCGATCAGCGTGATGACGACCAGGAAGGGCAGCAGCAGCGGCAGGGTGACGTGCCGGAACTCTTTCCACGCCCCGGCGCCGTCCATCCGGGCCGCTTCGTACAGCTCGCCCGGGATCGTCTGGAGCGCGGCCAGCCAGTAGATCAACGTGATGCCGAGCCACTTCCACACCCAGACCCCGATCACGCTGTAGAGCGACAGACCCGAGGAGCCGAGGAAGTCGACCGGGCTGTCCACCAGGGCCGATTTCACCAGCGCGAGGTTGACTGGTCCGCCGGCGTCCAGGATCAGCGTGAACACCACGCCGACGATCGCGCCGGTGGTCACCACGGGCAGGAAGAGCAGCGTACGGAACAGTCCCCGCAAGGGGGTCGTACGCCGGTTGAGCACGATCGCCAGCAGCAGTGCGAGGCCGACCCGCAACGGCACGGCGATCACCAGGAACACCAGCGAGTTGACGAACGAGTTCCAGAACAGGTCGTCGGCCCACAACAGCTGGAAGTTGGCGATCCCGACGAAGGTGCCCCGGTCGGCGAAGCCCGGCCAGTCCAGGAACGCGTACCACCAGCTGGCCGCCAACGGATAGACGGTGTACAGGCCGTAGCCCACGATCGTCGGCAGCAGGAACAGGTAGATCCACCAGTCGTCGCGCACCCGGCGCCAGACCGTACGGCGTGGTCTCGGGCGCGCGCCCGGCGGACGGCGTACGGGCGCCGTCGTCGTTGCGGTCACTTGTAGTGGGCCTGGGTGTAGTCCTTGCCCGGCTCCCAGTTGCCGAACACCCAGTCCGCCTCGCCGACCTCGGCGCCCTTCTTCCGGGCGACCTCGATGGCTCGCTTCCGCTCGGCCTCGGCCTTGCCGGAGTACTGGCGCAGCGCGGACCTGTAGTCCGTGGTCGAACCGGTCAGCACGGCCTGGACGATCTCCCCAGGGCTGGGGTGGACGTCGCGCATCTCGGCCAGCGCCTTCGCGACGCCGGCATTGCGGACCTCCGGCACCGGCGCGACCCGGACGTCCTGCCGGAAGTACTCGACGTTCCTGCGATACGCCGGATGCACGTCCGCCTTGTCCACCGAGTCGATCAGGATCGGTGGCTGGTCCATCCGGGTCGCCAGCTGGGCCGCGAACTGCGCGGTGGTCATCGTGCTCAGGAGGTCGGCGGCGATCTTCGGGTTCTTCGCCTGGTCGGACACCCAGAACGAACCAGGTGCGGGATTGACGTAGATCGTGCCCCGCTGGGCGTTCGGGGACGGGACCCGCCAGGCACTGATGCCGCGCTCCACCGCGGGTGACTCCTCGACCTTCAGCCCGCCGATGAACCAAGGCCCCCAGGGGAACAACGCGGCTTCGCCGGCGGCCCAGCGGGCTCTGGCGTCGCGCGGCCCGAGGGACGACGAGGCTGGATGGAGCACGTTGTCGCGGTGGAGCGACAGCAGGAACTCCATCGCCTGGAAGAACGGCTCGGTGGCGATCAGGTTCTCGCCCGTCCGCCAGTCCGTGACGCCTGGAGCGCCGGCCAGCTGGGCGAGCGTGATCAGCTTGCCCGCGAGGTAGTCGGTGTCCTTCATCGGCAGCAACAGACCGTGCACCGCGTCCGGAGTCTTCTGGTCGATCGTGCGCACCGCGGCCCGGTACGCGTCCCAGGTGGGCGGCGACTGGTCCGGATCCACGCCGGCCTGCTTCAGCAGCGCCGTGTTGGCCCAGGTGGTCGAGTCGTGCCACTGGCCGCTGAAGACGGGGAACGTGTAGACCTTCCCGTCGAAGCGGTGGATCCCGTCGTACAGGTAGTCCTTCATCGGCGTGCTGTCGAAGTCGACGAAGTCACCGATCGGCTGGAACCAGCCGTTCGTCACCAGGGCCGCGGCGCTGCTGCCCAGACCCGCGGTCGAGTGCACGTCCGGCAACTGGTTGCTGCGTCGCGCCAGTTGCAGGGCCTGGCTCAGGTCCGCCGGGTCGAGCTGCCGGCGTTGCACGGTGACGTTGCGGTGCTGCTCGTGGTACTCGACGAACAACTTCTTCTCGAACAGTTCGGTCAACGGGCGGAAGTGGTCCCACCAGTTGACGGTGACCGGACCGGCACCGGAGTCGGCCGGGTCGGCGCCGGCGTTCTCGGCCGTCTCACCGCTACCGGTGCAGGCACCGAGCAGCGGCAGCCCGAGGGCGAGCCCGCCGGCGGTCCGAAGGATCTGGCGTCGGCTCGGACGTGGGGTGGTGGTCGTGCTCATGGCGAGGTGCCTCCTCAACCGATGTCATGGAGCTGGACTCCGGGTGGGAGCCCAGAAGCGCTCGCCGGGTAGCCGGCGAGCAGGGCAGAGCGACGCAGCACCAGGGCGATACCGCCGCGGGCCGCGTCGTCGTTGCCCAGAGTGGCGGGTGCGATCTGAAGACCCTGTCGTACCTGGCTGTGGGCGTACTGGTGAACCGCGGCGCGGATCGGCTCGAGCAGATTGTTGCCGGCGGCAGCCAACTCGCCGCCGATCACCACGGTCTCCGGGTTCACCGTGTTGCAGGCCGCGGCCAGCACCGCACCGATCCTGGTGCCGGCCGTCGCGATGATCCGGCGAACGGACTCGTCACCGTCGGACAAGCGGCGCAGCACCTCGTCGAACCGGCGGACCCCGCACTGCTCGAGCACCGCCGCCAAGGACACGTAGCGCTCGAGGCAGCCGTGGCCACCGCATCGGCAGCGCGGACCGTCGCGGTCCACGCTCACGTGCCCCAGTTCGCCGGCCGCGCCACCGGCGCCGGAGAACAGATGACCACCGAGCACGAGACCGCCACCCACGCCGTACGAAAGGCGCAGGTACAGGACGTTCTGCAAACCCGCGCCGGCACCCCAGATCGCTTCGGCGAGCGCGGCCAGCCGGGTGTTGTTGTCGACGTACACGGGCAGGCCGAAGCGGTCGGTGAGACCGTCCCTGACCAACCCGATCCGGGCGGCCCGGCTCGGCTGGCGGTGACCGCCGGTCTCCGACACCGGGCCGACGACTCCGACCCCGATGCCGGCCAGTGCTGCCAATGAGAGGTGGTGAGCTGTGGCCAGGGAGTCGACCAGCTCGAGGGCCAGCTCCAGCCGCCGCGCCCACGGCGTGCGCTCGGAACAGGCGATGCCGGCCGAGCCGACGATCTCGTGCGCGACGTTCGCCACGGTAACCTGGATCCTGCGGTGTCCGAGGTCCATGCCGAGGGCCAGACCGCCGGCCGCGTTCAACGTCAGCAACGTCACCGGCCGGCCGCGACCCCGGGCCGCGCCGTCGACCGCTGTCTCGGTGACCGCGTCAGTGGCCAGCAGGTCCTGCACGATCGAGGACAGCGTGGCCCTGGACAGTCCGGTCCGTTCGGCGAGCTGGGCGCGGGTCATCGCGCCCTGAGTGCGCAGTGCGGCCAGGACCCGCTCCTCGTGGGTCTCCCTCAGCAGGCGCAACGGGCCGGTGGTTTCCTTGGTCACAAGGCGACCTTCGGCGGTCGGGCCAGTTTCTGTCAAGAGTTCGAAATTAATCTGCGGTTCATTTGTCCGGACTCTTGTCGAAAATATTCGGCCGTCCCTACAGTGCGGTCATGCCGACCCCATCCGGAGTGCACGCCCTCGTCCGGCGAACCCATGAAGAGCGCGTACTGCGCGCTCTGCGGGAGGGCGGCGCGATGCGCAGAGGCGAGATCGCCGACGTTGTCGGTCTGTCGCGGTCGACGCTGTCGGAGATCACCGGCAGCCTTCTGCACCGCGGCGCGATCGTTGTCGTCGACACCGATGCGGGCCGTCGCGTGGGCAGCGGGCGGCCGGCAGAGCGACTGGCCCTCGACCCGGGCTCGGCTCAGTACATGGGGGTCGACTTCGGCCACCGGCGGGTCCACGTCGTGGTGGCCGACGCCTCGCACGAGATCTTGCTGTCGGGCTCCACGCCCTACGACAACGACCTGCCCTGGTCCGCCCGGATCGAGACGGCCTTCACGCTGATCGATCAGCTGAGCGGCGCGGCTCGCGTCCACTTCGGCGCTCTGCAAGGCATCGGGATCGGCGTTCCGGGGCCGTATCCGACTCCTCCGACGGCTGGACCGCGGCCGGCCGTCGGCTCCTTGGGACATCCGGAAGCCGTCGGCGTCGACGCCGCCTTCGTCCACAGGTTCGGCGCTGCGGCGATCGTCGACAACAACACCAGGCTTGCGGCGCTGGCCGAGGCGATCAGCGGCGACCAGGCAACCGAAGACCTTCTGTATCTGCGCCTGGGCGACGGAGTCGGCGGCGGGCTGGTCGTCGGTGGCCGACTGGTCACCGGGTCGAACGGTCTGGCCGGCGAGTTCGGTCATGTGACGGTGCGACCAGCCGGCCGGCAGTGCCGCTGCGGCAAGCACGGCTGCCTGGAGACAGTTGCCTCCGTTCCGGCCGTTCTTGCCGCCTGCCGGGCCGGCGGTGCAGCGCTGCACAGCCTTGATGATCTGCGGTCGGCCGTTCGCCGTCCGCATCCGGTCGTCGATGCGGTACTGCGGGACGCCGCCACCGCGGTCGGTGCCGTGCTGGGGTCGTCGGCCATGACGTTGAACCCGGCGAGAATCGTGATCGGTGGCGAGATCACCACGATCGCGCCGGTCATCGTGCGGCAAGCCGCTGTCACGATCGCCGGCCAACTGTTCCCCAGCGGCGTCGCGGGACCGCCGGTCCGGGCTGCCGGACTGGCCGAGGACGCCGGCGCGGTCGGCGCGCTGGCCGCTGTGTTCCACAACAGCCCGCTGCTGGCGGGCTACCCCGAAGCCGACGCGGCCGATCCACGCCGCCTCACCCCTGGAGGAACGGCTGATGGCCGTGCTCAGTAGAACCCGCACCACACCGGAGCCGCCGGCCCGGCCGCCGGACGGCCCACCGGCGACCTCGACCGCCGTTCGCGGCACCCGGCGGCGCCGGATCCCGATCGCCGGCCTCAACGTGGCCTCCGTCCTGCTCGGCATCGCAGTCTGGTGGATCCTTGCCGCCTCGGGGCTGAAGCTGCCGACGCCGCCGGAGGTCGTCGGTCAGGCAACAACGCTGATCCGCAACGGCACACTCGGCGAGGACGTCGTCGCCAGCCTGATCCGCGTGGTCACCGGCTTCGCCCTGGGCACCGCCGCCGCTGTGCCGATCGGCTTCCTGATGGGCTGGTACGCCGCGGTGCGCGGCCTGGTGGAACCGTGGATCCAGTTCTTCCGCACGATTCCACCGCTGGCGATCATCCCGCTCGCGATCGTGCTGATGGGCATCGGCGAGGCACCCAAGATCTTCGTGATCTTTCTGGCCGCGTTCCTGGCCTGCGTGATCTCGACCTTCCAGGGCGTGGTGAACGTCGACCGGACGCTGATCAACGCCGCGCGGGTGCTCGGCGCCGGTGACCTGACGATCTTCCGGCGGGTGGTGGTGCCCGCCTCGACCCCGTTCATCCTGGTCGGGATGCGGGTCGGCCTGGGCTCGGCCTGGGCCACGCTGGTCGCCGCCGAGTTGATCGCGGCCCAGCAGGGCCTGGGATATCGCATGCAGAACGCCCAGCTGTACTACGACCTTCCGACCATCTTCGTCGGCCTGATCTCGATCGGCGTGCTCGGGCTGGTCATGGACCGGCTGCTGCTGACGGCCGAACGCAGGCTCACCGGATGGCAGGAGCGCCGATGACGACCACCGCCAAGATCTCGGTCCGCGATGTCACGAAGACCTTCGCGCTCGGCAAGGAAACCTTCACCGCGCTCGGCAACGTGTCGCTCGACATCGGCGACAACGAGTTCGTCACCGTCGTCGGTCCGTCGGGCTGTGGCAAGAGCACGCTGATGAACATTCTCGCGGGGCTGGAGGAGCCGACGCACGGCCAGGCCCTGGTCGACTCCGTACCGGTGTCCGGGCCGTCACCCGAGCGGGGGGTGATCTTCCAGCAGTACGCGTTGTTTCCCTGGCTGACGGTGCGCCAGAACGTCGAGTTCGGCCTGCGCACCGCGGGGGTGCCCCGGGCCGAGCGGCGAGAGCGCGCGCAGTACTTCATCGCCATGGTGGGACTGGAGCAGTTCGCCGACGCACTGCCGAAGATGCTGTCCGGCGGCATGCGGCAGCGCTGTGCGATCGCCCGCGCCTACGCCGTCGACCCGTCGATCCTGTTGATGGACGAGCCGTTCGGCGCGCTCGACGCGCTCACCCGGGTCAAGCTCCAGGAACAGCTGCTGGACACCTGGAGCAAGGAACGCCGCACCGTCTTGTTCATCACCCACGACGTGGACGAGGCGGTGTTCCTGGCCAACCGGGTGATCGTGATGGCCGCCGGACCCGGACGCGTCTACGACGTCGTCGAGATCGACCAGCCCTACCCGAGGTCGGAGGAGTTCCGGCTGAGTCCGCGGTTCGCCGCGCTGCGCAACCGGGTCTGGCGCTCGGTCTACCACCAGGACGGCCCGACCGCCGCCACTTCGTCGCCGTCACCGACGGCCTGACCACAAGGATCACGATGGCTATCTCACCGACCCGCCGGCGACTGTTCGCCGCTGTCGCGGGCATCCTGCTGACCACCACGGTCGTCGCCTGCGGCGACGACGGCTCCGCGGCCGGCGGCACCGAGGACGTGAACTTCGGGTACATCGGCGACTTCAACGGCACCAGCCTGATCGCCGTTGCCGACGACCAGAAGTTGTGGGACAAACACGGCCTGGAGGCGAAGGCCAAGGTCTTCACCAACGGGCCGTTGCAGATCCAGGCGCTCGGCACCGGCGACCTGGACTTCGGCTACATCGGGCCGGGCGCGATGTGGTTGCCCGCGACCGGGCAGGCCAAGGTCGTGGCCGTGAACACCCTCGGCAACGCCGACCGGGTGATCGCCCAGCCCGGCGTCACCTCGATGGAGCAGTTGAAGGGCAAGACCGTCGGAGTTCCGGAGGGCACGTCGGGGGACATGATCCTCACCCTCGCGCTGCAGAAGGCCGGGATGACCAAGGCCGACGTCAAGGTGGTGTCGATGGACGCCTCCACGATCGTGTCGGCGTTCGCGTCGAAGAAGATCGACGCCGCCGGTTTCTGGTACCCCGCGATCGCCACCATCAAGAAGCAGGTGCCGGAGCTCACGGAGCTGGCGAAGAACTCCGACTTCGAGGCGCAGGTCTCGTTCCCGACCGCGTTCGTGGCCGGCAACGACGTCGTCGCCAAGGAGCCGGACAAGACCAAGAAGGTGCTCGCGGTGCTGCGCGAGGCGATGCGGTTCCGCTCCGACAACCCGGACAAGACGATCGAGCTGACCGCCGAGATGCTCGGCGTCAGCCCGGACCAGGTCAAGGCTGACGCCGCGAACGTCAAGATCCTCGACGTCGACCAGCTCGACACGATGACCAAGGACGGCACGATCGTGAAGTGGCTGAGCGGCATGAACAACTACTTCGTCCAGGCCGGGAAGCTGAAGCAGCCGGTGGATCCGAAGACCTACTACACCGGCGAGCTGTTCACGGGGGCCGCCCAGTGACCGAGCCCACCAACATCCTGTTCCTGATGACCGACCAGCACCGGACCGACACTCTCGGTGCCTACGGCAACAAGCTGGCGGCCACGCCGGTGCTCGACGAACTGGCCCGCACCGGCACGAGGTTCGATCGCTGGTACACGCCGACCGCGATCTGCACGCCGGCCCGGGCGAGCCTGCTGACCGGTCAGGCCCCGTTCCGGCACAAGCTCCTGGCCAACCACGAACGCAACGTCGGCTACATCGAAGACCTGGCCGACGGTCAGTTCACGTTCTCCGCCGCGCTGCGCGAGAAGGGGTACAACTGTGGGCTGATCGGCAAGTGGCACGTGGGGACCCACCGCACGGCCGCCGACTTCGGTTTCGACGGTCCGCACCTGCCCGGCTGGCACAATCCGGTCGACCACCCGGACTACCTGACCTACCTGGCCGAGCACGACCTCCCGCCGTACCGGATCAGCGACCACATCCGCGGCACGCTGCCGAACGGGGGACCGGGCAACCTGCTCGCCGCCCGGCTGCACCAACCGGTCGAAGCGACGTTCGAGCACTACCTGGCGACCAGGGCCATCGACATGCTCGAACAGTACGCCGCGGACCGGCGCGACGACGGCCGGCCGTTTTTCCTCGCGCTGCACTTCTTCGGCCCGCACCTGCCCTACATCCTGCCGGACGAGTACTTCGACCTGTTCGATCCCGCGGACGTCGAGCTGCCACGGTCGATCGCGGAGACCTTCGAGGGCAAGCCGCCGGTGCAGCGCAACTACAGCGCGCACTGGACGTTCGACACCATGCCGATCGAGTCGAGCCGCAAGCTGATCGCCGCCTACTGGGGCTACGTGGCGCTCATCGACCGGCAGATCGGGCGCGTGATGGACGCGATGCGGCGACTCGGTCTGGTCGACGACACGGCCGTCTTCTTCACCTGTGACCACGGCGAGTTCACCGGCTCTCATCGGCTGCACGACAAAGGGCCGGCGATGTACGAGGACATCTACCGGACGCCAGGCCTGCTCCGGGTCCCCGGCGCGCCCGCGGGGGTGGTCCGGTCGGAGTTCGTCAGCCTGCTCGATTGCACCGCGACGATTCTCGAACTGGCCGGCATCGACCCCAAGCCGGCGATCGACTCACGCAGTCTGCTGCCGCTGGTCACCGGAGGCGAGGCGGAGTGGGACGACGACATCGTCTGCGAGTTCCACGGGCACCATTTCCCTTATCCGCAACGGATGTTGCGCACCGACCGGTTCAAGCTGGTCGTCAACCCCGACTCGGTGAACGAGCTGTACGACCTGTCGAGCGATCCCGACGAACTGCTGAACATCTACCCGCTGCCCGAGATGGCCGAGACCCGCGGCCGGCTGATGCGGCGGTTGTACGCCGTACTGCGGGACCGGGGCGACAACTTCTACCACTGGATGACCTCGATGTACGACGTCGGCGACGTCGCCTACGACCCGACCTTGAGCGGTCTCGACGAGGCCAGTTACCAGGGCGGCAAGCAATGACCGGTGCATGCCACGACGACGTGCACCTGTGGTGTCACGACAAGGAGGATCTGGCCCATGAGCAGTTCTGAGAGCGGCTTTCCCGTCGATCGGCGGTCGGTTCTGACCGGTCTGGCCGGTTTGGCCGGAGCGGCCGCGCTGCCTTCGGGTACGGCGTACAGCGCTCCTGCCGCCGGGCCCGGGTCTGTGGAGGGGAGCGGGCGCTACCCGGCGCCCTGGCCCGAGCCCGCGCCGTACGGCCTGGCCGATACCCGACCCGACCTGTGGCCCAGAGACGACAACTCGTTCGTGCTGCCGCTCGAGCTCCGGCCCCGCGACGAAGAGCTCGGCCGGGTGTGGATTCGCGACACCTACGTGAACTGCTTCGTCGTCGACGGCCGCCCACTGTACGTCGCGACCGGCACCACCCGCGTCCCCGGACTCACCGCGGCCGCGCCGTGGAACGACGGCATCTTCGTCTGGGTCTCGCCCTCGTTGCGCGGGCCGTGGCGGCTGGCCGACACCTCCGGAGTCCGGCCCGGCGCCGAGAAGGGCAAGGTCTGGTCGCCCGAGTTCGTCGACGAGAACCGGCCCGGGCGCACGGTTGTCGCGGCGTGGCAGGAGTTCTGGTACGACGAGCAGTTCGGCAAGCGCGGTGAGGTCTGGGCCCCGGAGCTGCACTACTTCCGTGGCACCTGGTACATCGTCGCCTGCATGGGGGACCACTCCCGCAAGGTCGGATCCTTCCTGCTGATCAGCGAGGGCGGGGTCGAGGGGCCGTACCGCCTCGCCGAAGGCAACGTCGGCAAGCCGTTCGGAGACTCCTTCATCGGAGGGCCGCGGTTCATCGAGCCCGGCGCCTACCACCACATCGACGGCAGCTTCTACAGCGAGGGCGACGACGCGTGGCTGGTGCTGCACAACCACCTGTACGCCAAGTTCGCTGCCGACATGGAAGACATCGTGCCGACGACCGGCCTGCCGGCGTACCAGCAGAGGCCGTACGCACCCGAGCCCTATCTGGAGGGCGCCTATGTGTTCAAGTACGGCGGCAAGTACTACCTCTTGCACGCCGCGTGGAACCGGACGTCGACCAATCCGGACGGCACCACGCGTCACGCCTACGATCCGGCCGGGCCGGGCCGGGTCCAGTACCAGTACGACGCCGTGCTGGCGGTGTCCGACCACTTCGAAGGCCCGTACTCGAAGCGGTGGACGGCAGGAGTCGGCGCCGGCCACAACAACATCTTCGAGGACGTCAGCGGTCAGTTGTGGGCCACGTTCTTCCGCAACCCGAACTTCGGCTACTGGGCCGATCCGGCACGGATCGACGATGCCGCGGTGGCAGGCGTCGTGCGCCTGGAGTGGACGGGGCCCGCGAGCAACCGCCTCTACGTGCAACGGCGAAACCACGGCCGGACGATCGCCGACTGACCAGCCCGCAGGAGTGCAGACCTGGATGTCGTCAACGGAATCGGAGCTGAACCATGCCACGTCCGCGCCTCACCACCCGGGTCCTTCCGCTCGCCGGTGCCCTGGTCCTGATCTCCGGGTTCTGCCTTCCCGGCGCCGCTGCCGGGTCCGGCCGCGAGCCTGAAGCTCCCGCTGTGCAACCCGTCACCAGCGAGTTCCGGGTCCAGCCGCTGCCCGCGCTGGGCGCGCTCGGTGCCAACTACAACGAGAACCTGGACCAGCTGAACTATCGCGAGCTGCAGGCGTCCCGCTCGACCTGGGTGCGCGGCTTCTACGCCGTGACCGAGGCCGACCGGGTCCCGCCTGCCGAGAGCGCCGGCCTCCGGGCGATCCGCGCGGCACACGACCGGGGTCTCCGGACCGTTCTGAGTTTGCAGTTCCCCAAGACCACCGTGCCCTTCCCGCGACCGGGCAGTGCGGAGATGGCCGCGGAACTGCGGCGACTGGACCGCGTACTGCCGGTCGTACTCGGGACGGTCGACATCGTCACCATCGGCAACGAGCCGTTCATCGAAAGCATGCCGAGCCAACGCGACCACCGGCTCAACGACTTCTACGAGACCGTCGCGCGCCACGTGATCGCGGCCCGGGCCGGCCTCTGCGCCGACCCGTGCTCCACTCATCTGTATCTGGGCGCGCTGAACCGGCTGGATCTGCCGGCGAACCGCACTCCCGCTGTCGAGCGCTACCTTGCGTTCGCCCGCGAAACCCCCGAACTGGAGGGAGTCGACCTTCATCCGCACGTTCGCGACCAAGCCAGGATCCAGGACTTCCTCGACTACACCCTGCCGCGCCTGCGGCCCGATCAGACCTTCCTGGTGACGGAATTCTCCCTGGTCTGGCACTGGCAACAGCACATGACAGATCGGATCCCGGCGGCTTTCGCGCGACGTTACGGCTACTCGCCGGACGTTCAGATGTGGCAGGTCATCGGCGACGCGATCGAGCACCCGTTCCCCGCACACCAGTGGAACGATCTGCTCTCCCAGAGCCCGTGGTTCGAATCCAAGAAGCACCTGTTGCGTGACGAGATGGCCCGCTTCCGCGGCACGGGCAGGCTGGCCGTCGCGACGTACGGCTTCCGCCAGATCCCGTCGATGACGGCGAACTGGAGCGCGACCAAGACCCCCTGGCTGCTGAACAGCGTGTTCGCACCCCTCACAGTGCGGCCGCGGGACGACGCGATGGCCGCGCCGAACTACGCCTGGATCGACGACTACCGCCTGCTGCAGTGACTGAGCCGCCTACAAGCCGCTGTTGCCCCCATGACCTGCCAGCTGCGCGGCAAGCGACCGGGCGACCATGTCGGCGGCTTCGATGTTGACCAGGTGAGCACCGGCGGTGGTGACGAGTGCCGCTCCTGGAATGGCGTTCGCGAGCTCACGGACGACGTCGGGTGGGGTGGCGGGGTCGTCCTGGCCGGCGATCACCAGCGTGGGGACGGTGATCGTGCCGAGCCGGTGACGCAGGTCGAAGGCGGCGATGGCCTCACAGCAGGCCGCATAGGCGACGGGCGAGGTCGAGCGGAGCATGGCGATCAGGCGTTCGGTTTCGGCCGGGTTGGCGGCGGCGTACCGCTGAGTGAACCAGGTTCCGTAGCGCGACGGGACCAACGCCTCCGTACCGGAGGCCAGGACGAGTTCGGCGCGCGCGGGCCACGCGTCGGGGTCCGGGAACCGGCTCGCGGTGGCCATCAGGGTCAGGGATGCGAGTCTGTCGCTGACGACGGCGAGTTGCTGCCCGATGGCGCCGCCGAGCGAGACACCCGCGTAGTGAAAGCGGTCGACGCCGATCCGGTCCAGCCTGCGCAGTACCGCGGTGGCGAGATCCTCGACGAGGAACGGCTCGTCCCAGGTGGGGGAGCGGCCATGACCTGGGAGATCGAAGCGGACGACCCGGTAGCTCGCGGCCAAGGAGGCGACCTGTACGTCGAACAGGCCGGTGTCGGTGCCGAGCGACGGACCGAGAACCAGCGTCGGCGCGTCGAGGGGCCCGTCGACCGTCGCGGCGAGCGCGTTCACAGCGCCGAGGGATGTGGACACAGCGGCGTCACCCGCACGGTCATGAACGGGAACAGCGGAAGGTTCCAGAGGATCTCGTGGAGCTCGTCGGGGGAGTCCACCTCGAAGACGCTCACGTTCGCGTACTGGCCGACGACCCGCCAGATGTGCACCCACTTGCCCCGTCGCTGAAGGTCCTGGCAGTACGCCTTCTCGCGCCCGAGGGTCTCCGTCCGGGTGGCCGGGTCGAGGTCGGGCGGCAGGTCGACGTCCATGGTGACGTGGAACAGCATCGATCAGTCCCTTCGGAACGCGCGCAGCTTGTCGGGGTCGAGCTCGACGCCGAGGCCCGGGCCGCTGGGCAGGTGCAGGTGCCCGCCGGCGTAGTGCAGCGGCGTCGTGAGCATCTCCTCCGCCATCAGCAGTGGTCCGAACAGCTCGCTGCCCCAGGTGGCTCCCGGGGCGGCGCAGGCGAAGTGCAGTGAGGCGGCGGTGCCCACCGGTGACTCGATCGAGGTGGCGGCGTACGTCGGGAGACCCGCGGCCGCGCCGATGGCGGCGATGTCGAGGCTCGCGCGCAGGCCGCCGCACTTGGTCGTCTTGACCGCGAAGATGTCGGCGGCGCGCAGCCGGGCGAGCCGAACGGCGTCCGACGGGGTGCGCAGGCTCTCGTCGGCCATCACCGGGATCGGCAGTGCGGCGCTGATCTCGGCGAGTGCCTCGATCTCCGCGCCGGGCACCGGCTGCTCGACCATCTCGACTCCCGCCTCGGCGAGCCTCGGCAGGTGGATGAGCGAGGTCAGCCGGTCCCAACGGGCGTTCAGGTCGACGCGGACCCCGGCGACCCCCGCCAGCTTCTCGGCGACGGTGCGGATCCGCGCGACGTCGGCTGCCGGGTCCTGCGCGCCCATCTTGAGCTTGAAGGTGTGGTGCAAGCCAGCGTCGAGTTTGCCGAGCGCCTCTTCGACGACGACCTGGGCGGGCTCGGTGCCGAGCGCCCAGGTGACCGGGATCGACGTCCGCGCCGGCCCGCCGAGCAACGTGTGTACCGGTACGCCGAGGCAGCGCGCCCACGCGTCGTGCATGGCGACCTCGACCGCCGCCTTGGCGAACAGGTTGGCCGCGATCACGTCGCCGACGTCCCTCATCACGCGGTGGAGGTCGTCGACCCTGCGGCCCAGCAGCACCGGCGCCATGTACCGCTCGACGACCAGCTGCATGGTCTCCACCGATTCCCCGCCCCACCAGGGACCCGCCGGGACGACGCCCTCGCCGACACCGGTGATGCCACCGGCGGTGCGGACGAACACGTAGAGCACCGGCTGCGCGTCCATCACCGCCCTGGCGAAGCGGTGCGGGCGCCTCAGCGGTACGTCGACGAGCACGGTCTCGACGCGGTCTATGCGCAGGTCGTCGGTCACGACGGGTCCTTTCCGGGCGGACGATCAGGGCTTCGCGACAGGTTCGAGCTCGAAGTCGTAGCTCGCGGCGTAGCTGCCGTCGTCCTGCCGTCGCAGCGCGAGCACGAGGTCGTCCTTGGTCGCCGAGGCGACATCGGAGTCGAGCCAGTCGCCACCGTCGAAGTACAGCTGGGTGGTGACCTGGCGGTGCCCTTCGGCGCGCACCATCAGGTGCAGGTGGGCGGGTCGCCAAGGGTGCCAGCCGGCCGCCGCGATCATCGCGCCGGTCGGTCCGTCGGTCGGGATCCGGTACGGCGCCGGCTTGATCGTGGTGACAACGAACCGGCCGTCGGCATCGGTGACGACCACCCCGCGCAGGTTGCCGGGCGGGATGTTCGGCGCGAATCCCGAGTAGTAGCCGTCGGCATCGGCCTGCCAGACGTCGAGCTCGGCACCGGCCAGCGCGGTCCCGTCGAGATCGCGCACTTGGCCGCTGAACACCAGCCGGGCGCCCTTCTCGTCTGGACGCATCGGCAGCGTCGTCGCGGCCGGCAGGCGGTACTGGCCGGGCAGATAGTACGGTCCCTCGATGGTTCCGGTCGTACCGCGCTGCGTCTTGGCGGCGACCTTCTCGATCTCGTGCTCGACGAACACGTCGAGCAACAGTGGCCACTCGCCGACCTCGCCGACCTGCATCAGCCATCGCTTCACCGCCTGGAACTCCGGGTAGCTGACCTCCTCGGTTCGGATGACGTCGTAGATCGCCTCGAGAGTCCGGCGCAGAAGCCGATCGGTTCGCTCCTGGGAGGTGGCGGCGGCGGCGCGGCGGGCGGCGGCGGCCCGGAACGCCTCGGAGGCGTTCGCGCCGGCGTCCGCGGCGCTGGCAGAAGTCTGGGTAGCACTCATGGCGGTGTCCCTTGTCGAGGTGGTCAGGCGCGGTGGCGCAGGAAGGAGACGTCGTCGTTGCCGATCAGGTCGGGCACGGTCCAGCCGTCCAGGTCGTACTCCGCCAGGCACTGGTCGGCGAAGCCCTTCATCGCGGCGGTGGTGCCCTGGGCGTCGGCCGCGAAGAGCAGCTCGGCCTTCACGTTCTCGTGATTGCCGGAGTAGTTGCGCTCGTACAGTTCGTGCCGGCCGCCGAACTCCGAGCCGACCGCGTCCCACAGGGCCTTCATCACCTTCACCCGGTCGACGGCCTGGTAGCCGTTGGAGCCGCGGACGTACTTGTCCAGGTACGGCCGGACCTCCGGGGTCTTGAAGTCGATCGAGTGCGAGTTCAGGTAGATCAGCCCGCTGGCGACGTCGGACTCGATGATCTCCTTGATCCTGGGATAGGCCTGGATCATCAACATCCGGTAGGTCAGGCCGTAGTCCAGCTTCGGCAGCAGCGCACCGCCGGTCCACTCGTCAGGGTTGCGGGCCATCGCGTCGGCCAGGGCGTAGAAGGTGTTGCGCCAGCCGATCACCTCACCGACGCGGGTCTGCACGCCGCGGAAGTCCTTGCTGCCGGTCATTTCGAGTGCCTTGAGCAACAGCCCGGCGATGAAGTCGATCTTGGTCGCCAGCCGGATGCAGCCGTGGAAGGTGAACCGCGGGATGAAGCCCGAGACCGGGAAGAAGCCGTTGATCTTCTCGATGTCGCCGTAGAGGAAGACGTTCTCCCACGGCACCAGCACCTTGTCGAAGACGAAGATTGTGTCGTTCTCGTCCATCCGCGACGACAGCGGGTAGTCGAACGGGCTGCCCATCACGGCCGCCTGCTGGGTGTACGACGTCCGGCAGATCAGTTTGATGCCCGGGGCATCCATCGGCACCGTGCAGATCAGCGCGAACTCCTTCTTCTTGATCGGCAGGCCGTAGTGCGCGATGAAGTTGTAGTTCGTGATCGCCGAGCCGGTCGCGACCACCTTCGCGCCGGACACGATCAGCCCCGCGTCGGTCTCCTTCTCGACCTTCATGAACACGTCGCCGACCTCGTCCGGCGGCAGGTTGCGGTCCACCGGCGGGTTGATGATCGCGTGGTTCCAGTACAGGACCTTCTCCTGCGACTCGGTGTACCAGCGCCGGGCGTTGTCCTCGAACGGCGCGTAGAACTCCGAGTTCGCGCCGAGCGTGCCGAGGAAGCTGGCCTTGTAGTCGGGGGAGCGGCCCATCCAGCCGTAGGTCATCCGGGCCCAGGTCTGGATCGCCGTGCGGTCGGCGAGCAGGTCGTCGACCGAGTGCGGGCTGCGGAAGAACGGGTGGGTCACGCCGCCGCTGCCGGTGTCGGTCGGCACGGTCAGCTTGTCCTTCAGGGCCGGGTCGTGCAGCGCGTCGTACAGGCGGGCGGTCATCCGGACCGGGTTGCGGAAGGCGGGGTGGGTGGTGACGTCGGTGACTCGTTCGCCGTAGATCCACACCTCCCGGCCGTCCTGGATCGACGCGATGTACTCGTCCCCGGTCATCGGGGCGCTCGCGGTCGCGGTGGCCGGCGGCGTACGGTCCTGCTGAATCGTCATGGTCTGCCCTTCTTGTGCTGCGATGGTCAGGTCTGTCGTCCGGCTGTGGTGGTCTGCTGGTCAGGCGGCGTGCGGGCGGAGCGGGGTGAAGACCGTGGAAGCGTCGAACCAGCCCGAGTCCGGGCAGTCGAGCGAACCGCCCCAGTGGACACCGGTCTCGCGGACGCCGAGGTGGCGGAAGGCGCCGGCGTAGAACAGCAACGGTTCGTCGTCGGTGACGTGGACGTGCTCGACCTCACCGACCACGATCAGGTGGTCACCGCCGTCGTAGGTACGCCAGGGACGGCAGGAGTAGACGGCCGCGGCGCCGACGAGCACCGGCGCGGTCGGACCGTCGGCCCAGTGCGGTCCGGGTTCGTTCGGCCGGCCGGCGAAGTGCCAGGCGGTGTCGGCCTGACCGGTGCCCAGCACGTTCACCGCGAACGGCGCGCCGTTCAGGTAGCCGCAGGCCTTCGACTCCCGGGTCAGCGTCACCTGGCACAGAGCCGGCTCCAGCGACACCGCCGTGAAGGCGTTGACCGTGGCGCCGTGCGGTGCACCGTCCTTGGTCCGGCACGTGACGACCGTGACGCCGGTGGCGAACCGGCCGAACGCGTTGCGGAGTTCTCGCGGCGGAATGGTCATCAGGACCTCCTCGATGTACGCTCTGCGTACGAAGTGAACGCTGTGCGGTCAACTGGATCGAGAGTGCCTGAGGTCGTGCGCCCGGTCAAGGGTTCGCGGGCAGGAAGTGATAGGGGTGTGCAGGTGGAAGGCAACGAACGTGACTACGTGCAGAGCCTCGAGCGCGGCTTCGCCGTACTGCTGGCCTTCGACGAGGAGCGGACCAGCCCGACGCTCGCCGAGCTCGCGACGGCGACCGGCTTGTCACGCCCGGCGGTACGCCGGTTGCTGCTCACCTTGCAACGACTCGGCTACGTGAGCAACGAGGGAACGCGCTGGTTCCTCACACCGCGCGTGCTGAGCATCGGTCAGCACTACACCGCGACGAAAGCGATGATCGAGCTCGCCCATCCGCACCTGCTGCGGCTGGCCGAGCGCACCGGTGAGTCCGCCTCGATGGCCGAGCTGGACGGTCACGACGTCGTGTACGTCGCCCGCGTACCGGTCCGGCGGATCATGAGCATCAATGTCGCCGTCGGCACCCGGGTCCCGGCCCACGCCACCTCGATGGGTCGCGTACTGCTCGCGTACGCCGGCCCGGAACGGATCAGCCGGTTCCTCGAGCAAGCCGACCTCCGTCCGCGAACCCCGGCGACAGTGACCGATCCGGCGAGGCTTCGAGCGGTGCTGGCGCAGGTTCGCGAGCAGGGCTGGTGCATCGTCGACGGCGAACTCGAAGAAGGGCTGATCTCGGCGTCGGCGCCGGTCAGGGATCGCACCGGCGCGGTGGTGGCCGCGCTCGCCACGTCCACCTCCGCGGGACGCCTCGTCCCGGACAGGCTCCGCACCGAGACGGTCCCGCTGCTCCTGGAGGCCGCTGCCGCGGTCAGTGCCGAACTCGGGTATCGCCCCGCGGTTTGATGGCTGCGGGCATGCCTCCGGCCCGGCACGTTGTGCCAGGCCGGAGGTTCACGCCGTGGATCAGCGTCCAGGTGTGTAGTACTCGGTGTAGTACTGGCCGAGCCGGTTGCGGTAGTCGGGGTCGGCGCCCGTGTCCGGGTCGTACTCGGGGGCGTCCTTGATCTCGTCCTTGGTGCGGTCGACGTACACCTTCTCCTCGTCGGGGTCGATGCGCTGTACGACGCCGGCCGGCAGCAGGACCTTGTGGCCGAGGATCCACGGGCCGGTGTCGACGACGAGCGACGACGCGCCGACGTCGTTGGTCGCCTCGTCGACCTTGCCGATGTCTCCGTCGGTGGCGGCGATCTTGTACCCGACGATGTCGGTCCCCGGGGTGTAGCCGGAATCGTCGCGGTAGTTCCACGGATCGAACGTAGTCATGACAGTGCTCCTTCCGTGACTCGATCGACGATCTGGTACCCGCCGCCGGTAGCAGCGATTCCCCTTGTTCTGCAGGAGTTTCGCGTGATCGGCAGGTCACGGACCGTCGCACCTGAAAGGCACGTGTCAGTCGAGCGCCTTGCGGCGTCGACGTCTCGGCTTGACCGGCGGGGGAGCGGTGGTGGCGGCGATGTGCAGCCGGGCGGGGACCAGGTGCGGCGGGAGCGGGTCGGCGTCCTCGAGCTGGCGGATCAGGGCTTCGGTGCCGAGCTGGCCGAGCTCGGGGCCCGGCGTGCGCAGGAACGTGAGCTCCGGATCTGACAACGCTGCCGTTTCCGGCGCCATCAGGAGCGCCAGCAGGGAGAGATCGTCCGGGACCCGCCGGCCCAAGCGGTTGACGGCGGAGGCGACGCCGAGAGCGGCGTACTCGTTGAGGATCAGGATGGCTGTCGTGTCCGGGTGATCGCGGACGACCTCCGCCGCGGCTTCCTGGCCGGCGCGGGTGGTGTCGGCGCAGGGGATCACAATGGTCTCGAGACCGTACTCGGCCGTCACCCGCCGGTACGCCGCTTCGCCGCGGACGTAGGGGCCGTAGTTGTGGAAGCGGGGATCGTCGAGGTTTCCGGCGATCAGCACGAGCTTGCGATGGCCGAGACCGTGGAGGTGCGACACGCCTTCCTCGAGGGTGGTGTCGAAGTCGATGTCGACGTGCGGCAGCTCCTCCGGTGACTTGGTCCGCCCGATCATCGCGTACGGCGTACCGGTGCGCTCGAGGATCGCGATCCGCGGGTCGTCGAGCTGGACCTCCATCAGGACGACGCCGTCCACCAGGCCCTGGCCGACCAGTTCGGTCAGCTCCATGCCGTCGTTGCCGACCGGCCACAGCACCAGGTGGTAGTCGCGCTGCCGAGCGGCCTCGGCGGCGCTGGTGAAGAACTCGGCCGCCGAGAACCCGAACCTGTGGTCCAGCGCCGGATAGGCCATCGCGATGATCCGGGTCCGCCGGCTGGCCAGCGCGCGCGCCACCATGTTGCGGCGGAAACCCAGTTCGTTCATCGCCCGCTCGATCTTCTCCCGGGTCGCGGCAGTCACCGGCTTGGTGTCGTTGAGCACGAACGAGACGGTCGCGATCGACACTCCTGCCCGCTGCGCGACGTCGCGCATGGTCGCCATCGGCCTCCTCCTCGGGTGCGCTGCTCAGCGCGTTCGGGCCTCACTGTGGCACGGATGTGCCGCTGGATCGATCGGGTGCGGTGCCGAGGTCTTGACACTGCTGTGAGCCACGGCACATCATCCATGATCAAACAGGTTAAGCGCTTTGCCAATCCCCTTCCGCACCTGACCGGCTGTCCCGTCGAACCGCTCGGTCAAGCGCTTTGCCGATGCTCGCGCTGCCTCGGCCGCCACCGGCGGGCGGGGTACGAACGAGCCGCCACGCGCCCGCTGCCCACCGCGGCGGCTCACCGCCCCGAACCCACTCGCCGACCCCACCAAGGAGCTGAATGCCGATGTTCACCCAGCGGATCACGGCCGCACTGGCCGGCGCGACCGCCCTGTCGCTCGCGCTCGCCGGCTGCGGCGACAGCGGCGGTACGTCGTCCTCGTCGGGCGAGGCCGTCACCAGCCTCTCGATCCTCGACTACTACAACAACGAGCCCGACAAGTCCCTGGTCCAGAAGGGTCTCGACGCCTGCGCGACAAAACTCGGCGTCACGTTGCAGCGCGAGACGGTGCCCGGCGCGGACCTCATCCCGAAGGTGCTGCAGCAGGCGTCGTCCAAGACGCTTCCCGACGTCCTGATGCTCGACAACCCCGACGTCCAGCAGATCGCCGCGACGGGCGCGCTCGCTCCGCTCAACGACCTCGGCGTCAGCGCCGACGGGTTCACCCAGGGCATCGTCGACGCGACGTCGCACGACGGCAAGCTCTACGGGCTCGCGCCGGTGGTGAACACGATCGCGCTGTTCTACAACACCAAACTGCTCGCCGAGGCCGGCATCCAGCCGCCGAAGACCTGGGACGAGCTGCGGGCCGCGGCGAAGAAGCTGACCAAACCGGGGCGTTACGGCATAGCGTTCAACGCCAACGCGACCTACGAGGGTGCTTGGCAGTTCCTGCCGGCGATGTGGACCAACGGTGGTGACGAGACCGACCTGACCAGCCCGCAGGTGGCCGAAGCGCTGCAGCTGTGGGTCGACCTGGTGACGTCAGGATCGGCGTCGAAGAGCGTCATCAACTGGACCCAGGGCGACGTGAAGGACCAGTTCGTGGCGGGCAAGGCCGCGATGATGGTGAACGGGCCGTGGAACATCCCGTCGCTGAACGAGTCGCCGCAGGTGAAGTGGGAGGTCGTGCAGTTCCCGGTGAACAAGCCGGGGCAGACGCCGATCGCGCCGCTCGGCGGTGAGGCGTGGACGGTGCCGCTCAACAAGGACGCGGCCAAGCAGCAGAAGGCGGCCGACTTCGTGAAGTGCCTGAGCTCGGACGAGAACGAGCTGGCCTGGGCGAAGGCCAGGTTCACCGTGCCGACCCGGACCGCGCTCGGTCCGCAGTACGTCAAGGAGGTGCCGTCGATGAAGGCGTTCTCCGAGCAGGTCGCCAACGCCCGCTCACGGACCGGCAAGCTCGGCGAGAAGTGGCCCGACGCGGCCAAGGTGATCTACCAGGCGATCCAGCTGGCGCTGACCGGGCAGGCCAGTGCGCAGGACGCGTTCAAGAAGGCCTCCGGCAGCTGACCGGGAGACGGAGACCCAGATGGTGCACGCACCGACCCTGCCTTCCCGCTCGGAAGCGCCGGCCACCAAGGCGGTACGCCGCCCTGGTGGCCGGCGACGGCGCAGCGAGGACCTGACGAAACTGCTGTTCGTCCTGCCGGCCGCGATCGCCATGCTCGCCCTGTTCGGGTACCCGGTGGTGAAGAACCTGGTGATGAGCCTGCAGGACTACGGCCTGCGGACGTTCTTCACCGGCGCCGCACCGTTCGTCGGGCTGGACAATTACGTCACGGTGGTCACGGACCGGTTGTTCTCCAAGGCCCTGGTGAACACCGCGCTGTTCACGATCGGCTCGATCGCCTTCCAGTTCGCGATCGGACTCGGGCTGGCGTTGTTCTTCCGCCGCAAGTTCCCGCTCAGCTCGTTGCTGCGCTCGCTGCTCCTGCTGCCCTGGCTGTTGCCGCTGATCGTCTCCAGCGCGACGTGGCGGTCGATTCTCGAGCAGGACAACGGGATCCTGAACCGGAGCCTGGCCGCGCTCGGGATCATCGACGATCCGGTGCCCTGGCTGAACAGCCCGTCGGTCGCGCTGATCGCGGTGATCGGGGTGAACATCTGGATCGGGATCCCGTTCAACGTCACCTTGCTCTACAGCGGTCTGAGCGAGATCCCCGACGAGCTGTACGAGGCGGGCTCGCTGGACGGGGCCACCGGCTGGAAGGCGTTCCTGCACATCACGATGCCGAACCTGCGCGCGGTGGCCGGGGTGGTGCTCGTCCTGGGCGTGGTCTACACGATCAAGGTGCTGGACATCATTCTCGGCCTGACCGGCGGCGGCCCGGCCAACGCGACCCAGACCCTGGCCACCCAGTCCTACGAGCGGTCGTTCGTGGACTTCCGCTTCGGTGAGGGCGCCGCGCTGAGCAACATCCTGATCGTGCTGTCCCTGCTGTTCGCGGTTGTCTACCTGCGCGGCACCCGCCGTGCCGTCGACGAGTAGGAGCGACGATGCCAGACTCGACTCTTCGCCGGGGTGTCTTCACCGTGATCGGGGTGCTGATCCTCTGCGTGATGCTGTTCCCGGTGTACTGGATGATCAACGCCTCGTTGCAGCCGTCCGGCAACACGCTGACGGCCGGCTTCCTCCCGCTGGACCCGACCTTCGCCGGCTACCGGCGGGCGCTCAGCGAACAAGGGCAGAACCTGGTCACCAGCATGATCATTGCCCTCGGCACCGTTGTGCTCAGCTTGCTGGTCGCCGCGCCGTGCGCGTACGCGCTGTCGCAGTTCCGGTCCCGGTGGGTCGGGATCGGGCTGCTCGCGATCCTGGTGTCGCAGATGATTCCCGGCATCGTGATCGCGAACGCGCTCTACACGGCGTACGAGAATCTCGGCCTGCTGAACTCGATCCCGGGTCTGATCGTGGCCAACTGCAGCAGTGGCATCCCGTTCGCGATCCTGATCCTGCGCTCGTTCCTGCAGTCGCTGCCGGCGTCGCTGGTCGAGGCGGCCCGGGTCGACGGTGCCGGGCTGTTCCGGGCGTTCGTCTCGATCGTGCTGCCGGTCAGCAAGAACTCGCTGATCACCGCGGGCCTGTTCACGTTCCTGTTCTCGTGGAGTGACTTCCTCTTCGCCCTGACGCTCACCACCAAGGGTGACGTCAGGCCCGTCACGCTGGGCATCTACCAGTACCTCGGCACGCAGGTGCAGAACTGGAACGCGGTGATGGCGACCGCCGTGCTCTCGGCGATCCCGGCGATCGTGCTGCTGATCGCCGCCCAGAAGTACATCGCGGCCGGCGCCATCGGCGGCGCGGTCAAGTGAATCCGAAACCGGAGAAGGTGATGGCAGACATGACGACGACGCCTCGTACCCTGCGGGTGCTGGTCTGGGGAGAGAACCGGCACGAGCAGGTCGAACCCCACGTGGCGAAGATCTACCCCGACGGCATGCACGGCGCGATCGCCGACGGCATCCGGGAGAACCTGGGCGACGCCGCGACCGTCACCACGACGACCCTCGACGAGCCCGAGCACGGGCTGACGGAGGAGGTGCTGCGGGAGACCGACGTCCTGGTCTGGTGGGGGCACGCCGCGCACAGCGAGGTGGAGGACAAGGTCGTCGAACGGGTTCACCAGCACGTGCTGTCCGGCATGGGCCTGCTGGTGCTGCACTCGGGCCACTGGTCGAAGATCTTCGGCAAGCTGATGGGCACGACCTGTACGTTGCGATGGCGCAGCGAGCAGGACCGCGAACTGGTCTGGACGGTCGAGCCGACGCACCCGATCGCCCAGGGGGTGCCGAACCCGATCATCATCGACCAGCAGGAGATGTACGGCGAGCACTTCGACATCCCGACGCCGGATGAGCTGATCTTCATCTCGTCGTTCAGCGGTGGGGAGGTGTTCCGCTCCGGCTGCACGTTCCGGCGCGGGCACGGCAGGATCTTCTTCTTCTCGCCGGGCGACCAGGACTACCCGGTCTACCACCACAAGGACGTCCGGAAGGTGATCGCCAACGGCGTCGCCTGGGCCAAGTCCGATCTGCCGCAGCGGTCGCTGCCGACGTTGCTGCGCTACGAAACCGGTGAGTTCTACCAGGGCCACGGCTACACCGGCCCGATCGAGGAGCACGGCGATGAGTGAACCGCTGCGCATCCTGCAGGTCGGCGCGGGGGGCATGGGCCGGGCCTGGTTGCGGACCTTGTCCACAAACCCTTCAGCCGAACTGGTCGGTCTGGTCGATCTCGACCTCGCGACCGCGCGCGCGGCGGCGGACGAGCACGGCTACGCCGGCGTACCGGTCGCGTCGTCGCTCGGAGAGCTCGCCGAGCGGACCGGTGCGCAGGCGGTCATCGATGTGACGATCCCGCCGGCGCATCCGAAGGTCAGCACCGAGGCATTGCGGCTCGGGCTGCCCGTGCTCTGCGAGAAGCCGCTGGCCGAGTCCGTCCGCGAGTGCCTGGCGATGGTGGCGGCCGCGGAAGCGAGCGGGCAGTTGCTGATGGTCTCGCAGTCGCGCCGGTACTTCCGGACCGTCGCGGCCTTCGGCCGCCAGTTGGCCGAGCTCGGCGGGGTCGGCACGTTGTCCTGCGAGTTCTTCAAGAGCCCACACTTCGGTGGGTTCCGTGAACGAATGGCCGAACCACTGCTGGTCGACATGGCCATCCACCAGTTCGATCTGGCCCGCAAGCTGATCGGCGCCGAGCCGGTCTCGGTGTACTGCGAGTCGTACAACCCACCCTGGAGCTGGTACGACGGCAACGCGGCGGCGAACGCGGTCTTCACCTTCGAGGGCGGTGCCCGGTTCGTGTTCACCGGCAGCTGGTGCGCACCGGGCCACGAGACGTCGTGGAACGGCCGCTGGCGCGCGAGCACCGCGGCCGGTACGGTGGTGTGGGACGGCGACAACGCGCCGGAGGCCGAACGCGACTCCGGGGAATCGGTGCCCGCCGAACTCGGCGACGAACCCGAGGAGATCGCCGGGTCACTGGCCGAGTTCGTCAGCGCGGTCCGCGGTGGCGGCGTACCGCAGTCGGAGGTGCACGCGAACGTGGTCAGCGTGGCGATGGTCGAGGCAGCGGTCAGGTCGGCGGCGACCGGGTCGGTCGTCCGGATCGCCGACGTGGTCACCGACGCGCACGCCGAGGCCCTCGCGACCATCCACGACGACGTACTCCGCCCGGTCCTGGAGTCCTGGCCGTCGGCGCTGAAGACAGTCGGCCTCAGCTAGCCGCGCGACCTCGTCCTGGACCGGGCGGATCCGTCAGCTCACAGCACCGCGGGTGAGGGCCAGTGCGCCGGTACCGCGCGGAGGCAGCAGCACCGGGATCGCGTTGGCGGGTGTGGTCGTCAACTGCTCCAGTCGTTCGCCGAGATAGGTCGCCGAGAACGCGCTCGTCCAGTCGAAGGACGGCCGCACCTGGCACTCGACCGACTCGTCGGCGAACGACTGGAGCCGGACCAGCACGGTGTCGTCGTCCGGTGAAGTCAGGCCGACGACGCGGACCCGGGGGTCGCCGACTTCCAGCAGCGGTTGCGCGGCCGGCGCGACCCCCGGTTCTCCGGTGGCCCTGACAGCGCGCAGGGGACGGCTCTGTGCTGCGGCGAGGCGCATCCCGTGCTCGGCCGGCCCGGCGCCCGCTTCGGCCGGCCCGAAGGCGAGCGAGTAGCGGAACTCCTGGTCGAAGGCCTGCTCACTGGGGAAGTTGGTGTCCCAGATGTTGTTGTGCGCCCAGGAGTAGATGGTGCCGGGCTCGTCGGTCGTCATCGACGACGGGTACGGCACGTACGGGATGCTGATGCGGCCGAGCTGGACCAGAGCCGCGTCGTGGGTGGCCCAGGCGACGGTTCCGTCGGTGTCGTCCAGCGTCACCCATCGCCGGACAGCCCGCATGTGGGTCGCGGAGCCGGGGACCACCGGAAGGTCGGTCCCGAGCACACCACCGGTGGTCTCGGTGCGGATTCTGGGGTTGTCCGTCGCGAACGGGAAGGCGAAGAACGCGCTCTCCTTGACCAGCGTCGAGGGCTTCACCACGCGGTTCACGATGTCCACCCGGGCGATTCCGCGCGGCAGCGTGATGGTGGTGCGCAGCTTGCTCGTCCCGGCCGGCACGCATTCGTACGTGAGCGTCTCGCCGACCGCCGTGGACTCGCGGGCGATCATCGCCGCGGGCGGGGCCTCCCACCGACCGGCGAGGAGGTGCATCGAGTCGTCCGCCACGGTCTTGCTCGACTGGTGGTTGAAACCGCCGGCCGTCGCGTACTGGTCGTAGACGTAGCCGTTGAAGCCGAAGGCCGACGACTGCGAGACGAGCTCCCGGCCGGTGCCCTTGTCGACGATCGAGCTGATCCGGGCGCGGGCGAGATCGACCTGGACGACGAGGAACTCGTTCTCGAGCATCGTCGGCGTGTCGAGCACAGCGGTCGGCTCGGCCGGCTCGTCGGCCCGCTGCACGTCCAGCCGGACAATGCTCATCGCCGGGATGTCCCGAATGATGCACGCCACGAACCGGCCGGCCATCCGGTGCAGCGGGTTGACCTGGGCTCGCTCGACGAAGGGGATCAGCTCGTCGGTCCGGCTGTCGACGAGCTGTACCGGCTGGTCGAGCCTGACGACGCTGTCCGGCAGGAACAACTCCAACCGGTCGGTCCGCGTCCAGTTCGTGGTGTTCACCACCGCGTACGACGCGAGTGCGTCCGCGCTGCGCGGTACGCGCTCGGACAATCTGGCGCCGGCCCGATCGAGCAGGACGTCGGCCCGGTCGTGCGCGTCGACGGCCTGACTGTACTTCCAGATCCACTGGCGTTCGCCGGACTGGTGCGCCACGCAGCCGTGGGTCCACGGGTCGCCGGCTCCCCAGGTGTGCTCGTTGAACAGCGAGATCTTGTCGTAGACCGCGGGCGCCGCCTGGGTGTCCTCGTGCACGCTGTCCGCCCCGAGAATTCCACTCAGCGTGCTGAGCGTCTGCGCGTCGGCGATCGTCGACTGCGCCTGCCGGTTCAGCGCCATCGGGACAACGCCGGCACCGACTCCGTCGACCCACCAGTCGGTCCAGTCACCCTCGAACGTCTCCAGCGAATCCCCGACCCGGTCCTCGGCGTCGCGGAAGAAGTCCTCGTGCCGGGACAGCCGCATCCGCGGATACGCCCAGGTCTCGTTCCACTGCCGGACCGTCTCCGCGGCGACGTACCGCGGTGGGCCGTTGTCCGCGAAGGTGCCCAGCACCCGCAGGTGCAGGATGTCCCAGGGGTACGGCTCCCGGTCGAACTGCGCGTCGAGGATCGGGTAGCCCGGGATGCCCTTGCCCGCGTGGGGATAGGGGTTCGCGGCCAGCGAGCTCAGGTACGCCGGGAGCAGTTCGTCGACGCGCGCGTACGACTCGTCGAAACCGATGATCGAGCCTTCCATGTACGCCAGGCCGTGCGGGGTGTCGGTTCGCCAGACCAGCACGCTGCGACCGTCCGACGCGCGCCACCGGAACAGCCGCGGCAGGTTCGCGCCGCCGACCAGGTGCGGCACGGCGCGGCCGGCCCAGTTGTGCGCCACCGACAGGTAGTCGATGCCGTTGGCAACCAGTACGTCCGGCAGACCGACCACCTGACCTGGGACATCGGTCTGCATCGCGGTCACGATCGGTACGCCGTACCGCCGGCTCACCGCACGGGCAGGCCGGAGCAGCTCGTGCAGCTCGTCGGTGGAACACGTCTCGGTGTGCAGGTTGAACGGCATCGCGGTGAGTTCCAGGCGGCCTTCGCGCACCCGCTCGACGAACTCGTCGACCTGGCGGCGGGTCCGAGCGGCCGCCCACTGGTCGAAGGACGACAGTCCTTCCACCGACCAGCGGAACCGCGCTTCCTCCGGCCAGCTGTCCGTGGCGCGGGCGAGGTCGAGGCATGCGTCGAGGTACGACCGGCCTTCGGCCAGGACGGTGCCCTGCGGGTCGGTGTAGCCGATGTCGAGGTGCGAGTGCTGCACGAGGTGCAATGTCCAGCGTCGCTGCGGCCGCATCCGTACGGCGAACTCGACGCCCGGCTCGAGCTCCGGGAGCTCGATCGTGACCGTGGTGTCCTCGTCGACTGCCGGCAGTAGCAACCGCACCGTGCCGGCCGGAGCGGCTTCGACCAGGCACGTCACCTGGGTGCCGCCCTCGGTCCGCGCCGTGGCGGTCCGCGGCGGCCGGTCGCCGACCAGCTCCACCCGCACCGCCTGGAGGAGGCCGCCGGATCCGTCGGCGCGGAACAGCGGCTCCAGCCAGAACCGGAGCGTGCCACCGCCCGCGCCCTGGGCCGTTTCCGCCGTGCGATCGATCAATCCGGTCCGGGCGATCGTGCTGTCCCACCAGGAGGATCGAGTCGAACCTGTCATGTCGCTGGCTCACTCTCAAATGTCGGGTCGAGTCGGCTGAAGGTACCGCTAACACGCAGTCGATCACAACATCCCTGCGCGAGATCGCCCGGAATTCGTTGTCTGTCGAGCGTAGGTCTGCCGCATGGTCGGGATCTCCGATAAGGTACCGCTACCACACCCGCGCTCGAGATCGTTGGCCATGACATCTGACAAGTCGCCCCACCTGCCTACCGACGGTGCCACGTACGGCGCCCTGGACGTCGGCGGCACCCACGTGACCGGCGCGCTGATCGCCTTCGACCAGCGGCAGCCTGTCGTCCGGTCCGTGACCCGAGTCTCGCTCCAGCCGAACGGTTCCGCCGAGCACCTGCTGTCGACCATCGCGACCTGCGCCGACTCGCTGGCCGGACCGGCTGGGATGGATTGGGGAGTCGCCGTCCCGGGTCCCTTCGATCACGAGCGCGGCGTGGCGCAGTACCGGTCCGTCGGCAAGTTCGACGCCCTGTACGGCGTGGACCTGGGCGGCGAGCTGTCCGCACGGATGCAGGCTCGGCCCGGTTCGCTCACGTTCGTGAACGACGCCGAGGCGTTCCTGCTCGGCGAGTGGAGCCACGGCGCGGCAACTGGGCACGAGCGGGTCGTCGGGATCACGCTGGGCACCGGCGTCGGAAGCGCGTTCCTTGCCGAGGGCACCATCGTTGCCGACGGTCCGCTGGTTCCGCCGGAGGGCCGCGCGGATCTGCTGCACCACGACGGCCGGCCGCTCGAGGACACCGTCAGCCGGCGGGCGATCATCCGGCGCTATCGCGAGCGGGCCGGACAGACGCTGGACGTCCACGACATCGCGGCGCGGGCGCGCGGCGGCGAGGCCGCCGCACGCACCCTCCTGGACGAGACCTTCCGGGCGCTGGGTCAGGCGCTGGACCCGTGGCTGCTGCGCTTCGCCCCCACCCTCGTCGTGGTCGGCGGCTCGATGACCGGGTCGTGGGATCTGCTCGAACCGGCGATCAGTTCCGGGTTCACCGGCCGGTACGCCGCGTCCGGCGTACTGGCTCGGGCCGCGCATCCGGACACCGCCGCGTTGGTCGGAGCTGTCCATCCGTTGCGCCGTACCGAACGCCTAGAGTGACCCGCATGCCACGCAGGCGAGCAGTGGACGGCTCGGCACCCACCATGCGCGACGTCGCGTCGCTGGCCGAAGTGAGCCCGATGACCGTGTCGCGGGTCCTCCAGAACCACCCGAACGTGTCGGCCGAGAACCGTGAGCGGGTGCTCGCGGCCGTCAAGCAGCTCGGCTACCGCCGCAACGACGTAGCGCGGGTGCTGAGCCAGGGCCGGCGGCTGGGGGCGGTCGGGCTGATCGTCACCAACCTGGCCAACCCGTTCTACGCCCGCCTCGCGCTGGGCATCGAGTCGATCGTCACCCGCGACGGCATCCGGGTGATGGTGACCAACAGCAACGAGGATCCCGAGCGGGAGCGGGCCGCGGTCGGCGACTTCGTCTCCCGGCAGGTCGACGGCATCATCATCGTGCCCGCCGGGTCGAACCACGAGTACCTGGTGGACGACGTCCCGGCGCGCACTCCGATCGCGATGGTCGCTCGGCCACCGACAGGCGTCGAGGCCGACTGTGTCCTGGTCGACGACTTCGGTGGCGCCTACGAAGCGACCCGGCGGCTCATCCAGCACGGCCGGACCCGGATCGGCTTCGTCGGGAATCCGCCGTCGGTCTACACCGGCTCGGAACGCTTCCGCGGGTACTGCGCCGCGCTGGAAGCTGCCGGGGTGCCGTTGCGGGACAGCTACGTCAAGCGCGCCCGCGACATCGCGTCGGCGGAACAGGCCACGGCCGAGCTGCTCGCCCTGCCGGAGCCGCCCGACGCCGTGTTCTGCACGAACAACCGGAACACGCTCGGTGCGTACCGGGCGGTGCACCGGGTGTCCGCCGGTATCGTTCTCGCCGGCTTCGACGACTTCGAACTGTCCGACATGCTCAGCGTGCCGACACTCATCGTCGACTACGACGCCGACGAGCTGGGCCGCCGCGCCGCTCAACTCCTGCTGGAGCGGCTGACACCGGGAGACCGGCGCTATACAGGGCCGATGCGGCGGGCCGTCGTGCCGACGACTGTCGTGGAGCACGGTTTCGGCTGAGGGCCGTCGGCAACCACCACGACGACTCCGGCCCGGTGGGCGGAGTCGTCGCGGCCGGTCGACGAGTCAGGCGGCGAACTTGTAGTCGCTCGGCTGCCAGGCCAGCAGAGCGAAGGTCTGGATCGCTGCCGACTGGTGCAGCGTCTGGGGGCGGAGCGCGGGATCAGGTGCGCCACCACCGGAGTTCTGGAAGCGGAACAGACCGGTGCTCTCGTCCCGGTTCGACTGCCAGATCCGCTCGGCGTACGACGTCATGACGTCGCGGTAGCTCTGCGACGGCTTGATCGATTCGAGCAGCAGCAGGTTGGCGAACAGGATCGCGTTGAAGATGGCCGGCTGGTTGTAGAGCCGGTCGTTCGCCGTCCAGTACGTCATCGCGGCTTCGGCGTCCTGGGTTGCCCGGCTCAGGTGGGCCTTGTCCCTGGTCGACCGGTAGAGCAGCGCCGCCGCGCCGATCATCGACCCCGAGTTGTAGGTCCACAGCGTCTCCTCGACCGTCTCGTCGAGGCGGATCCCGTTCGCGTACAGGCCCGGGCCGCGACCGAGGGCTTCGCGCACCCAGTCGTAGGTCCGGCGCGCCCAGGCGAGGTAGCGCTGGTCGCCGGTCGCCTCGTAGAGATGCGCCGCCAGCTCCGAGGCGAGACTGGTGACATTGGCGGCTCCCCGGTACGGGTTCCAGGAAGCGTCGACCCAGTGCATGCCTCCGGGGACCGGGCGGTTCGGGTCGGTGTCCCAGGCTTTGATGACGAAGTCGAACACCCGGGCCGCCAGCCTCAGCATCTCCCGGTCGCCGGACAGCCGGTAGCGGCGGATGAACTCCAGGCCGATGACGGCGTTGTCGTCGTAGAAGGGATCGCCCCGCGTACCCAGAGGCTCCGGGGGATAGGAGTCGTAGGCGCCGCGCGGAGCGTCCCAGTACAGCTCCAAGGCCTCGAAGCGGCGCTTCACGTCGTCGTCGTAGCGCTTGCCGGCCGGCGGCAACTGGTTCACGTCGATGGTGGCCGCGGTGGCCTCACGTAGCGGCCAGACGTAGGAGTACGGGTTCTCTCCGGTCTGGGTGGGGTGGTTCTCCTTGTACAGACCGGTGTCCGGCAGGTACAGGTAACGCTGCAGGGCGGTGTAGCTGACCAGGGCGCGGTCGGCCCACTTGCTCTGGCCGGGGGCGGCGATGGCCGACTGGACTCCCGTCGGCAACAGCGCGGCCAGGCCCAGTCCGCCGAGGCCGGCGGTGAATGCGCGGCGCGACAGTGCGGAACGTTCCGGATGCATGCCTCACTCCTTCATCAGTTGGGGATGTGTCAGGTCTTCGAGCCGGACAGTGCGATTCCTTCGACGATCTGCCGTTGGGCGATCACGAAAACGATCAGCAGGGGAGCGGCGGCCAGGGTGGCCGCGGCCATCAGGCTGGTCCAGTCACTGGAGTAGGTGCCCTTGAACTGGTTGACCACCAGCGGCAGGGTGAACTTGCTGTCGGAGTTGAGGAAGATCAGCGGGTAGAAGAAGCTGTTCCACTGGCCCAGGAACGTGAAGATGCCCAGCGCAACCATCGGGGTGCGCAGCAGCGGCAGGACGATGGTCAGGAAGATCCTGGTCCGGCCGGCCCCGTCGATCGCCGCGGCTTCCTCCAGCTCGATCGGGATGCCCCGGACGTACTGGCGCAGCAGGAAGACGCCGAAGGCGTTGAACAGCGAGGCCGGCACGATCAGCGCCAGGTGGGTGTCGATCCAGTTCAGCCGGCCGAGAATGATGTACAGCGGGATCACGGTCAGCTGGACCGGCACCATCAAGGTGGCCAGGAACACCATGAACAGCGGACCGCGCCCGGTGAACCGGATCCGCGCGAAGGCGTAGGCCGCCATCGCCGCGGTGAAGACCGACACCACGACGACGATCACCGCGATGTACAGGCTGTTGGCGAAACCCCGGACGAAGTCGGCGGCCTCCAGGGCGTTGCGGTAGTTCTCCGGGTGCCAGACCTTCGGCAGCAGTTTCGGAGGCTGGATGAAGATCTCCTCCAGCGGCTTGAACGAGCTCAGCACCATCCAGGCGAAGGGCAGCGCCATCGCGACGGCGCCCGCCAGCAGGAACAGGTGCAGCAGGACGCGGGTCCAGCGCAACCGGGGGCGGTCGGCCTGGTGTTTCGGCCGAGCCGTGGTGGCGGCTTCCAGGTGGTCCAGTTCTGACGTGGTCATTCGGTGTAGTGCACCCATCTCTTCTGGGCCAGGAGTTGCAGGCCGGTCAGCGCCAGCAGGGCGGCGAACAGGAAGACGGCGATCGCCGACCCGAGGCCGAAGTCGAACTCCACGAAGGCCTTCTGGTAGATCTCGTACACCACCGTCCGCGACGACGCGGGCGCGTTGGCGCCCATGAAGACGTAGATGTAGTCGAAGATCTGGAACGACCCGATCACCGAGGTGACCGACAGGAACAGGATCGTCGGCGACAGCAGTGGGATCGTGATCCGGCGCACCTTCTGCCACTCCGAGGCGCCGTCGATGTCCGCGGCCTCGAGCAAGGTGCGCGGGACGTTCTCCAGCCCGGCCATCATCATCACGACCTGGTAGCCCAGGCCTTGCCAGATCCCGACCAGGGCGAAGGCCGGGATCACGAACCGGGCGTCCTGCAACCAGTCCGGGGCCGGCAGCCCGACCTGCCGCAGCAGTGCGTTGAGCGGACCGATCTCCGGGTTGAACAGCCACAACCAGATCGCCGCCACGGCCACGGTCGAGGTGACGACCGGGGCGAAGTAGAACGTCCGGTAGAACGACTTGCGCTTCACCTTCTGCAGCAGGTACGCGACGACGAACGCCGAGAGCATCGTTCCGGGGACCGACAGGACCGTGTACCAGATGGTGTTCTTGACCGAGGTGCGCAGCTGTGCGTCGTGCAGCACGGTGGTGAAGTTGGACAGGCCCGCCCAGGACCGGGCGCCGAAGCCGTCCCAGTGCGACACGCTGAGGACCACGGCGAACACCAGTGGCCCGAGCATGAACACGAGCAGGCCGATCAGCTGCGGCGCCAGGAACAAATAGCCGGCGAGATTGTCCCGGCGCCGCCGCTGCCTGGTGCCGGCCCGGGAGGGCTTGTCCGCTCCGGACCGCGGCGGTGTTCGGGTCGGAGGTCGTACGGTCGTGGTCATCCGATCATCCGTTCAGCAGGTTCGCCAGCTTCGTGCTGAACGACTTCGGCGACTCGGCCTTGGACTTCAGCAAGGTGTCCATCACCAGCGGGAAGTCGGTGTTCTTCTTCGCGTTGCGGGCCATCACGTTCGGCAGCGCGTACCCGTTCTTGGCGATCTCGAGGAACCACTTGCCGTGCGGCGGGTCGTTGTTCTCGGTGACGATCTCTTCCAGTCCGGACAGGACCGGCACCGCGTTCCCGCCGCCGGCCAGCCGGGCCCGCACTCCGTCGGGACTGACGAAGTACCCGGCGAACGCCTCGGCCGCTTCCTTGTTGCTCGCCTTGGCGTTGACGGCCATCGCCGCGGTGAAGACGGCCACCGGCATCACCGTCTTGCCGTCCTCCGACGGGTAGGGAGCGATGTCGTACTCGACACTGCCGCCCAGCTTCTTGAGGTTGGGCAGCAGCCAGCGCCCGTAGCCCGGAACCGTGGCCAGCTGACCGCCGTAGAACAAGGCGTCGACACCTTGGCCCTTCGGCAGCGATCCGCCGTACACGATGGTGCCGGCCCGCATCTGGTCGAACAGCCACTCGATCGCGCGCTGGGCCTTCGGATCGGTGTCGAAGACCGCCTTGCCGGCGTCGTCGAAGGCCGTGCCGCCCATCGAGGTGACCCAGCTGAACAGCTGGCCCCAGCTGGCCTCGAACACCATGCCTCGTTTGCCGCTGGCCTTGACCTTGCTGAGCAGATCGGTCACCGCGTCGAGGTTCCAGGCGCCGGCCTCGAAGGCGGTGGCGGGGTCCTGGGTGACGCCGGCTGCCGTCAGCAACTTCTTGTTGAACCAGAACACCGAGGGATTGCAGTCGACCGGCAGGCCGTACACCCCCTTGCCGTCGGCCCCCTTCGCCCAGGCCACCAGACCGGGGAAGAAGTCGGTGAACTTCACCGGCGCGTCGGGCGAGTTCAGGAAGGGCTCCAGGTCCACGACCTGCTTGGTGTCGACGAACTTGTTCAGCCACGATGGGTCGGCGTAGAAGGCGTCCGGTGCCTTGCCGCCCTGCAGCTGAGTGAGCATCTTGGCCAGATAGTCACCGGTGACGGTCTGGTAGGTCGTCTTGACGTCGGTCTTCTCCTGATAGTCGGCGGAGAACTTCTTCAGCAGACCGACTTCGCCAGGGGTCGCGACCCAGCTGGCCCAGGTGACCGCACCGGTCGCTTTGCCGTTGCCGCCCCCGCCGGCCGGTCCGCCGCTGTTCCCGCCGCCGCAGGCCGACAACAGCGTGCCGGACGCCGCCACGCTGAGGCTCGCCAACGCTGCCGAGCTCAGAAAGCTGCGCCGCGACACCGTTCGCTCGACGGCGTCTTTGGGGTTCTTCATCCGTTCCTCCTTGATGGGCGAAGCAGTACGAGTGCTCCGGCCGACGTTCTGGTAACGTTAACAGCCCGCTTCGATCAAGGGAATAGAGAGTTCAGATGCTCGCTTCGTCTCCAGGTGGTTACGACAAGCAACCGACCGTCCGGGTTCCAGGTCCGCACCGGGTCTTCACCGGGCACGAGGCCTGGGCCGAGGTCGACCGGCACGCCCGCAACGGTGGGCGCCGGACACCGGTGATCGTGGTGGACACCTATCCGGGAACGGATCTCGTGCAGCTGATGGCCGCCGTACGGGCGGCGCTGCCGGAGTACGTCGTGATCAACGTCGAGGACGCCGCGGCCAAGCCGATCGAGGAGATCGACACGCTGATCAAGGCGAACCTCACCAACGACCGGGTGTTCGGCGTGATGAGCCACCACACCCTGGACCAGTTCTACGACTCCGACCGGCTGGTCTCGCTCGCGGACCGGGTGCTGGACTCGACGCAGCCGACAGTGCTGATCGGCTGGGGCGCAGCGCTCGTGCCGCTGCAGCGGTCCACCCTCGTGCTGGCCGACATGGCGCGCTGGGAGATCCAGCAACGGCAACGACGCGGTGCGCCGAACTGGCGGTGCGCGAATGGGGCCGAGGACAACCTTCGCAAGGTCAAGCGCGGCTTCTTCGTGGAGTGGCGCGTCGCGGACCGGCACAAGCGTGCGCTGTTCCCGTCCATCGACTACGTGCTGGACACCAACCGCTCGACGAGCGAGGCGAGACTGATCACCGCCGAGGCCTTCCACGCCGCGATGAAGGCCGCCGTCAGTACGCCGTTCCGGGTCGTGCCGTTCTTCGACCCAGGAGTGTGGGGCGGTCACTGGATGCAGAAGGAGTTCGACCTGGACTCCGACGCCGACAACTATGCGTGGTGCTTCGACTGTGTGCCGGAGGAGAACAGCGTCCTGCTCGACTTCGGCGGGCAGATCGTCGAGCTGCCGTCGATCGACGTGGTGTTCGAGCGGCCCCGCGAGCTGCTCGGTGAGCTGGTGCACGCGCGGTTCGGGGCCGAGTTCCCGATCCGCTTCGACTTCCTGGACACGATGGGTGGCGGCAACCTGTCACTTCAGGTCCATCCGCTGACCGACTACATCACCAACACGTTCGGCATGCACTACACCCAGGACGAGAGCTACTACTTGCTCGACGCGGCCGACGATGCCGTTGTGTACCTGGGTTTGAAGACCGGCGTCGACCCGGCCGAGCTGACCAGGACGCTGGAGTCGGCCTCGCGCGGCGAGATCAGCTTTCCCGTCGAGCAGTTCGTCAACGCGTTCCCAGCCGGCAAGCACGACCACTTCTCGATCCCGGCCGGCACCGTGCACTGCTCCGGCGCGAACTCCGTGGTGCTGGAGATCTCGGCGACGCCGTACCTGTTCACCTTCAAGATGTGGGACTGGGACCGGGTCGGGCTCGACGGGGTGCCGCGCCCGGTTCACCTCGACCATGCGCGGCGCAACATCCAGTGGGACCGGGACACCGAGTGGACCCGGGAGAATCTGGTCGGTCAGGTGGAACAGGTCGCGAGCGGCCCCGGCTGGGTGGAGGAGAGAACCGGGCTGCACACGCTCGAGTTCATCGAAGTCCGGCGGCACTGGTTCACCGACGCCGTCGAGCACGACACCCGCGGCACTGTCAACGTGCTCAACCTGGTCGAGGGGCCCGAAGCGGTGGTCGAGAGCCTCGACGGCAGCTTCGCGCCGTTCGTGGTGCACTACGCGGAGACGTTCATCGTCCCGGCCGCCGTGGGCCGGTACCGGGTCCGGCCGCACGGCGCCGGGGTGGGCAAGCGGCTGGGCACCGTGAAGGCGTCCGTCCGGGGTACCGAGGTCTCCTGAGGACCCTTGATACCGTGAGTGCAGCATCCGACGGTCGGTGGTCGATCTGGAAGCTCGGGGCTTGTGGCTGTAAGGAGTGCGCTGGTGAACCCTGGACCCTCCAGACCGAAGGCGGCGCCGACCGTACGGGAGGTGGCCGAGCTCGCCGGGGTCAGTCCGATGACGGTCTCCCGCACGCTGTCCGGGGGCAAGAACGTGCGCCGCGAGGTGCAGCAACGCGTGCTGGACGCCGTCGCCACCTTGGGGTACCACCGCAACGAGAACGCCCGGAGCATCCGGCCCGGTCACCGCTCGGACCTGATCGGTGTCGCGATCACCAACCTCGCCAACCCGTACTACGGGCACTTCGCGCTGGGCGTCGAGGAAGTGGCCGCCCAGCACGGTCGCCGGATGCTGCTCGGCAACACGGGGGAGGACGTCGCCCGGGAGAAGCAGCTCGTCTCCGACTTCGTCGGCCGCCAGGTGGAGGGGCTGATCGTCGTACCGACCGGTGGCGCGGCCGATCACTTGAAGGGGACGCGGTTGGGTGAGATCCCGCTCGTGCTGGCGTCGCGGACAGTGCGTGGGCTGAAGGCGGACACCGTGCTCATCGACGACGTGAACGGTGCCTACGAGAGCACCAAGAAGGTTCTCGAGGCCGGGCACACCAGAATCGGTTTCCTGGGCAACGTCATCTCGGTCGCCACCGCGAGCCGGCGCTACGAGGGCTTCTGCCAGGCGCTCGCCGAGTTCGGCATCGAGTCCGATCCGAGTCTGGTCACGCGCGGTCAGCAGGACGCCGCCGCCGCCCGCAAGGCGATGGAAGCGCTGCTCGATCTCGAGGATCCGCCCACGGCGGTGTTCAGCACCAACAACCGCAACACGATCGGTGCGCTCGAAGCGATTGGGCAACGCCGGCTGCGCGACCCCAAGCTGTCCCCGCCGACCCTGATCGCCTTCGACGACGTCGAGCTCGCCCACCTGATGCAGGTCCCGCTGCTGGTCGTCTCCCACAACCCCAAGGAACTCGGCGCCCAGGCCGCGCGCATGTTGTTCGAGCGGCTGGATCACCCCGAGCGCGCCAAGCGCCCACGCCTGATCGAACTGCCGGTCGCCGTCGGTGACATCCTGAACCAGCCCCGCCCCAAGGGTCGGCGGGCGAAGCCGGCCCCCGCCCACCGCTGACAACCGGCTCAGGGCAGGGTGTCGGTCGTGATCAGCCAGTTCGCGGCTTCGACCAGCGGCAGGCCTCGCTCGGTGGCCCGGGATTGGAGGAACGCTCGGGCCTGCTCGATCGGCACCTGGTAGCGCTCGACGAGGATGCCTTCGGCGATACCGATCACCATGGAGAAGGCGACGTCAGGATGACCTTCGAATTCCGGCCGTGGATCTTCGTGGCTGCCCATGCAGGTGCCTGCCTTCCCACCGCGCATCGCTGCGCAATTGGTGGTGATTCACCGAGGACGGCGCACCCTGGCTGGCGAGTCGAGAAGCCGACGGTCCCTCCCGAGTGTACGGGAATCGGTCACTGCGTCCGCTGCCCGGAGCGTCCGGGCGGCAGCTTGCGGGTGTCGATCAGGTGCTGAGCAACGTCTCGCAGCTTCGTGTTGGTGTCTTGGGAGTAGCGCCTCAGTACGGCGAACGCCTGGTCGCCGTCGATGCCGAAGCGTTCCATCAGCACTCCCATGGCCACGCCGACCAGCTTTCGGGCGTCGATGGCGGCGGCCATCGTCTCCTCATGCCGTGCGCTGGCCACCGCGACCGCGGCGTGCCGGGCGAGGATCGACGCGATCGCTTCGTCGTCGGGGCCGAAGGCGTCGGGGTGGGGGTGGTACAGACCGAGCACGCCGACGGCGCGGTTGTCGACGCGGCCGACGACCAGAGGAACGTCGAGCACGCTGCGTACGCCGAAGCCCGCGACCCTGGCAGCCCAGTTCGGCCAGCGGCCGTCGGTCGTGGTGTCGCGGATCAGGACCGTCGTGCGATCGCGCAGGGACGTCACGAGCGGACCGTCCTGCTCGGCGATCTGCAGGTCGTAGACCTCGGCCACGAAGCGTTCGGTCACCGCGGCGATCTCGGGTTGCCCTCCCCGGGCGGAGAACACGACGCCGGCGTGGCTGCAGTTGAGCGCCTGCAGCGCGAAGTGCACGACGGCGTCGACGGTCTCGTCCACGCCGCCGGCATGGTGCAGCTCGACCGCGAGCTGGGCGAATCGGTCCGCGGTCCGGTCGGACGCGGGATCGATGGTCGACCGTGTTTCGGCCCGCGGTCTGGGGCCGCCCATGCCGGCGCTCATGAGGGATCCTTTCGGCCTTGGGGGGCGGGCGTCAGGCCGATCGCTGCTGACAGGTCACGCAGAACCGGACGTAGGGCAGGATCTCGAGCCGCTCGGGCGGAATCGCGGTGTCGCAGCTCGAACACGTGCCGTACGTGCCGTCGAGCAGCCGCTGGCCGGCCGCGTCGATCTCCTTGAGCACCCGCTGGATCGCCGCGGTCTGGGCGGACTTCAGGTCCGCCTCGGCAGGACCGGCGCCGGCTTCGATGGCTTGCAGCTGGACCAGCCGCGACGTGCGTTCGTGCTCCAGTCGCTGACGTGCTTCCTGTGTGGTGAGGTGCTGGGGGCGGCCCACGTCGGTGCTCATGAGGGCGTCCTTTCGAAGGGTAGGAGTGCGTGCCCCGCGATCCGGTACCAGCGGGGCACACGACGATGGTTGCCGCCGGGAGGCGATCCCACCATCGGGCCCAGCACCCATTTCGGCGTACGGCGCTGTGCGGAGCCGGGCCGGCGGGAATGAGTGCCACCCCCCGATCGACGGAAGTTGGCCGAGGGGGCAGGCTGGAGGCATGCGACCTGCCCAGGTGACGTCGGTTCCGCTGTTCTGGCGCATCTTCGTCCTGAACGCCGTGGTGTTGTGCGCGGCCACGGCGTTGTTGCTGTGGGCACCTGTCACGGTGTCGGTGCCGGTGCTGTTCACGGAGGCTGTCGTGCTGGTGGCCGGTTTGGCGGTGATGCTGGTCGCCAACGCGGTGCTGCTGCAGGTCGGGCTGGCGCCGCTGGACCGGTTGACGCGCCAGATGGCGACGGTGGATCTGCTGCGTCCGGGGCAGCGTTTGCCGGTGGCTGGGCAGGGCGGTGTGACGCGCCTCATCCGCGCCTTCAACGACATGCTGGCCCGACTGGAGGCCGAGCGGGCCGCGAGCAACTCCCGCGCGCTGTCGGCGCAGGAAGCCGAGCGCCGCCGGATCTCCCAGGAGCTTCATGACGAGGTGGGTCAGAGTCTGACCGCCGTACTGATGGAGCTCGGCCGGGCCGCCGACCGCGTCGAGGATCCCGTGCTGCGGGCGGATCTGCAGCACGCGCAGGAGACGACCCGGGCGAGCTTGGACGAGGTACGACGGCTGGCGCGCCGGCTTCGGCCGGGCGTACTGGACGACCTCGGCTTGGTCAGCGCCCTGACCTCGCTGGCGACGGAGGTGTCGACGCACACGGGGCTGCCGGTGCACCACGAGTTCCCGCCCGATCTGCCCGTACTGGATCAGCAGACCGAGCTGGTGTGCTACCGGGTGGCCCAGGAAGGGCTCACCAACATCGCCCGGCACGCCGAAGCCACCCGGGCGGACCTCAGTCTGAGCCACGACGGTGAGCGGGTCGTGCTGAGGATCGAGGACAACGGCCGAGGTCTCGGGCTCGCCGAGGAAGGCGCCGGGGTCCGCGGCATGCGCGAGCGGGCGCTGCTGGTCGGCGCGTCGCTCGACCTGCGGTCCGAGCCCGGCCACGGGACCGTCGTGGCATTGTCCGTGCCGCTCGATCAGCGGAAGGATTGACATGTCGCAGCCTCGAGAAGGCGTCACCCGGATCCTGCTGGCCGACGATCACGCGCTGGTCCGGCGCGGAGTCCGGCTGATCCTGGAGCGTGAGCCCGATCTGTCGGTGGTCGCCGAGGCCGGTGACGGCAAGGAAGCGCTCGACCTGGCCCGGACCACCGAGCTCGATCTGGCCATCCTCGACATCGCCATGCCACGGATGACCGGTCTGCAGGCGGCCCGCGAGCTGTCGGCTCGTCATCCCGGCCCGCGCATCCTGTTCTTGACGATGTACGACAACGAGCAGTACTTCTTCCAGGCGCTCAAGTCCGGCGCCGCCGGCTACGTGCTGAAGTCGGTCGTCGACCGTGACCTGGTCGAGGCGTGCCGGGCGGCGATGCGGGGCGAGCCGTTCCTGTATCCCGGCGCGGTCAACGCCCTGATCCGCAACTACCTGGACCGGGCCCGACGCGGCCAGACCATCCCCGACCAGGTGCTGACCGCGCGGGAGGAGGAGGTGCTCAAACTCGTCGCGGAGGGCTACTCGTCCAAGGAGATCGGCGAAACCCTGTTCATCAGCATCAAAACCGTCGAGCGCCACCGCGCCAACATGCTGCAGAAGCTGGGCCTGCGCGACCGCCTCGAACTCACCCGCTACGCCATCCGGGCCGGGCTGGTCCAACCCTGACAGCGGCGAGGCGATGCCGGCCCGACCCCCGCATGTTGTTCAGGTGTACTTCGCCTGCGGTCCTCCTTCGAGGTGTAGGCAGATCGGGTCGGAGCTTCTGGTGACCAGGAGGCAGGACCGTGAGTCAGAACGCCTGGAATTACCCGCCACGCCGGCTGCCCGCTCGGCAGATCGACGACAGTCCGCCGTACGACACGTACACCGAGCAGACCCCGGCCTATCGCGACGAGGTCGCTCGTCACTACGGCCTGATCTCCTGACGGCAAGCGCGGGAGTCTTCTTGGTTCGCTGCGCGGGGGCGTCGCAACCTTTTGGGGTCTCGGCCGTCATTCAGGTATGCGGCTGACTTTGGGAGACCTGGTGGACACCGACGACGGGGCCGTGGCGCCGTCGGGTGATCCGCCGTACGACGTGCTGTTCCGCGCTCATGCCGAGCGGCTGGTGCGGCTGGCGCACCTGCTCGGCGCGGGTGACCCGGAGGACGTCGTCCAGGAGGCGTTCTGCCGGTTCATGGCCGTCCGGCCCGATCGGCGGATCGACAACACCACGGCGTACCTGAATCGGATCGTCGTCAACGAAGTGCGGACGCAGCAGCGGCGTAAGGCGGTCGCCGATCGCAGGCCGCTGCATGCGGTGACGGCGGCTCCGGCCAGCGAGCAGGTCGAGCGGGACGAGTCGGTCACCGACCTCTTCCGGGCGCTGGCTCAGCTCGCGCCGCGGCAGCGCGAAGCGATCGTGCTGCGCTACTGGCTGGATCTGCCGCTGGCCGGGATCGCCACCGTGATGCAGGTCCGGGTCGGCACCGTGAAATCACTGCTCAGCCGGGGGATGGCCCGGCTCGCCGAGGATCTGGAGGACCACCGATGAACGACACCGAACGGCGCCTGATCGACGAGCTGGACCGTGCCGCCTCGGAGGTCCACGTGGACGTCGATCGGATGTGGAACAGGGTGCAGCAACGCACCGCGGTGCGCGACACCGAACCGGCCGCACGACCGTGGAGTCGCCGGTTCGCGCCCTACCTGGCCGCGGCCTCGGTCGCCGCCGTGCTGCTCGTGGCCGGCGCGTCGCTGGTCGGCGGCACCGAACCGGACCCGTCGACTGGCCCGGCGACGACCCCTCACCCCACCACGAAGATCAGCAACCCGCCGAAGGGACCGATCGCCGGCCCGATCGGCGACTGGGCCTGCGGGACCCGGACCGTCCTCAGCCCGGGCACGAACTCCATGACGTTCGAACCGATCCGTGCCGTACTGGACCCAGGCAAGGTGCCGCCGGAGGCCGTCGCGTACGGCGTACCGCGCTATCGCTTCACGCTGTCCGGGAGCACGGGGGTGCTCGACTACGGTGACGCGTCCGGACGCCGGATCGCGCGGACCGAACTGACCCGGACGACAACCGGCTGGCTCGTCGGCGACCGCACGGTCTGCTCGGGTCCCGGCGGCCGGCCGTCGCCTGATCCTGTCCGGCTCGGGGCACACACCAAATCTCCGCTCCCGCTCGACCCTCGGGCAGCTCAGCTGCAGGCCACGCCGATGATCGGCCGTCCGGTCCTGATCGACGACCGCACGTACTACGACGCGGCCGGAATGTTGCGGCAGGCAACCTTGTACGCCGTCGCCACCAAGGGCGGGTACCAGTTCGTCAGCATGCCGGCCGACGACGGGGTCGTGAGCCCACAGCCACAGCCCGAGGACCAGCTCGGAGGCGGCAACCTGCTGCAGCCGACCGGTGCCGACGACACCTATGTCTTCGCCGGGCAGACACCGTTCTTCGGTGTCGTCCTCAGCTACCTGACCGACGACAAAACCGTCGAAGGGCTCAGTCTCAGGAGCGCCTCGACCGGCGAACCGGGTCCGGCCCAGAGTTTCACCTTCCCGGGCGGACGCACTCTCTACACCGTCGTACCGGTATCACCGGTGGACGGCGACTCGCTGGTCACGGTTCACCGAACCACCGGGGACGAACCACCGAAGCGCTTCTAGGGCAGGGGAGTCCTGGACCTCGTCGGCACCGACGTCGCCGCCTTCTGCGACGAACTGATCAAGGACTCGCGAACCTGGCTTCGATCAGTTCGTCGCTCGCCTGAAATAGAAACGTTCGAAGGGGTAGCCCAGCCACCGCATCAGGTGAGGACCGAGAGGCGTTGCGATATCGGCCGGCTTGTAGTGGATGAAGTGGTATCCGAGCCTGGCGGCGAGCAAGCCGTCGGTCGCGATCTGATCGCCGACGACCACCCCGGGGCGGGGGAGATCCTGGTAGAGGTTCAAGCGAAACGGTTTGCAGGCTGTGGATACGTAGCGGATGGACAAGGACCCGCTGACCTTGATCGGCTCTCGCCATCGGCGCCTCGAGTTCGTGGCGAACAGCACGACGTCCGGTCGCCTTTCCATCGAGCCGAAGATCTTCAACGACGATGCGACGCGGGCGTCGAAGGTGGCATCCGGAGAACCCCAGTGGGTCACGAACGGCTCGACGTCCAGGATCACCGTTCTCGCATCCGACTCCGAAACGAGGCGTGCGATTTCGGCGTCATCGGTCGCTACGTCGTACCGCACCATTCGGCAAGCGTAGCGGTGCGGTAGGTCCTCTGCGGCCTAGGTGAGGACCGGCGGCACGGCTGTCAGCAGGGCTTGGGTGTACGCCGCGGTCGGCGCGGTGAAGATCTGGTTGGTGTCGCCCGACTCGACGATGCGGCCGTGGTGCATCACGGCGATGCGGTGGGCGACCTGGTGGACGAGCCGGAGGTCGTGGCAGATGAACAGGTAGCCGAGGCCGAGTTCGTCCTGTAGGTCGGTCAGCAGGTTCATCACGCCGGCGCGGATCGACGGGTCGAGGGCGGAGACCGGTTCGTCGAGGACGAGCAGCCGCGGTTCGCTCGCCAGGGCTCGGGCGATGCCGACGCGCTGGCACTGGCCGCCGGACAGCTCGTGCGGGCGCCGGTCGGCCAGGGAGCGGTCGAGCTGGACGAGATCCAGCAGTGCGGCCACCCGGGCTGGGCCAGCGACGGGATCCCAGCGACCCTGGACGCGCAGTGGTTCGGCGATCGCGTCCCGAATCCGCAACCGCGGGCTGAGCGAGCCGTACGGGTCCTGGAACACCGGTTGCAACGCCGGCCGTAGACCCCGGAGGGCCGGCTCGTCGAGCGTCGTCAGATCGACTCCGTCGAACCGGACTTCACCGCCCTGCGGACGGCGCAGCTGCAGCACGGCGGCAGCGGTGCTGGACTTCCCGCACCCGGACTCGCCGACCAACGCAAGTGTCTCCCCGGCTCGTACCTCGAACGACACCCGGTCGACCGCCAGGATCGGCTGCGACCGGCGGCGGCGTCCGGGGTAACGAACGGTCAGCTCCCGTACGTCGAGCAGCGGCGCGCCGGTCATCGGTAGAGCTCCGCGAGCTCAGAAGCCGATACGTCGCCGGCTCGGTGGCAGGCGACCAGGCGGCCGTCGTACAGGAGCGGTTCCGGTACGACGCCCAGGCACTCGTCGACCGCGAGCGGGCAGCGTGGCCCGAAAGCACAACCTGGCGGCAACGACTGCGGCCGAGGCGGCACACCCGGGATCGCGGGAAGTCGCCGGATCGTTGCTGCAGGCATCGGCTTCAACGACGCCAGCAGTCCCGCGGTGTACGGGGACCGCGGCGTCACCAGGACCCGGTCCACCGGACCCGACTCGACTTCGCGGCCGGCGTACATGATCAGGACCCGGTCGGCCGTACCCGCGACGGCGGCCAGGTCGTGGGTCACGAGGACCACCGCGGTGCCCGACTCGTCGCGCAGACCGGTGAGCAGGTCGAGGATCTGGGCCTGCAGCCGGGGATCGAGCGCGGTGGTCGGTTCGTCGGCGACGATCAGGTCCGGCTGGTTGACCATCGCCATCGCGATCACGGCGCGCTGCCGCATCCCGCCGGAGTACTCGTGCGGATAGGCCCGGGCGCGGCGGCCCGGATCGGGGATCCCGACTCGATCGAGAGCCTGGACGGCGACGTCCCACGCAGCTTTGCGGCTCACGCCCTGAACGGACCGCACGGCGAGAGCCAGTTGCTCACCGACCGGATGCACCGGGCTCAGGACCGACAACGCGTCCTGCGGAACGAAGCCCAGTCGTCGCCCGCGCAGCTCGCGATAGGCGGCCTGATTGCCCCCGGCAAGCTCCTGACCGTCGAACCGGACGCTGCCGCGAATCGCGGCCGCTGGACCCAGCAGTCCGAGAACGGCCTGCGCGGTCAGGGACTTACCTGCACCGGATTCACCGACGACGGCAAGAATCTCCCCGCGGTCGACCTGGAAGGACAGGCCGCGCACCGCCGGTACGTCGCCACCCTGGCCGTGCACCGTGACGTGAAGATCCCGTACCTCGAGCAGCGCGGTCATCCCCGAATCCCTTGCAGTACGGCGCTTCGCGCGCCTCGCGGAGTCTGAAGCGTCGACAGCGAGACCGCCAGCGCCGCCAGTACGAGCAGGGCAACCGCCGGTGCGAGGGCGGCCCACGGAGCGCGTTCCACGTACGGCAGTGACTCCGCCAGGCTCGACCCCCACTCCGGAGCGGGCGGTTGCGAGCCGAGGCCGAGGAAGCCCAGAGAGGCGAGCGCCAAGGCGATCCCCGGAAGCCGCAGTACGGCGTGCCGGGCGACCGGGCCCGCCACCGCCGGCAGAACGTGCCGGGTGAGGATCCAGCCAGGGCTCGAGCCGATCGCCCGTTGCGCGGTCAGATAGCCGGCCGCCCTGGTTTCCTGAACGAGCGCCGCGGCGTGCGCGGCGAGCGGTGGCCAAGAGACCAGCGCAACGGCGACGGACGCGCTCAGAGTGCCCGGACCGAGGACCGCGGCGACCAGGATGCCAGCGATCACCGGCGGTACCGCGTTCGCTGTTTCGGAGGCGCCGACCGTGACGCCGGGCAGAAAGCCCGCGACCAGCGCGACGGCGTACGAGAAGGCGCAGACGATTACGGCGACGCCGGCCGTCGCGGCGGCGCCGTGCCCGAGCCGGGCCAGAACGTCGCGGCCGAGCGAGTCGGTGCCCAAGGGATGCGTCCAGCTCGGCGCCGCGAGCCGGGCCGTCGTATCCAGGTGCAACGGATCGAGGAACAACCCCCAGCCGATCACGACGGCCAGCAGCGCGGCGCAGATGGCAGGTGGTACGTGCGGCATCCGTCGCGTCGACGCGGGCTGGACCGGGAGCGACAGGACTTCGTCACGAAGACCGGGTCCCAGTAGGTAACGCCTCGCCGCTTGTGCCAGCAAGCCGGCGATCACGCCGAGCAGTACCAGAGCCAGCACGGATCCTTGCAGCAAAGGCAGATCCTGCGACTCGGCCGCGCCCAGCGCTGTACGTCCGATCCCGGGTACGGCAAAGACGGTCTCGACCGCGACCGCACCACCCGTCAGTCCGACCGCCACAAGCCCAAGCTGCGGGACGACGGCCGGCACCGCGCGCCGTACGGCGGCCGCGGCAATCCGCGCCGGAGTGCAGCCGGCCGAACGCCAGAGGCTGACCCAGCGTTCGGCGAAGACCGCCGGCAGAGCGTCGTCGACGAGCCGGCCGAGGATTCCACCCGCCGGCAGCGCCAGCGCGAGCGCCGGAAGAATCAGGTGGCGCGGACCCTCCCACCCGTAGGGCGGAAGCCACCGCAGCCAGACCGAAAGAGCCAGCATCAACAGCGTCGCGAGCAGGAACTCCGGCAACGCGGCAAGCGCGCTCGCGGCCACCCCGGTCCCGCCGCTCCGCAGGGTCCCGCGAGCACCGCGAACCAGCGTCGGTGCGCACAGCGCGACAGCAATCAGTACGGCGATCAGCAGAGCGGCCGCCATCAAGGTCAGGGACGCGCCGGCCGCGGCGAGGACCGAAGGCAGCACCTCGGCCCCGCTGGTCCAGGAGCGCCCGAGGTCACCGCGCACAGCGTTCCCGAGCCAGCGACCGAGCAGCTGCACGGGCCCCGCGTCGAGGCCGAGCTCCGCGCGGACCGCGCCGATCGCCTCGGGCGTCGGTTCCTGCTCGGCCGAGCGGGCGCGGAGGACCGACAATGCGGGGTCCCGGCCGGACAGCCAGGGCAGCAGGCCGATCGCGACGACGACAACGACTATCGCGCCGACCCGGGACGTCAGCGCCGTACGCCGGGTCACCGCAGGCGGGTCTGTGCCGTGACGAGCGTTCGCTCCCGCGGGTCCTTGGCCGAGTCGAGCAGTTCGCTCGAGTCGCCCTGGATCACCCGCTCGTGGAGCAGCGGGACAGCGGCGTCGGTCCGCAGTACGGCCGCTTCCGCCGCCAGGATCGCGGCTCGCCGGGCGTCACCGGCGGCAGTGCCCTTCGCCTTGGTCAGCGCCGCGTCGACGCCGGCGTCGCACAGCTGGGAGATGTTGAACGACCCCTCGCAGGCGAAATCGCTGTACAGGTAGGCGACCGGGTCGCCGGAGTCCAGCACCGTGGCGCGGGACAGGATGAACGCGTCGAACTTGCCCGCCAGCGCGTCCTCTTCGATGTGCGCGTACTCCCGCACGACCTGCTTCACCACGAACCCCGCCTGCTGCAACTGCTGCTGCAGGACTGACGCCACCTCCGGCAACTCGGCCCGGTCGGAGAAGGTCGCCAAGGTGATCGTGGTGCCGGCCGGCGCCTTGGCCTTCATACGGCCGGTGAGCTCGGTGCGGCCCTTCGCGGCCCAGGGCAGTGCCGGTCCGAGCAGACCGGCGGCCAGATCGGCGCGGCCCTCGTACACGCCCTTCACCAAGGCTTCGCGGTCGACGGCACTCCGGATGGCGGCTCGCAGCGCGGGATCCTTCAGCGGGCCGGTGCGCGTGTTGAGGTACAGCGTGTTCGTTCGCGGCATCGGTACCTCGGTCACGGTCTTCGGGTCCAGCAAGGCCGCCTGCGACACCGGGACCGACTCGACCACGTGGGCCGAACCGCTGCGGATCGCGGCCGCGCGCGCCGCGCCGTCCGGGACGAACGAGACATCGATGCCCTCGGCCCGTGCTTTCCCGCCCCAGTAGCCGTCGTACCGGTCGAGCCGGGCGCCGGTCGTGCCGCGAACCTCGACCAGCCGGTACGGGCCGCTTCCGGTGCCCACGGGGTCGACGCGTGTTGCCTTGTACGCCGCCTTGGCCAGGATCGACAGCTGCGGCGAGGACAACCGGTGCGGGACCAGCGGGTCGGCCTCGGCGGTCGTGACGCGCAAAGTGTTGCCCTGGGCAACGGCTGTCAGCCGTACGCCGTCCAGGATGCGGGGCTTCGGCGACGCGGCGGCCGCCTTGGTGAGGGCGAAGGCGGCCACGGCGGCGGTCAGCGTCGTACCGTCGTGGAACGTCACGTTCGGCCGGATCGCGAACTCCCAGGTCTGCGGCGCCACGCGTTTCCACGAGGTGGCCAGTCCCGGCCGGGCGTCGCCGACCTCGTCCAGCGTGACCAGGGTCTCGGCCGTGCTCCACCGGGACAACTTGAACGCGTCGTCGCTGAACGGCGAGAGCCCCGATCGGGGCGGCTGCATCATCGCGAGCTTGATCCGGCCGCCCTCGGCGGCGTCGCCCGTTGCGGCGGTCGGACCGCTGTTCCCGGCGAAGCAGCCGGACAGCAGCACCGACGAGGACAGCAGGCAGGCAGTGAGAGCGACAGCAGGGCGCACAACATCTCTTCCCGGAGTGGCGGACGGGTCGATCGGTAAGTTAGCACATGAAAATCATTTCCTATAAGCCGTTGGTCGTAGCTCCGAGGGTGCTGGGGTTTGAATCTATATGTAGACTAGCTACATCTAGCGCTTCGACATATAGGAGGTCTGTGGTGAGAACAACGATGCGAAGGATCCTCGCGGCCGGAGTGGTCGCGCTCGGGCTGGCAACGACGCTGACGGCCGGCGCCGCGGCCGGCCAGGAGCAGGCCGGGCGGGTTCCGGACAAGGTCGTGTTCGACCGGTTGCTGCAACAGCAGGCGGATGCGTGGACGCACGAGAGCGGCGCCGAGTTCGCGGCCACGTTCCACCCCGACGCGGACGTGGTCACCTTCAACGGCGACCACCTGAGCGGCCGGGCCGAGATCGCCCGCGAGATGCAGCGCTACTTCGACACCTACATCGAGGACACGACGTTCCGCACGCTCAGCGAGCAGATCCGCTATCTCGAGCCGGACGTCGCCGTGATCGTCCGCACCAGCTGCCTGATCACGGCCCCGGCCACGACCTGCCGGTCCGACTCGCTGTCGATCAACACCAACGTTATGCACAAGGTGCACGGCCGCTGGTTGCAGGCGTCCTTCCAGAACACCCGGGTCGAGCCGTTGCCCTGACCCGCGGGATGCGCGAGGGCGGCTCGGACGAGTCCGGCCGCCCTCGGACGTCCGCGCAGTGGTGTCAGGTCCGGCTGTCGGGTCCGCGGTGGAGCTGACGCCATTCCTGAGGGGTCATGCCGTGTGCTCGGCGGAAGCGCCGGGCGAAGTGGCCCGGATCGAGGAATCCCCACTGCGCGGCGATCGCCGCGATCGACCGGTTCCTGTTCGCCGGCGACGCGAGATCCCGGCGAGCGCGCTCCAGGCGCTCGCCGATGACCCACTGTTCGAAGCTCAGCTGGTGCTTGGCGAACAGCTTGTACAGGTACCTCAGTGAGATGTTGTGCTGCGCCGCGATCCGGGCCGGGCCGAGGTCCGGATCGGCCAGGTGCTGCCGGACGTACCAGGTGATCCTCGCGAAGAGCACGTCGGCCATCGCGAGGTGCTGGTCGTCGTCGTCCTCGGCCGCGGAGGTCAGCAGCGCGCGGACGAGTTGGGTCGTCGCGGCCCCGAGCATCGCACCAGATCGCGAATCCTTCAGCGAGTCGCTGACCGTCGCCAGCACGGTGAGGTGGTGCAGCACGAGTTCGTACAGGGGACTGTGGGGGAGCCGCTGAGCCGCGGCACGGACCGTCTCGACGCTCAGCCCGAGATCCTGGTAGTCGATCTGGAAGGCCTGGGAGGCGCCGTGGCCACGCCAGGCGAACTCGTAGGGTGCGGTCAGGTCGACCAGCATCAGCTCACCGGTGTGAACGCGCTGGTCGCATCCAGCCTGACTGAACAAGCCGGTCCCGATCACCTGGACGGCGAGCGCCAGCCTTTCAGGGGCCCCGATCCGGACGTGCTTCGGCGTACGGACCAGGCGGATGCCTGAACCCTCGTTGCGGAACAGATCCGGTGCGCCGAGCTGCCAGAAGTCCATCCGGGCGTACACGTCGCCCTGTGGGTCCTCGTGTTCCACCCGCGACGGCACACTCGCGGACATCATCGCCGCGAAGAAGGCCTCCGAGCGGTCCTGCCGCCGCAGCGTGGCGGTGTCGAGAAGCAGAGTCAAAGCAGCCCCCGTCGCCGTACCCCGAGCAGTCCGTCCCCACGCAGCCCGCCGAACTGTGCACTCACGGCTCACGGCCGTGCAGCCACATCCTAGGGCCGGTGGTGCGTGCGCAGCTAGGTTTTCGGCCAGCAGGCGCCCCACTGCAGCGATCGCTGTCCCAACCATCACCCGTTGCACCCGATCGACTGCGAGGACACGACATGTTCCTTCGAAAACGGCCTGTTCCTCACCTCCTGCTCGCATTCGCCCTGGTCTTCGGCGTGTCGGGGTCCGCCACCGCCGCTGCCGACCACGCCCACAAGCCGACCGTCGTCCTGGTGCACGGTGCGTTCGCCGACGCATCCGGGTGGAACGACGTGGCCCGCAGCCTGCGGCGCAAGGGCTATCCGGTGCTGGCGCCGGCGAACCCGTTGCGCGGCGTGGACGCCGACAGTGCTTACCTGCGCAGCGTTCTCGCGACCGTGACGGGTCCGATCGTGCTGGTCGGGCACTCGTACGGCGGCTTCGTCCTGACGAACGCGGCCACCGGCAATCCGAACGTCAAGGCGCTGGTCTACGTCGCCGCCTTCGCCCCGGACGCCGGCGACACCGTCGGCGGTTTGGCCGCGAAGTTCCCCGGCAGCCAGTTGGGCCCCGCCGCACTGGACTTCCGGCCGTATCCGGGCGGCGTCGACGGGTACATCAAGCTGCCCCTCTTCCGGGACGTCTTCGCAGCCGACGTCTCGCCGTCCACCGCCGCGGCGATGGCCGCCGCGCAACGGCCCGCCGACGTCGGGACGCTCGACCAGCAGTCCGGCGTACCGGCCTGGAAGTCCATCCCGTCGTGGACGCTGGTCGCCAAGGACGACCAGGTCATCCCGGCCGCCACTCAGCGCTTCATGGCACAGCGCGCCGGGGCCCACACGGTCGAGGTGAAGGCGTCGCACGTCGCGATGATCTCGAAACCGGCCTCGACGACCGACCTCATTCTCGACGCCGCGAAGGAGACCTCCTGATGCCCGACGTCACCACCCCGGACACCATCGTTCTGGTCCACGGCTTCTGGGTCACGCCCCGCAGCTGGGAACACTGGATCACGCACTACGAGCAGCGCGGGTTCCGGGTGCTCGCGCCCGGTTACCCCGGCTTCGAGGTCGAGGTGGAGGCGCTCAACGCCGACCCGACACCGATCCTCAAGCTCACCGTCCCGCAGATCATCGAACACTACGAGGCGGTGATCGGTGAGCTCGCGACGTCGCCGATCATCATCGGTCACTCCGCCGGCGGCGCCTTCACCCAGATCCTGCTCGACCACGGCTTCGGCGCGGCCGGAGTGGCGATGAACTCCGCACCCACCGAGGGGGTCCGCGTCGTACCGCTGTCCCAGGTCAGGTCGACCTTCCCGGTGCTGAAGAACCCTGGGAACCGGCACAAGACGGTGCCACTGTCGTACGAGCAGTGGAGGTACGCGTTCACCAACACCTTCACCGACGAGGAGTCGCGCGCGCTCTACGAGCGGTACGCCATCCCGGCCAACGGCGGCATCCTGTGGGGCAGCGTGCTCGCCAACTTCCAGCCCGGCCATCAGGACACCTGGGTCGACTACCACAACGACGCCCGGCCACCGCTGCTGTTCGTCTCCGGCTCGGAGGACCACATCATGCCGCCGGAGATTCAGCGCTCCAATGCCAAGCACTACAAGTCCGACACCGTCACCGAGGTGAAGCAGTACGACGGTTACGCCCACCTGCTACCCGCGCAGGAGGGCTGGGAACGGATCGCCGACGAAGTGCTCGACTGGGCGCTGAAGCACGCGGCGGCGTCCACAGCGTGAGCGACGCCCGCATCACCCACATCGGCGGGCCCACCGCCCTGATCGAGGTCGAAGGCTGGCGGTTGCTCACCGACCCGACCTTCGACCCGCCCGGCGGCCGCTATTCGTTCGGCTGGGGCTCGGCCTCCCGCAAGGAGGCCGGGCCCGCGCTGTCGGTCGACGACCTGCCGCCGATCGACGCCGTACTGCTGACCCACGACCACCACGGCGACAACCTCGACAACGCCGGCCGCGCGCTGCTGCCCGGCGTCGGCACCGTCGTGACGACAGTCGCCGGGGCACGCCGTCTGGGCGGCAACGCCATCGGTCTGCCACCCTGGGCAGTCCACTCCCTGTCCACGCCCGGACTGCCCACCCTGCGGGTCACCGCGACACCCGCTCGCCACGGTCCTCCGCTGAGTCGGGCGATCACCGGCCAAGTCACCGGCTTCGCGCTGAGCTGGGAGGGCCAGCAGAACGGCGCTCTGTGGATCTCGGGTGACACCGTCCTGTACGACGGCGTCCGTCAGGTCGGCGCACGGCTCGAGGTCGGCACCGTGCTGCTCCACCTCGGCGCGGTGCAGTTCGGCATCACCGGACCGGTCCGCTACACGATGTCGGGGCACGACGGCGTCAGACTCTGCGAACTCCTGCGACCCCGAACCGTCCTCCCGGTGCACTACGAAGGCTGGCGGCACTTCACTCAAGGCCGGGACTCGATCGAGGACGCCTTCGCCGCCGCGCCGCACGACATCCGACGGAGCCTGACCTGGCTCCCGATCGGTGAACCCCAGAAGCTGGTCATGTGAGCAGCTCGCTCACCCGAGCGTCGGGGGACCCTGCTCGATGCGGCGGAGGACGGGATCCAGGCGGTAGAAGTCGGTGCCGGTGATGAGTTGGCGTTCGTCCCACCAGGTGGCGCCGGCTTCGGCGAGGGGTTCGATGAGGGCGCGGGACGCGGTCGGGTTCGTGGGGCTGATGCCGCCCACGATGATGTCGTACGGCGCTGTCGGGTCGGTGCGGTTCTGCTGGAGGTACGCCGCCAGGTCGCGCAGCTCGTCGACCGGCGGAGCCTCGCCATGGTTGGCGTTCTGGAACAGCGGTACGGCGCCGTCCCAGCGGGCGGCGCGGCGCATCGGTGCCTTGCGGGGCCAGTAGCCGGCGATCCAGACCGGGGGCCGCGGCCGTTGAGCGGTTGCTGGCAGCAACGTCACGTCGTCGACCTGGTAGTGCTCGCCGTGGTGGTTCACGGTCTCGCCGGACCAGTAGCGGGCGAGCAGGTCGAGCCCTTCGTCCAGTCGGCCGGCGAGCACCTTGGGATCGGTCTCGTCGCCGAAGCTGCCGAACTCGTCGTCGATCGGCCCGCCCAGGCCGGCGCCGAAGACCACCCGGCCGCTGGTCATGCCGTCCAGCGTCGCGACCTGCCGGGCCAGTTGCTCCGGTCGGCGCCGCGCGGTCGGGGTGACCAGCGTGCCGAGGGTGATCCGCGAGGTCGCGAGCGCGGCCGCGGTCAGTAGCATCCAGGGATCCCCGAAGGGCTGACCCCGCCGCTGGGCCTTGCTGTGGACGACGTGGTCCCAGACGAACAGACCGTCCCAGCCGGCCTGCTCGGCCACGGTCGCCACTCGCGCGACGGTACGGGCGTCGGCGAAGTCGCCGAAGTTCGGAATGTTGATCGAGAAGCGCATCTGCGTATCCTCGCCCGTCGTGAGGTGTGCGCGCGAGGCGGGTGTCACGGCGCCGGACGGCTCGGGTGTTCAGCGTGGACCGGGAGCTCCAGGCGTGCTCACCAGGGCAGTTGTCCTGCTTCGTCCTGGAACGTGCCGGTCGGTCCGGTCTTGTCGAGCGTGGCCAGGCGTACGACGACGCGAGCGCTTTCCTCGACCGGTCGGCCGATGCCGAAGGCGGCAGTCATGTCGGTGGCGGTGGTGCCGGGCTCGAGCGCGTTGAACTTGATGTCCGGCTGCGCCTTGGCGTAGTGCACGGTCAGCATGGTGGCCGCGGCCTTCGACGCCGAGTACAGCGCGAGCGGCAGGCCGGACTCCGGACGCTCGGGGTTGGTCACCGCCCAGAACGATCCCATGCTGCTGGAGATGGTGACGACGTTCGGATTGGCGGATTTGCGGAGCAAGGGCAGTGCGGCCTCCGTGACGCGCACGATGCCGACGGCGTTCGTGTCGAACGAACGTAGCGCCGCGGGGCCGTCGAGTGCGGTGTCGAGGATGCCGGCGTTGTGCACGAGGATGTCGAGGCGGCCTTCGGCGGCGTCGATCGTCGCCAAGGCGCTGGTGACCGAGGCGTCGTCGGTGACGTCGAGCTGGACGAACCGGGCGCCGAGTTCGGCGGCGGCCTTCTCGCCGCGTTCGGTTTCGCGCGCGCCGACGTAGACGGTGTGTCCCAGCTCGAGCAGCTGCTTGGCGGTCTCGTAACCGAGGCCCTTGTTGGCGCCGGTGATCAGTGCGATGGTCATGCGTCCAAGCTATGACCGGCCTGCCGACGCACCCAGAGCCCCGCGCAGCCTGGGGTGCGACAGGACCCCCTCTACTCGTTGAGCACCGAGCTACGGTTGTGCTGTGAGCGAGTCGAACGCGCTAGGCGCCTACCTGCGCGCGCGGCGCGAGCTGGTGACGCCGCAGCAGGTGGGCATCCCCGACATCGGCGTACGACGTGTGCCGGGGCTGCGGCGGGAGGAAGTCGCCATGCTCGCCGGGATCAGCGCGGACTACTACCTCCGGCTCGAACGCGGCCGTGACCGCAAGCCCTCCGTCCAGGTGCTCGAGGCAATCGCCCGCGTGCTGCGGCTCGACGACGACCACTTCGCCCACCTCCTGACGCTGGTCGCGGAGGTTCCCCGGCGACGGAAACGCCGGCCACGCAAGCAGACACCGCCGGCAGGAGCGTTGAAGCTGCTGGACAGTCTCGTGCAGCCCGCCTTCATCGAGGACCGGTACTTCGACATCCTGGCCGTGAACCGCATGGCGACGGCGCTGTCGCCAGGGCTCGCTGTCGGCGGCAATCAGTTGCGTGACCTGTTTCTCGATCCGTCCGAGCAGGCGCTGCATCCGGAGTGGGAGAACGTGACCGAGTGCTTCGTCGCGAACCTTCGCCAGTCGGTGGGAAGCAACGTCGACGATCCCCGTTTCATCGAGCTCACCGGGGAGCTGTCGCTGGCGAGTCCGCGGTTCCGGCAGCTCTGGGCGCGGCACGAAGTGCGTGGACAGCGCGGGACGCCGCTGAGGCTCGATCACCCGCAGGTCGGTGAGATGACCCTCAACCGGGCGGCTCTCGATCAATGGTGCCGAGGACCTGATGCTCGTTGTCTACCATCCGGACGCCGGGTCCAGCGATGCGGACAAGCTGGCGCTGCTTGCTTCGGCCGCCCTGCCCACCGCGGGTTCGAAGGACGCGGTCGCGAGGCGGGCCTGAACCCTCACAGTCCTTTGGTGGACCAGGGGCGTTGGGCGGGGAGCGGCTGGAGGTCGGGCCAGCGGGTGCGTATGACGTCGCACAGCACCGCGGCGAGCCGGCCGAGCTCCTCCAGTGGACTGTTGCCGTTGCTCAGTTGGCCCAGCGCGGAACCCCGGAGCAGCCAGCCGGCGCACGCGTCGGTGAGATCACCTCGTACGTCGGTGCCCGTCGCCTGCTGCCAGGTCGTGCGGTACGCGGCCTCCGCGGCGTACAGGGTTTCGACGTGGGGAACGGTGGAACACCAGCAGGTCGGGAAGCCGATGCGCAGGTAGGCGAGTTCCACGAGACCGTTGCCCAGGGCAACTTGTTCGAAGTCGATGAACCGTACGCCGGTAGCGGTGTGCAGGTCGTTGCCTGGGCACGGATCGCCGTGCAGCAAGGCGTTGTGTTCCATGCCGGCCAGGCGGGCGGCCAGGTCGTCGAGCTCGGCGCGTACGCCGGGCGGGACGTCCACGCCAAGGGTCCGCGCGAGTCCGAGGAAGGAGTCGATGTCGTCCTGATCCGGACCCGACCACGCGGGAAGACCCGACAGCGCCGAAAGATTGCCCAAGGCATCAGAGCTTGCGGCAGAGTGGAGCCGCGCCAGCGCCGTCGCGTAGTCCACCAGCCAATCCCCGCGCGGATCCTGGTGCTCGACGTACTCGAGGACCAGGAGTCGTTCATCGGCGCCGGTGCCAAGCAACCTCGGCACCACCGGCGGATCGACCCGCGACGCCAGCCGCAGCGCGGTGACCTCGCGGGCATACCGGTCGGCTGCTTCCGGTCCGTCCACGAGCTGCTTCACCACCACAGCCGAGCCCGACACCTCGGCCCGCCACACCCGCGACCGCGGACTGCTCCCCAGCCTGCGCACCCGCCGAGGCAAACCGAACTCGCCCCTGAGCTCGTCGCCGAACGGCGGTCGCGACCACATGCCCGCACTCTTCCACCCGACCCGGTCAGCTCGCGAGACCTCGGGCTTGGCGTCGCCATCGGCCGGGCGGTACGCCGTGGAGGCGGCGGAAGGCGGTGGCGAAGGCGTATTCGTTGCGGTAGCCGGCGTCGGCGGCGATGCGGGACAGGGGTGCGTTCGTGCGGGTGAGGGCGTCTTCGGCGCGGCGCATGCGGAGGGTGGTGAGGTAGCGGGCGGGGGACTGGCCTACGACGGCGGTGAAGTGCGCGGAGAACGCGGCGCGGGACATGCCGGCGAGGGCGGCCATCGTGGTGACGGTCCAGGCGTCGGCGGGGTTGGTGTGCATCGACTGGAGGACGCGCTCGAGGTTCGGGTCCGCGCCGGCGCGGTACCAGCCCGGCGGTTCGGCGTCCGGGCGGGACCACCAGGCGCGCAAGGTGTAGACGAGGTTGAGATCGAGCAAGCGGTCGAGCAGCGCCTGCTGGCCAGGGCCTTCGGTCGCGGCTTCCGCGGCCAGCAGCTCGATCGCCGCGGTGTGGCGTGGGGCGAGCTGGTCGGCTTCGAGGACGGCGGCGCGGGGCAGGGCGCGGAGCAGCGAGTCGCCGATGCTGCCCTCGATGACGTAGGCGCCGCAGAGAATCACGGCCTCCGGCTCGCTAGCTGTCGAGCCCACCGACCGGGCCTCGGAGATCGGCTCAGCCGGCGTCCCGGGCGCGCTCACCAGCCGGTACGGCGTACCGGCTGTCACCAGTACGACGTCGCGCGCTCGCACGGGGATCGGCGGATCATCCGGCAACTCCAGCCAGCCGCTGCCCTCCAGCAACAGATGCGCCGTGAGCGGTCGCGTGCCGCTGAACTCCAAGCCCCACGGCGCGGTCCGGCCCAGTACGGAGAACACGGCCCCGCGGGCCCGGGCCTGCGCGAGCTCGTCGGCCAGGATGTCCACGCCGACCAGCGTAGACGAACGCAAAGGAAAGCCCGACAAACACTGATTGTCCGTCCAGCATCCGGCCCCTACCGTCAAGGGCATGGCTACGTTTCTCATCCTCGGCGGCACCGGCAAGGTCGGCCGCCGCCTGTCCCGCCTGCTCGAACAGGACGGACACATCACCCGAGCCGTCGGCCGCTCGACCCCGCTGCCGTTCGACTGGAACGCGCCGGCCACCTGGGAACCGGCGACAGAAGGTGCAGACGGGATCTTCGTCGTCGGCCCCGGCTCCGCGACCGACTGGAGCCCTCGGCTGACCAAACTTCTCGAGACCGCTTCCGGCGTCAGTCACGCCGTACTGCTCTCTGCCCGCGGCGTGGAGTTCCTGCCCGACGGCAACGTCGCCCGCGCCGAGCACGCGCTGCGTACCGGACCGCTGCCGTGGACGATCCTGCGCCCGACGCACTTCGCGCAGAACTTCACCGAGGCCATGTTCACCCCGGTCGACGGCCGCATCGTCGCTCCTGTCGGCGACGGCGCGCAGCCGTTCGTCGACGTCGCGGACATCGCCGAGGTCGCGGCCCGCCTGCTCACCACCGGTACGGGGAAGGGGGAGACGATCGCGCTGTCCGGACCGCGCGCGATCACCTTCCACGACGCCGCGCGCATCCTGACCGAGACCACCGGCCGGCCGGTCGAGTTCCACGACGAGGACGAGGCAGCACACGCCGACGCACTGCGGGCGGCCGGGACTCCCGAGGAGTACATCCGCTGGAGACTGGCCATGCTCGGCGGGATCCGCCGCGGCGACGACGCCTATCTCAGCGATGGTGTCGAGCATGTCCTGGGCCGTCCCGCGACGGATTTCGCGGCGTGGGCAGCGCGCGAAGCCGGTGACGCCTGAGCATCGCGGTGTTTCACTGACTGGATGCGCACCGAGGAGATCAAGGCAGTCATCGACCAGGTCGCGGCCTTGATCCGCGAGCACTACGTGTTTCCCGACGTCGGGCCGGTGGTGGCCGACCGCTTGATCGCGGCCCAGGAGGAGGGCCGGTACGACGACCTGACCGAGCCGGTGGCCCTCGCCGAGCGGGTCACGGCGGACATCCAGGCGATCAACGGGGACAAGCATCTGTCGCTGCTCCACCACGTCGACGAGTTGATCGACGACGAGGAAGACCCCGAAGGCGACGAGGCGGCCTGGGTGCAACACGTCGAGCTGACCTCCGCCGGGATGGCCCGGGCCGAACGGCTCGCCGGGAACGTCGGCGTACTGGAAATCAGGCCGTCGCTGTACAACCCGAAGTACGCCGGTGCCGCTGTCGCCGGCGCGATGTCCTTGCTCTGGGCAACCGATGCGTTGCTGCTGGACCTGCGCACCTGCGGCGGTGGCTCACCGGACATGGTGGCCGTGGTGTGCAGCTATCTCTTCGAGGACGAACCGGTGCATCTGAACGACTTGGTCACGCCGTCCAGCGGAGTGGTCCGGCAGTACTGGACGGTCCCTGTCGCCGGGCCGAGGTTCGGCGGCACCAAGCCAATCTGGGTGCTGACCAGTTCGACGACGTTCTCCGCGGCGGAAGAGCTGACCTACAACTTGCAGCAGCTCGAACGAGCCGTGGTGGTCGGCGAGCGCACGCGAGGAGGCGCTCACCCGCGAGAGGGTTTCCGGGTCCACCCGCACTTGGAGGCGTCTGTGCCGGTGCAGCGCGCGCTCAATCCGGTGTCGGGCACGAACTGGGAAGGTGTCGGTATCTCCCCGGATGTCGAGGTGGACGCGCCGTCGGCCTTCGCCGAAGCCTATCGACGGGCGTTGCAGCACGTGCTCGCGCTGCCGGTCGCGCCGGGTCGCCGCGAGGTCACCGAAGAAGCCCAAGCCGCGCTGACCGAGCTACGTGCTGCTGGTTGATCCGGAGCAGCCCGCCGTACGGCGTCAGCGGGTCTTGGCGAGGTGGTTGGCCAGGACCGTGTCGACCGAGAGTGCGGTGTCGAAGTTCGGGACGAGCCGGGTCTTCGTCAGCGCGAAGGCGATCCCTCGGACGGGATCGGCGTAGGCGTAGCTGCCGCCCCCGCCGGGCCAACCGAGCGCGACGGAGTTCTCCTCGGCTGGAGCGCCGATCCTGCCGATCGGGAAGCCCAGCGCCATCCGCGCCGGCGTACCGAAGACCTGGTCCACGCCTTCGAATGCGGGCGCTGCAGGTGTCGCCAACCGCGGCACGAGTCCACCCTGGAGAACTGCGTTGAACATCGCGGCGAGACCGTGCGCGGTGGCGACACACACCGACGGCACCTCGGCGTGCAGGATCTCGCTGTTGTTGCCGAAGTCCGCACTGGGCCGGCGCTCCCACGGTGCGAGGATCGCATCGTTGTCGTCCGCTTCGACGGGCCACGACTCTTGCTCCAAGCGCGCCAACTCTGGCGGTGACCCGTCCGGTACGGCGAAGTACAGCTGCCCTTCGATCCCGAGCGGCGCGGTGATCCACTCACGCAGCAGCTCGCTCATCGTCCGGCCGGTCGCGCGGCGCGCGAGTTCGCCGACCAGATAGCCGAACGTGTAGGAGTGGTAGCCCATCGCCGTACCGGGCCGCCAGCGCGGCTCGGCAGCGGCCAGCGACGCGCAGACTCTCGACCAGTCCGGCAGCTCGGCCGGCGTGATCTCGCGCGGCATGGCGGGAAGACCGACCGTGTGAGTCAGCACGTGCCGCAGTGTGGCCGATTCCTTGCCATGCGCACCGAACTCGGGCCAGAGATCGACGATCGGGGCGTCGTACTCCAGATATCCCCGCGCCACGAGCAGCTGCGCGAGCACGGCCGTCACGTTCTTGCCCGTGGAGAAACTGAAAATCGGCGTACCGGAGGTCAGCGGTCTCCCGGCGTCGCGACCGGCCACCGCGTCGACGATCAGCACGCCGTCGCGATAGACAGCAACCTGCACGCCGGACTCCGCGCCGCTGTCGACCAGCGCATGCAGCTGATCCTGAACCTCATCCATCGCGCTCCACGTCACGGAAGGTACGTCGGAAGGAGGCGAGCGGTCTCGACACGACCTGGCAACCGCTCAGCGGTGAGGTGCTGCCGCAAACCGCGGCGAGACAGCGTTCTGAAAGGGCGCTTTGGTGCACTGAGTCGTACCGTGTCGCCCGGATACGACCGGGCGGCGTGTCACCACCTGGAAGGGACCAACACATGATCCGTCGGATCCTCCAAGTCCTCGTTGTCGCGCTCTCCCTCATCGCCGGCCTGGCAGTCGCGCCCACCCCGGCCACCGCCGCCGAGGCCGGTGCAGCGAGACTCAGCAAGACCCTGTACCTGGCGTCGTATCCGCCGGACGGCTCCGAGACGACGTGGAGCCGCAACATCGACCTGGCCCAAGGCAATTACAAGTGGTACAGCGGCGTCACCGACACGGAGACCGGTCTGTCCAAGGGTTCCTGGTGGAAGCACGGCGGCATCGACCTGGCCGCGGGTACGTACTTCTGGTATTGCAAGCTGTCGAACGGCATCGGCAGTTGGTACGACGACTACAGGCTTCGCTGCACTCTCAACACGGCGGGAAATCCCCAGGCGGTCCTGCTGAGCGGCGACTTCGGTGTGCCCAGCGGAACCTACGAGGTGTACTCGGGCCTGGAACTCCGGTGACGACTCCCTGGATCCGTCGCGCGCATTCGCCACTCGCGGCAGTTGATCCCCGCGGACGCCGTCAGCCGGGTTCGCCGTGGAGCTTTCGCCGGATGACGATCACCAGGTCCACCGCCGCGATGATCGCGAGCACCGCGGCGATCGCGATCGGAGCCGGTGGCAGGTCCTGATCGACGAAGAGCGCCACCGCGACGCAACTGATCACCAGACCGAAGGTTGCCAGGACAAGCCGGAGCGTCAGTGCGCTGCGCGGCGGCGGTGGTCGCCGGGTGCTCGGATCGATCGACATCGTGCGGCTCCAGGAGACGGCCGGCACTGGAACCAACCGTCTCCTGGACCCGTACCCGATCCGGGAGCGAGCACGCACCCCGGGTCAGACAGTCGCGTCCGTCTTCGCTCGACTGGTCTGTTCGGTGGACGCGCCGACGAGTTGCCTGCGGCGCTGGGGGTCGACCGGGCGGTGCTTCTCGAAGTACCCGCCGTCCGGCTGCCGGATCACCGTGCCGGTCTCCAGGCCGTGCGCCGCGATCTCCGCGTCCTGGAGCTGCAGCCCGAGGCAGATCCGGCGGGTGATCACGAATGCGGCGGGCGGGCCCACGATCAGCAGGATCTGGAACACGCGCAGCAGCGAGTTGACCGAGAGGTGGAACAGCACCGCCATCGTGTCGGCGCCGGCGGCGGCCCAGAGCACGCCGTAGAAGGTGATGCCGGCGACTCCGATGCCGGTGCGGGTCGGGTTGTGGCGCGGTCGCTCGAGCAGATGGTGATCTTTGCGGTCACCAGTGAGCCGCTGCTCGATGAACGGGTAGACGGCGACCAGCGCGAGGAACAGCGTGCAGGCCCCGACCGGCAGCAGGATCGCCAAGGTGAACGTCCTGCCCCACAGGACGAACTCCCAGCCCGGTGCCAGCCGGAGCGCTCCGTCGAGGAAGGCGAGATACCAGGCCGGGCCGACGCCGGCCGAGGCGTTCGCCGGATCCGCGGGGCCGTACAGCCAAACCGGATTGATGGTCGCCGTCGCGGCCATGACCAGGGAGACCCCGACCACGAAGCAGAACAGGCCGGCGCTCTTCACCGCCGTCACGATCGCCGGTCGTCCCACGACGTTGTCTTCGGTACGCCCAGGTCCGGCGAACTGCGCGGGCTTGTGCTTGAGCGCGAGCACCGCGGCGGCGACGAAGAGCACCACCAGTACGACGGGCAGCACGACAACGTGCAGCGGGTAGAACCAGGCGATCACATCACCCGGGAACTGACCCCCGAACAGCAGCTCCGAGAGGGCGGAGCCGACGAACGGAGTCGCCTTCAGCACTCCGTCGAGTACGGCGAGGCTCATGCCGGACGCCATGTCATCAGGCAGCGAGGTCCCGGTGAGGGCCGCGCCCAGCGTGACGACGAGCAGCCCGAAGACGACGAGCCAGCTCAGCCGCCGTGGCCGGCGGAACCCGGCGGTGAAGAACAGCCGCAACAAGTGCAGCGTGATCGCCGCGACCATGATCAGCGTCGACCAGTGATGGAGCTGGCGCATCAGCAATCCGCCGCGGACCTCGAAGGAGATCGCCAGGGTCGAGTCCAGCGCCCGCGACACCGGTACGCCGCGCAGCGGTGTGTACGGCCCGTCGTACACGACGTGGTCGACCGACGGTTCGTAGTACGCCGTCAGCACCACGCCGCTGAGCACGATCACGACGAAGCTGTAGAACGCGATCTGCCCGAACAGCAGTGACCAGTGATCGGGAAAGACCCTTGCGCGCAGGTTGTTCCACGGGCGATTCATGACTCGACCCCTCCTGTCCTCCAGCGGGCCGCACACCGCGGTCATACATACGACCCCGCTGGGACCGCGACTGTGACGTCTCGTGGCGCACCTCACGCTCCGGGCGCCTCGATCACGCGCTGTGCATGTCCGGGGGTACTGGCATCTCACGCACCGTCAGCACAAGGTGACGTGCACAGACCGAAGGGCCCGGCCGCGCATCACCCCCCAAGCGGCTGGGCCCTTCGTTTTCCCGCAGCCCGCGGGCAGTCCTGCCGTCTAGGCTTGCGTCATGAGCGACAGCACACCGCTGGGCGACTTCCTGCGCGCCCGTCGCGACGCCCTCAAGCCGCAAGACGTCGGGCTCCCGGAGTACGGGCGCCGCCGGGTCAAGGGACTGCGCCGCGAAGAGGTGGCGATGCTGGCCGGGATGAGCAGCGACTACTACGTACGGCTGGAGCAGGGCCGGGAGTCCAGCCCGTCGCCTCAAGTGGTCGAGGCTGTCGCACGAGCACTGCGGCTGGACGCCGACGCCACCGAGCACCTGTGGCGACTGGTCCAGGGGCCGGAGACGCGCCGCTGGAGCCGGGCGGAGGGGACATCCGTCAGCCCGCAGTTGCTGCAGCTCATGAGCAGCTGGTCCACGTCGCCGGCGTTCGTGCTCGGTCCCGCGTTGGACATTCTCGCCGGCAACACGCTGGCCGGCGCGCTGCACGAGGGGTTCACCCCGGCGGACAACCTGGCGCGCATGGTCTTCCTGGACCCGGCCGGCCGGGACTTCTACCAGGACTGGGAGCGAGCAGCGCACTCCTGCGTCGCCGAGCTGCGGTTCGCGTACGGGCACGATCCGGAGTCGGTGCGGATCGGCGAGGTGGTGGCGGAGCTCTCGGCGCAGAGCCCGGAGTTCGCTGAGCTGTGGAGCCGTCACGACGTCAAGGCCAAGACCCATGACGTGAAGCACCTGCGCCACCCAGACGTCGGCGACCTGCACATCCAGTTCTCGTCGTTCGCGGTCAACGGGGCTCCCGGCCAGCAGCTCGTCGTCTATCAGGCCGAGCCCGCGACCCCGACCGCGGCGGCGTTCGACCGGCTGCGCGAGCGCGCCGAGCAGATCCTGCGCGCCGAGTCCGACGCTGTTCCTAGGTAGGGCACTCCCAGGAATCCCACGGACTTCTTCGGCCCTGGCGGCCTCGACAGACTCAGGACTGTCAGCGGCGGGAACAACCCGCCGAAGCCTTGGCGAAAGAAGGACACCATGGCCACCTGGTTCGTCACCGGAGCCTCCCGCGGTCTGGGCGCGGAGATCGCCCGCACCGCTCTTGCCGGCGGCAACGACGTCGTCGTCGCGGCACGCGACCTCGGCCGGCTGCCCGAAGACCTGAAAACCTCCGACCACGTCCTGGGTATCGAGCTCGACGTGACGAGGGCCGAGCAGATTCCCGCGGCTGCACAGACCGCGATCGAGCGGTTCGGGCGGATCGACGTACTGGTCAACAACGCCGGGCGCGGTCTGCTGGGCGCGGTGGAGGAGATCACCGACGCCGAGGCCCGCTCGCTGTTCGACCTGAACGTCTTCGCCCTGATCGACATGACCCGCGCCGTCCTGCCGGTGATGCGCGCCCAGGGCTCGGGCAAGATCGTCAACATCGGCTCGCGGTCCGGTTTCGAGGGCGAGCCCGGCGTGGGCCTGTACTGCGCCTCGAAGTTCGCCGTCGCCGGCCTGAGCGAGTCGCTGTCCAAGGAGCTGGCGCCGTTCGGCATCCAGTCGATGGTGGTCGAACCGGGCGTCCTGCGCACCGATTTCCTGGACGCCACTTCGCTGTCGTTGCCCGCTACCCGAATCACCGAGTACGACGGCACTCCCGCCCACGTCACGCTGGACTGGGCCGGCACCGCGAACCACACCCAGCTAGGCGACCCGGCCAAGAGCGCGGCGCTGATCTACGAGGTCACGTCCCAGGACCAGCTACCGACGCACCTGTACCTCGGCCCGGACACGCTCGACCGACTCCAGGTCAAACTCGACCAGATCGAGCAGGACCTGACCCCATGGCGCGAGAAGTCCGCCGCCACCGCACACGACGACGCCACCGCGGCCTGACCCGTCACCATGCGAAAGGACCACCCATGATCCCGAAGAACCTGCTCGCCCTCGGCCTGCTCGCCACCTTGACCGCTTGTGCCACCGAAGCCCCCGGCGCCGGCCAGCCCTCCACCACACCGTCGTCCACCCCTCACCCGTATGTCGGAATGTGGGTCACCGCCGACGGCCGCATCCGGCAGGAACTCCTGCCCAACGGCCGCTACGAGGAAGCCCGCGACGGCCGTCTGCGTGCCTACACCGGCCGCTACACCGTCACAGGCACCCACCTCGACTACTTCGACGACCTCGGCTTCACCGCCACCGGCGACGTCCGCGACGGCGTGCTCTACCACGAACACCTCGTGCTGTACCGGGAGCGATGAGCGGGGCAGGACGGCGTCGATCGCCCACCAGGTCGGCCTACACCCCGGCGCCCAGGTCCTCGTGGAAGCCTGAGCGCCGGGTGCTGCTCGGAACGGTCAGTTCCGGGCGCGAGCCTCGCGGAAGCGGCTGATGATCTCGGAAGCGCTGACGAGCAGCACGGCGATCACGGCGATCGTGTAGACCGTGTCCGGCGCTGTCCAGCCGTTGTTGACGTCGGCCAGGAACGCCGGGTTGAAGAACTTCTGCTGCGAGAGGATCCACGCCAGCGGCAGCGTGATGAGCAGCTCGGCCACGGCGTACAAGCCGGCGTGCAGCATGGTCCAGCCGCGGGTGGCGAAGCGGATCACCTCTAGCGTCACGACCCCGGCCAGGCCGATCAGGATCGGCCAGATCCAGCCCGACCACAGCGCGGGGTCGAGCACCTCGATCCGGTCGTTGCCGGCCCGGTACGGCGCGGCGGTGTGTTGCCAGACGATCAGCGCGAGCACCAGCGCGTTCCACGCCACGGCCGCGGCGGCGCCGGAGTCCCGCTTCTCGGTCTGCCGGAGCTCGGGCAGGTCGTCGGGAGTCCAGCGGTCGACCTCGGCGGCTGCCGTGTCGCGGTGCCGGGAGCGGTCGATCAGGGCGAAGACCACCGTCAGCCAGGCGATCATCTGCGCGCCGACGGTGAGGACGCCGCCGATCGCGCTGCCGATCGCCGCGCCCACGTCGTTGGTGTCCAGGACCTCGATCACCACCAGCACCGCGACCACGATCGGCAGCACGGTGGTCAGCAGCACCTTGAGCAACCGGATGTACGCCGGGTAGAGCTCCGGCCCGATCAGCGCCAGCGGCCGGTCGGCGTACTTGGCGGCGAGCCGGATCGGGTCGCCCATCTCGGTGAGCACCGCGCGCTCGGCGGCCTCCGGGTCGGCCGCACCCCGCGCGTCGGCGGTGTCGGCGATGGTCGTGCGCAGCTCGTCGGCGACGTCGGCGCGCTGGTCGGCCGGGATCCGCCGGACCACCTCGTGCACGTAGCGATCGGTCAGCGTGTTCCCGCTCATCGGTTCTCCTTGGTCAGTCGGGCGATCGAGGCCACCAGGTCCTCCCATTCGTGCACCAGGCCGGCCCGCACCCGCGAGCCCTCCGGGGTGACGCGGTAGAACTTGCGCGGCCGCGACTCGTCGGTGTTCCAGTCGCTGGTCAGCAGGCCCTGCTTCTCCAGCCGGCGCAGCAACGGGTACAGCGTGTTGCCGTCGACCGTGACGCCCGAGTCGTTCAGCGTCACCAGCAGCGCATAGCCGTACTGCGGTGCTTCGAGCAGCGCGAGACAGGCCAGGACGACCGTCCCGCGACGGAGCTCCTGGGCCTGGCTGAGAATCAGTTCTTCGGCGTCGGCCATGACCAACACGATACTGTGTGGCACACACTAATGTCCAACATCTATTCCAGTGCGGTACGCAGACATGCGTGAGCCCCGCCCATCAGGGCGGGGCTCGGGAATCGAGGGGAGTGGCCGTGCGCGTCAGCCCGAGATACGGGCCTCGATGCCGTCCAGCAGGAAGTCGAGGCCGATCCGGAAGGTCTGCTCGGCCTCCAGGTGAGGGCCGTCGTGCACGACCCTTGACAGTGCGGGGAACTTGCCGGTGGCCAGGGTCCGCCGCAGATACGGCCCATGGCTGGCCTGCCACTGCTGCTGGTCCATCCCGCTGGACCGCTCGGCCCGCCGTTCGGTGATCTCCCGGCGTACCGCGCCGATCACGTACGCGTTGATCGCGGCCACCGCCGGTACGACGGTGTCCAGGTCCACGCCGTCCATCGCGGCGAGCACGGCTTCTCCGCTGGTCAGCGTGTTCGGCCCGAGCTGAGGGCGCCCGCCGAGCAGGTCGGCGAGCCATTCGTGCTGGTGAGCGGCCTCGCGAGTGGTCTCGGCCAGCGAGCGCAGGACCTCTCGCCAGCTGTCGCCGGTCGGCCGGATCTCTGCGTACACCGCATCGACCATCAGGTCGAGCAGTTCCTCCTTGGTGGCGATGTAGCCGTACAGCCGCATCGGCCCGACATCCAGCGCGGCGGCGACCTTGCGCAGCGACACCGCCTCGAGGCCGTCGCTGTCGGCCAGCCGGATGGCCTCTCGCACGATCTGCTCGCGGCTCAGCGGCGCCGGCGCCCGTCGACCCGGCGGCTCGGGCCGCTCCCACACCAGCATGCGGCAAACCATACAACGCATCGCGCGATACAGTGTATTGAAGCAATACACTGTATCGAAGGAGAGAGCGATGACCATCGCCATCGTCGGTGCCGGCCTCGGCGGCCTGACGCTCGCCCGCGTCCTGCACGTGCACGACATCGACGCCGTGGTGTACGAACGTGAGCCGTCCCGCGACGCACGCGGCCAGGGCGGCATGCTCGACATCCACTCCGGGCAGCGCGCGCTGCGCGAGGCCGGCCTGATCGACCAGTTCTTCGCCATCGCCCGCGGCGCGGGCCAGGACATGCGGCTGCTGGAGCCCGACGGCACCTTGCTGCTGCAGGAGGACACCCCCGACGACGCGCCGCTCGATCGCCCCGAGGTGGACCGAACCGACCTGCGCAACCTGCTGCTGGACTCGCTTCCCGCAGACGCGGTGCGCTGGGGTCACGCCTTCCGGTCCGCTGACCACGGCGTGCTGCACTTCGCCAACGGCCGCAGTACGACGTACGACCTGCTGGTCGGCGCCGACGGCGCGAACTCCCGGATCCGTGCCCTGCTCACCGACGCCCACCCGGTGCACCTGGGCCAGAACGTCGTCGAGGCCGGCATTCCCGACATCGACCGCACCCACCCGGAGCTCGCGGCGATGGTTGGCCGCGGCAACTACTGGGTGCTCGGCCATGGCATCTCCCTGGCGGCGCAGCGCAACGGCGACGGCCGCGTCCGGATCGGGATCAGCTTCTACAACACCGGCGAGGACTGGTTCGCCACCAGCGGGATCCCGTTCGACGACCCGGCCGCGGCGCGGGCCCGGTTGATCGAGCTGCTGGCCGGCTGGGACTCACGGTTCACCGCGCTGATCGAGGCCTGCGACGACACGATCGTGCCCCGCGCGATCACCACGCTGCCGGTCGGCCTGACCTGGCCGTCGAGGCCCGACGTCACGCTGGTCGGCGACGCCGCGCACCTGATGCCGCCGGTGGGGGAGGGCGCCAACATGGCGCTGCTCGACGGTGCCGTGCTCGGTCTCGCGCTCGCCGCGCACCCGGACGACGTACCGACCGCGATCCAGGAGTACGAGCGCGAGATGTTCGAACGCACCGGCGCCGCGGCCCGGGTGTCCGCGGACCTGCAGGAACTGCTGATGTCGCCGGACGCCAGTCGCAGGTTGCTGGAGTTCTTCCAGCCGAGCTAGGGCAGGTCGCGGGGGAGCTGGTCGTTCGGGTCTTCGTCGGCGGGGGCCTCGTCGGGGTCGGGCAGGCCCGACTCCGCCAGCGGCTCGCCTTCGTCGGCCCGGTCGCTCACGGTGTTCGGGTCCTCGTCGGCGGCGTCGGTCGCGTCCCTTTCGGGGCCGTCGAAGGGCGGGGGATTGACCTGGCTGGTGCTCATCGGACTCCTCCTCGGGTGTTCCTTCCCACCCCTGTACCCAACCGGGAAGGCTAGGTCGCGTCGGCCAGGCGATTGGCCATCGCGAGGTCGGTGATCAGGATGTTGACCCAGCCGCCGAGCAGGGCGGCGCGGATCGCGGAGAACTTGCGCTCGCCGCCGGCCACCCCGATCCGCCGGGGGACCGCCAGCAGTTCCTTGGCGCTGACTCCGATCACCCGCTGGTCGAACGACGAGCGGACGTGATTGCCCTCCTCGTCGAAGAACCGGAAACAGACGTCGCCGACCGCGCCGAGCCGCCGCAACTCGTCCTGGTCGTGCTCGGCGACCGCGTTCCCGCTGCGCTGCAGCAGCGGCGACGGCTCGAGACTGCCGATGCCCACCAGGGCGTCGGTGAGTTGTCCCCAGGTGCCGAGCACGTCACGGACGGACGCGTCGTTCATCACCGCCCGCCGGACCGCCGACGTGCCGACCAGGCCGGGAGCCGGCAGGTAGACCGGCATCGCGCCGGTCAGCTCGGCGAACCGGGCGGTGAGCCTGGTCGCCTGCATCTGGACCGCCGCGTCCCCGAGGCCGCCGACGATCTGCACGACCTTGTCCACCACCGGCACGCTCTTGCGCGGCATCCGGTCGACCGCGCTGATCAGCGTCTCGCTCCACGAAGAGATGCCGATCAGATGGCCGCCGCTGAGCGTCATGTCGAGGTACGCCGCGGCGCCCGAGCCCAGCGCCGGCAGCACCTCGTCGCCCGCTCCGGCGGTGTCGACGACAACGGCGTCGCGCAGCCCGTACCGGCCCTGCAGCTCGTCCTCGAGATCGCTGTGGACGCCGCTCGGCATCGTCACCACGGTCCGGACGATGCCGACCTCGACGGCCTGCTTCAGCATCCGCGAGACCCGCGCCTGCGAGAGGTTCAGCTCGGCCGCGATCTTCGGCTGCCGGATGCCCTTCTCGTGGTACATCCGGGCGACCTTCGCGAGCAGCCGCAGCTCGTCCAGCCCGGGCTGACGTACCGCGCGCTTGCCGTTCACCTAGACCCCCTTCAGGCTGATCAGCATGGGACTATAGGCCAGCCACGCGGCGACGGACCCGCGTCGAGCCGTCCGCGCCGGGCCGCGGATCGACTGAGACCGACACGACACCGCGCGGGGCCGGCTCTGCCGATAGACTGGCGGCCAAACGTAGAACACGTGCTCTGGGGTCGGTGAAATTCCGAGCCGGCGGTGACAGTCCGCGACCCGTACCTCCGCAAGGAGGTCCGGTTGACCTGGTGGAACTCCAGGACCGACGGTGAAAGTCCGGATGGGAAGACGCACGTGGCAATCTGCGGGACGTCGTGCGTCGACGCCTGGGTGTGATCGCCCGGCGCGTCGTGGCCGGCGTCGCGGAGCTTGTCGTTGCCCCGGAGCGCCTTGCCGAGAGGACAGCGACCGTGAGCACCGTGACGACAACCCGCCTGGACACCATCGACCGTGCGATCGCCGAGATCGGCCGTGGCCGCCCGGTCGTGGTCGTCGACGACGCCGACCGCGAGAACGAGGGCGACCTGACCTTCGCCGCGAGCCTGGCCACGCCGGAGCTGATGGCGCTCCTGGTCCGCTACACCAGCGGGTACGTCTGCGCGCCGGCCGCGCCGCAGATCCTCGACCGGCTCGAGCTGCCGCTGATGGTCCCGCACAACCAGGACAGCCTGCGGACGGCGTACACGGTGTCGATCGACGCGAGCACCGGTGTCGGTACCGGCATCTCGGCCGCCGACCGGGCCCGGACCGTGCGCGTGCTGGCCGACCCGTCGGCGCGGCCCGCGGATCTGATCCGGCCCGGTCACATCCTGCCGCTGCGCGCGGTCGAGGGTGGTGTCCGGCAGCGGCCCGGCCACACCGAGGCGACGGTCGAGCTCGTCCGGCTGGCCGGGCTGCCGCCGGTCGGGGTGATCGGCGAGCTGATGAACGACGACGGCACGCTGATGACCGGCGCCGACCTGCGCGCGTTCGCCGACGCTCATGGCTTCGCGATGGTCTCGATCGCGGACCTGGTCACGTACCTCGGCTGACCAGTTGGCGGGCGGCGTCCGCGATGCCGTCCGCGGACAGTCCGTACCGGTCCAGCAGGTACGACGCGGAGCCGGTCGGCGCGAACTCGGGGATGCCGAGGATCGACACCCGTGCCGGATGATGCTGTACGACGGTCTCCGCCACGGCGCCGCCGAGGCCGCCGCCGGTCACCGCCTCCTCGGCGGTCACGATGCCGGCCGTCTCCCGCGCGGCCGCGACCACGGCGCCGGTGTCGAGCGGCTTGACCGTCGGCATCGACAGCACCCGGGCCGAGATCCCTTCCTGGGCGAGCTGTTCGGCCGCGGCGAGCGCGCGCCACAGCACGGTGCCGTTGCTGATCAGCGTCACGTCGTCGCCGGCCCGCAGGGTGATCGCCCGGCCGGGCGCGAACGCGTAGTCGTCGGGATAGATCTTCGGCACGCTCATCCGGCTGACCCGGATGAACACCGGGCCGTCGTACGCGGCGGCCCAGCGCAGTGCCGCGGCGGTCTCGATCGGGTCGGCCGGGACGACGACCGTCATGCCGTCGATCGCCCGCAACCAGGCGATGTCCTCGATCGAGTGGTGGGTCGGGCCGAGCTCGCCGTACGCGACGCCGGGACTCATGCCGCACAGCTTCACGTTGTTGTGCGAGTAGGCGACGTCGGCCTTGATCTGCTCGAGCGCGCGGCCGGTGAGAAAGCAGGACGCGGCCGAGACGAACGGGATCCGGCCGCCGTTGGCCAGCCCCGCGGCGACGCCGACCATGTCCTGCTCGGCGATGCCGACGTTGATCAGCCGGTCCGGGAACGCCTTGCGGAAACTGTTCAGCTTGCTCGACCCGACCGAGTCGTTCACGACGCCGACGATCCGGTGGTCGGCGTGGGCCAGCTCGGCCAGCGTCTCGACGTAGGCGTCGCGGCAGTCGTAGCGCGGCTTGTCGGCGATCGAGGAATGGACGACCGTCATACCTGCTCCTTGGTGTAGCTGGGAACGACGGCCTCCAGCTCGGTCAGGGCCTGCTGGAACTCCGCCGGGTCGGGCACCCGGTGGTGCCAGGCGACGTTGTTGCTCATGAACGAGATCGGGTGGCCCTTGTGCGTGTGGGCGATCACGAAGGTCGGCTTGCCCGGCCGGAACGGTACGGCGGACAGCACGTCGAGCAGCTCGCCGTGGTCGTGACCGTTCACCTCGACCACCGCGAACCCGAACGCGGCCGCCTTGTCCGGCAGCGGATCGAGGTCGTTGGTCTCCTTGGTGGTCGCGCCCTGCTGCAGCCGGTTGCGGTCGACGATCACGGTCAGCCGGTCCAGCTGGTACTGCGAGGCGGCCATCATCGCCTCCCAGTTGCTGCCCTCCTGCAGCTCGCCGTCGCCGACCAGCACGTAGGTCCGGCGCATCGACACGTCGAGCTTCGCCGACAGGGCGTGGCCGACCGCGACCGGCAGGCCGTGGCCGAGCGGTCCCGTGTTCGCCTCGACGCCGGCGACCTTGCGCCGGTTCGGATGCCCGTTGAGGGCCGACAACGGCTTGAGGAACGTCGCGAGCTGCTCGACCGGCAGGAATCCGAACGCGGCGAGCGTGGTGTAGAGCGCGCCCGCGACGTGCCCCTTGCTGAGGATGAACCGGTCCCGCTCGGGGTCGTCGACCGTCTCGGGCGCGATGTTCAGCACCGCGCCGTACAGAGTGGCCAGGATGTCGATCGAGGAGAAGTCTCCGCCGATGTGGCCGGCACCGGCGTGGTGGACCAGTTTGAGGTCCTGGATCCGGATCTCGCGCGCCGCTTCGGCGATGTGAGCGATCTGTGCCGAGCGGCTGCTGTGGATCGGCAGCCGCCCGAGCACGGGCATGGTGGTGTGTTCGACGGTCAGCGTCATGCCAGGTCCGCCATCGAACTGAGCAGGACCTTCTGGACCAGTTTCTGCGCGGCGAGCGCGTCGTGCGATGCCTGCGCGGCGGCGAGCGCCTCTTCGTCCAGGCGATCGAGCGCGTGGTGCACCGCCTTGAGGAACCGGATCGCCTGCTTGGCCGCCTCGACGCTGTCCTCGCGGAACGGGAACTGGTCGAGCTGCCAGACGCCGTCCCAGTTGTTGCGGCGCAGGGTGTGGAAGAACTCGAACGTCTCGACCAGGTGCACCGAGCCGACCACCATGTCGTCGTCCCAGCCGCGCAGGTTGTCGTTCACGTCGATCGCGAACAGCCGCCCGTAGTCGATCGCCAGCTGCGCCGCGTCGGCCGGAGTCTCCTGGCCGTAGAGCGAGTGGCCGAAGTCGAGCAGGATGCCGAGATTGGGCAGACCGATCTTCTCGATCCCGAGCAGCGTCCGGGCGACGTTCGGAAAGATGATCTTCACCCGTGGTTCGCGCGGTTTGTACTCGATCACGAAGTTGATGTCCGGGTGGGCCGAGACCAGTTCGGTCAGGCCGTCGAGCGCCAGCTTCCAGATGTCGTGGTAGTTGACCTGGAACGGGTAGTCCCAGCCGTCCTGGCCGGGCCACAGCTTCACGTAGGAGCAGCCGAGGTCCTTGGCCAGCTCCGTCGCCTGGTGCAACAGCTCGAGCGCCTGCTTGCGGACGCCGGGATCGGGGTTGGTGAGCGATCCCTTGACGAAGTCGCGGGTGTAGATCTCCGGGGTGATCGCGATCGCCTTCAGGTTGTTGCGGGCCAGTGCCGCCTTGACCTCGTCGAGCGTGCCGTCGTACCCGGCGAACGGCCAGTTCAGGTCGACCACGGACAGGTCGCCGACGGCGCCCGCGCGGTCGATCTGCTCCAGCAGCCCGACCGGCGGCCCGTAGCCGTCGGTGGCGTAGCGGTCCTTGTACGTCGCGAAGTGCCAGATCCCAGCCCCGAAGATCGGGAGGTCGGTCATGGAGTTCTCCTTCGTAGAGGGTCAGCCCTTGGTGGCGCCGGCGGTCAGTCCGCCGACGATCCAGCGCTGGAGCAAGGCGTAGGCGATCAGGATCGGCACCACGGCGATCAGGATGCCCGCCGCGAGACCGGTGTTGTTGTTGGCGAACTGGCCCTGGAAGTTCAGCAGCCCGACCGGGATGGTCTTGTTCGCGTCGGAGTTCAGCAGGATCAGCGCGAACAGGAACTCGTTCCAGGTCGCCACCGCGTCCAGGATCGCCACCGTCACCAGGGCCGGCAGCGACAGCGGCAGGATCATCGTGAAGAACACCCGCCAGTCCCCGGCGCCGTCGACCTTCGCGGCCTCGATGATCTCGTCCGGGATCTGCCGGAAGAACGACTGCAGCACCAGTACCTCGAACGGGATGCCGAAGGCCAGGTAGGGCCCGATCAGCCCGAACAGGCTGTCGGTGGCGCCGGCCGAGCGCAGCATGATGAACACCGGCACGATGGCGATGTAGATCGGGATCGTCAGCCCGAGGAACACCGTGAACATCACGGTCCGGCGGAACTTCATCCGCAGCTTGGCCAGCGCGAAGCCCAGCATCGCGGAGATCAGCACACCGACCGGCACCTTGAGCAGCGCCAGCAGCGCGCTGTTCCTGTACGTCGTGGCGAAGTTGCCGATGCCCCAGGCATCGGTGAAGTTGGACCAGGTGAACTGGTCGGGCCACGACAGCGGCCCGTTGCCGACGAAGTCCGCCAGCGGCCGGACGGCGGTGATCACCAGCAGTGCCAGCGGCGAGATCCAGAAGATCGCCGCCACCGCGAGCACCAGCGTGATGACCAGTCCTTTCCGGCCTCTCGGCGGCTTCTTCGCGGGCCTGGTTTCGGCCGGTACGACCGGTGCGTCGACCCTGACCGGTGCGATCGAGGTCATCTGGCCTCCTTGGTCTGCGACCGGACGTACGGGATGCCGACGGCAACGGCCACGAGCGTGATCACGACCGCGATGGCAGTGCCGTAACCGGCCTGGTAGTACTGGAAGACGTTGAAGTACATCCACGTCCCCATCACCTGGGTGGACGTCCCGGGACCGCCGTACGTCATCGCGTAGATCATGTCGAAGACCTTGAACGAGTCGATCAGCGACAGCGCCAGCACGATGTAGTGCGCGGGCCGCAGGCTCGGCATCGTGACGTGCCAGAACTGTTGCCATCGGCTCGCACCGTCGACGGTCGCGGCTTCGTAGAGCTCGTTCGGGATGCCTTGCAGGGCGGCCAGGTAGAGCAGCATCGGGAAACCGGTGCGCAACCAGATCGCCGGCACCATCACGGCCCACAGGGCGGTCGAGTCCTGCCCGAGCCACGGCTGGGCGAGCCCGTCCAGGCCGATCAGCTTCAGGAACGAGTTGATCGCGCCGTACTGCGGGTTGTACAGCCAGCCCCAGATCGAGGCGATCGAGACCAGCGGCAGCACGGCCGGCGTGTAGAAGATCAGCCGCAGGATCGGCTTGCCGTGCACCTTGCCGTTCAGCGCGATCGCGAGGCCCAGCCCGATCACGGTCGGCACCGCGATCGTCACCACGGTCCAGATCAGGTTGTTCCGGACCGCGGTCACGACGACCGGATCACTCGGCAGCTTGGCGTAGTTGTCCAGTCCGACGAAGTCGTACGTCGCGCTGAGCCCGTCCCAGTTGGTCAGGCTGAAGAACAGTGACGACACCGCCGGGTACACCAGGAACGCGACGTAGACCACCACCGCGGGCAGGGCGAACAGCCACGGCGACCAGCGGCCGCCCTTGCCGGGCTTCGCCGGTGCGGGCTTGGCCGGTGCTGATTCGGAGACGGCGACCACGGCCATCGTCCGGACTCAGCCCTTCGCCCAGGCGGACACGACCTGCTGCATCTTCTTGGCCGCGGCGTCGGGAGTCATCGAGCCCTGCAGCAGGTCGCTCTGCACGCTGAAGTACTGGTCGGCCTCCTTCTTCGGGAAGGCCTGGTCCTGGATCGTGTAGAACGGGTTGCCGGCGTACTTCTGCGCCCACTCGGCCGCAAGCGGCAGCGACTTCGGGTCCGGCTCGGCGCCCTTGACCGTCGAGGCGGTGATCTGCAGCGCCTTCTGGGTCTCGGGCTGCACGATGAAGTCGATCAGCGCCGCGGCCTTGTCGGCGTTGCCGGACTTGGCGTTGATCATGTAGCCCTCGACGAAGCCCGAGTGCCGCGACGGCTTCTGGTCGGTCGGCAGTTCGAAGGTGCCGAAGGCCGTGGACGGCTTCTTGGCCGACAGGATCGCCTGCGCCTCGGTCCACGGCCCGGTGATCGTGTACGCCGTCTTGCCCTGCACGTAGCCGGGTTCGATGTCGGCCGGGTCGAGGCCGAGCGCGCCCTGCGGGATCCACTTCTTGTCCTGCCACTTCTTGAACAGCGCGAAGGCCTCGACCACCTCGGGCCGATCCCAGCTCTCGGCTCCGGTCAGCAGCTTGTCGTGCAGCTCGGGGCCGGCGGTGTGCTCGAGCAGGTACTCGAACAGCCGCATGACGTGCCAGCCGTACTTGCCGCCGGTCGCGAGCGGGGTGACCCCGACCGCGACGAGCTTGTCGTTGAGCGCCTCGAGTTCGGCGTACGTCGTCGGGGGAGCGCTGACACCGGCTTTGGCGAACAGCGACTTGTTGTACCAGGCACCGATTCCCAGCGCGATGAACGGTACGCCGCTCTTCACACCGTCGAACGTCATGCCGCTGATCGCCGCGGTGTTGATCTTGGAATCCCAGCCGAACTTCTCGTAGTACGGCGCCAGGTCGAGCGCCTGCTTGGCCTTGGCGAACGGGCTCCCGATCTGTCCGCCCCAGATCCGCCAGACATCCGGTCCCTTGCCGCCGAGCAGTTCGGTGCGCAGCTTGTCGGGGTACACGGCCGCGCCGGAGCCGGGCAGGCTGTCGACGGTGGTCGTCGTACCGTTCTGCTCGTCGAACTTCTTCACCTGCGCCTTCAGCAGGCCGATCGTCGTGTCGTCCTCGTAGGTGAACAGGCGCAGGTTGTTCGAGGCCGCGGCGGTGTTGCCGCCGCCGGCCGTCGTACCGCTGCCGGTGCACGCGGACAGACCGGCGCCGAGCGCGGCGGCCGAGGTGAGACCGAGGAATCCCCGGCGGGTGTAGGACGTGCCAGACATGACTAGCTCCTTTGCCGAGCGAAGCGGCGGATCTTGGCGAACATGTCCTCCAGCAGGAAGCGGACGTCGACCTGTTCGCAGACGTGAATCGGGTTGTCGGTGCCCGGCAGGTACCAGCCGTCGACACCGAAGCGTGGCGCGGGCCGGACCCGCAGGTTTCCGCTGTGCGGGAACAGCATCAAGGCGATGGCCGGTGAGTCACCGAGCGAACGTGACTCGATCGGCTCACCGTGGTACGTCGCGTTCCACTCGACCATCTGGTCGATCAAATAACGGCCGAGCGGGCCGGTGTCGCCGATCTTCTCCTCCAGCTCCGCGTAGCTGACCGAGACCTTCGTGTAGACGTCACTGGGGACCTGCCAGACCGTCATCCCCGAGCCGAACACCACGTTGGCGGCGTGGATGTCGTTGGACAGGTTGAACTCGATGCCGGGGTACGACGTGTAGCCGTCGTAGCCGCGGCCGCCGATCCAGACCACGATCACGTCGCGCTGCACGATGCCCGGGTCGAGCAGGATCGCCGAGGCCATGTCGGTGAGCGGGCCGAGAAACGCGACGAACAGGGGATCGTCGGCCGAGGCCAGCTTGGACTCGTCGATGATGAGCTGCGCGCCGGGGGAGTCCAGCGGGGTGTTCTCGTCCGCGATCCCGGTGGGCGCGCCGTTGGCCACCGGGACCTTGCCGGTCAGGTCGAGCAGGTCCAGCAGCAGGTCGATCTCCTCGCGGGACTCCTCCATGCTGCGGTCCGACCGCCGGGTGCCGAAGTGGGCGGGGATCAGGCCGCGGACGTCGAACGTCGGCGACAACAGCCCGTGCACGATCGCGAACTGGTCGTCGGCCTCGTTCTTGGCATCGGTGTTGATGATCACCCGGCGTCTGCTCGGTCTCATGGGCTCCCACTCTTCTGTGAATAGATATTCAATGCCGCATAACGTGTCGACTTGAGTTTCGTCACGGCGCTACAGTCCCGTCAAGAGCTCAGCGGAAATTCGCCGGAAGGACACGAGCCGACGATGGCAGCAGCGAACGGGCGGCAGGCGGTGCTCGCCGTCGACCAGGGCACCAGCAATTCCAAGGCGGTCCTGATCGATGCCGAGGGCGCCGTTCTGGCGTCCGGTGCGGCGCCGGTCCGGCTGTCCACGCCGCGCCCCGGCTGGGTCGAGCAGGATGCGGACGACATCTGGCGCAGCGTGCTGTCGGCGGTCGGGCAAGCGCTGGCCGCCGCGTCTGTCGAGGTCGTCGGGATCGCACTGTCGACACAGCGTGAGTCGGTCGCCGCGTGGAGTCGCCGTACCGGGCGGGCGGTCGCGCCGGTCATCGGCTGGCAGGACGTGCGCACGAGTGACTGGTGCTCGGCGCTGCCGGAGTCCGTCGATGCGTTGGTGCGCTCACGGACCGGGTTGCGGGTGGACGCGATGTTCTCGGCGCCGAAGCTCAACTGGTTGCTGTCCCGGACCGACCCGTCCGACCTGTGCGTCGGCACGGTCGACTCGTGGCTGATCCAGCGGCTGACCGGCGAGCACCTCGGCGAAGCGGGCAACGCGTCACGGACGCTGCTGTACGACGTGGTGAAGCTCGACTGGTCCGACGAGCTGCTGGAGGCGTTCGGCGTACCGCGCGCTGTGCTTCCGGAAGTGCGTCCGTCGAACGCCGGCTTCGGCGCGACGCGCGGCGTCCCGGGACTGCGTGACGGTGTACCGATTGTCGCCGTCCTCGCCGACTCGCATGCGGCGATGTACGGGCAAGGCTGCACGCGGACCGGCATGGTCAAGGCGACCTACGGAACCGGTTCGTCGGTGATGACGCCGATCGCGTCGTTCGAGCCGGAGGACTGCACGTTGGCCTGGCTCACGGACCGGCCGCTCTACGCGCTCGAAGGCAACATCGTGTCCTCCGGATCGGCGCTGGCCTGGACCGCCGAGCTGCTCGGCCTACCCGACGTCCGGTCGTTGATCGAGCTCGCTGCCACTGTGCCCGACGCCGGGGACGCGGTCCTGGTGCCGGCGTTCGCCGGTCTGGGGGCACCGCACTGGGATCGCAACGCCCGGGCCGCGGTGACGGGGGTGAGCAGCTCGACGACGCGCGCGCACATCGCCCGGGCCTGCGTGGACGCCGTCGCGCACCAGATCTGCGACATCACCGAGCGAATCGGTGTCGCCGGCACTCCGAACCGCTGCCTGCGTGCCGACGGTGGCGCGTCGGTGTCGGACCTGTTGATGCAGACTCAGGCCGACCTGCTCGGCCATCGGGTCGAGGCGTCCGACATCGCCGAGCTCTCCGCGCTCGGCGCCGCCGAACTCGCGTGGTCGACGCTGGGCGCAACCACCGGCTGGTCCGAGCGACGGAGCTTGCGGGCGTTCGAGCCCGCCATCGACGACAGCAGCCGCAAGCAACGGCGCGCCCGCTGGGCGGACGCGGTCGCGAAGGTTCTGACGGCTCGGGACTGACAACACAGCCACTCTTGGATCAGCCAGGAGTCTGGTCGAAGATCGGCGCGAGCCGGTGCCAGCTGGTGGTCTTCGCGTACACCGGTACGACGGTCAGCGGCACCTCGCGGGTGACCTGCCCGTCGCCGACCGGTTCGCCCGTCCAGACGTCGATCCAGTCGCCGGCGGGGAGGTACGTCGTCCAGTGCGTCGCGCCCGGCTCCAGCACCGGGTTGACCAGCAGGTCGTCGCCGAGCAGGTACTGGTGTGGGTGGTTCCACACCTCGGGATCGTCGGCGTGGTCGAAGAAGAGCGGGCGCATCAGTGGGCGGTCGGTGCTGATGGTCCGGGCGGTCTGCTCGGTCAAGTACGGGACCAGGCGTTCGCGGAGTTCGGCGTACGAGCGGAAGAGGGGGACGACCCGGTCGTCGCCGGTCAGCTCCGCGACGTGCCAGGGAGTGCGGTCGCGCAGCGGGAGCTGGTGGTGGTTGAACTCGGAGTGGTACTGCATGATCGGCATGAAGACCGAGGCCGCTGCTGCGCGTAGGTAGAGCTCGGCGTCGGGCACCGGCCCGGAGAACCCGGCCAGATCCCAGCCCCAGTAGACGATCCCACACGAGGCGGCGGTCAGGCCCGCGGTCACGGACGAGCGGAACGCCTCCCAGGTGGAGTCCTCGTCGCCGGCCCAGTAGATGCCGTGCGCCTGCGAACCGGTGAAGCCCGAGCGCGAGAAGGTGACCGGCGCCTTGCCGGCCGAGCGGAGCAGGTCGCCGAACGTCCGGGCGTAGTGCACCGGGTACAGGTTGTTGCCCTCGTCACCGAGCTTGCCGTCGGCGTAGACGAGATCGTGACCCCATGCGTGCTCGCCGCCGTCGGTCTTGAAGCCGTCGACGTCCAGGTCCTCGACCAGATAGCGCCGCTTCGCCGTCCACCAGTCGCGGGTGCGCTGCACCGACAGGTCGGGCATCAACGCCTGCGGGAACCACCAGCCACGGTTTCGGTACGCCGTACCGTCGGCCTCCAGCACGGCGTGACCCTCACGCACCATCGCCTCGGCGTCGGCCGCCACCTGGCCGGTGGTGAACTCGGTCTTCTGCAGCGGAATCTGCCACAGGATCACCTTGATCCCTCGCGCGTGCAGGTCGTCGATCATCGCCTTCGGGTCCGGCCACGCGCCGTCCGGGGGATAGCTGAAGTCGCTCGCCGCGTGCGCGCTGCCGTCGGCGGTCACCTTGTAGCCCGCGTCCCGCCAGATGGTGATGCCCTCCTCGTCGCTCCAGGCCTCGATCACCACGACGCCGACCGGGATCGACAGGTCCCGGTGCGCGTCCATCCGGGCGATGACCAGCTCCTGGGTGTTCCACTCGTTGCCCGAGGCCCACAGCCGGAACACCCACGAGGGCAGCTGCTCGGCCCGGCCCACCTCGTCCAGGAAGGCCTTGAGCACCTCGGTCGGCGAACCCTCGTAGATGCCCAGGTCAACCACCGGCTCGTTGCCCAGAGCCACTTCGATCGTCAGCTTCGTCTCGTCCGAGGAGTACCACGTACGCCGCGAGGTCCGGATGTGGAAGCCCCAACCGTTGCCCGACCCGTCCACCACATGCGCGAACGGCATCGGCAGGTAGGTGCGCCCGTGCACTCCCTGCGACTTGTACTGCTCGAACACGACGGCGTCCAGGTCGCGCCCGCGCTGATCCAGTACGTCGTATCGTTCGCCGAACCCGACCAGGTGGTCGTCGGGTCCGAGTTCGAACGAGAACCGAGCGCGGTGCACGCCCTCCGCCGAGGTCAACCACTCGACGTTGCCAACCCGCCCTTCGCCACCACGAATCTCCCCGCCGGACGACACCCACTCAGCAGGGGAGACCTCGAACCACTCGGTGACCTCGGTGCCGGAATGGAATCGGTACTTCACCGGCTCCAGCACCGGGGGAGTGGTCACCGACCACGCACCGTCGGCGCCGAGGGACTTGGCTTGGGCCTCGCTCAGATGCCCGTCGCCGCCGGCCAGCGCGGCAGCGTCCGCGGCTGCCGTGACGGCTCGCTCCATCGGCAACTCCACCGAGCCCCACTCGCACACCACCTGGTCCGCGTCGGGCGCGACGACGCCGAGCCGAACGGACTGGCCGGTCAGCGGGAGCACGGGGACGCGCTGGTCGGGCGAAGCGGCGTACGGGTGTTCGATGCCGTGCGGTCGGTGCGTGAGCATCAGGCGTCCTTGTCGGTGATGCCGAGTTCGTCGGCGAGGATCAGGTACATGCCGTGGGACCAGAGCAGCGGGCTCGCCACGGTTCCCCAGCGGGCGACCCATTCGTCGCGCGAGTCGGGGTGAAGCAATCGATGGGCGACCTGCTCGGGCAGGTCGCCGTTTTCGTCGGCCTGGTCGGCGATCCAGCGAAGATGCCGCCACGCGCCGGCGGTGTCGCCGGCCGCGGCCAGGTTCCAGCCGAGCAGCGCGGACAGCAGGATCCACTGCCCGCCGCCGTAGAACACGTCGGCGCTGAAGCGATGCACGCCGCCGTCCACGTCGAGCTGGTGCGCGACGGCCGCCAGGGTGCTGCTCGCCAGTTGGGAGCCGGGGGCAACCAGTCCGAACGGGACGACGCACGACGGCAACGATCCGTCGACGGCCGAACTGCCCAGCCACTTGGCCAGGTGACCGTCGTGCACGCCCTCGGTCTCGACCAGCGTCCGAATCCGTTCGGCGACCTCCAGCACCGGCGTCGCCGTGTGCGGAGCGACAGCGACCAGCCCACCGTAGATGGCGCCGAGCGTCGACACGTGCCGCTGCTCGACGTGTTCCTCCCACCAGTCGTAGCAGGGCCGGTCCCAGAAGGCGACCAGGTAGTCCACCGCCACGTCGATCCCCGCCTGCCACCGGGCTAGATCAAGCCCGTGCCGTGCGGCATGGGTGACGACGGACCACAGCCACATCCCGTACCCGTCGGTCTGGAAGTCCCACCACGGGTCCGAGCCGTTCTCACCGTCGAAGGTGAACCTGGTCGGCAGCATCGCGTCGCTCGACGGTGTCTCGCCGCGGGCCAGCGCCGCGCGCAGGTTGTCGACCTGCGCGCGGCGACGACGCAGTACGCCGTCCACCCAGTCGTGGAACCGCCCCGCCGAGGCGGCGTCGCCGTACCGGGAGATGCCCTCGGCCGTGAACGAGCCGTCCCGCAGCCACGCGTATCCCCGGTACGCCGAGAACGTCGGCGCGGCGGGATACGCGCCACCCGGGTCCTGGTGCTCGGTGATCACGGTGTGGCTGTGCCTGGCGAGCTCGCGCAGCCGGGAGAGCTCGCTCAGGTTGGGGGCGGAGGTGGGGATCATCGCGTCCTTCACTTCTTCAGCAGGCCGTTGACCTTGGTCTGGGCGTCGGCCAGCGCCTTCTCGACCGGCTTGCGGCCGGCCGCGGCGGAGGTGAGTTCCTGGGTGACCAGGTCCTGCATCTCCTGCTGACGCTCGATCACCGGCGGCAGCACGGTCTCCTCGAGCGCGGTGAACACGGCCTCGCGGTTGGCCGGCTTCGGCTGCTGCAGGTACGGCGCGAGCTTGGCCTCGTCAGCGACGGGCGGCAGCTCCCACGACGTCGCGAGCCGGGTCTTGGTGGTCTCGTCGGACGAGGCCAAGAACGTGATCCACTTCTGCGCGGCCTCGGCGTTCTTCGACGCCGCCGACACGACCAGGCCGTTGACGAACATCGCCGAGGCCTTCTTGGTGTTGCCCGGCTCGACCACGACGTCCCACTCGAACGGCGCGTCGGCCATCGCGGAGAACATCCAGATGCCGGTGTGCCACATCGCCAGCTTGCCGGACTTGAACAGCTTGGAGTCGAAGTCCGGCGTACCGGCGCCGTCGGCCTCGGTCGGCATCGACGTGCCGACCTTGTCGATCAGGAACTTCGCCGCCTCGACACCGGCGGGGGAGTTGAACGTCGCCTCGGTCCGGTCGGCGTTCAGGAACTCACCGCCGTTCTGCGCGAGCACCTTGTAGAACTCGTTGTACGAGACCGGCTGGTAGTCGCCCCAGACCTTTGCGCTCTTGTCGGTCAGCTTGGCGGCCGCGGCCTGCTCGTCCTTCCAGGTCCACTCGGCCGTCGGCTCGGCCACTCCGGCCTTCTTGAACAGCGCCTTGTTGTAGAACAGCACGACATTGGAGAACGACTCCGGTACGCCGTACTGCTTGCCGTCGGCATTAAACGCGTCGTACAGGGACTTCTTGTAGACCGAGCCGTCGACGTCCTTGAGCTCGGCCAGCGAGCCGTTCTTGGCGTAGGTGACGAAGTTCTCGTAGTTCAGCTCGAACGCGTCGGCCGCGGTGCCGCCGGCCACCGAGGTCTGCAGCTTGGTGAAGTAGTCGGCGTACGGGACTGTCTCGACCTGGACGGTGATGTTCGGGTTGGCGGTCTGGAAGGCGTTGACGATCGCCGTCAGGTCCTTCTCGTGACCGTCGTTGGACGAGAAGTTCATGTAGCGCACGACGGACTTGCCCTCCGGCGCGGCCGCTTCCTTGGTGGCCGATCCCTGGCCGCAGGCCGTGAGCGCGAGCGCCGCGGTCACCCCCACCGCGGCGAACTTGAGTAGACCCATGATGATTTCCCCTCACTTGATGCCGGTGTGTGCGACACCGGCGATGATGTGGCGCTGCGCGAGCAGGTAGACGACAGCGATCGGCACGATCGAGACGACGGAGCCCGCCATCACGACGTCCCACTGGGTGGTGAACTGGCCCTGCAGGGTGGACAGGCCGAGCGGGAGCGTCATGAACTCCGGCGACCTGATCACCACCAGCGGCCACAGGAAGCTGTTCCAGCTGCCCATGAACGCGAACACCGCGACGGTCGCCAGCGCGGGCCGGATCAGCGGCAGCACGATGGTGGTGAAGATGCGCAGGTGCCCGGCGCCGTCGATGGTGGCGGCCTCGTCCAGTTCGAGCGGTACGGCGGTGACCGCCTGCCGGAGCAGGAACACCCCGAACGCCGACGCGATCGTCGGGGCGAGCAGCGCGAAGTACGTGTCTTGCAGGTTCAGCGTCTTCATCTCGATGAACAGCGGCACGACCAGCACCTGCAGCGGCACCATCAGCGTGGCCAGGTAGAACCCGAACACGACGTTCTTCAACGGGAACTGCAACCGCGCGAACCCGTACGCCGCCATCGCGCCGGTGACGAGTTGCAGCAGGGTGGAGGCGATCGCGATGCCGAGCGAGTTCAGCATGATCCGCCACATCGGGATCGCGTCGAGCAAGGTGCGATAGGCGTCGAGGGTGGGATCGTCGACGACGAGTTTGGGGCCGTCGGCCAGTGATCCCTCCGGGGTGATCGAGGTGATCACCGTCCACAGGAACGGGAAGAGCATGATCGCGGCGCCCACCAGCACCGCGGCGTACAGGGCGAGTCTGGCGGGCATGGAGCGGGTGTCACGCATAGTGCACCCACCGGCGCTGGCCGCGGATCTGGACGACGGTGATCACCAGGATGACCGCGAACAGGATCCAAGAGAGGGCGGACGCCTCACCGGCGCGCCCGTAGCGGAAGGTCAGGTCATAGATCTGCCCGACGACCACCTGGCTGGACCCGGCCGGGCCGCCCGCGGTCATCACGTAGACCTGGTCGAACACCTGGAAGCCGTTGATCAGCGAGATCACCACCACGAAGAAGGTCGACGGGGACAGCAGCGGAAGGGTGACCCGCCAGAAGCGCTGCCAGGGGCTGGAGCCGTCGACCATCGCCGCCTCGTGGAGCTCGCCGGGGATGGCCTGCAGTCCGGCCAGCAGGATGACCATCACGAAGCCCAGGTCCTTCCAGGCCGAGGAGAGGATCACCGCGGGCAGTGCCCACTGGGGATCGGTCCACCAGCCTGGCTCGGGCAGTCCGATCGCGCCGAGCATCTGGTTGACCAGGCCGTTGGTGGGGTTGAGCAGCCACTTCCAGACCAGCGCGACGACCACCCAGCTGGTCACCACCGGGAGGAAGTACGTCGCCCGCAGGAAGGAGCGGCCCTTGAGCTTCTGGTTCAGCGCGAGAGCCAGGACCAGTCCGCCGACGTACACGAGGGGCAGGTAGCCGGCGACGTAGATCAGCGTGTGCAGGAAGACCCGGCGGGTCATCTCGTCGCCGAGCAGGTTGGCGTAGTTGCCGAAGCCGACCCACTTCATCGGGGAGATCAGGTTCCACTGGTGCAGGCTGACCCAGAGCGAGGACACCATCGGGATCAGCGTGAAGACGAACAACGGGATGGCGCTGGGCAGCAGGAAGAACAGCACCCAGCCGAGGTGTTTCCACCGGCCTGGCCGGCGTCGTGGTCGCGTTGGCGTGGTGGGAAGGTCCCGGACCGGTTCAGCGGCAGTTGCCGGCGCCTCCACCGTCACCCCGTTCACCGGGTCCCCATCCGCGCCCGGACCAGGCGGCTCTGCTCGCCGCCGTTGCCGGCCGAGTCGAACGGGGAGGTGAGCACCAGCGACGCGGCCCCGCGGGCCCACTGGTCCTCCGTCCACGGCTCCACCACGACCGGCACGTCTTTGCGGGCCGGTAGCAACGATCGCCGGAACGACGGCTCGAACCCGGTCTGCCAGAACTCCCACCCGTCCACCCCCTCACCCATCAGCACGACCACCTCGGGGTCGACCGTGTGGATCACCCCGGCGAGCGCGCGGCCGAGCATCGCGCCGGCCTGCTCGAAGACCTTTCGCGCCGCGACGTCACCGTTGCCCGCGGCCCGTACCAACGTGGAGATCGTGCCGCGCGGGCCGATCGCCTTCCGGGCGCGAGCGGCGCGAACGATGCCCGCGGCCCCGATGTACGCCTCCAGGCAACCGGTCGAACCGCAGGTGCAGGGCGGCAGGTCGCCGTCCCCGAAGACCGGGATGTGCCCGATCTCCCCGGCGCCGCCGTTCGCGCCGCGATAGATGCCGCCGTCGACGACGATCCCGCAGCCGATGCCACGCCCGATCGTGACCACCAGGTACGCCGAGTGGTCCCGGCCGATCCCGTAGAGCCGTTCGGCGGCGGCCAGCGTGTTCACGTCGTTGTCGACCAGCACCGGGGTGTCGAGCGCAGCGCGCAGCGTCGGCCCGACCGGAGCGGCCTGCCAGCCGAGCGTCGGCGCGTCGACGATGCCGGACGCCTGCGAGTCCACCGCCCCCGGTACGCCGACCCCAACGCCGAGCAGCCGATCGTCGAGCTCGGCGATCTCCTTGGCCAGGATCTGCCCGAGCCGCGCGATCGCGTCGTCCGCCGCCGGGTCGTAGTCGTGCGAGCTCGACGACCGCACCGTCCCGTCCAGCTCGACGGTCACCACCGCCACGTGGTCAGCGGTCACCTTCGCGCCCAACGCGACCCCCGCGTCCGTCACCAGCCCGATCAACCGCGCCGGCCGCCCACCTGTGGAAGGCACCGACTCCAACTCCTCGACCAGCCCCCGCGCGATCAGGTCCTTCGTCACCTGCGTGACGGTCGCCGGACTCAGCCCCAACGCCCGAGCGATCTCCGCCCGCGACGTGGGCCCCTGCGTCCCGAGCAGCCCGACAACCCCCGACGGCACCAGATCACCGCGCGGAATCGGACCTTGGGCGTTCACCACGCGGCGCTCCTCACGACTTACTTCGGCACTAAATTTAGTGAGAAACTAAGCCCGTCGGCTGAAGCCTGTCAAGAGCAGGAATCACGCCGTCACCAACGGCGCTCGTACGGTCGCTGCGCGGGGCCGGCGCAGGAGGGACGCGAGCGCTGGCTGCTCGCGGTGGACCTCATGGGGCCGCGCCTCATACGTCCCGCCACTCAGCGCCGACGGTGTCGGCCACAGTGCGCGAACTGCCGAAGCGCGGCTGTGGTTGAGACACAGTCGAGCAGGAACCGAGCCGCGCGTCAGGGTGCGCCATTCGGCGACGGGTGGCGACACTGGCGGCATGGCCACGTTGGCGGGGGACCTGCTGGGACCGGTGGGGCTGGCGCTTGCCCAGGCGGTTGAGCAGTTGCCGGGGGAGCGGGCGTTGCCGGGTGGGTGCCGTTACGAGCTGAAGTGGGACGGTTACCGGGTCGGCGTGGTCTGTCGGGGTGGTGACGTTCGGTTGTGGTCGCGTAACGGCAACGACCTCAGTGCGAAGTTTCCCGACGTGCAGGCCGCGCTGGCTGAGCAGATCGATGCGGACTGTGTGCTCGACGGCGAGTTGGTCGTGTGGACCGGTGAGCGGCTGGACTTCGACGCTTTGCAACAGCGCATGGCCAACACGGCGGCCACCGTACGGCGCCGGCTCGCGCCCGCGCATCCCGCGTCGTTCGTTGCCTTCGACATCCTGGCCGTCGGCACCGTGGACGTACGGCCGCTGCGCTGGACCGCGCGTCGCAGCCGGCTCGAATCGCTCGCGGAATCTTGGACGCCGCCGCTGCAGCTGTCGCCGGTCACCGCCGAGGTCGACGAGGCGAAGGAGTGGCTGGACGCGTTCAAGGCCAGCGGGGTGGAAGGCCTGGTCGTCAAGGGCGCCTCCAGCCGGTACTTGCCCGGACGCCGGGAGTGGCTGAAGGTGAAGCAGCGCGACACCGTCGAAGCGATCGTCGGCGCCGTCACCGGGTCGTTGCGGCACCCCGAGGTGCTGATCGTCGGCCGGTACCGCGGCAAAGAGCTCGAAGTGATCGGCCGGACGGTCAAGCTGAAGACCGATCAAGCCGCCGCGCTCGCGGGCCTGCTGAAGCCGGCCGGAGCCAGGCATCCGTGGCCCGACCAGATCAGCACGCACTGGGGCAAGGGCAGCAAGACGCCGATCGTCAAGGTGCAGCCCAAGATCGTCGTCGAAGTCGCGGCCGACGCCGCCTTGCAGGCGGGCCACTACCGCCACCCGCTGCGCTTGGTCCGGCATCGCGGCGACCTGGAACCGGCCGACGTCGAGACGTTGCCCAGCTAGCTGATCACCGCCCGGGTCAGCCTGGTTTGACCGCCCGCGTCGCGAAGTAGTGCGACATGTAGTCGGCGGACGCGTTGGATTGGTGCGGGGCTTCCGCGAAGCCGGTGAGGACGAACCCCGCGGCGAGTTGCCCGCCGATCTGGTCGGTGAGGGTGTGACTGTATTCCAGCGGGGCGTCCGCGCCGAACTTCGTGGCGCGTTGCTCGGCGGAGTACTGCGTGACATCGCTGTAGGGCAGCTTGTGCACGACGACCAGCTCGCCGCGCTCGTCGAGCGCCTCGTGGTCGAACAAGTACACGTCAGGGTTGAGGAAGCCCGCGAGCAGCGTTCCGCCCGGTCGCAGGACGCGGAAGCATTCACGCCACACCGGTGCCACGTCGGGTACGAACAAGTTCGAGACCGGGTGGAACACAACGTCGAACGCCGCGTCGCCGAAGGCGCTGAGGTCGCGCATGTCACCCAGGACCGTGTGCAGGTCGAGTCCGTCGCGGGCCGCCACCAGTTGGTCCTGGCCGAGCTGGCGGGGCGAGTTGTCGAACACGGTGACCCGCGCCCCTGCGGCGGCGAGGATCGGACCCTGCTGACCACCGCCGGAGGCCAGGCACAGCACGTGCTTGCCAGTCAGGTCCGTCGGCAGCCAGGAGCGGTCGACCGGCTCATGCCCGATGAGCACGATCGACCAGTCGCCCCTGCGGGCGCGCTCGACATCCTCAGCACTCACGGGCCTCGACCACTCGTTGCCCTCTTGGACCAACTTGTCCCAGGCTGCCCGATTGTGGGCCCCGGGGTCGACGACATCGTCCTGCACGATCAACTCCCTGTTCCAAGCCAAGCCGACATCAGCGGGTACCGACAGTTCGGCGCCGCCAGCCACCACGATCGCAGACGCGGGCTCAACGAGTTCGGCGGGAGCCGCGGAGCAGTACGGCCCGAGCAGGCAACTTCCGCTCTCCCACGTGCATCAAGCAGGCGAGAGTGGGGTGGTTTCCTGTGCGAACAGGTGTGGTGACCGCGGCTTTGGGGCTGCTGATGACGGTGGGGCTGGTGAGTCCGGCTCACGCGGCCGACCCGGCGCCGACCAATGTGAAGGTGGCGTGGGCCAACACCGCGCACACCCACGTCCGAGTGACCTGGGACGAGACCGGTTCGGTGCCGAACCGGGTATTCCCGCAGTACCCGGGAGGGCTCGGTTGGCTGACCCCGGTGACCGCTGCCGCGGGCAACCAAGTGGATCTGGAGGTCTCGCAGTTCGAAACGGCCTCCGTGGTCCGGATCGCGGTGTATGCCGGGGGCAACGAATCGACGAGTCCGGCTGGTGTGTCGGTTGCCTTCGACACCTTGCTGCGAGGCACTCCGGTGGTCGACTCGCTGACCGCGGCCGCGGGCAACCAGTTCACGGCGAAGTGGCACGCCGGTGCCGATCCGGTGGATCCCAATCCTGGTGATCCGCTCGACCTGCCGCCAGGACCACACCGGTTCCAGGTGTACGCGAGTCTGACGAAGGTCGTCGTCTGGGATTTGATGGTCGACGCGGGAACCGCGACGTCGGCCACGTTCACGCCGGCGCAAGCGGCGCCGATCGCCGTCAGCGTGCGTGACTACAACGAGTGGTCCGACTCGTACGCCGAGGCGGCCGTCGACGTCGACACCGAACGGTTCGGCAGCCTGGCAGTCCCGGCCGCGACGACGTACGGACAGCCGACGGTGATCACCGGGCAGCTCCAGCGGTCCACCCGCCTGTGTGGTCCCGGTCTTTGCTGGGCGGAGGACGTCGCCGAACCGTCTCGGCCGGTCGTGCTGCACGCGCGAGCCGACGCGGCCTCGCCCTGGTACGTCGTGGGCGTCGTCCAGAGCACGGCCACGGGCACCTTCCGGTTCGCGCCGGTCGCGTGGGGGACGCGGCAGTACCGGGTCGCCGTACCGGACCACTTCGTCAGCGGAAGCCTGGGGCTCGGCGTGATCAGCGGCGCCTCGACGACGCTGACCCGGCCAGGTGTCCGCGGCAGCTTCACGGACTCCACCGTGACGTACGGCCAGAGCGTGACGACCCGGGTGACGCTCGCACCGCCCGCGAACGTCCGGACCACGCTGCAACGCTGGGACGGCCAGGCCTGGCGCGATCTGAAATGGGTCTCGACCAGCAACGGCGTCGGCACGTACACCTTCACCGCCACGCAGCGCGGGCGCTTCGCCTACCGCTACCTGGTCCCAGCGTTCTCGTACGGCGGTCGCCCGCTCAGCTGGCAGGTGTCGGCGAACTTCGTCCTGACCACCAGCTGATCACGAGCTGTGCACAGGATCATCGCGCCCAGGAGGCCGGCCACCACCTGGGCGGCGATGATCGAGCCGAACCATGCACCACCGGCCGCGTCGAACGGCGTACCGGGGGCGAGTACGAGGGTGAGTTGGTAGCCGCCGGAGCAGGACATCGCGCCGGTGCCGAGCCCAGCGGCCGTCAGTGGCACCCAGACCCGGGCCGATCGTGGCCGGTGGTGGACGAGGACGATCAGTCCGAGCAGTCCTGCGAGCGCCAAGCTTGCGGAGGAGAAGTCCAACGCCCGCTGAGCAGTGCTCCGGCCAGGGCCCACCTCGCTGGCCAGCCCGGTCGGTCCGCCGAAGGCCCAGAACAGGCGGGCAGCAACAACCAGCACGACCAGCACACCAAGGGCAGCGATCAGTCGCACCTGGAGTTTGCTCGGTGACTGCGTGGCGTCGAGGCGGGCGCGGAAGACGTGTTCCCAGCGGGCCCGGACATGCAGGAAGAACGCGACCGCCAGCCCGGCGGCCTGCAGGCTGAATCCCGCGTAGACGACGCCGTACACCCAGCCCTCCAGACCGTCGATGGGGTTGTCAGCCGCCGAACTGTTCCCGGCGAGGAAGCCGAAGGGCGCCGCGAGCGTCACCGGCGCGAGCAGCCCTCCGGCCACCCACAGCGGGAACAGCACCAGCCACGCTGGCAGCCGTCGTCCCCACCGGTGAACCAGAGCCACCGCGAGCACCGCGCCGACCACCTCCATCACGGCGGTGATCAGGTTGCCCACGACAAACGGCGCGGTCCGCATCAGTCCGGGTTGGACGACACCGAGGTCGCCGCCCAGAAGCCAGGCGGTCTTGAGCGAGAGGTACGGCACCATCGCGGCCACGGTGAGATAGCCGGCGGCGCGGCCTGTCGAACTTGTCACGCCCTCCAGTGTTGTTGCCCCGGTCGCCGATCGCTTCCCTCGCACGAGTGATGTCTTTCCCCCGTACGAGGGAACGTCGCACGGCGGCCGAGTGAGCCGGTGCGAGTAAACCCGCGGGCGCTGGGGCACCTATTGAGTACCGCCGCCAGCATCCCGGGAGTGGACAGTGACATCAGCACCAGAGATCGACGAAGCGCCGCCGGAGGAGTTCCAAGCCACCGGCGGCAGGCTCGAGCGCGGGTTGATCTGGGTTTTCATCGTCGTGCCCACGCTCGCGCTGCTGCCCGGGATCTACGTCGCGTGGGGCGGGTGGATCGGCTGGCGTGACGTCGTGCTACTGGTCGTGTTCTACGTGCTCACCACCACCGGGATCGGCGTCGGCTATCACCGCGGCTTCACGCACGGCTCCTTCAAGCCCAAGCGCGGGCTGAAGGTGGCCCTGGCCGTCGCCGGCAGTATGGCGCTCGAAGGACCGGTGATCCGCTGGGTCGCCGACCACCGCAAGCACCACAAGTTCTCCGACCGGGACGGCGACCCGCATTCGCCGTGGCGTTACGGCACCAACGCCTGGGCGGTGACCAAAGGCTTCGTTTTCGCCCATGTCGGCTGGGTGCTGTGGGGCAAGGACCGCGCCGATCCGAAGCACTACGCACCGGACCTGCTGAAGGACCGCGACGTGGCGGCGATCTCGCGGCAGTTCCGGGTCTGGGCGGCGATCTCGTTGCTCGCGCCCGCGGTGATCGGTGGCCTGTGGGACCGGTCGTGGCACGGTGCCGCCACCGGGTTCTTCTGGGGCACGCTGGTCCGGATCGCCCTGATGCACCACGTGACGTTCTCGATCAACTCGATCTGTCATGTCACCGGTGGCAAACCGTTCGCGTCCCGCGACCGGGCCGGAAACGTGTGGTGGCTGGCGATCTTGAGCCAGGGCGAGTCGTGGCACAACCTGCACCACGCCGACCCCACCTGCGCGCGGCACGGCGTCCTGAAAGGCCAGGTCGACATCAACGCCCGGCTGATCAAATGGTTCGAACGCTTCGGCTGGGCGTACGACGTCCGATGGCCGAACCGCGAACGCCTCGACAAGAAGCGCACCCCCGAAACCGCGTGACCGGGCGGCCGAGTCCGTAGTCGTTGTCCTTGTCAGGACCTCACCAGCGGCCTAGCCTGAGCCAGGGCGGTGCTGCGATGACCAGGCAAGACCTCGAACGGAACCTGAGCGACTGCGGCACAGCAGGCGTCCGGGTGTTGGTCGGAACCCGGAAGGGTCTGTTCCTGCTCGCCGGAGATCACCAGCGCCGCGAGTGGCGAATCGCCGGTCCGCTGCTCGAAGGGTGGGCGGTGTACCACGCGACCGTCGACCCACGCGACGGCACCTGCTACGCGGCGGCGAACCACATCGTCTACGGCCCCACCGTCCAGCGATCCATCGACGGCGGCCAGGAATGGCATCGCTCGACGCTGATCCCCTTGCCGGCGACATCGAAGTTGACGCTCAACGCGGTGTGGCACATCGAACCAGGCCGTCCCGAGGAGCCGGAGACGCTCTATCTCGGCGGAGACCCCGGGGTGCTGCTGACCTCACTGGACGGTGGACACAGCTGGCGGGCCAACGAAGGCCTCCTCAACCACCCGACGCGCGACCAGTGGGCTCCGGGTGCTGGCGGGATGTGTTGCCACTCCATTCAGCTCGACCCGGGCGACCCCGACCGGATGTACGTCGCCATCTCCGCCGCCGGCACGTTCCGGACCGACGACGGCGGCGCCAGTTGGATGCCGCTGAACAAGAACGTCGAGATCGACATGCTGGCCGAGCTCTATCCCGAGGTCGGGCAGTGCGTGCACAAACTGCTCGTGCACCCGAGTCGGCCCGAGCGGTTGTGGCAGCAGAGCCACTGTGGCGTCTACCGCTCAGACGACAGCGCGGAGTCGTGGGAGCGGGTCGACGGCAACGGCTTGCCGAGCGTGTTCGGCTTCCCGATCATGCTGGATCCCGCCGACCCGGACGTGGCGCTGGTGATCCCGGAGAAGGGCTACGAGTACCACTCCACCTCGGACGCCAGGCTGGGCGTCTACCGCACCGACGACGCGGGCCGGTCCTGGTCGCTGTTCTCCGACGGCCTGCCGGCCGCGGCCTGGACGGCGGTGCTTCGCGAGGCCTCGGCCTCCGACGCCGAGTCGTACTACTTCGGCACGCAGAGTGGTTCTGTCTTCGCGCTCACCGGCGACAACCAGTGGGTCGAGGCCGTCCGGCATCTTCCCCCGATTCTGTCCGTGGAGGTCGTCCCATGGCCGTCGTAGTCCTGCCCAGCCTGCTCGGCGCGCAGGCCGGGGGACAGCGGCGCTTCGAGCTGGACGCCGCGACCGTCGGCCAGGCGCTGCGGGCGCTGCCGGTCGCCGACCTCATCCTCGACGACGCGGGAGACATCAACCGCTACCTCAACGTGTACGTCGGCGGGACCGACGCGCGCGAGCGCGGTGGACTCGCGTGTCCGCTGGTGGACGCCGACGAAGTGCGGATCGTCGCGATGATTTCGGGCGGCTAGTTTGCTGCGCGGGCGCGGCGAGGAGTGTGCCCGGTTGGATCACCTGCTCGCCGAGGGCCGAGCGGGCCGAAGCGCTGTGCTGGTGGTCCGAGGCGAACCCGGAGTGGGCAAGACCGCCCTGATCGAGTACGCCGGCGCGCAGGCCGAGGGCTGGAAGATCGTCCGCGCGGCCGGCGTGGAGTCCGAGATGGAGCTCCCGTACGCCGGCCTCCAGCAGCTGTGTGCCTCGCTGCTGACCGGCGCCGATCGGCTTCCCGCGCCGCAGCACCACGCCCTGTCCACAGCATTCGGCCTGAGCGCCGGAGACCGGCCTGACCGGTTCCTCGTCGGACTCGCGGTGCTCACCTTGCTGTCGAACGTCGCGGAGAAGGCGCCGCTGCTGTGTCTCGTCGACGACGTCCAGTGGCTCGACGACTCGTCGGTGCAGGTTCTCGCGTTCGTGGCACGGCGCCTGAAGGCCGAGTCGGTCGTGCTGCTGTTCTCCGAGCGCGACACGGCCGACCTCGACGAGCTGGCTCAGCTCCCGGCGTTGCTGCTGCCGGGGCTGGCGGACACGCCGGCGCGGGAGGTGCTCGCCTCGGTGATCACCGGACCCCTCGACGAGCGTGTCCGTGACCGCATCCTCGACGAGTCGCGCGGCAACCCGCTGGCACTGCTCGAGTCGCCGAACCTCGCCGGCGGGTTCGGCCTGCCGAGCGGGCCCACCGTGGCCGGCCGGCTGGAGCGCGGATTCGGTGCGCGGGTCGGCCGGTTGCCCGCAGCCACCCGGCAGTTCTTGCTGCTCGCGGCGGCCGAACCGACAGGCGACCCCACGCTGCTCGTCCGCGCGGCGACCGAACTCGGCATCCCACTCACCGCGATGAACCCGGCGGAGGCCGAGGGCTTGATCGAGATCGGCGCGCGGACGGCCTTTCGGCATTCGCTGCTGCGCTCGGCCGTCTACCGGACGGCGTCCGCGGAGGAACGGCGCGGCGCGCACCGGGCGCTGGCCTCGGCCACCGATGCCACCGCCGATCCCGACCGGCGGGCGTGGCACCGCGCCCACGGAACGCTCGTGGCCGACGAGGACGTCGCCGCCGAGCTCGAGCGGTCCGCTGGACGAGCACAGGCACGCGGCGGACTCGCCGCCGCGGCCGCCTTTCTCGAGTACGCCGCCAGGCTGACGCCCGAGCCCGGCCGACGAGCGCGGCGAGCCCTCGCGGCAGCGCGGGCGAAGCAACTGTCCGGAGCGCCGGAGCCTGCCATGTCGCTGCTCGCGATCGCCGCTGCCGGTCCGCTCGACGCGTTCGACGCCGCCATGCTGCAACGCCTGTACGGCCAGGTCGCCCTCGATCTGCGCCGCGGCATCAGTGCCGTTCCGCTCTTGCTCGACGCGGCCAAGCGCCTGGAGCCGCTCGACCCCGAGCTCGCCCGGGAAACCTACGCGGAGGCGCTGCGCGCGGCGAGCATCGCCGGCCGGTTCGGCGACGGCGTACTGAAGGTTGCTGCTGAAGCGGCTCGGCTGGCTCCGCCCGCAACGGGGACTCCGCGCGCCGTGGATCTGTTGCTCGACGGGTTGGCCGTTCGCTTCACCGACGGCTACGCCGCCGGCGCCGTACCGCTGAAGCGAGCACTGCGGGCGGTGCGGGACGACGACGGTGGTGGCGGGCGCGACGTGCGCTGGCCCTGGTCGGTGCGCCGGGTCGCGCCCGATCTCTTCGACGACGAGATCTGGCATGCGATCGCGCCGCGCAATGTGCAGATCGTCCGCAGCAGCGGAGCGCTGAGCGTGCTGCCGCTGGCTCTGCACTCGTTGTCCACCTTGCGGATCTTCGGCGGCGAGCTGGACGCAGCGCAGGCGGCGCTGGAGGAAGCCGATGCGATCTGCGCCGCGACCGCGACCCCGGCGATCCTGTTCGGCTGGCTCGTGCTGGCTGGTTGGCGCGGCGACGAGGCACCGGCAGCGGCTCTGATGCGGGCCCATGAGGCCGAGGCGACGAAGCGCGAGGAGGGCGTGGTGCTCACGTTCAGCGAGTACGCGCGCGCTGTGTTGCACAACGGCAATGGCCATTACGACGAGGCGTTGAGCGCGGCCTCGAGCGCGACATCGCACGACGAGCTGCTCGCCTCGGTCTGGGCACTGCCCGAGCTGATCGAAGCAGCCGCGCGCTGCGATCGGCCCGACCTCGCGACCGACGCACTCGAGCAGCTGCTCGTCCGGACCGACGCCGCCGGTACGCCACTGGCCGCTGGCATCGCGGCCCGCTCGCAGGCGCTGCTGAGCGAGGGCAGCGAGGCCGAGAACCACTACCTGGAGGCGACAGTCCAGCTCGGGCGGACACGGAGTCACGCCGCGCTGGCGCGGACGCAACTGCTCTACGGAGAGTGGCTTCGCCGCGAGAACCGGCGGGTCGACGCCCGCGTCCAGCTCAATCATGCCTACGAGGCGCTCAGCAGGATGGGCATCGCGGCCTTCGCCGAGCGGGCCCGCCGTGAACTCGTGGCGACCGGCCAGCGGGTCCGCACCCGGACCGTGTCGGCGGAAGCGCTCACCGCCCAGGAGGCGCAGATCGCCGGTCTTGCCGTCGTCGGGCGCACGAATCCCGAGATCGGCGCCGAACTGTTCCTCAGCCCACGGACCGTTGAGTGGCACCTGCGCAAGGTGTTCATCAAACTCGGCGTGACGTCTCGCCGGCAGCTCCGGGCCGCGCGCTCCGGCAGCGGGTGGATCAGCCCGCGGATCTAGCCCGGCGCCGTAGCACCAGGGAGCAGGCCAGTTGTTTCGACGGGCGCGACCAGGGTCCGGCGCTGGCACCGTTGACCGGGGCGAGAGCCTCGATCAGCGAGTGCCTGTGGAGGCGTCATGAACATCGAAGGATCCGTCGCACTGGTCACCGGCGCGAACCGCGGTATCGGGCTCGCGTTCGTGGACGAGTTGCTGGCCCGCGGGGCGGCGAAGGTCTACGCCGCCGCCCGGGACCGCAGCACCGTGCCCGAGCAGGACCGGGTGGTCGCGGTGCAGCTCGACGTCACCGACCACGACCGGGTGGTCGCGCTGGCCGGTGAACTGCCCGATGTCGATCTGGTCATCAACAACGCCGGAATCGGACACGGTACGGCGGCCCTGGATCCGGACGCGATCACCGCGGCGCGCGCCGAGCTGGAGGCCAACTACTTCGGCCCGCTGGTGGTCAGCCGGGCGTTCGCACCGGTCCTGCGCACCAACGGCGGCGGCGCGATCGTGAACATGCTGTCGATGCTCTCGTTCCTGACCGCGGACCACCTCGCGACGTACTCCGCGTCGAAGGCGGCCGCGTGGTCGCTGAGCAACGCACTGCGGCTGGAACTGGCCGGCCAGGGCACGGCGGTCGTCGGTGTGCACGCCGGATTCGTGGACACCGACCTGGTCGCCGCGCTCGACCTCACCAAGATCCCCGCCTCGGCCGTCGCGGTCGCCGCTTTGGAAGCGGTCGAGTCCGGTACGCCGGAGGTCCTGGTCGACGAGCCGACGCGACGCGCGAAAGCAGCCTTGTCGCGCGATCAGAAGCTCGTCTATCCCGACTCCGTCCAGGAGCCGGCCGACCGGCCCACGAAGATCGCCTTCATCTTCGACAATCCCGCCGATTCCGAGTCCTTCGAAGCCGGGTACGCCGACCTGCTCGCCCGGGCGAGCAAGCTTCCCGGCGTGCAGCGGGTCGAGGCGTCGCGGGTCTGGCCCAAGGAGGACGGCTCGCCGACCCCGGCGTACCGGCTGGTGGATCTGTACTTCACCGGCTACGGCGCCGCCAGCGACGCGGTCACGACCCCGGAAGCCGCCGAGCTCTTTCCAAGCGTGTTCGAGCTGGCGACTGGCGGCGTCCGGATCGCCTTCGCCGACGTCGAAAACTCCTGATGCCCGAATCCCGCACGACCCGCTGTCAAGCAACTCACCCGAGGACGTGAAGACCATGAACGATCTGCTCGCGCGTGTACTGGAGTCGCACGGTGGCCTGGACCAGTGGTCCCAGGTGAACCAGGTGACCGCCCAACTGTCTCTGGGTGGCCCGTTCTGGGGCTGGAAGGGCTGGCCGGAGGTGTACGCCGACCAGACCGTGCAGCTCGATCCGCGCCGCGAGTTCATCACGTTCGAGCCGTTCACCGGACCCGGCCGGATCTCGTCGCTGGAGGTCGCCGCCGGATCGCCCGAGCGGGTCGAGATCCGGGACGGCGACCGGCTGGTCGACGGACGGGACAACCCGCGGGCGACGTTCCCGGCGTACGAGAACGAGACTCCGTGGGACGCCGTCCAGGTCGCGTACTTCACCAGCGCGGCCACCTGGAACTACCTGACCGCGCCGTTCGTGTTCGCGCATCCGGAGGTGACGACGGAGGAGATCGCTCCGTGGACCGAGGCCGGGCAGACCTGGCGCCGGCTGGCGGTCAGGTTCCCGGACTCGATCGCCAACCACAACCCCGACCAGGTCTTCTACTACGACGAGACCTTCCGCCAGCGGCGGATGGACTACCAGCCCGACGTGACCGGTAGTCCGATCGCGCACTACACGCACAACCCGAAGGTGTTCGACGGCTTCCTGTTCTACACCTTGCGACTGGTGCACCTGCGCGACGACGGCAACGTCGCGAACCAGGAGTTCGCGCCGATCACCATCGACGTCGAGTCGGTCAGCGTCACCCGCGACCAGTGACGGGAGTCAGCCGGAAGACGCGGGCGGAGGGCTCGGGAATGTCGGTGGTGATGGTGAGGGAGTCGCCGGTCCGCGTGCACGTCCAGCCGGCGAGGTCGGTGGGGAAGTGGGGTTCGAGGTCCGCCTGGGGGAGCGGGAGGGTGATCGTGGACGGTCCGGGAGCGCGGTGCCAGACGGTCAGGTACGACGCGGCTGGGCCGTTGAGGCACAAGGCGATCCACTCGTCGTCCCACGCGGGAAGGCCGAGGGGCCAAGCGGGCTCGAGCGAGTCGAGGTCCTTGAGGATCGCTCGGTGGGCGGCGAGTGCGGCACGGACGAGGTCGAGCTCGGCCTCGTCCATCCGGTTGAGGTGTCCGGACAGGTAGAGCCTGCCGGGGATGCCGTTGACGAGCGCGAAGGTGAACTGCTCGCGGGTGCTGCCGCCGATCGGGTACGCCCAGTGGCCGGCCTGCTCCGGGAGTACGGCGGCGGGTGCCGCGGCCGTGATCGGTGCGTAGAGCAACGGATGCTCCTGGTCCGACGTCGACTGGAGATGCAGACGGGACAGCATCGCGTAGTCCATTCGCATCGCGCCGGAGGCACAGTTCTCGATCAGCAGCTCCGGATGCCGAGCCTGGACGTCGTCCAGCCAGTCGAGCAGCGCGCGGTTGTGCTCCAGCAGTCCGTGGCCGAGCGAGGTCCCGCCCTTGTCGGTGCCCGGGCCGGTCATCGTGTTGTTGTCGAACTTGAAGAACCCGACGCCGAACTCGCGGACCAAGCGGTCGACCGTGGCGTCGAGGTGCTCGCGGGCCGCCGCGTTGCGCAGGTCGAGCAGGTACCGCCCGGACTCGGCCACGCGGATGCCGCGGCGGGTGAGGAAGGCGTCGTCCGGCAGGTCCTGGGCGACAGGGGAGCGGACTCCGATCACTTCGGGCTCGAGCCAGAGGCCGGGCACCATGCCCCGCGAGTGGATCCTCTCCAGGACTTCGGCCAGCCCGTTCGGGAAGCGGGTCGTCGACGGGCGCCAGGCGCCGACGGTGTTCCACCAGTCGCCCTCGGCGTACCAGCCGGCGTCGATGCAGAAGTAGTCCGCGCCGACGTCCGCGGCGGCGTCGATCAACGGCAGGAGCTTGTCGGTGGTCGGATCACCCAGCAGGGTGTTCATGTAGTCGTTGAAGATCACCGGCATTCGGTCGTCGATCGGCCGACGGCGTCGTACGGCGCGGCGCTGGCGGGTGAGCGCCGCGAACACACTGTCCCGGTCCGACCCGGCCACCAGCGAGACCGGCACGGTGGTGAACGGCCTGTCGGCGGTGACCTCGGCACTCCACTGGTGCTCCTGATCGGTCGGCCCGCTCAGCAGCAGGTAACCGCCGCGCCTGGTCTCGCCGAGCTCGTAGTGCCACGGCCCGTTGTGCTCGATCTGCCAGCCGAGCGCGGACGGCGTCTCCCGGTCGACCAGTACGCCGACCGGCAGCCATTCGCCGCTGGACCACGAGCCGACGCTGGTCACTGCGTGCCGACTCCTCGCGACGTGCCGATGTCCCTCGCTGACGATCGACGCCAGCGCCTCGGCGCGCAACGATCGGACCGACCATCGGCTTTCGGCCATCCAGCTGTTCGCCGCGCAGTGCAGGTCGGCGTCGACCGACGCGAGGCCGACGACCAGCGACGACAAGAAGGTGAGCTCGAGCGCGCCGGGACCCGTCATCGACGCTTCGGACCAGGCCCGCACGCCGGCGCCGGCCTCGAAGACGCTGACGACGCGTAGCCCTGTCTCGGCGTCCTCCTGGACGATGCGCAGCGTTGCCTCGGACTCGTCGTGGCTCACATACCGCAACCGCGCTCCGAGCACGGTGTCGACATGCCGGTAGGTACTCGGCGCGAGGCCGTGACCGACGGCAGAGGCCTCGACCAGCGGCTGACCAAGATCAGGATCAGCGGTCCCGGGGTCGGCGCCGCAGTGTACGGCGACCAACCGCACCGGGCCGTCGTCGAGGGTGAAGGTCAGGGACAGGTCAGGAGTGCTCCAGCGCAGTGAGTTCATCCACCGGTTCCGTTTCGGGGTCGGGTGCACGTCGTTGGGTCTCGAGCAGGTAGTCCTCCACCGTGAACAGGTGGGCCGCCATCCGGGTGCGGGCCCGATCCGGATCGTGGGTGGTGAGTGCGGCCAGGATCGAGAGGTGTTCGCGGTGAGCGGTCTCGTCGGCGCCGGGCTGGGTGATCGAGCGTCGCAGCCGGTCGCGCATCGTGCGTCCACCGAGCGCGTTGATCAGCGCCGCCAGGACGGGATTGCGGGCCGCGTCGGCGATGATCGCGTGGAAGGCGATGTCGTTCTCGATCACGGCTTCGTGGTTCGGGTCCGCCCGGCGCAGTTCGGCCTCGTTGAGGCGCAGCAGCTCGGCGGCCGCGTCGAGCTCGGCCGGCCCGATCTGCCGCGCCGCGGAGGCGGCGGCCTCGGTCTCCAGCATCCGCCGGACGGCGTGCAGGTGGTGCGTGCCGGTGCCGTCCTGCAGGTCGACGACGAAGCCCATCGGGGCCAGCAGCATCGACGGGTCCAGCGTGGTGACGTAGGTGCCGTCACCTTGCCGGGTCTCCAGGACGCCCATCATCGACAGCGCGCGAACCCCTTCGCGCAGGGCGTTCCGGGACACGCCCAGCGCCGCCGCGAGCTCCTTCTCGATCGGCAGCCGGTCGCCCGAGCGCAGCCGGCCGTCGATGATCATCTGCCGGACGCTCTGCACCACGACGTCGGTCTGCGAGACGCCGGGTTTGCGCGCCCTCTCGGCCGGCTTGGCGGTCACGGGAGCGGATCCCGTTCCGCGCGCTCAGCCCAGTAGGTGCCGCCCGGAAACCGGTAGGTCTGAAGTGACTGCCTGTGCATCTCGGCACTGTAGCCCGGCGCGGTCGGCAGCACGTATGCACCGTCGCGGACCACACACGGATCGACGAAGTGCTCGTGCAGGTGGTCGACGTACTCGGTGACCCGGCGGTCGAGGCTGCCGGACACCGCGACGTAGTCGAAGACCGCGAGGTGCTGGACCAGCTCGCACAGGCCCACCCCGCCGGCGTGCGGGCAGACCGGTACGTCGAACGACGCGGCGAGCAGGTAGACCGCGAGCACCTCGTTGACGCTGCCGAGACGGGCCGCATCGAGCTGGCAGTAGTCGATGGCGCCCGCCTGGAACAACTGCTTGAACAGCACGCGGTTCATCCCGTGCTCGCCGGTGGCGACACCGATGGGTGCGATGGCCTTGCGGATCGCGGCGTGGCCGAGGATGTCGTCCGGGCTGGTCGGCTCCTCGATCCACAACGGCTCGAACTCGGCCAGCGCCTTCACCCACTCGATCGCCTCCGGCACGTCCCACACCTGGTTCGCGTCGATCATCAGGTGGCCGTCGGGGCCCAGGACCTCGCGCGCGATCCCGCACCGCCGGATGTCGTCGTCCAGAACGGCGCCCACCTTGAGCTTGACGTGTTTGTAGCCCGCGGCAACGGCTTCCTCGGACAGCCTGCGCAGCTTGTCGTCGGAGTACCCGAGCCAGCCCGCCGAGGTGGTGTAGCAGGGATAGCCGGACTCCGCGAGCTCTTCGATTCGTTGCTTTCGGCCCCCAAGTTGGCGGTCGAGCAGGGTGACGGCCTGCTCGGGCGTCAGTACGTCGCTCAGGTAGCGCAGATCCGCGGCGTCGACCAGCTCCTCCGGTGACATGTCGGACAGCATCCGCCACAGCGGTACGCCGGCCCGCCGGGCGGCGAGGTCCCAGACTGCGTTCATCACCGCGGCCAGGGCGAGGTGGATGATCCCCTTGTCCGGGCCGAGCCATCGCAGCTGGCTGTCCGACTGCAGTTCCCGGTAGGTCCCGCCGAGGTTTTCGCACAGTTCGTCGACGTCCCGGCCGATCAAGGGGCGTGCGCGTTGCACGGCCGCGGCCACGCACAGGTCGTTACCGCGTCCGATCGTGAAGGTGAAGCCGTGCCCGGACAGCGCCGGGTCGTCGGTGTGCAGGACGACGTAGGCCGCCGAGTGATCGCCGTCCTTGTTCATCGCGTCGGATCCGTCGCTGTTCAGCGAGGTGGGGAAGCGGACGTCAACGACCTCGACCGAGGTGATGTGTGGCATGGCGGGCCCTCAGCTCAGTAATAGATGGGATCTTTGCTCAATCCAAGTGTCGTTCAGTATGGACCAAGGAGAGACCGAGCGCTACGATCCGGGAAAATCATGGGATCAATACCTCGTCGCCAAGACGGAGGGTTTCGGTATGGGCAACCTGGTGAGCTCGGACCGCGTCGGCACGCAGCGGTTGTGGTACGACCGGCCTGCGGCCTCGTGGCTGGAAGCGCTGCCGCTCGGCAACGGCCGGATCGGCGCGATGTGTTTCGGCGGCGTCGGCAGCGATCGGATCGGACTGAACGACGAAACGCTGTGGTCGGGCGGCCCGGAGACGGCGCGGTTGCTCGCGACTCCGCTCGGTGCGACCGGCGGTGAGGCTGTGCAGGCGGTACGGGACGCGATGCGGGCGGGTGACCTGCGCAGGGCGCACGAGTTGGCCCGCGGATTCCACTCCGGCTACTGCCAGGCCTATCTGCCGCTGGGCGATCTGCTGCTGGAGACGCGCATAGATGGCGTCGTGCCGGCGGCCGGTGACGTCACGTCGTACCGGCGCGAACTGGATCTCGACGCCGCGGTGGCCTGGTCGCAGTACGAGGTCGGGGGAGTGGTGATCCGGCAGGAGACGTTCGTCAGCGCGCCGGACGGCGTACTGGTTCATCGGACGACCGCGTCGGAGCCCGTACTGGGACTGACGTGCAGGCTCGCCTCGCAGTTGCAGTCGCGGCCTCGAGCAGTGGAGGGCGGACTCGGTTTGTTGCTGCAGGCGCCGGCGGACGTCGCGCCACCGCACCGCGACGTACCGGAGCCGGTCCGGTACTCCGACGGTGCCGATCGGGGGATGGCGGCCGCGGTCGCTCTGCGGGTGACCAGCGATGGCGAACTCGGGGCGAGCGAGTCCGAGCTGGTCGTCGACGGGGCCAGCGAAGTCACGGTGCTGCTGTCGACGGCGACCGGGTACGACGGTCCGTTCGCGGCGCCGACGCGGACCGCCGAAGAGTGCCTGCTCGCCGCGGACCAGGTCGTGCTCGCGTCCATCGACCGCGACTACGGCGTACTCGAAGCTGCTCACCAAGAGGACCACCGGCGGCTGTTCCGTCGCGGCTCGCTCGAGCTGGCCGGGCCGGCGGAGCTGTCGGAGCTGCCGACCGATCAGCGGGTCGCGCGAGCGGTCGACGCCGAGGATCCCGCCTTGGCCGCGCTGGTGTTCAACTACGGCCGCTACCTGATGGTCGCGAGCTCGCGGCCCGGCGGTCTGCCGACCACGTTGCAGGGCATCTGGAACGACATCCTGCGGCCGCCGTGGAGTTCGAACTTCACGATCAACATCAACACCGAGATGAACTACTGGCCGGCCGAGACCACCAACTTGTCGCAGTGTCACGAGCCGCTGCTGCGGTACATCGGCGAGCTCGCGCAGGCCGGTCGCCAGACCGCTCGCGAGCGCTACGGGTGCGGTGGCTGGACCGCGCACCACAACGCCGACGCCTGGTGCTGGTCGCTCCCGGTCGAGGGAGACCCGCGTTGGTCGAACTGGCCGATGGCCGGTGCCTGGCTGAGCCGCCACCTGTGGGACCACTACGCGTTCACCGGCGATCTGGAGTTCCTCGGCCGGTCGTGGCGGACGCTGCGCGGAGCGGCCGAGTTCTGCCTGGACTGGCTGGTCGAGCTGCCCGACGGCAGCCTCGGTACGGCGCCGTCGACGTCGCCGGAGAACGACTACATCGCCCCGGACGGCCGGCCCGCTTCGGTCACCGAGTCGGCCACGATGGACCTGGCGCTCATCGCCGACCTCTTCCAGCGGGTCGAGCAGGCCGCGGAGCTGCTCGACGTCGTCGATCCACTCGTCGCCGAGCTGTCCACTGCCCGCAAACGGTTGCCTGATCCTCCGATCGGTGCCCGCGGACAACTCCAGGAGTGGGCCGCTGACCTGCCGGAGGAGGACCCGCACCACCGTCACATGTCCCACCTGATCGGACTTCACCCCGGCGACGCGATCACGCCCGATGGAACACCGGACCTGGCCGCCGCGGCCACCCGGACGCTGGACCTGCGAGGGGACGAGGCCACGGGCTGGTCGCTGGCGTGGAAAATCAACCTGCGCGCACGGTTGCGCGATGCCGAAGCGGCTCACCGACTGGTCAAGGTGTTCCTCAGACCCGCCGACGACTCCGCGACCGGCCGGCCCGGCAGTGGCGCGGGCGTGTACCCGAACCTGTTCTGCGCCCACCCGCCGTTCCAGATCGATGGCAACTTCGGCGCGACCGCGGGCATCGCGGAGATGTTGCTGCAGAGCCACACCGGGGAGATCGAGCTGCTGCCCGCGCTGCCGGTGCAGTGGCCGAGCGGCCGGGTGACCGGTCTGCGGGCGCGCGGAGGCGTCACCGTCGACCTCACCTGGTCGCCGTACGGCGTCGAGGCGGTGCTGACGGCCGATCGGGACCAGGAACGCGTGGTACGCCGCGGCGACGACCGGGTGACGGTCCGGCTGACCGCGGATGCCGGGCACCGGGTGAGTTCGACGTGACCGCCGGCACGGACGAGGAGATCTGATGGCTACCCTGACCACTGTCCGGCCCCCGGCCGGCGAGGAACCGGTCCGGCCGCGGCGACGGCGCCGGGAACGCCCGGGCATCAAAGGGCTGCGGCGCAGCTTCCAGCGGCACTGGACGCTCTACCTGCTGATGGTCGTACCGCTGATCTGGTTCGGCGTCTTCAAGTACATCCCGATGGCGAACGCCGTGCTGGCGTTCAAGAACTTCAACGTGACCAAGGGCATCTGGGGCAGCCCGTGGATCGGCTGGAGGAACTTCGAGCTGTTCTTCCAGAACCCGGTGTTCTGGACTCTGGTGAAGAACACCTTCCTGCTCTCGGTCTACACGGTGGCGGCGAGTTTCCCGATCGCGATCATCCTGGCGCTGGCGCTGAACGAGATCCGCAACGGCCTGTTCAAGCGGAGCGTGCAGCTGGTGACGTACGCGCCGTACTTCATCTCGACCGTTGTGGTCGTGTCGATGACGATCCTGGTGCTGTCGCCGCGGCTCGGCATCGTCAACGAGGGCCTGGGATTCTTCGGGGTGCCGGCGATCGACTTCCTCGGGGAGCCGGACTACTTCCGCCACATCTACGTCTGGTCCGACGTCTGGCAGACCACCGGGTACTCCGCGGTCATCTACCTGGCCGCGCTGGCCGGGATCGATCCCGCCCTGCACGAGTCGGCCCGGATCGACGGTGCCAGCCGGCTGCAGCGGATCCGGCACGTCGACCTGCCGGGCATCATGCCGACGGCGGTGATCATCCTTGTGCTTGCTGTCGGCAACATCATGGCGATCGGCTTCGAGAAGGCCTTCCTGTTCCAGAATCCACTCAACCTGAGCCAGTCGGAAATCATCGCGACCTACGTCTACAAGACGGGTCTGCTGAACGCGGACTTCAGCATGGCCACCGCGGTCGGGCTCTTCAACTCGGTGATCAACCTTGTCCTGCTGCTGGCGGTCAACGTCGTGGCCAAGCGGATCACCGGAAACGGACTATGGTCATGAGCGCTCGCAGTGGGACCACGACGGTGCTGGGCAAGAGGGCCGAGCGCCGCGCGGAGCGGGCTCGCCGGATCCGCGAGCCGCGCACGGACCGCATCTTCCTGTTCTGTGTCTATCTGCTGCTGACGGTGTTCCTGGTGGTGGTCCTGGCACCGCTGCTGTACATCCTGGCGAGCTCGTTCAGCAGCCCTGAGGCGGTGTCGTCCGGCCGGGTGCTGTTCTGGCCGGTGGAGTTCTCGCTGCGCGGGTACCACGCGGTGTTCCAGAACCCGCAGATCGTCCAGGGGTACCTGAACTCGTTGTTCTACACCGTCGCCGGCACGATCGTCAGCGTCACGATGACGCTCGCGATCGCCTACCCGATGTCGCGCCGGACGCTGGTCGGCCGCAACGTGGTGATGACCGCGATCCTGTTCACGATGCTGTTCACCGGCGGCCTGATCCCGACGTACCTGGTGGTCCAGTCGGCCGGCCTGCTCGACACCCGGTGGGCGCTGATCATCCCCCAGGCGATCGGCGTCTGGCAGGTCATCATCGCCCGGACCTACCTGCGGACCACGATTCCCGACGAACTGGTCGAGGCCGCCCAGCTCGACGGCTGCGGCGATCTGCGGTTCCTGTGGTCGGTGGTGATCCCGCTGGCCAAACCGATGATCGCGGTGGTCGCGCTGATGTACGCGATCATGCAGTGGAACTCCTACTTCGACGCCCTGATCTACCTGAAGAGCCCGGATCTGTTCCCGCTGCAGCTCGTCCTGCGCAACATCCTGATCCTCAACACGACCGGCGGCGGGGCCGTCGACGCGTCTGTTGTCCTGCAGCGCCAGCAACTGGCCGATCTGCTCAAGTACTCGCTGATCGTCGTGGCCAGCGTGCCGGTGCTGCTCATCTATCCGTTCGTCGCGCGCTACTTCACCAAGGGAATCATGATCGGCGCCGTGAAGGGCTGATCCTCCGCATCACCTCGACCCCTGTGAGGGACTTATGTCTGTACAGCTCAGAAAGCCCAGGTATGCCGCGATCGCCGGCGTGACCGCCCTGGCCCTTGTACTCGCGGCCTGTAGCGGTGGCGACTCCGAGGACCCACAGAGCAAGCCGCTGCCGACCATCACCGGGAATCCCGCGGTCACCCTCGATGTGTTCGCACCGCAGTCGGCCGATACGAACCTGGCGACCAACGATTTCACCAAGCTGGTGAAGCAGAAGCTCAACATCACCGTCAAGTGGCAGACCACCACGTACGACGGCGGCCCCGCCAAGGAAAAGCGGCAGATCTCGCTGGCCAGCGGCGACTATCCCGATCTGTACCTGCTCATCCCCTGGGTCGACCAGTTCTCGACGGCGGACCTGCTGAAGCTGGGAAATCAGGGTGTCGTCGTACCGCTGAACCAGCTGATCGACCAGTACGCGCCGAACATCAAGAAGGCGCTGGACTCCACGCCGGAGTGGAAGGCGATGGCGACCGCGCCGGACGGAAAGATCTACGGGATGCCGCAGTGGGTGGACTGCTTCCACTGTTCGTACCCGAACAAGCTGTGGATGAACTCGGCGTGGCTGAAGAAGCTGGGGCTCGAGCAGCCGAAGACCACCGAGGACCTGCGCAAGGTGCTCCAGGCGTTCAAGACCCAGGACCCGAACGGCAACGGCAAGGCCGACGAGATCCCGCTCAGCGCGAACGTCCGCGACAGCCTCCTCCCGTATCTCATGAACGCCTTCATCTACGACCCACAAGGGCAGAACAACAGTGGCGGCAACAACACCACACTGGTTCTCAACGACGGCAAGGTCGACCTCCAGGCGAACAAGGACGGCTGGCGCGAAGGCCTGCGGTACATCAACTCGCTCTACAAAGAAGGCCTGATCGACAAAGGCGCCTTCACGCAGAACCCGGACGCGATGCAGCAGCAGGGCAACCACGGCGGCTCGGTCATTCTCGGCGCGGGCACCGTCATGCACTCGGGCATCTTCGTCACCGTCGGTTCGGCCGACGGGCGGGACAAGCAGTACAACGCGGTACCGCCGCTGACCGGTCCGAGTGGCGCGAACTACGCCAGCTACGTCTTCCCGAGCATTCCCGGCGCCACGTTCGTCCTGACGTCGAAGGCCACACCGGAGGAGCAGATCCAGGCGATCAAGATGCTCGACTACATCTTCACCGACGAGGGCCAGCGGAACGGGCAGTTCGGTTCCGAGGGCAAGGCCTGGACCAAGCCCGGTCCTGGTGACGTGGCGCTCGACAAGTCGCTGACGCCGAGCTTCAAGCAGATTCCGCTGAAGCCCGGTTCGAAGCCGCGGAACTCCGGGTGGGGCGCGCTGGCGCAGTACAACAACACCGCGAAGTTCCGGAACTCCGAGGTGATCGACACCGACATCCAGTCGCAGCCTGGGTATGAGCGCAAGCTGTTCGAGGCCACCAAGCTGTACGCCGGCAAGGAGGACAAGGCGCAGATCTACCCGTTCTGGAAGGTGTGGATCGACCCGTCGCTGGCCAGTGAGGTGGCGACTCTGCAGACCAACCTCGAGAACTACATCCAGCAGAACTCCCTGCAGTTCGTCACCGGCTCGAAGAACATCGACAGCGACTGGGACGCCTACGTCAAGGGCCTCGAGGGCCTCGGCCTCCAGCGCTACCTCGAGATCCAGCAGACGGCGTACGACAAGGTACCGAAGTAGTCGCGTCCGGGACCGGCCGAATCCCGGCCGGTCCCGGACAGCGCGAGGGTCGATCGGAGCATGAGTGCTGGTGAACGAGTCCGTCGCGGGCCGGCTGCGTACCGTGCGGGAGACGGGTGGACGAACGACCCTGACCGAGGGGCCGGTCAAGGACCGCTGGTTGCTGAACACGCGCTACCTGCGCAGCCTTGATCCGGACAATCTCCTGCGTCCGTACCGGGCCCAAGCGGGGCTGTGGAGCTACTCCGGGTCGTGGGGCACCACAGTGGGCGCCACGTCGCCCGACGGTCCGGAGTCCTGGCACTGGGGTTGGGAGTCGATCACTTCCGATCTGCGTGGTCATGTGCTCGGTCATTGGTTGTCCGCCGCGGCACGGGTCGGCCTGCACGACCGCGAGGTGGCGGCGCGGGCTGCCGTGGTGGTCGGTGAACTGGCAGCCTGCCAGCGTGCCAACGGCGGGCGCTGGGTGGGATCCGTCGCTCCCGCGTCCTTCGAGCGCCTGGTCGCCGGCGGCCAGGTGTGGGCGCCGCACTACGTCGTTCACAAGACGTTGATGGGGCTGCTCGACCAGTACCGGATCGCGGGCAACGAGGAGGCCCTCGCGATCGCGTCGGCGTTCGCCGAGTGGTTTCACGAGTGGACCGCCCGACTGTCCCGGGAGCAACTGGACGACGTGCTCGACCGGGAGACCGGTGGCATGCTCGAGAGCTGGGCCGACCTGCTCGCGTACACCGGCGACGAGCGCGCCGCGGACCTGATCGAACGGTACGACCGACGACGATTCTTCGAGCCGCTGCTGGCCGGCGTCGACGTACTGACCAACAAGCACGCCAACACCCACGTCGCCGAGGTTCTCGGCGCCGCACGGCTGTGGGAGGTCACCGGGCAGGCGCGATGGCGGGACATCGTCGAGGCGTTCTGGGAGTCGGCGGTGGACGCGCGGGGAACCTATTGCACGGGTGGCAGCAGTTGCGGTGAGGTCTGGCAACCGGCGGGACGGCAGTCGGCCCGTCTGCACGCGGTCCAGGAGCACTGCCTGGTGTACAACCTGATGCGGCTCGCCGCGACGCTGTTCCGGTGGACCGGCGAGCAGCGCTATGCCGACCACTGGGAACGGAACCTGGTCAACGGGATCTGGGCCCAGCAGCACCCGGACACCGGCATGCCGGCGTACTTCCTGCCGCTCGAACCTGGCAGCCGCAAACAGTGGGGACGGCCGACGCAGGACTTCTGGTGCTGTCACGGCACGCTGCTGCAGGCGCACGCGTCGGTCGACGAGGCCGCTGTCCACGTCGACGAGGCCGGGATCTCGATCAGCCAGTACGTCGAATCGACTGTCGCGTGGCCGGACCTGTTCGGTGGCCGGGTCGAACTGACGATCGCCACGGACACCGATCACGGTGTCGCGCTCGGGCAGCGGCAGACCTGGCACGGTGCGGCCGGAATCCAGGAACTCGCCGCCCGGCCGTTGCCGCCCCGGCGCCCCGACCAACGCGTTTACGTCGTCGGCGTACGGTGCGAGCGGCCGACCGCCTTCGAGCTCCGGCTGAGGCTGCCGCTGTGGTGCGCCGGATCGCCGGACGTGGAGATCGACGGGAAGAGCTGCCGGGGCGAGGCCCTGGACGGCTGGATCGTGTTGTCGCAGGTGTGGAGCGGCCAACAGATCCGGCTGACGATCCCGTCGGGGCTGAGCACGGTGGCGCTGCCCGATCGGCCGGACCACGTGGCGGTGCTCGACGGCCCCATCGTCCTGGCCGGCCTGACCGACGTGGAGACGACGCTGTCCGGCGACCCGGCTGACCCGTCGTCGTTCCTGACACCTGATCGCGAACGGCACCACAGCTGGTGGCGGACCGGCACCTACCGAACCGTCGGTCAGTCCACCGCCCTGCGGTTCGTACCGCTCGCCGAGATCCGTGACGAGCGATACGGCGTGTATTTCCCGGTCCGGCGCCCTGGTCGATCGCAGCGGTGATGGGGGCCGAAAGCAAAGGCAAGGAGAGTCTTCTCCCGGCTGTTACCGGCGTATGGTCTGAGCTGGGTCGTCGGTGAACGGCTCCCACAGGGTCGACGCGAACAGGGGGAGAGCGGATGAGGCAGCAGCCGCCGGGGCGGCCGCCGGTGTCGATGGACGGTGTCGACGTCAGTGGTAGCCCGCATGTGCAGTTCCTGGTCACCGAGCACTGGAGTCTGCTGGCCACCCGCAGCATGACGTGGAGCGAGATCTTCAGCCGGACCGGCACGTATCTGACCGTGCTGTCGGCGGCGGTCATCGCGCTGTCGCTGGTGGCGAACGCGACCGGTTTCGGCTCGGGGTTCCAGACGTTCGCGATGCTGATCCTGCCGGTGGTGCTGCTGATCGGGCTGGGCACGTTCTTCCGGCTGATCGAGGCGGACGTCGAGGACGCCTGGCTGGTGATCGGGATGAACCGGCTGCGGCACGCCTACATCGAGCTGGCGCCGGAGCTGGAGCCGTACTTCGTGGCGAGTCATCACGACGACAAGCCCGGCCTGATGCAGACCTACGCCTTTCGCAACCGGGTCGGCGTCACGCACTGGCTGTCGGGGTCGCCGCTCATCGTCGGTGTGGTCGACGCGGTCGTCACCGGCGTACTGGCCGCGGTGGTCGGTCAGGCGATGGGCGCGGGGCACACGGCGCGAACGGTGATCGGTGTCGTCGCCGCTGTGGTCGCGGCGGTGGTGCTCGGGACCCTGGGCTACCGCAAGGTCCACCACGTCAGCCGGGACTACCAGGCGGTTTTCCCCCGGTGAGCCACGACGCACGGCAGGAGCCCGACAGCAGAATGCAGGGAGACGGATCTCCCTGCATTTACAGGTTATAGCGTACTGGTGGGCTTGCGGCAAGGCCCGGGTGGTGGCGCACAATCGTCGATCGATGCCATCACCTGTGGAATGGGGACCCTGCGTGTACGTACTGACTCTGAACGAGATCGACCGGTCGTCAGCGGCTGTTGCCGGGGGCAAGGGTGCGCACCTGGGCGAGTTGTCGCGGATCGAGGGCGTTCGCGTTCCGGCGGGGTTCTGCGTGACGACGGAGGCGTTCCGGCGGACGCTGGCCGACGCGCCGTCGATCGACGACCGGCTGGCCGCGCTGTCGCGGCTGACCGCGGACGACCGGGACGGGATCCGCATCCTCAGCGCGGAGATCCGTCAGGCCATCGAAGCGATGGCGGTTCCCGGCGAGCTGGCGGCGGCGGTGACCGACGCGGTCGGGCGTTTCGGCGAGCACGCGGCGTACGCCGTGCGGTCCAGTGCGACGGCGGAGGACCTGCCGACGGCGTCGTTCGCGGGCCAGCAGGACACGTACCTCAACATCGTGGGCCCGACGGCGATCCTCCAGCACATCGGCCGCTGCTGGGCCTCGCTGTTCACCGAGCGAGCCGTGACCTACCGGCTGCGGAACGGCTTCGACCACCGCAAGATCCACATGGCCGTCGTCGTGCAGCAGATGGTGTTCTCGCAAGCGGCCGGCATCCTGTTCACGGCCGATCCCGTCTCGGGCAACCGGAAGGTCGCCACCGTGGACGCCGGCTTCGGCCTCGGTGAGGCACTGGTCTCCGGTCTGGTGAACCCCGACGTGTTCACGGTGCGCGACGGCGAAGTCGTCGCGAGGACGATCGCTGCCAAGCAGCTCGCCGTCCAGGCGCGGCCGACCGGCGGGACCCAGGAGGTGGCGATCGACCCGGAGCGGCAGGAGCAGCCCGCACTGACCGACGAGCAGGTCGTCCGGCTCGTGCGGCTCGGTCGGCGGATCGAGGCGCACTTCGGCCGCCCCCAGGACATCGAGTGGTGTCTGGTCGACGACGACTTCCAGATCGTCCAGAGCCGGCCGATCACGACGCTGTTCCCCGTCCCGCAGACCGGTGACCAGGGCAACCAGGTCTTCTTGTCCGTCGGCCACCAGCAGATGATGACCGACGCGATGAGGCCCCTCGGCGTCTCGATGTGGCAGCTGACGGCGATGGCGCCGATGTACGAGGCCGCCGGGCGGCTGTTCGTCGACGCGACCGCGCGGCTGGCTTCGGCGGCGGTCCGCCCCGGATTCCTCGATCTCGTCGGACGCGCCGATCCGCTGATCCGGGACGCTCTGGAAACGGTGCTGGACCGCGGCGACTTCATCACGCCCGTGCCCGACGCGGCGCCCGCCGGACCGCCGGCCGGCGGCGCGTCCGCGCCGGCGCCGATCGAGACCGATCCGGCGATTGTCACCGAGCTGGTCGAGCGCAGTCGGGCCACCACCGACGCGTTACGGGACGCCATCGCACCGTTGACCGGACCGGCGCTGTTCGACTTCTTGCTGGAGGCTTTCCAGGAGCACAAACGAATCCTCGGCGATCCGGTGAGCATGCAGGCGATCATGGCCGGGATGGACGCCACCTGGTGGCTCAACGACCACCTGCAGGAGTGGCTGGGGGAGAAGAACGCGGCTGACACGCTGACGCTGTCCGCGCCGCACAACATCACGTCGGAAATGGGCCTGGACCTGCTCGACGTCGCCGACGCGATCCGCCCGTTTCCGGAGGTGCTGGCGTTCCTCCAGGGCGTCGACAACGACGATTTCCTGGACGAGCTGCCGAAGTACGAGGGCGGAGCCGCGGCGCGTGACGCGATCCAGGCCTACCTCGACCGGTACGGCATGCGCTGCGCCGGCGAGATCGACATCACCCGGCCGCGGTGGAGCGAAAGCCCGTCCACGCTCGTGCCGCTGATCCTCGACAACGTCAAGCTCTTCGAGCCGGGAGCCGCCCAGCAGCGGTTCGAGCAGGGTCGGCAGAAGGCGCTGGCGTTCCGGCAGGACGTGCTGGAACGCCTGCGGGCCCTGCCGGACGGGGAGCAGAAGGCCGCCGAGACCGAACGGATGATCGACCGGGTCCGGACCTTCATCGGCTATCGCGAGTACCCGAAGTACAACCTGATCAGCCGGTACTTCGTCTACAAGCAGGCCCTGCTGGGAGAGGCCGAGCGCCTCGTGCGGGCAGGTGTGCTTCCGGACCAGGAGGACATCTTCTACCTCACCTTCCAGGAGCTGCACGAGGTCGTGCGCACCCACGAGGTGGATGGCCACCTCGTCCAGGAACGCAAGGACGCGTTCCGCTCCTACCAGTCGCTCACGCCGCCCCGCGTGCTCACCTCCGACGGCGAGGCGATCAACGGCGCGTACCGGCGCGACGACGTACCGGCCGGTGCGCTGGTCGGTCTGCCGGTGTCGGCCGGAACCATCGAGGGCAGAGCCCGCGTCATCCTCGACCTCGCGAAGGCCGACCTGGAACCGGGCGACATCCTGGTCACGGCCTTCACCGATCCGAGCTGGTCGCCCCTGTTCGTCGGCATCACGGGGCTGGTGACGGAGGTGGGCGGCCTGATGACCCATGGCGCGGTCATCGCCCGCGAGTACGGCCTGCCGGCCGTCGTGGGCGTGGACCAGGCCACTCGGCTGATCCAGGACGGCCAGCGGATCCGCGTCCACGGCACCGATGGGTACGTCGAGCTCCTGGAGAGCCCAGTGGCATGAGACCTGAGGGGCAGTCAGTGGAGGATCCTCCACCAACTGCCCTCAGGTGTGGAGAAACGGCTATCGAACAGCAGTGACGTGCAGTGCTTGAGTTGCTGTCATGACACCAACTGCTGTGCGGACTCTCGTCCCGGCGCGCTCCGGTCGCGCGGTGCGGGTCGCCCGGGGTGAGTTCGTCCGCGTGACGGATCTGGAGGGCGGGCAGGTCGGAGACCTGTTCGCCTTCGTGGCCGGCGACCGGTCCGGCGAGCACCTGAGCGCCGCCCACACCCGGACGGCCACCAGCCGCTTGTGGCCCGCGATCGGCGAGACCTTCGTGACCGATCGCCGGCGCCCGATCCTGACCCTGGTCGAGGACACCTCACCCGGTTTCCACGATCTGCTGATCGCCGCCTGCGACCCCCAGCGGTACGCCGGCCTGGGTGCGCCCGGCCACCCGTCGTGCGCGGAGAACCTGGCTACCGCGCTGGCGCCGGCCGGCCTGAGCGCGCCGGTGATCCCGCAACCGGTCAACGTGTTCATGCGAGTCCAGGCCGACCGCGACGGCCGGCTCGACTGGTTGCCTGCGGCCACCACTGCCGGCGACAGCGTCACCTTCCGCGCGGAGCTCGACTGCGTCGTCGTGCTGTCCGCCTGTCCTCAGGACCTCACCGTGATCAACGGCACCCACCCCACCGACCTCGCCCTCGACGTACTGGAGGATCTTCGATGACCGCCACTCCGCACCCCGCGCTGCAACCGGTACGGCTCGGACCGTACGACGTGCCGAACCGGCTCGTGGTCGCCCCGATGACCCGCACCTCGGCCACCCCGGACGGCGTCCCGACCGACGAGATGGCGCGGTACTACGCCGACTTCGCGGCCGGCGGTTTCGGCTTGATCGTCTCGGAAGGGACGTACACCGACCGGCAGTACAGCCAGGGATACCTGAACCAGCCCGGACTGGTCGGCGCCGAGCAGGTGGTTGCCTGGCGCAACGTGACCGATCAGGTGCACGCGGCGGGTGGCCGGATGGTCGCCCAACTCATGCACGCGGGCGCGCTCTCGCAGGGCAATCCGTACTCCCCGCGGACGGCGGGTCCGTCGGCGATTCAGCCCCGCGGCGAGATGATGCCGGACTACGGCGGCAGCGGTCCCTGGCCCGTCCCGCACGAGCTGACCGCGCAGGAGCTGGACGCTGTCGTCGAGGGTTTCGTCGCGGCGGCACTTGCGGCGGCGCGGGCAGGCTTCGACGGTGTCGAGGTGCACGCGGCCAACGGATACCTGCTCGACCAGTTCCTCACCGACTACACGAATCGGCGCACCGACGAGTACGGCGGTCCCGTGGCCAACCGGATCCGGCTGACCGCCCGGGTGACGGCGGCCGTCGTCGAGGCGCTGCCCACCGGGATGCCGGTCGGGGTGCGGTTGTCGCAGACCAAGGTGAACGACCTGGTCTACCGCTGGCCGGGGGGAGCAGCCGACGCGGAGATCGTCTTCCCCGCGATCGCCGAGGCCGGCGCGACGTACCTGCACCTGGCCAGCGAGGGTCGTGACTGGCTGGAGACCTCGACACTCCCGGACGGCCGGACCATCACCGGCCTGGCTCGCCGGCTGACCGGGCTGCCGGTCATCGCCAACGGCGGAATGCACGATCCGGACCAAGCCGCCCAGGTGCTGACCGACGGCCACGCCGACCTGGTGTCGATCGCCCGTGGTGCTCTGGTGAATCCGGATCTGCCGAAGCGGCTGGCCGACGGCTCGGAGCTTCGCGTGTTCGACCGGGACATGCTGCACCCGGACGTCACGCTGGCGACCGCCCGAGCGTGGCAAGCTGTCAGGTCATGAGCCAGAGCTGGTCCGGCGGCGCCGCGGCGGTGGCCGCGCTGACGTTCGACGTGGACGCGGAGACCCCGGTGCTGGCGCGTGGCCGGCGCTACGCCGACCACGTGTCCACGATGTCGCACCAGGCGTACGGCCCCGACGTCGGCGTACCGCGGATCCTCGGGCTGCTGGACGAGCTCGAGGTGCCGGCGACGTTTTTCCTGCCGGGGTGGGTCGCCGAGCAACGCCCGGGCCTGGCCGCCTCGATCGTCGAGCGCGGGCACGAGGTGGCCCACCACTCCTACAGCCACCGGCCGCCGACGTCGTTGACCGGCCAGGAGGAACGCGACGACTTCGAGCGGGCGCTCGCGGTTTTCGATGCGCAGGGCATCGAGGTGCGCGGGCACCGAGCCGCCCTGTGGGAAGCGACCGTCCGTACGCCGGAACTGATCGCCGAGCACGGGTTGCTGTACGACTCCTCGCTGATGGGCGACGACCGGCCCTACCTGCTGCGGCCGGGTGGGGTGGTCGAGCTGCCGGTGCACTGGTCCCTGGACGACTGGGAGCAGTACGCCTACCTGCCACAGCCGGACATCGGTTCGGTGATCGAGTCGCCGCGCAAGGTGCTGGAGTTGTGGAAGGCCGAGCTCGACGGGATGCGGTTCTACCGGTGCCTGTTCACGCTGTGCCTGCATCCGTTCCTGTCCGGCCGGCCCGGGCGCCTGATGGCGGTGCGCGAACTGATCGAGTACGCCCAGTCCTGCGGCGACGTCAGCTTCGCCCGGTGTCGCGACATCGCGCTGCGGGCGCGCGCGGACGACGCGCTGCCGGTGCGCCCGGTGGCTGTGCCCGACGTCGGCCGGGACGTCTACCCGGACTGAACCAGCTCGTCGGCTTCCAGCGCGAGGAACAGGTCGACCCGGTCCTCGGTCCGGGTGACGTCGCGTCCGGTCAGCTCGGTGATCTTGGCCAGCCGGTTGCGCAGGGTGTTGACGTGCACGTAGAGCGCGGCCGCGGTCGCGCCGTACTGGCCGTCGTGCTGGAGAAACGCGCGCAAGGTGACCTCGAGGCTCGCCGCGCGGCGCTGGTCGAACTCGCGCAGCGGCTGCACGATCGCGTCCGCGAACCCCCGCAGCGTCTCGGCGTCGTGCAACCCGAGCAGCAGCCGATGCGTGCCGAGGTCGCGGAACGTCGCGACGGCCGGAGCCGGTCGGCGCCGTAGCACCCGGCACGCCTCCCGGGACTGGATCAGCGGTTGCCGAAGCGCCTGGGCGTTGGCCGCCGGCTCACCCAGCCCGATCACCGTACGACGGTCCGGGAAGCGCTTGGTGATGTTCCGGTGCAGTGCTTCGGCCAGTTCCCTGGTGTCCTGGCGCGGCCGCTGCAGCACAGCCACCACGTCTTGGGTGCCTCCGGCAACGACCACGGCGAGCCCGGCGGCCAGGAAGAAGCCGCTCACGGTTTCGGTCAGCCCGGGCAGCGTCGACTCGTCGCCGTCGGCGAAGGCGGTGGTCAGCACGACCAGCTCACCACTCGGGTCCACGCCGAACGCCCGCAACCGGTCGGGGACCTCCGCCGCGCGCCGCGAGCCGGACAGGATCATGTCGAGCAGCTCGCTCGCGAACCTCAGCTCGATCGCCTGCACCGCCTGCTGCTTGGCGACTTCCAGGCTCAGGAAGCGGGCGGCCTGCTCCAGCGCGTCCTGTTCGGCCCGGGTCAGCTCGGCCAACGGCCGCAGGCAGACAAGCGCCGCGTCGGTGTCTCCCACCGCGCCGACCAGGAACAACGTGGCCCGGCCCGATCCGGCCTCCAGCTCCACTTCCAGGGCGGGGGGCCTGCGTGCCAGTCCCTCCGCGACCAATCGGCACTGGGCCGGCGTGAGCTCCGCGCCGGCGGCCGCCAGCGGACGGGCCATCCGGTCCACCACGGCCAGCGGCAGGTCGTGCTCGCGCCGTAGAACGGCGAGTACTCCGGAGGCTCCGGCGCCGTGCGAGATCGCGGCCGCCAGCGCGTCGCCGCGCCGGACCATGCCGACCAGGGCATCGCGCCGCTGGTCGGCCTGAAGCATCGACGCGGCCCGCGTCACGGCCGTGAACGGCACCTCGACCGAGATCTCCACCAACGGCAGCCCGAGCCGCTCGCAGGCGCGCACCAGCTCGACCGGCGTCGTCCGGGCGTCCACGCGCAGCCCGAACACGATCCCCGCGGCGCCCGCGCGATGCACGGTGGCCGCGAACTCCGCCGGTGTGGTCTCGGCCTGCCACAGACCGTTGGTGAGCACGAGCTCCCGCTCCCGCACGTACGCCGACGGGTCGGGCAGCTCGGTGTTGTGCACCCACAACACCTCGCGCTCCAACGCCCCCGGCGGTCCGGGCACCAGCACCGTCAACTCCAGGGCCGGATCCCGCACCAGGGCTCCCAGACTCAGCATGCTGTGAACATATCCAGCCCAGGGGCAAATCGCTAGAGATTCAGCCACTGACCGAACCGGCCGGCGGCTGCTTTTCTGGGCCGATCAGCGTGACGTGTGTCGCACAATTCCCCTGGAGGCCGAGATGCGCACCGAGACCGAAACCGTTCCGTTCGACGCCCACGGCGTCGCCCCGATCCCGCCCGGCAGCCGGGACTGCACGCCGCGCGAGCAGTTCTGGATCTGGGCCGGAGCGAACCTCGCGCCGATCAACTGGGTGCTCGGCGCCCTCGGCATCACGCTCGGGCTCAGCCTGCTCGAGACCCTCCTCGTGGTTGCCATCGGCAACCTGTTCGGGTGTGCCGCGTTCGGGCTGTTCAACGTGATCGGCCACCGGACCGCGGTCAACCAGATGGTGCTCGGCCGGGCGGCGTTCGGCCGCCGCGGAGCCGTGGTACCGGGGCTGGTCCAGTGCCTGCTCACGATGGCCTGGGTCGGTGTCAACACGTGGGTCGTGCTCGACCTGGTGCTGGCGATTCTCGGCAAGCTCGGCGTGCACGGCGGCGTCGCGCTGGAGTACCTGGTGGCGGCGGTGATCATGATCGTCCAGCTCGGTCTCGCTCTGTACGGCTTCTACGCGATCCGCACCTTCGAGAAGTACACCGTGCCGGCCACCGTCCTGGTGATGGCGGTGATGACCGTGCTCGCGCTCAGCCAGGCCGAGCTGCACTGGACCGCCGGGACCACCGAGGGTCCGGCCGCGAAGGTCACCGCGATCACACAACTGATGACCGCGATCGGGATCGGCTGGGGACTCAGCTGGCTGCCCTACTCGGCCGACTACAGCCGGTTCGTCCGGCCGTCGTCGTCCAGCCGGGCGGTGTTCTGGTCGTCGATGCTCGGCATGTATCTGCCGACCGTGTGGCTCGCCGCACTCGGCGCCTGCCTGGCCAGTGCTGGCACCGGAAGTGACCCGTCCACGCTGGTGATCGGCACCTTCGGCGCGCTGGCCGTACCGGTGTTGCTGCTGATCATGCACGGACCGGTCGCCACCAACATCCTGAACCTGTACTCCTGCTCGCTCGCCGCGCTCTCGATCGGCGTCCGGGCGGCCCGCTGGAAGGTGACGCTGGTGGCCGGTCTGGTCGCATCCGGCGTGCTCATGATCTTCGTCCGCGCCGACAGCTTCGCGCACGCCTTCGACCACTGGATGGTGTCCATCCTGGTCTGGATCAGCCCGTGGGCGACGATCGTCGGCGTCGACTACCTCGTCCTGCGCCGCGGCCGGCTCGACATCGCCGAGCTGTACGCCGCGGACTCGGCGTACGGGAACTGGAACAAGGGCGCTCTGCTGAGTCTCGCGGCCGGACTCGTGGCCGGCTGGTCGTGGCAGTACGGTCTGGTCCCGGCGATGCAGGGGCCGTTGGCAACGGCGATGAACGGGACCGACTTCTCCTGGTTGTCCGGCTCCCTGGTCGCGGGCGGGTTGTACTGGTTGGTCTCCCGGCAGCGCAGCGCGGTCAGGGTCGGGGGCGTGCGGTGGGAGAGCCGATGACCATAGGGCTGCTCACCACCGGCGGAACGATCGCGTCCGCGCCCGGCACGGACGGCGTGGTCAGTGTCGCGGTGACCGGCCGTGAACTGCCTGGAGTCAGCTCGTTGCCGACGCAGGTGACGGTCCGGGAGGTTGCCCTGAGGCACAGCTTCGCACTCTCGCTCGCGGAGGTACGAAGCCTGGTGGGCACGGTCCGCGCCGAGGCCGGGCGTCATGACTGTCTGGTCGTCACTCACGGGACCGACACCCTGGAGGAGATCGCGTACCTGCTGGACCTGGTGACGCCGGCCGACGATCCGGTGCCCGTCGTGCTGACCGGTGCCCAACGGCACGCGGGGGAGCCGGATTGCGACGGTCCACGCAATCTCGCCGACGCGGTCCGGGTCGCGGCGTCACCGGCGGCGCGCGGCCTGGGTCCGCTGGTAGTCATGGACGGGCGGATCCACGCCGCCCGTCAGGCCGTCAAGGCGCACACCCTGGCCCTCGACGCCTTCGCGTCCTTCAACGGCGGCCCGATCGGGGAGGTGCGGCGGGGCGCCGTACGGATCTGGTCGGCACCGGTCCGCCCGCCCGGGTTCGACCTCTCGACGCTGCCCGCGGTCCTTCCCCGCGTCGACGTCGTCACCTCGTACGTCGGTGCCGACGGCATCCAACTCGCCGCCTGCCGGGAAGCCGGTGCCCGCGGCATCGTTCTGGAAGCGCTCGGTGCGGGGAACCCGACGCCGGGTCTCCTGGCCGAGGTTCGCCACTGCATCACCGCGGGCCTGCCCGTTCTCGTGACCAGCAGGTGTGCGGCAGGCCCGACCGCTGCTGTCTACGGCGGTGGTGGCGGCGCCGACCTGGCCGGACTCGGCGCGATGATGGCCGGCGCTCTGCCTTCCGCCAAGGCCCGCTTGCTGCTGTCGGTCGCGCTCGCCGCGAACGCCCTGTCCCGTCTGCCGGAGCACCTCGCTGCCTGAACGCGCCGGTCGCGGGAGGCTGTCCTGCGGTGCTTGTTGGTCGTACGACGGGGTACCTCGGCGGCATGAGCGAGAAGTCGTCGCCGTCGGTGCTGGCGGAGCTACCGTTCGAGTTGCCGGTGATCGGAAGTCTCGACGAGTTGGTCGAGTTCATCGGTGCGCGGGACGGCGTACTGCTGCGATACTCCAAGGGGCCGTGGCACGACGCCCGGTCCGGAGCCAGTCGGGACTACGAGGCGGACGTCGTACTGCCCGGTCTGTCCGCGACGCCGGTCACGCCGGAGCCGTGGTGGCCGCGTCCGCCGGAGGACTGGATCGCGCGGCGGGTGTGCAAGTACGCGGAGCTGGGGGAGGAGAAGGACCGCTATCCGTGGCTGCTGACCGGTGAGGTGGCCGGTTGGGGACCGGACCACGAGCCGCTGGTCGTCGAGGTCCGCCCGCTGGCGCGGATCGGGCAGGAGGCGTTGGACCAGGCGCGAGCCCTGTACCACCAGCGGTTCCACGTCGGCAGGGACTCGCGGTGAAGGCCGGCAACGAGCACTCGAACAGTCGGTTCCGCGACGGGCAGTGACCGCCCGCCGGAACCGCATGGGGCCGGGGCGGCGAGGGTACCGGACCAGGGCTGGCGGTACAGGTTGTGGATCCAGCCGGGTATCGCTGCCAGCTCGTTGTGAGGAACGGGACGATGATCGGATCGGAGTCGGCCGAAGCGAGCGCGTCACGGATGGACGACGCGGCCGCCGTGGAGCAGGCCAAAGGTCTGCTGATGGAGTGGTTCGGGGTGAGCGCGGACCAGGCCGGTGGCGTGATCCGCGCGTGGGCGCGCCGGTGCGGACGGCCGCCCGAAGTGGTCGCGGACGTGTTCGTCCGGCAGATCTGGCAGGGCGACGCCACCGCCTGTGACCGGGCTGTTGCCCGTACGCTCGAACACGCTCTGCGTGACCTTCCGCAGACCTGCGCTGTCGGCGAGCCGGACCGTCCTGGTCACCTGGACGACGGCGACCACGACGGTCCGTGAGTACGCCGCCGCGTCAGGGCGTGGTGCCGAAAGGCCCGAGGGAGTTGAGGTCGAGGCGCAGGGACTCGGCCATCGCCCAGGCGTTCGGCAGGGTGAAGACGTCGGCCCCACCGAGGCGGTCCTTCCAGCGGGGGACGATCTCGTCGGTGGTCGCGGCGGTGACGGCGTCGAGGTAGGCGCGGAAGACCGCCCAGGCGTTGGTCATGTCGACGCCGGCCATCGTGCTGGACAGGTCGACGCTGGACAGCGCGGCTTCCGCGGTGGTGCGCAGATCGGTCAGGTACTCGAGTTGGACGCGGACGTCCTCGGGCGTGCCGGGCCGGGTGACGTGGCCGGTGACCAGGTGGTCGAAGTCGTACCGCAGCGTTGTTTCGTGCAGGTGGAGCACGCCCGGGACGAACGCGGACAGGGAGATGTTCGAGAACGGCACCCAGCCGGGGAAGATCACGTCGACCAGCATCAGCACCCGCTGGTTGGGCAGGTGGATGAAGCTGTTGCCCTCACTGTGGTTGGGACCGGGGTACGCGAGCTCGAGGGTGTGGTCGCCGGCGTCGATCGTCAGCGTCTCGTCGAACACGTCGGTCGGCAGCGGCCGGTCTGGATCGGCCAGGAACTCGAGGCGTTGCGCGGTGGCGCGTTGGGCGTAGCGGCGGGCGGTGTCGGGGAAGATCGACATCGCGCCGCAGTGGTCGGAGTGGTGGTGGCTGTAGACCACATGCGTGACGGGCTTGGTCGTCACCCGGCCGATGGCGCGCAGGATGTTGTGGCCCAGAGTCGGCGGGGCGTCGACCGCCACGACCCCGTCGCCGGTGACGACGAACATCGACTGGTAGCTGCCGTCACCGAGCCAGAAGACGCCGTCGGCGAGCTCCTGCATCGCGTAGCCCTCGGCAGGGATCTCCGGGCCCTTCGCGATCGCCGGCACGGGCCCGGTCGGTCGTTCCCGGCGCAGCTTCGCGTCCTCGGCGAACGACGGTACGCCGAGGGACTGGTTGCTCTGAATCGTTGTGGACATGGATTCCTCCCACTGGTTGTCAGACGACGGACAGGAACGACGGGCGGCCTGCCGGTGTACCGAGTCTGGTTCGGCCGGCCCGGTGTTCGCGCCAGTGAGATCCCTGGTCGAACGGCACGCCCGGGACCGGACCAGGGATGACCCGGGTGTGATGCGCGGCCCCCGGCGGTGAGATGGAGCCAGACCAACCAGCCGATCCGCAGGAGGAACTCGTGAGCACCCAGGTACGCAGTGACGACGCGACCCGAGCGTCAGACGGTACGGCGGTCCCGTTCCGCCTGGAGGTCGTGGTCATCCCGATCGAGGACTTCGACCGGGCCAAGGACTTCTACGCCGGCCGCCTGCAGTGGCGGGTCGACGCCGAGGCGGACTCCGGGACCGGCTACCGGCTGATGCAGGTCACCCCGCCCGGTTCGAGCGCGTCGGTCATCTTCGGGACCCAGGTGACCGCCGCGCCGCCGGGTTCGGCCGACGGGCTGCTGCTGGTGGTGGACGACATCGACGTGGCGCGCGGCGCGCTGTCCGCCCGCGGTGTCGGTGTGAGCGAGGCGTTCCACGACGCCGGCGGCACTCTCGGCGGCGGGTTCCACATCGGCGACGCAGGGCGCGCCGCCGGGCCCGATCCCGACCGCCGCTCGTACGCGACGTACGCGTCGTTCAACGACTCCGAGGGCAACCGCTGGGTGCTGCAGGAGATCACCGAGCGGCTCCCGGGCCGGGTCTGAGCCGGGCGCGACGTGGCCGAGGGCAACCACGTGGGCTGAGTCAGTCGACGGCTTGCAGTACGTCGCGCAGGTGGCTGCGGGCGCTGATGCCGAGTTGCGCGAACACCTTGCCCAGGTGCCACTCGACCGTTCGGGGACTGATGAACAACTCCGCGCCGATCTCGGCGTTGGTCAGTCCCCGGGTGGCCAGGCGGGCGATGTGCAACTCCTGCGGGGTGAGATCCTGCGGCGCCTTCTCCGCGCGTTTGCGCACCGTCTCACCGGTCGCCGCGAGTTCGTGACGCGCCCGCGCGGCGAAGGCGCCGACTCCGGACGCCGCCAGCGCGTCGTGCGCGGCCCGGAGCTGCTCGCGGGCCTCCACCCGGCGGCCCGCGCGCCGCAGCCATTCGCCGTACAGGAGCTGGGCGCGGGCCAGCTCGACCCTGACCGGGGTGTTGCCGAGCCGATCAATTGCCTCCCGGTAGCACCCTTCGGCCCGGTCGTCCGGCTCGACCAGAGCCTTCGACCGGGCCCCGACTCCCAGCGCCCACTCGGTGCCGCTGGCGCGCGTCAAGGCGGACAGTTGCTCGAGCGCGGCGGCCGCGATCGCCGGTTCCCCGGCGCGGGCGGCGGCCTCGACCAGCTCGACCAGCGCCCAGTTCGCGACGCCCATCTCCTCGGGATAGGCGGCGGCTTCGCGCGCGGCGGTGAGCGCGTCGGCGTACCGGCCGAGGCCGTTGCACAGCAGCGCACGCGCCCAGTTGGTGAGGGAGACGCCGATTCCCTCGCCCCGCTCGGTGACACTGGCCATCGACGTCGCGATCAACGGCTCCGCGAACTCCGCGTCGCCCCGGAAGGCGGCCAGGCCGATCGCGCCGTACGGCGTGAGGTCGGTACCGGCGACGTCCGTGACGAGGCCGATCTCGTCGACCAGGGCGGCGGCCGCGGCCAGGTTGCCGGCGAAGAGATCGACGAAGACCCGGGTGTTCAGGGCCAGCGGCAACGCGCTGAGCGCGCCGGAGTCGCGGGCGATCCGTACGTGCCGGTCGGCCAGTCTGCTCCACGACTCGTGGTCCCACAGGTCCGACGCGACGACCGTCGCGAGCCAGAGGAAGCGCACGCCCTCCTCGATCGACAGCGCGTCGGTGTCGAACTCCTCAACCGCCCGCCGCAGCATCGGTACGGCGGCCGGATAGCTGTCGGCGAACTGCACGGCGACGCCTTCGAGCAGGATGTCCCCACGCCGCGGTGCGGCCGGCATCGGCGCGTTGCGCGCGGCCCGGGCCACCTCGGCCGCGGTGACGCCGGACGCCAGCCGGCCCGCGAAGAGGGCCGCGGTCAGCGCGTCGACGTAGCTGTCCAGGGCGAGTTCGGTGTCGAGCGGTTCGAGCCGGCGCGCGGCGGCCAGCAGGAGCGGGAGTGCCTCGTTACCGCGCCGGGCGGCGAAGCCGACCTGGGCGCGCAGTACGTCGACGCGAGCCCGTTGCAGGTCACTGAGGGCTCCCGCCTCGGCTCTGGCCAGCAGCCGGAGCGCGGAGTCGAACGTCCCGGCGTGCAACATGACCTCGGCCGCGGCGAGCTCGCGTCGCGCGCGTTCGGCGGCGTTCGGAGTCAGCGCGGCCGCACGTTCCAGGAACGCTGCCGCGGCGGCCAGTCCACCCTGGGCGAGTGCGCGACCGGCCGATCTCTCCAACTCCGACGCCACCGTTTCGTCGGGACGGAAGGTGGCCCGGGCGCGGTGCCACGCACGCCGGTCCGGGTCGAGCTCCCCATCGGTGACGTCGGCCAGGGCTTGGTGCACCTGTTGACGTTCGTACGGCGTTGCGGACCGGTAGGTCACCGACCGCACCAGCGGGTGCCGGAAGCGGACCGTGTAGCGCAGCTCGACCAATCCGGACCGTTCGGCGGCCGAGGCGGCGTCCCAGCCGAGCTGCAGTCGTTCCGCGGCTCGCCACATCAGCCCGACATCGCCCAGCGGCTCCGCGGCAGCGATCAGCAGGAGCCGGCGGGACTGGTCCGGCAGCTGCTCGAACCGTCGCTGGAAGCTGAGTTCCAGCCGGCTGGTCAGCGTGGCCGGATCGGCCTGGTCCGAGCCGAAGGCCAGCTCGGTCGCCGACAGCCAGCGCGGCAGCTCCAGCAGGGCCAGGGGATTGCCGTGCGTCTCGTGCAGGATCCGGGTCCGCACCCGCTGGTCCAGCGGACCCATCACCGTCGCCTCGAGCAGCGCCGCGGCGTCGGTCTCCTCGAGCCCTCCGACGGTCAGCTCGGGCAGCCCGGCCCAGCGGCTGTCGGTTTCGCCCGTCCTCGCGGCGAAAACGAGCACGATCGACTCGGCCGCCAACCGCCGGGCCGCGAACGTCAGCGCGTCCGCGGACGCCTGGTCCAGCCACTGCGCGTCGTCCACGAGACAAACCAACGGCTGCTCGCCGGCCGCTTCCGCCAGCAGGTTCAGGACGGCGAGCCCGATCAGGAACCGGTCGGGCGGGCTGCCCCGATGCAGCCCGAACGCCGTCGCGAGCGCCTCGGACTGCGGCGCCGGAAGCCGGGACAACTCGCCCAGCAACGGCGTGCACAGCGCGTGCAGCCCCGCGAACGCGAGCTCCAGTTGCGACTCGACACCCGCGACCCGCAGTACGCGGCAGTCGGTCGCCTCCGCGTCGAGATGATCCAGCAGGGCCGACTTGCCGATCCCGGCCTCACCGCGCACGACGAGCGCGGCGCTGCGGCCGGCTCGGGCGGCGTGCACGAGCTGACCCAGGGTCTCGCACTCGTGCTGCCGCCCGCGGAGTTCCGGCCGGGACGGATTCGTCGACCGCATCCCAGCAGCCTGCCACCGAAGCGGCACCCGGTCCAGGACGATCGCCGATCAGCGGTTCGCCCGGACCCGCGCGCCCGCCCGGTACGGCGCCAGGAACGTGGTCAGCGCGGCCAGCAGTTCCCGCGGTGCCTGCTCGGCCACCCAGTGCCCGGACGGCGTCACGACGGTGGTGACGTCGGTCGCCAGCGGGGTCATCGCCACGCCCACTCCCGGGCCGTAGCTGTCGACGCCGCCGATCGCCAGAACCGGCATCTTCAACGGCTGGGCGACGCGCACAGCGTTCTGCGCGAGCGTCGCGTCCCAGGCGCGGTACAGCCCCATCCCGCCGCGGAGCACGGCCGGGTCGGAGAACAGTTCGAAGTAATAGTCCAGCGCGTACTGCGGCAGCGACTTGCCGCCCTGGATCCGGAACTCGTAACCGAAGAAGGCCTCCTCACGTCCGTGCACGAGCAGCTCGGTCAGCTCGTCGTCGACCCGGTTGAACGGGATGTGCCACAGCTTGTTGTTGTCCACCGCCTTGGCGAACATCGGCGGAGAGTGCTCCATCGTCGGCGGTCCCGGGACCTCGGCCACGGCGAGTCGGACGACCCGGTCCGGGTGGTCGGCGGCCAGGGCGTAGCTGATGATCAGACCCGTGTCGTGACCGACCACGGCGAACCGCTGGTGGCCGAGCACCGTCATCAGTGCCGCCAGGTCGTTGGCCAGCGACGCCGTGTCGTACCCGGTGGCCGGCTTGTCGGTGAGGCCGATCCCGCGCTGGTCGACCGCGATCACCGTGAAGTCCTCGGCGAGTCTCGGCATGATCAGGCGCCAGGCGTACCAGTTCTCCGGCCAGCCGTGAACCAGCAGCAGCGGCGGTCCGTTTCCGCCGATCACCACATGCTGACGCAGTCCGCCGGCGGTGACGATCCGGCTCCGGAACGTCCTGGCGAAGCCCGGCGGCAGGTTCGGCGCCGTCGAGACCGAGCCGAACCCCGCTCGGCCGGCGCCGCGGGCCGCGGTGGGCACGGCCTGGGACCCGACGAGGGAGACGCCGGCCGCGATCGCCGCGCCGCCGGTGAACGCGCGACGGGTGAACGCCGAGCGGCCGTCCGGCACGCCGTGGGTGGATGAAAACGTGTTCATCGAAGACCTCCTTCACCCAGACGCAGGAGATCTGGTCTGGTGATGTCACGAACCCTGCCGCTGCGAGGCGATGGGTCGCGCCGGGGTCACCCCTGGCACACCCACTGGTACGGCGGCGTGCCGGTGCCACCTTGTTGGCCGGGCCCGCTGCGCGGGCTCATTGCCGGGCGCCCGGCGCGGTGCGAGGATGAGCGGCACAGGAGCCCCGCCGCGGAACAACTGGTGGGCCCGGAGAACGAGGGGTGGATCATGCCGTTGTCGCGAGCTGACCGACGGCGGGTCTGACTCGTGGCCCGGCGTCGTCCGCCGGTGTTGCTGGGGCGCCGGCGCGAGTGTGAGGAACTGGACCGCCTGCTGGCCGAGGTGCGCGGCGGCCTCAGCGCCGTACGGGTGATCCGTGGCGAAGCCGGGATCGGCAAGACGGCGTTGCTGCAGTACTGCGCCGAGGCAGCGACCGGCTTCCGGGTCGTGCGGCTGGCCGGGGTCGAGTCCGAGATGGAGTTGCCCTTCGCCGGGCTGCATCAGCTCTGCGCGCCGATGCTCGACCGGCTGGACGTCCTGCCCGAGCCTCAGCGCGCCGCGCTCGACGTCGCGCTGGGACGTGCGTCGGGCGAACCTCCGCAACGTTTCCTCGTCGCACTGGCCGCGCTGGGACTGTTGTCGGGAGCCGCCGAACGACGGCCGCTGCTGTGCCTGGTCGACGACGCGCACTGGCTCGACAGCGCTTCGGGGCAGGTCCTCGGCTTCCTCGCCCGCCGCCTCGGCGCGGAGCCGGTGGCGATCGTTTTCGCCGTTCGGGAGCCGAGCACGGACAGCGAACTGGCCGGGCTGCCCGAGCTGAGACTCCAGGGCTTGCCGGAGACGGACGCGCGGACACTGCTCGCCACGGTCATTCCCGGCCGGTTCGACCCGCGCGTCCTGGATCGCTTGGTCGCTGAAACCCGCGGCAATCCACTCGCCCTGCTGGAGCTGCCCCGCCGGTTGAGTACGGCGCAGTTGCCCGGCGGATTCGGACTGCGCGGTTCGCACGAGCTGTCCGGCCGGATCGAGCAGAGTTTTCTGCTCCGGCTTCACGACTTGTCCGAGGATGCGCGGAGGTTGCTCCTGATCGCGGCCGCCGAGCCGGCCGACGACCCGCTGCTGGTGTGGCGAGCCGCCGAACTGCTCGGCGTTCAGGCATCGGCCGCGGCTGCCACGGAGGCGGCGGGCATGCTCGCGATCGGCGGCAGCGTGCGTTTCCGTCACCCGCTGGTGCGGTCGGCCATTTATCGCTCCGCCTCGGTGGACGATCGCCGCGCGGCCCACCTGGCGCTGGCCGAGGCGACCGACCCCCAGGCCGATCCCGACCGTCGCGCTTGGCATCTGGCCGCCGCGGCACCGGAACCCGACGAGCAGGTGGCCGCCGGCCTGGAGCGATCGGCCGACCGTGCCCAAGCCCGTGGCGGTCTGGCGGCCGCGGCCGCGTTCCTGCAGCGTTCCGTCGTTCTGACCCGCCATCCCGGTCGGCGAGCGGGGCGCGCTCTCGCGGCTGCACGAGCCAGTCTGCACGCCGGCCAGTTCGAGACAGCCCTTGGACTGCTGGGTGCCGCCGAGGCCGGGGCGCTCGACGAACTCCAGCGAGCCCGAGTGGACCTGTTGCGTGCGCAGATCGTTTCGGCCTCGGGATCCGGCAGTGAGGCGCCGGTGCAACTGCTCCGCGCTGCTCGACGGCTGCAGCCGCTGGACGTCGCACTCGCCCGTGAGACGTACCTCGACGCGTGGGGAGCCGCGTTCTTCGCCGGCGATCCGGCCAGCTCCGCCTCCGTGGCGGCGATCTCCCAAGCGGCCCGATCGGCTCCGCGGCCGACCGGCCGTCCGCACGCGTCCGACCTTCTCTTGGACGGGTTGGCCCTGCTGGCCACCGACGGACGTACTGCGGCGGCGCCCGTCCTCCAGCAGGCGGTCAGCGAGTACCTGGCCGAGGACTTGTCGCTGGAGAAGGGACTGCAGTGGGGTGTGCTGGCCTCCACCGCCGCGGTGGAGATCTGGGACTTCGACAACTGGGAGCGTGTGATCACCCGGCAGGTGGAGCTGGCCCGTGCCGCCGGCGCCCTCGCGCCGTTGTCGATCGCGCTCAACGGTCGCGGCATCGTCGTGGCCTGGCGTGGCGATCTGTCCTCAGCCGCGCGGGTGATCGTCGAGGCCGACGCCGTCACCGAGGCGACGCGCACCCGGGTCGCGCCGTACGGGGCGATGCTGCACGCGGCGCTGCGGGGGCGGGAGGCCGAGGCCCGGGCGCGGATCGACACGGCGATCGACCATGCCCGGTCCGGCGGTGAAGGCCTCGCGATCCAGTGGGCGACCTGGTCCACCGCCGTCCTGCACAACGGACTCGGCCGGTACGACGAAGCGCTCGCCGCGGCGCGCGTGGCCGGTGACCAGAACCAGCCCGACCACTTCGTCACCCTGTGGGCGCTGCCCGAGCTGATCGAAGCCGCGACCAGGACCGGCCGGCCCGAACTCTGTGCCGGCGCCGTCGAGCGGCTCGCCGCGAGCGCGAACGTCACCGCGACCGACTGGGGGCTGGGCATCCTGGCTCGTTGCCGCGCACTGCTCGCGGCCGACGACGAGGCCGAGCGGTACCACCGTGAGGCGGTCGACCGGTTGCGCGCCACCCGGCTCCGCCCCGAACTGGCGCGGGCCCACCTCCTGTACGGCGAATGGCTGCGCTCCCGCCACCGACGCGCCGACGCCCGCACCCAGCTGGAGCTCGCCCACTCCCTGTTCGAGTCGATGGGCCTCGACGGGTTCACCCACCGTGCCCGGCACGAGCTGGTCGGTGCGGGCGCCAACCTTCGCGAGGTCGCCGGCGACACACCGGACGACCTCACGCCGCAGGAGGACCACATCGCCAGGCTGGCGCGCGAGGGCCGGACGAACGTGCAGATCGGCGCCGAGCTCTACCTCAGCCCGCGCACCGTCGAGTGGCATCTGAAGAAGGTCTTCACCAAGCTCGGCATCACGTCCCGCCGGGCCTTGCGGGACGTGCTGCCCGCCGTCTCCCCAGGCACCTCGCTCTGAACCGCGGGGCGACCGTGCCCGGACCGAGGGTCAGGAGCGGCTGGGCAGGACCCGGGTCCTGATCAGCTCCTCGGCGACGTCGCGCAGCTTGCGGTTGTGGTCCTGGGAGTAGCGTTTCAGGACCTCGAAGGCCCGGTCGGCGTCGAGGTCGAACCGTTCCATCAGGATGCCCTGGGCCTGCCCGACCAGTTTGCGGGCGTCGGCCGCCCCGGCCAGCGTCGCCTCGTTGCGGACCGCGGCGATCGCGACCGAGGCATGCCTGGCCAGGATGTGCGCGACGGCCAGATCGTCGGAATCGAACGCCCGCGGGCGATCGCCGAACAGGCTCAGCACCGCCTCCGCTTTCCGGCGGCCGACGCTGAGCGGCAGATGGGCCGCGCTGCGATAGCCCGCGGCGGTCACCTGGTGGGCCCAGGCCGGTGACCACCTGGTCTCGGTCACCACGTCCGGGATGGTGATCGGGGCCTCTTCCTGAATGGTCGTGATCAGCGGCCCCGCACCCGCCGCGATCTGCGCGTCGTACAGCTCGGCGAGTCCGGGGTCGGTCATCGCCACCGGTTCGGGACGCCGGCCCCGCACGATCAGCGCCACCGACGCCGCGCTGCACCCGACCGCGTGCAGCGCGAACTGCGCCACCGCTTCCACGGTCTCCTCCACGCCGCCGGCCTCGTGCAGCTCGGAGGCGAACCTGGCGAACATCTGGACCGTGGGCTGCTCGCCGTACGGCGACTGCTCGGGCTCGGTCACCTTTCGATTGTGCTGGTTCGGCAGGCTGCGCCGAAGCGAAACTTGTGCGGCCGGCCCGGTGTGTTGGCGGTTGTGACGAGATTGCAGGACTCGGCGCGCTGTCGTTCGTCGCCCGGTGGCGGGATCCGTCAGGGGGTCAGATCGCGGACCGCCAGGCCCGTGGCCAGGTCGACCGGCAGGGACACGTGTTCGTGAGTGATCAGCCAGCCGTGGTCCCAGCGGCGGCAGACCGACGTCGAGCGGAGCCACTGGCTGATCCGGGGACCGTTCACCAGGGTCCCGCCGGCGCGGATCAGCATCGAGGCGACCGCGACGTCGCCGTCGGCGGTGACGGTCAGTTCGCTGAGTTCCTGGCCGATCGGGCCGGCGAAGCCCTCGAACCAGTGGGTGAACCGGCCGCGCAGGGCGGCGGATCCGACGTACTGCAAGGGCGGGACGACGTCGAAGTACACGACGTCGGGGGAGTAGAAGGCCAGCAGCCGCTCGAGGTCCTTGGCCCGGATCGCCTCGGACCGTTGCTCGAACAACGTGTTGATCTCGTCCACCGGTCTCCTCCGTCCACGTCGGCAACCGCCAGCATAGGCAGCCGGGGCGCCGCCCGGCGGCCGAAGCGGGTCGGCGAGAATCCGGACCATGACGAACCTGGTGGGACGCGTTGCGCTCGGGCTGGCGGGATTCTCGCTGGTCGCCCGGGACCGGTCCGCGGATCTGGCGACGATCCGGGAGGGCATCGCCGCCGGGACGGCGATTCTCGACACCGCCCGGGCGTACGCCCAGGTCGAGGCGCCCCTGTACGGCGAGGAACTGGCGGCGGAGGCCGCGCGCGGGTCCGGCGTACTGATCGGGACCAAGGGCGGCCACTCGCGCACCGGCGCGGACACCTGGGACGCCGACATCAGCGCGTCCCGGATCCGCTCGGACGTGGAGACGAGTCTGCGCGTCTTCGGTGCGGATCGCCTGGACCTGTACTACCTGCACCGGGTCGATCTCGCCGAACAGCCGGTCGAGGAAGGGGTCGCCGCCCTCGTGTCGCTGCGTGACCAGGGCAAGGTGGCGCGCATCGGTCTGTCCAACGTCACGGTCGAGGAACTGGAACGCGCGACGGCGATCACCCGGGTGGACGCCGTACAGAATCGACACACCGCGCTGGGCCGTGAGTCCGCGGACGTCGTCGCGTGGTGCGAGGCGAACGCCGTTCCGTTCTTTGCCTACTCACCCCTTCGGTCCGCGGCGCCGGCTCCGCGGCTGACCGCACTGGCGGACTCCCGCGGCGTCTCACCGCAACGGTTGTTGCTCAGGGCCCTGCTCGAGTCCTCGCCGGTGCTGTCGGTGGTCTCGGGGGCGACGCGGCCCGTGACGGTGCTGGACTCGCTCGCGGCTGAGCATGAGCCGTGGGACGAGGAGCTGCAGGCGGCGTACACACAGGATCTGACCGAAGTGGCCCGGTAACACGACGCGCACAAATGGTTGCTCAGAGTGCGCAATCCGCCGATCTCGCGTAGCGTCCGAAGCGGACACCGGGAACGGTGAAAGGGGAGCGACATGGCCAGTGAGTTCCAGCGGCGCAAGGTGGCGGGGGTCTTTCACGCGATGGACGCCGACGGCAACGGTTATCTCGACGAGTCGGACTTCGTCACGCTGACCGAGCGCTGGGCGGGCGTGCGCGGCTGGGAGCCGGGCACCGCGAACCACGACCGGATGCGGACGATCATGATGGGCTGGTGGTCGGCGCTGGCGACGCTGTCCGACGCCGACCACGACGACCTGGTGTCGCTGGACGAACTGATGAACGTCGTCGACCAACTGCCGGCGATGGGCGACGCGGTGTACGCGACGGCGGACGTGATGTTCGACGCGATCGATCAGGACGGCGACGACCGGATCGCTCTGGCCGAGCACAAGCAGGTGGTGTACGCCTGGAAGGGCTCCGACGACGGTGTCGAACAGGTCTTTGCGAAGCTCGACGCCGACGGCGACGGTCAGCTGTCGCGCGAGGAGTTTCGCGAGCTGTGGTCAGGCTTCTGGCGCGGCGACGACCCGGCGTCGCCGTCGCAGTGGGTGCTCGGCACGTACTGAGGTGGAGGCGGCCCCGGAGCTGCTGGTCTGAACTGCCGGGACCTGGAGGCCGCCCAACCCTCGAAATGCACAAGCCGGGCGCCTCGTACTTTCCAGGTGCCCAGGGCGAATCATCCGCACCATCGACTGTCGCTTATATAAGCTCGTCCTGCTACTTTGGAGCGATGAGCGACATCATCGACCAGCTCAACGCGGTGACCAGGGGCCTGGACCGGACGACGATCCCGGCCGGCGCGGCGCGCAGCATCGTGCTCAGCCGCAGCTACGAGGCCGCGATCGAGGACGTGTGGGACGCGCTGACCACCGGTGATCGCATCGGCCGGTGGTTGCTTCCGGTGGAAGGCGACCTGCGGCTCGGGGGCACGTACCAGTTGAAGGACAACGCCCGAGGGGAGGTTCTCGCCTGTGAGCCCCCGTGGATGCTGCGCATCACCTGGGTGTACGGCGAGAACGCCACCGCCAAGGACGTCAGTGAGGTCGAGGTGCGGCTGGATCCCGACGGCGACCGGACCCGGCTGACCCTCGCGCACGCGGCAGTCGTCGAGGACGAGACCTGGAACCGGTACGGCCCCGGTGCCGCGGGGGTCGGCTGGGACCTCGGCCTCGTCGCGCTCGACCGTCACCTGCACGGCCAGTCCTTCGAGTCGGCCACCTGGGAATCCAGCCCCGACGGCAAGCGGGCTGCCACGCACAGCTCCGCGGCCTGGGGTGCGGCGGCCGTTGCCGCCGGCACCCCAGCCGACCAGGTCACTCAATGGGTCGACGCCACGACCGAGTTCTACACCGCCGACTGAGGCCGTTCTTGGCGGGCCTGAAGCAAGACCGCTGCGAGCAGTACCGCCGCGCCGGTGAGGCCGAGAGGTGACAGGTGCTCATGAAACGCCAGTACGCCGATGAGTGCGGCCAGGAGTGGTTCGATCAGGGCGACGACGGCGGCGGTGGACGCGCGGATCGATCGGAGGCCGGTGTAGAAGAGCGCGTAGGCCACAGCGGTCGGGACGAGACCGAAGTACGCGAGCAGGGGCCAACTGACCGGTGCCGGGACGATTCCTCCGATCATTGCTAGCGGCAACAAGATCGCCGCGCCGGTCGTGAAGCCCAGCAAGGCGCTGGTCACCGGGTCCTGCCGATCGCGGTTGAGCAGGGTGGTGAGTGCGTAGCCGGCGCCCGAGAGCAGGGAGAACGCGACGCCGGTGATCGACGCGCCACCGGTGGCTCCGCCGTCCGAGACGAGAAGAGCCAGCCCGAGCACGGCGAGCAGCAACGGACCGGTGATGCGCTCGCGGGCGCCGAGGGCAATGAAGAGCGGACCGACACCCAGCGAGACGACGGTCGCGACGGCGACTCCGACCCGCGGGATGGCGGCGAAGTAGCCGAGTTGGCAGACGGCGAGGCCCAGCCCGCTCAGGACGTAGCGCACCGGCGCCGCGGCGAGTTGCTGGATGATCGGGCCGCGCCCGAGCAGGCGGCAGGCAGCGGCCAGCCAGACCGCGCCGCCGAGCAGGCGCCAGAAGGAGATCGCTGTCGAGTCCAGGCCGCTGCTCCGGAAGAGCAGGGCGCCGGTGGGACCGCCGGTGCCCCAGGCGATGCCGGCCAGGGCGACGTACAGCAGACCACGCGCCGACGACGGCGCGAGACGGTGGTGCATCAGACACTCCAGGGTGTTCGCACGAACAGATGAGGGCGTCTGCGAACAGCCCGAACAAGCCCGGGGCACAGACCCGGGCGCGTTGAGATCGGCCGTCCGCTAAGCGGCGGCCGGCGGAGTGATCAAACGATGCATGTCCGGGAGCTTAGCAATCCCGAGACGGTCAGGCGCGGGACTTTTGCGACCGCAGCAGCAGGCCCGAGGCGAGGAAGACCAGGCCCCAGGCGATCGCCATCGTTCCGAGCAGTACGGCGATGCCGACCGCGGCGCGGCCGGGATTGGTGACGAACAGAACTCCGAGTACGGCCGACAGAACCGCGCCGGGCAGGAAGAGCCAGCGAGCGGTGACGACCTCGCGGCGGAAGGCCGCGACGGCTTCGAAGAGACCTCGCAGGATCAGCCACACGCCGAGGATCCGGGTCAGGGTCGTCGCGGTCAGGCCGGGACTGGAGATCGCCAGCACGGCCGCGGCGAGGCCGGCCACACCGAGCAGCAGGTAGCCGAAGCGGGATCGGCCCGGATTCGACTGGAAGGCCTGGACCAGTGCGCCGATTCCCTCGAAGAGCGCCCAGCAGCCCCACAGCAGCACGAGTGCGAGCCCGGTCGTGACCGGCCACACGACAGCGAGAACGCCGAAGACGACACCGCCCGCTCCGCGCATGATCAGCGTTCCCGGCTCGGCAGCAGGCAGCGGCCCCTCGCCGTGGCTGCCGACGGGGGAGCGGTCGCTGGTGGTCACACCGGGCATCTTCCCGCCCGGCAGGCGGCCGGTGGATCACCCGGTTCGGGTGAGATCGCGAGGCTGGAAGTTGCTCTAAGCAACGTTTCTGAACGAGGTCTCGACGGCCTGCCGGTCCGCGCGTAGTCTGCGGGTGGCGGCAAGGAGGGCGTGATGAACCAGGGCTTGCTGAACTCGCTGACGGACGCCGAGCGGATGCTCGCGGCCGAAACCGAACGGGACGCGCTGAAGGGCTTGGACGAGGACGAGCTGCTGGACCTGCACCAGCGCATCCGCCGGGTCCGGACCAAGTACGTGAAGAACTACCGGCGAGGCGCGAGCGCGGCGGTGGTACCCGCCGGTGGCCGGGGCAAGGCCTACCCGCGCAATCAGCGGGACCGGGACAAGGCGGAGCTGTTCGAGTCGGCGCTGGCGAGGGTCAGCCGCGAAGTGGCGACCGCGGCCAGTCGCGCGTCGACGCGGCTGCGCAGCGAACGGATCGAAGCGGCGCGGGCGGCGAAGTCGGCTGCCCCGGCGAACTCGGCGGGCCCGGCGAAGGCGGCCGCTGCGCCGCCGGTAACGGGCACCAAGGTGCGAGCGACGAAGACCACCGGTGGGCTGAAGAAGGACGCGTCCTCGCGCGCCGCCGGCGCCCGCCGCCAGGCCAAGCGCGACGCTCGCTGATCGGCGCCCTCGCCCGAATCGGGTGATCACGAGCGTGAGGCGGTCGGGTTGCCTGGCTGCCGTCGGCACGGGGAGGTCCACAGATGCGAAGGCGTGGGAGGCTCGCCAGGGCGCTCGTGGTCGGGGCTGCACTGGTCACCGTCGGGCTCGCGTACGCCGTACTGGTCCCGAACGGCGCCGAGGGTGCGGACGGGCCACAGTCCCAGCAGATCGAGGAAGGACGGCGGCTGTTCGCGGTCGGTTGTTCCAGCTGCCACGGGCTGCAGGCCGAAGGCGGAAGCGACGGTGAAGGCCGCGTGGCCGGGCCGACGCTGATCGGCGTCGGTGCGGCGGCGGTCGACTTCCAGGTCAGCACGGGACGGATGCCGGCCGTGCAGACCGGTGCCCAGGTGCCGCAGAAGCCTCGCGTCTACACCGACGAGGAGATCGCCGCGCTGGCGGCGTACATCGCTTCGCTCGCGCCCGGACCCGCCGTACCGGCCGAAGAGTCGTACGACGTCAGCAAGGTGACGCAGGAGGAGCTCGTCCGGGGCGGTCAGCTGTTCCGGACGAACTGCACGGCCTGCCACAACTTCGCGGGCCGTGGCGGCGCCCTGCCGCACGGGCGGTACGCGCCGACGTTGATGGGCACGACGCCGCGCAACATGTACCAGGCGATGCTCACCGGACCGCAGCAGATGCCGGTCTTCTCCGACGCCGTCCTGCTCCCGGAGGACAAGCGCGCCGTGATCGCCTACATCGTCAGCCTGCAGGAGCAGACCGACCCGGGCGGTTTCGGCCTCGGGCGGCTCGGGCCGGTGTCGGAGGGGCTGTGGGGCTGGCTGCTGGGGATCGGAGCGCTGATCGCGGTGGCGGTCTGGATCGGCGCCAAGGTGCCGCGCGTCCACCGCCGGCCGGAACGGCCGAAGGGCGACTGAAACAAACGCCTGCCCTGCGGACGAGCACGCAACGCTGCCCCTTCGCCCTCTGCCGAAATCGCCCGAGACGGGTTAGTGTCGGAATTTCGAAGCCGACAGCACAGGGGAATCGTTCTTTCACAGGGCACGCCCACCCACGGGAGGGGTGACGCGCGTGACGAGTTCACACGACGGCCGCACGACCGGGCCGCCGAGACATCCGACCGGAAAGGTCCCACGGCCGCCACTCACGCTGGTACGGCGCGAGCGGCTCCACTCTGCCCTGGATCTCGGGGCCCGGTCCTCGTTGACGATGCTGGTGGCGCCGGCCGGCACGGGCAAGACCGTGTTGCTGTCGGACTGGGTGACGCGTCGCCAGAAGTCGGGCCGGCCGGTGGTCTGGGTCTCCGGCCAGTCGCCCGACGTACTGGGTGAGGTCCTCGAGCAGCTGGCAGGGGCGGACGACTCGACGCCGCCGGATCCGGTCGTCGTCGACGACGCCCACCTGCTGCCGGCCTCGACGGTCGGCGAGGTGTCACGCGTACTGCAGCAATCGCCCCAGGCCGTCCGGCTGCTGCTCGCCACCCGGTACGACCTGCCCCTGCCGGTGTCGGAGCTGGAGCTCGGCGGGCTGGCGTTGACGTTGCGCTCGCGGGATCTGAAGTTCGACGACGCCGAAGCGACCGAACTGGTCCAGGCGCACGCCCGGAACGCGACCGCCGACGACATCATGATGTTCCAGGAGAAGACGGCCGGGTGGGCGGCGGCGCTGGTGCTCGCCGCGCGGAGGCTCCAGGCCTCCGGGGAGGCCGCGTGGCCGCTGATCAATCAAGGACCCGTGCTCGATCTCCTGCTCGGTGAAACGTTGAGCACGCTCGACGAGCGGGTTCAGGCGATGCTGTTGAGCACGTTCGGCGCGCCTTGTCTGACCGAGCATCTGGCCACCGTGCTGAGCGGTGATGCCGAGGCCGGCCCGATGCTGGCCGAGCTCGCCGGCAACGGTCTCCTGGTGACCGCGTACGCCGAGGGTCCCGGCAGCGATCCGCAGTACCAGTACCACCCGCTGCTGGTCGAGCTGCTCCGCCGCCGGACCGCGGCGAGCGCCGACGACAAGCGCCTCGTCGTCGAAGCGCACCGCCGATCGGCCCTGTACCACGAGGACCGCGGCGACCGTGTGGCCGCGCTGCGCGGCGCGCTGGGAGCCGACGACCCGGCGCTGATCGAGCGGATCCTGCTCCGCCATGGGCCCGCGCTGCTGGCCGCCGGTGAATCCCGCCTGGTCGAGGCCGGCTTCGAGACGCTCCCGATCGGGTACGTCGACCAGCATCCCCGGCTGTTCGGGGTCCGCGGGCTACTGCGGCGCGTGACCTGCAACGTGGCCGGCGCGATTCTCGACGCGGTGGCGGCCGACAGCCGGGTGCCGGAGCCCGGCCAGTCCACGCCGGACGACGACGCGCTGGCCGCGGACGCCGTACTGCTGCGGCTGTGGCAGTCGCGCTACGGCTGGTACGACGTCGACGTGGCGATCGCCCGCGCGCGAAGCCTGCTGACGCTGGAACCCACGGCCGGCGACGACGGGCCGCGCACCGTGCTCGGCCCCGAGCGGCTGGCCTGGCTGCTGATCGAACTGGCCGCCGCGGAGACCTGGGCCGGTGACCTCGACGCGGCGCTCACGGATCTGGACGAGGCTCTGGTGAGCGCGCGGATGGCCGGCCACTCACGGCTCGTCGCCGGGGTGCTCGCGCACCGCGCGGTGGTGCAGTTCGTGCGTGGCCAGATCCAGAACGCGGCGCGGTCGGCGCAGGGTGCGCTGGACGCGGGCGAGGGGGCGACTCTTGCGCCGGAATACGTCGTACGGGCCCGGGTGGTGCTCGGATTCGCTGCGCTGAACGAGCTCGACCTCGACACCGCGTGGCACTGTCACCAGTTGGTGGCGGCGATCGATGTGGCGGGATCGGACACGGTGGTCGCCGCGCTGCGGACGATGCTGCGCGCCGCGTTGCTGATGGAGGTCGGACGACTCGACGAAGCGGTGAGCGAGTTGACCACCGATCCGGCCTCGGCCGGCCCGATGCCGTCGTTCCTGTCCAGGGACCTGGCGCTGCTGCGGATCCACCTCGCCGTGCTGATCGGTGACCTGCCCGGCGTCGAGACGCAGGTGGGTGTGCTCGAGCGAACCGGCAACGAGGCGGAGGCCCAGCTGATCCGGGCGATGATGTCGATCGTCCAGGGAGACGTCCGGACCACCTTGGCGTCGATGGACGAGGTGCTCGACAGTCCGGGCCTGTACCCGCCACTGGCCGCGGCGGCCGCCTCGTTCCGGACCGTCCTGCTCGCCAGGAGCGGTGACGAACCGGCCGCTGACGCCGCCCTGGTGGACACCCTGAACCGCGTCACGCCACAGCACCTGCTGCACGCGGTGGTCTCGGTCGGTCAGGAGCCCAGCTTCGTGGACCGGTTGCGCCGGCACGTCACCGGCCCGAACCCGCATCCGTTCGCCGCGATCGCGCTGGAGCGGCTGGCGGGCGAGCCGGCCGGTTGGCACGAGGCCGGCGGGATGACCTTGCTGGCCCGGACCCGGCCGGACCAGCACCGCCCGGTCCGGCGTCGCCTGGACGCGGTGGTCAACGGCGCCCGGATCCAGCTGACCGCGCGCGAGGGCGACGTACTGGGAGAACTGGCGCTGGGCAGTTCGTACACCGAGATCGGGCAGGCGCTGTTCATCACCGAGAACACGGTGAAGACGCACCTGATGTCGCTGTACCGCAAGCTGGGCGTGGAGAAGCGGTCCGCGGCGTTGCGCGTCGGCCGGTCCGTGGGCCTGCTGTAGCCGGCCGGGTCCATCCCCCGTACCGGGTGAGCGAACCGGTTCGGAGCGCAATCACCTTGTTCGGAGGAAGTCGCGGGCGGACTGCGCTGATGGGATGAGGCGTCCGCGCGGCAACGGTGACGGACCAGTGCCCGGGGCCGGTCCATCGGCGGGTTCGGCGTCCGCGCGCACCGGCCGGAGGAGGTTTCGTGAGCACGACGACCAAGGACGACTTCGATCCGATTCCCTCGACCCGTCACCGGATCCACGTCGGTGTCGGTTCGCTGCGGCAGGCCGAGCAGGAGACCGACGCGATCGCCGTGCCGGTCGCCGCCGACGGGGAGACTCCCGCCGAACTCGGCAGCGACCCGGCCGCACTGGCGTCGGCCGGCTTCACCGGACAGCGCGGCCAGTCCCTCGTGCAGCCCCGGGCCGACGGCCCGGTCCGCGTCGCGGTCGGGATCGGCACCGGCCGGGAGATCGACGTCGCGCTCGTGCGTGACCTGGCGGCGGACTTCGCCAGGGCCGTGCCCTACCACCGGCGACTGGCGGTCGAGGTGCCGTCGGGCGACGTCGGGGTCTCGGTCGCGGACTTCGCCCAGGCCGTGACCGAAGGCGTGCTGCTCGCGCGCTGGCGGTACTTCCTCGGCCGCGACGCCGACCGGCCCACCCTGGAGTCCCTGCTGGTCGTGGCCTCCGACTCCGACGCCGAACAGGCCCGCGCCGGAGTCGAGCGAGGCCGGCTCGTCGCGGAGGCGTGCAGCCTGGGCCGCGACCTGGCCAACTGCCCGGCCGCGACGCTGTCCGCCGTACGGATGGCCGAGATCGCGGTGGACGTCGGTACGGCGTCCGGGCTGGAGGTGGAGGTCTACGACAAGGACCAGCTGATCGCCATGGGATGCGGCGGCCTGCTCGGCGTCAACCGCGGCAGCGTGCAACCGCCCAGGATGGTCCGGCTGCGCTACCAGCCCGAGAACCCGACCGGCCGGATCGCGCTGATCGGCAAGGGCATCATGTACGACTCCGGCGGCATCAGCCTCAAGCCGAGCGACGAGTCGCACGCCCAGATGAAAAACGACATGACCGGCGCGGCGACCGTGCTCGCCTCGATGACCGCGCTGCGGGACCTGGGCTGTACGGCCGCGGTCACCGGCTACCTGATGTGCACCGACAACATGCCGTCGGGCTCGGCGATGATGCTCGGCGACGTGCTCCGGATGCGCAACGGGACGACGGTCGAGGTGCTCAACACCGACGCGGAGGGGCGTCTGGTGATGGCCGACGGACTGGCGCTGGCGACCGAGGAGCCGGTCGACGCGATCGTCGACATCGCGACGCTGACCGGTGCCTGCCTGCGCACGTTCGGGATCGAGATCGCCGGGGTGATGGGCAATCACGCCGCGGTGGTGGAGCAGTTGCGGCGTGCGGGTGACACCGTGGACGAACCTGTGTGGGAGCTGCCACTGCACCGCTCGTACCGGTCGCAGCTCGATTCGCCGATCGCGGACATGACCAACATGGGCGGCGTGAACGCGGGGTCGATCACCGCCGCGCTGTTCCTCGAGGAGTTCGTCGGCGGCTTGCCCTGGGCGCACATCGACATCGCCGGTACGGCGCAGTCGCCGGAGGCGAAGGGCTGGCGGAACAAGGGCGCGACCGGCTTCGGCACCAGGCTGCTGATCGAGTTCGCGCTGCGGTTCGCCCGTCCGCGGGACGGCTCCGGGGCGGCGACGCCATGAGTGCCAAGACGGTCGGGGACAAACCCGTCAAGGCCGGCGGGATGCAGCGAGTGCTGGACGGCATCGAGCGGGTCGGCAACAAGGTCCCGCACCCGGCACTGATCTTCCTCGGGCTGATCGTGATCGTGATCGTGACGTCCCAGATCCTGTCCTGGGCCGGAACGAGCGTGACCACCGAGGTCGCCGAGCCCGCCACCGTCGAGGTGGCGCCGGAGTACCCGGGCGGAACGAGTGTGCCCGGCAACGACGCGCCGCCGGCGCCCCCGGTACCGGACTTCGAGGTGCGCGAGGAGACGATCACCGCCGAGAGCCTGCTGACCGGCGACGGGATCCGGTTCATCTTCACCACGGCCGTGCAGAACTTCAACGACTTCGGTGTGGTGGCGGTGATCCTGGTCGCGATGATCGGGGTCGGGGTCGCCGAGGAGGCGGGCCTGATCGCGGCGCTGATCCGCAAGATGGTCAAGGTCGCGCCCAAGGGTGCGATCACGTTCATCATCGTGCTACTCGGCGGCATCTCCAGCGTCGCCTCCGACGCCGGCTATCTGGTCCTCATCCCGCTCGGCGCGGCCGCGTTCGCGTCGCTCGGGCGCCATCCGCTGGCCGGCATCGCCGCGGCGTACGCCGGAGTGAGCGCGGCGTTTTTCGTGAACGTGCTGATCACCCCGGCCGACGGCATCATCACCGAGGTGACCAACGAGACGATCGCGCTGGTCGCCCCCGACGTCACCCTGAACGTCACGCACAACTTCTACTTCAGCATCGCCGCGACGATCTTCTGCGCGGTGATCATGACCGTGATCACCGAACGGGTGCTCGAACCCAGGCTCGGCAAGTACGACCCGGCCGAAGCTCCCTCGGACGCCCCGGCCGACCACCAGCCGTCCGACGAGGAGATGGCGCTGGAGTCGCGCGGACTGCGGTTCTCGGTCTACTACCTGCTGGTCGCGATCGCGATCGTCTCGGCGCTGACCTTCATCCCGGACGCTCCGCTGCGCAACCCGGAGACCGGCGAGATCTTCGGGTCCTCACCGTTCATGAGCAGCCTGCTGTTCATCATCTCGATGCTGTTCCTGGCCGCCGGGCTCGGCTACGGCCGTGGTGCGAAGTCGCTGACCGGCAGCACCAACGTGATCAACGCGATCGTGAAGACCTTCAACGGCCTGGGCGGACTGATCTTCCTGATGCTGCTGATCGCCCAGTTCATCGCCTACTTCAACTACACCAACATGTCGACGCTGGCCGCGACCGGCCTGGCCGACCTGCTGGAGCGGGCCGACATCGGCGCGCTGCCGCTGCTGATCGGGTTCATCGTGCTGGTGCTGATCATCGACCTGATCATGCCCGGGGTGATCCCGAAGTGGGCGATCCTGGCGCCGATCTTCGTCCCGCTGTTCTACCGGCTCGGCATCGCGCCGCAGACCGTCGTCGCGGCGTACCGGGTGGGTGACGGTCCGGCCAACGTGATCACGCCGCTGATGGTGTACCTGCCGTTCATCGTGCTGGTCTGCCAGAAGTACCGCAAGAAGGCCGGTCTGGGCACGGTGGTGTCGATGATGCTGCCGTACACGTTCATCGTCCTGGTGGCCTGGACCCTGTTCTACGTGGCGTGGTACCTGATCGGGATCCCGTGGGGGCCGTCCTCCCCGGTGCACTCCGGCTAGGGCGGCGCCATGGATGACGGCACGGTGAGCCTGATCATCCTCGGGCTCACCGTCGTACTGTTCGTCTGGAACCGGCTGCCGGTGGAGCTGGTCGCGGTGCTCACCGCGCTGTCGTTGTGGGCGACCGGGGTGCTCGACTTCACCGAGATCCTCGCGGGCTTCGGCGACCCGGTGGTGATCTTCATCGCGACCCTGTTCGTGGTCAGCGAGGGCGTCGACTCCACCGGCGTGACCGTCTGGGCGGGTCAGCAGATCGTCCGGCACGCCGGCACCACCCGCGGCCGGCTGCTGATCGCCGTCACCGGCCTGTCGGCCGTCCTGTCGGCGCTGATCACGCTGAACGGCGCGGTCGCGGCGTTGCTTCCGCTGGTGGTCATGCTCGCCGTGCGGATCGGGCAGCCGCCGTCACGGATGCTGATGCCGCTCACCTTCGCCGGCAGCGCCGGATCGTTGCTGATGCTGACCGGTACGCCGGTCAACATCATCGTGTCCGACGCGGCGGCCGAAGCCGGGGCGGGTGCGTTCCCGTTCTTCTCGTTCGCCGTGGTCGGCGTCCCGCTGGTGATCGGCACGATCGCCCTGTCGGTGCTGCTCGGGCCCAAGCTGCTGCCGGCGGCCCGGCCGGCTCATCCGGCCGCCGATCTCGCCGTCCACGCTCAGACCCTCAGCGCCCACTACTCCCTGCCCGACGGCCTCTACCGGCTGCGCGTTCCGGAGCTGTCGCCGTTGCTGGGCCGGACGGCGGACGACGTCGACCTGACGCCGTACCCGGACGTCGTGATCGTCGGCATCCAGGACGGCAACGGCAGGGCCCGGGCGGACGCGGCGATCGACGTCGGTGACGTCCTGGTGGTGTCCGGCCCGACGGAACAGGTCGACAACTTGACCACGGACTCGATGCTCGCGGTCAGCATGGCGCCCACGCCGGTCGACAGCCTGATCAGCCGGGACGCCGGGGTCGTGGAGGTGGTGATCCCGCCGCGCTCGTCGCTCGTCGGTGAAACGGTCTTTCCCGGTATGCACCGTGCGCACGACCTCGTCGTCATCGCCGTCCAGCGGATGGGCAAGGACCGCGGCAAGAAGCACACCCAGCTGGCCGAGGGAGACGCGCTGGTGGTCTACGGTCCCTGGCCCGCGCTCGACGAGCTCACCAAGGACCGCGACGTGCTGCTGGTCGACTCGCCGGAACTGGTCAGGCGGCAGGCAGTGGCCTGGGGACCGAAGGCATCGGTCGCCGTCGCCGTGCTCGCCGCCATGGTCGTGCTGCTGGCGACCGGCGCGGTGCCGCCGGCGATGGCCGGTCTGCTCGCGGCGACCGCGTTGGTGCTGACCAAGGTGGTCGGACCGCGCCAGGCCTATCGCGCGATTTCCTGGCAGATCGTCGTACTGATCGGTGCGCTGATCCCGCTGTCGGCCGCCATCCAGTCCAGCGGTGGCGCGGACCGGATCGCCGATCTGATCATCGACGCGGTCGGGCCGGGCCGGCCGTACCTGTTGCTGCTGGCACTGTTCGTGCTCACCGCGGCACTGGGGCAGATGGTCAGCAACACCGCGACAGTCCTGATCGTCGCGCCGATCGCGGTGGCGGCGGCCGAGGGCACCGCGACGTCCGTCCAGCCGGTGTTGATGCTCGTCGCGGTCGCCGGTGCGGCGTCGCTGCTGACTCCGGTGTCCACTCCCGCGAACATGATGATCATGAGCCCGGGCGGGTACCGCTTCGGCGACTACTGGAAGCTCGGGCTGGTCGTGATGACCTGGTGGTTGCTGACGGCAATGATCATCGTCCCGCTGGTCTGGCCGTTCTGAGATGGCGGACGCCGAGCGGTTCGTCTCCACCGGTGGTCTGCCCGCGGTGGCCACTGTCGGTGAGCTGGTTCAGGCGGCGTACAACAGGTTCGCGGGAGTGACGTCTGGTGCGGTCTCGGACGTCTATCCGGCGCTGTCCCGCGCCGATCCGGACTGCTTCGGGGTGTGTGTCGCGGCGATCGACGGGCAGGTCTTCGAGGCGGGCGACGCCCGGCGGCCGTTCACGATCATGAGTGTCGCCAAGCCGTTCGTGTTCGCGTCGATCTGCCAGGCGGTGGGCGTCGACACGGTCCGCGACCTGGTGGGGGTGAACGCGACCGGGCTGGCGTTCAACTCGGTGCAGGCGGTCGAGCGCTCCAGGGCCGGCCGGACCAATCCGATGGTGAACCCCGGCGCGATCGCGGCGACCAGCCTGACGCCGGGCCGATCGCTGGAGGAGCGCTGGCGGTTCGTCCACGAAGGGTTGTGCCGCTTCGCCGGACGTGAGCTCCTGCTGGACGACGAGGTGCTGACGTCGGCGCTCGCCACGAACCACCGCAACCGGGCCTTGGCGGCGCTGCTCAAGAGCCTCGGTGGTCTGGCCGGCGATCCCGACGACGCGGTCGAGCTCTACACCCGGCAGAGCTGCCTGAGCGTCACCGCGGTGGACCTGGCCAGGATGGGCGCGACGCTGGCGGACGGCGGGGTCTGCCCGGCGACGCAGCAACGGGTGGTCGACCCGGACGTCGCCCGGGTGACCCTGGCCGTGATGACGATCGCCGGGCTGTACGAGACGTCGGGGGACTGGTTGCTCGACGTCGGCGTGCCGGGCAAGAGCGGGATCGGCGGCGGTGTCGTCACGGTCTCGCCCGGTAAAGGTGCGCTCGGGACCTTCGGGCCGCGGCTCGATCAGGCCGGCAACAGCGTCCAGGGTCAGCTGGCCGCGCGCTTCCTGTCCCGCCGGATCGGTCTCGACCTGCTGGCGTCGGAGCCGGTCGCACCCGCCGTCGTTCGGCCGTGAGGCTACGGCGCGGCCAACGTGAGCGTCGCGGTGGCTGACTGCCCGGCCCGCAGGTACGTCAGCTCCAGAGTGTCGCCGGCCTGACGAGTCAGGGTCGCGACGACGATCTGCTCGCTGCTGACCGCCGGTTCGCCACCGATCTGCGTGATGACGTCGCCTGCCTTCAACCCGGCCTTGGCGGCGGGCCCAGCAGGATCGACCGCCAGCACGAAGAGACCGGACGGTGCTCCCGTCGCCTCGACGACGGCGGGCGGAATCTCCTGGACCTGCAGACCGGTGGTCGGATGCCCCGGCTGCCCGGTGCGGATCAGTTCGTCGGCGATCGGTTTGGCCAGGTCGACCGGAATCGCGAACCCCAGGCCGACGCTGCCGCCACCGCCGACACCGGCGGCGTTCGGCACGGTGGCGATCGCGGCGTTGACTCCGACCAGCCGTCCGGCGCAGTCCACCAGAGCGCCGCCGCTGTTGCCGGGGTTGATGGCCGCGTCGGTCTGGATCGCGCCGATCAAGTGGTGGGTCACGCCGTCGCCCGGTACGGGCACGTACCGGTCCAGCGCACTGACGATGCCGGAGGTCACCGTACTGGCGAGCCCGAGCGGTGCGCCGAGAGCGACGACGGGCTGGCCTATTCGCAAGGTCGCCGACGAGCCGACGCCGATCAGCGGATAGTCCTTCGCGGCGTCGGACGCCTGCAGTACGGCCAGGTCCGTGCTCGGATCACGGCCGACGATCACGGCCGCCGAGCCGCGGCCGTCGCTGTACTGGACCGACACGCTGCCACCGGCCGCGGCGGCGACCGAGATGACGTGGTCGTTGGTGAGGATGTAGCCGCCTTCGGTGATGATCTGTCCCGAGCCCGTGCCGGCCTGGGCACCGCGGCGCGCGGAGATCGTGACGATCGACGGCAGGACCTGGTCGGCCACCGGGACCGCGGCGCACATCGCCGTACCGGCGTCGTCGGCCGAGGAGGACGCGTCGGCGCGGGGTCCGTCGTCCCGGACGGCGATGAAGATCAACGCGGTGACGAGAGCGCCGACGAGTACGCCGGCGACAATCGGGACCAGGCGGCGGACGTCGCTCCACCGGGTCGGACGGGTCGGTGGTTCGCCGTCGGGTTGAACCATCTCGACCTCCCTCCGCTCAGGAGCCGGAACGCACCGGTGGCGGGCCGTGCCGCACGTTCGCGTCGCTCTCCCGAGAGTAGGTTCGGTCCGTGCGCGGATGCTCACCTGATCCAGGCGAATCCGGCGCCGGTACGGCGCGGTCGAAGTACAGGTAGACGACCGCGGCCGAGGCGACCGGCATCGCCACTGCGAACAGCACCGACGAGACGACGTTCACCAGGACCGGCGAGAGATCCGTGCCGAGCAGCAAGCTGATACCGGTGATCGGACCGACGGCCAGACCGAGCCCGGTGACGATCGCGAGCGGGACGGCGGTGCGCCACCAGCGGCCCTTCACCAGCAGGCGGCTGCGCCTGAGCGCCGTCCGTCCGGAGCATCGCTCGGCCACCACGATCGGTACGGCGAACGCACGGCTGACCGTGTAGTAGACGGCCAGCGGGATCGTCGCGACGAACAACGTGAGGACGGCGATCACGGCGAAGTACTGCACCGCGGCCCGGGTCAACGGCTTCCAGAGAGGGATCAGCCTGCGCAGAGCGCGTTGGGCGGTCATCGGCACGCCACGGTCCAGCTGGTCGAGGGTCGTGGTGACGGCTGCCAGCAGTGCGACGTACGTCGCGATGGTGAGTACCGTGACGGCCAGGGCTGTCAGCGAGGCCCAGAAGCCGGTGGCGTTCTCGGTGGGGGCACCTAGGTCGGTCGGGGCGTCTCGCCGGGCCACCTGCAGTTCGGCCAGAGCCAGGGTCAGTAGGCTGAGGACGACGAACGCGACGGCGAAGCGGGCGAACAACCCAGGGCGGTACCGCAGCAACCGCAGCGCGGCAACGACGGTCTGTCCCCAGGCCCGCGACATCCTGGCGGGCAAGGGATTCGCGTCGGACCAGCGCGTTCGGCTGGCGGCGAACCAGATCAGCGCCACGGTCGAGGCGAGCACGAGGCCGAGCAGCCAGGTGCGGTCGAGGGTTTCCCGGACGAGATTGGATCCGGTGGCGACCGCCGTACAGAAGGCGTTGGTGCTGCTCGGGCCGAGCAATGTGCCGGCCGGCACCGTCGTACTGTCGTCGCGCCAGGTCGTCTCGGCGTCCTGCAGGGGCGCGGTCCAGGAGTGCTTCATGTTCGGCCCGGTGGGCCCGTCGAAGAAGGATCGTTGCCGTTCGCCCCAACGTCCTTCGAACGCGAGCCACGGGTACTGGCGCAGGTAGTCGGCGCGAGCCATCGGGACGTAGGCGACCCGGGGTCTCAGCTCGGACTGCGGACTGGTGGTGTCGTCACAGCCGAGTCCCTCCGAGCCGCGCCCGAGGTAGAGGCGGCGGCCGTACTTGTTGGCGTGCGAGCCCGCCGCGGGATAGACAACCGGATGGGTCCCGTCGACGATCTCCAGCTTGGCGTCGCCCCACCGCGCCCGCTCGGCGCCTCCGTGCTGGCTGTAGCCCACGGCGGTCGGCATCGTTCGCAACGCCGCCGTCGGAGTGGTCGCGTCGAAGACGAGCCGGATCGACTCCCAGTCGCCTTCGTGGGTGTTGTTGTAGTCGTTGAAGACGTAGAAGAACCAGTACTCCAGGGACAGCCGGCCGGGGAAGGCGGCATCGGCGGCGACGTAGGCGTAGACGGTCGCCGGGTGCTCCGCGTTGATGCGGGCCGACCACTCGGCGTACGCACAGCCGGGCCGCAGCGGGTCACCGGGGAAGTCCAGGAAGTGACCGGGGAAGACAAGGCCGAGATCCTTGCCCTCCGGTTGGGGCTTGACGAGTTCGGGCGGGCGCCACGGGCCGCGCAGTGCGACCTGCTGATCGCCGAGGACCGCTTCGACGTCGGTGGGCTGGAACTGCTCGCCGTTCGCGCAGTTGGACGAATCGCCCTGCAGCCTGACGACCGGGGCGTAGCGCTCGGCGAGTGCCTGTGCCGCGGTGTCCTCGGGGGACTCCGCCGCCGCGGCTTCGGGGGAGCCCAGCAGCATCGTGATCCAGGCGCACGCCACCAACGGCAGAGCTGTTCGCCACGTGCGTGCCGTCATGCCGACAGCATGTGCCTGCGGGAAGGGTCCGCGCACCATCCGGCGTCGGCCTGGCGGCGCCGATTCGGTCACCTGATTCGGGTGATCCGTCCGCCCCGGCGGTCGGGGACGATGTGCCGCCTGGCTAGGCCGTACGCCGGTGCGAGTGCGGAGTCACGGTGGTCGACCGTCGCCACCACGCGACCGTCAGCAGGCCGACGACGACCGGCACGAGCTGCACGGCGACTCGCCAGACGAGCAGCCCGGCCACCAGATCCGTTGCCTGCAACGCGCTGTGGTCGGAGACGAAGGTCGCGTAGGTCGCGTCGAAGACGCCCGCGCCCATCAGCGGCAGGCCGGTCAGCGGATAGGCGACCATGAAGCTGCAGACCATCAGCAGGACGGTCGGTCCGGTCAGCTCGACGCCGACGAAGGCGAGGCAGAGCACCAGGACGCCGGCTTCCACGGCGACCAGGAGTACCTGGCTCAGGACCGCGAGCCAGCCGCGGTGGTGCATCCTCTCCGCGCTGTGGGACTGGAACGAGACGAGCCGTTCCTTCCAGACCGCTGGTCCGTGACTGGTCGGTCGTAGCCGGAGCAGCAACCGTCCCAGGAGGTGGCCGATCCTCGCGGCGGTTCGCTCGGCACGCAAGGCGTAGAGCAGGCCGACCAGCAGGACCGCGGCGGCCGCGCCGAACAGCAGCCCGGACCAGGCGAACGGAGCGTAGAACGTCTGTGCGGCCCACCAGATCGCGAAACCCAGCGCCGGCGCGGCGAGACGAACGACGTAGAAGAGCGTCGTACTGAGGGTGAGGCCTGAGGTCGCGTCGGTGGCGTCGATGCCCCACGACCGCAGCATCGCCAGCCGGATCACGACATCGCCGGGGGAGGGGGCGACCGTGGAGACCGCCGCTGCCGCGACATCGCTGACCATCGCGCGCAGGTAGCTCAGTCCGGCGATCAGGAGGGCGATCGGGGCAGCGAGGACGGCGCGGCGAATCAGCATGCCGACCAGCAGCACGGCGATCTGCCAGAGGTCCAGATGGGTCAGCGCGTAGCCCACCTCGCTCCAGTCCACACCGCGCAGCAGCCGCAGGAGCAACCAGGCCACGACCACCACGAGCACGACCCGGCCGACGCGCAGCAACGGCTTCGGGACCTTCTGCCGCGCGGTGCGGTGCGTTGCTGTCCCCGGTCGGGGAGCCGGAGACTCGACCACGTCACCAGCGTGCTGACCGGGCACGCGATCACCATCCCCCGATCCGGGGGAGCCGGACCGCGAACGGCGCTCGGCCGGGCGCTGTCGCGGCCCGGACCGAACGCATCGTCTCGTCCCCCTGCACGGGTGATGCCGCGCGGTGCCGGGGGCCGCAGAGTCGTGGCGAGGGGCCGTGAAAGGGGTATCCCATGGGCCACTACGTCATCCGTGTCGAGGGAACCTTGTCGCGCGACCTGACCGCCGCGTTCCCGTCACTGTCGGTCGATCGGGAACCCGCGCAGACCGTGCTGCACGGGCAACTCGCCGACCAGGCGGCGCTGGCCGGGATTCTCAACCACCTGGACATGCTGGGCATCAACATCGTCGAAGTCCTGCAGGTCCCGTCGACCCGGCCGCCGAACGGTTCGTGAACCGCCGGCGGCCGCCGGGTCGGCAGGCAGGATCAGGAGACCGTGCCGAGGTAGTACCACTGGTTGGCGACGATGGGAATCTTCGAGTAGTAGGCGACCCGGACCGAGTACCCCTTCAGGCCCGCGGTCGGGATGCTGGTGGCGAAGTTGCCGTACCGGTTGGTGGTCGCGGTCGCCTTCGTCACGTAGTCGTTGCCACCCTTGCGGACCTGCACGACGACGGGCTGGTTCTGCACGTTGACCTGGCGGCCGGTGTAGTGCCAGGCCTTCAGGTTGCCCTGGACGGCGAGCCGGCCGGCCTTCGGGACCAGCGTGCCGCGCGGGTTCGCCGCGATCGTCGACGCGAACCGCAAGCGCAGGACCCGCGGAGTGGTGGCGCTGGTGAACGTCTTGACCGCCAGCTTGCCGCTGCGGTCCTTGACCGCGATCTGCCGGATCATCCAGTCGCCGTAGCCGTCGACGCCGAAAGTGAACGTGCTCGCGAAGTGGTCGATCCGGCGCGGGTCGACGATCCGCCGGGCGTTCTGGTTGCGGAAGTCACGAGTGTTGGTGCGGCTGATGCCGAGCGACACCGAGACACCCGCGCACGTGGACGCCTTGCTCGGCCAGCCGGTGTAGAAGGTCAGCTTGCCCTTGGTGGTCATCGTCTCGTCGTACCCCCACCGCTGCGGCTCGGTCAGCACCTTCAGGCACTCCGACGCCGACGCGGCCTCGGCCGGCGCGGCGGCGAGCACGGTACCGCCGATGGCGGCGGCCGCGGTGACGACGGTGACAACGGCTCGGCCGAGAAGCTTGGAACGCATGGTTTCCCCCAGGAGTTCGCGGGGCCGTGTGCCCCGGAATGCCTTGGTAGACGGGGGTTCCGGGGCTTTGGTTGGATCAAGAAGTGGTAACGGCCGGGCGGGAGGGAATCAGAACAGCTCGGGGTGGGCGATGAGCTCGAGCCTGGTCCGGCGGATGTGGCCGACGAGGTAGCGCTCGCCGTCCTCGGCGTCGCGGCGGCGGACGGCGTCCAGGATCAGGCGGTGCTCGGCGTTCACGATCGGGGCGCGGTCGGTGCTGGTCAGCAGCATGAACGCGCGGCGGTAGTGCTGGGTGGAGTTCCACAGCCGTTCGGTCGTGGCCAGCAGCTGCGCGCTGGGGCAGCCGGAGTAGGTGCCCATGTGGAACGCGCGGTCGAGCGCGAGGAACCGGTTCACGTCGGGCGAGCTCTCGATCTCGTCCTGCAGTTGCTCCAGGCCCGCGATGTCGTCGCCGGTCAGGTGCGGGATGCTCTCGGACAGCGTGAGCGGTTCGAGCCGCTCACGCATCCGGTAGTAGGTGTTCACGTCCTCGAGACTCAGCGTCGGGACCCGCGATCCCCGGTTGGGCAGGGATTCGGCCAGACCGTCGGACTCCAGGATCCGCAGCGCGTCGCGGAGCGGGATCCGGCTGATGCCGAGCCGGGCCGCGAGCTCGTCCTGCCGCAACCAGGTGCCGGGCGGCAGGTCTCCGGCCAGGATCTCGTCCCGCAGGACGGCGGCGATCCGCCGGCTCGTCCCGCTCTCCGGCCCGCCCGGACCACGGGCAGGGGCAGACGTCACAAGCGGTCTCCTCGGAATCGTGCCGGGTCGCGGTCGAAGGCCTTGCCGTCAGGATAGGACACCAGCTCGAACTGCAGGCCCCACGGCGACAGGAAGTACACCCACCGCTGTCCCTCGGACGGACCCGTGCTGCGGGTCGGCGTACCGAGCACCTCAACGCCCCTCGAGCACAGGTACGTGACGGCTTCGTCCAGGTCCGCGACGTACAGGGCGAGGTGGTGCCCACCGATGTCGCTGTTGCGTGGCGCGGTGGTCCGCTGGTCGGGCGCCTGGTACTCGAAGACCTCGAAGACGGCCTGCCCGCCGCAGCCGTAGAAGCGCAGCTCCCGCATCACTGTGCGGGGGTCGACCGCGAGGTGCTCGGCCATCCAGTCGCCGTCGGACCGGAACGGGCCGAGCGAGTACAGGTACTCGCAGCCCAGTACGTCGACCAGCCAGCCGTGCGCCTGGTCCAGGTCCGGCACGGTGAAGCCGACGTGGTCGAGCCGGAGCAGTCCGGGAAGCGGCATCTGTCTCTCCTTTGGATCCAACTATTCCCATTCAGTATGCCGGTTGACCGACAGATGTTCCAGCGTGATCTTGCAATTGGATCCAATCGTGTGGCAAGGTCGCTGCATTCCGGTTCCTCGAAGGAGGCCCTGCATGCCTGCCGAACACCCACTCGAAGCCGCCGTCGGCTGGACGGAGTTCGTTGTCACCCAGGACGACTGGGACGCCGCCGAGCCGGGCCTGCTGACCGGCATGTTCAGCCAGCTGGTGCTGATCCGGGCGTTCGAGGAGTACGTGCTCGACCTCGCGGCGAAGGGGCTGATCCACGGCCCCGCGCACTCGAGCATCGGTCAGGAAGGCGGTGCCGTCGGCGCGTGCTACGGCCTGACGACCGAGGACACGGTCAACGGCTCGCACCGAGGACACCACCAGTTCCTCGCCAAGGTGCTCGCCCACCTGCACCCGGCCGGGATCGATCCGGCCCAGCCGTTCCCCGGCGACGTGCGCGACGTGCTGCTGCGCACGTTACGGGAGATCTGTGGTCTCGATCGCGGCTTCAGCCACGGGCGCGGCGGCAGCATGCACCTGCAGTGGCACGAGGCCGGCGCGATCGGCACGAACGCGATCGTCGGCGGCGGCGTACCGCTGGCGGCCGGGTCCGCGTGGGCGCACCAGCGGGCCGGAACCGGCGCGGTGGCGTTCACGTTCTTCGGCGACGGCGCGATCAACATCGGATCCACGCTGGAGAGCTTCAACCTGGCGGGAGCGTGGTCGTTGCCGCTGTGCTTCTTCGTCGAGAACAACCAGTACGCCGTCTCGACCCACGTTTCAGAGGTCACGGCCGAGCCGAGACTGTCGGGCCGCGGGCCGGGCTTCGGCATCCGCAGCTGGAAGGTCGACGGAATGGATCCGCTGGCCGTGTACCTGGTGACGCAGCAGGCGCTGGCGCATCTGCGGTCCGGGGCCGGACCCGCGCTGATCGAGGCCGACGTCTACCGCTACTTCCACCAGAACGGGCCGTTCCCGGGCTCGGCGTTCAAGTACCGCAGCAAGGAGGAAGAGGCGCAGTGGCGGGCGCGCGATCCGATCGACGCGACCGCGCATCACCTGGTACGCCGGGGGATCCTCGCCGAGGACGTCGTCGCCGACACGATCGCTCGAGCCAAGGCGCTGATGGCCGAGCTGGGCGACGTACTGCTGGAGCCGGTGCCGGGTGGCAAGCCGGGTGAACGCCGGATCGTCGCGGCGGAGTGGCCTGACCCGGCGTTCGCCGACGAGGGGGTGCGGGGCGATCTGTCGGAGCTGTCCGGGATCGAGTTCACCGATGCCGAGGACTTCGCGGGCCGTTTGACCGACGTCAAGTTCGTCAACGCCGTGGCCGGCGTGCTCGGGCGGCGGTTGGCGACCGATCCGCGCGTGGTCGTGATGGGCGAGGACGTGCATCGTCTCAACGGCGGGACGAACGGCGCGACGCGCGGGCTCAGCGAGGCGTACCCCGACCGGGTGCTCGGGACACCGATCTCGGAGAACGCGTTCGCCGGTCTCGGCGGCGGCCTGGCGCTGGACGGGCGGTTCCGGCCGATCGTCGAGTTCATGTACGCCGACTTCATGTGGGTCGCCGCGGACCAGCTGTTCAACCAGATCGGCAAGGCGCGGCACATGTTCGGCGGCGAGAGCAAGGTTCCGTTCGTGCTGCGCAGCAAAGTTGCCGCCGGCACCGGATACGGGTCGCAGCACTCGATGGACCCGGCCGGTATCTTCGCCACCGCGGCCGGCTGGCGGATCGTGGCGCCGTCGACGCCCTTCGACTACGTGGGCCTGCTCAACACGGCGCTCGCCTGCGACGATCCCGTGGTCGTCCTGGAGCACGTGGATCTGTACAACTCCACAGGTCCCGGGCTGGAGGACAACCTCGACCACTGTCTGCCGGTCGGCAAGGCCGCGATCCGGCGGAGTGGCTCCGCGATCACGATCATCAGCTATCTGGCGATGACGCCGTTGGTGCTGGCAGCGGTCGAGGAGACCGGGGTCGACGCCGAGGTGATCGATCTGCGCTGGCTGGATCGGGCCAGCCTGGACTGGGACACGATCACGGCGTCGGTGCGCAAGACGAACACCGTCCTGATCTGCGAGCAGGGTGCGATCGGTACGTCGTACGGCGGGTGGCTGGGGGACGAGATCCAGCGCCGGCTGTTCGACTGGCTGGACGCGCCGATCGAGCGGGTCACCGGCGGCGAGGCGTCGCCGAGTATCAGCAAGGTGCTGGAGCGGGCGGCGTACGCGTCGACCGAAGAGGTCGTCGCGAAGCTCCGGGAGCTGTCCGGAGGACTGAACCGTGGCTGAGATCCTGCGCATGCCGGAGGTGGCGGCGAACACCACCGAGGCGATCCTGGAGTCCTGGAACGTCGAGCTGAACACGGCGTACGCGGCGGGCGATGCGATCGTCACCGTCGAGACGGAGAAGGCGGTCGTCGACGTCGAGGCCGAGGCGGACGGCGTGCTGCTGCGGCTGCTGGTCGACGCGGGGACCACTGTGCCGGTCGGTACGCCGATCGCGGTGTGGGGTGCGGCGGACGAGCCGCCTGCATCTGTCGACGCGCTGGTCGCTTCGCTGGGAGGTGCTGCGGTGGCGCCACCGGCTGTTGCCGTGACCGAAACCTCGTCCGCCGACGGTGCCGCGCCGCCTGCGCCGCCCGGCGCACCCGATGGCGGCGCAGCCGCCGGAGCGGAGGCCGCAGCGTCGAGTGCCCCGGGCGAGCGGATCTTCGCGAGTCCACTGGCTCGTCGCCGGGCGCAGGAGTTGGGCGTTGATCTGCGTGCTGTGCGGGGGAGCAGCCCCGGCGGGCGGATCCGGCGGCGGGATGTGGAAGCGGCCGCCGAAGCAGCAGCCAAGGTCGAGGCCCCGGTCACGAGCACACCCGAGCCCATCGAACCCGAACGCGTGGCCGCCGCGAACTACGTCGACATCCCCAACACCCGCATGCGAGCGGCCATCGCGCGCCGGCTGACCGAAAGCAAACAGCAGATCCCGCACTTCTACCTCCGAGCCGGCGCCCGCGTCGACGCCCTGCTCGACCTGCGCCGGCAACTCAACGCCGATCAGGACGTCAAGATCTCGATCAACGACCTGCTGGTCAAGGCGATCGCGGCCGCGCACACCGCTGTGCCGGCGATGAACGTCCAGTGGAACGACACCTCGATCCGCCACTTCTCCACCGTCGACATCGCCGTGGCAGTTGCCACGGACAACGGCCTGCTCACGCCCGTGGTCCGCAACGCCGACAGCCTGTCGATCAGCCGCGTCGCCGCCACCACGAAGGACCTCGTCGCCCGCGCGAAGGACCGTCGCCTGCGGCAGGACGAGCTCGAGGGCGGCTCGATCTCGATCACGAACCTCGGCATGTACGGCACCGAGGACTTCGCCGCGATCATCAACCCGCCGCAGGCCGCGATCCTGGCCGTCGGCGCGATCCGGCCCGAACCCGTCGCGGACGACGGCGCGGTCGCCGTCGCCTCCGTCCTGCGGCTGACGCTCGCCGTCGACCACCGCCCGGTCGACGGCGCCACCGCGGCCGAGTGGATGAAGGCGTACGTCGACCTGCTCGAACACCCGGTCCGGATCCTGGTGTGAGCGTTCCGAAAGCACTCGCCGTGACGGCGCCGACCGAAGGACGAACGATGATCGAAGCACAACCCGACCTGCTGGCCGGCGTACCGCGGCAACTGTTCATCGGCGGCCGCTGGGTGGACGGCGCCGCGGACGACCGGATCGAGGTCACCGACCCGTCGACCGAGTCAGTGGTCGCGACAGTTGCCGGGGGCGCCGTTGACGACGGTCTCGCGGCCGTCGCCGCAGCCCAGGACGCCTTGCCCGGCTGGGCGAGAACGCCGTCGCGGGAGCGCGGGGAGATCCTGCGCCGGGCGTTCGAGCTGATGACCGAGCGATCCGACGAACTCGCGCGCGTCTGCGTCATCGAGAACGGCAAGACCCTGGCCGACGCTCGCGCGGAGGTCGCGTACGCCGCCGAGTTCTTCCGCTGGTACGCCGAGGAAGCGGTCCGGCTGCACGGGTCGATCCAGACCGCGCCCGGCGGCACCAACAAGATCCTCACGATGCGTCAACCCATCGGCGTCGCAGTCCTGGTGACGCCGTGGAACTTCCCGCTCGCGATGGCGACCCGCAAGATCGGTCCCGCCCTGGCCGCCGGGTGCACCATCGTCCTGAAGCCGGCCAGCGAGACGCCCCTGTCGGCGCTCGCGATCGCCCAGATCCTGGCCGAAGCGGGCGCCCCGGCCGGGACCGTCAACGTCGTGTGCAGCAAGCGCTCCGGCGCCGTCGTCGGCGCGATGGTCGACGACCCACGGGTCCGCAAGCTGTCCTTCACCGGGTCGACCGAGGTCGGTCGCGTCCTGCTGGCACGGGCAGCGCAGACGGTGGTCAACTGCTCGATGGAACTGGGCGGCAACGCGCCGTTCGTCGTGTTCAACGACGCCGACCTGGACGCCGCGGTGACCGGAGCGATGATCGCGAAGATGCGCAACGGCGGCGAAGCCTGTACGGCGGCCAACAGGTTCTACGTCCAGGCCGGAGTCGTCGACGACTTCAGCGAGGCGTTCGCCGCCCGGATGAAGGCGCTGCGCATCGGTTCCGGACTGGAGCCTGACGTCGACCTCGGCCCCTTGGTCAACGCCGAGAGCCGGGACAAGGTCGCGTCGCTCGTCGCCGGCGCGGTCGCCGTCGGCGCCGAGCTTCGCACCGGCGGCGGCCGCCCCGACCGCCGGGGCTACTTCTACGAGCCGACGGTGCTGACCGGCGTACCGGTGGACGCTCCGGTCCTGCGGGAGGAGATCTTCGGCCCGGTGGCCCCGATCGTCAGCTTCCGCACCGAGCAGGAAGCAGTTGCCGCCGCCAACGACACGGAGTTCGGCCTGGTGTCGTACGTCTACACCTCCGACCTGGCCCGCGGCCTGCGCGTGAGCGAAGCGCTCGACACGGGCATGGTCGGCCTCAACCGAGGTGTCGTCTCCGACCCCGCGGCGCCGTTCGGCGGAACCAAACAAAGCGGCCTCGGCCGGGAGGGCGGCCACGAAGGAATGCTCGAGTACACCGAGGAGAAGTACGTCGCGACGGACTGGTGATGCAGGTGAGCACGGGAAAGGTGCTCGAACACCTGGTGAGGTGAGATCGGTCCGCGCCCCCGGCACGTACACTGCTGCCGACGTCACTGTTCAGCAGCTGGTACGAGGCGCTGTCGAGGCAGCGCGAGGCAGGGGATGAACTTGTCGGCAGGACCTTCTGACGAGCAGGCCGGAGGCACGGGTCGCCTGCTGGTCGAGGTCGGCACCCGGTTGAAGGAGATCCGCCAGGGCAAAGGGCTGACGCTGCGCGAGGTCGCCAAGAGCATCGGCATCTCGGCCAGCCTGCTGTCGCAGGTCGAGAACGGCAAGTCCCAGCCCTCGGTCGGGACGCTCTACGGCCTGGTGACGTTCTACGACGTGTCCATGGACGCCGTCATCACCGGCCGGGAGGCGACCTCGCCCGCACCGCCGCCGGCCGCGGCGCAGCCGACCGAGACGCTCTACTTCCACCACGGACCGAGTGTGCAGCGCGCGCAGGACAACCCGACCCTGGTGATGGAGAACGGCGTCACCTGGGAGCGCCTGGCGGTGGCCTCCAGCGACCGCTCCGTTCAGCCGCTGCTGGTCACGTACGCACCCGGCGCCTCGAGCAGCCTGCAAGGCCGCTGGACCCGGCACCTGGGGGTCGAGTACGCGTACATGCTGTCCGGCGTGCTCACCCTTCACCTGGAGTTCGACGTGCACGAGGTCGCCGCCGGCGACTCGATCGCCTTCGCCTCCACCCGGCCGCACTTCTACTCCAACGACACCGACCAGGACGCGAAGGCCGTCTTCTTCGTGCACAGCGGCGAGGGCGATCCGGCCGGCTGGGACGCCACCGCCGGCGACGCGGACGGTGTCGCGGGCATCCTGGCGAACCTCGGGTTCTCCTCGCCGGTTCAGGACGACTGAGCCTCAGCCGTGGTCGTGGTGCACCCACCAGATCCCGCGGGCCGGCACGCTGCCGAGATTGCGGAACAGGTGAGGCACCGTCGAGTCCAGTCCGAGCGCCTCTCCGGCGTGCAAGGTGAAGGTCTCGAAGCCGAACGTCACCTCCAGCTCGCCCTCGATGAGGTAGCCGTACTCGAAGCCGTGGTGGCGCAGCATGCGTTCGTCGTTCGTCGAGCTCGACACCGGGGGATAGACGATCTCGATGAAGTCCAGCTGCTGGGCTGTGTTGGTGGCCAGCTGTTCCCAGACGACACCGGTGTCCATCACGAGCCGCGTGCGGTTGCCCGGTGAGGTGACCGACAGGCGGCCGGTGCCGTCGCCGGTGTCGTCCCACACCCGGTCCAGTGAACCGAGGTCGGATCGCCGCACCGGACCCGGCGCGGCGCTCGCCGGTCGCGCCTGATCCCTCGAGGGTTCGTCCGGCGCGTTCGCGCCGGTTCCAGCGGGCGCGGTGTCGCCCTCGAAGAGGTGGTCGATGGACACGTCCAGGGTCTGCGCCATCGAGTACAGCGTCGCCACTGAAGGCTGCGACTTGCCGTTCTCGATCTGGGACAGGAAGGAGGGAGAGACGCCGAGCTTCCCGGCCAGGTCGCGCAGCGTCATACCCGCCTTGCGACGGGCCGTCCGCAACCGGAGCCCGAGGTTGACCGCCGTCGTCTCCTCCCGGCTGCGGGGTGCGGCGGGTGAGGTCACGACGGCTCCTTCGATCGGTACGGCGGCGGGATCGTTCGCGGAAGAGCTCACACCAGCACCATGCCGCCGTCGATCATGATCACCTGGCCGGTCAGGTAGTCGGAGTCGGCCGAGGCCAGGTACAGCGCCGTACCGAGGATGTCCTCGCCGGTGGCGACCCGGCCGCGCAGGATGTCCGCGGCGAACTCGGCCATCGCCTGGCCCGGCCGGTCGGCGTCGCCGATCGTCATCAGGTCGGCGTCCAGCTTCGTCCACAACGGAGTGTCCACGACGCCTGGGGCGAAGGCGTTGCAGGTGATGTTGTGCTCGGCCAGTCCGCGGGCCGCGGCCTGGGTCAACGCGTTCACCGCGAACTTGCTCGCGCAGTACGGCGCGAACGAGGCGAAGCCCTGCCGGCCGGCGATCGACGAGGTGTTGACGATCTTGCCCTGGCCGAACGGGATCATCCGGCGCGCGCCCTCCTGGATCCCGATCAGCGTTCCGAGCGCGTTGACGTCCATCACCGCGCGCCAGTTCTGCTCGGTCACGTCGAGCAGGTGCATCGGTTCGTTGAAGCCGGCGTTGTTGAACAGCACGTCGAGCCGGCCCGTCCGCTCGACGAAGGTGTCGAAGGCCGCGGCCACCTGGTCACGCCGGCTGACGTCGGCGCTGAGCGCAATGCCGGTCAGCCCGGCCTCCGCCAGCTCCGCACAGACCGCCTCGGCGGCCTCCGCGCGCCGGTCCAGTACGCCGACCGTCGCGCCCTCGCGGGCCAGTCCCAGGGCGAAGACGCGACCCATGCCGCTGCCCGCGCCGGTGATGACGATGCTCTTGCCGTGGACTCGCCCCGATGTTTTGGAGTCCTCCGTCGGCTGGTGGCCGGTCATCGTGCGCCGACCTGGTCGCCGACCCCGAGGGTGTCCCGGACCCAGTCGATCTCGCGGCTGACGTACTCGTCGATGTCCCCGGTCTTGAGGTGGTCCGGCAGTACGTCCCAGGTGTAGGTCTCGATTTCGAGGTGGTCCGACAGCGGCGTTCTGCGGTGCAGGTCCAGCGCCGCCTCGATGGTCGACCGGGTGGTCCGGAACCCGCCGATCTCGTCGAGGAAGACCGGGACGTGGAAGTGGGTCCGCCACTCCCGCCGGCCGCCCGGCTCGGCGGTCCACGCGTCGATCGCGTCGCCGAGGTTGAGGAAACGGGTCAGCTGCCCGTCACGGCGCTCGGTGGTCTGGCTCAGGTAGATCGTGTCGGTGAACTGTTTCAGCGCCTGGACGGCGTCCGGCGTGACGTCGGGCACCCAGAGCGCGGCGGCCTGCTGCAGCTTGAAGATCGGGATGCCGGCCGCCACCAGCGACTCCAGCGCGGCCGGGATGTCCTCGAACTCCACCGACTGGTGCCCGATGTCGAACACCACCCCGAGATGCCGCCGGACCAGTCCGATCGCCGCGGACAGCGGGATCGAGGCCAGGCGGGCCAGCTCCTCGGTCCCGGCCCGGGAGAAGATCCGCTGCTCGAAGTACCGGATCGTCTCCTCGGTGGTCTCCAGGAAGCAGAACGGCTCCGGCTCCAGCGACAACTTCAGCCGGCGGCCGGTCCGGCGTTCGACGTCGATCAGGTGCGCCACCACGCGCAGGAGGTTGGTGGTGAAGCGGTCGACGAACGCCGGCCCGTCGACGTTGGGACGGAAAGCCAGGGGAGCGGTCTGGATGGACGGCTCGACACCGGTCTCGGTGATGTCCACCAGGACGTCGGCGACGCCCATCGTGTAGAGCGTGCGGTCCTCGGTCGCCCAGTCCGGCTCGTAGACCTGCTCCATCACCGACCGGCCTTTGAAGGGGCCGTGCGGGAACGCGTTCACGGTGTAGACGTACAGCTCCTGCTCACGCAGGAAGCCGAGGAAATCGGCGCGTTCGGCGGGATCGGCCCGCAGCGTGGCGACCGACGCACCGGACAGCCGCAGCGACAGTCCCATCGGTGCGTCGGGCGAGACCCGCCGCTTCACCGCGGGGACGTGCCGGGTGACGCTCTCGCGCATCTCGGCCCAGGTGTCGCCGGGATGGACGAGGGTCGAGTAGGTGAGGTGGCCGAGACGGTCGTTGAGCTTCATGGGGTCACCTTTGGACGAAGGTCATGATCAGTCACACTGAACATCGTCGGTAACACTGCCGTCAAGGTCGAGCCGATGTTCACTCTGGGTGGGTGTATTCGTGTTTCCGGTGAGTTTCGCCGAGCATCTTGTGAACAGAATCTGGCATCTGTACAGTCCCACCAAACATGCATCGGGCGTCACCGGCGCCCTCGATGGACAGTGAGGTGGCAGCATGGCCGTGCAGGCACCCGAACACCGCACGATCGACGCCGGGCCTCGGTTCCGCGTCTCCCGCGGTCTGCTGACCGTCACCGCGGCGCTGGTCCTGCTGGTGATCGCCGGCGCCGTCGTGGCTCCGACCAGCGTCGACCACAGCGCGCTGCTCGGCATGCTGCCGTTCGCGGCCGTCCTCGCGATCGTCGGCATCGGGCAGACGCTGGTGGTACAGCAGGGCGGGATCGATCTGTCGGTTCCCGGCGCTGTCTCGCTGGCGGTGGTGATCACCACCCATCGGCCCGCCGGTGACGACGGCAAACTGCTCGGCGCGCTCCTGTTCGGGCTGGTCGTCGCGATCGGCTTCGGCCTGCTGAACGGCGTACTGATCGGCTGGCGACGGCTCAACCCGATCGTCGCGACCCTCGGCGTCAACGCGCTGATGTACGCCGCGGTGCTCGGGATCTCCGGCGGTTCTCCGCGGCGGACGACCGCCCTGCTGCGGTCGGTCGCCGGGGGAGTGACGTTCGGCATCCCGAACTCCGTCTACTTCGCGATCGTCGTGGTCGCCGTCGCGGCGGTGTTCATGAAAACGACCGTGGGCGGCCGCCGGTTCGAGGCGATCGGCGCCAATCCGGTCGCCGCGGCCGCCACCGGACTGCCGGTGACCTGGTACCGCGCGGGCGCCTACGTCTGGGCCCAGATCCTCTACTGGCTGGCCGGCGTTCTGCTGGCCGGCGTGATCGCCCAGCCGACCGCCTTCCAGGGCGACACCTATCTGTTGCCGTCGGTCGCCGCGGTGGTCCTCGGCGGTACTTCGCTGCTCGGCGGCCGCGGCTTCCTGGTCGCCACCGCTGTCGCCGCGGTCTTCCTCAGCCAGCTCGAACAGTTCGTGCTGGCGCTCGGGGTCTCGTTCGCGATCCGCACCCTGGTCGAGGCGGCGGCCCTCACCGTCGGGGTCGGGCTCTACACCGTCGACTGGACCGCGGTCCGTCGCCGCCTCGCATCCACCACTCCGCTGCTGTTCGCACGGCAGTCCCAGAAGGGAACCACGTCATGATTGGATCCGCTCGCCGCGCGCGCTTCGTCGCGCTGCTCGGCGCAGGAGCCGTCGGCCTCGCCCTGGCCGGCTGCGGCAGCTCGGGCTCCGCGGCAGACACCTCGAACAACCAGGCCGCCGCGACCGGCGACGTCCCCTCCTGGTGCGGGGACAAGAAGGCCGTGCTCGGGATGACCGACGGCTTCGGTGGCAACAGCTGGCGCCTGGTCACCACCGCCTCGGCCAAGGCCGAGGCGGCCAAGTGCCCGAGCATCACCGGCTTCGAGTACGCCGACGGCCAGGGCGACACCCAGAAGGCGATCGCCGACATCCAGGGAATGGTTGCCAAGGGCGTCAACGCGCTGGTGGTCTTCCCCGACGCGGGGGAGGCGGTGCTGCCGGCGATCCGCAGTGCCTACAAGGCCGGCGTCGTCACGGTGCCCTACCGGGTCACGCCGGGTGGCACGGCGGGCCAGGACTACGACGTGTTCGTCGACACCGACTTCGCCGACGCCGGCCGCAACTGGGGCGAATGGATCAAGAAGATCCTGCCCGAGGGTGGCAACATCCTGTTCCTCAGCGGTCCGCCCGGCAACAGCCAGGGCCGGCAGGAGGCCGAGGGCATGCGAGCGGTGCTCGACCCGATCGGCAAGTACAAGTTCATCGGCGAGCAGCCGTTCGAGGTCACCAACTGGGACCCGGCGCAGACGCAGAAGGTGCTCACCGCGGCGATCTCGCAGAACGCGAAGATCGACGTGATCGTCTCCGACTTCGGCCCGTCCCTGGTGGGCGCGCTGCCGGTGTTCGAGCAGAGCGGCCGGTCCATCCCGGCCATCGCCGCCTCCGACGGCAACGTGCTGTCGTGCTTCTGGCAGGACCACAAGGCCAAGAACCCGGACTTCAAGCTGTTCACGGTCTCCACCCAGAACGACCACTCCCGGCTGGCGATCCAGCAGGCCGTGGCCCGGGCCACCGGCGGCCAGGAGCCGGCGTCGGCCACCTTCCCGTCGGTCGTCTTCGAGGACTCCACCTCGAAGGACAAGCCGGTCCAGTGCAAGCCCGACCTGCCTGACGACGTCTACCTGTCCGCGGAGATGCCGGGCGAGGAGCAGGCGAAGCTCCTCAAGTGACTTGCGACCGAACCCCTCACCCGGAGGACGCTGTGGTGATCAACCAGACGCACGAGACGAGGGCCGACCAGACCCTCCAGGAGGTGGCCGGGGACGCGCCGCCCACCCTGGCCCTGCACGGCATCTTCAAGTCGTACGCCGCGGTCGCCGCGCTGACCGATGTGTCGTTCGAGGTCCGGCCCGGCGAGGTGCACGCGCTGCTCGGCGAGAACGGTGCCGGCAAGTCCACCCTGATGGGGGTGGCCGCGGGCACCACCACTCCCGACCAGGGCAGCATCTCGGTGCTCGGTGAAACCGTCGACGTGCTGACGCCCGCCCGGGCCACTGAGCTGGGCATCGCGATCGTGCACCAGCACCCGGCGGTGCTGCCCGACCTCACGGTCGCGGAGAACATCGCGATCGCTGTTCCCGCTCGCTTCCTCACCGGGAACGACCGGCGGCTCGCGATGCGGGCCCTGCTGGACCGGGTCGGGTGCAGCGCGCACCTCGAGGATCGCGTCGGTCTGCTCAGCATCGCGCAGAAGCACCTGCTCGAACTGGCCAAGGCGATGGCCGTACGGCCCCGCCTGCTGATCCTGGACGAGCCGACCGCTCCACTGGGCAAGGAATCGGTCGGGCTGCTGTTCGACCTGGTCCGGTCCGCGGTCGCGCAGGGAACCGCGGTCGTCTACATCACGCACCGGCTGGCCGAGGTGCGCGAGCTCGCCGATCGGGTCACCGTGCTGCGCGACGGCCATCAGCGCGGGACCGCGACGGTCAGCGAGGTCACCGACGAGCAGTTGCTGGCGATGATCGTCGGCCGGCAGCTCGAGTACACGTTCCCCGCCAAGCACGAGGGATCCGGGGACGAGCAGCCCGTTCTCACCGTCGAGGGTCTGTCGGGGGATCGGTTCTCCGATGTCTCGTTCACTGCTCGGCGGGGCGAGATCATCGGCGTCGCCGGGGTGGTCGGCAACGGACAGAGCGACCTGCTGCGGGCGCTCGCCGGCCTCGACGGGCACAGCGGCAGTGTGATCATCGACGGCACTCGGCTGACTCACCGCCAGTTGCTGCGCAACTCGGCGTACCTGCCCGCCGATCGCCACCACGAGGGCCTGATGATGTCGCTGTCGGTCCGGGAGAACGCGGCCCTCAGCGCGCTCGAACGGCTCGGTCCGGCCCGGTTCGTCAGCCGCCGGCGCGAGGTCGAGCTGGTCGGTGCCGAGGTGGCCGGGCTCGCGGTCAAGACCGCCGGCCTCGAGGCGCCGGTCACGAGCCTGTCCGGTGGCAACCAGCAGAAGGTGGTGCTCGCCCGGTCGCTGCTGTCCAAGCCGTCGATCCTGCTGGCCGACGAGCCGACCCAGGGTGTCGACGTCGGCGCCCGCGCGGAGATCTACCGGATCCTGCGCGAGGTGTCCGACAGCGGCGTACCGGTCATCGTGGCCTCGTCGGACGCCAAGGAGCTGGAAGGGCTCTGCGACCGGGTGATCGTGCTGTCCCGCGGTCATGTCGTGGCCTCGCTGATCGATGCCGAGGTGACCGAGGAGCGGATGGTTCGCGCCGCCGTCGAGTCGACCACCCACACCCGGACGACGGACGGTCCCGCCACCCGTCGGGGCCTCAGCCCTCGCTGGCGCCGCAAGCTGGAGGGCGACTACGCCCCGGTGCTGATCCTGGCCGCGGTGATGCTCTGTCTCGGCGCCTACATCTACTCCCGCAACGAGCGCTACCTGCTGCCGTTCAACGTCACCTCGGTGATGCTACTGGTCAGCGCGCTCGGCTTCGTGGCGCTGGGTCAGACGGTCGCCCTGATGACCGCCGGGATCGATCTGTCGGTCGGCCCGCTGGCCGGGTTCCTCGTCGTGGTCGGCTCGTTCTTCCTCACCGAAGGCGACTCCGGCGCGGCGGTGATCCTGGGACTGGTGCTGATGGCAGCGCTGGCGGCGCTAGCGGGACTGGTGAACGGGTCGCTGATCAGATTCGGCAAGTTCACCCCGGTGGCGGCGACGCTGGCGACGTACATCGGTCTGCAGGGCTTCAGTTTCCTGCTGCGCGACAAGCCGGGCGGGCTGATCAGCCGGACGGCGACCGACCTGATCACGACCACGGTCGGCCCGGTCCCGCTGGTGTTCGTCGTGCTGGTCGCCGCCACTGTGGTGATGGAGTACCTGCTGCGCACCGGTCGCTGGGGGCTGAACATCAGGGCGGTCGGCTCGGACGAGGACGCGGCGCGCCGGCTAGGCGTGCGGACCACCCGCACGGTCGTCACCGGGTACGTCGTGGTGTCGCTGTTCACCTTCCTCGGCGCGCTGGTGCTGCTGGCGCAGCTCGGCATCGGTGATCCGGCCCAGGGCGTCGGCTACACGCTGACCAGCATCACCGCCGTCGTGCTCGGCGGGACCAGCCTGCTCGGCGGCCGCGGCACCTTCGTCGGCACCTTGCTGGGCGCGGGACTGATCGTGCAGTTGCTCAACGCCACTACTTTCCTCGGCCTCAGCCAGACCTGGCAGTACTTGTTCCAGGGAGCGCTGATCGTCGTGGCCGCCATCGTCTACAGCCAGGTCCGCGGTACCGGCCGCAAGGCCGAGGGCGTCGCACACTGAGCTCACGGGACCTCCCGTCGCCGACTACGAAAGGACACTGCCGTGCGAGCAGCGCGTTACTACGGACAACAGGACATCCGCGTCGAGCAGGTCGCCGACCCGGTGGTGCGGGACGCCGACGACGTACTGGTCGAGGTCGCGTACTGCGGGATCTGTGGAACCGACCTGCACGAGTACGCCGTGGGCCCGATCGTCACGCCGGCCAGCCCGCACCCGCTGACCGGCGCGACCTTGCCGCAGACCCTCGGGCACGAGTTCTCCGCCCGGGTGGTCGAGGTCGGCGCGGACGTCCGGGCGGTCGCGGCCGGCGATCGGGTCTCGATCATGCCGGCGATCGTGTGCGGGCGATGCCGGTACTGCCGCCGCGGCCAGGGACACCTGTGCGTGCAGTTCGCGTGCACCGGCCTGAGCGCCGAGACCGGCGGTCTCGCCGAGTACGCCGTGGTGAAGGAGTACCAGCTCGCCAAGCTGCCCGACGAGGTCTCGGACCTGGAGGGCGCGATCGTCGAGCCCGCGGCGGTCGCGGCGTACGGGGTGGAGCGGGCCGGGGTCACCGGCGGCGACGTCGTCCTGGTCACCGGTGCCGGACCGATCGGCATCCTGTCCGCGTTCTACGCCGCCGCGGTCGGGGCGTCGACGGTGATCATCTCCGAGCCGAACAAGAACCGCTCCGCGCTGGCCGCGGCGCTCGACATCGGGCCGGTGGTGGACCCGACCACCGGCGAGCTGGACGAGGTCGTCGCCCAGCTGACCGACGGCGACGGCGTCGACCTGGCGATCGAGTGCTCCGGCAGTACGCCGGGCCTGACGTCGTGCGTGCAGCAGACCCGCAAGCGCGCGGCGATCGTCCAGACCGGGCTGCACACCAAGCCGGCCACGCTCGACGCGATGGCGCTGTCGGCCAAGGACCTCACCCTGTACGGCAGCTGGTGCTGGTGGACCACCGACTGGCCACGGATCATCCGGATGGTTGCCAACGGCACGTATCCGGTCGGCCGCGTGGTCACCGCCGAGATCGGTCTCCGCGACGTCGTGGCCAAGGGGTTCGACCCGTTGATCGATCCGCAGGGCGACCAGCTCAAGGTCCTGGTCCGCTCCGCGTCCTGACCCTTCGAAGGAGACAACGATGAGTTCGTTCGGCGACGTGCACCACGTCGGCATCACGGTCCGCGATCTCGACGCCTCGCTGGCGTGGTACGAGCGGATGTTCGACCTGCGCCCCGAGTTCGTTGCCGAGGGCTCCGGTCCGGAGCTGTCCGCCGCGGTCGGCGTACCGGAGGCGAAGCTGCGGTTCGCGTTCCTGCGGTTCGGCAGCTGCGTGGTCGAGCTGCTGCACTACGACAACGACCGGGACGACCGGGCCGGCCGCTCGAACGCCGACGTCGGCAGCGCGCACGTCTGCATCGACGTACCGGACCTGCGGGCGGCGTACGAGGACCTGCTCGGCAAGGGTGTGGAGTTCCTGTCCGCGCCGCTGGACATTCCCGACGGTCCGCTGGCGGGCTGTTCGTTCGTGTACTTCACCGACCCCAACGGCGTGACGCTCGAGCTGTTCCAGAGCAACGGCCGCCGGCACTGATCCCGAAGGAGCACCCACGCATGAGTGAACGCCGAGCGCTGGTCGTCGGCGCGACCGGTCTGACCGGCCGCAACGCCGCCGAGCATCTGGCCCGGTCGGGCTGGGAGGTGACCGGAGTGTCCCGCAAGCAGGGTATGGACGCCGACGGCGTGCGCAGCCTCAGCGCCGACATCACCGATCCCGCCTCGATCGCCGAGGTCGCCCAGGAGGTCCGCGCCAGCCACGTTTTCTACTGCACCTGGTCCCGCCAGGAGACCGAGGCCGGCAACATCGAGGTCAACGGCGCGATGCTGCGCAACGTTCTCGAGGCCACCGGCGCCACCGGCACGCTGGAGCACGTCGGCCTGGTGACCGGGCTCAAGCACTACCTCGGCCCGTTCGAGGCCTACGCCCAGAACCCGGCCGAACCGCCGTTCCACGAGACCCAGCCGCGGCTGGAGTACGACAACTTCTACTACACCCAGGAAGACATCCTCTGGGACGCGGCCGAGCGTTTCGGCTTCGGCTGGACCGTGCACCGGCCGCACACGGTGATCGGCTACACGCTCGGCAACGCGATGAACATGGGCGTCACGCTGGCCGTGTACGGCGCGCTCGCCCGCGAGACCGGCATCCCGTTCGTGTTCCCCGGTTCACCCGAGCAGTACGACGGCACGACCGACATCACCGACGCACGGCTGCTGGCCGAGCACCTGGTCTGGGCCGCGACGACTCCCGAGGCCGCCAACGAGGCGTACAACGTGACCAACGGCGACACCTTCCACTGGCGCGAGATGTGGGAAGCGGTGGCCGCCGGCCTCGGTGTCGAGCCGGCGCCGTACCCCGGACATCCGACGCCGCTCGAGGACAGGATGGGCGACGCAGCGGCGATCTGGCGGCGAATCGCAGCGCGGGAAGGACTGGTCGAGCCCGACATCGATCGGCTGGTGTCCTGGTGGCACACCGACAGCGACCTCGGCCGGACCGTGGAGACCCACGCAGCAATGGCCAAGAGCCGGGCGGCCGGATTCACCCGGCTGCAGGACAGCCGCGCCTCGTTCCTCGATCTGTTCGACCGGCTGCGGGCCGAGAAGGTCGTACCGGAGGAGGTGGACCAGGGATGAAGGCCGTCCAGTTCACCGGTGTCGACCAGCTCAGGCTGGCCGACGTCGACGTCCCACGGATCGGGCCCGACGAGGTTCTGGTCGCGCTGCGGTCGGTCGGGATCTGCCACTCCGACTTCGAACTGCTCGAAGGGCGCTACATCATCCCCTTCGACTACCCGATCGTTCCCGGCCACGAGTGGGCCGGCCAGGTCGCGGAGGTCGGCCGGGAGGTGACCGCGTTCGCACCCGGCGACCGGGTGCTGGGGGAGTGCGTGATCGGTCAGCAGCACTTCGGCTTCTCGATCTCCGGCGCCGCGGCCGAGTACTTCGTTGCGCGACCCGAGTGGTTGCACAAGGTCCCGGACCAGCTCAGTGACACCCAGGCCGCATTGGTGGAGCCCTTCAGTTGCGCGTACTACGCGGCAGCGCAGGCCGGCAACGTCAACGCGAGCGACACGGTCGTCGTCTTCGGCGCGGGACCGATCGGGCTGAGCTGCATGGCCTTGGCGGCCACGCTGGGCGCTCGCGTCATCGCCGCCGAGCCCGATCCCCTGCGTGGCGACCTCGCCCGGCAGCTCGGCGCTGAAGAGGTACTCGACCCGACGGCGGACAGCTTCGCCGAGAACGTGCTCGAAGTGACCGGCGGACGAGGTGCCGACGTGGTGATGGAGGCGTCCGGGCAGCCGGCCGCGATGGCGGCGACGCTGGAGATCGCCGGTTTCGGCGCGCGGCTGGTCAACATCGGCATCGACGTCGGTCGCAGCGCCACCGCGAAGCTGGGACTGATCCAGTCCAAGCAGTTGCGGATCCAGGGCACGATCGGTTCGCCCGGCGTCTGGCCGGAGACCCTGCGTTTCCTGGCCCGGACCGGCCTCGACCTGACCCCGATGATCACCGGCAGGTATCCGCTGGACCGCGCACCGGAGGCGTACGCCGCCGCGCGCAAGGCCGGCGAGAACGTCAAGGTGCACATCGAGTACGGCGGTGCCGCGTGAGAGCCGCCGTCCTGCACGCCGCCCGCGACCTCCGGATCGAGGACCGCCCGGAGCCGCGCGCTCCCGGTCGTGGCGAGGTGCTGCTGCGCGTCACCCGCGCCGGACTGTGCGGCACCGACGTCAGTGAGTACTCGGCCGGGCCGCTGATGACCCCGCTGCAGACCCGGCATCCCAACTCGGGAGTGCTCGGACCCGTTGTCCTCGGCCACGAGTTCATCGGGGTGGTCGAAGAGGCGAGTCATGCAGAGCGTTTCGCCGTTGGCGACCGCGTCGCGGCCGGAGCGGGCGTGTGGTGCGGGGACTGCGCCTGGTGCCACCGTGGTCAGACCAACCTCTGCCAGTCCTACTGGACCTACGGACTGTCCGCCGACGGCGGGCTGACCGAGTACGTCACCGTGCCGGAGCGGATGCTGCATCCGGTGCCGGCCGGTGTCACCCACGACAACGCCGCACTCGCCCAGCCGCTCGCGGTCGGCCTGCACGCCGTCGACCGCAGCCGAGGCCGCCCGGGTGACGTCGTCGTCGTACACGGCGCCGGTGCGATCGGTTCGTTCGTGATCGCCGGGCTGAAGGCGGCTGGGGCCGGGCTGATCGTTGCCGTGGACATCGACAACGGCCGGCTGAAGACGGCCGCCGAGCTCGGCGCCGACGTGACGGTCGACGCGTCCTCCAACGATCCCGTCGACGCCGTCCGCGAGCTGACCGGTACGGCGCTCGCCGATGTGACGATCGAGACCAGCGGTGTCGCCGACGGCCTGTCCCGGGTGCAGCGCCTCACCCGCCGCGGCGGCACCGTGCTCCTTGTCGGCCTGCCCAAGGGCGAGGTGACGTTCACGGCGACCGATCTGGTGCTGCGCGAGATCGACGTGATGACGACGGTCGCGCACGTCTGCGACCGCAACCTGCCGACTGCCCTCGCCCTGCTGGCCCAGCGGGACCTGGCGTCGCTGCTGGTCGAGGCCGTCGTACCGCTCGAGCGGGTGATCGAGGACGCGTTCACGCCGCTGGTTTCCGGTACGGCGCGGGGCAAGTTCCTCGTGGACCCGCAGGTGCCGGCATGAGCGCGGCGGTGCGGGTCGGCTTCTGCGGCATCGGCCGGATGGGTGCCGAGATGGTCGGCGCTCTCACCCGGCAGGGCTTCGCGGTGACCATCTGGAACCGGACTCCCGAGCGCGCGCGGGAAGTCGCCGAGCGGACCGGTGCCGTGGCCGTCGCCACGCCGGCGCTGGCCGCCGAGGGCGCGAACGTCGTGTTCACCATGCTGACCGACGGCGACGCGGTGCTGCGAACGCTCAGCGCGGACGACGGCGTACTGGCCGGGATCGCGGACGGTGCGGTCGTCGTGGACTGCTCGACCACCGGCGCGCAAGCTGCCCGCGAGGCCGCCGACCGATGTGCTGCCGCGGGCGCGGGATTCGTCGACTGCCCTGTGAGCGGGAGCACGCTGGTGGCCCGGGAGGGCAAGCTCGGGCTGATGGCCGGTGGTGACGCCGCGACGATCGACCGCGTGCGCCCGGTGCTCGACGCGCTCGGCACGGTCGTGCACGTCGGCCCGACCGGAGCAGGTGCGGCCGCCAAGGTGGCGGTCAACGCGTTGCTGCACACGTTCAGCACCGCTCTGGCCGAGTGCCTCGTCACCGCACGCGCCGCCGGAGTCCAGGCCGCGTCGCTGTTCGACGTACTGGCGGTCGGCGTGCTGTGGAACCGCTTCCTTGACTACAAACGGCCTGCCTTCACCGATCCCGAAGGTGCGGCGGTCGCGTTCGACCTGCGCACCGCGACCAAGGATCTCGGCCTCGCCGTGACGGCCGCCGACGACGCCGGCCTCACCCAGTCCGTCGTACGGCGGGCGCTGGAGTTGCACCGACAGGCACTGGACGACGGATTCGGGGACCGGGACATCGCTGCGATGACCACCTGGTTCGCGGCCGCGGCCGGGCCGACCGAACCCGAAGGGAACTGACGTGGGAATCCACACCTATGGAACGAACGCCGTCGACTGGGAGCAGCGACTCGACCTCGACCGGTTGCGCACCGAGCGGCTGGCCAAGCTGCGGGCCGAGCTCGAGCGGTCGTCGCTCGGCGCGATCCTGGCGTTCGACTTCCCGAACATCCGCTACATGACCGCCACCCACATCGGGACCTGGGCGAACGACAAGCTGATCCGCTTCTCGCTGCTGGTCCGCGGTGCCGAGCCGATCATCTGGGACTTCGGATCCGCCGCGCGGCACCACCAGCTGTACAACCCGTGGCTCGACCACGCCGGTCCCGAGTCGGCCGACGCGGTGCACGGTCCGCACCACGGCGCCCGGCCGGAGAGCGGTGCCCGGGCCGGGATCTCCACGCTGCGCGGCGCGTTCCACCCCGACGCCGGCATCGCCGACGAGGTGGCGCGCAAGATCAAGACCGAGCTGGAGCAGCACGGGTTGCTCGGTGAACCGCTCGGCGTCGACGTGATCGAACTGCCGATCCTCGCGGCGCTGCAGCGGGCCGGGATCCAGGTCGTCGACGGGCAGCAGGTGTTCCTCGAGGCGCGGCGGATCAAGACCAAGGACGAGATCGGCCTGCTGACCCAGGCCGCCTCGATGGTCGACGCGGCGTACGACCAGCTGTACGAGTTCCTCCGGCCCGGGGTCCGGGAGAACGAGACGGTCGGATTGGTCAGCAAGGCGCTGTACGACATGGGCTCGGAGTTCGTCGAGGGTGTGAACGCGATCAGCGGCGAGCGGTGCGCACCCCACCCGCACGTCTACTCCGACCGGATCATCCGGCCCGGCGATCCGGCGTTCTTCGACATCCTGCACAGCTATCTGGGCTACCGCACCTGCTACTACCGCACCTTCGCGGTCGGCAGTGCGTCGACCGCACAGCACGACGCGTACAAGATCTGCCGCGAGTACATGGACGAGGCGATCTCGTTGGTGAAGCCCGGCTCGACGACCGCCGACATCGTCTCGGTCTGGCCCACCGCGCAGGAGTTCGGCTTCCCCGACGAGGAAGCGGCGTTCGCGCTCCAGTACGGCCACGGCGTCGGCCTGTCGATCTGGGAGAAGCCGATCTTCAGCCGGCTGGTCTCCCTCGACCACCCCGAGACGCTGGAAGAGGGCATGGTCTTCGCGCTCGAAACCTACTGGCCGGCCCGCGACGGCTGGTCCGCCGCCCGGATCGAGGAGGAACTCGTGGTCACCGCCGACGGCTGCGAGGTGATCACCAAGTTCCCCGCCGAGGACCTTCTCGTCGCCGGCAAGCGGTACTACACGACCGGCGGCATGCTCCCGACCCGGCGGGAGTCGCAGTCCCACCTCAACAATCCGATCTTCACCGGCGATCCGGACTGATCGTTCGCGGACAGGTGGTTGCCTCAAGCCCGTAGTCGGGTCAGGCCTGGAGACGGACCTCGAGCGAGCCGTCGATGGCTGCGATGCGCTGGGCGGCGTCGCCGTCGAGGCGGCCCAGCACGACGATGCCGTCGTGGTAGGACTGGTTTCCGTAGTACAGGACGAGGTTGTTGAAGGGGGCGTAGTAGCCGACGTCGCCGATGGACGGGTCGGCGCCGGCGGGCTGGCCGTCCAGGGACAGGGGTGAGGGCAGCGGTCCGGTCTTCTCCACCGATCCGTGGTCCCGCATCTCGACGGTGAGGGGAAGTTGCGCCGCAAGGTCGCGAGCGGCGGCGCTGTCGTCGAGAGTCGCCTGGAACTGCTGGTCGCCGATGGTGAGGGTGAGTCGCATCCCGTTCTCCTGGGTCGTGGGCTGAGAGCTTGGCGCTGCCGTCTGCTGACCGGCCGGCGAAGAGGTCACCGCGTCGGAGGGGCTGCTGGCGGCCGGTGCGGGGCGGTCGGCGCTGTCGGGGGAGCTGCAGGCAGTCAGCGCGATGCTCCAGGTCAGCAGGACGGCGACGGTACGGCGTACGGATGTCATCGGCTCTTCCGGGTCAGACGGTGAGCAGGACCTTGACGGCGGTGCGCTGGTTCATCGCCTGGTAGCCCTCGGCGGCTCGGTCGAGGGGGAGGGTGAGGTCGAAAACCCTGCCAGGGTTGATCTTTCGGTCCCAGATGAGCTGGACGAGTTCGGGCAGGTACTGGCGGACGGGGGCCGGGCCGCCGTGGAGGTGGACGCCGGACATGAACAGTTCGTCGCCGGGGATGGCGACGTCGTGGGAGACGCCGACGAAGCCGACGTGGCCGCCTGCCCGGGTGGAGTGGATGGCTTGCATCATGGCTTCCTGGGTGCCGACGGCCTCGATCACGGAGTGGGCGCCGAGGCCGCCGGTGAGTTCCTTGACCCGGGCAACGCCGTTCTCGCCGCGTTCTTCGACGAGGTCGGTGGCGCCGAACTCCTTGGCCAACGCCTGGCGGTCGGCGTGCCGGCTGAACGCGATGATGCGTTCGGCGCCGAGTTGCCGGGCGGCGAGGATGCCGAGCAGGCCGACTGCGCCGTCGCCGACGACCGCGACCGTCTTGCCCGGACCGGCCTGCGCGGCGACCGCGGCGAACCACCCGGTGCCCAGGACGTCGGAAGCCGCCATCAGCGACGGGATCAGGTCGGCGTCGGGCATCCCCGGGGTGGCGACGAGCGTGCCGTCGGCCAGCGGGATGCGTGCCCGTTCGGCCTGGGTGCCGATGGTGCCCATCAGGACCCGGTGCACGCAATACGCCTGATAGCCGGCCTGGCAGATCTCACAGGTGTTGTCCGAGGCCCAGAACGAGCCGACGACGAAGTCGCCGACCTTGACCGTGCGGACGTCCGCGCCGACCTCCTCCACCACGCCGACGTACTCGTGGCCCATCACCTGGTGGTCGACGGGCTCGGCGCCCCGGTAGGGCCACAGGTCACTGCCGCAGATACAGGTCGCGGACAGGCGGATGATCGCGTCGGTGGGCTCGAGCAGCTTCGGGTCCTCGCGGTCCTCGACCTGGACGTTCCCGGGTCCGTGCATGACTACCTGGCGCATCGTGCGCTCCTCCTCGGATTCCGGCCCTCCGGTTCCGGGGGCCCGCGTCTCGAGTCAACGCCCGCGGGCCGGCGCGGAGAAGTCCCTGTCGATGGGTGTACCGACAGGGCACCCTTGACGGCCTCGTCGCGAGGTTCGGCCCTTTAGTGTCGTAGTCGTGGACAATCGTCAGGAGGTGCGCGAGTTCCTCACCACTCGCCGCGCCCGCATCACGCCGGAACAGGCCGGCCTGCCCGCCACGGGCAACCGGCGCGTGCCCGGTCTGCGGCGCAGCGAGGTCGCGACGATCGCCGGACTCAGCGTCGAGTACTACGCCCGGCTGGAGCGCGGCCAGATCGCCGGCGCCTCCAGCGGCGTACTGGACGCCCTCGCGCGGGCCCTGCAGCTGGACGACGCCGAGCGAGCTCATCTGTTCGATCTGGCCCGCGCCGCCGACGGGATCCCGACCTCGGGGCGTTCGCGCCGCCGGGCGACGGGCCGGGCGGCGGTGTCGCGGCTCAGCCTGCAGTGGACCATGGAGGCGATCAAGGACGCGGTCGCGTTCGTCCGGGACCCGCAGCAGAACCTGCTCGCCACGAACGCGCTGGGCCGCGCGTTCTACTCCCCGGTCATCGGCGACAGCGGCCGGACGCCGAACCTGGCGCGCTTCCAGTTCCTCGACCCCGCTTCGCGGGAGTTCTATCCCGACTGGGACCTGTTCGCGCAGATGTGCGTCGCGATCATGCGCGCCGAGGCCGGCCGCGACCCGCACGACCGTGCCCTGCAGGACCTGGTCGGCGAGCTGTCCACCCGCAGCGAGACCTTCCGCCGCCTGTGGGCCGACCACGACGTCCGCACCCACGGAACCGGCACCAAGCGTTTCCACCACCCGGTGGTCGGCGAACTCACGCTCGTCTACGAAGAACTCGCGATCACCGCCGAGCCCGGCCTGGTGCTGCTGGTCTACACCGCCGAACCCGGCTCCCCGTCGGCCGAGCGACTCCAACTGCTCGCGTCCTGGGCGACCCAAGCCGACGTACCGACGAACAACAGCTGAAGGAACCCGTGCAGATCACCCGCAGCTCCATCGACACCACCAAGGGACCGGCCGACTGGTTCACCGGCGACGTCTACGTCGACGTCGTCGCCGCGGCCCCGCCGCCGTCGCGCGTCGCCGCGAACCTCGTGCACTTCATGCCCGGCGCCCGAACGCACTGGCACCGGCACCCGCTGAGCCAGACCGTGTTCGTCACCGAAGGCGTCGGCCTGTGCCAGCGCCGCGGCGGGCCGGTCGAGGTGATCCGTCCTGGTGACCGCGTCCTGTTCGAAGCCGACGAGGAGCACTGGCACGGCGCCGCGCCGAACCGGCTGATGGTCCACCTGGCCATCAACGAGTCCGACACGGACCACGAGGTCGTGCAGTGGCTCGACCCGGTCACCGACGAGGAATACGCCGCGGCGCCGCCCGTCGACTGACGCCCGGACCCTGCGCTTCCGGAAGGGGCCCGATGCAATCATCTCTGTCGCCCGGGACGGCGACTCGTCAGGCCCGGCTGACCGCCGGACTGGTGGCGACCGTGGTCTTCCTGACCGCGATCGCGCCGCTGGCCACCGACATGTACGTCCCGGCGTTCCCGCAGGTGGCCGGTGAGCTGTCCACCACCGCGACGCAGGTTCAGCTCACACTGACCACCTTCTTCGTCGGTATGGCGCTCGGCCAGCTGGTCGGCGGTCCGGTCTCGGACCAGCGCGGCCGGCGGATTCCGTTGCTCATGGCCCTTGTCGTGACGACCGTGGCCTCGATCGTCTGCGCGCTCGCGCCGACGATCGGAGTGATGACGACGGCCCGTTTCGTCCAGGGCTTCGCCGGTGGATGGGCGATGGTGATCGGGCGTGCGATCATCGTCGACCTCGCCAGCGGCGCCCAGCTCGTCCGGGTGCTCAACGTCGTCGCCGGTGTCGGGGGACTGGCGCCCGTCGTCGGCCCGCTGGTCGGCGGCCTCATCCTGCAACTGTCGAACTGGCGCGTCTCGTTCTGGCTTCTCGCCGTGCTCGGGCTGGCGATGATCCTGGCGGTCCTGGTCGCGGTGCCCGAGTCGCTGCCGCGCGAACGCCGGCACGCCGGCGGCCTGCGCAATTTCCTCGTCGCCGGGCGGATCGTGCTCGGCAACCGCCAGTACGTCGGCTATCTGGTGGTCGCCGGTGCCGCGATGGGCGCGTTGTTCGCGTACGTCGCCACGTCCGCGTTCGTCCTGCAGACGATGAACGGGCTCTCGCCGATCGCCTACTCGGTCGACTTCGCCGTCAACGCCGCCGGGATGACCGCGGCCGCGCTCGTCGCCGCCCGGCTCGCCGGACGGGTCGCCACCCGCAAGCTCATCCTGATCGGGCAGCTCGCCGCTCTCGCCGCCGGTCTCGCGATGCTCGTCGGCGCGCTGTGGTTCGGCACTCCGTTGAGCCTGGCGATCGGGTGCTTCTTCGTGCTGATGACCGCGCAAGGACTGATGATCCCGAACGGCGGTGCGCTGGCATCGGCCGCCGTACCGGACCATCCCGGCACCGGAGCCGCCGTCCAGGGGTTCGTGCAGTGGGTCGCGGCCGGAGTCGTCGCACCCCTGGCCGGTCTCGGCGGCGACCACACCGCCGTACCAATGGCGACACTCGTCGTCGCCGGTGCGGCAGCGTCTATGCTCGGGCTTCTTGTCCTGGCCAAGGGGCCGGTGAGTGCCGGGAGGTAGGGTCGAGTGCTCGGGGAACGACCTGTTTGAGCCCAGCGCACGCGATGGATCTCATCCCCGAGGCGATCAGCCTTGCGCGGCGGCTGGCCGAAGAGCGGGGGGTGCGGGTCGACTTCAGCGTCGCGGATGTCTGTGCCCTGCCGGCGGATTCGGTGGCCGGGTACGACCTCGTGGTCGACAGCTACTGCTTGCAGTCCATCGTCCTCGACGAGGATCGCAGCGCGGTGTTCTCCGCCGTCAGGTCGCGGCTGAAGCCGGGCGGGTACTACGTGATCTCAACGGCCCTGCACGTGCCGGGGCGCGAAGCCGAGGACGGCTTCTGGTACGACGCGTCCACCGGGATTTACTACCGCGAGGTTCCGGCCGGTTCGGCTGCTGACCAGGTGGTCGAGATCGACGGGCGCTGGTACGTCCCACATCGCAGGCATCTGTCGGCCGAGGCACTGCGGGACGAGCTCGGTGCGGCGGGCTTCCAGGTGCTGAGCCTGGAGAGTGCGGAAGCGGCCGACGTGGTCTGCCGTGTCGGATCGGGCGAAGCGAGTTCGTAGCAGCGTTCGAACGGCCACACCCAGGAGCTCGTCTACCGGCCGACCAGGCGCGGCTGAGGTCAGCTCCCGGCGGGCCGGTAGGCCTCGTACCGCCGCAGCCATTCGGACCGGACGTGCGGGGGATAAGCGGGCTGGACGCAGAACTCGTTGCCCTCCGGATCGGCCATCACGATCCAGGCCCGGTCGTCACCCTGGCCGACCTCGACGCGAGTGGCTCCCAGCGCTTCCAGCCGAGCGACCTCGGCCGCTTGGTCCTCGGGCCGGACGTCGAAGTGCAAACGGTTCTTGCCGGTCTTGGGCTCGGGCACCTTGATGAACAGCAGATCGGGCACCACGCAGTCCTCGCGACTGCCCTCGGGTGGCTCGACGACCCACTCCGGATCCTCGTCGTGGCTGATCACCCAGTCCAGCGCCTCGGCCCAGAACCTGGCCAGCCGGCCGGGATCCCGGGAGTCGACGATCAGTGCACCGATCCGCAAACCCATTCGGTCACCCTAAGGCACGGCGTCCGGCGGTCCCCAAGTACCGGCCTCCGGCGCAGCGGATGGCCTATGAGCCGGCCGCGACCGGTCCGCGGATCGTCTTGACGCCTGGCCGGCCGCACCAGCAGGTGTAGGTGAGTTGATGGACCACCCGGCCGTCGTCGTCGACGGTCCGGGTCATGCCGTTGACCATTGTCAGCGGCAACAGTTGCCGCTTGCCACAGTGCCCGCAGGTGATGACGATCATCGCCGGACCGCCCAGGGATGCAGACGGTCCAGCTCGCGCTGCCACAACCGGCAGGCCGTTCGCAGTCGAACCCGCGCGTCGTCGACGCGCCAGCTCCAGCGCAGCCGGCGGGGGACCAGCTTCTCCAGCTCTTTCACGGCACCACCTCGGTCACTCCAGGTTACTGACACGAGTGTTTCAGTGGCTCGAGCATAGAACTCCCAGCGGGCCGCGGCAAGGGCTTTCAGGCGAGCCAGCGACGGCGTGGCGTCAGGGGGTGTCTTGGGCCGCCGGGCGCAGATCACCGGCCGGGATCCAGCTGAGCCGGCCCTGGCGATCGCGGACCCGGCCGAGCCACTGGTCGCCGTCGCGGATCCAGAGGTCCAGCTCGCCGGGCTCCCACTCCGCGTGCTCGACCGGCTGCGCCGGATCGACCCGCCGGACGGCGTCGGCCGAGCGCGGGCCGTGCGCGTCGAACTGCACGTCGAGCTCGATCTTGGCGTGCTCCGCGGCCTCCGCGCTCAGGCCTTGTGAGCGCCAGCCGTTGACCGCGCCGTCCCATACTCCGTAGGTGCCGTCCCCGTCGTTCGACGGTCGCACCGTGAACCGTCCAAGCATGGAACCACCGTACCCCAGATTCGAACATACGTTCTATCCGGGGAGTTGTCGGATCCCGCCCGTACTGTTCGTTGAACAGGTGACACGTGATCCATCGCACTCGAGTTCGGGAGGTGTTGTGAAGCTTCTGCTCACATCCGGAGGCGTGACGAACGGGAGCATCCGCGACGCGCTGGTCGAGCTGCTGGGCAAGCCGATCGCGGAGTCTCGTGCGCTCTGCGTCCCCACCGCGCAGTGGGGCCATCCGATGCTCGGCCCCACCACGGTGCGAAGGTCCGTCGTCGGCGAGGCTCCGTTCGACCAGATGACCGGCCTGGGCTGGGCCGCCTTGGGTGTCCTGGAGCTCACCGCGTTGCCCAGCATCGGCGAGGAGCGGTGGGTGCCGTGGGTTCGAGAGACCGACGTGCTGCTGGTGGACGGCGGCGACGCGGCGTACCTGTGTCACTGGATGCGGCAGTCGGGGCTGTCGGAGGTCATCTCGTCACTGCCCGAGACGGTCTGGGTGGGGGTGAGTGCCGGCAGCATGGTGATGACGCCGCGGATCGGTGACGACTTCGTCAACTGGCCTTCCGCGCCGGACGACCGGATGCTCGGGGTCGTCGACTTCTCGATCTTCCCGCACGTGGACCACGAGCAGATGCCGGACAACACCATGGACGCGGCGGAGAGCTGGGCGGCCGGCATCGCGGGTCCGGCGTACGCCATCGACGACCAGACCGCCATCAAGGTGGCCGACGGCGCCGTCGAGGTCATCTCCGAAGGACACTGGAAGGCCTTTCCCGCGGTGTAAGGGAACATGTGTTCTACTCTGGGTGTCACGGGAGGACACCACGATGGGCTACAACAATCCGCCGGTGAAGTGGTCGGAGCTGGAGCGCCGGCTGTCGGACCGGGCCCGGCCGGGCAGCGATGGCGGCCGGCCCGCGGCGGGTGACGGCGGTGACAGCCCGGCGTGGTCGCAACACCGTGGGCCGTACGTGCCGGGACAGGACAAGGTGGCCGCCGCCGAGCGGGCCCGCGACGCCGCCGTACCGTACGCCGAGTTGCACGTGCACTCGACGTTCTCGTTCCTCGACGGGGCGTCGCAGCCGGAGTGGCTGGTGGAGACCGCGGCCGAGCTGGGGCTGCACGGCCTGGCGCTGACCGATCACGACGGGTTCTACGGTGCGGCGCGGTTCGCGGAGGCGGCCACGGCGTTCGGGGTGCCGACGGTGTTCGGCGCGGAGTTGTCGCTGGACCTGTCCGGCCCGCAGAACGGGGTGGCCGACCCGGAGGGCAGCCATCTGCTGGTGCTGGCCGAGGGCCAGGAGGGGTATCACCGACTGTCGGGAGCGATCACCGAGGCGCAGCTGGCCGGCGGGGAGAAGGGCCGGCCGGTGTACGACCTGGAGGAGCTGGCCGAGCAGGGCCGCGACCAGTGGGTGGTGCTGACCGGTTGCCGCAAAGGTCTTGTCCGCCGGGCGCTGGAGGCGGGCGGTCACGCGTACGGTCCGGCGGCCGCGGGGCGCGAGCTGGACCGGTTGGTCGCGCTGTTCGGCGCGGACCGGGTGGTGGTCGAGCTGACCGATCACCAGCTGCCGACCGACTCGTCGCGCAACCGGATCCTCGCCGACCTGGCCGCGGCGCGTGGCCTGCCGGTGGTGGCGACGAACAACGTGCACTACGCGCAGCCGCGCGACCACCGGCTCGCCTCGGCGCTGGCCGCGGTCCGGGCCCGGCGCGATCTGGACGCGATGGACGGCTGGCTGCCCCCGGCCGGTACGGCGTTCCTGCGGTCGGGGGAGGAGATGCGGCAGCTGTTCCGCCGCTACCCGGGCGCGGTGGAGTACTCGGTGCGGCTGGCCGGCCAGCTCGGGTTCGACCTGCGCCGGGCCAAGCCGCGGCTGCCGCTGCGCGACGTCCCGGAAGGTCATACGCCGATGTCGTGGTTGCGGCACCTCACCTACGCCGGCGCGAAGCTGCGCTACGGGACCCGCGAGCAGCGCCCCGACGCGTACCGGCGGCTGGCCCGGGAGCTGGACGTGATCGAGCAGAAGGGTTTCCCGGGCTACTTCCTGATCGTGTACGACATCTGCCGCTTCGCCCGGTCGAAGGGAATTCTCTACCAGGGCAGGGGATCGGCGGCGAACTCGGCGGTCTGCTACGCCCTCGAGATCACCGCCGTCGACTCGATCCTGTACGGGTTGCCGTTCGCCCGGTTCCTGGCCTCGACCCGGACCGAGGAACCGGACATCGACGTGGACTTCGACTCCGACCGGCGCGAGGAGGTGATCCAGTACGTCTACGGCAAGTACGGGCGCCGCAACGCCGCCCAGGTCGCGAACGTGATCAGCTACCGCCCGAAGTCCGCCGTACGGGACGCCGCGAAGGCACTCGGGTACTCGGTCGGTCAGCAGGACGCGTGGTCCAAGCACGTCGACGGCTGGTCGCCGGAGATCGAGGCGGGCGAGATCCCGCAGCGGGTGGTGAACCTCGCGACCGAGTTGCTGAAGTTCCCGCGGCACCTGGGCATCCACTCCGGCGGCATGGTGCTCACCGAGCGGCCGGTCGGCCAGGTCGTGCCGATCGAGAACGCCCGGATGAAGGACCGGACCGTGCTGCAGTGGGACAAGGACGACTGCGCGTGGATGGGATTGGTGAAGTTCGACCTGCTCGGGCTCGGCATGCTCGCCGCGCTGCAGTACGTGATCGACCTGGTCCGCGAGCACACCGGCGAGCAGTGGTCGCTGCACACGATCCCGAAGGAGGAGGCCGGCGTCTACGACCAGCTGTGCCGGGCGGACTCGGTCGGGGTGTTCCAGGTCGAATCGCGCGCCCAGATGGCGACGTTGCCGCGGTTGCTGCCGCGCCGGTTCTACGACCTGGTCTGCGAGATCGCGCTGATCCGGCCCGGCCCGATCCAGGGCGGGGCGGTGCATCCGTACATCCGGCGCCGGACCGGCGAGGAGCCGATCAGCTACCTGCATCCGAAGCTGAAGCCGGTGCTCGAGCGGACGCTGGGGGTGCCGCTGTTCCAGGAACAGCTGATGCAGATGGCGATGGCCGTCGGCGAGATCGACGCCGACGAGGCCGACCTGCTGCGCCGGGCGATGGGCTCCAAGCGCGGGGTGGAGAAGATCAGCTCGCTGAAGACCAAGCTGTACGACGGGATGGCCGCGAACGGGATCACCGGCGACCTGGCCGACGAGATCTACGACAAGATCGAGGCGTTCGCGAACTTCGGGTTCGCCGAGTCGCACTCGATCAGCTTCGGGCTGCTGGTCTACACCTCGACCTGGTTCCGGCTGCACTACCCGGCGGCGTTCCTCGCGGCGCTGCTGCGGGCGCAGCCGATGGGGTTCTACTCACCGCAGTCGCTGGTCGCCGACGCCCGCCGGCACGGCGTCGAGGTGCGTCGTCCCGATCTGCACCTGTCCGGTGCCGAGGCGGGGCTGGAGCCGCTCGTCGACGGGCAGGAGATCACCGGCCCGACCGGCGACCCGGCCTGCCTGGTCGACCCGCAACCCGTCGTCGGGCCGTTCGACCCGGACGCACCGGCCGACACCACCAGGCACCGGCGCGACGGCGCGTACGCCGTACGGCTCGGTCTGGCCGGCGTGCGCTCGGTCGGGTCGAAGGACGCCGAGCGGATCGTCGCCGAGCGCGAGGCGAACGGCCGGTTCGCGTCGATGGCCGATCTTGTCCGGCGTACCGGGATCACGGCGAAGCAGGTCGACGCGCTCGCGACCGCCGGGGCGTTCGACTGCTTCGGCCTCGACCGCAGGCAAGCCTTGTGGCAGGCCGGCGCCGCCGCGGAGGAACGCCCCGACCGCCTTCCCGGCATCACCGCGGCCGGGCCGCCGCCGATGCTGCCCGGCATGAGCGACGTCGAGACCGACATGGCCGATCTGTGGTCGACCAGCATCACCCCGACCAGTCACCCGGTGCAGCGGATCCGCGCCGAACTGCGGGCCGCCGCGATCCTGTCCGCCGCCGAGCTCCGCGAGGCCCGCGACGGAGCCAGGGTCCGGGTGGCCGGGGTGATCACCCATCGTCAACGTCCCGCCACGGCCTCCGGCGTGACGTTCATGAACCTCGAGGACGAGACCGGCATGGCCAACATCGTGCTGTCGGTGGGCGCCTGGAACGCCCACGCCAAGGTCGCCCGGACGGCCGCCGCGGTGATCGTCCGCGGCCGGGTCCAGCGCACCGGCCAGGTCGTCAACCTCAACGCCGAACACCTGGAACCGCTGCCGCTGGCCGCCAAGACCAAGTCCCGCGATTTCCGTTGAGGGACACGGGAAAACACAGCCGGTCACGGACCCTGCCGGATCCGTGCTCAGGTGGCCGAACCGTTTCACCGCGCGGCCGGACGGGCACGGGACAGCAGGGACGACGTGACGGCGCTCGCCGGAACGCGTCCGGGTAAGAGCACACTCGAGGAGGCGTGCGATGGGTATCGGTGCCGGAATCTTCCTGCTCGCGCTGGGCGGGATCCTGGCCTTCGCGGTCTCGGACCGGATCAGCGGGGTCGACCTGACGGCGGTCGGCTACATCCTGATGGGCGCGGGTGCGCTCGGCTTGGTGCTGGCGATCTTCCTGTCCAGCCGGAGCCGGACGAGTCACGCGGTGGTTCGCGAGGAACGCCTGGAGGACCCCCGCGATCCGCGGCTCTGAGTGAGACACCCGTCGTACGCCGGGGCAGCGTCCCGGCGTACGACGTTGCCTGAAGCACCTTTTGTCAGGGCCGCAGCGCGCCGAGCACGAACCTGGTGATCGTGCGGGGATGGGTGACGAACGACAGATGACCCGACGCGATCTCGATCGTGGCCGCCTTCATCCGCCGGGCGACGAACCGCTGGAGTTCCGGCGCGGTCGTGCGGTCCTCGGTGGTGATCACGTAACGGCTCGGTTTGGTCTGCCACGCCGCGACGGTGGTTTTCGTGGCGAACAGATCCTGCGCGACCCGCCCCTGCGCGGCGTACAGGGCGCGGGCGCGGACCGGGTCGACACCGTTCGCGAAGTCGTTCAGGAACGCGTCCTCGGTCAGACCACCGAAGCCGTTGCTGTAGACCAGCCCGGCGTTCGCCGGCGGCGTGGGGAAGCGGGCCGCGAGGGCCCGGTAGTCCTCGCCGGGCGCCGGGGCGCGCGCCGACAAGTAGACCAGCGAGTCCACCGCGGGATGGTCTCCGGCCTGAGTGATCACGCTGCCGCCGTACGAGTGCGCGACCAGCACGGTCGGGCCGTCCTGGGCGTCGAGCGCGCGCCGGGTCGCGGCGACGTCGTCGGCCAGGGAGGTCAGCGGGTTCTGCACGGAGGTCACGGTGACCCCCGCGGCCTGCAGCCGGGGGATGACGTCGGACCAGCACGAGCCGTCGGCGTACGCGCCGTGCACCAGTACGACGTTGCGGATGCGCCGGCCGGGTGCGGCGAAAGCGGTGCCGGGGGCAACGACTGCTGTCACGCCCGTCGTGGCGGCGAGTGCGGTGAACGCCCGGCGACTGAGGTGGGTCGGTTTGTTGGTCACCCGTTGATCATGCCGGTCCGCGCACCCCGGAAGGACTCCCGCTAGCAGGAATGATCGCCGGCCTGGCTGGTGTGAGAGTGGGCTGATGGTGAGCTGTCTGATCGTCGACGACAACGCCGGATTCCTGGTGGCGGCGGCGAGATTGCTGCAGGGGCAGGGAATGGTGGTCACGGGAACGGCGACCACCGGCGCGGAAGCGTTGCGGCTGCTGGGGCAGTTGCTGCCCGACGTCGTGCTCACCGACATCGATCTCGGCCAGGAGAGCGGACTCGAGCTGGCCGAACGGCTGGACCGGGCGGCGCCGGCGGCCGTCATCCTGATCTCGACGCATTGCGAGCAGGACTACCGCGACCTGATCGCCGCGAGTCCGGCGGTCGGGTTCCTGCCGAAGTCCGACCTGTCGGCCGGCGCGATCGAGCGGTTGCTCGCCGGGTTTGCAGATGCCGGGTAGCGCGAGTTCCCACTAGCGGGAAGCCAAGATGGGCACTTGCTGCGACGCCCCGGCGTCCGGTGCGGCGGATCCTGAACCTGACCAAGGTTGAGGAAGGACGCACTGATGCGAACGACATACCGAACCGCCCTCGCGGTGGCCGGCATCGCCGGCCTGCTGCTGGCCGGCCTGACCGCTTGCGGCAGCGGCAACACCAACTCCTCGGGCAGCGCGGCGCCCGCCAACACCAAGGTGGGCATCCTGCTCCCGGACACCGCGTCCTCGCCACGCTGGGTCTCCGCGGACCCGACCGTGCTCAGGCAGCAGTGCACCGCCAGCAAGCTCACCTGCTACATCGACAACGCCAACGGCAGCGCGACCACCCAGCAGTCGCAGGCCCAGGCGCTGATCAACGCCGGGGTCGGCGTCCTGATGGTCGTGAACCTCGACCCGGGGTCCGGCAAGGCGATCGAGGCGCTGGCCCAGCAGCACAACGTGGTCACCATCGACTACGACCGGCTCACCACCGGCGGCACCGCGTCGTACTACGTCTCCTACGACAACGTGAAGGTCGGCCAGGACCAGGGCACCGCGCTGACCCAGTGTCCGGAGGTGAAGGGCAAGAGCTCGGTCGGGTACGTCGAGATCGACGGCGCGGCCACCGACAACAACGCCACCCAGTTCGCGCAGGGCTACAACTCGGTGCTGTCCAAGCAGCCGGGCTGGACCAAGCTCGCCGACCAGAGCGGCAACTGGGACGCCGCGACCGCGCAGACGGTGTTCACCACGATGCTCGGCCAGCACCCCGGCCTCAACGCGGTGATGGTCGCGAACGACACGATGGCGCAGTCGGTCATCAACGTGCTGAAAGCGCAGGGTCTGGCCGGCAAGGTCGCGGTCTCCGGGCAGGACTCCACGGCCGGCGGCCTCGACAACGTGATGGCCGGCACGCAGTGCTTCACGATCTACAAGCCGGTCGCGGGGGAGGCGCAGGTCGCGGTCAAGCTGGCCGCGCAGATCCTGGCCGGCCAGAAGCCCGCCGCGCCGACGACCGTCAAGGACCCGACCACCGGCCGGGAGGTTCCGGCGTACCTGGCCGATCCGACGGTGATCACCAAGGCGAACGTCGCGCGGCCGGTGAACGACGGCTACCTGACCGCCGCGTCGGTCTGCCCGACCAGTGCGCTCGCCAAGCTGTGCGCGGCCAACGGCATCAAGAACCCGTGATCCAGCCGGTGGGGCCGGCCTCGCCGGCCGGCCCCACCTTCGACAGAACAGGTGGCAGTCATGAGTAATCCCACGCTGGAACTGCGCGGCGTCGACAAGTCGTTCGGTCCGGTGCACGTGCTGACGGCGGTGGACTTCACCGCGACCGCCGGCGAGGTGACCGCGCTGGTCGGCGACAACGGAGCCGGCAAGTCGACGTTGGTCAAGTGCATCGGCGGCATCCACCGCGTCGACGCGGGTGAGCTGATTCTCGACGGTACGCCGCGCAGCGTGCTCGACCCCCGCGAGGCCGCCCAGCTCGGCATCGAGATCGTGCACCAGGACCTCGCGCTGTGCGACAACCTGGACATCGTCCAGAACATGTTCCTCGGCCGCGAGCGGATCTCCCGGCTGCGCACGCTGGACGAGAACGGGATGGAGAAGCTGGCGCGCCAGACGCTGGCGTCGTTGTCGGTCCGCACGGTCCACTCGGTCCGTCAGCGGGTGTCGAGTCTGTCCGGCGGCCAGCGGCAGACCGTGGCAATCGCCAAGTCCGTGCTGTGGCAGTCGAAGGTCGTCGTACTCGACGAACCGACCGCCGCGCTCGGCGTCGCCCAGACCGCGCAGGTGCTCGACCTGGTCCGCCGGCTGGCCGACCAGGGGGTCGCGGTGATCCTGGTGTCGCACAACATGAACGACGTGATGAAGGTCGCCGACTCGATCGGCGTGCTGTTCCTCGGCCGGATGGCCGCGCAGGTCAGGCGCCAGGACGTGACCCAGACCCAGGTGGTCGAGCTGATCACCACCGGCCGCTCCGGCGACCTGGGGCTGCCCGAGCAGGAGCCGGGGGCGGCCGCATGAGCGCGCAGACCGGCGACATCGTCGAGCAGTACCAGCCGGAGCTCGGCGACCCGGGCGAGGAAGCGGCGTCGGTTGCGGCGTACGCGAAGGACTACCTGGCGCGAGTACGGGGCGGCGAGCTCGGCTCGATCCCCGCGCTGGCCGGGCTGATCGTGATCACCGGGGTCTTCGCCGTTGTGCACCAGGGCTTCCTGAGCGCGTACAACCTCGAGGCGCTGGTGATCCAGGCGGCGCCGATCATCGTGATGGCGATGGGCCTGATCTTCGTGCTGCTGCTCGGCGAGATCGATCTGTCGGCCGGTACGACGGGTGGCCTGTGCTCGGCCATCCTCGCGGTGCTGATGCTGCGGCACGGCGTGAGCTGGGCGCCGGCGCTCGTGATCGGGCTCGCCGCCGGCGTGCTGATCGGGCTGGGCATGGGCTGGCTGCGCGCGCGGGTCGGCATCCCGTCGTTCGTGATCACGCTGGCGACGTTCCTGGCGTTCCAGGGCGTCACGCTGATCCTGGTCGGCGGTCAGGGATCGGTGAACCTGCCCGACGGCTCGCCGCTGATCAAGCTGGAGAACGGCTTCGTCCCGATCTGGCTCGGCTGGACGCTGCTGGCGGTCTTCGTCGCCGGGTACGCCGCGATCAAGGTGAACGACGCGATCGGGCGCCGCCGCGACGGGCTCGGCCATGCGCCGTACACGGTGATCGCGGCGAAGGTCGTCGTACTGGCCGCGCTGGGAGCGGTGTTCACCTACGAGATGGGGGTGAACCGGAACCTGTCGACGAACGCGTTCTTCAGCAACAAGGCGCAGGGCATGCCGTGGGTGGTGGTCCTGCTGGTGGTCCTGTACGTCGCCTGGCACTTCGTGCTCACCAGGACCCGGTACGGCCGGCACCTGTTCGCCGTCGGGGGCAACGAGGAGGCGTCCCGGCGAGCCGGGGTGGTCGTGTCCCGGATCCGGATCTCGGCGTTCGCGATCTGCTCCGGGATGGCCGCGGTGTCGGGCGTGGTCGCGGCGTCGTTGCTGCAGTCGGTCCAGTCGAACGCTGGCGCGGGCAACACGCTGCTGCTGGCGGTCGGCGCGGCGGTGATCGGCGGCACCTCGCTGTTCGGCGGGCACGGGCGGATGATCGACGCCGTGCTCGGCGGTCTGGTCGTCGCGGTCATCACGAACGGCATGAGCGACCTGATCCAGGGCGCGAACTCCGCCGGCTACGAGTGGGTGGTCACCGGTGCGGTCCTGCTGCTGGCCGCGGGGTTCGACGCGGTGGTCCGCCGGGGGCGTACCGCTTAGCCATCCCGAGAACGGCGCCGGGGCGCCGGGGGCGTGTTCCGGCGCCTCCGCGTTCCGGCGTCTCGGCGTACCTGCCGCGGTGTTCCTGCCAGCAGGTACACCGAAGGTACGGTCAGCCGGTCCAGGGGTTGGGTGCTCACGTCGACGACCTGGCCGCGGATCCGAACGATGCTGCAGGTATGGACATCCCGAATCGCACCGAGGACCTGAGGGCCCGTTTCGAGGCCGAGGTCGTCCCGCTGCATCCCCGCCTGTACTACGCCGCGCTGCGGCTGGCCGGCAACCCCGCCGACGCCGACGACCTGCTGCAGGAGACCTTCCTGCGCGCGTACGTCGGCTTCGCCGGTTTCCGCCCCGGCACCAACCTGAACGCGTGGCTGCACCGCATCCTGCGCAACGCCTTCATCAACGGCTACCGCCAGCGGCTGCGCCGCCCGGTCGTCGTGCCCGAGGAGGCCAGCCAGAGCACCTCGCTCGGCCGAGCCGAGGTCGAGCTGTCCGCCGAGTCCACCGTGGTCGACGCGATGCCCGACGAACGCCTGCAGCAAGCCCTGTCGTCGCTGCCCGAGCGCTACCGGCAAGTGGTCCTGCTCTGCGACGTCGACGGCTTCAGCTACAAGGAGATCGCCGCCATCGTCGGCGCACCCCTCGGCACCGTCATGTCCCGCCTGCACCGCGGCCGCAAGGCCCTGCGCGAGCAGCTGCGCCCAGCCCTTCCGCTGGCCGCCTAGTCCGGCGAACAGGCTTGGCGTGAGAGGTTCGGCCCGCTCCGACGCGGGGGCGGCGCTGGTCGACTACGTTCTCGGAGCGGCGGCGCTGCAGGCGGGTCAGCGGCGGCGGTTGTGCAGGAGGTCGGCGGTGGCGATGGCGAGGGCGACCAGCATCAGGGCGGACGCGCACAGGATCGTGTCCGAGACCGTGGTGGCGTAGTTGTGGCCGGAGCTGGTGAGGATTCGGTAGAAGATCGTCGCCAGTACGGCGGTGCCGATGGCTCCTCCGACGCGCTGGGCGGTTTGGAGTGCACCGCCGGCGGCGCCTGCCATCCGAACGGGCACGTTCTCCAGTGACAGCGTGATGTTGGGTGACGTGACCAGGCCGCCGCCGATGCCGGCCACCAGGAGGGGGATGGCGACGACCCACACGGCGTTGTCGCCGCCGTGGTGGCGCAGGAGCAGGGCGGTGACGGCCAGACCGACAGCGGTGGCGACGAGGCCTGTGACCGTGAGGGCGCGGCCGAGGCGGGTCACCAGCCGGCCGGCGATTGCTGCCGACGCGGCGACGCCGAGTGCGAAGGGTGTCACCGCCAGGCCGGAACGCAGGGGCGAGTAACCGAGGCCGTCCTGGAAGAACAGCGCGAGCACGAGCCAGATCCCGGTGAAGCCGATGAAGTAGACCATGCCGATCAGCGACCCGGCGGCGTACCCGGGAGTGCGCACCAGGCGTGGGTCGAGCATCGGTTCGTGCCCGCGGCGTACGGTGCGGATCTCCCACCAGGCGAACGTGGTCAGCAGTACCACGGCGGCGACGAACAGCCACCAGTCGTGGGCGAATCCCTTGCTCTCGGCATCTACCAGCGGGAGCAGCAGGCTCAGTACCCCAGCGCCCAGCAGGAGGCTGCCGACCAGGTCCAGCCGGACGCCGCGGCGATGACCACCGAGGCCGGCCGGTACGAGCTTCGCCGCGAGCACGAGAGCCAGTACGCCGATCGGCACGTTGATGTAGAAGACCCAGCGCCAGGCGTCCGCACCGGAGATCAGCGTGATGATCAGACCACCCGCCACCGGGCCGGTCGCCGTCGCCAGGCCCACGGTGGCGCCGAGTACGCCGAACGCTCGGCCGCGCTCCGCTCCGTCGAACAGCTCCTGGATGAGCCCGGAGTTCTGCGGGATCAGCATGCCGCCGGCGACGCCTTGGAGCAGCCGGGCGGCGATCAGCAGGCCGATGGTCGGCGCCGCCCCGGTCAGCGCGCTGGTGACGACGAACGCGGCGAGGGCGATCATGAACATCCAGCGGCGGCCGAACGCGTCGCCGAGGCGACCCGCCGGGACCAGCGCGAGGCCGAAGGCGAGTGCGTAGCCCGAGACGACCCACTGCGCACTGGCCGCGTGGACGTCGAGCCCTCGTTCGATCGACGGCAGGGCGACGTTGACGATGCTGACGTCGAGCAGCGCCATGAACGCGGCGAGCTGGCTGACCGTCAGCGCCCGCCAGCGTCCGGGAAAGCGCTCGGTGCCGGGGACCGCCGTACCGTCTTCTGGCGCGCTCATCGCGCGGGCAGCTGGCCGGCTGCCACCTGGAACGTCACGGGCGCGGCGTTCTGGAACGTCAGCGTCACCGGGAACCACTCCCCGGGCCGCAAAGCCCGGCGGAAACCGTGCAACTCCACCCCGGTCGTCAACTCCAGGTCGCTGTCCGCACCAGCGGGAAGCGCGATCCGCGCGACGTCCCGACCGTCCTGGACGAAGGACGCACTCCGAGCGACGGGAGTCGAGACGCCGACCAGTGCGTCGGCGGTGGTCGCGGACTCGTTGGTCAGCGACAGCCGCAGGGGAGCGTCCGCGCCGGCGGTGAGTCCGTGCGGCGCGTCGACCCAGCTGTCGTCGATGACCACGTGCCCGGTGACGGCATCGGTTCCGCCGCCCGGGAGGTCCTGGTACGGGTCCGGCGTGGAACAGCCGGCCAGCATCCCGACGGCCAGCAGCGCCGGTAACAGGAAGGGCAGGCGGCCGATCGTCCGGCGACTCGGCATCTTCATCAGCGGGTCCTCGTCGTGAGTGAAAGTTGTCTGATTCAACGGTCCCGCTCCGGCGCCGCGTTGTCGCCGTGGTCAGCGGCCATCGGGGATTCCTGCTGGCAGGAAAGCCGGGCGGCCGGGCAGCGGGCATACTTTGTGCCATGACCACGGATCCGCCTGCCCACCGCCCGGATCGCGACGACGGTACGGCGGCAGCGCGCGTGCTGCTGGTCGAGGACGACGTCCTGCTCCGCGAGGGACTCGCCAGCCTGCTCGAACGGTCCGGCTTCGAGATCGTCGGCCAGACCGGCGACAGCGCCTGGATCCTGCCGCTGGTGCGCGAGCTCCGGCCGGACCTGGTCGTGATGGACATCCGGATGCCGCCGACCAACACCACCGAGGGCCTGGACGCCGCCCGGGAGATCCGCAAGGAGTTTCCCGACACCGGCATCCTCGTCCTGTCGGCGCACGCCGAGGTCGAGCACGCGATGGAGCTGCTGGCCACCGGTCAGAGCATCGGCTACCTGCTGAAGAGCAGGGTGACCGACGTCGAGGAGTTCATCGCGACGCTGCACCGGATCGTGCGCGGCGGTTCGGTGATGGACCCCGCGTTGGTGCAGGAGCTGGTCACGGCCCGCCGGCGCAACGACCCGCTGGCCGAGCTCAGTCCGCGCGAGCGCGAGGTGCTGGCGCTGATGGCCGAGGGCCGGTCGAACGCCGGGATCGCCCGGGCCCTGTGGGTGACCGAGGGCACGGTGGAGAAGCACGTGCGGCACATCCTGGCCAAGCTGAGCCTGCCCGAGACCGACAACGACCACCGCCGGGTGCTCGCCGTGGTGACGTTCCTCGAGACCCGCTGAGTCAGGCCGCGCGCGCGAGCACGGCCCGGATCGCGTCGGCCGACAGCCCGGTCTTGGGCAGGAACCCGGCCACCGGGCTGTCCGCGATCAGGTCGGCGAAGTCCTCCTCGGCGTGGGTGGAGATCAGGATCACCGAGGACGGCGTCAGCGGCCCGTCGCCGGTCAGCCGCCGGACCACGTCGAAGCCGCTCTGCGCGCCGAGGTGGATGTCGACCAGCGTGACGTCCGGCGTCAGCTCGGCGGCGTACCGCAAGGCCTCGTCGCCACTGGTCGCCACGGCGACGACGTCGAAGCCTTCGCGTTCCAGCAGGCCGCGGGCAGCCGCCAGGAACCGGGGACTGTCGTCGATGATCAGGCAACGCAACGTCATGGCACCAGCATGGCAACAACCGCGGCGGCCCGGCATTCTGGCTACCTGTACCTTCTCGGCCGCGGCGCACGGGCCCAGGTCATACTTCAGCCATGGCGACAGTGAGCGGTGCGGACGTTCGGTGGCCGGTCAGACTGCTCGCCAGCGCGGCGATGGTGGCCGTCGTGACCGGTGCCGTCCTGCTGCTCAGGTCGCACGTCCCGGTCCTCAGCCTGCTGGTGCTCTATCTCCTGGCCGTGCTCCCGGTCGCGATCTGGTGGGGCGCGCGGCTCGCGGCGGTCACGTCGCTGGTCAGCGTCACGGTGTTCGTCCTGCTCGTGCCGCCGGTGGGCTCGCTGCTGGTCGCCGACTCACGGGAGATCGTCGCCCTGGTGGTGTTCCTGGTGACAGCCGTTGTCGTGGGCAACTTGGCGGCCCGGTCGCGGCAGTCGGCGCTGGAATCGGCCCGGCTCACCGAGGAGCAGTCGGCGCTCCGGCGGGTCGCCACGCTGGTCGCGGAGTCGAGCTCCCAGTCCACCGTCTTCGAGGCAGTGACCCGGGAGGTCGGCCGGCTGTGCGGTGCCGATCTCGCCCGGATGGAGCGCTACGAGCCGGACGGGACCGTGACCGGTGTGGCGGCCTGGAGCCGGGTGCCGGACCAGCTCGCCGTCGGCACGCACTTCGCGCTGGACGGGCTGAGCGTCGCCCGTGAGGTACGCCGGGCCGGCGGGCCCGTGCGGCTGGACAGCTTCGCCGGCGCCACCGGCGAGATCGCGCGGGAGGCCCTGACGCTCGGGATCCGTTCGTCGATCGGCTGCCCGATCGTGGTGAACGGCCGGTTGTGGGGTGTGATCGCCGCGTCGACCAAGAGCGACGATCCGTACCCGGCGAAAACGGAGTCCCAGATCGCCAGCTTCACCGAACTGGTCGCGACCGCCGTCGAGAACGCCGAGGCGCGCGGTGAGCTGCGCCGGATGGCCGACGAGCAGGCGGCGCTACGACGGGTCGCGACGCTGGTGGCCCGTGCGGTGGCGCCCGATCTGGTGTTCGCCGCGGTCGCCCGGGAGGTCGTTCAGCTGGTCGGCGCGGACACCGCGGCGATTCTGCGGTTGGACTCCGACGGGCTGGCGACGCTGGTGGCCACGCACAGTGCGAGCGAGCAGGAGATGCTCGCGACCGGGACCCGCTGGAAGCCGGAGCCGCCCTCGCCCACCGCGACGGTGCTCGCCACCGGCGGTTCGGCCCGTCTCGACCTGGACTCCCCGTCACCGGCCGACCAACCCGACTTCGTGCGCCTGGAGGGCGTCCGGTCGGCGGTCGCGACGCCGATCATCGTCGAGGGCCGGTGCTGGGGCACGATCAGCGTGGCCTCCCGCCGCGACCCGTTCCTGCCCGCCACCGAGCAGCGGCTGGCCGAGTTCACCGAGCTGGTGGCGACCGCGATCGCGAACGCCGAGGCCCGGACCAAGCTGACCCAGTCGCGGGCGCGCATCGTCGCCACCGCCGACGAGACGCGGCGCCGGATCGAGCGCGACCTGCACGACGGGGCCCAGCAACGGCTCGTCTCGCTCGCGCTCAACCTCCGAGGCACCCAGAGCACGGTGCCGGCCGAGCTGCCGGAGCTGGGAGAGAGCATCGGCCAGGCGGTCGTGGATCTGCAGGAGGTACTCGAGGAGCTGCGCGAGATCTCCCGCGGTATCCACCCCGCGATCCTGTCCGAGGGCGGTCTGGCCCTGGCGCTGCGCGCGCTCGCCCGGCGTTCGGCCGTCCCGGTCGAGCTGCGGCTCGAGATCACCTCGCGGTACCCCCAGGCGGTGGAGGTCGCGGCGTACTACGTGATCTCCGAGGCGGTCACCAACACGACCAAACACGCCAAGGCGAGCTATGTCGAGGTCGGCGTCGAGGAGCGCGACGGCGCCCTCCGGCTGCGGGTCCGCGACGACGGCGTCGGCGGTGCCGAACCGCAGCAGGGCTCGGGCCTGATCGGCCTGCGCGACCGGGTCGAGGCGCTGGCCGGCTCGATCGACATCAGCAGTCCGGTCGGCGAGGGCACGGTCATCGAGGTCGCCCTCCCGGTCGAACGCGTCGAACCACACACCGACCCGAGCTGACCCGTCAGGCGGGCCCTGAGCTTGCCGGCGGGGGACTCGTTAGGGTTCTGGCATGGGGAGCAGCGTGTACGTCGCGTCCGTGGAGGGTTCCACCGGGAAGTCGACGGTGGCACTCGGGGTGTTGCAGCAGCTGTCGCGGCGGGTGGGACGGGTCGCCGTGTTCCGCCCGATCGTGCGGCCGGACACCGCTCGGCACGGTGGACGGGACTATGTGCTGGACCTGTTGATCGCGCACGACGCGGTCGACCTGGCGTACGAGGACTGCGTCGGCGTCACCTACGACGAGGTGCACGACGATCCCGCGGCCGCGCTGGACGTGATCGTCCGCCGGTACCACGCCGTGGCCGAGCGGGCCGACGCCGTACTGGTGGTCGGCAGCGACTACACCGACGTCGGTACGCCGACGGAGTTCTCCTACAACGCGAAGATCGCGGCCAACCTCGGTACGCCGGTCCTGCTGGTGCTCAACGGATTCCGGCGCAGCACGGACGACCTGCGGGCGATCGCGGACCTGTCCATCGCCGAGCTGGCCGCCAACCACGGGGCTCTTGCCGCGGTGCTGGCCAACCGGGTCGGGCCCGAGGACCTCGACCGGGTCGTCGACGCGCTGGCCGGCGTCGGCGTACCGGCGTACGCGCTGCCGGAGGAGCCGGTGCTGAGTCAGCCGACTCCGGCGGACCTGCTGGAGGCGATCGCCGGGCGGATGCTGAGCGGCGATCCGGAGTTGCTGTCGCGGGAGGTCACCGGGCTGGTGGTGGCCGGGATGACGATGCCGAACGTTCTGGACCGGCTGTTCGACGGTGCGGCGGTGATCACGGCGGCGGATCGGCCGGAGGTCGTGCTCGGCGTCCTGATGGCGCACGCCTCGCGGACGTTCCCGCAGATCTCCACGATCGTGCTCAACGGTGGGTTCACGTTGCCGCCCCAGGTGCAGCGGCTGATCGAAGGACTCGGGGTCACGCTGCCGATCCTGGAGACGGATCTGGACACCCAGGCGGCATCGGCGGCGCTGACCGCGGTCCGCGGGCGGCTGACCAAGGACTCGCCGCGCAAGATCGACACGGCGCTGGCCTTGTTCGAGCAGCACGTCGACAGCCAGGCATTGCTGGACCAGCTCGCGGTGGCGCGCAGCGGCGCGGTGACGCCGTTGATGTTCGAGCACCAGCTGATCGACGCGGCGGTTGCCGACCGCAAGCACATCGTGCTGCCGGAAGGTGAGGAGGAGCGGATCCTGCGCGCGGCCGACGTCCTGCTGCGGCGTGGTGTGGCCGACCTGACGCTGCTCGGTGACCCGGTCGCGATCAGTGCCAAGACGGCCGAGCTCGGCCTCGACCTGTCCGCGGCGCAGGTCGTCGACCCGGACAACGACCCGCTGGCCGAGCAGTTCGCCGCGGAGCTGCACAGGTTGCGGCAGCACCGCGGCGTCGACCTGGATCGCGCCCGCGAACTGGTCAAGGACGTCTCGTACTTCGGCACGATGATGGTCCAGCTCGGCCTGGCCGACGGCATGGTGTCGGGCTCGGTCCACACCACCGCACACACGATCCGGCCGGCGCTGGAGATCGTCAAGACCGTGCCGGGGGTGTCGGTCGTGTCCTCGGTGTTCTTCATGTGCCTGCAGCACCAGGTCCTCGTGTACGGCGACTGCGCGGTCAACCCGGACCCGACCGCGGAGCAGCTGGCCGACATCGGCATCTCGTCGGCCGCGACGGCGGTTGCCTTCGGCATCGAACCGCGGGTCGCGATGCTGTCGTACTCGACCGGCACGTCCGGCACCGGCACCGACGTCGAGAAGGTGTCGAAGGCCACCGCGATCGTCCGCGAGCGCGCGCCCGAGCTGCTGGTCGAGGGCCCGATCCAGTACGACGCGGCGATCGACGCCGCCGTCGCCCGGACCAAGCTGCCGGAGTCGCCGGTGGCCGGGCGGGCGACGGTGTTCATCTTTCCCGACCTCAACACCGGCAACAACACGTACAAGGCGGTGCAGCGGTCGGCGAACGCGGTCGCGGTCGGGCCGGTCCTGCAGGGTCTGCGCAAACCGGTGAACGACCTGTCCCGGGGCGCGACCGTCCGGGACATCGTCAACACGGTGGCGATCACCGCCCTGCAGGCCCAGCAGGGGGAAGGCAACCGATGAGTGACCACGTCCTGGTGATCAACGCGGGCTCGTCCTCGCTGAAGTACAGCCTGATGGACGCCGGCTCCGGCGAGGCGGCCGCCGACGGGCTGATCGAACGCATCGGCGAGAGCGAGGGTCACCAGAAGCACCGCGGCCCGGACGGCGAGACCGAGAGCTCCGACCCGATCGCGACGCACGAGGACGCGTTGCGCGCCGCCCTCAAGGCGTTCGAGACCCACGGCCCGTCGCTCGACGACGTGGACCTCGCGGCCGTCGGTCACCGGGTCGTGCACGGCGGGTCCCGGTTCGGTGCTCCGAGCCTTGTCGACGACGCGTTGATCGCGGAGGTCACCGAGCTCGTGCCGCTCGCGCCACTGCACAACCCGGCCAATCTGGAGGGCATCGAGGTCGCGCGCCGGCTGTTCCCGGACCTGCCGCAGGTTGCCGTGTTCGACACGGCGTTCCACCAGACGCTGCCACCGCACGCCTACACGTACGCCGTACCGTCGGAGTGGCTGGAGGAGCACGGTATCCGCCGATACGGTTTCCACGGCACCTCGCACTCGTTCGTCTCCGAGCAGGCGGCGCGGCGGCTCGGGCGCGACCTCGCCGAGGTGAACCTGATCGTGCTCCACCTCGGCAACGGCTGCTCGGCGTCGGCGGTCCGGGGTGGGCAGTCGGTGGAGACGTCGATGGGTATGACGCCGCTCGAAGGCCTGGTGATGGGCACCCGCTCCGGTGACCTCGACCCGGCGATCCACGGTCACCTGGCGCGCGAGCTGGGCTGGTCCGTCGACGAGATCGATCGCGCGCTCAACTCCAAGTCCGGGCTGAAGGGCCTGGCCGGCGAGAACGACTTCCGTGAGCTGTCGGGGTTGCGGGCCTCCGGCAACGAGCGCGCCCAGCTGGCTTTCGACGTCTACTGCCACCGGATCAAGAAGTACGTCGGCGCGTACTACGCCGTGCTCGGCACGGTCGACGCCATCGTGTTCACCGCGGGGGTCGGTCAGCACTCGGCCGACGTGCGCGCCGCGTCCCTCCAGGGTCTTGAACGCCTCGGTATCCGGCTCGATGCCGACCGCAACGCCGAGCCGGGGGAGACGGGCGTCGTGTCCGCGGACGGCAGCGAGGTCGCCGTCCTGGTGATCCCGACCAACGAGGAGTGGGAGATCGCCCGGCAGGCGCTGGCCGTCGTCCGGGGCTGAGTCAGGCCGAGTGCGGCGCCGACCTCCGCGGTCGACGCGTCAGCTCGCCTCGGGTGGGCCGCCGGATCCTCGGGACCCGCTGGCGTCGAGCTCGCGCGGCTTCGGGTCGCGCGGCGCCGGGTTCGATACGTCGTGCGCGAAGTAGAACCGGGAGAGTGCCGCGCGGATCCGGTCCCGGCCGCGACGTGGTGCGACCACCCCGTTGTCGTCGATGGCCGGGCCCAGCTCGAACGGCGTCCGGTCCTCCCGCGCGGTCAGCGTGTAGGCCTCGTACGGCGAGATCGGGGCGTGCTTCTCGGCGTACTCGCCGTCGGGGGAGCGGGTGATGACACCGGTCTCCAGGCCGTGCAGCACGCGCTCGCGGTCGGCGCGTTGCAGTGAGATCGCGATCCGGCGGGTGATCCAGAACGCCAGCACCGGACCGGCGAAGATCAGCACCCGGCACACCCAGGTGATCGCGTTGATCGACAGGTCGAAGTGGGTGGCGACCAGGTCGTTGCCGCTGTTCAGCCACAGGACGCCGTAGAAGGTGATGATGCCGGCGCCGATCCCGGTCCGGGTGGGCACGTTGCGCGGCCGGTCGAGCAGGTGGTGCTCGCGCTTGTCGCCGGTGATCCACTGCTCGAGGAACGGGTAGAGCGCGACGAAGCCGATGAACAGCGGCGGCATCAGCAGCGCCGGTACGACGACGTTCCAGCTGATCGTGACGCCCCAGAACTCGGACTCGATGCCGGGCATCAGGCGAACGGCGCCGTCCAGCCACGCCATGTACCAGTCGGGCTGGGAGCCGGCGGTCACCTCGGCCGGGTTGTACGGGCCGTAGAGCCAGACCGGGTTGATCTGCAGCAGCGCGCCCATCAGCGCGAGCACGCCGAACACGACGAAGAAGAAGCCGCCCGCCTTCGCGGCGTACACGGGCAGCAGGGGGTAGCCGACCACGTTCTTCTCGGTCCGGCCGGGACCGGGGAACTGGGTGTGCTTGTGGTAGACGACCAGCATCAGATGCACGGTGATCAGCGCGAGCAGGATGCCCGGGATCAGCAGCACGTGCACGGTGTAGAACCGCGAGACGAAGTCGTCCCCGGGGAACTCGCCGCCGAAGATGAAGAAGCTCAGCCAGGTCCCGATCACGGGCGAGGCCAGCACGAGGCCTTCGGTGATCCTCAGTCCGGTGCCGGACAGCAGGTCGTCGGGCAGGCCGTAGCCGATGAAGCCCTCGACGATGCCGAGGAACAGCATCAGGATGCCGATCACCCAGTTGAGTTCGCGCGGCTTGCGGAAGGCGCCGGTGAAGAAGATCCGCAGCAGGTGCACGCTCATCGCCGCGACGAACAGCACCGCGGCCCAGTGGTGGATCTGGCGCATCAGCAGCCCGCCGCGGATGTCGAAGGAGATCCGCAGCGTCGACTCGTAGGCCTCGGACATCGCCAGGCCCTTGAGCAGGCTGTACGAGCCCTGGTACTCGACCTCGGCCATCGACGGCCTGAACCACAGCGTCAGGAAGACGCCGGTGAGGATCAGGACGACGAAGCTGTACAGCGCGATCTCGCCGAGCATGAACGACCAGTGGTCGGGAAAGACCTTGCGCAGGTTCTTCTTGCCCAGCTTGGCGATCCCGAGTCGCTCGTCGGCCCAGCGTACCGGCGCCGGAAGCTGCTGCTGCGCCATCGGGGTCACCTCGATCCTCGGGCCGGCCGGCGCGGGGTGCGCCTGGTCAACTTATGCGTAAGTTATGCATAGCGGGGATCGTCTGTAAAGCGCTGCCCGGGGGCCAGGCGGGAGCTTGCACAAGTTCGGGCCGTGATCCGGGCTTGACCGGTGCGCTCAGAGCAGGCCGGCGTCGTGCACGCGGTTGGCGACCTGGACCCGATTGGTGGCTTCGAGCTTCACCATGATGCGCGAGACGTGCGCCTTGACGGTGGCCATGCTCAGGTAGAGCTGCTCGGCGATCTCGGCATTGACCTTGCCCTCGCCGACCGCGACCGCCACCTCGCGCTCGCGGGCGGTCAGGGTGCCGGTCAGCGACTGGGCCCGGCGTACGCGCTCCGGGGCCGGTTCGTCGTTGCCGAGCCGCGCGATCAGTCGAGCGGTCACGCTGGGGGAGAGCGTGTGGTCGCCGCGGGCTACTTGGTGCACGGCCTCGATGATCTGCGCGGGTGGGGTGTGCTTGAGCAGAAAGCCGCTGGCCCCGCCGCGTAGGGCGCGCAGTACGTGGTCGTCGGCGTCGAACGTCGTCAGCACGATCACCTTGGGGCGCGGGGCGGGCTGTCCCATCAGCCGGGCCAGTGCGTCGAGACCGTCGAGGCGAGGCATCCGGATGTCCATCAGGACGACGTCGGGCGCGACCCGGGCGATCAGGTCCAGCCCCGGCTCACCGTCGTCGGCTTCGCCGACGAGCTCGATCGCCGGCGCGTCGCGCAGGATCATCCCGAGCGCGGCACGCACCAGCGCGTCGTCGTCGACGATCACGACCCGGACCGGCGCGCGCCCCGGGTCGTTCATGCCGGCCACGGCAACCAGGCGCGGACGACGAAGTCTCCGTCGGACCGGGTGTGCTCGAGGCGGCCGCCGATGAGTTCGGCGCGTTCGGTCAGGCCGAGCAGGCCGAGTCCCGAACCGGGCGGCGCACCCGCCGGCGCGCCGAGCCGCAGCGGATTGCGGACCTCGAGCGTCAACTGCCCGCCCGGCCTGCCGTCGAGGGTGACGTCGACGGCCGTGTCCGGTGCGTGCTTGCGGGCGTTGGTCAGGCTCTCCTGGATCATCCGGTACGCGCTGCGACCGAGTGCGTCCGGCGCCGTTCCCAGGTCGTCGATCCGGTTGTGCAGCCGGATCTTCGTTCCCGAGCCCCTGGCTTCGTGGACCAGCGCCGGGAGGTCGACCAGCGTCGGTTGCGGACGCTCCGGCGGCGCATCGGTCTCGAGCGTCCGCAGAACGCCCAGGATGTCGTGCAACTCGTCCAAGGCCCGATGCGCGCTCTGCCGGGTCACGGCGGCCGCTTCGGCCACCTCGTCGTCGCTCAGATTCCGGCAGTACTCCAGCGCACCCGCGTGCAGCGCGACCAGCGACAGCCGATGGCCCAGGGCGTCGTGCATCTCCCGGGCGATCCGGGCCCGTTCGGTGAGCTGTGCCTGCGCGACGCGCTGCCCCTGCTCGCGTTCGGCCCGGTCCGCCCGTTCCTGCAGCGTGGCCAGCAGGTCGCGGCGCGCGCCGACGTACATGCCGGCGGTGATGATCGCGCCCACGAAGACCGCCGTGACGAGCAGCGAGATCGGCAGCTGCGCCCGGCCGGGCTGGATCTCGAAGTACACGACGGAGGCGACGACGTTGACGACCGCCACCGGCACGATCTCCTGCCACTTTCGCCGGGTGGCCAGCGACACAGCGGTGACAACCACGGCGCCGGCCGCGGCGTCGGCGATGCCTCCGACGGCGCCGACGACCAGCGCGACCGCCAGTGGGTACCGCCGCCGCCAGCGCATCAGCACGATGCTGACGACGCCGATCAGCAGATCGACAGCCAGGAACGGGCGGAAGTCCCAGGTGCCGGAGTCGTAGAAGGCCGCCGTCCAGAAGCCGGCGCCGCAGACGACGGCGAAGCCGTAGCGCCACATCGACTGCCGACGGCTCAGCGGAGGTGGTGGCTCAGCTCGGAAGGCGTCCACCGTGTTCACGGTACGGGAGCCAGGGCGTTCAGGGCAGGGACCGCGGTATCGGGTGACCCCCTACCGCGGTCTGGACAGGCCTGGGCCCTGGTTCGCGGAGACTGGCTCCGCGACCGATGTGCCGGGTCGGCGCGCAGGCGCAGGCTCGACCCATGATCACCGTCGAACAACTCAGCAAGCGCTACGGCGCTCACCAATCCGTCGACCGGGTGTCGTTCCAGGCCAGACCCGGATCGGTCACCGGGTTCCTCGGTCCCAACGGGGCCGGCAAGTCGACCACCATGCGGATGATGACCGGTCTGACCCGGCCGTCCGCGGGCCGCAGCACGATTCTCGGCGTCCCGTACGACCGGCTGCCCAACCCGGGGCGGCACGTCGGCGTTCTGCTGGACGCCTCCGCGCAGCACACCGGACGGACCGGCCGCGAGATCCTGCGCCTGGGCGCCACCGTGATGGGTCTGCCCCGGCGGCGGGTGGACGAGCTGCTCGAGACCGTCGGGCTGTCCGCGGACGAGGGCGATCGCCGGGTCGGCAACTACTCGCTGGGCATGCGGCAGCGGCTCGGCATCGCGCACGCGCTGCTCGGCGATCCGCAGGTGCTGATCCTCGACGAACCCGCCAATGGACTCGACCCGGCGGGCATCCACTGGATGCGCGGACTGCTCAAGGGCTTCGCCGACCGCGGCGGAACCGTGCTGCTGTCCTCGCACCTGCTGCACGAGATCGAGGTCGTCGCCGACCACCTCGTGGTGATCGGCCGCGGGGTGATCGTTGCCGACGGCAGCAAAGCCGAGCTCCTGAAGGCGGCCGGCACCCTGGTTCGCGGACTCGATCCCGAAGCGTTGCGCCGCTGCCTCTCCCTGGCCGGCTTCCCCTACCGGACGAACCCCGACGGCGGGTACGTCGTCGAGGCGACTCGCGAGCAGATCGCGGTAGTCACCGCGAAGCACGGCGTGGTCGTCACCGAGTTGCGGGCCGCGGACGGCGCCGGACTCGAAGAGATGTTCCTGCAGCTCACCACCAACGACGCCCGGGAGAAGGTCACCGCATGAGTACCGCGACCCGCCACGTACCGCTTCACATCGACGCGACCCCGGACCCGAGCGTGACGGCCGTTCCCTTCAGCCGCCTCTTGCGCGTCGAGCTGCGCAAGCTCGTCGACACCCGCGCCGGTTTCTGGCTGCTCGCCGCCATCGGCGTCGTCACCATCGCCGTCGTCACGGTCTTCTTGTTCGTCGCCGACCCGGAGCAGCTGACGTTCCTCAACTTCGTCGGGGTGACCGCCACGCCGCAGAGCATCCTGCTCCCGGTGCTCGGCATCCTCGCGGTCACCGCCGAGTGGAGCCAGCGCACCGGGCTGGTCACCTTCACCCTCGAACCGAGCCGGGGCCGCGTCGCGGTGGCCAAGCTGGTCGCCGTGACGCTGGTCGGTCTGCTCGCTGTGGTCGTCGCGCTCGGCGTCGCGGCGCTGAGCAACGTGGCCGGCACGGTGTTGCTGGACGGTGCCGGAACCTGGGACTTCGAGGCCGCCAACGTCCGGGACTTCTTCGCCCTGCAGCTGATCGGCCTCGTCCAGGGCTTCGCCTTCGGCATGCTGCTGATGAACACCGCCGCCGCGATCGTGCTGTACTACGTGATCCCGATCGCGTGGAGCGTGCTGTTCTCGATGGTGGGCGCGCTGGACGAGGTCGCGCCCTGGCTCGACCTCAACACCGCGATGACCCCGGCGCTCGAGGGACGGACCTTCCAGGGCGGCGACTGGGCGCACATCGCGGTCGCCGGGACGATCTGGGTGCTGCTGCCACTCGGCTTCGGTCTGCTGCGGCTGCTTCGCCGCGAGGTCAGGTCCGCCTGATCAGCCGACCGCGGAACCAGGCCGCCGAACCCCGGCTCCTCACCGCAGGCACCTCACAGCGAGATGCCGGCGGCGAAGAGCTGGGGCCAGATCTCGGACTGGTCGACCACCTGGACGTCGAGCTTCTCGGCCTTGGTGAGTTTGGCGGCACCGACGTCCGCGCCGGTGATCAGCAGGTCGGTGCCGGCCGAGACCGACGAGGCGATGGTGGCGCCGGCGCGTTCGCACAGTCGCTGGAAAGCAGGACGCGGGACCTTCTCGCCGGAGCGGGGGTCGCTGATGGCGCCGGTGACGACCACGGTCTTGCTGGCCAGCGGTGCGCCGGCGGCGACGACCGGGGGCAGGTCTTCGTCGAGTACGTCGAGGGACACGCCGGCCGCGCGCAGGCGTTCGAGCTCGGGGCGGAGGCGGTTGAGGTGCTCGACCAGGGACGCGGCGACCTTCGGGCCGATGTCGTCCACGGCGACCAGCCCCTCCTCGCCGGCGTCGGCGACCTCCTCCAGCGAGCCGAAGCCCGCGCGGCAGAGCCGGGCCGCGGTGCCCTCGGAGGCCATCGGGATCGCGAGCCCGATCAGCGCCCGGCGCAGTCCGACCTGGCGGCTGGCGTCGATCGACTCGATCATCCGGGCGGCCGACACCTCGCCGATGCGGTCGAACTCGAGCAGCCGTTCCTTGGTCAGCTGGTAGAAGTCCGAAGGGTTCTCCAGGATGCCCGCCTCGGCCAGGCGCTCGATCCAGACCCCGCCGATCGCGTCGATGTCGGCCGCCGCGCGAGAGGCCCAGTGGATCAGCCGTCGTACGGTCTGGGCCGGGCAGGAGACGTTGGTGCAGAACAGTTCGCGGCTGTTGCCTTGCTCGGTGAGCGGCTGTCCGCACGACGGGCAGTGGGTGGGCGGCACGATGTCCTGCTCCGCGCCGGTGCGCTGGGAGGCGTCGAGCACGCCCGCGACGAACGGGATCACGTCGCCGGCCCGGCGGACCAGGACCGTGTCGCCGATCTTGATGCCGCGGGCCCGGATCACCTCCTGGTTGGCCAGCGTCGCGCGGGTGACTGTCGTACCGCCGACGAACACCGGCTCCAGCCAGGCGACCGGGGCGATCTTGCCGGTCTTGCCGACGTCCCAGACGACGTCGGCCAGCACGGTGGTCTTCTCCTCGGCGGCGAACTTGTACGCCAGGGCGCCGCGCGGCGAGCTCGACCTGGTCCCGGCCGCGGCGAACGCGTCCCGGTCGGCCAGCCGCAGGACGGCGCCGTCGAGGTCGTAGTCCAGCTCGTTGCGCTGCTGCTCGATCTCGGTGATCACGGCCTGCGCCGCGGCCGCGTCGTCGCAGTGCCGCATGTCGGCGACGGCGAACCCGAGCGTGCGCAGCGCGCGGTCGAGGTCGGAGTCGGTGCTGTCAGGGTCGGTGTGCAGATCGAAGGCGAGGAACTGCAGGCGGCGCTCGGCGACCGTGGCCGGATCTTTCGCCCGCAGCGTCCCGGCGGCGGCGTTGCGCGGGTTGATCAGCGGCTTGTCCGGGTGGGCGGCGTTGTAGGCGGCGAAGGTGGAGCGCAACATGACGGCCTCACCTCGCACCTCGACCCGGCCCGGAGCGTCGACAGTGGCCGGTACGCCGTCGGCCAGCGCACGGACCAGGGGAGTCACGTCGTCACCGGTCGTGCCGTCACCTCGGGTGATCGCCCGGACCAGCCGGCCGTCCTCGTAGACCAGCGCCAGCGACAGCCCGTCGAGCTTCGGCATGACCACCACGGACCGGCCGGGGAACCGGTTGAAGAACGCCTCGACCTGCTCCGGACGCGTCGCCTTCTCCAGCGACAGCATCGGCCGCGAGTGCCGGACCGGCGCGTGCAGGACGGCGGGCGCGCCGACCTGGTCCAGCGGATTCGGATCCGGTGTCAGCTCCGGGTTCTCCGAGATCAGCGCGCGCAGTTCGTCCTCGATCGCGTCGTACTCCGCGTCCGCCACGGCCGGCGCACCCCGGTAGTAGGCGTCACGCAGCTGCACGATCCGGTCGGCCAGTTCCTCAATGCGTTCCCCAACGTCCACGACGAGGACGCTACCGCCCGCGGGGGACAAACGGCGGTCATTGCCTGCTCAGGCGGCGCTGGGCGTCGTATCGTGACGAGTGGGGGTGGGGGCGATGTCTCAAGCGTCGGGTGGGAGTCCGTCCGGGCGATCGGCGTCGTTCGCCGGTGCGTTGCGGTGGGCGGAGGCGTCGGCGGCGCTGCGGGGTGCCGGACGTCCGGTGACGGAATCGGATCTGTTCCTCGGCACGCTGCTCGCGCATCCCGACCCGGACGGCGAGATGCGCCGCCTGATCGGCCACTTCGGCCTCACCGCCCGCGATTTGCTGCCCGACGACTTCCCGAAGATCACGCTGGAGAGCCTGCGTCACGCGGCCGCCACGGTCGGCTCCCAGAGTCCCGGCTCGCAGGACGAGCAGGTCTACCGGATCACCGTCGCGGCCGACCGCCTCGCCGGCAGCCGCCGCCCGCCAATGCTCGCCGACCTGGTGGGTGCCCTGCTGACTGAGTCGCAGACCTTCCGCCAGGCGCTGCAACGCCCGCTGGACCGCTTCGGGTTCTCGGTCGGCAGCCTCGCCGATCAGTACCGGGCTTTCCTGCGCGAGCTGAACCCGCGCGACGAGGTTGCCGGAGCGAAGCTCGGTGAGTGGCTGGCCCGGACTTTCCCGCGCCGGCCGGCCAGTCTGGCCGGGTTCAGCAGTGACGTGGTCGACCCGACGGCCGACTTCGTCGATGTCAGCATCGAGGCCGACGCCTTCGCGTACCTGATCTCGTCGCGCACTCTCGTGCCACCGCTGGCGATCGGTCTGTTCGGCCAGTGGGGCAGCGGCAAGAGCTTCCTGATGGCCAAGATCCGGCACCGGATCCAGCAGCTCAACACCTTGGCGGCGTCCAGCGCGCAGGCTGCTCCTGCGGTCTGGCCGAACGTGGCGCACATCGAGTTCAACGCTTGGGAGTACGTCGAGACCAACCTGTGGGCCGCCCTGCTGGACAAGATCTTCGACGAGCTGAGTCCGGCGGCACGCCAGACGTTGTCGGATCTGAGGCGGGCCGGGATCCAGCAGCAGCTGGACACCAAGAAAAGCGAGGTCAGCAAGGCGGACCGCGCGCTGGAGGGCTCGCAGGTCGCCGAAGCGAAGGCGGCTGACGCCGTTCGAGCGGGGCAGCAACAGCTCGACGCGGTCGAGCGGACGACCGGGGAGCTGCGGGAGAGCATGATCGCCGGTGAGCTCGAATCCGTCGCCCGGGTGACGCTGGTCGAGACGGTGGTTGCCGCGGGCAAAGACACGCTCGGCGCGGAAGCGACCAGGGCGGTGACCGACGCGGTGGACGACGTACGCCGCGCCGTGGTCGCGACGCGGACCAGTCCGTGGTTGCAGAAGAGGTTCTGGACGGCCAAGCGCGTCGGCTACGTGACCCTGGCGGCGGTGGCGGTACCGGTCGTCGCGTTCGTGCTGGATCTGCTGTCGGCTCCACCGCTGACGAGTGTGGCGGCGAGTGTCGCCGCTGTTGCTCCGTTGGCGGCGCTGGGCCTCAAAGCGATCGCCGATTTCACCACGCAACAGCAGGCGGCCCTGGCGGACGCCGAGCGCCGGGTCGACGAACAGCTCGCGGCGGCCGTCACCAAGGCGAAGGAAGAGCTGGTCGCGGCCGGCAAGGAGCTCCGAGCGAAGCAGGAGGCTGTGGAGCTGGCCAGAACGGCGGCCGAGCAGGCTCACCGCGAGCAAGTCGAGCTGGAGGAGCAACGAGAAGCAGCCACGGCCGGGCGAGTCCTGGCGGACTTCCTGGCCGATCGCGAGGCCAGCGACGACTACCGCAGTCAGCTGGGGCTGATCAGCAAGGTTCGTCAGGATCTGCAGGATCTCGCCGAACTCACCGCCGAGTTCAACCAGGAGACGCCGCGGGCGAAGGGCGGTCCGCCGAACCGGATCGTGCTGTACATCGACGACCTGGATCGGTGTCCGCCGCGCAAGGTGGTCGAGGTCCTCGAGGCGGTACACCTGCTGCTCTCGTTCCCCCTGTTCGTGGTGGTCGTCGCGGTGGACACGAGGTGGCTCACGTCGGCGCTGCACGACGCGCTGCCCGCCCTCGACCAGAAGCCCGGCGAGGCACTGACGGAGCAGCCGAAGGCGATGGACTACGTGGAGAAGATCTTCCAGATCCCCTTCTGGGTGGAGGACCTCGACGACGACGCCCGGCGCCGGCTGTTGCGCGGTCTGCTGCTGCCGTCGGTGGCGGCTCAGCCGATCGATGCCGGCGGCGCGGGCAACACCCTCCAGGTCGGCCGGCGCGAGGAAGAGCTGGTCACCGCGATGCTGACCGACTACGGCAGCTGGCTCGACGTCGATGCCAGGCACCTCGCGCTGAGCGTGGACGAACTCGCCTTCATCGAGTCGCTCGCGCCGCTGATCGGTGCGACGCCCCGCCGGGTCAAACGCTTCGTCAACATCTGCCAGCTGCTGCTCGCGATGGCGCCGCCGCTGTCCGCGGAAGGTGACCAGCCGACCGAGCGGATGGCCACCTGTTTCATGGCGGCGGTGCACGAAGGGTCTCCCCGGTTGGCGAGCCGGCTGGCCGCGAGCCCGCCCTCCGGTGCCGCCTCGACGCTCAGCACGAGCCTGACCGCGCTCGGGGCCGATGAGCTGACCGCGGAGCGAGAGCGGGTGCGGACCTGGCTGCGGAAGTACCAGGAGCTGCATCCGGCGACGGCGAAAGCGTTCGAGCTGACCCCGATGAGCCGGTTCCTCGTCCGGTTCGACCTGATTCGCCGGCTGACCTTCGAGACCGGCCCTGGTTCAGTCGTTTGAGTACGGCGAAGGGCCGGAGCCACAGATCTGATGGGGGAACAGCACCGGCCCGATCCCCGGTGCTGCCTGGCTGCGGGCGAACCGCAGGACGGCGTCGGCCGCGAGTGGAGCGTTCTCTCCGGTCCCGGACATCCGGGCCGCGATCATGCCGGCCACCAGCGGAGTCGAGAACGACGTACCGCTCCAGTTCGCCAGGCCGTCGAAGTGCCGTTGTCCGTAGGGCGCGTCGACACAGGTGTAGTCGCCGGTGCCGAAGGCGTTGACCAGGTCCTCGCCGGGCGCGTAGACGTCGACCCAGTGGCCGTAGTTCGAGAAGTGCGCCCGGCGGTTGCCGTCCGCGGACAGCGCGCCCACCCCGATCACCCACGAGTACGCCGCCGGGAACGTCGGCAGATGCGTGTCGTCGTTGCCGGCCGGAGCGACCACGACCACGTTCACATGCCGCAGCCGCCGGTCGTGGAAGGCGTTGAAGGTGTGCATCGGCAGATGCAGCCGGGTGGCGCCGTCGAACTCGCAGACGATCACGTCGGCGCCGAGGTCGAGCAGATCGCTCATCCGCCGGATGATCTCGTGCTCGTAGGCCATCCCGGCATGGAGACGGAAGTCGATCTCCCGGGCCCGCTTGACGCAGACCTCCGCCTTCGGCGCCGTACAGCGCACGCAGCCGGCCACGAAGGTGCCGTGGCAGGCGTAGGGCCCGATCACGCCGGTGGGAGGCGCGGCCGGATCGGGATCGCCGTACACGCCTTGCATCCACGGCCACTGGTGAGTCGTGGCCTCGACCAGACCGCTGTCGACGACACCCACCAGTACGCCGCGGCCGTCCCACCCGGGCTGACCGCAACAGATGCCGTCGCTGACCGGGGGGACCGGGCTCATCGAGCTGGACGGCACCTCGCTCGGCTCGGCCGCCGGGCACGGGTGACCGTTGCCGCACAACGCCAGCGCGTGGTCAGGCGTCGCCTTGCCGACGCCGACCACCTGGTCCAGCCGGGCCAGGACGCTCGGCGTCGACAGCGCGTCGCTGTCGTCGTACTGGCCGTCGGGCCGGCCGCCGAATTCCTTGCCGCCGTACATCCCGGGCCGCCCGGCCTTCACCGCCGCGTTCGTCCGGCCGTAGCGCCAGACCAGACCGGTGACGCCGTCGATGACGGGCAACCGGTCGATCGCCACGTTCTCGGGAATGATCGGTCCCTCGGGCACCGGCTCCTCGGCGGCGCGCTGGTCGACCAGCGGCGGGTCCTCGCGGAGCGCGCTGACGACCAGGTCGACGTCCTCGGTGCGGACGAGGATCGTGTCGCGGCGGTAGAAGTAGTCGGCCCGGCCGACGGTCTCCCAGTCGTACGGGTGCACGGCGGTGGTGCCGTACCATCGCTCGCTGACCTCACCCGATTCCTTGTCCGGGTCCTCCAGGATCAGGCGTAGCGCGTCCTTGAGCCGTTGGTCCGCTGACATCTCGGTTCCCTTCTCGGTGCTGACGATTTCCGGAGCCGCACGGAGGCGGCGTACTAGGATCTGGAGCAGTCCAGGGAGGGGAGGGCGGGTTTTCGCCGTGGACACCACCGACCTGCACGCCCTCGCGCTCTCGCGTCCCGCCGACGCCCTGCGGCTGGCCCGCGAGGTTCTCGCGCGGTCCCCGTCCGACGCCGAGGCCGCGGCAGCCCACCAGGCGGCGGGGGTCGTGCACCGCGACTTCGGCGACATCCAGGAGGCGGTGGCCGAGCTCAAGGCGGCGTACAAGTACGCCCGCCGGGCGGCTGATCGGGACCGTGAGGCCGACATCCAGGCGAGTCTCGGGGTGGCGCTGGTGATGGCCGGCCGGACCGATCGCGGGCTGGCCATGCTCGACTCGATCGTGCCCGGCCGCACCGGGGTGTTCGCCGGGCGGATCCTGATCCGTCGCGCCTGGGTCCGGGGAGCGTTGCTCGGCCAGTACGACGAAGCCCTGGTCGATGCCGAGCGCGCGGTCGCCTTGCTGAGCGATGCCGGCGACCTGGTCTGGGAGGCCCGGGCGTTGACCCACCGGGCGATGGTGCTGCTCGCGATGGGCGCGATCGAACGCGCCGACGAGGACTACGCCCACAGTGAGAAGCTGTTCGCCAGTTGCGGTCAGCAGGCCGAGTACGCCGACACCCGGCAAGCGCGTGGCGCGGCCGCCTTCGCCCGAGGCGACCTGCCGACCGCACTGCGATACCTCGACGACGCCCAGCGGGTGGTCGAGGAGCTCGGCGTCCTGGAACCGGACCTGTACGCCAACAAGTGCTTGGTGCTGCTGGCGGCCGGCCTGTCGCGGGAGGCCCTCACCGCGATCGAGAGCGCGCTCGACCGGATCGAGCAGCAGGGCGGTTCGGCGGCACGGCGGGCGGAGCTGCTGTACTGCGCCGGATTGGCGGCCCACGCCGCCGGCGCTACGGAACTCGCCGAGAGCCGGGGCCGCGACGCGATGCTGCTGTTCCGCCGCCAGCAGCGTCCTTGGTGGGCGGCCCGCGCGGAGCTCGCGCTGCTGCAGTCCCGTTACGCGGGCGGCAACCGGACCGCACGTCTGCTGAGCAGCGGCCGTCGGGTCAGCGCCGAGCTCGACGACCTCGACCCCGACCTCGCCGCCGAAGCTCACCTGCTCACCGGCCGGCTCGCGATCGCGCGTTCCGATCCGGCCGAGGGCCGGCGCCACCTGACGATCGCGGCCGGATCCCGCAACCGTGGCCTGCGCGCCCGCGGCGCCGGCTGGCTCGCCCAGGCGATGCTGCACCAGGACGAGGGCCGGTCGCGCGCGATGCTGACCGCCTGCCGACAGGGCCTGAGCCTGATCGAGGTCTACCTGCGCACCCTCGGCGCCACCGAACTGCGCGTCCTCGCCACCGCGCAGGGTGCCGAGCTCGCCGCGATCGCCCTGCGGTACGCCGTACGACGGCGCAACGCGCGGCAGGTCCTGGAGTGGAGCGAGCGCTGGCGAGCCACCGTGCTCGCGATCCCACCGGTCCGGCCGCCGGAGGACGACGACCTCGTCGCCGATCTCGCCGCGCTGCGCAGCTTGACCCTTCGGCTCGAAACCAGCCATGACAACGGGATCGCACCCCAGCCGCTGCAGCGCGAGCGTCGCCGTCTCGAATCCGCCGTCCGCCACCGGGTCCTGCTGACGCCCGGCACCACCGGCGATCGGCCCGAGGAGTTCCGTGTCGCCGACCTGCTCGACCACCTCGGCGACCGAGCGCTGATCGAGCTGACCGACGTCGACGACCAGCTCTACGCCATCGTGGTGGCGGGTGGCCGGGTCCGTCTCGAACTGGTCGGCCCGACGTCGGCGGCGACTCACCGGCTGACCCACGCGCTGTTCGCGCTGCGTCGCGAGGCGACCGGACGCGGCACGACCCCACTCGACCTCGACGCCATCGGGACCCGGCTCGAGAGCGTCCTGCTCGGTACGGCGGTCAAGCACCTGCCGGACGGCCCGGTGGTCGTCGTACCGACCGGGCGGCTGCACGCGGTCCCGTGGAGCCTGCTGCCGTCGTTGCGTCATCGGCCGACCTCGGTGGTTCCGTCGGCCGCGGCCTGGTTGCGCGCCCGGAAAGCCGTTCCGCCGGCCCCCGGGCGGGTGGTGCTGATCAGCGGCCCCAAGCTGTCGACGGGACACGAGGAGGTGCGGCGGCTCGCGGACCTGTATCCCGACGCGGTCGTCCTCACCGACGGCGGCGCGACGGCCGACGCGGTGCTGGCGGCGATCGACGGAGCTTCGCTCGTGCACGTGGCGGCGCACGGCACCTTCCGCGCCGACAGCCCGTTGTTCTCGGCGCTGGAGCTCGACGACGGGCCACTCACCGTGTACGACCTCGAACGCCTGGAACGAGCCCCCCACCGGGTGGTCCTGTCGAGCTGCAGCTCGGCTCTCGGCGGCCCCAGCGGCGCCGACGAGCTCCTCGGCCTGGTCAGCGCGCTGATCGCCCTGGGCTCAGCGGGCGTCGTCGCGAGCGTCGTACCGGTCAACGATCCGGCCACCGTCCCGCTGATGCTCGACCTGCACACCCGGCTGCGCGCCGGCAACGAACTCCCGGAAGCCTTGGCCGGTACCCGAGCGTCGGCCACCGACAGCCGCTTCGCGCGCACGGCAGCGCAGTCCTTCGTCACCCTCGGGTGCTGAACCTCGATCACCGCCATCCTCGGGTCAGGGGGAGACCCAGCCTGTTCGGACCGTGGTGCCGGCGTCGGTGTGGCAGACGAGCTGAAACGGTTGGTGGGGAACGGGGGTGATGACGAAGAAGCCGAGTTCGTCGATGGGGACCGTGCCGAGGTCGTCGGTGCCCGTGGTCACGCGGACGGTGCCGCTGTCCGGGGGACTGAGCTGGCCGAGCAACTCGCCGGGGGTCAGTTCCAGTTCGACGCTGAGGGCGTCGGTGGCGAACGTGAGTCTGCGCAGGGTCGCGCTCTCGGTCGCCCGGGTCAGGCTCGGTTCGGGGCTGTCCCAGGCGGAGTCGAAGGTCAGCGCGGCGAGGTCCGCGTCGATCGTGCGCCAGGCGTAGGCGGCCTTGCCGGCCTCGACGAAGCTGGGCGGGATCTCGTTCGCGCTGGTCAGCGCGTCACGTAGTACCTCGAGCAGCTGGTCGTCATCGGTCCACCACGGGTCTGCCATGCTGCTCACCTCCGTCCGCTGCGATGGGGCGCTCGTCCTGGGTTCCGATCAGGGCGGCCAGGGCCGGCGCCTGACGCAGCCGGTCGAGGCAGCGGGCCCGGTTGGGACCGATACTGCCGACGGGCATGTGCAACTTCTGGCTGATCTCGCGGTACCCCGCCGGCGGGTCCTGCACGAGCATCGCGAGCAACGACCGGCACCGCGGCGACAGCTGACCGAACGCGGTCCGGACCGCGTCGTGGCGCTCGTGCCGCAGCAGCTCCTCGTCGACCGGCACCACGTCGTACGGCGTCGCGCCGGGCAGCTCCGCCGGATCGGCCGGTTCCGACCGCTTGCCGGCCCGCAACAGCCGCAGACACTCGTGACGGGTGGTCGTCGCGATCCAGCCGGGCAGCGCGGCCGGCTCGCGCAGGCCGGGCAGGTGCTCGACCAGCAGCAGCCACACGCTCTGGCCGACGTCGTCGACGTCCGCGGCCGCCAGACCGAAGCGCCGGCTGATCGACCACACCAGTGGTGCGTACCGCTCGACCAACTCGTCCCAGGCACCGCGGTCCCCGTCGCGGGCGCCGGTGACCATGCGGATGACCGCCGGATCGTCGTACATCCCGTTCCTCCTTCGGTGCCTCGGAACTGCTACTGCAGCGGAGTACGTCGTACGCCGGTTGATACAGCGGGCCGCGCCGTTCCCCGACAGTATCGGTCCGGCCGGCCGACGTGGCGCGAAGTCTCTCCCTCCCACAGACTTCCCGCCACGTCAGCGACCCCCGGTCCCGCCGGACCCCTGAACCGGCGGGGCCTCGCTAGGTCGGAGGCACCAGGTGGCGACCTTGATACATCGATCGGCCGGGATGTATTCGCGAGCCCGCTCGGACCTCCGTTCCGATGAGAGGTGCACCCGAACGGAGGCGTCAGATGACCAGAGCGCTCAAGCTCCCCATTGCACGACCGAACGCGGAACGGGACCGGTGGGCCTGGCGGCAGGTCGTCGCGGTGAACATCGCCGAAGCGGTGTTCGCCCTGGTGTCGCTGATCGCGGCGTACGGTCTGGCGGAGAGGCTCGTCGCGGATCAGGAAGCCGCCGGACCGGACGAGGTCGCCGTCCGGACGTTCGACTGGTGGATCACCGAGGTCCCGGTCACGCTGAACATGAGCCTGCTCGTCGTCGGAGCGGCGGCGGGAGCAGTCGGCAGCGTCATCCGGCAGAGCATGGCGTTGACCCACCGGTCGAGGAGTCTCCGGGACCGCTCGATCTGGTGGTACGTGCTGCGGCCGCTGTGGTCGGCCATGCTCGGATCGGTGTCCGTCATCGCCGTCAACACGGGTCTGATCAGCATCGGCGACGAGACGACGTCCAGCGCCGGGATCGCCGTACTGGTTCTCACCGGCAGTCTCGCCGGTCTGTTCACCGACCAGGTCCTGCGCCGCCTCCGCACGATCGTCGACCGGTCCCGCCCCGGGAAGAACTGACCGGAGGCGTCCGCCGAGAAGGGGGATGAGGGCTTCGGGCAAGTACCAGGTGATGACGCACACCGGTACGACGCAACGGCGCCCCTCCGCCGGCTCCTCGAGCACTCCTTCTCGGGCGCCGTTGGGTTTCGACTGGCTGACGCCGGCCGATCGCAACGTCCTCTACCTGTACGCGCTGACCCGGCTCGCGGTCGGGCTGACGGCGTACTGCGCGCTGTGGTTGTTTCCCGCAAACCCCGAAACCCGCGAGCCCGCCAAGTTCGGTACGGCGTTCGAGCAGTGGGACTGGTACCACTTCGTCGACATCGCCCGGCTCGGCTACTTCCCCGGCAGTTCGGGTCCGTGGACGGACAAGTGGGACAACCGGGAGGCGTTCTTCCCGGGCTTCCCGCTGGTGCTGCGAGCTGTGCACGCCGTGGTCCCGCACTGGACGCTGGCCGGGTTGCTGATCTCCTTCGTCAGTGGCGCGGTCGCTGTCGTCGCGCTGGCGCGGATCGCCCGGGCGTACCGGCCGGGGACGAGTGTCGACCAGGACGCGGTGCTGTTCTTCCTGCTGTCGCCCTGCGCGATCTTCCTTGCCGTGGGCTACTCGGAAACGCTGTTCCTCGCGTTCGCGCTTCCGGCCTGGCTGGCCGCCCGGCGGCACAGTTGGGCGCTGGCGGCGATCCTCACGGCGTTCGCGACGTCGGTGCGCATCACCGGACTGTTCCTGGCCGCCGCGGTCGCGGTGCACTTCGTCGTCACCGTCCGAGCGCACCGGCGATGGCGCGCCGTGCCGTGGCTGGCCCTGCCGGCGCTGCCGGTGCTCGGCTACTTCTGCTACCTGTACGCCCAGACCGGCGACTGGATGGCGTGGAAGCACGCCCAGGAGCGTGGCTGGTACCGGACCTTCACCGTCCCGTGGGACTCCTGGGCGACCACCTGGGAGTCGGGCTTCGACCACGTGCAGACCACGGGCTACGGGATCATGTTCCAGGCCGAACTGGTTGCCATGGTCATCGGTCTGGTCCTGCTCGGATTCCTGCTGCGCCGGCGCCACTGGGCCGAGGCCGCGTACATCGCGGTGAGTCTCGTGGCCCTGGGAACGTCGTACTGGTACATGTCGATTCCCCGCGCGACGCTGCTGTGGTGGCCGTTGTGGGTCGGCCTGGCGCTGTGGGCGCAGGGCAGGCCGAAGTTCAGGACCGCGTATCTGTGCCTCGCGGTTCCGCTGTCCACCGTGGTCGCCCTGACCTTCCTGACCGGCCGCTGGGCAGGCTGAGGTCTGCAAAGGGTTGCAGGCGGTGAGACCCGCTGTTGACATCGTCTGCAAACGGTTTCAGACTCGATGCCGACTCACCCGGCCGGACCGAGGAGGCGTGCGATGGCCGTCACCATTCGCGACGTCGCGAAGGCGGCGGGCGTGTCGGCGTCGACCGTCTCCCGGGCGTTGTCGATGCCGGACGTCGTGGAGGCGGCGACGCTGGAGCGGGTGACGAAGGTCGCCGAGCATCTCGGCTACCGGCCCAATCGCGCGGCGCGCGGACTGATCACCGGCCGGACCGGCAACTTCGGCCTGATCCTGCCCGACCTGGCCAACCCGTTCTTCCCGTCGGTCGTCAAGGGCATCCAGTTGGCCGCGCACCGGGCCGACTACCAGGTGTTCGTCGTCGACACCGACGAGGACGCGAGGGCCGAGCTCGGCCTGGTCCGCAACCTGGCCAAGCAGGTCGACGGCATCGTGCTGTGCTCGCCGCGGATGAAGCCGGCCGAGCTGCGCGAGGCGGCGAGCCTGGTCCCGGTCGTGCTCGTGAACCGGCGCGAGGGATCGATCCCGGCCGTGGCCGTCGACAACGCCGACGGCATGCGCCAGATCGTCCGGTACCTCGCCGGCCTGGGCCACCGGCGGATCGGGTACGTCGCCGGCCCGCGGAGCAGCTGGAGCAACCGGGCCCGGCTGAAGGCGCTGCAGGCCGAGTGCCGCGGCGACGGACCCGAACTCGTGGCCCTCGGCAACTTCGATCCCAGCTTCGACGGTGGCACCGCGGCCGCCGAGGGAGTGCTGATCTCCGGCGTGACGGCGGTGATCGGGTACAACGACCTGGTCGCGCTCGGCGTGATCGGCGGGCTGCGCGAGCGCGGCGTCGCCGTACCGGCCGACCTCAGCGTCGTCGGCATCGACAACATCGCGATGTCGTCGATGGCCGACCCCGCGCTGACCACGCTCGACCTGCCCAAGGACGTCGCGGGCCGGGCGGCGGTGGAGCTGCTCGTGCAGCTGCTCGCCGAGACACCCCCGAGCAGGCCGATCCGCGAACTTCCGACCGAACTGGTCGTCCGCAAGTCCACAGCCCCCAGGCCAAGGAGGACCCCGAACCGTGAACATCGTCGCCGCCGAGGTGATCGTGACGAGCCCGGACCGGAACTTCGTCACGCTGAAACTGACCACCGACGACGGCCTGACCGGCTGGGGTGACGCCACGCTGAACGGCCGCGAGCTGTCGGTCGCGTCGTACCTGACCGATCACGTCGTACCGCTGCTGATCGGCCGGGACGCGCACCGGATCGAGGACACCTGGCAGTTCCTGTACCGGTCGGCGTACTGGCGGCGGGGGCCAGTGACGATGACGGCGATCGCCGCGGTCGACGTGGCCCTGTGGGACCTCAAGGCCAAGGCCGCCGGACTACCGCTCTACCAGCTGCTCGGCGGTGCCTCGCGGACCGGGATCATGGCGTACGGCCACGCGTCCGGGCGCGACCAGGAGGAGCTGTTCGACTCGATCCGGCGGCATCTCGACGAGGGCTTCCGCTCGATCCGGGTGCAGACCTCGGTGCCGGGGATCGATGCCGTGTACGGCGTGATCGCCCCGGCCGCCGCGAGCGAACACTACGAACCGGCACAGCGGGCTCCGCTCCCGGCCGAAGAGGACTGGGACAGCCGCGCGTACCTGCGGCACATCCCGACGGTCTTCGAGGCGGTCCGCAACGAGTTCGGTCCGGAGCTGCCGCTGCTGCACGACGTCCATCACCGGCTGACCCCGATCCAGGCGGCGCGGCTGGGTAAGAACCTCGAGCCGTACGACCTGTTCTGGCTCGAGGACTGCACGCCGGCGGAGAACCAGGAAGCGCTGCGACTGGTCCGGAACCACACGGTCACGCCGCTGGCGATCGGCGAGGTCTTCAACACAGTGTGGGACTACCAGGCGCTGATCCGCGAACAGCTGATCGACTACGTCCGGTCCGCTGTCACCCACACCGGCGGCATCACGGCGATGCGCAAGCTGCTCGACTACGCCGCGCAGTACCAGATCAAGTCCGGCATCCACGGCCCGACCGACATCTCGCCGATCGGCATGGCCGCCGCGCTGCACCTCGACCTCGCCATCCACAACTTCGGCATCCAGGAGTACATGCCGCACGGTCCGCTGACGAACGAGGTTTTTCGTCAGAGCTTCAACTGGCATTACGGCTACCTCCACCCCGGCGATCAGCCCGGCCTCGGCGTGGAGCTGGACGAGGAAGCGGCGGCCAGGTTCCCGTACCAGCCGGCGTACCTGCCGTTCAACCGGTTGAAGGACGGCACGGTTCACGACTGGTGATCCGGGGCCCGGAGTCCGCTCGCCGGACGGTCGTCCACAGCCTGGGCCTGCCCTCCGACGGCGGGCTGGGGCGGCGTGGCATGCTTCCTCGGTGACCCTGTACCTGCATCGCGCCGAGCGCACGGACGTGCTCGCCGACGGCCTGGGTGAACTGCTCGCCGTGCCGCCGGCCGACCCGTTCGCCGAGGAGCTGGTGGTGGTGCCGGCCAAGGGGATCGAGCGGTGGTTGTCGCAGCGGCTGTCGCACCGGTTGGGGGCCGGGCCGGAAGGCGGCGACGGCGTGTGCGCCGGGGTGCGGTTCGCGTCGCCGCGGTCGCTGGTGTCCGCGGTGCTCGGGATCACCGACGACGACCCGTGGGCGGCCGACGCCATGGCGTGGCCCTTGCTCGCGGTGCTGGACGACTCGCTCGACGAGGCGTGGTGCGAGCCGGTCGCGCGACACCTCGGCCACTTCGACACCGGCTCCGAGGCCGAGTTGCGGCGCGGACGCCGGTACGCCGTCGCGGCGCGGCTGGCCCGGCTGTTCGCGGCGTACGCCGTCCAGCGGCCGAGCGTGCTCGCGGATTGGAGCGCCGGGCGGAACACCGACGGCCTCGGCAACGTGATCGACGACGACCTGAGCTGGCAGCCGGAGCTGTGGCGCCGACTGGTCGACCGGATCGACGCACCGCCACCGAACGCCCGTCACGCCGACACGATCGCGCAGCTCCGCGAGAACCCGGAGTCGCTCGACCTGCCGGCGCGGTTGTCGCTGTTCGGCCACACACGGCTGCCGCTCACGGAGATCGAGTTGCTGTCGGCGCTGGCCGAGCATCGCGACGTACACCTCTGGCTTCCCAATCCCAGCGGCGCGCTCTGGGAGCGGCTGCAGGGTGCGACTGCGGGGGAGCGGGCGAATGACGTGACGCACCAACAGGCCGAGCATCCGCTGCTGGCCACTCTCGGACGGGACAGTCGCGAGCTGCAGCTGTCGCTTGCGGCGGTGCCGAGCGTCGACAGCCACCTCCGGTCACCAGCGACACCCGACACGCTGCTCGGCTGGCTGCAGCGCGATCTGCGCAGCAACACCGTGGCCGTTGAGGGACGACGACTGGCTCCTGGCGATCGCAGCGTTCAGGTCCACGCCTGTCACGGCACCGCCCGGCAGGTCGACGTACTGCGTGAGGTGCTGCTCGGCATGCTCCAGGCCGATCCGACGCTGGAGCCGCGGGACATCCTGGTGATGTGCCCCGACATCGAGACCTACGCGCCGCTGATCAGCGCTCGCTTCGGCCTCGGCGACCTGCACACGAACGGCCATCCGGCCCATCAGCTCCGGGTGCAACTGGCCGACCGTTCCTTGACCCAGACCAACCCGCTGCTCGGCGTCGCGTCGCAGCTGCTCGATCTCGCCGGCAGCAGAGCGACGGCCAGCCAGGTGCTCGACCTCGCGCAGACCGACCCGGTACGCCGGCGCTTCCGCTTCACCGACGACGACCTCGACACCGTCACCGCGTGGGTGCGTGAGTCGGGTGTCCGGTGGGCCTTCGACCGGACCGACCGGGACCAGTTCGGCCTGGCCGGCTTCCCGCAGAACACCTGGCGCTTCGGCGTCGACCGGGTCCTGGCCGGCGTCACGATGTCCGCCGACGCACACGCCTGGATCGACACCACGCTGCCGCTCGACGACGTGGGCAGCACCCGGATCGAGCTGGCCGGGCGGTTCGCGGAGTTTGTCGATCGGTTGCGTGCGGCAACGGATCGGCTCGACGGGACGCAACCACTCGCGACCTGGCTGGAGGCGCTGCGCGACGGGATCGACCGGCTGACCCGCGTCGGTCCGGACGACGGCTGGCAGGTCGGCCAGGTGCACCGCGAGTTCGCCCAGGTCGCGGCCGAGGCCGGGCCGCTCACGGCGACCTCGTTGCGGCTGGCCGACGTCCGGGCGCTGTTGTCGTCCCATCTGGCCGGGCGCCCGACGCGTGCGAACTTCCGCAGTGGCACGTTGACGGTCTGCACGATGGTGCCGATGCGCTCGGTGCCGCATCGGGTGATCTGCCTGCTCGGGCTCGACGACGGGGTGTTCCCGCGCTTCGGCCTGTCCGACGGCGACGACGTCCTGGCCCGTCGCCCGATCACCGGCGAGCGGGACGTGCGCAGCGAGGACCGGCAGCTGATGCTCGACGCGATCCTCGCCGCCACCGAGTCGCTCGTCGTCACCTACACCGGGGCGAACGAATACTCGGGCCAGCCGCGGCCGCCCGCCGTACCGCTGGGGGAGCTGCTCGACACCCTGGATCGTACGACGGAGTCGAAGGTGCGCGACGCGGTCGTGGTCAACCACCCGCTGCAGCCCTTCGACCGCAAGAACCTGGAGTCCGGCCGGCTCGGTACGCCGGGGCCGTTCACGTTCGACCCGACCGCGCTGGTGGCGGCGCGGGTCGGCGGCGGGTCGCGGCCGCCGCGGCCGACGTTCCTGGCCGAGCCTCTGACGCTGCCGGGCGGTGAAGACGTCGCGCTCGCGGACCTGCTCGCGTTCTTCTGTGACCCGGTCAAGGGGTTCTTCCGGGCGCTCGACCTGACGCTGCCGTGGGAGATCGACGGCGTCTCGGACGCGATGCCGGTGGAGATCGACAACCTGGAGAAGTGGTCGGTCGGGGACCGGATGCTGCGCGACATGCTCGCGGGCATCCACCCGGACGCCGCGCTGCAGGCCGAGTGGCGCCGGGGCACGCTGCCGCCGGGACGACTCGGCTGGCGGACCGCGACGGAGATCCGCGACGTCGCGCGGGGCCTGGCGATCACCGCTCATCCGCACCGGCAGGGCGGGGCCACGGCGTACGACGTGGATGTGGAGCTCGGCGGTGGCCGACGGCTCACCGGTACGGTGCCGGGTGTGTACGGGTATCGGCTGGTCTCGGTCAGCTACTCGCGGCTCGACGCCAAGCAGTTGCTGACCTCCTGGATCCAGCTGCTCGCGTTGTCGGCCAACGACGAGGACCACAACTGGACCGGCCTGGCCATCGGCCGCCCGCGCAGCGGCCGCACGCCGGCGAGTCGGCTGTTCGGGCCGGTCGGACCGCAGGCTCGCGGCTTCCTCGCCGACCTGATCTCGATCTACGACAGTGGCCGCCGCGAGCCGTTGCCGCTGCCGTTGAAGACCTCCTTCGCCTGGTGCCAGGCGCGCCGGACCGACGACGACCCGATGACCGCTGCTGGCCGGCGGTGGAAGCCGGCCAACTACGACGGCGAGAACGCGGACCCAGCGCACGTTCGGGTCTGGGGGCCGAACGCACCGCTCAAGGTCCTGCTGGAGCCGACGCGTCCGGGCGAGCAATGGCAGGGCGAGCCCACCCGGCTGGGCGCCTACGCGGCCCGCGTGTGGGAACCGATGCTGCGCTTCGAGCAGGGTGCTTCCTGATGGACGGCTTCGATCTGCTGGGCCCGCTCCCGACGGGCACCACCGTGCTGGAGGCGAGCGCCGGCACGGGCAAGACCTATGCCCTCGCCGGTCTGGTCACCCGGTACGTCGCGGAGGGCGCCGCCCGCCTCGACGAGATGCTGCTGATCACCTTCGGCCGCGCGGCCAGCCAGGAGTTGCGCGAACGCGTGCGCTCGCAGCTGCTGGAAGCCGAGCAGGCGCTGGCCGATCCGGACCGGTGGCGTAGCGATCCGGGGCTTCTCGGGCATCTGGTGAACGGCAGTGCGGCCGACCTCGCCGTACGGCATGGGCGGCTGCGGGACGCGCTGGCCAACTTCGACGCGGCGACGATCGCGACGACGCACCAGTTCTGCCAGCTCGTCCTGCGGTCCCTTGGCGTTGCCGGTGACACCGACGCCGGGGTCACCTTGGTCGAGGACCTGACCGATCTCGTCGCCGAGGTGGTCGACGACCTCTATCTCGCTCGGTTCGGGGGCTCGGCGGATCAGCCGCCGATCACGCGCGCGACAGCACTCGAGCTCGCGCTGAAGGTGGTCGGCAACCCGCACACCCGGCTGGTGCCGGAGAAGTACGCCGAGTCCTCTCCCGAAGGGGTGCGCGTCGAGTTCGCGCTGGCGGTCCTGGACGAGGTGGAGCGCCGCAAGCGCCGTCTCGGTGTGCTCGGCTACGACGACCTGCTGACCCGGCTCGCCGAGGCGCTGCAGGATCCGGCCGCGCCGGCGCGGCGGCGGATGCAGCGTCGGTGGTCGGTCGTGATGGTCGACGAGTTCCAGGACACCGACCCCGTGCAGTGGAAGGTGATCGACGCCGCCTTCAACGGCTCGAGCACGCTGGTGTTGATCGGCGACCCGAAACAGGCGATCTACGCCTTCCGCGGCGGCGACATCGCGACGTACCTGACGGCGGCGGCGACCGCCGGACAGCGGCGGACCCTCGGGACCAACTGGCGCAGCGACCAGCCGCTTGTCGACTGCCTCCAGGTCGTGCTGGGCGGTGCCCGGCTCGGACACCCCGACATCGTCGTCCACCCGGTCGCCGCTCATCACCAGGGCAGCCGGCTCGCGGGCGCACCGTGCGACGCGCCGTTCCGGCTCCGGGTCGTACGCCGCGAGCAGTTCGGCTCGTCGTCCCGCAAGAGCATCCCGATGGACGAGCTGCGCGATCACATCGCCCGGGATCTGGCGGCCGACATCGGCCGGCTGCTCGCCGCCGGTCCGGCGTACGGCGAACGGCCGCTGCGCGCGGGTGACGTCGCGGTGATCGTCGAGGCGCACAAGGACGCGCGGGCCTGCCGGGAGGCGCTGGCCCAGGCCGGCATTCCCGCGGTCTACTCCGGTGACCTGGACATTTTCGCGTCGCAGGCGGCCCAGGACTGGCTGTGCCTGCTGGAGGCGTTCGAGCAGCCGCACCGCTCGGGGCTGGTCCGGGCCGCGGCGACGACGATGTTCTTCGGCGAGACCGCGGCCAGCCTGCACGCCGGCGGCGAGGAGCTCACCGACCGGATCGGCCTGACCCTGCGGGCCTGGGCCGACCACCTGCGGGCTCGCGGTGTCGCGGCGGTCTTCGAGGCCGCGCAGCTCAACGGGATGGCGGACCGGGTTCTGGCCTGGCGTGGCGGCGAGCGCGACATGACCGACCTCGCCCACCTGGCCGAGCTGCTGCACGACACCGCGCACCGGGAGAAGTTCGGACTGCCTGCGCTGCTCGACTGGCTGCGTCAAGAGTGCACTAGCAAGGGACGTACGGCCGAGCGCACGCGCCGGCTCGACAGCGATGCCGCCGCGGTGCAGATCATGACGGTGTGGGTGAGCAAGGGGCTGCAGTACCCCGTCGTCTACCTCCCGTTCGCCTTCAACCGGCACATCTTCGACGAGGAGGAGCTGCTGCTGTTCCACGAGAACGGCATCCGCAGCCTGGACATCGGGGGCAAGGGCAGGGCCGAGTACCGGGCGAACGAGAAGCGCTGGCGGGCCGAGGTGGCCGGTGACGACATCCGGCTCACGTACGTCGCGCTGACCCGCGCCCAGTCGCAGGTCGTGGCCTGGTGGGCGCCGTCGTGGGACGAGGTCAACGGCGGCATCTCCCGGCTGCTGCGCGGCCGGAAACAGGGCGAGGCGGTGGTGCCCGACCAGCTGGACCGGGCCACGTCCGACGACGAGGTGCTGATCTGGCTGCGGCGCTGGCAGCAGGCCGGGGGACCGGTGGTCGAGGAGTCCGCGATCGCCGAACACGTCGAGCCCCTGCCGGAGCAGTCGCCCGGTGGGCTGACGATCGCGCGCTTCTCGCGTGAAGTCGATCTGCAGTGGCGGCGTACGTCGTACTCGGGCTTGATCCGCGCCGCGGAGCAGCAAGTGGGCGGTGTCGGCAGCGAGCCCGAGGAAAGTCAGCTCGAGGACGAGGCGGTCGACCTGGTGCCGGCGCCGACGATCCCGCCGCCCGACGCGCTGCCGTCGCCGATGGAGGGTCTGCCGGTCGGCGCGACGTTCGGATCGCTGGTGCACGCCGTGCTGGAGGAGGCCGACCCGCTGGCGCCGGACCTGCATGCCGAGCTGGCCGCGCGGATCCGGGACCAACTTCCGTTCTGGCGCGTCGAGGTGACGCCTGACGAGTTGGCGACGGCGATGCAGGCGATGCACGACACGCCGCTCGGCCCGCTGGTGCCTGGTCTGACGTTGCGCGATCTCGGCCGCGGCGACCGGCTTCGGGAGCTGGACTTCGAGATCCCGCTGGCCGGTGGCGATCGTGCGTCGGTGGATGTGCGGCTGTCCGAGCTGGCGCCACTGCTGCGAGCACATCTGCCGGCCGACGACCCGCTGCTCGCGTACGCCGAACGACTCGAACAGCCCTTGCTCGGCGGGCAGAGTCTACGTGGCTACCTGTCCGGATCGATCGACGTCGTACTGCGGGTTCCGGACGGCGACAGCCATCGGTTCGTGGTGGTCGACTACAAGACGAACCGGCTCGGCGATCCGGAGCAGCCGGCCACTTCCGCGGCGTACGGGCGGGAGGAGCTGGGTGCCGCGATGCTGCACTCCGACTATCCGCTGCAGGCGATGCTGTACTCGGTCGTGCTGCATCGCTATCTGCGGTGGCGGCTGCCTGCGTACGACCCCGAAACGCATCTCGGGGGTGTGGTCTACCTCTATCTGCGCGGGATGTGCGGCCCGGAGACACCGGTCGTGGACGGCCATCCGGCCGGGGTGTTCAGCTGGCCGTTGCCTGCGGCAATGGTTGTCGCGCTGTCCGAGCTGCTCGACGGGAGGGCGGCATGACCACGACGGTCGACGAGTTCGACTCGACGCTGGCGCTCGGTGCCACCGGGATTCTGCGGGACTTCAACACGGCCGGCGTGCTGCTGGCCGCCGACGTGCATGTGGCGTCCCGGCTCACGGCCATGCTGGGGGAGACCGACGAGCGGGTCGCGTTGGCCTGTGCGCTGGTGGCGCGCGCCGTACGGGCCGGGTCGATCTGCCTCGATCTCGCCTTGGTGCGCGACGAGGTCGGTGAGGACGGCGCCGAGCTGGACTGGCCGGTGCTCGACGAATGGCTGACGGCACTCAGGGCGAGCCCGCTGCTCGCGGCGCCGTACCCGCTGCGTCTCGAGGAGACCCTGCTGTACTTCGACCGCTACTGGCGTGAGGAGGAGCAGGTCGAGCAGGACCTTCGCCGCCGGGCTCAGCGGCTGGAGCCGCGGATCGCCAACGAAGGCGTGTTGCTCGCGGGGCTCGACCGGCTGTTCCCCGGCAGCTCGTACGTCGAGCAGCGCGCCGCGGCGCAGACCGCGGTCCGGCAGTGGACGACCGTGCTGACCGGCGGCCCGGGCACTGGCAAGACGACCACCGTCGCCGGCCTGCTGGCGCTGCTCGCGGAGCAGGCGGAGATCGCGGGGGAGCGGCGCCCGTGGATCGCGCTGACCGCGCCGACCGGCAAAGCCGCGGCCCGGCTCGAGGAAGCGGTACGCCGGGAGATGTCCGACCGGCTGTCTGCAGAGGACACCGCGAGGCTCGGCGATTTCCATGCGCGGACGTTGCACATGCTGCTCGGGCGGCGACCCGACTCGTCCAGCCGGTTCCGCCACGACCGCGACAACCGGCTGCCGCACGACATCGTCGTCGTCGACGAGACCTCGATGGTGTCGCTGACGATGATGGCGCGACTGCTCGAGGCGGTACGGCCCGGAGCCCGGCTGGTGCTGGTCGGCGACCCCGACCAGCTGGCCTCGATCGAGGCGGGCGCCGTGCTGGCAGATCTCGTCGACGGGCTGGTGTCCGGCGGGCACATCGAGGCCGCCGAGCTGCGCACCTCGCACCGGTTCGGCAGCGAGATCGGCGAACTGGCGTTGGCCGTGCGCGAGGACCGGGCCGACGACGTCCTCGGCGTACTGCGGGGTGGTGGCGACCGCGTGCACTTCGTCGAGGAGGACGACCCGCGGGAGACCTTGCGGGCGGCGATGCTGCCCGACGTACTGGCGATCCGGGAGGCTGCTGAGGCCGGTGACGCCGATGCCGCACTGGCGGCGCTCGACCGGCACCGGCTGCTCTGCGCGCACCGGGAAGGTCCGTGGGGCGTGCAGCACTGGAACCGGACCGTCGAGCGGTGGATCACCGAGGAGACCGAGGATCCGCTCTGGGACACCTGGTACGTCGGCCGGCCAGTACTCGTGACGGCCAACGACTACGCGCTGGGCATCTACAACGGTGACGTCGGGGTGACCATTCGCCGGCCGGACGGTTCGCTGCGCGTGTGCATCGACAGCTCCCGCGGGCGCCGCGACTTCGCCCCCAGCCGGCTCGGCAACATCGAGACGCTGCACGCGATGACGATCCACAAGGCCCAGGGCAGCCAGGCCGCCGAGGTCACCGTCCTGATGCCGAACGAGGAGTCCCGGCTGCTGACCCGGGAGCTGTTCTACACCGCGATCACGCGCGCGGAGAGTCGGGTCCGCGTGGTCGGAACCGAGGAGTCCGTCCGCCTCGCCCTCAGCCGCCGGGCCCTCCGCGCCACCGGCCTCCGCCAGCGGTTGGTAGACAGCTCGCCTGAATGATTGTCGGCTTCGGCCAACGATGCCCGCGCGGAGTCAGTCCGTCGACGGGGAGCTGGTGTTGCGTGCGGGGCCGGGTGTGGGGGTGGCCGGCGGGGTGCTGGTTGGGGACGGGTCCGACGACGGGGTGGTCGAGGGGGTCGGCTCCGGCGATGGTGTGGTCCGGGTCGGTTGGCTCGGCGTCGGCGTTGGCTCCACCGAACCCGTGGGCGACGTCGTCGGTGACGGCGTCGTGCCGCTGGTCGGGGTGGTGCCGGGGGACGGGGTTTGTTGCGTGCTCGGGGTCTGGGTCGGCTGGGTCGACGCTGTCGGGCTCGCCTCGTCGCCGGGCGCGGCTTGGGTGGGACCGGTGGTGGACGACGTGGTCGTCGGGTCCGTCGTACCGGCGGTGGTGCCGGGCGTGGGTGTCGTCAGCTCCGGCTGCGGACCGAGGTCCGTGGTCGGCGGCAGCGTCGGGTCGTTGCCATAGATCGCGACGCCGGCCAGCACCGCCGCTGTCGTCGCCAGGACGGCGACCAGGCCCGCGAGCACCTTCGTCGAAGGGCGTCGCGGCGACCGGGGCGCCACCTCGAGTTGGCTGGTCCCCACGGGGGCACCAGTGCCTGCGGGAGCATCAACACCTGCGGGGACATCAGCGGCCGAAGGGACGGTCGCCGCCGCAGCGAGCCCCGCGGCAGCAGGGACACCGGCGACCGCGCGCCAGTCGTCACCGAGCGGCTGCTGGGCACGCAGAGCACCGTCCGCGATCTCCGCGGCCGTCGGCCGGTCGGCGGGCTCCTTGGCGAGCATCCGCAGCAGCACCGTCTCGAACGACCCGGCGAGCTCCGGCCGCTCCAGGCTCGGACGTACGGGCTCGGCGTCGACGTGTTGATAGAGGATCGCCGTCGGGTTCTCCGCGGTGAACGGCGGACGGCCGGTCACCAGCTGGTACAGGACGCAGCCCAGCGAGTACACGTCCGACGCCTTGCCGGCCCGGCCACCGCGCGCCCGCTCGGGGGCGAGGTAGTGCGAGCTGCCGATGATCTGACCGGTCGCCGTCAGCGTGGTCGCGCCCTGGCCCGGCAGGTGGGCGATGCCGAAGTCCGCGACCTTGACCGCCCCGCCCGGGGCGACCAGCAGGTTGCCCGGTTTCACGTCGCGATGGACGACGTCCTCCCGGTGCGCGGCCGCGAGACCCGCGGCGGCCTGTTCGACGATGTCGATCGCGCGGTCCTTGGGCAGTGGTCCGTGCTGGGTGAGCTCGTCGGCGACCGTGCCGCCCTCGACCAGTTCCATCACCAGGAAGAAGCCGTCGTCGTGGTTGCCGAAGTCGTACACGGACACGACCTGTGGATCACTGAGCCGGGCGGCGGCCTGCGCCTCACGGTGGAAGCGTTCGGCGGCCCGGGGGTCGCGATCGGACGGCAGCAGCAACTTCACCGCCACCGTACGCCCGAGCACCTCGTCGGTGGCGCGGAAGACCTCTCCCATGCCACCGCGTCCGATGGACGGACCCAACTTGTATCGCTTCGCTACCAGCACCTTGTCGCCCGTACCCACGACACCAGTCAATCAACCGGTGCCAAGGCGACCGATGGCGCCCCGCCGAAGCGCACTCGCGGGCGTCGTGCCAGAGCGCAATCGAGGCGTCGCGCGGTGTTGGTGAACGAGTGACGTAGTCGACCGGCAGGCCTCGGCGCGTACGCCGGGCGCGCGGATCGCGGGCCGGTAGTTTGCGGTCGCGTGATCCGCCTTCGCTTCGCCGTGGTCCTGCTCGTCTGTGCGACAACCGCCGGGTGCACCTTCCCGATCGCCGGCTCCAGCCCGACCCCTTCCCGTCCGGCCTCCAAGCCCCCCGCCACCAAGCCACCCGCGCCCAAGCCGACCGGACCGGCCAAGCCGGCCACCGGTACGGCGAAGGCGATCGCCGCGGAACTACGCCAGGTCCGCGTCGTCGCGGTCCGGCCCGACGTACCGGGCTACCAGCGCGACCGCTTCGGTCAGGCCTGGACCGATGACCACAACGGTCCGGGCGGTCACAACGGGTGCGACACCCGCAACGACGTACTGGCCGCGCAGCTGACCGTGGTGCAGAACCGCACCGCGAAGAGCTGCGTCGTCGTCGCCGGCCTGCTGCCGTCCGAGCCCTACACCGGCCGCCGGGTCGAGTTCCGCAAGGCCGCGGCGTCCAAGGTGCAGATCGACCACGTCTACCCGCTGTCCCGGGCCTGGGACATGGGCGCGGCCCGGTGGCCGGCGCAACGGCGCGTCGACTTCGCCAACGACCAGGCCGCCAACCTGCTCGCGGTCGACGGCCCGGCCAACGCTTCGAAAAACGACGCCGGTCCAGGCGAGTGGATGCCGCTGAACCGCGCCTACCGCTGCACCTACGTGCTGCGCTACCTCCAGGTCGCCCGCAAGTACGCGCTGCCGATCACCGCCGACGACCGCAGCGCGGCCCAGGCGATCACGCCGACCTGCAGCTAGCGGGGACCTGCCTGCCCCGCTGCCAGAGCAGGGCAGGCCGTCAGCTCCCGACGGCCGCGGGCCAGGACGTGCTGAGCAGCGTGTGGGACAGCGGATAGTCACGAAGCTCCGTCCGCAGATGACGCCCGAGCGTCACCGCGTGCTGCGGATCCGCGTCGCGAGCGCTCAGCAGTTCGGCGATCCAGAACGCCGTCTGCGGAATCGGCCGCACGTCGCCGGTGAGCAGAGCGGCCCAGACCGCATGCAATGTCTGGTTGATCGCGTCCTCGACGATCTCGACCGCGGGATCGACTTCCCAGATCGCTTGCAGGCGCCCGGCCAGCTCACGGTGCGTGAGCTCGAGCGTGGCTTGTTCGGCGGTCGCGTCCGCGGGAAGCGGCTCAGCCATCTGCACGACCGTCGGCAGCTCCCGCGCGGCCTGTACGGCGCTCGGCGCGTCAGCCGCCCACGCGGTCGCCCCCAGCGCCCGAGCCCGTACGTCGTCCGGCCCGAACGCCGCGCCACCCACCACGATCGGGATCCCGGCCGTCGTACTCGCCTCGATGAACCGTCTGGTCGTCGGCAGCGCGCCCAGCATCGAGCAGCTGACGGCCAGGGCGTCCGGGCCGAGATCCTGCAGGTACTGCGCGAGGCGCAGCGGTGGAGTCGACGCCCCGAGCAACGTGGTGTCCCACCCGTCGGCGCGCAGCGCGCAGTCGATGATCATCGCGGGCAGCGCGTGCCACTCCCGTTCGGCGCAGGCCACCAGCGCCTTGCCGCGGGTCACCGGCAGTTGCCGCACGCGCCGGGCGACGGCCTCGGTGGCCGCGACGGCGACGGCCGTCGCGGCGTGCTCCTCGGCCACCGTCCAGTCGCCGCGCTGCCAGCGCGCGCCGACGTTGCGTTGCGCGGTGGCGACGACGTCGGTCAGGACGGTGACCGGCGGTACGCCGTTCGCGAGCAGTCCCTCGACGACGTCCAAGGCGGCCGTCGGATCGACAGTGGCCAGAGCGAGTTCGAAGGCGCCGAGCGCGTCGAGTTCGGGAACGGTCAGCTCTGCCATCCGAGTGCGCCTCCACAACTGATCGCCAGCACGGCGATGTCGTCGTGGGCGCGACCGTCGAGATGCTCGACCACGTCCTGCTCGACCGCTCCGCAGATCGCGTCCGCACCCGCACCGGCGTACTCGCGCAGCAGGCGGATCAGCCGATCCGTCCCGTAGAACCCGCTTTCGCCGCGAGCCTCTTCGACCCCGTCGGTGAAGACCAGCAGTGCGTCGCCCTGCTCCAGCCGCACCGTGGTCGTCGGGTAGTCCACCCGCGGTACGACGCCGGCCACCGTGCCCTCGATCGGCAGCTGCTCGGCCCGCCCGTCGGCGCGTACCAGCACCGGCCCGGCGTGCCCCGCCACGGCGATGTCCACCTCGGCCGAGGACCCGTCGGCGGCCGGCCGCATCCGCAGACAGACCAGCGTGATGAAGCGGTTCGACGTGTCCTGCGAGAAGACGGTGTTGAACGCCGCCAGCAACGCACCCGGTTCGCGCTCGAAGTGCGCCGCCGTCCGGATGCTCTGCCGCGCGCGACCGGTCAGGACGGCGGCGTCGACGCCCTTGCCGCAGACGTCACCGAGCACGGCCAGCCACTCGTCGTCGGCGCTGAAGACGTCGTAGAAGTCGCCGCCGATGTCGAGGTGCTCGATCGCCGGCCGGTACCGCGCCGCGATGTCGACGCCGGGAACCGCCGGCAGCGCGGGCGGGACCAGGCTCTCCTTCAGCGCGGCCGCGACCCGGCTGGTCTGCTCGTAGAGCCGCGCCGAGTCGAGCGCCAGCGATGCCCGGGCCGCCAGTTGCTCGCCGACGGCGACGTCGTCCTCGGAGAATCCCCGTCCCTGACCGCGGACCATCACGAGCGCACCCAGCGTCACCCCGCGGGCGGTCAGGCCCAGCCCGAGCACGTCGACCGGCCGCAAACCCGCCGCCTGCTCACGCAGTACGGCGTTCGGAATCATGGTGGCGAGAGCGTCGGCACCCGGGTCCTCGAGTGCGACGTGCAGCAACTCGGTGTGCCCGGTGACCAGCACGCGTTCGAGTGCCTGACCGGCGATCGAGCGGCGAGAGGTCTTCGCGGTCGCTGCGGGATCGTCGCCGCCCCACAGCGTGAGCGCGCCGGTGCGTGGGTTCACCCAGACGACGACCGCCCAGTCGGCCAGCTCCGGCTTCACGCCGGTGAGCAGTTGCAGGACGCAACGGCGCAGATTGAGCGAGCCGGTCATGGCCAGACCGACCTCATCGACGATCTCCGCGCGAACGGCGGCCGAGACTCCCAGGAGCGGGTTCCGGACGTCGTCCGGGATCGTGCCGCCGGAGGTCATCAGCGGTCACGTCCCGGCGGCGAGACGTTCGGCGCCTGGTGGTGGGGGAGCGGAGGCTGGTTCTGGCCGAGCGGAGGCTGGGGCGGCCGGGTCGCGGTGGCGTCCCCGGTGAGTGGCGGCTGGGCCGCGGCCGACTCCGCCGAGAGCTGCTGCTGGGCGAGCTCGGGGGCGAGGTCGTCGAGGGACGAGTAGACGGTGAACACCTTCTCCAGTTTGGTGATCTTGAGGATCTTGCGAACCCGGGGCTGTGGGCCGACCACGATCAGCGCGCCACCGTGGGCGATCGACTCCTTGTGGGCGCCGACCAGTACGCCCAGACCGGAGGAGTCCATGAACTCGACGCCGGTCAGGTCGAGCACCAGCGGATACGGGCCGAGCAGCGCCTTGAGCGTGTTGGTGAGCTCCGGAGCGGTCTCCAGATCGAGATCGCCGCGCACCCGGACCAGCGGGCCGGGCCCGGAGGTGTCGACGTCCACGGTGAAAGCGGCATCGTCGTCGGTGAGCACCAAGGGCTCCTAACCCCGTCACCCGCGGTCGTGCCGGGAGCCGGTCTGACAACCCGCGGCGGTACGGCACCACGGGCGACGACGGCGGCTACAGGTCGGAACCACCGAATCGACCTTCAGATCTATCACCCGGCGACCGTCCGGATCAACTACCACGGGTCCGCGGCGGACGTCGTGCCGGTCGCCGACGGGGGCCGAACGGTGTCATCGTGGGGGCATGGCGATCGAGATCCGGCCGGCGGTGGTGTTCGAGGACGTCCGCGCGATCCTCGGTCCGAAGTCGCCGCAGTCGTCCGTTTGCTGGTGCCTCAGCTACCGGATCCCGTCCAAGCTGAACAACGAACTGCGCGGGCCGGCCAGAGGCGAGTACGTCGCCGAGCTGTGCCGCGCCGAGCCGCCGCCCGGCGTACTGGCCTACGACGGCGACACGCCGGTGGGGTGGGCGGCGGTCGCGCCGCGCGCGGAGACGTCGTTCGCCCGCAACCGCAAGATCCCGGTGCTCGACGACCTGCCGGTCTGGTCGCTGTGGTGCGTCCGGGTCCGCCCGGGCCACCGCAAGCAGGGCATCTCGCACGCGCTGATCTCCGGGGCGGTCGAGTTCGCCCGCGCCCACGGCGCCCCGGTGGTCGAGTCCTACCCGCTCGACAACGGCGACGCCAAGGTGGACCTGACCATGGCCTACCCCGGCCTGCGCAAGAACTTCGAACGTGCCGGTTTCAGCAAGGTCGCCGACACCACGTCGGTCCTGGCCGGTCATCCCCGCGTGCTGATGCGCCTGGACCTGCGCTGACCGGTGGGCGATGATTCCGGTCGGGAGGTCACGATGACAACGGTGCGGTTCCGATCGGCGACAGCGGACGACGCGGAGCAGATCGCCGGACTGCACGCCGACAGTTGGCGTCGCCACTATCGGGGTGCGTTCGCCGACTCGTTCCTGGACGGCGACGTGGTTGCCGACCGCCGCTCCGTGTGGTCGGCGCGACTCGCGGCGCCGGCTGCGGCAACCACCGTGGTCGCTGAGCGGGACGGCCGGTTGGTGGGCTTCGTTCACGTCGCGTTCGACGACCATCCGAGGTGGGGCAGCCTCGTCGACAACCTGCACGTCCTCACCAGCGAGCACCGCAGCGGTATCGGCCGGGAACTGCTGACCCGCGCCGCCCGGGCAGTGATCGACCAGGCGAGCAGCGACGCGATGTATCTGTGGGTGTTGCAGCAGAACACCGCGGCGCAAGGGTTCTACCGCGCTTGTGGCGCTGAGTTCGTGGAACTCGCGCCGGTGCCGCCGCCCGGGGGAGACGCCACCCGCCTGGTCGGTACGCCGAAGTGCCTGCGTGCGGTGTGGCCCGACGCCGCCCGCGTCGGCTCCTGAAAGCTGTCCAGCCGCGGCGGGACGTACCCGGTCTGCTGGTCCGGCGAGCGGGTTGATCGTGACCTGGGTGTCGCCTGATCGTTGCTGAAAGCAAGTGTCGTCACCACCGGCGACCTGCTGAGGCCGGCGCGACCTGGCCATGCCTTCCCCCAGGAGCACTCATGAATCGACAGACCTGCCTGAGCATCATCGCCGCGACGAGCCTGACGGTCGCGCTCGCGTCCTGCTCCGGGGAGCCGGAGTCCAGCGGCACCGCCTCGCCGTCGCCGTCCGTCAGCGCCACGCCGTCGCCGACACCGGCCCCGTCGACTCCGGCGCCCACACCGACCACCCCGCCGGCGGCACCGGCGCGGACCGCGGCGCAGCTCACCAAGGCGCTGCTCGGCCTCGACGACCTGCCGGCCGGGTTCTCGATCGAGCCGGACACCGGTGACGAGGGTGACGACGTGACGCTGTCGTCCAAGGACCCGAAGTGCGCGCGACTCGTCGCGCTGACGAACGCGGAGAAGGCACCGGGCGCGAAGGCGAGTGCGTACCGGTCCTTCGCGGCCGGCGAGCAAGGCCCGTTCGTCGACGAGGGACTGGACGCGATGGGCTCGGCGGCGGCGGTCCAGGCGCTGCAGCAGTCGTTCCAGCAGGCGATCCGGACCTGCCGCGGCATGTCGATCTCGATCCCCGGTGAAGGCCGCTCGCCGATCACCGTGCGCGAGGTGTCCGCGCCCAAGACCGGCACCACGCCGGTGGCGGTCCGCTTCAGCGCGGCCGAGGGACCGGCCGCGGGGCTGGAGGTCACGATGGTGACCACCGGGGTGCAGGACGTTGTGGTCTCGGTGACCGTGATGGGCGGAGCCTCCGACGACATCGACGGTACGACGAGAGCCGCCGTTGCCAAGGCGACCAAGGTCCTCGGCACCACCTCCGGCACCTGACCGAGGAGCTCTCCGCGCGTCACGCCGGCGCGGCGGCCTCCGCGCGTTACGTCGGCGGGGCGGCCAGGTCGATGACGACCTTGACGTCGTCCGGTGAGGCGTCCAGCGCCGTCGTCGCCTCGTGCAGCGGGATCCGGCGAGTGATCAGCCGCTGCAGCCAGTCGTGGTCGGCGGCCGCCAACGCGGCCGCCGCCGCTCGGTAGTGCTGGAGATTCGCGTTGACCGAGCCGACCACCGCGTCGTTCTGCAGCACGATGTCGCGGTTCAGACTGCCGGCGTCGATGGTCAGCGAACGGCCCTTCGGCGAGACCCCTGTCAGGCAGGTGACGCCGTACGAGCCGGTGGCGGCCAGGGCGTCGAACACCACCGACCCCACCCCGGTGGCCTCGATCACGACGTCCGGTTGCAGGGAGCGGGCCACCTCGGCGACGTCGGTGTGGTGGTAGACAGCGCCGAGGTCGGCGACGAGGCCGGGCTTCGGCCCGGTGGTGACCCGGTCGAGGACATGGACTTCCAGGCCGCGCTGCACCCCGAGCAGGGCGGCGAGCAGGCCGATCGGTCCCGCTCCGGTCACCAGTGCGGTGCGCGGCTCGAACCAGGCCCGCGCACCGACCTTCTCGACCTGCTCCCAGGCCTTGGCCACGACGGTCGTCGGCTCCATCAGGACGCCGACGTCACCGAGACTCGGATCCAGCTTGACGGCGTACCCGGTCTCCACCGTCCACCGCTGACTGGCGTAGCCGTGCAGTTCCTTGATCCCGCGCTCGGTGTACCGGCCGTTGCGGCACATGTCGAACTCGCCGTGCGCGCAGGCGCCGCAGGGTTCCGGATCCGGACGCCGTACGACGCCGACCACGAGATCACCGACCGCGAAGTCGCTGCCATCAGGAGCCCGTACGACCCGGCCGAGCGACTCGTGGCCGAGCACGAGCCGCTCCGAGCCCGGGGGAGACCAGCCGTAGTCGCCGTCGGCGATCTCCCGGTCGGTTCCGCACACGCCGATCGCGAGGCCGTCCACGAGCAGGTCGTCGGGACCTGGCTCGGGCTCGGGCAGCTCGGTGACCGACGCGGAGCCGGGCTTGCCTGGGACGACGGTCAGGGCTTGCATCAGCGCTCCTGCGTTCGAGGGGGAACAGCAGCCGGGTGGCTGTTGCTCAGGTGGCGGGCGGCGTTGATCAGGCCGACGTGGCTGTAGGCCTGCGGGGTGTTGCCGATCAGTCGCTTCGCGTCGGTGTCGTACTCCTCACTGAGTAGCCCGACGTCGTTGCGCAGGCTCAGCAGGCGCTCGAACAGCTCGACCGCGTCCGGGTGCCGGCCGACGCCGTGCAGGGCGTCGACCAGCCAGAACGTGCAGACCAGGAACGTCGCCTCGTGCCCGGGCAGGCCGTCGACCCCACCGTCGGCCGTCGGGTCGTAGCGCAACAGGAAGCCGTCGCGGTACAACTCACGCTCGACCGCCTCGACCGTGCCGACGACTCTCGTGTCGTTCCAGGGCAGGAACCCGGTCCGGGGCAGCAGCAGCAAGGCGGCGTCGAGGCCCTCCGAACCGTAGAACTGGGTGAACGTGCCGCGGTCGGCGTCGAAACCCTTGGCGCACACGTCTGCGTGGATCCGCTCCCGCAACGACTTCCACCGGTCTACTGGCCCGTCGAGGCCGTACCGCTCGACAGCTTGCACCGCGCGGTCGATACCGGCCCAGGCCATCACCTTGGAGTGCACGAAGTCCTGGCGTTCGCCGCGGATCTCCCACAAACCGTTGTCCGGGTCCTGCCAGTGACCTTCGAGGAAGTCCAGCAGCGCACGTTGCAGCCGCCAGGCCGGCTCGCTGGCGGTGAGACCGGACTCCCGCGACAGGTGGAGGCCGTCCAGGACCTCGCCCCACACGTCGAGCTGGAACTGGTCCGAGGCCGCGTTGCCGATCCGTACCGGCTTGGCGCCCTCGTACCCGCTCAGCCAGTCCAGCTCGTACTCCGGCAGCCGGCGCGTGCCGTCGACGCCGTACATGATCTGCAGGTCGGCCGGATCACCGGCGACAGCCCGGAGCAGCTAGTCTCGCCAGGCCTTCGCCTCGGCGACGAAACCCGTGCCGAGCAGCGCCTGCAGGGTGAACGTCGCGTCGCGCAGCCAGCAGTAGCGATAGTCCCAGTTCCGGGGCCCGCCGAGCTGCTCGGGCAACGAGGTGGTCGCCGCCGCGACGATGCCACCCGTGGGCTGGTGAGTGAGCGCCTTCAGTACGACGAGCGAACGGCGTACGGCTTCGGGCCACTGGCCGTCGTAGTCGAAGTGGCTCATCCAGTCGGACCAGAACGCCTCGGTGCCGTGCAACGCCTGCTCCGCGTCCACCGGAGTCGGCCGGGGGAGATGCGACAGCTAGTGGGTCAGGACGAAGGGCACCCGCTGACCGGCACGCACGGTGAATTCGGCGGAGGTGGTCAGGTCGTGCCCGTGCAACGCGACCGGTGTCGACAGCCACACCGCGTCAGGGCCCGCGACGGCGACCAGGTCACCGTCGGCCTTCCGCACCCACGGCACGATGTGGCCGTAGTCGAAGCGCAGCCGCAGCGTCATCCGCATCCGGACCTGGCCGGTCAAGCCCTCCACCACGCGTACGACGTCAGGCGCCTCGCCTCGGGGTGGCATCGTGTCGATCAGGCGGACGGTGCCGTCCGGCGTGTCCCACTCGGTCTCGAGTACCAGCGAGTCGCCGCGGTAGCGCCGGCGGGTGCAGGAGCCGGCTCCCTCCGGAGCGAGCTGCCAGAACCCGGCGTCCTCGCCGCCGAGCAGCGATGCGAAGCAGGCCGGCGAGTCGAAGCGGGGCAGGCAGAGCCAGTCGATCGAGCCGTTGTCGCCGACCAGCGCGGCGGTCTGCAGGTCGCCGAGCAAGGCGTAACTCTCGATGCGTTGCACGCTGGTCCTTCCGGAGGGTTTCGGGCTCGCCGTGCCCCGGTACCCGGGCGGCGCGTGGCCACTCCGCTTCTGGGTACCGAGAACACGCTCGGTGAGAACTACAGCGCTGGGAGTGCGGCATGGCCACTGAAGCGGGAACAAGGCACGGCAAGACGTTTTTCGGTCAGCCGCCGGTGCTGGCGAACCTGTTCGGCGTCGAGCTGTGGGAACGGTTCTCGTTCTACGGCATGCAGGGCATCCTGCTGATCTACCTGTACTACTCGGCGAGCGAGGGCGGCCTCGGGATCGCGGAGGGCACGGCGACCAGCATCGTCGGCGCGTACGGCGGTCTGGTCTACCTGTCCACCATCGCCGGGGCGTGGCTGGCCGACCGGTTGCTCGGCGCCGAGCGCACGCTGTTCTACAGCGCGGTCGTGGTGATGTGCGGCCACATCGGTCTCGCGCTGATCCCCGGTGTGGCCGGCGTCGCGGTGGGCCTGGTGCTGATCGGCTTCGGCAGCGGTGGCGTGAAGGCGAACGCCACCTCCCTGGTCGGCACCCTGTACGCCGAGGGCGACGAACGCCGGGACGCCGGGTTCTCGTTGTTCTACCTGGGCATCAACCTGGGGGCGCTGGCCGGGCCACTGCTGACCGGGCTGCTGCAGGAGAACGCCGGGTTCCACTACGGCTTCGGCCTCGCCGCCGTCGGGATGGCGCTCGGGCTGGTGCAGTACAGCATCGGCAGGAAACGGCTGACCGGACCGGCGCGCGAGGTGCCGAACCCGCTGCCGCCGGCGGCTCTGCGCCGGGTCCTGCTGATCGTCGCGGCCGCGCTGGCCGTCGTTCTCGTCGTCCTGCTCACCGGTCTGCTGCCGCCAGCTCGCTACGCGACCGCGGTCGTGGTGCTCAGTGCGATCGCCGCGGTCGCGTACTTCGTCGTCATCCTGCGCAGCCGGCAGGTGACGGAGGTCGAGCGGAGCCGGGTGGTCGCGTTCATCCCGCTGTTCGTCGCGAGCGCGGCGTTCTGGTCGCTGTACCAGCAGCAGTTCACGGTCGTCACGATCTACTCCGACCAGCGGCTGGACCGCACGATCCTCGGCTGGGAGATGCCGGTGTCGTTCGTCCAGTCGATCAACCCGATCATGATCATCATCTTGTCCGGCGTGTTCGCGGCGCTGTGGACCAAGCTCGGCAGCCGGCAGCCGTCGACCCCGGTGAAGTTCAGCATCGGGCTGGCGGTGATGGGCGTGGCCTTCCTGCTCTTCCTGCCGATGGCCGGCGGCGGCGCCAACAGCGCTCCGCTGCTCGGCCTGGCGGGCGTCCTCCTGGTGTTCACGATCGCCGAACTGCTGCTGTCCCCGGTCGGCCTGTCCTTGGCCACCAAGCTGGCGCCGGAACGGTTCAGGACCCAGATGGTCGCCCTGTTCTTCCTCTCCGTCGCCCTCGGCACCGCGATGTCCGGCGTGCTCGCGAAGTTCTACAGCGCCGACCACGAGTCGGCGTACTTCGGCATCATCGGCGGCGTCGCCCTGGCCCTCGGCGGCGTCCTGGCCCTCGCCACCTCTCCCATCCGCCGCCTGATGCGCGGCGTGCAGTGACCGCGGCGCTGGACTTTGAGATCTGATGTCGTTTCCGGCTGAGCGCGGGAATCCGCTGTGGCAATGAGCTAGACAGGCAGTCAGCGAGGCGACGAGAGGTGATTGCCGTGAAGCAGCGCCCGTTCCTGGCCCGCGCGTCCCTGCTGGACCTGGTCTGGCTGGGGATGCCGGTGGTGGACAGCGAGGGGAAGTTGATCGGCTCGGTGAAGCTGGTCCGAACGGGGGATCCGGCCGCCGCCGCGGTGGCCGACGGGGGGCCGTTCGCCGAGGAGAACCTGAACGAGGCCTTCGCCCGGGCGCTGACGCAGGGCGAGCCACGGGTCGGCCCGGCACAGGCGTGCCGGTTGATCCGCGAGGGCTTTCTCGAGGTGGCCGGCGCCGGGCTCATGGATCACGACCGGTACGTCGCCGCGGACCAGATCGCGGGTGTCGACGAGGACGTCGTACAACTGAGGGTCAGAGCCGATCAAGTCGTCGTGGAGCGCCAGCACTGGATCTGACTCAGCCGGTGACCATCGCCTGTGCGGACAGCTCCTTCACCATGGCGTTGGACCAGCGCAGTTGCCGCAGCGTCTGCGGGTGGCAGTCCTCGCACAGGGCGAGCAGGTCCCGATCCTTCAGCGCCTGGGCTGTCTGCGCGAGCACCTCCCAGTCCAGCGACAGACCGGCCGCCTTGCGGTGGATGTCGCGCAGGTCGCGGATCAGCAGCAGGGCCGGTTCGTGGTGGCGGCCGACCAGCTCGCTGCCCTTCTGCCGGAGCTTCGCCAGGATCGCCGGGTCGTCGTCCGGTTCGGCCTCGAGGTCGAGGTCGTACGACCGGCCGGCCGCCGCGAGCCGGCGGACGTGCTCCTGCGACCACCGGGCGAGGTCGCGGCCGAGGTAGAAGATCTCGTGGTCGGCCTGGTGACGGTCCGAGACCTGCAGCAGCTCGCCGGCGAGATCGTTCTCCGCGCGGTGCAGCTCCTCGATCGCCAGACCGGCTTTGTTGCCGAACGCGGATCCGAGCCGGCTCATCGCGCACCTCCAGTGGCGTGCAGTTCCTCGACAGCTCGGGCGTCCGGCCCACCAGTCGTCGCTGGTACGCCGGGGGAGACCGGCCGCGATCCCGTCGTGGTCGGCGCGGGCGCCGGCGTACCGTCTCCGGCCGCGACCCGCTCGACCCGCGCGGCGGCCGTCTTGAAGAGCGGTTGTTTCGAGGCCGGGTCCCAGTCGGTGACGGTGAGCTCGTTGGCGGCCCGGCCGAGCTCGTCCGGTGCATGCCCGGTCGTGTCCCAGTAGCCGTAGTGGAACGGCAGGAACAGTACGCCGGACCGGATGCCGCCGACCCGCAGCCGAGCCGTGACCGAGCCGCGCGGCGTGGTCACCTTCAGGACATCGCCTTCACTCCACCCGGCGTCCTCGGCCTCGGCGGCGGACACCTCGACCCAGACGTCCGGCGCCGCGGCTTGCAGCTGCGGCGCCCGTCCGGTCTTCGTCCGGGTGTGGAAGTGGTACAGCGTGCGGCCCGTGATCAGCTGGAACGGGTACTCGTCGCTCGGCAGCTCGTGCGGCGGCAGATACTCGGCGGCCTTGAGCACCGCCTTGCCGTCCGGGTTCATCGCGCGGTACTCGGTCGGTTCCACCGGTGCGCCGGTGACCAGGTCCCGCCCGTAGCTCTCGCAGTAACTCGGAGCGGCGGAAAACTTCCCGTCGCTGTACAGCCGCTCGGTGCCTTCGGGATTCTCGTCGTTGCAGGGCCACTGGATCCCGCTGCCGCCGCGCAGCTTGTCGTACGTGATCCCGGTGTAGTCGCACGGTCGTCCGCGGCTGCACTCCTTCCAGGCCCCGAAGGCCTCCTCCGGCCGGCTCCACTTGACCAGCGGCGCGCCGTCCTTGTCCTTCAGCTCCAGCCGCCGCGCGAGGTCGACGAAGATGTCCAGGTCCGGCCGCGCCTCGCCGGGCGGTTCGACCGCCTTCTCCGACAGGTGGACCGTCCGGTCGACGTTCGTGAACGTGCCGGTCTTCTCACCCCAGGTCGCGGCCGGCAGCACGACGTCGGCCAGCTGCGCGGTCTCGGTCAAAAAGATGTCCTGGACCACCAGGAACAGCCGGTCCTGGGACAGGATCGAGCGGATCCGGCGCAGCTCGGGCAGCGACACCGCGGGATTGGTGCCGGACACGTGCAGCCACCGGATCGACCCGTCCTCGACGTACCGCATCATCTGCATCAGGTGCGTGGGCGGCGAGTAGTGCGGGATCTGCTGCGGCTCGACGTTCCACACCCGGGCCAGGTCGGCGACGTGCTCGTCGTTGGACCAGTTCCGGAGCCCCGGCAGGTCGCCGTCCGCGCCGCACTCGCGCGTGTTCTGCGCGGTCGGCTGCCCGTTCATCTGCAGTACGCCGCAGCCCGGTTTGCCCAGCATGCCGCGGACGATGTGCACGTTGTTCACCTGTACGGCGGCCGCCGTCGCCTGGTGGGACTGGTAGAAACCCTGCAGCACCGTCGACAGCAGCCGCTCCGCCGTCCCGAGCAGGCGCGCCGCTTCCCGCAGGTCGTCGGCCGGGACGCCGCACACCTCGGCTGCTCGCTCCACGGTGTACGACTCGGTCATCGTGCGCAATTCGTCGTATCCGACGGCACAGCGGGAAACGTAGTCCTCGTCGACCCAGCCCTTCGCGATGATCTCGTGCAGCAGCGCGTTCATCAGCATCACGTTGGTCCCCGGCCGCGGCGCGAGGTGCAGGGTCGCGGCCCGGGCGACCGGCGTCTCGCGGGGATCCACGCACAGCACCCGCGGCGGGTTCGGCCCGGCCAGGCGGTCGAGGACGCGGGTCCACAGCACCGTCTGGGTCTCGGCCATGTTGTGGCCGAACAGCGCGATGGTGTCCGCGTGGTCGATGTCGGTGTACGAACCCGGTTGCCCGTCGCTGGCGAAGGACTGCTTGAGCGCCTCCGCCGCGGTCGCCGTGCACAGGCGGGTGTTGCCGTCCACGTGGTTGGTCCCGATCCCACCGTGCGCGAGCAGCGCGAGCGTGTAGTACTCCTCGAGGAACAGCTGCCCGGTGGTGTAGAAGCCGATCGAGCTCGGCCCGCGCTGCTCGAGCAGCTCCTTCGCCCGGCCCGCGACGATGCCCATCGCGGTGTCCCAGTCGGTCTCGACCAGCTCGCCGTCGCGGCGTACCAGCGGACGGGTGAGGCGGTCGGGACTGTGGTTGGCCTGCCAGCCGAACAGGTCCTTCGGGCCGAGCCGGCCGCGGTTCACCCGGTCCACCGCACGGCCGCGGACGCCGGCGATCCGGCCGTTTTTCACCGCGATGTCCAGCGCGTCGCCGTTGGAGTGCAGGATCGACGCCGACTGCGCCCAGTGATCGACGTCGGCTTCGGTGACGCCCTCGTCCAGATACAGGTCCACCCGGGTGGGCCAGTCCTGTCCGGCGGCGTACGGTGTGCGGGTTCCCCAGGGTTCGGCTATGCGGTCGATCTTGGCCATGGTTGCCGGGTACCCTCCTTCCGTACCGGCATGCCCGCCCCCGCAGCCGTCCGCGCACGAGCGTGTGCGCCGGTTGCTCGATGCCAACGGCAAGCATGCGGGGGACGAGGGGCTGGGCATGAAGCTGGTCGGACGGCGGTCGGAGTGCGCGGTGCTCGACGACGTGCTGGCGGAGGTGCGCGCGGGGCAGAGCCGGGTCCTGGTCCTGCGGGGTGGCCCGGGAGTGGGCAAGTCCGCCCTCCTGGAGTACGCCGTGGAGGCCGCCCCGGAGATGCGCGTGCTGCGCGCGGCCGGTGTCGAGTCCGAGCGGGAGCTGGCCTTCGCCGCCCTGCACCAGCTCTGCGCGCCGCTGCTCGACCGCTTGCCGAGCCTCCCGCCCCCACAGCAGGCCGCCCTCTCGACCGTGTTCGGGATGCGGCCGGGCCCGGCGCCGGACCGGTTCATGGTCGGGCTGGCGGTCCTGAGTCTGCTGGCGGCGGCGGCCGACGAGCAGCCGTTGCTCTGCGTCGTCGACGACGCACAGTGGCTGGACACCGCGACCGCGCAGACGCTGGGCTTCGTCGCCCGGCGGGTGCAGGCGGAGACCATGGGCCTGCTGTTCGGCGCGCGCGAGGTGCGCGAGGAGCTGCACCCGCTGCCCGAGCTCACTGTCAGTGGTCTGCAGGACGGCGACGCCCGCGCCCTGCTCGGGTCGGTGGTCGGGTTCCTGCTCGACGAGCCGGTCCGGGAACGGATCGTCGCGGAGACCGGTGGCAACCCGCTGGCCCTGATGGAGCTGCCGCGCGGGCTGACGGCGACCGAGCTGGCGAGCGGGTTCGGCGTGATCGGCACGCAGATGCTGCCGGGCCGGATCGAGCAGAGCTTTCTGCGCCACGCGGATCTGCTGCCGTCGGCCACCCGGCAGCTGCTGCTGGTCGCGGCCGCCGAACCGGTGGGAGACCCGGTGCTGGTGTGGCGCGCGGCCGACGAGCTCGGCATCGCCGCGGCGTTCGCCGAGATCGACGGCCTGCTCACGGTGGGCGAACGCGTCACCTTCCGTCATCCGCTGGTCCGCTCGGCGTTGTACCGCTCGGCTGAGCCGGAGGAGCTCCGCGCCGTACACCTCGCGCTGGCGCGGGTCACCGATCCCGAGGTCGATCCCGACCGCCGGGCCTGGCACCTCGCGGCGGCCGCGTCCGGCCCGGACGAAGCGGTCGCGGTGGAGCTGGAGCAGTCGGCGCACCGGGCCCAGGCCCGCGGTGGATTCGCGGCCGCGGCTGCTTTCCTCCAACGAGCCGTCGCTCTGACGGCGGAGCCGACACCCCGCAGTGCCCGGGCCCTGGCCGCGGCCCAGGCGACTCTCCAGGCGGGCGCGTTCGAGACAGCCCGCGGTCTGCTCGCCGCGGCGGAGGCCGGCCGGCTCGACGAGGTCGGGCGGGCTCGGGTCGACCTGCTCCGCGCGGAGGCGGCGTTCGCCTTGCAGCGCGGGGGCGAGGCGCCTGGCCTGCTGCTCCGCGCCGCGCAGACGCTCCAGCCGCTCGACGCACGGCTGTCCCGGAACACCTATCTCGATGCGTGGAGCGCCGCGTTGTTCGCCGGCCGGCTGGCCACGGTCGCGGACCTGCGCAAGGTCTCGACCGCGGCCCGGACCGCACCACGGCCGGAGATCGCGATGCCGGGGGCCGACCTGATGCTCGACGGGTTCGCGCTGCTGCTGACCGACGAACGCGGCAAGGCGCTGCCGATGCTCAAACAGGCGGCCCGGATGTTCGCCGAAGGCGAGGTCTCGGTCGAGGAGGTCATGCGCTGGGGCTGGCTCGCCACGGCGGCCGCGGCGGCGGCGTGGGATTTCGAGGCGTGCGTGGGGGCCGCCACTCGTCAGGTCGAGGTGGCCAGAAGCACGGGCGCCCTGGCCGTTCTGGCGGTCGGCGTGAACGTGCTGGGTCAGGTCGTCGCCCTGGAAGGTGACTTCGGCGAGGCGGTGTCGCTGATGGCCGAAGCCGACGCGGTGCGTGAGGCCACCGGCACCAAGGTCGCCCGGTACGGCGCGCTGGTGCTGACCGCCCTGCGAGGACGGGAAGCCGAGGCGTACCCGCTGATCGAGTCGACCATCCGCACCGCCTCCGCCGAGGGCCAGGGGACCGCGGTGCAATACGCGCACTATGCCCGCTCGGTGATCTTGAACTCCGTCGGCCGGCACGACGAAGCGCTGCTGGCGGCGAAGATGGCGGCCAACGACACCCCCGAGCTGTTCGTCTCGGCCTGGTCGCTCGGTGAGTGGGTCGAGGCTGCGGTCCGCAGCGGTGACCGGCCGGCGGCCGTCGAAGCGCTCGAGCGGCTGCGGGAGCGTACGGACAGCACGGACGAGCCCTGGGGTCTGGGACTCGCTGCCCGGGCCCGCGGTCTGGCGAGCGAAGGCCGCCAGGCCGAGGACGGCTACGTGGAAGCGATCGAGCACCTGGAGGGGACGCGGCTGCGGCCGGATCTCGCGCGCGCCCAGCTCCTGTACGGCGAGTGGCTGCGCCGGCAGAACCGCCGGGTCGACGCCCGGGCCCAACTGCGGGTCGCGCACGAGTCGTTCCAGGCGATCGGGATGGAGGCGTTCGCCGAGCGGGCGCGCCGCGAGCTGCAGGCGACCGGCGAGACGGTCCGCAAACGGGTCGGCGCGCAGCCGGCCGGTGCGGAGCTGACCCCGCAGGAGCAGCAGATCGCGCTGCTGGTCCGCGACGGGCTGTCGAATCCCGAGGTCGGCGCCCGGCTGTTCCTCAGTCCGCGCACGGTCGAGTGGCACCTGCGCAAGATCTTCGACAAGCTCGGGATCACCTCGCGCCGGCAGCTGCGCGACGCATTGCCGCGCACCGACTACGAGTCGCTGCCGGGCTAGCAACCAGCCCGATCTCGGCCTGCAGCGCGACACCGCGGTCTCAGCGGGACAGCAGTTGCTGTCCGCCGTCCACGTCGTACGTCGCGCCGGTCAGTGCCGTGTTGGTCATCAGGTGCACGGCGAGCGCGGCGACGTCCTCCGGTCCCACCACGCGGCGGATCGGCAGCGTGGCCCGCAGGTCGGCCCGCCGCTCCTCGAGCCGGCCGCCGAGCAGCCGCGCCGAGAGCGGGGTGTCGACGAAGCCGGCCGCGATCGCGTTGACCCGGATCGGCGCGAGCTCGACCGCGGCGTTCGCGGCGATCGCGGGCAGCGCGGCGGTGCCGATCGCGGCCAGGCTCAGGCCGAGGCCGGGACGCCGTGCGCCGGTGCCGCTGATCAGCGTCAGTGAGCCACCGGGTGGAATCCTGCCGATGCACAGCCGCGCGATCCGCAGCGCACCGATCAGGTGCTCGTCGAACCCGCGCAACGCCTCGTCGAAGTCCATCTCCGCGATCGGCGCGTACGACGGACCGCCGCCGCTGACCAGCACGTGGTGGAACTGCTGCGGCAGCCCGGCGAAAACCCGTTCGAGCCGCACCGGATCGCCGAGGTCGAGCGTGGCCGCACTCTCCGCGCCGACCTCGTCCGCGGCCTTGCCGAGCCGCTCGCGGTTGCGGCCGGTGATGTACAGCCGAGCGCCGGCCTCGTGCGCCTGACGGGCCGTCTCCAGGCCGATGCCGGAGCTGCCGCCGATCACCACGACGGCCTGCCCGGCCAGCGCGCCGTCCGGCGTCCGGGTGGTCAAGGTTGTTACCTCGGTCATCGATTCTCCTCGGGTGGTCAGTGGATGAGCCGGGTCGCTGGTCAGCGGGTGGGAACAGCGCAGCCGTGCACGCGCGGGGGGGCAGCGGGGACCCGCGCGGACGGCCGGCGGCCGGACGCCACGAACACGCTGGTGACGACGGCGCTCACGATCGCCAGACCGGCCAGCACCAGCATCGCGGTCCGGTAGTTGCCGGCCAGCGGTTGCACGAGGTCGCGTGAGCCGCCGGCGCCGAGCAGCGCGGGGACCAGAGCCACCAGGATCACGCCGCCGACGCGGGACGCGGCGTCGTTGATCGCCGAGGCCTCGCCCAGGTCGGAGTCGTCGACGGCGGCCAGGACGGCGGCGGTCAGCGGAGCGACCGCCAGGCCGAGTCCGAGTCCCCACAGGATCGCGCCGGGCAGGATCGCGGTCAGGTAGCCGTCACCGGGCCGAGCGGCCGACAACCAGACGAAGCCACCGGCCACGATCAGGATGCCGACGGTCATCGGCCAGCGCGTGCCGACCCGGGCGACCAGGCCGCCGACCAGCGGCGACACGATCAGGAACACGACCGACTCGGGAACCAGTGCGGCACCGGCCGCGGTGGCGCTGTAGCCCAGTTGCAGCTGGCACTGCAGCACCACCAGATAAGCGGCCGCCGAGATCGCGCCGTAGAACAGCACGGTGGTCGCGTTGATCGCGACGAACTGCCGGATCCGGAACAACGCCGTCCGTACCATCGGCGCCGCCCGGCGCTGCTCGAGCGGGACCAGCGCGATCAGGCAGACGAGACCGATCGCGGCCGCCGTGAGCACCGGCGTACTGGCCCAGCCGGAGTCCGGGCCGGCGGTCAGCGCGTAGATGACTCCGCCGAGGCCGAGCACGGTGAGCAGGCCGCCGGCGAGGTCGAGCGACAGCGGCCGCCGGGTGCGATCGACCTCGGGGACCCGGCGCAGCACCCAGTACGCCGCCGCGATGAGCGGAACGTTCAGCAGGAAGATGTAGCGCCAGGATCCGTGGTCGACCAGCCAGCCACCGCCGTACGGGCCGAGCGTGGTGCCGAGAGTCGACACGCCGGCCCACACGCCGATTCCCTTCGCCCGGTCGGTCGGACGCAGGGTTCCGTTGAGCAGCGCCAGACTGCTCGGCACGACCAGCGCGCCGCCCACGCCTTGGACGGCCCGGGCGGCGATCAGCAGCTCGACGTTCGGCGCCGCCGCGCAGCACAACGAGGCGACGAACATGATGCCCAGGCCGACGACGAGGATCCTGCGGCGGCCGAAGTGGTCGGCCAGCGCACCGGCGAGCAGCAGCAGGGACGCGACGGTGACCAGGTAGCCGGTCAGGACCCACTGGACCTGACTGACCCCGGCTCGCAGACCGGCGCCGATCGCGGGCACGGCGACGTTGACCATGTAGGCGTCGAGAAAGCCCACCATCGACGCGAGCACCGTCGCGGCGACCAGGGCGAACCCGGTGCCGCTGCGCAGGGCCGGTAGCGCTCCGGGACCGGCCGGCGCGTCACCGGTGGTCGTGTTCTCCGCCATCTCTCACGTCCTCTCGCGCCATCCGGTTCGCCTCCGACGATCCGCCCGGCGATGCCCGGTTCGCGCCCGTGGATGTCCCTGGTCGGCCCCGGCCAGGGACATTCCCTGGCGCGACCGGCGGTGGCCGCCGACGAGGCTGTGGTCGTCTGCTTCCCGACGAGTGCAAGGAGCACAGCTCATGGACATGAAGCTCGAGGTCGTTGTGGTCCCGGTCTCCGATGTCGACCGGTCCAAGGACTTCTACACGGCGCTGGGCTGGCGGCTCGACGCCGACTTCGCCACCAGCGACACCTTCCGGGTCGTGCAGGTCACCCCGCCGGGATCGCCCGCCTCGGTCATCTTCGGGACGTCGGTGACCGCGCAGGAACCGGGCACGGCGCAGGGGCTGCACCTGATCGTCAGCGACATCGACGCCGCGCACGACGAGCTGAAGCGGCTCGGCGCCGAACCGAGCGAGGTCTGGCACGACGCCGGCGGCGTCTTCCACCACGCCGGGACCGACGAGCGGGTCAGCGGCCCGAGCCCCGACCGCAGCAGCTACGGCTCGTTCCTGTCGTTCGAGGACCCGGACGGCAACGGCTGGATCCTGCAGGAGGTCACCACCCGGCTGCCGGGCCGGATCGACCCCGCGGCGACGACGTTCGCCTCGACCGACGATCTCTCGGCCGCGCTGCGCCGGGCCGCCGCGGCGCACGGCGAGCACGAGGCACGCACCGGTCAGGAGGACCCCGACTGGCCGGCCTGGTACGCCGACTACATGGTGCGCGAGCAGGCCGGAACCGAGCTGCCGTCGTGAAGGACTTCGACGTCATCGTGCTCGGCGCCGGAGCACCGGGGGAGCACTGCGCCGCGGCTTTGGCCAAAGGTGGGGCCAAGGTCGCCGTCGTCGAGCGCGAACTGCTCGGCGGCGAGTGTTCCTACTGGGCCTGCATCCCCTCGAAGACTCTGCTGCGTCCCGGTGAGGCCCTCGCCGAGGCCCGGGAGGTGCCAGGCGCGCGGGAGGCTGTGACCGGCACAGTCGACACCCGGGCGGCGCTGGAGTGGCGCGACTTCATGGTGTCCAGCTACGACGACGCCGGCCAGGTGGCGTGGGCCGACAGCGCCGGCGTCGCCGTACTGCGGGGGACCGGGCGGCTGGACGGGCCGAACTCGGTCCTGGTGGACGATCAGCGTCACACCGCGGAGCACGTGGTGATCGCGACCGGTGCCGATCCGGTGATCCCGCCCGTGCCGGGGTTGCGGGAGCTGCCGGGCGTCTGGACCAACCGTGACGTCACCGGGATGACCGAGGTGCCCAAGCGGCTGCTCGTGCTCGGCGGTGGCGCGACAGGGGTCGAGATGAGCCAGGCGCTGGCGCGGATGGGATCGGCCGTCGTCCTGATCGAACGTGGCGAGCACGTCCTGCCGCGTGAGCCGCGGGCGGTGGGGGTCGCGGTGGCGGCCGCGCTCGCCGCGGACGGCGTCGACGTCCGGCTCGGCCACGGCGTCGCGGAAGCCCGGCGGGACGACGTCGAGTACGTCGTCCGGCTCGACGACGGCACGGAGTTGCGCGGTGACCGCCTCCTGGTCGCCACGGGCCGCCGGCCGCGGGTGGACGGCATCGGACTGGAGACGGTCGGCATCGCGGCGAATCCCCGCGGCGTTCCGGTCGACGAGCGACTCTCGGCCGGTCCCGGGCTGTGGGCGATCGGCGACGTCACCGGGCTGTGGCAGCTCACCCACGTCGGCGAGTACCAGGGGCGGGTCGTGGCGAGCAACATCCTGGGCCGGCCGCGGACGGCGGACTACGACGCCGTACCGCGGGTCGTCTTCTGCGATCCCCAGGCGGCATCGGTCGGCGCAGCGGACGGTCTCTTCACGAGCACGGTGCGACTGTCCGGCGTCGCCCGGACCGCGACGTACACCCGCGCCTACGACACTCAGCCCGGGTTCCTGACCATCGTCTCGGACGGCAAGGTGCTCACCGGCGCCTACGCGGTCGGGCCGGAGGCCGGCGAATGGTTGCAGCAGGCAACCCTGGCGATCCGCGCGCAGGTGCCGCTGTCCGTGCTGCTGGACGTGATCCAGCCGTTCCCGACGTTCTCCGAGGCCTTCATGCACGTCCTGCGGGACCTCGACGAACAGCTTCGCCAGCAGCAGAACACGAGCGCGCAACTCACCCACTCGTAGCCGCCCGAGCGGCTCGGCCCAGCCAGGCGTCGAGCCGCTCCGGACCGGAATCAGGTGCGCCGGGCAACGATCAGCTGGAACTTCGCGAAGCTCAGCTCGACCGTGTTGTGCTCGGCGTCGACCGATCCCAGCGACGTACCGGTGAACGGCTCGGTCAGGCGGTACCGGCCACGGCCCAGACCGCGCAGCTCGACCGTGCCGTCGAACTGGTCGGCGTAGAAGGCGTAGTGCAGCGTGTCGCCCTTGGCCACCACGTGCGTCTCCGGCTTGTCGAAGCCGATGTCGTACAACTCGCCGCGGTACTCGCCGGTGGGCAGCATGTTCTGCTGGTACAGCGCCACCCACTTCTTCCAGAGCACCTCGTTCTCCGGGGTGAGCACGTTGCCGCGGCCCGGCCGGGTCCCCGGCGGGTCGCTCGGGTAGGTGAACTTGGTCGACAGCACCGCGCCGACGCCGTAGCTGGAGGCGAAGTCGTTGCGCCCGTCGCTCAGTTCGACGTGGTCGCCGGCGTAACTGCTGCCCGGACCCATCAGCGCCTTCATCGTCTTGCCCTTGTGCCGCACCTGGTACGACGAGGTCGGGTCGGAGGCCGGGTACTGGTCGACGGCCGGCAGGTTGTGGAACGCGAACGCCGTACCGCACGGGCACAGTTCCACGACGGCGTCACGGTTCGCCTGGTGGGCGGCCTGGTGGATCGCCATCCAGAACTTGGCGAGTCCTTCGGTCGACTCCTCGGGCCGCGCGTGCCGGTGCGCCGGGTTGTGGCAGGGGGCAACAGCGTTGAGATGCTGCCCGTCGATCTTCAGTCCCTCGTAGCCCCAGCTGCCGATGAACTTCCGGGCCTGCGCGACGAAGTAGTCGACGGTCGGCTGGTACGCCGGGCAGAGCGTGTAGGCGTCCCACCAGGTCACTTCCTGCTTGTTGCCCTCGGCATCGAGTAGCAGCATGTCCGGGTGGTCCCGGAACAGGTTGCTGTCCGGGTCGGCGGCCAGCGGCGCCCACCACAGCCGCGGCCGCAGTTCGGCGTCCTTGATCTGCCGGGTGAAGGCCCGCATGTCGGCCTCGCCGCGCGGGAACTTCTGCGGGTTCAGGTCCCAGTCGCCCTCGTTGGTCTGCCAGCCGTCGTCCAGGCCGGCCCACTTCAGGCCGACCTCGCGCACCTTGGGCAGCGTGCCGATCACCTGCTCCAGGGTGAAGTTCCGCTCGTAGCCCCAGGCACACCAGATCGGCTCGTACGCCGAGTCGGGCACCCGCGGCGCACGCAGTCCGATATCGCTCATGTAATCGCGGTACCGCTGCAGCGGCACGAAGTGGTCGCGGGGGTGCGCGGTCAGGAACGTGGTGTCGGTGGTCAGCCGCTCACCCGGCTTCAGGGTCCGCGGGGTGTCGCCCTCGATCGCGATGCTCGCACCGTTGCTGGTCTTGCGCACCGGCATCCGGAGGATCCGCGCGCGGGGCTCGACGTGCCCGACCGAGATTCCGGCGCCGCGGCGCCAGACCGACGCCAACGGCGTACCGCCGCCGTAGTCGGACGAGTCCATGCCCAGCGAGTTCTGCTGGACGAAGTCGTCGGTCACCGGCTGCACCCAGTCGCGCCGGTCCTCGTGGGTGCTGCCCGAGAACGTGTAGAAGCCGCCCGGCTTCTGCAGCAGCTCGTGGGCTCCGTTGCGCCAGCCGGTGACGGCCAGCGAACGGTGCGACAGGTTCGCGTAGGTCACCTGCATCACGGTCATCCCGGTCAGCCGCTCGTACGACGTGAGCTCGACCGTCTTGCGCACCCCCGAGGTGGAGTCGCCCTGGATGGTGACCTGGACACCCTCGCCGTGGCGGGAATGACGGATCGGGCGGGTGCGATGCCCACGGTAGGTGAAGTCCTCGACGGCGGAGTCGCCCAGCAGCAGGGCTTCGCTCGCGTCGAAGCGCGTCACGGTGGTGCCCTGGACCGCGACCCGGCTGCGCAGCCGGTCGTCGAACTCCAGGGTGATGGACTGGTCGCCGACGCCGACGAACTCGGGTCCGGGCTTCGGTGGGGTCGCCGCCGCGGTCGCGCCGGCGGTTGCGGTCAGAGCGGGCAGCGCGGCCAGGCCGGCGCCTCCCAGGGCGACTTTCAGCACGGTTCGCCGTTGCATCTCGGTCATCTGAGCTCCCTCTGGACGGAGGTGGAAGCAGGGTGCGCACAGTGCGCGTGAGTCGCGCAAAACTGCGCGATGAGGACCAGAACGTAACTTCGTGAACAACGACGGTCAAGAAGATCCGACGCTTGCGCAACTAATTGCGCAACCGTGCAGACCTCCGCGCAGGGCCCGGGAGCCCCGCCTCAGACCGCGGTCACCTGGACGCCGGCCTGCCGCAACGCGGCCAATTGCTCGGGCAACGCGCCCCGGTCGGTGACGATGTCGGTGACGCCGGACAGCAGGCTGATCCGGGCGAACGTGACCCGTCCGAGTTTGGTGCTGTCGGCAACCACCACGCTGCGCCGCGCGCGGCTCAGGAAGGCCAGATCGGTCTGCGCCTCCATCTCGTCGTACGTCGTACAGCCCTCCTCCGGCGTCAGGCCGTCGACGCCGATGAACGCCACGTCGAGGTGGTAGTTCGACAGCATCGCCTCCGCCGCCGGACCGACCAGCTCGTACGACGGCCGCGCGATCCCGCCGACGACCACCAGCCGGATTCCCGCGTGGCCGGTGAGTTCCGCGGCGATGTTGATCGCGTTGGTGACCACCGTGATGCCGCGCCGCTCGGACAGGGCGCGGGCCAGCTCGAGCACGGTGGTGCCGCCGGTCATGCCCACCACGGCACCGTCCTCGATCAATGCCGCGGCGGCGCGGCCGATGGTGCGTTTCTCGCGCTGGTGCAGGGCCGCCTTGACCCTGGTCGGAACCTCGTCACCGGAGGCGTTGGCGGTCGCCCCGCCGTGGGTCCGGACCAGGAGCTGGTTGCGGCTCAGGGACTGCAGGTCGCGACGGATCGTCGCGCCGGACACCCCCAGCGAGGCGGCCAGCTCGGCGACGTCCACCCGCCCGCGTTCACCGACCTGGTCGAGGATCGAACTCAGCCGCTCTGCCTTGCGCACGACTCGCACTGTAGCAACCCCTCTCTGAGCAACTTTTGCGCACTTGATCAATATTCTGCGCATGTATTCGAATTCCTTGACCAGTTTTGCTCATCCAACTACGTTCGCGTCAAATTCAAGCGCTGGGATGCGCAGATGCGCGTCAACCGCTACCCCCTGGAGAAGCCATGCTCAGGATCAGACGCCGGACTGGAACACGAATCGCCCCGCCGCGACGGCGCACCGCGCTGGTCGCCGGACTCACCGGTCTGGCCCTGGTGCTCGCGGGCTGCGGTGGCGGCGGTGACGGGAAGGCCAGCGGCGGCTCGACCGAGACCACCGGGGTGACGATCACCGTCGCGCTCGCCTCCGACCCGCCGCCCAAGGCCGCACTCGACGCGTTCACGAAGCAGACCGGCATCACGGTCAACTGGGTGAACCTCGACTGGGACAGCCTGCAGAACAAGATCTCCGCCGCGGCCACCGCGAACACCTACTTCGCCGACGCGACCAACGTGGACTGGTCCCGGGTCGGGCAGCTGGGCAAGCTCGGCTGGTACTTCCCGATGGAGGACTACGTCGACACCGCGGCGATGGAGGCCGACGTCCCGCAGCTCGCGTCGTTCAAGAGCGACGGTCACGTGGTCGGCATCCCGTACGACGCCTCGATCATGGTGACGACGGTGAACACCGAGATGTTCCAGAAGGCCGGGGTGAACCCGGCGCCGGCAACGATGGACGAGTACACGAACGCGCTGCGCACGATCAAGTCCAAGGGCATCGTGCAGTACCCGCTGAACATCCCGTTCGCCGCGGCGGAGGGCCTGTCGACGTACTGGTACGAGGCGACCAACGCGTTCGGCGGTTCGGTGCTGGACAAGGACGGCAAGCCGCAGTTCTCCACCCCGGACACGGCCGGCTACAAGGCAGCCCAGTGGATGGTGGACGCGCTGAAGTCCGGGCTGGTCCCGCCCGGCAACATCAACGTCACCGACTCCCAGGGGCAGCAGACGCTGATGGCCAAGGGCGTCGTCGCGAGCACCTTCTCCGACTACTCCGGCACGGTCGGCACCCTGTACGGCATCAAGGAGTCCTCGTCGGTGGTCGGCAAGGTGAAGTACATCAAGACCCCGGGCGTCAGCGGGCCGGCCGCGAACCTCAGCAACCCCGACGGCATCGGCATCCCCGAGAAGGCCAAGTACCCGAACGCGGCCGCGAAGTTCATCGAGTGGTTCACCGCCACCGAGCAGCAGGCCGACTTCTCCGGCGTGAACGGCCCGGACAAGACGATGCCGGGCTACCCGTTGCCGTCGCACCTGTCCGCGGTGAAGCTGATGACCGCCAAGGGCAACCTGATCGGCGGCGCCGACCTGGAGCCGATGCTGGAGGGCTCGAAGCCGGTCTTCGAGGGCGGCGCGCCCTCGTGGTACCCGAAGTTCTCCAACGCCGTGTACACCAATCTGCACGCGGCGGCGACCGGCTCGATGTCGGTGGAGCAGGCGATGAAGGCGATCAGCGACACCGCGAACCAGTTGGCGTCCGGGTCGTGACCGCGAGTTCCTCGACGGCCCAGCCGCGGGCGACGGCACAGCCGCCGTCGCCTCCGGCCGGACCGGCGCCCGGGTCGGCGCCGGTCCGCCGGTCCCGGGTCGACCTGCTGCCCTACCTGCTGATCGCGCCGGTGATGATCTTCATCGCCCTGCTGGCGCTGGTGCCGGCGGTGACCACGGTCGTGCAGTCGTTCTTCCGGGTCGACGCGCTCGACCCGCCGACCCGGTTCGACGGCTTCGGCAACTTCGTCCGGCTGGCCGGCGACAAGGCCGTCTACGGCAGCATCGGCAACACCGTGTTCTACGTCGTGGTCGGCGTGGCGCTGTCCACGATCATCGGCATCGGTGCGGCCGTCGTACTGCAGAAGCCGTTCCGCGGGCGCAGCCTGGTCATCGCCGTGCTGATCCTGCCGTGGGCGTTGCCCGGCGCCGTCGGTGGTGTGCTGTGGACGGGCATCTTCGACCCGAACGCGGGCCTGATCAACAGCGTGCTGTCGACCCTGCACCTCAGTGACGGCAACGCGGTCCTGCTCGGGCAGAACCGGTTGCTGACGATCACGCTGATCGAGCTGGTCCAGGTCTGGCAGATCGCGCCGCTGTCGGTACTGCTGATCCTCGCCGTGCTGCAGCTGATACCGGACGAGTTGTACGAGGCCGCCCAGATCGACGGCTGTACGCCGTGGTCGGCGTTCCTGCGGATCACGTTGCCGCTGGCCCGGCCCGGCATCGCGGTCACGATGGTGCAGGCCGTGATCGCGACGCTGAACGTCTTCGACCAGCCGTACGTGCTGAACGGTGCCGCGAACACCGGCGCCTCGGTGACCATGCAGACCTACTTCATCAGTTTCCAGGATCTCGACTTCGGTGGGGGATACGCGTTGTCGCTGCTCATCACACTCGTCACGCTGGTGATCTCGCTCGGCGTGATCCGCCTGGTCTACCGCAGGGTCGAGCTGTGAAGCGGCGGACCGGCGGGCTGCGCGGAGTCGGCGTGGCGATGATCCTGCTGTGGTCGCTGGTGCCGATCTACTGGGCGATCAAGACCAGCCTGCAGACCGAGGCCGACGCCCGGGCTAAGCCCGCGCACTACCTGCCGACCAACGCGACCTGGCAGAACTACGCCACGCTGCTCAGCGGGGACGGTGACGTGCCGGCGCAAATCCGGCGCTCGACGCTGAACATCGTGATCGAGTGCGGCGCGGCGACGGTGGTGACCGTGCTGCTGGCCACGCTGGCGGCGTACGCGTTCGCCCGGATGCACTTCCGCGGCAAGACCGTGCTGTTCTACGCGGTGATCGCGACGATGGCGTTCCCGGCGTACACGACGCTGATCCCGCTGTACCGGATCATGAGCACGTTCGGGCTGGTGAACACCTACACCGGCATCGTGCTGGTCTACGTCTCCGGATTCTTGCCGTTGGCAACGTGGATCCTGCACAACTACTTCGCCAGCCTGCCGAGCGGGATCGAGGAGGCCGGGCTGGTGGACGGCGCCCACCGGCTGCAGGTGCTGTGGCACCTGCTGCTGCCGCTGGCGCGTCCGGGCATCATCTCGACCGCGCTGATCACGTTCCTGTTCGCGTGGGGTCAGTTCCTGTTCCCGCTGGTGCTGTCCAGCGACCTGTCGACCCAGCCGCTGACCGTCGTGATCGCCTCCCTGCAGGGCCGGCACGTGGTGCCGTCGACGCTGCTGAACGCCGCCGGTGTGCTGGCGATCATCGTCCCGGCGGTGCTGGCGCTGGCGTTCAACCGCTACATCGTCAACGGCCTGCTGGCCGGCTCGACCAAGTGATCTTTTTCGAGAGGAACCCAAGTGAGTGAGAACTCGATCGTCCTGATCGGCGCGGGCAGCACGGTGTTCACACCGGGCCTGATGACCGATCTGGCGTCGTCCCGGACGTTCGACGGCTGGACAGTCCACCTGGTCGACCTGTTCGGTGAGGCCGCCGAGACGATGGCCCGGGTGGGCCGGCGGATCGCCGCCGAGCAGGGCGCCGAGCTGACGTTCGTGCCGCACGTCGACCGCCGCGAGGCCCTGCCGCACGCGCGCTTCGTCACGACGACGATCGCGGTCGGTGCCGCCGCGGGCTGGCGCGCCGACGTCGAGGTGCCGGCCCGGTACGGAATCGCGCAGACGGTGGGCGACAGCGTCGGGCCGGGCGGCGTGCTGCGGGCGCTGCGTCACGTGCCCGAGCTGGTCGCCATCGCCCGCGACGTGGCCGATCTGGCGCCCGAGGCGCAGATGATCAACTACTCCAACCCGCTGACCGCCAACGTCCGGGCGATCACGTCGCAGACGGGGGTCCAGGCGGTCGGGCTGTGTCACGGCACGATGCACACGCTGTCCAAGCTGACCGCCGACCTCGGCGTACCGGCGGACGAGGTGCACGCCGTTTTCGCGGGGCTGAACCATCTGTGCTGGATGCTCGACCTGCGGCGCGGCGCCGAGGACCTCTACCCGCTGCTGCGCAAGGCCGTCGCGGAGCGCGCGGGTGGTATCGACGCCGAGTCCACCCGGGACGAGGGCGTTCACCTGCCGGTGTCGGCGGACCTGATGCGGACCTACGGGCTGTACCCGGCGCCGGGTGACCGGCACGTCGCCGAGTTCTTCGGCCACTACCTGCGGGCCGCGGACGGGGGACCGGCCGACGAGAAGGACCTGCCCTGGGGACTGCAGGGTGGGCGTGACGCCACCATGGAGTACATCGGCGAGAAGGACGATCTCTGGGAGCTGCTGCACGCGCAGGCCGACGGCAAGGCGCCGCTGCCGAGCACGGACAACCAGGAGGCCGAGCGGCTGGTGGCGATCGCCGAAGCGCTTGTCACCGGCAACGACCACGTCGAGCTGGCGGTGAACCTGCCGAACGAGGGCAAGATCAGCAACCTGCCGCCGACCGCGGTCGTCGAGGTCCCGGCCGTGGTGGGTGCCGCGGGCATCACCGGGCTCGGCGTGGGCGCCCTGCCGGACGCGATCGCCGCGGTCCTGACCGCGCGGGCGCACCAGCAGGAGATCACCGTCCAGGCCGCCCTGACCGGCGATCGCTCGCTCGCGTTGCAGGCGCTGACGCTCGACCCTCTGGTCAGTGGACTCGATGTCGCGACCAAGATCCTCGACGACGCGATCGAGGCGCACGGATCGGCGATGAGCCGCTTCACCGCGACGGAGGCCGCCGCATGACCGGCGTTTCGACCGCGGCGATCGGCACCGAGGACCTCGGTTCGCTGGCCACCTACCGCGAGGTCATGCAGCAGCCGGCCGTCTGGCGCGAGGCCGCCGGGCTGCTGGCCGGCCGAGCGGACGAGGTTGCGAAGTTCCTCGACCCGCTGCTCGCCCGGCCGGACCTTCGGATCGTCCTGACCGGCGCCGGTACGTCGGCGTTCGCCGGGGAGATCCTGGCGCCGGCGCTGTCGCGTGCACTGCGGCGCCGCGTCGATGCGGTCGCGACGACCGACATCGTGTCGAACCCCCGGGAGATGTTCGCCGAGGACGTGCCGACACTGCTGGTCTCGTTCGCGCGCTCCGGCGAGAGCCCGGAAAGTGTCGCCGCGACCCAGCTGGCCACGCAGTGCCTGCAGTCGGTGCACCAGCTGGTGATCACCTGCAACGCCGACGGCCGGCTCGCGCGCGAGCACCAGCAGGCCGCCGGGTCCCTGGTCCTGTTGATGCCCTCAGCAACCAACGACCGAGGCTTCGCGATGACGTCCAGTTTCACGTCGATGGTGCTGACGGCCTGGCTGGCACTTGCCCCGGCGCAGGACGCCGCTCTGGCCGAGCGGCTCGCCGCGGCGGCCGAGCAGGTCCTCGCCAAGGCGGACGAGTTGGCCCGGCTCACCGCCAACGGCTATGACCGCGTCGTCTATCTCGGCAGTGGTCCGTTGGGTGGACTGGCCAGAGAGTCGGCGTTGAAGTTGCTCGAGCTGACCGCGGGTGCGGTGGTCAGCTACTACGACACCGCCCTCGGGTTTCGGCACGGTCCGAAGGCCGTGCTGAAGGAGGGCACGCTCGCGGTTGTCTACCTGTCCAACGACAGCTACACCCGGCAGTACGACCTCGACATCGCCGAGGAACTCCGGGCGGCGATCGGCGCCGAGAACGTCCTGGTGATCGGCGCCTGCAGCTCGAACGGCGGGCCGGAGACCTGGCGGATCGACGGGCTGACCGAGGTCGACGACGCGGCCCTGGCGTTGCCGTTCGTGGTGATCGCGCAGCTGCTCGCGCTGCGGTTCTCGATCCAGCTCGGCCGGACCCCGGACAACCCGTTCCCGGACGGCGAGGTCAACCGCGTCGTCCAGGGCGTGACCATCCACCCGCTGCCGCGGTGAGCGTCTGGCTCGGCGTCGACGGCGGTGGATCCGGTACGGCGCTGTGCCTGGTCTCCGACGGCGGCGAGGTGCTGGCGACCGCCGAGGCGCCCAGTTGCTACTACCTCGACTCCAGCGACGGCGAAGGCGTCTCCCTGGTCCGGCGGGTGCTCGCCGACGCCGTACCGGACGTCTGCGCCGCCGCCGGGGTCGAGCCGGCCGAGATCACCTCGGCGTTCTTCGGCCTTCCGGCGTACGGCGAAGTGAGTGCCGACCTGCCCGAGCTCGACGCTGCACCCAGCGCCGTGCTCGGGCACGACCGGTACAGCTGCGGCAACGACATGGTGTGCGGGTGGGCGGGTTCGCTCGCGCTGGCCGACGGGATCAACGTGATCAGCGGAACCGGGTCGATGACCTACGGCCGGCGCGGGGAGACGGGTGTCCGCGTCGGCGGTTGGGGTGAGCTGTTCGGTGACGAGGGATCCGGCTACTGGATCGGCGTGCGGGGCTTGCAGGCGTTCTCGCAAATGAGCGACGGGCGGCTGCCGGCCGGACCGCTGCTCGACGTACTGCGTGGGCACCTCGGCCTCGCGTCCGATCTCGACCTGGTCGACGTCGTACTGAATCGCTGGCACGGCAGCCGGCGTGCTGTCGCGGCGCTGTCGCGACAGGTCGTCGAGGCCGCGACAGCAGGTGACTCGGCCGCGGCGGGCATCCTGCGGGATGCCGCGGCCGAGCTCGTCCGGCTGGTGGAGGCTACGCGGGAAGGCCTCGGATTCCCTTCCTCTGCAAGGGTTCCGGTGTCGTACTCGGGTGGGGTCCTCACGGCTCCGGAAGTACTGCGGGAGTTCACCGACGCGGTGGCCGGGCTCGATCACGACTACGACCTGCGGACGCCGTTGTACAGCCCGGTGATCGGCGCCGCCCTGTACGCCGCGCACCGGTCCGGGCAACCGCTGGACGAGGCGGCCTTGACGAAGCTGCGGCAGTCTTCGCCCTGAGCCGTGAAACGTGCCGGGTTATCCGGGCCAGGTGAACGCCGGGTCGCGGCGGTAGTCGTCGCGACGCTGCTCCAGCGCAAGTTCGACCATGTCGTGGGCTCCGGTGCCGATGATCTTGCGCAGCGCGGGTTCCGGCTCGTCCAGGAAGGCGAGCAGGGCCTTCGCCGCGACGGCGGGGGACTCCTCGCCGGACGGTTCGGCCGCGGCGAGCATCTCCGCGGTCGGGTAGCCCGGCATGCCCATGATCGCCTCCCGGGTGGCGTCGTACGCGGGGTCCGCCGTGGTGAAGCGCATGCTCGAACCGAACCAGTCGGTGGCGAAACCGCCCAGCTGCAGCAGGTGAACGCCGATGCCGAGCGGCGCGACCTCGGCCGCGAGTGCGGCGCTCAGTCCTTCGAGCGCCCACTTGGTCGCGTTGTAGGCGCCGAACAACGGCAGATGCCCGACCGCTCCGACGCTGGAGACCTGCACGATCCGCCCGGATCCGCGGGCCCGCAGGTGCGGCAGCACCGCCTGGGTGACCCAGACCGCGCCGAAGAAGTTCACGTCGAACTGCGCCCGGATCTCCTCCTCGGACAGTTCCTCGATCGCGCCGACCAAGCCGTAGCCGGCGTTGTTCACCACGACGTCCGGCGTACCGACCGTCGCCACGACGTCCGCGACCACGGCGTCGACCTCGGCCCGGGAGGCGACGTCGAGCCGGCGCGGGACCAGCTGGTCGCCGTACTGCTTGACCAGCTCGTCGAGTACGCCGTCCTGCCGGATCGTCGCGACCACGCGGTCGCCGTGCTCCAGTGCCGCCTCGGTGAAGGCCCGGCCGAGCCCTCGGCCCGCTCCGGTGATGAACCACAGTCGCATGCGGTGTTCCTCTCGCTTGAATCTCAACGAGACGGACCGTATCGTCTCGTTCATGAGAAGTCCAGACCAGCGCCGGCGCAGCGACCGGGCCCGCACCGCGATCCTGACCGCGACCGCCGCGTCGGTCGCCGAGCTCGGCTACGCCAAGACCTCGATCGAGGGCATCGCGGCCCGGGCCGGGGTCGGCAAGCAGACGATCTACCGGTGGTGGCCGTCCAAAGGTGCCGTCGTGCTCGATGCCCTGGCTGCTGAGCAGCCCGACGTCGAGTGGCCCGACAGTGGCGACCTGACCGCGGACCTGCGCGTGGTGCTGCGGGCGACGATCGCCGAGTTCGCCGACGAGTCCACGTCCGCGACACTGCGCGCGCTGATGATCGACATGCAGCAGGACGCGGCGCTCAGCGAGCAGGTGATGACCCGGATGCTCGGTCCGCAGCTGGCCGCCACGAAGCGCCGGCTGGAGTCGGCACAGCGGGCCGGACAAGTTGCCGATGGCATCGATTTGGACGTCGCCGTCGAGCTGATCTTCGGCCCGATCTACCACCGATGGATCCTGCGCACGCACCGGTTCGACCAGGCCTACGCCGACGAGCTGACCGACTTCGCGGTGCGGGCCCTGCACGCCGGCTGACGCGCACCAGGCTGTTCGTTCGTTGTTCAACTGTCCGTTCCCGCTGGCAGATGTATTCGTGCCTAATGTTTCCTGGTCAAGGAACTCGCCAGGAAGGCCACCATGGACACTCCGCTCGCCGTCCGGGCTCGCGGGATCAGGCAGTGCTTCGGTGACGTGGTCGCGCTCGACGGCGTCGAACTCACGGTGCCGGCCGGTCAGCTGCACGGACTCGTCGGACCCAACGGCGCGGGAAAGACCACGCTGCTCGGGCTGCTGCTCGGCCTGGCCGTCGCCGACAGCGGAGCGCTGGAAATCCTCGGTACGCCGGTGGGCCGCGCGCTCGCGGTGCCCGAAGGAGTCGCGGGCTTCGTCGACGGCCCCGGGCTCTACCCGTCCCTGACCGCACGGCAGAACCTCGCGGCGCTGGCGGCACTGCGCGGTGGCCGCGCGCCGGCGCTGGGCATCGACGACGTGCTGGACCAGGTCGGCCTCACCGAGGTCGCCGACGACCGCACCCGCGGCTTCTCGCTCGGCATGCGCCAGCGTCTCGGCCTCGCGGCGGCCCTGCTGACGAAACCCCGGCTGCTGATCCTCGACGAACCGTCGAACGGTCTCGACCCGGCCGGCAAGCAGCACGTGTACGGCGTACTGACCCGGCTGGCCGCGGAGGGGACAGCGGTGATCCTGTCGAGCCACCGGATGGACGACGTCGAGGCGCTGTGCTCCGAGGTGACGATCCTGTCCACCGGGCGCGTCGCGTTCTCCGGCCCGCTGGCCAAGCTGGCCAACGAGAACGACGAACTCGGGTACCGGATCATCACCTCCGACCCGGGCGCCGCGCGCACCGTCGCCGGTGAGACCGCCGGAGTGCGGATCGTCGACGAGCACGACGTCCTCGTGGTCGCCGCGGCGGTCCCGGCTCTCGACGTCCTGGTGAAGCGGCTCGTTCAGGCCGACATCGCGGTCCGCGAGCTGGCCCCGGTGGTGTCGCCGCTCGAGGCCGCGTTCCTCGCCCTCACTGAACAGACCTCGATCGATGCGGAGACCGATCGATGACCGCGATCGTGGCCGAGACGCCTGTGCTGGCTCGGGTTTCGGTGGCCCGGGGCTACCGTTTCGAGCTCGTCAAGCTGCTGTCGCAGTGGCGGGTCCGCCTGCTGGTCGTGGCCTGTTGGCTGGCGCCGGCGGTATTTGTCGCCGTGGTGAGCCGGCAAGCCTCACTGCCGGTCGACACTCTCTTCGGCCGCTGGATGCACGCCACGGGCTGGGCCGGACCGCTGGTACTGCTCGGGTTCTCGGGCTCGTGGGCACTGCCGTTGCTGACCTCGCTGGTCGCCGGTGACGTGTTCGCGTCCGAGGACCGGCTCGGCACCTGGCGCCATCTGCTGGTCGCCGTCCGGTCACCGCGGCGGATCTTCGCGTCGAAGGCGCTCGCCAGTCTCACGGTGATCCTGCTGCTGGTCGTCGGGCTGGTGGTGTCGAGTGCGATCAGTGGCGTCGCGGTCGTCGGCAACCGCTCGTTGATCGGCCTCGACGGCCATCTGCTCTCGCCGGGTGACGCCGCGGGCAAGGTGTTGCTCGCCTGGGCCTGCGCTCTCGCGCCGACGCTGGCGCTGGCGGCGATCGGCCTGCTGGGTTCGGTCGCGCTCGGCCGGTCTCCGATGGGACTGTTGCTTCCGGCCCTGGTTGCTCTGGCGATGCAGATCGTCCAGATGCTGCCGGTTCCGGTCGCGGTCCGGCTCGCCCTGCCCGGCTACGGCTTCATCAGCTGGAACGGGCTGTTCACCGGACCCGCCCAGTTGAAGCCGATGCTGATCGGCGTCGTGGTCAGCCTCGCGTGGGCCGCTGTCGCGACCGCCCTGGCCTACCACCTCTTCGTACGCCGGGACTTCACCAACCCGGCCCACGACGGCTCCGGCCGCCGCGCGATCCTCGTCGGTGCGTTGCCGCTCGCGGTGCTGTTCGGGATCACCACGCTGGTCGTCGCGCCGGTGACGGGCGCGACCGGTTCCGGGATCGAGCAGGACAAGGTGCAGCGGGCGCTGGCGACCGAGTTCGCGCATCTCTACCGCCTGCAGACCGCGCAGCTCAACCGGCCGGGCGTCACCGAGCAGCAGTTGCAGACCTCGGCCGCCTGCACCAAGGGCGGCGACCAGGTCGCGGCGCAGGGCCCGGGCAACGACTGGCGGTGCGTCGTGAGCTGGCACGTGCCAGGCGTCGCGGCCGCGGGCTCGGCCATCTACCAACTCGACATCAATCCGGTCGGCCGGTACGTCGCCGACGGAGACGGGCCGAAGGAAGTGAACGGCTACTTCCTGGTCCGGACTCCGGGCGGCGACGAACCGAATCCGCTCTGGCAGTTCGACGGTTCCGTCGAGCTGCTTCCGTCCACCCCCTGAAGGGACCAACCCCATGCAGGTAACACGCCGCAGGCGTGCCGAGAAGAGCCGTCGCGGTCTTCTCGGCCGGCGCATCAGCCGGCGAACGACCGTGGTGACGGCGGGAACGACCGCGCTCGCGGTCGCCCTCGCCGGTACCGCCGTCGCCTCCACCCAGCAGTTCGGAACCGACCAGGTCGGCCAGGTCACCGCTGACGGCCAGGTCCTGCCCAGCGACCAGTACCTCGCCCCGCTCGGCGACCGGCTTGTCCTCCAGCAGGGCAAGATCATGTCGTCGACGGTCAGCCCGGACGGCAGCCACCTGGCCGCGTCGATCACCGACGGCGGGATGGCGCTGGCGATCGTCGACCTGAAGAACTGGAAGGTGCAGCAGTACGTCGGCAACAACGCCGCGGCGGACCTGCGCATCCCCGGCAACGACATCGGCCAGGAAGGCCCGACGTACTCGCCCGACGGCTCGCAGCTGTGGCTGGGCCAGGCTGACGGTTACCGCCGGTTCACCGTGAAGCCGGACGGCTCGCTCGCCGACCCGACGTTCGTCACGATCGCCGCCGACGGCGCCAAGCAGGCGCTGGTCGGCGAGGCCGTGTTCTCGGCGGACGGTTCGACCGTGTACTCCGCGGTGAACGGCCAGAACCGGGTGGTCGCGATCGACGCGGCCTCCGGCACCGTCAAGCAGAGCTGGGCCGTGGGCAACGCTCCGCGCGACCTGATCCAGGTCGGGTCGAAGCTCTACGTCAGCAACGAGGGCGGTCGTCCGGCGAAGCCGGGTGAACCCACGATCAACTCCTACGGCACCCAGGTGCC